>OZ241751.1:0-2943307 GCA_965201135.1 Dehalococcoidia bacterium
GGCCCGAGGGGAACAGCAGCAGGTCCGTCGGCCCCCATTCCACGGACAACTCGTCGACGGCGTTCCGCGTGAGGCGCGCGGCGGGCTCCTGCGTCTGGGCCGACGACGTCGTGTAGATCTCAGTGTTGCCGTCGCGGTCGCTCAGGAACGCGATCATCGAGCCGTCGGGCGACCACGCGGGGGCGTAGTCGCGCCCGGGCGACGACGTTACGCGGAAGGGCGCGACCGTCCATCCCGCCGCGCTCACGCCGACGATGTAGATGTCCTCCTGCCCGTCGATCTGCGTCGAGATGTAGGCCAGGCGCGTGCCGTCCGGCGACCAGGCGGGGAAGCGGTGCGGGCCCGCCGTCAACTGCACTTCGTTCACGTTGGTCGGGTCGCGCAGGAAGATGCCGGCGGACTCGCCCTCCGAGTTGAGTTTGGCGAAAACGATCACGTGCTCCGTCGGCGACCACGCGGGGTCGGTTTCGCCTTCGCTGCCGAAGATGACGGGCGTCGGCTTGAGATCGGCGAAGGCGACGTGGTGGACGCTGCGCGTTCCGTCGGGCATCTCCGACGTGTAGGCGACGGACTCGCCGTTGGCCGACCATGAGACCTGGCTCTCCATGAAATCGGAGTTGGTGACGCGGGTGTAGCCGGACCCGTCGGCGAGCATCGAGTAGACCTCGACGTTGCCGTCGCGGTCGCTGAGGAACGCGACGCGCTGGCGGGTGGGGTCCCACACGGGCTTGTAGTTGTCCGCGCCTTGCCACTCCGTGCCCGCGGTCAGCGTGAGGGAGCCTTCGCCGTTCGGGCGGGTGATGACGATGTCCCTCGCGCCGGGCGACCCTATGGCGTAGGCGATGTAGTTGGGCTCGGCGAAAAGCGCGCAGGCGGACGCGACCGACGCGGCGAGCGCGGCGGCGGCGAGCGAGAGCAGGCGAACGCGGAGCGGCAGTTGGCGCATACGAATCTTCCCGCGCTTAGGATACTACGGAACGGCGGACGGCGCGACTGCTTACGGATGGCAGTTGCGTTGAATCCGCCGCGCTCAGAAGGGCAGCCACTGCGGCTCGCGCTCGCGGGAGGCGCGGCGGTTGGGGGACGCGACGCCGTAGGCGAATCCGCCCGCGACGCCGACGGCTCCGCCGCCGAAGAGAAGGGAGAGGGGGAGCCACGCGGGAGGCGCGAGGAATTCGTCGGCGCACGGGGGCGGCTCGGCGCCCTGCGCGAGGGCGGCTTCGGCGACGTCCGCGCAGCGCTGCGATTCCTGCGTGAAGACGGTTTGCAGGAAGAGCGCAGGCGCGCCGCTTATCGCCGCTCCGGCGACGCCGACGAGGAGCGCGAACGCCAGCCCCCGGTAGAGCCGCCGTCCGACGCCGGGCGCGTCCCGCCCCGCCTGAGCGCCGGCCATCAGCCCAGCGCCCGCTCGCGCTGCGCCGGCTGCAGCCGCGACGCGGCGGTCTCCAGCAGCAGGCGCGGGCTGCGGCCCTTCCACTCGGCGAGGAAGTCCGCCGCGCGGTCGCCGTTGAGGCGGGACATCTCCATCAGCATCGCGCCGACGCCGCGCTGAACCTCCTCGCTGGGGTCCTCCATCAGCAATTCCGCCGTCTCGAGCGCGTCGGTGCCGAATCTGCCTTCGCGGACGAGAGGACTGAACGCGGCGGCGGCGGCGCGGCGCTTCGAGGGGTTGTCGGAGCGCGTCCACTCCCGCATCGTCTTCACGAGCGACGGCTTCGCGGCGAGCGAGGGGCTGAGGCAATTCGCGCCGAGCGCGTCCGCCGTCTGGGGAGACGTCAGCGAGTCGCCCCAGGGCTCGATGCGCTCGAAGTCGCCGCCGGTGATGAGCCGCGCCAGCGCGCCGACGATCTGCGCGCCGACCAGCCCTTCCTCGACGTTGCCGGAGCGGAACAGGTTGTCCGCGATGGCGAGCGTCGAGGGGAGTCCGGCGGCGCGCAACTTGCGGACGAGGTCTAGGCCGATGCGGTGGACGTCGGCGGGCGGCGCGCCGTGGCAGGGGACGTCGCGCCCCGCCTCCTTGCGTATGCGGTCGGCGGCGGCGGGCCGGGCGGCCTGCTCGAGGCGGCGGCGAACGTCGCCGGCGGCGCGCTCGACGAACGCGCCGTCGGGCGGGGGGGATTGCGTTGGCGCGGCGCGCCGGTTGCTGCGATTGACCATAACGGGGAGGCGGGGCGCTCCTAACGCGCCCATTCTATCAGAGGGGGCGGGATTCCCGCCTACGCGGAAATGACGATTAGCGGAATGACGGACAGAGGGGTAGGTTCCCGCTTCGCGGGAATGACATGGCGCCTGGGGTCAGGGGAGACGGGGCGCGTTGCGCCTCCGTCCGCGGCGCTTGCGCGCCATGGGCGCCGCCTACCGCGCGGCGCCCATGCGCTCCAACGCGCGGCGCACGCGCTCCTCGGTGGGGAGGCCGGCGTCGGCGGCGCCGTCCTCCGACGTGAGCTCTTGCCGCGCCTCGAGAACGGAGTAGCCGAGCGCCATTAGCCATTGGAGCGCGGGGTCGCCGGTTCCGCCCGCGCTCGCCCCTGCCCCCGTCGCGACGGCAATGGGCGCGCCGATCTCCTCCTCGAGTTTGCCCTTGAGGTCGAGAATGATCCGCTCGGCGGTGCGCTTGCCGACGCCCGGGGCGCGGCTGATCGCGGCGGAGTCGCTCGACACGATGGCGGCGGCGAGGTCTTCCGGCGGGAGAACGCTGAGCACGGCGAGCGCCGCCTTCGGGCCGACCTGGCTCACGCCGATGAGCATTTCGAAGAGGCGGCGCCCCTGTTCCGTGGGGAAGCCGTAGAGTTGGAGGTCGTCCTCGCGGACGATGAGATGCGCGTGCAGTTTGACGGGGGCGCCGGAGGCGGGCATCGCGCCGACGTCGTGGGCGGGAACGGAGACGCGCAGGAGTATGCCGCCGACGACGCGGACGATGACGGAGTCGGCGTCTTTCGCCTCTATCGTCCCCTCGACGCCGGCGACGAGGCTCATCGGGGGGCCGTCCGCCGCTCGGCGCGGCGGGCTTGGGCGCGGCGGAGGGCGGTGGCGACGGACGCAGCGTAAGAGAATTCGCAAGGCATCGCGTCTAGGCTATCTCATTTGCGGAGAGGGACGCTCCCGGCGCCTCCAGCGCCGCAAGAACCCCATGAACCGTCATTCCCGCGCAGGCGGGAATCCCGCCCCCGAGACGGGGCTACACCCCGTCTCCCACATGCGCTTACCCTGACTGCGGAAGAGGGAATCCCCGCAATCTGCACTCCCCGCTGCTGGTGCCTTGCGCGCATCCGGCAAGAGAAGAGCTTGACAGGTGACGCGAGTATGATATGATGCACTTTAACAAAAATCGACTTGAGGAGCCGCCCCCGTGGAAAAGATGACATTGTCTCTCCAAGAGCCCCTTGGCGTACAAGCAGCGCCAACCATCGAAAGCGAGATGCGGAGAATCTTGTCTTCCGTGCAAACTTCGCGCCCAGACGCCAAGCAAGACCAGAACGTGAGGATGATTACGTATTTCTACGGATTCGGTGGCTCTACCTGGCCGACCCTCGAAGAAACAGCCCAGTCTTTCGGGGTAACCAGGCAGCGAGTGCTGCAGATCAAGCAGCGCGACTTCGTCTATAAGGTCAATATGTCCGACCTCCCTTCCCTGCAGTCCTTCTCGCTTATCGTACAAGAGCAGGAGTACTGGCTCTACTCGGATCTCAAGAACCGGATCATTGAAGCCGGGTTGGTGAAAGACATGTTCAGCATTCGTGGTCTCCTCAATATGCTCGGCGACCTCGGGAACGACAGCCCCTACGATGTCTGCACGCCAGAATTGACCCCTGCAACCAGAGGAACGATCGATAAATTCCATGACCATTTTGTCATTAGGAAACCTCTATTGGCCGAGGCGAAGAACCTCTACAAGAAAGTCAAGGCGCTCCCTGGGATTTATGGACTCGCGCAATTGGACTATTTGATCGGAAAAGATAATGAATTCCGCTCTTTGGCTGAGGCAATAATCCGTCTTTCTGACGAAGCGTGGGGTCTGGAGAAAGATGGTTGTTTATGGTATCTTTTTGAAAACAGAGACAACGTTCTGATAAATTACAGCCGAAAAGTATTCGCATTGACCCCGCATTGCTCTGTGAAAGAGTTAGCCGAAACATACGCCAACGCTCTGCGTGCGAGGAAGCAGAAGCATCCTTACGCGCCCATTGAGATCATAGAAGCCTACCTCGGCAGTTCCAAGATGTTTGACAATGCAAACGGAATCTGCTCATACATTGGCACGACAAGAGACTCTTTGTCTCCAATTGAACAGGAATTGGCTGGATTCTTGGCCAACCGAGTTGCTGATTTCCCTACATTGCGCACACACCGCAAGAGTCAGAACTACACCGACCCTAATATCGTTAGGGCCGTGATGTTTTCTCCTTTAGTAAGTATTGACAAAAGCCGTGGAAGAGGCAATTACGAATACCGACTCGTCGGAAATAACGGCATCGTTGGTCAGAATAACAACTCTGATGAAGTTCGCTATGCTGAATTCCGCAATAGGTTGCGTGAACTAGGGGCTACTGATGAAACCATAGAACAGAAGCAGCGTCGAGAGCAACGTATCCTGAGAGATTGGCTTTTTGCTGACAATCGGCAAGGAAATTGCGCTATATGTGAGGAGGAATACAGTGTAAACGCGCTCGTGTCTGCTCACAAAAAGAACCGCAGCAAATGCTCCACATCTGAGCGAATCGATCCTTACATTGTTATGCCGATATGCATATTCGGCTGTGACTTTCTCTACGAGCATCGCTACATATTTATTCGAGATGGCCATGTCATTAAGGGCACTGTTGACGCGGTTACGTCAGCCGAAGAGGCCTACCTTGCAAAGGTGATAGGCAGAAGGATAGACGCTGCATGGCTGAAAGGACCCACTGAGTACTTTGAGTAACTGATGCAGCGCAACACAATCCCTTCAAGTACTCCATCCTCCGCTCTGACAACTCCTCCTGCGCTGTCTGCCCCATCTCCCCTATGCTTGACCCCATTTCGGCCTCATTTGACCTCATAACGCCCTATTCCGGAAAATTCCACGGCTCCGGCTGGGAAACCCGCGAACTGCCGCCCCCTCGACGCCGGCGACGAGGCTTATCGCGGGGCAGTCCGCTGCTCGGCGCGGCGGGTCTGGGCGTGGCAGAGAGCGATGGCGATGGCGTCGGAGGCGTCCTCGGACATTGGGGCGTCGCCGAGGCCGAGGATGAGGCGGACGGAGCGCTGCACCTGGTCCTTCGCGCCCGCGCCGTAGTTGGCGACGGCGCTTTTCACTTGGGCGGGGGGGTAGCGGCGGATGGGAATGCCGGCTTGCGCGGCGACGAGGAGGGCGACGGCTTGCGCCTGCCCGACGGCGACGGCGGACTTCGCGCCGCGCTCCGGGGAGACGAACGGCTCCTCTATGGCGAGTTCGTCGGGGCGCCAGCGGGCGGCGACGTCTCGGAGGGCGTCAAGGAGTCGGGCGAGCCGTGCGGCGATCTCTTTCGACCGTCCGCCGTCGAGGGCGCCCCAATCGAGCGCGCTGGTCGCGTCGCCGTCGAGGTCGAGGATGCAGTACCCCATCGTCTGCGTGCCGGGGTCGACGCCGAGGATTCGCATTAGTATGAGCGGCTACCAGCGTTTGCTCATGACGTAGCCGAGTCCGATGCTCATCGGCAGCCCTGTGGTTAGGATCAAGGATCTTGTCAAGTCACTCTCGTCTTGCCAGAGTAAGTAAACGGCTATCACCGCCCAATAGCCCGCCATATACCCAACCCAACGCGCTAACGTCTTGCGACCGCGGACTGGGCGGGCTCGACGCCGACGCTTCGCGCCGCGCCGAGACGGCCTCCGACGCGCCGGGCTCGCCGACGGTTTCGATGAGACCGTATCGTCCTCGAAGTCCTCGGCGTCCATGTGCTATCGCCTAGCGTACCACAAATCCGGTTGCGGCCGCTACTCTCCGCCGTACTTTTCGAGCGCCTCGTCGGAGAAGTTGGCGTTGGTGAACACTTGCTGGACGTCGTCCAAGTCCTCGATGGCGTCCAGGAGGCGGAGCGTCTGTCCCGCGAGCGGGCTCTCCAACTCGACGGTCGTCGTCGGGGCCATCGCGACGGTGGCCTGGGCGGGCTCGACGCCGGCGCCGCGCACCGCGCCGGCGATAGCCTCCAGCGCGCCGGGCTCGCCGGTGATCTCGAGGAGGCCGTCCTCGACCTTGAAGTCCTCGGCGCCCGCGTCTATCGCGGCGAGCGCGACCTCCTCCGCCTGCTCCTCCGAGATCTGCTCCGCCGTGACGACGGCCTTGCTCTCGAACATCCACGCGACGGAGCCGGCCTCGCCGAGGTTGCCGCCGCCTCGGGTGAAGGCGGCGCGGACGGCGGACGCGGTGCGGTTGCGGTTGTCGGTGAGGGCTTTGGCCATAATCGCGGCGCCGCCGGGCGCGTAGCCCTCGTAGACGACCGCCTCGTAGGCCGCGCCGTCTCCGCCTGCGCCGAGGCCCTTCTTGACGGCGCGGTCGACGTTGTCGGCGGGCATATTGGCGGCGCGCGCCTTGTCCACCATCAAGCGGAGGCGGAAGTTCATCGCGGGGTCGCCGCTTCCGCCCTCGCGGGCGGCCACGGCGATGTCGCGGGCGAGTTTCGTGAAGAGCGCGCCCTTCTTGGCGTCGAGCGCGGCCTTCTTGTGCTTGATCGTTGACCACTTGGAGTGACCGGACATAGGGATCGGCTCCTCGTTGCGCGATTGGCGGACGCAAGGATAGGCCAAGCGCGCCGCGCCCGCCACCCGCGCGCCCTCAGGCGAGGCGGCGCAGGCGCAGGGCCGTCGCGAGCACCCACGCCATCGTCGTGGCGAAGAAGCCCCGCTGCAGCAGTCCGCGCTTGCCGGGCCATATCCGTAAGTGAAAGGGCAGCGCGAGCGCGGAGGTCGCGGCGAACGTCGCGTAGGAGAAGAGCCGCCACCGCCGGGGCCACCCCCGCCGGTCGGCGAGGCAGCGCGGCGTCAGGGCGGCGAGCGCGAGGATGCAGGCGAAACTCGTCGTGCCCGCGATGTCGTGCGCGGCGTCCTGCGAGACGCCCGGCAGCGCGCGCTTATCGCCCCGCGTCGGATACTTCGCCGCGACGAGGCCCCCCAGCCCGTAAAGCGCGGAGAGCGCCCAGAGCATGCGCCCGCGCTTCCCGCCGCCCGCCTCGCGGTGCAGCAGCGGCCCCAGCCCTTGCACGAGCAGGCCGTAGCCGGCGAAGCCCGCGTTAATGATCCACGGACGCGGAATTCCGGGCGCGGCGAGTTGGCTCATCGTCTGCTTTATCGAACTGTACTCGCGCGGAGCGAGGAGCGTCGCAAGCGTCGCGATGGCCGTGTAGTAGGGCGGCGCGAGCGCGGCGAGCAGCGCGAGCCGGCGGCGCAGCGCCTTCGCGTCCCCCTCGCCGTTCATCTCGGGAGCGCCGCTCATCCCGCAAACGCCTCCCACGCGCCGCCAAGCATGAGCGCGAAGCCCGCGGCGACCACGAACGGCCCGAAGCGCACGCGCTCCGCGACGGCCATGAGCGCGCGGATGGTCAGCAGCCCCAGCGCGAGCGCCGCCGCGAGACCCGCGGCGCCCTCGGGCGCCGCGAGCGACCCGTGCCGCATCGCCGCGAACGCCGACGCGCCGACGCTCGCGGGAATGCCGATCAGAAAACTGAGCGCGAGCGCGTCGCGCCGGTCAACGCGCCGGGCGAGGAGAAACGCCACCGTGAGCCCTGACCGGCTGAGCCCGGGCAGCGCCGCGAACCCTTGCGCCACGCCCGCCGCGACGCCGTCGGCGAGCGTGAGGGCGTCGCGGCCGCGGGTCGCCGCGGGCGGACGCCGCAACTGCAGCGCGCCCGTCGCCAGCATCAGCGCGCCGACGCCGGCCATCGCGAGGCCGCCGCCGAACGCGGGCAGGCCGTCCAGCAGCAGGAGCAGCGGCAGCCCGATGACGCTCGACACCGCGGTGGACGCGAGCGCGAACGCCAGCAGCGGGCTGGGCTTGCGGGGGAGCGCGGCGGCCTCGCGCAGCAATTCCAACGCCTCCCTCCGCAGATAGGCCAGCGCCGCAAGCGCCGTCCCCAGGTGCAGCCAGAGCGCGAACGCGAGCGCCTCGCCTGACGTGAGGCTAAACAGCCGCGCGCCCGCCGCCGTGACGACGCCCTGCGAACTGACGGGCAGCCACTCGCTCACGCCTTGCAGCGCGCCGAGGATCAGCGCCTCGATCATCCGGCTCCCTTGCGCGGCGCCCCCCCGCGGGGAGCAGCCGACGGGTTGCGCGACGTCGAAATCGTCATTGCCCCATAATAGCAGGGCGGCGCGGGCGCATTCTCCCTGCCGCCCTGACCGCGTAGGCGGGAATCCCGCCCCCACTCTAGCGTTGGTTTCGATGGAGTAGTCCATGCCGCGGCGCTGGCACCAGTGCTCGGCGGCCATGCGCTTCCGCTGTACAGCCTGCGAGTCCACGTAGTTCGCGCCCTTGACCTCTATCAACGCCTTCGAGCCGTCCGCGTACTCGACGAGGAAGTCCGGGCGATACGTGTGCCGCCGATGCGAGGAGTCAACCCAGGGAACGGCTATCCCGTGACGCTTCGTCCACTTGCGGACGGACGACTCGGCCTCGAGGCGCTCCATGGGGCATCGTCCTGGGGATGGCGTCGGGGGCGACCATAGGCGGGAGGGTAGCACAGGGCGGGACTTGGGGGCAAGGGGGGGAGGTCTGGGGGGAGATGACGCGGGGAGCGGTAGGTTCCCGCTTTCGGGGGAATGACGCGGCGTCCGGGGGATTAGGGGAGACGGGGCTTGCGCCCCGTCGCGCTGGGGCGCCGAATGGATTCCTGCCTACGCAGGAATGACGGTGTCCGACCGAAGACATAGGTAACGCTAGCCCGGATACATGGGTAACGCCTTGACGGGAGTCTTGATTATACGCAGGGCGTAGCCGTCCAACCGCCCAATCTCCAAGTGGCCGAACCGGACCGTCCAAAGCCGGTCATCGTGCCGGACAAGCCCAACCGGCTCGCCGATCAACGCTTCGCTGACGAACACGCGCTCCCCCGCCCACTTGATCTCTCCGTTGCTCCGAACGCGGCGGACTTCGACGCCCGCCGCGTATTCGGGGCTTGCGACCTTGTCCGGGTAAGGGCGCGGCGACGGCGCGTAGCGGGAGGCCGGCGGGCGCTGGCCAAGCGCATCAGTGCTAGGCGCCGGCCAGGGCAAGTCGGGATGGTCGTCGCGGAGGTTGGGAATGATCTTCTTGGGGCCGAGGATGGGATTGTCCCTCTTGGCCTTGACGACCATCGCGGCGATTGCGGGGTCTGTGGCGCGGGGGTTGCTGTGGGGAGCGCGCGGGAGGTCGTGGAGGCCGGCGTCGCGAAGAGTTCGTAGCGGTTGATGAACTTGTGGGCGGTCTTGCGGGAGACGCGGAAGCGCCTCGCGAGGTCGGCGATGGAGTCGTGGCTAGCGAGGTAAGCGGCGATGAAGGCGCGGCGCTGGTCTAGGGCGGTGGCGTTTATCCAGGGCAACATTGGTCCTCCTCGGTGTGCTGGCATGCATCATCGCTGAGGCGTTACCCATGTATTCGGTTTGCTGTCACCTATCTCTTTGGTCTGTACCTCGCGGCGTCCTCTCCCCTTATAGGGAGAGGGGGCCGTGTTCGCGGCGGGAGAGGGTACTGGAGTCGGGGCGCATAGCGCCCCGTCTCCCCCTATCCCAGGCGCATCGTCATTCCCGCGGAAGCGGGAACCTACTAGAGGCGCCACGCCCTGCCCGCGAAAGCGGGAACTACAGGAGCCCCGCGTAGGCGGGAACCGACGCTCACAGCCCCGACTCGAACAGAAAGTCCCCGGACGGGTAGTTCCGCAGCAGGCTTCGCGCGATGACTTGCCGCTGAATCTCGTTCGTTCCCTCGCCGATGATCATCAGGGGCGCGTCGCGGAAGTAGCGCTCCACCGGCAAATCCTGCGCGTAGCCTACGCCGCCGTGAATCCGCATCGCCTCCGTCGCGACCGTCAGGCAGGTTTCGCTGGCGAACAACTTGGCCATTCCCGCCTCCAAGTCCGCCCGCTCGCCCCGGTCTTTCTTGCGCGCCGCGTCCATCGTCAGCAGATGCGCCGCCTTCACCTGCGTCGCCATATCCGCCAACTTCTGCTGAATCGCCTGATGCTCCGCTATCGGCTTGCCGAACGTCCGCCGCTCTTGGGCGTACCGCGCCGCCGCCTCCAACGCCGCCCGCGCGACTCCCACCGCCCGCGCCGCCACGTTGACGCGCCCCAACTCCAGCCCGCCCATCACGTGACGAAACCCTTGCCCTTCGACGCCGCTCAGCAGGTTCGTCGCGGGCGTCCGGTAATCCTCGAGCGCGACCTCGCACGTCTCAATGCCGCGATAGCCCAGTTTCGGAATGTCGCGCAGGACGGCCAGCCCGGGCCCCTTCTCGCCAAGCAGCAAACTGACGCCCCGATGCGGGGGCTCCGCCGCCTCGTCCGTTTTGCAGACGATGGCGTAGACTCCGGCGGCGCGGGCGTTCGTGACGAACTGCTTTCGCCCGTTGACGACGTACTCGTCTCCGTCGCGGACGGCGCGCGTCCGGATCGCCACGACGTCGGTTCCCGCGTCCGGCTCCGTGATGCAGAGCGCCGCCCGCCGCTCGCCCCGCGCCATCGCCGGCAGAAAGCGCTCCCGCTGCTCCGCCGTCCCGTCGACCGCGATCATATGCGCGACCAGCAGATGCGTGTTCAGCACGCCCGCGAGGCTCATCCAGCCTTTGGCCAGTTCCTCGATCAGGAGCGCATAGGTCGCCGCGCCGGCCCCGCTCCCTCCGTACTCCTCCGGAATCGTCGATCCGAAGAGCCCCAACTCCCGCATGCGCTCCACGAGGTCGGCGGGATAGGCGTCGGCGTGCTCCAACTCGCTTGCGACCGGCAGAACCTCGCGCCGCGTGAAATCGCGGACGGCGCTCACGAGCGCGCGCTGCTCCTCGCTCAGATCCATCGCGTCCCTCGCCCCCAACGAATCGCGGCGAGTATATCGCGCCCGCTCTCGCCCCTAGTTCGCAAAGCGCCGGAGCCGCGGACGGGCACCGCCCTCGACGACGCCCCTTAAGCGTCCGGGCGCCGCCCCGCCCCGCCCTCTCCAAACGCGCCGGCCGCCTATCGCCTACAATTGCCCCACTACCCCGCCCGGCGCGGCGCGAGGACGACGACGAATGACCAACGGCGTGATACTTTCCGGAATGCGCCCCTCAGGGAGGCTGCACCTCGGCAACTACTTCGGCGCGCTCCAAAACTGGGTCCGCCTCCAGGACGACTACGACTGCTTCTATATGGTCGCCGACGTCCACGCGCTCACCACGCTCTCCGGCGCGGAGGAGACGCGAACCATCGCGCCGGACGTCCGCGAGATGGCGCTCGACTGGCTCGCCGCCGGCCTCGACCCCGAACGCTCCGTCCTCTTCGTCCAATCCCAAGTCCCGGAGCACCTCGTCCTGCAGGTTCTGCTCAGTATGAGCGCCCCGCTCGGCTGGCTGATGCGCGTCCCCACCTTCAAGGAGCGCGTCCGGCAGATCGGCGACAACGAGGAGAATGTGCCGTTCGGGCTCGTCGGCTACCCCGTGCTCCAAACCGCCGACATCGCAATCTACAAGGCCGACAAGGTGCCGGTGGGCATAGACCAGGCGCCGCACCTCGAAATCTCCCGCGAGATCGTCCGCCGGTTC
Source organism: Dehalococcoidia bacterium (assembly GCA_965201135.1). Lineage (GTDB taxonomy): Bacteria > Chloroflexota > Dehalococcoidia > Lucifugimonadales > Australimonadaceae > Bin16. The sequence goes on from OZ241751.1 coordinate 11,723, forward strand.
AACCGCCTCTACGGCGACACCTTCCCGGAGCCGCAAACCCTCCTGACGGATTCGCCCAGCATCGCCGGAACCGACGGCCAAAACAAGATGAGCAAGAGCCTCGACAACCACGTCGAACTCGCCGCGTCCGACGATGAGACCGCCGCCCGCGTCCTGACGATGGTGACCGATCCGCAGCGCGTCCGCCGCTCCGATCCCGGCAGGCCCGACGTCTGCAACGTCTTCGCCCTGCAACAACTTTTCAATCCGGGCAAGACGGACGAGATTCGGCGCCTGTGCGAGACCGCCGGCATCGGCTGCGTGGACGACAAGCGCGACCTCGCCGACGGGATCAACGCCTACTTGCGCGAGTTCCGCGAGCGGCGGCGCGAACTCGCCGAATCGCCGGGCCGCGTCCGCGAAATCCTCGCCGCCGGGTCCGAGCGCGCCCGCGCCGTCGCCTCCGCGACCGTCGCCGAGGTCTACGAGCGCATGGGGCTCCGCTAGCGATGGCTAACCCGCCCCGGTTGCCCGTCGCGGCGGACGGCAGCGACGCGCTGCAGGTCGCGCTGCGCGCCGCCGAAGCCGCCGCCGAGCAGACCGCGCGCCGCATCCCCGACACGCTGCTCCCCGACGCGCAGGAGCGCATCGGCCTCCGAACGAAGGGCGGATGGAACGACCGCGTCACGGAGGTGGACGGCGCCGCCGAGAGCGCCGCGCTCGCCGTCCTGCGCGACGCCTTTCCCGATCACGCCGTCGTCGCCGAGGAGTCCGGGTCGCGAGGCGGCGGCTCCGCCTTCCGCTGGTATGTCGACCCGATAGACGGCACGCGCAACTTCGCAAGCGGCCTCCCGCACTTCTGCGCCAGCGTCGCCCTCTGGGCGGACGGCGAGCCCCTCGCCGCCGCGCTGATCGACCCCGTTCGCCGCGAGACGTTCGCCGCCGCCGCCGGACGCGGATCCACGATCAACGGCGCGCCCGCCCGCGCGTCGAGCGAGACGCGCCTCGAGGAGTCGCTGCTGGGATTCGACGTCGGCTACAAGGGGCAGGAGGGCAAACTGATGCTGCGCGCCGTCGCCGACTTGTGGCCCGGCTTCCAATCCGTCCGGATGATGGGCTCCGCCGCGCTAGGAATCGCCTACGCCGGATGCGGGCGCCTCGAACTCTACGCGCACCACTACCTCCAGCCCTGGGACCTCGCCGCCGCCGTTCTGTTCGTCCGCGAGGCCGGAGGCGTAGCGACGACGCTCGCCGGCGGTCCATTCGTTCCCGAGAGCGGCAGCGTCGCGGCCGGCGCTCCGGGCGTGCACGCCGCCTTTATGGACGCCACCGCAAAGTCGCCGTGGCGCGCAAGCGTATCGTAGAGACAGCCGACCCGTTTTCGCCCTACGATAATTGAATGCGCTCGTGGCTATTGCGTCTCATCGACCGCGCGCGGCCGTACCTCCACCGCTTTCCCGCGCCCCCTTGTTTGCGCTCTCTAGGCGAGTTAGTCTACCGCGCCTTCCGCAACTTCTCCCGCGACGACGGCTCGCACATGGCCGCCGGAGTCGCCTACTACGCGTTCTTCTCCCTCTTCCCCCTCATCCTCGCCACCATCGCCATCGGCGGCTACTTCGTGGACGACATCCAAGTGGAGACTATCCTCCTCGACCTGCTCGACCAGGAACTGCCCGGCATCGGCGACTCGGCGCTGATCAGAGGGAACATCGAAGGGCTCGCCGCCGCCCGCGGAGCGTTCAGCCTGCTCGCGCTCGGCGGGCTTATATGGGCCGGGCGCGCCATCTTCGGCGCCGTTCACCGCGTGCTCAACCGCGCCTGGCGCGTCTCTCAGCCGCCGCACTTCGTGCTCTATCAGGTCGGCCAGGTGGCGGGCTCCGTCGGCGTTACGGTTCTCTTCGTCGCGACGGCCTTCCTCGGCACCATCGTGCGCGCGGTCGCCGCCCAGGCCGAACTCCTCTTTATATGGGAGACGACCATCAACACCGTCTCCACCCTGCTCAGCGCCGCGCTCTTTCTCATCCTCTACAAATTCATCCCCGACGCGAAAGTCCGATGGCGCGACGCCATTCCCGCCGGGATCGTCGCCGGCGTCGCGTTCGAAATCACGCAACTAGGCTTCTCGTTCTACCTCGCCAACGTCTCCACGCTCGACCTCGTCTACGGAAGCATCACCACCGTCGTTCTGCTAATGCTCTTCCTCTACCTCGTCTCCCTCATTCTCGTGTGGGGCGCCGAACTCTCCAGCGAGATCAGACGCACGGACGACGCCGGCCTGCTGAACCTTCGCAAAGAAATTCGCCCCGTGCCCGGCGGCCTCGCCCGCGTCTCCCGCCGTGGAGGCCGCCGCCAGCCCGACGCCCCCCACCTCCCCGGCGAAGCCAGCGCCGGCTAAGGCTAATCGCCATCTCGCCTCCTGCGGACGGGGCGCAAGCCCCGTCTCCCTCGCGTAGACGGAATCTCGTATTCTTCGCATCGCCGTCATTCCTACCCCGTGACCGTCATTCCCGCGTAGGCGGGAATCTCGCCCCATCGGACGACGCGCAAGCACCCAGGTCCCCCTCTCCCTAATAGAGACCTTTGCATAACCCCCTGCCGCAAGGCCGGCGCGCCCCAATTCACTCCTAACATCAAAAGGAATTGCGGGCTGGAACTGAGTTATGCAAAGGTCTCCTATAAGGGGAGAGGACGCCGGCGCATTGCAGTCTCCTCGCGGTTGGGGGTTGCGGCCAATTGCGCGCGATTGCGGGAAGTTATGCAAAGGTCTCTATAGGGAGAGGGGGATAACGGCGCTTTGCGCCCCGTCGTGGGCGCTAGGGCGCCCGAATGGATTCCTGCCTACGCAGGAATGACGGTCAAAGGGGGAACGAGCAGGATGGAAATGGAGGCCCGGCGCAGGTTCCGCCAAGTGGGGCGCGCCCCCCGCCACGCACGACCGGAGTGCACGGGGTTGACGAATCGCGCCAATAAGGGTAGCGTTCCCGCCAACTATCCGCCGGAGCCCTACTCCGGCGCGACCGAGGGAGGAAGGTCGTGAAGAAGATCACGCTCGTTTTCAGCGCGTCGCTCGCGCTATTCGCCGTCGCCGCGTGCGGCGCCGACCCCACGCCGACGCCCCGGCCAACCGCAACGCCCGCGCCAACCCCGACGCAGGCGATGATGGAGCAGCCCACGCCCACGCCGGCGCCCGCCAAGAGCCTAGAGGACAGCCTCTACGAAGAGGCGCTCGCCACGAACAACGGCAGGATCAGTTGGGTCTTCCCGACGCGCGCGGCGCAGGCCGAGGAGATCATCGCCGCGTTCGAAGCGGAGTACAGCGGCCTGAGCGTGGTGCACACGCAAAAGAGCACGAGCGAGGTCACCGAGGGGCTTCTCTTGGAGCACCAGGCGGACAAAATCACGGCCGACGTAGCCGACCCGGGCCGCGACAGCCGCCTGCTCGACAGAGGCATCTTCATCGACAGTTCGGACATTTTCGCGGACCTCGGCATCGCGGAAGGCGCCATCTACGCCGACGGGCTGGCGACGCTCTACGTGCCGCTCGCGCACGGCGTGATGTACAACACCGACCGCGTGAAGGGCGACGACATCCCGCAGACCTACGAAGACCTGCTCGATCCTATGTGGAAGAACGACCTCGTGCTGGAAGACCGGCTCAAGGGCTTCATCTACCTTACGGACTTGCCCGAATACAACGGGCGGTACGAGAACCTCTGGTCGGAGGACCGGATCGCCGACTACCTGACCCGAATGGCCGAGCAGGAGCCCAAGATCCTTCACGGCAACACCGCAGTGTCAAACGACGTGGCGAGCGGCGAGTCCGCCATCAGCCCGGACGTCAACTTCTCGTCCATCGGCAACGCCATCGTCCAGGGGCACCCGGTCGAGTTGGCGCCAGTGACGCCGAACGCCATTGAGCAGTGGCTCGTCGGAGTTGTCGGCGGCGGACCGAACACGCCGGGCGGCAGGCTGTTCCTGCGCTGGCTCCTCAGTTCCGATCAGGGCATCCCCGTCCGCATTGAGGTGCAGGCGGGGTCGAGCCTCGACCCAAGCACGGGCGACCCTATCGCCGAGCGGGCCGACAGACTAGACCTCCGGATCGGCTACACCGGCATCGAGATGGCCGACCACTTCTCGCGCCTTCAGGCCAAGTACCGCGAGATCCTCGGCATTCCGACGAGTTAGGAAGTTCCGCAAGGGCAATCGGGGCAGGCTCGCCTGCCCCGATTGCCCCGATTCCCGCATTCCGCGTCGCTCTGACAGGCTGCCGCGGAGCGCGCAACAGGCGCAGGGAGCGTCATGGCGACCGCCACGCAAGCAGCGCGCAGAATCCTGCCAGGGCGTTTGGCCGCCCTGGAGCCCCAGTACGTCATCCTCGTCGGCGGACTTGGGCTGATCCTCGCGCTCCTCGTCATCGCGCCGCTCGCCATCCTCCTCTTCTACAGCCTCTGGAGCGTCGGGCCGGCGGACCCCGGGGGGACGTTCACCCTCGAGAACTACCGCAAGACGTTTCTCGACGACTCCACCTACCAACTGCTCTTCAACACCGCCGTCTTCGGGATAGGCTCCGTTGCGCTCGGCCTCGTGTTCGGCGTCTCGCTCGCGTGGATCGTGGAGCGCACGAACGCTCCGCTCCGCAACTTCGCGTTCGTCGTCGCGATCATCACGGCGGGCATTCCGCCCATCCTCTACGCCATGTCGTGGGTCTTCCTGCTCAATCCGCGCACCGGCGTTTTCAACATTCCGTTCACGCAATGGCTCGGTTGGAAAGAGGGCATCTTCGATCCCCACACGCTGGGGACGCTCGTCGTGGTCGAGGCGTTCCGCCTCACGCCGACGATCTTTCTGATGGTCGTCGGCCTCTTTCGCAGCATGGACCCGGCGCTGGAGGAGGCCGCGGCGACGTCGGGCGCGGATATGCGGACCACCGTCCGGCGCGTCACGCTGCCCGTGATGCTGCCGGGTCTGCTGGGCGTCATCATCTTCGTCGGCACCGCGACCATCGGCATCTTCGAGATACCGGCCATCCTCGGCATGCCGGAAGGCATTCATGTGTTTGCAACACGCATCTACCTTGCGACAAGCCAAGTGCCCCGAGACTACGGCCTCGCCACCAGCCTCGGCACAATCGCCGCGCTCATCGGCATCGCCGGCATCTACTACTACCATCGCGTCACCCGCGTGCAGCAGAAGTTCGCCACGATCACGGGGAAGGGCTACCGCCCCCGCCGCATAGACTTGGGGCGGTTCCGCAAGTGGGCGGGAGCGGCCATCATCTTCTACTTCTTTCTGATGGTCGTGCTGCCCGCCGTCGTGCTGCTTTACGCGAGCACGCAGCCGTTCTTCCGCCCGCCGTCCATCATGGCCTTTCAATCCGCGAACTTCGACGCCTACCGGCTGATCTTCAGGCAAGAAGCCTTCTGGATCGGCTTGAAGAACTCCCTCATACTCATAGGGGTCGTCCCCGCCGCCACGATCTTGCTCTCCGCCGTCGTTTCATGGATCGTCGTCCGGTCGAAGGCGCCCGGGCGCGGATTGCTGGACACGCTGGCGTTCGTCCCGTTCACGGCGCCGAGCATCGTGTTCGGCCTCGCCTTTCTGCTGATTGCGTTTTGGGTGGATTGGATTCCCATCTACGGCACAATTTGGCTCATCGCGCTCGTGCATCTGGCGCGTTTCCTCGCCTACGGGACGCGGTCGACGAACGGCGCGATGTTCCAACTCCACAAAGAGTTGGAGGAGGCCGGATCGGTGAGCGGCGTCGGTTGGCTCACGGTGTTCCGTCGCATCACGCTGCGGTTGCTCGTGCCGTCGCTCGTCGCGGGCTGGCTGTGGGTCGCCATTCACAGCGGGCGCGAACTTTCGATGGCGCTCCTCCTCACGACGCGCGACAACCAGATTCTCTCCATCGTCACTTGGGGCGCTTGGGAGAATGGACGCATTGACGAGGCGACCGCGCTAGGCGTGATACTTATGGCGTTGATGACCACCATCGTCGTATTGGCGCGCGTAATCACGCTGCGCCTTACGAAAGAACACGGCTAGGGGAAAGCGCATGGCAGTCGCGGTTCGCGTCGAGAATCTGGAGAAGAGGTACAGCACGGACGAGGGCGCCGTCAACGCCGTGCGGGGCGTGTCGTTCGAGGTCGAGGACGGCGAGTTCTTCACGCTCCTCGGCCCGTCGGGCTGCGGGAAGTCGACCACGCTGCGCTGCATCGCGGGGCTGGAGAAGGCCGACGGCGGGGAGATCGCCATCGGGGATATGGTGGTCGTCTCGCGGAGCGGCGCGCAGGTTCCGGCGCACCAGCGCCCCATCGGCATGGTCTTTCAGTCCTACGCCATTTGGCCGCATATGGACGTGTTCGACAACGTCGCGTTCCCCATTTCGCGGGGCAAGGGCAAACTGCCGAAGGCGGAAGTGCGGGAGCGCGTGCTGGAGGCGCTGAGCCTCGTGCGGCTCGACGGCCTCGAGCGGCGCCCCGCCCCCCAACTCTCCGGCGGGCAGCAGCAGCGCCTCGCGCTCGCCCGCGCGCTCGTGCGGCAGCCGAAAGCGCTGCTGCTCGACGAGCCGCTCTCCAACCTCGACGCCAAACTCCGCGACGATATGCGCGTCGAACTCAAGACGCTCACGGAGCGCCTCAACATCACGACGCTCTTCGTCACGCACGACCAGTTGGAGGCGCTCACGCTGTCCGACAAGATCGCCGTGATGCGCGACGGCCTCATCGTCCAACTCGGCGGGCCGAAAGACATCTACGACGACCCCAACTCGCGCTTCACCGCCGAGTTCATCGGCACGACGAACCTGCTCGAGGGGACGGTGACGAGCCGCGACGGGAGCGTGATGCGCGTCGAGACGCCGCAGGGGACGCTCGTCTGCGCGGCGCTGGACTCGCTCGCGCCGGGCGACCGCGCCGCCGTCGCCGTCCGCCCCGCCAACATCGGCGTCTCGGCGTCCCGTCCGGACGCGGACAACGCGCTGGAGGGCGTCGTGGAGAACGTCGTCTTTCTCGGCGACTCGCACGACTGCCGGGTGGACGTCGGGGGGGCGCTGATCCGCGCGTTCGTTCACGCATCGCAATCCGTCGGGCGCGGCGACCGGGTGCACCTTGCGATGAGCGCGTCGGACTGCCGCCTGCTTCCGCCCGAGGCGGCGTTCGTGGAGCGGGAGGAGGCCGGCGGCGGCCCCTCTCGCATCGCCGCGGGCGCCCCGCCCGCCGTCGCGTAGCGCTTTCGCCGCGCGGAGGCGCGGCGCCGCGGGAGGCTCCCGCTTTCGGGGGCGCGACGAGGCTTCCCGTAGGCTTCCGCTTCGCGGGAATGACTTGGGACTAGGGATTAGGGGAGATGGGGCCCGGCGCGCCCCATCCGCAGTGCCCTCTCCCGCCGCGTTCGCGGCGTCTTGCCTCCTAACCCCTGCTGTCTCATATGCGCCGAACGAGTACAGGGGTTGGACAGCGCGCGGCGTTCGTTCGTAGACTAGGCACCCCGGCGATTTCGGCGGGCACTCCGCAAACCCCGCTCCGCGCAGGGCGGACCGTCCGGGCTTGGGCTTGCCGGATAGGCTGGTTATTGGAGGGACGGCGGATGTTTCGAGCGGCTCTCGTCGGCGCGGCGATCACTTTCGGACTGATCGTCATTCCCGTGCTGCACTTCATCACGTGGCTGCCCGCGCCGCTGATCGGCGGGTACATGGCGGGGGCGCGGACGGCGTGCGCACAGGGGCAAGCGCTGCTCTTGGGTCTGCTGATGGCCTTGCTGCTCGCCGCGCCCGTAATGGGGATTCTGCTGGCGCTGGCCTGGTTCGGCTTGATCTCCGGCGGGCTGGCGCTGGCGCTGTGGGGCGGGCTGCTGGGGTGGTTCTTCGCGGGGGGCGTCGTGGGCTCCGCGCTGGGGGGAGCGAGCGCGCGCCGTTCGGCCGCCGCGTAAGCGGGCGGGCGCAAGGGGACGTCTGGATCGCCGCCTACTACACGATAGCCGCCCTCGCAGATATTCCGCGTCTCCGCATACCGCACACAAGTTCATCAACTGCTACGGACGCCTCGGCGGCGCTCGCATCCACGACATCATCGGAAAAGAAGAATGGCGCGCTAGGCGGGACTCGAACCCACGGCCTCATCCTCCGCAGGGATGCGCTCTATCCTGACTGAGCTACTAGCGCGCGCTCAACGCTCCGCCGGCGGGAAGCCGGCGGCGATATGCGATTGTGGTGGTGCCGAGGGCGAGATTTGAACTCGCACGCCCGTAAGGACACTGCGCCCTGAACACAGCGCGTCTGCCGTTCCGCCACCTCGGCGCCGCCCCCCGCAGTGGTGGGCGATACAGGACTTGAACCTGTGACCTCTTGCGTGTGAAGCAAGCGCTCTAACCAACTGAGCTAACCGCCCCACTGCGCTTCGCCCTCCATTATCTAGCGCCGCAGGCGGTTCTGTAAAGCCCCGTGTACTCGTTCGGCACATATGAGACAGCGAGGGGTTAGGAGGCCTCCTCCAAGCGCCGCTCCGCAAGTACTCCATCGGAGTCCGCCAGCCAAGCGGCGCGCCACTGCCCCGGCGACTTCAGTCGGTCGGGACCGCAGGAATAACGGCGGGGTAGGCACGCAAGGTCTCCATGGAGGGTAGAATCCCTTCGCCGCGTTGGATGCGGCGGGAGGTTTAGCGATGCTGGTTCTCGTGGTGAGTCTGAAAGTGAAGCCGGGCCGAGCCGACGACTTCATCGTGGCGGCGCAGGCCGACGGCGAGGGCACGACGGAGAACGAGGACGGCAATTTCCAGTTCTCGGTCGCGCGCGACCAGGCCGACCCCGACCGCTTTTTCCTGTTCGAGGTCTATCGGGACGAAGCTGCGCTGGAGGCGCACCGCGCGACGCCTCACTTCCTGCGCTACCGCGAGTTGACGGCGGACATTTACGCAGAGGAGCCCGTTCGCCGCGTCTGCTCCAACGTTTTCCCCAACGATGCGTGGTGGACGGCCTGAGCGGCCTCGACCCGAACCGCGCGGAGACGGGGGTGGCGGCGCGAACGCGCCTAAACGCCATAGTTGCGCGGGGCGGCGCGCTGACTGTTCCCGCCGAAGAGACGCTAAGCGGGCGGTCTATCCGCTGGCAATAGCGATACGGGCCGAGCGCGCAGGCGCGCTAGTGCGAGCAGCCGCAGCCCCCGCCGCACCCGCCTCCTCCGCAGCACCCGCCTCCACAGCCTCCGCCCTGCGCGTGAGCGATGTTGGGGTTCTCGATGACGAACCCGCTCCGCATCAGGCCCTCGGAGTAGTCTATGGACGCTCCGTCGAGCAGGGGGGCACTGTCGGCGTCGGCGATGACGCGGACGCCGGAGTCGCGCAGAACGACGTCGTCCTCGGCGGTCTCGTCCTCTATCGAGAGCATGTACTGCGCGCCGTGCCCGTTGGGGACGACGATGACGCGGAGGGCGGCTCCGGGCTGTCCCTCTTCGGCCAGCACCTCGGCCAGTTTCTCCGCAGCGAGGTCGGAAATGGCGATCGTCGGGGCGGCGGCACCGGTGGCTTGGGTCATGGTCATTTCGTTGCTCCTTCCAGTAGACTTGCCGCATAGCCTAACAGCGCGGAGCGCGTCGGTCAATACGCCGGCAGGCGCCAATCCTCACGCGCGGCGCCGCAGCCGCGACGCCAGCCACACCCCCCACGCGACCGCCCACGCTCCCGCGAGCGCCTGCGCCTCCCACGCGAACCCGAAGTAACTCGTCGCCAGCAAAGGGCCAAGCGGTGCCAGCCCCACCGCCGCGAACACGACCGCCAACTCTCCTGCAGCCTTCCTCATCGACGCGTCTCCTTTCCGTTGCGTTGCGCCGCGCCGCGTATGCCGCAAATGCGCCGCGCGCCTGTCGCGTATGTGGCATAATGGAGTCAACGGGGCGCGGCGCGCAATGGCCAACTGTCGCGGCTCCAACAAGACGACACGGAGGCGTAGAACAGGGCTATGAGGCTGAAGTACGACCCCACCGCGCTGATCGACTTTCTGAAGGAGTGGATGGAGGCGTGCGGCGTCTCCCAACTCGCGCTCGCCAAGCGCGCCGGCGTTCCCCACTCGACGCTGAGCGTCCTCTTCAACCACCGCATCTCTCCCACCGCTCAAACCCTGCGGAAACTCGCAGGAGCGATGAACGTCCCCGTCGGCAAGATGCTCGTGCTCTCCGGCCACCTCACGCAGGAAGAGTTCGACATCCCGATCAAAGAGAAGGACATGGCGCGCCTCTACGAGGTCGGCGACCTCGACGAGACCGAGTGGGACCAGGTGCGCGACTTCGCCCGCTACGTCCGGGGCAAGCGCAAAGCCCGCAACTAGCGAGCGCTCTTATCGCTTCCCGTCAGCGCTTGGTCCTTATGGGCGCGAACGGGCGAGCGCAACGCATTGACCGCGCCCCTTGCGCTCCGCTACCGTATTAGCCGCGCCCGCCGCGCAAGGAGACCCGCCGATGCCGCCGCTCGCCCCAACGAATCCCCTCAATCGCCTGTTCACGATCATCGGCGCCTTCCTGCTCGTCGTCGCCGCCGCAGGCGCCTGCGCCAGCCCGACGCCGACGCCAACCCCCACGCCGAGCCCCACGCCCGCCCCCACGGCGACCCCGACCCCGGAGCCCGCGCCCGCGTCTCTCGCGCCCGGCGACGGCGGAATCGGCGCCCGCGACCTCCTCGAGTTGCTCGCCCCCGGCGAAGAGTCCTGCGTTCGCGCCGCCGTCGGCGACGCCGCCTACGACGCCCTCCTCGAACAGTCCGCCTCGGCCGTCGCGGGGGAGGACTTCCCCTTCGATTGCCTCTCCGACGAGCGGTACGGGGAGATCAGCGTGGCCGTGCTTTCGCGGGTCGCCGGCGAACTCTCGAGCGAGAGCGAGTCCTGTCTGCGCGCCCTCTACGCCGGAGCGGGCGAGAGCGCCCAGCAGTTCCCCGTCGGGCCCTCCAACGACCCCGACGCGATCGAGTTCGCAATTCGCTTCTTCCTCTGCGTCACGGACGAGGAGGCCGAGGCGTTCTCCGGCGGCGCGGGCGGTTTGGGCGGCTTCTTCGCTCCCTCCGATATGCGCTGCATCGCGGACGAGACCGGCGCCGACGAGTTCGTCTCCGTCTTGGTCGGCATCATGCAAGGGCTGTCGGAAGGCCAAACGCAGCCGTCCCCGGACCTGATGCGGAATCTGGCGCAAGTCGCGGACGCCGCCCAATCCTGCGGCGTCAGCCCTCTTTTCGGCGGAGGCGCGGCGCTCCCGCAGGGAGGCTCCCCATTCGGCGCCCCGGACGGCGACAGGGGGTCGTTCGCGCAAGTCAAGTCCATCTGGCTGGAACTCAACCCCGAAACGCAGACGCTGATCGACTGCCTGGAGCAGGCCGCGACCGCCGAGGAACTGGACAACGCCTTCATCAGCGGCGCCTTCCCTCCGCCCGTCGCCGCCTGCATGGAGCGTCACGCCGACCTCTTGCCCGAGTTCACGGCGGACAACGATGCCGGAACGGGGCAATAGGCTCGCTGCGAAGGCGGCGTCGTCGCCGCCCGCGCCGCGGCAAAGTAGCCGCGCCCCCTACCCCAAGCCCCACGCCTCCAACTCGACGTCCGTGATGCCGAAATAGTGCGCCGCCTCGTGAACGACGGTCTTCCGCACCTCCGCCACGACCTCCTCCTCCGTCTCGCAGACGTCCTCTATCGGATACTGAAAGATCGTGATCACGTCCGGCAGCGGAGGGTCGCCTCCGGCGCGGTCGGTCAGGGGAACGCCCTCGTAAAGCCCCAGCAGCGTCTCGCCCGGCTCCAGCCCGGCGTCGCGCAACTGCCGCTTCGTCGGACGGCGCCGCGTCTGAACGTCCACGTTTCCCTGCTCCATAATCGCGAGGAACTCGTCCGGTATCTCCTCCACCGCCCGCCTGACCAACTCCTCGAACCGCCTGAGCCGCATCGCCGTCAGTCCGCCGCGCCGGGAGCGAATGTCTTCCGCACTTGCTTCATCGTCTCCACGTTTCGCGCGTCCGGCCCCTTCCCCTCGTAGCCCGGCACCTCCAGATAAAACGGAACGTCCGCGAACGCCGGATGCGCCAGAATCGCCTCGAACGCGGCGATCCCCATCCGGCCTTCGCCGATGTTCTCGTGACGGTCGACCGCGCCGCCCAGTTCCGGCTTCGAATCGTTGCAATGAACGGCGACGAGATGGCGTATTCCTATGTCGCGGTCGAACTCGTCCAGCGCCGCGTCCACGCCGTCCGGCGTCCGGAGGTCGTAGCCGGCCGCGAAACTGTGCTGCGTGTCTAGGCAAACCCCTACGCGCGGGTCGTCCAACTCCCGCACGAACGCCCCGATCTCCGCGAACTTGGAGCCGATGTGGTTCCCCATCCCCGCGCTGTTCTCCAAAATCAGTTGCGCGCCCCCCGGCGACTCCGCCAGCGCCTCGCGGATGTTCTCCGCCACTTGCCCGAACACGGCGTCGAACCCGCGCCCCTTGTGGCTGTTGAGATGGAAGATGACCCCCTGGACGCCCATATCGCCCGCGACGCTCAGATACTTCACGAGCGACGCCTTGCCGCGCTGCACGAGCGCCGGGTCGTCCGCGCCCAGGCTCACCAGGTAGATCGCGTGAAACACGTTCGGGCCGACGCCGTGCTCGAACGCCTTCCGCTTGAACTCCGCGACCACCAACTCGTCGGGAACCTTGAATCCCCAACCTTGCGGCGGCGACGGGAAGAGTTGGACGCACTCCGCGCCGATGTCCAGCGCGCGGTCTATCGCCTTGTCGAGCGACCCCGCCCCCGAAACGTGAGACCCGATGCGCAAACTCGTCTCCTCGCGGCGCAACCGCCGCGCCCCATTATCGCATGGGCGCGGGCGCGCTAGCCCTGCCTGCGAGAGCCGCCCGTGTAGAATGAAGGGCGAACGAGCATTTCCGCAAGGAGGCGGCGCCCCGTATGGCCAACGACCCGCAGTACGACGTCATCATCATCGGAGGCGGCGCCGCCGGTTTGGCCGCCTCCATCTACGCCGTCCGCGCGATGCTCAAAACGCTCGTCATCGAGAAGAAGGCCGTCGGCGGCCAGATCCTCCTCACGGGCGAGATCGAGAACTACCCCGGCTTCCCCGAACCCGTGGACGGCCCGGAACTCGCCGCGCTCTACGAAAAGCAGGCCGCCCGCTTCGGCGTCGAGTTCGAGTACGACACCGTAACGTCGCTCGACGTCGCGGGCTCGGTGAAGCGCGTTGTCTGCGAGGACGGCGCCTACACGAGCAAGGCCGTCATCATCGCAAGCGGCGGCGAGCACAACAAACTCGGCGTCCCGGGCGAGGTCGAGTACTGGGGCAAGGGCGTCTCCTACTGCGCCACCTGCGACGGCAACTTCTTCCGCGGCATGGACGTCGCGGTCATAGGCGGCGGCGACGCCGCGATGGACGAGGGCCTCTACCTCACGCGAATGACGAGCAAGGTGACCGTCGTTCATCGCCGCGACGCGCTCCGCGCCAGCAAAATCCTCCAGCGACGCGCGTTCGATAATCCCAAAATGGAGTTCGTTTGGGACACCGTCGTCGAGAAGATCGAGGGCAACGGCGAGGTGGACGCGATGACGCTCAAGAACCTCAAGACCGGCGAGGCGAGCCGCGTCCCCGTTCAGGGCGTCTTCATCTTCATCGGCTTCCATCCCGTCAACGACTTTATGCAGGGCGCGGTGGAGTTGGACAACGCGGGCCACGTCGTCGCCAACCTGCAAATGGAGACGAGCGTTCCCGGCGTGTTCGCGGCGGGCGACGTGCGTCAGTTCTCCGACCGCCAGTTGGCCAACGCCGTCGGCGACGGGGTCGCGGCCGCGCTCGCCGCCTACCGCTACATCGAAGGGCAGGCGTGATGGCCGTCGGCTGGGGAATCGTCAGCACGGGGCGGCACCCGGACGCGAAGATGGCCCCCGCGATCAACGCCGCGTCCGGCGCGACGCTCGCCGCCGCCGTCAGCCGCGACTTGGGCCGCGCCCAATCCTTCGCCCAGAAGCACGGCGCCCTCTCCGCCTACGACGACCTCGACGCGATGCTGCGCGACCCCGCGGTGGACGTCGTCTACGTCGCGTCGCCCAACGCGCTGCACGCCGAGCAGACGATTCGCGCCGCGCAAGCGGGCAAGCACGTCCTCGTCGAGAAGCCGATGGCGCTTTCGGCGGACGACGCCCGTCGGATGATCGAAGCCTGCGCCCGCGCCAACGTCCGGCTCGGCGTCGGGTTTCACCTCCGCGCTCACGAAGGCCACCGCCGCCTGCGGGCGCTCGTCGCCGACGGCGCGCTCGGCGGCGTCGCGTTCGCCGAGGCCAACTGGGGGCGCGGCGTTCGCGGGCAGGAATCGCCCCCTCCGCGCGGCGGCCTGCAGGCTTGGTGGGACGACCCCGCTCTCATCGGCGCGGGCGCGTTTATGGCCACCGGCGTTCACTGCGCCGACCTCCTCCGCTTCGTCCTCGCCGATGAGGCCGCCGAAGTCTCCGCCGTCAGCGACGCCGCGCCCGGCAAGCCTCTCGAGGAACTTCTCGCCCTCACGCTCCGCTTTCGCGGCGGCGCAATCGCAACCATAATGACGGGGCGCCGAACCCCCGACTACGAGCGCAACGACGTCGTGGTCTACGGAACGCTCGGGCGCGCGGGCGTCCACGCGAGCGTGGATATGAATCAGGCCGGCGCCCTCGCCGTCCGAACGGACGCGCTCTCGCTCGACGAGCCTTACGCGCCCGACCCCATCGCGCTTTACACGCGGCAGGTCGAGGCGTTCGGCGCGGCAGTCGAGTCCGGCGGCGAGCCGTTGGCGACCGGCGAGGATGGCTTGCGCGCCGTCGAAATCACGCAAGCGATGATCGAGTCCGCCCGCGACGGGCGTCGCGTCGCGCTGGGCTGAGCGCGGTGCCATTCCGGATGCGTTGACCACCATGTTGTAGGTTCCGCGCTAGAGGGAAGAAGCGCGGGCGACCCCATCGCCCGCATTCTCGAGCCGCCCGACCCCGGCTACTCCTACGCCAACTTGGACGCGAACGACGTCATTGCAAGCGCGTGGAGCGAGACCGGCGACTCGTTCAGATTCACTGCGATGCTTGGCGCGCTCGCAACCCGCCCGGGCGTCTACACCGTCATCGTCTGGCGGGACAGCGGCGGCGGACTGCTCACCGAACCGCTCGCCGAACTATCGGCGACCCAGTCGGGGCAGTGGCAATGAGATGAAATTATCGGAAGAGCCGCGCCGCGCGCCCATAGGCGAAGACGTGCGGCCTAGCCTGGCTCTTGCCCGTTATCTTCTGCGTGAGGATTTCGAATACGCCCATTGCGTTGAGCCTGAACTTCATCTCCTTGTAGTGGACGGGGCCGTCGTGACGATCTTCTATCTCGCCGATGTTCTTCCCGTGCAGGCCGGACCGTAAAGTGACTTTCTGGTCGTCCGTTTCGCTCGCCTTTCGCGCCTTCGAGTTGCGGAGCGTCACGGCGGCGGCAAGCGCCTGCACCACGTCGTCTTTGTGAAATACGTGAAACGTCTTGTCCCGCAAGGGCGCGGCGGCGAGGCCGGGGAACACCGTGAGGTAATCCGCGTTCCCGCCGTCGAACAACGCTTTGTCGAGGAAGGCGCGGAAGATCACAGGCTGCTGGAGTTCGGCGAGGAGCCTCCGCATCTCCGGCTGGAGCCGCCGCTTGGCGGCGGGCTTGTCGCGCAGGTAGTCCGCGTAAGTAGGCGGGTAGGCGTCCAAGCAGGCGAACATTATGGTCGCCGTCTGCCCCAGCCCCTGGAAGGAAGATGGTGTTCGTCCGCAGCCGCTCCCGCCCGTACAGGAATATCTGCCGCCACGTTCCGGCTTTGACCGAGTGCGAGCGATGCTGCCCGTCGATCACGTCCTTCTTGTCCGCGCGCGCGTCGAGGTTGACCTGCCCTCCGATCAAGGAAGCGAAGTCGCGCTCGTTCCGGTGCCCCGCGACCTTCACCTCGCTCGCGTGGGTGGTCGTCATCGCCCGCCGCCTAGCCGTTGCAAGGTTCTTTCACGATAAGGAATTCGTGCGACGCTTTGACGTGGTGGTTCGTTCCGTTCTCGATGCGGTTCTTGCCGATCCGCGTCTCCCCTTGCCCAAGCGTGTATTGCCACTCGACCTCGATGATCTTGCAGTCGGCGTACCACTCGCGGATCGTCGCGCAATCGTTGTAGGAGAGAACGAAGCCTCCCCGGTGGCGGCGCAGCAGGTCGCGCAGGCGGTCGTGGCGGAAGTTGGCGTGATGGACGGGGAAGTTGCGCTGCGGGTAGATGCCCCGGAACATCTTGCTGTCGCCGTCGAGGTAGTAGGGCGGGTCGCAGTACAGGAAGTCGCGCCCGACCTGCCCAACTGGGTCATCAGGAGGGGTTCGCTTCACCGGCATGTCGCCACGGAACGCTATCAGGCGGGCGGGCTTCGCATAGACGGTTACGCCGAGCCCGCCGGCGATTACCATGATTTCGCCAGCACCGTGGACGATATGCTGAGGCAATGCGGATTCGCGGATCTGGACGGCGCCGTTCCGCAGTTAGGAGACGGAGGCGGCTTATGAGCGCGGCAGTCTCGTTCGCCGAGCAGTTCAGGAACGCGGTCTCCAATGAGATCGCGTTGGCCGATGACGGCCTCGACCGCTACATCGTCCATGTGCCATTCACGTTCGACGACGGCGACCACTACGTGGTCGTGGCCGAGCGCGACGGCGACGGGTGGGCGTTCACGGACGAGGGGCACACGCTGATGCGCCTCTCCTACACGCTCCCGAATTTCGACAGCGGCGGCAGAAAGACGGCCATTGACCGTGTTCTGCGGATGCGCCGCGTTCAGAACGACGGCGGGGAACTCCGCAAGCCGTTCACGCCTGAGCGGGCAGGCGACGCCCTGTTCGAATTCGCGCAGGCGATAACGCAAGTGATGGCCGCGTCCTTCTTGTCTCGGAAGGAGCGAACCCCCGCGCTCAAACCGGAATTCAAGTCAGTCGTCGCCTCGGCGAGCGCGGGATGGCATACGTCGTTCAATTACGTTCATCCGAAACACGACCCGTCGGGGCTTTACCCGGTCGACGCCAGGGTGAACGGATTAGCCGACGCGCAGGCGTTCATCTTCGCCATCGGCAACGAAGCCCAGTGCGAGCGGTCCACTGCCACGATTCTCCGTTGGCGGGAGTGGGGCGAGGAATTCCGCTCCGTTGGCGTCTTCCGCGACTCAGCCCCTGTCCCCGCCGCAGCGCGCGAAAGGTTCGATGAGACGGGAGCGCAGTCGCTCTTCGGCCTCGGGAAGGCCCAAGAGCGCTTGCATGGAATCTTGAATGAGATGCTCCCGCCTATGAAGCCCGGGACGTGAGAGGCGCGCCCGACGCGAAAGGAGGCCCTGCAATGGTTGAGGCGCGCGCTATCGCGGCGGACCCGGCTTGGGCGGAGCGCGAGGGAGACGAGTGGGCGGACGCGCTCACGACGGCGATGAAACTCGGCGGCGTAGAGCACTTCTTCTTCGTGTCCGGCTCCGAGATTTCGTTCTTCCAGGAGGCCGTGGCGCGGGCGGAGGCGAAAGGCTGGCCGACCCCGCGCCTTCTCACCGTGACGTACGAAGGCGCCGCGCTCAACGCCGCGCTCGGCTCCGCGATGGTCCGCGAGCAGCCCGCCGCGACCGCCGTCCACGTCGACGTCGGCACATTCAACTACGGCGCGGGCCTCCACACCGCTTGGCGCGGCTCCTACCCCGTGCTCATCACGGCGGGCGCAGGGCCCCGCGCCTACCCGGGCTCGATGCGCGGCGCCCGAACGAACTCCGTTCAGTGGGTGCAAGAGCCGCGCGACCAGGCCGAGATTGTCCGGCAGTACACGAAACTCGACCACCGCCTCGACTACACGGACAACCCCGGCCTCATCGTCAGCCGTCTGCTGCAAACGGCGATGAGCGAGCCGAAAGGCCCCGTCTATATGAGCGTCCCGCAAGAGGCTGCGATGCTTCCGCTGCCCGGCAGGACGCGCTTCCCGACCGCCGCCGAACTTGGCGTGGCGCGCCCCGCGTGGCCCGACCCGGCCGACGCCAAACTCGCCGCGCAATGGCTCATTGAGGCCGACGACCCCGTCTGCGTCCTCGGCCAGTCCGGGCGCAACAGCGCGTCCGTCGAGCCGCTCGTCCGCCTCGCGGAACTCCTCGCGCTCCCGATGACGGACTCCGACCGGACGATGACGCTGAACTTCCCCACGACGCATCCGCTCTCCGGAACGGGGCCGTCGCCCGCGAACGCCGACGTCGTCGTGGTCATCGAGACGCCCGTTCCGTACATGCCGCCGAACGTTCCGCGCCCTGGAGCGAAAATCGTCTGGGCCGACCCCGACCCGGTGCAGTCGAGATACAAGACGATGGAGTTCCGCGCCGACCTCTGGCTGCCCGTCGCGGCGGGCGCGTTCGCGGAAGCCGTCATTCAGCAGGCGGAGTCGCTGCTGACGAAAGCCGCAATGCGGCGCATCGCCGACCGGCGGGAGCGGCTCGCCCAGCGCAAGCGCGAACTGACGCGGCAAGCGGAGGACGCCGCCCTCAGCGCCGCGTCGCGGAATCCGATCAGTCCGCGCTGGGCCGGCCGCCAGATCGGGCGCATGCTGCCGGAGCAGGCCATCGTGCTGGACGACACGCTCAGTTCGACCGCCGCGTTCCGCCCCTATCACGGGCGCAGTTTGCCGGGCTCGTACTTCAAGAGCGGGGGCAGCGCCGGCGGTTGGGGCGCGGGCGCGGCGTTCGGCGCGAAAATCGCCGCCCCCGACAAGGACGTCGTTCTCGTCACCGGCGACGGCTACTTTATGTTCGGCAGCCCGCTGGCGGCGCTCTGGGCGGCGGGGCGGCACGGCGCGCCGTTCCTCGCCGTCGCGCTCGTCAACAAGTCGTACAGCACGGGCACGTCCGGCCTCGACGCGGCCTATCCCGGCGGCTACGCGGCGTCGGCGGGCTACGAGGGCGGGCTCTTCGATCCGCCGCCCGACTTCGCCAAACTCGCGGAGGCCGCCAACGGCTACGGCGAGAGCGTCGCAGACCCGGCCCAGATCGCCCCCGCGCTGGAGCGCGGCCTCGCCGCGACGCGGGACGGCTCCCCTGCCGTCGTCGCCATCCAACTGCCCACGCTGCCCGACGAACTGCACCGCCTCGGCGGAGCGCGGTAAGGGGGCGTGGGGCGGCAGAGAGCGTAGAGTGGAGCCGGGGCGCGTGGTACAATAGCCCGCACGGGGAGCGAGGCCGATTCGCCCCGCCCGCGCCGGAGGCCGCGATGGACGCGCAGTACTTGTTCGATTCGGACGGCAGGTGGATCGCCTTCCGCAGAGGGGACTACCTGTTCACTCCTATGGGCACGTGGATCGGCTGGTTTCCCTGGGGCGACGACTACGCGGTGGACACGCGAGGCGACTACCTCGGCACGGTCTACCTCGACGAGCGTTTCTACCGCTTTAGGGACGCGGAGTACCGGGGCTACCCTGGGAAACCGGAGGACCCGGGCTACCAGGGCTACCCGGGCGGCTACTCCGGACCCATAGGAAAGGGCTATCCCCCGGCTATGGCCTACGACATCGACCGCAGGTTGGTGCTCGTGTGACGAGCCGCTCTCCGTCCAGCCAATTGGCTGACGCTCCGGACGCTCCGCAATCTCCTAGGCTGAACAGGGCGTGGCAGATTCTGCTCAACGCCCACCTCATCGCTCATTCCTTCCTATCGGCGTTCGACGCTAGCCTCGCTCAAGAGAGGCGTCGGCCACGAGACTATTCGCCCGACCATCAGGAACTGCTCCGGGCGATGCTCGTCTTCGCGAGCGCGGGGCTGGATTCGATGGTGAAGAGGGCGGTGGAGGACGCGCTCCCGTCCGTCATTAAGCAGGACGCCAAAGCGCGCGAGCGGCTACGGGACTTCGTGGAGCGCCAACTCGGCAGGAACGAACAACCCAACTATCCGATGATGGCGAGCCTGTTCGCTGCGGAGAGCCCAATTGACGAGATGATCGCCCTGCTGGTTCGTCACTTGACCGACAACAGTCTGCAATCCGTGGACGAATTGCTACGTGTGGCTTCTTTCTTCGCCATTGAGCATAACGCCATCATCCGAAATTTGGACGGTTTGCGCGGCGTGTTTCACGCGAGAAATCAGATCGTCCACGAGATGGACATAGACTCGTCGCGCCCGCCCAACGCCGCCCGCGCGCAAGATGAGCCGGTCAACCTCAGGCCAAGAGAGCGCGACGATATGGTCGCCGCCGCGAATCAGATCCTCGAGGTCGCCGACGCCTTCCTCGCCGCCGTGGACGCGAAACTCACGGACGCCTTGCCTCCCCTCGCCCGATCCTAAAACCTGCTAGGAGACGCGCTATGCCTGAAATCTACGATGTCGTCATTATCGGCGGAGGCGCCGCAGGGGAGAACGTCGCGGGGCGCGTCGCCCCCGCCGGACTCAGCGCGGCCATCGTCGAGGCCGAACTCGTCGGCGGGGAATGCACCTACTGGGCCTGTATGCCCAGCAAGGCGCTGCTGCGCCCCGGCGAGGCGCTCGCCGCCGCCCGCCGCGTTCCCGCCGCCCGCGCAGCCGTAACCGGCGAGCCGGACGCCGCCCGCGCCCTCCGCGCCCGCGACGCCTTCGCAAGCCACTGGAGCGACGCCCCGCAAGCGCAATGGGTCGCCTCCGTCGGCGCAACGCTCATACGAGGCCGCGGCAGGCTCGACGGAGAGAAGCGCGTCGTCGTCGAGACTGCGGACGGCGCGACCACGGAATTCGAGGCGCGCAAGGCCGTCGTCCTCGCCACCGGCTCGACCGCGTTCGTTCCGCCCATCGAGGGGCTCGCGGAAGCCAAGCCCTGGACGAGCCGCGAGGCGACCTCCGCCAAAAGCGTCCCCGAAAGCCTCATTATCATCGGCGGAGGCGTCGTCGGGCTGGAGATGGCGCAGGCGTGGAAGTCGCTGGGGACGGCGGAGGTCGTCGTTTTGGAGCGGCGGACGCCCGAAGAGTCCGCCGTGTTCGAGCCGTTCGCGCTCCGCGCCGTCATCGAGTCGCTGGAGGAGCAGGGCGTCGTCTTCCGGCTGGGCTGCGTCGTCGCCTCGGCGAGACGGTCGGACGCGGGAGTGAGCGTGACGATGGACAACGGCGAGACGCTGCGCGCCGCCGAATTGCTCGTCGCGGCGGGGCGCGTCGGCGTCGTCGAAGGCGTCGGCTTGGAGAGCGTCGGCCTCCAACCGGAGCGGTTCGTCCGCGTGAACGACCACTTGCAAGTCGAGGGCGCGGACGGCGGCTGGCTCTACGCCGTCGGCGACGTGAACGGGCGCGCGCTCCTCACGCATCAGGGCAAGTATCAGGCGCGGCAGGCGGGCGACCACATCCTCGGACGGGACGCTTCCGCTTGGGCGGACTCCTGCGCCGTCCCCTCCGTCGTGTTCACCGACCCGCAGTTGGGGAGCGTGGGGCTTACCGAGCGCGCCGCCCGCGACCGCGGAATGAACGTCCGCGCCGTCGAACTGGGCTGGCCGGTCGCCGCCGCCCCGCTGCACGGCGAAGGATTTCGCGGAGGCGTCAAGTTCGTCGTGGACGAAGACCGCCGCGTCATCGTCGGCGCGACGTTCGTCGGGCCGGAGGTCGGCGAACTCACGCACGCCGCCACCATCGCCATCGTCGGCGAGGTGACGCTCGACCGCCTCTGGCACGCGACGCCGTCCTTCCCCACGCTCAGCGAGGTCTGGCTTCGCTTCCTCGAAGCCTACGGGCTGTAAGCGCCGCTCCGCCCGCCGGAGCCGCACGCCTCACTATACGCCCATTGCTTGCGTCCAGAGGGGCTGAGGAGGAGAGTAGAATGGGCGCGGCGCCTGTGCTCCCCCAGACGGAGATGCGCCGCGCGTTGATTTGGCGGACGGGAATTCCCGACGTAGGTGCGTGAAACGGATATGGAGACCGGCGACGTCTGGTTGGGCTTGATCGCGTTCGCGCCTTTCGCGCTCCTCGGTTTCGCGTTCCTTTATTTGCCGGTGGGGGCGTTCATCTTGGCCGCGAAGGGCGCGCGGATATCCTGGCGCGATTTGCTGCTGGGGGCGCTCGTGTTGTCCGGAGCCCTCTACGCGGGAGTGGCCGTGGGGGGACTCGCCTATCTTCAAGGGCCAACCGACGGAGGCGTCTACAGTGCGCTCATTTTGGCGATCTTCGGGGCCGGGGTCGCCGTCTACTTCGTGTCCTTGTTCGGAACGGCGCTCGCCTCGGCGCGGATGCTGCGACGCGCTCTATCCGGAGCCGCCGAGAGGTCCGCGCTGCAATTCGCCGCTGCGCAAACGCTGCTCGCGGCGCTGATCGTCATAGCCGCCCCGGTGGGTCTCGGCGTCTACGCTCTATTCTCAGGCGAGGAAGCGCCGAATTTCAGTTACCCGCACTTGAACCCGCTTTCGGCGTACGAGAGCCTTCCCATAGCCGTTAGCGCGGCGGCGCTGGCCGGGAACTTTCTCATCCACATTCGAAGCAACGCTCTTCCGCGCTCCTCTACTGCAATCGCTTCAGGCGTCGGCGTTACCGCCGCGCTGTTCACCGTGTTGTGGTGGGTGTTCACGTGGTACGTCGTCGTGATGGGGATTATCATTTTTTACATCTGCGCGGCGCAATTCTTCGCGCTGCTAAGCAGATTCGCCTCGACGAACTTCCGATACTTCGGCTTGGTCGCCGCGCTCATCGTCTGGGCCGCCTCAGTCCAGATTTGGGCTGTAATTAACGACGTTCGGTGGGACACATAGCAGGGCCTCCCCACGCCCCAATCGTCCATCGTTCGCTATACTCAAGGCGCAGAGCTTGCAGAGGCGGCCCGGCCCGCGCGGGAGGAGAGGAACGCTATGACGCGGAGCGAAAGGCAGGTTGCGCTCGTTCCCTTCTCCGTTATAGCGTTCGTCGCGTCCTTTGGCGCGGCGGCCGCGGCGGTCGTGGCCAATGGAGACTCCGTCACCCCCGTAGTCAGGGCAGTCTATTCCTGCTCTCTCTTCGCGTTGTTGGCCTCCTTTGGAATAGCGATGAAGGCGGCTCTCGCCGGCGGCGCCGAGCCGTCGGCGTCGCGGCTCGCCTCCGCGCAAGGGATACTCGGTGCGCTCATAGCCCAAACCGCGACGGCAATAGGATACGAGTCCGCCGCTTTCGCCGACGGCGGCTTGAGCGACCGCGTCGAATTCGGCGTAATCGGGGCCGGGGCCGCAGTTCTTTTGGCCGCTTTGATGATTCAGGCGAAAATTGCCGGCGCCTCTCGCGCGGCGCTCGCCAGCGGCTTGGCGGCGACGTTCGCGGCCATTGCCGCCTCATGGCTTGGGATCAACGGATTTGGCGTGATGATTTGCATAGTGTTCTTTATATGGATCGCTCAGTTCAGCGTAGCCGTCGGCAAGATTGCGGCGATCAGCAGTTTTCGCTTCACTTTCGCCGTCTTCACGCTTACCGCCTGGATAGCGCTCGCCGTTATCGTCATCGCGGTTTTTTACGGTGATCTCGCCCGGCTGCGTTGATCGCCTACGCTGCGGCGTAATTCCTGATACGGGCGGCGCCCCGGCCGCCCTACCGGCGGAATCTCAACGGCGCGGCGGCCTCTATCCGCGATGCGGCGCGCTCCGTCGTCCGCTATACTGCGAGGCGCAGCGCTTGCGCGGCGGCCAGCCGCGCGGCGCAAAGGAGCGAACCCCATGCCCGCCCCCGACCTCGCGCGCATCGTCTCCCTCGCCAAGCGGCGAGGCTTCGTCTTCCCCTCCAGCGAAATCTACGGCGGCATCGGCTCCAGTTGGGACTACGGGCCGCTCGGCGTCGAACTCAAGCGCAACGTCAAGGAGGCCTGGTGGCGCTCGATGGTCTACGAGCGCGACGACGTCGTCGGCCTCGACAGCGCCATCATACAGAACCCGCAGGTGTGGGTCGCCAGCGGCCACGCCGACAACTTCACGGACCCGCTCGCCGAGTGCTCGTCCTGCCGCAAGCGCTACCGCCCCGACCACCTCGACGACCCTGAGAAGTGCCCGGACGACGGCGCCGCGCTGTCGCCCCCGCGTATGTTCAACCTGATGTTCAAGACGTTCGCGGGCCCGGTCGAGGACTCCGCGAGCCAGGTGTGGCTGCGCCCCGAAACCGCGCAGGGCATCTTCATCAACTTCGACAACGTGCTCACCGCGTCGCGCGCCAAACTCCCCTTCGGCATCGCGCAGATCGGCAAGTCGTTCCGCAACGAAATCACTCCCGGCAACTTCATATTCCGCACCCGCGAGTTCGAGCAGATGGAGATGGAGTTCTTCGTCAAGCCCGGGGAGGACGAGCGCTGGCACGCCCACTGGATCGAGGAGCGCTTCGCCTGGTACAAGGCGCTCGGCATCCGCGAGGAGAACCTCCGCCTTCGCGCCCACGAGCCCGACGAACTCGCGCACTACGCCAAGGCGACCTCCGACGTCGAGTACCGCTTTCCCTGGGGCTGGGGCGAACTAGAGGGCGTCGCCAACCGAACGGACTTCGACCTCAGCCAGCACGAGGCGCTCTCCGGCAAGACGATGAAGTACTTCGATCAGGAGGCGAACGAGCATTACTTCCCCTACGTGATCGAGCCCGCCGCCGGCGCCGACCGCGCCGCCCTCACCTTTCTCTTCGACGCCTACCACGAGGAGCAGGCGCCCACCGGCGACGGCAAGGAGGAGACGCGCGTCGTGCTTCGCCTCCATCCCGATCTCGCGCCCGTTCAGGTCGCCGTCCTTCCGCTCAGCCGCAACGCCAAACTCACGCCGACCGCCCGCGAGGTTCACGCGCAAGTTCGCCGCGCCTTCCGCGCCCAATACGACGACGCGCAGTCCATAGGCCGCCGCTACCGCAGGCAGGACGAGATCGGCACGCCTCTCTGCGTCACCGTCGACTTCCAGACCGTCGAGAGCGACAACGCCGTGACGATTCGCAACCGCGACACGATGGCGCAAGAGCGCGTCGCCGTCGCGGAACTGACCGACGCGCTGCGCGACGCCCTCCGCGTGATGGGCGCCCGCGCGTGACGGAGGGCGGCGCCCCCATTCCGCGAGGAACGCCTCCCGCCCCCGACGCAACGCTTGCCCTGAAGAGTTTGCGTATCCCCGCGCGTCTGCTATAATCCCCCTACTCATTCCCCCACATATTGCGGAGGGGCGCGGGCCGACCGCCGTATCTAGCGGTTCGCAGGCCGCCCTATTCGCCCCGACGGGAGACGCCGACATATGGTCACCAGCGCAGGCAACGTCAAGCCGGTCCGCATAGAAGAGGAGATGCGGAGCGCGTACCTCGACTACGCGATGAGCGTCATCGTCTCCCGTGCGCTCCCCGACGTCCGCGACGGCCTCAAGCCCGTCCACCGCCGCATCCTCTACGCGATGCAGGGCATGGGCCTCCGCCCCGGCTCCTCCTACAAGAAGAGCGCCGCCGTCGTCGGCGAGGTGCTCGGCAAGTACCACCCGCACGGCGACTCCCCCGTCTACGACGCGCTCGTCCGCATGGCGCAGGACTTCTCGATGCGCCATATGCTCGTCGACGGGCAGGGCAACTTCGGCTCCGTGGACGACGACCCGCCCGCCGCGATGCGCTACACGGAGGCGCGCCTCGCCCCTATCTCCGAGCAACTCCTCCTCGACATCGACCGCGACACCATCGACTTCGTCGACAACTACGACGGCTCCCAGCGCGAGCCCACCGTCCTGCCCGCCCGCGTCCCCAACCTCCTCGTCAACGGCGCGTCCGGCATCGCCGTGGGCATGGCGACCAACATTCCCCCTCACAACCTCCGCGAGGTCTGCGACGCCCTCGAGTATCTCGTGGACAACCCCGAAGCCTCGACCGAAGAGTTGATGAAATTCGTCAAGGGGCCGGACTTCCCCACCGCCGCGACGATTATGGGGCGCGACGGCATTGAGCAGGCGTATCACACCGGGCACGGTAGAATCGTCGTCCGCGCCAAAGCGTCGTTCGAGGATATGGACAAGTCCGGGCGCCAGCGCATCGTCGTCACCGAACTGCCCTATCAGGTCAACAAGGCCGGCCTCGTCGAGAAGATCGCCAATCTCGCCAAAGAGAAGAAGATCGAGGGCATATCCGAGGTGCGCGACGAGTCCGACCGGCACGGCATGCGCGTCGTCGTCGAACTCCAGCGCAACGCGGCGGCGGGCGTCGTGCTCAACAATCTCTACCAGCACACGCCGATGCAGAACGCCTTCCACGTCAATATGGTCGCGCTCGTGGAGGGGCAGCCCCGCGTGCTGAGCCTCCGCTCCGCGCTCGAGCGGTTCGTCGAGTTCCGCCGCGCGGTCATCCGGCGCCGCGCCGAGTACGACCTCGCCCGCGCCCGCGAGCGCGCCCACATCCTCGAGGGGCTCCGCGTCGCGCTCGAGCATCTCGACGCCGTCATCGCCCTCATTAGGGCGTCCGAAGACGCGGAGGCCGCCCGCAACGGCCTGATGCGCGAGTTCGGCCTCACCGAAGCGCAGGCCCAAGCCATCCTCGATATGCAACTCCGCCGCCTCGCCGCCCTCGAGCGCGAGCGCATCGAAAACGAGTACCAGGAACTCATGCGGCGCATCGCCGACCTGCAGGAACTCCTCGCCAACGCCGCCAGGGTGCTGCAGGTCATCAAGGATGAGACCGCCGAACTCCGCAAGACGTTCGGGAACAACCGCCGCACCGTCATCTCCGACGAGGAGGCGCGCAACCAGTCGCAAGAGGAACTCACCCCTCACGCCGACGTCGTCATCACGCTCAGCGATCGGGGCTACGTCAAGCGCCTCCCCATCTCCCTCTACCGCCTCCAGCGGCGCGGCGGCAAAGGCGTGCGAGGGCAGGAAACCCGCGAGGGCGACGCCATCCAGCAACTCGTCGTCGCCGACACGCACGACTGGCTCCTCTTCTTCACGGACAAGGGCCGCGTCTACCGCAAGCGCGTCTTCGAAATGCGCGAGGACTCCTCGCGCCAAACGCGCGGCACCCCCGTCCAGAACATCATTGAGGCGATCAACCCCCAAGCCGAGACCGTCACCGCCGTCGTCGCCATCCCCGACCCCAACGCCGACAAGTACATCTTCATGGCCACCCGCAAGGGCAAGGTCAAGAAGATGCATCTCGACAAGTTCGTCAACACGCGCAGCAACGGCCTCGCCGCCTTCGACCTCGACAAGGACGACAACCTCCTCACGGCGCGCCTCGCGGACGAGGGAATGACCGCCGTCCTCATCTCGCGCAACGGCAAGGGCAGCCAGTTCAGCCTCGACGCCGTGACCGAGCGGCAAGGCCGGAGCGCCGGCGGCGTGCGCGGCATGAAACTCATCGACGCCGACGAGGTCGTCGCTATGGAGGTCGTGACGCCCGACGCCCGCCTCCTGATCCTCAGCGAATTCGGCTACGGCAAGCGCACCGCCGTGGATATGTTCCGCACCACCGGACGCAACGCGCAAGGCGTGAACGCGATGAAGATCACGGACAAGACCGGCCCCATCGCGGGCGCCGTCGTGACCGGCGACGACGAGGAGGAGATCATCGTCGGCTCCCGCAAGGCGATGGTCTACCGCACCTCCATCGCCGAGATACGCACCTACGGGCGCATCGCGCAGGGCGTCAAAGTGATGACCAAACTCGCCGATGACGACGTCGTCATTTCGATGAGCGCCTTCCGCGAGCGCACGCACGAGGACTTCGACGCCCCGGACAACGGCGGCGCCCCCAAGCCCGCCTCCGAGCCCAAGAGCGCCGGCAGGCGCAACGCCTCGCGCGGCCAAGCCGCCGCCCCCGGCGCGGAGGCCTCAGACGAGCCCGCCGCCCCGAACGCCGAGCCCGCCGCCGCTCCCCCCGCAACCCAAGCCGCCCTCCTCCCCGACGACGAGGACGGCCCCGCGGACGCGCCCGAGGACGTCGACGACGCGGACGGGGACAGCGAAGAGTAGGCCGCCGGCCAACCCCTCGCCGCCGCAAGCGGGATTCGCGTTACGGCGCCCATGCCCGCGTCGGCTATACTTGGACTCGCGGACGCTTTGTCCTCTCTTACGCCGGATGCCGGACGACGCAGTAACCATTCGAGTCCCCGCGACCACCGCCAACCTGGGCCCCGGCTTCGATTGCCTGGGCATGGCGCTGTCGCTTTGGAACACGTTGCGCCTCGCTTGGGCCGACGCTCCCGCCGTCCGGCTGCATGGGCTGGGCGCGGACGAATTGCCGGCGGACGAGAGCAACCTGATCTACAGGTCGGCGCGTCGGGCGCTGGACGAAACGGGCAACGGCTCGCGCAGCCTCTCGCTGGAGGCATGGCAGGAGATCCCCCTCAGCCGGGGGCTCGGCAGCAGTTCCGCCGCGATCGTCGGCGGCCTCTACGCCGCCAACGCCTTGCTCGGCTACCCGCTTCCGCCTCATCGCCTGCTCGAACTCGCCGTCGAAATCGAGGGGCATCCCGACAACGTCGCGCCCGCGCTGATGGGCGGCCTCAGCGTCGTCGTCAGCGACGGCGAGCGCGTCCACGCCGCGCCCGTCCCGCTGCCCGCCGACCTCCAGTGCGTCGTCTATATTCCCGAGGCACCGATGCCGACGCAAGAGGCGCGGAGCGTTCTGCCGCCGGAGGTTTCCCGCGCCGACGCGGTGTTCAACGCGGGGCGCGCCGCCCTGCTCGTCGCCGCGCTCGCGCTCGATAGGCCGGAGTACCTCCGCCTCGCCACGCAGGACAGACTGCATCAGCCTATGCGCCAAACGATCTTCAGGCAGATGAAGATTATTTTCGATCACGCGCTCGCCGCCGGAGCGCGGGGCGTGTTCCTCTCCGGCGCGGGCTCGTCCGTCGTCGCGCTGACGAAGCGCGGAGAGAACCGCGCTTTCACCATCGGCTGCGAAATGGCCGACGCCGCCGACAAGTCCGGCCTCACGGGAAGATTCCTCGTCTTGGAGCCCGCGCCCAACGGCGCGGAGCCCGTTCCGGGCCCCCCGGAGGACGATTGATGCCCATCGTCGTCCAGAAATACGGCGGAACCTCCGTCGGCGACGCGGACAAGATTCGCCGGGCCGCCGAGCGCGTCGCCGCGGCGCGGCGGGCGGGCGCCGCCGTCGCCGTCGTCGTCTCCGCGATGGGCGACACGACCGACCGCCTCATCGAACTCGCCGAATCCGTCACCGCCGCGCCCGACCCGCGCGAGTTGGACGTGCTGCTCTCCACCGGGGAACTCGTCTCGTGCACGCTTATGGCCATGGCGCTCCGCGAAATCGGGGAAGAGGCCGTGAGCATGAGCGGCGCGCAGGCGGGGATTCGCACCGACGCGGCGCACGGGCGCGCCTCCATCGTCGCGTTCGACCCCGCCCCCGTCCGCCGCGCGCTCGACGCCGGCCGCATCGTCATCGTCGCGGGCTTCCAGGGCATCACGGAGGATATGGACGTCACGACGCTTGGGCGCGGAGGCTCCGACACCACGGCCGTCGCGCTCGCCGCCGCGCTCCGCGCCGAGAGATGCGAAATCTACACGGACGTCGACGGGATCTACACCGCCGACCCCCGCGTCGAGCCGGACGCGCGCAAACTCGCCGAGGTCGGCTGCGAGGAGATGCTCGAACTCGCCAGTTACGGCGCGAAGATGCATCCGCGCTCCATCGAACTCGCCGCCCGCCATAATGTTCCCGTGCTCGTCGCGTCCGGCGCCCGCGACGTTTCCGGGACGCTGATCCGCGACGTTCGAGACGGAGGAGAGCCTATGGAAGCCGCAAACAAAGTTCGGGGCGTCACCTATCAGCGGGGCGTCGCCCGCATCACGCTCCGCGCCGTGCCCGACCGCCCGGGGATCGCCGCCGCCGTCTTCCGCCCGCTCGCCGACGCCAACGTCAGCGTCGACACCATCGTCCAAAACGCGAGCGGCGAGCGCCTCACGGACCTCTCGTTCACCGTCGCCCGCGCCGACCTCCGCGCCGCGCTGGAGGCGGTCCGCCGCGTCGCCGACTCCGTCGGCGCGCAGCAATGCGTCTCCAACGACGGGCTCGGCCAGGTCAGCATCGTGGGCGCGGGAATGCAGAACGCGCCCGGCGTCGCCGCGCTGATGTTCTCCGCGCTCGCCGACGCGGGCGTCAACATAGAGATGATCACCACCTCGCAGATCCGCATCACTTGCATCGTGGACGAGCCGAAGGTGGACGCCGCCGTCCGCGCCCTCCACGCCGCCTTCGACCTCGCCCACGACCCAAGCGTCTGACGTCCGCCGATGCTCCCGATCAGCCTGTCGCTCTCCAACTTTCTCTCCTACCGTGACGCCGCCCCGACGCTGCATTTGGACGGCGTCCGCCTCGCGTGCCTGTGCGGGCCGAACGGGCACGGCAAGTCCGCGCTGCTTGACGCGATGACGTGGGCGCTGTGGGGCAAGGCGCGCGGCCAGCGCAACGAGCAACTGCTCCATCACGGCCAAATCGAAATGCGCGTCGAGTTGGTCTTTGACGCCGGGGGCTCGCGCTACCGCGTGACGCGCCGCTACTCCCAATCGCGCTCCACGCCTCAGAGTTCCCTGGAACTCGCCGCCGAAACCGCCGCCGGCGAGTTCCGCCCGGTGACCGCCGACACCATCCGCGCCACGTCCGCCGAGATCGAGCGGCTCGTCAATATGGACTACGACACGTTCGTCAACAGCGCGTTTCTCGTGCAGGGGCGCGCCGACGCGTTCACGATGAGCACGCCCGCGCAGCGGAAAGAGGCGCTTGCGAAAGTGCTCGCGCTCGGCCTGTACGACGACCTGGCGGACCGCGCCCGCCTCCGCAAGCGCGACGCGGAGGGCCGCTCCCAGGCGCTCGCGCTCAACGTTGAGCGTTTGCGCGAGCGCGCATCCCGGGGCGCCGACGCCCGCGCCGAACTCGCCGACGCGGAGCGCGCGCTCGCGGAGTCGGAGCAGGCGGTCGCCGGGCTCGCGGAGCGCATGCAACTGCTGCGCGAGCGCGCGGCGCAACTAGAGCGCCTCCAGGCGGAGCAGGCGGAGCGCGCCGCGGAGGCGAAGCGCGCCCACGAGCGGCGGCGCGGCGCGGAGTCCGAATCGTCCGCGCTGGAGAGCCGCATCGCGGGATGGCGCCGCGCCGTCGAGCGTGAGGCGGAGATCGAGCAGGGCGCCGCCGCCTTGCGGGACGCGAGGGAGCGCGCCGCCGCGCTCAGGGAGTCCTCGAGGCAAGCGTTCGCGCTGCAAGAGGAACTTGCGCCGCTGGAGCGCGCCGTCGCGGAGGCGCGGGCCCGCCTCGAGAGCGAGATAGCGGCGCAGCGCCGGCGCGTGGATGCGGAACTCGCTCCGCAAGCGGAGTCGCTGCCCTCCATCCAACTCCAAGAGGACGAACTGAGCGCGAGAGAGCAGGGCGCGGCGGCGCGGCGCGATGAGGCGGAGCAGGCGGAAGAGCGGCGGATCCGGCTGACGTCGGAGGCGCAAACGCTCCGGCAGGCCAACGAGCGCATCGCGGAGGAAGGCAAGGACGCGCGTCTGAAGATCCAAGCGCTGGAGCACGGACATCCGGACGGCGACTCCTGTCCGCTGTGCGAAACGCCCCTCGGAGCGGAAGGCGCGGCGCGGCTCCTCTCTAAGTATCAGAGCGACATCGAGAAGAGGAGCGAACGCTATCGGCAGCAGCAAGGACGCGCCGACCTGCTGGAGCGAGAGGCGAAAGAGGCGGAGGCCGCCTCCCGCCGCGCTATGCGCGAGTCGGACGCGGAGCGCAAGCGCGTCGCGGAGGAGCGCGGCCGCCTCGCCATGCGGCGCGAAGAGGCGGAGCAAGCGGCGGCGCAACTGCCCGGCGCCTCCGCTCAGATCCGCGACAACGAGGCCGCGCTTGCGAGCGGCGCCTACGCGCGGAGCGAGCAGGCGGCGGCCCGTCTCGTCCGCGAGCGCGTCACCGGCCTCGCGTTCGATCCGGACTCGCTCCGGCAAGCGGAGGCGCAGGAGCAGGCGCTGGCGCATTGGGAGGAGGAGCGGCAAGCCCTCGCCGCCGCCCGCGAGCGGCTGGCCGACGACGAGTCCGCGCTCGAAGGCGCCCGCGCCCGCGCCGCCGAAGCCGCGGCGGACGCCGAGCGCGCCGAGCAATCTATGGCCGCTGCGGCCCGGGAACTCGCCGAAGCGCCCTCCTACGCCGCCCGCCTCGCGGAAGTCGAGCGCGAGCACAGCGGCGCGGTCGCGGCGCTGAACGACCTGCGCGCGCGCAAGGGATCGCTCGAAGGCGAGGTTCGCCTGATCGCCGAGGCCGCCGCCGAACTCGATCGCGAAGAGGAGCGCGGAAAGGGCATCGCGGAGGAGATCGGCGCCTACGGCGACCTCGCCGCCGCGTTCGGCAAGGGCGGCGCGCAGGCGCTGCTGATGGAGGCCGCGATTCCCCGCATAGAGGACGAGGCCAACGACCTCCTCCGCCGCATGACGGACGGGCGCATGACGCTCCATCTCGAGACGCAGCGCGAGCGGCGCGGAGGAGACGCCGTCGAGACGCTGGACATTGTCATTGGGGACGAACTGGGAACCCGCGCCTACGAAATGTTCAGCGGGGGCGAGCGCTTCCGCATAGACTTCGCCGTCCGCATCGCGCTTAGCCGCCTCTTGGCTTGGCGCGCGGGCGCGACGCTCCCCACGCTCTTCATAGACGAGGGATTCGGCACGCAGGACGCCGAAGGCCGCGACCGCATCCTAGAGGTCATTCAGGCCATCGAGGACCGGTTCGAGCGCATCCTCGTCATCACGCATATGGACGACATCAAAGAAGCCTTCCCCGTCCGCATCGAGGTCTCGCGCGGCGCAGCCGGCTCGACCTTCGCGCTAGCGTAACGGCGAACGCGATTTCGCGGGTCGGAGCCCGACTGCGACAAACGCCCCTTGCGCCAACGCCCCCCTCGTGCCTTACGATGGGTCCCAATTGGTCGAGCCGCGCGGGCAACCCGGACGGAAGAGGACGAGGCGGACAAGCGTGGCATCATTTGGCCTCATTCCTGCCTCAAACAGCCCCAATTCCGCCTCAAAACAGCCCCAAACCGGCCCATCGGCAGCCGGATCCTACGAGTAAATGAGGCCAAATGAGGCCGCACTTAAAGGGAGCAACCGCGTCCAAGCCCGCCACGCCTAAGTCGCCCCGCGGCGCCGAAGCGGGCGGAATCGCGTCTGACGCTAGCGAATTTCGGCAAGCGCGCTTATTGATACCGCCCCGCTACCCGCATAGCATAGGCGCGCCGCCTCGCCCGAACGCAGGCGGCACAAGCAGGCGATGCAAGGCCGCAACCCCACATTCGAAGTCCGCCCCTCCGTCATCACCGGAGACACCGCCGACGTCTACCTGCACCGGACGCAGCGGATTATGCGGAGCGAAGGGCTCAATCCCACGGTGGCGATGCAGTTCTCCGCCACCCGCGAGGCCGTGCTGTCCGGCGCGCTGGAGGTCAAGGCGCTCCTCGGCAAAGTCACCGCCGAAGGCAACCGCGAGTTGTGGGCCGTCGAAGAGGGCGGGCGCGTCGCCGAAAACGAGGTCTGCCTCGAGATCAAAGCCCCGTACTCCTCGTTCGGCCTCTACGAGACCGCCGTCTGCGGAACGCTCGCCCACCAGTCCGGCTGGGCCACCGCCGCCCGCGAACTCGTCAACTGCGCCGGAGGCGTCCCCGTCGTTTCCGTCGGCGCCCACAACGTCCATCCCTCCGTCGCCGCCGTGATGGACTACGCCGCCACCGTGGGCGGCTGCGCCTCCGGCTCCACCGTGCTCGGAACGCGCCTCGCCGGAACGCCGCAGGTCGCCACCGTCTCCGGCGCCCTCGTCCAACTGATGGGCGACGCCGTCAGCGCCGCCCGCGCCTTCGACCGCGCCGTCGCCCCCGACGTCCAGCGCATCGCCTACGTAGACCCCCGCAAAGACGTCGTCGCGCAGGTCGAGGCCGTCGTCCGCGCCCCCGGCGCCCACGTCGACGGCGTCCGCATCGCCCGCGTCCCCGGCGGCAAACCCGTCTCCACCGCCGACGTCCGCCTCGTGAGGACGAAACTCGACGAGTTGGGCGCCCGCAACGTGACCATCGTCCTCAGCGGGCGCCTCACGCCGGAGCGCATCAGCCAAATGCTCGACGAGGGCGCGCCCGTCGACATCTTCCACGACGTCGGCTACATCGCGTCCGCGCCGCCCATCTCCTATATGCCCAACATCCGCAGCATCAGCGACCGCGAAGTCCCACAGGAGACCGAGCCCCTCCCCCCCAACCCGCGCCTCCGCAGGCTGCTGTAAGATACGCGGCGCCGCCCGCCCTATCGCCGTCCGCGCGCCCTCGTCCCGAACGCGAAACGGGAAGACCGCCAGAGCGCCGCGCGAGGGCGAGGCGCCATAAGGAGAACGCAAATGCCCGACTTGGAGAAGCGAACGCTGGGGCGGACGGGGATGGACGTCACCGTCCTCGGCTACGGCGCGATGGAGTTGCGCGGCCACCCGCGCGGGCGGGAGATTGCGGAGGAGGACGCGGGCAAACTGCTCAACGCCGTCCTCGACCTGGGGATCAACTTCATTGACACGTCCATAGACTACGGCGTAAGCGAGGAGCGGGTTGGCCGGCACGTCGCGCATCGGCGCGGGGAATACTTCCTCGCCAGCAAGTGCGGCTGCCTCGTCGGCTGGGAGCCGGAGCCGGGGCAGGACAGGGGCGGGCCGCACGTCTACACGAAAGAGAACATCAGGGCGGGCGTGGAGCAGAGCCTCCGCCGCCTCAAGACCGACTGCCTCGACCTCCTGCAAGTGCATATGACGCCGTCGCGCCAAACGCTGGAGGAGCACGGCGTCGTCGAGACGATGCGCGAGTTGCGGGCGGAGGGCAAGATTCGCTTCCTCGGCATGTCGGGCACGATCCCGAACCTCGCCGACCACATTGCGATGGGCGCGTTCGACGCTTTCCAGATTCCCTACTCCGCCGCGCAGCGCGAGCACGAGAATCTCGTGGGCGAGGCCGCCGACGCGGGCGCGGGGACAATCATCCGCGGCGGCGCGGCGCGAGGGGCGCCCGGCGGAGCGGAGCGCGCCGCCCAGCGCAACCCCGAACTCCTGAGCGCGTGGGAGAAGGCCGGATTGGACGACCTGCTGGAGGAAGGCCAGTCGCGCATGGAGTTTGTGATCCGGTTCACGCAAACGCACCCGGGCATGCACACGAACATCGCGGGGACGATGAATCTCGATCATCTGCGCGCCAACGTCGAGGCCGCCGCCAAGGGCCCGCTTCCGCAGGACGTCTACGAGGAGGCGAAGCGCCGCTTGGACGCCGCGGGCGCCTCTCCCGCCGCGTAGCGCGATGGCCCCGACCGTCGGCGTCGTCAGCGCGGGGGATATGGGGGCGGCCATCGGCGCCGCCCTCGCCGCGAACGGCCTCGACGCCGCGACCAGCCTCGAGGGGCGGAGCGCGCTCACGCGAACCCGCGCCGCCGAGGCCGGGATGCGCGACGCGGGAAGCCTGACGGCGCTGGTCGAGCGGAGCGACCTGCTGCTCTCCGTTCTCCCGCCCGCCGACGCCGTGGGCGTCGCGGAGGAGATCGCGGACGCGATGGCGCGGACGGGCGCGCGCCCCGTGTTCGCGGAGTGCAACGCGGTGGCGCCCCGAACCGCCCAGCGCATCGCGACGCTCATCGGCGACGCGGGCGCGCCCGTCATAGACGCGGGCATCATCGGCCCGCCGCCCGCGCCCGGCTCCCGGACGCGCATCTATTGCTCCGGCCCGGACACGGCCCCGCTCGAGGCGCTGCGCCAGCGCGGGCTGGACGTCCGGCGCGTCGGCCCGCGAATCGGGCAAGCGTCCGGCCTCAAGATGGTCTACGCCGCGTCCACGAAGGGAACGACCGCCCTGTGGACGGAACTGCTGACGGCGGCGGAGGCGATGGGGCTGACGGACGCGCTGCTCGCGGAGTTCGGCGACGCGCCCGGCCCGGCGCGGAGCGTCAAGTCCGTGCCGGAGATGCCGCGGCGGGCGCGCCGGTGGGTCGGGGAGATGGAGGAGATCGCCGCGACGTTCGAGGCGCTTGGGCTCACGCCGCGCATCCTGCTCGGCGCGGCGGATATGTTCCGCCTCGCATCCGAGACGCCGCTCGCCGACCAGACCTCCCGCGACCCGGACCCGGAGTTGCGGGCGATGCTGCGCGTTCTGGCGGATCGGGCGGAGCGCGGCGCGATTTGACGCGGCGCGGCGGAGGGCGTAGGTTGCGGGCGTGAACCTTCCCGACAATCTCGCCTCGCTCGCCGCCTTCGCGCGTAACCCGCGCCGCTTTCCCACGCGGCTCGGCTACCTCAACGGCTTCGTCTACGGCTACGGGATGGGCGCGTCCACCATCCTCTTCCCCCTCTACGCGATAAACCTCGGCTTCGACCTCTCCGTCCAGGGCTTCATCGTCGCCGCGCCGGGCATCGCAATGATACTGCTCCGCCTCGTCGGGGGCGCCGTCTCCGACAGATTCGGCGAGAAGATCATCCTCTGGTTCTCGTTCGCCACCGTCACGGGGGCGTCGGTCGCCGCGGCCTACTCCGCCGCGATCATTCCCCTAACCGTCGCGCAACTCTTCAACGGCGCGTCCCGCTCCGTCTACTGGTCGGCGGCGCAGTCATACATCAGCCGCAGCGCGGAGGGCGAAGCCGGCAAAGTGATGGGGCGCCAATTGGGCTTCGAGTCCGGCGGCGGCTTGATCGGCGGAATCGCGGCGGGCGTCGTCGCGCAGGAAGCGGGGTACGCCGAAGCGTTTCTGATGACCGCGGGCGCGACCTTCGTCGGCTTCCTCATCACCACCTCGCTCCCCGCGCTGGCGCGCAAGGACCAGGCGCGGAGCATCGCCGCGAGCCTCGCGCCCGTCAAGACGATGCTCTTCCGCCGGTCGCTGCTGCACGCGCACCTCGTCGCGTTCATCAGCGCCGCCTACATCGGGCTCGTGATGGGGCTCTTCGTCGCCTTCTTCCGCGACGCGGACTACACGGAGAGCGGCACCGCGCTGGTCATACGCCTCAACAGCGTGGGCACGAGCGCGCTCGCCTTCTTCTTCGGCGCGCTGCTCGCCCGCCTCGGCAGCAATGTCACGGCGACGCTGGGGATAACGCTCACCGGCGCGCTCGCCGTCGGCGTCGGGCTCACCGGAAACGTTCCGATTCTCCCCGTCGTTTTTATGACGATCACGGGAATGACGTTCGGCAGTTTGCGCTCGCTCTATCCGACGCTGGCGGCGGAGAACAGCGAGCCGAATCAGCGCGCGATGGCGCTCTCCGTCGTCGGCCTCTACTGGGCGATCGGCATCTTCCTCTCGCCGCTGCTCTTCGGCTTCATCGCCGAGGCGACGAGCCTGCGCGCCGCGATCTACATTTTCGGCTGCATTGCGACGGCGGTCGGCCTGCTTTCGCCGCTCCTCCACGCCTACGGCGTCCGCGCCCCGCGAAAGGCGGCGTCGCCCGCCGTTCCTTGACGCCGCCAAGCGCGGGGGCTGCCCTAACGCTTCGCGCATGCTCTGCTTTGGCGCCGGGATGCGCCGCCCGCCGGAGCCCGCCATTCGCTTATGGACAAGCGCATCGCGGCGCGTGTACGGTTCGCGGAACCGGGAGGCGCGGCCCGCAGGGCGCATCCCTAATCTAGCCGGAGGGCGCGGCGAGCGCGAACGGTATGGTCAACTTCCGAGTAATGGAGCGCGGCGTTGCGCGGGAGAAGCATCGCGGCATCGCGTTGGAGGAGCCTCGCGCCGCCGCCATGCCGCCGCGCGGCCTGCCCGCGCCGGAGAGAGACGAAGCGCGGGACGCCTTCCTCTCCGCCTTGCGGAGCAATGGCCGCTACAAGTACAGCCGCTACAACGGCCTGCCTCTGCGCTACGCCGGAGGCAAGAGCCTCGCCGTCGGCCACGTCGTCGAGAACATCCCCTATCCGCTCCCCCGGATCGTCTCGCCGTTCATCGGCGGCGGGTCGGTCGAGATCGCTTGCGCCAAGGAACTCGGCGTGCCCGTCCGCGCATACGACGTCTTCGACGTCCTCGCCAACTACTGGGAAGTCCAGTTGAGCGCCCCGCAACGCCTCGCCGACCGCATCCGGCAATGGGAGCCGACGCAGGGGCGCTACCGGCAGGTGAAGCAGCGCCTCAAGGAGCACTGGACGCGGACGCGCCCCATCGAGGACGCGCTGGAATTGGCCGCGCACTACTGGTTCAATCACAACCTCTCCTACGGGCCCGGCTTCCTCGGCTGGATGTCCAATATCTACGAGGACGAGGTCCGCTACGAGCGGCTCGTCGCCAAGGTGGAGCGCTTCTCCTGCCCGCTGCTCTCCGTCGCGCGCGGCGGGTTCGAGGAGACGATTCCCGCTCACGTTCTCCTTCTCCCACTTGTTGGTGTGGTCGGAGGAATGCGCTCCGTTGTTCCGACGCAGGGTGTACGGGTCGTCGCCGTCCTCCACGAACAGCAGGATAACCGAGAAATCCAGCGGGTTCCCGCTGCTTCGGCGCGCAACCAAGCGAAACGCATGGCCGGCGTCGCCGGTCACGTGAACGTCGAATTCCTCGTGCGCTCCTTTCGTCCGCATCCGTATTCGATTGCGCCAGTCGGCCGGCAACGGCTTCGGCTCCTGAACGAGCGCCGCTATCTCCGAATCCGACAGCACGCGGACCATATCTCGCGCCCCGCTCCCCCTACCTCGACGCCTTGCCTTGCGCGGCGACGGCGGCCATCGCCTCCGCGACGGCGCTCTGGTCGCCGAGGTAGCGGCTGCCGAGCGGCGAGAGGTCGTCGTCCAGGTCGTAGACGAGCGGAACGCCGGTGGGGATGTTGAGGTCGATCACGTCCTCGTCCGATACGCCGTCGAGATGCTTCACGAGGGCGCGAAGGCTGTTGCCGTGCGCGACGATCAGAACGCGCTTGCCCGCGCGAACGTCCGGCGCGATGACCTCCTCCCAGTAGGGGACGAACCTCGCCACGGTCTCCTTCAGCGACTCCGTGAGCGGAACGTCGCCCTGCGGAATCGCGGCGTAGCGCGGGTCGCGCCCCGGGTGGCGGTCGTCGCCGGGCGCGAGCGGCGGAGGCGGAACGTCGTAACTGCGCCGCCACAGCAGCACCTGCTCCTCGCCGTGCTCTGCGGCGGTCTCCGCCTTGTTCAGCCCCTGCAGCGCGCCGTAGTGCCGCTCGTTCAGCCGCCAGTCCCGAACGACCGGAATCCACATCAGGTCCATCCGGTCGAGCACGATCCACAGCGTGCGGACGGCGCGCTTGAGGACGGACGTGTAGGCGACGTCGAAGCCGAAGCCGCCCTCCAGCAGCAGCAGCCCGGAGCGGTCGGCCTCTTCCCGCCCAGTGTCCGTGAGATCAACGTCCGTCCAGCCGGAGAAGCGATTGGAGAGGTTCCACTCGCTCTCGCCGTGCCGCAGCAAGACAATCTGGCGCATCGCTCTTCTCCTCCGCGCGCGGGCGCGCCGCCCATTCTCCCACAAACGGGACGGGGGCGGTGCGTGCTGTATCATTCTCCGCCAGGTCGAGCCCCACGCCCCTTGCGCGGGAGCGAGGGCCGCCGGACTACGCATCGGAGGAGCGGCGTCTCGGAATGAGCCATTTGCCGGAAATAGCGCGGCGCGTCATAGCGACGCGGGCGTTCGAGTACTTCATCATCGCGGTCATTCTCGCGGGCGCCGCCCTGATCGGGCTCGGAACCGAGCGCCGGATAACCGACCGCTACGACGACTGGCTGGCGCTCGGCAACCAGATCGTCATCGGCGTGTTCATCCTCGAGGCCGCCCTGAAGATGACCGCCCTCGCGCCCCGCCCGACGCGGTACTTCCGCGACTGGTGGAACGTCTTCGACTTCACCATCATCCTCCTCTCCCTCCTCCCCGTCACCGGATCGTTCGCAATGGCCGCGCGGCTCGGGCGCCTCCTGCGCGTGCTGCACCTCGTCTCCTCCGTGCGCGGCCTCCGCCTCATCGTAACCGCGCTCGTCCGCTCCATCCCAAGCGTCGGCTACATCATCATCCTGATGAGCATCATCGTCTACGTCTACGCCGTGATGGGCTACTACCTCTTCAACGAGCACGACCCGACGAATTGGGGAAGCCTCGGCCTCGCGTCCCTCTCCATCCTCCAACTTGTGACGCTGGACGACTGGGCGAAACTAATGCACAAGGCGATAGAGTCCAGCCCGTTCGCGTGGCTCTACTTCGTCAGTTTCGTGATCATCGCCACCTTCGTCGTGCTCAACCTCTTCATCGCCATCATCATCAACAACCTCAACAACGTGCGCGAGGAGAAAGAGAAAGCCGCCGCCGAAGAAGCGCAACGCGAATCGGATTAACGGCCGCGCACTAGCGCAACCCCATGCGCCGCTCCGCCGTTCTCGAAACGGCGGAGCGGAGTCGGAAGGACGCGCTATTCCGCCTTGACGGTTGTCGGGCGCTTCGTTAGGCCCGATTCCCAATCGGACGCTGGCCACTCGCTGATGTCCAGGACCTGTATGCAATCCTCCACCGCGCGCTCGCGGCTGAAGTCGTCCGCGAGGTCCTGGGGATAGCAGCAGCCGCCGTCGTCTCCGGGGTTCGCCTCGTGCCACCTCGCGAACCATTCGGGGAAGAGACGCTCGACTTGGTCGTGCGCGAACACCGTCCAGACGAAGTACAAACTCCAATACTCGTCCGTCTCGGCATCGTGGAAGGAGTCGAGAAAAGCGCAGATCGCGCGGGCTATGTCGTGTCTCGTTTCCGCGCAGAATCCCCGCTTGAGGTAGTCGCTAGGCAGCATGGCTTTTCGAGTTATCATTGCTCTCCTTTTGGAGCATTGAGTTGCATAGCGCAATTTACCACTTTAGGGTTGCTTTGTCTAGCAATTAAGCGCATTTATCAGAGCTAATTCTATGCGTCTCATAAGAGACTTTTCTGCCTAGGTTCGGTATTCCGTTATGAGGCGTTCGTCGGACTGATAGCCTTGACAATGCTGGTTGATAGGGCAGGCGGCGCAGTCGGGGTTCTCGTGGTTGTAGCAGTAGTTGCGTCCAATCTCGATGAGTCCGTCGTCGAAATCCGACGCGCGCTCTTTGTTCAGGTACAGAATCGGATGCTGGAATCGCTGAATCTCCACCTTCTGAGGCGCGTTCTTGTGCGAGCGCAAATGGTCAACGCACAAGACTTTGTAGGCGTCCCGCACTTCTTCGTCAACCTGCGCGCTGACGCCCATGCCCCGGAGGTTGGTGACTCTGATGTATTCCGTTCCGCCCTTTCCCGCGTTGGGTTGCGCCACCTGCGCCTTCCGATAAGCGCCGATGTCCGAAAGCGCGAGGAGGTAGCCCGTCCTCCACAGGACGCGGCCGGCGTTCGAGTCGAAAGGAACTTCGTAGGAATACTCGCCCCACGAAGGCTCCTTTATTCTCGCAAGGCTGAAGGTCGAGACCATCCACTTGGCGAACAGGTGGCACGCCTTGTCTCCGATTGCCTTGCCCAAGCCGAAGAGTTCGTGGTCTTTGATCCCGTGGCTCATCGCTTCCGCTGACGGATAGCCTTCCAAGTAGTCCAGCAAGGCCGTGGCCCGCCGCGACTCATCGCTCCGCTGACTCAGGAGGTAGGGAAGAGCGAGCCTGCCGTCCGAATGCAAGGTGTACGGCCAGCCGCGGCGGTCCGCGATGACTTCAGGCCGTCCGCCGCCGCGCCCCAGATCTTCTCGCAAGCCTGCAGCCTGTCGCCGTCGCGGAGCATTCCGCCGCGCGTGCTCGATCAGGCGGTCGCGGTGAACCGCGTGGCTTTCAATGGGCGTTTCCGAGATAACCATAGCAAGCATCTCTTTTGCGCGAGCGTCGCGATTAGGAACCCGAGGCGCCCCCGCGCGACCAGAGCGTGTGGTAGGGGCCCTGGCCGCGGATCATCGCGACGTTGGAGCGCTTCTCCCACTGGCGCATCTCGTCCATCGCCTCGTCGCAGCGCGCCCTCCAGCCCTTGAATCTGGACGCCTTCATCCGCTCCTGCAGCATCTCCCAGACCTCGGACTCCTCGAAACTGCGGATGGAGTTGACCCACGGCAGCACGGCGAGTTCCCGCGCCTGGGGCATATTGGGGCGGGCGCGGTTCACGTGGCGCAGGCGGCGCTCGCCCGACCCGAGCGGCGGGGAGACGGACAGCCGGGGCGGGTCGTCCGCCGCGCTCCGCCCGTCGTAGACGAGGCACTGGTTGATCTGCGGGAGAATGACGCACACCACATCCGCAGTCTCGGCGCGCTCGATCGCTTCCGCCATCTCGCGGTCGTAGTCGTAGTCCGCCATAGGTCGCTCTCCTCCGTTGCGCTGCGCTCCGTGTCTAGGTTACCCCATCAACTCGTGCAACTGCTCGATGAACGCGGGCAGAACCTTCCGCCAGTCTCCGGCGACGCCGAACCGCGCCTCTTTGAAGATGTTGGCGCCCGCGTCCTTGTTGATCGCCACGAGCGTCTTCGCCGCGCCGCACCCGGCCATGTGCTGGCTCGCGCCCGATATGCCAACCGCGACGTACAGATCCGGCGTCACCGTCTTGCCCGTGAGGCCGACCTGATAGTTGGCCGGAACCCATCCGGCGTCGCACGCCGCCCGCGACGCGCCCACCGCGCCGCCCAGCATCGCCGCCAACTCCCGCAGTTCGTTGTCGAACGGCTCGGGGCCGCCCAAGCCGCGTCCGCCGGACACCACCGCCTTGGCGCTCTCGAGGCGAACGCCTTCGCCGGCCTCCTCGACGCGCTCCAGCGTTCGCGTCCGAACGTTCGCATCGAACTCCAGGGGCAGCGTCTCGCCTGATCGGGACGGGTCGGGGGAAAGCGGGTCGACGCTCTTCGGGCGCAGCGACGCGACCGCGGGGTCGCGGACGCAGGCGACGACGGCCACGGCGTTCCCGCCGTAGACGGGGCGCGTCGCCAGGAGGCGGCCATCGCCGTCCAGCGCGACGGCGGAGCAGTCCGACGCGAGCGCCGTTCCCAAGCGGAACGCCAAGCGCGGCATTACGTCGCGCCCCGCGAGCGTTTTCGCGCCGATCACGTAGCGCGCGCCGCATTGCGCGGCGGCGGCTTGCGCCGCGTTCACTTGCGCGTCGAGTTCCTCCGCGTCCGCCGCCGCGTAGACGACGTCCGCGCCGCCCGCGATCACGTCCGCCGCCGCGTCCTCCGCGCCGGGGCCCGGGAGCAGCGCGTAGACGCGCTCGACGCCGAGCGCCCGCGCCGCCGCGACGCACTCCAGCGTCGCCGATGCCGCCGCGCCGTCCGCGATTTCGCCTATGACCAGCGCGTCCGCCATTTAGAGAATGCGCTCCTCTCTGAGGCGCAGCGCGAGTTTGCGCCCGGCCTCCTCCTCGGAGTCCGCCGCGATCATCTCCGTCTCGACGGAGCGTTCGGGCTTGGCGAGCGACGCCAATTCGAGCGCGGGCGCCGGGGGATCGAGGCCCAAGTCGGCGGCGCTCCAGATCGTCGGCTGGACGCGCCGCGCCGCCATAATGCCCCGCATATTGGGATAGCGTGCCTGCCCCAACTCGTTCGACACGGTGACGACGGCGGGAAGCGGCGCCTCGACGACCTCGTGGCCGTCCGGCAGCACGCGCTCCACGCGAACGACGCCGTCCAAAACCTCCACCTTCCGCCCGATGGCGGCGACGGGCCAGCCGAGCGCCTCCGCGACGCCGAGCGGAACCTGCGCGTTGTCCCAATCGCTCGCCTGCCTGCCGGAGATCACGAGGTCGACGTCCCCCAGTTTGCGGATCGCCGCCGCGAGCGCCGCGACCGTCATCGTCGGGTCTATCCCGTTCTCGAACGCCGGGTCTTGCAGGAGCGCGAGTTCGTCCGCGCCCATCGCCAGCGGCTTCTTGATCACGTCCAGCGCGAAGTCCGTTCCGCACGAAAGCACGGTGACGCGCGCCTCGCCGCCGCTCGCCTCTTTGACGCGGAGCGCCGCCTCGATGGCCTGCTCGTCGTAGCCGTTGATCACAGGCGGCATATTGCCCGCAGTGGAGACGGCGTTGTCCGCGACTTGGAATGCCGAAAGCGGCGTCTCGGGGTCGAGCGTCTGCTTTGCCGTAACGACGACGTGAAGGGGCATCTACGCTATGGCCTCGCGCCGTGGGGTTGATCGTTCCGAGGGGGGCGGGTCGGCGGGCGCCGCCCCCCAAACCGCATAGTAGCGCCCCGTCGGGATTTGGGCAAGCGCGTGTACTCGTTCGGCGCTTGACGAATCGCCCAATACTTGCGAAATTCCAACCTGCGCGATTCACGCGACTCAAATTCACGCTCACTACAGGAGGCACCCCCATGTCGCAGCAGACCGAGGTCGCAACGCTCCGCAAGACGATCGACATAGACACGGACGCCCGCGCTCCGCTCCTTCCCTACGACCAGTGGGTGCAGTCGCTCGGCCTGCCCGTCCACAAGGGCTACTACGTCGAGGACGTCCGCAAACTGGAGGTCGCGCCGTGGCCGGAGATGGGCTGCTCCGCCGCCTTCATCCAACTCGCCGGCATGGAGGGCGTCGCCGACGCCCGCATCACGGAGGTCGCTCCCGGCGCCGCGACCAACCCCGTCCGCTTCGCGCTCGACGAGGTGTTCTACGTCGCCGACGGGCAGGGGCTCGCCACGGTTTGGGCGGAGGGCGCCGCGCGCAAGACGTTCGAGTTCGGCCCCCGCAGCCTCTTCGTCGTCCCGCGGGGCGCCGTCCGGCAATTCGCCAACGCGCGGGGCGACCGCCCCGTCCGCCTCGTCGCCAACACGCACCTGCCGGTCGGCATGTCGCTCATCCCCGACCCGACGTATTTCTTCAACAACCCCTACGAAGACGCCAGCCTGCTGGAGAGCGCGGAGGACGAACTC
Organism: Dehalococcoidia bacterium; assembly: GCA_965201135.1. GTDB lineage: Bacteria > Chloroflexota > Dehalococcoidia > Lucifugimonadales > Australimonadaceae > Bin16. Next base: position 56,429 of record OZ241751.1, read on the forward strand.
TACTCCGTCGCCAAGCGCGCGCCCGGCGGACGCGGCGCGAGTTGGTTCGGCAACTTCTTCACCGACCTCGCGCGTGGAGCGGGCTCGTCCCCCACCGGCAGCGCGGCGGCGGCGGCCACGTCGTGGACATCCAGTTCCCGCGCTCCGAAATGGGCGGGCATATGTCCGTCTTCCCGCCCGGCACCTACAAGAAGGCGCACCGGCACGGCCCCGGCGTCGTCATCATCATTCCCGCCGGCGAGGGCTACTCCATTATGTGGCCGGAGGGCGAGGAGAAGGTCATCGTCCCCTGGCGCGAGTCCAGCATGTTCGTGCCGCCCAACAGGTGGTTTCACCAGCACTTCAACGTCAGCGTCGAGCCGGCGCGCTACCTGGCGCTCTCGCCGATGAAGCAAGTGCGCGGCCTCGGCGACCAGCAGACCAGCCGCCTTCTCGATCAGGTGGAGTACCCGGACGAGGAGTCGTGGATCCGCGAGATGTTCGAGGAGGAACTCGGCAAGCGCGGCCTCGAGTCGCTGATGCCGGACGGCGCATACCGCGACCCCCACTTCAAGTGGGAGTACGCGGCGGGCGAGGAGCAAGGCGCGGTGCTCGACGCCTCTGCGGGGCGCGGGCTGTAGGGTAGGTTCCCGCTTTCGCGGGAATGACGCGGCCTACTCCCCCGTTTGCGCTTCGTGTTCCCGCTATGCTTTGGCGAGGGATAATTGCCGCGGCAATTATCGCGCCGCTCGCCGCCTGCTCCGACGGCGTCGCGCCAACTCCCATTCTCGCGCCTACAACCGCCACGCCGCCCGCTCCCGCGCCAACGCCCACTCCCGCTTTCGCGCCTGCGTCCGCCGCGCTGGCCGCCGCCATTCCTGCGCCAACGCCAACTCCCGCCTTCGCGCCTACATCCGCCGCGCCGACCGCTATCGTTCCCACGCTTGCTCCAACTCTCATTCTCGAGCCTACCCCTACGCCTGCGCCAACCGCGACCCCTCAGACGGGGCTGTTGCTGAACGAGCCCGAGTCGTTCGAGGGCTATACGCTCCTCTCTCCGCAGCGGTACGGAAATCGCGCTTACCTGATCGATAATCAAGGACATCTCTTGCATGCATGGCCGTCCGGAACCGGTCTGGCGCGACTGCTCGACAACGGGAACGTACTGACGGAGGGCAACAAAGAAATCGACCAGCACGGGAACGTCGTTTGGGAATACCGCTATCCCAACCATCATGACCTCCTCAAACTGCCGAACGGGAACGCGCTCATCCTGTCCAGGGAATTTCGTTCGAGGGATGAGGTTATCGACCTTGGGGCGAACCCTGACTCGCTCGCTTGCGCTCCCAGTCGCGTGCACGGAGCGCGGATCGTCGAAGCGCGGCCCACGGGGCCTGACAGCGCCGAAATCGTCTGGGAATGGTCGGTCTTCGACCACCTTATCCAGGACTTCGACCCGGAGAAGCCCAACTACGGCGTCGTGGCCGACCACCCCGAACGGGTCGACCTCAATTACACGCTCGGCTATACGCTCGGCGGGGACGCTTGCGAACGGGAAAGAAGAGGCTTCCTCGATTGGATGCACGCGAACGCGTTGGACTACAACGCGGAATTGGATCAGATTATGGTCACCGTTCGGAACTTCAGCGAATTCTGGATCATTGATCACAGCGCGAGCAGGGAAGAGGCGGCCGGGAGCGCCGGCGGGAACGCGGGCAAGGGAGGAGACCTGCTCTACCGCTGGGGCAACCCCCGCGCGCACCGCGCCGGAACGCTCGCCGACCAACGCCTCTTCTGGCCCCACGCCGCTCACTGGATTCCGGAAGGGTCGCCGGGCGCGGGCAATGTCCTCATCTTCAACAACGGATGGGAATATCCCGGATTCGAGCGCGAGTACTCGTCCGTGGACGAGGTCTCCCTCCCCTCCGACAGGCGCAACTACCGCTTGGACGCGGGAGCCGCCTACGGCCCCAACGAGACTGCTTGGACCTACGCCGCCGACCCGCCCGAGTCGTTTTACGCCTATCAAGGATCGAACGCGCAGCGGCTGCCGAACGGCAACACGCTGATCACCGACGGGCCCGCAGGGCGGGTATTCGAGGTGACGCGGGAGGGCAAGAAGGTGTGGGATTTTCGGAATCTCGCGCCGAACGACGCCCGCCTCTACCGCGCCTACCGCTACCCGCCGAACTATCCGGGGCTGAGAGGGCTGGACCCGACGCCCAAGCGAACGGCTTACCGCGCCGCCGTCGAGAGCGAGCTGCTGGCGCGTTCGACATTCGACCTCTATTTACAGAACGGGGCCTTGGTCTACGTGAAAGAACAGTGCGATATGAGCGACATAGCGGACCTCTTTCTTTTGCATATCTTTCCTGAGCAGAAGGACGACTTGCCGGAGGATCGGCGGCTAGACAGGTTCGACAGCATGAACTTCGACTTCTTCCGGTGGGGCGCGGTGTTCGACGGCAAGTGCGCGGCGAGCGTTCCGTTGCCCGACTATCCCATCGCAAGCATTCGGACAGGGCAGTTCATCAGAGGAGAAGGAGAACTATGGAGCGCGGAAATCGAGTTCCCATGACGGGAGCGGATTCCCGCCTTCGCTGGAATGACGGTCTTGGAGGATCCTGGGATGCGCCGCCGCCGATTACGGGAATCGCCGCGCCGCCGCCGCCGATTTCGCCGTCCGCGCTAGTCGGGTACAATCCCCCCTAACCCGCGAACGCGAATCGGGAGAGTACGCCAATGACGCAAAACGGAGCCGCGAACGCATCGGTCGCCCGAGGAGGCAACCGGGACGGCAAGTTCGTCTACGACCGCTGGATGGAGGCGCAGGGGCTTCCCGTCCACCGCGGATACTTCATCGAAGACCTCCGCGCCATAGAGGTCGCCCCGTGGAGCGCCCGCGAGTGCGACGCCGCCTTCATTCAGGTGTCGGGAATGGAGGGCGTCGCGGAGGCGCGCGTCACGGAGTTGCCGCCCGGCGCGAGCGCCGCGCCCTACAAGTTCGCGCTCGACGAGGTCGTCTACGCCGTGGGCGGCGCCGGCATCGCCACCGTCTGGGCGGAGGGCGTCCCCAAGCGCAGTTTCGAGTTCGGCCAGCGCAGCCTCTTCCTCATTCCGCGAGGCGCGCATCGCCAGTTCGCCAACGCGCGCGGCGACCAGCCCCTCCGCTTGCTCCACAACAACTACCTGCCCGTCGCGATGTCGCTGGAGCCCGACCCCGGCTTCTTCTTCGACAATCCCTACGGGCGCCCGGAACTGCTCGTTCCTCGCGAGGACGAACTCTACGCCGTCGCCAAGCGCGCGCCGGAGATGGGGCGCGGAGCGACCTGGCACGGCAACTTCTTCACGGACATGGCGGCTTGGAACGACCTGGTGCCTCACCGGCAGCGCGGGGGAGGCGGCCACGTCGTGGACGTCTCGTTCCCCAACTCGCAGATGGGCGGCCATATGTCCGTCTTCCCGCCGGGGACGTACAAAAAGGGCCACCGGCACGGGCCGGGCCGCGTCATCGTCATCCCCGCCGGCGAGGGCTACTCCATTATGTGGCCGGAGGGCGGCGAGAAGATCGTCGCCCCGTGGCGCGAGGCGAGCATGTTCACGCCGCCCGACCGCTGGTTCCATCAGCACTTCAACGTGAGCGTCGAGCCGGCGAGGTATCTCGCGCTCGCGCCGCTGCCGCAGTTCGCCGGGCACAGCGAGAAAGTCGAGGACCGCGCCCGCGATCAGATCGAGTACCCGGACGAGGAGCCGTGGATCCGCGAGAAGTTCGAGGAGGAGTTGGGCAAGCGCGGCCTCGAGAGCCTGATGCCGGAGGAAGCCTACGCGAACCCCGACTTCAAGTGGGGCTACGCCGCTAACGAGGAGCGGGGCGCCGTTCTGGGCGTCCCCGGCGCGGAGCGCTAGAGAGGGGCGCGGGGTAGAAAAACCCAGGGAGACATTCGGATAACCTGCCGTCGCTCCCGCGCAAGCGGGAAATCAGCGGCGCAACAGCGCTCGCCGCTCTCCTCGGTCCGGGCCGCCGGCGCGCCTTGCCTTTTAAGGGGCGCTCCATTCTGCACCATTTACTCCTAAGCGCCGGGTTCGCTATAGGGCGCCGATGGGTCTGTTTTGGGGCGGAAATGGGGGCGTTTGGGGCAGGAATGGTGCAGAATGGAGCGCCCCCCCGTCCGCCCGTCCGCTTCTCGCCTGCGTCGTCCCCGCGCGCGGCTTGCGCCGGGATTGGGTCGTCATCGTAAGGGAGAGAGGAACGTCCGCGCAAGGGGCGTTTGTCGCAGGAGGGATTCGCCGGGCGAGGTTTCCGCCTACGCGGGCAGGGCGGCGGCTCGCAAGCGCCGCCTGCTATACTCTTATCCACCGCGACTAACTCAGAGGAGGCATTGATGGCCAACCTGCGATTGCCAGGCCCCACGCCCGTCCCCCCGGACGTGCATGAGGCGATGAGCAAGGAGATGATCGACCACCGAGGCGTCGAGTTCGCCGACCTCATCCGGCGGACGACCGCCAACCTGAAGCGCGCCTTCCAAACCGAAAACGACGTCTTCACGCTCACGTCCTCCGGCACCGGCGCGATGGAGGCGGCGGTCGTCAACACGCTCTCCCCCGGCGACCGCGTGCTCGGCGTCACGATCGGCAACTTCGGCGACCGCTTCCTCAAGATCGCGTCCGCCTACGGCGCGAGCGTCAACGAACTCAAGTTCCCCGACGGCGAAGCCGCCGACCCCGAGCAAATCCGGCAGGCGCTCCGCGACGACCCCGCCGTGACCGCCGTCCTCGTCACGCACAACGAAACCTCCACCGGCATCGCCAACGACCTCGAAGCCATCGCCGGCATCGTCAAGGGCGAGTTCGGCAAGTTGATCCTCGTCGACGCCATCTCCTCGCTCGGCTCCGTCAAGTTGCCGGTCGACGAGTGGGAATTGGACGTCGTGGTCGCCGGATCGCAGAAGGGCTGGATGTGCCCGCCGGGCCTCGCGATGATCTCGTTCAGCGAGCGCGCCTGGAAGGCGGCGGAGACGTCCGCGATGCCCAAGTTCTACTTCAGCCTCGCCGAGGCGAAGAAGTCGCTTAGCGCCGGCCAGACGCCGTGGACGCCGGCCATCTCGCTCCTCTTCGGTCTCGACTACGCCGTGCAGCGAATGCTCGCCCGCGGCGATATGGAGGCCGTGTACGCCTTCCATCAGGAAATCGCCCAGTACGCGCGGGACGGCCTGCGGGCGATGGGCATCGGCCTCGTGGCGAAAGACGAGGCGCGCGCATCCAACACGGTCACCGCCGCGTGGGTGCCCGACGGCGTCACCGACGAAGCCCTGCTCGCCGCGCTGCGCGACGACTACGACATCATCGCGGCGGAGGGGCGCGGCCTCCTCACCGGGCGCGTCTTCCGCATCGGCCATATGGGGTACGTCAGCGAGGATGACATAGACGACGTGTTCGCCGCGCTGCGCGACGCGCTCCCCAAGTTGCAGGGGCGCTCGCCCGTCTCGGTCGGCTAGGGAGTGCCCCCGGAATGGCCAAAGCGCTCGTCGCGGACCCCATAGACCCGCGGGGCGTCGACCGGCTCGCCCGCGCAGGCCACCAGGTCGACGTCCGCAAAGGGCTGAGCGAGGACGACCTCTGCGCCGTCGTGGGCGGCTACGACGCGATGGTCGTCCGCAGCGAAACGAAAGTGACCGCCCGCGTCATCGAGAGCGCCGAGCGGCTGCTCGTCATCGGGCGCGCCGGCGTCGGCGTGGACAACATAGACGTCGACGCGGCGACCAAGCGCGGCGTCGCCGTCGTCAATTCGCCCACCGGCAACACCATCGCCGCCGCCGAGCACGCCTTCGCCCTGCTGATGGCGCTCGCCCGCAACATTCCCCAAGCCGACGCCTCGATGCGTCGCGGCGAATGGACGCGGTCGCGCTTTATGGGCGTCGAGTTGCGCGGCAAAACGCTCGGCGTCATCGGGCTGGGGCGCGTCGGCTCGGAGGTCGCGCACCGCGCCCGCGCCTTCCATATGCGCGTGCTCGCCCACGACCCCTACGTCTCGCAGGAGCGAGCCAGGTCGCACGGCGTCGAGGCCGTCTCACTAGAGCGGCTGCTGCAGGAGTCCGACTTCGTCAGCATCCACACGCCGCTCACGGCGGGAACGAAGAGCCTCATCGGCGAGCCGGAGTTCGCGCTCCTCAAGCCCGGCGTCCGCATCGTGAACGCCGCGCGCGGCGGCCTCGTGGACGAGCGCCTGCTGCAAGAGGCCGTCGAGTCCGGAGCCGTCGCGGGCGCCGCGCTCGACGTCTTCCCATCCGAGCCCCCGCCCGCCGACCTCCCGCTGCGCGGCGAGGAGCGCGTCGTCCTCACGCCGCATCTCGGCGCGTCCACCGAAGAGGCGCAGGTCGAGGTCGCGCTCGAGGTCGTGGATCAACTCATCGCCGTCCTCGCCGGCGGCGCCGCTCCCTACACCATCAATATGCCGTTCGTCTCCGCAGAGGTCTGGGAGTCGCTCGGCCCCTACCTGCCCGTCGCGACGACGCTCGGCCGCATCGCCATCCAACTCGCCGACGGCCAGTTGCAGGCCGTCACGCTCCGCGTGTTCGGCGAGATCGCCCAGCACGACGTCGAGCCTCTCGCGTCCGCCGCGCTCGTCGGGGTGCTCGGCGCCGCCACCGATATGCGCGTCAACCTCGTCAACGCCCCCGCGATGGCGCGCGAGCGCGGCATTCAGATCATCGAGGAGAAGCATCCCGAGGGCGTGGACCCGTACCTCAACCTCGTCGGCGTCGAGGTGCGCTCGACGGAGGGCGCCGTCTACCTCGCGGGCGCGTCCGCGCACGGCAAAACCCACGTCCACCGACTCAACGACTTCTACCTCGACGTGGAGCCCAGCGCGCCCTATATGCTTTTCGCCACCCACGTCGACCAGCCGGGAATGATCGGCAAAGTCGGCGCCATCGCCGGCGAGCACGACGTCAACATCTCCTTTATGGAGGTCGGGCGGGAGGCCCCGCGCGGCGCCGCCACGATGATCGTCGGCTTCGACGACCCCGTCACCCCCGCGATGCGCGCCGCCCTCGAGGCCGTCCCCGGGATGGCCAGCGTCCGCATCGTCACCCACGAGCCCGAGCAGCCCGTCCAGCCCCGCCTGCGCGGAACCTAACGCGGGCGCGCAGGGCTAGGTATTGCGTTACCCCCGCCGCCTCTGCTATGATTGTCAACCGCGTCTCCGCTTGCCCCGACCCGCCAACTCCGCAAGCGGCGCTTTTCCTGCTAAAGGGGGGCTGCTTGATTGGAAGCTCTGGGTCGCCACGTACTGCTGGAACTGCGCGCCTGTAACGCCGCGTCGCTCGACGACCTCTCCCTCCTGGAAGGTCTGATGCTCCGCGCCGCCGAGGAGACGGGCGCGACCGTCGTCGGCAAAATCTTCCATCAGTTCAGTCCCCAAGGCGTGACCGGCGTCGTCGCCATCGCCGAATCCCACCTCTGCGTCCACACGTGGCCGGAGTTCGCCTACGCCGCCGTCGACATCTTCACCTGCGGCGAAAACTTCGACCCGCTCGAGGCCGCGCGCATCATCATCAAGGGGCTGGAGTGCGCCGACCCCGAAATCACCGAGGTCGAGCGCGGCGTCCCTCCCCTCGTCCCCGCCTACGCCTGATATGACCGGCCTGCCCCCGCGAACGATCTGGCATTGGGAGCAGATCAACCCCGGGCTCGCGCAGGCGTCCGGCGTGCTGCGAGTCATTCACGAGGGCGACACCCCCTACCAGCATGTCCAAGTCATCGAGACCGCCCCGTTCGGCAGAACGCTCGTCCTCGACGGCAAGACGCAATCGTCCGAGGCCGACGAGTGGGCGTACCACGAGGCGCTCGTCCAGCCCGTGATGACGGCGCACCCCAACCCGCGCCGCGTGATGGTCGCCGGCGGCGGCGAGGGCGCCACGATTCGAGAGGCGCTCCGGCATCCCACGGTCGAGGAGGTCGTGATGGTCGACCTCGACGCCGACGTCGTGAATCTCTGCAAGGCGCATCTGCCGAATCATCATCAGGGCGCGTTCGACGACCCCCGCGTGACGCTGCTGCACGAGGACGCGCTGGCGTATCTGGAGAGGCGCGAGGCGCCGTTCGACGTAATCGTCATAGACGTCCCCGACCCGCTGGAAGGCGGGCCCGCGTACCTGCTCTACGCCGTCGAGTTCCACCAACTCGTCCGGGCGCGGCTCGCCCCTGGCGGCCTGATGGTCGCGCAGTCCGGCCCGACCGGGCCCACGCACGTGAGCGAAGTGTTCACCGCCGTCGCCCGCACGATGGAGCAAGCGTTCGACCGCCTGTCTATGAGCCAGGTCAACGTGCCGAGTTTCGGGCTGATGTGGGGATTCATCGCGTGCGGCGGAGCGGACGCGCCTGACGTCGCGGCTATGCCGGAGGCCGACGTGGACGCGCGCTTGCGCGAGCGGGGCGTCGCCGACTCGCTGCGCTTCTACGACGGCGCCGCGCACCGGGGCATGTTCGGAATGCCCAAATACGTCCGCGCCGCCGTCGCCGCCGAAACCCGCGTCATCACCCGCGCCAACCCCCTCTACGCGGTCTAAGTAGGCTTTCATAGCCTATCGCCCTAACCAGCGCAGGCGGGAACCCCCGCCCTCCCCTCTGCTAACATCCCGCTATGACTCCCGACGTCATTACGCAAGAGGTCATCCGCGCCCGGCTCGACGGCGTCGTCCGCGAGATGCAGGCCGCCGTCCTCCGCACCGGCTTCTCCACCATCATCCGCGAGTCCCACGACTTCTCCGCCGGCATAACCGACGTCTCCGGGGCCGTCGTCGGCCAGTACTCCCCTCTGCCCACCCACCTCGGCGCTTACCCCGATTGCGCGCGGGGCCTCCTCGACTTCTACTCCCTCGACGAAATGGAGGACGGCGACTGCTACCTCGCTAGCCATCCCTATCACTCCGGCTGCCCCCACCCCAACGATATGGTCGTCGTGCTGCCCGTGTTCGCCGACGGCGAGGTCGTCGCCTTCTGCGCCTCGATGGGGCACAAGGCCGACATCGGCGGGCAGTCCCCGGGCTCTCGCAACGCCATCGCCCGCGACGTTTTCGGCGACGGCCTCCAGATTATGCCCGTGCTCTTTCAGCGCGGCGGCGCGATGAACAAGGAAGTCGCCCAGTTCCTGCGCGCCAACAGCCGCGCCCCGGAACTCGTCATCGGCGATCTCGCGGCGCAGGCCGGAGCGCTCCGAAGCATCGGCGCGGCGCGCCTCAAAGCCCTCGCCGCCGAATACGGAGCCCCCGTCCTCAAGTCCTCGTTCGAAGAGACCGTCCGCCGCGTCGAAAGCCGCGTCCGCAGCCACTTCGCCGAATGGCCCGACGGCGTTTCCGAGGCCGAGGCGTTCGTCGACGACATCGCAGACCCCTCGACGACCATTCGCTTGCACGTCGCCGCCGTCAAAGAGGGCGACCGCCTCGCGTTGGACTTCTCCGGCTCCGGCGATCAGAGCGACGGGCCGATCAACGTCCGCCCGCCCTTCATTCGCGGCATGGCCTACTTCGCCGCCATTGCGATGATGGACCCCACCGTGCCCAACAACGGCGGACTCGCCCGCGCCGTCGAGTGCCGCTTCCGCGAGGGCAGCGTGATGAGCCCGCGCTTTCCCGCCCCCGTCGGCTTCTACTCCACCACGATGGCCGCCATAGAGGACATCGTCTTCGAGGCGATGAGCAAAGCGGCGGGCAAGCCAGCCGTCGCCCACAACGCCGCGTCTTCGATGGTCGTGCTCGGAACGTCCGGCGAAGGGCGCGCCCGCTACGTCCAATACGAACTCCTGCGCTCCGGCAATGGCGCCTACGCGGGAGGCGACGGCTTCACGGGCACGGGCCACTCCTGGGCCGGCGGCTCCAAATTCACCAGCGTCGAGATTCTGGAGTCCGAGTTCGACGTGGAACTGCGCCGATTCGCCCTCATTCCCGACTCCGGCGGCGCGGGGGCCAACCGGGGCGGATGCGGCCTCCGCCGCGAATACAAAGTCCTCAAGGAGAGCAAATACTCCGGCGGAACCGCCCGCCAAAACGACCCGCCCCACGGCGTGGACGGCGGCCTGCCCGGACGCCCCGGCGTCATTACGATCAACCCGGACTCCGCCGCGCCCGTCGAGCATCGCGGCCTCGTCTCGAACCTTACGCTCGCGGAGGGCGACGTCATTCGCATCGACACCGGCAGTTCCGGCGGCGCCGGCGACCCCAAGCGCCGCGACTCCGCCCGCGTCGCGTCCGACATCCGCAACGGCTACGTCTCGCCCGAGAGCGCCTGCGCCGTCTACGGCCTCAGCGAAGAGGAGGCGCAAGCCGCCCTGCGCGGTGAGTAAAGCGGCGCTCTGCGCCGAGGGCCGCGTCGCTGCGGGCGAGGGCGTGTAGACTGCGCGAATGATGTCGCGGACGGCGCGGAGGCGCATCGCCGAAATCGCGGGGCTCGCGGCGCTGTGCGCGGGGCTCGCCCTTATGGGCGCGGCGCTCTTCGCCAGCGTCGACCTCGCGCGGGCGCAGGACGGCGGCGGCGTTGGCGGGCAGGCCGAGGGCGGAGTCGGCGGGCAAGTCGAGCCCGCGCCGACGGCAACGCTTACCCCTACGCCGACGCCGACTCCAACGCCAACGCCTACCGCGACCGCGACGCCCACGGGGGCCATCGTCTCCATCACGCTCTCCGCTAGCGCGACGACGCCCGCCGCGGGAAGCGGAGTCGTCGTCACCGCGAGCGTCGAAACCTCGCCTTCCGGCCTGCAGCCGACTTCCTACCTCTGGCAGCGGAAGGTCTCCGGCGGCTGGCAGGACCTCACGCGCCTCTCGTGGCTGAACATCGTCTACGCCCAGGCGGGAGCGCGGACGTTCCGCCTCGTCGTCGGCTTGGCCGGAGGCGCGAGCGCGACCTCGTCGGAGATCACGGTCACTTGGGTCGCTCCTCCTACGCCGACCTTTACACCTACGCCTGCGCCCGCTCCCGCGCCCGCCGCGAACCCCGAGCCCACAGACACGCCTACCCCAACCCCAACCGCGACGCCAACGCCGACGGCAACGCCGACGCCTACCCCTACGCCCACCGCGACGCCTACCCCTACGCCGGCGACGGGCATGGCGCTGTCGGGGAGGGCGGGGCGCGTGGGGGCGTTCGGCCCCGACGTCGGAACGGCGGGCATGGAGGCGATGGGGTTCGACGGGGAGACGCTTTACGGGGTTTCTCCCCTCTCGGACGGGCAGCATCTCTTCTCCATCGACACTGCGACCGGCGCCGCGACGCGCATCGGGCGCCTGAGCCCCACCTATCCGTTCCCATCGCTCGTTGCTTGGGGAGGCAAACTCTACGTCGCCGACTACGCCTCGACGTTCCACGAGGTCAACAAGACGACCGCCGCCAAGACGCCGGCCGGCGACACGTGGGGCACGGCTCTCGCGCTGACCGCGCACAACGGCAAGGTCTACAGGGCGTACACGGGGAGCGGCGTCACGCACTTCGAGACCATCAACACGGCGCACCTCGCGGCGGGAGAGGTAGGCCGGACGAGCCTGACGCGCGTGGGGAGGACGACCGCCATCAGCCGCGTCGCCAGCCTCGTCTCGTTCAAAGGCGAACTCTACGCGGTGGACGGCGGGGCGAGGAAGTTATACCGCGTCAACACCTCGGACGGGTCGGTTACGGAGGTTGGGGCGATCACGGACGGAGCGGGCGGGGCGACCGGCCCGAACGGCGCGGCGGCGAAAGGCAACGACTTCTACGTCGCGTCCGGCAGGCATCTCTACAGGCTCAACTACGCTCCATCCAACGCGACCCCAACGCCGACGCCCACCCCGACGCCGACGCCGTCGTCCGGCCCCTGGCTCTTCACGCTCGTCGCCTACGACGGGCTGAAAACTCGCGGACTCACGCGGATGGGCGGCAAATGGCACGTCGGCGGATACAACGACAGCAACATCCATATCTACTCGGACGCGGGCGTCTACGAGCGGCGCGTTGGGACGCCCCAATGGCTGCGCGGACTCTCGAACGACGGAACGAATCTCATCGGCATCTCGGTCGGCGACGCGCACGTCAGCAAGTGGGCGCCGGGAGGGGCGACGGCGTTCGACGTGAAACTCCCCGCGCCCGCAGGCGGCGGCAGATACCGCGGCGAGGGCGTCGCCTACGACGGAACGAACATATGGGCGGTCGTGGTGAAACGCCCCAACGCCTCGTCCGCGCTGATGAAAGTGAACGCGGCGACCGGCGCGGTCATTGCGACCTACCCGATCAACGAGACCTTCCGCGGCGGCGGGCTGGCGCACCGGAGCGGCTACCTCTACGGGCTGTCCGACGGCGACATAGTGCGGATTTCGATCTCCGGCCTTTCGACGACAGCGACGAACACATGGGAGGTCGTCCGGGAGCAAGCGGGCATTCGGAACGGGCTTGCGTTCCGCGACGGGACGGCCTACGGCTACGGCGCCCCGGGCGACCACGTGCGCCGCGCGAGATTGGCCAGCGAGCCAACCCCTACCCCAACGCCTACGCGCACGCCTACCCCCACCCCCACGCCTACCCCTACGCCGACTCCCACCGCAACCCCTACGCCCACGCCTACCCCTACCCCCACGCCCACCTCCACTGCAACCCCCACGCCTACCCCTACCCCAACCCCTACCCCTACCCCTACCCCAACCCCTACCCCTACCCCTACCCCAACCCCCACGCCTACGCCTACCTCTACGCCCACCCCCACGCCCACGCCAACCCCCACCCCCACGCCTACGCCCACACCTACCCCAACGCCTACGCCTACCCCTACCCCCACGCCCACGCCTACCCCCACGCCAACACCAACGCCTACTCCTACCCCCACGCCAACGCCCACCCCCACCGCGACGCCTACCCCAACCCCCGTTCCCTGCGTGTTCAACGACCTCGGCAGCGTCGCCGTAGGCTCATCCAAGAACGCGTCCGGCAATTGGACGAGCGGTTGCCGATCCATCAGCAGGCCCGGACGCTACGCCAGGTTCTATCGCGTCTCCCTAACCGCCGACGCGTCCGTCCGCATCGACCTGACCTCCGCGACCGACGCCTACCTCTTCCTGCGCTCCGGCGCCGGCGCGGCGCGGACGTCCGTCGAGGCGAGCGACCTCGGCTCCATCCTCGCCAGCGACGACGACTCCGGCTCCGGCCGCAACGCCCGCATCGAGCGCACCCTCGATAGAGGAATCTACACCATCGAGGCGACGACGTTCCGCCGCGAGGCGACGGGCTCGTTCACGCTCGCGCTCCGGGCGAGCGCCACGCCAACCCCGACGCCGACGCCGTCCCCCACGCCGACCTGGACTCCTACGCCAACGCCCACCGCCACGCCTACCCCTACGTCTACTCCTACGCCTACGCCTACTCCGTCGAGCGTGACAATTCCCATCCCGCCCCGCCCGACGAATTTCAGGAGCACGGCGCAAACCGAGACCAGCATCACGGTGGGTTGGGAACGCCCGGCTGGAACGTTCACCTCGTATCAGGTTCGCTATCGCAAAGGAACTTCAGGCGCATGGACGACCACCAACGCATCCCGAACCACCACGTCCAAGACGATCAGCGGACTCACCTGCAGCGCATCCTATCAGTTCGGCATCAGGACGCGCAGGAGTTCGCAAGGTGGAAGAGTCATTCGGACGAGTTCGTGGGTCTCAATCAGCAAATCAACGAGCGAGTGCGGCCCCGTGCGAGTGGGGTCGGTCACCCGATTCGGCAACTCGGCGATAACCTCGCCGCGCGGACTCGCGTGGGATGGGCGGAGATTATACATGGTGGACGACGCCACCGATGCGCTCTACACGCTCAACCGAACGACGGGTCGGGCGACGCGGGTGCGGTCGAGCACGAGGCAATTCGGCGCGTCCATCACGGACCCGCGCGGATTGGCGTGGGACGGCACGTCGCTCTATATGATCACGTCAAATGCGCTCTACATACTGAACAAGACGACGGGCGTCGCCACGCGGTTTGGATCGAGGACGTTCCCTTCAACTGTCTCGAGCCCGAGCGGCATCGCATGGGACGGACAGCGGCTCTTTATGGTGGACGCCGCGACCGATGCTCTCTACAGGCTCAATACACATCATGGGACTGAGCGAGGCAGCGCGGTTCGGGTCGGCAGTTTGAACGCCTCTCTTCCATTACCCGCGCGCATCGTCAACAACCCGTCAGGGCTTTCTTGGCCAGGCGCCCCGGACGTGCTGTATATGGGTAGCGACAATCCTGACAATTTCTACAAAGTTGACCGAAGAACAGGCGGCGTCGTTCGCATCAAAGGTCTCGGAGCGATTACTTCAATTACAGGTCTAGAGCGAGTCTTTACAAAAATGTACGCGGTAGACGATGGCACAGACGCGCTGTACACCATCCCAGGAATTCCATTGTCTGCGCCCACGCGAACGTTAGCCCCTTCTTACCTGCCGAGCCAGGGGGACCTCTACTACAACGGAGGGAAGTTTGCAGATGCCTTCATGAAATGGGATAACCCTAAATGGGAGACGATGGACAGATGCGACACAACGGTAACCAACTGTTCAACTTATGAGCATGACCTTGTACTTAGCAGGTCGTGGTTTAACCCTCTACGGTTGGTTGGGCCGTACACTATACCTCGTGTTGGCTGGTTTTGTTCAACTTGGTCAGACCTGCCGAGATGGTATGATGATTGCCCCACTGCTGGCATTCCCCTTCCAAGATTAGACCCCGGGGGTATAATAGGCGATATACTAAATCTTGAAATGTCGTTTGGGACATTTAAAGCAAATAGCATCACCCCAGGCCGATACTACTACGGGAATTGGACATTCAAAAGATTGCTTGGTTTTGGAAGCACGTCGGTTAGGTTGCAAGGCCAAGAAGGCAATTACGGGACAACGGTGGGGATATGCAGGGATGTTAGCGAGAGCCTAGGGTGTGTGAAAGGTCAGCGCGAAAGCGTCTTGCTCAGGAGTAATTGGACTTACGGCACTCCGAAATATTCGGGGTATAGGAGACTTCGATGAAGAAAGAATTGTTGTTGATTGCCGCAGCTATCGGAGCAATTGCTGTGCTCTACATCATCCCTATTTCCTCCGTTGCTTACGCAATAGCCGCAGTTTCGTTTATCCCAATCGGGCTTACTGCAGCCTTGGTTAAGCCGAGAGTAAACTGGCAAGACCTGCTACTGAGTTGGGTCATTTTCTGGGCCTTTTTTGCATTTTTATCGACATTAAGCGAAGCCTCATCAATGTGGGGAGAGGTTCTCTCCATCACTGCTCATTGTTATTCTGCGCTGGCGGCAGCAATTATTATCAGAATTGCGATGATAGGAAGAGTGTTTTTGACTAACTATGAATCCTCGATGCGACGCTTGGTTCTGACTCAATGCATGCTGTCGGCAGTGGCTATCAATGTGATTGCCAGCGTAAAGCCGAGGTTTGATCATCCATATCTGATGGCGGTTATTATAGCAATTGCAGCAGCAACGGTTTGTGTCAATTTACTGATTCACTTGCGGATAAACGCCAAGGATCTAGGCGTAAAGCAGAGAATATCAGCATCAGTTGTCACGGTTATGCTAATTGCTGTCTTCGTTTGGACGATCAATTGGAGCGGCATTGTTCTACATCTGGTGGCCTATTTTGCTCTAGCGGCGCAGACTGTCGTACTACTCATACGATTTACTGAGTCCAGCCCCACTCGGTACTGGCTAACTGTCGCAACGCTGGTGTTGTGGATAGTGGCTCCTTTTGCATGGGCGTATTTCACTGAATAGCAACCATGTGACCTCATACAAGATTATCCTGCCGCGAATTAGCGTATACTCCCTACG
The DNA here is from genome assembly GCA_965201135.1 of Dehalococcoidia bacterium. Taxonomy (GTDB): domain Bacteria; phylum Chloroflexota; class Dehalococcoidia; order Lucifugimonadales; family Australimonadaceae; genus Bin16. The sequence continues at coordinate 72,231 of OZ241751.1, forward strand.
ATGAGCACGTGCACGACACTCGCCCCGCGCGCCCGGAGTATCCGGGCGGGGCGTCGCCGCGCGCTTCGCGTCGAGGCGATGGGCGGCGTCGCCGGGGCGGGCGGGCTGTTCTATGAGGCTTTCGAGGGGCGATGATGAATTCCGACCTTCAGCTCTCCATACTCTCCATGGTCATATGCGTAACTATCGTTACGTCGTTCTTGTACATCCCTATTGGGATATTCCTTGTCGCAAGATCTGCCTATAAGGCCGATTTCACAATCACAGAATTCTGCCTGAGCCTGCTGCTTATGATCGGCGTCGTCAGTTCAGGAGTTACCCATAGTGGCGACATCTCGAGTGCGAGTCTCTATGTTGGGATGGCTTTTACTGCATTGGTTTTCACTGCATCATTGGGCTTTTTGGCGGAGACCTTCTTCAAATTATTGAACGAAGAAAAGCGGATATTTCATCGATTCGTCGCCACGCAAGGCGTGCTAGGAGCAATGTTTGTGGAGATATTTGGATGGCTATGGCTGTTTGAATCGTATGTGTCTATCACCGTGAACTATCCATTATTTATCGTAATCGCTATAGTGCTGGTCGCGGTGAATCTCATCATTCATGCGCGGAGCGCCAATTTCCGCTGTTCCGCCATTTCGGTTTTGCAGGCTTCAGCGGCAACGCTCTTGCCTATTGGCATGTGCTGGTGGATAATCTTCGTCAATTGGTACGGTTTGGCGCTCATCTATTTTTGCCTTTGCATATGGATAGTGCAGTTGACTTCGGGGTTACGGATTGTCGTGTCCAAAAGCAAATTCACGCGTTGGATTGTATTCGGCCTGTTGATTGTATGGATTGTGGTTGGCGGAACGATATCCTACAATTTTAGCGAGCCATGGCTGAGTTAGGTCGCCAATCCCGATATTGGCATTGCGCCCCCAGCGAATTGGCGTATACTCCCCCCGCGATGAGCGCACGCCCGATATTCGCGCGACGCAGAGGCAATAGGCTATGATGTGGATAAACTTCGCCATGTTCACGGCGATCCAGATAGGATTGCTCTTGGCGCTGGATCTGCCGGACCGCTTGAACTACTCCCCGGCGAAAGACTGGGGCGCGACGGTTCCGCTTGCCTTGTGGATAGCCGTCGCCATCGTTATGTGCGCGAGCGTATGGAAGGAAGAATTCGCCGATACGCCATTCAGCAATTGGATTTACGCGGCAATTTTGCCCGCCTTTTTCGTAGTCTGGGCGATTTTCATCATAGCAGGGTTTCTGTTGTCGGCGTATGCTCTCGTTTTGGCTATCTTGGCGCTTTCGTTCTTCTGCCTGCCGTTGTTGATATTGACGCTGCTATGCAGAATAGAGAATCCTTACGGCGTTGATCGCATTACGATTCCCAATTACGCTTGCCTAACAGGTCTGCTCGTATTGTGTTTGGCGCTCGTCTGCGGAGGGTGGCGCTGGGGAGGCGTATGGAACTATGAAATTGCTCATTTCACTGGAGAAGAGCGCTTGTACGCCGAGAGGGCTCTCTCAGACTACGAATACTGCGTTGACTGGAGCGGCGGGCCGGAGCGGTTCGCTGCAATAGCGCGGGGCGAACTTTCGTGGCGCATAGTCGACGTCGAAATTCTCGATGAAGGCCGCTACCATGCGGAATTGCAACACTACGCTTGGATGCGAATTCCCACCTACGCCATAACCTTCCAGGGCGCGAGCGGCGAACATTCCTGCCCTCTTCGCGGCAAGCGTATACTCCCCCCGCGATGAGCGCCCGAACGACATCCGCGCGACGCGCCCGGCGGCTCCGGTCGAAGCGTCGCCGCGTGCTTCGCGTCGGGGCGATGGGCGGCGTCGCCGGGGCGGTCGGGCTGTTCTACGAGATGATGGGCGAATTCTCCCTCAGCCCGGGCGCGTCCGTCCGGATCGACCTGACCTCTTCGAGCAGCACCTAACACACGATGAACTGCCTAATTGCTATGCTCTTCGTGATGGCGCAAGCGGCGCATTGCACCTTGATCCTGGCAGGGTCGGAGATCGACTCTTTCTATCCTTCCAGCGGCAGAATTGCCAAAGCGGGTTACCACTTTTTGGTATTCCTTATGTCCACAGGGGCAGGATTTTTCCTACTCTTTTTGCCTTTATTAGGGTTAGTAAAATGGGGAGTATTCAAGCGTCCTTGCCCTCGCGCGGTGGCGATGGTTCTCTTTGCTTGGATAGTATTTGTTGGAAGCGGATGGGTGTGGCGCGCAACGGTAGACCATGGAATTGACCTATCATTAGATGAAAATCGACGTATAGTTGACATCGTGAGGGCGAATGAAAGAGAGTCGCTCTACGTGGATGATTCGGTGTTCCTTCTTATCGGTGACGTATGGCGCGTTACGAGTATTGAAATCCAAAACGGGCAGCAATACTGTGTAGAGGTGGAATCGTATCTATGGATGCGAATCCCTGAAGGTAGATCAGTGTACTGCTTCGACATTCCACAGGATACTTGATGCCTGTTGGCGGGCAAGCGTATACTCCCCCCGCAATGAGCGCTCGAACCACATCAGCTCCGCGCGCCCGGACGATCCGGGCGGAGCATCGCCGCGCGGTTCGCGTCAAGGCGATGGGCCGCTGCTCCCTCAGCGCCGGCGCGGGCGCGGCGCGAACGTCCGTCGAGCCGAGCAACCTCGGTGGGCTGCGATGATCATTCGCGCACTGCCCTTCCTTTTCCTGATGGCGGTCGCCGTCGTCGTCGAAATTTACCTTTTCTTCTTCCTCATCGCTTCGTCCGTTCAGTATGCCTACGCTAGGCTCGTGGAATGGACCGGGTTAGCAATAATTGCGCTGACTGTTGTCGCGTTCGCTGAATTGATCAACGTGAAAGTCTGTAGCAATAGACGATATGGCGTTCTGTTGCACGTGGTGAATCTCCTAATCATCGTCCTTTCTTGCATTGTATTATTTGGCCTAATCTTCTTTATGCTTGTGCTAGCGGCGTCACTTGCTAACATGCTATGGTCGTGGACGTAACGTGCGCTGAACTGCCTTACAGGAGGCGATGACATGGGTTGGATAAAATTCGGCCTCTTGATGGCTGCGCAAATCCTCCTGATCGGCTTCATGGACGACTTCGTTCCGGAGTCGCCGGCGCTGTTGATCTCGTACGTCGTTTGGTATGTTTTCGTCGGGTTCGTCGTCATCCTGTCGGGCATTGCTTGGGTGAAAGAGGCGCAGAAATCAGGGGAGAGGAGTCCAAAATTTACGATAGTTCTTAGTCCGAAGCGCGTAAGCGTTTCGCTCATTATCCCCATCGGCTTGTTTCTGCTCGCTCTCATCCCTCATAGCATACTCCCCGTTCCGCTGATCTTGCTGACAATATTCTTAGGCCCTGTGGCGGGAACGATACTTCTCGACCGCGTTAGGTCATTCCCGCTCTGCCGCCGCAAACGGCAAGTCTGATGAGCGTGCGCATCGGAGACAAGAAACGTCACCTGCGACTGTCCATTCGCCTCCGCCTGTGGTACAGTCGAAGAATGAGCGACGCGCGCGCAACCCGCTCCCTTCTGCGGACGGCGGCCCTCGTCCTGCCGGCGCTCGCGGCTGCGGCGTGCGGAGTCGCGCTCCCCACGCCTGCGGCGGAACTCCCGACGCGGGAGGCCGCCCCGGCGCAAGATATCGCGCCTACGCCTACCCCAACGCCAACGCCCGCGCCCGGCTCCGCGACGCATCAGGCGATGGTTAGTTTCGGAACGCCCATCGGCGACGCGTCGCTGCAGGCGCTCCTCGCGCGCCACTCGGCGAAGCCCGTAACCGCCTATATGACCACCAACGGCTTCTTCGGAACCTTCCGCCACGCGGAGCCGCTGGAGCCGGCGGCGTTCATCGCGCTCGCCAGATCGGAAACCGCGACCAGTTTCGGCGAGGGCGAGGGCGGCGGATCCACGACGCGCGCGAAGGATCTCGTGGACTCCCACACCGCGCAGGAAGTCGCCGCCGACGCCGACGCGCAGGAACGCGCCCGCGGGCTGCTCGGCTTGCATAGTCGCCTCGAATCCGCGAAGAACGCGGCGGCGCGCGCGCCCCTCATCTACGCGGTCGAGGTTCGCGGCGCCGAGCCCCAACTGCGGCAATTGGGCGCGGACGAGCGCGTCGTGGAGTTCCACGTCCTCCCCGTCGACTCGGAGGAGCGGCTGGACTGGCCGTCCAACAAGTTCATCGCGGAGCGTCAGGCCGTCGGGGGCGCGTCCGGCGCGGAGGATCTCGACGCCGCGACGCTCTACGCCCGGCTCGACGCTCTTGCCCGCCGCGCGACCGCGACGCCGACGCCTACGCCAACTGCAACGCCAACCGCTGCGCCCGGCCCCGTGAGCGGCCAATAGGCGGGCGTATACTCCCCCCGAGATGAGCGCTCGAACCACATCCGCCCCGCGCGCCCGCGCGCCCGCGCCGGAGCGGAGAAGAGATTAGCGCCGCTCCGGCGCGGGCGCCCATTTGAGGCGAGGGATCTTGGCTTGACGAAATCCCGCCCGCTCCCATACGCTCACGCGCGCCCCGCCGGCTTGGAGATGCGCCAATGACGACGCCCCCGACATCCCGTCGCGTTCACGCGAACGGCCTCGACCTCCACTGCCTCGATTGGGGCAATGCCTCCTCCGCCCCGCCCGTTCTGTTGCTGCACGGCCTGCAGGACTCCGCCGCGCTATGGCAAACGTTCGCCGAGTCCGCCCGCGCCGACTTCCATGTCCTCGCGCTCGACCACCGCGGGCACGGCGACAGCCCCCGCGCAGACTCCTACCGTCTCGCCGACTATGTCGCCGAGACGCGCGACGCCATCTGCGGACTCGGCCTCGACAAGCCCGCGCTCGTCGGACACTCGGCGGGAAGCAAAAACGCCTGGCTCTGCGTGGCCGACAACCCCGGCCTCGCCTCCAAACTCGTCATCACCGATATGGACCCCGACTCCTACAACCCCGGCTCCGTTGCGATGGTCTCCCGCTACAAAGGCGAGTCCGACGAGTACGAGAGCCTCGACGCCGTGATCGAGCGCCTGCGCTCCCGCCAGCCGAACGCCAGCGCCGACGAACTGCGACGGAACGCGCTCGCGCTCGCGGTCGAGATGGACGGCGGCCGCTGGACGTGGAAGCGCAGCCGCGATGTCGTCACGATGTACGACAGGCCCGACGTATGGGAGCGCTTGCCGGAAGTCGCCGCGCCCACGCTCATCGTCCGCGGCTCCGAAAGTACGCTCCTCCGGCGCGACGTCGCGGAGCGCATGCAGGCGGCTATCCCAAACTGCGAACTCGCGGAGATTCCGGGCGGAGGCCACTGGGCGCACTTGGAGCACCCGGACGCCTACGCCGAAATCGTCCGCGAGTTCCTCCTGCGCGGCCTATAGGCCGCGCTCCGAATCCGCGTCTCCGCCAAAGCGCGGGAATGACGGTTATGGGGGCGGGAGCGGCGGCGGGCAGTTGGGATTTAGGCGCATGGGCGGGGGAGCGCTTTGGCGCTGTGGCTCTGTACGCTATCCTGTAGGGCTATGCTCACCAAGCGCGTCATTCCCTGCCTCGACGTCGCCGGCGGGCGCGTCGTCAAGGGCGCGTCTTTCGTCAACCTCCGCGACGCGGGCGATCCGGTCGAACTCGCCGCCTTCTACGACCGCGAGGGCGCCGACGAACTCGTGTTCCTCGACATCACCGCCAGTTCCGACGGGCGCGACACGATCATCGACGTCGTGGAGCGCGTGTCCGAGGAGGTGTTCATTCCGCTCACCGTCGGCGGGGGCGTCCGCGAGGCGCAGGATGTTCGCAAACTGCTCAACGCGGGGGCGGACAAGGTTGCGATGAACACGGCGGCGGCGCTGAATCCCGGCGCGTTCGCGGACGCGGCGGCGGCGTTCGGCAGCCAGTGTCTCGTCATCGCGGTGGACGCCCGCCGCGTCGCGCCCGGCTCGCCTCAGGCCGACCCCGCGCTTCTGCCGGACGGACACCCGGGCAAGGGGGCGCTCGCGCTCGGGCCCGGCTCTAGGTGGGAGGTCTACGTTCACGGAGGGCGAACGCCCACCGGGATGGACGCGGCGAGTTGGGCCGCCTACGCCGCCGAACTTGGCGCCGGCGAGATTCTGCTCACCAGCATGGACGCCGACGGGCACCAGGACGGCTACGACCTCGAACTCACGCGGGCAGTGTCGGACGCGGCGCCCGTGCCCGTCATCGCAAGCGGGGGCGCCGGCTGTCTCGCGCACCTCGCGCAAGCGGTCACGGAAGGCGGCGCCGACGCCGCGCTCGCGGCCTCGATCTTTCACTACGGCCGGCATTCCATCGCCGACGCCAAACGCGCGCTGCGGGACGCCGGCGTCCTCGTCCGCTTGCCGCCGGAGACGTCGCCGTGAGCGCCCTCGCCGGCATAGAACTCGTCGCGTTCGATATGTTCGGCACGCTGGCGAGGAACGGAACCGACGACTGGCGGCCAACGATGGCGGAAGTCGTTCACGAGCAGAAAATGCCCGTAGAGCCCGGCGCCTTCTGGGAAACGTGGAGCCGTTATGAGGTCGGGTTCCGCAAGACGCGGACGAATATGGCCGACCCCGGCGCGAGCCCGCCGTTCCGCTCGTATTGGGAAGCGTGGCGCGACGCCTTCACGGAGACGTTCGACGAAATGGGAATCGCGGGCGACCCCGAAGCCGCGGCCTCGCGCTGCGTGGACGCGCTCGCGGCGAGGGACGCCTTCCCCGAAGCGCAGGCGGCGCTGGACGAGATCGGCGCGATGCGCCCAATCGCCGTGCTCTCCAACGCCGACGACCGATTCCTTCACGGGACGATTGCCCATAACGGCTGGCGCTTCCCCCTCGTCGTATCCTCGGAGGGGGCGAGATGCTACAAACCCGACCCGCGCATCTTCGCCCGCTTCCTGCAAGAGGCGGGGGTGAAGCCGGAGGCCGCGCTGTACGTGGGCGACTCCCCCTACGACGACGCGCACGGCGCGAAACTGGCGGGGATGCGGGCCGCGCTCGTGAATCGCGTCCAGACCACGCCGGGGCGCACGCCTCCGCCGGACGGCGCCGCGCTGCTGCCGCCCGACTGCGTCGTGCAGGCGCTGACCGAAATTCCGGCGCTCCTAGAGTGAGCCGCCGCCGCGAGAGGGGACGATGACGACCACCGAGAACGCCCGCATCAAGTTGGACGCGCAGGGGCTCGTCGCGGCGATCTGCCAGGACGACGCCACCGGCGAGACGCTGATGGTCGCTTATATGAACCCGGAGGCGCTCGCGCGAACGCTGGAGTCCGGCGAGATGCATTTCTACAGCCGCTCCCGCCAAACGCTTTGGCGCAAGGGCGAAACGTCCGGCGCCTTCCTCCGCATCGTCTCCGCCCAAGCGGACTGCGACGGCGACGCGCTGCTCTTCAAGGTTCGGCCGGAAGGCCCCGCCTGCCACACGGGAGCGCGCTCCTGCTTCTTCACGCCGCTCCCCGAATCCCCGGAGTTCGATCACGTCGAGTCCGGGCCCGGCGTCCTCTCCGAACTCTTCCAGGTCATACGGCAGCGTCAGGCGGAGATGCCGGCGGGCAGTTACACGGCGTCGCTGTTCGCAAGCGGAACGACCCGCATCGCGCAAAAGGTCGCCGAGGAGGGGGCGGAGGCCGCCCTCGCCGCCGCGACGAAAGATGCGGCGAGCCTCCCCGGAGAGGTCGCCGACCTCTTCTATCACGCGCTCGCGCTGCTGGCCGACGCCGGCCTCTCGCCGGAGGACGTCTGGGCGGAGTTGCGGAAGCGGCGGGAGTAGGGGACATGAGCGGGGAGCGCCGCGCCGGGGCCGCCGCGCCCCGCAAGCGGCTGGGGCAGCATTTCCTGACCGACCGCAACATTCTGAGCGCGATAGCCGACGCGGCGGAGGTCGGACCGGGCGACGCGGTCATTGAGGTCGGACCGGGGCGTGGGTCGCTCACGGCGGTTCTGGCGGAGCGGGCGGAGCGCGTCGTCGCGCTGGAGTTGGACGCGGCGCTGGCCGGCGCGCTCGAGGCGTCCGCGCCCCCGAACGTCCGCGTCGTTCAGGGGGACGCGCGCGACGCCGACCCCGCCGCGCTGCTGGGGGACTGCGCGCCGTACAAATTGCTGGGCAATCTGCCGTACTACGCGGCGATGCCGATTCTGCGGGCGTTCCTCGAATCGGACTGCCGTCCGTCCCGCTCGGCGATTCTCGTTCAGCGCGAGGTCGCGGAGCGGATCTGCGCGGCGCCGGGCGCGATGTCGCTGGCGTCGCTGGCCGCGCAACTCTACGGCGAGGCGCGGATTGTCCGCGTCGTCCGTCCCGGCTCGTTCAATCCTCCGCCGAAAGTGACGTCGGCGGTCGTGGCGATTACGGCGCGCGCCTCGCTGCCGGAGGGGATAGACGACCCGGATCGGTTTTTCGCCCTGGCGCGGGCGGGGTTCGGCGCGCCGCGCAAGCAGTTGCGGAACGCGCTGTCGGCGGGGCTGGGCGTTCCGACGGCGGAGGCGGAGGCGCTGCTGGAGTCGGCGGGCGTCGAGTCGACGCGGCGGGCGCAGACGCTGTCGGTCGAGGAGTGGGCGTCGCTGTATCGCGCGTGGCGCGGGAGCGCGCTATGAGCGGGGTTACGCTGCGCGACGACGGGGGCCCGCTGCGGATGGAGCCGCCGTGCGAGCAGTGCGGCGCGTCGCGGGTGCGCGAGGTTCCGTATTCGGAAGGCGGGGCGCCGTTGCTGCCGACGGAGTTGGACGCGCTCGCGTGGACGGACTACCTGTGCGATTGCGGCGTCACGCGCTTGCGAATCGGGCGGCGGAGGGAATAGCGGCGCGCTCCGCCACGATGCCGAATTGGACGCGGAAGGCGTGGAAGGCTTACGATTGACATCGCGCCCTGATGAACGCCCCCAACGCTCAACGCCCGTCGCTTACGCCCGTCGCCGAATTGCTCGGCGACGCCGTGATGCTGTGCCTCCGGCACGCGCAGCCGCTCGTGATCACGGCGACGGCGGGCGCGCTCGTCGGCGTCGGCTTCGGCGCGCTGGCGACGCCGGGTACGCCGGCGGGGGAGGTGTTGTGGGGGCAGTTCATCGGAGCCGTGGTCTTCGGGCTGCAGGCGCCGGTGTGGATGTTCGTCTCGTTCGCCAACGAAGGATCGATCGTGGACGAGGAGTCGCCGCTAGCCTACGCGGTCGGCGTCTACGTCGGCCTCAAGCGGCTGGGGCTGGAGTTCTTCGTGCTCGGGCTGGTCGTCGGAACGTGGACGGCCCTGGCGGCGATGCTCGCGCTGATCGATCCCCGCTTCTCGTTCGTTTGGCTTCCCGCGCTGGCTTACGTCGGCATTCGGTTCTCGCTCGCGGGGGCGTCCATCACGCGGGAGACGAGCAACCCGTTCGTGGCGCTGGCGCGAAGTTGGACCCTGGTTCAGGGGCGCTGGTGGCGCACGCTCGGCGCGCAACTTCCAGTGCTGACGCTCAGTGCCATCCTCGTCATCGGCGCCGCCGCGCTGGAGACGCAAACCGGCTCGCGGGCGCTCGGAACGCTGGCGACGGCCGCCGCGCTCGGGGTGAGCGCGCCTCTCGTCGCCGCCGTCTCGACCGCGCTGTTCCTCGACTACCGCAAGGCGGACTTGGCCGCGGCGTCGGCGCCGCCTCCGGCGAAAGAGGACAGAGACGGCAAGGGCGGTGGAGCGGCTTAGCCAACCCCCGCGCCGTCAGCAGGCGTCCTCGGCGGTCAGGCGTTCGAAGGGCATTGCGCGGTCTTCGTAGCGCGCGAGCATAAAGGCGAGGTCGGACGCGCGGTTGAGGTAGCGCAGGAGTTCCGCGTTCGGGGCGAGTCCGCGGTCGCGCATCTCGACGACGCGCCGCTCGGCGCGGCGCAGGACGGAGCGCGCGACGTCCATCGCCGCGGACGCCGCCGACGCGCCGGGGATAATGAAGTTGCGCGGGAGGGCGATTTCGGCGTTCAGGGCGTCTATGTCGCGCTCGAGGGCGGCGGTCATTTCAGGCGTAACGACGGAGAAATGGCGCTGGAGATTCGCGTATTCCGAAGGGTCGGTCGCCAGTTCCGCCCCGACGGTGAAGAGTTCGCGTTGGAGGCGCTTGACGATGCGCCGGACCTCCGGGTCGGCGGAGCGCGCGCGGGCAAGCCCCAGCGCGGAGACGGCCTCGTCGACGGAGCCGTAGGCCTCGGTTCGCAGGTCGCTCTTGGAGACGCGCCCGCCGTAGAGCAGCCCCGTCTCGCCCGCGTCGCCGCCCTTAGTGTAAATGCGGAATTCAGGCCGGTTGGTCATACGCACGGAGTATAGGCTAGCCGCCCTCGCCCTTGAGCGCGGCGTGCGCTAGCCTCCGCGCTCGCGGCGGGCGGCCTCGCCCGCGATGCGGGCGGCGATCTCCGCCAGCGGCGCGAGGCCCAAGTCCTCGCCGGAGCGCAGCCGGACCGCCGCGCCGCCCGCCTCCGCCTCTTTGTCGCCAACGACGAGCATATAGGGCGTCTTCTGCATCTGCGCGTCGCGTATCTTGGCGTTCATTCGCTCGCCGCGCGCGTCGACGTGGGCGCGGACGCCGGCGGCCTCTAGTTCCGCGCGGGCGCGCTCGGCGTAGGGCAGGTGCCGGTCGGCGATGGGGATGATCTCCGCCTGCGTCGGCGCGAGCCAGACGGGGAACGCGCCGCCGTAATGCTCGATGATCACGCCGAGGAAGCGCTCGAGGCTGCCAAGCATCGCCCGGTGAATGACGACGGGGCGCTTGCGGGCGCCGTCCGCGTCCACGAACTCCAGATCGAAGCGCTCCGGCAGGTTGTAGTCTAGTTGCACCGTGCTCAACTGCCACTCCCGTCCGATGGCGTCGGCGACGAAGAAGTCGATCTTGGGCCCGTAGAACGCGCCCTCGCCCGGGGCGAGTTCGTAGTCCATCGCGCGGGCATCGAGCGCGGAGGCGAGGGCGCCCTCCGCCGCGTCCCACAAGTCGTCGGCGCCGATCCGCTTCTCAGGCCGCAGCGACAGCGTGACGCGGACGTCGTCGAACCCGAACACGCCGAACGTCTCTTGAACCATCGAGATGAACGACGAGACTTCGCTCTCGATCTGCTCCGGCGCGCAGAAGATGTGCGCGTCGTCCTGCGAGAACGTCCGAACGCGGGTGAGGCCGTGCGTCACGCCGGAGCGTTCGTAGCGGTGCAGGCGTCCGAAGTCGGCGTAGCGCGCGGGCAACTCGCGGTAGGATCGGAGTTGCGCTCCGTAGAGCAGCGCCGCCGCCGGGCAGTTCATCGGCTTCACGGCGAACTCCTGCTCGTCCACGTAGGTGAAGTACATATTTTCGCGGTAGTTGTCGTAGTGGCCGGAGCGCTTCCACAACTCCGCGTCGAACACCTGCGGCGTGATGACCTCCTGATAGCCGTAGCGTTCGTAGAGGCTTCTCGCGTAGGCGGTGAGCGCGTTGGCGAGCGCCGCGCCCTTCGGCAGGAAGAACGGGCTCGCCGGCGCGAGGCGGTCGAAGAAGAACAGCCCCAACTCCTGCCCGAGCCGCCGGTGGTCGCGCCGCGCCGCCTCCTCCAAGCGCCGTAGATGCGCCTCCAGCGCGTCCTGCGACTCCCACGCCGTGCCGTAGATGCGCTGCAGCATTTCGTTGCGCTCGTCGCCGCGCCAGTACGCCCCCGCCGCGCTCGTCAACTTGAACGCCGTCACCTCGCCGGTCGAGCCAACGTGCGGCCCCCGGCAGAGGTCAGTGAATCCGTCGTGCTCGTAGGCCGTGACCGCCTCGCCGTCGGGGATACCTGCGAGGATCTCCAACTTGAAGGGCTGATCGGCGAATCGCGCCTCGGCCTCCTCGCGCGTCAACTCGCTTGCGCGGAAGGGGGCGTTCGCGGCGACCGTCTCGCGCATCCGGTCCTCGATGCGGACGAGGTCGTCGGGCGTGAACGGACGCTCGACGGAGAAGTCGTAGTAGAAGCCGTCGGCGGTGGGGGGGCCGACGGCGAACTTCGCGTTGGGGAAAAGGTCGAGCGCGGCCTGCGCCATAACGTGCGCCGCCGAATGGCGGATGCGGAAACGAAGGTCGTCGAGCCGCTGCTGTTCGGGAGACTTTCGCTTGACGGGCATAGGCGAGATTCTATCAGCAACGCGGAAGCCGGGCGCGGCGCTCAGGCAAGGCGCCTTGCGCGGCAGAGCGCGTAGGCGGGGGGGGGGCTTGCCCGCCAACAGGCCCCGCCCAGTGATTGCGATGAGGCCGCCTTTTCGTCATAATAGGCGCCGCGCTATGCGGGGCGGCGCGCCCGCCCCGAACACCCGGCGCTAGGGAGCGTCCATTGCATCCGTTCGCTTACGCCGCCCCGCGAACCCTTGACGAAGCCGTCGAAATCCTCGACCGCCGCGGCGAACGCGCTCGCCCATTCGCAGGCGCCACCGACATCCTCGTCCAACTCCGCGCCGGCAGATTCGAACTCGACGAGATCGTCGACCTCAAGGCCATACCCGAAACGACCGCCCTCTCCCTCGACGGCGAACTCTACGTCGGCGCCGCCGTCCCCTGCTGCGAAATCTACGAGAGCGACGCCGTCCGCGACGCCTTCCCGGGCTTGATCGACGCCGCCTCCCTCATCGGCGGCATTCAGATTCAGTCCCGCGCGAGCCTCGGCGGCAACCTCTGCAACGCATCCCCCAGCGCCGACGGCGTCTGCCCTCTCATCGTCCACTCCGCCGTCGCCGTCGCCCGAGGCCCGCAGGGAGAGCGCGAAATCCCGGTCGAGGAGTTCTGCACGGGGCCCGGCGCCAACGTCCTGCGGCGCGGCGAACTCCTCGTCGCGCTCCGTATGCCGCTTCCTCCGGAGCGCTTCGGCGCCGCCTATCAGCGCTTCATCCCCCGCAACGAGATGGACATCGCCGTCGCGGGCGCCGCCAGCGCCCTGACGCTGGACGCGGACGGCGCCGTCGCCTCGGCCCGCGTCGCGCTCGCGTCCGTCGCCCCCACGCCCATTCTCGCCCGCCGCGCCTCCGCCTTTCTCGCCGGCAAGATCCCGACTGCCGAGACGTTCGCCGAGGCCGGGGAGATCGCCGCGTCCGAGGCGTCTCCCATCGCCGATATGCGCGGCACGCCGGAGCACCGACTCCAACTCGTCAAAACGCTCACGCGCCGAACGCTCGCCGTCGCGCTCGAGCGCGCCCAGTCCCGCCCCACGTAGACAGGACGACAGAAGAGAAGCGAACTCCGATAGCAGGTGAAGATGACGCAACAAAACGCCGCGCCCCGGAAGACTACCGTCGTCTGCGACGTGAACGGCTACCCCGCCGAGTTCCTCGCCGCGCCCCACCAGTCGCTCCTCGATGCGCTCCGCGAATCAATGGGGCTCACGGGAACGAAGGAAGGCTGCAACGACGGCAACTGCGGCGCCTGCACCGTCGCGCTCGACGGGCGCATCGTCGACTCCTGCCTCGTGCTCGCGGCGGAAGCCGACGGCAAGCGCGTGGACACCATCGAGGGGATGGCTCCGCCGAACGGGCTCCACCCGCTCCAGCAGGCGTTTCTGGAAGAGGCCGCCCTGCAGTGCGGAATATGCACGCCCGGCTTCCTCGTCGCCGCCAAAGCCCTCCTGGAGCGCGAGCCCGATCCCGACGAGCATCGCGTGCGCCTCTGGCTCGCCGGCAACCTCTGCCGCTGCACCGGATACGACAAAATCGTGCGCGCCGTCCAACGCGCCGCCGCCGAAATGCGCGAGCCCGCCCAAGCGGGCGGCGCCGAACCGCAAGGAGCCTAGCGATGACCACCGCGACCGAACCCGCCCGGCCATTCAACGTCGTCGGAACCCGCCCCATCAGGCACGACGGCGTGGACAAGGTGCTGGGACGCGCCCAGTACGGCGCCGACCTCAAACTCACGGGGATGACCTACGGCGCCGTCCTCCGCAGCCCCCACGCCCACGCCGTCATCAAGCGCGTGGACGTTTCGAAGGCCGCCGCCGTCCCCGGCGTGTTCGCCGTCATCACCGGCGAGGATATGCCCGTCTCGCGCTCCGAACTGCTGGATATGGGCGAAGAGGTCACCGACCTCCGCTGGATGAGCGAGCGCATTATGGCCCGCGGCAAGGTCGTCTACAAAGGCCATCCCGTCGCAGCCGTCGCAGCCGTCGACCAGAACGCCGCGCTCGAAGCCATTAGCCTGATCGAGGCGGACTACGCGCCGCTCCCCGCCGTGATCAGCCTCGAGGACGCGATGGCCCCCGACGCCGTCGTCATTCACGAAGACCTCGTGGGCGACCACCTCGGCGAGAAGGTCCGCGGCACCAACGTCGCGGAGCACACCCGCATCGAGTTCGGCGACCCCGACGCCGCTTTCGAGCAAGCCGCCCACGTCCTCGAGCGGACCTACACCATCTCCCGCGCCCACCAAGGCTACATCGAGCCCCACAGCGCGACCGCCTTCTGGAGCCCGGACGGCAAACTCTCCGTCTGGACGACCACGCAGGCGCCCTTCGGCGTCCGCAACAACCTCGCGCAAGTCCTCAAACTGCCCGTCTCCGCCGTCAAAGTCACGCCGATGGAGATCGGCGGCGGATTCGGCGGCAAAATCCAACTCTACCTGGAGCCGCTCGCCGCCCTCCTCTCCAAGAAAGCCGCTCGCCCCGTCAAAATGACGATGGACCGCAAAGCCGTGTTCGACGCGACCGGCCCCGGCCCCGGCGGCCGGGTGACCGTCAAGATGGGCGTGAACGCCGCCGGCGAAATCGTCGCCGCGGCCGCCGACATCCGCTATATGGCCGGCGCCTACCCCGGCTCCTCCATCAGCGCCGCGTCCGTCGGCGTGTTCGCCTGCTACAAAGTCCCCAACCTCCGCATAGACGCCTACGACGTCGTCATCAATATGTCCAAAACCGCCGCCTACCGCGCGCCCGGAACCCCGCAGGCCGCCTTCGCCAGCGAGTCCCTCGTCTCCGAACTCTGCGAAATGATCGGCATGCCCTCGATGGACTTCCACCTCCTCAACGCCGCTGAAGAGGGGACGCGCAGGCCCGACGGCCCCGTCTTCCCCCGCGTCGGCAACAAAGCCTGCATGGAGGCCGTCCGCGACTCCGACCACTTCCAAAGCGACCTCCAACGCGAAGGCCCGGACGGCAAACTCCGCGGGCGCGGCATGGCCAGCGGCTTCTGGAACGGCATCGGCAACCGCTCCTCCGTAACCATCAACGTCAACGACGATGGCGTCGTCTCCCTCGTCGAGGGCAACCCCGACATCGGCGGAACGCGCGCCACCATCGCAATGCAGGCCGCCGAAATCCTCGGCCTCCCCGCCGAAGACGTCCATCCCGCCGTCGTCGACACCGACGCCATCGGCTACAACGACCTCACCGCAGGCTCCCGCACCACCTACGCCAGCGGACAGGCCGCCATAGAGGCCGCCCGCCTCGTCGTCGAAGAGATGAAGAAGCGCATGGCCCTCGTCTGGGAGACGGAGCCCGACAACGTCGAATTCGAGAGCGGCGTCTTCCGCAACAAACTCGCCCCCGACCAGACGCTCGCCTTCAAGCAGGCCGCAGGCAAACTCGGCCAGACGGGCGGCCCCGTCGCCAAGACCGGCACGGTCAACGTGCGCGGCTCCGGCGGCGGCAGTTTCGCGACCCACCTCGCCGACGTCGAGATCGACCCGGAGACGGGCAAGACGCAGGTCATCCGCTACACCGCCGCGCAAGACGCCGGCAAAGCCGTCCATCCCTCCTACGTCGAAGGCCAGTTCCAGGGCGGCGCCGCGCAAGGCATCGGCTGGGCGCTCAACGAGGAGTACTACACCAGCGGCGACGGCGTGATGCTCAACTCCTCCTTCCTCGACTACCGCATGCCCACCGCGCTCGACCTCCCGATGCTGGATGCGATCATCGTCGAGACGCCCAACGCCAACCACCCGTTCGGCGTGCGCGGCATCGGCGAGACGAGCATCGTCCCCCCCGCGCCCGCCGTCGCCAACGCCATCGCCGACGCCATTGGCGTCAGGCTCTACCAAACGCCGATGAACCCCGCCCGCGTAATGGAGGCCCTCTCCGCCAAACGCAACGCCGCAAACGGGGGTTAGGGACGAGAGAGGTCGCCGCGAAGCGGCGGAAGCCGGTACTGCGGCTGCGGACGCCGCGCCGAACGGCAACGGCGCCACGCTTCCCCCTTGCCGTCATTCCCGCGTAGGCGGGAATCTCGGCCCTTTGAGCGCGCAACGCGCCCGCATCCCTCTACGCGCGCCGGCGAGTTGGGCCATCTTGACTGCCATTACCTCGGCAAGGACCAGATCGTTGGGAGCAAGAGCCGCCGCTACCTCGTGTCCGTGGTGGACGCCTGCACGCGGCTGGTTTGGGCGGAGGCGGCGGACGACCTGAAGAGCCTGAGCGTGATGTTCGCGGCGCTCAAGAGCCTCAACCTGCTGAACGCGGAGTACGGGATTCGGTTCGAGGCCGTGTTGACGGACAACGGGGCGGAGGTGGCCTCGCGGGGGAACGTTGAGGGGCATCCGGTGGAGCGGCTGCTGGGGGAGTTGGGGATCAAGCATCGCTACACGCGGCCGTACCGGCCGCAGACGAACGGGAAGGTGGAGCGGTTCTGGCGGACGCTGAACGAGGAGTTGCTGGAGGGGACGACGTTCGAGACGGCGGAGGAGTTGCGTGAGGAGTTGGCGCTCTACCTGCTGTACTACAACACGGCGCGTCCGCATCAGGGTTTGGGGGGCAAGACGCCCCTCCAGGCCCTGCAGGATCTGTCAACGAATTACTTGACATCTACAATTCCCGCGTAAGCGGGAACCTACCCCCAAGCGCCCCGTCATTCCCGCGTAAGCGGGAACCTACCCCCAAGCGCCCCGTCATTCCCGCGTAAGCGGGAACCTACCCCCAAGCGCCCCGTCATTCCCGCGTAAGCGGGAACCTACCCCCAAGCGCCCCGTCATTCCCGCGAAAGCGGGAACCTACCTCCACTGCCGTCATTCCCGCGAAGGCGGGAACCTACCTCCACTGCCGTCATTCCCGCGAAGGCGGGAACCTACCCCCTCTACCGTCATTCCGCGAAAGCGAGACCCTACCCCACCTGCGACAAACGCCCCTTGCGCCGCCGCCCCCTCTATCCCTTACGATGGATCACGCCGCGATCAGGCGGCGCAGGCGGACGCGGACGAGGCAGGCGAGAGGGGGCGCCTCATTCTGCATCATTTCCGCCTCAAATAGCCCCAAACCAGCCCCAAAACCGACTCAAAGGCGCCTCACGGCGAACCCGGCGCTAGGAGTAAATGAGTCAAAATGATGCAAAATGATGCAGCCCTTAAGCAAAGCGCGGCCGGACGGGGCGCCTGCCCCGTCTCCCTCAATCCCCAGGCGCCTCGTCATTCCCGCGAAAGCGAGAACCTACCGGAGTGCGCGCCCCGTCCGCGAAAGCGGGAACCTACCGGAGCCGCCCGCGCCGTCGTGGTATGCTTCGCCGCGTATGGCACGCCTGCTCGAATTCGCAGATTCGCGCGACGCCGCGAACGGCCGCTAGGACGCGTGAGGTGGCGGTCGTCTACATCCCCCTCCCCCTGCGCGCCTACGCCGGCGGCGAGGCCAAACTGGAGGCCCCCGGCGCGACGCTCCGCGCCCTCGTCCGCAACCTCGACGACCGCTGCCCAGGCCTCCGCGAGCGCGTCGTCCATCCCGACGACCCCGACCGCCTGATGCCGGGCCTCGCCGCCGTCGTGGACGGCGAGCCTACGAATATGGGCATGCTCACGCCGCTCGCCCCGGACTCCGAGGTCCACTTCCTGCCCGCCATCGCCGGAGGCGCCTAATGCGCCTCGCATCCCGAATGGCGCTCCTCGGCACCGAAACCGCGTTCGAGGCGCTCGCCCGCGCCAAAGCCCTCGAGGCCCAGGGGCGCGACATCGTTTTCCTCGGCATCGGCGAGCCCGACTACGACACGCCTCCCCACATCGTCGATGCCGCCAAGGACGCGCTCGACGACGGCCACACCCACTACGTCCCCTCGCCGGGCCTCCCCGAAGCCCGCGAGGCCGTCGCCGCCGCCGTCGGGCGCAGGCTAAACTGCGAAATCCCCGCCTCCCGCGTCGTCATCACGCCCGGCGGCAAGCCCGTTATGTTCTTCGCCATCCTCGCGCTCGCCCAGGAAGGCGACGAGGTCGTCTACCCCAACCCCGGCTTCCCCATCTACGAGTCAATGATCCGGTTCGCGGGCGCGACCCCCGTGCCGATGCGCCTCCGCGAGGAACTCGGCTACAACCCCGACCCCGACGAACTCGCATCCCTCGTGACCCCGCGAACGCGCCTCATCATCGTCAACTCCCCCAACAACCCCTGCGGAAGCGTGATGCCCGCCGAGACGCTCCGCCGCGTCGCCGAACTCGCCGTCGAAGCGGACGCCGCCGTCCTCTCCGACGAAATCTACAAAGACTTCCATTACGACGGCGCGCATCTCTCCATCACGAGTTTCCCCGGCCTGTGGGAGCGAACCATCCTGCTGGACGGCCTCTCCAAAAGTTACGCGATGACCGGCTGGCGCATCGGCTACGGCGTGCTCCCGGAGTCCCTCGTCGAGCCCGTCTCTCGCCTGATCACCAACAGCGTCTCCTGCACCGCGGCCTTCGGGCAGGTCGCCGCGATGACCGCGCTGCGAGCGCCGCAGGACTCCGTCCGCGAAATGGTCGCCGAGTTCGCAAAGCGCCGCGTCCTCCTCGTGGACGGCCTCAACCGGCTTCCCGGCGTCTCCTGCCCTATGCCCGGCGGCGCCTTCTACGCCTTCCCCAACGTCGCGGGCACGGGAATGACCAGCGCCGAATTCGAGCGCGGCGCGCTGGACGAGGCCGGCGTCTCCCTTCTCGCCGGAACCTCCTTCGGCGCCTACGGCGAGGGCTACGCTCGCATCTCCTTCGCCAACTCCCAAGCCAACATCCGCGAAGCCCTCGACCGCCTCGCCCGCTGGCTCGCCGCCCGCTAATTGCCTGCGGCGGCAAGTTGCGCCGCGCCCCTCCCCCCGTCAATCCCGCCCCTCCTCCGTCATTCCCGGCGAAAGCGGGAACCTACCCCGCGTCCCCGTCCCGCCCCCCGAACGGCGCTGCGTCCCCTTTGCCGTCATTCCGGCGTAGGCCGGAATCCAGAGGCGCGCAAGCGCCTAGCCCCCCCTCTCCCTATAGAGACCTTTGCATAACCTTCCGCAATCGCGCACAATGACCGCAACCCGCAACCGCGAGGAGACTGCTATGCATCTCGAAGCCAGCGACCCCTCCTTCATCGACGCCTTCCTCCCTTTCAACGCAGGCCGCAACGACCGGCTCGACCGCATCGACCGCCTCATCGATTGGCCCAAAGTCGCAGCCCTACTCGACGATGTCCACGCCGCGCCCGAAGGACGGCCCGCCTACCGCCCGATCACGATGGTCAAGATCATCGTCCTCCAGCAGTGGTACGACTCCTCCGACGTCGGCATGGAGGAGGCGCTCCAAGACCGGCTGTCGTTCCGCCGCTTCGCGGAGCTCACGCTGACGGACGCGGTTCCCGACCACTCGACGATCAGCCGGTTTCGGAAGAAGATCACGGAGCGGGGGCTGGCGCGGGCGCTGTTCGCGGAAGTGAATCGGCAGTTGGAGGCGAAGGGCATGCTGGTGAAGCGCGGAACGCTGATCGACGCGACGATCATCGAGGCGCAGGCGCGGCGCCCGCATTCGGAGGCTGGAGCGCGGAGCGGAACGGACCCCGACGCCGCGTGGACGAAGAAGGGGAAGAAGTCGCATTTCGGCTACAAGATGCACATAGGGATGGACGCGGGGTCAGGGCTGGTGCGCGGGGTTGAGTTCACGCCTGCGAACGTTGCGGACACGGATGTTGCGGACGCGCTGATCATGGGGGACGAAGAGGCGGTGTACGCGGACAAGGCGTATGAGTCGAAGGAGCGTCGTGAGCGTCTGCGGGCGCAGGGCGTGAAGGATCGGATCATGCATCGGGGGCATAAGCATCAGACGGAGCTGCCGCATTGGCAGCGGCGGCGGAACGGGCTGCTGTCGAAGGTTCGGGCGCCGGTGGAGCAGGTGTTTGGGACGCTGAAGCGCAGCTATGGGTACTGGCGGGTTCGGTACATGGGGCTAATGAGGAACGAGGCGGAGGCGTTGTTCAAGGCGCTGGCGTACAACCTGCGGCGCGCGGACGGGTTGAGAGAGGGTTGCGCTGTGCATGGGTAGGGGCGTATTGCGCCCGTTGGGGGTACGAGGCCCTGCGAAGCCCCTAAATTGGGGGCGAGCAGGGGAGGTGGAGGCCGTTATCGGGGGATTTGGGCGGTTGAATGGCTGATTCCGGGGGCGCGGAACTGCCGATCGCGCTGATGCGAGGGTTATGCAAAGGACTCCTATAAGGGGAGAGGACGCCGCGAACGCGGCGGGAGAGGGTACTGCGTAGACGAGGCGCAGCCTCGTCTACGGGGGCGGGATTCCCGCCTACGCGGGAATGACGGGATGGGGCGCGGCGCGGAGAGCGAATGGCGGCGGGCGCGGAGAGAGGGGTAAGATTGCAACGGGGCGGCGTTGACAATATGCGCGGGCGCTGATAGAAAGGGGGTGCGCGCTAGACGCGGGGAGGCGAGGTTTGGCCGGAACTGCCCATCGCACCCTATTGCATAATGGGGCGGAGAGGTTGGACAATAGCGTCTCCTGCCGCGCCTTGCGCCCCGTGCATAGCGGGCAGGCGGTGTGATATAGTAGGGCGAGCGTGCGCCGAAACAGGGGCGCGGGCGCAGGATCAGAGGAACAGCGTCCGGGTAAGCCGGGCGCAAAGGACAACGAGACAGGCGCCGCGTCCAGGGTAAGCCGGGCGCGGAGGGACAACGAGACAGGTGCCGCGTCCGGGGCAGCCGGGCGCGGAGGACAACGAGACAGGCGCCGCGTCCGGGGCAGCCGGGCGCGGAGGACAACGAGACAGGCGCCGCATCCGGGGCAGCCGGGCGCGGAGAACGGCGAGACAGACACCGGCTCTCGGTGAGAGCGCCAAACCCATAGAGACTACGGCTCCACAAGGGGGGTAGAAGTGAGATTCACGAGGATTCCGCTCATAGCGACACTGCTGGCAGGGGCGCTCTCGCTGCTCGTCGTATTGCCCGCGATTGCCCAGAGCACGCTGGGCGAGGAGACCGACGGTCGGCTGAACGTGGCCGGCGCGTTAGAGGTTCAGGTCTACCAGAACATCGCGGACATCAGAGCGCGAGGCGTCGCCGCAGCGGACGCGGACAGCTCCATCACGGAAGATGACGCGACTTCGCCTAACCCGGACGCTACGCCCCGCACCGCGGTGGAAGGCCCGACCACGACCACCATCGCCCGCGGCGACCAGGCGCTGGGCCTGAGGGACAGCAGCGGCGACAACGCTTTCGACTACTCCCGCGTTCCCGACCCCCGGAACACCTACTTCAACCAGAATCTGTACGTCTCCAACGATGACGACGCGTACAACACGATTCTCATCACCGCTCAGGTCGCCGACTCCCGCGACAACAGCGCCTTGAGGAGACACGACGACGACCCTGACGGAGTGCCGGGGAACGACGACGACCACGTTGACGACCTGACCACGACGGAAGTGGACGAATCCAACGACGGGTGGGACGACCCCTTGACCGGCGCGGACTATGACTGCGTCATTGCGGAGGCGAAGAACACGCGCTCCGGCAGAAAGGCGGAAGTGACGCTCCTCGCGGTGGGAGGCGCGGGCGACAGCGCCGTCCCTGCGAACTCCGCCGTCTACCAGGGCATTTTGACGGTCTGGGACCGGTCGACGGACCGGGTCGAGGAGCGCAATTCCCGTTGCGACAAGAGGCCGCTCGCCGACCCCGAGATCCAGCCTGACCCCGACAACCCTATCCCCTGGCGGACGGCCGGCGCCTCCGGCACCCAGCCTGCGGCGGTCGTCGCGGCGCGTGACGGAGACACGATCGAGATCACGGTCGAAGGCATCCGGGGCCGGCTGCTGCTCACGGTTGACGGCGACGCCCCCACGGTGACCGGCCTGTCGCCGGAGGACGGCGGCACGACGAACAGCGACCGCGTGACGCTCGGCCTCACGGTGAGCGACGACGGCGCCGGCCTGCGCTTCGACAGCGAGGACGGCTCCAGCGGGGACGGCGACTCCAGCCCCGCCAACGGCGACAACGACCAGAGGTTCAACGAGCCTCTGACCATCGCGGACAGCGACCCGGGCACGGCGGGATGGCAGGCGCCGTCCGGCGCAACCTCGACGATCCAAGGCGCGACCGAGGACATTCAGATCTATTACGCGGACGACATCACGGACGGCACGATCGACGACCCCGCCGATGGCCAGGAGCACACGCTTGGGCATCAGCCGAACGTCCCCGCTCAGGAGTTCTCCGGCTACGGCACCAGCGGCTGGACGCAGGTCGACTTCGGGCGGTCGTACCGCCTCAGCATGGTCTTGAACAGCCAGGCGTTCGACTCGTATGAGTGGATGGTGGTCGCCCGGGACCGCGTGGGGAACTCCTTCACGACGGACGGCGACGACGACGAGAGCGGCCCGCAGCCGTTCACGTTCACCTTGGACGACGAGGACCCGACGGTCAACAACGTCCGGACGGGCGTGAAGTTCGACGCGAGCAGTTCCCCTCCGAAGGAGAAGGCGGACCGCTCGTGGCTTGCGCTGACGGTCGTGAACGAGGAGACCACGGGCACGGCGGACCGGGTTGACCGGTCGTCCGTCGAGGCTTCGGACTTCACGGTGTCCGGCGCCACGGTGGTGGAGGCGGTCGTCCCGACGACCAAGAGGGTTTGCAAGACGCAGGACGAGGGCACGGAAGCGGACGAAACCGCGAAGAACGTCCTCAACCTAGCCGGCGACTGCTTCTACCCGCGCGCGACGATCTACCTGCGGCTCTCCGAGGAGCTCGAGGCGGACGAGAAGCCGACGGTGCAGATGCTGGGTGGCGTGTTCAGAGACGTCGCGGGCAATCCGAACGAAGTGAAGCAACTGTCCGGGGCCAGCGTGGAGGACAAGATCGCCCCGCGCGTGTCCATCACGGTCACGGCGAGCGGGGAGGCGACGAACCGCCCGGCGACGAACAGCAAGGGCGAGTTCACCATCCGCGTGACCTCCGACGAGGACTTGCGGCGATTCCCGACGGTCTACTTCGCGGAGATAGACGGGGTGGCCGACGCCGACGACGCAACCGTGGCCACGGGCCTGCAAGTGGACGCCGGCGTTCAGTCCATCACGCCCACCGAGTTGGAGCGCAACGTTTGGGAGCGGAAAATCAAAGCCGACTCCGACGACCTTCCCGGCGCCGGTTCGCGGCTGATCGCGGTTCTCGTGGCCGCCGAGGACGAGGACCAGAACAGGGGCAACAGCGCCGGATGGACGCCGCATGCGACTCTGGGAACCGCGCCCGAAGGCACGAACTTGGACTTCAAGAAACTGGCGGACGGCGGCTACCTGATCGAGATTGACAACGCGCTGGCGGTCCCCGCCTCGGCGAACGTCACGGTGCAGCCGGCCGTCGAAGGCGAGTCGAAGGTCACGGAGAGCCTGACGCCCTACGTGGAGATCAAGTTCGAGGGAGAGAAGAACGAGTACGGCATCGCCGCCCGCGCTGGAGACGGACCCTTCTACAAGGCCGACGCCGGCGACGACGAGGACCCGATCAAGACGGACTCCCACGAGGGCGTAACGCTCACGAAACTGACCGTGGACGGCGAGGACCGCCTGGCCGACGTCCGGCGCGTGGGCTCCGAAAAGGGCCGGTTCATCCTGGCCTTCGTCGAGGGCTTGTCCCTCGGCAAGCACACGGTCGTCTACGCGGCGAAGGACGACGTCGGCAACGAGTTCTCCGCGAACTCCGCCGGCGCGAAGGAGCGCAGTTTCTCCTTCACGGTTCGGGCGCGCGCCGGCTACAAAGTGAACATCCGGCCGGGCTGGAACCTGATCTCGCTGCCCGGCACGCCGACCAACCCCGCGGTTTCGGCGGTGCTGGAAGGCTTGCAGGCGAACACGGCCCTGTCCTACCAGAACGGCGAATGGCTGAGTGCCCTTCGCGGAGAAGACGGCGAGTGGCAGGGCACGCTCGAGCAGATCGCGGGCGGCTACGGCTACTGGATTCAGACCACCGCCGCCGAGACGATCACCACGGTGATTCCGCCCACGCTGCCGAACCAGGTGCTGCCCACCGTGCCGATCACGTCGGGCTGGAACCTGGTGGGCGTGATTGACGCCGGGCAGAGGAGCGCAGGCACGACGCAAGACCCGGACAGGTACTTCGTCAACGTGAGTTGGCGGGTCGCCTACGGGTTCGACACGGCGGGCAGCCGCTGGACGAAGATCCTGCCGGCGCCTTCGACCGACGACAACCTCAACGACTCCGCCATCGCCAACGGCAAGGGCTACTGGCTCTGGAGCACGGAGCCCGGGACGCTGGTCCCGTAAGACCGGGGAACGAAAGAACGACGCGCCCCCTCCCGCGCGGAGGGGGCGCGGAAAGCGCAGAGAGACGCGCCAACTACCGGCTCTCAAACGCGAGAGCGCCAAAACTTAGAGCCTACAGCTCCATCAAGGGGGGTAGAAGTGAGATTCACGAAGGTTCCGCTGATAGCGACACTGGCGGCAGGGGCGCTCTCGCTGCTCGTCGTCTTGCCCGCGCTCGCGCAGAACGACACGCGAGGGCGGATCATCGACGGCAACAACTTCATGGTGGAGGTGTTCAAGACGCGCGCGGACGCCACGGACTCGACCGACCCCGTGGCCGCCCCGTCGACGACGTACTTCAACGGCGTCCTCTACGCCTCGAACGCCAACGGCGTCGAACGCGACCCCGACGAGAACTCGGACGCCGAAGCCGACCTCTCGGAGATCGCCAACCTGCTCAAGGTCACGGTCAACGTCGCCGAAGACGACCAAGAAGACTTGACCGACCCGGACGGCAACGAGGTTAAGTGCGTCGAAGTGATAGTGACGAACCGGCGGAGCGGACAGAAGAGCACGGCGCGCGCCCCGATCACGGACGACGGGTCCACCACCTTTTTGGACGAGCGCTTTGCGCTGTTCGAGGTGATCCCCTACGGCCAGGAGAACAGGAACTCGGCCGGCTGCTGGTCGGCGGCCACCACCCCCGCTTCCGGCACCGTGGACAAGGCGGTGGCGCAGATCACGGCGCGCGACGGCGACGTTCTGCGCGTTACGGCGACGGGAGCCATCGGCTCCGCCGACCTCACGGTCGACGGCGAGGGCCCCGTGTTCACCGAGATATCCCCCGCCCACAAGTCCTACAGCAGTTCCACCTCCTCCCGCTTCCAGTTCACCGTCACCGACAGCGGCTCCGGCCTCCGGCACGACGGCGAGTTCACGTATGGGGAAGGGGACCTTGACCCCGAGAACGAGGACAAGGACAGGGACGGCATCCGGGGCAACGAGCCGCTCTCGAGGGACCGCGACTCCGGCTCGCTGGGAGAAGCCGCGGACATTGCGTTGGAGTTGCCGGTCGGCGACGCCAACAACCAACTCAACTTGGGAACGAACCGCTGGCGCCGGATCGAGGTCGGCAGGTCGTACTCGATGGACGTGAGCCTCGCGTTGACGGAAGGCGCCAACGAGTGGAAGTTGGAGGCGACCGACCGCGTCGGAAACACCACGGAGACCAGGGACCAGAACTCGGACGCGAGCGGCTACCAGGGCTACAGAATCACCGTGGACACCGGCAAGCCGGTCCTCTCCGACGCCCGGACGGGCATCGCCTTCAGCGAAAGCAAGAAGAAGGAAGTGGTGGACCGCTCGTCCGTCGCCGTCACGCTTCAGGACGGGCAGGCGGGCGGCGACGAGAGTCTGAGCGCGGTCGACCACAACGACTTCCGCGTCGCCGGCCACGCGGTCACGGGCGCCAGCCTGATCAGCCTGTCCGCCGACTGCGACGACGACACCCCCACGCCGACCGACTTGGGCGGAACCTGCATCGAGAACCCGAAGGCGCGCGTCTACCTGCAACTGGCCGACGAACTCGAGCCGGACGAAACCCCCGAAGTGCAGATCCTCGGCGGAGCGGTCATCGACCTCGCCGGGAACTCCAACGACCCCGGCAAGTTCGTGTCGGCCGACAAGATCGCCCCGAGTCTGACCGTGACGATCAACCCCGGCTCGGAAGCCTCCGGCCGGCCGGCCATCCGCAAGACGGGCGAGGTCGCCATTCGCGTGGTTTCGGACGAGGACCTGCGCCGCCGCCCGTCGGTCTACTTCGCCACGATGAAGAACATCGCAACCAAGACTGCGGCGGACATCAGGATCGAACTCGCCCGCGCGGGCGGAAACATCACCGCGCAGACCGCCGCGAACACGTGGGAGCGCGTCTACCGCGCCAACGCGCAAGGACTCTCCGGAACGGACGGCCTCGTCGCGGTCGTCGTGTTCGGCCAAGACGACGCCGGCAACACCGGCTCCTCCGACGGCGTAACGCTCGGGTCGGACGGCGTCCCCACCGTCGACGACAAACTCAAACTCGACGACCTCGTCGCGGGCGCCCTCCTCATCGAGGTGGACGACAACCTCCCGAACCCGACCTTCGCGCTCTCCCCCTACCTCGACAGCGACAACCAGACCAAGACGGAGAGTTCGCGCCCGTTCATCACGATAGAGTTTGCGGAAGCGAACGAAGCCGTCTACGACGTGGGCGCCACGGACGCCGACTCGGACGAGAACGTCACGAAGGTTCGCCTCTCCGACGACGACGACGACATTGAGTTGGACTCCCACAAGGGCGTCCGGATCACGTCGGTGACGCTGGACGGCGAGAACGTCTCGGACGACCTCTCCGCGATCAGTTCCCGCAAGTACACCCTGGCCACCAGCGGACTCTCCGTCGGCAGGCACACGCTGCGCGTGACGGCCGCGGACGACGCGGGGAACGTCAACGCGAAGAAGGACTTCAACTTCGACGTGCAGGCGCGGCGCCCCTACGAGTTGAAACTCACGCCGGGCTGGAACCTCGTCTCGCTGCCCGGCACGCCGACGGACTCGACCGTCGGCGCCGTGACCAGCGGCGTCCCGCAGGCCAAGATCGTGCTGTCCTACCAAAACGACGCGTGGACCACCGCGGTCCGCGTCGAGGACGGCGGCTGGCAGGGCACGCTCACCGACATCGTCGGCGGCTACGGCTACTGGATCCAGACCACCGCCTTCGAGACGCTCAGGACCTCCATCCCGGAGACGGACACATCCTCGGTGCTCCCGACGGCGCAAGTCTCGACGGGCTGGAACCTGCTCGGCGTCGTGGACGTCGAACAGGCCAAGGCCGGAAACGCCCCGAACGGCGGCGGCGACGCCGACGACTACTTCTCCAACATCCGCTGGAGCGTCGCCTACTCCTACGACACCCGCCAGAACGACTGGACGCGCATCCTGCCGAGCGGCGCCAACAGCGACGCCATCTCGAACGGCAAGGGCTACTGGGTCTGGGCCACCGCCCCCGGCACGCTCGTCCCGTAAGCTCCGCGCAGCCTCCCCGCGCAGCCCCCAACGCGGGACTGCCGCAGCCCTCGACGGACTGCGAAAAGGAAGCCCCCGCCGACATCGGCGGGGGCTTTCCCTTTGAGGCGCGGCGAGCGCGCCCCATACAGGCGCGCAAGCGCCGAATCCCCCCTCTCCCTATAAGGGGAGAGGACGCCGCGAACGCGGCGGGAGAGGGTACTGGGAGCGCCTCGCCCACCATGGCCGTCATTCCCGCGTAGGCAGGAATCCCGCCCCTGATAACCTAGAACCAGAGAGGAGACGCTATGCCCGTTCCGGCCAACCCGAAGATCTACCACATCGTTCACATAGACCGGCTGCCGTCCATCATCGCGGACGGCTTCTTGTGGAGCGATGCCGAGGCGACCCGGCGCGGCGCGCCCGGCACGACGATTGGCATGGACAAAATCAAGCGGCGGCGCCTGAACGAATTGCAGTTGGAGAGCCACGCAGGGTTGCACGTGGGCGAATGCGCCCCGTTCTACTTCTGTCCGCGCTCCGTGATGCTCCACCGAATCCATATGGGGAACGACTCTGAACTGGCCTACCAAGGCGGGCAGGGCCCAATCGTTCATCTGCAGGCCGACCTTCGCCAAGCCGTTGCTTGGGCGGACTCAAAGGGTCGCCGATGGGCGTTCACAGCCTCCAGTGCCGCCTCCTATCGCTTTAAGGATTACTGCGATTTGTCTCAATTGGACAAGGTTGACTGGAACGTGGTGGGGGCTCGCTTCTGGCAAGGCTTCCGCGATGCGAAGCAAGCGGAATTCTTGATGGAGCGTTCCTTCCCGTGGGAACTTGTCGAGTTCATCGGCGTCCTCTCGCCGGAGATCCGTGATAGAGTGCGGGCGGCGATGCTAGGAGCGGGACATCAGCCCGTTGCGGCGATAATGCCGGGCTGGTACTACTAAGGAGAGGCTGCGCCGATGATCGAATACAAGACAGGCGACATCACGGGCGAGGACGCCGAGGCGCTCGTCAACACGGTCAACTGCGTCGGCGCGATGGGCAGAGGCGTCGCCTTGAGATTCAAGGAAGCCTTTCCCGACAACGCGCGGGCGTATGCGCGGGCTTGCGAACGCAAGGAGGTCGAGCCCGGGCGCATGTTCGTCTTCGAGACGAAGTCGCTCGCCAACCCGCGCTACATCATCAACTTCCCCACCAAACGCCACTGGCGCGGCAAGAGCCGTATGGAGGACATCGAGTCCGGCCTCGCGGCGCTCGCCGAAGAAGCGCGAAGCCGGGAGATACGCTCCCTCGCCCTTCCGCCGCTCGGCAGCGGGCTCGGCGGACTGGACTGGCGCGAAGTGCGCCCCCGCATCGAGAAAACCCTCGCCGCGATGGAGGGCGTCAGAGCCGTCGTCTACGAGCCGAACGGACAGGAGCAGCCGTTCGCTCCCAGAGCCCAAGCGCCGGCGATGACGCTAGGCCGCGCCGCAGTCGTCGCGCTGATCGACCGCTACCTCGCCGGCCTGCTCGATCCGTTCGTGACGCTGCTGGAGATCCACAAACTGATGTACTTTATGCAAGAGGCGGGCGAGCCGCTGAAACTGAACTTCCAACCGGATCGCTATGGCCCCTACGCCGGCAACCTGCGCCACCTCCTGAAAGCGATTGAAGGCCATCTCACATCGGGCTACGCCGGCCGCGACGCGCCGGACGAGACCATCGACCTCGTGCCCGGCGCAGTCGCGGACGCCAACGCCTTCCTAGAAGAGCGCCCAGAGACCTGCGTGCGGTTCGCCCGCGTGAGCGACCTCGTCGACGGCTTTGAGTCGCCGTTGGGCTTGGAACTCCTCGCGACGACGCACTGGGTCGCCTCGCGCTCCGCCCCGAGGCCCGCGTCGACCGAAGAGATCATTGCCGGCGTCTACGCTTGGGGCGAGCGCAAGCGGCAGTTCTCCGAGAGAGAAATCCGCATCGCCTTGGAGTTTCTCGAAAAGAAAGGCTGGCTTCCCTCCCCCGCCTCGCCCTCCCCGTGACCGTCATTCCCGCGTAGGCGGGAATCCCGCCCCCATTGAGTCGCCCGCCCAATTGGAGGCGCGCAAGCGCCCAGATCCCCCTCTCCCTATAAGGGGAGAGGACGCCGCGAACGCGGCGGGAGAGGGTACTGCGGTCGGGGCGCAACGCGCCCCGTCTCCATGTATCCCCCGGGGCCTCGTCATTCCCGCGAAAGCGGGAACCTACCCATCCCCCGCCCTCCCCGCCCGCCCCCATGACCGTCATTCCCGCGAAAGCGGGAACCTACCCATCCCCCGCCCTCCCCGCCCGCCCCCATGACCGTCATTCCCGCGAAAGCGGGAACCTACCCCCAAGCGCCGCGCCCGCCGATAGCGTAGAATCTCCCCCGCGCCCCAGCCGCGCGAGGTTGCAGGGCGCAAGGCGTTGACACGGACGCCAATTGCTGATAGAAAGGGGTTGCGCGTTTGCGCGGGAGGGCGCGGTTTGGCCGGAACTGCCCATCGCACCCTATTGCATAATGCGGGCGTTAGGTTAGACAATAGCGTCTCCTGCCGCGTTCGGCGTCCGCCCAACGCGCGCGCAAGTTGGAGAAACACGAAGGAACCTTGCTCCCCAGGCGGGAGCGCGCAGCCTAGAACCACAGCTCCGTAAGGGGGGTAGAAGTGAGATTCACGAAGATTCCGCTCATAGCGACACTGCTGGCAGGGGCGCTCTCGCTGCTCTTCCTGTTGCCCGCGTTCGGCCAAACCTCCGGCGAGATCGAACGAACGGAAGGCAGGGTGACCTCAGGCGACCTCCAAGTCGGCGTCTACGAGAACCTCGCGGACGCCAAGGTGGCGAAACTGGTGGAGGACACCTATCCCCCCTCCGCCAGCAAGGGCGACGCTGGCAGCAGAACGTTCTACCGCCCCCCCACCACAGCCACTGAGGCCACGGGAGGGCTTTCGGGCGTCAACGTCGGCAGTGAGATTGTCTCAGGTCTGGTCGCCGGCGCGATGAGGACCGCGGACCCCGCTTACGGGATCAGCCCGTACACCGCCACGCGCAACACCTTCTTCGACTCGTCGCTCTACATCGGCGGCGGGAAGACCGGCAGTTACAACACGGCGCTCATCACGCTCCGCACCGACCTGGTCGCCGACGCTTGCGACGCCGGCACGGACGACCCCGATACTGCAGTAGACGAGTCCACGCTTCCCGATGCCGCCGCGGACTACCCGGTCGCCAAGGTCACCAACCCCAGCCGCGGCTACGACATTGACGTTCCGCTGGCTCCCGCCGCCTTCCCGGAGGACTCCACCCCGTTTATTTCAGGCCAGACCGGATACGGAACCTCGCCCACCGAGACCTACGTTCAGGCGTTCTTCAATGTCGTGGACGACACGGACGACTCCTTGTCCCGCGCGGACAAGATGGTGGACGGCCCCAACTGCTTCTACTACGCGAGGGCGAACGGGAGCATGGAGTTCGGCCAGATCGGGGCGCGCCACGGCGACCGCCTGACTGTCCGCATCACCGGCCAGGCCAGCAACATCAGCCTCATCGTCGACGCCGAAGGCCCCGAGATCAACCTGATTAGCCCGGTCGACACGAGCGTCGTCAAGTCGAGCAACCTCTCCTTCCGCTTCGACGTCCGCGACCCCGACTCCGGCCTCCGCCACGACGGCGAGTACACGCTGAGCAACGACGGCGACCCCACCTCCGTCAACCCCGACCGCGACGCCAACCGCGGCTCCGAGCCCCGCTCCGAGTCGGCGCCTAGCCTCTTCGGCGTCGGCAACGGCAAAGCCGCCGACATCCAAGCCGTCTACTGGAGCATCGAGAACACCCAAACCTCCGACGTCAGCGACCGCCTCACCGACTCCGTCCGCGACACCCAAGCGGGCGGCATCGACATCACCGACCAGGGCAGGTGGGCCATCATCGGCGGTCGCGCCGGAGTCGGCTACTCCTTCTCGGCGACGGGCAACAACTTCGACTCCGCCAAGAACGCGCTGCAGTTCACCGCGACGGACCGCGTCGGGAATATGACCACCTCGGACGCGGACCTGGAGCGGACCGGGAACCAGCCCTACATCTTCGAAGTGGACGACAATAAGCCCACCATCGAAAACATCGACGTTCGCACGGGCATCTCCTACGACAACTCCGACAGCGAGGAGGAGGTGAACCGCTCCGCCATCGCCCTCAAGTTCAGCGAGCCGATCAAGTCCGGCGACATCGCGGTCAGCCGCATCACGGTCGCGGGCAACAGCGTCACGGGCGTCATTCAGCCTAACGGCGCGCCGATCGTCTACCGCGCGCAGTCGGGCGACGCGGATCCCGCCGACTGCACGCTCGACGAGCGCGTGTCGCAAGACCACGACGACAATCCTGACACCCCCAACGTCATGGTCGCCAACCCGAACAAGTGCCCCGGCACGGACATTCAGGACGAGAAGATCGCCGACACGCGCAGCCTCGTGTTCCTGCAGTTGGAGGACGCCCTCGAGGCGGACGAGGATCCTGCGGTGACGCTGCTTTCCGGCGCCGTCCAAGACCTCGCCGGCAACTCCGTGAACACCACCTCGCTGGAGTCGGAAGACTGGATCGCGCCCACGCTCACGGTCTCCGTGACCGGAACCAAGGGCGACCGCCCGGTCGCCAACGATGACGGCGCGTTCGTGATCGCAGTGACTTCGGACGAAGACCTGAGCGGGCGCCCCCGCGTGGTGTTCGCGGAGATCAGGGCGACGGCCAACGCCGCCGATGCCGACAACCCATACTCGTACTCCGTCGGGCCCGACATCTCCAACGAAAGAGACTGCAACCTCACGCCAGATGAGACCGACCGCTCTTGGAGCCGCTCCTGCGGAGTGGGCGAGCAGATCGTGGACGGCATAACCGGAATGGTCGGCGTGTTCGTTTTGGCGAAGGACGAGGACGACAACCTCGCCGTCGTGCCCACGCGGTGGACCCCCCAAGGCGATCCGCCCCCGAACACCCCCGGCCACCGCGCGGCGGGCTCGCCGCCGAAGCCGATTGATGGCAACGCGGTTGACGTCCAGGAACTCCAGGACGCCGGCCTGCTGATAGAGATCGACAACATCTTCAACTCGGACGGCGAAGACGCGCCCGCGCAGCAAGACCCGACCGAGAGCGTCACGCCGCAGAGCGGCGACGACGCGAAGAAGACGGAGAGCCCCAACCCGTTCATCCACATCGACTTCGAGGGCGAGGCGTCCGAATACGACCGAGGGGACTTCAAGGACTCCCACGGCACGGTGACGATCACCGAGATCAAGTTGGGCGACGACGACGCGACGGACCGCCTGAGCCGCGTGGACAGGGACGAGTTCTCCATAGTGCTCCGCGACCTCGCGGTCGGCAAGTACACGCTGACCTACAAGGCCGAGGACGACGCGGGGAACGAGTACAACAACGGCGAGTTCAAGTTCGAGGTGCTCGCGCGCAAGCCCTACAAGGTGAACGTCAAGCCGGGCTGGAACCTGATCTCGCTGCCGGGCGCTCCCGAAAACTCCGGCATCGCGGACGTGCTCTCCAGCACAGAATTCCTCACCCCCGTGCTCGCCTACCAGAACGGCGACTGGCTGACGGCCCGCCGAACGGACGACGGCTGGGACGGAAGCCTGACGGACATCGAGGCCGGCTACGGCTACTGGGTGCACGCCCAGACCTTCGAGACGATCTCGACGCTCCTGACGGAGATCGACCCGGCGTCCGTCCCGCCGACGGTGCCGGTCACCCGAGGCTGGAACCTGCTCGGCGTCATAGACGTCGACCAAAGCAGCGCCGGCAGTGCGCCCGGAACCGGCGACAACGCCGACGAAGCCGACAACTACTTCGGCAGCATCCCGTGGAAGGTCGCCTACTCCTACAACACGCAGATGAGCACCTGGCAGCGGTACACCCCGAAGACGGAGATCGGCTGCGTGACGTCCGGCACAGGCGAGGACGCGGTGGAGACCTGCGCCGCGGAAATCCTGAACGGCCAGGGCTACTGGGTCTGGTCCGAGCGGCCCAGCACGCTCGTCCCGTAAGCGCCGAGCGCGCAAACGCGAAAGCGAAAGAGAAGCCCCCGCCGACATCGGCGGGGGCTTTCTCTTCGCCCCCCGCGCGGCGCTTGCGCCCCTCGCCACAAGCGCCCGCGCCCGCGGGCGTCGGATCCCCCTCTCCCTATAAGGGGAGAGGACGCCGCGAATGCGGCGGGAGAGGGTACTGGCGGACGGGCGCTCGCGGCGCTTGCGCGCCTCAATGGGGCGAGATTCCCGCCTACGCGGGAATGACGATTAGGGGAGGAATGGAGATCAGCGAGCGCCGCGAGCTCCGGACCCCCTCTCCCTACAAGGGGAGAGGACGCCGCGAATGCGGCGGGAGAGGGTACTGCGGACGGGGCGCTCGCCGAGCGCCGCGACTCTCTCGGACCGCCTCCTCCGCGCGCCCTATGTATAATCTCCGGCGAACGCTTGGGAGGGCCGCGAACTGTGCGTAGAGCCGTCAGCGGGCGCGGCCCGGCCTCGAGGGCGCCCCGAACGCAATCTCCGTCCGCCGCGCCCTCGACTGCGGACGCGGGCCTGCTGTGGGGCGTTCGCGCCGCCCTCCTCGCCGTTCTCTTCATCCCCCTCCTCGTAACCACGAACAGCATGTTTCCCTACGTCGTGGGGAAGGCGCTGTTCGCCCGCGCCGCCATCGAGGTCGCGTTCGCGCTCTGGCTCATTCTGCTGATCCGCAATCCCGCCTATCGCCCCGCGAAGTCGTGGGTCGTCATTGCGTTCGCGGGATGGCTGCTCGTCTCGCTTGCGGCGTCGTTCACGGGCGTCAGCGTCACGCGCAGCCTCTGGTCGAGTTACGAGCGAATGCAGGGCGTCGTGGACTTGGCGCACTGGTTCGCGTTCGCGCTCGCGGCGGCGTCGGCGTTCCGAACGATCGCGGACTGGCGGCTGCTCTTCACGGTCAACGCGGGCGTGTGCAGCGTCGCGTCTGCGGTGGGGCTCGCGAGGTACTACGGGCTCACGGACTGGGCGCTGGCGACGGTGCGCGAGGGGCGGATCGAGTCGCTGCTCGGCAACGCGACGTTCTTGGGCGCGTACACCGTCGTGAGTCTGCTGCTCGCGCTGGGGATGCTTCTGCAGTCCGTGGGGCGCGGGCGGACGGCCTCCGCGCCGCAGGATGCGGGCAACAGAGAGTCGCGCCGGGCACGGCGAGCGCGCAACAGGGCGGCGGACGCCGGAGTCGGATTCGACGCGGAGCCGTGGCTGCGGGCGCTATGGGGGATGTCGGCGGCGCTCTCGTTCTGGGCGATGTGGTTCACCGGATCGCGGGGCGCGATGGCGGGGCTTATGGCGGGCGCGGCGGTCTTCGTCGTCGGCTACGCGCTCTGGGGAGCGTCGCGCCGCGCGAGGCGCGTAATCCTGGCCGGAGGCGCGGCGGCGCTGGCGGCGGGCGGACTGGCGGCGGGCGTATTGCTCACGAGCGGCGTTCCGTCGTTCCTGCAACCGGCGCTGGACGCGACCCCGACGCTGCAGCGGCTCGCGTCGTTCAGCACGCGGGAGACGAGCATCCTGGGGCGAATTGAGGCGTTCGAGACGGCGTCGGACGCTTTCCTGGCGCGGCCGCTGCTGGGCTGGGGCCCCGAGAACTATCTCGTCGCGTGGGGTTTGCACTCCACGTTTGACGAGGCGATTGAGATCTATGATCAAGCGCACAACAAGGCGCTGGAGGCGCTCGTCACGACGGGCGGCGTCGGGCTGTTGGCGCACCTAGCGCTGTGGGGGGCGATGGGGTGGGCGCTGCTGCGCGCCGCGCGGCGCGGAGAGGGCGGCGACCGCATGCTCGCGCTAGGGGTCGCCGGCGCCGCCGCCGCCTACTTCACGCAGAATATGTTTCTCTTCGACAGCCCGGTCACCGTGATGTTGTTCGCTATGCTCGCGGCGTTCGCGGCGTGGGAGGAGGGGCAGGCGCGCGCGGCGCGGGGAGATCCGCGTCTGGCGGAGCGCGGGGGCGGCGTCGCGCCGTTGGGGGCCGCCGGACGCTTGCTGAGCGCGTCCGCAGGGCGAACGCTGCTCATCGGCCTCGTCGTCGCGCTGACGGCGTTTCTCGCGCTCTTCTCCGCGTTCCGGCCCTACGCGGCGGCGGCGGACACGGCCAGCGCCGACTTTGCGGACTCGTGGAGCGAGTCCGAGGCGTACTTCGAGCGCGCCATCGCGGGGTTTCCGCCGCTCGCCAACTATCCCCGCGTCTATATGACGCGCCGCGCGACGTCGAGCATCGAAACGCTCACGGACGCCGAGTACGCCCGCGTCGTCGACCTCGTGACGTCGGAGGGGGAGCGGGCGCTCGAGTTGGAGCCGCGGAATTGGTGGATTCACGCGAACTTGGCGCAGTTCCATCAGGCTGCCTCGCTGCGGGACGCTCGGCGCCTCGCCTCGGCGCGGACGCACGTCGACGAGTTGCTCCGCCTCGCTCCGCAGACGAACTTCGCCGCCGACGTCGCGGCTCAGCAGGAGCGTATGGAGGAGGCGCTTGCGCGTCAGTTGGGCGCGCCGGGGGCCGGGGGCTAGGGCGCGTCCTCGACGACGCGAACGAGAATCCAATCGTCCGCCTCCACGATGACGGGGAAAGAGAAGGAGTCGCCGTGGAGAACGGCGTACTGGAACCCGTACTGCGCTTGGAGCGCGAGCAACTCATCCTTCGTTATGTCGTAAGGATAGCCCGCGCCTTCGTTAGGATCGTAGATGGCGAGGTAACGCCTACGCCACTCCTTCAGGGCGTTCCTATTGAATGGATTGCCCTTCCTGTCCACTACAATGGCTCGTTCGGCGAAGATGCGCCAAGTGCGCCACTCCCACGGAATGAGAAACACTACGTCAAGTTCCGTCGCTTGTTTCGCGGCCAACGCCAATTGCGTTGATGGACGCCCGGCTTCTCTGTTCGCGTATTCGTCAATCGTGAGCGCTGGCTGAATGAAGCGAACATAAGCGGAAACCCGGGGTATTTGGGGCAGCGCGCCGGAGCGGTCCAGCGCGAATACGGCGATGGCGAACAAGAGCGCGCATAGGAGAGCGCCAAGCGCAGCCCGCATGAGACGGGGACGCAGCGCGGCGACGGAGGCGACCCCAAAGGCCAATCCTATTTGCCACACGTCGTGCAGAAGGGTAGAGCGATTGGGAGTCGCCAAGTCCAGTACGACGACCACCGCCAGCGCCACTACGCCAAAGAATACCGGCGAACGCATCGCGGATCCTCTTCGGATGCGGGACGCGGTGAAAATGGACGCCGTGCAGATGAGCAAGGCAGGCGCGGCTGCGGCGCTGGCCAGCGTCAACGTCGACCATCGCCAATCTTTACGAACGAGCATGTCCGCAATGCTCCACGCGATGAGCATCCATCCAAGCCAAGCGACGATCCGAACCAAACGAAAAACTTGCGCTATGACGCCCAACTGCGTAGGCGCAACGTCAACGAGGATCCATCCCGCGAACAGCGCGGCGATGGCGGCGGCGAGCGCGACCGTCAGGGTTATTCCTTCAGCCTTGCGTTCATTGCTCGATCGCCCGTCGTCGTGGAAGGGGCCGGGTCGTATGAACCCGACGAGCGCGAAGAAAACGGCGAACAAGAATGCACCGCTAACGAGGAAGTCGCTGATGGGCCAAGTGCTCGGCGTCAAGTGGTGCGAATTCCGGAAATGCGCTGAAATATGAAAGTATTCTTGATCCGACAGCGCGTACGCCCCAACCGAAAGAGTCGGAATAATCCAAAAGATGGCGACCGACCCTGAGAGAATGAGCGCCGCGCTGGATAACTTGCCCCCCCTTATGCCTTTAATGGCGCCCTTGCGTTTTGACAAGAGCATGCGTCTCGCTCCTGCGGTAAGCAAGGCAATTACGCCCACTTCCGCTCCAAAGACGGGGTGCATCAGAATTGCCGGAACCGATGCCGCTGATGCTTGCAAGGCTTCTCCTTTCATGCCGCGCCAAAGCGCGATCAGCGCGAAAGGCATCGCCAGAGATATAGGAATTGGGTAAATCGCCACCGTAGCGACGGTCCCCAAGTTGAAAGGCTGCAGCGACGCGGCCAAGCCTGCGGCGATTACGCCGACGACTGCGGAGCCCGTGATGTCCCTGGCTGCGAATGCAGTGACGGCGGTGACCGCAACGTATATCGCAAGGTGGAGACTAGCGAACAACAGAGGGATGGGGATGAATTCGCCGAATGCGGCGAGCAGCCGGTCGTAGTAAAACCTGATGCCGAAACCAGTCTCGGCGGTTACGTAGAAATCGTTGATAAGGTAATTGGAGTCCATTGCCCGGAAGAGGGTTGGGAGTTGGATGCTGAGACTCTCCGTTCCGAAGATGTAACCGCTGAGCGTCGCCGCCAAGAGGCCGAACAGCAGCGAGAACAAAGCCAGCATGAGCCGGTCGTCAAAGGGCTTGGCAAGCGGCGGCGCCGCCTCGGGACCCGGCGCAATGCGAGGCGGCGCGTTCATGGGAATGAGTCCGCTGCGGATGGCTAGGGCGAGCGCGCTACTTCGCAGCGGCCACGGCTTTGCGCCGGCGCGGGGCGGGCGGCTCCGGGGCGTCGTCGACCGGGTCGGGCGCGATGCGGACGGAGAGTTTGCCGCCGTCCTCGTGCAGGTCGACGCGGACGGTCTGCCCCGGCTCGTAGCGGCCGGCGATGACCTCTTCGGAGAGAGGGTCTTCCAGTTCGCGCTCGATGAGCCGGCGGAGGGGGCGCGCGCCGAAGAGCGGGTCGAACCCCTTCTCGCCCATCCACTCCTTCGCGGCGGACGCGACCTCTAGGCTGAGGCCTTTTTCGAGGAGCGGCTTGCGGACGTCGTTCAGCATCAGATCAACGATGCTCACGATGTGCTCTTTGTTGAGGGCGTGAAAGACGATTTGGCCGTCCACGCGGTTGAGGAACTCGGGGCGGAAGAAGCGCTTGACCTCCTCCTCGACCTTGCTCTTCATTTTGCCGTAGGCGTTCTCCTCCATCTTGGCCTGGTTGGCGGTCGTGAAGCCGAGCGAGGAGTCGCGCCGGATCAGGTCGGAGCCGATGTTGGAGGTCATCACGATGATCGTGTTGCGGAAGTCGACCCTGTGCCCCTTGGCGTCGGTGAGGTGGCCGTCGTCGAAGAGTTGGAGGAGGATGTTGAACACCTCGGGATGGGCCTTCTCGATCTCGTCGAGTAGGATGCAGGTATAGGAGCGGCGGCGGACGGCGTTCGTCAACTGGCCGCCCTCGTCGGAGCCGATGTAGCCCGGGGGAGAGCCGATGAGGCGGGCGACGGTGTGGCGCTCCGCGAACTCGGACATATCGAGGCGCACCATCGCGTCCTCGGAGCCGAACATAAACTCCGCGAGCGCCTTGACGAGTTCCGTCTTGCCGACGCCGGTGGGGCCGAGGAAGAGGAAACTGCCGATGGGGCGGCGCGGGTCTTTGAGCCCGGCGCGGGCGCGGCGGACGGCTTTGGCGATGGCGATGATCGCCTCTTCCTGGCCGACAATGCGCCGGTGGATGTTCTCCTCCATATGCAGGAGGCGCTCGATCTCCTCGACCGCCATGTGGGTTACGGGAATGCCCGTCCACATACTGACGACCTCGGCGATCTCCTCCTCCGTCACGGAGGCGCGGTCTTCTTCGGACGCGCTCTCCATTTCGGACTGCAACTGGCGGAGTTTGTCGGCGAGTTTGACCTCGCGGTCGCGGAGTTCGGCGGCGTACTCGTACTGCTGCTGGGCGATGGCCTCGTCCTTCTCGCGGCGGACGGTCTCCAGCCCTTTCATCGACTCCTTGACGGAGAGCGGCGCGCCGCTCATCCGTATGCGGACGCGGGAGCCGGCCTCGTCCATCAGGTCGATCGCCTTGTCGGGGAGGTGCCTGTCGGCGATGTAGCGCGAGGCGAGGCTCGCGGCGGCCTGGAGGGCTTCGTCGCTGATCTGAACGCCGTGGTACTCGGCGAACTTGGGGCGGATGCCCTTGAGAATTTCTATGGTCTCCTCAACGGATGGCTCGTCGACGGCGACGGGCTGGAACCTGCGCTCGAGGGCGGGGTCGCGCTCGACGTACTTGCGGTAGTCGTCGAGCGTGGTGGCGCCGATGCATTGGAGTTCGCCGCGCGCGAGGGAGGGCTTGAGGATGTTGGCGGCGTCCACGGCGCCCTCGGCGGCGCCCGCCCCGACCATCGTGTGCATCTCGTCTATGAAGAGGATGCAGTTGGCGGAGGACTTGATCTCGTCCACGATCTTCTTGAGGCGCTCCTCGAATTCGCCGCGGTACTTGGTGCCCGCGACGAGCGCGCCCATATCCAGGGTTATGACGCGACGGCCGTTGAGGTGATCGGGGGCCTCGCCGGAGGTGATCTGCTGGGCGAGCGCCTCCACGATGGCGGTCTTCCCCACGCCGGGGGGGCCGACCAGCACGGGGTTGTTCTTGCGCCGACGGCTCAGCACCTGCACGACGCGCGAGATCTCCCGGCTGCGCCCCACGACGCTGTCGAGTTTGCCGTCGCGGGCGTAGGCGGTGAGGTCTATGCCGAACTGGTCGAGCACCGGAGTGCGGCGCCCGGAGCGGCTTTGCCCCTGGCTCTGCGAGACGCTCTGATTCAGGATGCGGGTGGTCTCGGCCCTGGACTTTTCGAGCGTCACGCCGAGGCTTTCGAGAACGCCGGCGGCGACGCCCTCCCCCTCGCGCATAATGCCGATGAGGATGTGCTCCGTGCCGATGTAGTGGTGGGAGAGGCGCCGGGCCTCGTCCACGGCGAGTTCGATGACCTTTTTCGCGCGCGGCGTCAGCCCCATGTCGCCGGGGGAGGGGCGCTCGCCGCGCCCGATGATGAATTCGACGGCGGAGCGCACCTTCGGCAGTTCCACGTTCAGGCTGTTGAGGACGCGGGCGGCGACGCCGTCGGTTTCCCGGACCAAGCCCAGCAGGATGTGCTCCGTCCCGATGTAGTTGTGGTTGAACCGCTGCGCCTCTTCCTGCGCGAGCGACAGCACCCGGCGGGCTCGTTCCGAGAACTTTTCGAATCTGCTGGCCATGTCGCCTCCCGCCCCCTAGTAAATCACAACCCGGCTCATTCCGCGAGCCCGCCCTCTTGGCCGAAGTCCATAAAGGAGCGGGGCTCCACCGGATCGCGGTGCTCGGTCGGCGTCTCGGTCTCTTCGACGCGCCTGAGGCTGAGGCCCAAGCGGTGGCGCTCCGGGTCGATGCTCACGACCTGCAGCGTCATCGTAGCGCCGATGCTCACGACTTCGCGCGGATGCCGAACGTGCGAATCGGAGAGTTCGGAAACGTGAATGAGCCCCTCGATGCCGTCCTCCACGCGGGCGAACGCCCCGAAGTCCGCGAAGTTGGTGATGGTGCCCGTGACCAGTTGGCCGACGCGGAGGTTGCGCGCCGCGGACTCCCACGGAGTCGGAACGAGGCGCCGGATGCTGAGCGCGATGCGCCTGTTCTCGCGGTCCACGCGCAGCACTTGCACGTCCACTTCCTGCCCCACGCTGAGGACGTCCGCCACGTTGCTGACGGGCGACCATGAGACCTCGGACACGTGCACGAGGCCGTCCGCCCCGCCGATGTCCACGAAAGCGCCGAAGTTGGATATGCCGGAGACGCGCCCGCTCCGGACGTCGCCCTCCTGCAGCGTGTCCAGCAACTGATCCTTCAGCCCTTCGCGCTGCTCTTTGAGCGCGCCGCGCTCCGAGAGAACGACGCGGTTCCGCTTGCGGTTCACCTCGACGATCTTGAGGCGCACCTCCTCTCCGACGCGGTTGGCGAGGGCCGACGCGGGGTCGGAGCCCGGCGGGATGACCACTTGA
This sequence comes from Dehalococcoidia bacterium, assembly GCA_965201135.1. GTDB lineage: Bacteria > Chloroflexota > Dehalococcoidia > Lucifugimonadales > Australimonadaceae > Bin16. Next base: position 113,447 of record OZ241751.1, read on the forward strand.
GAGAGCGGAACGAAGCCCTGCAGGCCGTCCAAGTCCACGACGGCGCCGCCTTTGTTGTGCCCGGATATTTTCGCCGTGATGAATCCCTCGCCCTGCTCCGCCTCTTCGAGTTGCGTCCACGCGCCGTAGGCGCGGGCGCGGTCGACCGAGAGACGCGCCTGCCCCTCGGACCCTGATGCGTCCATCACGTAGACGTGGATGGCGTCGCCGACGCCGTAGTGCGCCGTCGGGTCGGGCGCGAGCGTCCGCATCTCGCGGGCGGGAACGATGCCCTCCGACTTGTAGCCCACGGAGACGAGGATGCCGTCGTGGTCGATCCCCATCACCTGGCCCTGAACGATGTCGCCGCGCCGAAGTTCCTGGGGGAGGGTCTCCTCCTGCAGGAGTTCGGCCATTGTGATTTCGCCGGGGCTGCCGGCGCCGGTCTGCTCGGTCACGATAACTCCGATGGATGCGAACGCTCCAATAATAGCATTGTACGGAAGCGCGGCGGCGTTTGCCTACCCCCATCGGCGGCGTATTCATGCGTCAAACGGCGCGGCGTCCTCAATCAGCGCGCTCCAGCGCCGCTCGCCTCCGCCTCATGCCGGTTTCCAAACTATTCGCGGCGCCGCCCTTACCTCCCCGGGAACTGCGGCGCGCGTCTCTCGCGGAAAGCGCGAACGCCCTCGAGGAAGTCCGCGCTCGCGTCCGCTTCGTCCAGAGCGGCGAGACGCTCCGGCGGGACTTGCGCCGCCGCCCCGAACTCCAGTAAGTCGCGCAGAACCTGCTTATGCATCCGGTGCGACGTCGGCGAGAGCGACGCGACCTCATCCGCCAGTTCGCGTGCGCGGCCCGCCAACTCTTCAGGCTTCACGACCATGTTGATCAGCCCGATTTCGGCGGCCCGCCTCGCCGGAATCGCCTGGCCGCTCAGCAGAAGGAGCGCCGTCTCCCCCGGCCCGGCGATCCGCAGCAATCGGTCGACGTGGGCGTGAGAGATCGCAATGCCGCGCCGCGCGGCGGGAAGCCCGAACGAGGCGTCGATCGACGCGACGCGGATGTCGGCGCAGAGCGCCAGTTCCAACCCTCCCCCCAGACAGACCCCGCCCACGACGGCGATCGTCGGCTTGGAGAGACTCGCCAGCGCGTCGCACGCCGCGTGAACCGCCCGCCGGTACTCCCTGGCGCGCTCCGGAGAACTCCGCGTCTCTTCGAAATCCGCGATGTCCGCCCCTGCGGAAAACGCCTGCGCGCCCGCCCCCGTCACGAGCGCGACGCGAACGGCGCCGTCCGCGTCCAACTGCGCCAGCAACTCAGGGAGCCGCAGCCACATTGCGTAGGATATGGCGTTGCGCTTCTCCGGGCGGTTGAGCGTGAGCGTTCCCACTGCGCCGTCGCGCTCCGTCAATAGCGCGTCTCGTCCATCGTTCATGCGCGCACTATATCAGCGTTCCGTCTCGCCCTTCGCGTGCAGGCGGTTGATCACGCGCCGCCTCCGGATGCGCGACGCTCTCCTCGCAGCAGCGGAAGGAGCGCGCCGACGTCCGGCAAATCATCGAGGCTCTCCACTGCGGCGATGACCTCGCCAATTGCCCGGTCGTCGAGGGGAGTTCCGGCGTGGAGGGCGCAATCGCGGAATTTTTGACGGCGCTGGCCGTCGGCGAGCGGGTTGTCGCGGTGGCCTCGCGGGGCGTCCACGCGCGCGCTGAACGTCTCGCCGCTCTCCAGCGTGACCTCCACCACGCCGGACTTGCCCAGGGACTCGTCCACTTCGTACTCGGTTCGGTTGGCGACGCGGAGCGCGGACTCATCGAACAGCCCTTGCGCGGTGGGCTGAAGGTCGGCGAGCGTGACGCCGCCGGCGATGAGGGCGCGCGCGGTTGCGAAGATGACGGAGTCCTCCGCCTCGACGGGCGACCGGGGGTTGCGGCGAACCTGCAGCGGCTCGCAGAACGTTCGAATATGCGGCTCGCCGCGCACAAGCACGCGCGCGACGACGGACGGCGGCGGCGAATGGGCGGCCCGAATGTTCGCGGCGGCTTCGATGAAGACGTGCGCGACCCCGGTCGTGGGCCACGGCTTCAGCCCTGTGTTCAGCAGAAGCCACTCGCCGCCGAGTCCGTCGCTCATCACGGGGCGATGGAACGCGCCGCCGTAGTAGGTGGGGAAGAAGCCCGCCTTGCCCTCGAAGGCGTCGCAGTCTCCCAGCAGCCCCTCGCGCGCCAGCAGCGCGCTCAACATCCCGGCGTGGCAGGAGAATGCGGCGTAGACCGCCTTGGCGGGACGCCCCTCGAGCACGGGCTGGCGTCCGCCGGACGCTTGCATAAAGGCGAGGCCGAGCGCCGAATGCGTCTCTTGGGGCGTGAAGCCCAGCGCGCGGGACGCGCTCATCGCGGCGGCGAAACAGCCCGGCATCTGCGTAGGCTGCGGTTTGGATTCGGTGAACGCGCTCCCCGCCGCAGCCAGCGACGCCCCGATGCGCGCCATCAACTCCATCCCCACGGCAAGCGCCGCCATAAACTCCTTGCCGGACACGCCGCCCCGCAACTCGGCGGCGGCGAGCGCGGTCGGGAGCGTGACGGGCCCGAGGTGGCCGGAGCCGACGGCAGTCGTGTCGTCGAAGTTGAGCGCGTGCGCCATCCCGCCGTTGACCATCGCCGCGGATGCCGCCGGCAGCGCGTCCGGCAGGCCGATGAGCGAGGCTTGGGGCGCGCCCCCCGCCGTCCGAGCCCACGCAAGCAACTGAGGGACGCCCACTCCGAGCGTGTTGGCGGCGAGCGCGACGCCCAGCGTGTCGAGCGTCAGGTCGCGGACGGTTCGGCGCGCCTGCTCCGGCAGGTCGTCGTAGGTCAGTTCCGCGCCGAATCGCGCCCAAAGCGAAGCCAGTTCTTCCGCGCCTCCGCGCCGCGCCATACAGATTCTCCTCGCATGCGCTCTCAGATCACCGATCGTAGGCCGGAACGGTGTCGATCCACAGCCCCCCGGTTTCCGCGATGTAGGCGATCTTCTTTACGTCGGCTATGTCCATGCCGTAAGGGATTGCCCTGTAGATTGCGAACTGCTCCCTGTCGGAGTCGCTGACGTCGCGGCGGTTGTAACTGCTGTAGCGCGCCATCAGGCTCGGCCCCGTCACGTGCCCCATCGCCGTCAGCGCGTGCACCAGTTCGTGCGTGATCGTCGCGTTCAGGTTGCTGCTTTGCCCCGCCACGACGATGCGCGCGACCGCGAACTTGTGCCGGTAGCGCCACCACTCCGCGTACCCCAGCCGGTCGCTGCCTAAGAGGTCGTCGTCTCTGAACTCCACGAGGATGGCGTTGTCGCCGAGAACCTCGTTGTAGTTGTCGCGATCGGCCTTGCTCATATCGCTCGCGTCGATCACGTTGAACTCGTAGCCAAGCAATTCGCCCAACTGCTCCAGCGCGTTGTCCAGCCTGTTCCTGAAGCCCACCTCCGTGTAGAAGTGAACGTCAATCGTCCCGGGCCATTTCAGCACGACGTCGAAACGCCAACCGCACGCGCCGTCCGACCCGTCCTCCGGCCTGTCGAAGAAGCAGTTCCACGCCTTCTTCGTCGCGTAGATCGGCATCGGCGTCGGGGTAGGCGACGGCGTAGGCGTGAAGGTTGGCGTCGCCGTCGGCGTCGGCGTGAGCGTAGGAGTCGGCGACGGCGTAGGCGTAATCGTAGGCGTCGCCGTCGGGGTAGGCGTGAGCGTTGGGGTCGGCGACGGCGTGGGCGTGAGCGTTGGCGTCGGGGTAAGCGTCGGCGTGGAGGTGGGAGTCGCCGTCGGCGTAGGCGTGGGGATTGGCGACGGCGTCGGGGTAAGCGTCGGGGTCGGCGTGAGCGTGAGCGTTGGGGACGGCGCAGGCGCGATCGTGGCGGTCGGGGGCGGCGTCGGCGTGGGAGCGCTTTGGCAGGCCGCGAGCGCGGCGGCGAGGGAGAGAACGCAGGCGGGAAGGAGGGCGGCGCGGCGCATAACGCGAGTCTAGCATAGCTCCGGGTCGCCTCTGCTAGACTGCGCCCGCAATGACTCGCCCCGGCGGCAAAGCGGCCTACGTCTACGCCGACGCGCTTTCGCGCCACGTCCTGCGCGACGACCATCCGATGCGCCCCGTCCGCCTGCGCCATACGCACGCGCTCCTCGAATCCTACGGCGCGTTCGAGGACGAGCGCGCAATGCTCGTTCCGCCGCGCCCCGCGACCGTTGAGGAGTTGACGACGTTCCATACGGAGGAGTACGTCGAGGCGGTCAGACGTCTCAGCGGCGGCGAGAACGACCCGGAGGCGGCGGAGCGGCACGGCTTCTCGGCGGAGGGCGACAACCCCGTCTACGCAGGAATGTACGAGGCGGCGCTGCTCTCGACCGGCGCGTCCGTTCAGGCGGCGGAGTTGATCGCCGACGGCGCGGCGCAAGCGGCGTTCGCCCCGGCCGGCGGCCTGCACCACGCGATGCGCGGCTGGGCGTCCGGCTTCTGCGTCTTCAACGACCCGGTCGTCGCCATTAACGCGCTCCGCAAACGCGGCCTCCGCGTCGCCTACGTGGACATTGACGCGCACCATGGCGACGGCGTGCAAGCCGCCTTCTACCGCGACGCAGACGTTCTCACGATCTCCGTGCACGAGGGCGGGCGGTGGCTCTTCCCCGGCACGGGCGCGGTCGCGGAGACCGGCGCGGGCGAAGGCGCGGGCTTCTCCGTCAATCTCCCGCTCTTCCCCTACACCGGAGACGACGCGTACCTCGAGGCGTTCGACGCGGTCGTTCCGCCGCTGATCGAGGCGTTCGCGCCGGACGTTCTCGCCGCGCAACTTGGCGCCGACGCATACGTGAACGATCCGCTGACGCATCTCGCGCTCAGCGCGCAGGGATACGCGGCGGTCGTGGAGCGCTTGGGCGCGACGGGGCTGCCGTTGCTCGCGTTCGGCGGAGGCGGATACGACCTCGACGCTACGCCGCGCTGCTGGACGCTCGCCTACGGCGTTATGCTGGACCGCCATTGGCCGGACGAATTGCCGGAAGGGGCGGACGCCTTTCTGCGGAGCCCGCGCCTGCGGGACGCCGACCCGCCGGCGCTTGACCCGGCGACGCAGGAGAAGGCGCGGGACTACGCGATGCGGCAAGTCGCCGAGTTGCGGCGGCTCGTCTTTCCCGCGCATGGGCTCGCCTGACCCGCTCAGACGGCAGGCGAAAGCGGTAGAATCGGGCGCCGTGAAGGTGGGCGACGCGATAAAGAAGCCGTGGGGCGGCGAGGTCATCCTCGACCTCTGCGCCGCCTATTGCGTCAAGCATCTGCGCGTCCGGCGAGGCCATCGCCTCAGCCTGCAGTACCACGAGCGCAAGCGCGAGACGCTGACGCTCATCAGCGGCGAGGCCATGCTTACGCTCGTCGTGGACGGCGTCCGCCGGGAGATTCCGATGCGGCGCGGCGAGTCCTGCGTCATCGAGCCGGGCGTCGTCCACCGTGTCGCGGGCGTCTCCGAAGAGGACGCCGTCATTCTCGAGGTCAGCACGACGGAGTTGGACGACGTCGTGCGCCTCGAGGACGACTACGGACGATAGGCGGCGCGGCTAGCCCGACCGCAGGGACTCGGCTACACCTCCCGGTACTCGCCCTCTATCGTGTTCTCGTCGTCGGGGCCGGATGCGGCGCCGCCTTCGGGGGCTTCGGCGTCCGGGGCGGCGTCGGCGGAGCCAGCGTCGGCCTGCTGTTTGGCGTAGACGGCCTCGCCGATCTTTTGGACGGCGACGCCCAGCGCGGCGGTCGCGGCGTTCAGCGTTGCGGCGTCGGCGTCCTCGCGGGCGAGCGCGCTCCGAACGTCGGCGACGCGGGCCTGGACTTCGCTTTTGACGGCGTCGTCGACCTGGTCGCCGTACTCCGCGAGCGTCTTTTCGGCCTGGTAGGCGCTGTTGTCCGCGACGTTGCGCGCCTCGGCGAGTTCGCGCTTGCGGGAGTCCTCCTCGGCGTGGGACTCCGCCTCTTTCACGAGGCGCTCCACTTCCTCTTTCGCCAAGCCGGACGACGCGGTGATGGCGATGCGCTGCTCCTTGCCGGTCGCCTTGTCTTTGGCGGAGACGTTGAGGATGCCGTTGGCGTCTATGTCGAAAGTCACCTCGATCTGGGGGACGCCCCGGGGAGCGGGAGCGAGGCCGTCCAGGTTGAATCTGCCGATCGTCTTGTTCTCGGCGGCCATGCCGCGCTCGCCTTGCAAAACGTGAATCTCGACGCTGGGCTGGCCGTCGGACGCGGTGGTGAATGTCTCGGCCATCGAGGTTGGGATCGTCGTGTTGCGCTTGATGAGGGGCGTGGCGACTCCGCCGAGCGTCTCGATGCCGAGCGTGAGCGGCGTGACGTCGAGCAGGAGGATGTCGGTGACGTCGCCTTGCAGGACGCCGGCCTGAATGGCGGCGCCGACGGCGACGACCTCGTCGGGGTTGACGCCCTTGTGAGGCTCCTTGCCGAAGAGTTCCTTCGCCTTCTCGATGACGGCGGGCATGCGGGTCATTCCGCCGACGAGGACGACTTCGGCGACGCCGCCCGCGCCGACGCCGGCGTCTTCGAGCGCTTGCCGGCAGGGCTCGACGGTGCGGGCGACGAGGTCGCCCGTGAGTTGCTCCAGTTTCGCCCTGCTGAGGCTCATCGCCAGGTGCTTGGGGCCGGAGGAGTCGGCGGTTACGAAGGGGAGGTTGATCTCCGTTTGCTGCGCGCTGGAGAGTTCGATCTTGGCGCGCTCGGCGGCCTCTTTGAGGCGCTGGAGCGCCATGCGGTCTTCGCGGAGGTCAATGCCTTGCTCGCGCTTGAACTCGTCGGCCATCCAGTCAATGACGCGCTGGTCGAAGTCGTCGCCGCCGAGGTGCGTGTCGCCGTTGGTGGACTTCACCTCGAACACGCCGTCGCCGATGTGGAGGATGGAGATGTCGAAGGTGCCGCCGCCGAGGTCGTAGACGGCGATGATCTCGTCCTGATGCTTGTCGAGGCCGTAGGCGAGGGCGGCGGCGGTGGGCTCGTTGATGATCCGGAGCGCGTCGAGGCCGGCGATGGTCGCGGCGTCTTTCGTGGCCTGGCGCTGGCTGTCGTTGAAGTAGGCGGGGACGGTGATGACCGCCTGCGTGACGGGCTCGCCGAGTTTGGCCTCCGCGTCCGCCTTCAGTTTTTGGAGGACCATCGCGGAGATTTCCGGGGGGGAGTAGTCGCGCTCGCCCATCGTAACCGTGGCGTCGCCGCCCTTGCCGGCCTTCGTCGCGTAGCCGAGCGTCTTGCGCTCCTCTTCGATTTCGGTGAACTTCCGCCCGATGAGGCGCTTCACCGAGTAGACGGTGTTGACGGGGTTGGTCACCGCTTGGCGCTTGGCGACCATTCCGACGTAGCGCTCGCCGCTCTTGGGGTTGACCGCGACGGTGGAGGGGGTCGTGCGCCCGCCCTCCGCGTTTTCGAGGACTTCCGGCTCTCCGGCCTCCATCATGGCCATCGCCGAGTTCGTGGTTCCGAGGTCTATGCCGATCACTTTCGCCATTGCTCGATGCGCTCCTTGCGTTCCGAATGTTAGGTATTGTCGTTGTTCGCGCCGCCGCTTGCGGGGTCCGGGGCGCCGCCGGAGACGACGACCTGGGCGGCGCGCAGCACGCGGTCGGCGCCGCTGTAGCCCGGGCTGACGGTTTCGAGGACGGCGCCCGCCGGATGCTCCGCGCTGGGGCGGGACGCGACGGCCTCCTGCCGCGCCGGATCGAACGGGTCGCCGGGCGCGGGCTCGTAGGGCGTCACGCCTTCCGACTCCAGCAGCGCGAGCGCGTTCTGCCGGATGAGGCGGGCGCCGGCGGCCCACTCGCCGGGCGCGTCCGGCGGGAGGGCGTCCACGGCGCGGCGGAGGTCGTCCACGATGGGCAGCAGTTTGGCGATGACGACGCGGGAGGCGCTGCGCGCCAGCGCCCATCGCTCCTCCTCCGTTCTGCGCTTGTAGTTCACGAGGTCGGCTTGGGCGCGCTGAGCGACCGCTTTCATCTCGTCGCGCTCGCGCTCCGCTCGGGCCAGGGGGTCTTCAGGGGCCGCGCCGCCGTCCTCGCCGTGCTGGGTCTGCTCTTCTTGCGTAGTCATTCGCTTCGCCCGTCGTCCCCCGCGCCGGGCCGCTTGACCGCGCCCGCTCCGAGGAACATCTCGATAATGTCTTGCATCGCCTGCTCGAAGGGGAGCGCGCCGCGCTGGGGCGAGGAGCGCCGGGCGGGGGCGCGGGCGGCCTCCGCCGCCTCCGCGAGCCGGTCGAACACGGCCATCGCCATCTCCACGCCCGCGAGGTTCAGGCGGGCGTTGTCCACGAGGTGCTTGATCATCCGCAGTTTGGCGATGTCGCGCTCCGAGTAGAGGCGGAGCATTCCGATGGTTCGCGTGGGACGGATGAGTCCGGCGCGCTCGTACTTGCGGAGCGTTTGGGGGTGCATCCGCAGGATGCGGGCGGCGACGCTGATGATGTAGAGGCCCTCTTCCGGCGCATCCGCGGCTTCGGGGCGCGGCGCGGCGCCGGGGGGCGCTTGAGGCGTCCGCCTCGCCGGGGGAGCGGCGCGCTCTCCTTCGCCGAAGGTTACGCGAAAGACGGGCGCGACGCGCTCCGCGCTCGTAGGTCTGCGTCTCTCCTGCATTGCCGTCCTCTCGGAATCGGAGCGTCCGAGGCGCCCTTGCGCCGTCCGCCGGATTCCCGCCCGCACGGGAACGACGATTCTAGGCCGCGCGAGGGCTCTTCGTGAATTCGCGGGACAACTCGTATGCTACACGTTGACATAGCGCGTGTCAAGCCTTATCATACGCAATGAGCGACGCGGGCGAGCCTTCGTCTGACCGGGAAATCCAAACCGCCCGCCGGAGCGTAATTGCCGTCACAAGGATCAGACGAGGGAGGAGGTAGGCGATGATGGTCTATATGAAAGCGTGCCAGCGGTGCCGGGGCGACCTGCGGAAGTCCGGCGATATGTACGGCCCGTACCTGCAGTGCGTGCAGTGCGGCCGCATCGTCGACCTCCCGGACGACCGGCTCGCCAAGACCGCCGCGGCCAAGTCCCTGGTTCGGCTGCACAGCGGCGCCGCCTCCAAGAGGCCCGCCGCCTAGCCGGGCCGCCGCGACGGCTGCGTGCCCTTCACCCTCCGCTTCGTGGCGTAGAGAGAGGCGGATCCGGCGCCTGCGCGCCATCCGCCTCTCGCCTACGCGGGAACCTGCCCAAGCCCAATGCGACATCCGCCCCTTGCGCCGTCCGCCCCGCCTCCTCTACGCTGGCTCTATGACCCCGCGCTCGAACCCAACGACGGACGGACGCCCCCTGACGGCGGGTGGCACCATTTGGCCCCATTTCCGCTCCAAACGCCCCCATTTCCGCCCCAAAACGGCCCCAAACAGGCCCTCCAGCGGACCCGGCGCTAGGAGTAAATGGTGCCAAATGGAGCCACAATTAAGGCAGAGTGTCCCCCTTGCCCCGCTCCCCCCCCAGCCCCACGCCGCCCCTTGCGCCGCCCGCCCATACTCCGTACACTAGGGCGCGGCCCGACAAGACCGGCGCTTGGCGCGCCAGGAGTTGCAATCCGATGAACGCCCGATCTCTGCTGACGATGGCCGCCATCTGGCTGTTCCTCGTCGTCGTCCCCTACCTGCTCGGCCCGGTTTGGCTCGGCGGAAGCCTCGACGGCAGTTTCGTCGTCGCCTATATGATCTGGTTCGTCATCGCCGCCACGCTCACCGCCGCGGCCTACGCGATGCACGTTAGGGAGTCGCAACGCCGCGAGTAGCGAGCGCGCCCGGCGCAGGGGCAAGCGGCGCGAGTAGCGAGCGCGCCCGGCGCAGGGGCAAGCGGCGCGAGTAGCGAGCGCGCCCGGCGCATAGGCAAGCAGCGCGAGCCGCGTCCGGCGCATAGGAAGGGAGGCCGCCATGCTCACGCAGGAGATGAACGACAGGCTTACCCGCGTCGGCCCCGGCTCGCCGATGGGCGACCTGATGCGCCGCTACTGGCACCCCGTCGCCGGCGGCGCCCAACTCGACGCCGACAATCCCACCCGCGAGATCCGACTCCTCGGCGAAGACCTCGTCCTCTACCGCGACGCATCAGGAACGCTCGGCCTCGTCGAGCCCTCCTGCGCCCACCGCAAGGCCAGCCTCGCCTACGGCGTCCCCGAACCCAACGGCATACGCTGCGCCTACCACGGCTGGGTCTTCGACGCGCAAGGCCAGTGCGTAGATCAGCCGTCCGAGCCGGAAGGATCCAAGTTCAAGGACAAAGTTCGCATCAAGGCGTACCCCGTGCAGGAGTACGCGGGCGCGGTTTGGGCGTACCTCGGCCCGCAGCCCGCGCCGCTCCTCCCGCGATGGGACGTCCTCGAGTGGGATGGGCGCAAGGAGTGGCAGTCACACGCGCTCCCCTGCAACTGGCTGCAGTGCCAGGAAAACTCGCTCGACCCCCTGCACTTCCAGTGGCTGCACCGCTACTTCGGCGGTTGGATGATGAACCGCGGCAAGCCCCCCGAAGAGCGCGACGCTTGGAACGCCACCACCGGCGCCAAAGGCCGCGAGCACAAAAAGATCGGCTTCGACGTCACCGACTACGGCGTCATCAAGCGCCGCCTCGTCGGCGACGAAACCGAAGACAGCGAGTTCTGGCGCATCGGCCACCCCGTGCTCTTTCCCAACATCCTCCGCGTCGCGCACGGCATGCAGTTCCGAACGCCCGTCGACGACACGCACACGCTGCACGTCTCGATGACCTTCCGCCCTCTGCGCGACGGCGAGGCGCCCCAGACCGAAATCCCCTACGTCGAGGAGCCCCTCTACGACGCCGACGGACGCATCCGCTACGACTACGTGCTCGCGCAAGACCAACTCGCGTGGGTCATTCAGGGGCCCATCTCCGACAGAACCACCGAGCGGCTCGGCGTCACCGACGTCGGCGTCATTATGTACCGGCGCTTGCTCGACGAGCAGGCCCGCGTCGTCGAGGACGGCGGCGAGCCGATGAACGTCCGCCGCGGCGAGGACGAAATCGTCGTCCTCCCCTGCGAATACTTCCAATACCCCGGCTACGAAGGCACCGGCGGCCCCTTCAAAGACGCCAAGCCCGCCCCCGCCGAGGTCGAGGCGGTCCTCTCCGGCGAGGGCGCCGCCCGCGAGGAATGGGCCGGCGTCCGAACCCTCACCGGCCAAGAGCGCTACGCCTTCCGCTAAGAAATCGTCATTCCCGCGTAGGCGGGAATCTCGTATCCACCTCTCTCCAGAGAGGCCGTCGCATAATCTACCGTCATTCCGGCGTAGGCCGGAATCCAGAGGCGCGCAAGCGCCGTATTCACCTCTCCCTATAAGGGGAGAGGACGCCGCGTAAGCGGCGGGAGAGGGTACTGGGAACGGCAGCCGAGAGGTTGCGCAAGGTCTCCCATCGGAGGCAGTTGCATAACCTGCAGTCATTCCCGCGTAGGCGGGAACCTCGCCCCCATCGGACGGGGGCGCGTCGCGCCCCGTCCCCACTACTCCCATCGCCTCCCGCGCGACGCGCCCCGGTTGACGGCGCGGCGCCTAATGGTTAGCCTAGCCCTATGCCTTACGAGTGGGACGAGGCCAAGCGGCGCGGCAACATCGCCAAGCACGGCATAGACTTCTCTGCGATCGAGCGCTTCCAATGGAGCGCCGCGCTCATCGAGCCGGACGACCGGCATAGCGAACCGCGATTCCGCGCGTTCGGCTACATAGAACTCCGTTTGCACACGGTCGTGTACACTGAACGCATGGGGAACACCCGGATCATCAGCATCCGCAAATCCAACGCGAAGGAGATGGAACGCTATGCCGCCCCTTAAGCCCGGAACGATATGGCCTACGCCTGAGGAAGACGCGGCGATCAACGCAGGCATCGCCCTCGACCCCGACAACCCGGAGTTGACGGAGGAGGATTTCGCTCGGATGCGCCCCGCGATGGAGTTCGCGCACGCGCGGCGGCTGGAGGCGGAGCGCCTGGCGCGGGAGGCCGCCGGCAAGACGCGCGTGACGATCCGCCTTGACTCCGATGTCGTGTCCCGCCTGCGCGAGGACGGCCCCGGCTGGCAGGCGCGGGCGAACTCGGCGCTCCGGCAGGCCGTGCTCGGGGCGTGATGCCTTCGTCATTCCCGCCTACGCGGGAATCTTGCCCCCACCTCTCCCTATAAGCGGAGAGGTCGCCGGCGAAGCCGGCGTGCGCGGGTACTGCGGACGGCAGCCGAGAGGTTGCGGCAAGGTAAGATAGAAGCGAACGAAAGGAGTAGACAGTGCCGGAGAACGAACTGGGCAGGCCGATGCCGGAATTGGGGAAGATCGAGCAGGTGGACATGCGCCTCATCTGGCCTCACGAGGCGCACGACTTCACGCCGTGGCTCGCGAACCGCCTGGACTTGCTCGGCGACTCGCTTGGGATGGAGTTGGAAATTGTGCAGAGAGAGGCGGACATCGGCGGCTTCTCTCTCGACATTCTCGCGCAGAAGCGCGACACGGGTGAACTGGTCGCGATAGAGAATCAGTTGGAGTGGGCTGACCACCCCCACTTGGGGAAGCTCTTGACCTACGCGGCCGCCCTCGACGCTCGCGTCGTGATATGGGTGGCATCCTCATTCAGAGGCGAGCACCGCGCGACCATAGACTGGCTCAATGACTGGACGCCTGAAGAAATCAACTTCTACGGCGTGGAGGTGAGCGCAATCAGGATTGGCGAGTCGCTGCCCGCCCCCGTTTTTCGTCCGGTGGCGTTCCCCAACGATTGGTCGAAACAAAAAGTGGTTAGCGCGGATTCCCGGTACAACGAGGGCCGGATTCGGTTCTACCAGCCTCTCGTTGACGCCTTGATAAAGCAAGGATTCCAAATGCAGCGAGAGGCGCATCCCTGGGTTAACAAAGTGCGGACAGCGTTCAACGGATTGTACTACTATCCTCACATCCCGAAGTCGCCAAAGTTATGGGGATCCGATTGGATGTGGGAAGTGTCGGTGAAACTCGCCATTGACACCACTAGTAGGGAGCGTAACGTTCGAATTTTTAACGCGCTCAAACAAGAGCAAAACCAGATTCACAAAGAGTGCTACCCGGAGCCCGGAGTGGTCAAATGGGATGAGGGGAGGCACCGATCATGCACGGTGGAAGCAGGGGGGCTACACGTTAATGTATCTGATAACCTGCGTCGGCGCATGTCAATAGATGAGACGCTGGAACATTCGCCGAGGATCCGTGAGGCTATGCTAGCGGGCCTGCTGCGATTCATCGCTATCCTCACCCCCCGACTGGAGCGAATCATGGGCGAATTGCAAGACGAGGAAGCGGAGCCTGATGCGTACCCCCGGCCTGCTGAAGCGGATGCCCGAAATCATCGAGCATCTGCAGCGGAAGGAGACCTAATGAGCCTGTCCGCTTACTGCGTAAAGTGCCGGGAGAAGCGGGACATGGCGAACGCGCGTGACGAGACGACCAAGAACGGCAAGCCCATCATCAAGGGCGCGTGCGCGATTTGCGGAACCGGCATAAACATCATCGGCAAGACGATGGCCAACATGAAGGAGAGCCATGAGTAAGTCCGATGGCCCGCAGCCCCGCGAGCATCCCTACATCTGGGTCACGTGGATGCCGCGCCTCCTCTCCGGCAATCACCATTGCGAGTGGGCGTCGTGGTTCAAGACGCGGCACGACGGCAAGACGTGGCGGCGCGCCGTCCGCGATTTCGAGCCGACGTTGTGGGCGCTCAATCACAAAGCCCTCCTGCGGGAGGAGCGGAAGCGGCTGGAGGCGGACGGCGCGACCGTGAAGGTCGAGCGGCAAAACCAGTTCCGCTTGCGCGGCTGGAGCGCCGCGCTGGCCGGAATGCCCGACCTCGTGTCGCTCAAGGACGGGCAAGCGGTTATCCACGACCTCAAGTCCGGCGAGCCCCACGAATACCACGCCATTCAGGTGATGCTCTATATGTGGGCGTTCCCGCTCGCGCGGCGCGAGTACGGCGGCCTGCCGCTTTCGGGGCGCGTCGTCTACCCCGACCACGCGGTGGACGTGCCGGGGTCGGCGATAGACCAGGCGTTCGTCGAGAGGGCGGTTGACCTGATCAAAACGCTCGCGGGCGAGGAGCCGCCGCCCCGGACGCCGAGCGCGTCCGAATGCTCCTTCTGCGACATCACCGCCGACGACTGCCCTGAGCGCGTAGAGGACGCGCCCGCCGAAGAGGAGACGGATCTGTTCTAGGTCGCCCCGGCAAGCGCCGCGTCTTCCGTTCAGTCCAAATGGAAGAACCGCTCCATATTGCCGCCGAGGATGTCGCGCTTCGCCTCTTCGCTCAAGCCATCCATCGTCTCGATGCCGGCGGCGGTGTTGGGGAACGTGGACGGCGGATGCGGGTAGTCGCTGCCCACGATGAAGTTGCGGCTGCCGATCGTCCGGACGGCGCCGACGATCGCCTGCTCGTCCGGCTCGACGGCGACGAGGCAACTCCGCGCGATCAGTTCGCTCGGCGGCTCGTCGCACCTCGCGCACTGCGGCTCGATCTGATAGACGCGGTCGAGCGTGTACATCGCCCACGGCAGCCAGGAGCCGCCCGACTCGAAGAACGCGAACCGCAGATTCGGAAACTCCCGCAGAACGCCGCCGAGCGTCAGGCTCGCCATCGCCACGATGTACTCGAACGCGAAGCCGAGGTAGTTGCTGATGTGCAGGCGGCGCATCCGCTCCCAGCCGAGCGTGTAATTCGTGGGCGCGTGGTCGTTCACCTGGCACTGAAACGGGTTGCCGTGCACGTAAAGCGGAGCGTCCAACTCCGCGGCGGCCCTCCAGAACGGATAGAGGTCTATGGCGTCCCAGTTGCGCCCGCGCCAGTTGCTGTTGATCGTGATGGCGCGGAGCCCCAACTCGACGACGGCGCGGCGCGCCTCCGCCGCGCACGCCTCGACGCTCTCCGTTCCGAACGGGACGACGCCCGTTCCGATGAACTCGCCGGGGCGGCGCCGCTGCGCCTCGGCGGTCGCGTTGTTGTAGCCCATGCAGAGCGCGAGGCGCAGCCCCGGATCCCAGTCGCGCTCGTTCGGCGCCCCGAACGGGTTGCCGTAGATGCCGTCCGGGATGAGGACTTGCATATCGAACCCCGTCTCCGGCAGCAGCCGCGCGCGCTGATTGACGGCGCCGTGCCCGACCGGCCCCGCGCCTTGCCCGGTCGTCGCGGCGGTGGGGTTGACCGCCCCGGCGCGCTTTCCGGCGGCGGATGCGCGGAACCCGCCACGGCGCGCCTCGCGGTCGGAGAAGAACGCCGCGTCGCGCAGCAGCATATCCAGCGCCTCGTCCGAGACGCCTATGGCTTCCCCAACGCCGGTGAAGTCCGGCGGCGGGAAGAAGTGGCTGTCGCCGTCTATCTTGCGGAACGTCGCCGCCTGCGTCGCGGACTCGGCCATCGCGCTCCCTCCTCGTTGATCCGAATGTTGCGGAACGCGCGCTATGTTACGCCGTCGGCGCGGTCAGCGTGGCGTGGCGGAGGCCGGTCGGCGGGCGATGAGGCTAACCCGCGTCGACGCGCCTCCTTCACGGCGTTTCGTAAGTACGAACGCCCGCGCCGTTCCTGTTCATGGTCACGATGCCATCCCATCCATCATAGAAAGCAATCCGCGAACTATCCGGCGACCAGGCGGCTCTCATATATGAGAAATCCGCCTTAAGGGGCAATTCTAGGCGCCGCAGGCCGCTTCCATCCGGCCGAATGACACGGGCGGCGTCAGCAATGAACAGGATCTCTTCGCCGTCGGGCGACCATGTCACCTGAGAGATTGGCCTCGCGCTGTCGCCTTCCCATATCACCCGATCATTCGTTCCGTCTCGGCTGATTAAATGAACGCTCACGCTATCGTAGTCGCTGCTTCCGAATGCAAGGTCGCGGCCATCAGGCGACCACGACGGCCCGCCGAAAGTAATGGAATTGAGCCTAGTTTTACGTGGGACTCCGGAAGTCTCATAAGAGGTCGCGGATGCAATTTGCAAGGGTTCGATT
The DNA here is from genome assembly GCA_965201135.1 of Dehalococcoidia bacterium. GTDB lineage: Bacteria > Chloroflexota > Dehalococcoidia > Lucifugimonadales > Australimonadaceae > Bin16. The sequence continues at coordinate 129,417 of OZ241751.1, forward strand.
TTATCAATTCCCGTGAGAAACACGCCTATTTCAACAACCTCTCCATAACCGGCGTCAGAATCGACGTTTATCGCATTGATAAACGCGAATTCTTCGCTATTGGGCGACCAGGCAACCGGATAGAGCAATGCGCCGCGGCTCGAGGTTCTCAACTCGCCTTTCGCATTCGCCACGTTGATAACGACGCTGTTAGATGCGAAATTCCAAAGGCTTCCCCCTCTAACGCCAAGCCAAGAAAGGAATACGATATGCTTTCCGTCGCGTGACCACACAGGGAAAAAGTCATACGATGCGTTGTCCGTCAGCCTTATTCGATTCGAGCGTAGTCCAATCGACTATCGCAATTTCCGGATCATGGTTTGACCTATAATTCGTCACGAATTCGCATGAAGTGTACGCAATAAGCGGTTCGGAAGGAGAGGGATCCAAATGCAAAGAGAATCTCCAACGATAAGGGCTTGCATTGATAATTGTCTCAACGATTTCCGTATCCAACGAGAGTTTGCCTATCGAATCCGAAGCATTCCAGCCGATGCGGTTTTGTTGATAATCGAATACTAAATAGTCTCCTACTTCCGTGGTGATCCAATGAACGAAACGCTCGGGATGAGGGAATCCTGGAGGTATAAGAGGGTGAAACCAACAGGCGGTAGGCTCTCCGTCGGGCACAGGGGTTTCCGGGGGCGGCGGCGGCCACGGAGTGGGCCATTGGGCAGGCGCGAGCGTTGCCGTGGGCCTAGGCGAGGCGGCAAAAGTGGGCGCTGGAGTGAGCGTAGGCGTGAACGTAGGCGTGAACGTAGGGGTTGGAGTAGGGGTAGGAATGGGCGTGAAAGTGGGCGTTGGGGTGAGCGTAGGCGTGAACGTAGGGGTTGGCGTAGGCATAGGGCTGGGCGTGAAAGCGGGGGTTGGGGTGAGGATAGGCGCAGGAGCAACAGTGGGCGTGGGCGCGGGCGACGCGCACGCGACCGCCGCAAGCGCCAAGAGCGCCCCCGTCGCCAAAACGCGCAGCCGCAAGACGATGATTGCGCTCATTGGGGAACCTCCGTCCACTCGAAGGGTCCGAAGCCGGCAGGCGCTGGTTGGCCTTGCGCCGCTATCAGTCGGTTCGATCTATCATCCCATCTTACCAAAACGCGCAGGTCTGATCCGTCGGAGTTAACCGTGAAAAGTTTGACTCCACTGGCGCTATCGGGGAGGAGCGCTGCAATCCGCGAACCATCCGGAGACCACGTAGCGTATGCGCCGGGCCCCGCGTCCGTTGTTTTTACGCTTGATCCATCAGCATCGACTAACAAGAAAGGGCTTTTTTGGAAGAGAATTTGAGAGCCGTCAGGCGACCAAGAGATCCATCTACCCCGCGCATCGCCTGATGAAAGGTTTGAAGTTCCCATTTGAGGAACAGTTGCTATATTCATCATATCGGTCCCGTTAGGGCGAACAGTCACAAGAGTTTCCAGGTCTTGCTGACTACGAACGAAGGCTATTCGGGCGCCATCAGGCGACCAAGTCGGCAGGCTTTCTGATTTGGATAAACGAAATGCTTCAGGATCATTAATATCCAATACGTAGAGGAAACCTGTTGGCATAGGTATGGAATTCCCGTCAATTTCCCCATCGGGCCGAACTACTACTTTAGCCCATTCGTTTCCAAAAAACACGATTCGTTGGCTATTAGGAGACCACGCAATAGGGTGAGCGTCGGCTCCGACAGTTGGAGCCAATCTCCGAATTTCAGTTTCACCTCTATGGGCTAGAAACAAGCCATCCCCTTGAGTTTCTGGAACAGGACTATCGTCATAAGATCTGAATACGATGAGCGAGCCATCGGGAGACAGAGCAGGGTAAAACGGCGGATACGAACGATCTTCCGCGAAACGTTCACTATCGGAAGTGTCGAAAGACGACGTTTCTATGGTATATTCTCTATCGCGCCAGCCTACTCTACATGCAAATCTGCCGAAGCCAATCAATTCGTTGGAAGAAACGCTTATTGCATGTTCGAGGCCAAGTTCGCCTCTGGCATGGGGGAGCGCATTTAAACTCGCGCCATCGCTAGCGGCGACATATACCCGCCTGTCCGCGTTAAATACAATATGGCCTTCGGTCGACCACATAGGAGGCATGGGGTATTGAGCATGCCTGCCCTCGAGGTCGCCTTGATAGCCTCGCGGCGAACATCCGCAAGCAATGGGCGTGAGCATGAAAGCGAGCAGCAAGAGCGTCAGCAGCGCCCCCGCGAGCGCTCCCAGCAGCGCGGAGACGTTTGCGGTTCGCTTTCGCATAGCGCAAGCGTATGCGGCGCGGCGGGGCAAGTCAAGCGCGACGGCGAGAGGGAGACGGGGCGCCATTGCGCCCTCGTCTGCAGCACCCTCTCCCGCCGCATTCGCGGCGTCCTCTCCCCTTCTAGGGAGAGGCGGAATGGGCGCTTGCGCGCCGCAGGGGGCGGGATTCCCGCCTACGCGGGAATGACGGTTGAGGGCAGGCGGCAAGGGGGTAGGTTCCCGCTTTCGCGGGAATGACGTGGCGCCTGGGGAACAAGGGAGACAGGACGCGACGCGCCCCGTCTATGGCGCTGTCGCGCCGAATGGATTCCTGCCTACGCAGGAATGACGGTTGAGGGGCGCGTTGCGCCCGACCGCAGTACCCTCTCCCGCCGCGTTCGCGGCGTCCTCTCCGGCCCGCGCGGCGACGAAGGACTAAGTATGAGGAGCGCGAAGTTATGACGGCGGGCAAGTCGCCGCTTCGCGGACGTCCCCCGCTGGACGCCGCCCGCCGGTTGGCGCTATACTGCAGGCAGTGTCGGGGTGTGGCGCAGCCCGGAAGCGCACCTGCATGGGGTGCAGGGGGTCGTTGGTTCAAATCCAATCACCCCGACCAGTTCTCTCATTCCTCATCTCGGATTAGGAGCGGCGAATGACGACCTCAGGCGGAGCCCGCCCGTGGGTGCGGGAGCACTTGGAGCGCTACCTGCAAACCGACGGCGAGGACGGCCACATCTGGCGCGGCGTTCCGACGCTCCTGCTTACGACGACGGGGCGCAAGTCCGGCGAGCCGTACACGACGCCGCTCATCTACGGCGAGGACGCGGGCCGCTACGTGGTCGTCGCCTCGCGGGGCGGCGCTCCGACGCATCCGCAGTGGCACCTCAACCTCACCGCGAATCCGTCCGTCGGCGTGCAAGTCGCCGCCGACAAGTTTCAGGCGACGGCGCGAACCGCGTCTTCGGACGAGAAGCCCGCGCTATGGGCGCTGATGACCGGCATCTACCCGCCCTACGACGAGTATCAGGCGGCCACGGAGCGCGAGATTCCCGTCGTCATTCTCGAGCGCGCGGAGTAATCGCTTCGCCGACCAGGAGCGCCGCCCGCCGCGCAAGGAGACGCCGATGACCGACCGCCGACTCCCGACCGAAGAGGAAGTCCTCGGCTATTTCCAATCCCTCAGCAACTGGGGGCGATGGGGCGGCGACGACCAACTCGGCACGCTCAACCTCATCACGCCGGAGAAGCGCAGGCAGGCCGCGGCCCTCGTGCGCGACGGCGTCAGCGTCGGATGCGCCCGCCCCGTCAGCACGCTGCACGCCGTCGACCAGCCCATCACTCCCGTCCACGTGATGGTCGAGAGCGGCGAGGTCTACTGCCTTGACGACGGCCGCGAGTGGACCACGCAGCACTCGATGGACTACTTCGGCATGGCCATCCACGGCCCGGGGCAGACCCACCTCGACGCGCTCTGCCATCAGTTCTGGGGCGGCAAGATGTACAACGGACGCCCCGCGAGCGTCGTCTCATCCGCCGGCAAAGCCGGGTTCGGCGCGGTCGACGGCATGAAGGACGGCGTCGTCACCAAAGGCGTTCTCCTCGACCTCGCCCGGATCCGCGGCGTGGACTGGCACGAGCCCGGCGAGGCCGCCTACCCGGACGACCTCGAGGCCGCCGAGCGCGCCCACGGCGTCCGCGTCGAAGAGGGCGACGCCATCCTGCTGCGCTTCGGCTGGACGGCGCGGCGCAACGCGCTAGGCCCCGTCCCCCGCGACGGCGGGCGCGCCGGACTGCACGCCTCCTGCCTCCCGTGGCTTCACGAGCGGGGCGTTTCGGTTCTCGCCTGCGACAGCGCGCAGGAGGTCCGCCCCACCGGCTACGACCGGCTCTTCGGCCCCATTCACTCCGTCGGCCAGGTTGCGATGGGGCTCTGGCTGGTGGACAACGCCGATTTCGAGGCGCTTGGCGAAGCCTGCGCCGCCGCCGGGCGCTACGAATTCCTCTTCGCGCTCGCTCCGATGAACTTTCCGCTCGCCACTGGCTCTCCGCTGAACCCCATCGCGGTTCTCTGAAACTTGGGGCATCCATAGCCTATCCACTGACTGACGCAGGCGTGAATCCGGCGGCGCGTAAGCGCCACATCCCCCTCTCCCTATAAGGGGAGAGGACGCCGCGAAGCGGCGGGTGAGGGTACTGGAGACAGGAGCAGAGTGGCGCTGCGGACAATCAACTTGGCGGAAGCCTAGCCGATGGCCGCCGTCGCCGAAGCGCTCGGCTACCTCGCGCAGCCGCTCTATTGGGGCGTCTTACTGAGCGTCGTCGCGCTCGCCGCCCTGGCAAGCGCCATCCCCGGCGTGAATTCCTTCCTCGTGATGGCCCTCGCGTTCCCGTTCATTCTCTTCCGCGTGGAGGAGCCGGCCATCGGCCTCGTCGCGCTCGCCACAATCAGCGGCGTCAGCAACACGCTCGACTCCGCCCCGGCCGTCCTCATCGGGCAGCCCAGCGCCGCGACGCAGGTCACGTTCCTGGAGGGGCACCAACTCGCCCGGCGCGGGCGCGCCGCGCATACGCTCGGCGCCATCTACGCCGTCTCCGCTCTCGGCGGGGTCGTCGGCGCGGCGATTCTGCTCGTCGTCATTCCGGTCGCCCGCCCGTTCGTGCTGCGCTTCAGTTTCTCGGAAATCGCCGCGACGGGGACGCTGGGCATCGCAATGGTCGTCGTGCTGAGCCGCGGCGCAATGGTGCGGGGCCTCGTCTCCGCGCTCGTCGGGATGCTGCTCGGCATCATCGGCTCGCTGGGGGGCAGGCTCACCGTCGACCCGTTCGTCCCGATGCCGCTCGTGCCGTTCATTTTGGGTCTGTTCGCGCTGCCGGAACTCGTCGATCTCATGATCAGCCGGAAGCCGGTCGCCGCCGGGGGCGCGAGCCTCGGGGCGGGCGAGGTTCTGCGCGGCGCCCGCTACGGATTCTCCCGGTGGCCGATGGTCGTCCGCCAATCCGCCTTCGGCGTCTTCCTCGGCGCGATCCCGGGCGTCGGCTCGTCGGTCGTGGACTGGCTGAGTTACGCCTTCGGCGTGATCCTCACGAAAGACCGCTCGCAGTTCGGCAAAGGATCGCTCGACGGCGCGCTGTTCGCGGAGTCCGCGCAGAACGCGAAAGAGGCCGGCGCGGGGCTGCCGACGCTCGCGCTCGGCGTTCCCGGCGCGCCCACCTGGGCGCTCGTCATAACCGCGATGATTCCCTACGGCGTCGCGCCGGGCGCCCAAATGCTCGGACGCGACGCGCACATCACTATCCTGCTCGTCCTCACGCTCGGCCTGGCGAACCTCATAATGTCCGCCGTCGGCATCGGCGTCACCGGCTTCCTCGCGCGCCTCACCACCGTTCCCTATCCCATCATCGGCGCAATCGTCATTCCCATCCTCCTCCTCTCCGCGTTCGTGGACACCACAAGTTGGCGCGGCGTTCAGATCGCGCTCGGCGTCGGGGCGATGGGCTACGCGATGAAACGCTGGCGCTGGCCGCGTCCGCCGATGATCCTCGGCTTCATCCTGGTCGAGATCATCGAACTCAACCACTTCAACGCGGTCGCCATCCACGGCTACCGCGGCGCGCTCAGCCGGCCGCTCACCATCGCCATTCTCGCCGTCGCGCTCCTCATCGCCGTCACGCTCTTCCGCGCCGTCCGGCGCATGGAGCGCGCCGCGCCCCCCGACCAACTGCGCGGAGCGAACGCCCCGGCCCGCCGCCGCGTCCCGTGGACCGCCCGGCTCGGACGCGCCGACGTCCTCATTCCCCTCATCGTTATGGCCGGCGTCGGGCTGCTGCTCTCCGACCACCTCCTCAACCCCGTGCGCGACTCATGGCGCTTCACGACCTACCCCTTCTATCTATCGCTGCTTGCGCTTGCGCTCCTTGCGTTCGAACTATGGCGCGGGCTCCGGGGGCGTCCGTCGCCGGCCACGCTGATGGACCTAGGGCTGATCAGCGGCGGGGACGCCGGCGCGCGCGCCGCGGCGGTCAAGACCGTCGGGCTGTTCGCGCTGTTTCTCCTCGTGGGCGTTACCGTTGGCCTCAAGTGGGGCGCGCTCGCGTTCGCCCTCGCCGCGCCGCCCGCGCTTCTGCGCGGCCCCGCGAGGTGGCCCGTCGCCCTCCTGACCGCCGCCATCGTCTGGATATTCATCTACGTCTTTCTCGACAACGTCCTCTACGTCCTCTACCCCGAGCCGTTCCTGCGCGGCCTCATCGCCGACGCGTTCGGGCGCTCGTGAGCGGCGCGGGCGCGATGGGCGTATGATGGGCGCGTCCCCAAGACGAGATAGACGAGGAGGAGCGGCGATGAGCGCAGCGCGAGAGGCCGTCGGGCAAATGGAGGTCGTCCGGTACGAGACGCCCGGGCTGGACGGCTTGCCGAAGAGGAATACCCATGTCGCGGACAGCGGCCTGATCAGCGTGAACGTCCAACTCGTGAGCCGTGAGGGCGGCGAGACGAACCTGCACGCGCACTCCGGGCAGGACGCGGTGTGGTTCGTGCTGGCGGGGCGCGCCAAGTTCTACGGGAAGGACGGCGAGTCGGTCGAGTTGGGACCGAAGGACGCGCTCTTAATTCCGAAGGGCGTTCCCTACTGGTTCGAGTCGGTCAGCGACGAGCCGCTGGAGATTATGCGGAACGCCGCGACCGACCCGAACGTCCGCAACCAGCGGATCAACTACGAGGAGTTGCGCGACCGCCAAAAGGACGGGCGCCACGCCGGCAGCGTGTACGTTTAGGAGTCTCCCTGGCCGGCGCCGGCGGCGCCGGCGAACCCCGTCCCCGCGCGAAGGAGGAGAGCCACGAGCATCCATACGCAGCGTTCGCGCGGCGTCGCCCTCGTCACCCTCGACCACCCGACGACGCGCAACGCCCTCAGCCCCGAAATGGCCGCCGAACTCTACGCCGAACTCGACAGGTTCGAGGCCGACCCCGACGACCGCGCGCTCGTCCTCACCGGACGCGATCCCTCCTTCTGCTCAGGCGCCAACGTCAGGCGGTTCGACGAGACCATCGAGCGCCTCGAGCGCGAGCAGGCCGCGGGCGCGGACGCGCCCTCCCTGCCCTGGGGCGGAATGGAGGCGCGGCTGGCGCGGCGCGACGCGGACAAAGCGGAAGCCGGGTTCGGCTCCGTCTCCAATGTCCCCCTCCGCGTCAACCAAGTTCAGAAGCCGACCATCGCGGCGGTCAACGGCCACGCCATAGGCGTCGGGCTCGGCCTCGCGCTCTCCTGCGACATCCGGCTCGCCTCCGAGCGCGCCGAATTCGCCGAGGCGTTCACCCGCATGGGCCTCGTCCCCGGCGACGGCTCCTGCTGGCAGTTGCCGCGCCTCATCGGCCTCAGCAACACGTACTATATGCAGTACACGGGCGACCGCGTCGGGGCTGACGACGCCCTTAGGATGGGCCTCGTCAGCAAAACGGCGCCCCACGCCGACCTCCTGCCCGCCGCGATGGAACTCGCGGAGCGGCTGGCGAGCGGCGCGACCTACGCGATGTCGCTCACGAAATACCTCGTCCAGCAATCGTTCGGCATGGGGTTCGAGGAGAGTCTGCGCCTCGCGCAGACCGCCCAGGAACTGGCGCGGCGCTCCGCCGACCACAAGGAAGCCGCCCGGGCCTTTCTGGAGAAGCGAAAGCCCGAATTCAAAGGAAGGTGACGCGATGAAGATCGGCGTGGGGCTCCCGTTCAAAATGCCGACGGAGAGTTGGGGCTATATCTCGGAACTGGCGCGCCGCGCCGACGCCGGGCCGTACTCCTCATTCGCCGCGCTCGACCGGCTCGCCTACGACAACTACGAGGCGATGGCGGAACTCGCGGCGGTCGCCGCCGTCACGCAACGGCTGCGCCTCGTCACCACGATCCTCCTCGCGCCCCTCCGCAACGCCGGCGTCCTCGCCAAGCAGGCCGCCACCATAGACGCCATATCCAACGGCAGGCTCTCGCTCGGCCTCGCCGTCGGCGGACGCGAGGACGACGCCGTCGTCGCTCCCGCGGACTTCCGCGGCAGGGGCCGCCGCTTCGAGGAGCAACTGACGATGATGCGCCGCATCTGGGCCGGCGAGATCCTCGAAGGCGCCCAGCGCCCCGTCGGGCCCGCGCCCGTCCAGCCTGGCGGCCCCGAGATCCTCATCGGCGGCACGCACCCCAAAGCCATCGACCGCGTCGGCAAGTTCGCGAGCGGCTACGTGATGGGCGGACGCGCCCTCGAGGCGGAGTGGGCGAAAGGCGTGATGACGCAAGTCGAGGAGTCGTGGGCGGCGCATGAGCGCGAGGGCAGGCCCCGCGTCGTCGTGACGCTCCCCTGCGCGCTCGGCCCCGACGCGGAAGACGCCGTCGCCGGAGCGCTCGCCGACTACTACGGAGGCGACGGAAGGCCGGGCGCGTCGAGGCAAGGCCGGGGGCAGCCGACATCCCCGGAAATCATCCGCAACGCCGTCCGGATGCACGAGGACTTGGGCTCCGACGAAATCATCTTCCGCCCCGTTACGCCGGACTTGGAGCAACTCGACCGCCTGACCGACGCGATAGCGTAGCCCAATGGCGGACGGCGGGCAGGGGCGGGCGGGAGGCTGGCGCGGCAACGAGGCGCTCCTCTCGCTGATGCTCCCCGCGTTCCTGCTGGGGCTTGGGCGCGGCTTCGCCGTCCCCGTTCTCCCCCTCCTGGCGATGCGGTTCGGCGCCGACGCTTCCCAGGCCGGCCTCACCGTCTTCGTTCCGATGCTGGGCGCCGTCTGCTCCACGCTGCCCGCCGGCTACCTGATGGACCGCATCGGGCGCCGCAAACTGCTCATCTCCAGCACCATTCTGATGTCCGCCTCCGCGCTCCTCGTCCTCCGCGCCGCCAGTTACGGCGAAATGCTCGCCTACCTCGGCGTCAGCGGCGCGGCGCAGCAGGTATGGCAAATGACGAGGCTCGCCGTCATCGCCGACTCCGGCGCGCAGAATCAGCGCGGACGCATGATCACGGGCATGGCCGGCGTGAACCGGGGCGGCATTATGGCCGGGCCCGTGCTCGGCGGCGTTGTCGCCGAGTTCTTCGGCTTGCGCGCCCCGTTCCTCCTCTTCGGGATCGCCGCGTTCCTCGCAACGATTCCCGCCTACTTCCTCGTGCGCGAGACCGCCCCCGCCGTGCTCGCCAAGCGCGCCGGATCGAACGCCCCGACCGTGGACGTCTCATGGCGGCGGCTCATCACGCGCTCCGCCGTCACGCTCTTCGCGGCGCAATTTATGGCGAACGTCGGGCGCGGAGGCGCGCAAGGACAGGGCGGCATCTACGTCATCTTCGCCGCCTACGCCTACGGGCTGGGCGCCGGCGCGCTCGGCGGCGTCTCCTCCGCGATGGGCGTCGTCAGCATTCCCGTCACCCTCGTCGCCGGCCAAGTGATGGACCGGTTCGGGCGCAAGCGCACCGTCGTCCCCGCGAGCGCGCTGCTCGCCGTCGGCCTCTGGTGCATGGCCGGCGTCGCCTGGGGCGGTTTCGGCCTGCCTTTCTTCATCGGCGGATTCATCGTCATCAACCTCGCCGTGTCGTTTATGGCCGGCTCGATGCAGACGCTCGGCGCCGACGTCGCTCCTCCGGAGGCGCGGGGCAAGTTCTTCGGCGTCAACCGCCTCGTCGCGGAGGCGGGATCGATGGGCAACCCGGGCGTGTTCATCATCGCGACGGGCGCCGTCGCGGGCGCGGGCGGATTCGCCGCCGCGTTCGGAACGATGGGCGGTTTCGCGCTCGCCGGATCGCTGACGGTCGCGCTTCTTCTGCGCGAGACGCTCCGCCGCGACCGCCCCCCGGACTAGCGCGCGGCGACCGCCGGGAGGAGCGGCGCAGAAGCCGGCGGCCCCGCGCGCGGCGGCGCGATGGACCCGCCCTCCAAGTTCTCCACCGACATCGCGCTCGCCCCGTAAATGACCGACTCCTGCCCCGTTTGGAACCACTCGCCCCGGATCATTCCCGACAGCAATTGCGCCGCCCCGCGCCCCACCCTGCCGATGGGAATCGTCACGAAGGTGAAGGGGCGCCGGTCAAGCCGCGGAACGAACTGCCGGTTCCCCAGCGAAACGATGCTCAACTCCTCCGGCCAGCGCAGACCCGCCGCGAAGCACGCCCGCGCTATCGTCGGCAAGTGCGACGGGGGCGTGAACACCGCCGTCGCTCCCGCGAGCGCGTCCGCGACCTCTTCCGGCGTCTCCCCGTCCTCCGCCCATATCACCGACTCCTCGTCGAACGGCAGCCCCAAGTTCGCCCACGCCTTGTCCAGCCCGCGATAGCGCCCGCCGAAGCCCGCGCCCGATCCCGCCAAGACCGCGCGCACGCGCCTATGCCCCGCGTCCAGCAGCAGTCCGCACGCCCGCTCGACCGCCGCCTGCGAGTCCCATCCGATGCTGCCCACGCCCTCGGGCATCGCCACCGACGCCCCCGTCCACGGCTTGAGCAGCGCGACCGGAACGCCCCCTGCGACCGCCGGCCGCAGCGAGGAGAACAGATCGTCGTCCGGGTCCGGCGCCTCGCCCGGCACGCCGCACAGCAGTAGACCGTCCGCCCCCGATGAGACCGCCCACGCGACGTAGGCGCGCCGGAGGCGGTGCTCCGCTCCGCAGTCCATAACGACGCACTGAAAGCCCGCGCCCTCCAGCGCCGCGCGCGCCACCTGCGAGATAGGCCCGAACAAACTGGGGCTCATCAGATTCCACGTCACCAGCATCACGACGGGCTGCGCGCCCCGCGCCTTCCGGGCGAACCGCTCTTCCCGAAGCCCGCGCCGCTCCAACTCCCGCGCCGTCATCTGCGCCAGCGCGTCCGGCGGCGCCCCGAACTCCTCCAGCGCGTCGCACAGCGCCCCAAGGCGCTCCAGGGGAATGGGAACGCGCGCGCTGCACCAGTTGTGCACCGTCTGCGTCGAGACCCCCAAGCGGTGCGCGAGGCTCGCCCGCGAGATATGCCGCTCCTTCAGAATCGCTCCCAGCATCGCCGCTTCTCTCCACGTAGGGCTCGCCGCCGTCATTCCTAAATAAATGTTACGCAATTCGTTGGATGAATCGGCCGAGGCTGTAGGCGGGCTCGGACGAAGAGGTAAGACGACCGCAGCGCGCCCGCTAAGGTCCGGCGTAGACGGTTGTCTCAGGCTTGAAGGCGGCCCACGCGAACCAGAAGTGGTCTTGCGCCTCGAGACGGGGCAACTGCGCTCCAGCGAGAGGGCCGCTGACCGCCGCGCCGAGGATGCTCCAGCCGCTGCCGGTTTCGGCGTCCACGAACGGGGGGCCGCCCTCCGCCGGATTCGGGGCGAACGTCAGCGCGCGTCCGTCGAGCAATGGACGAAATACGCCGGTCGCGCCGACGTCGGCGGCCTGCGCGATGGACGCCGCCCCAAGCGCCGACGCCGCGCCGAACTGAAAGAGGATGACGACCGGCTCGTCGCCGACCTCGGCGTGGACGACGCGCTCCTCCGCGAGGCGCGAGTAGGGGAAGGCGGCGGCCTCCCCGTTGATCTCGACCGCCGCGACGCGCTCCTTCGGCGGGAGGCGCGGGTCGGTCGGGAACGGATAGAGGAACGGCTGCGAATCGAGCGCGTCGTAGCCGACGTAGGGGTTGGAGCCGTAGCGTCCGCTCGCGTTGGGGCGGTCAAGGACGAGGCCGTCCGGGTAGGCTTCGGCGAAAACGCTCCACGGAACGATTTGGGCGGGAACGACGCGCAGTTGGGCGCCCGCGAGTTCCCCGGCGATGGCTTGCCCCGTGAGTTGCTGCCACCACGATTGCGTTTGCCTGTCCCACATAATGAGGTCGCTGTTGCGGAGATTGCCGGAGACGCCGAAATCGTAGAGCGCGCCGTCGAGCGTCCGCTCGAAGACGAGGGCGGAGTTGCAGAGCGGGCAGTAGGTCGCGGCGATGGGCAGCCCGGCGATGTCGTCGTTGACGATCTCGTGCCAGGTGAGGATTTGGAGGGGGTAGGCTTTGGCCTCGCCGCCGGCCTCGAGCGCGATGACGGGCTCCGCGTCCGCGAGCTGCTCGCCCGCCGCCGCGACGGAGACGAAAGACGGCTCGTCAATTGGAGGAATGCCGTCGCGCCCGACGCCGCCGGACAGAATCTCGCCGTAGGGAACGAGGTGAAAGCGGAAGTCGGTCTCCCAGACGGCGGTTCTTACGCGGGATGCGGCGAGCGCTTCTTCGTAGTCGGGGTCGGCGGGGACGCCGTAAGCGTTGCGCTCCGCGCCCTGATCGTCCGGCGCGTCGGGTGGCGGCGTTGGGGATGCGGCGGGCGTCCGGGGAGCGAGCGTCGGCGCCGCACCCGGCGATGGGGTTCCGACGGCGGCTGGCGCCGGGGGAGGGGACGGCGTTTGCGGGGCGAGCTCCGTCGCGGGCGTATCGGCGCTGCAGGCGGCGAACGCCGCGAGGAGCGCGGCGAGGGCGAAAATCTGGACGGCGTGGTGGCGCATCGGCTTAGCGCGCTTGCGCGGGGCGGTCCGCCGTCGGCCTTGGGTTGCGGAACGTGACGCCGGAGGTGACGTAGGCGCCCTCCTCGTCCGCGCCCGCGACGTCGCGCAGAATATGCGTGATTTTCGCGTCCATCACGGCGAAATGCGGAGACGCCCCGGCGAGATGCGCCGGCACCTCTTTCGTTCGCCCTTTCACGTAGTACGTCATTCGCTCGTCCACGAAGGCGAGCGTGATCTTGCCGTTCTCGCGCATATTGCGCGTCGTCGTGGAGCCCGCGTAGGTGACGACGCGAATCGTCTCGCGGTCGCGGGCGGCGACCTCCCTGAAGGACAGCAGCGCGGGATGCGGCCAGCCGTCGGCGTCGGCGGTGAGGATGAGGATGGCGCGCCCGCGCTCCGCGCTCACGTCCTCGCTCCACAGCGCGTCAAAGAGATCGTCCGGAAGTTCCTTGCCGACGTCGTCGGACATAGCGCGCCCGCCCTCTCCCCGCTATTCGGCGGAAGGGTCCTTGCCCTCCCAGCGGCGGAACTTGTCGTTCTCCACGCCGAGGAGGTCGAGAATCTTGCCGACCGTGTGGTTGATGACGTCGTCAATCGTCTGCGGGCCGGAGTAGAAGCCGGGGATGGGGGGCAGGATCACGCCGCCCATATCGGTGACCGAGAGCATATTGAGGAGGTGCCCGCGGTGCAGGGGCGTTTCACGCGCGACGACGATCAGCCGGCGGCGCTCCTTGAGGCACACGTCGGCGGCGCGGGTGATCAGGTCGTTGTTGTAGGAGTTGGCGATGCCCGCGAGCGTTTTCATCGAGCAGGGAACGACGGCCATGCCGTCCGTCTTAAATGAGCCGCTGGAGACGCTCGCCGCCATATTGCGCGGATCGTGAACGACGTCGGCCATCGCCTTGATCGCGTCCACCGTCCAGTCCGGCGCCTCGTACTTGATGGAGAGATGCGCCCCTTCCGACAGTATGAGGTGCGTCTCGACGTCGGGCGCGTCGCGGAGGGCGCGGAGCGCGTAGACGCCGTAGAGCGGGGCGGACGACCCGGTGATGCCGACGATGATCCGGCGCATATCGCGGATTATACCCGCGCCGCCCTTACCTTGCGTAACTCCTGCCGCCCGCTTTGCGGCGACCTCTCCCGTTCTAGGGCGAGATGGATTCGGCGTTTGCGCGCAGATAGATTCCCGCGCGGTGTGGGAATGGCGATAGGGTTATGCTAAGGTCTCCGAATCGCCGCGAAACGGGGGGAGGGCGCTGCGGACAGGAGCCGAGGTTATGCGGAGGTTCTTCCCTCAGCCGCCGACGGGGCCGTCGTGGCGTTGCTGGGCGAGCCGGTTGTAGGTTACGGGCGTCGTCGTCAGCAGGCCGGCGTCGACGGGAAGCGTGACGCCGGTGACCCAGCGCGCCTCGTCGCTGGCGAGGTAGACCGCCGCCCAGGCGACGTCCCACGCCGTGCCCTCCGTGCCGAGCGGCGCCGCTTCCATGCGGACGCGCCGCAGATCGTCGTCCATTCGAGGCGCGACCATCGGCGTGTAGACGAGGCCGGGCGCGATGCAGTTCACGCGAATCCCGTCGCGCCCGTGATCGCCCGCCATTGACTTGGTGAGGCCGATGACCGCCGCTTTGGAGGTCGTGTAGGGGGCGCTGCTGTTGGCGCGCAGCCCCGCGATGGACGAGACGTTGATGATCGCGCCGCCCCCGCTCTTCTTCATCTCGGGAATGGCGCAGCGGGACGCGAGGACGATGCTCTTGACGTTCACGGCCATAATGTGGTCCCACTGCTCCTCCGTCACTTCGGTGACGTCGGCGCGGGTGGAGACTCCCACGTTGTTGTGGAGGACGTCGAGCCGTCCGTAGCGCTCCGCCGCGGCGCGCACCATCGCCTCGCAGTCGGCGGCGTTGGCGACGTCGGCGGCGATAGCGAAGGCTTCGCCTCCCTCCTCTTCGATGAGGGCGAGCGTTTCGTTGGCGCGGTCGAGGTCGCGGTCGGCGAGGAGAACGCGGGCGCCCTCGCGGGCGAAGAGGATCGCGGCGGCTTTGCCGTTGCCGACGCCCTCGCCGCTCGACCCCGCCCCGGTCACGATGGCCGTCTTGCCCGCCAGCCTGTCCGTCACGACGATTCCTCCTGCGCCTCCTCGCCGTCGTCGGCGTCCGCGTTTGGAACGGCGCGCCCGGCCAAGAGGTCGGACAGTTCGGTCACGCGCCCCTCGAACACCTGGCCTTCGTAGGCGGACTCGATTCGGGCGCGCCAGCCGTCGCTGAGTTTGGAGAGGTTGATGGTGAGATGGCCGTCCCTAACGACAATCTCGTCCGCCGCTTCGGGCCATTGCGTCATTGCGCCCTCCGTTCGCGGGCAATCTTCTCCCATCGGAGGGCGGAGCGCAAGGGCGTGTACTCGTTCGGGGCGTCGCGCAAGCCCCGAATCAGCCTACGGGCATTGCCCGCAAGGTAGTCGTAAGGGCTCGCGAGCGCTCCAAGCGCCGCCGCGCCCTCTTGCCCTTCCTGCCGGGGGCGAGTTCTTCGCCGAACGTCAAGAGCGCTTGCGCGTTGGCGCAGTGATAGGATTTCCACTATCCGCAGTACCCTCTCCCGCCGCGTTCGCGGCGTCCTCTCCCCTTGTAGGAGACCTTTGCATAACTCAGTTCTAGCCCGCAATTCCTCTTGGTGTTAGGAGTGAATTGGGGCGCCCCGGCCCTGCGGCAGGGGGTTATGCAAAGGACTCTGTAGGGAGAGGGGACGCGGGATTCCCGCCTACGCGGGAATCCCGGTAGGAGGGGCGCTGGCGCGCCTCTGGATTCCGGCCTACGCCGGAATGACGGCACAGGGCGCTTACGCTCCGGCGGGCGCGGGGCGCTCGCCGAGCGCGGCGATGAGTTCGGCGGTGTGCAGGACGCCGAGCCGGAAGTAGTCGAGGCGAATGTTCTCGTTCGGCGCGTGGATGCGGTTGCCGGGATAGTCAATGCCGCAGGAGGAGACGGGGACGCCGAGTATATGCTGCACGGGATGCTGCGGCCCGGTGCCGGTCATGCTCGGCATAAAGTAGGCGTCGCTTCCGTAGACGCTGCGGGCAGTCTCCGCGACGAGCGCGACGAACGGGTCGTCGAGCGGCGTGCGCGAGGGGCGCTCCGCGCTGAGGACGGAGACCTCGACGTCGCTGAAGCCGTGGGCGTCGAGATGCTTGCGGAGGCTCGCCGTAATCTCGTCGGGGTCTTGGTTGGGGACGAGGCGGAAGTCCATCTTCGCCGTCGCCGTAGCGGGCGTGACCGTCTTGGCGCCCGCGCCGGTGTAGCCGGAGCCGAATCCCGCGATGTTGGCGGTGGGCTCCATAATGAGGCGGCGGCGGAATTCGTAGCCCGACGCCTCGCCGACGGCCATCTCGACGCCCAAGTCGTGCAGGAACTCGCGGGAGGTGTCGGGCAGGCCGGCGATGGCCTCGATCTCGCGCTCGAGGGCGGGGCGGACGCTGTCGTAGAAGCCGGGCACCGCGACGCGCTCGGCCGGGTCTTTGAGCGTGTTGAGCGCCCACACGAGGCGCCACGCCGGATTCGGCACGACGGGCGCGTAGGAGGAGTGCGAGTCGGTCGCGGCGGAGCGGCACGTCAACTCCACGTAGAGCAGCCCCTTGACGCCGAGCGTGATGAGCGGGCGCCCGTCCCAGTTGACGCCGCCGCCTTCCCAAACGCAGGCGTCTGCCCGCAGGCGGTCGGCGTTCGCCTCGACGAAGTCGTGGAAGCCCGGGCTGCCGATCTCCTCCGCGCCCTCCATGCACCAGCGAATCGTCACCGGCAGTTCGCCGACGGTCTCGCGGACGGCGCGGACGGCGGCGAGGCGCGCGATGATGGGGCCTTTGTCGTCCGAGACGCCGCGCCCGTAGAGATAGCCGCCGCGCTCCGTCGGCTCGAACGGGGGCGTTTCCCACTCGTCGAGCGGGTCGGGCGGCTGAACGTCGTAGTGGTTGTAGAAGAGGAGCGTCTTGTCGGAGGCGCCCTTCAGTTCGGCGATGATGCCGGGGTAGTCCGGGTCGGCGGTGGGGACGAGTTCGGCGTCGAAGCCGGCGTCGCGCAGCATATCGACCGTCATTTCGCCGCACTCGCGGACGCCGACGCGCTGCGCGCTCACGCTCGGCTGGCGCGTGAGCGTCTTGAGGCGCTCGATCGTCTCCGGAAGATGGGCGTCTATGTGGTCGGCGACGGCCTGTCGCATCGTGTCGCTCCTTTGCGGCGGGGCGCCTACGCCTTGCCGCGCCGCTGCCTGCGCCGTTCGGCGCGCGTCTCGTGAATAATGGGCCAAACGGACTCCGCCTCGCACTCCTCGCCCTCGCCGGCGTCGCGCAAGTCGGTCAGATAGACCTCGCGGGCGGGGTCGCCGGAGGCTTGGACGTCGTTGGCGTGCATCCACGAATGGACGGCGCGGTGGGCTTGGGCGATCTCCTCGTGCGGGCCGCGGTATCTGGCGACGGCGCACTTGCCGCCGGGAATCGCGCCCGGCGCCACGCGCCCGTTGCCCTCGACGTCGGCCTCGACCGGGTAGCCGACTTCGAAGTCCACGAGGAAGGCGCCGACTTCGTAGTAGACGCCGACGCCGGGCCCGGCGGGGCGCGCGCCCACGGAGTCCAGGTACTCCGCCGCCTCGCGCAGGAGTTGCGCGACCTTCGGAGTCACCTTGTTAATGGTGGTCTTGGCGCGAATCGCCGCGATCTTCTGCGGCTTGCAGTCGCGTATTTCGATGCCGAAGTCCACGCCGTCCGTCCCTCCTACGGAGCCTTGCGCCGTCTATTGTACTCTTCCGGCGAGCGGCGGGCGGGGCGGACAGAGCGAGCGGACGGCGCGCGCCTTTAACTTTAAAAGTGGCACCATTTGGCACTATTTGGCACCATTTACTCCTACGCCCCGGCGGGCGATGGGGCCAGATTGAGGCGTTTTGGGGACGAAACAAGGCCGGCATGAGGCCGAAATGGGGCCAAATGGAGCCACCACGTCAGGGGGCATCCAATCCGCCGCCGGGTTCAAGCGCTGGGTCATAAGGACAGCGTAGGGGAGAGGCGGCGGACGGCGCAAGGGGTGTTTGTCGCGGTTGGGGTAGGGTAGGTTCCCGCTTTCGCGGGAATGGCGTGGCCCGGGGGTTATGGGGAGACGGGGCTAATGCCCCGTCTGTGGCGCTTGCGCGCCGAATGGATTTCTGCCTACGGAGACCTTTGCATAACTTCCTGCCGCAGGGCCGGGGCACCCCAATTCACTCCTAACAGCAGGAGGAATTGCAGGCTGGAACTGAGTTATGCAAAGGTCTCCTACGCAGGAATGACGGCACAGTGGGCGCTACGCGATGGGGGTAGGTTCCTGCCTACGCGGGAATGACGGTGAGGGGCGCAAAGGTCTTATGCAGGCGTTGGCGGTTGCGTTATGTCGCAAGGCGGCTAGTCGCGCGCAACCAGCGCACGGACGAACGCCTCCGCGCGCGGCGCGGCCTCGCCGGGCGGGGCGGCGCCTATCGCGTCAATGAGCGCGCTGCCGACGGCCGCCGCGTCGGCGATTTCCCCCACACGCTCCACGTGCCGGCGCTCCGAAACGCCGAAACCGACGGCGACGGGGAGGCTCGTATGCCGCCGAACGCGCTCGACGAAGCCGGGGAGGTCGTCCGGCAGGTCGCTCCGCGCTCCGGTGACGCCGGCGACGCTGACGCAGTAGACGAAGCCGTCGGAGGCGGCGCAGCCGAGCGCGACGCGGTCGTCGGTGCTCGTGGGTGCGAGCATGCTCACGAGCCCCAAGCCTCGCTTATGGAGGGCGTCCCGCAGTTCGCCGGCCTCGTCGGGCGGCAAGTCGGGGACGAGGAGAGCGTCCACGCCGGCCTCCGCGCAATCGGCGGCGTAGTCGGCGGGGCCGTAGCGGAGAATGGGGTTGTAGTAGCCCATAAAGACGAGGGGGGCGGCGACGCCGGCCCGCCTGAGCGCGCGGACGGCGTCGAGGCAGCCTCGCGCGGTCATTCCGCCTTGCAGGGCGCGATGGCTCGCCGCCTGGATCGTCGGGCCGTCCGCGAGCGGGTCGCTGTACGGAACGCCGAGTTCGATGGCGTCGGCGCCCGCCCGCTCAATGGCGGGGACGACGGCGAGCGTGTCCTCGATCGTGGGGAACCCGATGGCGACGTAGGGAATGACGGCGGTTCGCCGTTCCTGCCGCGCGGCGGCCAGTGCGTGTTCGAGGCGGTCGAGCATAGGCGTAGTCTACTCTGTCGGGGGCGCGACGTGGGGGGATAGGGGCGAGGTTCCCGCTTTCGCGGGCGGGCGGCACAGGGGTAGGTTCCCGCTTTCGCGGGAATGACGCGGACCCGTGGATTCATGGAGACGGGGCGCGAGCCCCGTCTATGGCGCTGGTGCTGCACCTGACTTGGGCGGCCTCCGCCGCTTTGGAGAGCGAGGGGCTGAGACGATGTAGGGGAAACCCCGCAACAGCGACGATAAGGGCCGTTGACCCGGTCGATTCAGGAATGGGAGGCTCGTTCCTCTACAGGAATCGGCGTCAGTCGCTTAGCTGGTTGAGTCCGGTGGAGTACCTTGCGCTGCAGCGCCTGAAGGAGGCCTCCTACCCTTCGCTGTCTCAATATGCGCCGAACGAGCGCAACCCCTTGCCAAGCCTCAACGCTTAGGGTATAGTTGCGCCTGGCAGCCGCATTGCGGGTTCGTCAGGCGCGATGGCGTTTGAAGTAGGCGTGGCGCGGCAAAGCCAATATCGCATCGGTTCGCGCCGCAGGCAGTTCGGAGGTCTCGGAGACAGTGGCAGAAGACGTCAATCGCTTGTTTGTGGGAAACATCCCGTTCAGGATGACGCAGGACGAACTCTACGACCTGTTCGCCCAGGCCGGAGGCGTCGCCTCCGTGCACATCCCGACGGACAGGGAGACCGGCCGCCCGAGGGGGTTCGGTTTCGTTCAGATGGAGGACGAGGTCGGCAAGGACCAGGCCGTGCAGATGTTCAACGGCTACTCGGTCGGCGGGAGGGCGCTCGTGGTGAACGAGGCGCGCCCCCGCGAGCCCCGGTTCTAGCCGCGCAAATCCCGCCGCCCGCGCCGGATAAGGCGCTCCGCTCCGTCGCTCCGTCTCTCGCGTTGAGAGACGAGCGGCGTGGGCGCGTCCGCCGCTTCGTGCTAACGGGAACGCGACGCCTACCTATCGTCGTGAGCGCGCCTCCCTTCTCCGCCAACGGAGAGTGGCAGGCGTCATTCCTGTAGATGTCAAGTAATTCGTTGACAGATCCTGCAGGGCCTGGACGGGCGTCTTGCCCCCCAATCCCTGATGCGGACGCGCCGTGTCGGAGTACAGCAGGTAGAGCCCCAACTCCTCACGCAACTCCTCCGCCGTCTCGAACGTCGTCCCCTCCAGCAACTCCTCGTTCAGCGTCCGCCAGAACCGCTCCGCCTTCCCGTTCGTCCGCCGACGGTACGGCCGCGTGTACCTGTGCTTGATTCCCAACTCCCCCAGCAACCGCTCCATCGGATGCCCCGCCAAGTTCCCCCGCGAGGCCGCCTCCGCCCCGTTGTCAGTCAGCGCCGCCTCGAACCGAATCCCGTACTCCGCGTTCAGCAGGTTGAGGCTCTTGAGCGCCGCGAACATCACGCTCAGACTCTTCAGGTCGTCCACCACCTCCGCCCACGCCAGCCGCGCGCGGGCGTCGAGCATGTCGACGAGGCAGCGGCGGCTCTTGCTTCCCACGATCTGGTCCTTGCCGAGGTAGCGGCAGTCGAGATGGCCCAACTCGCCGGCGCGCGTCTTGATGATCTTGCGCTTGGACTGCTGCATCGGGGTCAGCCGGTTCATGCCGTGGCGTTGGCGGATGGCGTAGATGGCGGGGGCTTCGGGGCGCGGGCGCCCAGTTTGGGGAGGAGGATAGCGTAGGTCTCGTAGCGGTTGACGCCCTTGCGGCGCTGTTCGAGGACGAGCTGTTCGATGAAGGGAGGAGTCCGGCGGGACTTCCAGCGTGGGCCGCGCTTGGCGGGGAGGAGTGCGTTGGCGTCGCCGGACTCGCGGTGGCGGTTGTAGTACTTGGCGAAGGTCTGGCGGCTGACGCCGTGGAAGGGGTGGAAGTCCTGGACGAAGCGGAACTTGGGGCGCTCTTGGCCTTGACGAGTTGGTATTCGGCGATGAGGAATCGCCGCTTCTGGGTGTAGTTGCGCTCGATGGTGCGGGTCGTTGCGGTTGTCCTTCATGGTTCGTCTCCAGATGGCCTGTCGCCTCGGCCAATTCTGTCAACGAATTACCTAACATCTACAATTCCCACGTAGGCGGGAATGACGGGGAAGGGGTAGGTTCCCGCTTTCGCGGCCAGTGCAGGCGTCGGTCGGGCGCGAGGGGACAGGCGCCGCGTACTTCGCCCTGCCTCGCGGCGATCAGAGCGGAGAGACGACGTCCAAGTACTTCTGGCCGGCGCCGGTGCAGAGAAGCAGCGTCTCCGTCTCGGGAGCGAGGAAGCCTGAGGCGCGCAGTTTCCGGTAGGCCGCGAGCGTGGCGGCCGCTTCCGGCGCGGCCCAGATGCCCTCCGTCTCCGCCAACTCGCGCATCGCGGCGAGAATCTCCGCGTCGCTCACGGCGAGGGCGGTCCCCCCGCTCGCCCGGACGGCGTCGAGGATGAGGTAGTCGGCGACGGCGGAGGGCACGCGTATGCCGGACGCCACGGTGCTCGCGCCCTCCCACGGCTCCGCATGGCGCAGCCCGCTCTCGAACGCGCGCACGAGCGGAGCGCAGCCCTCGGCCTGCGCGACGATCATCATCGGGCGCTCCGGGCCGATCCAGCCGAGCCGCTCCATCTCGTCGAACGCCTTCCACATCCCGACGATCCCGGTGCCGCCCCCGGTGGGGTAGACGATCGCCTCCGGCAGCCGCCAGCCGAGGTCTTCGGCGATTTCGTAGCCCATCGTCTTCTTGCCCTCGACGCGGTACGGCTCCCGGAGCGTGGAGACGTCGAAGAGGCCGAATTCGGCGGCGCGCTCGCGGGAGAGGCGCCCCGCGTCCGATATGAGCCCCTCGACGATGACGAGATTCGCTCCCGCGACGGCGGCCTCCGCCTTGTTCGCCTCCGGCGCGTCGGCGGGCATAAACACGTGCGCCTCCAGGCCGGCGCGGGCGCAGTAGAGCGCGAGCGCGCCCCCGGCGTTCCCCGCGGTGGGGACGGAGAGGCGCGCGAGGCCGAGTTCCTTCGCCCGGGAGACGGCGGCGGACATTCCCCGCGCCTTGAACGTTCCGGTGGGGTTGACCCCCTCGTCCTTGATGAGGATGGCGCGGGCGCCATGCGCGCGCTCGAGGCGCGGAGCGCGCAGCAGCGGCGTTCCGCCCTCGCCGAGCGTTACAACGTTCGCCTCGTCCCGGACGGGAAGCAGTTCGAAATAGCGCCACATTCCGCGCGGGCGCCGGGCGAACGCGGCGGGGTCGACCTCGCGCCGGGCGGCGTCGAGATCGTAGCGGGGGTAGAGAACCTTCTGCGCGCCGGGCGAGAGCGAATGCGGCTCGTCCGCGTCGTAGACCGCGCCGGTCTCCGTGCATTCCAGGTGCGAGAGATAACTGCGGATGCGTCAGCCTCCGGTGATGCGCCGCCACAGGCGGGAGAGCGGGCCGGGCTGCGGCGGGTCGTCCATCAACTGCCCGCGCCAGCGCCGCTCCACCGTCCGTCGGGGCTTCGTGAAGTAGAGAGCGTAGGCGGCGACGAGGAGCGCGACGCCCGCCCAGAGAAAGACAGTCGCGCCGGGAACGCCGAGGAGATTCACCGCGAGCGCGACGGCGAGGGCGGCGGCGCCCGCGAACGCGATGCGGCCGGGCGTGGGGAGGAGGGAATATCCGCGCTCGCGCCGCGCGGGGCGGCGGGCCGGGCGGACGCGCTTCGCCGGACGCGGCGGGGGCCGCTCCCCGGCCTCCTCGAGTATCTCCTCTATCTCGCGCTGATACCGCTCGGCCATCGCCGGCTCCTTCGCGCCGCAGTTGGGCGGGAGGTTTCACCGTCTAGCATAGCGCCCGCGCGCGTCGGACGGCGCGGAAGCAAGAGCAAGCATTAGGGTAAGCGCGGGAGGGAACGCGGCGATAAGCGCGGGGGGACAGGAACGGCCGGCGCCGCTGAACGGCGTCACGGGCGCAGGTCCGGCGGGAGGTATTTGCGCTCGGCGGCGAGGATGAACGCGGGGCGGTCCGCCCACGGCTCTTCGCCCTTAGCCCGCATCTTCTCGTCCAACTCCGCCATCGTCCCCTCGCCCTTCATGCTGTTGTGGCTCTGGCACATCAACTGAATGTTGCCGTCCACGTCCGGGCCGTCGCGCCGCTTACGGGACACGATATGCTCCGTGTTGAGATGGCGCAGCGCGAGCGGCTCGCCGTCGGCGGCGCAGAGTCCCCCCTGATCGATGTAGCGCGTCTCGCGGATATTCGGCGAGCGCGTCTCCGGCTCCCCGAACGTCAGATCGAACGCCTGCGCCGCGTCCGTCCGACTGGGAACGTCGCCGCCGATGAGCCGCCACAGGTTGCCCTTCGCGTCCTCTTTCTCGTAGGAGATGACCTTATGCGTCAGTTCGCCCGCGTGCGTGAGGAGCCGCCCGCTCCGCCCCGTCTCCTTCATTCCCAACTCCGTCTCCATGCGGCGGATCACCAACTCGTAGGCTTTCGGGCTCACGTCTATCCCGATCCAGCGGCGCTTCTCCGGCAGCGCGGGGTTGCGGGCGTTCGTCATCCCCTCGGCGGCGACGCAGGCAGTCGCGCAGCCGCAGAACGGATCGAGCACGACGTCGCCCGGATTCGTGGACGCGCGAATGATGCGGTCGAGCAGCGCCCGCGGCTTCTGCGTCGGGAAGCCCGTGCGCTCGTCGTTCTTTCGCGGAAACCACCCGGCGGAGCCGTACAACTGCATTACGTCCGACCAGACGTTGGAGAGCGGAACGCCGGGGCTTTCGTCGAGATACTGCCGGATGATCCGTCCGCGTCGGGAGCGCGTTTGATACCGGCGCCCGTCCTCGTCAATGTGCCGAAACCACTCCGTGGCGTACTTTTCGCTGTACGGCGTGTGCTGGCGGTTGTAGACATGCTCCCCGTAGGACTTGGCGTAGACCAGCAGCGTGTCGTGAACCTTCACCGGCTTCTTGCCCGCCGCGCGCCCTCCCGACGGCGTGCCGTAATGCCAGACGATCTCGTCCACGAAGTTCCGGTGGCCGAACACGTAGTCCATCGCCGCCTTGAGGTAGTGGCTCGCGTTCGGGTCGCAGTGGAGGTAGATCGAGCCGCTCTCCTTCAGGACGCGGCGCATCTCGATCAGGCGGACGCTCATATAGGCGAGGTACGCCTGCATCGTCTCCCCGTGCGTCACCGCCGCCGCCGTGATGATGTGATGCAGCGGCTGCTGCTTCGCCCGCAAGTCCAGCATCCAGCCCTTCCGCACCCGGTCCATCGACCAGATGTCGTGGAAGCGGGCCTCGGGGTCGAACGGGTTCTGGTACTGCGCGTTGCTGTTGAACGGCGGGTCGAGGTAGATCAGGTCAATGCACGCGGTGTTCATCCCGCGCAGCACGTCGAGGTTGTCCGCCGTGAAGACCGTGCTGGGCGCGATGTGCCTGCCGAAGATCGCCTCGGCATCGCTCGCAGTATCGCTGGCCGTCGTCATCGCCTCTCGCCGACCCCTCCTAGCGCAGTATGCGCCCTATCGTAGGCGGGCGGCGGCGAACGCGCAAGGGGCGGCTGGCAGGGGGGAGGCAACCTCGCGCACCGCCTCGCGACGCGCTCTAAGTAGATCGTTGCGGTGACGCAGCCACCGCAGCGCAAGTGTAGATATCCGGCCCAATGCCGTACAGCAGGCCATTATAGAAATCCATCCTTGATACCTGCCTCGATACTGGCATAACCGTGGCAGTGCCTAGTGACGCTGCCTCGATATTCACTATATGGAAGAGGTGTTCGCCTATGTCACCTATGCTTTGACGGCCTAGCATGAGAGCAGCGCCAGACGAGAACAACCCTGAAGGATTGGAAGCATTGATTAGCGGTTTGGACGTAGTTTCACCTATATGAGGGACACCGTTTTGCAACGTGACTTTTAACTTATAGAGAGTTGCGGATGTGTTCGTTTTTGTCACGCCGACCTTCGGCCAAGCCACAACGTACAATTTGCCGTTGTGCGAAGCTATTCCCATAGGTTTTGCGTTACCTACCGGCAGATCATCCGGCGCCACCGTCGCACTCCCTGTCCCTGTGTCAAGCAGGTACAGACAGGGCTTGCTGCTGTCGACCATGTACAGGTCGCCCTCGTGTGATGTGATGTCCACAGGGCAATTGGCGCCAACCCCGAATCCAGGCTGGATTGGACCGGAAACCGTGTAAGCCATGCCCTTAGCAGGGTTCAGCGTGTATAAGGCAGCGTTGGATTGCCCCACCATGTAGAGGCCACCATCGTGCCACGCTAACCCTGTGGGGCTTCCCTCGCCGACCCCGAACCCTGGGACGAGGAGGTTGGTAATTATCTCCATCGGCTCCTCTTTCTCCTGCCCGCGCCCATATCGGAGCGCATCGCCCCAACCATACCACCTCCGCCCCGCCCCGCCAACCCTATGCGGAACGCGACAGAGGACAGTTCAGCCCAACACGCCCTTGAGGTTGATCTTCTTCCCGCTTTCCGCAGCGTTGACCACTTTCCCCAGTTTCTGGTCGTTGTCCTTGCCAGGGTTTACGATGACATCCATGATCTTCGCCATCGCCCCGCCGTGGTGGTACAGGAGGTAGTGACGCTTCGCTTTTGGGACGCCGTCTTTCCACGGCGTGTAGGTTAGCACGCCCTTTTCGCTCAACGCCGCACGCAGGTTCCTTTCCGCTTCAGCGTTTGCGATTGCGGGGTCTCCAGCTTGCTCCACGATCTTGCCGATTGCAGCCTTGGTGAACCTGCGGAAGCCCTTTTTCTGAGCATCCTTGGTCTTCACCTTTTGCAACAAGAGGTCAGCGGATTTCTTGTAGCGTACGGGGTCAGCCATTACAACCTCCTTTCCCTCGCCATCCTTGGGCGCACGCGCAACTCTACCACCCCACCCCCGCCCCGTCAACCCCAAAATCCACGCGCCCCACCGCAAATCGCTCACCCGCAGATGGAGACACCTGGCCGTAGTAGTCATCCCCCCAGCATACAGGTGCGCCGTCAGGCCGGAGTGCGCAAGTGTGCTTCTGGCCGCTGCTGATAGCGGCGAACCGCTGGCCAGGCGGCAACGCTGGGCTGAAGCGGTTATCTCCCCAGCAGACCGGTATGCCATCATGCCGGAGCGCACAGGTGTGATGCACGCCGCTGCTGATGGACGCGAACCGTTGGCCCGCAGGGGGCGATGCATGAGACCCCCAGCAGACGGGAGAGCCGTCCTGCCGGAGCGCGCAAGTATGATCTGTCCCGCTGCTGATGGATGCGAACCGCTCATTCTCAGGCGGCGATGCTTTGTCAAACCATGCCGATCCCCAACAGATGGGCGAGCCATCATGCCGGAGCGCACACGTATGGGCTCCTCCGCTGCTGATGGCGACCAACCGCTCACCCTCAGGCGGCGACGCTCGATCATCGAAATCATCTCCCCAACAGACGGGCGAGCCGTCGTGCCGGAGCGCGCAAGTATGATCTGTCCCGCTGCTAATGGCAACGAAACGCTCGCCTTCTGGCGACGATGCTTGGCCCGCGTGGTTGCTTCCCCAGCATACAGGCAAGCTGTCGCGCCGAAGCGCGCAGGTATGACCGGAGCCGCTGCTGATGGCGGCGAACTGCTCGCCCAATGGCGGCGACGCTTGGCCACTTTCGTTGTACCCCCAGCAGACGGGCGTCCCATCGTGCCGGAGCGCGCAGGTGTGGATGTCTCCGCTGCTGAGCGTCGTGTATTGTTGCGGGGCGCGGAAGCCCGGCGGGGGAGCGGGGTACGGCGTGGCGGTAGGAGTTGGCGTGAAGGTTGGTGTTGGCGTTGGCGGAACCCACGCCGTCCAATGCCCGCAGGCTTCGGATGCGCGGAACCCCGCGTCGGTCGGAAGGATCGAGACGGACGCTGGCCCGGCGGTTGTTCCCGAGAAGATGATATCTTCTCCGGAATCGTCGAGGCGGCTGAGGCGAGCCCATTCGCACTGGCCTGATATGTTGGCGGCCTCGTAGACGCCCGGCAGGATCTGCTCGCCGACGCGCCACGTTCCGGGGCCGAACGCCGTCCACGGGAAGGGCGGCAACGGGGTGGGGGACGGCGTTGCGGTGGGCATGGGTGTCGGCGTGGGCATGGGTGTCGGCGTGGGCGTGGGGGTAGGCGTGGGATCGGGGGTTGGCGTAGGGATGGGCGTCCAAGTTGGCGAGGGCGTCCAGGTCGGCGACGCGGCGGAGTCGGAGTCGGGCGCAGGAACGGAATCGGCGGTTGCGCCGGGCGCGAGCGTTGCGCTTGTCGAGGGCGTAGCGGTCGCGGTCGGGGATGATTGCGCGGGGAACGGCGTAGGCGGGAATCCAGTCGGCGCGCGGAGGGCGATGGGCGTAGGCGGCGCGCTGCAAGCGGCGATGACCGCAAGCGCGAGCGTCGCGGCGACGATGGCGAGGAGCGAGCGCGGCATAGCAGCCGCAACGTTACCGCAAGGGCGGCGCTGCGGGCAAGGGAAGGGCGGCCCTCACCCCATCCCTCTCCCGCCCAGCGGGAGAAGGGGTCAGGATACGCTACTAGACATTCGAGTAATCGAAACTGCCACGTGTAGAAATCTCCTATGGGGTTTGGGCAAAGTAATGAGGGTGCTTCTCGCGCAGGTGATCTTGCAGTCTCCGCCATTCAGCATTAGTGCCCGCAGGAATCGCATCTCCAAATTTCACATTGATCATCTGCGCCAGCCCTTGCAAGTCAAACAATTCACCCCCAAGCGCTTGAAGAATTGCAACCGCCTTCTGTTGATCATAATCGCCACGCCCCATTGGGAGCACAGGCGTTCCATCTAAGGACCTGCTCACCTGTGCGCGAGCGCCTGAAGGGTGCGCGAAATTACTGAGTGCCTTGTATATCCTACGCCATTGGTCAATCTGCCCCAGGTCTATAGCCATCGAGTGAAAGCTCACAGATTCTCCTTCCAGCACACACTTCACGGTTTCAGGATGTGTTCCCGCATGCTGAGCCGTCAACCTGCATTCCACGCTGCTCCGAATTAAAGTCATTGACTGATCATAGTAACCATAGGTAGTCGCTACCGCGCCGCCGCCAAACGCCAAACCTGCAGGTATCATTGTCTCACTCCGTAGCGTAGCCTTTTGCGCTACCGCCCTACTCATCCCATCATACCACGACGCGACGCCGCAGTCAAGCGTTACCGCGTCTCGCCCGCGCCGGGGGTAATCCCTGCCATCGCCCAGCAGTCGTCGCCAACGACCCAGAACGTGTCCGCGTCCTTGATGTGATCGCGCGCCTTCAGCAGGCAAATGCTCAGGAAGTCGCGGGCGGCCAGAGCCGTATCCCACCGCGCTTTCACTCGGTCGAACTCAGGCCGCAAATCAGCCTCCGCGTCCGTACCGATAGCCTCGTCGAACGCCCGGTTGACCGGGTGGTACTCGTCGCCAGCCGCGTAGACCGCGTCCTGCGCCGCGTCGTATAGCGGCTGCAGGCTGCGTATCAGTGCGCGGTACTCGTCGGGCGTCGGGGTAGGCGTAGGCGTGACCTCAGGCAATTCGAGGATGGCTTGCCTGACTTGCGGCTCCAACGTCGCCGTCTCGCACTCCGCCGCCGCGCCCATCACCAGCAGCCCGAAGACCGCCAGCAACGCTATCGTCAGGAATCTCATCGTCTCTACCTCAAGGCGTATCACCCTATCGATGCTAACCATAATACCAGCAAGAGCATAGCGCCTAGCAGCCCGTTGTAAATTTTCACTCCTAGCAATATCCATGCCTTATTCAAATCGTTATCTGTTCGCGGAGCATCCTGCAGACCAACTGCAGCCTGTGCGAAAGCGTCATCTAGTATAGCGACTTCGTTGGTATGTATCTCTTGAATAACTCTCCCTGTGCTCATTCCTTCCATCCAGTTCCCCACCCCCCAAATCCTCCGCCGTCGTGATCTTGATGTTCTCCCGCGAGCCGGGGAATGTCCGAACCTCGACGCCGATGCGCTCCGCCATCGCCGCGTCGTCGGTGGCGTCGTCCGCGATTTCGGCGTGGGCGCGCTCGAGGACGTCGCGGCGGAAGACTTGCGGCGTCTGCGCCATTCGCAACTCGTCGCGGTCGAGCGTCTCGGCGACGCTGCCGTCGGGCGCGACGCGCTTCACCGTGTCGAATGCAGGGACGACGGCGACCGCCGCGCCGGTGCGTCGCGCCGCCTCGAGGCCGGCCGCGATTATCTCGGCGGTGACGAACGGGCGCGCGCCGTCGTGGACGACGATCCAGCCGCAGTCTTTCGGCAGCGCCTCGAGCCCAGCGCGGACGCTGTCCCGCCTCCTCGCGCCGCCGAGTACGGGGGACGCCGTCTTGCGCCAGCCTTTCGCGTCGCGGATGGCGGCGACGGCGGCGCGGTTGCGCTTCGAGACGACGAGCGCGACGCAGGAGACGGCGCCGCATCGCTCGAAGGCGTCGACCGTCCGCGCGATGAGCGGCTCGCCCGCGAGGTCGGCGAGCGTCTTGTCGCCTGCGGCGCCCATGCGCACGCCCGCGCCCGCCGCGACGATAATCGCGCCGACTTTGGCGTTGGGGAGGGATGCGGCCATGCGGGATAGGATAGCGCCGGCGGGTTGGGGGCGGGATGGGCGGGGGCTGTGGTAGGCTCGGGAGGAGGGCGGCGATACGGAACGGAGGGACGATATGCCGAGAGAATGGGACGAGGTGAAGTACGAAGTGGCGGTGGCGAACCGCGTGCTGGCGGAGGTCGGCCTCGCCACGGGCTTCCGCGCGTCGCTGGGGCACGCGAGCATGCGCTTGCCGAACGACCCGGACAAGTTCGTCGTGAAGGGGCGCGGTTACACGGTCGACGCGCTGCACTCGATGCGCCCGCAGGACATGATCGTCGTGGACGTCGAAGGGCACAAGGTGGACGGCCCGGTCGGCTCGTCGCAGCCGTTCGAGGTCAAGATGCACTCGTCGATCCTGAAGACGCGCCCGGACGTCAAGTCGGTCGTGCACGTCCATCCGCACTACGTCATCCTGGCCACGACGCTGCTGAAGCGGCTGCGCCCGATGAACCAGGAGGGGGCGCAACTCGTGCAGCGGGAACTGCCGGTCTGGAACCACGTCAAGACGGTGCAGACGGACGAGGAGGGGCTGGAGGTCGCCGGATTGATGGGGGACTCGAAGGCGATACTGCTGCGCGGGCACGGCGCGACGACGGCGGGAACGAGCCTGGAGGACGCGGTTACGACGATGATGAACCTGGAGGAGCAGGCCAAGATGAACTACTGGGCCTACTCCGCCGCCGGCCCCGACCACCCGTACCTCGAGGACGAACTCGTGGACGAGATGTCGGGGCGGACGCCGCTGCCGGAGTTGCCGCACTTCAAGCAGGTTCTCCCGCCGGGCTGGCGCCCGAACGTGGGCGGCGTGTGGCAGTACTACACGCGCGTCGTCACGGACAACCCGGAGGCGCGTCCGGAGATCCGCAGGCCGTAGGGCGGGCGCTCTCGCCGGATGGCGGGGGGACGCCTCCGCAGGGCAAGCACTGCGCCCGCTCCCGCGCAAGAAGCCGGAGACCCTCGCGCGCCGCCCTACCGGTCAGCGCTCCTATTCGTCCTCAGCGCCGCCCGCCCCTCGCCCCCGGCCCCCCTAGCCTCCGATGCCGGGGATGACGGGCTGGCGGACGCCGCGCCCGAAGGGCGTGGGCGTTTGGAATCGCGCGCCCGCGATGATCTCCTCGACGTTCAGCAGTTGCATGCGGGGGTATTTCGTTCCGAGGACGTCCAGGTCGCCCGCCTGCGCCATGTATTGCTCGAAGTTGCGGCGCTTGCGCTCGCCGAGCGGCTCCATAACGATGAACCCGGCCATGCGGGCTTGCTGCGCCTCCATCACGCCGTGAAGGTCGCGCAGTTTGGAGATGGGGACGTTCGCGCCGCCGTCCACCTGAATGATCATGCTCTGGAGGTCGGGCTCGTCCGGGATGGCGAAGTAGAGGCGTCCGTCCACGCCGCCGTCCGCCGCGCGGCGCGTGGTCACGAAGCCGTCCACCTGCTCGACCGCCCACTTCTGGAAGTGATAGGGGTCGCGCCGCCAGAGGTCTTTCGCGCCTTCGACGTTGCGCGGAACCCCCTGTACGTCGTACTCGACGCCCTCGCGCAGCCCCAGCCGGTCGCCGAGTCGGACGCGGGCGACGCGCTTGATCGCGTGGATGGCGATGTCCACGCCGATCCATCGGCGGCCTAGCCGGTGCGCGGCCTCAATGGTGGTGGCGCATCCGCAGAAGGGGTCGAGCACGAGATCGCCCTCGTCGCTGGACGCGCTAATGACGCGTTCTAGAAGGGCGACCGGCTTCTGCGTTCTGTACCCAAGCCGCTCCTTGGCGTTTGGGCCAACCGGAGGTATGTCGTAGATGATGTCCTGAACCGGCACGCCTTGCGCTTCGTCGCGCGCGTGGCGCTTCAGTTGAGGAACGCCGCCCTGCGCTGGCCAGTGGACAAGCCCCGCTTGATCGAGCAAGTCCAATTTGTCTTGCGACGAGAGGCCGCTGAAGTCTTTTCGTCGAGACGCCCTCTGCAGCGCGCTGAGCGGAACCGCCCAGTGCCGCCCCTGCCCGCTTGCGGTCGGATCGACCCCGCGCCAAGGTTGTCCGGAGTCTCCGGAGCGAACGCCCGGGCCGGAAAGCGGAATCACGCGGTATCTGCCCTTGGCGTCCTCGTAGCGGTATTGGCGTTCGAGGTATTCCCGCGTGAATCCCTGGTGGACGCGGTTCCACGCGTAGCGGTCCGACATCGTGTAGTAGAGCAGCGTGTCGTGGATGGGGCCCCAGCGTTTCGCGCCGCCGTGCGCTCCGGTGCGGCGCCAGATGATTTCGTTGCGGAAGTTCTCATGCCCAAAGACGGCGTCCATCACCATTTTGAGGTAGTGGCTCGCCGTGGGGTCGCAGTGCAAGTAGATGCTCCCGTCGCGCTTGAGGAGGCGGCGCATAGCGACGAGCCGCTCCGTCATATAGGAGAGGTAGGCGAGGAGGGACGGGTTGAGTTTGCGGAGGGCGTTGGCCCAGAGCCGCCAGAGTTCGGCGACGCCGTCGTCCAGTCCGTGCCGGCGCATCATCACAGGGAGGTCGGCGACGGCCCGCTCGCGCGCGGCGTCGAGGCGCCACATATCGCTGAACGCCTCGACCTGATCGGGCAGCGGCCGCCCCGTCTCGTCCTTGTAGATCGCGTGATAGTCGGCGTTGCTGTTGAACGGCGGATCGAGATAGATCAGATCGACGGACTCGGCGGCCATCTCCTCCATCACGGCGAGGCAGTCGCCGTAGTAGAGGGCGTTGCCGGCGGTCATCGCGCTCCCGCTTTCGCCGCCGACTCCACGGCGTCGAGAGCCTCGTCTATATCTTCGGCGGTGACGCCGTAGTGGGGCACGAACCGCACCCAGTTGAAGCGCCCGTTGGCGAGGACGCCGCGCTCGCGCAGCCGCGCCGCCGTTCCGGGCCCGTCGCCGTCGTCGAGTTCGGCGTAGACGATGTTGGTCTCTATCGCCGCCGGGTCGACGGAGAAGCCGGGGATGGCAGCGAGCCCTGCGGCGAGGCGCTTGGCGTTGGCGTGGTCTTCCGCGAGGCGGTCGACCATCGTCTCGAGGGCGACGAGGCCGGCGGCGGCGAGAACGCCCGCCTGCCTGAGGCCGCCGCCCGCCATCTTGCGGACGCGCCTGGCCCGCGCGATGAAGTCGGCGCCCCCGGTGACGACGGAGCCGACGGGCGCGGAGAGCCCCTTCGAGAGGCAGAAGGTCGCGGAGTCGGCGACGGACGCCAATTCCGACGGGGGGACGCCCAGCGCGACGGAGGCGTTCCATATGCGCGCGCCGTCTATGTGGACGGCCATATCGTGGGCGCGGGCGACGTCGGCGAGGGGCCGCATCTGCTCGACGGAGTAGGCGGCGCCGTTGCCCCGGTTGTGCGTGTTCTCGATGGCGAGGAGCGCCATGCGCGGGAAGTAGCCGCCGGGCGGGACGGCCATCTCGACGTCGTCCGGGCTCATCAGGCCGCGCGCGTCGTTGGGGAGGGCGCGCATCTGGACGCCCCCGAACGCGGCGACTGCGCCCATTTCGTTGACGAGCAGGTGCGCGTCCGCGCCGCAGATCAGTTCGTCGCCGCGGCTGCACCACGCGAGCGCGGAGACGAAGTTGCCCATCGTGCCGCTCGTCACGAAGAGGCCGGCCTCCTTGCCCATCAGTCGGGCGGCGGTCTCCTCCAGCCGGTTGACGGTGGGGTCTTCGCCGTAGACGTCGTCGCCGACCTCGGCCTCCGCCATAGCGCGGCGCATCGCGTCGGTGGGCTTGGTGAGCGTGTCGCTGCGGAGGTCTATGACGCGGGGCGGGGCGGCGTTCGGCATCGCGCGGTCATCCTTTCGGCGGGGGTAGGGAGATTCTATCAGCGAGCGACGTTGCGTAATCTATAGCCTGGCCGCGCCGGCGGGAGGCGCTTGACGAGGACTTCGCAGCGAGGATTGGCGCTTGCCGCACGAGAGGCGTGGGGCTAGCGTCGCTGAGGCCGTTGGCGGCGCGGGCTCGGATTTCCCGCCTGATCGGACCAGGAGGCGGCCTACGACTGCTGGCCTTCCCTGTCGGCGCCGGAGGACGCGATGTTCTGCGCGCCCTGAATGAACGGCTCCAGCATCGAGGTGAACTCCATCGGGAAGATGAACTTGGTGGAGGGGCTGCCGCCGATGTCTTTGAGCGTGTCGAAGTACTGGAGGCTCATCGTGCGCGGGTCGGCCTGCATCGCGGCCTGATTGATGCGCTCCATGCCGAGGCTGAAGCCCTCGGCGCGGAGGATGGCGGCCTCGCGCTCGCCTTGCGCCTCGAGGATGGCCGCTTGCTTGGAGCCCTCGGCGCGGAGCACGGCGGCCTGGCGCTCGCCCTCGGCGCGGTTGACCTCCGCGTCGCGCTCGCCTTCCGCCTCGGTTACGGCGGCGCGGCGCGTGCGCTCGGCGGAGAGTTGGCGGTTCATCGCCTCCTGCACGTCGCGGGGCGGCTCGACCTCCTTGATCTCGACGCGGGTGACCTTCACGCCCCAGTTGACCGTGACCTCGTCGAGTTTGACCTGCAACTGGGCGTTGATCTGCTCGCGCTTGGAGAGCACGTCGTCCAGGTCCATCTCGCCGACGACGGCGCGGAGCGTGGTCATCGCAAGCGCCTGCGCCGCCGCTTGGAAGTTGCTAACGTTGAGGATGGTGTCTTCCGGGCGGCCCTCGATGACGCGCATATAGACGAAGAAGTCGATGTCTATGGGGGCGTTGTCACGGGTGATGCTGGTTTGACGCGGAATGGGGACGGGCACCTCGCGGAGGTCGACGGTGTCCGTGCCGTTGTTGACGAACGGCCATAGCCATCGGAGGCCCGGCCCGCGCGTGCCCGTGTACGATCCGAAGGTGAATACGACCAGCCGCTGATACTGCTTGACGACGTTGAGTCCCCAGTTGGCCATGCGCTCGCGCTCCTCTTGGCGTTATCGGCGCTTATCGTAGGGCGCCGGGCGGGGGCGGCGCAAGGGGCGGGGAGAGGGAGAGGCGCTTGTCGCGCGAACCGAACGAGAGCGCCCCTGTACGCGCTCAGACACATATGAGACTGGCGTGGAGATGAAAGAGGGGCCATCCTTTAGGCGAATCACACCCGAAGGAGGCCCCATGCAGATAACCGCGCTGTCCAACATAGTCTACCGCGCTGCCGGCAACCGCCCGCTGGAACTCAGCTCTGCCGCCGCCGTCCGGCTGAAGTTGCTGGAGCAGTGGCGCGCCATCCGCGCCGAAGGCGCAACCGCCGCGCGCGCCGCCGACATCCTCCACGTCCCACGCGCCAACCTCTACCGCTGGCAGGCGAGGCTGGACAAGCGCGGACTGCGCGGCCTCGAACCCGGCTCCCGCCGCCCGCGCAACAGCCGCAAGCCCCAGCGCGATCCCGCCCTCGTCAAGGCCGTCCTCGACCTCCGAAAGAAGCCGCCCTGCTACGGCAAGGACAAGACCGCCGTCGAGTTGCGCAAGGACGGCTGGGCAGTCTCCGCCTCAATGGCAGGGCGCATACTCTCCGACGCGAAGAGGCGCGGAACCCTCCGCGAGCCCCCGCGACCCGGCGTCGCCCGCCGCAACCCCAAGCCCAAGCGCCCCTACGCCGTCCGCAAGCCCAAAGACTACCGGCCGGCCCGCCCAGGCGACCTCGTCCAAGTCGACACCTCGACGTCCGCCCGCTCCCCGGCGTGGTCCTCAAGCATTTCACGGCGCGGGACGTCGTCTCCCGCTGCGATGTCTTGCAGGTGGGGACGCAAGCGACCTCCGCGAGCGTCGCGAGGTTCCTCAACGCCATCGTTGCGCGCATGCCCTTCCCGGTCAGGGCTATCCAGGTGGACGGCGGCTCCGAGTTCCAGGGGGCGTTCGAGGAGGCCTGCCGTGAGCGCGGCGTCTTGCTCTTCGTGCTCCCGCCCCATTCGCCGAAGTTGAAGGCTACGCGGGCGCCGGACGCGCGTGGAGGAGTTCTACAACTCCTACGACGGGGAGTTGACGATGGGGCCGTTGAACCGCGCGCTGCAGGAATGGGAGGCGTTCTACAACGAGGAGCGTCCCCACCAGTCGCTTGGCTGGCGGACTCCGATGGAGTATCTTGCGGAGCGGCGCTTGGAGGATGCCTCCTAAACCCTCTGCTGTCTCATATGTGCCGAACGAGAGCGCCCCTTGACGCGCCGCGCGGGTTCCCTTATACTCCTCCGACGGGCGGGCCGACTGGCCGTCTTTTTTGATTGCGGGCGCATTGCCGTCCCGGCCCGAGTGGCGCAACGGCAGCGCAGCCGATTTGTAATCGGCAGGTTGTGGGTTCGACTCCCTCCTCGGGCTCCATAGGGGCGCGAGGGAGGGCGGGGAGCGCGCGCCGAAGGGCGCCGCAGCCCCGGCAGGCGAGAACATAAGCATACGGCGCGGAGCCGAAGGCGCGGGCATCCGTGGAGGGATGGGAGAGCGGCTAAATCCATCAGACTGTAAATCTGACGCCCTCAGGGCTACGCAGGTTCGAATCCTGCTCCCTCCACCACGCCGCGCCCGGGACGAGAGCGACCACCGCCCACATAGCTCAGGCGGCAGAGCGCGTTCTTGGTAAGAACGAGGTCATCGGTTCAAATCCGATTGTGGGCTCCAGCCCCCCGCCGACGGCCTCGGAGCGCGCTCCGGCGGCCGGGCCCCAGAGCGCATTTGCGAAAACGACGAATACACGAGACGCCACAGGAGGCAGAGAGTTAGATGGCTAAGCAGAAGTTCGAGCGGACGAAGCCCCACGTCAACGTCGGCACCATCGGCCACGTCGACCACGGCAAGACCACCCTCACGGCGGCGATCACGAAAGCGCTCGCGCTCGCGGGCTCCGGGCAGTTCCGCGCTTTCGACTCGATCGACAGCGCGCCGGAAGAGAAGGCGCGGGGCGTCACCATCAACATCGCCCACGTCGAGTACGAGTCCGCCAACAGGCACTACGCTCACGTCGACTGCCCCGGCCACGCCGACTACATCAAAAACATGATCACCGGCGCGGCGCAGATGGACGGCGCCATCCTCGTCGTCTCCGCCCCCGACGGCCCCATGCCGCAGACCCGCGAGCACATCCTCCTCGCCCGCCAGGTCGAAGTCCCCCGCATCGTCGTCGCCCTTAACAAGGTCGACATGATGGACGACGAGGAGTTGCTGGAACTCGTGGAACTCGAGATCCGCGAACTCCTCACCAAGTACAACTTCCCCGGCGACGACACGCCCATCGTACGCCTCAGCGCGCTCCAAGCCCTCGAGTCGTCAAGCACGGACGGGAACGCCCCCGAGTACGCCGGCGTCCAGGAACTCGTCAAGCAACTTGACGAGTTCATCCCCGTTCCCGACCGCCCCCGCGACGGCGCCTTCCTGATGCCCGTCGAGGATGTCTTCTCCATCAAAGGGCGCGGCACCGTCGTCACGGGCCGGGTCGAGCGCGGCGTCGTCCATCCGGGCGACGAGGTGGAGATCGTCGGCGTCAAGGAGACGCACAAGACGACCGTCACCGGCGTCGAAATGTTCCACAAACTCCTCGACGAGGCGGAGCCCGGCGACGCCGTGGGCACGCTTCTGCGGGGCGTCGAGCGCGACGAGATCGAGCGCGGCCAAGTGCTCGCCAAGCCCGGCTCCATCAAGCCCGTCACCGAAGCCGAAGCCGAGGTCTACGTGCTCGCCAAGGACGAGGGCGGCCGCCACACTCCCTTCTTCAGCGGCTACAAGCCCCAGTTCTACATCCGCACGAGCGACGTCACCGGCGAGATTGGCCTCCCCGACGGCGTCGAGATGGTGATGCCCGGCGACAACACGCAGATGCGCATCAAACTCATCAACCCCATGGCGATGGAGCCCGGCCTCCGCTTCGCCATCCGCGAGGGCGGCAGGACCGTCGGCGCGGGCGTCATCACCAACGTGAAGTAGGAACGGGCCATGGCCAAGAAGAAGGGCGACGTCCGCCAACTCATCAACCTCGCCTGCACCGAGTGCAGGGAGCGGACGTACCACACCGAAAAGAACCGGCGGAACGACCCGAGCCGGATGGAACTGAACAAGTTCTGCCCGCGCTGCAGGACGCGCCGCCTCCACCGCGAGACGCGGTAAGCCATGGCGCAGGCCCGCGGACGCAATCCGCTGCGCGGCGTGATGGACGAGGGCCAGCCCCGCCGAAGGGGCCGGCTCTCCTTCATCGGCGAGATCTACGGCGAACTGACGAAAGTCACGTGGCCATCCCGCGAGGAGGCCGCGCGCCTCACCCTGCTCGTCATCGCCGTCTCCGCCGCCGTCGGCGCGTTCCTGGCGCTGTGGGACTTCGGATTCAGCCAGTTGGTGGAGCGCGTGTTCCTGTAGGCGGGGCTCCCGCCTGCGCCGTCCGCGCAACGCTAAGAGGGAAAAGCGAGACAAGGCTCGATATGGTGGAGCAAGCCGTCATCACGGAGATCGAGGCGCGGTGGTACATCGTCCACACGTACTCGGGCCAGGAAGACCGCGTGAAGCGCAACCTCGAGCAGCGCGTGGACTCCCTCGACGTCAAAAACAAGATCTTCCGCGTCGTCGTCCCCACCGAGGAAGAGATCGAGATGAAGGAGGGGAAGCGCAAGTCCGTTCAGCGCAAAATCTTCCCCGGCTACATCCTCGTCCTGATGCTGATGGACGACGACGCGTGGTACGTCGTCCGCAACACCCCCGGCGTCACCGGCTTCGTCTCGTCCGAGGACGAGCGCGAGCGGCGCCCTAAGCCCGTCCCCCTCGAGCAGCGCGAGGTCGACCGCATCCTCAGCCGGATGGACGCGCCCACCCCGCGCGTCAAGGTCGGGCTCTCCCCGGGCCAGATGGTGCGGATCACCGGCGGGCCGTTCGCGGAGTTTATGGGCGCCGTCGACGCCGTCGACGAGGACAAAGGCAAAGTGCGCGTCCTCGTGTCCTTCTTTGGACGCGAGACGCCTGTGGAACTGGACTTCCTGCAAGTGGAAAGGGCGTAACGTGGCTAAGCGAGTTCGCGCCGTGCTCAA
Organism: Dehalococcoidia bacterium; assembly: GCA_965201135.1. Lineage (GTDB taxonomy): Bacteria > Chloroflexota > Dehalococcoidia > Lucifugimonadales > Australimonadaceae > Bin16. The sequence goes on from OZ241751.1 coordinate 167,793, forward strand.
GTTGCAGTTGTCCGCCGGCAGCGCGACCCCCGCGCCCCCGGTCGGGCCCGCGCTCGGCCAGCACGGCATCAACATTATGCAGTTCGTCAAGGAGTACAACGCGCGGACGGCCAACCAGGCGGGCACCATCATCCCCGCCGAGATCACCGTCTTCGAGGACTCCTCCTTCACCTTCGTCACGAAGACGCCCCCCGCCGCCGAACTCATCCGCAAGGCGATGAGCATCGAGAAGGGCTCCGCCCGCCCGCGCCACGAGAGCGCCGGAACGATCTCCCGCGCCTCGCTGCGCGAAATCGCCGAGGCCAAGCGGAAAGACCTCAACGCCTCCAGCGTCGACGCCGCCGTCAAAATCATCGAAGGCGCCGCCCGCTCTATGGGCGTCGCCGTGGGAGACTAGCAATGGCCAAGCACGGCAAGCGCTACCGCGCCGCGGAAGCCGCCATAGACAGAGAGCGGCGCTACGAGCCCGCCGACGCGCTCGGCCTCCTCCGCCAAGCCGCCGCGCCCAAATTCGACGAGACCGTCGAGGTGCACTTCCGCACCAACGCCGACCCCAGGCACGCCGACCAGCAACTGCGCGGCGTCGCGTCGCTCCCCCACGGCACGGGGCGCCCCGTCCGCGTCGCCGTGTTCGTCTCCGGCGACCGCGCCCGCGCCGCCCAAGACGCCGGGGCCGACGTCGTCGGCGCCGACGACCTCGTCGAGCGCATCGAAGGGGGCTTCCTCGACTTCGACGTCGCCATCGCCACGCCCGATATGATGGGCAAGATCGGGCGCCTCGGCAGAATCCTCGGACGCCGCGGCCTGATGCCCAACCCCAGAACCAACACCGTCGTCCAACCGCAGGACATCCCCGACGCCGTCGCCGAGGCCAAGAAGGGCCGCGTCGAACTCCGGATGGACCGCACCGCCGTCATCCATTCCCCCGTCGGCAAAACCTCGTTCGCGGACGAGCATCTCCTCGCCAACGTCGCGTCGGTCGTGGACACCATCAACCGCCTCCGCCCCGCCGCCGTCAAAGGCCAATTCGTCAAAACCGCCCATATGACCACCACGATGGGCCCCAGCGTCCCCCTCGACGTCGGGGCGACAATGGCGATGAAAGTGGAGTAGACTAGCGGAGCGAAGCCGCGACGACGGCGCATCCAAACAACAACGCCAAAGACAGCGGGTCCCCGCCGAGCGCGGGGCTAAGCCGGAAGGTCCCGCCGAGGCGCGTCTCCCGCAATCCGCCCAACCCTAGGAACGGGCGGAGCGCGCAGGGCCCGCGTCCTCGGACGGCGGGCTTTTTCATAGCAGCGAGGTGAGAGCAGTGCCAACGCAAGCGAAACGCGACGCGGTCGCCGACCTGGCGGAGCGCCTCCGCAGGGCGTCCATCGTGATCGCAACCGACTTCTCCGGCCTCAAGGTCAACGAGATGACGGAACTCCGCCGCGCCTTGCGCGAGCAGGGCGTCGAGTACAAAGTCGTCAAAAACAGAATCGCCGCCATCGCCGGAACCGAAGCCGGCGTCGAAGCCTTCCGCAGCGTCCTCGAAGGCGCCACCGGCGTCGTCATTGGCTACGGCGACCCCGTCGCGGCGGCGAAAACGCTCGTCGAGCACGCGCGCCAAGCCCGCGTTGATCTGACCATCCGCAAAGGCGTGATGGACGTCGCCCTCATCAGCGAGGCGCAGGTCAACGCGCTCGCCGCGCTCCCCGGCAAAGACCAGTTGGTCGCGCAACTGCTCGGCCAGATGAACGCCCCCATCGCCGGGCTCGTCAACGTCCTCAGCGGAACGATGCGCGGCCTCGCCATCGTTCTCCAGCGCCGCGCCGAAAGCCTCGCCGCCGCCTGACCAACCGCGAACCGCAACGCCCAAACGAAAACGCATAGGAGGATCCAATGGCCACTAAGGAAGAACTGATCGAGTCGATCAAGACCCTCTCCGTGCTCGAGTTGTCCGAACTCGTCAAAGCGCTGGAGGAGGAGTTCGGCGTGAGCGCCGCCGCGCCCGTCGCGGTCGCCGCCGCCCCCGCGTCCGCCGCCGAGGCCGAGGCCGAAGAGGAGCAGTACGAGTTCAACGTCACCATCCAAGACGTCGGCGCCAACAAGGTCAACGTCATCAAGGTCGTCCGCGAACTCACCACCCTCGGCCTGCGCGAGGCCAAAGACCTCGTGGAGAGCGCCCCCGTCGTCGTCCGCGAGAGCATCAGCAAGGAAGAGGCCGAAGACACCAAGAAGAAACTCGAGGCGTCCGGCGCCACGATCGCCATCTCCTAGACCGTCACTGCGGACGGCGCGCAAGCGCCGGCATCCCCCTCTCCCTATAAGGGGAGAGGACGCCGCGAACGCGGCGGGAGAGGGTACTGGAGTCGGCGCGAAAGCGCCCCATGACCGTCATTCCGGCGTAGGCCGGAATCCAGAGGCGCAAAAGCGCCGGCATCCCCCTCTCCCTAGAAGGGGAGAGGACGCCGCGAACGCGGCGGGAGAGGGTACTGGAGTTGGCGCGCAAGCGCCCCATGACCGTCATTCCGGCGTAGGCCGGAATCCAGAGGCGCGCAAGCGCCGGCATACCCCTCTCCCTACAGAGACCTTTGCATAACCTTCCGCAATCGCGCACAATGACCGCAACCCGCAACCGCGAGGAGACTGCTATGCATCTCGAAGCCAGCGACCCCTCCTTCATCGACGCCTTCCTCCCTTTCAACGCAGGCCGCAACGACCGGCTCGACCGCATCGACCGCCTCATCGATTGGCCCAAAGTCGCAGCCCTACTCGACGATGTCCACGCCGCGCCCGAAGGACGGCCCGCCTACCGCCCGATCACGATGGTCAAGATCATCGTCCTCCAGCAGTGGTACGACTCCTCCGACGTCGGCATGGAGGAGGCGCTCCAAGACCGGCTGTCGTTCCGCCGCTTCGCGGAGCTCACGCTGACGGACGCGGTTCCCGACCACTCGACGATCAGCCGGTTTCGGAAGAAGATCACGGAGCGGGGGCTGGCGCGGGCGCTGTTCGCGGAAGTGAATCGGCAGTTGGAGGCGAAGGGCATGCTGGTGAAGCGCGGAACGCTGATCGACGCGACGATCATCGAGGCGCAGGCGCGGCGCCCGCATTCGGAGGCTGGAGCGCGGAGCGGAACGGACCCCGACGCCGCGTGGACGAAGAAGGGGAAGAAGTCGCATTTCGGCTACAAGATGCACATAGGGATGGACGCGGGGTCAGGGCTGGTGCGCGGGGTTGAGTTCACGCCTGCGAACGTTGCGGACACGGATGTTGCGGACGCGCTGATCATGGGGGACGAAGAGGCGGTGTACGCGGACAAGGCGTATGAGTCGAAGGAGCGTCGTGAGCGTCTGCGGGCGCAGGGCGTGAAGGATCGGATCATGCATCGGGGGCATAAGCATCAGACGGAGCTGCCGCATTGGCAGCGGCGGCGGAACGGGCTGCTGTCGAAGGTTCGGGCGCCGGTGGAGCAGGTGTTTGGGACGCTGAAGCGCAGCTATGGGTACTGGCGGGTTCGGTACATGGGGCTAATGAGGAACGAGGCGGAGGCGTTGTTCAAGGCGCTGGCGTACAACCTGCGGCGCGCGGACGGGTTGAGAGAGGGTTGCGCTGTGCATGGGTAGGGGCGTATTGCGCCCGTTGGGGGTACGAGGCCCTGCGAAGCCCCTAAATTGGGGGCGAGCAGGGGAGGTGGAGGCCGTTATCGGGGGATTTGGGCGGTTGAATGGCTGATTCCGGGGGCGCGGAACTGCCGATCGCGCTGATGCGAGGGTTATGCAAAGGACTCCTACAAGGGGAGAGGACGCCGCGAACGCGGCGGGAGAGGGCGCTGGAGTCGGAGACGCATGGGGTAGGTTCCCGCTTTCGCGGGAATGACGCGGCCGTGGGGAGAACGGGAGACGGGGCTTGCGCCCCGTCATGGCGCCGCCGCGCGCCGGAGCAAAGAACCCTATTGGAGGCGCGAATGTCCGCCATAGGCCAAGTCATCAAAGACGCGCTCGACAGGAACGAGCGCTATATGCTCGCCGCCCTCGAGGGACTCTCTCCCGACGAGTTGCGCCGCCGCCCCGCGCCCGAGTCCAACCCCGTCGGCTGGCTGATGTGGCACCTCTCCCGCGTGCAGGACTTCGCCGTCAACTCCATCACGGGCGCCGAAACCGTCTGGGTGCGCGAAGGCTGGCACCAGCGCTTCGGAATGGCCCCGGAGCCCGGCTACCGCGGCAACGGCGACTCCAACGAGCAAGTCGACGCCTTCGTTCCCCCGGACGCCGAAACGCTCGCCGCCTACTACAAAGCCGTCCGCGCCAACACCGACGCCTTCCTCAACGGACTCGCCGACGCCGACCTCGACCGCCTCGTGCCCCCCGTCCGGGGAACCGACCTCGTGCCCCTGCGCGAGCGGCTCCCCGGCATCATCGTCGAGTCCGTCCACCACGGCGGACAGGTCGCCTACGCGCGCGGCGCTCTGCAAGGCCGCGGCTGGCTCGACGTCTAGCCCCGCCGGGCCTCCCTTCCCTTACAACGCGATTTCCCGTCCGACGCCGCGCTCGACCGCCTTGCGATGGACGACCATCCCGGCGGCGATGTCCTCCAGCGCGAGCCCTTGCGATTCGAAGAGCGTCACCGCGTCCGGCGATGGCCTGCCGCTTGCGCGCCCCGCCGCGACGTCGCGCAGTTCGACCGCCAACTCCCACCGGAACGCGCGGCGCTCCGCCGCCCAGATCAGTTCGCCGCACTCGGTCTTCGCGTTCTCCAAGTCGTCCACGACCACGACGGCGCTGCGCCGTATCGTCGTCTCGTCTATCTCGCGGCGCATCCAGTGATTGCTTCCGGCGGCGTTGACATGCGCGCCCTCTTTCAGGCGGGCGCCGTCGAACACCGGATCGCGGGAGTTGGTGATGGCGCAGACGACGTCAGCGTCGGCGACGGCCTCGCCTGGCGACTCGGCGGGGCGGACGTCCAACGCGAGTTCGGCGGCCATCCGCTCCGCGAACGCCTCGCGCCGCTCCCGGTCGCGGCTGTAGACGAGCGCGCGCTCAATGGGGCGGACGGCGCGAACGGCGGCGAGTTGCGTCTCCGCCTGCCGCCCGCTGCCGATGATTGCGGCGGACGCGGCGTCCTCGCGGGCCATATAGCGCGTGGCGAGGCCGCTCGCCGCGCCCGTTCGGATCGCGCCGAGCGCGGACGCGGCGATCATCGCCAACGGCTGGCCGTCCTCCGCGCCGAACAAGAGAACCACCATCCGGCTCGGCTCACGCGTCCCCGAAACGTAGGTCTTCAGGCCCGTCGCGCCCGCGCCTGTCGACATTCCCGCCATCACCTGCTGCGCCCCGCGCGCAAGGGGCAGGCGGTAGCGCGGCATATTGGACGCGCCCCCCGACGCCCACTCCGCGAACGCCGCGTCCAGCGCGTCCACGCACTCGTCCATCGGCAGCAGCATACGGACTTCCTCTTCGTTGATGAGCAGCATCGCTTTACTCCTGCGAATTGTCTTCGGACGGCTCCGCGTCCTGCGGATCGTCTTCGGCGGGCTCCAGAGGCAGTTGCCCTTGCGCCTGCACGGGCCGGATGTTGCTGACGCCCACCCCGATGAGGCGGACGCTCTCGCCCTCGCGCCAGTTGGCGTCCAGCAGGCGAAGCGCGTCCGACAGCACCGCGTCGCGGTGGGCGGTCGCGTTGGCGCGGCTAACGGAGCGCGTGAGCGTCGTGAAGTCGGCGCGCCGCAGTTTCAGCGTCACGGTGCGCCCCACGAGCCCTCGACGCTCCAGCGACCTCGCGACGCTCTCCGACATCCGCGCGAGTTCGTCCGCGAGCGGCGCGCGCTCCACGACGTCCTCCGGGAACGTCTCCTCCGCGCTGACGGACTTGGGCTCGCGCTCCTCGCGGACGGGCGAGGAGTCCTCGCCTTGCGCGCGGCGTTGGAGGGCGGCGCCCCAATGCCCCAGGGCGGCGACGAGCGCCTCGACGGGCGCGGCGGCGATCTGCCCCAGCGTATGGAAGCCGCTCGCCCGCAAGCGCTCAGCGGAGCGCGGGCCGACGCCGGGGAGCGCTTGCGCGTCCAAGTCGGCGAGGAAGGCGGCCTCCGTTCCGGGCGGGACGGCGACGAATCCGCCGGGCTTGCCGGTTTCGCAGGCGACTTTGGCGACCATCTTGTTGGCGGCGAGCCCGACGGAGCAGGGAAGGCCGAGGTCGAGGCGAACGCGCGCCTGCATCCGGCGGGCGAGCGCCTCCGCCTCGCGCATATCGCCGGAGACGGGCGTGAGGTCTACGTAGGCTTCGTCTATGGACATTTGCTGCACGGGGCCGGACTCGCTGCGGAGGACGTCCATCACGCGGGCGGAGCGCTCGCGGTAGAGATGGAAGCGCGGCGGAAGGATGACGGCTTGGGGGCAGAGGCGCGCCGCCTGCGACATCGGCATCGCGGAGCGGCAGCCGAACTTGCGCGCCTCGTAGGACGCGGCGGCGACGACGCCCCGTGACTGGGGGCTTCCGCCGATGAGGAGCGGCTTGCCCGCGAGCGACGGCTCCTCCAGCGCCTCGACGGAGGCGTAGAAGGCGTCCAAGTCCACGAGCGCGATGCGGCGTCCGCCGTCCATAGGCGTATGGTAGCGCGAACGTACGGATGTTCCCCGCGCCGGCGCGACCGACGCGAAGAAGGCCGCCCTCCGTCGCCGGAAGAGGCGGCCTTCGCTATGGGATCAAGGGAGGGCTACTCGCGGACGGCGTTCGTCAGGTCGGAGCCCGGGGTGAAGCCGACGCGCTTGTGCGCGGGGACGGTGATGTACTGGCCCTTCTGGGGGCCGAGGATGGCCTTGACGCGCCGCTCTTTCACCTGGCGCGTCTCGAAAGCGCCGAAGCCGGTGATGACGACGCGCTCTCCGCGGGCAATCGACTCGCAGATGGCCTCCACGACCGCGTCGAGGGCCTGGTCTCCTGCGGCGCGCGTGCCGCCGAGTTTGGCCGAAACCCTGACCGCCAAGTCTCCCTTTCGCACCGTTGCCACTTTCGCCACCTCCATAACTTTTGATCTTTCGCTGCTCGAGCGTCTCCGCGAATCTCTGCGGAGCGCGGCGCGAGTATAGCACAGGATCACGCCCGTCAATACGCAAACACGCCTGTTTGCGGGATATTTGCGCCGCTTATCCCCCCGGCCGCCGCGCCGGCTCCGCCCTACGCCCACCAGCGATGGAAGTGGTTGAGCGGGCCGTGCCCGCCGCCGACGGGGAACGCGCTTGCGATGGCGGCGGTTACGTAGGCTTTCGCCTGCGCGGCGGCGCTCGCCGCGTCGTCCCCTTGCGCCAGCGCCGCCGCGACCGCCGAGGCGAACGCGCAGCCCGTGCCGTGCGCGCTGGTTGTCCGAATGCGCCGCGCGGGGAACTCCTCGAAGGCGGCGCCGTCGTACAGAACGTCCACCGCGTTCTCCCCGAAGTGCCCGCCCTTGACGATGACGAATTTGGGGCCCATCGCGTGAATGGCGCGGGCGGCCTCGCGCGCCTGCTCCGTCGAGCCCACGGGGCGGCCGGAGAGCGCCTCGGCCTCGAACGCGTTGGGCGTCGCCGCGAGCGCGAGAGGAAGCAAGCGCCCAACGAGCGCGCTCACCGCGTCCTCCCGCAGCAGGCGGTCGCCGCCCTTCGCGACCATCACGGGATCGACGACGAGACGGCTGACAGCGTAGCGCTCCATCCGCTCGGCGACGGCCTCGATGATCTCCGCGGACGAGAGCATGCCTGTCTTCACGGCGTCCGCGCCGATGTCGGTCAGCACCGCGTCTATCTGCGCCTGCACGACGTCCGGCGGAATTTCGTGGATGGCGGTTACGCCGAGCGTGTTTTGGGCGGTGACGGCGGTGAGCGCGCTCGCGCCGTAGACCTGAAAGGCGGCGAACGTCTTGAGGTCGGCCTGAATGCCCGCGCCGGCGCCGGAGTCCGACCCCGCGATGGTTAACGCGACGGGTTTGCGCTCCGCGCTCATGCCGGCCACCGCTCCTGATTCCACGCCATCTCCCAGAAAAGCAATTCGTAGCGGGAACTCGTGAGGAAGGCGTCCTCCACGCGGGCGAGTTCCGGCTCCGGCAGGCCGTCGGCGGCGCGGTCGAGGAGTCCCTTGCACCATTCGGCGAGCGCGGCGAACTCGGGAGACGCATACGTATCGATCCACTCGGCGCATCGGGAGTCGGCGGGCTTCCCGCGCTCGGCGAGCCGCCGCCCGATCTCGGAGAACCCCCACATACAGGGAAGGAGCGCCCCGACGATTTCGGCGAAGCCGCCCGTTGCGGCGACGCGCACGAGGAAGTCCGCGTAAGCCCTGCAGGTGGGCGACGGCCGCTCGCGCTCCAACTCGTCCTCGCCGACGCCGAACTGAGCGGCGTAGGAGCGGTGGAGGCTCATCTCGCCCGTGAGCGTCTCGTTGGCGAGCGCGGCGAGTTTCGTCATATCGGCGAGGTTGGGCGCGCGGGCGGCGGCGAGCGCGAGCAGCCGCGCGTACTCGATCAGAAAGAGGTAGTCCTGCCGCACCCAGTAGGCGAACCGGTCGAGCGAGAGCGAGCCGTCGCCGACGCCGCGGATGAAGGGATGGGCGTGCTGCGCCTCCCAAACGCTCCCGGCGGCTTCCCTCAGGCGGTCGGAGAGGGGCGCGCTCATCCCGCGGCCTCAATGGGGCGGGGCTCGCCGGCCAGCGACTCCAGAGGAAATTCTTTGCCGCGCCCGCCCGCGAGGATGAAGAGGAGCGTCGCCAGGGAGGAGACGACGACGGCGGAGAGGAAACTGGCGAGCAGATTGCCGGACGCGAGAATATGCCAGAAGTTGGTGAGCGCGTCCCACGTCCACCAGTCGCCGCCCGGCGGAGCGCTCGAGGGGAAGAAGAGCGCGCCCGCGAGGATGCCGGCGGCGGCGCTGATCAGCGCGCCCGCCCCCGTGAGCCGCCGCGACCACATTCCCGCGAACGCCGGAACCATCGCGCCGGCGCACACTAGGTCGGCGATGAGGAACAGATAGAGCACGCTGTCGAACAGGTAGCCGACGACCGCCGCCGGAACGATGAGCAGCGCGGTGATGACGCGGGCGTACCGGAGCAGCCCGCGCCCGTCGAGCCCCGGCCGCATTTGGGAGAGGTCGGTCGTGAAGACGCTCGCCATGCCGTTCAACAGCGTGTCCATGCTGCTCATCACGAGCATCAGCGCGAGGGCGACGAGCAGCGTGAGCGCCCAGCCGGGAAGCAGTTCGAGCGCGAGCGTGAAGAGCGCGATGGCCGCGGGCTGATCGGCGTTGACGAGCCCGGCGCCGACGGCCCAGAGGCCGAAAAGCCCTGCGCCGATGATCGCCGGCACGACGATGACGCCCGCCGCGATGAAGCCCCGCCGGATGTCGGCGTCGGACTTCGCGGCGTAGACGCGCTGCCAAAGCCCCTGATGAAAGAGATTCGCGGCGAGGATGGCGATGACGAGCGTCAGGCCGAACTCGATGCCCGGCAGTTGCGTCACGTCAAGCAGCGCGGGGTTCGCCTCGCGCACCGTGTCGAAGGACGCGGTCCAGCCGCCGAGATAGGCGGTTGCGGCGATGATCGCGGCGATGAGCAAGGGGACGATGACGGCGAACTGGATGGAGTCGGTGAAGATGGAGGCGCGGAGTCCGCCGTAGACGGTGTAGGCGAGCGTCGCCGCCCCCACGAGCGCGAGCGTGAGGGCGAGCGGAGCGTCCGCCGCGAGCCCGACGGCCCGGGCGATGGCGCCCATTTCGGCGGCGAGGAACGTGAACATATAGAGCGCGACGATGGCGAGGACGGCGAGATGCATCGGGCGTCCGTACCGCCGCCAGACGTACTCCGTGAGCGACCGCCCGTTCGGGGCGAGTTCGCGCAGGCGCGGGCCGAGGACGGCGAATGCGGCGATGGGGGCGGCCTGGCCGAGCCCGTAGCCGATCAGCGCGGCGGCGCCCGCCCAAGTCGCGGCTTCGGCGGGGCTGAACAGAATCCACGCGCCCATCAGCGAGGCGGCCATCGTCGCCATCGCCGTCGCTCCGCCGACGGAGCCGCGCGCCGAGACGTAGTCCTCTATGGAGCGGCGGCGCGTTCGGGCGTAGGCGACGCCTGCGGCGGACATAGCGATCATCACGGCGATTGCGGCGGCGAGCGCCCACGCGGCGGCGGACATCGTTCCTCCTATTGCGGGGCAAGCCCCCGCAAAGCGAAGGCCGCCCCAACGAGGGAGCGGCCTATCGCGGCGTCCGCCGCGCGTCGCTCTTCCTCCGCTGGAATGACCCAGGTCAGGTTCTGAGGGTCGCCCTCGCGGGCCTCTCAGCCGGGCGGGCGCCCGGCTCCCCTGAACGTTTCGCTGTTCAATTGCGAGGCATACTATCAGCGGGCGGGGCGGGCGGTCAACCGCTTGTCGTCGTTCCGCCTGCGCGGGCGGGATGACGGGGCTGGGCGGGGGGCGACAGCGGCGCGCGGCGAGGATAGGGGTAGGTTCCCGCTTTCGCGGGAATGACGTGGCCCCGGGGGGACAAGGGAGACGGGGCTGCGCCCTGTCTGCGGCGCTTGCGCGCCGAATGGATTCCTGCCTACGCAGGAATGACGGTAAGGTAGAAAATGACGGGGCGTGTTGCGCCCCCGTCCGCAGTACCCTCTCCCGCCGCGTTCGCGGCGTCCTCTCCCCTTCTAGGGAGAGGGGGGATTCGGCGCTTGCGCGCCGAATGGGGGCGGGATTCCCGCCTACGCGGGAATGACGGTCATGGGCGGGAATGACGGTCCTGGGGGCGCAACGCGCGCCGTCCGCAGTACCCTCTCCCGCCGCATTCGCGGCGTCCTCTCCCCTTATAGGGAGAGGGGGATTCGGCGCTTGCGCGCCGAACGGGGCGGGAATCCCGCCTCACCCTCCCCGCGGGCGGCGGGCGACCAGCGCCTGGCCATCGTGGGGCGGCGCTTGACGTTCGAGCGGAGGGAGTGAGAGGCCCTCCTACTGCGGATGGCCCGACCCGGCGGCGAGGTCGAGCTTGCGCGGCGAGGCGGTCGCGCGTCCTTACGAACGCCGCCCACTCCTCCGATGTGTAGGGAGGGTCGGGCGCGAGGCCGTTCCTCCGCTCGTAGGCTCTGAACTTCGGCCCGCACGGAGGCGGCAGGCTTGAGGGCAACGCGTCATTGGCGGCGAGCAACTCCCCGCATATCCGCTCCGCCATCGCCAAGCCGTCCTTGATGTCTTCGACGTCCATCGCGTCTTGGTAGAAGTTGTAGTGATACAACTCCGCGCCGCCCAAAGCGGCCAATTCGGAGTCGCCGGTCTCCTGGGCGATGTATCTCTCGACGTCGCGGGCGTCCGCGTTGACGCTGATCGGCCAACGCCGCTTGGCGGCGACCTCGGCGACCTCTCTGAGCGCGTGAGAGACGGCGCCCCATATCTTCTCGGAAACCTGGAGGCGGTCGCCGTCGGCAAGCGCCGCGCCCGCGTGATCGAGCAGCCGCGCGCCATGGACGCTATGGGGCTCCTGGGGGTTCTCCGCCGTGACCATCGCTACACCTGCGAATAGGTTATGTTCCGCGTTTGGGGTTGTCAACGCCGCCCGGCGGGGGTTCTCGCCTTCGCCCCGACTCCGGCGGCGCGCCTGCCCCCATGACCGTCATTCCTGCGTAGGCAGGAATCCATTCGGCGCGACAGCGCCACAGACGGGCGTAGCCCGTCTCCCCCACATCCCCAGGGCTGCCGCCCTTCCCGCGAAAGCGGGAACCTACTGGGATGCGCCCCGCCCTGACGCGGCGGGAGAGGGCGCCGCGAACGCGGGGGGCGATTGCGGCGGAACGGCGCGCGGGCGCGAAACTCGCCGCATAGGAGCGGCTAAAATATATGGCGCGGCGCCGATGTTGCGCTATAATGCCTGCCGGAGAGCCTTGCCCCCTACCATTGCGGGGCGATATGTGATATGTAATTGGGGCGCGCCCTCGCAAGGGAAGCCTCAAGGGCGCAGGACTCATCGACAGAGACAGGAGGCGGGATGTTGACACGCCGGAAGACCATTAGCAGCGTCGCGCTCGCGCTGACGCTCACCATGCTTATGACCGTCAGCGCGAGCGCGCAGCAAGCCGCGCTCGGCGGGTCGGCCTACTTCCGCGACGCGAACGCGGCCAGCGACAAGTTGGTCATCGACTTCACCGGAGCGATGGAACTCCCGCACGGCTCCCGCTACGAGGCGTGGCTCGTCGACGGCGACGGCGGCGAGGACGACACGTGGGTGAGCGCGGGAACGCTGGGCCGGGGGCCCTACCTGCGAGGCGAATACGTCTCCCCCGACGGGACGGACTTGCTCGCCCGCTACACCACCTTCCTCATCACGACCGAAGCGCTCGACGATGACGACCCCGCGCCGTCGGGCAACGTCTCCTACGGCGCGAAGACCCGCGGGCCGGTGCTTTCGGGCATCACCTCGCTGCTCGCCCCCGCCGCCGCGGTCCGCGACCAAGCCGCCGCCGTCCTGGCGGACGCCAGGGCCGCCTCCGGCGCGGACGACCTGGACGCCCGAAAGACGCGCGCCCAGAATGTCATTGACGCGCTCGACGGCGTCGTCGCCCAAGCGCAGGCCGCATCCAGCCAGGCGAACGACCTCGTGCTCTCCGGCGCGACCGCCGGCCTCGATCCGGTTGACGAAACCGCCAACGACATCATCGAGGCGGCGAATTGCGTCGTCCGTCTCGCGGGCGCGACGAAAGCGGCGGCGATGCGCGTCGTCGACGCGCCGTCCATCGACATCGCGCTCAAGGTGGAGACGCAGAACCTGATGCTGGACGCCGACCGCCTCTACAACGGCACGAGCCGCGACGGCGGCGCGCTCGGCGGCGTCTGCTTGGGCGGCGGCGCGCTCGCCATCTACGAAAAGACGCAGGACCTTGGGGCGTTCCGCCCCGGCGTGGGCGCTCCGCCCGCGACCGGCGACGCGCTCGTCTCGACGGTTGCGCTTGCGGCGCTCCTCGCGGGCTTAGCGTTCGCGCTCGGCGGCGGAATGCTGATCCTCCGCAGCCGCCGGCCGATGGCCGCCGTCGCCTAGCGCGGCGCGCAGCCGGCCTGCCGCCCCAGTCAGCGATAAACGCGTGCGGCGCCCCGCTCATTAGGAGCGGGGCGCCGTTGCGTAACGCGCCCCATACGCCTGGACGCGCATTGCCTCCTTGCCCCGTCATTCCTGCCCTATGACCGTCATTCCCGCGTAGGCGGGGAATCCCGCCTCCCTTCGGGCGCGCAAGCGCCCGGACCCCCCTTTCCCTATACCGGATCCCCCTCTCCCTATAAGGGGAGAGGACGCCGCGAACGCGGCAGGAGAGGGTACTGCGGACGAGGCGCGACGCCCCCGGCATTCCTTGCTCCCGTCATTCCTGCCCCATGACCGTCATTCCTGCGTAGGCAGGAATCCATTCGGCGCCCCAGCGCCATAGACGGGGCTACGCCCCGTCTCCCGTACTCCCAGGCGCCCCGTCATTCCCCGCGAAAGCGGCGGAACCTGCCCCCTCGCCATCCCGCGCTATGGTGTAGAATTGCGCGCCGCGCCGGGTGCGCGCAATTCCGGCGGGCGCAGGAGATGAGCGGATGCAAATTGAGTTCGGCGTGATCACCTCGATGAACTGGCTGGCCATCGCGGTCACGGCGGTGGCGGCCTACGCGCTGGGGGCGGTCTACTACATGGCGCTCGGCAAGCCGTGGATGGGGGCGGCGGGGCTGACGCCGGAGATGATTGAGGCGCGCAAGAACGAGAACACGCTCTCCTACGGGCTGGCGGCTCTCGCGGCGGTGGTCGGCGCGGTGATGCTGGCGTTCATCATTCGGGCGGCGGACGCGAAAACCGCGACGGAGGGCCTGCTCATCGGCCTGTTGGTCGGGGTCGCGGTGACTGCGGTCGGGCAGATTCCGAACTACGCTTTCCAGTTTCGCGGGCTGAAGTTGTACCTGATAGACGCGGGCTACCCGATGCTGCAGATGCTGGCGGGAGGAATGATTCTGGCGGTCTGGAGGTAGCGCCGCCGCAAGATGAGTCAGGAGGGCGGAGCCGGCGAACTGGAGAGCCGCGTTCGGGAGGCGCTGGCGCGGACGCAGGCGCATTTCTTTCGGACGCAGCGCCCGGAGGGCTACTGGCAGGGGGAGTTGGAGTCCAACCCCACGATGGAGGCGGAGCACGTGATGCTCGCGCGCTTTATGGGGTCGGACGAGGGGGAGCGCATCGCCCGGGTCGCGGAGGACATCCGGCGGAGGCAATCGCCCGACGGCTCGTGGCGTATGTACTACGGGGCGCCCGGCGACTTGAGCGCGTCGGTCGAGTGCTACTTCGCGCTGAAACTGGCGGGAGACGCGGCGGACGCTCCGCACATGGCGCGGGCGCGGGATTTCATCCTCGCGGCGGGGGGCGTTCCGAAGACGCGGGTGTTCACGAAGATATGGCTCGCGCTGTTCGGGCAGTGGGACTGGAGCGCGACGCCGGCGATGCCCCCGGAGATGATGCTTCTGCCGAAGTGGGCGCCGCTGAACATTCACCGGTTCGCAAGTTGGGCGCGCGCGACCATCGTCCCGATGACGATCATTCTCACGCTCAACCCGACGCGCCCCCCGGGGCCGGAGGAGGGCGTCGCCGAACTGTACCCCGGGGGAAAGGCGAACTACGTTCTGTCGCGGTGGAAGACGAGCCCGTTCTCGCTCAGAGGGGGCGCGTTGCTGGCGGACAGGCTGCTCCGCCTGTACGGCAAGTTGCCTTTCACGCCCGGGCGGAAGATGGCGCTGCGGGCGGCGGAGGACTGGATCGCGGCGCATCAGGAGGCGGACGGCTCTTGGGCGGGGATTCAGCCGCCGTGGGTCTACTCGCTCATCGCGCTGAGCGCGCTGGGGTACCCGCTCGATCATCCCGTGGTCGCCAAGGGGTTGGAGGGGTTCCGCGGGGAGTGGAGCGTTCCGTCGGAGGACGGGAAGGCGCTGCGCGCCCAGGCGTGCCTCTCGCCGGTATGGGACACGTGCCTCGCGCTCGCCGGGCTGCTGGACTCCGGCGTTCCGCCCGACCATCCGTCCGCGCTGCGCGCCGGGCGGTGGCTCATCGACCGCGAGATCCGGGTGAAAGGCGACTGGTCGGTTCAGCGTCCGCGCCTCGAGCCGAGCGGGTGGGCGTTCGAGTTTCACAACGACAACTACCCGGACATTGACGACTCGTCCATCATCGTGGCGGACTTGGCGCGGCTGCGCTTCGCGGGAGAAGAGGACGAGGCGGCGCGGAGAGACGCGGTTCGCCGGGGGACGGCGTGGCTGGAGGGGATGCAATCGTCCAACGGGGGGTGGGCGGCGTTCGACCGTGACAACAACGCGAGGTACTTGGCGAGCATTCCGTTCGCGGACTTCGGCGAGTTGCTCGATCCGCCGAGCGTGGACGTCACGGCGCACGTTCTGGAAATGTACGGCAGGCTGGGGCATAGGCGGGAGCATCCGGCGGTTCGGCGCGGGCTGGCCTACGTTTGGCGGGAGCAGGAGCGCGACGGCGCGTGGTTCGGGCGGTGGGGCGTGAACTATATCTACGGCACGGGCGCGGTTCTGCCGGCGCTCGAGGCGGCGGGAGAGGATATGCGGCGGCCCCGCGTTCGGAAGGCCGTCGAGTGGCTGCTGTCGCGCCAAAACGCGGACGGCGGATGGGGCGAGACGTGCGCCAGTTACGCCGATCCGTCGCTGCGCGGGCGCGGGGAGAGCACGGCGTCGCAGACCTCGTGGGCGCTCGTCGGGCTCATCGCGGCGGGAGAATCTGCGAGCGCGCCCGTCAGGCGCGGCGTCGAGTTCCTCCTCGACCGTCAGCGCGAGGACGGGGAGTGGGACGAGCCCCAGTTCACGGGATGCGGATTTCCCGGCTACGGCCCCGGGGACAAGCCCGACGAGCGCAAGGGCGCGGGCGGGGCGAACGCGCAGGGGCCGGAGTTGAGCGCGGCGTTTATGATCAAGTACCACCTCTACCGCAACTACTTCCCCTTGTGGGCGCTGGGGCGCTACGCGGAGCGGATCGGGGCGTTCGGGGGAGCGGACGGGGCGGAGGAGCGTGTAGAATGGGGAACCGAGGCGGGGGTTGACGGCGTTGCCCCGAACGCGGTTGCGTGTTAGGCTATGCGTTCGCGCCGGACAAGCGCCCAGCCCCGCTCGTAAGGAAGGAACGAGAGCGGAATGAACGCCGCAGTCGCCCGCATAACCGTAGAGACCACGACCGCGCCCGAATTCCTGGACATCACGGACGACGTTCGCCGCCACGTAGAGGGGTCGAGAGTCCGCGACGGGCTCGCGTGCGTCTACTCGCTGCACACCACCGCGGCCATCGTGATCAACGAGAACGAGCCGCTGCTCCTGGAGGATATGGAGCGCTTCCTGCGGCGGATCGCCCCGGACGACGCGTACTACGCCCACAACGACTTCACCGTCCGCACCGTCCATATGACCGCCGACGAAGAGCCTAACGGCCATTCGCACTGCGCCCATCTGCTGCTGCCCTCGAGCGAGACGATTCCGATCATCGACGGCGAACTGATGCTCGGCCCCTGGCAGAGCGTCTTTATGGTTGAACTCGATCCCCGTCCGCGGACGCGCGAGGTCATCATCAGCGTCCACGGGGACTAGGCCCGGCGATGGCCGCCGCGCCCCGGGCCGCCGCGACGCGGCCCCATCCCTCCGCTCTCGCCGACGCCTACGCGCATTGCGCTCGAACGGCGCGGACGCACTACGAGAACTTCAGCGTCGCGTCTTGGCTCGCGCCCCCGCGCTTCCGCCGCGACCTGCAGGTCGTCTACGCCTTCTGCCGCGCAACCGACGACCTGGGCGACGAGGCGGAGGGCGACCGCCTCGCCCTGCTGGACGAGTGGGAGGCGGAACTCGATCTCGTCTACTCTGGTGAGCCGTCCCATCCCGTGATGGTCGCGCTGCAGGACGTCGTCCGCCGCGCCGCGATTCCGGCGGAGCCGCTCCTTGACCTCATCGAGGCGAACCGGATGGATCAGGGAACGGGGCGCTTCGAGACCTACGCCGATCTGCTGCATTACTGCGCCCATTCCGCCAACCCGGTCGGCCGCGTCGCGCTTCATGTCCTTGGCGAGTCGACGGAGGAGAACGTCCGGCTCTCGGACGCGACCTGCTCGGCGCTGCAACTGGCCAACTTTTGGCAGGACGTCGCACGCGACTACGGGATAGGGCGCGTGTACATTCCGCAGGAGGATATGCGCGCGTTCGGATGCCGGGAAGAGCGCATAGCGGAGGGAATCGCGGACGGCGCGTTCCGCAGCCTTATGCGCTTCGAGGTCGACCGCGCGGAGGCGCTGTTCGCGGAGGGGGCGCCTTTGGCGCGACGGTTGCGCGGGCGGGCGGGGCTTGCGGTCGACCTCTTCGGGAGAGGCGGCAGGCGGATACTGGACGCGATCCGCGAGCAAGACTACGACGTTCTGAGCAGGCGGCCGGTCGTGACGCGCCCGCGCAAGGCGTTCATCGCGCTCGCGGCGGCGCTCCGCATGGCGTCGCCCCGCCGGGCATGACGCTCCAGGGGGACGGCGGCGCGCTCGACGCCGCCTACGCGGAGTGCCAGGCGGTCGCCAAGCGGGAGGCGCGGAACTTCTACTACGCCTTTCTCGCGCTGCCGCCGCGCCGCCGCCGGGCGATCTACGCGGCCTACGCCTTCAGCCGCCTCGCGGACGACATAGCCGACGGCCCGGGCGATGCGCCGGCCAAACGCGCCGAACTCGCCGCTTTGCGCGAGCGGCTGCGCGCCGCGTTCGCCGGGCGCCCGGACGCGCCGCTTTTCGCCGCGCTCGCGGACGCCGCCCGCGCCTACGCGATAGACGAGGCGCTGTTTCAGGACGTGATCAGCGGAGTGGAGATGGACCTTGCGCCGCGCCGGTTCGCGGACTTCGGAGAACTGAAGCGCTATTGCTATCACGTCGCGTCGGTCGTGGGGCTGATCTCCATCCGCGTATTCGGATGCCGGCGCGCGCCCGCCGCCGAGGAGTCCGCCGTGGACTTCGGCATTGCGATGCAACTGACGAACATTCTGCGCGATCTGCGGGAGGACGCGGAGCGGGGGCGCGTGTACTTGCCGCTGGACGAGATGGCGCGGCACGGCTACTCGGAGGACGACTTGCGCCGCGGGACGTTGAACGTGGCGTTTCGCGCGCTGATGGATGAGCAGGCGGCGCGGGCGCGGCGCTACTTCGCGTCCGGCGCCCGGCTGCTGCCCCTCGTCGAGCCGGAGTCGCGGCCCTGCGCCGAGGGGCTGCTCAGCCTCTACTCGCGGCTGCTCGACCGCATGGAATCGCGCGGGTGGGACGTGTTTTCGCGGCGGGCGAGCCTTCCGACGGCGGAGAAACTGGCGCTGATCTGCAAACTCTGGACGGGCGCCAAACTGCGGCGGGCGATGGGGCGGTGACGTCCGCCGTCGTCATAGGGGGAGGGATCGCGGGGATGGCCGCCGCGCTGCGGCTCGCCCGCGCGGGGGCGAGCGTGACGCTCGTGGAGCGTCGCCCCTATCTGGGGGGGCGCGCGTATTCGTTCGCCGACCCGGAGACGGGGCAGGAGGTGGACAACGGGCAGCACGTCTTTCTCGGCTGCTGCGCCGCCTACCGCGAATTCTTGGAGGAGATCGGCTCGCTGGAGTTGACGAGCCGTCAGAAGCGGCTGCGCGTGGAAGTCCGCTCGCCGAACGGAAAACGGGGAACGCTGTCCGAGGCTCCGCTGCCCGCGCCGCTGCACCTGCTGCCCTCGCTGCTGCGCTATCCGCACATCGGGCTCCGGGAGAAGGCGCGGGCGGCGCTCGCGCTGGCGGCGATGCGCTTGGAGCGCGACCGCGACCGCCCGGCGCTGCGGCGCCAATCGCTGCGCGACTGGCTGCGCGGGCATGGGCAATCGGACCGCGCCGTCGCCGCGTTTTGGGATCTGATCGTCGTCCCCGCGCTCAACGATTCGTCGGCGGACGTGTCAGCGAGCGCGGGGATTATGCTGTTTCAAGAGGCGCTGCTGCGGAGCCGCGGAGGCGCGAGAATCGGATACGCGAAAGCGGGGCTCTCCGCCGTGATGGGCGAGCCTGCCCGGCGACGCCTCGAGGAGGCCGGGGCGACCGCGCTGACGGGCAAGACGGCGGAGGCGATCCTCGTCGAGGACGGGCGCGCCGCAGGCGTCCGCCTCGCGGGAGGAGAGGAGTTGCGGGCGGACGTCTGCGTGAGCGCGCTTCCGCCGGACGCGCTGCTGCAGGCGCTGCCGGAGGAGTGGCGGGCGCATCCGGCGTTCGCTCCGGCGGCGACGCACGAGTGGTCGCCCATCGTCAACCTGCACGTTTGGTACGACCGCCCGGCGGCGGACTGCGAGTTCGCCGCGTTCGTGGACAGCCCCGTTCAGTGGGTGTTCAACAGGTCGCGCATCGCGGGCGAGGCGGGGCCGGCGCAGCGGCTGACGGCGTCGCTTTCGGCGGCTTGGGAGTTTTGGCCTATGAGCAAAGAGGAGTTGCGGGCGGCGTTCCTCCCGGAACTGGCGCGGCTCTTTCCCGCCGCCCGCGAGGCGACCGCGACGCGATTCATCGTTGTGAAGGAGCGCCGCGCAACCTTCCGCTCGCTCCCCGGCGGGCCCGACAACCGCCTTCCCGCCGCCGCGCCCATACCGAACCTCTTTCTCGCGGGCGATTGGACGGCGACCGGATGGCCTTCGACGATGGAGAGCGCGGTTCTGAGCGGGAACGCCGCCGCGGCCGCCGCGCTCCGGACGGAGGGCGCCGCGTGAACACGCTGTCGCTCGCTCCGTTCTCCGCCGATGGCATGGCGCGCCTCGCCGCGCTGGGACGCGCCGCGCTCGAGCCGTGGACGGCGACGCGAACGCTGTGGGATCCGGCGGAGTTGGGGGCGCGGCTGACCGCCGAGGGCTTCGACGCGCTCGTGGTCGAGGCGGATTTCCTATTCGAGGAACTGTTCGACGCCGCGCCCGGCCTGCGGATCGCCGCCGTCTGCAGAGGCGCGCTGAATCACGTCGACCTGGACGCGGCGACGGAGCGCGGAGTCGCTATCGTCCATACCCCGGGGCGGAACGCGCAGGCAGTCGCGGAGTTCGCCGTCGGGCAGATGATCGCGCTGGCGCGGCGGACGCGGGAGGCGGAGCGAAGCGTCCGCGAGGGCGAATGGACGGAGCCGGCGGAGGCGTACATCCGCTTTCAGGGGCGCGAACTCGCCGGGGCGACGCTCGGCGTCGTCGGGCTTGGGGCGATAGGCCGGGCGGTCGCGCGGATCGGCGTCGCCTTCGGCATGCGGACGCTCGCCTACGACCCTTACGCGGCGCGGACGGAGGGCGTCGAGATGACCGCGCTGGACGACCTGCTCGCCGCGTCGGACTTCGTGTCGGTTCACGCGCCGGAGACGCCGGAGACCGTCGGCCTGCTGAGCGCTGAGCGCGTCGCGGCGATGAAGCCGGGGGCGTATTTCGTGAACATGTCCGCGCCCTCGATCGCGGACGCGGGCGCGCTCGCCGCCGCGCTCGCGGAGGGGCGGCTGGCGGGCGCGGCGCTGGACGTTCACGAGGCGCACCCCATTCCGCCGGACTCGCCGTTTCTGGGAGCGCCGAACACGCTGCTGACGCCTCATATCGGCGGCGCGACGCTGGAGACCGCGGTGCGCCACTCGGCGATGGCCGCCGGCGACCTCGAGCGGTTCGCGCGTGGCGAGCGCCCGGAGCGGCTGGCGAACCCCGATGTTTGGGGGCGCTTGCGCGGTCAGCCGCCGAGCGCGTAGAGCCAGGCGCAGTTGTCCCAGAGCGTCTTGCGGCGCGCCTCGTCGGGCAAGTCGAGGGCGAAAAATTCGTCCATCGCATGCGGAAACGCGCTGTCCGGATGGGGGTAGTCGGTCGAGATGACCGTCAGCCCGCCGCCGTAGCGCGCGACCACGTCCTTGGCGAGTTCCTCGTCCGCCTCCATCGAGATGACGCACTGGCGCAGAAAGTACGCGCTAGGGGGCAGGCGCAGAGGGCTGTCGCCGTACTTCTCTTGCTGATCGTCCAGCCGGTAGAGGAACCACGGCAGCCATGAGCAGTTGGCCTCGAGGAAGGCGACGCGGAGCGCGGGATGGCGCTCCAGCGTTCCGCCGAGGATGAGGCCGGCCATCGCGCCCATCATCTGCATCGGAAAACTGACGGCGTGGGTGAGCGTGCGCCCCGCCGGATGGCGCAGATATTTGCGGCTGACGTCCTCGCGCCCGGGAGCGGTGGACGTCCCGTGCAGGCAGACCGCCGCGCCCAGCCGCTCGATCTCCGCCCACAGCGGCTCCACGGCCTCGTCGTACAGCAAGCGCCCGTTGACGGGCTCGGGGTGCAGCGTCACGCCGACGAAGCCCAACTCCTCCCCGGCGCGGCGCGCCTCCTCAACGGCGAGGTCAACGGCCTGCAGGGGAAGCAGCGCGACGCCCTTGAGGCGGGCGGGGTCGGCGGCGCAGTAGTCGCGCATCCAGTTGTTGTAGGCGCGGCAGAGGGCGGCGGCGTACTCCGGATCGAGATCGTCCAGCCCGATGATCCACGTGCCGCCGTTGGTGCGGAAGAGCGCGGCGGCGTCCACGCCCTCGACGTCCATCGCCTCCAGCGTCGTCGCCGCGTCGAATCCGCGCTCGTAGGCGCGCGCTTGGAGCGGCGTCCGCTCTTTCCTGACGCGCAGCCCGGCGTTGGCCCGCGCGAACTCCGGCCACTCGCTCCAAATCGGGAACGGCTTGCCGTCAATGACCCACGTGTCGACGCCGGTGGCGTCGCTGCGGCGCATCGCCGGCATGCGGTCGCGGAAGGGCTCCTCCAGATAATCCTGAAAGAGGCTCGCGGGCTCGACGACGTGAAGGTCGCTGTCGAGAATGCGGAAGCCGTTCTTCATCGCGCGGGCAGGGTATCACGGCGGGGAGGGGGGAAGGAGAACCGGCTACGAGGTCTAGGCGTCGACGGAGGCGGGCTGCTTGTTATGAACGAGTGCGCGCCTTCCCATCCGGCGCTTGCCTATGCTATAGTGAGGGGCGGCGCATCCCGGGACGCGCCGCTGACGATTCTCGTGGGGGCGCGCTGGGCGAGTGAACATCTCCAACGAGCAACGCGAGCCGCGCGAAGCGGTTCTCACCGTG
The DNA here is from genome assembly GCA_965201135.1 of Dehalococcoidia bacterium. Classification (GTDB taxonomy): domain Bacteria; phylum Chloroflexota; class Dehalococcoidia; order Lucifugimonadales; family Australimonadaceae; genus Bin16. The sequence goes on from OZ241751.1 coordinate 189,870, forward strand.
GAACTGGACGACGCCGACGTCGAGCCGTACCTCGATCAGGCGTACCGTCGCGCCGTCGGTCGCATGGCGATTCCTGGCTTCCGCAAGGGGAAGGCCCCCCGCCGGGTGGTGGAGCAAATGTACGGCCGGGGGCATCTGCTGAACCAGGCGTTCGACGCCCTCGTCAACGACTTCACGACCAAAGCCGTCGAGTCCGAAGGCATCACGCTCGGCGGCATTCCCTCCGTCCAAGTCTCCGACTACGAGCCCTTCCGATTCGTCGCCGTCGTCCCGCTGCCCCCCAGCGTCGACCTCGGCGACTTCGAGTCCGCGCGCGTCCCCAAAGAGGAGGCCGTCGTCGCCGACGAGGACGTCGAGGCGACGATAGAGCAGATGCGGGCGCAGCAGGGAGTGTGGGAGCCGGTCGACGGCGCGGCGCGCATGGGCGACCTCGTCAACCTGACGGTCGTCGGCTGGGTGGAGGAGGACGGCGAACTGCATGAGTTCGTCCGCTCCGAGGACATGGACTATATCCCCCGAGAGGGCGGGACGTTTCCCGTGCCCGGCATGGACGAGGCGCTCGCCGGGCTGCCTCAGGGAACGCCTACCTCGTTCGAAATCGCGGTTCCCCCGGACTTCAGAGACCCTACCATCGCGGGCAAGACGGCGCGTTTCGAGGCGGAGATGCACTCCGTCAAGCGCAGGAGCCTGCCCGAGGTGGACGACGAATTCGCAAAGAGCGTCGGCGAGGGATACGAGTCGGCGGAGGCGCTGCGCGAGCAAGTGCGCGCGAATCTGCTCGCGCACGAGGAGCGGCTGGCTGAGTTGCGGCATCAGGAGGCCGCGCTCTCCAAACTGGTTGAGGGAGCGACCGTCGCCATCTCGCCGCTCATCGTCGAGCGGGAGTTGGAGCATTACGTGCGCGGGCGCCAGGATCTGATCAACTCGGGGCGCGCCAGTTTCGAGGAATACCGCGAGTATCTCTCCTGGCAGGGGCTAGAGGACGCAGAGATCTACGCGCAGGCGCGCCCCCGCGTGGAGGAGCGCCTCAAGCGGGGCCACGCGCTCCTCGCGCTGACCGAGCGCTGGGGCATCGAGGCGTCGAACGAGGAAGTGGACGAGGAGATTGACTACATCGCGAGCGCCTACGGCGAGCAGGCCGAAGCGCAGCGCAAGCGTCTCGCCGACGCCGAGAGCCGAGAGTCCATCCGCCGGAGGCTGACGCAGCGGAAAACGATCGAGGCGCTCAGCGCGATGGCCCTGGGCGCGGCGCCCGAACTCGCGCAGGCGGAGCAAGCGGAGACGGAAGCCGGCGGCGCCGCAGGAGCCGCGTAGAGGCCGCGCCGGCGCGAGCCGTCCGGCCCGGGAGGAGCGAATCAGGATGCGAGACTGGCCCATTCACGGCCCGCTGAGCGCGGGCGCCGCGCAGCCGCCGGAGAACATCATCCCCATGGTGATCGAGACCGGCGCCCGCGGCGAGCGCGCCTACGACATCTACTCGATGCTGCTCAAGGAGCGCATCGTCTACCTCGGAACCCCCATCAACGACCAAGTCTCCAACCTGATCGTCGCGCAACTCCTCTACCTCGAGCGCGAAGACCCCGACAAAGACATCAACCTCTACGTCAACAGCCCCGGCGGCGTCATCACCTCCGGCCTCGCGATCTACGACACCATGCAGTTGATCAAGCCGGACGTCGCGACGATATGCGTCGGGATGGCGGCGAGCATGGGGACGGTGCTGCTGTGCGCGGGGACGAAGGGCAAGCGGTTCGCGCTCGCCAACTCCACCATCCATATGCATCAGGCGCTCGGCGGCGCGCAGGGGCAGGCGGCGGACATCGAAATCGCCGCCCGCGAAATCCTGCGGAAGCAGGAGAAGATACTCAGCATCCTGTCGCGCCACACCGGACAGCCCTCCGAGAAGATCGCTCGCGACGGCGACCGCGACTTCTACCTGTCGGCGGACGAAGCGAAGGACTACGGACTCGTGGACGAGGTTCTGGGCTCGGTTCCCGCCTCGACGAACGGCTCCTAAAGAAGAGGACGGTCAACCCGATGCCGAGCAACACCCCAACCTTGCCGCCGCGCAACGAGCACGTGTGCAGTTTCTGCGGAAAGGCGCAAAACGGCGTGAAACGCCTGATCGCCGGGCCGGGCCGCGTCTTCATCTGCGACGAGTGCGTGCGCCTTTGCCAGCAGATCATCACGGAGGAGGGCGCCCCCGCCGAGCCGAAGCCGGACGGCGGGATTCCCCGCGGCCTCTCGCCGAAGGAGATAGCCCAGCGCCTGGACGAGTACGTCATCGGGCAGGACAGGGCGAAGCGCGTGCTCAGCGTGGCCGTCTACAACCACTACAAGCGCGTCCGCTCCAACGCCGGCGGCAACGACGTCGAGATCGAGAAGAGCAACATCCTCCTCATCGGGCCCACGGGCTCCGGCAAAACGCTCCTCGCCCAGACGCTCGCCCGCATCCTCGACGTGCCCTTCACCATCGTGGACGCCACGACGCTGACCGAGGCCGGCTATGTCGGCGAGGACGTCGAGAACATCCTGCTGCGCCTCATCCAAGCCGCGGAGTACGACGTCTCGAAAGCCGAGCACGGCATCATCTACATTGACGAGATAGACAAAATCTCGCGCAAGAGCGCGAACCCCTCCATCACCCGGGACGTTTCGGGCGAAGGCGTGCAGCAAGCCCTACTGAAGTTGATCGAAGGCTTCGTGGCCAACGTTCCGCCGCAAGGCGGGCGAAAGCACCCCCAGCAGGACTTTCTCCAACTCAACACCTCCAACATCCTCTTTATCTGCGGGGGCGCCTTCGACGGACTGGAGAAGACCATCGCCCGCCGCGTGATGTCCAACCACCGCATCGGCTTCCACTCCGACCGCACCGGCTCCGGAACCGACGACGAGATCCGCGAGGCGGTCGAGCCCGAGGACTTGCTGGAGTACGGCTTCATCCCGGAACTGATCGGGCGCCTCCCCGTCGCGGTGGGCCTGCAAGGGCTGGACAAGGACGCGCTCGTCCGCGTCCTCACGGAGCCGAAGAACGCCGTCGTGAAGCAGTTCGCGCACCTCTTCGCGCTGGACGGCGTGGAGTTGCAATTCACGAACGACTCGCTGGAGGCGGCCGCGGAGCAGGCGATAGGGCGCGGCACGGGCGCGCGCGGTCTGCGCTCCATCATTGAGGACGCCCTGCTCGACGTGATGTACGAACTGCCCTCGCTGGACGTCGCGGCTCGGTGCGTAGTGGACGCGAACCCGGACGGCCGCCTCGCCCTCCCCGCGCTCTACTCGAAGTCGGGGCGGATCATCCCGCCCCACGGCGTGGAGTCGCGCAAAACGGCGTAAGACGTCTAGGGTCGGCTGCGGAAATCGGGAAAATCCAACGGCGCGCGACGGCCCCGTAACCGTTCATTCTCGCCTGCGCGGGGATGCGGATTCACATTGGAACGTTTGCTTGCTCCAGAGCACTGCAGTCGGCGTTCGGCAGGGCGCCGCAAGCGATCCGTTCGTCAATCCCCCAGCGCCTCCGCGATCTCCCGTAGCGAGACGCCCGCGAGCGACGGCAGGCGCAGGTCGGCGTGGCCGAGCGGCATTTGCGCCGTAAGCGCGTTTGGCGCGGCGACGCAGCGCAGCCCCGCCGCTTTCGCCGCCGTCACGCCGTTCGGCGAATCCTCTATGGCGAAGGCGTCCCGCGCTCCGACGCCCAGCCGCTTCAGCGCGAGGAGATAGAGGTCGGGGCGCGGCTTTGTCCGCTCCACGTCGTCGCGGGAGCAGATGACGTCGAACGCGGGCAGCAGCCCGAGCCGCTCGAGGTGGCCGCTGACCCACAGGCGGCTGGAACTAGAGGCGACGGCGAGCGCGAGCCCGGCCTCCTTCGCCTGCGCGATGAGTTCCGCCGCGCCCGGCTGCGCGGGGGCGGAGTCGGTTATCGGGCGCGACCGCGCTCGCGCTTGTTCGCGCATCGCCTCCCGGTCGACGCCGCGCCCCAGTCGCGCCTCGAGGTAATCGAACAGCGCGTCCCGATGCCCCGTTCCGCCGATGACGTCCGCCCAAATCTCTAGCGTGAGCGGAACGCCGACCTCCTGAAACACGGCGCGGTAGGCATCGTAGATCGGCTGCTCCGTGTCCACGATGAGGCCGTCGAAATCGAAAATGATTGCGCGAAAGGGATAGCCCACGCCGCGAATTATACGCGCCGCTCCGCGTCTTGCCCTCTTCGCAGGAGTGACGGTGGCGCGGAAACCTGGGATTAGGGGAGACGGGGCTGCGCCTCGTCTCATGGGGGGCGAGATTCTCGCCTACGCGGGAATGACGGTTAAGGAAGGACGGCGCGCTGGGGCTGGGGAGGAGAGAGGCTGGCTTACGACGCCAGCGACACCGCGTCGCAGTCGCGGGGGTTGAGGTCCGGGCGCAGCGAGTTGAAGACGAGGAAGCGGAGCGTCCCGTCCGGGGAGCGCTCGCCGTACTCCACCTCGACGGCGAGCGTCGGTTCGCACCAGTGGGAGAAGAGGCCGGTTTGCGGCTCCGACGTGAACGGGCACTCGGGCGTATGGCGCTGCGCGAGCGTCTCCAGCAGGAAGCGCCGCGCCCCGCGCCCCGCGCCGCCGCCCGCCGCCCCGGCGAACCGCAGGCGTCCACCCTCGAACACGCCCAAGAGGAGCGCGTCGAACGGCTGCGCGCCGCCGCCGAAGGTGTAGCCGCCGACGACGAGGTTCGCGGTGCGCGCGTGCTTCGTGGAGAGCCAGCGCCGCGACCTCTTGCCGGGCTCGTAGACGCTGCGCTTGTCTTTGGCGACGATGCCGTGCAGCCCCAGTTCCCGCGCCGCCGCGTACATCGCCACGCTCTCCCCCTCCTCGAAGTGGCAGACGTGCGTCGACGCGTTCGGGCGGACGGCGTCGTGCAGGATGCCCTTGCGCCGGTAGAGCGGCGCGTCCAGCAGCGACTTCCCGTTGAGGCGGAGGATGTCGAACACTTCGTAGTTGACGGGCGTGAGGAGGCGCGGCTGCGGCCCGCCGAGCAACCGCTCGACGACGGCGTGCCGCTGAGGGATTCCGTCGTCGTCGAGCGCGACCATTTCGCCGTCGAGCACGGCGTCCGCGCCGCCGACGGCCTGCCGCAGCGAGTCGGCGATTTCGGGGAAGGCGTGGGCGACGTCGTCCCCGCCGCGCGTCCGCATCCGCACTTCGCCCTGGCGGACGGAGGAGATTACGCGAATGCCCTCCCACTTGATTTCGCACAGGCGGTCGGGCGAGTCCGCCGGCTCCGGCGAGTGCGTGGGGAGCATCGGCTCGATGAGGTCGAAAGCGAGGGCTGCGCGGTCGTCGGCCATCGGCTTAGGACGCCTTTCTCGCTCTGCGCTTGGGCGCCTCGGCCGCCTCTTCGGCGGCGGGAGCGGGGGCGTCGGAGGGTTGCGCCCGCGCCGCCTCGATGGACGCGCGCAGCGCCTCCATGAGGTCGCGCACCTTGCCCTGCGGCGCTTCGGGGGCGGCGGAGACGGGCGCGCCGGAGCCCAGTTTCGTCTCGATGACCTGCTGCAGCGCGTCGCGGTACTCGTCGCGGTATTCGGCGGGCTCGAACGCTCCGCTGAGTTGATCGATGAGCATTACGGCCATCTGGAGTTCGGCGTCGCTCACCTCGACCTCGCCGGGGAAGTCGAGTTCCGCCGAACTGCGGATCTCGTCGGGGTAGAACATCGTCTCCATCACGAGCCCGTCCTGGTAGGGGCGGATGAGGCAGAGATGCTCCTTTTGGCGGAGCGCGATTTTGGCGACGGCGACGCGCTCGGTCGTCTCCAGCGCCTTCTTCAGGAGGGCGAACGGCTTGGCGCCGACGCTTTCCGGCTCTATGTAGTAACTCTTCTCGTAGTGGACGGGGTCGATGGCGCGGATGTCCACGAACCGCTCGATGTCTATCGTGTGCATGCTCTTGAGGGGGAGGCTCTCGAAGTCCTCCTCCTCCATCACGAGGTACTCGCCCTTGGCGAACTCGAAGCCGCGGACGACCTCGCCGTACTCGACCTCCTCCTCGTGGTGGGGGCACCAGCGCTTCTGCTTGAGGCGCGCGCGGCAGGAGGCGTGCAACTGGACGAATCCGATGTCTTTGCTTTCGGTGGCGATGTACAGTTTCATCGGGATGACGACCATCCCGAAACTGATCGCGCCTTTCCAGATTGACCGCGCCATAGGGAACTCCGACGGGATAGTGTAGAGGGGGGCGGGCGCGCGGTCAACGGGTTTGAGCCGCTCGCTTACTACGGACAACCTCCACGCTGCGTTTGCATTGTAGCGTTCGTCCTCTCATGGTCCGGGGCGTGGGAGATTCTAGCAGACTCCTCGTCATTGCTCGCCCATATCCCCAAGAGCACGGCGTCGGACGAGGGAAGCGGCTTGAGTATGCGGCGCAGGGCGGCGCGCGCGCATCCGCGACGGTCGCCTTGCCCTTGTCGAGCAGCGAGGCCAACGGCTCCCCGGAGGTCCGCCGTATGGAGAAGCCGCTGAGGTGAGGGAGAGGGAGCCGTCGCAGGCTATTCCTTCTTGGAGAAGGGCCAGCGGCGGCGCGGAACAAGGGGACGCCCCAGAAATTTCTCCAACCCGATACGGTGCAGGACCGTTCGCCCTACGCCGCTTGCGTCCTCGTCGATCAGGGTTGAGGGAACGTCGTCCCAGTTGAAGCCGCTTCGCCCAAAGGCGTCTCTCTGCTCCACCACGAACACCCTGTCTCCCTCCAATAGCCAGCCGTTAGGGGAATCTCCTTCGTTCTTGAGCATCGCCGCAGGCCTGAGCAAGTCGCCGAGTTTGGCTTTCACCCGGTCATACCGTTTGTCCGCGTAGCCCAACCATGATATGGGCTGAAGCCAGGGCGCGTGGATGTCCGCGTCGTTCGCCGCGCCTACGATGATGTCCCTCAGCGTTTCAGAAGACAACAGGAGCCAATCCTCAGGTAGAGGATCGCTTTCTAGTTTCTCCATAACCTCGACGAGATAGAGCCGGTAAAGGCTCCCCGTGAGTTCTCTTGTGACCCGCCGTATGCGGCTGTCCATTTTCTGCCGCAGCCCCTCGTCGTGCGGAGGGAGAGCGGTGGTCGTGTATATCATCATGCAGCGTTTGACAATCTCGTCGGGGAACGCCGTGGGCTCGGCGTTCATAGAGAGAACGAATCCCGGAAATTCGCTCGTGGGAGGAGGCGTTTCGTCTTTGATGACGTCTCGCCCATGTTGCGCGAAAGCGCGACGGCCAATGTCGTCGAAAACAATAGGGAAGCGCTTGTAGCCTTGCTGCAGCGCGCGGAGGCTCGCGGTGGTGAAACTCGCCTTGTCCACCGCTGCCGCTTTGCCGAACATCGACGTAGTGAGCATATCCAACAGCGTGCTTTTCCCGCAGTTCGACTTGCCGAAAACCACTGCGAAAGACGGGTAGCGTATGATGTCTTCGTTGCGAACCAACGCCAAGTTTCGCAAATCGCACATAAAGGGCGAAAAGTACAGCCACGACCACAAAGTGAAGTAGTCACGCTGCAAGCGCGGGACATCTCCATGGAATGCATCTTCGTAACTGCTGAAGTAGTCAAGCATCAATTCCGCATCTTTCTTGACGTTTTCCGCGTTGAACTCCAGAGAGAATTCCTCGTCGTCCAACGACGCCTCGCCTGTGGCGCGATTGATCGAGAATCTGCGATTGTCGGCCTCATCCGCCGACTTCACGAGCCTGATCTGCCTGAGGTCTCGCTTAATTTGCGGCGTTATTCGCTGAACACCCTTGCGGAAGGGCGGAATCACCGCCGCGATGAGCGGGTTCGTCGCCGCGGCGACTCGCTCGACGCGCTTGACTTGCTCGTCGAACGTAGGAACCAATTCAAGCCCCTCGCCTGAATCGACGCTGTGAATCACCAACGTGCCGGCGTTCCCGGATATGGCGGGAATTTCCGCTAGTTCTATCTCCGCTTTGCCGATCCTGTCCGCTGGCAACGCTATCTTATCGGATGCTTCATCGCGGATTATGTTGTACATAGTGGAGTAATGCGCCCATGCAAGTTCGTCATCATCGAACTTCACGAGCGTTTCCGGCTGGCGGCCCGAAAACGCGGCCTCCGACAAATTGGCGGAGCCTATGAGGACGCGCCGCTTGCCGTCCGCCGTGTTCTCCAGCAAGTAGACCTTCGCGTGGGCTATCTGTTCGCGCAGAACGCGGAATTCCGCTTTGCCCTCGCTCACGCGCCGCAAGATGTCCACCATGCGAGCGTCGCCCAACCCTTTGATCGCAGCCCGGGTGTCGCCCACCGCGACTTGCTGGAAAGCCAGCACCGGTTTGATGTCCCGCAGCGTGTGCTCGCATCCGAACACGCACTCGAACCGCTCGAATTCATAGTCCGCCAGCATCCTGACGATCGCCGGTATGCTGGAAGAGTACGTGAGCGCCCGCATGCTGTCGTAGCCGGAGAAGAGACTCCAGGCGAACTTGCTCTCGCCTATGAACCGGGCGTCGGCGACTCGCAATCCCGCGCCGTCGTCCATCCTTGTCTGCTTTTCGGACTGCAAGTTCATCATGCGGATGAGTCTCCCATCTCGATGCTGTGGCCTGCGACCCACGGAACAGCCAACGCCGCAGCGTTGGACATTCTACCAGAGGCGCAACCCCATTAGCCCCCCTCCCCCCTACCCTCCTAGAAGCGTTCGCTCATCCCCGGAGCGGCGCGTGACCTTGCGGTCGTCCATCGCCTCCAACAGCGCGAGCGTGTACTTGCGCGACGTTCCCAAGAGGTCGCGCGCCTCCGCCACCGTCGCCTTGCCCTTGGCGCGCAGCAAGGCCGCGACCTCTCCCTCGAGGCGCGTGTAAGTCGCCGCGTCGAACACGACGCCTTGCGACGCGCGGACGACGTGCCCCTGCTCCGCGAGCAGCGCGAGCAGATCCGGCGCGATATCGGGCGACTCGGCGGGGAACGGGTCGCGCTCCAGCGCCGCGACGAACGCGTCCATCGCTGCCTGCTGCTCCGGCGCGACGGCGACCTCGTGCTCCGGCAGGCGCAGCGCGCCGCCCGCCGCCTCGACCGCCGCGCCCTCCGCCGCGAGTTTGTCGAGCGCCGCCCCCGCCGCGCCCCCACGCAGGCGCAGGCGGCTCCGCAACTCCTCCCGCGTCATTCCCTCCCGCAATGGGTTGCGCTCGTGAAAGTCCGCGAGCGCTTTCAGGGCGGCGGCGCGGAGCCGCGCCCAGCCCTCCGCTGTGTAGAGCGGCGTGTCGGGCCCGACCTCGCCCTCGCCCAGTGCGACCGCCGCCCCGGCGGCGACGGCCTCCCGCGCGAGCGCGGCGGCGTCCGCCTCCGAGAGGTTGGCGCGGGATGCGAGCGACGCGGGGCTCGCGGGCTCCCGCCCCTCCAGCGCCGCGAGCAGTTGCGCGCCCGGACTGCCCTCCGCGAGGCTCGCCAGCCGGTCGAGCACGGGAGCGCGGCGGCGGCGGTGACGCTTCACGTCGACGTCCACCACCGTCCCGCCGCCAAGCGTTGCGTCCGCCGAGCGCAGGACGAATCGGTCGCCCCGCGTCAGCGCGACGGGGCGCTCTAGAACGATCTGCGCCCAGCCCTCATCGCCGGGTGCGGTCTCGTCCGCGTCCAGCAGGCGAATCTTCGCGGGCGACTCCGCCGCGAACGCGTGAAAGGAGACGGGCAGGTTGTGGCGCATGCTATGTGGCGCCTCCGCGAGCGCCCGCAGCCGGACGTCGACCGCGCGGGTGGCGCGCAGCCAGCCGGGCGTGGTCAAAACCTGCCCACGCGAGAGGTCGCCCGCGCGCGCCCCGCTCAGGTTCACGGCGACGCGAGAGCCCGGCTCGGCGGACTCCGTCTTGCGGCGATGCGTCTGCAAGCCGCGAATCCGCGCCGCGCGTCCGCCGGGGACGACCACGACCTCCTGCCCGACGCGCAACTCGCCGTCCAGCAGCGTTCCGGTGACGACGGTGCCGAACCCCGCGACGGCGAACGCGCGGTCTATAGAGAGCCGCGGCCGCCCGACGTCCCGCCGCGGCTCCGTCTCGTCCAGCGCGGCGTCCACGGCCGCCAGCAACTCCGGCAGGCCGTCGCCCGTCACGGCGGAGACGACGCGAACGGGCGACCCGGCGAGCGTCGTCCCCTCCAGCGCCTCTTCGACCTCCAACTGCGTGAGCGCGAGCATGTCCGCGTCCGCGAGGTCGGCCTTTGTAATGACGGCGACGCCCCGCCGCGCGCCGAGCAGATCGAGAATGGCGAGATGCTCCCGCGTCTGCGGCATCACGGATTCGTCCGCCGCGACGACGAGCAGCGCGAGATCGACGCCGCCGACGCCCGCGAGCATATTCTTGATGAAGCGCTCGTGGCCTGGCACGTCCACGATGCTCGCCTCGCGTCCGCTGGGCAGCGTCGCCCACGCGAAGCCGAGGTCTATCGTCATGCCGCGCCGCTTCTCCTCCGCGAGGCGGTCCGGGTCGATGCCCGTGACCGCCTGCACGAGCGCGGACTTCCCATGATCCACGTGCCCCGCCGTCCCAATGACATGCATAGCGCGAGGATACCAGCGCGGCGCGGCGTCCCCATGTACGTCATTCCCGCGTAGGCGGGAACCTACTGGAGAACGTCATTCCCGCCTACGCGGGAACCTCGCCCCATTGAGGCGCGCTAGCGCCACAGACGGGGCGTGGCCCCGTCTCCCCTAATCCCCCGGCGCCGCGTCATTCCCGCGTAAGCGGGAACCTACTGGAGAACGTCATTCCCGCGCAGGCGGGAATCTCGCCCCATTGAGGCGCGCAAGCGCCCGCATCCCCCGCTCCCTATAAGGGGAGAGGACGCCGCGAACGCGGCGGGAGAGGGTACTGCGGTCGGGGCGCAACACGCCCCTCATGACCGTCATTCCCGCGTAGGCGGGAATGACGTATTCATCGGCGCGGCAATGGGGGGTTAGGTTCCCGTCTGCGCGGGACAAGGCGGGAACCCAGGCGCGGCGCGCCGCTAGGCGCTGGGGTCTTTCACCTTGCGGAGGTAGGGCTTGACGGTCTCCCAGCCGCCGGGGAAGAGTTCCTTCGCCGCGTCGTTGTCCACCGCGGGGACAATGATGACGTCGTCGCCTTTGCGCCAGTTGGCGGGCGTCGCCACCTTGTGCTCGGCGGTCAACCGGCAGGAGTCGAGCACGCGCAGCAGTTCGTCGAAGTTGCGCCCCGTGCTCATCGGATAGGTGAGGCTCATCTTGATCTTCTTGTCGGGGCCGACGAGGAATACGGTGCGGACGGTCTGGTTGTTGGCGGCGGTTCTGCCCTCGGACGAGCCGGACTCGTCGGCCGGGAGCATATCGTAGAGTTTGGCGACCTCGAGGCTCTCGTCGGCGATGACGGGGAAGTTGAGGGGAGCGCCGCCGATGTCCTCGATGTCGGCGGCCCAGCGGACGTGGTCGTCGACCTTGTCGACGCTGAGGCCGATGACTTTGCAGCCGCGCTTGGCGAACTCGTCGCTCGTCTTGGCGACGTAGCCCAGTTCGGTGGCGCAGACGGGGGTGAAGTCTTTGGGGTGGGAGAAGAGCATCGCCCAGCCGTCGCCGATCCACTCGTGGAAGTTGACGGTTCCCTCGCTAGTCTGGGCGGTGAAGTCGGGGGCGGTGTCGTTGATGCGCAAGGCCATTGGTTTCTCCTATGCGCCGCGCAGGGCGTCGCGCCCGCGCGGGTCGGTTCGTCTCGTTGCGGGGCAGGGTTCGCCGTTGGCGTCAACACAAGCGCATTCTGTTCGCGCCTCCTTGTCGTTGGAGTTCCCGGCCGGGCCGGGGTTGGCTCCCGCGGTAGGATTCGAACCTACGGCCAATCGGTTAACAGCCGACCGCTCTACCACTGAGCTACGCGGGAACGCTCGAGGGCTATTGTAGCAGCGTCCGGCGGGTCGTGGTATAGTGGGGAATGTCCGCCGCCGATTCGGGCTGGCTGGCGGCGCGTGGGGATATAGCTCAACTGGGAGAGCGCCGCGTTCGCAATGCGGAGGTTGGGGGTTCGAGTCCCCCTATCTCCACCACCCGCGCCATCAATTCCCGCGTGCAGTCGCTTTATTGGTCCGCCGGATGGCGCGCGTTTCGCGTCGCCGCGTCCCCCCCCCCCCGCCGCCGCCGCCCTATGCGCCCGCCCGCCAAGCGTGATACGCTCACGCCGCGCAAGACGCGGGAGAGGAGCGACGCTATGACGATGCGCGTGATCGGCGCGAGGCGCCCTCGCATAGAAGGCCCCGACAAGGTGAGCGGCGCGCTCCGCTACGCCGCCGACGTTGACCTCGACGGCTGCCTCTGGGGCAAAGTCCTCCGCAGCCCGCACCCCCACGCCCGCATCGTCCGCGTCGAGACGGAGCGCGCTAAGCGCGTCCCCGGCGTTCGGGCCGTCATCACCGGGGCGGAGCATCCGCACTGGATCGGCAGGATGATGCGCGACCTTCCCGTGCTCGCGGTCGACAAGACGAGGTTCATCGGCGAGCGCGTCGCCGCCGTCGCCGCCGACAGCGCCGACGCTGCAGCCGAGGCCGTCGCGCTCATCGAGGCGGAGTACGAGGAATTCCCCGCCGTGTTCGATCTCCAAGAGGCGCTGACGCCCGGCGCGCCCCTCGTTCACGACGACCCCACGCAGTACACGGGCGCGTTCGTCCATCCGGAGCGCCCCGACCTGCCGAATCTCTGCTCCTACGGGCGCTGGACGCACGGCGACGCGCAGGCCGCGCTGGACGGCTCGCATCGCGTCTTCGAGAACACGTTCACGACGCAGAAAGAGCATCACGTCTATATGGAGACGCACGCCTGCGCCGTGTCCGTTCACGCGGACGGGACGGCGGACGTTTGGGCGTCGAACAAGAGCCCGCATATGCTGCGCGGGCAACTCGCCGCCTGCATCGGCGTGGAGCCGGCGACGATTCGCGTCCATCCGATGGCCGTTGGGGGCGACTTCGGCGGGAAGGGCTCGCCGATGGACGCGCCCGTCGCCTATCTGCTTTCGCGGGAGACGAGGCGGCCGGTCAAAATTGTGATGTCGTATCAGGAGGAACTGCTCGCGGCCAACAGCCGCCATCCGGGAACGATCACGATCCGAACCGGCGTGACGGAGAGCGGCGAACTCACGGGCATGCAGGTCGACGCGCGCTTCGACGGCGGCGCCTACGGCGCGTTCAAGCCCGCGCCCAACGTCAACCTGCACGGGATGGAGCAGGCGGGCAGTTGCTACCGCTTCACGGCGCTGGATATTCGGAGCGTCATCGGCTACACGAACACGCTGCCCTCCGGCCATATGCGCTCGCCGGGCGGGCCGCAGATCAACTTCGCGGTCGAGGCGCACCTCAATCTCGTCGCCGCCGAACTAGGCGTGGACGCCGTCGAGTTCCGCCGCCGCAATCTGCTGCGGCAGGGCGACACGGCGCCCAACGGCGAGAAGTGGGGCGTCGTCAAGGCGATTGAGACGCTGGACGCCGCCGCCGAAAAGATCGGCTGGGGCGCGCCGAAGCCGCCGTTCACCGGGCGCGGCGTGGCGATGTACGAGCGCGGCCCCATCGGGGGCGACTCCAGTTGCCGGCTCGTTCTGCACCCCGACGCCTCGCTCACGCTGCGCGTCCCCATCGCCGACCCGGGGCAGGGGGCGTACACGGCGATGCAGCAGATCGCGGCGGAGGACTTAGGCGTCGATCCGTCTAGCATCGCGGTCGTCGCGGCGCCGACGGACGAGTTGCCGTTCGACCTCGGCGTCTCGGGCAGCCGCGTGACGTTCGCGCTCGGCCTCACCGTTCAGGAGGCGGTCAATAGCCTGCGGGCGCGCCTGCGGGAGGCGGCGGGGGACGCTCCGTTCGCGCAAGCGGCGGCGGAACTCTGCCGGATCAACGGGGGCGACGTCGCGGTCGACGCCTACAAGAAGGTCCCGCTCTTCCCCGACCCGCCGTCCACGGAGTTCACGGCGCAAGCCGCCGAGGTGGAGGTCGATCCCGAAACCGGGGCGGTGACGGTTCGCAAGATCGTGAGCGCGCACGACGTTGGGGCGATCATCAACCCGGAAGGCCACCGCGGGCAGATCCTCGGCGGAGCGATTCAGGGGCTGGGCATGGCCACCGTCGAGGAGCATCCGATAGAGGACGGGCGCCCGCTCGCCCTCAACCTCGCGGACTACAAGATACCGAGCATAATGGACGCGCCGGATTTCGAGGTCGCGCTCATTCCCAGCGGCGAGGGGCCTGGGCCGTACAACGCGGGCGCGATAGCGGAGTCGGCGAATGTGCCGACGGCGTCTGCCATCGCCAACGCGGTGCACGACGCAATCGGCGCGCCCGTCCGCGCGCTGCCGCTCACCGCCGAGCGCGTTCTGCGTATGCTGCGCGGCTAGGCGCCCTCTCCCATCCCGCCGCCCGGCGCCGCTTGCCCCGCGCCGCTTGCGCCCGTAGACTCCCGCGTAACGTCCGCCGGAACGGACGCGCCCGGAACGGAAGGAGCGCGGCTTGCGCCTATTCATCGCTAGGAGACTGCTGCTCGCGGCGCTCACGCTGTTCGTCGTCAGCGTGCTGACGTTCTTTATGCTGCGCCTGATTCCGGGCGACATCGTGGACCTGATGATCTCGGACTTCGGCTACGCGGCGGACAGGCAGGCGATCCTCGCGCAACTGGGCCTTGACCGCCCCATCTACGTTCAGTTCGCCGAGTGGTTCGGCGGCCTCTTCACCGGCAACCTCGGCGATTCCCTATGGACGGACCGCCCGGTGACCTCCGAACTCGCCCGCCGCTATCCGGTGACGCTGGAACTCGCGGTCATCGCGCTCGTGGTCAGCACGGCCGTCTCCATTCCCATCGGCATCGTGACCGCCGTGCGGCAGGACACGTGGCCGGACTACCTGCTGCGCTCCGTCTCCATCGGGCTCGTCGCGGTGCCGATTCTCTGGATCGGCACCATCGTCGTGACGCTGCCGGCGCTCTTCTTCGGCTGGGCGCCGCCGCTCAACTACGTCTCGTTCGCCGACGACCCCATCGGCAACCTGAGCGTGATGGCGCTGCCCTCGCTCATCGTGGGCATTCCGCTGATGGGGGGGACGATACGCATGACGCGGGCGATGATGCTGGAGGTCATCCGGCAGGACTACATCCGCACCGCGTGGGCGAAGGGTCTGCCTCCGCGGGCGATCTGGCGCCGGCACGCCGTCCGCAACGCCCTCATCCCCGTGCTCTCGCTCATCGGGCTGCAGGTTCCGTTCCTGCTCGGCGGAACGGTCATCATTGAGCAGATATTCAACCTGCCGGGGATGGGCGTCTATATGCTGCAGTCGCTGCAGCAGCGCGACTACGTTCCGGCGCAGACGATCGTTCTCGTGTTCGCGGCGGGCACCGTGCTCGTCAATCTGATCGTCGACCTGCTGTACGGCGTCCTCGATCCGCGGATTAGGCGGGCGTAGGCATGGCGGCGGCGCGGACGGCGGGGCGAAGCCCCTTTCCCGCGGAGGGCTCGCGGGGACGCTCGCGCAACGGCGCGCTCGCGTTCGCCGCGCGTCTGTTCAAGGAGAAGCCGCTGGGCGCGGTCGGCGCGGTCATCGTGCTCGTTATGCTGGCGATGGCGGCGTTCGCCAACTGGATCGCGCCGTTCCCCTACGACGAGCCGCACTTCTCGGACGCGCTGCAGGGCAGCAGTTTCACGTATCTGCTGGGCACGGACTTCATCGGGCGCGACCTGTTCAGCCGCCTAGTGCACGGAGCGCGGATATCCATCACCGTCGCGCTGGGGTCGGTTGCGCTCGGCAGTTTGCTCGCCGCGCTGATCGGCGTCACGAGCGGCTATTTGGGCGGCAAGTACGACACCGCCGCGCAGCGGCTGGTGGACGCGTGGATGAGCGTCCCGCCGCTGCTGCTGCTGCTGTTCGTGATGTCCATCCTGGGGCCGAGCGCGCTGAACGTGACGCTCGTGCTGGGGCTGGTCGCCATCCGCGAGAGCCGCGTGCTGCGCGGCTCCGTGCTCGCGCTCAAGGAGCAGCCGTTCGTCGAGGCGGCGCGCGTCAACGGCGCGACCACGCTCCGCATTCTGGCGCGCCACATCCTGCCCAACGTGATGGCGCCGATCATCATTCTCGCCAGCCTCCGCCTGGGGCAGGTCATTCTCATCGAGGCGTCGCTGAGTTTCCTCGGCTACGGCGTTCCGCCGCCGTTCCCCTCGTGGGGGCGGATGCTGAGTTCGGAGTCGCGCACCTATATGGAGATCGCGCCGTGGCTCGCCATCTGGCCGGGCGTCTTTCTGAGCGTGACGGTGTTCGGATGGAACGTGCTCGGCGACGCGCTCCGCGACCTGCTCGACCCGCGCCTGCGGGGAACGGGCAGGGGCTACCGCATGTCGTAGCGGGAGCGCGCCGACGCTATGCCGGACATCGCCGTCATCGGGCTCGGCGCGCGCGGAGCGGCGATGGGCCGCGCCCTCCGAGCGGCGGGCGCGTCGGTCGGCGGCTACGACCCGCATACCCCGACGGCGAAACTAGCGGCGCAGGCGGGCGCGCTGGACGACGCCGCGCCGTCGCTGGCGAAAGCGGTCGCCGGAGCGCGAATCATTATCCTCGCCGCGCCGCTCGCGGAGATGCGCGACGCGCTCGCCGCAGTGGGAGAAGTCGCGCCGGAGGACGCCGTCGTCACGGACGTCTGCCTCCTCAAGACGCCGGTGACGCAATGGGCGGCGGAGCGCCTTCCCGACGGCGTTCCGTTCGTCGGCGGCTGCCCGATCATCCGCGACGCGGACGCGGCGTCTCCTCTCGACGGCGCGGCCTACGCGATCACGGCGGACGCGGGCGCGCCTCCGGAGGCGGTGGAGGCGGTCGCGGCGCTTGCGAAAGCCGTCGGCGCGGAGCCGTTCTTCGCGGACGCCGCCGAGCACGATAGTTTCGTCATCGCGACGGAGT
The DNA here is from genome assembly GCA_965201135.1 of Dehalococcoidia bacterium. GTDB lineage: Bacteria > Chloroflexota > Dehalococcoidia > Lucifugimonadales > Australimonadaceae > Bin16. The sequence goes on from OZ241751.1 coordinate 206,736, forward strand.
ATCTACCGCGCATCGCCGCCGCCGCCGCGCTGGACGCCGCGACCGGAAGCCCCGGGTGGCGGGACGCGCGGCGGACGGCGGGGACGGCGTTCGCCGCCGCCGTCCGAGCCGCCGAATTCGATCCGGCGGAACTGGCCATCGCAATGGCGTTCGCTCCGGACGCGCTCCGCGCAAGGCTCGACGGCCTCGCCGCCGCGCTGACGGGGATCGCCGCGCTGGCGGGGGGCGGAGCGGCCGCCGTGGACGGAGAGGGCTGGGAGGGAGCGGCGAAGCGCCTCGCCGACCAGGCCGAAGCGCGCCGCGTCCTCCTGGAGGCGCCGCCGTCCGAGCAGCAGGGCACGCCATTGGAGCGGCCTAGCCTCTCGTCGCTCCTGCTCGGCGACTGGCTTGGCGGGGAGCGGCGGCGGAGGTAGGGGGGCGGGCGGCGCCCGGGGCATCAAGCGCGGGGGTAGGTTCCCGCTTTCGCGGGAATGACGAGGCCCCGGGGATATTGGGGAGACGGGGCGCCGCCCCGTCTGTCCGCAGTACCCTCTCCCGCTGCGTTCGCGGCGTCCTCTCCCCTTATAGGGAGAGGGGGAATTCGGCGCGCAAGTGCCATGACGGGGGCGCTAGCCCCGTCTCCATAGATCCCCCGGGGCCATCGTCATTCCCGCGAAAGCGGGAACCTACCCCCAACGCCCGCGCCCCGTCCGCGGGAATGACGTGGAGCATGGGATTAGGGGAGACGGGGCGCGTAGCGTTCCGTCATTCCTGCGTAGGCAGGAATCCATTCGGCGCGCTAGCGCCATAGACGGCGCTTGCGCCCCGTCTCCCTTGCGTTCGCGTCGTCGCATCGCATCCCCGTCCCACGCCTTAGGCGCCGCCGCGCAGGCCGCGCAGGGGCAGGGGCTTTCGCATATGGGGCGGGAGGAACCACTCCTCCGCCTGCGCGATGAAGGCGGGGCGGTCGGCCCAGGGCGTCTCCTTGTCGCGGCGCATGCGCGCGTCGAGGTCGGCCATCGTGCCCTTGCCCTTCTTGCTGTTGTGCACTTGGCACATCAACTGAATGTTGGCGTCGACGTCGGGGCCTTCGTTGTCCTTCGCCACAATGTGCTCGATGTTCAGATGGCGCTCCGGCAAACTTTCGCCGTCGGCGGCGCAGCGCCCGTTCTGCTGAAAGTACCGCGCCGCCCTGATGCGGTCGTCCGACGAGCGATGCAGTTTCGTTTGCAGCGCGAACGCGTCCTCGTCCTCGGGCGCGTAGGCGGCCTGCGAGCCCTCGACGAGGTTGTCCGAGCGGACGGGCGCGTCGCCTCCGACGAGGCTCCACTGATGGACGATGACCTTCTCGACGCCTCTGCGCCGCTTCGTCTCCGTGATGAGCGGCTCGTACTCCAGCGTCTTGTGATGCACGAGGCCAAGCCGCCAACTCCCGTCCTTGTCGGACAGCCGGGCCGTCTTCTCCAAGCGCTCGACGACCTGGCTGTAGGCTTCCGCCGACACGTCGACGCCGATCCACTTGCGGCGCTCGTGTTGGCGCCCGCGGGGAGAGAGCATCGTCTCCGCCGCGACGCAGGCGGTGGCGCAGCCGCAGAACGGATCGAGCACGACGTCGCCTTCGTCGGTGGACGCCGCGATGATGCGGCGCAGGAGCGCGAGCGGCTTTTGCGTCGGGTAGCCCGTGTCCTCGCTGCGCGGGACGGGGCGTATGTCCGTCCAGACGTTGGAGGGAATCTGCCCCCGGCTGCCCGCGAGGTAGCGCCTGAGTCTCGGTACGCCGTCGGGTTTGTCGGGCGTGATGATGAGCCCCGCGTCGTCGAGCGCGTCCAGCCGGTCGTGGATGCTCTCGATGCTCGTGTAGCCGGGGATGAGGTTCTGCTCGATCCATTCGGCGTAGTCGCCGGTGCGGGGCACGGACCAGCATCGCCCCGCCCTCTCGACGGGGTCGATGCCGCGCCACGGGAGGCCGGACTCGCCCCCGCTCGTTCCGTGCATAGGCCCGGTGAGGTCGCCGACGCTCCACTGGCCAAAGCCCTCTTTCGGGTCGCCGAACCTGTAGAAGGACGATTGATAGCCTCGCTCCCGTTCCACGCGCACCTTCCTGAGGTTCTTCGGGGGCGCGCCGTAGTGCAGGATGTAGTCCGTGACGCGTCCCCAGGTCTTGGCGTCGTTGTGGGCGGACGTGCGTTTCCACGCGATGGTCGCTTGGTAGTTGCGCTCGTGAAAGATGAAGTCCATGCAGATCTTGAGGTAGTGCATGGCGTTGTCGTCGCAGTGGAGGTAGATGGCGCCGGTGTCCTTTTTGAGGACGCGGCGCATTTCGATGAGGCGGACGACCATATAGGCGAGGTACGACTGCATGCGCTCGCCCGACGTGAAACTGGCGGCGGCGATGATGGCGTGGAGGGCGGGCTGGTTCCACGCGATCGTGTTGAGCCAATCCTGGCGCACCTTGCTCCACGACCAGATGTCGTGGAACCTTACGCCTTTGTCGAAGGGGTTTTCGTACTCCGCGTTGGAGTTGAAGGGCGGGTCGAGGTAGATGAGGTCGATGCAATCGTCGTTCATCCCGCGGAGCACGTCGAGGTTGTCGCCGGTGAAGATGGTGCGGTTGCGGACGTGCTTGCCGAAGACGAGTTCGTCGGCGTCGAGTTGTGCGCGCTCCTCTTCGGTCAGCATGGGGCTTCCTCGCGGGTTGGGGTAGGCGTATGCCGCATAGGAGCATAGCGCCGTTGGGGGGCGGGCGGGCAAGGGGGCGCTGTCGCGGGGGGGGGGGGGGGGGGGTAGGTTCCCGCTTTCGCGGGAATGACGAGGCCCCGGGGGATCTACGGAGACGGGGCGCGTAGAGCCCCGTCTGTGGCGCTTGCGCGCGCCGATCCCCCTCTCCCTATAAGGGGAGAGGACGCCGCGAACGCGGCGGGAGAGGGTACTGGAGTCGGGGGCATGGGGGTATGGGAGACGGGGCGCGTAGCGTTCCGTCATTCCTGCGTAGGCAGGAATCCATTCGGCGCGATAGCGCCATGACGGGGCGCTAGCCCCGTCTCCATAGATCCCCCCGGGCCTCGTCATTCCCGCGAAAGCGGGAACTTACCCCCGCCACCCGACCGCAGTACCCTCTCCCGACGCGTCCGCAGCGTCCCCGTACCCATACGCCTCGACCCCAATGGCGCCGCCCATGATTCCCGCGAAAGCGGGAACCTACCCCCAGGCCCCCGACTCCAGTACCCTCTCCTCGCCGCGCTGCGGCGTCCTCTCCCCTTATAGGGAGAGGGGGGACCCGAGCGCTTGCGCGCCGAATGGTGACGGCGGGCGCCCTCACCCGGCGGCGCGGCGCCAGGTCGTGGGGCCGGAGGGAGAGTCGGCGAGTTCGACGCCCATCGCGGCGAGTTCGGCGCGGACGGCGTCGGCGCCGGCGAAGTCGCGGGCGGCGCGGAGTTCGGCGCGACGGGCGACGAGCGCCTCGACACGCGCAGCGAACTCGGCGTCCTCCGCAGTCTCCGGCTCACGGAGGGAGAGGCCGAGGACGCCCGCCAACTCGCGCAGCGTCTCCTGGGCGGCGACTACGCTGCGGCCTTCGGCGGAGGCGCGGTTGACGTCGCGGGCGAGGTCGAAGAGCGCGGCGAGGGCCTGGGGCGTGTTGAGGTCGTCGTCCATAGCCCCGACGAAGCGGTCGCGCACGGGCTTGGGGTTGAGCGCGGTGCCTGCGTCGTGGTTGGCGGGCTTGGCGTCGAGGGCGGCGTCCGTTCCGGGGTTGGCGGGCGCGGCGAGCGCTTGGCGGAGGCGGGCGGCGGCGCGCTCGGCGCCGGCAAGCGCCTCGTCGGAGTAGTAGCCGGGGCTCCGGTAGTGCGCGTTGAGCACGGAGAGGCGTATCGCGTCCGCCGAATAGCGCTCCAGCGCCTCGCTGATCGTCACGAGGTTGCCGAGTGACTTGCTCATCTTCTGCGCGTCCATATTGAGGAGGCCGTTGTGCAGCCAGAATCGGGCGAACGGGCGCTTGCCGGTGAACGCCTCGCTTTGGGCGATTTCGTTCTCGTGGTGCGGGAAGACGAGATCCTGCCCGCCGCCGTGGATGTCGATGCTCTCGCCGAGGTAGCGGAGCGCCATCGCGGAGCACTCGATGTGCCAGCCGGGGCGCCCCGCTCCCCAGGGGCTGTCCCACGCGGGCTCGCCCTCTTTCGCGGACTTCCAGAGGGCGAAGTCCATCGGATGCTCTTTGCCGACGCCGGGCTCGACGCGGGCGCCGGCTCGCATCGCGTCCAGCGACCGCCGGCTGAGTTCGCCGTACTCCGCGCCGCTGCGGACGCGGAAGTAGACGTCGCCGTTGGACTCGTAGGCGTGGCCGGAGGCGACGAGGCCGGCGATCATTTCGATGATCTTGGGGAGTTCGCGGGTTGCGCGCGGGTAGACGTCGGCCTCGCGGACGTTGAGGGCGGCCATATTCTCGAAGTACTCGGCGACGTGCTTCTCGGCGAGCGCCTCGACGGTCGTTCCCTCCTGGGCGGCGCGCTCAATGAGTTTGTCGTCGATGTCGGTGAAGTTCTGGACGCGGCGGACGGCGAAGCCGCGGAACTCCAGGTAGCGGTGGAGAACGTCGAAGACGATGTAACTCATCGCGTGGCCGACGTGGGCGGGCGAGTAGGGAGTGACGCCGCAGACGTAGATGCGGACCTCGTCGCCGACGGGCGCGAAGTCGCGCTTCCGTCCGGTGAGCGTGTCAGTGAGTTTCATTCGGGGTCGTCCGTGATGGATGCGACGGCGATTGCGGACGCGCCCTCTCCTGCGCCGGTGAAGCCGAGGCCGTCCTCGGTCGTGGCTTTGACGCTGACGGCGGAGGGGGGCGCGCCGACGGCGGCGGCGAGGTTGGCGCGCATCGCGGAGAGGCGCTCCGCGATGCGCGGGCGTTGGAGAACGATTGTAGCATCCACGTTGACGACGCGCCACCCGGCCTCGCGGAGGAGGGCGGCCGTCCGCTCCAGGAGGGCGACGCTGGAGACGCCTCGCGGGACGGCGGGGTCGTCTTCGGGAAATCGGGAGCCGACGTCGCCGAGGGCCGCGGCGCCGAGGAGCGCGTCAATGACGGCGTGGGCGGCGGCGTCGCCGTCGCTGTGGCCGGCGAGGCCGCGGTCGGAGGGGACGCGCTCGCCGCCGAGCGTGAGCGGAACGCCCTCGACGAGCCGGTGCGCGTCGTAGCCTATGCCGAATCGGGTGGCCATTGGGGGCGTATCGTAGGGGGCGATGCGAAGGCGCGCAAGGGGCGGCGCGGCGGGGGCGTGATAGGATATGAGATCCCCGCTTGCGCGGTCAGGGCGGCGAAGAGGCGCGTGGGCAAGGGGCGCATGCTCCTCATTAGGCCGCAGGACGAATGACGCTGATACGATATATTCCCGATTTTTCAGGGTCCGTCGCGAGGGCGCTCGCCCCTCATTGGGCGGCGCTGCTCGCGCTTGCGCTGTTCTTGATCGCTGGACTCGCCGCTCTGGACCGCTACGGCGCTCACTGGGATGATTTCGCGCAGCGCCAAAACGCCGAGGCGAATCTGCGTTATCTCGCGGACGGCGACTCCGGCCTTTTCACAAGCGGTCTCTATGTAGACTATGAGAAGTTCTACGGAATGGCGTTCGAGGCGCCTCTTCTGCTGATCGATCGCGCGTTCGGCATAGACGATGCCCCCCGCGCAGTCAACCTAAGCCGGCATTTGCACTCCCGTCTGCTCTTCCTCGCAGGCGGACTCTTCGCTTATCTGCTGGCGCTCCGGCTGTTCGGCAGCCGACTGCTTGCCCTCTTCGCAATGGGTTTCTTCCTGCTCCATCCTCGCCTCTACGGGCACTCGTTCTTCAACAGCAAAGACATTCCGTTTCTCGTGATGTTCATCGTCGCGCTCTTCTTAACGCATCGAGCGTTCAAGAGAGACAGCCTAACTGGGTTCGCCCTGCTGGGCGTTGGGGTTGGGCTGCTAGTGAATCTCCGCGTGATGGGCGTCGTTCTGCTGGCGGCGGTTCCGGCGGCGAGGGCGCTCGATTTCGCGCTTGCGTCGGGTTGGGCGGAGCGCAAGCGGATTCTCGTCACGACCGGAGCATTCGCGCTTGCGGGCGCGCTCACGGCCTACGCGCTGATGCCGTATCTGTGGGCGGATCCGGTTGGGCGCGCCGTTGAGTGGTGGGCGACGCTCTCCAATCATCCCTATAAGACTACGGAACTGTTTCGCGGAACGTTGTATCGCAGCGATGATTTCCCCGTTGAGTATCTGCCGGTCTGGTTCTCCATTACGAGTCCTCCGTTCGCTCTGCTTTTGGGGGGAGTCGGGGCAGGGGCGATTCTTGTCGCGGCGGCTCGGGCTCCGCGCAAGGCGATGCGGAGCGAGAGGCTGCGGTTCGGACTGCTGCTCGTCGGCTGCTTCGCGCTGCCCGTCTTGGCGGTGATGCTGCCCGGCGGCAACATTTACCACGGCTGGCGGCAGACGTACTTTCTGTGGGCGCCGTTCGCGCTGCTCGCCGTATTCGGGCTCCATAGGCTGGCGGGCGCGCTTAGCGCAAGGGCGCGAATGACGGTCTACGGGGCGGCGGGAGCGGGATTCGCGGCGGCGGTCATTTCGATAGTGCTCATCCATCCGAACGAGGACGTCTATTTCACCTTCTTCGTGGACAGGGTTGCGCCGGATCATCTGCGCTCGCAATACCCGATGACCTATGGGAACGATCCGACCCGGCAAGGGCTCGAATGGGTTATTGAGCATCGAACGCAATCTTCAGACGGAGCAACCGCGAACGCCGACGGAGCAAGGGCAAGCGGCCATTCCCTTGGTTATAGCGCGCTGGTTCTGCCGGAGTCCGCGCGCGAACGGTTGGCCAACGCCGCTCCGTTCCGGATCAGTCAGGTCGTTCCATGGCATTCCTGGTCTCGCTCCGCCCGCGAGATGCATCGAGTGGAAGTCTACGGGAACGCGCTGGTGGTCGTTGAATCGTGGGACGACCTCCACGGCGTCTACGAGGCCGTTCGCGGGCGGGAGCCCGTGATGGACGGCGCGTTCGACGTCCACAGGATCGAGGGGGCGCTGGCGCTCGTGATGGAGCCGTGCGCTCCGTCGTTCGTGGAGCGGTGGTTGACCGCGCGCGTGTTTCCCGTCGACCCGCCCGACTTGCCTGCATGGCGGCGGGGCAAGACATCCGAGCCGCGCAGTTTTCCGCTGGCGGGCTATGGGGCGTATTTCGACGGCAAGTGCGTCGCGTCGCTTCCTCTTCCGGCCTACCCTGTCGCCGATTTCGAGTTGCGCTGGTCGCCGGAACTGCTGGACGTCGGCGAGGCGCGGGAGAAAGCGCGGCGGGCGCGAGAGCAAGCGCGTCCGCTGGCGAGCGCCGAGTATGACATTTACTTGGCGAACGGCGAGTTGGCCTACGTCAACGACTCGTGCGATCCGATAGAGACGGAGCGCCCGTTCGAACTGAACGTGTATCCGGAGCGAGCGGAGGACTTGCCGGAGTCCCGGCGGATACACGGATACGAGTGGTTCCGCTTCGACTTCCATGTATATGGCGCGTTCGTGGACAGAGGATGCGCCGCGTTCTTCCCCTTGCCTGACTATCCCATCGCCGCCGTCCGGACGGGGCAGTCCATAGAGGGCGGCGGGGAGTCGTGGCGGACGGGGTTCGCGTTGAACGCGGAACCCGTCCGCGCGGCGTACGAGGCCGCCGTATCCGGCGAGCCGCTAGCCATGAGCGCGTTCGACGTCTACCTATCGGACGCGGCGCTGGTCTACGTCAAAGAGCCGTGCGCGCATTCGGATACGGAGGCGCGGTTCTTTCTGCACATCGTCCCCGAGCGGGCAGACGACCTGCCGGAGGCGCGGGAGAGACACGGGTTCGACAACTTGGGCTTTGATTTCTTTCCGAACGGGGCGCTGTTCGACGGGAGATGCGCGACGCGCGTCGCGCTGCCGGACTACGCCATCACGTCCGTTCGGACGGGGCAGTACGTGAGCGGCGTTGGCGCGATATGGAGCGCGGAGGCCGAGATTGGGAGTAAGGGAGGGAATGGGCTCCCGCTTTCGCGGGAATGACCGCCTCCCCTGCGGCTACTCCGAATCGGCGGATGCTTCGCCGCCTCCGGGCTCTTCCGCTCCCGTCTCTTCCGCCGACGCGCCTCGCGTGGTCACACGCGCCACGTAAGCCGAAGGGTCCGTGATTAGCGCAACGCCTGGGGGGAGTTGCAAGTCGCCCGCCAAAATCGCGGAGTCCGCCGCCTCCAGGGACGAGAGGTCAACCACGACGGCGCGCGGAATGTTCGTGGGCAGCGCCTCCACCACGACCTCGCGCAAGTCTTCGGAAAGCGCCGCCCCCGCTGCCCGCGCTCCCGGCGCCTCCCCTTCGAAGCGCAACGGAGCCGCGGCCTGAACCCGCTCCGCGCGCGACACGCGAATCAAGTCCACGTGCAACAGGCGCTCGCTCACCGGATGCCGCTGAACGTGCTGCGCCATTACGAAGTGCTCTTTCCCCTCCGCCTTCACCGTCAACGGGCTCGTATGCCCCACGAGGCCAAGCGCCCGCGCGAGCGAGCGCGTATCGGCCTGCAGCGACAGCGATTCCTCCCCCCGGCCGTACACGTGGATGGGCGTGACGCCCGCTCGCCGCAGCGCCTTCGTCTTCTTGCCGAACGCGACCCGCGCCTCCGCCTCTATCTGCGTTTCCGCCATGATCCGCCTTCCTCATAATGCGCCCCGTCGCGCGACGAGGCTGCGTCAGACTCAAGTATAGCAGACCGCCGCCCCGCAGGGCAACGCCGTGTACTCGTTCGGCGCGCAGGAGACTGCGAGGGGGGTGGGAAGCCTCCTCCCCGCGCTGCTCCGCAAGATGCTCCGTCGGACTCCGCCGGCCAAGCGGTTGGGTCGGGCTGGGCGGCGCAGGCTGCGGCGAGGGCTGCGGCGTAGGGGATGCTCCCGTTATGGACATATGCATATCCGCTTCGCTCCTGTCGGCCGGCGCTCTCGCCTCGCCGTGGGGGGACGGAATTGTCAAAACAGCAGTCCCCGGGACGGGCCGGCGGGGACGAGCCGCCGGGCGCGCCCTTTAAGGGCTGCATCATTCTGCGCCATTTTGCGCCATTTACTCCTGCGCCCTGCTGGTCGGATGGGGCTCCAACGGGGCGCTTTGGGGATGTTTTGGGGGCTTTTGGAGCGGAAATGGGGCTGGATGGAGCGCCTCGTTCAGCCGCCCCGGCCGCGCCGCGCCGGGTTGCTTGGCCGATTCGGGTCCATCGTAAGGCAGAGAAGGGGCGTTCGCGCAAGGGTGTTTGTCGCAGGTGGGTTCCGCATTGCCTTTGCCCCTTCCCGCCCGCGCAGGGGAGTCGCATCCATTGCCCCCACCCCCGCGACGCTTGACAATCCCCGCGCGTCGGGTATGCTAGGCGACGCTAGAGAGCGCTTGGGGCAAGCCCAAGCCTACGACGAGTCGTGTTGTGTCCGTTGGCCATGCGGCGGAAGGGGCTTGCGCCCCCTGCGGACACATTTGGGCACGAAGCGCTCTCTAGCAGGAACCTTCCATCCCACAGGCCACAGGGGGTACTGCATGCCGGTTGGGTCGCTTCGCCTCGTTTCGCTGTTCGTCGTCGCGCTGCTCGCATGGGCGGCGCTGGGGTGCGCTAGCCCAACTCCTACGCCTACGCCTACGCCAACAGCAACACCTACCCCAACGGCGACGCCAACCCCCACTGCTACGCCCACGCCTACGGCGACCCCTACAGCAACACCGACCCCGACTCCTACGCCAACAGCAACGCCAACTCCGACTCCTACCCCTACGCCCACTCCTACGCCATATCCCGAAGCGACGCCCGCTCCTAAGGGCCATTACGTCGGCAATTGGCTAGTCTACGATGGAGAGCAGGTGGGCACAGGCGACCGTTTGCACGGTATTATCGTCTATGATGGATACCAGGATGCCCTGGCTATTCGTTGTAACGAAGAGGACGGGTTAGGTGTATTTATCTCGTACTTTGAATTGTTTGAGCAATACGGAGAGTTGGTGCCTGTGCGAGGCGTCATCAGCGGAGAAGAGCGTGCTAGAGAGTGGAGCATGCATCCATCTCAAGGTGCGCTATTCAGCCAAATTCCTGAGGCCACTGCCCTCTGGCTGCATGAGAACGCCGACGAGACGCTGTTTTTCAGCGCCTATCCAATGGGTGAACCCGCGCGGTTCAACAGGTTCGACCTAACAGGCATAGACAGGGCTCTCTGGCAGGTTCTGCCGTGCGATGAGAGCAAGTTCGTCAATTTCGATCCGTAGACCAGCTTGACACTCCCCCGGCAGGTAGGTAGAGTAGATAAGCATGACGCTCATCTACCAGACTTTCGCGCATGGCGTGCCCGTCTTGATAGGCGACATGCTAGTGAGCGGCCCTGCGCCTGACGGGGGAGTCAGTTTGGAATTGCCGTCTCACCCTATGGGGCTAACTGGCGCGTTCCCGCTAGACTCGGAGCGTGTCCCGGTCGCCTTGCAAACCAAATTGGCAATTATAAACGACAGAATTGCCGTAGGTGTCTGTGGCCAACTTAGTGGCATGGTCTCTTTGTTGGACCACATGGATAAAGGGTTTAAGGGCGTAAAGAATTTCACGTTCGCTGACGTGGAACGGTATTGGAATGGTTACCTCTCTACTCCGGAGGGTCATCATTTCGCCTCTATTTCTGGTGCAATCATACTAGTATCTGCATCAGATAAACAAGGGGTTTTGTCAACTAATGCAGTCAATTATTCTTCGAATCTATTCGGAGAAGTCTGCGCCATTGGGAGTGGCAGCGTAGATATAGCTAATGGATTGAAAGTCTTTGACAAATACAGATATTCGCTTCCTACAGACGACCAGGAATTCAATGCGCTTTCAGCCAACATTATGTTGGTTTCAATGTTCTACGAGATCGAATCACTAAATAATTCCAACTTGAAATCCTATTGGGGCGGTGGGTATGACGTTATCTATTTAGCGAAGGACGGGGGATTTCGTTTTCTTAATGAATACACTCTTCATACCGCTTCTTTAGTGGTCAATGACCCAAACGCCGAAATAACCCCTCGGAAATTGATGAAATATCAGCGTGTGGATGCCCACTCACTTATCTGTTGTATCGGTTGGGGGTCTGGAGAGAAACCAGCTGTTTACTGTTCCCTAGATGTTCGTGCGTCCAAAGAAGAGGAACAGGCAGGAGAGATTATTCTTAATTCAGAATTGCATGTAATGCAAGTTGTACTTATACAGAACGGGGAAATACGGCAATTTAGTTACTTAGTTGGCAAGCACACTCAGGCTGAACCCGGTCCTTTCTTTATCGGAAGTACAACTGATGGATATATGTTGATATACTATCAAGAAGACATCTCCGAGTATTTCGTTGAGAGGTTGCGCGAAAGCAATCGACCCTAATTCGAACCGTAAACAAGGAAGCGCAGGCAATTAACCCAAGATAACTGCGCGTATCTTTTGCAGCAGTTTTTCTTTCAAATCCTCTTCGTTTTCCCAGAGGATATGAGGATACTGCTGCGTGTCGAAAGCAAGATTCAATTCCGCATCCTCTTCTGTTTGTCGGCACAGAAAAATGACAGGAATCCCCAGTCCATGCGCATACCCGACCTCGTAATAGACACTGCCCCGTTGGCCATCGTCGCCATGTGTGAAATCGGCGACTACGAATGCTGAACCCTGGATATCCGCAGCGATCTCCTCGTCAATCTTGTTGAGAAATTGCTTCTCTTTCATCTGAATCGGCTCATAGCCGGCTTCAATTACCGCTGGCTTTATTCCATTGAGGTAGGCATCGTCCAGGCTATCATTAAACCACATAGCAACGAAGACGCGGTTCGAATTTACCCTTGCTCCAGAGTCTCCAGATGTGCGTGACCTTCCAACGTCACTTTGTAGCGCACCTCTCCTGCTGTGCCGCGATTAACGAATCCTTCCTGGACCAAGTGATTGAGTATCAGATCAATTTCGTTCTCTGTCGTGGACTCTGAGCGGGCAAGAGCAAGAGGGAAGACCTCGTGGATAGGAGGGACCTCTTGTCCAGCGGGTTTGATGTTCGCCATGAACTGCAGAAGCCTGTTCGCTCGCTCGTAGAACTGGAGCGGACCGACGGTCCTTGCGCGCTCTATGGTGTCCTTGGTGATCTCTGGACACACGACCCCGAGGGCGCGCTGGTCAACGAGCAACGTCGTCAGCCGAGCCCTGAACGCTGCGTCCGCGGTGCGGCCGGCTATCTCATCGGGGTAATGGAAGAGAGGGTACACGCCCATCCAGAAGGAGTGTGCGCCCCCTGCTCGGTCGGACTCAACCTGATAGAGCGAGTCCCCGTCGATGAAGCCACCAGGAAGGACGGTATCCCTAACAAGCTGCACGCTCGCAGGGTATCCGGGGCCCCAGATGGGGCATCCGGGTGGTATGCCTAAGACCATTTCTGTTCTCTCCACTCTAAACTAAACCAATCATAGCATAGCACTGGGGTGGTTAGTCAAGTGCTATGCACGAGCAGTTTCTCAATTCTGCTGTGCGCTAGGGCAACGCCTCACCCTTACGCTTATGCTATCATTCGTCCATCGTCAGAGAGGAGGCTTGCTATGCCGAACGTCGACGGGCCCGAGCGCGATGAGCCGCACGGCTCCATCCCTTACGAACCCCGGAGCGCGGAGGAACTCCGCGAGCGGATACGGAAGCGGGGCGCGGCGATTCGGGCGAGAGGCGGCATAGACCTTAGCCCCGAGCGCATCGAGGCGCTTACGCAGGAAGGCCGCAGCCGGTGATCGCGGCGTTTCGCCTGCGGCGTTCGCGCAGCCTTAGCGCGCCGCGCTATTGGGGGCGAGATTCCCGCCTACGCGGGAATGACGGTCATAGGCGCGGGAATGACCAACGAGCGTGAGCCATGCGAGGCGCCCACGAGACGGGGCTGCGCCCCGTCTCCCCATCCCCCACGGGCCACGTCATTCCCGCGAAAGCGGGAACCTACCCTCATACTAAAGCCCCGTCCGCAGTACCCTCTCCCGGCCCCCTTCCCCCCGTTACCCCTTCTTCCTCCCCCCGAAGAGGCCGCTGAAGAAGCCGCTGATGCGCTGCATAAAGCCGGGGAGTTCGACCTCGGACGAAGGCTCCAGCGCCGTCTGGAGGATGGAGTCCAGCGATTGCGAGACGACGTGCTCGCCGCCCGTGAGCCCAGTGGCGACGACGGTGACGCGCACCTCGTCCTCCATATTCTCGTCCGTGATCATGCCGAAAATGATGTTGGCGTTCGGGTCGACCAGCCCGCGAATGATGTCGGACGCCTCGTAGACCTCCTGCAGCGTGACGTCGGGCCCGTAGGTGATGTTGAGGAGCACGCGGGTGGCGCCTTGCACGGGGACGTGGAGCAACGGGCTCGCCATCGCGGCGCGCGCGGCGTCGTAGGCGCGGTCGCGCCCCCGCCCGTGCCCTATCGCCATCCACGCGGAGCCCGCGCCCGTCATCACGGCGCGAATGTCGGCGAAGTCGAGGTTGATGTCGCCCGCGACCATCACCAACTCCGCGATGGACTGCACGCCCTGCCGGAGGACGTCGTCGGCGATGCGGAAGGCGTTCTCCGCCGTCATGCGCTCGTCGGAGACGGTGTAGAGGCGGTCGTTGGGGATGAGGATCATCGTGTCGACGTGCTCGCGGAGGCGGCGGACGCCCTCCTCGGCTTGCATCGCGCGCTGCTGGCCCTCGAAGCCGAACGGCTTTGTGACGACTGCAATGGTGAGCGCGCCGACCTCTTTGGCGATTTCGGCGATGACGGGCGCGGCGCCGGTGCCGGTGCCCCCGCCCATGCCGGCGGCGACGAACACCATATCCGTGCCGCTGAGCAGGTCGTAGAGGTCTTCGCGGGACTCCTCGGCGGCCTCGCGCCCCAGTTCGGGGTTGCCGCCGACGCCGAGCCCGCGCGTGAGGCGGTCGCCGATCCGCACTTTGCGCGGAACGTCGAGGCGGATGAGGTGCTGCGCGTCGGTGTTGACGGCGATGTACTCGACGCCCGGCACGCGCTGCTGGAACATTCGCCCGACGGCGTTGGAGCCGCCGCCGCCGACGCCGATGACCTTGAGCGTGGCGACGCCGAGCGCCTGGCCGACGCCGAGCGGCTTGCCGGCCGCGCCGTCCTCCTCCGCCCAGGCTTCGTCCGGATCGACCTCCTCGTCGGAGACTTCCGGCTCGCGCCGCACGAGAACCTCGCGGCCCTCCAGCAGGCGCATCAGGCGCACCCAAGTCGAGGAGGTGACCTCCGACGGCCTGAGCAGCCCCGCCTCCAGCATAAGGAACGACTCGTAGGCGAGGCCGAGTTCGTCGGAGAGTTCGCGGATGCTGTAGCCCCGCCGGTAGCGCATCTCCCTAAGGTAGACGCCGAACTGCTGCATCTCGGCGGTGATGTGCCCCGAGGCGGCGAGCCAGCGCTCCCCGGCCCCCATTGCGAAACGCACCCAGGGCCCTCGCCCCGAGCGGAAGGTGTTGGCGGAACGCTGCGTCACGAAGCCTGCTCCTCGACGAAGTTCGCCAGTATGCCGGCCGTCTCCTTCTGGCTAAGCCCGGCCTGCTCGCAGTACATACGGAAGCGCTCGCGGGCGCGGTTCAGGCGCAGGAGAATCGCGCGCGGGCTTGGCGCGTCCAGCATCACGGCCATCTGATCGACGTCGCGGTTCATCTGATAGCGCAGGCGCAGGGCGAAGGCGTCGCGGGGGAAGTCGGACTCGAAGCGCTGCCAGAGTTCGGCGTTCTCCTCGAACACGGCGGACGCCGCGCCGGACCCCTCGATCGACTCCGCGCTGCGGCGCTCCTTCTCCTCCTCCGTCTCCCGCGCCTTCGCCTCGCGCTCCGCCGTGCTCCACAACTCCTTGAAGCGCGCCTCCGCCGCCTCCGCGTACCACTCCGCGATGTTGCGGGGGTTCCCCATCGTGGGAACGCGGTCGAGCAACTGCATCAGCGTGTCCGCCGCCGCGTCCGTCCGGTAGTCGATGGGAATGCCGGAGATGCCCCACTTATCGGGCTCTCGGTAGATGCGCTCCGCCAGTTCCGCCGCGAGGTTTCGCACCTCGCGCACCGAATTCTCTCGCGCGGAGCCGTCCTTCGACGCCTCCGCGTGATCGCGCAGCAGCGTCTGCAGACGCTTCACGATCTCGCCTTCCGACAGATACAAGTGCCCTGATGTCGTCATACGCTCCCGCAGCGCGGCTCTCCCCGCGCTCTTTCCCTACATCATAGCGCATAGCGAGACCATAGCGCATAGCGGCGCCGCGCTCTACCCCTTGCGCCTGCGCGCTTACGCGCCGCGAAGGGCGCCATGGAGAGGGCGGCGCGAACCCGGCTCACGGCCTCGTCAGAGACGGACGCGGCGGCCTCATGCCTCCGACGATGTCGGCGCGCCCCGTGAGGGGGTCTCGAGTTGGTTGAGGCGGGCGCCTCGGCGCAGCGTTGCAGGGAATGGCGTCAGACTCGCCCAGGCGACATCGCCTTCGCCCTCGCCTCGGCGAGGGAACCCCGGCTTACGGGAGGCCGACGATCTCGAGCGCGGGGCGCAGGACGCGGGCGACGAGCGCCTCGGCGTAGTAGGGCATGCCGGTGGCCACGGCGAGGAGCGTTCCGTCGGCGCCGTAGCCGTCGGCGGTCGAGACTTGCGCCGCCGCGAGCGCCTGAAAAGTCCCCTCCAACTCAAAGGAGATAAGGCTCCACTCGAGGCCGTTCGCCGAGACTTCGCCGAGGTCGTCGGGCTCCAGCGGAAGGCCGGCGCTCGTCTGCGAAAGGAAATCGTCGACGGACACGCCCGGGACGAGCGTCAGTATGAACGCGGGGCCGCCGATCCGGTTCCGAACGAACACGCCGGGCGCCTCTTCCGCCCATCCTTCGGGGCGCGCCCCGCGAATGCCGAACGCCTCGATGACGACCGGCGATAGTTCGGTCCTGTCCAGCGGAACGACCCACTCCGGCGCTCCGCGCTCCTCCGCGCACGAGGCGTCCGCCGACCCGTCGCCGTCGAGGAACTCGATGATGATCGTTCTCGCGCACTCGGCGGCGTAGTAGAGTCCGTGCCCCGCGCCCGGGAACTCGACGTAGACGGCGCCGCTCAGATTGCCGGCGACCGCCTTGCCGAGCGACGGCGGCGTGATCGGATCGTACTCTCCCGCGAGCACGAGAGCCGGAATGTCGCTGACGACCGGCTCGTTCTGGATCGCCGGCGCCGGCGGAACGATCCAGATCGCGCACTGCTCAACCGCGTCGCCCGCGTAGAGCCGCTCCGGGTCCAAGAGGCTTGCGAAGAGCGGGTTCGCCTCGACGGCCTGCGCGATCTCTTCCTCCGACGCGTAGGGCGCCTCCTCCCGGCACAGCGTCGAGAGGCGCATTCCCTCCGCCGTGAACTCCAAGTTCGTGAGGCTTATCCCCAGCAGCGCGTTGGCGGGCTCCACGTTGCCTTTGGCCGCCTCCGTGATGACCTCCGGCAGCCACGGGATGACGTCGGTCTGGTACAGCGCCTCGAACAGTTGGCCGGCGAGCATTCCGCCGGTCATCATCGTCTCGACGCTCTCGCCGGAGAGGGGCAGAGCGGCGGAGCCCGGCTCCGGGGACGCGGAGAGGCGCTCGACGGCGGCGGTCAGCGCGTCCGCGAGGCCGGGGTAGTTGGAGGCGCAAGCGGCGTCCGCGGCGCAGGCGTCCGTCAGCAGGCGGAAGGCGCGCTCTATGCCCGACGGAACATCGGTGAAGAGGTTGGAGTCGAGGGGATACGCGGAGTCCAAAACGACGCGGCGCAGGCTATCCGGGAAGTCGCGCATCAGCGTCTGCGCCAGTTGCGTCCCGTAGGAAACGCCGTACAAGTCCCATTGCTCGTAGCCGAGCGCGGAGCGGAGCAGATCGACGTCGGCGGCGTTCGCGGCGGTGTGGAACAGCGCGAGGTCTATCCCCTCGCCGGCGAGCCGGTCGCGGCAGGCGCGCAACGCCTCCTTCCCGAGGCGCGACTCCTCCTGCGGCGAAAGCGCCTGATTGACCGCCTCGAACGTCAACTCCTTGATCTCGGAGCACTCCAGCGACGGCTCCGAGAAGCCCGAGCCGCGCTGATCGATCACGATGACGTCGCGGTTCAGACGCAGGTCGGCGAGCAATCCGTAGAGATAGGGCAGCGACGCGAGCGTGTTCGATCCCGGCCCGCCGTCGAGGTACGCCAGCGGAACGCCGGGCGAATCCGATTTCGAAGGCAGGACGGCGACCGCCAACCGCATCGTTCCGGCGGCGGGGTCGTCGTAATCGGCGGGGACGGTCAGATAGCCGCATTCCGCCGCCAGCCCGTCGAATTCCGGCGGGCATGGCGTGTCCTCGTACCGCTCCTCCGGCGGAATCGCGGGAGTGGGCGTCGGCGCGGGAGTGGGCGTCGCGGTCGGCTCCGGCGTGGCCGTCGGCGCGGGCGTCGGGGAGGCGCATGCGGCGGCGAGAAGGACGGAGACGAGGACAAGCGTCGGCAGGAGAAAGCGCGAGGGATTCATAAGGGGCAGTCTACACGACGGGACGGGCGGCGCCGCGTTTGCCAATTCGCTCCCGCTGGAGTAGAGTTGCGGCGCGACACCCGCGACAGGACGTTTCTATGGCCCAAGCGCCGCGAGCCCTCGCCAGCCTCCTCTCTTACCAGGGCATACCCGTCTGGCGCCACATCGTCGTCATCAAGTGGACGCTCCAGATCGCGTCCGCAGTCACCGTCGTCGCGCTCGTCGCGTGGTTCTTCTCCAACATCGCCAGCGCCGTCGAAGAGCGGAACATTCCTTACGGGTTCGACTTTCTCTCCCGCGAGTATCAGACGCCCATCGGGGAGCACTTCGTTCCCTACGAGTCGGACGATTCGTTCGGCTACGCGCTCTTCGTGGCGGCGACGAACACGGCCATCGTCGCCGTGATAGGCGTCGTTCTGGCGACGGCGCTGGGGATTTTCATCGGCGTGGCGCGGCTTTCGAGCAACTGGCTGGTGGCGCGCATCGCGGGCGCCTACGTCGAGTTCTTCCGCAACGTTCCGCTGCTGATCCAACTGCTCTTCTGGTTCTACATCGTGCTCTCCCTTCCGCCCACGCGGAACACGCACGTCCTGTTCGACCGCGTCTACGTCAACAACGCGGGCGTCTCCATTCCGTGGGCGCTGCCGACGGGAGGAAGCGGCCTGATGGCTTGGGACGCGTGGCTATGGCTCGCGCTGGCCGCCGCAGGCGTCGTCGCGGGCGTCATCGTCCACCGGACGCTGACGCGGCGGGAGATCGAGTCGGGGCATGCGTCCTATCCGCTGATCAGCGGCGTCGGGACCGCCGTCGCCGTCGGCGCGGCCTCGTGGGTGATTCTGATGATCGTCAACGGCGAGGCGCCCTTCGCCATTTCGACGCCTGCGCCGGCGGGGGCGTTCGGGCGCATCGCCGGCGGATTCACGGTGCGCGCGGGGCTGTTCGTTCTGCTGATCGGGCTCGTGATCTACACCGCCGCGTTCATCGCGGAGATCGTGCGCGCGGGCATTCAATCCGTCCGCAAAGGGCAGGTCGAGGCCGCTCTCGCCATGGGGCTGACGCCGATAGGCGCGCTGCGGCTCGTCATCTTCCCGCAGGCGTTGCGCGTGATCGTTCCGCCGCTTATCAATCAATACCTCAACCTCACGAAGAACAGCAGCCTCGGAGGCGCCATCGGCTACTCGGAACTGACGAGCGTCACGATCACGATGACGCAGACCGCTCCGGCGATTTCGCTGTTCCTGCTCATCACGGGCGTCTATCTCGCGATGAGCCTCACTTGGTCGCTGATCGGGAACCTCTACAACTGGCGCACCGGGTTCAGAGGAGGCTAGGGGATGGCGCAGGCCGCTCGGGCTCCGACACTGCCTCCGCCGCCGATGAGCGTCGGCGCGCTGGGCTGGGCGCGGCAGAACCTGTTCGGCTCCTGGCTCAACGGCGCGCTCACCGTCGTCTCCGCCGCCGCCATCGCCGTTGGGCTGTGGTTCTCGCTCGCGTGGGTCGTTTTCACCGCCGACTGGGAGGTGATCTCCGAACTGGGCGGGCGCTTCGTCATCGGGCAGTACAACGCGGAGACCTCCTGCCCGGGGCAGAATTGCTTCTGGCGGCCGCAGGCCGGGCTGCTGATGACGACCGCGCTGCTGGGGCTGTTCTGGGGCGTCACCGGCTCCGTCTCCGTCAAACGCGCCGCGTTCGCCGTCGCCGGCGTCTCCGCCGCGTTCGCCTTCCTGCCCTACGGCCTTGACAAGATGGGGTGGGACGTCCGCCTGCTGCTGCTGGCCAACCTTCCCGCGTTGGGGCTCGGCTGGGCGGCGGCGCGCCACACGCCGCTGGGAACGCCGCGCCGCGCCGTCGTCCTCACGCTGGCCGCGTTTTTCCTCACGCTGCTGCTCTTGCGGGGCGGCTTCCTCGGCCTGCAGCCCGTGGTCGTCGAGAGGTGGGGCGGGCTGATGCTCAACATTCTGCTCGCGACCACGGGCATCGTGTTCAGTTTTCCCCTGGGCGTCGCGCTCGCGCTGGGGCGGCGCAGCAACCTCCCCGTCGTCAAACTGCTGTGCGTCGTCTTCATCGAAGTGATGCGCGGCATGCCGCTGATCACGCTCCTGTTTATGTCGCAGGTGCTCGTGCCGCTCGCCTTCCCCGAAAACTTTCCGCTGAATTCGGTCACGCGCGCCGCGATCGTCATCGTGCTCTTCACCGCCGCGTATATGGCGGAGAACGTTCGCGGCGGTCTGCAAGCGCTGCACCCGGGGCAAGCGCAAGCCTCCCGCGCGCTCGGCCTCGCGGCCTGGCAGACGACGCTCTTCATCTCGCTGCCGCAAGCGATCCGCAACGTCATCCCCGCGCTCGCCAACCAGTTCATCGCGCTGTTCAAAGACACGAGCCTCGTGTACATCATCGCAATGCTGGACATCGTCCAGATCGGGCGGGCGTTCATTCAAGGCAACACGGAGTACCTGCTGCACGCCCGCGAACTCTTTATCTTCATCGCGGTGGTGTTCTGGGTGTTCACCTACGCAATGTCCTACTTCAGCAAGCGGCTCGAGGCGCACCTCGGCGTCGGGCGGCGATAGCCCTCGCCCGCGCCGGAGCGCGTCAACGATTACGGAGGTTCCCGTGACCGCCACCGAACAGCCCGCAGCGGCGCCTGAATCCGACGGACGGCGCCCCGAATCCGACGACATCATCGTCTTCGACGACGTGCACAAGTGGTTCGGCTCGTTCCACGTTCTGCGCGGCATCACGACGCGGGTCCGCCGGGGCGAGAAGGTCGTCATTATGGGGCCGTCGGGCTCCGGCAAGTCCACCTTCATCCGCGCCGTGAACCGGCTGGAGGAGCACCAGCGCGGGCGGATCTTCGTGGACGGCGTGGAGATGACGAACGACGTCCGCAACATAGACGCGATCCGGCGCGACGTCGGCATGGTGTTCCAATCGTTCAACCTGTTTCCGCACCTGGACGTGCTGAGCAACATCACGCTGGCGCCGATCAAAGTGCGGAAGACGCCGCGCCGCGAGGCGGAGGCCGCCGCCCGCGCCCTGCTGGAGCGCGTCGGCATACCGGAGCAGGCGGCGAAATACCCGGCGGAACTCTCCGGCGGACAGCAGCAGCGCGTCGCCATCGCCCGCGCGCTCGCTATGCAGCCCAACATTATGCTTTTCGACGAGCCGACCTCCGCGCTCGACCCGGAGATGATCCGCGAGGTGCTGGACGTGATGCGCGAACTCGCCCGCTCCGGCATGACGATGATGATCGTGACGCACGAGATCGGCTTCGCCCGCGAGGCCGCCGACCGCGTTATCTTTATGGACGAGGGAATGATCGTCGAGGAGGCGCCTCCGAGGGAGTTTTTCATCAGCCCCAAAGAGGAGCGCACGAAAGCCTTCCTGCACCAGATCCTCACGCATTAGGGGGGGAAAGGAGAGGGCGGGAGGGCGCCGCCGCGACTACGAAGCGCGGGCGCCCCTACGCCCGCATATCCTCCAGCATCATTTCGGCGACGCGGCGGCCCATGCGGACGGAGTAGTTGGTGCCGCGGTCCTCCGGGTAGATCTGCGTGGTGTTGGCGAGATAGAGGCCGGGCAAGGGCGTCCGGTGGTCGGGGATGGTCGCGGAGTAGCCGCAGGTGACGATGGGCTGGGCGGCGTCCACTTTGTGGTGATGGTAGTCCTGCACCCACGACTCGTCGAAGGCGGGGTTGATCTTGCGGAGGTGAGGCAGGTACTCGCGGTAGAGTTCCTCGCCGGACATTTCGTAGAGGCGGTCGCCGCGCTCCAGGTAGTTCGTGAGGTAGACGAGGTGCGCGCCGCCGTAGTGCTCGGCGGGGATAAAGTTGGTGTGCTCGATGATGCCGAGGAACGGGAGGGAGCGGTCGCCGACGTAGGTCCAGTAGTGCGGGCTGAGGGGGCGATCGAGTTGCAGGATGATGAGCACGGCGGAGAGGTAGACCTTGTCCGTGAGTTTGGCGAGGTAGGAGTCGGGGATGTTTTCGACGAGGCGCGGGAGGACGAAGGATGGGACGGTGGCGAGGACTTGGGCGTAGTCGCGGCGCTCCGGCTCGCCGCCGTCCACGGCGACCTCCAGCCCCTGGACGCGGCCATCCTCCACGATGATCCGGCTGACGGGGGAGGAGATGCGGACGTCGCCGCCGAGCGAGCGGACGCGGTCTGCGAGCGCGTCGAATATCTCGCCGAAGGAGCCCATCGGGTAGGCGAGGCGCTCGCGGAACTTGCCGCGAATCCCGTCGCCCCGGGACGAGGTTCGGAGGGCGAACTTGTTCCATATCCACGCCATGGTTATGCGGTCGTGGTGGCGCCCGAACTTGCCGCGGAGCATCGGCTCGAAGATCGTCTCGCAGGCGTTGCGCCCGGCGCGCTCGCGGAGCCACTCGAGGGCGGTCGCGTCCTCGAGGGAGCGCCACTCCTTGCGGCGCTGGAGGCGGAGCGTGAAGAGGCCGATGCGGATGCGGTCGAGGAAGGGAAGCGGGCGGAAGCGCAGCAGGTCGGCGGGCGAGGTGAACGGCCAGAGGCGCCCTTCCGCGTAGTAGCCGACGTTGGAGTCGATCCACTTGAGGCGGTCGCCGAGCCCGAGTTCCTCGATGAGGGCGACCATCGCCGTGTCGCTGCGGAAGAGGTGGTGGTAGCCGCGCTCGAGGGGGACGCCGTTGACCGGGAAGGTGGACGCTTGGCCTCCGATGAAGGGGGCGCTTTCGAAGACGTCGACCTTGTGGCCTTGCGCCGCGAGGTCGAGCGCCGCCGCGAGTCCGGCGGCGCCCGCGCCGATGATGCCGATGTTCACGATGGAGCCTCCGTTGTTGTCGCGTTCGCTCGCCCCCGCAGCAGTTCGCCGAAAGACACGCCTCGCAAGGCGAGGTAGGCCAGTCCGGCGGCGATGACGGGCAGCATATGGACGGCGTGCAGGACAATGGCGTAAGCCGACGCCGATCCGCTGTCCACGCCGACGAGGACGAGGGTGAGCGCGGTGAAGAATTCGAAGGGGCCGACGCCGCCCTGCGACGCGGGAATGGCGGTCGCGAGGTTGGAGAGAGCCACGGCGAGGATTGTAGCGCCTGCGAGGAGCCAAAACCCGCCGATTTGCGTCTGCAGGTCGAAAGCGATCGCCGCGAGGAAGTACATCATCGCTTCGATGATCCAGATGGGAAGGGTGAGGGCGAAGAGTCCGGCGAGGCGTCCGGGGCGGTGCAGGCCCTCGAAGCCTCTGATGAATCGGGCGGCGAACGCCCGGGCGAAGGCTTGGGGGCGGCGCGGGAGCGGGCGGGCGGCGAAGGCGCTGAGCCGGAGGAACGGGCGCGGCCGGAGGGCCGCCGTCACGATGAGGGCGGACACGGCGACGAACGGCGTCAGGACGACGGGGACGACCGCCCATAGAGGGAGCCGGACGGCCTCGCTCAGGCGGTCGGAGAGGCCGGAGAACGGAACGAAGAGCGCGCCCACGAGAAGGAAGAAGAGCATCGCGAGGCCGTCGGCGACGCGCTCGACGACGATGGTGGCGAGCGCGGTGGGGCTTCGGACGGGCTCTCGGGTCGAGAGGTAGTAACTGCGGACGAGTTCCCCGGCGCGGAAGGGAATGAGGTTGTTGGCGGCGTAGCCGACGAGCACCACCGGATAGAGGCGCGTGGCGTTCACGGAGGCGAACGGGCGGAGGAGAACCCCCCAGCGGACGGCGCGGAAGTAGAAGGAGACGAAGTAGAGCGCGGCGGCGGGCGCGACCCACAAGTAGTTGGCGCCGGAGAGCGCGTCCACCCACGCGGCGAAATCGGCCCGGATGAAGAAGACGACGAGGAACGCGAGAAAGGCGGCGGTGGCGGCGAAGCCGATCCAGACGCGGGGATTCCTCAGCATCGCGGGCCTGCGGCGAACGCGGGGTTGGCGGCGGACGGGAGCGAACTAGGCATCGCTCTCCTGCGCGTGGCGGAGCGACAGGCAATCCTCGGCGAACGGCGCGAGGTCGCTGCGGACGTAGAAGGCGCTGCGGGCGTACTGCATCTCGGTTCCGACGCGGCGGCTCATCAGGTAGTCAATCGCCATGCGCCAGCCGTCGCGTGACGCCGCGCCGTCGAGGATCTTGCCCGGCGTGAGGCCGGCGTAGGTCGCGTTGTTGAACCACCAGAGCGTGTGCATCTCGCCGGCGCGGGCGTAGTTCTCCATTTGCGCGGCGTTGGCGTCCTCCGACCACTGGCTCATCAGGACGAATTCGGCGTCGGGCGGCGTCTCCAGCGGGGAGCCGTTCAGGTTTCGCGTGAAGAAGGGCCGGCCGCGCAGATACCAGCGCCACTGCCATTGGAGGTTGTCGTGCTCGTCGACGAGGACGCGGGCGCCGTCGCGCCGCAGCCCGGCGGACTCGGACGCGCTCTCGATGCACTGAAGGGCGTAGCGGGCCTCCTGTCCGGTTTGGGAGTAGACGAGGAGTTCGCGGGGGCGCTCGTAGGAGGCGTGGGAGTAGGAGGCGCGGACGGAGAAGAAGACGGTCATGCCCGCGGCGGCGGTCAGGAGGCCGAGCGTGAAGACCGCGAGCCCGGGGGAGAAGCGCGGGGCGAGCCTCGGGAGCGTCCGGGCCGCGAATCGGAGCGGCGCCCCGAGCCGCGCGGCGACGGCGGCGGCGCGGCGCAAGGGGCTGCGGCGTGGGGCGGGAGGCTCGGCGCGGCGGCGGCGGGTCTGCCGGGGAGCGCTCGTTCGCCTCGCGGCTCGCGCCGCGCTCGGCGCGGCGGGCTGGGCGGGCTGAGCGGTCGTTTCGCGTCGCGCTCTCCGTCGGGCGCGGAAGGCGCGGATGCGCGCCTCGACGAAGGCGGCGATGACGATAACGATGACGGCGCAGGCGGCCCAGAAGTCGGGCTCGGCAGGGTCGTCGGACACCATGGCGCGGATCGCGGCGTAGGGAGCGGCGGCGCCCAACGCGGCGCCCCCGGCGAAGGCGAGCGCCATCGCGGGGACCGCGCCCTCCGCGACGCGCTCCGCCACGAGCCCGGCGGCGCGTCCGGCGACGAACGCGATAGGGAGCGCGATGCCGGTGAGAAGCCACGGCATTCGCTCGCCCGCGAGAGAGTAGATGGCGAACGAGAGCGCGGCCCAGCAGACGATGACGACGTCGAAGAGGCTGCGGCGCCGCGCCAGCAGGCAGACGCCGCCGGCGACGGCGAGGCCGGCGATGAGGAACTCGTAGACGGAGAGGCCAATGACGTAGTAGTACCACGGCTGGTTGGCGCGCTCGACGCCTTGCTGGGCTATCCAGTAGCCGAGCGAGCCCCATATTCCGGTGAGGAATCCCTGCCAGTTGGAGAAGAGGCTCGTGAAGAGCAAAAGCCATACGGCGGCGAACGCGGCGAAGAGGAGCGGCCACAGCCGCCGGTTCCACGCGGTTCCGACGACGACGGAGACGGCCGTGAGCGCGAGGACGAGAAAGACGGCGGCGTAGATGGCGCCGCCGATGGGCTGGCCGGTTACGCCTTCGGCGCGGAAGAGTTCGCCGCTTTGCACGCGGGGGTTGTTGAGGTCGGGGTTGACGAGGATGGCGCCGGTGAACCGCTGAAAGAGGCCGGCGGCGGGCGCCCACATCGGCAGCGTGAGCGTGCCCATCACGATGAGGAGGTCGCTCGCGGGGCCCGTCCGCGAGAGGGGGCGGAGGTTCCGCACCCATTCCCATAGGGGGCGCGCCGCGAGGATGAGGAGCAGCAGGCCGAACATTCCGGCGAGAAAGAAGGCGCTCTCTTTGGTTGCGAAGGCGAGCGCCCATATCACGGCCCAGGCGAACAGCAGCCGTCGCCGGGGGCGCTCCATATAGCGGAGGGCGAGGGCGAGCAGCGCGACGGCCCAGACGGCCATATAGACGTCGTTCCGCATAAAGCGGGAGAAGTAGAGGATCGTGGGGGAGACGAGGAGGAAGAGGGAGACGGCGAGCGCGCCGAAGCGCCCCAGTTCGCGGCGGAAGAGCCAGGGGGAGATGACGAGGGCGGCGCCGAAGAGGGCGGGAAGCAGCCTCGCGGCGAAGTCGCTCGCGCCGATGATCTTGTAGGTCGCGGCGCCCGCGTGAAAGAGGAACGGCCCGTGCGTCAGCGGATTGTGCTGATAGCCTTCGCCGACGGCGAAATTCCACGAGTAGAGGGCGTGCAGCACCTCGTCGTAATGCAGGACGCGTCCGCCGAGGTCCCAGAGGCGCGATCCGAGCGCGAGCGCGAGCAGGGCGATGACCGCCCATCCCTCCCAGGTTCGGGGAGGGCGGACGGCGGCGACGCGGGCGGGCGCGAGGCGGAGCGCGTCCGCGGCGCTTCTGCGCGCGTCGGCGAGGGGCGCCCGCAGCCTTCTCACGTTGGCAGCAAGGCGGCGGGAGCGGACCGTCCGTTGTAGAGATCGAACCAGACGCCGGAGTCCGCCATGACGGGGCGCGGATCAGCCGCCATTGCGATGCTTCTTCACGTCGGCGAGCAGCCGCTGGGCGGCCTCGCGCGGGGTCATGTGCTTGGTGACGACCTTCGGGCGCGCGGGGGTCTGGGGCAAACGCTTCTTGAGTTTCGCGGGCTTCCTCTCGGACGTCGGCATCGCTCCGCTCCTCGGTGGGGGTTGCGAAGTCTAGTTTAGCAGACGGCGCTGGGGGGGCGTCATTCCCGCGTAGGCGGGAATCCCGCCCCCCTACGGCGCGCAAGCGCCGCATCCCCCTCTCCCTATAAGGGGAGAGGACGCCGCGAACGCGGCGGGAGAGGGTACTGCGGTCGGGAGGCGCAACACGCCCCCTCCCCCGTCATTCCCCCCACCCTTACCGTCATTCCGGCGTAGGCCGGAATCCATTCGGCGCCACAGCGCCACAGACGGGGCGCTACGCGCCCCGTCTCCCCTGATCCCCCGCCCCCACGTCATTCCCGCGAAAGCGGGAACCTACTGGAGGCCATCCCCTCGTTCCCCCGCCCCACGTCATTCCCGCGAAGCGGGACCCCCCATGTCCCATCTATGACACTTGCCCCTATCGCCATCCCCTCTAGCGTTGTGATAATGTCATGCATGAGTCTCATTCCCGCAATCCTCCGCCGGCATCGCGCCAAGCCTGACGAAGGCCGCGACGCCCGCCGCGGCCGCGGCCGCGCCCCCCTGTCGCAATTCCGCGACGACCCCGTCGCCTTCATCGCCCACGCCCTCCCCAACGCCGGAACGCCCTACCCCAAGCAACTCGAAATGCTCGAACTCGTCGCCAAAGAGCGAAGAGTCTCCGTCGTCGGATGCAACGGCGCAGGCAAAGACTGGGTCGCCGCCCGCGTCATCCTCTGGTGGCTCGAAACACGCCCCAAAGCCAAAGTCGTCGTCATCTCGCCGACGCAGCGCCAAATCGAGCACATCCTCTGGCCCGAACTCGCAACCGCCATCGCCAACGCCGACGTTCCCCTCTCCGGCAAACTCACCCAATCCCGCTACACCATCGCCCCCGACCGATTCGCCATCGCCTTCTCCACCAACAAGCCCGACCGCATCCAAGGCTTTCACTCGCCCGAACTCCTCCTCATCGTGGACGAAGCGCACGGCGTCGAGCAGCCGTATATGGACGCGGCGATGCGCCTCAACCCCACCAAAACGCTGATGATCGGCAACGCCCTCCCCAAGCCCGGCGAGTTTTTCGACTCCCACCATTCCAAGCAAGCCGCCTACAAGCGCCTCAAGATCGCCGCCGCCGACACGCCCAACATTCAGGAAGGCGCCGAGCGCGTCCCCGGACTCATCACGCCGGAGGACATCGTCGAGAAGACGGAGATATGGGGCGAAGACCATCCGCTCTTCCGCTCCGCCGTCTACGCGGAGTTCCCCGACGCGGAGGACAACTCCCTCGTAGGCCGCAAAGCCGTAGAGGACGCGATGGCCGACGACGCCCCGGCCGGCGAGGGAGCCCCGTCCGAGTCCGACGACGAGCGCGAGCCCGTCTACATCGGCGTCGACGTCGCCCGATTCGGCGCCGACAAGTCCGTGCTGATCGCCCGCAGAGGCCAGCGCGTGATAGCGGCGAAAGTCCTCGACCGCGACGCGGACACGATGCGGGTCGCCGGCGAGGCCGCGCTGATGGCCGCCGACCTCGACGCGCAGGCGATCTTCGTGGACGAGAACGGCGTCGGCGGGGGCGTGTGCGACCGCCTCAAAGAGATCGGCGCGCCCGTCTACGGCGTGCAATTCGGGCGGCGCGCCCCGCATCCGACGCGGTTCGCCAACCTCCGCTCCGAGATCTTCTGGGAGTTGCGGCGCCTAATGAACGCCCGCCTGGTCGCGCTCCCGTCCGACGAAATCCTGCAAGCGGAACTCCTCTCGTTGCGCTACGACGTCACCAGTTCCGGGCAAGTCAAGTTGGAGAGCAAGCGCGCGATCCGCAAGAAGGGCATGCCCTCCCCCGACCGCGCCGACGCGCTCGCTTTGGCCTTTATGCGCCCGCCGTCCCTGCAAATCTGGACGGGCTACGAGTCCTTCCTGCGCCCGCGCCCCCTCGCCGGCGTCCCCTACTACGCCCCCCTCCCCCCCGACCCGCCTGATGACGGCGACGATGATGACGACGCCGACCCTATGCCCGCGCAACCCCATAATGACCGTCATTCCGGCGTAGGCCGGAATCCAGAAGGCGCGGGCGCCTCGCCCGCGCCCCATGACCGTCATTCCCGCGAAGGCGGGAATCTCGCCCCCAACGGGGCCGTAGGCGCCGGATCCCCCTCTCCCTACAAGGGGAGAGGACGCCGCGAAGCGGCGGGAGAGGGTACTGGAGACGCCCCGCCCGCCGACGACGCCCACGCCGCCGTCGGCGCCGCCCCCCATGACCGTCATTCCGGCGTAGGCCGGAATCCAGAAGGCGCGGGCGCCTCGCCCGCGCCCCAAAACCCGGCGGACATCCCCCTCGACCGCCACTTCATCAGGTTCTAGGCAATGGCGACGCGATGGATACGATGACGACGCGACGAATACGAGATTCCCGCCTACGCGGGAATGACGGCAAAGGGGTAGGTTCCCGCTTTCGCGGGAATGACGGCAAGGCAGTAGGTTCCCGCTTTCGCGGGAATGACGTGGCGCCTGGGAGAACGTGGAGACGGGGCTAGCGCCCCGTGTATGGCGCTATCGCGCCGAATGGATTCCTGCCTACGCAGGAATGACGGTCATGGAGGCTTGGGCGCTTGCTACCCGGCGGCTCCGACGCCGGGCTTGGCCGCGCTCCCGTCGGTGGATTGAAACTCCAGACCGGAGAGGTTCAGAGTCGAGGAGCGCGTGGAGAGGCGAAACATCTCGACGGCCACCACCTCGTTGCGCTCGTTGTAGTCAAGGACGACGCCGGGCGCGACCTCCTCGGACTCGGAAATAGGGGAGTCGTCGAGCCGCAGGTAGAGCGCGTCGGCCGCTTTGTCAACGTGCAGTTTCATAGCCTTCCTCGCATGCCGCGGTTGAAGTATACCGTAACCACTCGCCATGGCGCGGCGTTTGTGTTGACCACCACGCGCAGAACGCGGTCGCCCTGCTCCGGCGCGCGGCGAAAGAAGAACTCCGAGCCAGGATCGCGCGGGTTAGGCGCGCGCAGGTCGGGGGGCGGCGACGGCTTGCCTAACCCAGTCAGGGGAGACCTCTCGCTCCGCCATCGCGTTGAGCGCATGCTCCGTGTACACGAGCAAAGGCGGGTCAGCAGGCATTCGGCTAGCGCCTCCTAGGCGGCTAATGCGGAGCGTCGCGACTAGTATAGCAAGGGCGCAACCCATCGCCGCGCCCCGGCTGCAGTACCCTCTCCCGCCGCGTTCGCGGCGTCCTCTCCCCTTATAGGAGTCCTTTGCATAACCCTCGCATCAGCGCGATCGGCAGTTCCGCGCCCCCGGAATCAGCCATTCAACCGCCCAAATCCCCCGATAACGGCCTCCACCTCCCCTGCTCGCCCCCAATTTAGGGGCTTCGCAGGGCCTCGTACCCCCAACGGGCGCAATACGCCCCTACCCATGCACAGCGCAACCCTCTCTCAACCCGTCCGCGCGCCGCAGGTTGTACGCCAGCGCCTTGAACAACGCCTCCGCCTCGTTCCTCATTAGCCCCATGTACCGAACCCGCCAGTACCCATAGCTGCGCTTCAGCGTCCCAAACACCTGCTCCACCGGCGCCCGAACCTTCGACAGCAGCCCGTTCCGCCGCCGCTGCCAATGCGGCAGCTCCGTCTGATGCTTATGCCCCCGATGCATGATCCGATCCTTCACGCCCTGCGCCCGCAGACGCTCACGACGCTCCTTCGACTCATACGCCTTGTCCGCGTACACCGCCTCTTCGTCCCCCATGATCAGCGCGTCCGCAACATCCGTGTCCGCAACGTTCGCAGGCGTGAACTCAACCCCGCGCACCAGCCCTGACCCCGCGTCCATCCCTATGTGCATCTTGTAGCCGAAATGCGACTTCTTCCCCTTCTTCGTCCACGCGGCGTCGGGGTCCGTTCCGCTCCGCGCTCCAGCCTCCGAATGCGGGCGCCGCGCCTGCGCCTCGATGATCGTCGCGTCGATCAGCGTTCCGCGCTTCACCAGCATGCCCTTCGCCTCCAACTGCCGATTCACTTCCGCGAACAGCGCCCGCGCCAGCCCCCGCTCCGTGATCTTCTTCCGAAACCGGCTGATCGTCGAGTGGTCGGGAACCGCGTCCGTCAGCGTGAGCTCCGCGAAGCGGCGGAACGACAGCCGGTCTTGGAGCGCCTCCTCCATGCCGACGTCGGAGGAGTCGTACCACTGCTGGAGGACGATGATCTTGACCATCGTGATCGGGCGGTAGGCGGGCCGTCCTTCGGGCGCGGCGTGGACATCGTCGAGTAGGGCTGCGACTTTGGGCCAATCGATGAGGCGGTCGATGCGGTCGAGCCGGTCGTTGCGGCCTGCGTTGAAAGGGAGGAAGGCGTCGATGAAGGAGGGGTCGCTGGCTTCGAGATGCATAGCAGTCTCCTCGCGGTTGCGGGTTGCGGTCATTGTGCGCGATTGCGGAAGGTTATGCAAAGGTCTCTCTAGGGAGAGGGGGATTTCGGCGCTTGCTCGCCCGTCATAGGGCGGGATTCCCGCTTGCGCGGGACGGCAGTCGTTAGGAGTTCCTCTCTGCGGCGACGCGGTGGATGACGATGTCTCCGGCCTGGAAGACGGGGTCGCCGAGCGCGGCGAACTTGGCGGCGCCCGCCTCGCCGTAGACGGCGCGCTCGCGGGGGCCGACGACCACGAAGTCTACGCCGTACTCGCGAAGGAGGGGGGCGGCGGCGGCGGGGTCGGGGGTTTCGTAGATGCTGCGGACGTCGGCCTGGCGCTTGGGAAAGTCGACGCTGCCCTCGCTGCGCCACTGGCGCTCGTGCCCCTCCCATCCAAGGATCGTGGGGCGTCCGGTGGCCGAGGCGATTCTGGCGAGGTCGGGGCTCCAGTCGTTGCAGACGCCCGACCCGCAGGGGACGATTGCGGCCTCGAGGATGACGGCGTCGCGGGACGTGTTGGCGAGCGCCCACTGAACGGCCTCGTAGTCGGCGGGCGATTGCTCCCGGAGATAGGCGAGGCCGTCGAGCGTGAAGCGCGGCTGCTCGACGGAGCGCGACGCTATCCCCGCGGCGGGGTAGTAGAGCGCGGCGCCGAAGAGAAGCGCGAGGGCGGCGGTCCACGCGGCCAAGCCTATGCGCCCGTGGGCGCGGGATCTGTTCCATCGGGCGGTTACGAACCAGAGGGCGAATCCGCCGACGACCGCCAGCAGGATCCACGCCTGATAGGAGAGTTTGAATAGGGTGTTCATGCGCCGGAGGGCGCCGCCGAAGATGTCGACGACGTGAAAGAGTTCGGCGCCCATCACGAGAGCGGCGGCGACGGCGAGGAAGAAGAGGGCGGGCGCGGCGCCGTTCCACTGAGGGGCGAGGTCGCGGTCGACGGCGACGCGCATCGCCTCGCTGTCGCGGTGCGCGAGCGTCCACGCTCCGTAGAGGGCGAGCGCGACGATGAGGGCGAGGGGGATGACGGGAATGAGGCGGTCGAGGGCGAGGAGTTCGCCCGCGGGGCCGCGCTCGCCGCTGACGACGCCGTGCCAGACGGCGCCGACGCCGATGAATACGCTGCCGCCGATGAGCGTGAGGCGCGGGTTGAAGGTGAAGAGCGCCTCGTCGGCGCGGGGCTGCTGAAAGCCCATTTGATGGAAGGCGAAGAGCGCGGCGGCGGCGGCGAGAAGCGGAACGCCGTAGACGGGCTGCAGCCATAGGAGGACGGGCGCGAACGACGCGAGAACGACGACGCCGAAGCGCAGGATGCTCCACGCGCCCCGCCGAAACGCCTGCCGCATAGCGACCGCGAAGAAGGGAATGGCGAGGCAGCCGAGAACGCCCCAGGCGAGGGCGAGGTGCGCGGGGCGGGTGCGCTCCTCTAGGAGGGGCTGAACGCCTTGCGCGAGGCTGTCGAAGCCGATGAGGAAGGGCGCCGCGGCGAGGATGCAGCCGGAGGCGAGGAGGAGCGCGGCGGCGGCGGCGCGGCTGAGGCGCCAGCGTCCGGTTATCTTGTCGTCGCGGGACCAGGTTTCGAGGACGCGGGTGAAGGCGTAGACGCCGCCCTGTCCGCCGCCGGGCGCGCCGAGCGCGAGCGTGTCGCCCTGAACGGCGACGGCGCTGCCGAGCGCGGTGTCCACGCTGGCGTCCTCGGCGGTCAACTCGTCCTGAAACTCCCAGCCGCGGGGGGTTTCGGCGAAGACGAAGGCGGCGCCGGCGTTCGGCGCGGGCCCGTTGCTCCCGGGCGCGCCGGCGGCGAGGTAGTAGCCGTTGAAGCCTATCGCGGAGCCGAACGACTCGCGCGCCGAGGGATTCGGGCTCTCCAGCCTGGCGCGCTGCGTCCAGCCGGCGGCCATTTCGTGAAAGATGGTGACGGCGCCGTCGCCGCTCATCGCCAGGCGTCCGCCGTCGAGCGCGACGCTTCTCCCGTAGGCGTTGGACTCGGCGGCGGCGGGCGGGCGGAGGGTCGCGGCGCGCCGCCACTCGCCGGAGGCGCGGCGGTAGACGTCCACGACCCAGCCGTCGGCGCTCAGCGCTCCCGCCGCGATGGTGTTGCCTTCGATGGCCACCTGCGTGATCAGGCCGTCCTCGCTGGAGGGGTAGAGCGTGGCGCGGCGCGTCCAGTCTTTGCCGTCCACCCGGAAGACGTGGATGGCCTCGAGGGAGGCGACGGCGATGGCCTCGCCGCTGATTGCGACGGAGTGCCCGAATCCCAAGACGGGGTGGTCGTCGGGCGGTCTGATGGTCGTCACGTGCCCCCAGGATTTCGCGGCGGGGCCGTAGAGGCGGACGACGCCGGCGCCTGCGCGGGGCGCGCCGATGACGACGGTGTCGCCCTCCGCGGCGACGGACGCGCCGAATTCGGAGTCGGGGCTGAGCCCCTCGGCTTCGATTTTGCGCGCGAGCCGCCACTTGCGGCCTTGCCTCGCGTAGAGCCACGCGGCCGGGGCTTCGCTTTCCGTATGGTCGCCGAGCGACTGGCAGGCGATGAGATATTGGGAGGTGAAGGCGAGCGAGCGCCCGAATTGGATCCGTCGCTCGTTGCGGGCGGCGTTGAGGAGCGTCGCGCCGGCGACGAGCGCGAGCGCGAGGGGCAAGTCCCATAGATTGACCGCCGCCGCGCCGCCGACGGCGATGAGCGTCACGAGAATGAGGACGGCGTGGCGCCGGGCGGCGTCCGCCTGAACGAGCCTCGGCTGCAGGTACAACTGAACGGAGGCGCCGACGATCAGCAAGACGAAGCCGATGGACATCACGTGGGGGTGCATATCGCCCAGCAGGAAACTGAAGGCGGGAAATTCGGCGATGGCGTTGGGGACGACGCGGGAGGCGCGCCACCACCACCACGTATCGTCGGGGCGCCATAGGGAGGACGCGCCCGGCTCCGCGTACCAGTCGGGGTTTGGCGTGATCCATTGCCAGAAGGCGGGCGAGCCGGCGCCGGACGCCCACGCGAGTTCGAGCGCGCCGAGCGCGTTTCCCGCGAGCAGGAGCAGGAACACGGCGCCCAGCCCGGCGAGCGCGCCCGCCGCGGCCGTTCCCCTCGACAGGCGGACGAGGTTGGAGGCGAGGCCGAAGGCGGCGGCGGCGGCGACCGCCGCGTAGGACGCGAGCCCGAGGTTGTAGGCGACGGACGACGCGACGCCGGTGAGCATCGAGACGGCGCCGATAAGCAGGTAGCCGAGGTAGTAGTAGGAGACGCGCTCGCCCGCGAGCCACGGGTCGTTCGGCGGATAGTAGGGGCTCGCGACGACGGAGTTGAGGAACATCAGGTCCATCGACTGTTCGGTGTGGACGACGTCGGGGACGGACGCGCGGAGGAGGGCGGCGCCGACGAACACGGCGGCGAACACGGCCTCCGCGGCGAGCGCGACGCGGGCGTTGACGCGCAGGAACGCGGCGATCTCGCGCCTATGGCGGCGCGCGGCGATCAACGACAGCGCGGCGATCAGGGCGAGCGCGGCCGCGACGGTGAACCGGGAGTTGGGAATCGTTTGCGTAAGCCCGATGAGCCAGACGAAAAAGCCGACGGCGAGGAGGCCGAAAGGCTTGGAGAAGGCGTAGCCGCGGTCGGGCATTCTGGAGAAGGCGCGCCAAGCGAGGGGGAGCGCCGCGAACGCGAAGAGTTGGAGCGCAAGGTACCAAAGCGCGGCGTCGAGCATCAGCGCGCGCCGGCCCGCCGGGGCTCGGCCTCGAACAGAGCGTCCACGAAGTCGTCGGCGTCAAAGAGCGCGAGGTCGTCCTGCCCTTCGCCCGTTCCGATGAACACGACGGGCAATTGCAGTTCCTGGGCGACGGCGACTGCGACGCCGCCCTTGGCGGTTCCGTCCAATTTGGCGAGGATAACGCCCGTGACGCCGGCGGCGTCCTTGAAGACGCGGGCCTGCTCCACTCCGTTGCGTCCGGTGGTCGCGTCAATGACGAGGAGCGTTTGCTGAGGGGCGCCCGGGGCGCGGCTCTCGACGACGCGGCGGACTTTGCGGAGTTCGTCCATCAGCGGCGTTTTGTTGTGGAGCCTTCCGGCGGTGTCGAGGATGAGGACGTCGGCGCCGCGCGCGGCCGCTGCCTCGCAGGAGTCGAATGCGACGGCGCCGGGGTCGGCTCCGCGCTGATGCGCGACGACGCTTGCGCCGACGCGCTCGCCCCAGACCTTGATCTGCTCGACGGCGGCGGCGCGGAAGGTGTCGCCCGCGCCGATGAGCACGGACTTGCCCATATCGCGGTAGTGCGCGGCGAGTTTGGCGATGCTGGTGGTTTTCCCTGCGCCGTTGACCCCGACGACCATCAGAACGAAAGGCTTGGCGGGCAGGTCGGGGCGGTCGTACCAATCCCAGAACGTTTTGTCTGGCGGCTCTAGGAGAAAGGCCAACTCCTCCTTGAAGAGTTCGAGAACGTCGGCGGCGTCGCTGATTTCCTCCTCGCGGACGCGTCGGCGGACGGCGTTGACGACGGCGAGGGACGTTTCGACGCCGACGTCGGCGGAGATGAGCGCTTCCTCCATGCCTTCCCATAGGCGCTCGTCGGAGAGGGACGCGCTTTGGAAGAGGGCGGAGAGGCCGCCTCCCCATCCGCTGCGCGCGCGGGCGAGGGCGCCGGTCGTTTTCTCTTTGCGTCGGAGAAAGTTGAGAGCCATGCGGGATTTCGTTCGTTCGAGCGCGGGCGTCGCGGCTGAGCGGAGCGCGTCCGCATAGTATAACGGGCGCGGGGGCTTCCATAGGGGGGCGGGCGGTAGGTTCCCGCCTGCGCGATGGGGGCAGGGGGTAGGTTCCCGCTTGCGCGATGGGGGTTATGGGTAGGTTCCCGCTTGCGCGGGAATGACGAGGCCCCGGGGGTTGGGGGAAGACGGGGCTTGCGCCCCGTCATGGCGCTTGCGCGCCGAATGGATTCCTGCCTACGCAGGAATGACGGGACGCTTATGCGCCCCGTCCGCAGTACCCTCTCCCCGCCGCGTTCGCGGCGTCCTCTCCCCTATAGGGAGAGGGGGATCTGGGCGCTTGCGCGCCGGCAACGGGGGCGGGATTCCCGCTTGCGCGGGAATGACGGTCATGGGGGCGCGTCGCGGAGCCGAGGGGGTAGGTTCCCGCTTGCGCGGGAATGACGAGGCCCCGGGGGTTGGGGGAAGACGGGGCTTGCGCCCCGTCATGGCGCTTGCGCGCCGAATGGATTCCTGCCTACGCAGGAATGACGGGACGCTTATGCGCCCCGTCCGCAGTACCCTCTCCCCGCCGCGTTCGCGGCGTCCTCTCCCCTTATAGGGAGAGGGGGGTCTGGGCGCTTGCGCGCCGGCAACGGGGGCGGGATTCCCGCTTGCGCGGGAATGACGGTCATGGGGGCGCGTCGCGGAGCCGAGGGGGTAGGTTCCCGCTTGCGCGGGAATGACGGGGCCCCGGGGGTTGGGGGAAGACGGGGCTTGCGCCCCGTCATGGCGCTTGCGCGCCGAATGGATTCCTGCCTACGCAGGAATGACGGGACGCTTATGCGCCCCGTCCGCAGTACCCTCTCCCCGCCGCGTTCGCGGCGTCCTCTCCCCTTATAGGGAGAGGGGGGTCTGGGCGCTTGCGCGCCGGCAACGGGGGCGGGGTTCCCGCTTGCGCGGGAATGACGGTCATGGGGGCGCGTCGCGGAGCCGAGGGGGTAGGTTCCCGCTTGCGCGGGAATGACGGGGCCCCGGGGGTTGGGGGAAGACGGGGCTTGCGCCCCGTCATGGCGCTTGCGCGCCGAATGGATTCCTGCCTACGCAGGAATGACGGGACGCTTATGCGCCCCGTCCGCAGTACCCTCTCCCCGCCGCGTTCGCGGCGTCCTCTCCCCTTATAGGGAGAGGGGGATCTGGGCGCTTGCGCGCCGGCAACGGGGGCGGGGTTCCCGCTTGCGCGGGAATGACGGTCATGGGGGCGCGTCGCGGAGCCGAGGGGGTAGGTTCCCGCTTGCGCGGGAATGACGGTCATGGGGGCGCGTCGCGGAGCCGAGGGGGTAGGTTCCCGCTTTCGCGGGAATGACGTGGCGCCTGGGGGTAAGAGAGACGGGGCTTACGCCCCGTCTGCGGCGCTTGCGCGCGACGCGGCGTTAGGAGCGTCATTCCCCTCCTTCGCAAAGGGTCCGTCGGGGCGGATGCGCTAGGGCGCGCTGTCGGCGGCCTAGCCCTGGGCGGCGCGGGAGGGGGCGGCGGCGTCCGCTTGGGCGTCGGCTTCGATGGCGGCGGTCATTGCGGCGATGGCGACTTCGATCTGGCCGTCGTCCGGCGGGCGCGTGGTGAACGATTGGAGCGCGAGGCTGGGAAGCGACATCGCGCGCACTATGGCGTTGGCGCCGTAGGCGGCGTTGAGCCGTATGATCTCGTAGGAGACGCCGGCGATCACGGGAATGAGGACGATGCGGGACGCGATGCGCCAGGGGAGGTCGGGCGTGCCGAGGAAGGCGAAGACGATAATGGAGACGATCATCACGGTGAGGAGGAAGGCGGTGCCGCATCGCGGGTGCGCGGCGGGAAAGCGGCGGACGTTGGGTCCCTCGAGGGGAAGGTTGGCCTCGTGGGCGTGGACGGCCATGTGCTCGGCGGCGTGATAGCCGAACACGCGCTTGACGCTGGGCATCATGCCGATGAGGCCGAGGTAGAGGAAGAAGATGAGGAGGCGGAGCACGCCCTCCGCCGTGTTGCTGAGGATGGAGTTGTCGGTGAACCGGTCGACGAAGCCGGCGGTGATGAGAAGGGGAAGGACGAAAAAGAGGCCGACGCCGAGGCTGAGCGAGAGGGCGAGCGTGACGGCGAGCGCGGCGGGAGGTATGGGCTGCTCGTCGTCCTCGTTCTCGCCTGAGGCGACTTGCGCCGACCAGGTGAGGGCGCGCATGCCGACGACGAGCGATTCGGAGAGGACGAGCGTTCCGCGAATGAAGGGGACGCGGCGCCAGCGGTTGACGCTCCAGGAGGGGACGGGGCGGACGACGGTTTTGATGGAGCCGGCGGGATGTCTGGCGGCGATGGAGTAGACGCGGCGCCCGCGAATCATCACGCCTTCGATGACGGCTTGGCCGCCGTAAGCGGAACGCTGGCGATGCGCTTGCCCCATATCCTTACGCCGATGCTCCCGCGCCCGCAGGGGCGCAATCCGCTATCCGCCGGGAGGGCGCGCGGAGCGGGCCGCTAGAGGTTGAACCGCCGCTTGAGGCGCTCGACGCGCCCCTCGGTGTCGACGATGCGCTGCTCGCCCGTGAAGAACGGGTGGCAGGAACTGCATATCTCCACCTTGATCTGGGGCTTGGTCGCGCCGGTGGTGAACGTGTTCCCGCAGGAGCAGGTCACGACGGCTTCGTAGTAGTAGGTTGGATGGATGTCGGTTTTCATCTGGAGTTGGGCTCCCGCGGGCGGGATTAGGCGGGGACGACGTTAGCGCGCTTGCGGAATTGCGTCGCGTGGTCGAAGGCGACGCGGCCGTCCACCAGGGCGTAGAGGGTGAAGTCGCGCCCAAGTCCGACGTTGACGCCGGGTCGGATTTTCGTTCCGCGCTGGCGGGCGATGATGGTTCCGGCGCGGACGCTTTCGCCCGCGAAGCGTTTGACGCCCAGCCGCTGGCCGTTGCTGTCTCTGCCGTTGCGGCTGCTGCCGCCCGCTTTCTTATGGGCCACGATTGCCTCCCAAAGTCTCCGGCCGGCGCGAGCCGCGG
Source organism: Dehalococcoidia bacterium (assembly GCA_965201135.1). Classification (GTDB taxonomy): domain Bacteria; phylum Chloroflexota; class Dehalococcoidia; order Lucifugimonadales; family Australimonadaceae; genus Bin16. Next base: position 244,859 of record OZ241751.1, read on the forward strand.
TCAGCCGGCGACGATCTCTTTGACGTCGAGTTGGGTCACCTGCTGCCGGTGCCCGCTCTGGACGTGATGGCGCGTCTTGGGCTTGTACTTGAGGACGGTGATCTTTTTGGCCTTGCCCTGGCGCGCGACTTGCGCGAGAACCTTGGCGCCCGCGACGGACGGCTGGCCGACGGAAACTTGCGCGTCCTTCGAGACGAGCAGCACGTCGTTCAACTCGACGGCGTCGCCCTCCTCGCCCGGAAGTTTCTCGACGGTGATGGAGTCGCCCGGCCGCACGCGGTACTGCTTGCCGCCCGTTTGCACGATTGCGTAATCCATAGCGAGGAGCATTGTAGCGCATTCGCGGCGCGGCGTCAAATTGCGGGGGGCAGCGCCGGGGCGCCGGCGCCGAGCCTGCTATCATCGCGGGGCGGACTCCTCCGCGGGAGCGTTCGGCGGCGAATGGCGGCGCAAGCGACAACGGCCCCTTCCGGCTCGTCCTTTCGGGCGTCCGGCCCCGTCTACGTCGCAACGATCGCCGTCGGGCACGGCCTCAAGCACTGGTACGTCGCCTCGTTCGCGGTATTCCTGCCTCTGATCGTCAATGAGTACGAACTCTCGGCGGCGGGCGTGACGGCCATTGGCCTCATCCGGCAGTTCGGCGGCGGCCTTCCCAACTTCTTCGTCGGCTACGTGTCCGACCGCTTCAGCGCCTACTGGCATTGGATGCTGCCGCTCTCGTTCTTCTTCGCGGCGTTCTTTATGATGCTGTCCGGACGCTCGCCGTGGGTATGGCCGGTCGTGCTGTTCGCCGCGTTCAGCGGCGTGGCGGCGTCGTTCTGGCATCCGCCCGCGATTTCGATGCTCAGCGCGCGGTTCCCCCGGCGGCGCGGCATGGCCATCGCCTTCCACGGCTCCGGCTCAGGCGCGGGCGAGGCGCTCGGCCCCCTCGCCGTCGGCTACGTGCTCGTGACGTGGCTAGCCGACGATTGGCGCGCTTACACGCTCATTAGTTTCATTCCGGCGGTCGCCGTCACGGTCGCCATCTACTGGCTGCTCTCCGGCGCTCGGACGGCGCCCCCGGAGACGTCGGCGCGGCGCCTCAAACTCACGGACACGGTCGCGCTGCTGCGCTTTCCCGTCTACGCGAGCCTCGCCTACGCCAACTTCACGAGATCGTTCGCGCACTTCGGGCTGCTCTCGTTTATGCCCGTCTATCTCGCGCAAGACCTGGGGATGAATAGTTTCGGCGTGGGGATTCACGTCGGATTCCTCACGCTGCTCGGCGTCGGCGCGGGCCCGGCCATCGGCTTTCTCTCCGACCGCATCGGGCGGCGCGTTCCCATTGTGACGGCGATGGTCGTGATCAGCGCGGGGACGCTCGTAATGGGCGCGTCGGGCGGCGGCTTGCTCCTGACGGCCGCGGTCGCGTTCGTCGGCCTCTTCCTCTGGTCGAGTCAGGACGTAATCAACGCGACGGCGATGGACGCCTCGCCGCCGGGGCTGCAGGGCTCGACGGTGGGGATAATGTTCCTCAGCAGCCTGACGGGCGCGACGGCGGGCGTGAGCGTGATGGGGCTCGTCGTTCAGGCGACGGGCGAACTGCGGAGCATCTTCTGGCTTGCGGGAGCATCCGCCGCGCCCGCCGCGCTCTTCTTCCTATTCGCGCCGCTGCGCCGGAGGGACGGCTAACGCGGCGCGGCCGACCAACCGCAATTTCCTCTCGCTCGTTCCGCGACCAAGCAATATCCGGCGAATGACAAGCGCTGGTCTGCCATGCGCCCCTTCCGCAATTTGCGGTTTGCGCGGTAGACTAGTAGGCAAAACTCCAGTCGGCGCCCTGCCATAGGCGTCACGGCAAACGAGGAGCCCTTGCGGGGAGGAGTCATGGAAGCGAGCGCCGCCGCTGACAAGTTCCCCTTCAACTCCGAGAAGTTCAAGGAGTTGATCTGCTACGTCGCCAAGCAGTCGGAGGGCGATCCTGCGTTCGGGTCGGTCAAACTCAACAAAATCCTGTTCTACGCGGATTTCGCCGCATACCGCGACTTGGGGCAACCCATCACGGGCGCCTGCTACCAGAAACTCAGGGAGGGCCCGGCTCCGCGTGAACTCCTCGCGGCCCGCGACGAACTGGTCGCTTCCGGCGACATTCGCGTCGAAGAGCGCCCCTACTTCACCGGCATGCAGAAGAGGCTCGCTGTCAGCAGGAGCCGCGCCCCGGACCGCGAACTCTTCGACCCCAAAGAGATCGAGATCGTGGACAGCGTGATTCACGCCTTCTACGGCAAGACCGCCCGCGAAGTCTCCGACTTCTCTCACCGTGAGCCCGGGTGGGCTCTTGCCGAAGACCGCGAGGTCATTCCCTACGAAACCGCGTGGCTCAGTTCCGGCCCGTTGGACCAAGACGCCGAAGAGGCCGGCATGCGGTTCGTTATGGCCCGGAGATAGCCGCAGTGACCAGCCCTGCCCGCGGCTACGCCTTGCGCGAGGGCGATGGATTCCTCACTTCCGTCCGCGAACTCATCGGCTCCGTCAAGCGATGGGACGAGATGCGCGAGGGATTGGACTGGGCGTTGCACCGAAACCCAACTGACCCGTCCTTCGCAACGCACTTGGTCGGCGGGTTCTGGGTCGCCGAACTGACGGTCCACCCCTCCGTGATTGTCTTCTACGAGGTTGACCACGATGCCCGCGCCGTAACCTACGTCCATGTCGCCGCGAACCTCTGACGCCGCTGACGGGCGCGACGACGGGCGTGATCGGTGATGGGGCTCGTGGTTCCAGTTGACGCCCATGCGGCCGGGGCGAGGCATAGGGATAGTCAGAGCGGTAGACTAGGCGCGGCGGAACGATTGAAGGATAGGAGGGAGAGCGATGCGACTGCAGGGCAAGGCGATCATCGTAACGGGCGCGGCGGGCGGACTGGGGCGGCAGTACGCCGTCCGGTTCGCACGGGAGGGCGCGAGGCTGACCGTCGCCGACGTTCAGGACGTCGGCAAGACGGCGGAGTTGTGCCGCGCGGAGGGGGCGGACGTCTTGCCGATGCGCGTTGACGTGTCGTCGGAGAAGGAGACGCTGGAGATGGCGCGGCGGACGCATGCGGAATACGGGCGGATAGACGGCCTCCTAAACAACGCGGGGATGATGCGCGGGCTGGAGAGGAAGTCCATATTGGACGTGGATATGGAGACGTGGGACCGCGTGTTCGCGGTGAACGCGCGCGGGACGTTCTTGGGCGTCCGCGCCGTGTTTCCGTATATGCGGGAGCAGCGGTCGGGGACGATCGTGAACGTGAGTTCGGGGAGCACGCTGCGAATCGCGCGGGGGCCGAACGCGATGAATCCGCACTACGTGGCGTCGAAGTCGGCGATAACGGGCATCACGCGGGCGGTGGCGCGGGAGTTGGGGCAATACAACATCAACGTCGTAACGGTGGCGCCGGGCTCGACGACGTCGGACACGGAGGAGCCGGTGAGCGCGGACGAGGCCGTCGCGGAGCCTGAGGCGTCGCTGGCTCGGCGGGGCGTGCCGGAGGACTTGACGGGCGTGATGGCGTTTCTTTTCAGCGACGACGCGCGGTTCATCACGGGGCAGATGATCGTCGTGAACGGCGGGCGGGAAGTGCACTGAGGGGGGGCGGCGCCGACGCGGAGGTTGGACCTAGCGCGCGGCAGGGGCGAACGCAACCTTACGCAGGGCGGAAGACGGGGAGCGTGACGCCGGGCGCGAGGTCTTCGTAGGCGGCTTCGACGGGCATTCCGATGGCGATGCGCGACGGGTCGGGCTCGACGCCGACGAGGTTCGTCGGGATGCGCGCGCCCTCCTCGAGGTCCACCATCGCGGCGACATAGGGCACGCGGTCGCGGAAGGCGGGCATCGGGGCGCGGTGGACGACGGCGAAGGCGTGGAGCGTTCCCTTGCCGCTCGCTTGCGTCCACTTGACGTTGCGTCCGCCGCAGGCGGGGCAGAAGTCGCGCGGATAGAAGTAGGCGCGGGCGCAGTCGTCGCAGCGCCGCAGCCAGAGTTCACGCTGCTCCGCCTTCTCCCAGTAGAAGTCGGACTCCGGCTGCCGGACGGGCAAGGGGCCTGCGTAAGCGTTGGTCATAGGGCGCTCCTGCGGCAATGCTATCACCGGGCGCGTCAGGATAGACGGCGATGATGCGGCTGATGCTCAATGCGCTTCTCCTTCGGGTTGCGGGAGGCGGAGTGGAAGCGGCGACGGCGACAGGATTCGAGCCTGCGGCCTAGCGCCTTATGACGCCCTCGCGGAGCGCGCCTGCCCGATGGGAGGCAGGAAGAGCGCGGCCGCTCCCGCCAGCAGCGCGATGACCGTCGCGTAGGGGAAGATGAGGCGGTAGTTGTCGGCCATGCCCGGCGGAGACGCCCACGCGATGATCGCGCCCAGCAAGAGCGGAGAGAACGCCCCGAACAGCGCGTTGTTGCCCCACAGCAAGCCGATCATGCTGCCCTCAATGCGGCGGCCCTCCGCGATGTCGAGCGAGGCCGCTTGCGCGAGATTCGCTCCGGCGAAGCGCACGATGCCCAGCAGTCCGATGAGCCCCAGGAAGAGCGGCCCCAACTGCCCTACGAACGAGAGCGCGCCGGTGATCGCGGCGGAGAAGAAGAGCACGGCCACCAGCACGGGCTTGCGCCCCGCTCTGTCGGAGAACGCCCCGATAAGCGGCGAGACGACGATGGACGTTCCGACCATCAGCGCGAGGTGCGGGGCGACGACCGCCGCGATGCGCTGGTCGCTGGGGTCGGCCTCCGTTTGACGGAGGAACTGCGCGATGAGGATAGGCAGGAAGAAGATGACGGCGCGGTCGGCCATGCCGCGCAGCCCGGAGACGGCGAGCAGCACGGGGAGGGCGCGGTTCGAGAAGAGCCCGCCGATGCTCCTGAACTGGTCGTCCGCGCTCCGTTTGACGGGCCGGCGGCGTGGGAGCCCCAGCCGGGCGAGCGTCAGCAGCAAGGCGGCGGCGACGATTGCGATGAGGAAGAAGCCGCCCACGAGCACGCCGCGCCACGTCGTGTAGACGAGCGCGCCCGCGACGATGAACGGCGTGATGACCTCGCCGAGGCTGCCGGAGGAGCGGTGCAGCGACATCAGAAGGGCGCGGCTGCGCGGGAAGGTGTAGGAGAGGATGCCGAGCCCGACGGGGTGCCAGAACGAGCCGGCGGCGGAGCCGAGCGAGACGCCGATGATGAGGACGGCGGCGTTCGGGGCCGCGCCCGCGACGAGGTAGGCGAGCGCCATCGTGAAGAGGCTGCCGGCGAGCAGAACGCCGCGGCTGCCGGAGAAGAGGTCGACGAAGAAGCCGCCGCCCATACTGAGCAGGCCGCCCGCCGCCTGCCTTGACGCGGAGAGCAGCCCGAGCGCCACCGGCCCCATTCCGAACGCGTCCTGAATGATCGGCAGCAGCACGAGGAAGCCGTCCGCGTACATATGCTGAAAGCCGTGCCCGGTGATGATCGTGCCGGCCACGCGCTTCGGCTTTTCGACGATGACTTCCGGCGCGGACGCCGTCGTGGTCGCTGTCGCCATAGACGATGAGCGCTCCTCTCGCTAAGGTCGGGCGTATGCTAGCGCTCCTGCGGCCGTTCCGCGCAGGGCGCGCGAGCGAGGGAATTCGGCGCTTGGCGCCGCGAATGGGGCCGTTATTCCCGCCTGCGCGGGAATAACGGGGCTGCGTCCTCGACTCCAGTACCCTCTCCCGCCGCATTCGCGGCGTCCTCTCCCCTTCTAGGGAGAGGGGGGGACCGGGTGCTTCGCGCCGCGAATGGGGCGGGATTCCCGCCTACGCGGGAATGACGGTCATGGGGGCGCGCGCGTTTGCCTCCCGACTCCAGTACCCTCTCCCGCCGCGTTCGCGGCGTCCTCTCCCCTTATAGGGAGAGGGGGATCGGGCGCTTCGCGCCGCCGGATTCCCGCCTACGCGGTCGGGCGGCGGGAGGGCGGCTAGCGGCGCTCCTTCGAGCGGCGTCCGGCCTCGGCGGCTTCGCGCAACGCGGAGACGACCGCCTCGGAGCGCGCGCCCGGACCGAACACAGCGACGACGCCCATTTCGAGGAGCGCGGCGCGGTCTTGCGGCGGAATGACGCCGCCTGCGGCGAGCGGGACGCGCTCCAGGCCGGCGCGCTGCATCTCGTCCATCACGGCGGGAATGAGTTCCATATGCGCGCCGGAGAGAACGCTTACGCCGACGGCGTCGGCCTCGAACTCGAGGGCTTGGCGCGCGATTTCGGCGGGCGTCTTGCGTATGCCGGTGTAGGCGACCTCGAATCCGGCCTCGCGCAGGAGGCGGACGATGACGCGCGCGCCCCGGTCGTGGCCGTCGAGCCCGGGCTTGGCGATCAGCGCGCGGAGAGCGTCGGGCATCGCTCAGCGCGCGTAGGGCGTCAGGAACTCGATGAGCGCGCCATGCGTCTTGGCGGGGTCGGCGAACGCGATGCGTCCGGTGAAGCCGGCGCGCGGGCCGGTGATGACGGACACGCCGAGCGCCTCGAGTTCGCGGACTTTCGCGTCCACGTCGTCCACGTTGAACGCTATGTGGTGGATGCCCTCGCCGTGCCGTTCGAGGAACCTGCCGATGACGGAGTCCGAGCGGAGCGGCTCGAGGAGTTCGATGTGCGTCTCGCCCTGCTCGATGAACGCGCCGCGCACGCCGTGCTCCTCGTTCACGAGGATGGGCCCCGCGTCCGGGGAGTCCAGCAGGTCGTAGAACTGCCGGAGGGACTCTTCGATGCTGACGACGGCGAGGCCAACGTGGTTGAGCGCGCCGACGCGCGTGTTGCCGCTTGCGAGCGTCATGGGGTCATTGTACGACATCGCAAGGCGGCGGAGTTGGCGGGGGAGCGCGCCAGCGCTTCAGGGTCACCCGGCGCTTGCCTATGGTGGAGCGTGTCCGTTGGCGGCGGTTCGAGACCCTGGGAGCCATTGAAACAGGGGCGCGCAGAGAGGATGAGCGCCGCGCAGGAGCGGATAGGAGGGAACTGGTCGGGGAGCCGGGATTTGAACCCGGGGCCTCTACGTCCCGAACGTAGCGCGCTGCCGGACTGCGCCACTCCCCGACGCCGACGCCTCCACCGAGGGAGGCCAGCAGCGCCATTATAGCATACGCAATCGCCGCCGTGTCTACCCTTTGCGCCCGGCTAGGCGCTCCTCCGCATCGCGCAAGTCCTTCCGCGATTCGATGGACCGCCAGGATGCGCCGCTCTCAAACGCGGCGAGCCGCCCCTCCGCCGCGAGTCGAGGAAACGCCGTCGTCTCGTGGTCGCCGACGTCGGGGAAGCGGTCTATCGCCTCCGCCGTGAGAACGTACACGCCCGCGTTGATCCAATACGGCAGCGGCGGCTTCTCCCGAAACCCCGCGACTAGCCCGTCCCTCGTTTCAACGACGCCGAACGGGCTGATCATCGGCGTAAGCATCACGGCGGCGAGCGCGTTCGTTCGGGCGAGCGCCTCCGCCAGCGGCGCGAGCGGCTGATCGGTCAGCACGTCGCCGTTCGTCGCGACGATGGCCTCGCCGCGAAGCCCGGCCTCGCGGTAGGCGTTCTTATACGCGCCGCCGCGGCCCAGCGGCGACGCCTCCGCGACGCAGCGCGTCTCCAGCCCCGGGATCCGGCGCTCCGCGAAATGCCGCTCCACCGCCTCGCTTAGATAGCCGGTGAGCAGGAACGCCCGCGCGATGCCGTTCGCCCGCAGCCATTCGAGATGATGCTCCAAGATCGGCTTCCCGCCGACCTCGACCATCGGCTTCGGCCTGTCCTGCGTGAGCGGCCAAAGGCGCTCGCCCCTGCCTCCGGCGAGCACGAGCGCCGTCGTGATGTTCGGGGCGCCGTCCATAGGCGCAAGTCTACCGCAAGGCGCGCCCGTGGCGGGCATGACGATAAGGATGGGGGAGTGACAGCGATCGGATGCGGGCGCGACGCGACGGGTAGGTTCCCGCTTTCGCGGGAATGACGCGGCCCCGGGTTCCATGGAGGCGGGGCGCGTTGCGCCTCGTCCGCAATCCCCTCTCCCTATGGAGACTTTTGCATAACCCCCCGCTACAGAGCCGGAGCGTCTCAATTCACTCCTAGCATTAAGAGGAATTGCGGGCCGAAACTGAGTTATGCAAAGGTCTCCTATGACGGGGAGAGGACGCCGCGAACGCGGCGGGAGAGGGTACTGCAGTCGGGGCGCGTAGCGTTCCGTCATTCCCCCCTCTTTACCGTCATTCCTGCGTAGGCAGGAATCCATTCGGCGCGCAAGCGCCACAGACGGGGCGCAGCCCCGTCTCCCTGATCTCCATGCGCCGCGTCATTCCCGCGAAAGCGGGAACCTACCCCCTCGCCTCCGCGTCCCGCCCCCCTCATGCGCCGCCATTCCCACCGCCCCCCTCACCGTCATTCCTGCGTAGGCAGGAATCCATTCTGCCCGCTATCGGCTTGCGCCCCCGCCTCCCCCCGGATCGTGGTACAATCAAGCATTGCGAGGCGGCGAGGCGCCGCCCCGCGACGAATTTGCCCGGCGAACCTGCGAACGTTGACCTGCGAATCCCCTTTGATCGGCCAACCCGATAGCGGCGCGGAACTCTCCCCCATCGTTTGGCGGGAGGGGCGGCTGCTGTTGCTGGATCAGACGCGCCTGCCGGAGCGCGAGGAGTGGGTCTCGGCGAGCGGCGCGGCGGAGGTCGTTCGCGCCATACGCGAGATGCGCGTTCGGGGAGCGCCCGCCATCGGCGTCGCCGGCGCCTACGCGGTCGCGCTCGCGGCGCGGAGCCTTGCAGCCGGAGGAGACGGGAACGGCGCGGTCGCGCTTGCGGCGCGGAGCATCGTCGCCGGAGAGGATGGGGACGGCGCGATGGCCGTCTTTCTCGCGCGGCTGGAGGCGGAGGCGGCGGAGATCGCGGGGGCGAGGCCGACCGCCGTCAACTTGGGATGGGCGGTCCGCCGGTGCATAGAGGCGGCCCGCGCCTGCGCGTCGCCGGACGAGGCGGCGGAGCGGGTTCTGCGGCTCGCGGAGGAGATGCGCGAGGAGGACGCGGCGGCGAACCGCGCCGTCGGGCGCTGCGGCGCGGCGCTTTTGCCGGAGTCGGGCGGGATTCTGACGCACTGCAACACGGGCGCGCTGGCCACGGCGGGCTACGGGACGGCGCTGGGGGCGATTCGAGCGGCGTGGGAGTCGGGCAAGCGTCTGCGCGTTTTTTGCACGGAGACGCGCCCGTGGATGCAGGGGGCGCGCCTCACGGCGTGGGAACTCGCGCGGTTGGGGATTCCGGCGACGCTGATCGTGGACTCGGCGGCGGGCGCGCTCATGGCGTCGGGGCGGGTCTCCGCCGTCATCACGGGCGCGGACCGCGTCGCGGCGAACGGCGACCTGGCGAACAAGATCGGCACTTACGCGCTTGCGGCGCTCGCGGAGGCGCATAGGATTCCGTTCTACGCCGCCGCGCCGCTCTCGACGGTGGACTTCGAAACGGCGAGCGGGGCGGAGATTCCGATAGAGGAGCGCCCCGCCGAAGAGGTGACGTCGCTCGCGGGCCGGCGCGTCGCGGCGGAGGGCGTGGACGTCTGGAACCCGGCGTTCGACGTTACGCCGGCGCGGCTGATCGCGGCGTTGGCGACGGAGCGCGGAGCGGCGCGTCCGCCGTTCGAGGCGAGTTTGCGGGCGCTCGCGGAGCGTCCGGCGCTGCGGGGGGCGGCGTAATGGCGGGCGGGGAGCGGCCGCGCGTCGCCGTCATCGGCGGCACCGGCCTCTACGATATGGAGTTGGACGGCAGGAGCGAGACGGCGGTCTCGACGCCCTACGGCGATCCGAGCGGCCCCATCGTAACGGGGAAGTTGGAGGGCGCGGCGGTCGCGTTCTTGGCGCGTCACGGGCCGGGGCACCGGCTGACGCCGTCGGAGGTTCCGTCGCGGGCGAACATTTACGCGCTGAAGCGGATGGGCGCGGAGCGCGTGGTGGCCGTGAACGCGGTGGGCAGCCTGCGGGAGGAGATCGCGCCGCTGCACGTCGTCGCGCCCGATCAGTTGATCGACCGGACGCGGGGGCGGCGGAGCACGTTCTTCGGCGACGGCGTGGTCGCGCACGTTTCGTTCGCGGAGCCGTTCTGCGCTGCGCTGAGCGCGCGATTGGCGGACGCCGCCGAGCCGGAGGCGACGACGCACCGGGGCGGCGCGATGGTCGTGATCGAGGGCCCCGCGTTCTCGACGCGGGCGGAGTCGGAGATTCACAGGTCTTGGGGGGCGAGCGTAATCGGGATGACGGCGCTGCCCGAGGCGAAACTGGCGCGGGAAGCGGAGATGTGCTACGCGACGCTCGCCTGCGTCACCGACTACGACGTATGGCATAACGTCTATGGAACCGTCACGGCGGAGGCGGTGATGGCGAACTTGGGGCGGAACGCGGACGCGGCGCGGCGCATTCTGCGGCGGCTCGTTCCCTCCATCGGCGGGGAGCGCGGCTGCGAGTGCGCGGACGCCTTGCGCGGGGCGCTGGTGACCGCCGCGTCGGACGCCCCCCGCGAAGCGCTGGAGCGGCTGGGCCCCATCGTTTCGAGATACATAACCACGGAAGGAGCGCCATAATGGAGCGAGGCAGACAGGAGCCGGGCGAGCCTTACCGCCGCATATCGGTGGAGGAGGCGCGCGAGATGCAGCAGGAGGGCGCGCTCATCGTCGACGTGCGGCGTCCGGACGAATGGGCCGCGGGGCGCGCCGCGGGCGCCGTCCACATTCCGGTGGACGACTTCCTCGCGGAGGCGGAGGCGAAACTGCCGGCGGAGGGCGACTTGCTGTTCATTTGCGCGGCGGGCGTGCGGAGCGCGTTGGCGGCGGAGATGGCGGCGGCGCTCGGCTTCGAGCAGGAGCGCCTCTACAACGTCGAGGCGGGCGCGCCGAAGTGGATCGAGGCGGAACTGCCGACGGAATACGGGGAATAGGAAGGACTGATCGTGCAACCCGAAGGGAAACTGGGCGATGTCCGCGACCCCTCTCTCGCGGAGGAGGGCGTCCGCCTCATCGAGTGGGCCGGGCGGGAGATGCCGGTGGCGCGGCTGATCAAGGAGCGGTTCTCCCGGGAGAAGCCGCTGGCGGGGCTGACGCTCGCCGCGTGCCTCCACGTGACCTCCGAGACGGCGAACCTCGCGCTCGCGCTGCAAGCCGGGGGCGCGGACGTGCGGCTCTGCGCGAGCAATCCGCTCTCGACGCAGGATCCGGCCGCCGCGGCGCTCGCCGCCGTCTACGACATCCCCACCTACGCGATCAAAGGCGAGGACAACGAGACGTACTACGGGCACATCGCCGCCGCCCTGGACGCGGAGCCCAATATGACGATGGACGACGGCGCCGACCTCGTGGCGACGCTGCACACGGAGCGGCAGGCGCTGCTGGGCGGCGTCATCGGGGGAACGGAGGAGACGACGACGGGCGTCATCCGGTTGCGGAGCATGGCGAAATCGGGGAAACTGCGCTATCCGGTCATCGCCGTGAACGAGGCCGACACCAAGCATATGTTCGACAACCGCTACGGCACCGGCCAGAGCACGCTGGACGGCGTCACGCGTGCGACCAATATGCTCTTCGCGGGCAAGAACGTCGTCGTCGCGGGCTACGGATGGTGCGGGCGCGGCGTCGCTATGCGGGCGCGCGGAATGGGCGCGCAGGTCATCGTCACGGAGGTCGACCCCGTGCGGGCGCTGGAGGCGACGATGGACGGCCACCGCCTGATGCGTATGGACGACGCGGCGCGGTTGGGCGACATCTTCATCACCGTCACCGGGGGGAAGCACGCGCTCGACGCGCGCCACTTCCAAACGATGAAGGACGAGGCCGTCATCGCCAACAGCGGCCACTTCAACATCGAGATCAATCTCGACGCGCTCGAGGACGCGGCGGTCGAGACGCGGGAGGTCCGCCCGATGGTGCGGCAGTACGCAATGGCCGACGGGCGGCGGATCAACCTGCTGGCGGAGGGGCGGCTCGTAAATCTCGCCGCCGCCGAAGGGCATCCGTCCGCCGTGATGGATATGAGTTTCGCCAACCAGGCGCTCGCCGCGGAGCACATAGCGAAGAACGCGGCGCAAATGACGGCGGACGTCTACGACGTCCCCCTCGAGATCGACCGGCAAGTCGCCTCGCTCAAACTAGAGGCGATGGGGCAGGAGATGGACGCGCTCACGGAGGAGCAGGCCGCCTACCTCGCCGGGTGGGAAACCGGAACCTAGCGCGCGAATCGCCGCGCGCGACGCGACAACACGAACGGAGAGAGCCGCGAGAATGACTCAGAACGGAACGACGTTTGCGACCGCCCCGCGCTACCTGCTGACCTCCGAGTCGGTCACCGAGGGACACCCGGACAAACTCTGCGACCAGGTGTCCGACGCCATCCTGGACGCGATCTACGAGCAAGATCCGCAAGCCCGCGTCGCGTGCGAAACGGCGACGGGAACGGGCTTCGTCCACGTCTTCGGCGAGGTGACCACCACCGCCGAGGTGAACTACGAGACGGTCGTCCGCGAGACGGTGAAGCGGATCGGGTACGACGACGACGCCATCGGGATCGACTACGCCGGATGCAAGGTGATCCAGCACGTGCACGAGCAGTCGCCGGACATCAAGGCGGCCGTGGACACTGCCCTGGAAGACCGTGGCGCCGCTGAGGACGACCCGCACACAGGCGCCGGCGACCAGGGCATGATGGTCGGTTTCGCCTGCGACGAGACGGACGAGTTGATGCCGCTGCCCATCGTTCTCGCGCACCGGCTCACGCGGCGCCTCGCCGAAGCCCGGCGCGACGGGAGCGTCCCGTATCTGAAGCCGGACGGCAAGTCGCAAGTGACGGTCGAGTACGCCTACGGGAAGCCGAAGCGCATCGACGCCATCGTCGTCAGTACGCAGCATGGCGACGACGTCTCCAACGACCTCATCGAGAAGGACGTCAAGGAGCGCGTCATCGCCCCCGTCGTTCCGTCGGACTTGATGGACGCCGACACGCGGATCTTCGTGAACCCGTCGGGGCGGTTCGTGACCGGCGGGCCGCATGGAGACGCGGGGCTGACCGGGCGCAAGATCATCGTGGACACCTACGGCGGCGCGGCGCGCCACGGCGGAGGCGCGTTCTCCGGCAAAGACCCGACGAAAGTCGACCGGTCGGCGGCCTACGCGGCGAGATGGGCGGCGAAGAACATCGTCGCGGCGGGGCTCGCCGCCCGCTGCGAATTGCAACTCTCCTACGCCATCGGCGTCGCGGAGCCCACGAGCCTGGACATCGAGACGTTCGGCACCGAGAAAGCGGACGTCGAGCGCATCAGGGAACTCGCGCGGGAGCATTTCGACCTGCGCCCGCGCGCCATCATCAACGCGCTCGGCCTGCGGCGCCCGATCTACGCGCAGACCGCCGCCTACGGCCACTTCGGGCGCCCCGACCTCGATCTTCCGTGGGAGCGGACGGACAAGGCGGACGCGCTCCGCAAGGCCGCGGGGTTGCAGGGCTAATGGCCGGCAAGCCGCTCATCCGGTTCGGCACGGACGGCTGGCGCGCGCTCATCGCCCGCGACTACACGTTCGCCAACGTTCGCGTCTGCGCCGCCGCCGCCGCCGGCTACCTCAAGGAGCAAGGGCTGGCGGAGCGCGGCGTCGCCCTGGGCTACGACACGCGGTTCGGCTCGCCGGAGTTCGCCGCCGAGGCCGCCGCCGTCATCGCGGCGCAAGGCGTCCGCGTCTACCTTTCCGACCGCGTCGCGCCGACGCCCGCCGTCAGTTACAACATCCTGAGCCGGAACGCCGGAGGCGGGATCGTCATCACGGCGAGCCACAACTCCGGCGCGTGGAACGGCTTCAAGTACAAGCCCGACTACGCGGGAAGCGCCCCGCCCGAAATCGTCGAGCGGATCGAGCGGCGCATAGACGCGCTCCTGGACGCGGGAGGCGTGGACGCCCCGTCCGCGGACGGCCCGGCGCCGCAAGTCGTGGATATGAGCGCGCCGTACCTAGAGAACCTCGAGCGCGCGGTGGACGTCGGCGCGATAGGCGCGGCGGGGCTGCGCGTCGGCGTGGACGCGATGCACGGGGCGGGCGCGGGCTTCTTCTCCGACGCGCTGGCGGGCGGCGGCGCGAGCGTCAAAGAGATGCGCGCCGAGCGCAATCCCGCCTTCCCCGGTATGCGCCAGCCCGAGCCCATCGAGCCCAACCTCGGCCCCAGCATCGAGGCCGCGCGCGCCGGACGATTCGACGTCGTGCTCGCCGCCGACGGCGACGCCGACAGGCTCGGCGTGCTGGACGAAAACGGCGCGTTCATAGACACGCTCTCCACCTTCTCCCTCCTCTGCCTGCACCAGTTGCGGCACCGCGAGTTGCGCGGGCCCATCGTGCGGTCGCTCACGCAGAGCGCGATGGTGGACAAACTCGCCGCCCAGTCCGGGCAGCCCGTTCACGTAACGCCCGTCGGCTTCAAGTTCGTCGGCCCGGCGATGCTCACGGAGGACGCGGTCGCAGCCGGAGAGGAGAGCGGCGGCTACGCCTTCCGAGGCAACATTCCCGAGCGCGACGGCATATTCAGCGGCCTCCTCTTCCTGGAACTAATGGCGCGGACCGGCAAGCGCGCCTCGGAACTCGTCAAACTCCTGCACGAGCAGGTCGGCGAGCACGCCTACGACCGGCTGGACGTCGACCTCGCGCCCGACGCTCCCCGGCCGGACGCGCTCGCGCTCGCCGCCAGCCCTCCCGCCTCCATCGCGGGCTTGCGCGTCGAACGGACGGACGCGATGGACGGCGCGCGCTACGCGCTGGAGGGCGGCTTCTGGGGCCTCATCCGCCCATCGGGAACGGAGCCCCTGCTGCGAATCTACGCCGAAGGCGACAGCCCCCAGCGCGTCCGCGAAATGCTCAGCGAACTGCGCGCCGCCGCCGGCGTCTAAGCGGCGGGAGAGGGTACTGCGGCGCGGGGGTGCCCCGCGCCCCCTAACCGTCATTCCCGCGTAGGCGGGAATCCCGCCCCCATTCGCGGCGCGCAAGCGGCCCACATCCCCCTCTCCCTATAAGGGGAGAGGACGCCGCGAACGCGGCGGGAGAGGGTACTGCGGTCGGGAGGCGCAACGCACCCCCCATGACCGTCATTCCCGCCCTCTATACCGTCATTCCCGCCCCTTGTACCGTCATTCCCGCGTAGGCGGGAATCTCGTGTCCACCTCTCCCTAGAGGACGCCGCGAACGCGGCGGGAGAGGGTACTGCGGTCGGGAGGCGCAACGCGCCCCCATGACCGTCATTCCCGCCCACAACCGTCATTCCCGCGTAGGCGGGAATCCCGCCCCCATTGAGGCGCTTGCTAGGCTCGCTCGCCGCCATATAGTCACGCAGGCGGCCTGGAGGCATACGCCGCTAGATCGGCGCTCGATAGATCGGCATTGCCGACGAGAGCGTAGTGTCGTTCGTTGGAGATCGCCAAGTCGTCTCCATATCTCTCAAACTCGAAAAGAACGATGGTCGTTTCATCCATAAATTGAGCCCCTATTGGCCGGCATACGAGGCTAGGGAACTTCTCCTCGCACATTGCGAAATCTTGCTCAATCTGAACTCTCCCAAGCCGGTCTTTCGCTCCTTTCGCCTCAACAGGAAACACGTAATGGACGCCCCTCTTGTCAAGCCCAACGTAGACTTCGTCCGCTTCCACCGCTCCTATGCCGGGAACCGACGTCGCCATGTGATTCTGCAAGGAGTAGCAGGTAACGCCGACGAAGGTGTCGATCAACCTGTTGTACCTGATGACGGCCAACAAGGCTTGCTCATCGGTCTGAGCGTACCGAGAGATGATCCCCGGCGTTGCGTCGGGAATCTTCGTTATCACGAGCGAAGCGTTAGGGCTGAGGTCCAGCGCGCGGGCCAAGTCAAACCGGTACAGCCCGGTTCCCGCGCCCCTGATGATCCATTCGTAGCCCACCGGCGCCGTGTCCGTTATGGACTGAGGCAGTTCCTTGCGGTACCGGAAACTGTACGGTATGTCCCCCAGGTTCTTGGGCCGCTGGAGTCCGAGCCGCGTCGCGGCATCCACAAGATCGTCGCGCGCGAACGGAACTTGCGTCGACCCTGCGGAGAAGCCGCGCATGAACACGTCGCCGATGATGCGGTCATACTGAGTAATGGCGACCATTCGATCCTCCGTTCCACTCCAGCAGCAGGACTTCTTCTCGGAGTTGCGCTCTCGTGGCGGTCGCTATGCGCGTGCGGAACAAGTCTATCCCGCGAACCTCGTATCCAAGCCTTTCGGCAATCTCAGCAAGCAAGGTTCCCGTTCTGATCATAACACGAAGGTATGAGGCTTGGTCTCCTACGACGTAAGCCAGTTTCGCTCCCGGCCGGAGCGCTTCTCTGAGGTTCGCCAGATGCCGCGTCATTCCCCCAAAGTAAAGCATGACTACGCGAGGATACATCCTCTCGAACCCGGACGTCTTGCCCAATGCCACTCGCCTTTGCTCAATGGAAGCGGCTATTTCATGGACCTTTTGGTTGTCCGAAACCCACAGATGGTCATCGTCTTTCTTGTAGACGTTCCGCGTGTTTGACCTGACAAGGTTTTTCTTCAATTCCCGCAACTGGATTCTATTTTCAACAAACCCCAATATAACCGACTCAAGCCTGGTGGTGCGCGTGTAATCTTTCTCATTAGGGTAAGGAGGCGACGTAATTACCGCGTCAATTGACTCTTTGCCCAAAACGCCGCGCAGGTCTCGAGCATCGGCGTCGCAGACATCGCTTTTCACCGACGCGTTGCGCCTCACTGCTTCAATGTCCGCAGCCATTTCTCGAATCCGCCCCAGCCACGGCATTATGACCGGCGCATCCGATTTCAGGTTTCCCACGCCCACTTCCGGGCCAAATTCCAGATTGCTGACCGATTCGACAAGCGCGCTTGCGAAAGCCAATTTGTGATGATTCCCGCTCGCGGGAATCTTGCTTATCGCTTCACTGAGCGCAATCGCCTTGTGAAGAGGCATCGGGCTGATGGAGTTGGTCAGCAAAAGTTTGCGCTGATCCGCTGCAAGCCCGCGTATGAACGGACTCCCCAGCATGCCGGAGCAGTCGGACTCATCGTCAATTCCCGCCGCGCGCAACAAGCGATCGGTTTCCTCCGCGATTATTTCCGCGTCCCGAACCAGCGTGAAAGGGCTAACCTCCCAATCGGTCTTCACCGCTGACGCGAAACCGGCGAACGGGTTGGCTTCCACCCCGACGCTGCGGACGCCGCGCTTTTTCGCCTCCACCAGAGTCGTGCCAGTCCCGCAGAACGGGTCCAGCGCCGTCGCCCCGGGGCCGACGTCGAACGCGGACAGGTGGTCTGCGACCAAATGCGGCGGAAAGGAGAGCACGAACCGGTACCATCCGTGCACTGCGCGGTCGTCAACGCCCACCTTGTTGGCGGAGCCGTTCGGCCGCAGCGGGATTTCAGGCGCGCCTTTCACGCTCACGGTCTGCATTGCCCGCGAGGATGGGCGCTTCTTCGCGCCCACTGCCACGATCGTCTCCGAGGAGGTCATGCCCCTAGCATTCCCTAATCCGCAGCGTTTGTCAACAGCAAGTTGGCGCCGCAGGCGCCCCGTCGCCTTCCATTGCTCCCACGCCCTCCACTCCCGCGAAAGCGGGAACCCCGCCCCATTGAGGCGCCCCAGCGCCCAGATCCCCCTCTCCCTATAAGGGGAGAGGACGCCGCGAACGCGGCGGGGAGAGGGTACTGCGGACGGGGCGCGTAGCGTTCCGTCATTCCCGCCCCCCTTGTACCGTCATTCCTGCGTAGGCAGGAATCCATTCGGCGCCCCAGCGCCACAGACGGGGCGAAGCCCCGTCTCCCCTGATCCACCGCCCCCTCGTCATTCCCGCGAAAGCGGGAACCTACCCCATCGCCTCCGCGCAGCGCCCCCCTACCGTCATTCCCGCGTAGGCGGGAATCTCGCCCTATTTGAGGCGCGCAACGCGCCCCGTCATTCCCCCCTCCCCCGTCATTCCCCCCCACCCTACCGTCATTCCGGCGTAGGCCGGAATCCATTCGGCGCCCAGCGCCACAGACGGGGCGTAGCCCCGTCTCCATAGATCCCCCGGGGCCACGTCATTCCCGCGAAAGCGGGAACCTACCGCATGCCCCTCCCCCCATGTCCAAACTATGACACTTGCCCCTATCGCCATCCCCCCTAGCGTTGTGATAATGTCATGCATGAGTCTCATTCCCGCAATCCTCCGACGCAACCGCGCCAAGCCTGACGAAGGCCGCGACGCCCGCCGCGGTTCCGACCGCGGCGCGGACCGCGTCCGCGCCCCCCTCGCCCAGTTCCGCGACGACCCCGTCGCCTTCATCGCCCACGCCCTCCCCAACGCCGGAACGCCTTACCCCAAGCAACTCGAAATGCTCGAACTCGTCGCCACAGAGCGAAGAGTCTCCGTCGTCGGCTGCAACGGCGCCGGCAAGGACTGGGTCGCCGCCCGCGTCATCCTCTGGTGGCTCGAAACACGCCCCAAAGCCAAAGTCGTCGTCATCTCGCCGACGCAACGCCAAATCGAGCACATCCTCTGGCCGGAGTTGGCAACCGCCATCGCAAACGCCGACGTCCCCCTCTCCGGCAAACTCACCCAGAGCCGCTACACCATCGCCCCCGACAGATTCGCCATCGCCTTCTCCACCAACAAGCCCGACCGCATCCAAGGCTTTCACTCGCCGGAGTTGCTCCTCATCGTGGACGAAGCGCACGGCGTCGAGCAGCCGTATATGGACGCCGCCATGCGCCTCAACCCCACCAAAACGCTGATGATCGGCAACGCGCTCCCCAAGCCCGGCGAGTTTTTCGACTCCCACCACTCCAAGCAAGCGGCCTACAAGCGCCTCAAGATCGCCGCCGCCGACACGCCCAACATACAGGAGGGAGCCGAGCGCGTGCCCGGCCTCATCACGCCCGAAGACATCGTCGAGAAGACGGAGATATGGGGCGAGGATCACCCCCTCTTTCGCTCCGCCGTCTACGCGGAGTTCCCCGACGCGGAGGACAACTCGCTCGTAGGCCGCAAAGCCGTCGAGGACGCGATGGCCGAGTCCGCTCCGTCCGGCGAGGGCGCCCCAACAGAGTCCGAGGACGAGCGCGAGCCCGTCTACATCGGCGTCGACGTCGCGAGGTTCGGCGCCGACAAGTCCGTGCTCATCGCCCGCAGAGGCCAGCGCGTGGTCGCGGCGAAAGTCCTCGACCGCGACGCCGATACGATGCGGGTCGCCGGCGAGGCCGCGCTGATGGCCGCCGACCTCGACGCGCAGGCGATATTCGTGGACGAGAACGGCGTCGGCGGTGGCGTCTGCGACCGATTGAAAGAGATCGGCGCGCCCGTCTACGGCGTCCAATTCGGGCGGCGGGCGCCGCATCCGACGCGATTCGCCAACTTGCGCTCCGAGATCTTCTGGGAGTTGCGGCGCCTAATGAACGCCCGCCTCATCGCCCTCCCGTCCGACGAAATCCTGCAAGCGGAACTCCTCTCCTTGCGCTACGACGTGACCAGTTCCGGGCAAGTGAAGTTGGAGAGCAAGCGCGCGATCCGCAAGAAGGGCATGCCCTCCCCCGACCGCGCCGACGCGCTCGCGTTGGCGTTTATGCGCCCGCCGTCCTTGCAAATCTGGACGGGCTACGAGCCCTTCCTGCGCCCGCGCCCCCTCGCCGGCGTCCCCTACTACGCCCCCCTCCCCCCCGACCCTCCCGACGATGATGATGATGACGATGACGATGGCGGCGACATAAACCGTCATTCCGGCGTAGGCCGGAATCCAGAAGGCGCGGGCGCCTCGCCCGCGCCCCATAACCGTCATTCCCGCGTAGGCGGGAATCCCGCCCCCAACGGCGCCGTAGGCGCCGGATCCCCCTCTCCCTACAAGGGGAGAGGACGCCGCGAAGCGGCGGGAGAGGGTACTGGCGACGCCGGCGACGGCGCGGACGACGGCGCCGACATAAACCGTCATTCCCGCGTAGGCGGGAATCCAGAAGGCGCGGGCGCCTCGCCCGCGCCCCATAACCCGGCCGACGTCCCCCTCGACCGCCACTTCATCAGGTTCTAGGCGGCGGCAATGATGATGACGACGACGCGAACGAGAGGAGACGGGGCGCTAGCCCCGTCTCCCATGACCACCGGGGGCCTCGTCATTCCCGCGCAGGCGGGAATCCCGCCCCCTTCGAGCGCGCCAGCGCCCGCGCGCCTACGCCGCGCTCCCGCCGTCCTGCTTGCGCGTCCAGCCAGACGCCCAAACGCTGTGCCCGTCGGGTCGGGGCGCGAGCCATACGGCGCCGCCTTCGGAGACGGGGTCGCGGCGCTCGCCGAACACCTGCAGCGTTCCCTGCTCCGCCACCTCCACCTGATATTCGACGCGCTCGCCGGTGAAGAGCGCCGCGCTCACGACGCCGGCAATCGCGCCGGACGGAGGAGCGGCGCCGCTCTCCGCGGGACGCACGCTAATGTCTTCGGGGCGCGCCGCAAGGAAGACGTCCTGCCCCGCCTCGAGTCCCTCCGGGTTGTAGGAGCGCCCGAAAATGACGCAGTCCGGCCCGCCGGGGACGGCGACCGCCGCTTGGCCGGACGGATTCCCGCCGATGACGCGGCCTCGCAGGAGCACCGTCTTGCCGATGAAGTCGCGGACGAATTCGTCGGCGGGCTCTTCGTAGAGCGCCTGCGGCGGGCCTTGCTGCCGCACCACGCCGAGGTTCATCAGCGCGACGCGGCTGGAGAGGCTCAGTGCTTCGATCTGGTCGTGCGTGACGAACAGGATGGCGATGTTCAACCTCTTCTGGAGGAGTTTCAGTTCGACGCGCATCTGCTCGCGGAGTTTGGCGTCGAGGTTGCTGAACGGCTCGTCGAGCAGCAGCACTTTGGGCTCGATGACGAGCGCCCGGGCGAGCGCGACGCGCTGCTGTTGGCCTCCGCTGAGCAGCGGAGCGGGGCGCTTCTGCAAACCGGGGAGGTTGACGAGTTCCAGCGCATGCGCCACGCGCTCGCGGATCTCGGAGCGTTTGACGCGCCGCGCCGCCAGCGGAAACGCGACGTTCTCCTCAACCGTCATATGCGGCCATATCGCGTAAGACTGGAACACCATGCCCACGTCCCGCTTGTCGGGCGGAAGGCGGAAGCGCCTGCCGGAGACGACGACCTCTCTTCCGCCGAAGCGGATGTCGCCTTCGTCCGGGGTCTCCAACCCTGCGACCATGCGCAAGGTCGTGGTTTTGCCGCAGCCGGACGGGCCGAGGAGCGTGAACACCTCGCCGTCCTCGATGTCCAGCGAGAGGGTGTCCACGGCGCGGGCCTGGGCGCCGGGGTAGGTTTTGCTCAGCCCGTCCAACCGCACGGCGGGTTCGCGGGCGGGGCTCGCGGGGGCGTTCCCCGTCGTTGCGTCCGAATTCGTCATTGCGCCGTCCTCGCTCCGGCCTGCGCCGCGGCCGGCCCGTCGGCGGTCCGGCGTTCGCCCGCTTCGGACGCGCGCATCTCGTGGCTCACGCCTATGCGGAGGCCGAACTTCCGCGCGACCGAGGCCACGACGACCGTCATTCCCACGATGAAGAGGCTGACGATGCCCGCCTGCTCGAGGAGGATGCCGTCGGCGTGCGTCATCTTCTCCAGCGCGAGGATGGAGAGCGTCGTCGTGTCCCGGCTGGCGATCAGGATAATGCTCGCCGTCGCCTGCGCGGAGAGCACGAAGTTGATGGTGCCGATCAGCACGAGCGTCGGCATAAGGAGGGGCAGCCATATGCGGAAGTACGTCCGCACCCATCCCGCGCCGGACACGCGAGCCGCCTCCTCGAGGTCGCCGCCCAACTGGAGGAACGCTCCCTTCAGCAACTGCGTGCTCGTCAGTTTGCCCTGCAAAATGACGACGAGGAGGAGGGCGTAGATCGTTCCGAAGAGCGGCGTGAGGAACGGCGTTCTGAGGAACGCCCACAGCAACCCGAGCCCGGCGAGCATGCCGGGAATGGACGCGGACATCCAGAAGAGCGAATCTAGGATCGCTCTGCCGCGCCAGCGCGTCCGCGCCAGCACGTAGGCGACCATCGAGAAGAGCACCGGCGAGATGATGGCCGTCGCCAGGCTGAGCGTTATCGTGGTGCGGAGCGCCTGCATAAAGTAGCGGTCGCCCAGCACCTCCGTCCAGTGGCGGAGCGTGAAGACGGGCGTTACGTTGAACCATCCGACGCGCGTCATAAAACTGCCGCCGAGCAGCGTGAGGATCGGGACGATGGTGAGCATCGCGGCGAGCGCGGCGACCGCGCCCCACGCGGCGGGCTGCCACTTGCCCAGGTCTATGAGCCCCGGCTTGAACTGCCCGGTCACGGTCGTGTACTGGCGCCTGCTCAGCAGCCAGCGCTGCAGCGGTATGGCGACGGCGATGATGATGAGCGTGAGGCTGGCGAGAGCCGTGGCGGAGCCGTAGCGCGGAGGCTCGAAGTCGCGCACGAACTGGAATATCTTGGTCGAGTAGACGTAGAACCCGATTGGGCGGCCCAGTATCTGCTCCAATTCGAATGACTGGAACACGCGGACGACGTTCAGCATAAAGACGACCGTCATCGCGGGGATCATCACGGGGAGCGTGACGCGCAGCATCGTTCGCCAGTTGGAGGCGCCGGACACGCGCGCGGCTTCCTCCAGCGCAACGTTCATATTGCGGAAGGCGGGGGTGAGCAGCATCACTTTCTGAGAGACGGCGTTCGCCATGAGGTGCGCCCATACAATGCCGGGGATGCTGTAAATGTTGAACGGGCCGTCGTCCACGAACGGCAGCCACGCGACGACGCGGTTGATCAGCCCGACGTTCGGGTCCAGCAAGTACGTCCAGCCGATGGTCGTCGCTATCGTCGGCATCATAAAGGAGACCCAGAATAGGAACTCCAAGCCGTAACTGAACCGCATCCGCGTGCGGGCGAGCAGCCAGGCGATCCCAATGGCGACGGGAAAACTAATGCCCGTGTAGAGAAAGTAGATGAAGAACGTGTTGCGGATCACCTCGGGAATGCCCGGCTCCGTGAAAGCGGCGCGCCAGTTCTCGAGCGTGAAGGCGTAGGGCTCGCGTATGAGCGTCGCCCCGTTGAAACTGTTGATGAATATGAGGACGACGGGGTAGAGGATATAGAGGCCGAACACGAAGATCAGTATCGTGACGACGTAGACCCCGGCGGACGGCAGCCGGACCGGAAGGGTCAGGGCCGGCTTTCTCCGTATGCTCTGCACGGTCGCGCATCCTCGCCGGGCGCCGGCCTTGCGCTAGGCGCCCGCCTGCGGAAGGGCGCCTAGCGCGGAGCATCCGGGGCTTTACCTGCCCGCCGCCTGCAGCGTGTCGCGCGCGAACGCCAGGGCGTTCTCCAAGATGGCTTGGAACTCCGGCTCGCGGTCGGAGAAGACGTAGGGCGCGCCCTCTAGCCGCTGGTTCTCCTCGTCCACGTTGTCTTTCGGAATGTCCACCCGGAGCGAGTTGTCGCCCGTCGCCTCTTGGAGCATGGACTGCCCTTCGCGGCTGAGGAACCAGTTGGCGAAGAGTTTGGCGGCGTTGGGATTCGGCCCGCTGTCCACGAGCATCAGCGCGTTTCCGCCGACGGATATGCGGGAACCCTCTTGCAACTGATGCGGGAAGGCGTGCTCGACCGGCAAGCCTTGATCCTTCGCGTTCTCGACCTCCGTGCCGCACGCGAACAGGCAGATGGCGTACTGGCCGAGCGCGAGCCATTCGGCGGCTGTCCGCGCGTCGGGCGCGATGGTGTACTCCTGCTCGGCGAGCAGCCGGCGCAGGAAATCTTGCCCCAGCGACTCGTTGGCGTAGTAGAAGGCGGTGCTTTGCCCCACGCCCGCCTCGCGGGGGTCGCGCATCACGATCCGCCCCGCGTACTTCGGATCGAGCAGATCCCAGTACGAGGTCAACTCCGTCGGATCGAGCAAGTCGGTGTTGAAACTGATCTCGGCGGCGCTCGCGTTGCCGACGTAGCCGATGATCAGCCCTTCCTGGGCCGCGTCCATCACGGGCAGCCCTCCGCCGTACCACGCGTCCGGGTCGAGCGCTTCGGGATGAATGATCTGCTCGCGGAGATTGGCGAGCACGCCGTTCGGAACCAGGCGCGTGTTGGACGTCGTGATGCCGCCGTGCCACATATCCAGCGTGTAGACGTTCGCCTCGCGCTCCGCGAGGACGCGGTCGGCGTTCTGCCGGGACGATCCGGTTGACGAAACGACGCGCACGCCGAACTTGTCCTCGAAGAAGGGGAGGACGTCGTTGTCCGCGACTCTGCCGAAAGCGCAGCAGATGAAGTCGATCATCTCGCCTTCGGCCTGCGCGGCCTCGACGAGCGCTTGCCATTCCGCCTCGAACCCGCTGGGCTCCGGCGTCGGCGTGGGGGCGGCCATCGCCTGCGTAGGCGTCGGAACGGGAGTCGAGGTTGGCGTCGGAGTCGGGTCGGAGCCGCACGCGGCGAAGCCCGCGACCAGCGCCGGAATGATCGCCGTCGCCAGCGCAATCTTTCTCATGGCGGTCCCCCTTTTATCCCCCGAGTGCCCCCGGGCGCGAAGTTGCGGCAAGCCTACCCCTATGCGCGGCGAACGTCAAGCAAATTCCCGCCAATGCAAGCGAATCGGAGCGCCGTTCGGCCTGCAGGCGCCAGTTTTCGTAACGGGCGAAGCGGCGGTGAGGTTACTGCGGTCGGGGTCGGGGGAGATATGCAAGTCTCCTATAACAAGTCTCCTATAATAGGAAAGGCTGCCGCAAAGGCCATAGAGAGAGAAATGCACCAGGCGCCTCGGGGAACGGCGGACATTCTGCCGGAGCAGCAGCGATTCTGGGAGTTCGCGCGGGCCGCGCTCGCCGACGCCGCCCGAACGTTCGGCTACGCCCGCATAGACACCCCGATCTTCGAGGACACCGCCCTCTTCGCCCGCGCCGTCGGAGAGGAGACCGACGTCGTCCAAAAGGAGATGTACAGTTTCCTCGACCGGGGCGGGCAGGAGATCACGCTCCGCCCCGAAGGTACGGCGGCGGTCTGCCGCGCCTACCTGGAGCACGGCATGCGGAGCCGGCCGCTGCCCGCGCGCCTCTTCTACTTCTGCCCGATGTTCCGCTACGACCGCCCCCAAGCCGGACGCTTCCGCCAGTTCCATCAGTTCGGCGTCGAGGCCATCGGCGACTCCGACGCGGCGGTGGACTTGGAGGTTCTGCAACTGGCGATGGAGAGCATGCGGCGGCTCGGGCTCGGCGGAATGACGCTCGCGCTCAACAGCATCGGCGACGCCGAGGACAGGCCCCGCTACGTCGCCGCCATCCGCGAAACTATCCGCCCCCATCTCGCGCATCTCGGCGAGGACGACCGGCGCAGATTCGAGACGAACCCAATGCGGCTGCTCGACTCCAAAGAACTCGCGGGCGAGTCGTTTATGGCGTCCGCCCCGCGCAGCGTCGACTTCCTCGGCCCCGCCGCCCGCGCGCACTGGGACGAACTGCTCGGCTACTTGGACGCGCTCGCTATCCCCTACCGGCTCGACCCCGCGCTCGTTCGCGGGCTGGACTACTACACGCGCACCGTATTCGAGGTTCACCCCGCGCGGGAGGGCGCGCAGAGCGCGGTCTGCGCCGGCGGGCGCTACGACGGCCTCATCGAGCGACTCGGCGGCCCGCCGACCCCCGGCATCGGCTTCGCGGCGGGCGTCGAGCGCCTCATTCTCAATATGCGCGAGCAGGGCGAGGAGCCGCCCGACGCCGCGCCCGCGCCGGTCGTCGCCGCCTACCGGGGAGCGACGGCGAAGGGCGAGGCCGCGCGCCTCGCCGCCCGCGTCCGCGCCGCGACGGGCGCGCCGATGGTCGTCGCCCCGGAGCGCAGCCTCAAGGGGCAACTCCGCTACGCCTCGGCGATAGGCGCGAGGGGCGTCTTCATCCTCGGCGACGCCGAACTGGAGCGCGGCGCCGTCGCCTACCGCGACATGGCGACCGGCGAGCAGCGCGAAATCCCCATCGCCCAAGCGGAGGACGCGGCGCGCGCCGGGTAGGGGTGAGCGCCGCCGCGCCCGACCCCGCGCTCGCGTTGTACAATGCCCGCGAACCCCGCAGGAGGGCCCGATGAGCAACATCCTTTTCAGTATGGGCGGCAGTTCCGGCCTCGAGTGGAGCGACTTCCTCGAGATCTGCCAAGCGTGCGACGAACTCGGCTTTCACGGCTTCTACCCGTCCGACCACCTGATGCAAATTCACGCGGGCAGAGGAACGACGCCGGCGCGACTCGACGGCCTCACGGTTATGGCGGCGATGGCCGGCCACACGAAGCGCCTGCGCCTCGGCATGCTCGTCATCAACAACAACTTCCGCCACCCCGTCATCACCGCCAAGATGATCAACACGCTCGACCACGTCTCCGGCGGACGCGCCGAAATGGGCATCGGCAGCGGCAACGTCCGCGAGGAGTTCGACGTCCACGGTATGCCCTTCCCGCCGTTCAAGGAGCGCGCCGACCGCCTCGACGAGGCGCTCTCCGTCATCAAGGCGATATGGACGGACGAGCCCGCGACGTTCCGAGGCGCCTACTACGCGCTGAGCGAGGCGCCCCAAATGCCGAAGCCCGTGCAGCGGCCTCATCCGCCGATCATCGTCGGCGGGCGCGGCGACCGCACGCTCCGAATCGCCGCCAAGCACGCCGACGACTACAACCAAATCGCGCCGCTGGAGGAGGCGAAGGTCAACCTGGCGCGCATGCAAGCCGTCTGCGATGAGGCAGGGCGCGACTTCTCCGCGATGCGCCGCTCCGTGCAAATCCAAATCAAATTGAGCGACGACGCGGACGAAATCGCTGCGGCCGTCGAGCGCGGCGCGACGCTCGCCACGCAGCAGACCGCCTACTACGCCTCGCCGGAAGATCAAGTCCGCGACAGCATGCTCCTTGGATCCCCCGCCGAGATCGTCGATCAGTTGGGCGGCTGGGTCGGCGCCGGCGTCAACCACTTCATCCTGATGACGCCGCGCCCCTTCGACCGCCGCGTCGCCGAGCGCTTCGCCCAGGAGGTCGTCCCCCAATTCGCCTAATGGAGGACTCGCGCCGTCATTCCCGCGCAGGCCGGAACAGAGGCGCGCAAGCGTCATTCCCGCGCAGGGAGCGCAGAGGCGCGAAGCGTCCTCTTACCGTCATTCCGGCGTAGGCCGGAATCCAAAGGCGCGCAAGCGCCGAATCGCCTCTCCCTAGAAGGGGAGAGGACGCCGCGAACGCGGCGGGAGAGGGTACTGCGGACAGGACGCTATGCGTCCCGTCATTCCCGCGTAGGCGGGAATCTCGCCCCGCCGCGCCGCCTTCAGCCCGCGCGCAGGCGCGGGATGAACTCCGCCATCCGCGACTCCGCGCCCGCCTTCGCAAGCGTCTCGGCGAACGTATCGTGAATGAGCGGATCCTCGTCCTCGTACTCGATCTGCGCGCCGCCCATCTTCACGTCGACGTCGGTGTCGCCCTCCATCGCCGTGCCGAGCGAGAAGTAATACTTCTGGCTGTTCCAGCGGAACGCGAGGTAGCGGGCGGGCGTCGCGCCCCCGTTGAAGTGCTGATGGAACCATCCGTTCGGCGGAACGACCATCGAGCCGGGCTTCCAGTCGACGCGCTCCATCCCGTCGCGGGGGCCGCCGCCCGACGGCCACAGCAGCGAGTAGCCCTCGCCCTTGATGATGATGACGTGCGCGCCGGGGCCGTGACGGTGCGCTTTCTTATACGTGCCGACGGGGAACTCGGAGATATGCGCCGTCTGCGTCTGCTCCGCCAACTCCAGTTTGATGTGCGCGCCGCCCGCGCCTCGCTCCTTCCACGAGAACGTCGTGAACGTCTCGATGTCCGGCACGAAGTTCGTCTCCCACGCGTTCGTCCGCCCCGTCGTCGCCGTCCACATTCGCCCCTCGCCCTGAAAGCGCTTGGGGTCGCCGATGCGGTCTTCGAAGACGTAGGGGTTGTCGAAGATGAAGCCCTCGTTGTGGAAGAGGTTCATCGTGATCGGGGCGGTCGTGACGGCGACGAACCTGGCGGGCTCCGCGCCGCTCCCGTTCAGGTGCTGGTGGCGAACGTTGATCGGCACGGAGAAGACGCTGCCGCGCTTCCACTCGAAACTGACGGCGCCGTTCGGGTCGTCCCCGACGATCGTCGCGCCCCGCCCGTCGAGCACGTAGATGTTCTTCTCGAAGAGGTGGCGCTCCGGCGCCATCTTCCCGCCGGGGGGAATCTCCGCGACGTAGGCGTCGTTCGTGTCGCCCGCGCCGTCGAGATTGACGTAGGCGCCGAGGCAATCCAAGCGCGCCCACGGCTTCAGTTCCAGCGTTCGCAGATCGTCCACGGCGAACCCGGTGACGACGGGGACGCCCTCCTTCGCCTGGAACGCGCGGTAGGCGTCATGCCTGACGATGCGCTCCTGATCGGGACGTATCTCCGGTTTCGGCGTAGTCATCGGCGCCTCCTGGCCTGCCGTCATCCCCGCGCTTGATATCGTCATCCCCGCATTTATATCGTCATTCCCGCGTAGGCGGGAATCCCGCGCCGAGCGCGGAGAGGACGTTATGGAGCGGGCGATGGGATTCGAACCCACGGCCCTCTGCTTGGGAAGCAGATGCTCTACCCCTGAGCTACGCCCGCGCCGTCGCCCGGCATTGTAGCGCAACTCGCGCCGCAATGGAACCCGCCCGGCCAGCCCGCGCCGCCCGCGTGGTATAGTTACGGAGGCGCCCCCGCTTGCATTGTCGCGGGGGCGCCACTTCAGAGGCGTCGACAATCCTTCACTCCCGTTCGCAGGTCAGGAGCCCATCAATTGACGACGGCGCGAGCCTACGACGCAATCGTGATCGGAGCCGGCGGGATGGGAAGCGCGGCGCTCTATCGCCTAGCGAAGCGCGGACTCCGCCCGCTCGGCCTGGAGCGTTTCGCCGTCCCCCACGAGATGGGCTCGTCGCACGGACTCACGCGCATCATCCGGCTCGCGTTTCACGAGGGGCCGGAGTACGTGCGGTTCGGACGCCGCGCCTACGAGTTGTGGCGCGAGTTGGAGGCAAGCGCCGGCGAGCGCCTACTGCGCGTCACAGGGTCCGTGCACGCGGGCGCTCCGGGGTCGGCGGGATTCGAGGATACGCTGCGCGCTTGCGTCGAGCAGGACGTGCCGCATAGCGCTCTGACGAGCGCGGAGTTGTCCGCCCGCTTCCCCGGCTACGGCCTCCCGCCCGATATGATGGCCGTCGTTCAGCCCGACGGCGGATTCCTCGCGCCGGAGCGGTGCGTCGCGGCGCATGCGGAGGCGGCGCGGTCGCTGGGGGCGGAGATCCGCGAGGGCGAGCGCGTCTTGGAATGGAACGCCTTCGCGGGCGGCGTCCGCGTGCGGACGGAGCGCGGCGCCTACGAAGCGGGCGCGCTCGTCGTCGCGGCGGGCGCGTGGGCCGGGCGGCTGCTCCCCGACCTCGCCGGCGTCGCCGTCCCGGAGCGCCAGGCCGTCGCGTGGTTCGAGCCGGAGGACGCCGCCCTGTTCGCGCCGGAGCGCTTCCCCGTGTTCATCGTCACGCTGGACGGCGAGGAATACTACGGCTTTCCCGAGTTCGGCGCGCCCGGGTTCAAGGTCGGCAAGTTCCATCACGACGGCGAGGCCGCCGACCCCGACGCGCTCGACCGCTCATGGCGCGCCCAGGACGAGGAGATGCTGCGCGATTTCGCGCGGCGCTGCTTCCCCAAGGCGGCGGGGCGGATGCTGCGGATGTCCGTCTGCATGTTCACCAACTCGCCGGACAGGCGCTTCATCATCGGCAAGCATCCCCAATGGCCGCAAGTGTCGTTCGCGGCGGGATTCTCCGGGCACGGATTCAAGTTCTGCAGCGTCGTCGGCGAGGTTATGGCCGACCTCGCGGAGCGCGGCGAAACGCGCCATGACATTGCGCCGTTCGACCCGGCGCGGTTCGGCTAGGCCGCCCTGGGCGCCATGCCCCAGGCCTTAGGCCTCCCTGCCCGCGCCCTATGACCGTCACTCCCGCGCAAAGCGGGAAACC
This sequence comes from Dehalococcoidia bacterium, assembly GCA_965201135.1. Classification (GTDB taxonomy): domain Bacteria; phylum Chloroflexota; class Dehalococcoidia; order Lucifugimonadales; family Australimonadaceae; genus Bin16. Next base: position 274,843 of record OZ241751.1, read on the forward strand.
CGGCGGCGCATTTGGTTCACACGGCGAGGATGATGTTGCCGATAGCGGTCCCGCTCTCTTGCCCGCCTGCGCGGGCAGGGCGATAGGTTATGCAAGGGTTTCTATAGGGAGAGGGGGGATGCGAGATTCCCGCCTACGCGGGAATGACGGTCATAGGCGCTTGCGCGCCGCTGGATTCCCGCCTGCGCGGGAATGACGGCGAGGGGGTAGGTTCCCGCTTTCGCGGGAATGACGCGGCGCCGGGGGAACGGGGAGACGGGGCGCGACTCGCCCCCGACCGCAGTACCCTCTCCCGCCGCGTTCGCGGCGTCCTCTCCCCTTGTAGGGAGAGGGGGGATGCGGCGCTTGCGCGCCGCTGGATTCCCGCCTGCGCGGGCAGGGCGATAGGTTATGCAAGGGTTTCTATAGGGAGAGGGGGGATGCGAGATTCCCGCCTACGCGGGAATGACGGTCATAGGCGCTTGCGCGCCGCTGGATATAGGGAGAGGGGGGGATGCGAGATTCCCGCCTACGCGGGAATGACGGACCTGGGGGGCGAGCGAGTGCGAAATGTGCGGCGCGCAACGCGCCCCGTCCATTCATCCCCCAGGCGCCCGCGTCCTGACCGCGAAGCGGGGTTTCCCGCATACTCCTCCCAATAGCGGTCTGTGCTATGCTCCGCTCCCGACCCTGACGCGAGACCGCAACCTTGAGGCGCTCATCACGCATCCCCAACTCCCTCCCAACCTCAGCCCGGCCGCCGTTCGCCGTCGCGCGGACGCTCGCTCCCCACTGGACGGCGCTGCTCGTCCTCGCGCTCTTCCTGATCGCGGGGCTCTCCGTCATTGACGACTGGGGCGTTATCTACGACGTGCCCGTCCAACTTCTGGGCGCCGCGAGGAACTACGCTTTTATGATCGGAGAAGACGGCGCATTGAACGCGCCGTTCTACGACCGGCTCTACTCTCCCGTGTCCGATCTTGCCCTTTTATTCGCGGAGCGCGCCTTTGGTCTCGACGACAGCCGCAGTCTTTATTGCTTACGGCATCTGCTCATTCATCTCTTCTTTCTGACGGGCGGACTTTTCGCCTACCTTCTCGCGTTGCGGCTTTTCCGCAACCGCCTGATCGCCCTATTCGCAATGCTGCTGATCCTTCTTCATCCTCGCCTCTACGCGCACTCGTTTTTCAACAGCAAAGACATTCTGTTCCTCGTCGCGTTCGTCATCGCGCTGTATCTAGCCCACCGAGCGTTCAGAAGGGACAGCCTGGCCGCGTTCGCCCTCTTGGGCGGCGCGGTTGGAGCGCTTGTCAATCTTCGGATTATGGGGCTGATCTTGCTGGCGGCGATTCCCGCGATGCGCGCGCTCGACCTCGCGTTCGCGCGACGAAAAGAGGAGCGCGCGCGCATAATGCTGACTTCCGTCGTTTTCGCGGCGGCGGCCCTGCTCGCCGCCTTTGCGCTGTTGCCGTACCTATGGGCGGATCCGGTCGGGCGCGGGGTCGAATGGTGGACCGCGCTCTCCAATCATCCCCACGTTCAGTACGAAATGTTCCGCGGAACGGTCTATCCCAGCGTCGACCTCCCTCCCGAGTACATTCCGGTCTGGTTCTCCATCACGAGCCCGCCGTTCGCGCTGCTGCTAGGGCTTATCGGAGCGGCGGCTATTCTCGCCGCAGGAGCCGGCGCGCCGAGGGACGCGCTTCGGAACACGCGGCTGCGATTCACGCTCGCGCTGTTCGGCTGCGCCGCGCTGCCCGTCGTCGGAACGGCGTTGCTGGATTTGCACACGCTCGACAAAGGGCGCCACTTCTACTTCATTTGGGCGCCGTTCTCGCTGCTGGCGGCGTTCGGCTTGCTGCGGCTGACGGCGGCGCTGCGGCGGCCCCGGCTGCGGGCGGCGGCTTGCGCCGCCGGAGGGTTGGGCGCGGCGGCGGCGCTCATTTCAATGGCGCTGCTCCATCCGAATCAGCAGGCCGCTTTCAACTTTTTCGTGGACAGGATCACGCCGGAACGCCTGTGGACGCAGTACGCGATGGAACTCGCGGACCATCCGTTGCGCCAAGCGCTCGAGCGCCTCGCGGATCAGCGTCCAACGCCTGCGCTAGCGGCCGTCCGGTCGATCAATTCGGCGACGCTCTCGACCCTCGAACCGACCGACAGGCAACTGCGAATGCTGCCGCGCGACTCCCGCTCGAGGATACGCATAGACCCCGCCGACCCGGACGCTCTCGTCATTCTGCACGGTCCTGCCCCTGAATCGGGGCGCGCGTTGAGCCGGACGAGCCTCTACGGCAACACGCTGTTGACCGTCGAGCGGAAGGCCGACCTGCCGGCGGCTTATGCGGCGGCGCTGCGCCAGGAGCCCATTCTGCGCTCCGCGTTCGACGTCTATTACCTGAACGGCGCGTTGGTCTACGTCAAAGAGCCTTGCGAATGGGACGAGGCCGCGGCCGGCCACTTCGTCTTGCAAGTCGTCCCCCGCGAGCGCGCGGATCTCCCCGAACGATGGGAGCGGCTGGGATACGAGCCGCTCATCTTCTACTTCCCAATTTACGGAGCGATGTTCAACGGCAAGTGCGTCGCGTCCGTTCCTCTCCCCGCCTACCCAATCGCCGGCGTCCGAACGGGGCAAGCGGTATGGGGAGACGGAGCGGGGGAAAGGCTGATTTGGGATTCCGCCGCTTGGCTCGACGCGGAAGAGTTGCGGGCCGCCTACCAAGAAGCCGAGTCCAGCGAGACGCTCTCGCGCGGCGTGTTCGACGTTCGCCTTGCCGGCGGCGCGCTCGCGTACGTCAAGGAGACATGCGGCCAAGCCGAAACGAGCGCCCGCTTCTTCCTGCATATCGTTCCCGAACGGGGAAGCGACCTGCCGGAGAAGCGGCGCGGGCCCGGGTTCGACAATTTGGATTTCGACTTCTTCACGCGAGGCGGCCATTTTGACGGCAAGTGCGTTGCGAGCGTTCCGTTGCCGGACTACCCCGTCGCAAGCGCGCGCACCGGGCAGTTGGACGCGGGGCGGGAGATTTGGAGCGCGGAGTTCGCGGTCGGAGCGGCGCCTGCGCGGGAATGACGGTCACGGAGGCGGGAATGGCGGGTGTTTGGGACAATGAAAGCGCTGCTACGCGGCGGGAGAGGGTACTGCGGTCGGGAGGCGCAACACCCCCCATGTCCGTCATCCCCCCCTTACCGTCATTCCTGCGTAGGCAGGAATCCATTCGGCGCGCAAGCGCCATAGGCGGAGCGCTAGCCCCGTCTCCATTGGATCCCCGGCGCCTCGTCATTCCCGCGAAAGCGGGAACCTACCCCCTCCGCCGTCACTCCCGTGAAAGCGGAAAACCTACTGCAGGACAAACGCCCCTTGCGCGAACGCCCCCTCCCTGCGCTACGATGGACCCCGCCGCGCGCAGGCGACACCGAGCGGGAAGCGGACGAGGCAGGCGAGAGGGGCGCCTCATTCTGCCTCATTCCTGACTCAAATAGCCCCAAAACAGCCCCAAAACAGCCCCAACGGCGCCTCACGGCGAACCCGGCGCTAGGAGTAAATGAGTCAAAATGATGCAAAATGATGCAGCCCTATAGCAAAGCGCGTCTCCTACAATGGGAGAGGTCGCCGCGAAGCGGCGCGAGAGAGGCTGCGGGCATAGGTCTCCAATGACGGACGACGCCGAACGGCAAGTCGCCGCCCTCGCCGCGCGCTACAGGACGGAGATTCGCGCCCGCCTCGAGGCCGCCGTCGCCCTCGCCGGCGACGCCGCGCCCCTGCTGCGCTACCACCTCGGCTGGGAAACGGAGAGCGGCGCGCCCGCGGACGGCGGCGGCAAGGCGCTGCGCCCCGTCCTCTGCCTCGCCGCCTGCGAAATGGCCGGGGGCGATTGGCGCGCCGCCCTCCCCGCCGCCGCCGCGCTCGAACTCGTGCATAACTTCTCGCTCGCCCACGACGACATCCAAGACGGCGACGAGACGCGCCGCGGGCGCCCGACGCTCTGGCGTCTGCGCGGCGTCCCCGCCGCCCTCACCGCCGGCAACGCGATGCTCGCCGCCGCCGACCGCGCGATGCTCGGCCTCCGCGACCAATCCCCCGGGCCCAACGCCGCGCTCGCCGCGGCCGCGGCCCTCACCGCCAAACGCCTCGAGATGATCGAGGGGCAGTATCTGGATATGTCGTTCGAGGCCGCCGAGCGCGTCTCCGCCGGCGCCTACCTCGATATGATCGGGCGCAAGACCGGCGCGCTGATCGAGAGCGCGATGCGTATGGGCGCCCTCGCCGCCAACGCCGACCCCGAAACCGCCCGCGCGTTCGCAACGTGCGGCAGACGGCTCGGCGTCGCCTTCCAAGTGCGCGACGACTACCTCGGCGTATGGGGCGACCCCGCCGCGACGGGCAAGGCCGTGGGCGCGGACATCCGCCGCAAGAAGAAGTCGCTCCCCGCCGTCCGCCTCTTCGACGGCGCGCCACCCGCCGACCGCGCATGGCTCGAGGAGACGTACCGCGCCCCTGAGATAGAGGGCGAGCGGCTCGACGGCGTGATGGCGATGCTGGATCGGCTCGGAGCGCGCGACTACGTTCAGCGCGTCGCCGAGGAGCAGGCGGAGGAGGCGGTCGCCGTCGTCGCCGCGCTCGCCGTCCCCGACGACTCGAAGCGCCTCCTCCGCGCCGTCGCCCGCTACTTCACCGCCCGCGACCGCTGATCCGCGTGCGGGGGCCCCGCCGCCATCCCGCCCCCGCCGCGTGCTATCCTAACCTCGCCCTCCGGCGCGCCGCCGGAGCGTTTGCGAAAGTTCCCTATGCTCGACCGCATCGGCAGCGCAATCGCGCGCAGCGAAGAGATAGACGCCCTGCTCGCCTCCCCGGAAGTCGCGGCGGACCCCGCCCAACTGAGCCGCCTGGGGAAGGAGCGCGCCGCCCTCGCGCCCGTCGTGAGCGTCTGGAAGCGGCTGCAGGCCGCGAAGACCGATCTCGCCGACGCCCAAGCCCTCGCCAACGACGCCGACCCGGAGGTCGCGGCGCTCGCCGCGGAAGAGGCGGAGCGCGCGGAGGCCGAAGCCGCGCGCCTCGAGGAGGAGTTGCGCGCCGCCCTCCTGCCCCGCGACCCGAACGACTCCAAGAACGTCGTAATGGAGATTCGCGGCGGAACGGGCGGCGACGAGGCCGCGCTCTTCGCAGGCGACCTCTTCCGAATGTATCAGCGCTACGCCCAGCGGCGCGGCCTCCGCGTCGACGTCGTGAACGTCAGCGAGACGGAGCAAGGCGGCCTGCGGGAGATCGTCTACCGCGTCGAGGGCGGCGACGCCTACCGCCTGCTGAAGAGCGAGAGCGGCGTCCACCGCGTCCAGCGCGTCCCCGTCACCGAGGCGCAGGGCCGCGTTCACACCTCCACCGCCACCGTCGCCGTGCTGCCGGAGGCCGACGAGGTCGACGTCGACGTCCGCCCCGAAGACCTGCGCGTGGACATCTTTCACTCCGGCGGCCCCGGCGGGCAGAACGTCAACAAAGTCGCCACCGCCGTCCGCGTCGTGCACAACCCGACGGGCATCGTGGTCGTCTCGCAGGACGAGCGCTCGCAACTCCGCAACAAGACGAAGGCGATGACGGTGCTGCGCTCGCGGCTCTACGAGTTGCAGTTGCGCGAGCGCGAGGCGGCGACGTCGGCGGCGCGGCGCTCGCAAGTCGGAGCGGGCGAGCGCTCCGAAAAAATCCGCACCTACAACTTCCCGCAAGACCGCCTCACCGACCACCGCGTCGGGCTGACGACGCACGGCCTGCAAGAGATTATGGCCGGCCAGATCGATCAGATCGTGGACGCGCTCTTGCAGGACGAGCAATCGCGCCTCTTGGCGGAGTCGGGGGAGTAGGGCGCCGCCGGCGCGCGAAGGCGTCGCCAGTATCTGACTGCGGTCGAGGCGATGGGGCTCGCCGACGAGGGAACGCAGGCCGTCGTCAAGGCGGTCGAGGCGCTCGCTAGGGACGGCAGTGGGCGGGTTCCGCTTCGCAGGTAGGCGAGGTCCCGCTGCCGTCATTCGGGGCGCAAGCCACGTCATTCCCGCGTAGGCGGGAATCCCGCGTCCATTCGGCGCAAGCGCCGAATTCCCCCTCTTCCTATAAGTCCGTCCTCCCGTGGATGGCTACGACGTCGTGGCGCGCGGCAGGCGCTGGGCGCCGCCCCTCCGCGACGGAACCTACGCCGACTACATCGAGCTGCACTTCATCCCGGAGTACAAAGGAATCGCGCCGCGCAATTGACTTCCCGCCTCATCACGCGTACGCTAACGCTATGCCCTACGAGTGGGACGAGGCCAAGCGGCATGCCAACCGCCTCAAGCACGATACCGACTTCCGCCAAGCGAACGCCTTCGACTGGGGCGCGGCGCTCGTGGAGCGGGACGTTCGCTCCGCCTCGACGCCGACGTCGTCGCCCGCCTCCGCGAGGACGGCCCCGGCTGGCAGACGCGCGCTAACTCCGCCCTCCGCCACGCCGTCCTCGGCGTCTAGCGCCGCGCCCCGATTCCCTTGCGCTGCGGACGCAGCATGCCGGAAGCCCCCTACCCTGCCCGCCGCGTGAGATGATGGCGGCGCAAGCGCGGCATCGGGGGCGCGGATCGAGGCGCGGCAGGCGGCGGGACGCGCCGAAGCCGAGCGTGGCGCGCTCCGGCGGCGGCGAGGGATGGGCGAGCGGCCTAGCGCGCGACCCCCGGATGCGCTACGCGGCTTGCGCCGTCCTGATGGCCGCCGCCGCGCTGCTTCGCTTCAACGACCTCGCGGGCAACTCCGTCTGGTACGACGAGGCCGTCGCGGCGCTGAATTCGCGGGGCGGACTGACGGAGGTTATCCCCAACACGCGCGCGTTCAACTCGTCGCCCGCCCTCTATCCCCTGATCCTCTGGGCGGTCCAAGCGGTCGAGAGTTCGCCGTTCAGCATTCGCCTCATTCCCGCGATAGCCAGTGCGCTAACCGTCGCGGCTCTGCTCTTCCTGGCGCCTCGCGTTGGGATCGACAGGCGCGCGGCGTTCATCGCGGCGCTGCTCGCGACTCTCGCTCCGGAAGCGGTCGTGCACGCTCAAGACGCCCGCGAGTATTCAGTCGACGCGCTCGTCGCGGTTCTGATCATCATCGGCGTTTTGTCGTTCTTCAGATTTCGCGGGTTAGTCAAACGAAGCGCCTTGTTATGCGGGGCGTTGCTCGCGGCGCCGCTGGTGCAATACGGCCTCGTTCTGTTCGGGGCGGCTGCGCTTGCGGCGATGGCGATAGAGGAGATAAGGCTGCTGCGAACCGGAGCCTCGAGCGATCCGGAGCCGCCGCCGATGAGCGTCAGGAGAGAGATTGCGGCGTTCGCGCTGCCCGTTGCCTGCTTCGCGGTCGGATGCGCGCTGAGCTACGCGACGACGCTGCGGTATCAGTGGACGGGAGGCGAGAGCGCATTAGGCAGTTACCTAGCGCCGTATCACTACGCGGGATCGTATTCCGACGTGGTCGGCGTCGCGCAATTCGCGCTCGGGCGCGTCTGGATATTGCTGCAATACCATATGCCGGCAATCGTCGCGGGCGCGGCGGTCGCCGCATTCGCCGCGTCGCTGATTCCGGCGCTGCGGAAGACGCGATTTCCCATCGTCAATACGCTCTTGCTAACGACGCTCGGCGTCGCGTTGACCGCCGCGCTCTTGCGCGTCTACCCGATTGACTACATCCGGCAATCGCTGTTTCTGGGGCCTATCGTCCACTTGGCGGCCGGGCAAAACTTGCAGTCGCTGCTGGATAATCTCCGCCCCAACGCAAGATGGATCGCCTTCCTTCTCGCCATAACCGTAATTCTCGCTACGGGAATCATCGCATTCCGTGACAATATGCCGTATCGGGAATTCGAGGACATTAACGCAATGTTTCGCACGCTAGACGACCGGATGCAAGAAGGCGACGTCGTCTACGTTCAGGATCCGGCGGTTCCCGCCGCGCGGTTCTATCACGAGCGGAAGCCGGACAACTACTATTACGGCGCATGCAATACGGACGTCTCCATCGAGGGGTGCGTTCAGGATATGCTCAGAGCGGCTGGAGACGGCGCGGGCCGGCTGTGGATTCTGAGCACGCATAAGCGAACGTACAACTGGCGCGGTCTGCAAGATTTGGACCCGCGTATCCGAGTCGAAGTCGCGCGCGAAGATTGGTTCTCCGATCTGTATCTCGTGGAGAATATCGGCGTTCTACCGAGGTCGTATTTCGAGGTTAGCGCGACGGAAACCGCGCTCATTTATCGCAAGTCGCCGTGCGATCCCGCCGACTTGGAGCCGCGCTTCTATCTCCGCGTGTTCCCCGTGAACGGCGACGCGCTTCCCGAAGAGCGAAAGCGGCGCGGCTTCGACAATTTCGATTTCAATTTCGCGTCGTTCGGCGCGCTCGAGAACGGGGAATGCGCCGCCGAGCGCCCGCTCCCCGGTTACCCAATCCGGCGCGTGGAGACGGGACAATTCTCCTCTGATGGCGTCCTCTGGGCCGTCCGCCTCGACGTCGACGAATGAGGCTTCCGGTCGCCGCCTTGCCCGCGTAGACGGGAATCCAGCGCCGCAAACGCCGGCCCCCCCTTCCACTACGGGAGAGTATGCCGCGAACGCGGCGGGAGAGGTACTACAGACGGGAGGGGGTAGGTTCCCGCTTTCGCGGGAATGACGAGGCGCCTGGGGGTAAGGTGGACGGGGCGCGTCGCCCCGTCCCCCCGATCACTCCTCGCCCTCCGCGACCGCGTAACTCGTGCTGCGCCCGCCCTCCGGCCCTCGGATGAGCAGCCCATGCTCAACGAGCGCGGCAATGTCCCTCCACGCGGTGTCCTGCGAGCAGCCGGCGAGTTTCGCCCACTTGGACGTGGTCAGTTTCCCTCCTCGCCCCTCCAACTGAAAGTTGACGACCTTTCGCTGCCGGTCGTTGAGGGCGACGTCGGCGGCCAGCCGCCAAAACCGCGCTTTCTTCAGCGACGTCCCCAGCGTCGTCTGCGCGCTCTCGACGGCCCGCCCGAGGCAGCCCACGAACCAGTCCATCCACAGCGAGATGTCCAGGGAGCCGCGCTGCGTCCGCTCCAGCGTCCGGTAGTACGCCTTGCGCTCCTTTCGTATCTGCGCGGACATGCTGTAGAAGCGCTGGCTGGTTCTCTCGGACCGCGAGAGCGCCATATCCGCGACCGCCCGCGCGATGCGCCCGTTCCCGTCGTCGAACGGATGAATCGTCACGAACCAGAAGTGCGCCAGCGCCGCTTTCAGCGCCTCGTCCGTCTCGGCGGGCGCGTTGAACCAGTCCATGAACGTCTGGACCTCCCCGGCGACCCGATCCGCGGGCGGCGCCTCGAAGTGGATCCTGGCCCGCCCCATCGCGCCCGACACGACGCGCATCGGGCCGGCGGCGTCGTCACGCCAGCCGCCCACCTTGACCGGCCATATCCCGTTGAATCCGGTGGGGAACAACAGCGCCTGCCACCCCCAAAGGCGCTCGGCGGTGAGCGGCTCGTCGTAGTTGCTCACCGCATCCAGCGTCACCTCAACGATGCCGTCGATGCGCCGGTCGGCGGGGTCGAGCCCCCCGATGTCTATCCCGAGGCGGCGCGCCACGGACGACCGGGCGGCCTGCGCGCTGAAGCACTCGCCCTCGATCTCGCTGCTCTTGACCACCTCCTCCGTGATAGCCTCGAGGCTCGCCTCTTGCCGGAGACCGAAGCCGAGCGCGTTCATACGCCCAACGAGGCGGCCTTGCTCGTAGCGCGCGTTGGCAAGCGCGCCGGCAAGGGACTCTTGGTTCCAGGTGAAGCGGGGCCAGTCGTCACGCTGATGGATATACATTCTCCGCGCCTCCTGCGGAGATTATACGCCCTAATCTCCGCATAGCGCAACCTATTCTCCGCAATATATGCGGAGAATAGCCGCCCTAATCTCCGCATACGCCCGCCTAATATCCGCATATTCTGCGGAGAATACCCGCTCTAATCTCCATATACGCCCTGCGAGGCCGCCCGCTGCTATAATGACGAGCGCCGACTATGAGCGCCGAATCCCCCATACGCGTCGCCGTTCACGGCGCGGCCGGCCGCGTCGGACACGAGGTCTTGCGCGCCGTCGCCGCCGCGCCCGACCTGACGCTCGCCGCCGCCATCGACCGCGTTCCGCCGGACGAATCGCCCGCGCTTCCCGGGAGCGCTCCCTACTACGCGAACGTCCGCGACGCCCTCGCCGCAAGCCCCGCCGACGTCATCGTCGACTTCAGCCTCGCGCAAGCGACGCTCGATATGCTCCCCGACGCCCTCGACCTCGGCGCGCGCCCCGTCATCGGCACGACCGGCTTCACGCCGGAGCAGATCGAGCGCATCGGCTCCCTCTGCGAACGGCGCGGGCTCGGCGGCTTCCTCGCCCCCAACTTCACCATCGGCGCCGCGCTGCTCGCCAAACTCGCCGCCATCGCCGCCCCTTACTTCGAGTACGCCGACATCGTAGAGGAGCACCACGAGATGAAGGCCGACGCCCCCTCCGGCACCGCGCTCGGCCTCGCGCAGGCCATCCGCGAGGCGCGCCCCGAAAGATTCGCCCGCAACGAACCCGACCGCGAGCCCCTCGCCGGAACGCGCGGCGGCGACTTCCACGGCGTCAGCGTCCACGCCGCCCGCATGCCCGGACGAATGGCCCACCACCAAGTGACCTTCGGCGGCCCCGGGCAAACCCTCTCGCTTCGGCACGACACGAACGACCGCGAATGTTATATGCCGGGCGTGCTCCTCGCCGTCCGCAGCGCTCCATCCCTGCCGCCGGGCCTCACCGTCGGCCTCGCCAAGCTGATGAACCTCTAACTCGCCTCGCCTGCTATAATGCGGGTGTAAGCGCGCCGGATGCGGCGCCCCGGGAGCAAGCCGTGTCCGATCCTAGAATCGCCATCGTCGGCGCGACCGGCGCAGTCGGCGGAGTAACCCTCGACGTTCTGCGCGAGCGCGCCTTCCCCGTCGGCGGCCTGCGCCTCGCCGCCTCCGCCCGGTCCGCGGGCCGGACGCTCGAGTTCGCGGGCGAGGAGATCGCCGTCGAGGAGACGACGCCCGCGCTGTTCGCGGATTGCGACCTCGCGTTCATATCCGCCAACGACGCCGTGAGCCGCGAGATGGCCATCGCCGCGAAAGAGCGCGGCTGCGTCGTCGTGGACGACAGCGGCGTCTGGCGCATGGAGGAGGACGTCCCCCTCGTCGTGCCGGAGGTCAACGCCGACGACGTGGACGCCCACCGCGGCATCCTCGCCATTCCCAACTGCGCCGCGACGCCCATCGCCCTCGCGCTGCACGCCCTCCGCCGCGCAAGCCCCGTCCGCCGCGTGATCGCCGCCACCTATCAATCCGTCTCCGGCGCCGGCGCGGCGGCGATGGCGGAACTCGACGAGCAGTCGCGCGAGATTCTCTCCGGCGGCGAGGCGAGGCCCGAGCAACACCGACGCCGAATCGCCTTCAACCTCATCCCGCATATCGGCTCGTTCCGCGACGGCGGGTACACGTCGGAAGAGACCAAAATCCTTTACGAGACGCGCAAGATACTGCACGAGCCCGGCCTTCCGCTCTCCGCCACTTGCGTCCGCGTTCCCGTCCCGGTGTGCCACAGCGCCGCCGTCACCGTTGAGTTCGAGCGGCCCGTCGCGCCCGGCGAGGCGCGGGAACTGCTCGCCGCCCACCCGGGCGTCGCCGTCGTGGACGACCCTGAGGCCGACGCCTACCCCATGCCGGCCGACTGCGCCGGACGCGACGAAGTGTTCGTTGGCCGCGTCCGCGAGGACTCCGCGCTCCCGAACGCCCTCGCCCTTTGGATCGTCGCCGACAACCTTCGCAAAGGCGCCGCCGTCAACGCCGTCCAAATCGCCGAGGAGATCGTCCGCCGAAGCGCATGGCTCCGCGTAAGCGCGTAGCCCTTCTCCTCCCCGCCTCGCCGCGCGCCCCGCCCCCTATGAACGTCATTCCCGCCTAGTCAGGAATCCAGTCGGCGCGCAAGCGCCATAGACGGGGCGCGTTGCGCCCCGTCTCCCGTGACCCCCCGGGCCGCGCCCTGACCGCGCAGGCGGGAACCTACCCACTTGCCCCGTCTCCTAATACCCAGACGCATCGCCTACCGCGAATCCCCCTCTCCCTCTGCCAACTCCCCCTTGCGCCGTCCGCCCCCTCTCCCCTACGCTGTCCCTATGATCCCGCGCTCGATCCCAACGGCGGACGGACGCCCCCTGACGGCGGCGGCTCCATTTGGCCCCATTCCGGCCTCATTCAGCCCCGTTTCGGCCCCAAAACGCCCCCTTTCGGCCCCCGATTTGGCCTCATCGCCCGCCGGAGCGCAGGAGTAAATGGGGCCAAATGGAGCCGCTTTAAGGCGAAACCGCAAGGAGCCCGGCGCGCGGCGCCCGCCGTCCGCCCCGCTCTAGGGCGGGGCAGAACGCGAGAGGGAAGGACAAACTATGCAAAACCCCGGCATCGAGCGCCGCCACGACCTCGACGCGCTGCGCGCCTTCGCAATGCTGCTGGGCGTCGCCCTCCACGCCGCGCTCTCGTTTATGCCCAACGTTTGGCCGGTGACAGACACGTCCCAAGAGTCGAGCGACCTCTTCGGCCTCGCCGTCTCCTTCATCCACGGCTTCCGCATGCAGTTGTTCTTTCTGATGAGCGGCTTCTTCACCGCGATGCTCTGGAAACGGCGCGGGCTCCGCTCCGTGATGCGCCAGCGCTCGATGCGCGTGCTCCTGCCACTCGTCATCGCCGCGTTCACCGTCATCCCGGCGATGAACGTCATCATCGACGCCGTCTCCGACCCCGCCGCCGAAGCGTCCGCCGCCTTCGGAGAAGCCCCCTCCGACGATCCGCGCGCCGCCCAAACCGCCGAGCGCAACGTCTGGCTCGCGGCCGCGACCGGCGACCTCGCGATGCTCAACGCGGCGCTCGCGGCGGGCGCCGCCCTCGACGCGCCCGACCCAACCTTCGGCGTCACCCCGCTCGCGTGGGCCGCCCTCGAGGGGCGGACGGAGACGGCGAACGAGTTGCTGCGGCGCGGCGCGAACGTCGACGCCCGCAACCGCGACGGCTCCTCGCCGTTGCACTCCGCCGCGTTTATGGGCCGCGCCGCCGTCGCCGAGTCGCTCCTGGACGCCGGGGCCGACCCCAACGCCCGCGGCGCCGGCGGCGAGACGCCCCTGGACTCCGCGAAGGCCGGCATCGAGATCGTCGCCTACGTCGCCGCCTTGCTCCAACTAACGTATGACCACGAGGAGGTCGAGCGCGGGCGGGCGAAGGCCGCCGCCCTGATCGCGGAGCGCGGCGGCGAAAGCGGCGCGGCCGGGTCGCTCGGCGCGAAGGCGCAGGACGACGCCGCGCAGGGAACCGGCGAGGAGGCCGACTACAACTTCCTCGCGCCCTGGTATTGGACGTTCATCTACTCCGACGCGCTCACGCTGGGCGAGGGCGAGAGCGCCTTCAACCTGATGCACACGCCCCTGTTCCACCACCTCTGGTTTCTCTGGTTCCTCGTATGGCTCGCCACGCTGTTCCTGGCGCTTGCCGCGCTCGCCGACAAGTTCCGCCGGCGCTGGCCGCCGCTCCCCGCGCGCCTCGTCGTCTCTCCGTGGCTCTTCGCGTGGGCAATCCCGCTCACGGCGGCGGCGCAATGGTTTATGGGCGTCGAGGGCGTCGTGCCGGAGTTCGGGCCGGACACCGCGACCGGCCTGATCCCTCCGCCTCACATCTTGCTCTACTACGCGATATTCTTCGGATTCGGCGCCGTCTACTTCGGCCATAACGAGGGCGGCGAGCGCATCTCGCGCGGCTGGCCATGTATGCTCGCGCTGGGGATCCTCATCTTTCTCCCCGGCGTCATCGCCGTCTACGGAGCCGACGACGCCGGCTGGGGCGTGAACCGCCCGCTCGCCCTGCTCATTCAAGGGGCGTACCCCTGGCTAATGACGCTCGGGCTGATGGGGCTGTTCCGCGCCGCGCTCGGCAAAGGAAGTTACGCCGCGCGCTACGTCTCCGACTCCGCCTACTGGCTCTACGTGATGCACCTGCCGCTCGTCATACTCCTGCAATACGCCGTCGCGGGATGGACGCTGCCCGCCGTCGTGAAGTTCGCAATCGTCTGCGCCGCCGCGACCGCCGCGCTGCTGATCGTCTACCAGTTCGGCGTACGCTACACCCCCGTCGGAACGCTCCTCAACGGCAAACGAACGCGCCCCGCCCCCGCATAGCGAGGCGGACGTTGTCTCCTTCCCCGCCTACCGAAACAGGTCTTTCTCCGCATCGCGGATGAGCGGGCGGACGCTGGACGCGCCCCTCGCGTAGGCGTAGCCCCGGACGACGGCGGCGGGCGCGCGGGCGAGTTTGCCCATCGCGAGTTCGGCGGCGCCCGCAATCTCGTCGGCGACGGCGATGACGGTGGAGCGCAACTCTCGCCCGTCGTCGTCGGCCTGCCCCCGGTAGTCCGCAAGCGGCTCGATGCCCGCCGCGCCGATGGCCACGTTCGCCGCGCCCTCCCTCCACGGACGCCCAAACGTGTCGGAGACGATGACGGCGGCGTCCGCCCCGGCGGCCTCGCGCAACGCGGCCCGGATGCGCCGGGCCGACGCGTCCGGGTCGAGCGGCAGCAGAACGACCCAGTCGCCGCCTCTTCCGACGTTGGACGCGTCCACCCCCGAGTTCGCGCAGACGAAGCCGTGTCGCGTCTCCGTGACGATGACGCCGCTCTCCATACGGACGACGCGGACGGCCTCGCGCAAGACGACTTCGACGGCGCGCGCGTCCTTGTCCCACGCATCCGCGAACTCCCGCGCCTCCGCCGACGGCTCGACGCCGCTCAGGTCGAGAACGCGCCCTTCGGCTTTCGAGACGACCTTCTGCGTCACGACGACGACATCTCCGTCGGCGATGGGAGTCCCCTGCGCTTCGCAAGCGCGGGCGACCATCGCGCCGAGGTCGTCGCCCGCGCCGATCTCAGGCAGTCCACGCACCCCGGTGATTGTTACGCTGTCCGGCATCGCGCGAACGATACTAGATTCGCCTGCGGGCTGGGGCGCGCCGCTCCGTTCCCGGCGGCTCCAGCGTGGCGATGGAGCGGAGCGGGCGCGTGGATTGGCGGACGAGCCAGAACAGGTGCTGGTTGGCGTAGCCCGCGTCGGAGCCGAAGCGGCTCCGCGCCCACTCGCGGGCCTCGGCGTACTTGGCGTTGGCGGGCAGTCCGTACCACTCGCGCAGAACTTTCAGCGCCCAGCGGTCGATGGGGAACGCCTCCGTCTTCTCGAGCGCGAACAGCATCACGCAGTCCGCGATCTTGTCGCCGACGCCGCGCAGCGACGTGAGCGCGTCGAGCGCGGCGGCGTAGGACGCGCTCCGCAAAGCGTCAAGGGGGAGGGCGCCGGATGCGACGGCGGCGGCGGCATTGGCGAGGTAAGGCGCGCGAAATCCGCAGCCGAGTTCGCGCAAGCGCGCCTCTCCCGCCTCCGCGAGTTCGGCGGGCGCGGGAAACGTCCGGCGCTCCGCCCCGTCCAGCGCGACGCGCTCGCCGAACGTTTCGGCGAGCAGTTCGACCGTCCGGCTGATGCGGGGCATATTGGAGGTCGAGGAGAGAATGAAGGCGGCGAGCGTCTCCCACGGCTCCTGCCGGAGCACGCGCATCCCGGGGTGCGCGGCGACGCCCTCGCGGACGCGCTCGTCCCGCGCGATGCGGCGCTGGACGGCGGCGAGCCCGTCGCCGATGCGGAAGTAGGACGCGAGCGCCGCGACCATGGATTCAGGGGGCGCGGG
The DNA here is from genome assembly GCA_965201135.1 of Dehalococcoidia bacterium. Taxonomy (GTDB): domain Bacteria; phylum Chloroflexota; class Dehalococcoidia; order Lucifugimonadales; family Australimonadaceae; genus Bin16. The sequence goes on from OZ241751.1 coordinate 290,595, forward strand.
CGCGCTCTCAACGGCGATGGACCCGTTGGGCGCGGGCGTGAGCCGGACCAAGTCGCGCCCTAGAACGCCCGTCCAGCGGCCTTCCGCGTCGACGCGCCACCGGAAGCACTGCCCTGAGGTCAGCGAACTCGTCAGATCGAGCGGCTCGCCCGCAGGCGGAACGAAATAAGCGACGGCCATTCAGACATCCTAGTCGGAGCCATGCGGGCATTGGATCTCAATAATATCGCCTGCCGAAGCGGCTGTGGCGGTTCCTCTCCCTAATGGAAGGCGCGCTAGCAGGTCGCCGCGCCTGCCGCGCCTAGCCCCGCCTATCCCCCCTCCGCGTCAGCGGCGGCGAGCCATTGGCGGATCGCGGGGGCGAGTTCGCGGAAGGGCGCGCGCATCGTCGTGGCCGGCGGAACGGAGTCGAGGAAGAGGCGCCCGTAGGCTTTCGTGACGATGCGGCTGTCCAGCGTCACGACGACGCCGCGGTCGCCTTTGCCGCGGATGAGGCGCCCGAATCCCTGCCGGAAGCGGAGCGCCGCCTGCGGGACGGCGTATTGCGTGAACGCCTGCTTCTCGTATTGCTCGGAGCGCGCCGCGAAGATCGGCTCGGTGGGAACGTTGAACGGCAGGCGCGCCACGACGAGCGTCTTGAGGGCGGCGTTGCCCACGTCCACGCCCTCCCAAAACGAGGCCGTGCCCAGCAGAATGGCGCGGGGGCGGCTTCGGAAGCGCGCGAGCAGTTGCTGCGGCGTTCCGTCCGGCCCTTGCGCGAGCACGCCGATCCCGCGCTGGGGGAGCGTCTTGCGAAGCCTGGACGCGGCGGCGCGCAGCGCGGCATGCGACGTGAACAGCGCCATCGTCCGCCCTCCCGACATCCGCGCGAGGTCGTCCAGCATATCGGCGACCGCGTCGGCGTAGCGCGGATTGCCCGGCTCCGGCGCGTCCGTCGGCAGGCACAGCAACGCCGCCTTGCGATAGTCGAAAGGCGACCCGAACGCGGACTCCTCCGGATCCTCGACGCCGAGGCGCTCCTTGACGTGCGCGAACCCTCCGCCCACCGTGAGCGTCGCGCTCGTGAGAACGACCGCCCGCTTCTGATCGAATATCTCCTCGCGCAAGCGCGGCGCGACGTCCAGCGGGGCGCCGTTCAGCGAGAGGTTCGCGCCCCGCCCGATCCAGTACACGGTCTGGTCGTCCGGGGCGGACACGAAGGAGCGCGCCTTGACCCGCGCCTCGGCCTGATCGGTCATCCACTCCGTCAACTCGCCTTTCAACTGGTCGAGGCCCGGCGTCGCGCCGGCGGGCAGGCTCTCCATCTCGCGCAAAAGGGCGGCGGCGCGGTCGGCGGCTTCCGCGATGCTCCGCTCGAAGGCGTCCCAAGCGATGTCCAATCCCGACCAAGCGGGCTGCGCGCGCTCGGCGCGAGTGATGCGGAGTTCGCCGTCGTCCGATTGCCCGACGCGCTGCGCGGCGGCGAACTCCGCGATGTCCGCCGTCAGGCGCGCCCATGCGTCGCGGACGGCGTAGAGCGGCGTCTGCGCCTCGTCGCGCCGCAGGTCGGCGCTCTCCTTGCGCGCCTGCTCCATCGCGCTCACGCGGACCGCGTTGCCGAAACTATGAATCAAGGCGCCAAGCCGCTCGACGATGTCCTCCACGGTGGATTGCGACACGCGGAACCCGAACTGGCGCGTGGCCTCCGCCTCCAAGTTGTGCGCCTCGTCCACGATCAGAAAATCGTAGTCCGGCAGCAGCGAGCCGCCCACTTGCAGGTCGGAGAGCAGCAGGGAGTGATTGACGATGAGCAGGTGCGCGGCGGCGGCCTCGTCGCGGGCGTGGCGATAGAAGCAAGCGCCCTCCCGCGCTCCGGGGCACGCGGAGAAGCCGCTCGCGCTCATCCGATCCCACGACGCGGTTTCCGCTCCGCTCAGGCGGAGTTCGGCGCGGTCGCCGGTTCGCGTCTCGTTGAGCCAGGCGAGCGTCTTGGCGAGCGTTCGCGCCTCGTCCGGCGAGCCGGCGTCGCCGTTCGCGTGCGCCTCCCAGCGGCGGAGGCAAAGGTAGTTCGCCTTGCCCTTCAGTTGCGCGCAGCGAAAGCGGTCGGCGTCGAACCCCGGCTCGCCGCGCAGCGCGTCCAGCAAGTCCGGGACGTCTTTCGTTATCAGTTGCTCCTGCAGATTGATCGTGTTGGTCGAAACGACGACGCGCGCGTTGTTGCGGAGCGCGAACAACACGGCGGGCAGCAGATACGCGACGGACTTGCCGATGCCCGTGCCGCCCTCGACGAGGAGATGGCGCGGGCCCTCGCCGGCGCCGGCGCTGAGCGAGCGGGCGACGGCCTCGGCCATCGCCGCCTGCTCCGCCCGCGGCTCGTAGCGCGGAAAGCGCCTTGCGAAGGGGCCGCCCTCCGCGAGGAGCGCGCCGACCTCGCCGGGCGCGAACGGCTTCGCCGCCGCCGGCGCTCCCAGCGAGCGCGGACGCTCCAAGCGGCTCGCCAGCGCCGATTCGTCGAACGCGCCGACGGGTGCGCCGAGCGGCGCGGGGGCGTCGGCGAGCGCGGCGACCAGGTCGGTCAGCGGGCTATGCCCACGCGCCAGCAGATCGGCGAGGCGGCGGAGCGCGCCCCCATGCAGCGCCCGCGCCCGCTCCACGAGCGCGAGATAGACGTCGCGCGTCGCCTGCGCGTCCGCGACGACGTCGGGGGCGTTCGCGTCTCCGCCGAACGGCGGCTCCAGCCCTAAGTGCGCCGCGAGTTGGGGAAGGGAATCGTCGGCGCTCGCGGGAATGAGCAGTTCGGCCAGTTCGCTCGTGTCCCACGCGTCCGCCCCAAACGCCGCGTCCGCTCCCGCCTGCGCGAGCGACGCGGCGAGCCTATGCGATGCGAGCGGAGCGTCGCCGATAAACTCGCCCAAGCCTGCGACGTCCGCCGCGTTGTCCGCGTGAAACGCTCCGAGAACGCGGTCGCCGTGAAACTTCACCGCGCCGGCGGCGGCGAGAACGGCGCGGCCGGCGCCGCGCTCCTCAACGCGGACGGCCAGGGCGACGACGGGGGAGTCGAGCGGATGGACGCGCAGCAGCGAAAGCCGGCGCGGGATCTGCATCGTCATCGGACGAGGACGCGGCGCCGCGAGATCCATGCGAGGATGTACTCTTCGGCGTCGGCTTGGGTCTCCGCCTCTCCGTCGAGCGCGGCGAGCCGGAGCGCCTCCGCCGCCGCGCCGACCGCCGGGCCCGGCGGAACGCCCAGCGCCATCAGGTCGTCGCCGTCCAGCAGCGTCTCGTGGTTGGCCTCGAAGAAGTAGCGGGCGAGGTTGCGCCGCGCGGCGGGGCTGACGGCGGCGGCGCAGGCGCCCTCGATCGCGTCGTCGGGCGCGCGGCCAACGACGGCGTCCGTTTCGCTGGAACGCAGCGCGCCGCGGAGGCGCGGCTCCTCGCCGCGCAAGCGAACCGCCCACTCGATGGCTTCCCGCTGCGGCTTGGTCGCGCTGACGCGCTCCGCGAAGGCTTCGGCGCGGCCTTCCGGCAAGGCGTAGGCGAACGCGGCGAGCGCGGCGAGCCGCCCCAGCCCGAGCCGCGTAGCGCGGGCGAGCGCGGCCCGGACGGCGGGCGCGGCGCTCGCGGGCTCCAGCGCCGGAAGCGCGCCGATCTTCACGGCGGCGGCGAGCGCGTCCGGCGCCCTCCGCTCCGCGATCAAGCGCTCGATTTCGCGCCGCGCTCTCGCGCCCGACACGTTTTGCAAGTGGGGCAGCCCCTTCCGCAGCCAGCGGCGGGTCGCCGGCTCGACCGCGAAACCGAGCCGTGAGGCGTAGCGCGCGGCGCGGAAGCAGCGCGTCGGATCGTCAACGAACGACTGCGAATGGAGCGCGCGGATCGCGCCCGCCCGGAGGTCGGCCTCGCCGTTGTGAACGTCCAGCAGTTCGGCGAACGCGTCCGGATGCAGCGACGCCGCCATCGCGTTGACGCTGAAGTCGCGCCGCGCCAAGTCGGCCTCGATCCCGGCCCGCGCCACGGCGGGCAGCGCGCCGGGCTGGGCGTAGGTTTCCGTCCGCGTCGTCGCGAGGTCCATCGTCTTGCCGCCGGCGCGGATCTTGACCGTGCCGAACGCGGAGGGGGAGCCGCAGGAGCCGCCCAGCGCCGCCGCGAGCGTCGGGCCCAAATCTTCGGCGGGCGTTTCGGACGCGAGGTCGAGGTCTTGAATCGGGCGCCCCAGAAACGCGTCGCGCACCGGCCCGCCGACGAGCCATAGCCTCGCGCCCGCGTCCGCCGCCGCCTCGCCAAGCCGATGCAGCAGGCCGAGAGCCGGTTCGGGCGGATAAAGCCCATTCGCAATCGGAACGACCGTCATACCTCAAGGGTAGCGCTCCCTATAGACCTCTGCGTAACCTATCGCCCCGACCGCCTTCCTATCGTCATTCTCGCCTGCGTGGAAACCCGGCGGCGTGAAGAGCGAATCCGCCTCTCCCTACAGAGACCTTTGCAACCTATCGCCATGCCCGCGCAGGCGGGAATCTCGCTTCCTTTGGACGGAGCGCCGCCCCGGGAGTCTCCGATTCGCGGGCAAGCCGCAATCCCATCTTGCGGGTTGGATTGACGCGCTCCCCCTGCGGCGCTCCTCCCGCCGCCATTCTTGCGGACGAGGCTGCGTTCCGAGAAGGGGATGGTATAGTTAGCGCCCCAGCGCCATACCCGCGAGAGAGGCCAACCCGCCCTATGAAAACCGTCGCAGTCGACACCGGAGGCACCTTCACCGATATGGTCGTCCTCGACCACGAGTCCGGGGAGGTCGAAGCGCTCAAAACGCCATCCACTCCCCACGACCCGGGGCAGGCGATCCTCGACGCCCTCCGCGAACTGCTCGACGAGCGCCTCGACGCCGGCGAGGTCGCGTCGTTCACGCACGGCACCACCGTCGGCACCAACATCCTCGTGCAGGGCAAGGGCGCCCGCGTCGGCCTGCTCATCACCGACGGCTTCAGCGGCGTCAACGACGTCTGGCACATCCCCCGCTTCGGCAGCGACCTCTCCGACATCTACGTCGAGAAGAACCCCCCGGTGGAGCCGTGGCTCCGCGAGGAAGTCGTCGAGCGCGTGGACTTCAAGGGCGCCGTGAGGAAGCCCCTGGACGTCGAGCAGGCGCGCGAGGCCGTCAAACGCCTCAAGCGCAAGGGCGCCGAGTCCGTCGCCGTCGTGCTCCTCTTCTCCTTCCTCAACCCCGCCCACGAGCAGGCGCTCGCCGAAATGATCCGCGAGGAGTTCCCCGACGGCTCCGTCTCCCTCTCGTCCGAGATACTTCCCCAAATCCGCGAGTTCCCCCGCCTGAGCACCACGGTGGCCAACGCCCGCCTCGCGCCCGCGATGACCGAGTACCTCGGCAAACTCGCGCAGGGGCTGAAAGCCATCGGCGTCTCGACCGAGCAACTCTACATAATGCAGAGCAACGGCGGCGTGGCCAAAATCACGAGCGTCATTCCCATCACCACGCTCCTCTCCGGCCCGTGCGCGGGGTCCGAGGCCGGCATGCAGATCGCCGCGTCCGCCGGGTTTCCCAATATGGTGTCGTTCGATATGGGCGGCACCAGCAGCGACATCGCGCTGGGCGAGAACGGCCGCGTGCTCGAGCAGACGTCCGTCCTCATCGGCGACTGGGAAATCGCCGCCCCTATGCTGATGATCAACACCATCGGCGCCGGCGGCGGCACCATCGCCTGGATAGACGGCGGCGGAGCGCTCCAAGTCGGCCCCCACAGCGCGGGCGCCGACCCCGGCCCCGTCGCTTACGACAAGGGCGGGACGCAGCCCACCGTGACCGACGCCAACCTGCTGCTCGGCTTCCTGCACCCGGAGCATCTGCTCGGCGGGAAGGTCAAGACGAACAAGCAGAAAGCCTACGAGGCCGTCGCCGATATGGGCGCCCAACTCGGCATCGAGCCCATGGCGACCGCCGAGGGCGTCATCCGCATCATCAACGCCAAAATGGAGGAGGGCATCCGCGAAGTCTCGACCGAGCGCGGCTACGACCTCCGCAACTTCGCGCTCGTCGCCTTCGGCGGCGCAGGGCCCGTGCACGCCGGCCGCCTCGCCGCCGACCTCGGCATGAGCAAGGTCGTCGTCCCCCCGATGCCCGGCGTCAGTTCCGCGCTGGGGCTGATTATGGCCGACCCCCGCCGCGACTTCGTCCGCTCCCGCCTCCAAGACCTGCGCGAAATCGGCGCCGCCGAACTCAGCCGCCTGTTCGCATCCCTGCGCGACCAGGCGCTCGCCGAATTCGAGGCCGACGGCTTCGACCGCGACTCCATTACGTTCGCCTTCTCCATAGACCTGCGCTACCAGGGGCAAGGCTACGAACTGAACGTCCCCGCCGGGGCGTCCCCCGACGTCGGCGAGGGCGCCGTCGCGGAGATACGCGAGCGCTTCGACCAGGCGCACGAGCAACTCTTCGGCCACAGCGCGAAGACCGAGCCCGCCGAAGCCGTCAACTACCGCGTCCGCGCGACCGTCCGCGTCCCCAAGTTCTCGATGAAACGCCACGACCGCGCCGCCGGCTCCGCCTCCGACGCCAAGATCGGCGAGCGCGAGGTCTACTTCGACCGCGCCTCCGGAATGACGCCGACCCCGGTCTACGACCGCGCTCTTCTCGCGCCCGGCCACGAGGTCGCCGGCCCCGCCGTCGTCGAGCAGTTGGACAGCACGACCGTCGTCTACCCCGGCCAGCGCGCCGTCGTGGACGACTACCGCAACCTGGTCATCGCCGTCTCGTGAGGCGGGTTCGCCGCGCCTCAGCCGTTGGCGGGAGCGCGCGGAACCAGGCAGGGGCGCTTCGCTCCAGCCTACGCGGTTCTGGGTGCCATCATCGTCGCAGGGCGGGGTAGCCCGCAAGCCGGCTACGCAATGAACGAGCCCATCCTCAGCGTCCTCGCGGCTAAGCAGGAGCATAGCCGCCGCCCAGTTGTTCTCCCTGACAGCGATTCCCTGAGGAGTATCGCGGGAGTCAGAGTAGTACGCGCTGATGCTCAATAGATTGGCATCCGCGCCTCGGTCAAGGAGCATAGCAATTGCTCCAACGTTGCCTACCCTGCCGCGTGATATAGTGGTGCGCCATTGAACCAAAGGGACATTGCGTTAATGTTGGCGCCATGGTCAAGCAACGTGGCGATTGCTAGGATATTCCCATGAGCAACTGCGTAGTGTAACGGAGTCCCCGCATGCCAATCGATTCCCCGTTCGTCTGGGTCTGCGCCTCTTTCAATTGATATTTCAATAACGGCGGCATCTGATTATTTAGCCGCGTTTCGGAGAGCGGCGCCATCCATAGCGTTCACATCCACGCCTCGGCAGCAGTGGCGTCACTCCACCACTCATCAGGCTTGTATGCAAGCGCACACCGTATGCAACGCGCTAGGAAATACTCTACGGTAAGAACGGCTACGCAGACGGCAAACTCCCCATCCAAACCAGACGACCGAGGAGAAGCCAAAGCCAAACAACAGGAATGAGCGACATCCACCTTCTCCCCTTCACACCACTCCGTTGACGGCAGTAGGGCGCGGGAATGACGGTAGTTAGGAAACGGAATGGCGGCAAGGGAGGGCGATGCGCTTATGGCGGGCGTGGCGCCGGCGGAGGGTTAGTTGGGGGAGGCGAAGTCGGCGTCGAGGACGCGGTCGAGGCCGGGCGTTTCTCGTTCGCTCTCGCGCTCGATGGTGACGGTGAAGCCGCGCATCCGGCTGACGTCGCCGCGCAGGCGGATCCGGGCGTAGCCGTCCTCGTCGACGGTGAAGGCGGCGGCGCTCTTGGCGCGGCGGTTCGCGTCCCACCACCAGGCGACGTAGGAGTGGCCCGGCTCGAGGGGGCGCAGGCCCTTGGTGACGAGCAGGCTCTCGCCGCCGGGGCCGGTTACGATGACGCCTCGCGGACGAAAGATCCGGCCGTGGGCGAGCAGGTCTTTCTCGTCGCCGCGGGGGTCCGCCGCGCCGGGCTCGACGGAAGACGCCGATTCGCCGGACGCCGCGGCCTCGCCTTGCACGGGGGAGAGGCGGAGGGAGCCGGAGCCCTCGGCGACGAAGTCGCTGACTTCGACGAGTTCGCTGCGGGCGGTTTCGGCCTCGGCGGTGACGACTTGCACTTCGTTCCGGAGGTCGGCGACGCGCTGGCGCTGAGCGGCGGAGAAGACGCCGAGCGCGACGACGGCGATGGCGAGCGACGCGGCGACGCCAAGCACGGAGAGGGGAACGCGAGGCGCGGGGCGCGGCTGGGCGGCGGCTGCCCTGCCCCGGGCGCGCCGCATCAGCCGGGCGCGAACGTCGGAACTGGGGGCGGCATGCGGGTGCGCGTCGTGCAGGGCGGCGGCGCCCTCCAGCAATTGCGCGAGCGCCTCGCGGCGCCAGGGCTCGCGCTCCAGGGCGCGCTCGACGACGAGGGCGTCCTCCGGGTTGAGCGCGTTGAGGGCGTAGGCGGGCAGCAGGTCGGCTACGTCGTCGCCGGGGCTCATCGGGTCCCTCGTTTCGTCCGCCATCACGCTTCCTCCTGCGCCGGTTGGGCGGTCATCGCCTGCCGCAACTTCTCCAGCCCGAGCCGCAGGCGCGTCTTGACGGTGCCGAGGGGCGTTCTCGTGCGCTGGGCGATCTCTTGCTGCGTTGCGCCTTCGAGGTAGGCCATCACGAGCGCGTCGCGCTGCTCCTTGGGGAGCGCTCGGAGGGCGGCGCTCGCGTCGGCGAAGAGGACGGCGTTGACGGCCTCGCTCGCGGTGTCCTCCGGGGCGGCGAGCCCGAGCGCGGCGTCTTCGGGGTCGGCGTCGGCGCTGACGAGGGCTATTCTCTTGCGGCGGCGCAGTTCGTCGAGCGCTCGGTTGTGGGCGAGGTGCAGGAACCAGTGGCGGAAGACGCCGCGCGACTCGTCGAAGCGCCCGGCGCGCGTCCAGAGGGCGGCGAACGCCTCCTGCGTCAGGTCTTCGGCGAGCGCGTAGTCTTTGAGGATGCCGTAGGCCATGCTGAACACCGGCCTGCCGTAGCGGTCGTACAACTCTTCGAGGGCATCGGCGGAGCCGCGCGCGACCTCGCGGGCGAGTTCCGCGTCCGACGGAGCCGACAGGGGGGCGGGCTCGCCCTTCACCGCTTGCAGCCGCATAACGCTCCCTTCACTAGCGTCATACGACGGGGGCGCGGGTTTGGTTTCATAGGGGCGCTAGGGGGCGGGGAAGGGCTTGACCTGGATGCGCTCGGCGAGGGGCTTCGACGCCCAGGCGTCGTAGGCGGCTTGCAGGCGAAGCCAGTGCTCCACGTCGGACCCGAACGCCTTGGAGAGGCGGACGGCCATCTCGATGGAGACGCCGTTCTTCTCGTTCACGAGGGCGGAGAGGGCTTGCCTCGTCACGCCTAGTCCTCGAGCGGCCTCCAACACGGAAAGGCCGAACGGCTCCAAGCATTGCCGTCTGACGACGGCGCCGGGGTGAGGAGGATGTTCAACGGTCATCGGCGCGCTCCTTCCATCGGCGGTGTTCGCCTGAGGGCGCAGGCTACCGCAAGCGGGATGCGCCTGGCAACGGCGGGAGACGGGTTCATTGCGTTGGGCGAGGCGCGCTCGCAGGAGAACGTCCGCCCCGCTTTCGAGGCCAGAAGACCAGCCACAGGATGGGCAGCACGAGCCCGATTCCGGCGGCGATGGCCGTCCACGGAACACCCGCGCTCGGCCCCGCGATGGCGAGGGGAACGTCAAGCGACTCGCTTCCCGCGTCGGAGTCTATGGCGATGAGCAGGCTCCACTCGCCCGCCGATTGAGGAGCGAGAACGACGGCGTATTCGTTGGGCGCGACGCGGACGGCGGACGCGGGGCCGAGCCGCTCGCCGCCGCGCATCGCGGAGACGAGGACGCGGGGCTCGTAAGGCAACGCGGCGCCGGACGCGCCCGGCTCGAAGACGACGGTGACTTCGAGAAAGCCAACGCTGGGGACGGCCTCGACGAGGAGGTCGTAGGGGCCGGTCGTTCCCCGGAAGATTTCGACGCTCCCTTCGTGCCGACTGTGGGCGCGGGCTTCGGGCGCGGCGACGAGGAAGAGCAGCAGCGCGCACGCGATGGCGAGGATGAGAAAGGGGCGCGGAGCGCCGTCCGCAGCGCCCTTTGGCCGGACCGAGGGCGGCATTGGGGCTATTGGGCGTCCGCGAGGCGGAGGACGGCCTCGAATTCGGCGTCGGTGACGGGCGTGATGGAGAAGCGGTTGCCGCGCCGCAGAACCACCATATCAGCGAGGGCGGGCTCCTGGCGCAGGTCGTCCGGCGTGAGGATTCGGGCGAACTTGCGCTCGGCCTTGAGGTCGACCATGTACCAGACGGGCTTCTCCGGGGAACTCTTGGGGTCGGGGTGGTCGGAGTTCGGGTCCCACGCGGTGTGGTCGGGATAGCCCTCGCGGACGACGACGGCGGTTCCGACGACGCCGATGGGGTTGGCGCTGGAATGCCAGAAGAGAACGCGGTCGCCGGCCTTGACGTCGTTGCGGAGCCAGTTCCGCACCTTGAAGTTGCGGACGCCGTCCCATTCGGCGACGCCGTCGCGGACGAGGTCGTCGTAGGAGTAGGTCGTGGGTTCGGATTTGAATAGCCAGCAGCGCGTCATTGGCGGTTCTCTCTGCGGAGGCCGGCGGCTAAACGGGCGCCACGCCTTGCTTAGCGTCATCCCACTCGTAGGCGTTTCAGGGGCGTCAGTGTACGCGCAAGGGGAGCGGGGCGTCAATGGAGACGTCCGCCGGCGCGGGCGAGAGAGAATCCGCGTTTCGCCCGCTCCGCATAGGCTACGCCGCCTCCCGCCTAGCCGTCGCTTTTGCGGGGTGGGGAGGCGAAGAGCATGAGAAGGAGCATCAGGACGGCGACGCCGGCGAAGAGCGCGAACGCGGGCGCATAAGAGCCGGTTTCGTCGCTGATCCAGCCGGCGAGCACGGGGCCGAACGGGCTGACGGCGCGGAAGGGAGCCGTGAAGCCTTTGATGGCGCCCAGCGACGCGCGCCCGAAGTAGTTGGCGACGAGCATCACCTCGATGACGTTCCGCATTCCGGCGCCGACGCCGAAGATGATCGCCCATACGACGGCGAGCGGGTAGGGATCGGCGACGAAGAGCAGCAGCATCGCGGCGAGCACGAGCGCGGCCTGCGCCATCGCGCCGATCCGGACGGGGACGCGCTCCATAACGAAGCCGACGGGAACGATGGAGAGCGCGGACGCGGCGGCGAAGATGGAGACGATGGACACGGCCTGCGCGTCGCTCAGCCCCTTGTCCAGGAAGATGGGCGCCATATGCAGGTTGGTCGCGCCTTGCACGAACGGCGTGCACATCAGAAAGAGCGTGACGAGCCAAAACGCCCGCGTCCGGCGCGCCTCGGCGAGCGTCCACGATTGCTCGTCGGCGTCAACGCGGACGGCGGCGGACGCCCCGTCTTGGCGCACCGGCGCTGGGGCGCCGTCGGGGAGCAGGCCGTGGTCTTCGGGCTTGGAGCGCAGCAGCAGAAGCGCGGGGACGACGATGACGACGCCGGAGAAGCCGGCGAGCGCGACGAACGCCGTCCGCCAGTCGGAGGCGGCCATCACCGCGTAACTGAGAATCGGGAGGAGGAACTGCCCGGAGCGCTGCCCGACGGACTTGACCGCGAGGGCGCGTCCGCGTTGCCGGACGAACCACTTGGCGACGGCGACGGACGTTCCGATCTCGACGCCCGCGATGGCGGATCCGCGGGCGAGGCCGAAGAACGTCCAGAAGTGCCAGCGCTCCTCTATAACGGAGAGGCCGAGCAAGGCGCCGGCGATGGAGACGCCCGCCGCCGCGACGACGACGCGGGGCCCGTAGCGGTCGACGAGGCGTCCGGTGACGCCGGAGGCGAGCGCGCCGGACGCGCTGCCGATGAGGAAGCCGACGGAGATGGCGGCGCGCGACCAGCCGAGTTCGTCCTGAATGGGCTGGATGAAGATGGTGAAGACGGGGCCGAAGCCGGGCACTTCGGCGAACGTCGCGAGGAACGAGGCCGCGACGATGGCCCAGCCGTAGTGGGCGCGTTGGAGCGGCCAGAAGCGGGGAATGCCGGGCGGATGCGGACGCTGCTCGGGGGAGTTACGCAGCGCCGAACGCCTTTCGCAACTCGCCGGCGACCTCCTCTATGGCGTCCCACGTGCGCGTGAACGGCAGGCCGGCGTTGAAGAAGGCGTGAATCATCCCGTCGTATCTGGAGATGCGCGCGGGAACGCCCGCCGCGCTCAGGCGCTCCGCGTAAGCCTCGCCCTCGTCGCGGAGCGGGTCGTACTCCGCTGTGAGGATGAGCGCGGGCGGCAGGCCGGAGAGGTCGGCGGCGCGCATAGGGACGGCGTAGGGATTGGCGGCGTCGGCCTCGCCGGAGAGGTAGCAGTCCCAGAAATAGCGCATCGTGTCGTAGGAGAGGCCGTAGCCGTCGCGGTTCTCGCGGTAGGAGGGGCGCTCGAAGTCCGTGTCGGTCACGGGGTAGACGAGGCACTGGCAGGCGAGGCGCGGGGCGCCTTCGTCGCGGGCGCGGAGGGCGACGGCGGCGGCGAGGTTTCCGCCCGCGCTCGCGCCGGCGACGGCGAGCCGCGAGGGGTCGCCGCCGAAGGACGCGGCGTTCTCCGCCGCCCACAGCGCCGCGGCGTAGGAGTCGTCGAACGCCGCCGGAAACTTATGCTCCGGGGCGAGGCGGTAGTCCACGTAGACGATGATCGCTTGCGCGGCGTTCGCCAGGGCGCGGCAGGTGGCGTCGTTGGACGTCCGGCTGCCGACGACCCATCCGCCGCCGTGGAGCCAGAGGCAAACGGGGAGGGGTCCGGGCGCGTCGGGGCGGTAGAGGACGACGGGGACGGCGCCGCGGGGGCCGGGCGCCTGCGCCTCAATGACTTCGGCGACGTCGGGGCCGGGCTGATAGGGGAGGGCGTCCGTCATCGCCCGCGCCTCTTGGGGGCTGACCTCGTGCTGGCCCGGGACGCCTGCGCGCCGCTCCAGCAACTCCTTCGCTTCGGGATCGAGCGGCATTGGACGCCTCCTGCGGGAATGCGCGGCGGATTATACGCTTGGCAGCGTGGGGGCAGGCGCGGGCGGGGGCGGGGGTAGGGCGGCCCTGCCGGATCTCTGGGGGTCTTCTGTTCGGCTCCTTTCGGCGCGTGGTTTCGACCGCGCTGCAGCGGGTTTGGCGAAAAAGCGCTCAAAAGCGCTCATTTCGTCTGCGGGCGGGGCGGGGGGAACGCTCGATTGGGGTACAGGATAGCAGAGGGCGTAGCGGAACGCAATGGGGTTGTGTCATAATGACGGTAACGGCTTGGGAAAGGCGGAAAACGGGTTCGCTCTGGGAGGGCGATTCAGGTTTCCGTGGGTTGGGTCGAGGGGGGCCGGAGGGGCCTGGGAGGTGGTCTGCGCCGTCCGGGGGCAGTGAGCGCTTTTTGAGCACTGAATGAGCGCTTTTTGAGCGCCGTTTGAGCGCTCCGTGAGCGCTGAATGAGCGCTTTTTAGCGCCAAATGAGCGCCGTTTGAGCGCTGGGGGCAGGGCGGGATTCCCGCGAAAGCGGGAATGACGGTCATGGGCGGGAATGACGGTGAGGGGGACGGCGATGGGGGCAGGGGTAGGTTCCCGCTTTCGCGGGAATGACGAGGCGCCGGGGGATCCTTGGAGACGGGGCTGCGCCCCGTCTGTGGCGCTAGGGCGCCGAATGGATTCCTGCCTACACGGGAATGACGGTCATGGACGGGCGGCGGCGAGGGGGACGGCGATGGAGGCAGGGGTAGGTTCCCGCTTTCGCGGGAATGACGAGGCCCGTGGGGGACAAGGGAGACGGGCGCGTTGCGCCCCGTCTGTGGCGCTAGGGCGCCGAATGGATTCCTGCCTACGCAGGAATGACGAGGCGCAACGCGCCCCGTCCGCAGTACCCTCTCCCGCCGCGTTCGCGGCGTCCTCTCCCCTTGTAGGGAGAGGGGGATCGGCGCTTGCGCGCCTCAAAATGGATACGGGATTCCCGCCTACACGGGAATGACGGTCTATGGAGTAGGAATGACGGTCATGAGGGCGCGTTGCGCCCCGTCCGCAGTACCCTCTCCCGCCGCGTTCGCGGCATCCTCTCCCCTTTTAGGGAGAGGGGGATATTGGCGCTGGCGCGGGGAGGGAGGCGCCGATTAAAGGAACAGCCCCCGGCGAGCCGGAGGCTTGGCGGTTCCCCGAGGGGCGTTCCTGCGAAGCGTTCACTTCTTGGTATGAACAGCAGGGCAGGCGTCACTCAGTTACAATAGTCGCACTCTACCGGACTGCGGGCGGAGTTGTCAATGCCTGTTACGCTGGGACTCGACCTCGGAACGAACTCGATAGGGTGGGCGCTCGTCCGGGAGGACGGAGCGGGAGGCGGCGCGCTCGACGGATGCGGCGTCCGCATCTTCGAGGAGGCGGTCGACGCCAAGACGCGCGCTCCGAAGAACGCGGCTCGCCGGTCGGCGCGTCTCGCCCGTCGCGCGCTGCAGCGCCGCGCCCGCCGCCGCGCTCTGCTGCGGAGGACGCTCGCGGTCGCCGGGCTGCTGCCCGCCGAACTCGCGGACGGGAACGACCTGGAGCGCCGGCTCAACGCCCTCGGCGATCCTTACGACCTCCGCGGGCGGGCGCTGGTCGAGCGGCTGGAGCCGCATCAGATCGGGCGCGTCCTGCTGCACCTGTGCGCCCGGCGCGGATTCCAGAGCAACCGCAAGACGAGGTGGGGCAAGTTGCTGGGCGACCCGGACGCCGCCGACTTGATCGAGGAGATGGAGGAGCAGGAGCGTCAGTCCGACGCCGGCAAGAGCGCGCGGGCGAAAGATGAGGAGAAGGAGCAAGGCAAGGTCATCGAGGAGTTGGCCGGCCTGTGGAACGCGATCAAGGCCGCCGGGGCGCGGACGCTGGGCGAATACCTTGCTGGTCTGCCGGAGGGGGAGCGCAAGCGGGCGCGCCACGCCGACCGGCAGATGCTGCAGGAGGAGTTCGAGAAGGTTTGGGCGGCGCAGGCGGAGCATCACCCCCTGCTGACGGAAGAGTTGCGGAGGCGGATTGCCGACGTGATCTTCCATCAGCGTCCGCTCAAACTGCAGGGCGGGCGGATCGGCGCGTGCTCGTTCGAGCCCTTGCGCCCGCGAGCGGCGAAGGCGCGGCTGGAGAGCCAGCGGTTCCGCCTGCTGCAGGACGTCAACCACCTGGGCGTGATGGACCCCGTTTCGCAGGAGGTCACGCTGATCGGCGAGGAACTCCGCGACAAACTCGCGGCCGCGCTGGAGAGGCAGCAGTCCATCACGTGGGGCGGGATTCGCAAGTTGCTCGGGTTCCCGCGCAACGTCAAGTTCAACCTCGAGGAGGGCTCCAAGGACAAGGGGCTTACGGGCAACCGCACCGCCGCGAGGCTGCGCGGACTGATTCCCGACGAGTGGGACGCTTATGACGACGCGCAGCGCGAGGGTCTCGTCGAGGATCTGCTCACCATCGAGAACAAGCGCGCGCTGTTTCACCGGCTGTGGGAGAAGCGGGGATTCGAGAAGGAGACCGCGCTGCGCCTCGCCGTCGTCGAGTTGGAGGAGGGGTACGCCAACCACTCGCTGAAGGCGATCAACAAGATGCTTCCGCATTTGGAGCGGGGGATGCGCTACTCCGACGCCCGCGCGGAGGCGGGCTACGGCTACGAGGCGCCGCCGGCGGGCGACGCGGAGTTGCTCGGCGCGCCCCCGGACGACCTCCGCAATCCCGTCGTCGAGCGCGCGCTGCACGAACTGCGGAAGGTGGTCAACGCCGTCATACGGCGGCACGGCAAGCCCGACGTCATTCGCGTCGAACTGGCGCGCGACCTGAAGATGACGTCGAAAGACAAGGCGAACTTCGAGCGGCAGCAGCGCGAGAACCAGAAGCATAACGAGGAGGCGAGGGACGAACTCGCCAAGATCGGCGTAACGCATCCGTCAAGGGACGACCAACTCAAGTACCGCCTTTGGCGGGAGTGCGGCGGCGAGTGCCCGTACACGGGCAAGACGATCAACATCCACGAACTCTTCAGCGCCGAGGTGGACGTCGAGCACATCATTCCGTACAGCAGGTGCTTGGACGACTCGTTCCTCAACAAGACGCTGTGCTTTGCGACGGAGAACCGGCAGACGAAGCGCAACCGCGCGCCTTACGAGGCGTATCACGGGAACAGCGAGCAGTGGGAGGCGATGCTGCAGCGCGTGCGCGGCTGGCCGGAGGGGAAGAGCAAGCGCGCGAAACTGGCCAAGTTCACGCAGGAGAACGTGGACGGCCTTGACCAGTTCGTCTCCCGCCAACTGAACGACACCGGCTACGTGAGCCGCGCCTCGCTCGCGTACCTCGCCGCGCTTGGCGCGGACGTGCAGGTCAGCAAGGGCAGGGCGACCGCGATGCTGCGCCGTTTCTGGGGACTGAACCGCATTCTGGCGGGAGACAGCCCGGACGCTGAGGCGGTCGCGGAGAAGAACCGCGGCGACCACCGCCATCACGCGCTGGACGCCGCCGTCGTCGCCGTGACCGACCGCTCGCTCTATCAGCGTCTCGCCCGCGTCGCCGCGCAGAACGAGGCGTCGGGGCTCGACCCCATCCTCAAGGGCTCCGCGCCCGACGTTCCGTATGGCCGGTTCGTCCTTGACGTCGAGCAGGCGCTGTCCGGCGTCGCCGTCTCGCACGCGCCCCTCCGCAAACTCAGCGGCGCGCTGCACGAGGACACGGCCTTCGGCCTGCGCTCCGCGCGCGACGACGGGACGCTCGTCGTTCACTACCGCAAGCGCCTCGAGGACCTCACGGACGCGATGCTGGGCAAGATCATCGATCCCCACCTGCGCGCCGCCGCGCAAGAGCGCGCCGAACAGGCGGACGGGGCCAAGAACGCGTTCAAGGACTTGCGCGAGCGCCCGTTCCGTCACCCCAAGAATCGGGTTGGCCAGCCGGTGCGCCGCGTCCGCATTCAGGAGAACAAGTCGGCGGATCAGTTGTTCGCGGTCGACAGCCAGCGGACGCGGAGCGGCGCGCCGTTCAAATATCACGCCTACGGCAACAACCACCACGTCGAAATCTTCCGCAACGCGCGGACGGGCAAGGTGGAGCCGCGTTTCGTCACGATGATGGAGGCCGCCGCCCGCGCCCGCCGCCGCAAGACGCCCATCGTCGACCGCGAGTGGGAAGGCCGCGAGTTTCTGATGTCGCTCGCCATCAACGATATGGTCGAACTGGACGAGGGCGGGCTGGAGCACCTCTACCGCGTGCAGAAGATCGAGGGAGCGAACGGGAATGTGGTCTTCCGGCGCCACAGGGCGGCGACTCTTGACGACAATTCGGAGCGGCTAAACGCCCGCCCCAACGTGCTGATCGAAAAGCGCAACGCCCGGAAGGTCAACGTCTCGCCTATTGGCGAGTTGAGGGAAGCGCGTGATTAGGCGGACGGTGGAGGTCTCCTCGCCGGCGCACCTGCGGGCGGAGCGTTCGCAGTTGGTGATCGAGCGCGACGGCGAGCGGGTAGGGCAAGTTCCGCTGGAAGACCTCGGCGTGCTGGTCGTCGACAACCCCGGCGCGGCGTTCACGCAGCATTTGCTGAACGCTTGCGCGGAGCACGACGCGACCGTCGTTCTGTGCGACGACAAGCATTTGCCCCACGCGATTCTGCTGCCGTTGCAGGGGCACAGCGTGCAGGCGGAGACGATTCGGGCGCAGACGGCGATGTCGCTGCCGCTGCGGAAGCAGTTGTGGCGGCAGTTGGTTCGCGGGAAGGTTTCCGGGCAGGCGCAGGTTCTGCGCGAGCGGACGGGAACGGACGCGCCGCTGCGGGAGTTGGCGGGGAAGGTTCGGAGCGGCGATCCGGACAACATCGAGGCGCAAGCGGCGCGGGCGTACTGGCCGCGTCTCTTCGGGCCGGAGTTCCGGCGCGACCGGGAGGCCGGGGGCGTGAACGCGCTGCTGAACTACGGCTACGCCGTTCTGCGCGCCGCCGCGGCGCGGGCGGTCTGCGCCGCAGGGCTGCATCCGTCGGTCGGGCTGCATCATCACAACAGATACGACGCGCTCTGCCTGGCGAGCGACCTGATGGAGCCGGCGCGTCCGCTGATCGACCGCGAGGTCCGGGGGCTCTTGGGCGACGCCGACGAGGCTCCGCCGTTGGACAAGCATGCGAAGGCGGCGCTGCTGGGCGCGCTGAGCGAGGGGGTCGGCGTAGGGGAGCGGGAGTTTCCGCTGCTGACGGCGATGCAAACGCTGGCGGTGAGCCTGCGGCGCGCGGCGGTCGAGGGGCGCGGACGCCTCGAATTGCCGTCGCTTCGCGCCCGATAGCCGTTCCCTATCGCCGCCGCGCCGATTAGCCTTGAGGCAGGATGGCGTTCGGCGGGTTCAGGACATTGTGGGTATTCGCGCTCTTCGATCTTCCGGTGGACACGAAAAAGGCGCGGACGGAGTACGTCCGCTTCCGCAAGCGTCTGCTGGACGACGGGTTCGTGATGCTGCAGTACTCCGTGTACGCGCGGCACTGCCCGAGCGAGGAGAACGCGCAGGTTCACGCGAGGCGCGTGCGGGCCGCGCTGCCGCCCGACGGCGAGGTGCGCGTGCTGACGCTGACCGACCACCAGTTTGGGCGGATGCAGGTGTTTCGGGGGCGAATCCGGCGGCGGACGGAGCAGCCGCCGGAGCAACTCGCCTTTTTCTAGCGCGTCCGAACCTCCGTTTTCGGCGTCGTGGCCTTGTGCGCGGGCGTAGGTAGTATAACTGAGTGACGCCTGCCCGCTGTCCACAACTTACGCGCGCGCGCGCGGGCGCGAAGGCGCAGTATAACTGAGTGACGCCTGCCCGCTGTCCACAACCAGTAAGCCTCCCCCTCGATGTCGGGCCCGAGTATAACTGAGTGACGCCTGCCCGCTGTCCACAACGCGCAGCATCGCCGAGGCGAGCGCCCGCGAAGTATAACTGAGTGACGCCTGCCCGCTGTCCACAACTCCGCCCCGGCCCGATCTCGGAGTGGACGTTAGTATAACTGAGTGACGCCTGCCCGCTGTCCACAACACATCGCGCATCGCCGCCGCGGACGCGGAAAGTATAACTGAGTGACGCCTGCCCGCTGTCCACAACAGTCATTCGCGACGTCGAGCGAGGCCGCGAAGTATAACTGAGTGACGCCTGCCCGCTGTCCACAACGCCGGCCTTCCGCTTCCGCCTCGCCGCGCCAGTATAACTGAGTGACGCCTGCCCGCTGTCCACAACGCGTCCGCTTCCTCGTAAAGACCGGGCGAGAGTATAACTGAGTGACGCCTGCCCGCTGTCCACAACCGCACGTGCGCGAGTTCGCTACATTGTGGGAGTATAACTGAGTGACGCCTGCCCGCTGTCCACAACCGGTCGACGTGCACGTGTCAACGCTCATCGAGTATAACTGAGTAGACGCCTGCCCGCTGTCCACAACACGTGTCCGGGCGAGTGCACTGGGAGACGAAGTATAACTGAGTGACGCCTGCCCGCTGTCCACAACGATTGGAAGGGCGCAAGTGCAGGCGCAGGAAGTATAACTGAGTGACGCCTGCCCGCTGTCCACAACGCGTCGCGCCGACCGCCCGCATCGCCGCCTCAGTATAACTGAGTGACGCCTGCCCGCTGTCCACAACCTGCGCCGGACGGCAGCCGCCGTTCAACGTTAAGTATAACTGAGTGACGCCTGCCCGCTGTCCACAACATATGTGCGGCATAACGTCGGCGCTGTCCGAGTATAACTGAGTGACGCCTGCCCGCTGTCCACAACCGTCGGACTCCATGATGCGTTTCCCGACGAGTATAACTGAGTGACGCCTGCCCGCTGTCCACAACTAAAGGCGGTCAAGGACTACGAGGTCTTCAGTATAACTGAGTGACGCCTGCCCGCTGTCCACAACTATGTAGCGCGTCCATACGGATAGCCGCGCAGTATAACTGAGTGACGCCTGCCCGCTGTCCACAACACGTTCTCGCAGATGACCTACGACGCCATCAGTATAACTGAGTGACGCCTGCCCGCTGTCCACAACAAGCGGATTGGCGGATAGGAATCGGTTAGAGTATAACTGAGTGACGCCTGCCCGCTGTCCACAACGGCAGGTCACCTGCTCGTCCTACGGCGGCAAAGTATAACTGAGTGACGCCTGCCCGCTGTCCACAACCGTCTACGCCGCCTTAGGCGTCTACGCCGAAGTATAACTGAGTGACGCCTGCCCGCTGTCCACAACCCGTCCGCGAGCGTGAAGCGCTTGGCGACGAGTATAACTGAGTGACGCCTGCCCGCTGTCCACAACATCTGCTGCTGCCGCGATGTTCGGCGCCTCAGTATAACTGAGTGACGCCTGCCCGCTGTCCACAACACGAGGTCGTCGCCAAGCGCTTCACGCTCGAGTATAACTGAGTGACGCCTGCCCGCTGTCCACAAACACGATGGCGGCGGCCTGTGTAGGGGCATTGGGGGCGCGGACCGCATAAGCGGGAGCCGCCGAACCCCGGCTCCCGCTTATGCGGTCCGCGCCGCTTCGCGTTGGAGAGGATGCTAGCCCGCCCCGCCGCAGCGCTTCTCGCCCGTGAGCGAGCAAGCAAGATTGCAGGCAGGTTGGTTCCCCCTCTTGCGGCCAAGCGCTACAATCGCGCTAACGCAGCCTGAATCGGGAGGATGAGGCGATGCTTTCCGCGCAGGACAACGAACGCTTGACCCAGGTCGGCCCCGGCACGCCGATGGGCGAACTGATGCGCCGCTACTGGCACCCCTTCGCCGCCGCGACCCAACTCGACGAGCGCCCCACTATGCCCGTGCGGCTCCTCGGCGAGGACCTCGTGCTGTACCGGGACAAGTCGGGCACGCTCGGCCTCATCGAGCGCTTCTGCCCGCACCGCCGCGTCGACCTCTCCTACGGCATCCCGGAGGAGAGCGGCCTGCGCTGCATGTACCACGGCTGGATGATGGACGAGACCGGCCAGTGCATAGAGCAGCCGTTCGAGGAGACGGTGCATCCGGACGGGCGGTTCAAGGAGAAGGTGAAGGTCGCCGCCTACCCCGTGAAGGAACTCGCCGGCATGCTGTGGGCGTACCTCGGCCCGGCACCCGCGCCCCTCATCCCGATGTGGGAGCCCTTCGCCTACGAGAACGGCTACTCCGACATCGGCATCGCCGAACTCCCCTGCAACTGGCTGCAGTGCCAGGAGAACTCCCACGATCCCGTCCACCTCGAGTGGCTGCACGGCTACTGGGGCGTCGCCCAGCAGCGCGAGAAGGCCGCCGCGCTCGGTGGAGACCCCGACCTCAGCCCCATCGTCCCGCGCCACCACAAGAAGATCGGCTTCACCGAGTTCGAGCACGGCATCATCAAGCGCCGCGTCGTCGAAGGCACCACCGAGGACGACCACGACTGGAAGGTCGGGCATCCCTCGCTCTTCCCCAACATCCTCTTCGTCGGCGACGGCGTGAAGTGCAACTTCCAGTACCGCACGCCGGTGGACGACGAGACGACGCTGCACGTCACGTGGTTCTTCTACAAGGCCGCGCCCGGAACGACGCTCCCCAAGCAGGAGAAGATCCCCCACTTCATCGTTCCGCTCCGCGACGAGAGCGGCGCGCTCATTCCCGACCTCGTGAATCATCAGGATTTCGTCGCGTGGATCACGCAGGGGCCGAACGCCGACCGCGTCCGCGAGAAACTCGGGGAGTCCGACCGCGGCGTCATTCTCCTCCGCAAGCAACTGACGGAGCAGATGCAGATCGTGGAGGACGGGGGCGACCCGCTGAACGTCATCCGCGACCCGGAGCGCAACCGCAGCATCGAACTGCCGCTGGAGCGCTGGCCGTCGCTGCAGGAGGTCGGGCGCCTCGCCGTCTACTTCACGGCGCAGGCCGGCGAGAGCGAGCGCCTCAAGGGCGACATCCAAAGCGTGCTCGACACGTGGGCCGGCCACGCCGAGGAGGTCGTGGCGAGCAACCGGGGGTAGGCGCTAGGGCGTGAAAAGAGTCGGACAAGCACCCGGGCCTTTCCGGGGCCGCGCCTGCGGCCCCAACAGGGACTTCCAGCGTGGGCCGCGCTTGGCGAGAAGGAGGGCCGTCGGGGTCGCCCGCCTACGCGGAATGACGGCAAGGCGGTAGGTTCCCGCCAACGGCTGAGGCGAGAGAACCCGCCTCACGAGACCGCGATGACCAGGTTGCGGTAGTCGTCCACGACGGCGCGCTGGCCGGGGTAGACGACGGTCGTGCTGTCCAACTGCTCGACGACGGCGGGGCCGGCGACCTCGTGGCCGGGCGCGAGCCGTCGGCCTTGAGTTCGGCGAGCGCCTCGCGCAGGGATGCGAACAGGCGGCTGAGTTCGGCGGCGCCGATTTCGCGCAGGGCGCGTCCGAACCGGCGGCGCCAAGCGCCGAAAGCGTCTCTCGCTGCAACGGGAGAGGATGCCGCGGAGCGGCGGGAGAAGATGCTCCAGGAGGCTGATATGCGCTACGATGCCATCGTGATCGGCGGAGGGTCGGCGGGATGCGTCGTCGCCGCCCGCCTCAGCGAAGACCCGGACAGAAGCGTCCTCCTCCTCGAGGCCGGCCCCGACCCGCAGCCCATACCCGAGGTCATCGCCAGCGGCGACCACCTCGCCCGCGTCGTGCTGGAGTCCCCCTACGTGATGCTCTACCCCACGGCGCGCGCCGGCGACGGCAGCGAGTTCTATAAGATCAGCGGGCGCGTGATGGGCGGCGGCTCCTCCGTCAACGCCATGGCCGTCGTCCGCCCTACGAAGCATGACCTCGACTCCTGGGCCGCGCTCGGCAACTCCGGCTGGTCGTTCGACGACTGCCTCCCGCTCCTCAAGCGCATCGAGACGGACGCGGATTACGGCGGAAACGACATTCACGGCGAGGACGGCCCCCTCTACGTCAAGCGCCTCTTCAAGGTCGACGAGGAGGCGTCCGCGCCCGTGCGGGCGTTCATCGACCGCGCCCTCGCTATGGGCTTGCCGATGTGCCCCGACCTCAACGTTCCCAATCCCTACGGCGTCTGCAGTTCCGCCTACAACGTCAAAGACGGCGTTCGCCAAAACACGACGGTCGCGTATCTGAATCCCGCGCGGGGGCGCCCCAACCTCGCGGTGGAGGCGGAGGCGCGCGTCCGGTCGCTCGACGTCGCCAACGGGCGCGTGAACGCCGTCGCCTACGAGCGCGCCGGCGAGCCGCGAACCGCCGAGGCGGACGTCGTCGTCCTCTGCGCCGGCGTCTACCACAGCCCGCAGATCCTGATGCTCTCCGGCGTCGGCCCGCCGAAGGAACTGGAGCGCGTCGGCGTCAAAGTCGTCCATCCGCTGGAGGGCGTCGGCGAAAACTACCAAGACCACGCGACGATGGAGATGACGTTCGAGGGGCGCGCCGGGTTCAACCCCGATTGGGTCATTCCGCGATTCCGCCTGATGTACAAGAGCGACCCGTCGCTCCCGAACGGCGACTTCCATATCTTCCAGCGCCCGCCGACCGAAGTCCCGGGACTGAAGCCGATGATGCCCGTCTCCGCGAATCTCTTGGAGCAGCGCGACCGCGGCCGCGTCCGCCTCGTCAGCGCCGACCCCGACGACCTGCCGGAGATCGCGGACGCGATGCTCCGCCACCCGGACGACCTGAAGGCGATGACGACGGCGATGGAGTTCGTCTACGAACTCGTCCGGCACGAGTCAATGAGCGAGTTCTACGGCCCGCTGATGCACCCGCCGCGGGACGAGGACTGGGCCGCGTTCGCCCGCGCCGCGCACGGCAGTTACCACCACGGCGTCGGAACCTGCAAGATGGGCCCCGCCTCCGACCCGATGGCCGTCGTGGACGCCGGCCTGCGCGCGCACGGGCTCGACAACCTCTACGTCGCCGACGCTTCCATAATGCCCGTTATCACCCACGCCAACACCAACGTAACGTCGCTGATGATCGGCGAGCGCGTCGCGGACGAGATCAAAGCGCTCGTGGGCTAGGCGCTCCGCGCCCGACAGAGCGCAGGCTATAGCGGGGACTTCTTCGGAAGGGCGGACGATTCGCCCTCCTCCGCGCCCGACGGGAGCGCAGGCTATAATGGGGGCGAGGCCGCCGCGCTCCGGCCGCCGCTAGGAGGTTGCCTGTGCTCACTCTGCTGTTCCGCCCGCTGCTGTGGCTGTTGAAAATGCCGCTCGCGCTCGGCAAGGCGTCCAAGCCCGCTGTCAGCCGCGTCATAAGGCGGGAGGGCTTCACCTACGGCGAGTCCTACAAAGAGGGCGACAAGACGGTCATTCCGCTGGGCCATCACCCGGCGGGCGGCGAGTTCGAACGCATCGCCAACCTCGAGATCACGCCGGAGTACGCCTGCCTCCGCCCCGTCGACGGCTGGACGCAGAGCGCCCTCGCCATCCTCAGCGCGCTCGCCCCGGAGGGCGTCGCCCGGCGCATTCCCGGCGCCGACCGCGGAGAGAGCCCGTCCATCAAGCAGCCGCAAGAAGAGCCGGAGCAGCCCGGCGCGGACGAGGAGCGCCCTCCCCAAGAGCCAGCGCAGGCCGGCTCGGAGGAGCGAACTCCATAGGGGCGGTGGGCATAACCTTACCGTCATTCCCGCGTAGGCAGGAAACCCATTCGGCGCGCAAGAGCCACAGACGGGGCGCAAGCCCCGTCTCCCCCAGTCCCCCAGTCCCCCATCATTTCCCCGTAGGCGGGAACCTACCTCGCCCGCGACTCATGCGGCGGATGCCGTGCGTTAGGACGCGGCAGTATGATGGGCCTTACGCTGGACTATCGGCGCCGAGCGCGCGGCTCAACGCTAGCCGTCGAGCGGATTAGGCGCCATCCTCTCCGGCGAGGCGGGCGATTAGGGCGCGGAGGGGGACGCGGACGGCGGCCCAGGGGTCGCCGAGGGCTTGCTCGCCGGCGGGGGAGAGCGCCCAGCGGCGAACGCCCTCCCGCGTCGCCCAGAGCGCGCTGACCCAGAAGCCGTTGGTTCCGCCCGGAGGCGGGGCGTAGTCCTCGGCGATTGCGCCGTCCAGCCCGCTCGCCTCCCACGCGCCGAGGAGTTCGCCGTCCCGGGCGACGGCGACGGCCTCGGTCCACCGGCAGGCTCTGCGCTCGCCCTCGAGTCCGCGCATACGGCGGAGCAGGCGGGCGCCGCGCTCCTCGTCGGACACATTGGCGCCGGTTCCCCTGCGCGTGATGAGGCTCGACCAGCCGTCGCCGAGCGCGGGGATGACGAGGCCGCCGTCGGACGCGACGGCGAGACAGCGCTCGACGCGCGACCACGCGGCGGCTTTGGCGACGGCGACGGCGAGATGCGACTGCCCGTCCTCCGGCGGGTCGGGAGCGCCGGGGAGCGCCGAGCCGTCCGCGAGGTCGACGTCCAGCCCGTCGAGGAGGGCGCGGATGCGTTGGGCTTTGTCGGGGTTTCGCGTGGCGGCGAGGACGGAGAGGGGCATATTAGGCTCTGCCGAATTGCTTGCCGAGCGAGTCGTTGGAGACGCGGATGACGGTCGGTCTGCCGTGGGGGCACCGCTGGGGGTTGGCCTCGGCGGCGAGGGCGTCGGCGAGCGCGGCCATTTCGTCGAGGCTGAGCGTTTGGCCGGCGCGGACGGAACTGTGGCAGGCGATGGACGCGGCGGCGGCGTAGGGCGCGTCCGACTCGTCGGCGCCGGACGCGATGGCGTCGAGCGTTTCGGCGAGGAGTTTGGCGGGGTCGGCGCGTCTGGCCATAACGGGGACGGCGCGGACGAGCCACGCGTCGCCGCCGAAGGGCTCGACGAGGAGGCCGCATCGCTCGAGCGTTTCGCGTCCCGCGGCGAGGGCGTCCATCTGCCTAGGGGAGAGCGCGGCGGGCAGGGGCTCCAGCATCGGCTGAATTTCGGGCTCGCGGTTGGCCCACTGGCGCAAGAGGCGGTAGTAGAGGACGGATTCGTGGCCGGCGTGCTGGTCGATGAGATACATGCCGTCCGGGCCTTCGGCGACGATGTAGGCGTTGGACACTTGGCCGAGGATGCGGAGGCGGGAGAGCGGAGAGGCGCCGTTCAGGTCGGGGGCGGGCGCGTCGGGGACGGGCGCGGGCTCGGGCAGCGGGCCGGCGGCGCGCCCCGAAAATCGGAAGCCGCCCGCCTGAGCGTCTTCGCTTGGGGGAAAAGCATGCCCTGCGCCGTTCGTCGGCGAGGCGGCGGCGCCGTCGGGCGACGGGGAGAGCAGGCCGTCGGCCTCGAGGACGGACTCGGCGGGGAAGACGACGCTCCGGACGGCGCGCTTGACGCTGGAGAAGGCGTCGTTTTCGCGGGCGAGGCGCACCTCGCGCTTGTTGGGGTGGACGTTGACGTCGACCTCCTCCGACGGCGCGTCGAGGAAGATGACGGCGACGGGAAAGCGGCCTTCCATCAGCAAGCCGCGGTAGGCTTCCTCGACGGCGGCGGCGACGACGCGGTGATAGACGGGGCGGCGGTTGACGAAGAGGGAGATGCCGGTGCGGGAGGAGCGGCTGCGCTCCGGAGGGGCGGCGAGCCCCCAGACGGGATAGGGGCCGGCCCAGGACGCGACGTCGAGCATGGCGGCGGCCGTATCCGCGCCGAGCGCGGCCGACGCGGCGTCGCGGAGGTCGCCGTTGCCGGAGGCGGCGAGTTGCGTTTTGCCGTCCGTTCTGAGCGTTATGCGGACGTTGGGGTTGGCGAGCGCGAGGCTTTCGGCGGTTTGGCGGACGCGGGCGGTTTCGGCGGACGCTGAGCGGATGAACTTGAGGCGGGCGGGGATGGACGAGAAGAGGGCTTCGACCTCGATGGAGGTTCCGGGGGCGGCGCCGGTTTCGCCTTGCCGGACGATTTCGCCGCCTTGCAGTTCGACGGCGGCCGCGGATTCGGCGCCGGGCGTTCGCGTGGTCATGCGGACGGTCGCGGCGGCGGCGATGCTGGCGAGGGCTTCGCCGCGAAAGCCGAGCGTGGCGATGCGGGCGAGGTCTTCCTCGGATTGGAGTTTGCTGGTGGCGTGGCGCTGGAAAGCGAGCGCGACCTCGCAGGCGGGAACGCCGCCGCCGTCGTCGGTTACGCGGATGGAGGCGAGCCCGCCGTGCCGGACGTCGATGTCGATCGCCGTCGCGCCCGCGTCGAGGGAGTTCTCGACGAGTTCCTTGACGACGGACGCCGGGCGTTCGACGACTTCGCCGGCGGCGATGCGCGCGGCGACGGCAGGGGGCAGCGCTCGGATGGGCATCGGTGCGCCTACTCTTTCGATGGGGCGCTCGCGCTCACGGCGCGGCGTCGCGGAGGGCGGAGTCGGGCGTCGACCATATCGTTCGCCGGCTTAAGGGACGGCAAGACGTCTCCTTTGGGATTGGCTTCGGGGCGCTGATCCGCGCGTCGTCTCCCGCGTTCCGAACGCAGGGCGCAGAGCAAGGCTAGCCGCGCCGGAACGAGGCGTCAAGGAGCGACCGGCTAGGCTGGGCGTTTTGCAGGGGGGGCGGTTCAGAAGCCGAGGGCGGCGGCGAGCGTTTTGGCGTTGGCCCCGGCGATGAGTCGGCCGTCCACGACAGCGACGGGGCGCTTCCAGTAGCGGGGCTCCTCGGCGAGGAGGTCGAGCATGCGCTCTTCCGTGAGCGCGTCGGGATCGAGGCCGCTCTTGCGGAAGGCGGCGGACTTGAGGTTGAAGAGCGCGCTTGGGGGCTCGCCGCCGAGTAGCGCGGCGATTTCCTCGCGGTCGAGACGGCGCTTGAAGAAGTCGCGCTCGGCGAAGGCGACTCCGGCTTGCGAGAGCGCCGCTCTCGCCGCGCGGCAGGTTCCTCAGCCCGCCCAGTGATAGAGGGCCGCTTCGGGCATAGTCCGTCTCCTCGCAGGAGGCGCGGCTAGTCGGCTTCGGCGGGCATCTGGCGCATCGCGACGGCGACGCGGTCGGACGTCACGCCCGAACTCTCCAGCAACTGCCCCGTGACGTCGTCGCGGCTCTCCACGAGCGCCTGCAGCAGGTGGCCGGTGCCGACGGTGCGAAGACCGGCGTTGCGCGATATGCGGACCGCCCGCTCAATGACGCGCTGGCAGCGTTGCGTCATACTCGAGGAACTGCCGAGGAGCGCGCCCCGCCTGCTGATGATTCCCTCGATCTCGCGCTTGACGGACGACGGGTCGACGCCCAACTCCACCACGATGCGCGACGCCTGCGACCGCGAGTCGCTCAGCACGCCGAGCAGCAGGTGCTCCGTGCCCATCGTGGATTGCTCGAAGCGCTTGGCCTCCTCTTGCATAAAGGAGAGCGCGCGCCACGCGAGGGCGGTGAAGCGCCCGGGCACATCGCGGGAGACCGCCCCGCCCGCGGCGCGCTGCGTGAGCGCGGCGGACGCTCCTTCGTCGGGCGGCGCCCTGAACAGCAGCCGCAGCCCCGCCATGCCCAGCAGCAGCGCGCCGAGCGACGAGGCGACGACCATCCGCCCCGGCGGGCCGACGAGCGCGCTCGGAAGCCCCAGGAACGGGTCGGAGCCGAACCGCTGGAGCGGGACGAGGAGGAGGACGATGAGCGGGAAGACGACGATGAGGTAGACGAGCCATGAGTAGCGTGGGGCGTAGTAGGCGCTGCCGCGCACGCCGACGATCATCACGCCGCCCACGACGAGGCCGGCGAGGCCGGAGAGGATCGTGAGGAAGTAGGCGTTGACGGCGGTGACGCCGGTCGGGAGCGGGCCGTGCCCCAGGGAGTCGTCGGCGTTGCCGGCGAACCACGCCGCGAGGAGCACGAGCGACCAGACGACGATGGAGAACAGGAGGACGAGCGCCAACTGGCGCATAGGCGGTTGCTCGGTCATATTCACACGAGGGCGGCCCGCGCCGCCGATTTGGAGTGCGTTCGCATTCTACTCTACCTGCTCCGGCGGCGCGGCGGAAGGCGTTGCCCGCCCCTATTTCGACCTATCGCGCAAACTTGCCCCATAGGCGCGCTCGCCGATGTCGCGCTGCACCAGCGAGCGCAAGCGCCCTCTAGCCGTCATTCCGCCTCTCTATCGTCATTCCCGCCTACGTGGGAATCCCGCCCCATTTGGGCGCGCAAAGCGCCGCAATCCCCCTCTCCTTATAGAGACCTTTGCATAACTTCCGCAATCGCGCACAATTGACCGACCGCAACCCGCAACCGCGAGGAGACTGCTATGCGCCTCGAAGCCAGCGACCCCCACCCTTCATCGACGCCCTCATCACTCCCAACGCAGGCCGCAACGACAGACTCGACCGCATCGACCGCCTCATCGATTGGCTCAAAGTCGCAGCCATCCTCGACGATGTCCACGCCGCGCCCGAAGGCGTTCGCGGCCTCCTCTCCTCTTATAGGGAGAGGGGGGATGCGGCGCTTACGCGCTCCAATGGACGCGGGATTCCCGCCTACGCGGGAATGACGAAAGGATGCACAAGCGTGACGATGAGGGAGGACGGAATGGAGGTCAGCGAGCGCGAGCAGGCGCATGCGCCCCCAAGAGACAGGGCGCCGTGCGCCCCGTCTCCTATTCCCCCTAGGCCTCGTCATTTCCGCGAAAGCGGGAGCCTACCCCATCGCGCCGCGCCCGCAACGCGCCCCGACCGCAGTACCCTCTCCCGCCGCGTTCGCGGCGTTGTGCAAGGGGCTCTATAGGGAGAGGGGACAATGCCCCCTGGGAGAGGGGGACAGGGCGGCGCTGCGTTGCGCCATTGATATGGCTATACGCTTAGGCAGCGCGAATTGCAAGGGGCGCTGTCATATCGCGGACGATGATGGGGAGTCCGATGGAGCGCCTTGCGGAGCAGCGCGTGGAGGACGCCTCCTAACCCCTTCGCTGTCTCATATGCGCCGCCCAGCGCAGGCGATTGACCGCCCGTCCTCAGTCGTGCTACGCTGTAGGCGGCGCAGGAGTGTAGCTCAGTCCGGTAGAGCAGCGGTCTCCAAAACCGCCGGTCGAGGGTTCGAATCCTTCCACTCCTGCCATTCCCTCCCCGCCGAAGCGGCTCGCCGCCGGCGGGAATGCGGACGAGACCGCATCGTCCGCGCTGGGCGCGCAGGTGGTGGAATAGGTAGACACGCTGTCTTGAGGGGGCAGTGGGAGAAGTCCCGTAAGAGTTCAAATCTCTTCCTGCGCACCAACCTCGTCATTGCCCCGTCCGCAGCGCCCTCTCCCGCCGCGTTGCGGCGTCCTCTTCCCTCATAGGTAGAGGAGGGGATTCGGCGCTTGCGCGCCCGACTGATCCCCAACTGCGCGGGAATGACGGAGCGCCATGGGGTAGGTTCCCGCTTTCGCGGGAATGACGCGGCGCCAGGGGATCCATGGAGACGGCTTACGCCCGTCTCCGCCGTGAAGATAGGAGTTGCGGCAATGCCGACCGTTTCCCACGACAGACTGCAAGCCATCGCCGACCGCCTGCTGCAGTGCGCGGGCGCGAGCGCCGAAGAGGCGGACGTCGTCGCCCGCCACGTCACCGGCGCGAACCTCGCGGGGCACGACTCGCACGGGATCATTCAGGTTCCGACGTACATCGAGCGCGTGAAGCGCGGGCACATCGTCCCGGGCGCGCCGTTCGACGTCGTGAGCGAAACGCCGTCCACCCTCGTCGCCGACGGCCACTGGGGATTCGGCTACGCCGTCTCGGAGCGCGCGATGCGCCTCGTCATCGAGAAGGCGCGAACGCAAGGCGCGGCGGCGGCCACCGTCCATAGGCAGAGCCACGTCGGGCGCGTCGCCGACTACCCGCTAATGGCCGCCCGCGAGGGGATGATCGGCCTGATGACCGCCGACTCCGGCAGAACGAGCAAGGCCGTCGCCCCGTTCGGCGGACGCGAGCCGCGCCTCGGCACGAATCCGATCTGCGTCGCCGTCCCCAGCGACCTCGAGGGGCCGCTCTTCATAGATATGGCGACGAGCGCGGTCGCGGCGGGCAAAGTGGAACTCGCGGCGGCGCGCGGCCTCCCCATCCCCGAAGGGTGGGTCGTGGACGCGGACGGCAACCCCGCGACCGACCCGGACGCGCTGCGCGGGCAAGGCGGCGCGCTGCTGCCCCTCGGCGGCTCGGAGGGATACAAGGGCTACGGCCTCTCCGTCATCGTCGAGATTCTCTCCGGCGTGCTCACCGGGCTCGGCTTCGGCCACGACCCTCGCGGCTTTCACAACGACGGCTGCTTTATGGCCGCTTTCGACGTCGCCGCCTTCCGCCCTTTGGACGAGTTCAAGCAACAGGTGACGGAACTCGCGGGCTATCTCAAGGCGTCCAAGCGCGCGGCGGGCTTCGACGAGATCCTCTACCCCGGCGAGATCGAGCATCGCAACGCCCAGCGCCGCCTGCGGGAGGGCGTCTTCGTCGAGCACTCGACGTGGGGCAAACTCGCGGCGCTCGCCGAGGAGCACGGCGTCAGCGAGGAGTTGGGGTTCTAGGCGGGGGACGGGGCGAGGTTCCCGCCTTCGCGGGAATGACGGTTAGGGGTTTTATGGGTAGGTTCCCGCTTTCGCGGGAATGACGGGGCGCGTTGCGCCTCGTCCGCAGTACCCTCTCCCGCCGCGTAGCAGAGATTGAGCGTCCCTAGCGCCTGCTCAACAGGCGCCCGAACCTTCGACTTCAGCGCGTCCGCTACCTCCGTGTCCGCAACGTTCGCAGGCGTGGGGCGGCGTTATGCAAAGGTCTCTGTAGGGAGAGGGGATACGGCGCTGCGCGCTGTTGGATTTTCCGCCTGCGGGGAATGACGACGAGGAGGGCATGCGCCTACCTTCCCCACCGGCGAGCGCGATCCATAAAGACGTTGGGGTCGGCGGTCCATTCGGCGTAGCCGACGGCGCGGTTGTCGGTGAGGTAGTCGAGGGCGTCGTTCAGGCAGGCGAGGAGCCCGGTCCGCGATGCTTCGACGGTGAAGCCGCCGTATTCCGATGCCGGGTCGAGCGCGGTGACGGCGAACTCCGGGGCAAACTCCCGCGCCGCGTCCTGGTTGCCGATTTCGCCGCGCGCGACGGCGTCCACCTCGCCTCTGCGGAGCGCGTCCAACAGTTCGTTCTCGCCCAATTCGTCGCCGAGGTAGACGATGCGCGGCTTGCCGTCGTCCGGCGGCGTCAGGCTCGTTCTGCCCTCGAGCGCGGGGGACGCGCCGGCGGCGGTGATGACGTAGGCGTCGCTTCCGTCGGCGACGACCGCGCCCGTCGGCGTTGCGACGCGGGTTCCGGCGGCCAGCGCGCCG
Source organism: Dehalococcoidia bacterium (assembly GCA_965201135.1). Classification (GTDB taxonomy): domain Bacteria; phylum Chloroflexota; class Dehalococcoidia; order Lucifugimonadales; family Australimonadaceae; genus Bin16. Next base: position 322,705 of record OZ241751.1, read on the forward strand.
TTCGCGTCGGCGAGGCCGGTCAACTGCAGCAGGCGCGCCTCGCCGGTGGTGCCTGCGAGCGCGCCGACGCGGACGGCGCTCGTGAGGTCGGCGTGCGCCGCCAGGCGGCCCGCATCCGCCGTCTGGACGAGCAGCGACTGCCGGAACGCGACGTGGCCATTTGTGAAAGCGACGTTGACGGCGCCGGATGCGTCGCGTCGTCGCGAGTCGAGGATCGTGATGCCTCCGCCCACGACGTCGAATTCTCCGGCGGAGCGCAGCCAGATGCCGTCCCATTCGGCGATGGGCGAGCGCCGGAACGAGAGACTCGCGCCGTTCATCGCCTCCAACGCGCTGAGGAGGTCGGCCTCGTAGCCGCGATGCTCCGCGTAGCCGGGGGCGTCGGGGTCTTCCACGGCGCTGTGGCTCAGCGGCCTGAAGAAGGCGTAGAAGCCGAAGGTCAGCGGCCTTTGGACGGCGTCGCAGGAGGCGGGGTTCGCGGGCGGCAGAGGGGCGGCGTTGATCACGAGCGCGGCGACGGCGGGGCCTCCGGCGACCGCGTAGACGCCCGCGTCGAGGTCGTCGCGGCTGACGTCGAAGGACGCGAAGCCGCCGCCGTTGGCGGCGACGTCGCCGAGCGCGACGCGGGAGCCGTCCGCCGATATCAGCGACACGCTGATCTCTTCCTCCGCGTCGAAGCCGGTGAAAAACGCGGTCGCTCTCACGGGGCGGCCTGCCTCGAAGACGTCGGGCTTGAGGGCGAGGGCTCTCGCGCCGCCGCGCTGTCCGGGCGTTCCGGGGACGCCGGGGAGTCCCGCCGCGCCGGGGGCGCCGTCCGCGCCCGCCGGGCCTGGGGCGCCGCTTGCTCCGACGGCCCCTTGCGCTCCCTGCGGGCCGGCCGCTCCTGCGGGCCCTTGCGGTCCGGGCGCGCCGTCCGCTCCGGCTGCGCCTTGCGGCCCTGCGGGGCCTTGCGGGCCGGCCGCGCCGTCCGCGCAAGCGGCGGCGAGGAGGCTCAGCGACGCGGCGAGCGCCGCGAGGGACAGGTTTTTCGCCGTTCGAAGGTTCACTAACACCTCTTGCGCTGCTAAAGGTCGCCGCATAGTTTAGCCGATGGCGCGGCGCCGCCCCGCCGAGGGTTGGGATCGGGGACAGGAGCCGCCATCATAGCAGGCGCAACTAGCCTAGCCGCTAGTCAGCGACGAGGAATCCCGCTTTGGGCGCGGTTAGGTATAATCGGCTTTGAGATGGACGCAGCGCGGCGGATTTCGGCGCGGACGCTTCCCTTCGTTCGGCCGCCTTTGCGAGGGGTCGGGAGGGCGGCGAGGGCGCACTCGTGGGCGCTGCTCGCGCTTGCGCTCTTTCTGGGAGCGGGGCTCGCCGTTCTGGACGACTACGGGATTGAATGGGACGAGCCGTGGCAGCGGGAGGTGGCCGAAGTCAACCTCGACTACACGCTAGGCGGGACGGACGTCCTTTTCGGCGGGCACGGCGATTTCTACGGCGTCGCGCTCGAAGTCCCTTTATTCCTCATCGAGCGTTTCTTCGGGCTGGATGATGTTCGGAGCGCTTATCTCTCTCGTCATCTGATCACGCACTTGATCTTCTTAGCGGGCGGCCTCTTCGCTTACCTCCTTGCGCGTCGGCTATTTGACAACGGATCGGTCGCGCTGTTTGCTTTGCTCTTTTTTCTCATGCATCCGAGATTGTACGCTCTGTCGTTTTTTAACACCAAAGACCTTCCTGTTTTCGTCATGTTCGTTATTGCGCTCTTTCTGACGCACCGGGCGTTCAAGAGGGACAACATTTCATCGTTTGCTTTATTGGGCGCCGCCGTTGGAACGCTCATAAACCTCCTCATCACGGGGTGGCTGCTGTTCGCGGCGATTCCGGCGATGCGAACGCTGGATTTCATCTTTATGTCAGGACGCGCAGAACGCAAGCGCATTATCCTTTCAACAGGGGCGTTTGGGCTAACTAGTTTGCTCGTTATCTACGCGCTCATGCCTTCTTTATGGATGGATCCGGTCAAGGAATTCGCCCGATGGTGGACGACGTTCGCCGATTTTCCGAATGTTGTCCCGGTGTTGTTCCGCGGAGTGGGTTACCGCAGCAGCGAAGTTCCTTGGGACTATATCCCGACTTGGTTTTCGATCACGACCCCGCCATTTGCGCTGCTGCTCGGGTTGACCGGCTCAGCCGCAGTCATACTTGGAGGAGCGAGCGCGGAGGGGAGGAGAAAAGCTCTTCGGAACACCCGGCGGCGGTTCGCCTTGCTGTTGGTCGGTTGTTTCGCGTTGCCCATCCTCGCCGTGCTGCTGCTCGATCCTCATTTGTACAGCGGATGGCGCAAGTTTTACTTTCTGTGGGCGCCGTTCTCTCTGCTGGCCGCGTTCGGCCTTTGGCGGCTGCTCTCCGCTTGTAGGCCCCGCCGCTTGCGGGCTTGCGCCTACGGGGCGGCTGGGGCGGGTGTCGCCGCAACGCTCATCGCTGCGGCGCTGATTCACCCTAACCAGCAAGCCTCGTTCAATTTCTTCGTGGACAGAGCGGCGCCGGAGCGTCTCAAAGCGCAGTTCGAAATGGACGCTCTGGACCATTCGGCGCGGCAGGCGATGGAGTGGCTCATCAATGAGAGTCCGACGCCGCTGGAAGACGTGAACTTGCTGACCTCATACGGTGCGCACTTGCTCAATTTCAACGCGGCGTTTTTGCCGGACGGGACAGGGGAGAGGCTGTTGCGAGCCGCAGCCTCGATGGATTTGCCCGAAGGCGGGTGGGAGAACGACGATCCGGCGCTGCATAGGGTTAAAGTCTACGGGAACACGATATTGACGACTTGGAGGAAGAGCGACGTCCGCGCCGCTTACGAGGCCGCCCTGCGGCGGGAACCAGTGATTGACTCAATTTTCGATGTCTATCGCTTGGACAACGCTTTGGTTCTCATCAAAGATCCTTGCGCTCGGTCGTATCTGACGAAGACGCGGTTCGGAATACGAGTAACTCCTGCTGACCCTGAAGATTTGCCATCCTTTAAGAAAGGGCAAGGTTCGGTAGGCGTCTATTCTTCGATCTCCGGGATCGCCTATCCTCCCAGGCGCGTTCCGTCGGTGTCGAGCGCGGTGTTCGACGGCAAATGCGCGGCGGTGTTCCCTCTCGCTTACCCGATAACCGATTTAGAATTCAGTTGGGAACCAGAATTCATTGACGACGATGAGGCGCGAGAGACGATCCGGAAAGCGCAGGAGGAGGGGGGCTTGCTTGCGCGCTCCGCATACGACGTTCACCTGAGCGGAAGCGCGATCGTCTACATCAATGAATCGTGCGATCCCGCAGCAACGGAGCGACGTTTCTTTCTCCACGTCATTCCTCAACGTGTAAGCGACTTGCCGGGAGATCGGCGAGCGATTGGCTTCGATAACCTGAGTTTCGATTTCTATGAAAACGGCGCATTGTTTAACGGCGCATTGTTTAAAGGAACCTGCGTGGCCAGCGTTCCGTTGCCCCAATACGCGGTCGCCGCAATCAGAACGGGGCAGATCGCGGAGAACGAGGAGAGGGTTTGGAGCGCCGAATTCTCGTTGAACGCCGGGCTCTACCGCGCGGCCTATGAATTCGCCTCTTCCCGCGCGCCGACCGCCCGCGCCGAATTCGATCTGCATCTCCTAGACGGCGATCTGACGTACGTAAAAGAGCCTTGCGTCGAGGCCGACACGGCGGCGCGCTTTTTCCTGCACGTCATTCCCGCGCGCGCGGGCCACTTGCAGGAGGCGCGCCGGGGGGCGGGGTTTGACAACCTCGATTTCGATTTCTGGGCGAATGGGGCGGTGTTCGACGGAAAGTGCGCGGCGCGCGTTCCGCTGCCGGAGTACGAGGTCGCAGGGATTCGGACAGGGCAGTTCGCGCGGGGAGGAGAGGAGATTTGGAGGGCGGAGTTCGAGCCGCTCCCGCCCCCCTCCCCCTAGCGCTATATCCCCGCTAGAGACCTTTGCATAACCTATCGTCATTCCCGCGTAGGCGGGAATCTCGTATCCGTCTCTCGTAAGAGACCTTTGCATAACCCCTGCCGCAGGGCCGGGGCACCCCAATTCACTCCTAACATTAAGAGGAATTGCGGGCTGGAACTGAGTTATGCAAAGGTCTCCGTAAGGGCGAGGCGGCGCGAACGCGAGGGCTGGTAGACTTGGCGAGACGAGCGAGAGGAGAGCCCAATGCCCCCGACGCAATGCGCCATAGACGATTGCGCGACGGACGCCTCCGCGTCGTTGAGCCCGTCGCCGTGACGTGGACGACGGAGGACGGGCAGTGCGTCGCGGAGGCGGCGGAGATCAACGAGTTCGGCTTCGGGGACAACCTGACGGCGGCCATCGCCGAGTTGTACTTCACGCTGGACGCGGATCAGCAGCGCCTCGGCCCCGACCTCCAGGCCGCCCGCTCAACGCTGACCGCAAGATCCGGAGGGCTGATGTCCTAGTCCGCGCGTGAGTTCAACACGCCCATCCCCAGCGCAGGCGCGTGAGGGCGATGGGGAGGGGCGAGCGCCCCAATTTTATATGAAGGGCGTCTATGTATCCTAGCCAGGCCGACTACTCATGCGTCGTTCCCCTGCATGGCTTTCTGATAACCATCCACAAGATTTCTGCACCTGTAGCACCATCGCTCCGACGCTGATATGCGGCCAGTGTAGTTCTCCACTCCGTGTTGGTTACACAGCGGGCCAGGGTTATCCCAGCTCCCGTTGTGGAGATGCATTACTCTCTTATTTCTATCCTCATTCTTCTGTTCCTCGCGTTTCAACAGTTTGTCAGCCTGACGCAGCAGATCGACTGCGCTGCTTACTCCTTGCATCATCTCCCTTAAGTTTAATTCAAGGGCAGTGGTGAATCCGTACTTGGCGCGAATCGCGCCTTCGATGTCTTGTTGTCGGCCCGCATGAACCGCGAAGACCGCGAGGCTCACTAGCGTGGGGCGGAGAGTGCCGGGGCAGATACACATCGTAGCGCCAATTTCCTCATCGCTCCCTGTGGGGCAATGCTCCAGCACGTGATCAAGCAACCGCTCTGCGTTTTCGTCCACTGGTCGTTCCCATCCGGCTGCTCCTCCCTCCTGCCACAGCCAGCAGGAATCCGGTTCGCCGAAAACGGTTGCCTCAAGCGCATACTGAAGCCCTCGACCTTGAACTTGGGAAATCTTTCCCAAGACCTCGGCCGGCGGCAACTTGTCTGTGGCGATGCTCTCGCTCTCTTCCTCGTCCGGAAAAGCCTGGCCCGCAAGAGACCAAGCGCATGCTGCAGCTATAACAGCAACCTCAAGGGCAGTCTCGACGCCATACTGCTCTCGTATCGCAGCGAGCGCCTCGTCGAGGTCGTCATGGTCGAACGCAGTCACCACGAGGGATTGCAGCAAATCGCAGGTGCCTTCTGTCGCCTCTTCGTCAGGGACATCGAACAGCTGCGCCACTTCGTGAGGCCCCCCGGTCGGGCAAATTCCCAACACGCGCCCCAGCGTCTCTGATGTGCCGATATGCACAGCATCCTCCTCCATCGCGTAGAGACTCGGCGGCGAGTCTCTACCTAAACCAAGTCATAAGCAATGCGTTGCAAGAGCATATCCATACGAATTTCGAGAATGAACGGCTGACGCTCTTGGCGTGCCGCCCACCGGGTCGAGGTCTCCCGCGGCGTGGACTACGACACGTCTATCCCCACCGCCGGTGCGTGACGGCGCGTCCCTCGTCGTTCCCGCGTAGGTGGGAATCTCGTATCCACCTCTCGTAGATCCGGAGGGCTGATGTCCCTGTCCGGGCGCGAGCGATTGCGACAAGGGCGTCCTCTAGAGCGCCCCTTTGCCCCTCGCCCCCTAGCGCTATACTCCCCCAAGAGAGCGAACCATGGAGCGAAGGGAGGCGCAAGCCTATGAACCGCGCGGCGTTTCGGGCGATAGACGGCGACGGGCACGTCCGCGAGCGCGACGCCGAGATATGGCGGCATCTGGACGCGCCCTACGGCGACTCCGAAATCACGCTCAACTACCCCTTCTTTCCCACGCTCGACGGCTTCCAGCGCGGCGCGACCGGCGCGAAGGCGGGCGCGGAGAAGCGCGGCGAAGGCGTCATCGACGCGCTCGCGTGGGGCAGCCTCCTCGACGAGGTCGGCCTCGACTACGCCGTCCTCTACCCCACCGCCGGGCTCGGCGTCGGCATGATCCAAGACCCCGAGTGGGCGGTCGCCGTCTGCAAGGGCTACAACGACTGGCTCACCGCGTCCCACCACCGGGTGGACGACCGCCTCGCCGGGGTCGCGCTGCTGCCGCTGCAGGACGTGGACGCCGCCGCGCGGGAGTTGCGCCGCAGCGTCGAGAGCCTGGGCATGGTCGGCGGAATGCTCCCCGCCAACAGCGCCAATATGGGCGTGCGGAGCCCCCTCGGCGACGAGGCGTTCTGGCCGCTCTACGACGAGGCGCAGCGGCTGGGCGTTCCGCTCGCCGTGCACGGCGCGCCGTCGCTCGGCCTCGGCTTCGACTTCAACCGCAGCGTAACCTACGCCAACGTACTCGAGCACCCCGTCGCCGTGATGATCCAACTCGCCAGTATGTTCCTCAACGGCGTGTTCGACGAGTTCCCCAACCTGCGCGTCGCCTACCTCGAGGCCAACACCGTCTGGCTGCCCTATATGATGGACCGCATGGCGGGCAAGAAGCGGCGCGGGCCGACCGACTCCGCGGAACTGATGGCGAGCGGGCGCGTTCTCGTCAGCGTCGAGGGCGCCGACCCCGGCCTGCCCTACGCCGTCGGGCGGCTCGGCGAGGACGCAATCATCTACGCGACGGACTACCCGCACGAGACGAAAGAGACGGTCGCCGAGGAACTCGACGAGGCGCTTGCGCGCGCCGACCTTCCCGAAAGCGCCCTCCGCAAAATCTACCGCGAGAACGCCCTCCGCCTCTACAACCTGCGCCCCTCTTCCGCCGAAGCCGAGCGCGAGCCCGCGGGAGCCATGGCGTAACAGTCCGTTCACAAGTCCGCAACACTCTCGAAACAGCGGCGCGGTACGCTAAACTGAGCAACCCGCGCCCCGCCCGCGTCGCCGGCGCGACGAAAGGAACGACCCGCCCTATGCCCGCTATGACCGCCCCCGCTTTGGAGCGCGCTTTCATCGACGAAAGCCGGAGGGCCGACGGAACCCCCCGCGAACTCTACGCGCCCTTCTTCGATTGGATGGAGCGCGCAACCTACGACGAGATCGCCGATCGGCAGGCCGCCGCCGAGCGGCAGGCCGCCCGCGACTCCTTCGCCTTCCTCCTCGACCCCTTCCGCTTCCGCCCAACGCCGATAGACCTCCTGCCCCGCCTGATCTCCTCCGACGAGTGGGAACTCGTCGCGGCGGGCGTCCGACAGCGCCAGCGCGCGCTCAACCTCTTCCTCCTCGACCTCTACTGCGGCGACCAGCAGGTCGTCCCGCCGGAGGTCATCTACACCTGCGAGCGCTTCGCCCCGGACCTCGCAGGCGTCCGCCCGCGAGGCGGCGTCTACGTCCACGTCTACGGCGCCGACCTCGTGCGCGACGTCGACGGCGAGTTCGTCGTGCTGGAGGACAACCTCCGCATCCCCTCCGGCGTCGCTTACCAAATGAAGACCTGCGAACTCGCCGCGAGCGCCTTCCCCGAACTCGCCGCCGCCTACCGCGTCGAGCCCTACGACCCCGCCCCCGCGCTCCGCGCCCTCTTCGCGTCGCTCGCGTCCGAGCATGGCGGCGCGGCGGTCATCCTCACCGACGGCAAGTACGGCGCCGCCTTCTTCGAGCACCGCTACCTTTCCGAACTGCTCGGCGTTCCGCTCGTCGAAGGGCAAGACCTCTACTGCGACGCATCCGGCGCCGGCTCCATCCGCGCCCGAACGCTGGACGGCGACCTCCCCGTCGACGTTATCTATCGCCGCGTCGAAGACCTCGACACGTTCGTCCCCGGGCTGAGGCAAGCCGCCAAGGATGGGCGCGTCGCGCTCGTCAACGCGATGGGCTCCGGCGCCGCCGACGACAAACTCGTCTTCCTCTGGGTCCCCGAAATGATCCGCCGCTACCTCGGCGAGGAGCCGATCCTCCGGCAGCCGGAGAGCCAGAACCTGCTGGACGAGGCTTCCCGCGCCTACGCGCTCGACCACCTCGACGAACTCGTCGTGAAGTCGCGCGGCGGATCCGGCGGGGCCGGCGTCGCCATCGGCCCCGAACTCAGCGCGGCGGAACTGGCGAAAACGCGGCGCCTCCTCGCAGAACGCCCGGAAGAGCACATCGCCCAGCGCATGATCGACTTCTCCACGCACCTCGTGCTCGACCGCGAGGCGGGCGGATTCGCCGAGCGCCGCGTCGATCTGCGCGTCTTCTCCTACCAAAACGCGCATGGCGAGGTCACGGTTCCCGTCGGCGGCCTCACCCGCGTCGCCCGCGCCGAATCCCGCATCACCAACAACTCAGCCGGAGGCCTGTGCAAGCCCACATGGGTCGTATCGCCGGGGTAGCCCCCGCCCTCGCAGCCTCATATCGCTATCAGGCCCAGTACGCCTACAGCCACGACGTGATCCAGAACGACAACGTCCTGCGGATCGCGGCGAGAGAGGGCGGCGCGCAATCCGACGTCAACGCCGCCGTCTCCATAACGCCGCCCGACGCCTTCGTCGAGTACAAAGACCGCTTCGGCAATATGGTCCGCCGCTCCACCGTCACCGAAACCCACCGCGAAATGAGCGTCGAGTCGTCCGGCTCCCTCCGCATTCTCGCCCGGCGCCCCGACGCCCCCGACCTGCCGATGAGCGTCTACCGCGAGCGCATCGAATCCGGCGGCGCCTACCTCGCCGAGACGCCCCTGATCAAGCCCGCCGCCCTCGCCGACTATGCCGAGTCCGCCGCCGCCGGCGCCGACTCCCTCCTGCAGACCATCGACGCCGTCGTCGAGTGGCTTCACGCCCGCATCGTCTACCAGCGCGGCCACACGTCCGTGTTCACCACCGCCGACCAGGCCATCGCGCTCGGCTACGGCGTCTGCCAGGACTTCTCCCACGCCGCGCTCGGCATCCTCCGCTGCCTCGGCGTCCCCTGCCGCTACGTCTCCGGCCTCCTCGCCACGCAGGAGGGCGAGACGCACGCCTGGATCGAATGCCTCCACCCGGACGCCGGATGGCTCTCGGCGGACCCCACCCGCAAGCGCGCCCGCCCCGAGCCCGCCGAACTGCTCGCGTTCGCCGTGGGCCGCGACTACACCGACGTGCCTCCCGTAACCGGCTCGTTCGTCTCCGCCGGACAGGGCGGCCTCGTCTCCGTGCATAGCAGCGTCAAAATTCTCGACCAAGCCTAGCCGCCCTGCGTCGCAGGGCAAGGAGCGCATCTAATGACGACGATAGCCGACCCCCGAACGCCCGCCCACGGCGCGAGCGCCTGGCTCACCAACTCCCGCGTCTACAACCTCATCTGGCTCGGACGCTGGCTGGAGCGCGCCGAAAGCCTCGTCCGCGCCATTGACGCCGCCGCCATCGCCGCTGCCGAAAGCGGCGGCCCGACCGACGCTCCCCTCCGCGCGGTCGCCGAGGCGTGGGGCGTCCCCGCCGACGACGGCGAGCCCCCGCTTCCCGCCCTCCGCGCCGCCCTCCGCGCCGGCGTCGAGCGCGCCCGCGACAACGCCCACCAGGTCGCCCCGCTCCAGTTCATCCAGAGCGCCAACCGCCTCCTCGAGCGCCTCGAAAGCGCCGCGCCGGACGACGCTCCCGCCTCTCTGCGCGCCTTCGCCGAGGACGTCCTCGAGGGCGTCGGCGAGGCGTCCGCCGTCATCGAGCGCGCCTGGTTCAACCGCCAGGGCCTCACCGACGAAGAGGTCATGCAGCGCTTCGCCCAATAGGGGACGGCGCCTGACACGGAGTCGGCGGGCTGCGACGCGCCTTGCGCCAGTGGGCGGTTGACAGCCGGCCGCGCGGCGCATAGGTTATCGGGCGCGATTCGCGCGGCGGGGGGCGCAGTATGACCGCAGACGTCATTACGCAGGAAGTCATCAGAGCGAGGCTCGACGGCATCGTCCGCGAGATGCAGGCCGCCGTCCTCCGCACCGGCTACTCCACCATCATACGCGAGTCCCACGACTTCTCCGCCGGCATCACCGACCGCGAAGGCTCCGTCGTCGGCCAGCATTCCCCCCTGCCGACGCACCTCGGCGCCTACCCGGACTGCGTGCGCGGCGTTTTGGAGTTCTACGCCGCCGCCGATATGCGCGAGGGCGACTGCTTCCTCACGAACCATCCCTACTACTCCGGCTGCCCGCACCCCAGCGATATGGTCGTCGTGATGCCCGTGTTCGCCGACGGCGAGGTCGTCGCGTTCTGCGCCTCGATGGGGCACAAGGTCGACATCGGAGGCCAATCGCCCGGCTCGCGGAACGCCGTCGCCCGCGACCTCTTCGGCGAGGGGCTCTGCATCCTGCCCGTGCAGTTTATGCGGGAGCGCGTTCTCCACCGCGAGGTCGTTCAGTTCCTGCGCGGCAACACGCGCACGCCCGAACTCGTCCTCGGCGACTTGGAGGCGCAGGCCGGCGCGCTCTGGAGCATCGGCGTCCGCCGTCTCGCCCACACCATAGAGACCTACGGCAAGCAGGCCGTGCTCGACGCGTTCGCGGGGCTCGGCGACCGAACAGAGGCGCGGGCGCGGCGCGTCATCGCGGGCTGGCCCGACGGCGCCGTCGAAGCCGAGGCGTTCATTGACGACATCGCCAACCCCGGCGAGACCGTCCGCATCCACGTCGCGGTCGAAAAGAAAGGCGACCGCCTCATCCTCGACTTCAGCGGATCGGGCGACCAGTCCATCGGGCCCGTGAACGTCCGCCCGCCGTTCGTTCGCGGTATGGCGAATTACGCGGCGATTGCGATGATGGGCGACGTTCCGAACGATCACGGGCTGGCGCGCGCCATAGAGTGCCGGTTCCGCGAAGGCAGCGTCATCTGCCCGACGTTTCCCGCGCCCGTCGGCTTCTACTCGATGACGATGCCCGTCGTTGAGGACGTCGTGTTCGAGGCGCTGAGCAAGATCTCCGGGCGTCCGGCGGTGGCGCACAACAGCGTCTCCGGCCTGCTGGTGCTGGGCGCGACGGGCGCCGCCGCCAAGCGCTACGTGCAATACGAAATCGTCATCTCCGGCAACGGCGCCTACGCCGGCGGCGACGGCTGGACGGGCACCGGCCACTCGTGGGCGGGCGGCGCCAAGTACACCGGCGTCGAGATCATCGAGTCCGAGTTCGAGGTGGATATGCGTCAGTTCAACCTCGTGCCGGATTCGGGCGGCGCCGGCGAGCACCGGGGCGGGCTGGCGCTGCGGCGCGAGTATCAAGTGCGGACGCAGGCGCAGTACGCGGGCGGAACGCCCCGCGCGCTCGTCCCCGCGCATGGCGTGGACGGCGGACGCAGCGGCAGGCCGGGGCGCATCGTCATGAACCCCGGCGCGGAGCGGGAGCAGTCCTACACCGGGCTCATCTCCAACGTTTCCCTCGATCCGGGCGACGTCGTGCGCATGGAGACGGCGTCGGCCGGCGGCGTCGGCGACCCGCGCAAGCGCGACAGGGGGCGCGTCGCGTCCGACCTCCGCAACGGCTACGTCTCCCGCGAGAGCGCCTGCGCCGTCTACGGCCTCAGCGAAGCGGAGGCGGACGCCGCCCTGCAAGGAGGGTAGCGGGGCGGGGCGCCGTTCTATGCCCGCGCGTGCGTGGTAGGGGCGCCGTGCCGTTGCCTTGACCCCACGGCGGTGCGAGACGCCGCGGTCGAATACCCGTCGGGTAGGGCGCCGCGCCGTTGCCTTGACCCCACGGCGTGCGGGGGTAGGCGCCGCGCCGTTGCCCCTACTGCGAGTGGGGAGAGGCGCCGCGCCGTTGCCCTGCCTCTGCGGCAGTGCGAGACGCCGCGGTCGAATACGCGTCGGGTAGGGCGCCGCGCCGTTGCCTTGACCTCCACGGCGTGAAGAGCCGCGAACCGCCATCGCCCCGTCATGCCTGCCCCCCTTGCCGTCATTCCCGCGTAGGCGGGAATCCCGCCCCCAATGTGAGGCGCCCCAGCGCCGCCAGATCCCCCTCTCCCTATAAGGGGAGAGGACGCCGCGAACGCGGCGGGAGAGGGTACTGCGGTCGGGATGCGCGAGCGCCCCATGGCCGTCATTCCCCCATAACCGTCATTCCTGCGTAGGCAGGAATCCATTCGGCGCGCAAGCGCCATAGACGGGGCATAGCCCCGTCTCCCCTTACTCCCAGGTGCCCCGTCATTCCCGCGAAAGCGGGAACCTACCCCGCCTCGCCGCCGCCGCTAGGAGCGTCTTCTTCCGGGACATTAAGCACCATAATACGACGCGGCAATCCGACTTCAGCGTCGTGGAATTCGTTTAGGAATTCGTTACGAAAGTGTTCGTCGCCGGTCTGTAGATAGTCGTGGATTCTACCGTGTTTCTGAGGCGTTATTCCATCAAAGTACAGTGAGTCCATGCCGCTGGAATTGCAGCAAACAGGCCATTCAGCCAGACATCTCAATGGGAAGACGCTCGGGTTCCTGTGTATGTCATCAAAGTGCTTGGAACCCTGACTAGCCCTTTTGATAACCATGAGCGGAGCGACGGTGCACCCCATTTGCTCTATCTCAAGAGGGCGTGAACAGTGCCAATACATGTCTGCATCTTCCTTCCAATTGTACAGCAGATATAGAGGTATCGCTCTCCAATGCTTGGCGTACTTCTCAAGCATGTCTATTTGGCGGCCAGTTGAATTTTTATAGTCAAGGCTTCGATATCTGCGCGAACGAACATCAAGTTTTTTCGCCTGTATCGCAAGTCGCGTCCAACCCATTCTAGCGTTGCCTAGCCAGACCTCTAATTCGATATCAACTCCCGTGCGAGATTCACGGGCTTTGGTGAATTGCATCACTGTGTGGTTGTCGCGCTTAACCCTGATCGCCAGCAGGTCCGTGAGGGTCTCTTCCCCGATGGACGCTCCGAGCGATGCGGCGTCTTCTAAGAGATGCCAAGTGCACCGCGCGATAGCCTCAAGGGTAAGCCTCAGGCTGACCATGGCAGCAGTCGTCATTGCGCGTCCGCCTGATCGCTCGGTTCTTCGGCTAGTATTTCGAGGTAAATTGCGCGCTGTTGCTCGAACCAATCCAGTATCTCGTCCCAATTGCTTTTTTCGCGTATGTCAACCAACTTCACCGTTTCGAATAACCGACGACCGTTACGGAGCGTAAAGTTACCTCCGAGCCCTTCGAACCGCTCTTCCAGCCGCTCTACCTGCTCATCGATCTCTTCTTCTCGACTTTTCGCTGCCACGTACACACTGACTTTTCTCTTGAACACGTGTAAATGAACCCGATCGTCCTCTTCTGCGTCGGCTGACCAGCGTATATTTGTGTAATCCCCCACAGGGATTCCGGCCGAAGGAATATGGTCTTTGTAGTATGTCCAGAACTCACGGCGGATCTCGCTGTGCTCCCCAAACTGACCTTCTGTCCCCTGCACTTTCCGCACCCAACCGTCGGGGCGCTCCTGCACTTCAAACGTAGGCGCAATCTTGGAATCGCCGATACGAACGGCTCCCACCGCCACCGCGAAAAAAGCAAACGGAGCACTCGTGTGTTCGTTTAGCCAGCGGATTGCGGTGAGGTGCACGTCGTCAAACCTCGTGGCTACCCATATGACAACCTGCGCTCCCAGCCCCGCGAGGTAGGCCAGAATTTGCCCCAAGTGTTTCAGGTCGGCAACTTCCAGCTGGTTTTCGATGACGACTTTCGTGTCGTCAGGGAGAGTGGCAACGATGTCCGCTCTGTACGAACCTATGCTGACTTCCGTACCTTCCTGCTGCATGCCCTCCATCCCCAACTCAGCAGCCAGCAGGTGAAGGTTCTGGGCAAGCCATGGGGTGAACACCTGCGGCTCGTTGCTGAACGCTTGCCGGATGTCCACTTGCTCCAAGACGCCAAGACCCAAGCCGATGGGATCCATAAGTTAACCTCAACAGGTTGCGTACACAGGACCATAGTGCAAGAGTTCCCCCATGTCAAGTCAAGTACCCCTTCTCCTACAGCGGGAGAGGATACTGCGGACAAGCGCAACGCCCCCCTACATCCCCAGGTGCCTCGTCATTCCCACGAAAGCGGGAACCTACCCCCTCCGCGACATCCGCCCCTTGCGCCGACGCCCCCTCCGCGAGAGCGCCTGCGTCGTCTACGGCCTCAGCGAGGTGACGGCGAACTAGCGCTAACCCAGCCGCCGGACGGCGGGCGGGTAGTACACGGCGCCGCTGGCCTCGTCCACGAGCACGGGCTCCAGCAACACGCTTCCCGTGGATGCGTCGATGGCGCACCGGCAGCGGTTGAGTACGTCGCGTCCGAGCAACGAGGGGAAATTGCCGGCGTCTTCTTCTCCGGCGTAGATTTCGATCATAACGGAGAAGATGCGCCAAGCGTCGGCGGCCCTGTCGTACAACCAGATGGAGGCAGGCTCTGGCGAATAGGACGCCAGGCCTCCGACGCTCTCGACATAAACCTGCGGCGACAGATGGCTGGACGGAATGCCCAGACTGAGCCTGTCCCCCACCTGGAGCGTCGTCGCATCCGCGCCAGTGTCGACCAGAAACCGCGCGTCTCCCGCGACTCCTAGCCGGGCTATCTTGACATGCCCATTGACATACGGAGCAGGCTCGGAGTGCTTCCTCTCCCAGCCTCCTTCTATCGCCATTGCGGGAGCCTGCCGATCATCGGCCTCGGGTTCCTCTGGAAATGCCAGACGGCGGCTTTAGCCCTCAGGGAGCCCCGCTCGTCGAGCAGGTCATAGAGTTCCTGCCGCGTGTCCGCCATCGCCACAACCTCGCCCTTGTAGGCGGCGACCCAGCAGTCGCCGTGCTCGGCGAGGACGCGCTCCCTAATCCCGTCGAGGTAGAGGTGATCGAGGCGCGACTGGCGCATATTCTCCAGCCATTGCGCCTTCTCCTCTTCCGTGGGCGGATTCGCCATCAGCATCGCGAACACGTCGGGCGGAACGCCCGGGTCGGCGTCGGGCGGAATGTTGCTTGCCGTCGCCTTCCGCTTCGTCGTCGTCATCGCTGCGCCTCGCGGGCCGTTTCGCTCATCGTACCGCAGACGCCCCCCGCGCCGCAACATCGCGGGCCTATCCCCTCTACCGTCATTCCCGCGAAGGCGGGAATCTCGCCCCCCATCCCCCTGCGACAAACGCCCCTTGCGCCGCCGCCCCCCTCATCCCTTACGATGGACCCCGTCGCGCGCAGGCGACCCGGTGCGGGAAGAGGACGAGGCGGGCAAGGGGGCGCTCCATTCTGCCCCATTCCTGCCCCAAACAGCCCCATTTCAGCCCCAAAACAGCCCCATCGGCGCCCTAAAGCGAACCCGACGCTAGGAGTAAATGGTGCAAAATGGTGCAGAATGGTGCAACCCTTAAAGGGCGGCGGGGCGCTCTCCCTATCCTGTCGACCGCGCAAGGCCGCGGACGGGGCGCTAGCCCCGTCTCCCCATATCCCCCGCGGCCCCGTCATTCCCGCGAAAGCGGGAACCTACCGGAGGGCGCCCGCTTACGCGAAAGCGGGAACCTACCGGAGAGTCGTCCGCCTACGCGAAAGCGGGAACCTACCGGAGAGTCGTCTCCTACGCGAAGCGGCCCCGCCCCCGCCCGCGTCCGTGATACACTAGCCGCCCTATGACGACCGCAGACGTCATTACGCAGGAAGTCATCCGCGCGCGGCTCGACGGCATCGTCCGCGAAATGCAGGCCGCCGTCCTCCGCACGGGCTTCTCCACCATCATCCGCGAGTCCCACGACTTCTCCGCAGGCGTCACCGACCGCGAGGGCAACGTCATCGGCCAGTACTCGCCGCTCCCGCCTCACCTCGGCGCCTACCCCGAGTGCGTCAAGGGCGTTCTGCAGTTCTACTCCTACGACGAGATGGAGGACGGCGACTGCTTTCTCATCAATCACCCCTACTACTCCGGCTGCCCGCACCCGAACGATATGGTCGTCGTGCTCCCCGTGTTTCACGAGGGGCGCGTCGCCGCCTTCTGCGCCTCGATGGGCCACAAGAGCGACATCGGCGGCCAGTCCCCCGGCTCCCGCAACACGCTCGCCCGCGACGTCTTCGGCGAAGGGCTGCAGATTATGCCAGTCAAGTTCCTCTCCCGACGCGAGCCCGTCGCCGAGACGCACCGGATGGTCCGCGCCAACAGCCGCGCCCCCGAACTCGTGCTCGGCGACCTCGGCGCGCAGGCGGGCGCCCTCTGGAGCATCGGCGCCGCCCGCCTCAAGCGCCTGATGGACGAATACGGCCAGTCCGTCGTCGTCGAGGCGTTCGAGCAAATCGGCCTCCGCGCCGAGGCCCGCGTCCGCCAAGCCGTCCGCCAATGGCCGGACGGCGTCTACGAGGCCGAGGCGTTCACCGACGACATCGTCGACCCCCAGCGCAAACTCCGCCTCCACGTCGCGGCGATCAAGAGCGGCGACTCCCTCGTCCTCGACTTCTCCGGAACGGACGATCAGAGTCCAGGCCCCATCAACGTCCGACCGCCCTTCACGCGGGGCATGGCCTACTACGCCGTCATCGCCATGATCGACCCGGGCGTTCCCAACAACTTCGGGCTCGCCCGCGCCGTCGAGTGCCGATTCCGCGAGGGCTCCGTGCTCGATCCCGCCTTCCCCACGCCCATCGGCTTCTACTCGATGACGCTCTCCACCGTCGAGGACGTTATCTTCGAGGCGCTCAGCCGCGCCGCCGGACGCCCCGCGGTCGCCCACAACGCCAGCAGCGGCATGGTCGTGATGGGCACGGTCGGGGGCGGCAGGCGCTACGTGCAATACGAACTGATGATGTCCGGCAACGGCGCCCACCGCGGCGGCGACGGCTGGACGGGCACCGGCCACTCGTGGGGCGGCGGCAGCAAGATCACCAGCGCCGAGATCATCGAGTCCGAATTCGACGTCGAAATGCGGCGCTTCGAACTCGTCCCGGACTCCGGCGGGCCCGGCGAGCACCGAGGCGGGCTTGCGATGCGCCGCGAGTACCTCGTCAAACAGCCGAGCCGCTACGCCGGAGGCAGCCCCCGCAACCTCGCGCCGGCCCGCGGCGTCGAAGGCGGACTCGACGGCGTCGCGGGCGCCGTCACCGTCAACCCCGGCTGCCCCGCCGAGCGGCGCTACGTCGGCATTATCTCCAACGTAATGCTGGAGGAAGGCGACGTCGTCCGCGTAGAGACCGGAAGCGCGGGCGGCGCCGGCGACCCCAAACTGCGCGACCGCGGCCGCGTCGTCAGCGACCTCCGCAACGGCTACGTCACCACCGACGCCGCCGTCGGAGTCTACGGCCTCGACGAAGTCGCCGTAAGCGACGCGCTCGCGCTCGCCGCGCAACCCTAAAGACGGAGCACGGACGGGAACCAGCGGATTCAGGCGATGGACGGCGCGGTCATCATTGAACTCATAGACCTGTTCGGCGAGGAACTGCTCGCCGTGGCCACCACGATGATGGCCATCCTCATTATGCGGCAGAACAGAGAGAACGAGGCGTACTACCAGCGTCTCACGCGCCCGACCATCGTCGTCAACACCGAAAAGCGCGGCGACGAGGCGCTCCTGCGCTTCAAGAACTGGGGCGGCGGGCCCGCGCTGGGAGTCCGCGCCCTCGTCGGCGACGACGACGACGAAGAGGTCGGCGGCGCGCTGGCGGTGGACATCGGACTGATGCCCCCCTCCGGAGAGCACGTCGAGTCGCTCGGCCCCGCCGAAGGCCCCTACGCCTTCCCCTTCAGAGTCGCCCTCTACTACTCCGACCGCGAGGACATCGCCCACTTCTACGACCTCGTCGTCAACCCCCACATCGCCACCGCCGTCAGCGTCGTCGGCGAAGAGCACCGCGAGGCCAAGAAACTGCGGAGCGCGCACCGCGGAGTTCCCCGATGAGCGTGTTCGAATCCGTCACCACCTTCCTCGACCTCTTCGGCGAGCATATGCTCGCCTGGGCGACCGTCGTCCTCGTCATCCTCATTCTCAGGCAGAACAGGGAGAACAAGCGGCATCACCGCAGCGTCACCCAGCCCACCATCGTGGTCACCGCCGAGGCCAACGGCGGCGAGTCCCTCATCCGCTTCAAAAACTGGGGAGGCGGCCCCGCGGTGGACGTGCACGCCCTGCTCGGCGGCGCGGACGAAGACCGCCCCAACGCCAGGATGATCGACCTCGGCCTGATGCCCCCCTACGGCGAGCACGCCCAGTCGCTCGGCTCCCTCGAGGGCGCGTTCGGCGCGTCGTTCAAGGTCGCGCTCTACTACCGCGACTCCGACAACGTCGCCCACCACTACGATTTCATCCTCACTCCCCGCGCCGCCAACCTCGTCAGCATCGTCGGCGAAGAGCACGAAGCGATCAAACCCTCCGGCAGGACGGGATGGCGGGGCGGCAAGCGATGAGCGCCTTCTGGACAGCCGCCATCGCCATTGGCGCCGCCGGCGAACTCGTCGCCATCGGCGCCGCCTACGGCGGGACGGAATCCCGGGGCGGCAAGCGATGAGCGCCTTCTGGACAGCCGCCATCGTCATAGGCGCGGCCGGCGAACTCGTCGCCATCGGCGCCGCCTCCGGCGGGACGGAATCCCGGGGCGGCAAGCGATGAGCGCCTTCTGGACAGCCGCCATCGCCATCGGCGCGGCCGGCGAACTCGTCGCCATCGGCGCCGCCTCCGGCGGGACGGAATCCCGGGGCGGCAAGCGATGAGCGCCTTCTGGACAGCCGCCATCGCCATCGGCGCCGCCTCCGGCGGGACGGAATCCCGGGGCTGCAAGCGATGAGCGCCTTCTGGACAGCCGCCATCGTCATCGACACCGCCGGCGAACTCGTCGCCTCGTTCGCCACCACCATCATCGTCATCCTCGTCTACCGCAAGATGCTCTGGGACAGGCGGCACCAGCGGCGCATGGCGCGCCCCGACGTGATCGCCTGGCGGGAGACGCAGGAGTCCGGCTTCCTCCTCAAGTTCAAAAACCTCGGCGGCAGCCCCGCCATTGACGCCCACGCGCTCGTCGGCGGCGACGAGCATACCGGGGGCGACGCCGCCTTCGTGGACATCGGGCTTATGGAGCCCTACGCCGAGCGCGTCCACTTCGTTCCCCCGTCCGCCTCCGGGCATCCCGTCTCCGTCAGCGTCTACTACAGAGACGGCGACGGCGCCACGCACCAGGAGGAGTACGTCATCCGCCCCCACACGCTAATGCGCGCCAACGACCTCCCCCCTGAAGAGCGCCGCGAAATCTTCTGGAACGAGCCCTAACCTGTCCGCCCTGCCCGTACATCCCTTATGATGAATGTCTCGGGGCGGAGCGAACTCCGTCTGCGGCTGATCAGCGCCGCCGTCGGCCTGCCGGTTCTGCTCGCCTTCGTTTGGGCGGGCGGCGCCCTGTTTGTCGGAGCCGCCGCCGCCGCCGCCGCCCTCGCCGCGCGCGAAATGCTCGCCCTGCTGCGCGCCGCCCGCGTCCGCAGAGCGTCCGCGTCCGCCCCCCCGGCAGCGAGAGCTGCAGGCGCCCCCTCGTCGGCGGAAAAGAGAACCGAGGATGCCCCCCTGACGAAGGGAGAGGACGACCCCTCATCGGCCGGAAAGGACGCTGCGGGCTCCGCGCCGCGCGATTGGGCAGTCGCCGCGCTGGGCGTCTGCTACGTCGCGCTGCCGTTCGCCGCGCTCATCCTCACGCGCCTCGGCGACGCTGGGCTGCAGTGGGTCGCGCTCGCGTTCCTGACGACGTTCGCAACGGACACGGGCGCCTACGCCGCCGGCAAGGCGATAGGGCGGCGCAAACTCGCCCCGTCCGTGTCGCCGGGGAAGACTTGGGAGGGCGCCGCCGGCGGGCTGCTCGCCGCGATGGGCGCCGCAGTTGGCCTCGTTCACCTGCTCGACGGCGTCGAGAGCCGCGTCTGGCCCGCGCTCGCGCTGGGGCTCGCCATTGGCGGCGCGGCGCAGGCGGGCGACTTGCTGGAGTCCAAACTCAAGCGCATGGCGGGCGCTAAGAACTCCGGGCGCCTCATCCCCGGACACGGCGGGCTGCTCGACAGGCTCGACAGCCTTGTTCCCGTGTTCCCGCTCGTCTACTACGCCAGCCGCGTTTGGTGACCTCTCGCCGACGCGCCGCGTTCCGGGGCCGAACGTCGTCCATGGGAACGGCGTCGCTGGAGTTGGGTGCGCGCTAGCTCCGTTCTTTGCGGGACGCGCCGTCTCCTCGCTGCGCGACCGGGCGGCCTGCATGCGCTCGTACCAGGCGCGCCATGCCGCAATCCGTCGCAGCGCGACCTTCCCGCCGGCCCTCGCGCCGGCCTTCGCGGAGGATGCGCGCCCTGCGCTATAATCGTGGGGAGCCGAAGTGGCGGAAAGGTAGACGCGGCGGTCTCAAAAACCGTTGAGGGCAACCTCATGCCGGTTCGAATCCGGCCTTCGGCACCAGGAATTCATAGGGGCGTCATTCCCGCCTACGCGGGACGAGGGGTGTGGGAGTCAGGGAGACGGGACGCTACGCGCCCCGTCCGCAGTACCCTCTCCTCGCCGCAATCGCGGCGTCCTCTCCCCTTATAGTGAGAGGGGGTGCGGGCGCCGCGCGGGGCGCCCTCAGGGGGCGCTTTAGCGCTGGGCGACGGCCTTTGGCTCCGGGGGCTGGAGGACGCCGATGTAGGGGAGGTTGCGGTAGCGTCCGCCGTAGTCCAACCCGTAGCCGATGACGAACTCGTCCGGTATCTCGAAGCCGACGTAGTCGAGGGGGACGTCCGCCATTCGGCGCGCGGACTTGTCGAGCAGGGCGCAGACGCGAAGGCTGGCGGGGCCTTTGGCCTGGAGGTGCTCGGTGAGGTAGCGGAGCGTGAGGCCGGTGTCGGCGATGTCCTCGATGATGAGGGCGTGCCTGCCGTTGAGGTCGGTGGAGACGTCGCGGATGACGTCGATGCTTTCCTGCCGCTCTTCGCCGTAGTGGGTGATCTCCATAAACTCCACTTGCACGGGCAAGTCGACGGCGCGCATAAGGTCGGCCATAAAGACGACGACGCCCCGGAGGACGCCGATGAGCACGGGCTCTTCGCCGGCGTAGTCTTTGGTGATTTGCGCTCCGAGTTCGCGGACGCGCTCGCGCACGCGGGCCTCGTCGAAGAGCGTGCGCTCCGTGCCCTCGACGGAGACGTCGGCGAGGGGGCCGAAGCCGTACTTGCCCATCAGCCGCATCAGGTCGCGGCGGTAGAGGAGTTGGACGTTGACCTCCGGGTACATTTCCCGGACGCGGCGCAGTTTCCGGTTCTTCTGCGTGACCAGGTTCTGCTTCATCGTGGTGAGTTCGAAGTACTGGTCGTACTCCGGGAGGTAGAAGTCGGGGGTGAACATCTCGACGACGCGGCTGCCGTCCCAGCGGAGGGGGAAGGAGCGGGGCTCGTAGAGGTAGTTGATTTGGTAGTAGTCGAGGAGGTCGGCGAACTCCTTCTCGCTGGGGTGCATAAAGGCTTTGGCGGCGTTCTCCTGCTCGCCCCTGCGCCGACCGGCGCGCCGGCCTCCGCGCCTGGACGCGCCGTCGCTTCGCGGCTGCTCGCCAGTTGGGGCGGGCATGCCGATGACGGCGCCTTGCGCGGTCGTCCGCCTCTCGCCGGGCTTGAGGAGGGGAGCGGCGCGCTTCTTCTCGTCCGCCGCGCCCCCGGGCCGCGCCGCGGCCTCGCCTTCCGCAGCGCGGGGCGAACGTCGGTCGCGACGGCTGCGAGAGGGCGTTGCGGAGGGCGCCTCTTCGGACGCGGGGGACGGCTCGCTTGCGGCGGTCGGAGCGTCCTCTTGGGAGCGCGCCGGGCGGCGTCCGCGACGGCGGGAGGGCGTTGCGGCGGGCGTCTCTTCCGGCGCGGGGGACGGCTCGCTTGCGGCGGGCGGAGCGTCCTCGCGGGAGCGCGCCGGACTGCGGCGGCGGCGTCTGCGGGGCGCGGGGGACTCGCCCTCGCGCTCGGGAGGCTGCGCTTGCTCGCGTTCCTGAACCATCCGTTTCTCTCTCCCCTGCGCCGGATGCGGGGATTATCGCACAGACGGGCGCGGGGGCGCAGGAACGAGGCCGCGCACGTAGTCAACGACCGGGGCGACGTTGTAGTCCGAGCCGCCGAAGGCGAGCGCCTCGACCGCGGCGCGGGCGGTGTCGACGGAGGTGTAGCAGGGAATGCGGCGTTCGGTCGCGGCGCGGCGTATCTCGAATCCGTCGCGCATGGCTTGGGCGACCTCCGCGACGGTGTTCAGCACGGCGTCCACTTCGCCGCGGGCGACGACGGAGTAGGCGTTGGGCTCGGGCTCGCCGACTTTGTTCACTTCGGCGACGGGCATGCCGAGCCCGCGCAGGAGCGCCGCCGTGCCGCGCGTCGCGTAGAGTTCGTAGTCCATATCGCCGAGCGTCTTGAGCCAGGCGGCGGCGTCCGTCTTGTCTCTGTCGGCGATGGTGACGAGGAGGCGCCCCGACGGGGGGAGCATCAGGCCGGCGGCCATCAGCGCCTTGGCGACCGCCGCGCGCGCGCTGACGTCTATGCCCATCACCTCGCCGGTGGACTTCATCTCCGGCCCCAGGTAGGTGTCCACTCCGGCGAGTTTGGACATCGAGAAGACGGGGGCTTTGACGCTCGTCATCGGGGGGTCGGGCTGCAACCCGCCCGTCCAGCCTTGCTCCGCGATGGAGCGGCCAAGCATCACGTTCGCGGCGATCCGCACCATCGGGACGCCGGTGACTTTCGAGATGAAGGGAATGGTGCGGCTGGAGCGCGGGTTGACCTCGATGACGAACACGGAGGGCAAGCCGCTGTCGGCGGGGACGGACAACCCGAACGGCCTGCTCTCGTTGACGATGACGTATTGGACGTTCATCAGCCCGCGCGCGCCGAGCGCGAGGCCGATGCGCGTCGTGTAGTCCACGATGACATCGCGCTCGCGGGGAGAGAGGCCGGGCGCGGGGTAGATCGCCATGGAGTCGCCGGAGTGGACGCCCGCGCGCTCGACGTGCTCCATAACGCCGGGGATCAGCGCCTGCTCGCCGTCCACGACGGCGTCCACCTCCACCTCGCGGCCTTGCAGGTACTTGTCTATGAGGATGGGGCGGCCCGGCGCGGCTTCGAACGCCCTCAGGAGATAGCGGCGGAACTCGGGGAGGTTGTCCACGATCTCCATCGCGCGCCCGCCGAGCACGTAACTGGGGCGCACGACGAGGGGGAAGCCCAGGCGCTCGGCTATCGCGTCGCCTTCCTCGGCGGAGAGCGCGGCGCCGCCGGGGGGCTGCGGAACGCCGAGCCGCGTCATAAGCCCGCCGAACCGCTCGCGGTCGGACGCGAGGTCTATGGCGTCGGCGGACGAGCCTAGGATGGGCAGCCCCGCCGCGCTGAGCGCCTGGCTGAGGTTGATCGCCGTCTGCCCGCCGAATTGCACGACGGACGCCGGAGGCGCGCCGCCCGCGCTCTCATTCTCGATGACGTCGCGGATGCTCTCTTCGTCGAGGGGCTCGAAGTAGAGGCGGTCGCTCGTGTCGAAGTCGGTCGAGACCGTTTCGGGGTTGGAGTTGACCATAATGGAGTTGACGCCCGCGGCGTTGAGCGCCCAGGCGGCGTGGACGGAGCAGTAGTCGAACTCGATGCCTTGCCCGATGCGTATGGGGCCGCTGCCGATGACGACGGCCTTGTCGCCGGCGAGGGGCTCCGCCTCGTTCTCCTGCTCGTAGGCGCTGTAGAAGTAAGAGGTGACGGCCTCGAATTCGGCGGCGCAGGTGTCCACCATTTTGTAGACGGGCTTGAGTCCGAGTTCGCGGCGCAGCGACCGCGCCTCCTCGGGCGTCCGCCCGGAGAGCGCGGCTATCGCCTCGTCCGGCGTTCCCAGCCGCTTCGCCTCCCAGAGCAAGGCGCGGTCGAGGGGCTCCGTCCGCAGACGCTCCTCCATCGCGACGATGCGGGCGAGTCCGCGCAGGAACCACGGGTCGACGTGGGTCGCTTTGGCGAGCGCGTCGACGGACATGCCGCGGCGGAGGGCGGCGGCCATCGCCCAGAGGCGGTCGTCGGTCGGCTCGAGCGGGAGCGACTCGGGGGGGAGCCCGCTCCATTCCGGGTCTTCCCAGAGGAGCGTGCGGCCTCCGAGTTCGAGGGAACGGACGGCCTTTTGGAGCGCGGCCTCGAAACCGCGGTCTATGGCCATCACCTCGCC
Organism: Dehalococcoidia bacterium; assembly: GCA_965201135.1. Lineage (GTDB taxonomy): Bacteria > Chloroflexota > Dehalococcoidia > Lucifugimonadales > Australimonadaceae > Bin16. The sequence continues at coordinate 346,896 of OZ241751.1, forward strand.
GGTGGCCTTCATCTGCGTGCCGATGGCGCGGTCGCCGCGCGAGAACTTGTCGAACGGCCAGCGCGGGGACTTGATCACGCAGTAGTCCAGCGCGGGCTCGAAGGCGGCTTTCGTGCGCCGCGTGACCGCGTTGGGGATTTCGTCCAGCCTGCGCCCGACCGCGATTTTCGCGGCGACGCGAGCAATCGGGTAGCCGGTCGCCTTGGAGGCGAGCGCCGACGAGCGGCTCACGCGGGGGTTGACTTCGATGACGAAGTACTCCATCGGAGGCGGCGCGCCGCCGGGAAGCGACTCGCCGACGACGGGGTGGGGGGACAGCCCGAATTGGATGTTGCAGCCGCCCTCGATGCCGAGCGCGCGGATGATGCGGATGCTCGCCGAGCGCAGCATCTGATATTCCTTGTCGGAGAGCGTTTGGCTGGGCGCGATGACGATGCTGTCGCCGGTGTGGACGCCCATCGCGTCGAGGTTCTCCATATTGCAGATCGTCACGCAAGTGTCGGCGGCGTCGCGCATCACTTCGTACTCGACCTCGCGCCAGCCGCGCATCGAGCGCTCGACGAGGACTTGGCCGATGGGGCTCGCGGCCACGCCGCTGGCGGCGACCGCCTCCAACTCGTCCCACGTCGTCGCGAATCCGCCGCCGGTTCCGCCGAGCGTGTAGGCGGGGCGCAGAACGAGCGGAAGCCCCAACGCGCGCCCGGCCTCCATCGCCTCGCTCAGCGAGTTCGCCACGACGCTCGGCGGGGCCGGCTCCCCCAGCCGCTCCAGCAAGGAGCGAAACAACTCGCGGTCCTCCGCCGTCTTGATCGTTTCGATGGACGTGCCGAGCAGTTGGACGCCCCAACGCTCCAGCGCGCCGGCCTCGTGGAGCGCGACGGCGAGGTTCAGCGCCGTCTGCCCGCCAAGCGTCGGCAGCAGGCCGTCGGGGCGCTCGCGCTCGATGACGCGCTCCAGCGCCTCGACGGTGAGCGGCTCGACGTAGACGGCGTCGGCGACGTCCTCGTCCGTCATAATCGTGGCGGGGTTGGAGTTCACGAGGACGACGGAGACGCCTTCCTCGCGGAGGGCTTTGCACGCCTGCGTGCCGGCGTAGTCGAATTCGGCGGCTTGCCCGATGACGATGGGCCCGCTTCCGATAACGAGCGCTTTGCGGATGGCAGGGCGGCCGGTCACGCTTCCTCCTCGACCATCGCTAGGAACTTATCGAAGATATGCTCGTTGTCCAGCGGGCCCGGCGACGCCTCGGAGTGGTGCTGAATCGTGAGCGCGGGCAGTTCCCTGCAGCGCAGCCCTTCGATGGTCTCGTCGTTCAGGTTGCGGTGCGTGACCTCCAGCGCGGACGGGAGGCCGTCGTCGGAGACGGCGTAGCCGTGGTTTTGCGCCGTGATGGACACGCGCCCGGTCGCGAGTTCGCGCACCGGGTGGTTGCCGCCGCGGTGCCCGAACTTCAGTTTGTAGGTTTGCGCGCCAAGCGCCCGCGCGATGATCTGATGGCCGAGGCAGATGCCCAGCGTCGGCGTCCGCTCGATGATGCGGCGCGCCGTCTCCACCGTCGGGGCGTTGCGCGCCGGGTCGCCTGGGCCGGGGGAGAAGACGACGCCGTCGGGCTCGCTCCGCAGAATCTCCTCGGCGGTCGCGGCGGCGGGATAGACGAGCGCTTGGCGGCCGCGGCGCGCCAGCAGGCGCAGGATGTTGTATTTCACGCCGCAGTCCACGACGGCGATCCGCTTCCCGCCCTCCTCGCCCCAGGCGTAGGGCGCGTCCGTCGTGACGCGCTCCACGAAGTTGACCGAGTCGTAGGGCGGACGCGACGCCAACTCGCGCAGCGCGGCCTGCGGGTCGCCGGTCGTCAGCGCGCCCATCATCACCCCATGAGAGCGAATGCGCCGCGCGACCGCCCGCGTGTCCAATCCCCAGACGCCGGGCACGCCTTCGTCCGCGAGATACTCGTGAAGCGTCCGCGCCGCGTCGTAATGGCTCGGCGCAAGGGAATGCTCCCGGACGGCGAATCCCGCGACTTTGATTCCTCCCGACTCCGCGTCCGCCGCGTTGATCCCGTAGTTCCCCTGCATCGGATACGTCGGCACGAGGATCTGTCCGGCGTAAGACGGGTCGGTCAGCATCTCCTGGTAGCCGGTCATGCTCGTGTTGAACACGACCTCGCCGAACGCGGGAGCCTCCGCTCCGAACGCGAGCCCCTGATGCACGGTTCCGTCGCTGAGCGCGAGGTAGGCGGTCGTCATCGGGCAATCCCCCCAAACGCAATTTCGCCTCCGGCGATGGCGACTTTCACTTTGCCCCGCAGCGTCGCGCCGTCCAGCGGCGTGTTCTTGCCCTTCGAGGCGAACTTGGCCGCGTCCACCGTCCAGCACTCGTTCGGGTCGAACAGGACGACGTCGGCGGGCGAGCCGGGGGCGAGCGAGGCGAGTCCCGCGAACCGCCCGCCCAACACGGAGGCGGGGCCGACCGTGAGGCGCGCGATCAGCGTCGGCAGGTCCAACTCGCCGCTATGCACAAGGCTCATTAGCGAGCCGAACGCGGTCTCCAGCCCGGAAATGCCGACCGCCGCCTCGTCGAACGGGACGGCCTTGTCGCCGAAGGTATGCGGCGCGTGGTCGGTCGCCACGGCGTCCAGCGTTCCGTCGCGCAAGCCTTCGACGAGCGCGGCGCGGTCGGCTGCGGAGCGCAGCGGGGGGCTCACCTTCGCCCGCGCGTCGTAGGCGGCGCTGGTCAGGGGCGCCTCGACGCCCGCGCATCCATGCGCTCCGAGGACCCAGTCGTCGGTCATCGTGAGGTGCGAAGGCGTGACCTCCGCCGTCGCCGCGAGCCCTCGCCGCTTCGCCGCCCGGATCATCTCGACGCCGCCCTCCGCGCTGACGTGCGCCGCGTGAAAGCGTCCGCCGACGAGGCCGAGGAGCGCGAGGTCGCGGGCGATGATGGACTCTTCCGCCGCCGCCGGATAGCCCGCGAGCCCGAGCCGGGACGCGACGGGGCCTTCGTTCATGCCCAGCCCCGACGTGATGGAGTGGTCTTCGCAGTGGTCCATCACGGGCAGCCCGAGTTCGCCCGCGTACAGGAGCGCGGTCTCCATCAGCCGCCCGGTCGCCACGGGGCTGCCGTCGTCCGTGAATCCCACGGCTCCGGCCTGCGCGAGTTCCTCCATATCCGTGAGTTCCGCGCCATTGCGTCCTTTGGAGACGGCGCCGAAGACGAGCACGCGGACGGGCCCGGCCTCCCGTGCCCGCTGCGCGATGAATTCGACCACCGCGGCGGAATCAATGGCGGGGAGCGTGTTGGGCATCGCGCACACCGTGGTGAAGCCTCCCGCCGCCGCCGCCGCCGTCCCCGTCTCGATGGACTCCTTGTCCTCGAAGCCCGGCTCACGGAGGTGCGCGTGCAGGTCGATGAAGCCGGGCGACGCGACGAGCCCGGCGCCGTCGAGAACGACGGCATCCTCGGGGGGCGTCTCCGGCGCGTCGGCGATCAGTCCGCCGCGGATGAACAGGTTGCGGACTCCGTCGGACGGCGCGGCGGGGTCCACCACGCGGGCGCCGCGCAGGAAGATCGGCCTGCTCACTCCGCGCCGCCTTCCCGCCCGCCCGTGAGCAGTTGATAGAGCAGCGCCATGCGGACGGCGACGCCGTTGGTTACCTGCTCCTCTATTTGCGCGGCCGGCCCGTGCGCCAGCGACGAGGCGATTTCAATGCCCTCGTTTATCGGGCCCGGGTGCATCAGGAGCGCGCCGGGCTTCGCTTTGCGGAACCGCGCCTCCGTCACTTGCCACCGGCGCGTGTACTCGCGCATACCGGGGAGCGCGCCCGACTCCTGGCGCTCGCGCTGAATTCGCAGCGCGATCACGGCGTCCGCGTCCGCTATCGCGCGGTCGAGGTCGTGCTCCACGCTCGCGCCGGGGACGCCTCTCGCGCCGCCGCCGCGCAGGAGGTCGAGCGGAAGCAGCGTCGGCGGACCGCACAGCGTGACCTCCGCCCCTAGCGCGCGCAGGCCGAAGACGTCCGACCGCGCGACGCGGCTGTGGAGCGCGTCGCCGACGATCACGACGCGCTTGCCGGCCAGATCGCCGATGCGCCGGCGCATCGTCATCAGATCGAGCAGCGCCTGCGTCGGGTGGGCGTGGCGCCCGTCGCCGGCGTTCACGACGGCCATGCGGTCGAGGCTGCGCGCCAGGAAGTAGGGCGCGCCGGAATGCGGGCTGCGAATCACGACGAGGTCGGCGCGCATCGCCTGCAGCGTCAACGCCGTGTTCAGAAGCGACTCGCCCTTTTCGGCGCTGCTGCCGGAGCCGCCGATGTTGATCACGTCCGCGCTCAGCATCTTCCCCGCTTGCTCGAACGAGACTCGCGTGCGCGTGCTCGGCTCGAGGAACAGCGTCAGGATCACTTTGCCGCGCAGCGACGGCGCCTTCTTGATGCCGCGGCCCAGCAACTCCCGCATCGCGTCCGCCGCGTCGAGCAGCCCCTCGATCTCCTCGCGGGAGAAGTCGTCCAGATCGAGGATATGCCTGCGGCGAGGCGCCGCCTCACGCTCGACGGCGTCCGCTACGGCGCTGCGTTGCGCGGCCAGCGTCGTCACTCCGCCCCCTCCGCGTCCGCCACAACGACCTCCTCCGCGCCGTCCACCTCGCTCAAGCGAACATGCACGACCTCGTTGAGCGACGTCGGGATGTTCTTGCCGACGTAGTCGGCGCGAATCGGCAACTCGTGGTGCCCGCGGTCGACCAGGACGGCGAGTTGGACGACGCGCGGCCTTCCCAAGTCCATCAGGGCGTTCAGCGCGGCGCGGACCGTCCGGCCGGTGAAAAAGACGTCGTCCACGAGCGCGACGGCGCGGCCGTCGACGGGAGCGGGCAAGTCCGTGGGGCGGACGAGCGGCTGGGGGCGGCTCGTGAGGTCGTCGCGGTAGAGATTGATGTCCAGCGCGCCCACCGGAACGCTCGCGCCCTCGAACGACGCGATGGCCTGGGCGATGCGGCGGGCAAGCGGCGCGCCCCGGCGCTGAATTCCGACGAGCATCAGCCCGTCGAGCCCCTTGTTGGATTCGACGATCTCGTGGGCGATGCGCGTCAGCGTCCGCTGGATGTCCGCCCCGGTGAGAATCCGCCGTTCGCCGCTCACAAAAGAACCTCTCGCCGCCGCCGGCAAGAGGTCTGCGCGCCCGCGTGCGCCGCCGGGCGCGTTCCCGCGCCCGACCGCGCCCTCGCAGGAGCGTTGACCTTGCCAGCCTCGCGGGACTGGATTTAAAGGCCGCTCGCGGCCCAACGCCGCGCGTCCCCAACTATACCGCGCCGCGCCCCGCCGCGCAAGGGCAGATGGGAAGGCTGCCGTTCATAAGGAGCGCGGAGTCGTAGAAACGGCGTAAGGAGCAGGGGGCGGACGGCGCAAGAGGGGCTGGCGGCGCGGGGCGGCGCAAGCCGCCGCTGTCCGATGAGGGCGGCGCAAGGCGCTAAGGCGCCGCCGGTTGGCGCGGCTTGCGGGCGAGGAGGACGAGCGCGCCGCCGACGGCGCTCAGGCCGGCGCTGATCGTGAAGATGAGCGCGTAACTGCCCGTCAGGTCGAACGACCACGCCGCCGTGAGAGGGCCGAGCGAGTTGCTCAGCATATGGACGGGAGAGACCATGCCGCGTATGCCGCCGATGGAGTCGCGCCCGAAGTAGTCGGCCCAGACGACGTTCATCACGGTGAAGAGGATGCCGGTGGCGGTTCCGAACACCAGGCCGAAGACGTAGGAGAGGAGCGCGTCGTCCGCGAAGAGGAAGAGCGCGATGCTGAGCGCCATCAGGAAGTAACTCGCGGCCATAAGGCGCTGGACGGGGACGCGCTCGGCGGCGAATCCGGCGGCGACGGAGACGGGCATCGAGATGAATGGCGACAAGGAGACGGAGATGACGGCGACGACGCTGGAGACCCCGGCGTCGGTGAGGTAGGAGAACCAATGAAAGTGAATGCTGGTGGTGACGAAACTTTGGATGCTGACGGCGGCGGCGATGAGATGGAAGGCGGGCGACCGGAGGGCGGCGCGGCGGTTGAACGAGACCTCGCGGGGAGCGGCGCTCCTGCGCGCTTGCCTCGCCCCGTCGGGCGCGTCGCGGAGGTCGGCGCCGTCGGGAAGCAGGCCGTAGTCCTCCGGGCGGCGGCGCAGGAAGAGGAGCGCGGGAAGGAGCGACGACGCCCAGACGACGACGCCCATCGCGACCCACGCCGTCCGCCACGTGCCGAACGCGAGGATGCGCTCGACCATCACGGGAAAGGCGATCTGTCCGGCGCGCTGGCCGAGGTTGGCGAACGCCGCCGCCCTGCCCCGCATCGCCACGAACCACTTGGGAATGACGACGCCAATGACCATAAAGAAGGTCGAGGCGATGATCGTCCGCCCTAGTATCTGCAGAGCGAAGTGATGCCACAACTCCTGCACTGCGCCCATCAGGACGAACGTGAGCCCCATTAGCGCGACGGCGGCGGTCATCACCCAGCGCGAGCCGTGGCGGTCCATCACGGGGCCGACGAGGAGGCCGACGACTCCGCCGAGGAATGAGCCGATGGACATCGGCATCGTGTAGAGGGCGCGGCTCCAGCCGAAGTCGTCCGTCATCGGGCCCTGGAAGAGGCCGAGAACGGGGTTGGTTTCGACGCCGCCCGCGAACGACAGCACGGAGAGAACGGCGACGATGGTCCATCCGTAAAACCATCGGCCTTGCTTTCGCGCTTGGGACGGCTCGCCGTCGCGCCGAAAGGCGCCGGGCTCCGTCATAGGGGCGCCGCAGCGTGTTTGGGGTATTCTCGTCTGCGCGGACAAGGCGCGGCGCGTTGGCGTTGCGTCATTGCTCCATCGTATGGGGCGGGCGGCGTTGGCGCAAGTGGGCTCGCATCGGGGCGGGGCAAGATTCTCGCGTCGGCTTGTTCGGACGGCGAGCGCTCTAAATGAACGCGCTCCGAACGCTTGACAGCCGGGGCGCGGACTGCTATGTTCCGCAGGCCAACAGGGTCAACCCCAAATGGACGCAACGATGATGGAACGCAACGACCAAACTCCTAACTACGGCAACGTGGCGGAGATACTTGACCTCGCGGGGCTGTTCCAGCGCCCGATCAGTTACCGCATCCCGCAGTTCCAGCGCGCCTGCGCTTGGAAAGAGAGTACTCAGTGGGAGCCGCTGTGGGGGGGCTTGCGCTCCATTATGAAGCATCGCGTCAAGCATGGGGACTTGAGCGTTCGGCCCCACTTTATGGGCGCCATCGTTCTGCAACGGCAAGCCAGCGGCGGGGAAAGCATCCTGATGAACCCGGTGCCGCAGTTGCTGGTCGTGGACGAGGCCAGCGGCGCCGTCTACTACCCGCCCGCTGTCCGGCGGCTGGGCTAGCGTTAGTCCGCCTCCGCCTCGCTGAGGCCGTAGACGGCGAGGCGCCCTCGCGGGAGGGGGGTGTCCGCGCAAGGGGCAGACGTCGAGGCGACGTGTGGTCTTGCGCTTTCTAGGCGTGAGAAGATATGATTTTTCGTAGGTTGAAGCGGCGAAACCGCAGAAAGAGGCTAACATGAAGGCCATAACCGCGATGCTTATTGCCGTCTTGTTTGCGGGGTGCGCAAGCCCCACGCCGACCCCGTTGCCGACCGCAACCCCGACTGCCACACCTATTCCGACGCCAACAATAACCCCGTTGCCTACGGCAACACCGACTCCTACACCGGCTGATGTGTTGCCGGAATTCAGTGAGTGGCAGTACATGGAGGGGGCTTACCCAGATTCCGGAATAGATAAGGTGTATATGGCGTTTCTTACCACGGAAGACGGTTTTGAAGGGGTGTATATCTCTTGCCTAGAGTTTGACGGGACGACCTACATAAAACTAGATATAGAGATAAATAGGCTCCGCAGTGCTATTGTAGATGAGATTGATATAAAAGTTGGCGATAGTGGAATTGTTTTTGATAACCAAGAAAGCAATGAGTTTCAAGAGGCATACTCTAACATAACAGGCCTCGCCCTATGGAACCTTACTGCTCAACAGGCTATTTTCTTTCTTTATGACCAAATAGAACTAGGAGCAGATGAGTTTTCTGTGAACGGCTCATCTTTCTCATTAGTCGGTTTTTATGATACAGTAGAACGAGTGCGTGATGCGTGCGACCGTCGTGCCGTAGAACTTCTATCAGAACAAAGGGGTTCATAATATTTAGCTCCTCTCCTCCCCTTCCCGTCTGCATCGCCTGCGCGAGGCAGGCCCTTCGTAAGGGATGAGGAGGGCGTCCGCGCAAGGGGCAGACGTCGCGCCGAATGGATTCCCGCCTACGCGGGAATGACGGCTAGTCCTTAGCGTAACCCAGCAGTTGCCTGATCTTCTCTTCCAGCCGCTTGTGCCGCGCTTCGTAGAAGGCTTCGAATTCGTCTAAGCCTTCGGGGACATCGCCAAGCATGTGGCCGCGCGTGTATTTTCGGCGACTATTCGGTTCGGGGTATTTTTGGATGAGCCAGTCCTTTGGCAGTAGGGCTTGCTTGCGTTTGTTCTCGTTCTCCTCCAGTAATTGGAGGTTGGGAAGCCTGTCGCGCATGTCCTTATAGTCTTCGTGTTTTTCGTCAGGGACACCCGCGGCCCTCAAGGTTTCTGGAGTGAATTTCACGTGAGGGAATATGTGGTCCAAGTCGTACTTATTTTTGGCCAGATCCACGTCGCACAGCAGCGTGAGCAACAGAAATGCCGCCCTGTCATGAATGGTTATTTCGGCCAATTTCTGCAAGGCTTCGTCGTTGAATTCCAGCGATTTATCGCGCCTTTCCATCTCATTTTCTATCTCATTTATAGGAAATCCGCGCATGCCGTTCTCACGTATGACACGACGGAACATAGTGAGGAGAGAGTTAGCCCCGCTGCTCCATATCCTAGGTTTGATCATCCCCCGAACCAACCATAATCGAATGTTTTCACGATCAGACTTGCTAATGGTTGTTCCTTTTATGTAGAGATAATAGGCTATCGCCAAAAGAGGGTTTTCGGAGACCAGGTTCACCTTACATAGGCCGAAACTGTTTATCAAACGGACGGTCTTTATGAGCACTTTCTTAATTTTGTCCCATTGCTCACTGAATGGCAGTTCGTTAAAGTTCGAAGCCTTGAATTCTACTCTTGCGTTCAACAGCATGAGACTTGCTTTCAGTACGAAATCCTTTTCAAAGTCAAATCCCTTACCAATCGCATTCAGTTGGTCAACGAAATCCAGAATTTCCTTTCGCATGTCCCGCTGCTGCCCAACTTGCTCCACGATGATGGAAAACAGCAAGTCGGAATAAGACAAAGGCGTTCCTCCTCTGTTCATTCTGGTGAAGATATGCAGCACTTTCTCTTCGGAACGCTCTTCATAAGCGAAAATAACCGGCTTTTCGTGGATGACCTTACGGAGCACGTTCAAGCGTTTGAAAGCGTGGCGAGGCAACTTTTGTTCCCTCACCCAGTCGCGCAGGACCTCTGTATCCTGCAAGCCTAGTATTTCGGAAACTTTGAACCACATATCCAATTCGGACCGAGGGCGCTGCCTATCTTCGCGAAGGAACCTGAACTGATATCGCGACTCGGAGTCTTCGAGGGCTTCCCCGAGGATGTTGAGGTAGAGATGGCGAACCGGGAAGTTTGCGTCGATGTTCCACCATGTTCGGGACAGTTTCCACGCCATCGAGCCGCGCAGTCCGATGTTGAGCGCAGTGAGCCGCTGCTGCCCATCGAGGACCGCTGTGAGGGGAATGTTAGGGCGAGGAGTGACATCTGGGTTGTGAGGAGCGTTTTTCTCATGCCAGTCCTGGACGAACCCGTACCACGGGTACTTATCCGCGTTGGACCGCGGCACTTTCCAGTAAAGGAACGGGCCGATCGGGTAATCCTGCATTAGGCTGTCAAAGAGACTGCAGACCCGCCCCGGCCTCCAGATGAACTCGCGCTGGATGGCGGGGAGGACCATTCTCACCCGGGAGATGGCTTCCAGCGTTCCTAATATGGTTCCCTGCGGCTTGTACATCGTTTGTCGCTCGGTTGCAATCGCGGGCCGATGGCTACTCTACCACGCTCACCGCTGTTGTCAACCCCAACCCTCCTTTCCTAGCGAAGGCAAGGCGTAGGGCGGCGCGGCGGGCTAGGCAACGGATTCCATCAGGGCACGGCGACGATGAACTTGCCGAAGTGCTCCGAGCGCTCCATCTCCTCGTGCGCTTTGGCGGTCTCGGCGAGAGGGTAGGCGGCGTGAACGGCGGTTCCGATTTTGCCCATTCCCGCGGCTTCGACGATCTGGCGCAGTTCGCCGGACGACCCCATAAACGTTCCGAAGAGCCTGAGTTCCTTGCTGAAGAGTTGGCCGAGGTGAATCTTGGCCTCGTAGCCCGCCGTCACGCCGCAGACGCCGTAGCGCCCCCCGCGCGCGAGCGCGGCGTAGGCGGCCTCGAAGAGCAGCGCGCCCGTGCTGTCGACCACCAGATCGACGCCCTTCCCCCCGGTCAATTCCTTGGCGCGAAGGGCGACGTCCTCCGTCTTGTAGTTGATGGCGTAGTCCGCGCCGAGTTCCTTCGAGCGGCGCACCTTCTCCCCGGAACTCGTGACGGCGATGCAGGTCGCGCCGACGACGCGCTTAACGAGTTGGATGGCCGCGGTGCCGACGCCGCTTGAGGACGAGAGCACCATCGCGGTCTCGCCGCCTTGCAGTTGGCCTTCGCGGATGACGATGGCCCAAGTGGGGAGGTAGACGGTGGGGAGCGCGGCGGCCTGCTCGTAGGAGAGGCTGTCCGGGATGGGGACGACGTTTTCGGCGGGCGTCGCCACGAATTCCGCGTTGGAGCCGTTCCGGTTCACGCCGAGCACCTGGGGCGGGCTAGCGCCGTAGAGGGGATTGACGACGACGCGCCGCCCCTCGCTCAGCCCCGTTACGCCCGCGCCGACTGCCGCGACGTCGCCCGCGCAGTCGCCGCCGAGGATGCGGGGCATCGCCTCGGGGCGTATCTTCGTTCCGCGCAGCCCGGCGCGGGTGTAGAGGTCGAGGCGGTTGAGGGCGGCGGCGCGCACGCGCACGACCACCTCCCCGGGCGCCGCCTCCGGCTCCGGCATATCGCCGTACTCGATGACGGACGGGTCTCCGTGCTCGCGTATGAATATTGCTTTCAAGGTTGCTCTACCTCGCGTCAATCCTGGCATTGGGGGAGAATGGGCGCCTCGCGCTTGGCGAGCGCCTGCTCCCGCCCTACTCCGTCCGACCCTCGCACCCTCCCTGCTCTCCACGCTTACGCGGGCCGTCCGCTAGGAGTATAGCGCCGTCGGCGCCGACGGCGCCGTTAGCAGTGCCGGACGCCCTGCCGCGCAGGCGGGAAACTAGGAGGAGCGCTAGTTGCGGTCGAGGAGCCGGCGGGCCGCCGCGATAGCCTCTCGCATGGCCTCGTCGATGCGCGAGCCGCGCCGCTTGAAGCCGAGTTCACGCCGCATCGCGGCCATTATTTCCTCGTCGGCGCGGAGGAGCGTGTTCGAGAGTATCCATTTCACCAGGGCGACGAGTTCGCTGCGCTCGTATTCGCCTATGGAGTAGCCGGGCGGAATCGGCGGCCTGGGGCCCCTCGCGGGAGTACAGGAAGAGCCCGCTTGCTCAGTCCATACGGCTATGCGGGGACTCCGCTCGGATCGAGTTCCAGCAACCGGCGCGTGGGGCCGACAAGCCGCTCACGCGCCCAGTCCCGCATGTCGTCGGAGATAACGCGCGCGCTCGGCGTGGGGTAGGGCGTGGGATAAGCGCGCGCTGCCCCCCTCGCCCCAGCGGCTTCTCCATGCGCCGCACCTCCGGGGAGCCCGTCGCGAGTTTGACCCAGAAGCCGCGGTGGACGCGCGTCGTCCGATAGCCGAAGCGCTCGTAGAGGCGGATCGCGCCCTCGTTGTCGCCGAGCACGCCGAGCGCCATCGTTCGCTTGCCCTGCGCGCGGGCCGTCTCCTCGGCGCGGGTCAACAGCGCGGTTCCCACGCCTTGCCCGCGAAACGCCGGATGCGCCGCGAGCGCGTCCACCGTGAAGACGTCCGCCCTGGCCTCCTCGTGGAGCAGCAGGAGGTTGAGCAGGATGCGGAGCGCGCGAATCGGCGAGAACCGCGTGAACGGCGCGCAAGGCCGCAGCCGGAAGAACTGCCGCTCCGTCGTATGCAGGAAGAGAACGCCGGCTAGCCGCCCGTCCGCGACCGCCGAGATGCACGCCGACGCATCGACCGCATCGCCGAACAGCCGCGCAAGGTCGCCGGCGCTTCTGAAGCCGATGCGGAACTTGTCGGCGAAGGCGTCGTAGGCGATGCGGAACGCCTCGTCCAGCCAGTCGCCGGCGACGCCTTCGCTGATTTCAACGCGCGGAATTCGCGGCTCGTCCGTCAATATGCGCCTCCCATCCCCGGGGGCAGGCAGTGTAACCTATGCGCTTGGCCGAACGAGGCCCGGCAAGGAGGCACGCATGGCGGAATCGCTCGAGGTCGGCGGCGCGGAGGAGACGCCCCAGGAGTACTTTCGGCGGACGATGGCCGAGCGCCACCCGAAGGAGTGGGAGATCGGCGGCGATGGCCAAACCTACAGCGTCGGCGAGGCGGAGTCCCCGTCCCGTCCGCTGTTCGATGCGTTCGAGGAGACGGAGGCGCTCGACCTCCGGTGACGCTCGACCTGGCCAAGACCGCAGGGCGCCTCCACGACGCGCTGCCCGCGATGCGCGGCCAATGGCGCGACCATTCCCTCGCGCTCGGCGCCGCCCTCGAGCGATTCGCGGACGCGGACCCTAGCGACGTCGAGGCGCGGCGCGAGCAAGGCAAGTCCACCTGGCTCGCCGCCCGCGTCGAGAACGGCCTATCGGGCGCCTTTCCCCCGCCTCCGCTCCCGCCCGACCACGTCGTCGTCGCGGTCGACGGCTCCCACATAGACGTCGACCGCCACGCGGCGGCGCGCTGCTATCTGATCAACATCGGCGTCGCCGCCCTGCGCTACGGCGAGATTCCCCGCGCCGACTTGCGGAGCGACCCCGACCTCCGCGCCGACGAGGAGTCGCTCTTTCTGCGCGACCCCCACGGCGTCCGCGAGCAGGCCGTCGAGGGCCCGCTGCTGGGCATGCATCGCGCCGTCGCCGAGATCGAAGCGCTCGCGGACGAGGCGGAGCGCGCCCCGGACGGCATGCCCGCGCTCGCGCTCTTGGACGGCACGCTCGTCCTCTGGGGGCTCAGCGGGGGCCCGGACTTCGTTCGCCGCGAATTGATCGACAGATTCAAGGACGCGATGAGCCGCCTCCGCGCCGAGGGCGAGCGCCGCCCCCTCGCCGTCGCCAGCCACATCAGCCGCCCGCGCAGCAACGAGGTGATGAACGCCGTCCGCATCTCCCGCGGCGTCTGCGGTTGGGAGCAGGTCAACTGCGACCGCAACTGCGGCCAAATCCGGCGCGGGGAGCGCAACTGCGACGTCGTCGCGGGCGTGACCGACGCCGCGCTCTTCTCGCGGACGCTCGCCCCGGGCGAGCGCTCCCAGATATTCCATAGCGCGTCGGGCATCGTCGAGGAAGCCTACGGCGAGCACGGCGTGATCTTCTTCTACGTCAACGCGGGAGAGGAGGTCGCCCGCTTGGAGATGCCCGCGTGGACGAGCGCGGAGGGCGTGGGGCTGGCGCACGCCGCCCTGCTCGCGCAGACGGAGAAGGGGCGCGGCTATCCCCTCGCGCTGCAGGAGGCGCACGAGCAAGCCGTCGTGACCGGCCCCGACCGCCGCGACTTCGATCGCCTCCTCTACGAAACGATGTCGGCGGAGCGCCTTCCCGCCCCCACCTCCGGGAAAGCGTTCAGCAAGCGCGCGCGCTTCGTGTAGGGCGGGCGGTCGCGCCCTGACGCGCAGGCGGATTCCCCGACCCCAGCGCTCATTCGGCGCTCAAAAGCGCTCATTCAGCGCTCACGGAGCGCTCAAACGGTGCTCACGGAGCGCTCAAACGGCGCTCATTCAGCGCTCATGAGCGCTCACTGGTCTCCGGCCGCGCCTTCAGTCCCCGCCGCTGCCGAAACCCCCGACGAAGAGCCCGCCTGCTGGCCCCGCCGCGAACTCGTTTCTCGCCTTGTCCAAGCCGTTTTCTCTTATTATGACACGAGCCTATTGCCGTTTCGCTACAACCACTGCTATCCTGAATCCAATGCCTGCGCGGCCGGGCCGCATGGAAAGGAGGAATGAGCGCAAATGAGCGCTTTTGAGCAATGTTTTTCGCGGAATCCCTACGCAGACGCGCCGCGCGGCCTAGCCGCGAGCGAGAATCGCCGCGACCTGCGCCTCAGGGACGCCGAAGGCGCGCAGCACGCTCTCCGTGTGCTGGCCGAGCGTCGGCGCTGGCGTCCGAACGCTCCCGGGCGTCGCGGAGAGTTTGACCGGAACGCCGAGGTTATTGACGCGCCCCGCGACGGGATGCTCCAGCGCAACGACCATCTCCCGGGCGCGGACGTGCTCGTCCGCCAGCGCCTCGTCCGTTCCGTAGATCGGCCCCGCCGGCACGCCCGCCTCCTGCAGCGCCGCGAGCCACTCGGCGGACGTCCGCGTGCGCGTCGTTCGCTGAATCTCCTCGGCGAGCGCGGCGTAGTTGCGGACGCGCTCCGGGTTCCCCGCGAAGCGCGGGTCCGTGAGCAGGTCGGGGCGCCCGAGCGCGGCGCAGAGGCGCTCGTAGTTCGCCTGATTCGCCGCCCCCACGTTGAAGTGGCCGTCCGCGCTCTCCACCGCCTGATACGGCGCGACGAGGCGGTGCGCCGACCCGCGCGGGCCGGGAACCGCGCCCGATCCCCAGTATTCGGCGGCCTCCCATACCGTGAGCGCGACGGCGGCCTCCAGCAGCGAGGCGTCCACGACCTGCCCCTCGCCCGTCTTGAGGCGATGGACGTAGGCGGCGAGAATCCCGTAGGCCGCGAACATTCCCGCGCCGAGGTCGGCGATTGGCGCGCTGATCTTCACCGGCGGCGAGCCCGGGTGCCCGGTCGCGCTCATCATTCCCGACATACCTTGCGCGATGAGGTCGTAGCCGGGGCGGTCGGCGTAGGGGCCCGTCTGCCCGAAGCCCGATATGGAGGCGTAGATCAGTTCCGGGCGCTCCCGCCGCAGATCGTCCGGCCCCAAGCCGAGCCGCGCCATCGTCCCCGGCCTGAAGTTCTCGGCGACGACGTCCGCCTGCGCCGCCATCCGCCGAAAGACGCCTCGGTCGAGGTCGTTCTTGAGGTCGAGGACGACGCCCTTCTTGTTGCGGTTGACGCCGAGGAACGCGGCGGACTCCCCATTGATGAACGGCGGCCCCATGCGGCGGGCGTCGTCGCCCCCGGGCTTCTCGACCTTGATCACCTCCGCGCCCATATCGGCGAGGAGCATCGCGCAGAAGGGCCCCGCCATCACCTGCGTGCAGTCGAGGACGACGACGCCCTCCAGCGGCCCGGGCGGCGGGGTCATCGCCCTTGAAAGCGCGGCGGCCGCTTCTCCAAGAAGGCGCGGTACCCCTCCCGCGCGTCCTCCGTGTCGAAAACGGCGAGCGGCAGGCCGCGCTCCTCGTCCGTCAAGCCGGCGAGCGCGGGGTCGCGGAGCGTCGTTTGGATAATGCGCTTGTGGCCCGCCTGCGTGAGCGGCGCGTAGGCGGCCATCTCGCGGGCGAGCGAGGCGACGCGCTCGTCGAGGCGCTCCGGCGGGACGGCTTCCGTGACGAGCCCGATGCGGAGCGCCTCTTGCGCGTCCACGCGGCGGGCGCCGAGCAGCAGGGCGGACGCGTGCCCCGGCCCGACGAGGCGCAGCAGGCGGCGCATCTCGTTGTAGCCCAGCAGCACGCCGATCTTGGCGACCGGAATGGCGAAGTAACTGTCATCGGACGCGACGCGGAGGTCGGCGGCGGTGGCGAGTTCGCAGCCGCCTCCGACGCATATCCCGCGAATCTTGCAGATCGCGGGCTTCGGCATGCGCTCGACGGCGTCGAGCGCGCCCTCAAACGCCTCCGCGTACTCGCGGGCGAGCGAGGCGCTGCTGCGATGCGCCGGGAAGTCGGCGATGTCCGCGCCCGCCGAGAACGCCAGCCCGCCCGCGCCCGTCAATACGACGACGCGGACGGCGGGGTCGGCGCCCAGCCGCGTCGCGGCGTCGCGGAGCAGCCCCCACGTCTCGAAATCAATTGCGTTGCGCTTCTCCGGACGGTTCAGCGTGATCGTCGCGACGCCGTCGCCGTCCGCCGCCTCGACGAGGAGTTTGGGATTCATAGCGGGCAATTATACGCCTCATCCCCATGACCGTCATTCCCGCGTAGGCGGGAATGACGCCCCATTCGACGCGCAAGCGCCGAATTCACCTCTCCCTAGAAGGGGAGAGGACGCCGCGATGCGGCGGGTGAGGGTACTGCGGTCGGGGCGCGACGCGCCCCGTCTCCCTCGTCCCCAGGCGCCACGTCATTCCCGCGAAAGCGGGAACCTACCCCCCCGCCCCCTTGCCGCGCCGCCCTGAACCCGCTACCATCCGCGCCGCGCCCGAACGCCCATAGGAGGCCCCTTTGCCCGACGCCGACGGCAACCCCTACCTCGACCGCGCCCTCGCCGACGGCGCCGCGCAGATCTCAGGCGAAGGCCGCGCCGAGCGCATACGCTACATCGCCGCCGACCACTCCGAGCGCTGGGCCGACCCCGAAGAGAAAGTCCGCGCCGAACTCTGGGCGGAACTCCTCTACAAGCACGGCTACGCCCCGGAGCGCATCGGATTCGAAGTCCCCGTTCCCTCCCGAACCCCCAACTTCAAGGCCGACCTCGTCCTTTACGAAGACGACGACCTCAAGGCGCCGTGGTTCGTGTTCGAGTGCAAGAAGGCGGAGGTCTCCGACGCCGAATTCGCGCAGGCGGTGGAGCAATCCTGCGGCAACAGAGGCGGCCTCGCCGCGCCCTACTGCGGCGCCGTCGCCGGCCTCACGCGCCGCTTCCTCCGCTTCGACGCGTTCCCCGCGGGCGAGCGCGACGCCAACCACATCGCCGACGTCCCCATAGCCTACGGCAGGCCGGCGGAGTGGCGCTTCTACAAGAACAAGCCCGGCGCCGACCTCGCGGCCGTCCCCCGCGAAGCCCTCCGCGCCGCCATCCGCAAGTGCCATCAGACGCTCTGGGAGGGCGGCCGCCGCAGCCCCATCGCCGCCTTCGGCGAATTCTCCAAACTCGTCTTCGTCAAGCACCGCGACGAGAAAGACCTCGTCCGGAAGGACGGCGCGCCCTACGAATTCCAGCGCAAAGGCGGCGAGCCGCCCGCCCAACTCCACGCCCGCGTCGCCGCCCTCTACCGCAAAGAGCAGGCGCGCGAGCCCGACGTCTTCACCGAAAGCATCAACATCGACGCGCCCATCCTCGCCCAGTGCGTCGAGCACCTCGAAGGCATATCCCTCGACCGCACCGAACTCGACACCAAAGGCGTCGCTTTCGAAGAGTTTATGGGCGGCTTCTTCAAGGGCGACTTCGGCCAATACTTCACGCCCCGCGAACTCATCGCGCTCGCCGTCGAAATGCTCGACCCCCAACGCGACGACCTCGTCCTCGATCCCGCCTGCGGCTCCGGCGGCTTCCTGCTCTACGCGCTCGATCACGTCCGCCGCGAGGCCGAAAACAGGAGCGCCCTGAGCGACATCGACAAGTTCCGATTCTGGCACGAATTCGCCCAAAACAACCTCTTCGGCGTCGAAATCAACGACGAACTCGCCCGCGTCGCCAAGATGAATATGATTATCCACGACGACGGCCACACCAACATCGTCGGCCACGACGCCCTCGACTTCGTCTACAATATGACCTACAAAAACAGGGGCTTGGCGCGCGAGAAGTTCGACCTCATCCTCACCAATCCGCCGTTCGGCGCCGCCGTCAAACGCGCCGAAAAACCCGAGCATTACGTCGATCAATTCGACCTTGCCAAGCGCGTCGGCAAAGGCTCCCGCGCCGCCTTCAAGTCCGAAATCCTCTTCCTCGAGCGCGTCCACGACTTCCTCAAGCCCGGAACCGGACGCGCCGCCGTCGTCCTCCCCGACGGCGTCCTCACCAACTCCTCCCTCCAATCCGTGCGCGACTGGCTCCTCTCCAAATTCCAACTCCTCGCCGTCGTCAGCCTCCCCCAATTCGCCTTCAGCCACTACGACGCCGGCGTCAAAGCCAGCATCGTCTTCCTCCGGCGCCTCGCCAAAGACGAAACGGCGCGCCCCGACGCGCCCGTCTTTATGGCCCTCGCCGAAAACATCGGCTACGACGCCACAGGCCGCAAAACCTTCGCGACCTCCGTCGAGAGCGAAACGCCCCAAAGCGACGCCCAGCGCGGCGAAAAGATCGAAATCCACCGATGCGACCTCTTCGACTACCGCGTCCACTACGAATGGACCGGCGCGATGAACCCCGACGCGCCCGGCTGGAGCGAGCGCCGCCGCGAAATCATCCCCGACACCGGCGTCGCCGGCCGCTGGCGCGAATTCCAACGGAACCCCGCCCCTTTTTTAGCCTAAGCCCCGCCCAAGCGGGGCAAGCCAACTGCTTCGCCGTCCGCCGCAGCGACGCGAGCGAGCGATTTGACGCACGGCATCACGCCGTTAAGGAGACGCTGCGCTCATCGTTCCTTGTCGTTTCGCTTGGCGACTTGACGTCCGTCGAGCCCGCTTACGGCAGCAGTCAACGCGCCATGCCCAGAACAAGCGCAACGCAACCCCGCTACATCCGCATCACCGACTTCGGCGACGACGGCATTGAGCCCGGCCACGAGTACGTGACGCTGGACGCGCCGGAGCGCAAGCACGAATTGGAACTCAACGACTTGCTGTTCGCCCGAACGGGCAGCGTCGGCAAAACCTATTTGCACGAGGACGCGAGCGAGCCCGCCGTATTCGCGGGCTACTGCATCCGCTTCCGTTTCGATGAGGCGAAGGTTCTGCCGGAGTTCGTCTACTGGTGGACAAAGACGGACGCCTACGCCCGCTGGGTCAACGCCATTCAGCGCCCTTCCGTGCAGGCCAACATCAACAAAGAAGAGTTCAAGCGCTGTCCGATCCCTCTGCCCTCGCTTGACGAGCAGCGCCGCCTCGCCGACGCGATAGCCGACGCCCGCGCCGAGCGCAAGGCGAAACTCGCTGAGGCCGACGCGCTGCTGGCGGGGCTCGACGATTTCGTGCTCGACGCGCTGGGCATCGCGTCGCCGGAGGCGGATAACCGCCGCGTGTTCGCGGTGCGATTGGGGGAATCGCTGTCGCGGAAGCGCCTTAACGCGGACTACTACCATCCGGAGCGTCTCGCGGCATTGCGTTCGCTCGCCGCTAACGAGGGCGAACTGAGCATCGCGCCTCTCGAGGACGTGGCCGACTTTGCGCGGGACAAGATCGAATCGCCTGCGGAGAACTACCTTAGCCTCGCGCATGTCGCAAGCCATACGGGAGAACTCGCTGACGTGGACGATACGGCGTCGGGTGCGTGCTGGACTTACGAGGAGGGCGACGTGCTTTACGGGCGGCTGCGCCCCTATCTGAACAAGGTCTACCGCGCCGAAATGGACGGGTGCTGCTCGACGGAGTTCCATGTGCTGCGCGTGAAAGACGCCAACGCATTGCTGCCGGACTACCTCGCCGCCGCGCTCCGCAGCCGCCTCACGCTTGCCCAGACCGTGCACATGATGACGGGCAATACGCATCCCCGCCTAACGGACGACGATGTCCATAATCTGACGATTCCCATCCCGCCTATGCGAACGCAATTGCGAATCGCCGCCGAAACGCAGTGCCGCCGCGCCGAGGCGCGCCGCCTGCGTGGGGAGGCGGAGGCGGGATGGGTTGCGGCGCGGGCGGGGTTTGAGGTAGCGGTGGTGGGGTGAGGGGGGCGAGGCGCTATCTGTAGGGGTTGACCTGCCCTGCCGCCCTAATATAGCCTATTACCAAAAGTTCGCGGACAGGAGCGGACAGAGAGGAGGAAGGCCAATGAATGGCTACCGAAAGATCATCGGGTCGATCTTTGCCTTGGTCATCTGGTGGTATGCCGTGGTGAACCTCTGGCAAAGCCCGGATGACATGAAGATTGCGGCTGTCGCCATAGTGGCGATCGGCGTGGCTATGATAGGCGTTGGGGCGGTGAGCTTGTACAAGAAGGTCGCCAACCGCAGGTGGTGGTGACGAGAAACCTCGCCCCGCGCCATGAATCGGCGCGGTTGGCGAGTAGAAGGAGACATTGCATGGGTATGCTCATCGGAGCCGTCATTGGGGCCATTGCCGGAGCAATACTAGGGGTCGTGGCCGCTTCCCTGACCGACCTCAACCTCGCGCAAGGCTTTTTGGGAGGCCTTGGTATTGGGGCGATCCTCCTGGCCATAGTTGGCGCAAGAATGGTGGATTAGCCATCGTCGCCGCCCGCGCCCCCATGACCGTCATTCCTGCGTAGGCAGGAATCCAGTCGGCGCGCAAGCGCCACAGACGGGGCGTAGCCCCGTCTCCCCATCGTCCCCGGGCCACGTCATTCCCGCGAAGGCGGGAACCTACCCCTTTGCGCCTGCCTGCGCGAGGGGGCGTCGAGGGGTTGCGGCGCGGGCGGGGTTTGAGGTAAAATTGCTGAATGAGACAATGCAAGGAAGCTAAGGAGGCTGACTAAAATGACCACAGGCCGCAGGCAAACCCTGTCCTCTCCGCAAACGCTATCTGCCCTGGCGCTGATAGTATCACTTCTGACGCTGATAGTCGCGGCGGCGGCGTTCTTGCGGTCAGAGCACCGTGCGGCACAAGAAGACGAAGTTCGCATAGACGTGCGCGCTTACGAAGGCTTGCCCAGGGGTCCGGATGTTAAATTCCGGGAAGATGCGGAAGGAGAGGAACGCCATCTGTTCTCGAAATTGAGGGAAGCCGTGCCCGCCTTTTTCCCAATGATACATACCGAAGTCTGTAACCGGGGAAGGCAGCCTGTTAGCATTGTTAAGATTTACCATACTGTCGCGCCGCAAGTGTATTTATATGCTCCATTTATAGGCCCTATATCCCCACAGAACCTTCCCTATACGCTTGATCCTAATCATTGTGAATGGTTTTCGATGCGACCTGATTGGGGATATCATTCGTTGGCTCCTTCACATGTCTATGTTCAGACTGCCGACGGTCATACTGAATGGACAGAATCCAGCCGATTGACGCGAGGCGACGCGCGCCCAGTCTTGCACAAGGGAATAATTATAGGACACTTTGTTTTCAATGGAGAGAAGTATCAGTTCCAAGGCATTCAGCATTGGACAGGAGAAGAATGGAAGATGGGTTTGCCCTGCTATGACATAGAGGAAAGGATGATCCTTGTAGGAAGGATGCCTTGCCGTGCTGACGCCAGCACCTAAGCGGCATGGCAAGTTCCCGCCTACGCGGGAATGACGGGGCCCGTGGGGATCGTTGGGGACGGGGCTACGCCCCGTCTATGGCGCTATCGCGCCGACTGGATTCCCGCCTACGCGGGAATGACGGTCCCCCTCTCCCTATAAGGGGAGAGGACGCCGCGAACGCGGCGGGAGAGGGTACTGCGAATGGCGCGCGCGAGGGGGTTACGCAAGGTCTCCGAAGAAGGCGGCGCTTACGCGGAGCCGCGCGCCGAGGGCCCCCTAGCGCCGCGTCCATCTGGTCCATCCGCGAGCGATGGCGGACGTCCAAGACGCGGTCAACTTGCGGCGTATGCCATCCCAGCCGACGGGCCAACTCCGCCTTGCCGACGCCCTGGCTCCGCATAGTCCGGTAAAGCAGCGCCTTGACCGTGGTGAGCGTAGGCACGACGGCGTAGGCGTCGCCTTCGGAAGGTTCGGGGACGTCCTCGCCGCCGCGCATCCGCGCCGCGATAGCCTCTTCGAGCGCGTCCGCCGCGTGACCGAGCGCGTCCTCTCTGTCCTCCCCGAACGTGGCGAGTTCGGGAAGTCCGGCGACGTGACCAAGATGGAGTCGCCGTCGGGCTCCAATCGGACAGGGTAGTCAAGCATCACTCAACCCCAGGTCTTTCTTGATCTTGGCGAGGAGTTTCGGCCAAGTTCCTTTGCGGCTGCCGTGCGGAACCCTCCGCGCGGGCATCCCTCGCGACCATCGTACCGGTCAGCAAGTCGTGGAAGGCGCGCTTGTCTTTGCGAAGGGCGACGGGGATTGCGAGAACGCTCACGGGTATGACGACGAGAGCGATAAGCAGCGCGAAAGATACTAGAGAGTCGCCGTACATCACGACGCCCGTCAGTCCGGCCGCGACTATGGCGACGAGAAGGAAAGGGCCCAGCAAGGTTGGGAAGAGGAGCGCCGACGTCGGCAGCAAAGCGCCATAGATGGACGCGTATTTGATCAGTTCGTGAAGGAACACCAGGTTTCGGCCAAGGTTCCCGCCGTCCGCTTGGACTACGCGCAGGCGGAACGCGCGCTTGCCCAAGGTTTGCCCCGCTAATCGGATGGAGGCCGCCAAGTACGCCAGCGTCCACAGAACGGCCACTACCCCGACTGCCAACATATCCAAGATGAAGAGCGGAAGCGCCGCGACTGCCGCGTCCAAGGCGGTTGCGCCCAGCCGCGCCAGCGTTCCGGCGGGCGCAAGGGCGGGAGCGTCAGAGTCCATCCTGTCGCCTCCCTCCTGCGCTCGCTGACGCGGCCAACGGCTTATCATTCCTATCTTACCGCTTGCGCCGCGCCGTCAACGCCCGGCGATTCAGGAGCGGAACCCCCCGCGCGGGCATCGCTCACGACCATCGTGTCGGTCAGCAGGTCGTGGAGGGCGCGCTTGTCTTTCCTCCGGGTAGGGAACACGAAGAACGCGACAGGCGCAATTGGAGCGGCCAGCGCCGCTAGGGGCAGCGTGAAAACGACTGCCCCAACGGCGCAAAAGCCTTCGTGGAACTCGCCGGGCTCATAAGTGCAGAAGACTACGTTGAGCAGGAAATAGAACAGGAGGACGGCGAACCCCAACGGCAAGACTACGAAGGCGCCCAGCGCGCTGCCCCACTTGAGAAGTTCGCGGACGTACAGGCGCCAAAACCCAAGAGGTTCCCCGTTCCTTCGCACAGTCCAAAGTCCCGTTCTGTGTTTGCCCAGACTTCTGCCCCAAGCCAATTCGCATATGACCTGATAAGCGAACAAAGAGAGCGCGATGAGGACAACGAGGTACGGCAGGTAGAAGATATTCGCCATCCATCCCATCGCCCCAAGAATTGGAGCGAGGACAACGGACGGCAAGAGAAGTCCCAGCGACCCATCCACCACGGCCGCGTCAAACCGCCGACCCAGGTTGACGGGCGAGGGATGGCCTTCCTTGACTAGGGGAGCGCCTGGATCGTCTGGCTGGAGACCGCCGTCCATCCGCCGCGCCTACAAGTCCTTGCTGACGAGTTCCGTGTAGTGCTTCCAGACGCCGCCGACGGTGACGGGGGGCATCGAGGCGAAGGGGCCGGCGAGGTGCGGCGCCTCGCCCATCGCGGCGTAGCCTGCGGCGAACTCGTCCATATTGTCGGCGGGAATGCCCTTGTAGTCGGGGCCGAAGGCGGCGAGAGCGACCCAGTTGAGCCGCGCCTGCTCCTCCAGGTGCAGCATATGCATCACGGACTGCTCCAAGTTGCGCCCGGCGGTCACCGCGCCGTGCCCGCGCAGCAGAAGGACGGGGCCCTTCCCGATGGCCTGCGCGACTTGTGCGCCGTCCTCCTCCGTGATGATGAGCCTGGAGTGCGGGAAGACGGGGATGTCGCCCCGGACGAGTTGGTGGCCTTCGTTGGACATCGGCTTGAGTTTGACGTCGTTGAGGCCGAGCGCGTTGGTGTAGCGCGGATGCGTGTGGACGATGGACTGAACGTCGGGGCGCTCGCGGTAGATGCAGGAGTGCATCTTGACCTCGTAGCACTGCGAGGTTCCGCGAGGGCCGTCAACGAAGTTCCCTTCGAGGTCGACGACGATCATATCCTCGGGGCGGGCGACGGCGAGGGCGTCGGTGGCGTAGCCGCGCCCCTTGACGACGAAGAGGCCGGGCTGGTTGGGGACGCGCATGCTGGCGTGACCGAGCGAGGCGAGGATGTGGGTCGCGAGCCCCATTTCCGCGAGAACGCGGTTGGCGACGGCGACTTCCCGTTTGACTTCGTCTATTTCGCGGGACATTGGCGCTCCTCCGTTGGGCGGCGTGTTCGCCCGCTTCTATCACGGACGGCGGCGCGCGTCAAATGGCGGCGGGGCGGATGGGCGCCGAATCGCCCCAATCCACGGCAGTGCAGGAGAGCAGGTCGTGGAGCGCTCGCCCGTCCTTGCGTGCGGCGGCAGGGCAAACGATAACCGCCATCGGAGGGCCGAACAAGAGGAAGTAGCCGAAGATGATGAACTCGGCGGGGAATATCGCGCCTGGCGGACTCCAGCCTGATGCGATCACGGCGGCGATTCCCGCGATGGGGAAGAATACCGCGAGCGCAATGACGCTGAGCGAAACGGCCTTGATCGCCTCGCGGACGATGAGCCGGGGGATGTATCCCAATCCTCGGCGGTTGACGACGGAGAGGCCGACGAGCCTTTTGCCCAGCGTCTTTCTCCAGATCAGGTGCCCCGGCAGCGTGTGCAGCAGGTGAAATCCCATACCCCACGGCAGCATCGCATCCCACCAGTTGCCTTCGAGCCGCGTAGTAATGACCACGGGGACGATAGGCAAAAGCGCGAAAGCCAGCAGCGCGTCGACAAGGAACGCAATCGTCCTCCGACGCTTGAGGTCCGGCCGGCCGCCGCTCATGCCCGTTCCTGTTTCTTGCGCCGCCGGGGAACGGACGCCTCAGGTCGCGGCGCATGCCAGTCGAGAGTCTCGGCGGCGGCGTCGGCTTCCGCGACGAGCGCGGGAATGTCGAGGCGCGCCTCATGCTCCGCGATCTCGTCCGGCGATACGGCGGTGGACGGGGAGCGCGGCGTAAAGAGCGAGCAGCAGTCCTCGTCGGGCAGGATGGACGTCTCGAACGTTCCAATCGCTTTCGCCTGGGCGATGATCTCGGTTTTGTCCATCCCGACGAGAGGGCGCAGCACGGGCAGCGCGGCGGCCTGGTCGACGGCGGCGACATTGCGAAGCGTTTGCGACGCGACCTGCCCGAGGCTCTCGCCCGTCGCGAGCGCTTGCGCGCCTTCCTTCGCGGCGACGGCCTCCGCGATGCGGACCATAAAGCGGCGGTACGCGACGACGCGCAAGGGCCCCGGCGTTTCGAGAATGACGCGGCGCTGGACGCCCGCGAGCGGAACGAGGTAGAGCCGCGTGTCGTATTGCCAGACGTTGAGGATCGCGGCGAGGTCTTTCGCTTTGTCGCGGGATCGGCCTTCGACGAGGGGGAAGGAATGGAAGTGCACGAGAACGACTTTGCAGCCGCGCCGCATCATCCGCCACGCGGCGACGGGCGAGTCTATGCCGCCGGACATCAGCGCGGCGACTCTGCCCCCGGCGCCGACGGGCAGTCCGCCCGCGCCGGGGAACTCGTCCGTGTAGACGAACGCGTCCTCGCGCCCCACCTCCACGCGGAAGTCCGCGTCGGGACGCGAGAGGTCGACGCGGGCGCCGGTCGCCTCGCGCAAGGCGTCGCCGAGCCGGACGTTGAGGTCGTGAGAGGTGAGGGGAAAGCGCTTATCGGAGCGGTTGGCGGAGACGCGGAAGGTCGAGAAGGAGCGCGCTTGCGCCGTTTCGAGCAAGAGGCGCTCGATGGCGTCGTAGTCGGGGTCGGCGCGGGCGGCGAGGCTGAACTTGACGGCGCCGAACACTTTGGCGGCGCACTCCCGGACGGCGCTCCAATCGGCGTCGGGGGCGAGGCGCATCCGCACCATCATCCGCTCTGCCCAGACGCGCTCCACGCCCGCGCCCGCCGTGGCGCGTTGGAGATTCTCGACGAGGCGGCGGACGAACGCCGGCTGGTTGCGGCCCTTGAGCCCAATCTCATGGAAGCGAACCAGCGCGTCGCGCGGGGGATTCACGGAAATGCGTCTCCTTGACGCGGGGGATTGTACAAGGGCGCGTGGCCTGCGGCGCTATCCTATCGCCTATGACCCGCCCGTTGCCCGCAACCCTCGACGCCGGCGCCCTCCGCGAACTCGTCCTCGCCGGCGCCGCCTGCCTCGAGGCCAACGCCGACGCGATCAACGCCCTCAACGTCTTCCCCGTGCCCGACGGCGACACCGGCGTCAATATGACGCTCACGCTCCGCGCCGCGAGCGAGGCGATGCACCCTGACGCCGCGAGCGTCGGCGAGGCGAGCGCGTCGCTCGCCCGCGGCGCGCTCCTCGGCGCGCGCGGCAACAGCGGCGTCATCTTCTCCCAGTTCCTTAAGGGATTCGCCGCCGCGCTCGCCGGCAAGGACGCCGCCAGCGGCCCCGACCTCGCCGCCGCGTTCCGCGCCGCCGCCGCCGCGGGCTATCAGGCCGTCGGCGACCCCGTCGAGGGCACAATGCTCACCGTGATGCGCGCCGGGGCGGACGCCGCGTCCGGCGAAACCGCCGCCGAAACGCTTCGCTCGGCCTGCGCCGCCGCCGAAGCCGCGCTGGAGCGCACGCCGGAGCAACTGCCCGTGCTCAAAGAGGCGGGCGTCGTGGACGCCGGAGGGCAGGGCGTCGTCGCCTTCCTCGCGGGCATGGCCGCCCGCGCCGCCGGAGAGGAGCCGAACCTCCGCGTCGCCGCCCCGCAAGGCGCGTCCGCCCCCGCCGTCAGCCGCGAGTTCCTCGAGCACACCGAAGAGGAAATGTACGGCTACTGCACGCAGTTCGTCGTGCTCGGCGAAGGCTTGGACCCCGACGCGCTGCGCGAGCGCGTCATGGCCGCCGCCGCGTCCACCGTCGTCATCGGCGACGACCGCGCCGTTCGCGTCCACGCGCACGCCGAAGACCCCGGGCCGCTGCTCAGCCTCGGCGCCGCGGCGGGCGCGCTCACGCGCATCGACATCGTCAATATGGACGCGCAGCACCAGGAGTTTATGTCGCGGCACGGCTACGAGGGCGCCGCCCATCCGCCGCCGCAGGAGCGCGCCGCGTTCGCCGTCGTCCCCGTCGCGCCCAGCGAAGGCGTCGCCCGCATCTTCCGCAGCCTCGGCGCCGCAGCCGTCGTCTCAGGCGGCCAAACGATGAACCCCAACGCCGCCGAAATCATCGCCGCCGTCGAGCAGTCCAACGCCGACTTCGCCGTCGTCCTCCCCAACAACAAGAACATCATCCTCGCCGCCGAGCAGGCCGCCGCCCTCTCCGACGCGCCTATCGCCGTCGTCCCCTCCGTAAGCGTCCCGCAAGGCGTCGCCGCGATGCTCGCCGTCAGCCCCGACCTCGACCCGCAGGCGAACGCCGACGCGATGACCGCCGCGCTGGCAAGCGTCCGCTCAGGCGAGGTGACGACCGCCGTCCGCTCCGCCGTGATCGACGGCGCCCCGGTCGAGGAGGGGCAGGCCGTCGCCTTGCTCGACGGCGCGCTCGCCGCCGCCGCCGCGTCCCCGAACGACGCGCTCGCCGCGATGCTGGACGCCGCCGGAGTCGGCGCCGGCGCGCTCGTCACGCTCTACTACGGCGCGGGGCTCGCCGAATCCGACGCCCGCGACGCAGCCGCCGCGCTCGCCGCTCGCTTCCCCGGCGCCGAAATAGAGATATACGACGGCGGCCAGCCGCATTACCATTACCTCGTCTCCATCGAATAGCCCCGACCGGCGAACAGACGCGAACCGCGAAACTGGAGGAGCAGCGCCTATGGCAGTCTCAGTCGTTACGGACAGCACGTCGGACATCCCGGCGGAACTTGCGGCGGAACTCGGCGTCGCCGTCGTCCCCGCCACCGTCTTCTTCGGCGAAGAGTCGTTCAAAGACGGCGTGGAGATATCCCCGGACGAGTTCTACCGCCGCCTTACGGCAAGCAAGGTCGCGCCCACCACGACGCAGCCCTCGGTCGGCGACTTCCTCGAGGTCTACAAGCCCCTCGTCGAGGCCGGCCGCGGCGTCGTGTCCGTGCACGTCTCCGGCAAACTGAGCGGGACGGTCAACTCCGCCCGCCTCGCGGCCGCGGAACTTCCCGGCGCCGCGATAGAGATCGTGGACACGGAACTCGCGTCCGCCGGAACCACGCTCGCGGCCAAAGCCGCCGCCGAAGCCGCGCAAGCCGGCGCCGACGCGCAAGCCGCCGCCGAAGAGGCGCGCTCCGCCGCCGCCAACACGAGCGTGAAGTTCACGCTGGACACGCTGGAGTACCTCCGTCGCGGCGGACGCATCGGCGGAGCGCAGGCGCTCGTCGGCTCCCTCCTCGCCCTCAAGCCCGTGCTCAAACTGGAGAACGGCGAAGTCCATCCCGACGAGAAGGTGCGCTCCCGCGCCAAGGCCGTTGAGCGGATGAAGGAGATCGCGTCGCAAGGCGCCCCTTACGAGGAGGTCGCAATGATGCACTCGTCCTCGGAAGAGGAGGCCTCAGCGATGGCCGCCCACCTCGCGGGGCTTACGGAGAAGCCCGTGCTCGCCGTCCGCATCGGCGCGTCCATCGGCGCCCACACCGGCCCCGGCGCGCTAGGCTTCGCCCTGCGAAGGAAAGCGGGGTAGGGAAGCCTTCCGGCCTAACCTATCGCCCTGCGCGGGCGGCGGCGACGCGCTCCTCGGCGAGGCGGTTCGCGGCCTCCGCCGTCGTGACGCCGCCGGAATCGGCGAGCGCGAGGATGCGGCGCGTCGTTTCGTAGATCTCCGCGGTCTTGGCGCGGGCGCCTCGCGGCTGTACGGAGGGGTTAGTTCGTAGGAGACGTTGATCACGCCGCCCGCGTTTGCGATGAAGTCCGGCGCGTAGACGATGCCGCGCTCCCTGAGGCGCCTTGCGTCGTCGGGGGAGGCGAGTTGATTGTTCGCCGCGCCGCACACGACCGCGCACGTCAGGCGGGGCAGCGTCCGCTCGTTGAGCGTTCCGCCTAGCGCGCACGGAGCGAAGACGTCGCAGGGCGCGTCGTAGACGGCGTCGGGCGCGACGATGGACGTCCGGGGGAGGCGCGAGGCGCGCTCGGCGGCCTCGGGATGGACGTCTGCGACGATGAGTTCCGCGCCGGCGTCGACGAGATGGGCGGCGAGCGACGACGCGGCGTTGCCGAATCCCTGCATAGCGACGCGCTTGCCCTCGAGGGCGTCGCTGCCCCAAGCGGCTTCGGCGCAGGCGCGCATCGCCTGAAACACGCCGAATCCCGTCATTACGGCGGGGTTCCCGCTGCCCCCTTGCTCTTCGGGGCGCCCGACGACGTGCGCCGTCTCTTTGGCGATCCACTCCATATCCTGCGCGGTCGCGCCGACGTCCTCCGTCGTGATGTAGCGCCCGCCCAACGAATCCACGAACCGCCCGTAGGAGCGCATCATCTCTTCCGTCTTCTCCGTTCGGGAGTCCGCGACGATGAGGCCCTTGCCGCCCCCCAGCGAAAGACCCGCGGCGGCGGACTTGTACGTCATTGCGCGGGAGAGGCGCAGCGCGTCCATAAGCGCGTCCTCGTCGGATGCGTGAGGCCAGATGCGGACGCCGCCGAGCGCCGGCCCGAGCGCGCGGTCGTGGATGGCGATGAACGCCTTGAGTCCGTTCGGCGGATCGGTCCAGACGGCCAGCTCTTCGTGGCCGTTCGCCTGCATAAACTCGATGAACTCCATTCGGACGCTCCGCTTTCAGCGCGCCGGCCGCGCCTGGGGTCTTGGGGCGATTGTACACGGAGAAGACTGAGCATAGATAACGCTCTGCCGTGGGGTTCCGAGTGCGCGGCGAGCGCCCGCGCGTCGCAGCGGGCTCCAAAAGAAGAGAGCAGCCGGGCCGCCAAGCCCGGCTGCTCTTTGCGTGTTGATCGCGCTGCCTGCGCTTTGTCCGGCGCGGCCTTTGGGATTAGGCCGCTTGCGCCGCCGGGGCGAGTTTCATCCTGCTGAGCGCCCGGTGCACCGTCCGCGCGCTGATCCCGAGGCGGTCCGCCACCTCGAAGACGGCGAGGCCCTCGTCGCGGAAGGCGGCGGCGACCTCCTTGTCGCGCTCGCGGGTCTTGTACGCGTGGTACCACGCGGGGTCGTCGAACTTGCACATCGGCAGCGGGCACATCAGGCAGGAGCCCGACGCCTCGCAGCCGGTGTCCGCGTAGTGCATCTGCTCCGGCAGGCAGTCGGGCGCGGTGGCGCCGCGCTCGCGGGTCGTCTTCGCGCGTTTGCTCATCTCTCTCTCCTTACGGCTTCGTCCGTCTCATAACGGCTATCCATTCGTTCGCTGGGTCCGTCAGGCAACACGCAATCAGGACGCGAGCGCGGCGGGCGGCGCGGCGAACCCCGCTCCCTCGCGCTCCGCGTCCTCCACGGCCAACATCGAAAGCCCCTCCAGAAAGCCCTCGTCGGGCGCCTCGACCGACACGGCGACGCCGCGCTCCGCTCCCGTCCGCAGCGCCGCGCTCTCCATCTCGCGCCGCAAGGCGCGGTATTCCGGGGAGCCGTCCATCGCGTAGACGCTCAGCCTTCCGGTGAGCGCGGCGGCGATGAGCGCGGACGATTCGAGACCGCAGCGTTCGGGGGCGTTCGGAGCCCACCGCGCGCGCCGCGCTCCCAGGGCGTCGTCCAACGCTTGCCGCGCCTCGCCCGAATCGTCCGCCCGCGCCCGGATGAGCGCGCGCTCGCACGGCCACGTCTTGCTCAGGAATCGGGCGATGCAACGGGCGAGCGACGGCGCGTCGGCGGCCTCCGCCCACTTGTGATCGAGGACGCGCAACTCGCGCCCGGAGCGCGACGCGACGGTCACGGCCGCCGTCGCCGACGCGCTCCGCAACGCTCCGCCGCCGGCCTCGGGCAGGCGCGTGATGACGACGGAGGCGACGAGTTCGCCTGCGACCGCCAGCCGCCGGGGACCGCCGGCCTCGAGGAGGGCGCGCAGACCCGCCGGAGGGAAGGCGGGAGCGCCGGACGCCGCGGGACGCAGGGCGTAGTTCATCTCGAACTCCGGGTGCGCCTCGCCGAGTTCCTCCCGCGCCGCCGCGACTCGCGCCGCGTAGCCGGGGAGTTCTGCTTGGGCGCGCTCCAACGAAACGCGGAAGTGCCGCCGCCCCGCCGCCTCTTCCGACTCGCGGTTGGCGACCTTGAGCCGCTCGAAGGGAGTCGCGCCGTCGCGGGGGCGCCCGTACAGGACAACCGTCGCGCCTGCGTCGGCCATCGCCTGCAAACGGGCGACGGCGTCCGCGCTCAGCAAGTGCGCGTCGAGGGCTTGCGCCAGTTCGAACCGCCCATCCAGTTCCTGCAGCCGCCCCGGCTCCGCGTAGCGGACGCTCGCCCTGCCCAGCCGCGCGCCGTCGTCCTCGTCCGCCCACAGCCCCCGCAGCGCGCCGCCGCGCAGGCTCTCCACGAGGCGCTCCTTCACGCCGGACTCGCCCGCCTGGACGACGCGCAGAACCGAGCCGCCGGCCTGCGCGTTGACGCCCAGCGCCAGCACCTCCAACTGCGACGCCAATTCGCGGACGCCCGCCCCCAGCGGGATCTCCGCCGTGAAGACGGAGCCGCGCCCGCTCAGCATATCGGCGGCGACGGCCGCCGCGACCTCGCGCTGGTAACCCGTTGGCGTTTTCATAACTCTCTCCTCCTCGCCCATGTGAGCGTCGACAGGCATAATAGAATGTTTGTTCTATGTTGTCAACGCCTGATTAGAACGAATGTCCGCGAATTTTGAGATTCCCCGCTGCCTCAGCGCCGCCCGCCCCGCCCCCGCCCGCGCAGGGCGAGGCGCGCTGTGCTAACATCGCCCGTCGGCGCATACGGAGCGCGGGCCGAGAACGGTTCCCGCCCGGCGGAGGGAGACATCGGATGACGGCCAAGCCGAAGATGGCGTACCGCCTGACGGAGGGCGGCGCGAGCATGGCGAGCCTGCTGGGGGGCAAGGGGGCGCACGCGAGCGAAATGGCGCGCATCGGAATCCCCGTGCCCCCGGGCTTCGTCATCACGACGGCGACGTCGCTGGAGTACTTCCGGCAGGGGCGGCGGCTCCCCGACGGGCTCTGGGACGAGGTGGTTCGGAACGTGCGCGTCTTGGAGAAAGAGACGGGGCGCGCCTTCGGGGGCGCGGTGAACCCGCTCGTGGTGTCCGTGCGGTCGGGCTCGACGGTCTCGATGCCCGGGATGATGGACACGATCCTGAATATGGGCGTGACGGACGCGACGGTCGAGGGGCTGGCGGCGATGATGGGCGACGAGCGCCCGGCGCTGGACGCGCAGCGGCGGCTCATTCAGGGCTACGGCGACGTCGTGCTGGGCATCCCGAAGGCGCGGTTCGGCGGCGCGCTGGAGGAGGCGAAGAAGAGCGCGGGAGCGCGGTTCGACTACGAGTTGCAGCCGGACGCGCTGCGGGGCCTGATCGCGGACTTCAAGGGAATCGTCGAGGACGGGACGGGGGCGGAGTTGCCGGACGATCCGTGGGCGCTGCTGCGGGCGGCCATCGAGGCGGTGTTCGATTCGTGGAACAACCCGCGCGCCATCACCTACCGCGAGTTCCACGGCGTATCGCACAACCTCGGAACGGCGTGCGTCATTATGGCGATGGTGTTCGGGAACCTGGGAGACGACAGCGGGACGGGCGTGCTGTTTTCGCGCAACCCCGGAACGGGCGAGCGGGCGCTCTACGGCGAGTTTCTGCCGAACGCGCAGGGCGAGGACGTGGTGGCGGGCATCCGAACGCCGCAGCGCATCGGAGCGCTGCGCTCCTCGCGGCCCGATGTCTACGAGCAGGTCGAGGCCACGGCGCGGCGGCTGGAGGCGCACTACAAGGACGTCCAGGACATCGAGTTCA
Organism: Dehalococcoidia bacterium; assembly: GCA_965201135.1. Classification (GTDB taxonomy): domain Bacteria; phylum Chloroflexota; class Dehalococcoidia; order Lucifugimonadales; family Australimonadaceae; genus Bin16. The sequence goes on from OZ241751.1 coordinate 379,652, forward strand.
CCGTGGAGCGCGGAAAGTTGTACGTGCTGCAGACGCGCTCGGCGAAGCGGACGGCGGCGGCGGCGGTCCGGATCGCGGTGGAGTTGGCGAACGAGGGAGCGCTGACCCAGGAGGAGGCGCTGGGGCGCGTGGAGGCGCAGGAGATTTCATCCGTGCTGATGCCCCACTTCGTCCCGGAGGAGAAAGAGGCGGCGTCGAAGGACGGTCGCCTGCTCGCCGAGGGCGTCGGGGCGTCGCCGGGCGCCGTGTCGGGCGCGGTCGTGACGGACCCGGACCGCGCGGCGGAGATGGCCGACGCCGGGCAGCGCGTGATTCTCGTGCGCCAAGAGACGAGCCCGGACGACGTTCACGGCATCATCAAGGCGCGCGGCGTGCTCACGAGCCGGGGCGGCATGACGAGCCACGCGGCGGTGGTCACGCGGGGAATGGGGAAGCCGTGCGTCGTGGGCTGCGAGGAGTTGCGGTTCGAGGGAGAAGGGCGGATAACGGCGCGGGGGAAGTCCATCGGCGAAGGCGACGTGATCAGTTTGGACGGCGCGACGGGGGAGGTGTTCGAGGGAGAAGTGCGGTCGGTCGCGCCGAAGCCGAGCGAGTTGGCGGAGTTGAACACGCTGCTGGGATGGGCGGACGCGGCGCGGCGGCTGCAGGTGTGGGCGAACGCGGACACCCCGGAGGACGCGCAGCGGGCGCGGGCGAACGGCGCGGAGGGCATCGGCCTGTGCCGAACGGAGCATATGTTCTTCGCGGAGGAGCGCCTCCGGCACATCCGCAAACTGCTCGCCATCGGCCCGGAGGCGTCCAGCCTCATCCGCAAGGCGCAGGAGTTGGAAATCGCGCTGGAGAGCGCTCCGGCGTCGGACCAGGAGGAGGCGCGGCGGCGGCTGGAGGAGGCGCGGGAGCGGCGGGACGCGTCGGACGCCGTGTCCAGTTTCCACGCGGAACTCGCGGAGTTGGAGCGCTTCCAGACCGACGACTTCCTGGAGATATTCCGCGTGATGGACGGCCTGCCCGTCGTGATCCGCCTGCTGGACGCGCCGCTGCACGAGTTCCTCCCGGACTACGGCGAACTCGCGCAGGAGATCGCGGACTTGCGCCGCCGCATTGAGGGCGACCACCGCATCGAGGCGTGGCTGCACCGCGGGCGCGACCTGGCGGCGCGCGGCGCGACGGAGTTGGAGAAGCACGCGGTCGGCAAGCGCGTCGTCGACTGGCTCTCCGAGCACGTGCCGCTTCCCAATCAGACGGACGAGACGGAACTGCGAGCGGCGCTGGATGAGAAAGAGCGGACGCTCGCGCTCGTGGCGAGTCTGCGCGAGTCCAACCCGATGCTGGGGCACCGCGGCTGCCGCGTGGGGCTGACGATGCCGGAGATCTACGAGATGCAGGTGCGCGCCATCGTAACGGCGGCGTGCCGCCTCACGCAGGAGGGCGCCGGCGTCAACCCCGAGATAATGATCCCTATCGTCTCGCACGTGAACGAGTTGAAGTGGCTGCGGCCCCGCTTGCGGAACGTCGCCCACCAAACCCGGGATGCGCTGGGCGTCTACGTGACGTACCTGTTCGGAACGATGATCGAAGTTCCGCGCGCGGCGTTGACCGCCGACGAAGTGGCGTCGGAGGCGGAGTTCTTCTCCTTCGGCTCGAACGACCTGACGCAGATGACGTTCGCCTTCAGCCGCGACGACGCGGAGAGCAAGTTCCTCAACCACTACGTCGAGACGGACGTGCTCCCCCGCAACCCGTTCAACACGCTGGACGCGTCGGGAGTGGGCAAACTGATGCGGATGGCGACCGAGGAGGCGCGACGGGTCAACCCGGACTTCCCCGTCGGGATCTGCGGAGAGCACGGGGGCGACCCGAAGAGCATCGCGTTCTGCAACGACTTGGGGCTGAATTACGTGAGCGCGTCGCCGTTCCGCGTGCCCGTCGCGCGCCTGGCGGCGGCGCAAAGCGCCCTCCGGCAAATCGCGGGCGACTAACGGCGCAGCAAGGCGCGCCCCGGCCGCCGACGAAGCGCGCCGCCGTGCTTTCTAACGCCGCGCCTATGCCCGCCTTCGTTTCGCGGAGCGTTCTTGTGATTTGCTTCACAAGCCCTTGACGCTTGCGCCCGAACATTCTACGATTGACGATGCCGGGGAACGCGACCCGGCGTCCGCATCCGCCGTTTCAGGTTCGCGCGCGGGGTCTTTAGGGAGGGGCCTGCAATGTCCGTCGTCGACCGCGACCAAGAGGCGCGCCAGTTCGTCCTTCGCGCCGCGAAAGAGAACGACGTCAAGTTCATCCGCCTCTGGTTCACCGACATACTCGGCATCCTCAAGGGCTTCGCCATCACGGAGGCGGAGTTGGAGGGCGCGCTGCGCCACGGCATGGCGTTCGACGGCTCCACCGTGCAGGGCTACGCCCGCCGCGACGAGAGCGATATGGTGGCGATGCCCGACCCCACGACCTTCTCGATTCTCCCGTGGCGTCCGCGCCAAAACGCGGTGGCCCGGATGTTCTGCGACGTGCGGCTGCCGTCCGGCGAGCCCTTCGCGGGCGACCCCCGCCACGTCCTCAAGTCCGCGCTGGAGCGCGCCGCGGAACTCGGCTACGAGTTCCAGGTCGGGCCGGAGATGGAGCACTTCTACCTCAAGTCGGCGGAGGAGCCGGAGCCGCTCGACGCCGGGGGGTACTTCGATCTGACCACGACGCTGGACGCCGGAGCGGACTTGCGCCGCGAGACCACCCTGTTCCTCGAGGCGATGGGCATTCCGGTGGAGTACAGCCACCACGAGGCGGCCAACAGCCAGCACGAGATCGACCTCCGCCACACCGACGCGCTCACTATGGCCGACTCCGTAATGACCTGCCGCCAGGTCGTGAAGGAAGCGGCGATGCGCCACCAGGTCTACGCGACGTTTATGCCGAAGCCGTTTCAGCGCCAGAACGGGAACGGGATGCACGTCAATATGTCTCTGTTCCAAGGCGGAGAGAACGCCTTCTACGACCCCGGCGACGAGCGCAAACTCTCGCTCACCGGACGGCGGTTCATCGCGGGTCTGCTCCGCCACGCCCCGGAGATCGCCTGCGTCTGCAATCAGTGGGTGAACTCCTACAAGCGCCTGGTCCCGGGCTACGAAGCGCCGGTGTACGCGACGTGGGCGGCGGTGAACCGCTCCAACCTCGTGCGCGTGCCCGCCTACCGCCCAGGCAAGGAGGAGTCCGTCCGCGTCGAGTTCCGCCTGCCCGACCCGGCCTGCAACCCCTACTTGGCCTTCTCGGCGATATTGACCGCAGGGCTCGCCGGAATCGAGGGCGCCTACGAGCCGGCGCCCCCGACGGAGCGCGACGCGCACGAGATGACTGACGAGGAGCGCGAAAGCCTCGGCGTCCGCCGCTTGCCGGGCAGCCTCTACGAGGCGTTGGAGGAGGCGGAGGACAGCGCGACGCTCCGCCTGGCGCTCGGCGAGCGCGCCTTCAACTCGCTGATCGAGAACAAACGAATCGAATGGGACTGCTACCGCGCCGCCGTCACCGACTACGAGACGAAGCGGTACTTGCCCATCCTGTAAGCGAAGGCCGCCGCGACGGAAGCGGCCGGAACGCGCCGAGAGAAATGCCACACGCGACAGCGACAAAGCGAACGCTCTACGATCCGAGATACGAGCACGACTCGTGCGGCGTCGGCTTCGTCGCGAACCTCGACGGAGCCAAGAGCAGGCGCGTGCTCGACACCGCCCTCCAAGCGGTCGTGAACGTAACGCACCGCGGGGCGGTCTCGGCGGACGCCAAAACCGGCGACGGCGCAGGCGTGCTGACCCAGATCCCCTCCGCCATCTTCACGCCCGAGGCGGCGCGGATGGGCGCGTCGGTTGCGAACGACGGCGACCTCGCCGTCGGCGTCGCGTTTCTCCCCCAGGACGATCCGGGCCCGGCGCGCAGGATCATCGAGGAAGCCGCGCGGGACCGGGGGCTGACGCCGCTCGGCTGGCGCGAGACGCCGATAGACGCCTCCATCATCGGCGACGCCGCGCTCGCCACGCTCCCGCGCATCGAGCACTTGCTGGTCACCTGGCCCGACGCCCCCGACGCGGCGGCGTTCACGCGCCGGCTCTACCTCGCCCGGAAGATCGCGGAGCGCGAAATGGAGCGCGAGGGGACCGGAGGCTACGTCGCCTCGCTCTCCAACCGCGTGGTCGTCTACAAAGGCATGCTGGTCGCGCCGCAGTTGCAGGCGTTCTACCGCGACCTGGACAACCCGGACTACGCGACCGCGCTCGCCGTCCTCCATCAGCGATACAGCACCAACACGTTCCCCAGTTGGCGGCTCGCGCACCCCTTCCGAATGCTGGGGCACAACGGCGAGATCAACACGCTGGACGGCAACGTGAACTGGATGCGCGCCCGCGAGTTGGCGTCCGCCGTCTGGGGCGACGACGCCAAAGACCTCCTGCCCGTCATTCAGGAGGGGAGCGACTCGTCGGCTTTGGACAACGCCCTCGAGTTGCTCGTCGTCTCCGGGCGCGACCCGCTCCACGCGATGGCCATGCTCGTGCCGGAAGCATGGGAGAATATGCCGCATATGGACCCCGTTCTCCGGGCGTTCTACGAATACCACGCCTGCCTCACCGAGCCCTGGGACGGCCCGGCCGCGCTCGCCTTCTCCGACGGCGTCGTCGCCGCCGCGGCGCTCGACCGCAACGGCCTCCGCCCCGCGCGCTACAAAATCACCGGCGACGGCCTCTTCGTTATGGCCTCCGAGGTCGGCGCGGCGCGCCTCAGCGACGCCGACGTCGTCGAGAAAGGGCGCATCGGCCCCGGGCAGATGATCGCCGTCGACACCGAGCGCAAGACGCTCCTGCGGAACGCCGACATTAAGGCGCGCCTCGCCGCGATGCAGCCCTACGGCGACTGGCTGGAGCGCCGGATGGTGCAGTTGGACGGCCTCCGCGCCGACCCGGACTCCGTCCCCCGCGCCGAAGCGTCCGTCGCCCTGCAAAAGGCGTTCGCGTACACGACCGAAGAGGCGCACCTCATCCTGCGCCCCCTCTACCTGGACGGCGTCGAGCCCGTCGGCTCGCTCGGCGACGACACGCCGCTCTCCGTCCTCGCGCTCAAGCCCAGGCTGCTCTACTCCTACTTCCGCCAGCGCTTCGCCCAAGTCACCAACCCGCCGATTGACTCCTACCGCGAGCAACTCGTGATGTCGCTCTACACCTACCTCGGGCCTCGCGGCTCGCTCCTGGAGGAGAACGAAGAGCACGCCGCGCTCGTCCGCCTGGACTCGCCTATGCTGACCGACGAGCGCCTCGCCGCGCTCCGCGGCCCCGACAGCCCGCTGCGCTCCGAAACCGTCTCCGTCCTCTTCCCGGCGGCGGAGGGCGCGGCCGGCCTGCGCCGCGTCATTGACGAAGCGCGCGCCGCCGCCGAGCGGGCCGTCGACGCCGGCTGCGGCGTCGTCATACTGAGCGACCGCGGCGTGGACGCCGAGCATGCCGCCGCCCCGATGCTCCTCGCCGTCGGCGCCGTGCACCACCACTTGATCCGCGCCCGCAAGCGCCTGCAGGCGTCGCTGGTCGCGGAGGTCGCCGACGCCCGCGATATGCATCAGTTCGCCTTGCTCATCGGCTACGGCGCGAGCGCCATCAATCCCTATATGGCGTTCGAAACGATTCGCGGCCTCATCGAGGAAGGCCACGACGAGGACGTCGGCGCCGAGAAAGCCGTCGCCACCTACCTCAGGACGATCAACAAGCAGTTGCTCAAGATTATGTCCAAGATGGGCATATCCACGGTGACCGCCTACCAGGGCGCGCAGATATTCGAGGCGGTCGGCCTCGACGGCGAGGTCGTGGAGCAGTGCTTCGCGGGAACGCGCTCGCCGGTCGGCGGCATCGGATTCGACGGCGTCGCGGCGGAGACGCTCGCCCTCCACGCAGCCGCCTTCGCCCCGGTCGAAAACGGGAAAGCCCCCAAGTTGGACGACTTCGGCTTCTACCGCTACCGCCGCGAGGGAGAGCCCCACGCCTTCTCTCCCCAAAGCGTGCGGACGCTCCACAAAGCCCTCGCCGACGACGGCGGCAGAGACGGCTACGACGCTTACCTCGGCCAAATCGACGGAGGCGACCCCATATCCCTCCGCGATCTGCTGGAGATCACCCCCGGCGGCCCGCCCGTTCCGCTCGACGAGGTCGAGCCCGCCGCGGAAATCGTCAAACGCTTCAACGGCGGCTCGATGTCGTTCGGCGCCCTCAGCATCGAGGCGCACGAGGCGATAGCCATCGCCTTCAACCGCACGGGCAGCAAGAGCGGCAGCGGCGAGGGCGGCGAAGATCCGCGCCGTTTCCGCGAACGCCGCAACGGCGATCAAACCGGCAGCAAAATGAAGCAGGTCGCCTCCGGCAGATTCGGCGTGACGCCCGAATACCTCGCGATGGCGGAAGTGCTCGAGATCAAAATGGCCCAGGGCTCCAAGCCCGGCGAGGGCGGCCAACTCCCCGGCCACAAAGTCACCGAGATCATCGCCCGCGCCCGCCGCACCCAGCCCGGCGTCCCCCTCATCTCCCCGCCCCCCCACCACGACATCTACTCCATCGAAGACCTCAAGCAACTCATCTACGACCTCAAGGTCGTGAACCCCCGCGCCGCGGTCGCCGTGAAACTCGTCGCCGAGGCCGGAGTGGGCACCATCGCCGCGGGCGTGGCGAAAGGCTACGCCGACTACGTCCTCATCTCCGGCGCCGAGGGCGGCACGGGCGCCTCCCCCTGGGCGTCGATCAAGTACGCCGGGCTTCCGTGGGAACTGGGGCTCGCGGAATCGAACCAAGTGCTCCACCGCAACGGCCTGCGCGGGCGCGTCACGCTCCGGACGGACGGCGGCTTCCGGCGCGGGCGCGACGTCGCGGTCGCCGCGCTCCTCGGCGCCGAGGAGTACGGCTTCGGCACGCAGGCGATGGTCGCCGTCGGCTGCCAAATCGCCCGCCAGTGCCACCTCAACACCTGCCCGGTGGGCGTCGCCACCCAGGACGAGGCGCTCCGCCGGAAGTTCTGGGGCGAGCCCGAAATGCTCGTGCGCTACCTCTTCTTCGTCGCGGAGGAACTGCGCGAACTGATGGCCGAACTCGGCTTCCGCAAAGTCGACGAAATGGTCGGCAGAGTTGACCTCCTCGTCCAAAAGACGCCCGAAGGCCATCCGAAGGCCGGGACGCTCGACCTCTCCCCCCTGCTCGCGCTGCCGGAGGGAACCGAGCATGTCCCCCACGTCCATACGCAACCGCGCAACGACGACCCCCACGCCGACGTGCTCGACGACGAGTTGCTGCCCCTCGCGCGCCAGGCGATCGATCTGCAGGCGCCCGTCAAAATCGAGCGCGCCGTCCGCAACGTCCACCGAACCGTCGGCGCGCGCATCGCCGGCGAAATCGCCCGCATCCACGGCGACGAAGGCATTCCCGACAACAGCATCGAGATCCGCTTCACCGGATCCGCGGGGCAGAGTTTCGGCGCCTTCCTCATTAACGGCATGCACCTCGCCCTGGACGGCGAGGCGAACGACTACGTCGGCAAGGGAATGCACGGCGGCGAGTTGACGCTCCGCCCGCCCGACGAGGCGCGCTTCCACGCGCACGACAACGTGATTATGGGCAACACCGCCCTCTACGGCGCCACCGGCGGCAGCCTCTTCGCCGCCGGCCAAGCCGGCGAGCGCTTCGCCGTCCGCAACTCCGGCGCCTGGGCCGTCGTCGAAGGCGTCGGCGACCACGCCTGCGAGTATATGACCGGCGGAGTCGTCGCCATCCTCGGGCCGACCGGCCGCAACCTCGGCGCCGGAATGTCCGGCGGAGCCGCGTTCATCCTCGACCTCAACGGCGAACTCGCCGACAATATGAACCCCGAAATGGTCGGCTCCTCCCCCGTCGAAGACCAGGACGACGTCGAGACGCTCCACGCGCTCGTCGCGCGCCACCGCCAACTGACGCGGAGCGTCCGCGCCGACGACGTGCTGGAGAACTGGGCGGCGTACCTCCCCTTGTTCAAGCGCGTCGCGCCCTTGCCTCACGTCGCGCCTCCTGCCCCTCGCGAGCGCCAGCGCGCCCGCCGCGACGCCCTCCTCGCCGCCGGCGTCCGCTAGCGCGGGCGCGTTCGGTAGCGCGGGGGGCGCGGGCGGCGCCGCCGCGCCCGATGACAGCCGCCCCTTGCGCGTTCGCGGCGCCGCTTCCCTATGCTTAGCCCAGCGCTATGATGCGCTATACTAGCCAATGGAGGAGGCGCGATGACTATGCAAGCGGTCGAAATGACGGAGGCCCCGGCGCAACTCGCGGAGCGCGTGAGCCGGCTGGAAGGCTCGAGCGAGCAGGTGACCGAGCGCCTGCGCGACCTCACGACGCAGATGGCGCGCATAACGGAGCAGATGGAATCGCTGCGCCGCGAGATGACGGCGTCGATCGAATCTCTGCGCCTCGAGGCGAACCAGCGGTTCGAGGCGCAGGCGGCGCAGACGGAGGCGTTGCGCCTCGAGTTGACGTCGCAGACGGCGCAATTGACGCAATTGACGGCGCAGTTGACGCAGGTAACGTCGCGGATGGAGGCGTTGCGCCTCGAGATCTCTGCGGAGATGAAGGAGCAGCGGGAGGAGTCGAATCAGAAGTTCGCGGAGCAGCGGGAGGAGACGAACCAGCGATTCGCGGAGCAGATGGCGGAGTTGAGGGCGCAGCGGGAGGAGTGGAAGGCGGAGATGAAGGCGCAGCGGGAGGAGACGAACCAGAAGTTCGCGGAGCAGATGGCGGAGATGAGGGCGCAGCGGGAGGAGTCGAACCAGAAGTTCGCGGCGCACCGGGAGGAGACGAAGGCGGAGTTGAAGGCGCAGCGCGACGAGACGAACCAGAGGTTCGCTGAGCAGAACGCGATGATGAGCGCGCGGTTCGCGGAGGTGAGCGGCCGCCTCAACGTGCTGACCGCAGCCTTCATCGGAGCCGCCGTCGCCCAGTTCGCCGCGACCATCGGCCTCGCCGCGACCATCCTGCCGAGGCTCTAGCGCCAGCGCGCGGCATCCTCCTTCACCGTCATTCCCGCGTAGGCGGGAATCTCGCCCCCTTTACCGTCATTCCCCACCCTACCGTCATTCCCCACCCTACCGTCATTCCCCACACTGCCGTCATTCCCGCGTAGGCGGGAATCTCGTATCCGAAACCAGGCGTCCGCAAATGACTCATCCGAACCGCCCCGAGCGCATTCCTTGCGTGTACATCATGGCGAGCAGGCCGGGCGGAGCGCTCTACGTCGGCGTGACCTCCGATCTCGTTCGGCGCGTTTGGATGCATAAGTTCGGCGCCGCCGAGGGCTTCGCGCATCGCTACAACACCGCTTCGCTCCTGTGGTGGGAGCGCCACGAGACGATGGAGAGCGCGATTAGCAGAGAGAAGGCCATCAAGAAGTGGAGGCGGGCGTGGAAGGAGCGGCTTGTGGAGGAGGCGAACCCGAGTTGGCGAGACCTTTACGAGGACATCCTGTAAGGGGGCGGGATTCCCGCCCCCTTTGCCGTCATTCCCCATCCTACCGTCATTCCCGCGTAGGCGGGAATCTCGTATCCGACGAACCGTCCCGAGCGCATTCCTTGTGTGTACATCATGGCGAGCAGGCCCGGCGGAGCGCTCTACGTCGGCGCGCCTCAAATGGGGGCGAGATTCCCGCCTACGCGGGAATGACGGTACTGGGGCGCCGCCGCGCCTCGGTAAAGGGGCCCGCGCCCTCTTCCCAGCCCGCGCAACGGCGCTATAATCCCGCCGTCGCCGCCCACCCAACGCCACCCGGAGGCCCCAGGCAATATGCGCGCGCTCTACCCCCCCCCCCCCCCCCGTAAAATTGACGCGCCAGCGTCATCTATGAGACGCCACGCGCCATCAGACGCCGCGCCTTGCGCGCTCGTCTCCAGTACCCTCTCCCGCCGCGTTCGCGGCGTCCTCTCCCCTTATAGGGAGAGGGGGGAACCCGCCCCCATCGCGGTCGGGGTGCGCCCCATGCCGTCATTCCCGCCCGCCCCACCGTCATTCCCCACCCCGTCGCCATTCCCGCCCACCCTACCGTCATTCCGGCGTAGGCCGGAATCCATTCGGGCGCGACAGCGCCCACGACGGGGCGCTAGCCCCGTCTCCCCATATCCCCACGCGCCTCGTCATTCCCGCGAAAGCGGGAACCTACTGGGGCTTGCGCCCCTACGCGAAAGCGGGAACCTACTGGCCTGCGCCCCTACGCGAAAGCGGGAATGCGCCCCCCCCACTCCCCCAAATCCGCCGCCAATGGCGCCGATAGGGGTTGCGCTTGCGCCGTCAATTCAGTTAAGGTAGCAGCGCTTGCGTATCCGCGGGGCGCCTGCGCTTGCCGTCGGCGCGCCTAACGCAACGATAACGGAACAAGAGACCTGCTCCGCCCAGGCGGAGCCCCATAACCAGAGAACGCCTGCGAGGGGTTGCTTTGATGATGCGAATGAACGAATCCGGACTCCAGCGCTCCGCCGCAAAGGGGGCGCGTTTCCTGCCTCCCGTCGCTCTCCGGCTCCTGATCGCCGCCCTCGCGCTGGCCGTCGCCGCCGGCGCCTTCGCCTCATCCGCCTTCGCCCAGCAGTCCAACGTCGCGACCTTGTCGGCGATGACCTTCAACCAGGCGGACGGCAACGCGATACCCGGGATCATCATCTCCCCAACCTTCACCTCCTCCACCACAACCTACGGCGTCGCCATTGTCGAGACCATCGCCACGGTCACCGCCGCGCCTACGGGACACGCGAGCGCGTCGTACCAGTACTTCAAGGACGGGAGCGCCACCGCCCTCACCGACGCCACGCCGGGCGGAACCTTCCAGATCGCCCTGAACACCCGCGCCACCACCATCAAAGTCACCGTCACCGCGGAAGACGGGACCACGACGCAGGACTACACCTTCCACGTCTACCGCAACGCCGGCGACCACGACATCGACGACAACGGCTACATCGAGGTTTGGACGCGCCCGCAGTTGGAGGCCATCTACTACGACTCCCAGCCGACGCACGAGCCCAACCTCCCCGCGCAATTCGGCTTGTCCGCCGACGCGACCGCGCTCGCCGCATACCTCCGCGCTTTCCCAATGAACGGCGGCATCCCCGCAAACGGAAGTTTCCCCATCGGCTGCGGCACCGGCACTTGCTTGGGCTACGAGTTGAGCCAGGACATCGACCTCGCCGGCGCGGACTGGCTGGCGGGCATTCGGAACCCAACCAGCGTCCCCTACAACTCGACGCTCTTGGGCAACGGCTTCGCCATCCAGAACCTGAGGTCCAACCTCCGCGGCTTTATGGGCACGTTGGAATCCAACGGACGCATAGAGAACCTCCGCCTCGAGAACGTCAGCATCACGGCGGCCGTGAATCAGAGAACCGGCGGACTCGTCGGCTCCCTCGCAGGCGGGACAATTCGCAACGTCCACGTCACGGGAACGGTGGGCACGAACGTCCGGACGGCCACCGACCCCATCGGCGGCCTCGTCGGCTGGATGCAGGGCGGGCGCATCGAGTCCTCCTCCTTCACCGGCGTCGTCACCGGCAGTTGCGACAAAATCGGCGGCCTCGTCGGCCAGACCCGCCTCGGCCACGCCGCCGGCGTCAGTTCCCCGGCCGACAACGTCATCATCGCGAGCCACGCGCGGGCGCGCGTCATCTCCGACTGCCCCGGCGGATCCTCCGACAGGCGCGTCGGCGGCCTCGTCGGCGCCTCCCCCAACACCTTGATCGTCGCCTCCTACGCGGCAGGCTCCGTCGAAGCGCGGAACGGCGGACTCGCCGGCGGACTCGTCGGCCAACTCGGCGGCTACTCCGTCGTCGACCGCAGTTACGCCGCCGTCCGCGTCACCCGCGGCACCAACCTAGGCGCCGACGTCGTCGGCGGCCTCATCGGCGGAGTCGTCACCACCGCGACCGTCAACAACAGTTACTGGGACTCCGGCCTCACGACCGACTCCCGCTCCCTCACTAACATCGGAACGGGGCAGACTCGCTCCGCCCTCACTACGCCCATCGCCTTCCCCGCCACCGGCGTGTTCAGCACGTGGAACGACGCCCTCTCCCTGACCGTCCCCTCCGACGTCAGAACCCCCGCCACGACTATGTCGGTGAGCCTCCCCCTGGCCCCCCACGCCTGGACGCTGTGGCGATCCACCTACTACCCCGTCCTCCACGGCGGCTACCCGCGAGACCAAATCATCGCCCAGGCCGCCGCCCAGGACGTCTGGTTCGACTCGGCCGCCAACACACCCGTCACGCTCCGCTATAAAGACGGCGTCAACACGGTTGTACACTCATCCTCGTGGACCCCCACCACCTGGGCCACCTCCACCTACGCCTACACCATCCCCGTCTCCACCAGAGGCGGCGGCTACGTCACCATCGAGCCGAGCGCCGGAGCCACGGGCTCCCAACTCGTCGAAATCGTCTCCCCCGCCGACTCCCGGGCCCTCGTCGCGGGCCACCAGGTGAACATACCCAGCACCGAAGGCCAGACGAACCCCGTCGTCAACCTCATCCTCGGACGAAGGCACGACGCGACCAACGAGGTCGGCTTCTTCCGCCAGTACTCCTTCACCCTCGACCAAACGCACCAGGCCCCCCTCGCCCCCGCCAGCCTCGCCGCGACGTCGACGCGCGCAGGCGTTGTGGACCTTGTGTGGCCCGACGTCAGAGGCGACGACACGTCCATCACCGGCTATCAGGTCTGCCAGCGCGGGAGCGGGGACGCCGTCCCCATCGCGGCGTGCTGGAGCTCGGAGATCAGCGTTGGGACCACGGAAGGAACGCACGCCATAGTCAACTCCGGCCAGGGCACGCTCTCCTACGCCTTCGACGCGAGCGGCCTAACCGCCGGCACGACCTACAAATTCTGGGTGCGCGCCGTCAACAACGTGCCGTTAGTTGACCTCGTTAGTTTTGCCTCGCCGAGCGCGTCCGTCACGGCTATAGCCGACTCCTTGCCCCAATTCGGGACCACCTTGGCCGCCCTCACCCACCTGGATGGGACGAACGTGACGATCACGCTCCCAGCGGTCACCGGCGGCGACGGAGCGTTGTCCTACGACGTAACGCAGGTGCGGAAAACCCTCCCGCCCCCCGCCGTGGCCTCCACGCTCGGCGCCACCGGCCTCGATCTCTCCGTCGTCGCCGGACGAGCCACCCTGTCCGGAACCCTGGCCGACGTGTCGGAGAACAGAACCTACGAAATTACGGTGCGCGTCCGGGACAACGACGCCGTGGGCCGGGACGCGCACACGACAGTCGTCACCATCAACGTCGTCAACGACACGTCCCCGTCGTTCGCCGCCACAGGCATCACGACCAGGGCATGGCTGGAGGGCAGGACGGACGTCTCCGTGGCGATGCCGGCCGTGACGAACGGCAACGCTCCGCTCACCTACTCCGTAACGAGCGTCAACCGAACGAGCCCGAGCGCTCAGTCCACCACGCTCGCCGCCCTCAACCTGGCGATCGATTCGTCGACCGGCGCGATCACGAACCGGACGAACGCCCAGGGCAACGCGGTTGGCCTGCCCATCGTGCAAGCCAACTCGACCTACTCGATTGTCGCGAGAGTCACCGACGCGGACAACGACACTAACGACGTTACCTTCTCGTTCATCATCGCCGACGACGTGACGCCCGCCTTCGCCTCCGGCGCCGACGTGAACGACCTAACGCTCGTCGCGGGCTGGTCCGGCAACGCGTCCGTAACGCTGCCCGCGGTGCAGTCGACCTCGAGAGGGAACGCGGAGGCGCCCGACGAGAACAACGCGGCCGCCGCCAACGCCGTCGTCTACACCCTGGTCAGGACGGCTACCCCAACGGTCGACCTGTCGACCACCGACGGCATCTCGTTCGACGCCTCGACTCGCGTCCTCTCATTCGACACCGACCTGGCCACCGAGAACACATTCGGCGTGACCTACAGAGCGCACGACGCGGACACCAACACCGCCGCTGCGGACTCGGACACGATTACGTTCAACATCACGGTCCAATCGGACGCGACCCCTTCCTTCGGGATAGGGCAGAACCGAAGGAGCGTTGACGCTCAGACGTACATCGCGGGCTACACCACGGACCCGCCGACCTACATAAACCTGCCGCGCCAGGTCACTTCGGGCAACATCTCGACGACCTACAGCGTGAGCACGAACCTCACGGCGAGCAACTTCCCGGGCAACGCGCTGCCCAACAACCAGGATGCCAGCCAACTGCCCCTGGGCCTCTCCTACAACGCAGCTCAGCACAGGATTCAGGGAACGTCGCAAAACGCCCACACGTCGATCACCGTTACCCTAACGGTGAGAGACTTCGACGGCGACACGGACACGCTCACGTTCACGCTCGTCACCAACGCCGACGTAACGCCCAGCTTCGGCAGCGCGACTATCGACGACCAGACCTACACAAAGGGCGTTGCGAGGCAGCCTGCCCTCACGCTACCCGCGCTCGCCTCGGGCTCGGGCGGCAACGCGCCGGTAACCTACAGCGTGAGCACGGACCTCTCGGCGAGCAATTTCGGCGGAACGCTGCCCAGCGAAGAGGACAACGGCGAACTGCCGGACGGCCTCACCTTCAACTCCGACCCCGCGACCCGAACGATCACGGGCGCTCCGACCAACGCGCTCTCCGCCATCACGGTGACCTACACGGCCACCGACGCCGACGGGGATGTGGCGCGGCTGATGTTCAACCTGAACGTCGGCGAAATCGTCGTGAGCGCGACGTCGGTGACGGCCAATGAAGAGCAGCCGGCCTCCTCCTTCACCGTGAGCCTCGCGTCGCAGCCGTCCGGCAACGTTCGGGTGACCGCCGCTCTTCCCCAATCCCCCACCCCTCCCGCCGTACTGAGATTGAGAGAGACAGCCAGCGGCGCCAACGCCACCTCGGTCAATCTCGATTTCACCACGGGCAACTGGTCGACGCCCCAGAGCGTCTACGTCGTCGCCCTGATGGACACCAACACCGTCAACGAAAGCACGACCATCACGGTCGCCCCGGCGACGGGGGCGGCGGGGGCCAACTACCGGACCGTGGCGAGCAAGCAGGTGACGTTCAGGGCGGCGGACAACGACAGGCCCCAATTGGTCTTCTTCGAGCCCGACGACGGCGACGCCAACACCCCCCGCCGCCCCATCACCTCAATCAGCGTGGCCGAAGACGACGCCGACACCACGGAGGCCTTCGACGTCGCGCTGGCGTTCGCGCCGACCAACAATGTGAGGCTGCAACTCACGCACACCGGCTTCACGTTCAGGGACGCGGCGTCCGGCGGCTCGGCGATCGACCACACCTTCTACCGGGACGGAGCCCCCGACCCGGCGGATAGCAACAGGATGCTCTCGAGCCACTGGGCGACCACCACGACAATCTACGTCACCGGCGTCCCCTCCGACAACGACGCGCGGGACGCAACCGGCAACTTCTCGTTCACCCTGACCGGAGACTCCGGCTACGCAGGCTTGACCGGGGCCGCCATCCAGTTGCCCTTCACGGTCGTCGACGACGAAGAGTTCGGCGTCCAACTCGCCTCCGCCGCCTCGGGCTCCCCGGCCCTTACGGCGCTCTCCCTGCAGGAGGGCACGCCGACCGCTTACTGGATGCGGCTGACCTCGGAGCCGGTCACCGGCGCGACGGTGCGCGTAACGCCATCCGGAACGGGTCTGACCTTCCGCGTAACGAACACAGGCGGCGTCCTGTCAGGAAACGCCTTCATCAATTTCGCAAGCGTCGCCTCCAGCGGCGTCGCGAAATGGGATGATTGGACTCGGATATACGTCGTGGCGAACGAGGACGACGACGGCGACGACCCGGCGAACGTTACGGTCTCGCACGGCACAACCGTAACGGGAACGGCGGCCCCGGGCTACGCCGCCAAGACGTTCGCGAGCATCACTGCGTCCATCACCGACGACGATGATCGGGGCATCACGCTCGACCCCGCGGCGCTGACCATTAACGAGGGGGCGACGGGTCAATTCACGGTCGTCCTCGACACGGAGCCGCAAGGCGAAGTGACGGTGAACCTATCGTTCAGTTCCGCGAACACGGACATCGATATCCTGACGAACCCCGGGGAAGCGGTTCCGAACTACGCGGCGACGCATTCGCTGACGTTCACGCCTTCGGGAGCGACAATATGGAGCACGGCCCAAACCGTAACGGTGCGGGTCGCGGACGACGACGACGCGGACAACGACCTGGCGACGATCGCCTTCGCAACCGCCTCCGGCGCGGGCGAGGATACAAACTACAATGCGCTGAGCGGCTTGCCGACGCTGGTCGTCACAGGCAGGGACGGCGACTCGCATGGCGTCGCGGTGAACCCCTCCGCCCTCTCGATAGAGGAAGACGCAGACCCCGGCCAGTTCTACGAAATCAGACTGACGAGCCGCCCGACGCACGACGTCACGCTTACGCCGACCGGCACGCTCGGCTCGGGCCTGGAGTTCGACCCGTCCACGGTGACGTTCACTCCCGCCCAGTGGAACACGAACAAGAGGATCGAGGCCACAATAGCCGACGACTCCGTCGCGTCCGGAAGCCGGACGGCGACCATCACGCACGTTGCGGCGAGCACGGACGCGGGATACACCGCGACGTTCTCGACGCCCGACGTGGACGTGAGCGTCACCGACGACGACGTCGCGACCGTGCTCTTCTCCCCGCGCGTCCCCAGCCAGTTCGACGACAACGGCACCCCGGCCGACGCGACCGACGACCGCCTCGCGATCACCGAAGGAACGGAGACGAACAGCCAGTACACCATCGTCCTGAGGAGCCAGCCCCAGACGGACGACGTGACGGTCGTCGTGACCGCGCCCGGATCCACTGGCTCGGGCTTGTCCCTGAGCGGCGGGAGCGGAACGACCGACAAGGTGAGAGAGTTCACCTTCAACCGCTCCACCTGGTCGACCTCGCAAACCGTGACCGTCGGCGTGGCCGACGACGACAACGCGAACGACGAAACGATCAACCTCGTCCACACGATCAAGGCGGGCTCCGACTCGACCTACCTCACCCCGACCATCTCCCTAACCTTGCCGGTCATCGTCACCGACAACGATATGGTCGGCGTCGAGGCCGAGCCGTCCTCCCTCGTCGTCACCGAAGGTCTGACGGGGACCTACACCCTTGCACTCGGCGTTCCGCCCGCGGCGGGCGCCCGCATCCGCGTGACGCCGCGCGTCGAATTGATCGAAGGCGAGTTGACGCAACTGAACTTCTACAACTACAACACGACCACCAGCGCTTGCACGAGCGACGCGCTCACGGCGGACTTCACGCTGGCCGGCTCCCAGACTTCCCCCCGCAGCAACGCGTGGAACACCCCGCTCACCGTCTGCGTGAACGTCGGCGAGGACAACCTCGACACGGACGAAGAGACGTTCACCATCGATCACCGCGTGAGCATCGAGGCCGGCACGGACACCGGCTACGCCGACGTCGCGAATCGCGCCGTCGACTTCGCCGCCGTCACGCTGCGCACGCGGGACAACGACAAGCCCGGCTACGCCTTCTCCGTCCCAAGCCTGACCATCGACGAGACCGGCGCGACCGCGACGACCCCCACGACCGCCGAGTACACGTTCGTCCTGAACCAAGCCCCGTCGGACGACGTGACGGTCAACCTGTCGGTCGACGGCTCGAGCGACTTCCAATTCCAAACCGCGGCCTCGCCGGCCGCCTACGGGGCGACCCACTCGCTCACCTTCACGACGACCAACTGGAACACGCCGCAGCGCGTGACCGTCGGCCTGTTCCCGGACGACGACGCCGCCGACGATACGGCGACCCTCGTCCACGCGTTCGCCGGCGACGCCACGGGCTACACGGACCTGAACCAATCGGCCCCCGCCCGCCTCTCCGTAACCGCGAACGACGACGAATCGGACGGCGTCATCGTCCGCGTCGGCGGCGTCGCCATTACCGACGACGACGTCCGCAACGCCAACCCTCTGGCCGTGACCGAAAACTTGACGGGCGTGGCCTACACCGTCGAACTCACCGCCGAGCCCACCGGCCCGGTCACCGTCACCGCGACCATCCCCGGCACCATCGACGGCATCGCCTTCGCCGCCGCCGACCAGGCGCGGAGGACCGCCTCCGTCACGTTCACCGCCGCCGACTGGTACGACTCGGACAACTCCCGGCCGGCCCGCAAGCAGTTCACCGTGTTCGGCATCGGAGACGTCGACTCCGTCGACCTCGAAGACCTGCCCATCAACCACGCGGTCGTCGGCCCCGGCGACGTCTACGGAACCAGCGACGCCCCCTTCGCGGCCCAGAGCATCGTCGTCGACGTGACCGACGACGACACCCCCGGCGTGAAGTTCTTCAACGCCTCCGGCCTGCCCATCTCCGAAATCACGGTCGACGAGGCCCCGACCTCCGACAACGTCTACTACATCCAACTGGGCACGGAGCCCGAGGCGGCCAACAGCGGGGTCACCGTCACCATCACCCCCGACGCCGGCCTCGCCGTCAACCCGACGTCGGTCGTCTTCACCCAAGGCGTGGCGGTCGGGCAGCCCGGCAACTGGCGAACGTCCCAGAGCGTGACCATCACCGGCGCGTCCGACGCGACGCCGAACGCCGCCGACGAAACGCCCGACATCGCGCACGCGTCCGTCTCGACCACCTCCTCCGAGTACGCCGCCAGCGAGATGCTGAGCGACAACCTGGACGTCACCGTCCGCGACCGCCCAATCATCACGGGCGTCACGTTCTCCTCCGACCCGAAGGGCGGCTCGGACGACACCTACACGCGCGCCGAGAAAGTCTTCGTGGACGTCGCCTACGACCGCGACGTAACGGTCGCCGCCCACTCGTCCGGCGCCCTCCCGCGCCTGAAGATCCTCATCGGCTCCACTGAGAAGTGGGCGGACTACGACGCCGTCGAGACCGCCACCGGCGATGACGTTCTGCGCTTCGTCTACGTCATCCAGCGACTCGACGCGGACACGGACGGCCTGAGCGTCCCCGCCGGCGCCCTCGAACTCCGCGGCGCCACGATCAAAGAGCCGGCGGCCGTCGCGACTGCCCAGAGCAACCGGCCCGCCCGCGACGCCAGCATCGACAACCCCGAAGTCGCGGACGACAGCGACCACAAAGTCGACGGCGAACTCCTCCTCACGCCCAAACTCACCGGCTACACGACCAGCCCGGCCGCCGGAATGACGGCGGGCTTCGGCGAAACGCTCACCATCAACGCCGCCTTCGACATCCCCGTAACGGTCGCGGCCGCGACCAACGGCGACCTGCCGACGCTGACGTTCACCCTCCAAACCGGCTCCGGAACCGCCGAAACGCGGCAGGCGGAGTGCGCGGCGGGCGTCGGCCTCTCGGCGGTCGTCTGCACGTACACGGTCACCGCCGACGACCTGGACACGGACGGCATCGTCGTCGCCTCCGGCGCCTTCACGCTGCCCGCCGGCGCCACGATTAGGCACCCGGACAGCCCGACTATGCCTCCCGCCAGCGTCGTCGACGCCCAACTGACGATTCCGTCCTCGAACGAAGTCACGCTGGCTATGGCCGACGCCGCCCGCGTGGACGGCACAACCTCCAACCTCCAAACGCTGACCGTCACGCTGAGCCCGGCGCCGACGCCTCCCGCGCAGCAGCCGGCGATCACCCTCGTGACGGGAGTCGGCCAGGCCGCCGAATACCGCGTCACGCTCCCGGAGGACTCGACCGCGACGAGCGCGGAAATCGCCTACACCGGCCCCTCCGGCGGAACCCTCGACCCCGCCTCCCCGCAGACGCTGGCCCTCGCGGTCGGCGAAAACCGCGCCATGATCTCCTCGACGGGCCAGAGCAGAACCGTCGCCCGAACCTACCGCGTCACCATCGTCAAGCCCGGCGACGCCAACGCCGATGCCCGGTCGATGGAGGCGACGACGCCGGAGACCGGCGCCGAGAACCTGCTGCCCGACCTCAACGCCGACGAGACGTCGCTGGATGACCGCACCTATCAGGCCGCGCACCCGACGGCCGAGATGGGCGAGTTCCCGCAAACCCTAGCGAGGCTCTCCTACAAGATCATCCTGAGCGACCCGATGGCCACGGTCCGCATCCTCCCCTCGACCGCGATGGGAACGCCCATCCCCAACCGCCAGGCGGTCACGGTGACCACCCCCGACGGCGCCCCGGCCGAGCGGACGGCGAGCCTGCCGCTGCGTGCGGGCGCCAACTACTTCGCCGTCACCGTCACCGCCCGCGACCGCTCGACGACGAAGACCTACGTTATCCAGGCGCAGCGCGCCGGCGACCCCGCCCGCCTCCTGCGACTGACGGTCACCGGCGGCGCGCTCCGGCCCGCCTTCTCCCCCAGCGTGTACGCGTACACGCTCAGCACGATCAACGCCGTGGGCTCGATGACGGTGACCCCGACCCAGGCTCTGGCGGACTCGACCATCAGGGTCAACAACGTGGTGGTCCGCAGCGGCGACCGCAGCGGGGATATCCGCCTCAGGGTCGGCTCCAACACGGTCACCGTGACCGTCGCCAAGACGGGCTTCGACACTACGACCTACACGATCACGGTGACGCGCGGCCAACCGTCCCGCCCGACCTTCACCGGCGGAGGCGGCGTCGGCCCGCCGCCGGCCACCCCCACCCCCACCCCCACGCCAACCCCCACGCCGACGCCGACGCCTACTCCCGCGCCGGGCCCCACGCCGTCGCCGAGCCCGTCGCCCACCCCGACGGCGCCGCCGACGCCATCCCCCACGCCTGAGCCGAGCCCGTCGCCGTCGCCCACCCCGCCGCCGAGCCCGTCGCCCACCGCCCCGCCCTCCACCCCGGAGCCCGCGACGCCGGAGCCCGCCACGGCGACCCCGACGGCGCCTCCGCCCCCGCCCACCCCGACCCCCACCCTCGCGCCTACGGCGACGGCCACCCCCGTCGCGGCCACCCCCGTCGCCCCGACGCCGACCTCGACGCCGGAGCCCGACGCGACGGCCACGCCGACCCCGGTCCTGCCTCCCCCGGCCCCCACGGCCACCCCTGGAACGACCGCGCCGTCCGGGATGCCTAACGCGGCCTTGATAGCCGTAGGCGTCATCGCCGTCGCCGTCATCGTCGGCGGCGCCTCCGCCTTCCTCATCATCCGCCGCCGCTAACGACGACAGGGGGCGGGGCGCGCTAGGCGCGCCCCGCCCCCCTAACCCTGCGGCGCGTCATTCCCGCGCCTCCATGACCGTCATTCCCGCGTAGGCGGGAATCTCGCCCCGTATGCGGCGCGAAGCGCCGCCTGGATCCCCCTCTCCCTACAAGGGGAGAGGGCGCCGCGAAGCGGCGGGAGAGGGTGCTGGAGTCGGGGCGCCGCGAGCGCCGAATAGAAGGGCGGGGCGCGCCTAGCGCGCCCCGCCCCCCTAACCCTGCGGCGCGTCATTCCCGCGAAGGCGGGAACCTACCCCGCCGCGTAGCGCCCCTGGTGCCGTCATTCCCGCGTAGGCGGGAATCTCGCCCCATTAGCGGCGCGAAGCGCCGCCTGGATCCCCCTCTCCCTACAAGGGGAGAGGACGCCGCAAACGCGGCGGGAGAGGGTACTGAAGTCAGGCGCGGGCGCTGCGAGCGCCGAATAGAAGGACGGGGCGCGCCTAGCGCGCCCCGCCCGCCCCCTAATTCCCCAAGCGCCCCGTCATTCCCGCGAAAGCGGGAACCTACCCCATGAGCCGCCCCAAGCGCTCCCTTACCGTCATTCCCGCGTAGGCGGGAATCCCGCCCCCCCCCAGCGCTCAAACGGCGCTCATAAAGCGCTCATTCGGCGCTCATGCAGCGCTCACTGCCCCCGGACCGCGCATGCCGTCCCCATCCCCTCGGGATCCACTGCCCAACTCCGAAAATCGAGAGCATGCCCGGCTCCGCCGCGAACCCATCTCTCCGCCTTTCACTGCGCCGCTCCTACTAGTATGACATATGCCCATTGCGTAACGCCACGCATCCTGCTACGATGATTCCAGTGCGCCCCCCTCAACCCCCTCGGCGGCGCCGCCAACCACCAACCGAACGGAGGCAAATGAGCGCGAATGAGCACACTTGAGCGCAATTCCAACCCCAACAGCCGCTTGCGGCTGATCTACCCCCTCTCCGACGCAAGGCCAACGCCCTCCCCCACGTCGCCGCCGCCCCCACCCTCAAACAGGCCGCCCGCGACGCCGGCGTCTCCTACTCTCATCCAAAAACCCTTCCGGCTTCCGCAAAGGCCAAGAAGAGTAAGGCATGAGCGTATAATCCTAGAAAAGGCTTACGGCAAGGAGAACTGATGACGACGCTGCGTTACGACGTGTTCGAAACGGCTTGGGGATGGGTGAGCGCGTGCGGCTCGGAGAAGGGCGCGCGCTACGCCACGCTGCCGGAGCCATCCCCGGAGCGCGCGATCGAGGACTTGGAGCGCGCGGCGCGCCGCCCGATCCCCGACCACGCGCCCGGAGCGTTCGGCGACTATCAGGCGCAACTCGCGGCCTACTTCGACGGCGCCCTCCCCGATTGGGACGTGGCGCTCGATCTCGACGGCGCCGCGCCGTTCTTCCGCCGGGTATGGGACGCCTGCCGCTCCATACCCTACGGCGAAACGCGAACTTACGAGTGGCTGGCGGCGTCGGCGGGAAACGTCAAGGCGGTGCGGGCCGCCGGCCAAGCGATGGCGCGCAACCGCGTCCCCATCGTCATTCCCTGCCACCGCGTCATCGGCAAAGACGGCGGGCTGCACGGATTCGGCGGGCCCGGCCTCCCCATGAAGGAGCGCCTGCTGAACTTGGAGGCTGCCCGCGCCTAACGGCGCTCCCCCGCCGGCCGTTTGCATCCCCGCTCGACCAGCATTCCCTGCGCCTCCAAGATCATCCACGACCTCCGCCCACGCAAGCCGCGCGCGCATACAGCGCGGCGACGAGGCGGCGGCTCTTGCTCCCGCGATTCCCGCCAGGGCGGTCGGGCGATGGTCCTTCCACAGGATGAAGCGCACGCAACGCTGCGGCCTCCCCCTGCTACGATGGACGGACGAGGCGAGCGGGAGCGAACGAGCGCGATGAGCGATGTCGGCGACGCAATCGTATAGCCAGAGCATGCGGCGCCCCGTCGCGGGCGCGCGCCCGCGCTCCTACAAGACGGAGGCCGTCGCGCTGCGCGCCTACGAAATGCGCGACGCGGACCGCCTCGTCGTGGCGCTCACGCCGTCGCTCGGCAAACTCAAACTCACCGTTCGCGGCGCCCGCAAGGTCACCAGCAAACTCGCCGGCCACCTCGACGTGCTCAACCGCGCCCGCATCGCCATCGCCGTCGGCCATACGCTGGACATCGTGACCGGCGCCGAATCCGAAGAGACGTTCCCCGGCGTCAAGGCGGAGTTGCCGCGCCTCGCCGAAGCCCTCTACCTGATGGAACTGGCCGACCTTCTGCTGCCGGAGGCCGACCCCCATCCCGCGTCGTACCGCGCCGTCCTGGATTCGCTGCGCGCGTTGGAGAGCGGACGCGAGCCCGGCGCCGTGGCGCGTCACGCCGAAATCGCGCTGCTCGCCGACGCCGGCTTTCTGCCGGAACTGCGTCGGTGCGTCGCGTGCGGCGCCGACGTCCAGCCGGAGCGCCACCGCTACGCCCCCGCGCTTGGCGGCGTCGTCTGCGGCGATTGCCCCGGCGCGTCCGGTGGAACGCTCCCGCTCTCGCTGCCCGCCCTCAAAGTCTTGCGGCATTTCGCGGATCGCGCCGTCGCCGACGCCGCTTCGCTCGCCATCGGCCCCGACGTCCACGCCGAACTCGAGGGCGCGCTCGGCGCGTCCGTCCGCTACGTCCTCGAGCGCGAGCCCAACGCCGCCGCCTTCGTGGAGCGCCTTAGGCGGTGACCGGAGGACGGATTCCCGCCTGCCTCGGCAGGGTGGTCATGAGTCTCGTCCTGACTGCGCGAGCGGGGACTTACTTTCCCCCGCCGCCATCCGCCCCTTGCGCCGTCGCGCCCCCGCCCTTTACGATAGCCCTATGCAGGCGAACGGCAACCGAGGCGAACGGCAACCCTACGCCCTCATAGACCGCCAGCGCGACCTCGACGCCGCCATCGCCGCGCTCGCCTCAGCCCCCGCGCTCGCCGTCGACACCGAGGCCGACAGCCGCCACCGCTACCCGGAGAAGGTCTGCCTCATCCAACTCTCCGACGGCGCCCGAACCTATCTCGTAGACGCCCTCGCCGGACTTGATTGCGCCGCCCTCGGCCGCCTCTTCCGCAACCCCCGCCTTCCCAAAATCCTGCACGGCGCCGACTACGACCTCCGCTGCCTCGACCGCGACTTCGGCTTCGCTTTCGCCAACTGCTACGACACCTCCATCGCCGCCAGATTCGCCGGCCTCGAGCGGTTCGGCCTCGCCCCCCTCCTCGAGGACGTCCTCGGCGTCAGTATCCCCAAAGACCAGCGTCTCCGCCGCGCCGACTGGTCGCGCCGCCCTCTTCCGCCCGACGCCCTCGCCTACGCCGCCGCCGACGCACTGCACCTTCCCGCTCTCCGCGACGCCCTCGACGACCGCCTCCGCGCGCTCGGCAGACGGGAATGGGTCGCCGAGGAGCATCTCCGTCTCGCCGAAGTCCGCCACGTCCCGCCCGACCCGGAGGCCGCCTTCCTCTCCGTCAAGGGAGCGCATGCGCTGGACGGACGCGCACTCGCCGTTCTCAAAGCCCTTTGCGTCTTCCGTGAAAGCGAGGCGCGGCGCCTGAACCGTCCGCCCGGCTACATCCTCTCCGCGCAGGCGCTCGTGTTCCTCGCCGCCAACCCCGACGCCGACCTTGCGAAAGTCCCCGGCCTCGGCCCTAAGCTTGCCCGCCGCTATGGGCGCGCCATTCGAGCCGCGCTCGCGGAAGGGAAGGCCGCTCCGCCCGAGGAGCGTCCGCGTCCCCAAGCGCCGTTTCCCCCGCGAATGACGAAAGAGGAGAGCGCCTTGCTTTCGTGCCTCAAGAAATGGCGCGCAGGGCTTGGCGCCGACCTGCGTCTCGACCCCTCGCTCTTATGGCCGATGCGAAGCCTCGAGCGGTTCGCCCGCGCTCCGCGCTCCCTCGACGCCGAACTCCAAGCCCCTGAAATCCGCGCCTGGCAGCGCGCCCAATTCGCCGCCTCCCTCCGCAAGGAACTCGCCGCCCGTTCCGGCGCCTCTCCCAAGAGCGGCTGACGACAGGCCGCGCTAATCCCTGGCGCGCCGTCCGCGCTAACCGCCGCCTGCTAGAATGCGTCTATGGCGAACGCCCCCCGCAACTATTGGATGCTCTCCGTTCGACCGGAGTACTACGACGTTTGCGTCGAGGACGGCTTCACGGTGCTGGGAGTGGGGCGCCCCCACCGGCGCCGCGCTCAGCGGATGGAGGTCGGCGACCGCGCGCTGCTGTACGTGACGGAGCGGATGGCGTTCGGCGCGACCGTGACGATCACGAGCGCGTACTTCGAGGATCGGGCTCCGCATTGGCCGTCGCCGGACCCGAAGGAGCCGTTCCCCTGGCGGGTCGAGACGAAGCCGGACGCGACGACGGACGACGACCACGCGGTGGACGCGCGCCTGCTCGCGCCGCGGCTGGAGTACGTGAAGCGCTGGGCGCCGGAGGATTGGCCGCTCGCGTTCGAGGGTCTGCTGCACCTGATTCCGAAGCGCGACTTCCAACTGATCGAGCGCGAGTTGCGGCGTGGGCGCGTCCGCCCGGACGTCGCGCTCGTCCCGGACCCGAGGCACGGGCCGCGCGCCCGCGAGGCGCAGTTCACGGGCAGGCTGTAGCGGAAGGAGGCGCATGGCTGTTGCGATAGACCTTTCGGGACAAAGCGCCGTTGTGTTCGGCGTGGCGAATCAGCGGAGCATCGCGTGGGCCATCGCGCGGCAGTTGCATGCGGCGGGGGCGGCGCTCACGATCACGTATCAGAACGAGCGCATGGGACGCTCCGCGCTCGCACTGATCGAGGGAATGGAGCGGGCGCAGGCGGCGGAGTGCGATATGCTGGACGAGGCGGCGGTGCAGGCGGCGGTGGAGCGGGCGGCGTCCGCCGCGCCGTTGAGCGTCGCCGTTCACAGCGTGGCGTTCGCCAACAAGGAGGACTTGGAGGGGGCGTTTTCGGCGACGAGCGTCGAGGGGTTTCGGACGGCGCTGGAGGTCAGCGCGTACTCGCTGCTGCCGGCGGCGCGGGCGGCGGCGGAGCGGATGAGCGAGGGCGGAAGCATCGTCACGCTGACGTTTCACGCGGCGGACAAGGTGTATCCGGGCTACAACGTGATGGGGGTGGCGAAGGCGGCGCTGGAGAACGAAGTGAAGCAACTGGCGGCGGAGTACGGGCCGCGCGGCATACGGGTGAACGCGATTTCGGCGGGGCCGCTGAACACGCTGGCGGCGCGGGGCATCTCCGGCTTCACGACTATGCACGAGACGCACGCGCAACGCTCGCCGCTGCGCCGCAACGTCACGCAGGAGGAGGTGGGCGCGGCGGCGCTATTCCTGGCGAGCCCGCTCGCGTCGGGCGTCACCGGGCACACGCTGTATGTCGACGCGGGCTATAACGTGATGGGCGTGTAGGGGAGGGGGCGGCGCCTGCGCCGAGAGTAAGCGGCTAAATCAAGTTGGAGCCCAGCAGGCGGGCGCCGGCGGCGAAGAGCCCTAGTCCGATCACGCCCAGCACGACGCGCCCCCCGACTCTGGGCGCGAGGCGCACGCCGACTTGCGCTCCGGCGAACGCTCCGGCGCCGGTGGCGAGCGCCTCCCGCCACACCCCGGCGCCTCCCTCGCCCAGCGCGAAGTGGACGATGAGCGCGGTCGCGGACGCGACGGCCAGGTCGAGTTGCGAGGTGGGGACGGCGACGGCTTTCGGAATGCGGAGCGCGAGCATCATAAAGGGCACGTTGATGATGCCTCCGCCGATGCCGAAGAAGCCGGCGGCGACTCCCGCCCACGGCGCGGCGGCGGCGGCGAGCGGCTCGTTGACGCGGTAGTCGTATCTAACGCCCTCGCTGTCCACGACGGTCCGGGGGCGCCCGCGCCGCGCGGGGGCGTAGCGGCGCGGCTCCAGCGCGCTCCGAGCGACGAGGTAGACCGATCCCGCGATCAGCGCCGCGCCGAAGACGGTCTCGAACGCCGCGCGGCCGGTCGCGTTGTTCAGCAGCGCGCCCGCGACGGCCCCGGGCACGGCGAGGGCGATGAGAATGCCGGCGGTGCGGAAGTCCTGCAGGCGTTTCCTGCGGTAGCCGGCGCTGGCGGAGCAGGCGTTGAAGAAAATGGCGGTAAGCGAGACCGTCGCGACCGAGGCGGGGTCGGCGTCGGGGAAGAGGAAGAGGAGGGCGGGGACGAGGAGAAAGCCGCCGCCCACGCCGACGACCGCGCCCACCGCGCCGATGGGCAACCCGAGCAGGATGAGGGTCGCGCTCTCGGCGATGGCGAAGTCGGGGAACATCGGCGCTCCGGCTAAGTCGCTTCCCGCCCGCCGCTCCTGGGCTCGTCGTTTCGCGGAACGAGCGCGATGCCGAGTTCGTCGAGTTGCGCAGGGTCGATGGGCGACGGCGCGCCGAAGAGCGGGTCCGCCCCGATCTGCGTCTTGGGGAAGGCGATGGCGTCGCGGATGGAGTCCGCCTTGTCCGCCAGCATCATTACGAGGCGGTCTATGCCGCCCGCGAAGCCTCCGTGCGGGGGCGCGCCGTACTCGAACGCCTCGAGGAGATGGCCGAACTGCGCCTCGACGTTCTCCTGGGAGTGGCCGAGCGTTCGGAAGACGGCCTCCTGCTTGGCGCGCTCGTGGATGCGGATGCTGCCCCCGGCCAGTTCGTAGCCGTTGGCGGCGAGGTCGTAGGCTTTGGAGAGCGCGGCGCCCGGGTCCTCGGCGAGGCGCTCCCAGTGGTCGTCGAAGGGCGCCGTGAAGGGATGGTGGACGGAGTCCCACCGACCTTCGCGCTCGTTCCACTCGAAAAGCGGAAAGTCGGTGATGACGCAAAGCGCGACCGCGTTGGGATCGGCGAGGCCGAGCCGCTCGCCGATGTGCAGGCGCAACTGGCCGAGCGCGGCGGCGGTCTGCGCCTCGGGTCCGGCGACGATGAGGATGAGGCCGCCCGGCTCCGCTCCGCAGGCCGCGGCGACGGCCTTGATCTCGTCGAGGGAGAGCGCGCGGGCGGGAGTCCGGACGTGGTCGAGCGCGAGCGCGTCCAGGGAGCCGGCGGACTCGTCGAGGGCGATCGTCACGAGTCCGCCGGCTCCGTGCGCCTTGGCGAGATCGATCAGTTCGTCCGTCTGGCGGCGCGGAAGGGACGCGAGCCCGGGGGCCGCGAAGCCGCGCGCGACTCCGCCGCTTTTCACGGCGCTTACGAACACCTGAAACGCGCTGCCCGCCGCGATTTCGGAGAAGTCCGCGATCTCCAGCCCGAAGCGCGCGTCCGGCTTGTCGCTTCCGAAACGCGCCATCGCCTCGGCGTAGGTGAAGCGCGGAACGGGCAGCGGAACGCGCTTGTCCGGCCGGAGCGTTTGGATGAGCGAGACGTAGAGGTCGGTCATTAGGCCGATGACGTCCTCGCGGTCGGCGAAGGCCATCTCCAAGTCCAACTGCGTGAACTCGGGAAGGCGGTCGGCGCGCGGGTCTTCGTCGCGGAAGCACCGGGCGATCTGGAAGTATCTGTCGGCGCCCGCGACCATCAGCAGTTGCTTGAGTTGCTGCGGGGACTGCGGCAGGGCGTAGAAACTGCCCGGATGGATGCGGCTGGGGACGAGGTAGTCGCGGGCGCCCTCCGGCGTGCTCTTGATGAGGATGGGCGTCTCGACCTCGATGAAGCCGCGCTCGTCGAGATAGTCGCGGATGAACTTGACGGCGTTGTGGCGCAGGCGGAGGTTCTCCCGCATAAAGGGGCGCCGGAGGTCGAGGTAGCGGTAGCGCATCCGCAGGAGTTCGTCCACCGGGCCGTCCTGGCTCACGTCGAACGGGGGCGTCTTGGCGGGGTTGATCGTCGCGGAGGACGTCGCGCCGACCTCGATCTCGCCTGTGGGGAGATTTGGGTTCGCCGTGCCTTCGGGGCGCTTGCGGACAACGCCGGCGACGCCGACGACCCACTCGGCGCGGAAGCGCTCCGCCTCGGCGAAAGCGTCGGGCGCGTCCTCGGGATGGAAGACGACCTGCACGACGCCTTCGCTGTCGCGGAGGTCTATGAAGATCAGGCCGCCGTGGTCGCGGCGGCGGCGCACCCATCCGGCGAGGGAGACTTCTTGGCCTGCGTCGTCGAGGCGCAGGCCGCCGCAGGAAACGGACTTCAGCAAGGCGTTCACGGCTCCGTAGCGTAGTGGGGGCGGCCCGCCGGTCTCGTCCGGGCGAGGTCGAGAGGGGAGAGAGGCCGCGCCGCCCCGTACCTTACCGCAAGCGGCGGGCGGGCGCTATCGGGGGAGGGGGGCGCGGGCTCGCCCCGAACCCAGGCGGCCTGCCTTCGCGGGCGCAACTTGTATGCGCTCAGCAGGGCTGAGACGCTCCGGCGGACGCGCTGAGCGTTATACTATCCGGCAAGCGCCATCTTACGGAGCATCGCCCCTTCGCATGAGAGTTCCTCTTTCTTGGCTCGCCGAGCGCGTTCCGCTGCGGACGCCCCCGGACGAACTGGCCCGCCGGCTCACCATCGCGGGGCTGGAGACGGCCTACGACCCCGGCCCCGGCGCGGGCTGGGCGAATGTCGTCGTCGGCCTGGTGACCGACGTTCGCCCGCATCCGAACGCCGACCGCTTGCGCCTCGCGGACGTGGACACGGGAGACGCCGCGCAGACGGTCGTGTGCGGCGCGCCGAACGTCGCCGCCGGACAGAAGATCGCGTTCGCCCGCGTCGGCGCCGTCCTCGCCAACGGCAAAACGGGCGAGCCGATGGAGTTGACGGCGGCGGTCATACGCGGCGTCGAGTCCGCCGGGATGGTCTGCTCGGAGCGCGAACTGGGGCTGAGCGACGAGCACGAGGGCATCCTCGTTCTGAGCGCAGAGAGCCCGGTGGGCGCGCCGCTCGCCGACGCTCTGCCGTCCGGCGGCGCGCTGGAGGTCGAGGTCACGCCGAACCGCGGCGATTGCCTCTCCGTGCTGGGCGTCGCGCGCGAGGCCGCGGCGGTCACCGGCGAGCGCGTCGCGGAGCCTCCCGCCGATTACCCGGAAGACGGCGCGCCGATAGCGGACGCGGCGAGCGTCGAAATAGCGGACGCGGCGTTGTGCTCGCGCTACACCTGCTCGCTGATCAGAGGCGTGAGCGTCGGGCCGTCGCCGGACTGGCTGCGGAAGAGTCTGGAGGACGCGGGGCATCGCTCCATCAACAACGTGGTGGACGTCACCAACTACGTAATGCTGGAGTGCGGGCAGCCGCTGCACGCCTTCGATCTGGACCAAGTCCGCGACGGGAAGATCATCGTGCGCCCCGCCGCCGAGGGCGAGCGCTTCGCGAGCCTCGACGGGCAGGAGCACGCGCTGCGCCCTCCGATGCTGATGGTCGCCGACCCGGAGCGCGCGATAGGGCTCGCCGGCGTGATGGGCGGCGCGAACTCCGAAATGACCGAGTCCACGCGCAACGTGCTGCTGGAGTCGGCGACGTTCAACGCGATCAACACCCGGCGGACGGCGAACGCGCTGAAGTTGCGGACGGACGCCTCGCTGCGCTTCGAGAAGGGGCTGAACCCGGAACTGGCGGAGCGGGCGCTGCGCCGCGCCACGCGCCTCATTTTGGAGACGGCGGGCGGCGAGGCCGCGCAAGGCGTTTGCGACGAGTTCCCCGGCAAAAGCCCCGCGCCCCGCATTCCGTTCTCCCACGCGGGCCTCCGCCGCCTGCTCGGGGCGGACTTCCCCGAAGCGCAGGTCAGAGGCGCGCTCAACGCGCTCGGCTTCGCGGTCGAGGACGCGGCGGACGGCGCAATGACGGTCACGCCCCCCTACTGGCGGACGGACGTGAATATCGAAGAAGACGTAATCGAGGAGGTCGCGCGCATCATCGGCTACGACGTCATTGAGGGCGCGCCGCTGGAGGGCGCCGTTCCGAGCGCGATTCCGCAGCCGGAGCGGGCGCTGCGCGAGGAAGCGCGGGACGCGCTCGTCGCGTTCGGGCTGCAGGAGACGATTTCGCACACGCTCGTGAGCCGCGAGGACGCCGCCCTGCCGGACGGGCGCGAGCCGCTCGCCGTCCACAATCCGATGAGCCAGGAGCAATCCTGCTTGCGGACGTCGCTGCGTCCGGCGCTGCTGCGCGGAGCCGGCGTCGCAACGCGCCAGTGGCCGGTAATCGTCCGGCGGTTCGAAGTGGGCCGCGTGTTCATTCCGCGCCCCAACGATCTGCCGGACGAGCGCGAGATGGCGGTTGTCGTTCTAACGGGGCCTCGGCACGAGCACGCTTGGCAAGGCCCGCGTGAGGTGCATGCTTGGGAGAGAAAAGGCCCCGCTTCGTTCGACGCGCAGCAGTGGGGAGCGGAAGTGGGGTTGCTAGATTTCTACGACGCGAAAGGCGTTGCGGATGGGTTGCTGACGCGCTTCGGCGTGACCGCAGCGTTCAAGCCCGCAAGCGACCCGATGCTCCATCCCGGCCGAACAGCCGCTATCCTCGTGAACGGCGAAAGGGTCGGAATAGTGGGGGAATTGCCCAAGGAGGCGATGGAAGCGTTTGACATATTCTCCTACCATGCCGCCATCGTTGAGATCGACCTCCAACGCCTTGCGCCGCATGTTCCCGCGATGCGGTCGTCGTTCGCGCCGTTCTCGCGCTACCCCAGCGCGACGCGCGACATTGCGCCCGACTTGAGCGTTCGCGTGTCGGCGCAGGCCGCGCTAGACGTCATCGCCGCCCACCCGCTCGTCGTCCGCGCAACGCCGTTCGATCTGTTCGAGGGCGGCGCGCTGCCCGAAGGCGTGAAGTCATTGACGTTCAACGTCGAGTTTCAATCCCTGGACAGAACGCTGACGGCGGGCGAGGTCAACGACGCCGTCGCCGCCATCCGCAAGCGCATGGAGGACGAGTTGGGCGCGGCGTTCCGCGGGACGGAGAGCCAATGAGCGCCGACGCGCATCGCCAGCACGACCACGGCCATTCCCACGCCCGCGGGCGCGCTCACCGCGAGCACGCGCACCCGCGAACGGCGGATATGCTCAGCGTGGAGGAGGCGCTCGACCGCGTCCTGCGCCTCGTCGAGCGGCTGCCGGTCGAGCGCGTCCCGCTGCTCGACGCCGACGGCCTGACGCTCGGGGAGGACGTCCGCTCGCCCTTCGACGTTCCGTCGCTGGCCAACTCCGCGATGGACGGCTACGCCGTTCGCGCCGCGGACGCGCGGGGCGCGTCGGAAGCGTCGCCCGTCACGCTGAAGATCGTCGGGCAGGTGCAAGCGGGGCAGTTGCCGGGCGCCGCCGTCCGCGAGGGGACGTGCGTTCGGATTATGACCGGCGCGCCCTTGCCCGACGGCGCCGACGCCGTCATTCCCTACGAGTTCACCGACGAGACGGAGCGCCGCGCGGCCGGCCTCGCGTTGGACTACGTCGCGTTGAGGCATGCCCCGAGCGAAGGCGATCACGCGCGTCCGGCGGGCGAGGACGCGGCGGCGGGCGAGTTGATCCTGCGGAGCGGCCGCCCGCTCGATCCGCCCGCGCTCGGGCTGCTCGCCTCGTTCGGATTCGCGGACGCGCCCGTCCACCGGAGGCCGCGCGTCGCCGTGCTCGCCACCGGCGACGAGGTGCAAACGCCCGGCGAGGCGCCGGAGCCGGGGCGGCTCTTCGACAGCAACAGTTACGGCGCGGCGGCGGCGCTCCGCAGATGGGGGGCGGAGCCCGTCCTGCTCGGCGTCGCCCGCGACAATATGGACGACCTCCGCGCAAAGATACGGCGCGGGCTGGACTCCGACCTGCTGATTACGTCCGCCGGCGTGAGCGCGGGCGCCTTCGATATGGTGAAAGAGGCGCTTGGCGAGTTGGGAAGCATGGACTTCTGGGCGGTGCGGATGCGCCCGGCGCGCCCCATCGCGTTCGGCCTGCTGAACGCCCCGGACGGCGGGAAGGTTCCGCACCTCGGGCTGCCGGGCAACCCCGTGAGCGCGCTCGTCGCCCTGACGGAGTTCGGAAGGCCGACGCTGGCGAAGATGATGGGGCGCGAGCCCGCCCCGCTCCCCACGGTCGAGGCGACGCTGGACGACGACATCGTGAACGCGGACGAGCGGCGCGTCTACGCCCGCGTCACACTGGAGCGGAGGGACGGCGGCCTATACGCCCGGCTCGCCGGCGGGCAGGGCTCCAACCTGCTCACCTCGATGGGGCTGGCGCAAGGGCTCGCCGTTTGCCCGGAGGACGTCCCCGTCCGGCGGGCGGGGGAGCGCGCCGTCGTGCAACTGCTGGACTGGATCGATCACTCCGCTCTGTTCACGGAGCGGCTCGACATTACGAAGTGAGCAGCAACGAGCAGCGAGGTTGACGCAATGACCAACAAGAAAACGCCCGGCGCCGAATCCAACGACGACGGGTCCGACGAGAACCCGCGCTACGCCGTCGTTCCCGCCCTGATTGAGGGGCAAGGGCGCTCGGTCGGCGTCGTGCTTGGCGCTCGCCTCTGCGACGGCGCGAGGGCGAAGGCGCCCGGCGACCTCGCCTCGATGACCTACCCCGCGCTGCGGAAACTCTTCAAAGAGCGCTGCGCCGGGCAGGACGGCTACCTCTCGCCGGAGCATCCCGTGCTCGAGTCCGTGCTGCGGATCCTGCTCGCGGCGCAGGACGACGCGATGCCGCTCTCCGATATCCACGGCGCCGTCTCCGAACTCTGGAGGGCGTCCGCGTGGTCGCCGTCCATCAGCCTGAGCGCGATGCGCCGCCTGCTGGACAACGCCGCCTCCTACGGCGTCGCCCGGGCGTAAGCGGCCTGGTGCCCCGTCGTTCTCGTTTGCGGCCGGCCGTTCCGCCCTGCGCTCGCCGCGCAGGGCGAACTTAGGCGCGGCGGATGCGGCCGAGGAGGGCGAGCGTGGCGAGCGGAATGGTGATTAGGCCGATGACGGCGATGCCCCCGAGCGCGGCGAGGATGTCGTTCACCATCCAGCCCTCGCTGATGAGGGCGCGCATGCCGCGCAGCAGATAGGTGACGGGGTTGTATTGCACGACCGTCCCCATCCAGCCCGTCATTACGTCCTGGGGAACGAAGAGCGGGGCGAGGAACACGACGGGGAAGAAGATGATGAAACTGGTGTTCACCGCCGCGGGGTTGCCGGTTTTGAGGGCGATGGCGTAGGGGAAGCCGTTGTAGACGACGGCCCAGACGACCGTGAGGGCGAGGAGCGCGGCGACGCCGAGCAGCCCGGTTGCGAAGTCCACGCCGATGGCGAACGCGAGGATGAGCACGGGGACCGTCATCACTACGGCGAACGCCATATCCGCGACCATAAAGCCGAGGAGCATCGCCACGCGGTTCATCGGCGTGAGCGCGAGCCGGTCGAAGTAGCCGTTCTGAATGTCGAGGACCATCACGTTCGCCCGGCTCAGGCCGGTCACCGCGAACAGGACGGCGACCGGGATCTGGAACGCCTTGTAGTCGACGTCTCCCGGCGTCGGGCCG
Source organism: Dehalococcoidia bacterium (assembly GCA_965201135.1). GTDB lineage: Bacteria > Chloroflexota > Dehalococcoidia > Lucifugimonadales > Australimonadaceae > Bin16. Next base: position 414,192 of record OZ241751.1, read on the forward strand.
CTGAAACTTTCGACGAGGTCTTGCATCATGCCGACGTTGATGGCGAAGAAGAACACGGGGATGACGAACGCGGGGATGAGCGTCTCCGGGTCGCGGAGGATGGAGCGGAGGGCGCGTCCGCCGAGGCTGCCGACATCGCGGAGGAACCCGGCGCGCTTGGCGGTTACGTTGGTCATTGGCCTCGCGGCGGCGGCGTTCACGACGCGGCATCCAATTGGCGAGTGCTCTCTTGGGGCGCTTCGGCCTCCGCCTCCATCCGGGCGCCGGTGACCTGCAGAAACACGTCGTCGAGCGTCGGAGCGCGGAGCGTGAGCGCGTTCACCTTGACGCCCGCATGATTGAGCGCGAGCGCGACGTCGCTCATCAGCGCCGCGCCGTCGGACGTCGAGATGGAGAGTTCGTTTTCGTAGGCGTCCACTTTTTGGATGGACTTCACGCGGTCGAGGGCGGCGCGGGCCTGCTCCGGCTCCGCGACGTTGGCGACGATGACGTCGGCGCCGACGGCGCGCTTGAGTTCGGCGGGCGTTCCCTCGGCGGAGAGCACGCCGTGATTGATGATGCCCACGCGGTCGGCGAGCGCGTCCGCCTCCTCCAGGTACTGCGTCGTGAGGAATATCGTCACGCCCATCTCCTTGTTGATGGCGCGGACGTACTCCCACACGCGGGAGCGGCTGATGGGGTCGAGGCCGGTCGTCGGCTCGTCGAGGAAGAGCGCTTCGGGGGAGTGGATCAGCGAGGCGGCCAAGTCCAGCCGGCGCTTCATGCCGCCCGAATACGTTCCGATGAGGCGGTTGATCGCGTCGCCGATGTCGACGAGATGCTCCAACTCCTCAATGCGCCGGTTCGCGTCGCGTCGCGAGAGGCCGTAGAGCGCCCCTTGCAGGCGCAGGAGTTCCAGCCCCGTCTGCTTGGGATCGAGCCCGACCTCTTGCAGCGTGGTGCCGATCTTGAGCCGGACGTTGATGGCGTCGGAGACGACGTCGTGCCCGGCGACCCGCGCCGAGCCGCTCGAGGGGAGCAGCAGCGTCGTCAGGATGCGGAGCGTCGTCGTCTTGCCGGCGCCGTTCGGTCCCAGGAAGCCGTAGATCTCCCCTTGGCGCACCGCGAGCGTAACGCCCTCGACGGCGCGCACGTCTCCGAACTGGCGGTAGATGCCGGTCGCTTCTATCGCATGGGTCGCGTCAGTCATTCCCTTTCCATCCTTTCCCATGATACCACGCCCGTCGTTGGGCTATCATCAAGGGCAACCTACAGGCCGACGGCGCAAGCGCGCAAGCGCCTGTTGTCCAGAAGGAGTTCGCATGCTTCCAACCGACCGCCGGAGCCGTCTGCGCGCCTACCTCGAGGGCGGCGAGTGCGTCCGCCCCGCCTCCGTGTTCGATGCCGTCTCCTCGCGCATCGCCTACGCGCTCGGCTTCGAGGTCGGCATGCTCGGCGGCTCCATCGCAAGCGCGGTGATTCTCGGCGCGCCCGACATCGCTGTGATGACGCTCACGGAACTCGCGGATCAGGCGCGGCGCATCACCCGCGCCTCGGACATCAGCCAGATCGTGGACGCGGATCACGGCTACGGCAACGCGCTCAACGCGATGCGGACGGTCCGCGAACTAGAGGACGCGGGCGTGAGCGGCATGACGATAGAGGACACCGCGCTCCCAAGCCGCTACGGCTCCGGCGGCAAAGAGGAATTGATCCCCATCGGCGAGATGACGGACAAACTTCGCGCGGCGGTCGCGGGGCGGCAGGATCCGGCGACCGTGGTCTTCGGGCGGACGCACGCGCTGCAAGCCTCGACGCTCGACGACGCCGTGGAGCGCGTCGCCGCTTACGCAGAGACGGGCGTCGACGCCATATTTCTGATGGGCGTTCGAGAGGAGGCGCATCTCCGGGCGGTCCGCGCCGCGACGAGTCTGCCCTTTATGCTCGGCAGCACGCCGGAGTCGCTTGCGAACGACCTGCTCGCGGGCTACGGCGTCAGGTTCGTGTTGCGCGGGCATGGAACATACACGCAGAGCGTCCGCGCGATTTACGAGTCGCTGGAGCATCAGGCGCGTGGGGGCGCGGCGTCCGAACTGGCGGACCGCGAGCCGGAGCCCGCGATGACGGCGGCGGCCACGGCGAGCGCGCGCTACGCCGCGTGGCGGGAGGCGTTCCTCGGCGGGTAGGTGCCCGCCGCGCCAACGCCCCCTTACGCGGTAGGCGGCGCGATGCTAGCATTCTCCTATGGCCGACTGGCGCAACAAACTCTACTTCGGGGACAACCTCCCCATCCTGCGCGAGCATGTCGCGGACGAGAGCGTCGACCTGATCTATCTCGATCCGCCGTTCAACTCCAACGCGACCTACAACGTGCTCTTCCGCGAGGCGGCCGGCGAACTCTCGTCGGCGCAGATTCAGGCGTTCGACGACACGTGGCATTGGACCATCGAGGCGGAACTCGCCTACGAGGAGATCGTCGCCGGCGCTCCGCAGGACGTCGTGAACCTCATCGGCGCGATGCGCGGCTTCCTGGGCCGGAACGATATGATGGCCTACCTTGCGATGATGACGCCCCGCATCATCGAACTGCGCCGCGCGCTCAAGCCGGGGGGCAGCGTCTACCTCCACTGCGACCCGACCGCCAGCCACTACCTCAAACTGCTGATGGACGCCGTGTTCGGCAAGACGCGATTCCGCACTGAGATTATGTGGAAGCGCACGAGCGCCCACAGCGACGCGCGGCAAGGCAGGCGGCAACACGGCCGCATCCACGACGTCATCTTCTTCTACACGAAGAGCGACCGCTGGACTTGGAACACGACCTACACCAAGTACGACCAAGACTACATAGACGAATCCTACCGCCATGTCGAGGAGGGAACGGGGCGCCGCTACCGCCTAGACAACCTTACGGGGCCGGGCGGAGCCACCAAGGGCAACCCTGCTTACGAAGTGATGGGCGTCACTCGCCATTGGCGTTACTCCCGCGAACGGATGGACGAACTCATCGCGCAAGGCCGCGTCGTTCAATCCGAGGACGGAAACGTGCCCGCTTACAAGCGCTACCTCGACGAAATGCCCGGCGTTCCCCTGCAGGACGTCTGGACGGACATTCCGCCCATCGGCTCCCGCGCCCTCGAGCGGCTGGGCTACCCGACGCAGAAGCCGGAAGCCCTGCTGGAGCGCGTCATCCTCTCGTCCAGCGATGAGGGCGGCGTCGTCCTCGATCCCTTCTGCGGGTGCGGAACCGCCATCGCCGTCGCAGAGCGCCTCAACCGCAAGTGGATCGGCGTAGACATAACCCATCTCGCCGTCTCTCTGATGAAGCACCGACTCGCCGACTCCTTCGGCGAGCGCCTATCGCCCTACGACGTCGTCGGCGCTCCGCAAGACGTAGCCAGCGCCCGCGCCCTCGCGGAGGCGAGCGAGCACGACGGGCGCTATCAGTTTGAGTACTGGGCGCTCGGCCTCGTGGAGGCGCGCCCGGCGCACGACCGCCGCAGAGGAGCGGACGCGGGGGTGGACGGCTACGTGAACTTCCTAGACGACGATTCGGGCAAGGTCAAGCGCGTCATCGTGCAGGTGAAGAGCGGGAGGGTCGGGCGCGCTCATATTGCGACGCTGCGCGGGGACATGGATCGGCAAGAGGCGGAGATGGGCTTGTTCATTACGCTGGAGCCGCCCACGGCGCCGATGCTTCGGGACGCGCTGGCCGCCGGGTTCTACGAGCCGCGGCACTTTCCTGGTCGCCGCTTCCCCCGGGTTCAGATACGGACGGTGGAGGAGTTGCTCGCGGGGAATGCGCCCGAAATCCCGCGGCTTGGCCTTGCCGGCGACCCCACCTTCCGCCGCGCCCCGCGAGCCGGCCTCGAATTGCGCGAGCCTCAAGCGCAGTACGGCATGCTATGACCAAACTCGCGGGCAGAACGGCTCTGGTTACGGGCGGCGCGAGCGGCATCGGCAAGGCTATCGCCGAATGCTTCGCCGCCGAGGGCGCGCGCGTCATCGTCAACGACGCCCGCGACTCCGGACGCGAGGTCGCCGACGCCGTTGGCGGGGCGTTCATTCGCGCCGACCTCGCCGACGCCGCCCAGACTCGCGCGCTCGCCGAGCAAACCCTCCGCGACTACGGCGGCGCGGACATCCTCGTCAACAACGCGGGCGTTCAGCATGTCTCGCCCGTCGAGGAGTTCCCCGACGAAGAGTGGGAGCGGATGCTCCGCATTATGCTCACCGCTCCGTTCCTCCTCACGAAGCGCCTGCTGCCCGGAATGGCGGAGCGCGGATGGGGGCGGATCATCAATATGTCGTCCGTGCACGGCCTCATCGCCAGCCCCAACAAGTCCGCCTACATCGCCGCCAAGCACGGCCTCGTCGGATTCACCAAAGCCGTCGCGGTCGAGGCCGGCCCGCGAGGCGTGACCGCCAACGCCATCTGCCCCTCGTTCGTCCGAACGCCCCTCGTCGAGAACCAGTTGCCCGACCTAGCCCGCGCGTCCGGCGTCGCTTTGGAGGACGTCGTAGAGAAAGTCGTGCTCGCGCAAGCGTCGGTCAAGCGCCTCATCGAGCCGGAGGAAGTCGCTGAACTCGCTCTCTTCCTCGCCTCCGACGCCGCATCCGCAGTCACCGGCGCCGCCTACGCGATAGACCTCGCATGGACGGCCCGCTGACCGCGGCGACGACCGGCCGACGCAGCCGCGCCTCCCCAGCAAGCGTTGCCCCTTGCGACTGCTTTGCGGTAGACTATGCATTGGCGGCTGGCCCTAGTCGGGCGGCGGCCCTGGCGCAATCGGTTTAGGAAGCGGGGCGGCGGCCCCTTGGAGCGCGGAACGATGCGGAACCGCTGGGTCGGCAACACCTTCATCTACGTGATCATCTTCGCGGCGGTCATCGCCGTCTTCTTTATGCTCTTCTCCGACGGCGAGAGCGGAACCCAGACGGACCTCACCGACATCCTCTCCAAGGCCGAGAACGGCGAGATCAGCAAGATCACCGTCGACGGCGACCGCCTCGTCGCCACTCCCCGCCAAAACGCCAACGCCCCCATCACCGCGACCAAAGAGCCCGGCACGAGCGTCTTCGAGATTCTGCAGTCCGCCGGCATCAACCCCGCGCAGAAGGGCATTCAGGTCGAGGTTCGCAGCAGCGGCGGGCTCGGCAGCCTCTTCGGCATCCTCCTCCAATTCCTTCCCCTCATCTTTTTCGGCGTCATCCTGCTCTTTATGATGCGGCAGGCGCAGGGCAGCAACAATCAGGCGCTTGGGTTCGGCAGGAGCCGCGCCCGAATGTTCGTCGGCAACCGCCCCACCGTGATGTTCTCCGACGTCGCAGGGGTCGAGGAGTCCAAGACGGAACTGCAGGAGGTCGTCGAGTTCCTCAAGTACCCGGAGCGCTTCCTCGCGCTCGGCGCGCACATTCCGAAAGGCGTCCTGATGGTCGGCCCGCCCGGCATCGGCAAGACGCTCCTCAGCCGCGCCGTCGCGGGCGAGGCGGGCGTTCCCTTCTTCTCCATCAGCGGCTCCGAATTCGTCGAAATGTTCGTCGGCGTCGGCGCCTCCCGCGTCCGCGACCTTTTCGATCAGGCCAAGCGCAACTCCCCCTCCATCGTGTTCGTCGACGAGATAGACGCGGTCGGCAGGCACCGCGGCGCAGGGCTCGGCGGCGGCCACGACGAGCGCGAGCAGACGCTCAACCAAATCCTCGTCGAGATGGACGGCTTCGACACCTCCACCAACGTCATCGTCATCGCCGCCACCAACCGCCCCGACATCCTCGATCCGGCGCTCCTCCGCCCCGGCAGGTTCGACCGACGCGTCGTCCTCGACCTGCCCGACATCAACGGGCGCGTCGCCATCCTCGGCGTCCACTCCAAGGGCAAGCCGCTCGCGGAGGAGGTGGACTTGGAGCGCCTCGCCCGCCAAACGCCCGGATTCAGCGGCGCCGACCTCGCCAACCTGGTGAACGAGGCCGCGATCCTCGCCGCCCGCCGCGAGAAGAAGGCCGTGACGATGGACGAACTCCTCGAATCGGTCGACCGCGTCACGATGGGCCCGGAGCGCCGCACCCGCGTCATTTCCCAGCACGAGAAGGAGATCGTCGCTTACCACGAGGGCGGCCACGCGCTCGTCGGCCACCTCCTCGAGCACGGCGACCCCGTGCAGAAGATATCCATCATCTCCCGCGGCATGGCCGCCGGCTACACCAAGTCCCTCCCCGAGGAAGACCGCATGTTCCTTTCGCGCGCGCAGTTGATGGACCGCATCACGATGGCGCTCGGAGGCCGCGTCGCCGAGGAGATCACCTTCGGGGAGGCCGATGTCACCACCGGCGCGAGCAGCGACCTGGAGCACGTGACGCAGACCGCCCGCGCGATGGTCACGCGCTACGGGATGGGCGAGAGCCTGATGCCCCGCACGTTCGGCAAGCGCGAGGAGATGATCTTCCTCGGACGCGAAATCTCCGAGCAGCGCGACTACTCCGACAAGGTCGCCGAGGAGATAGACGACCAGGTGCAGGCGATCATCATCGAGGCGCACAGTTTGGCGAAGCGTCTGCTGATGGACAACTACGCCAAACTCGTGCAGATCGCGCGGCACCTGATGCAGCACGAAACCGTCGAGGGCCCCACGCTCGAGGAACTCTTCGCCTCGGAGCCGCCGCCCCTTGACGCGGACGCCCCCGCCCCGGCCGGCGCGCTGCTGTAGGGCGGGGGCTGACGGCTCCGGCCGGGCTAACCCTAGGCGGACGGCGCGCCAAGACGACGCTTGCCTATTGCGCGGTCGCGCTCTTCCTTGCGATGCTGGGTTGCGCCGCGGCTACGCGCCGCGCAATCCGAACGCGCAAGGAGACCCAATGCCGCCCGACGACGCGAACGCCCAACACGCCCACGAGCCCGGCGGGCGCGCCGACCGCAGAGAGTCGATCTGGAGCGTCGGCGAGCCGTGGAGGCGGCTCTACTTCACGTTCTTCCTGTTGCTGATGGGCGTGCGGCTCCACGTTGGTGGGCTGGGACACGCTGTTCGGAGAGGGCGCGGACAGGGGCATGGTACAATTGTTGCTGGCGGCGTTCATGGCGCAGGCTGCGGTTTCGGTCGCGTCCGCTGGGATGTCGCTGGGGATAACGGAGGTCGTGATGCTGTCGACGATGTTGGCGCGGAAGTTGGACGAGCGGAAGGCGCGCATCCTGCGCGAGGGGCGTTTGGCGGAGCGCGCGGAGTGGGACGCGTGGCTGGAGCGCATGGCGGCGGCGCAGGCGGCCGGGGAGTCGTTCGATGAGCCTCCGCCGTCGCGCCGCGCGGGCGACGTGAACGGGACGGCGGGGCGCAACGGGGCGTAGCCATCTCCTCTATGTCGGCTCACAGAGGCGGCAGGACCACCGCCCCAACGCGGAGAGCTTGGGGGGTAGGAGACGGGGCGCTGCTCCAGAAATCCGCCGGAATCAGATTCAGGTAGGCCAGTTATAGGCAATATAGGCAGTTTTGGATAATATAGGGTAGCGCGTAGGCGCGCCCCATCCGCGAGGGCGACGCTATGCTCGGCTCTAGAGGGCGCTGAACGTCGCTCGTCGCGCCCTGTCTGAGCAGGCTTGTGGTTGGTTCGCCCGGAAGGGCCCAGTAGAGGGGTGATGTTGGCTGTGCATACGAATGGGTCTCTCCTCGCCGGAGGGTACGATGGGAGGCGCCTGCCTCCTTCGTCTTTGCCGTGGTACGCCGTCAACGGCAAGGACCCCATGGACAAACTCTTCACGGACAGGAGCGTCGCGGCGCACTGCCGCGACGTTTTCATGGGAGTCGCCCAGGACAACGGGTACGACCTCTCGACCTACGTGTTCGTTGAGCCGTCCGCCGGGGAGGGATGCTTCACCGACTTGTTGCCGGAAAACCGCATCGCCCTGGACATAGACCCCCAAGCGGACGGCATCGAGGAGGCGGACTTCCTCTTGTGGTTCCCGCCGGAGGCCGGTCGCTACGCGGTTATCGGCAACCCCCCGTTCGGCGTGCGCGGGGCAATTGCGCTGGAGTTCCTCAACCGCGCGGGGCAATTCGCCGACATAGTGGGGTTCATCCTCCCTATGACTTTTGCGAGCGACGGGAAGGGCGGCGCGATGACTCGCGTCAGGGGACTGAAATTGCTCCACAGCGAAGAGTTGCGCTCCGACTCGTTCTACGCCAAAGACGGCGAAGACAGAGCGATCAACACCCTCTTCCAGGTGTGGGCTCGCGGCGTTTCCGAGCCTGTCCAATACACTTGCGACCAGTTCGTCGAAATACGAACGGTCTGCACCGCTCCGAGCCGCCGATGCGGCACGCATCGGATGGCGGAGTACCACGGTTTCATCTCCGGCACTTTCTACGACAACAAGCCGCCAACGCTTGTGCCTTCCTTCGACCTTGTCAACTACGGGTCTGGCTATGGAATCATCGTGAAAGACTCCTCGCTCAAAGAACCTATTCTCGCCGCGCTTGCTCGCGCTGACTGGCTAGAGCACTCGTCGAGGTCAACCAACCATTGCCGTCACATAAGAATGCGGCACATACGCGACGTTCTCGTGGAGGCAGGCTACGTCGACCGGAGGCTCACGATATGAATCCGTTGGCGTACTTGGCGAAATTGATAGCAGATACCGTACAGGGCTCTCCCCAGAAGTGGGCGAAGGGACGGCTCGTCGGCATCAAGGCGTTGTCCGCCACGGAAAAGGGGAACATCGCCGAAGCCTTCGTGGTGTGGCTTGCTCGGCACCACGGCTTGGAAGCGGCCCCTAACGAGAGCAAGCGCGGCGAGTATGACGTGATGGTCGCCGGCAAGAAGTTGGAAGTCAAAATGGCGTCCGAAGATGTCAGCGGGAACTTCCAGTTTAATGGGATTCGCTACGACACGAAGTACGACATGCTTTGCGTGATCGGAATCTCTCCTGATGAAGTTCGTTTTAACATCTACCCGAAATCGGAAGTTACAACCAACTTGACTCTGGTTGCTATGCAAAAGAACACGAACGCAACCTACAAACTGACTCGGAAGAAGTCGGAACTGTTGGACTTGGCGGAATTCCCTAAGTTCTTCAAGTAGCGGGCAATACGCCGGCGGCGCCGTTGCCGTTCAGCCCCCCGCCCGCAGTGCCCTCTCCCGCCGCGTTCGCGGCGTCCTCTCCCCTTATAGGGAGAGGGGATGCGGCGCTTGCGCGCCGGCAACGGGGGCGGGATTCCCGCCTACGCGGGAACGACGATAGGTTATGCAAAGGTCTCTAACGGCAACGAACCCGCCCGCCCGCAGTCCCCGTTGCCCTGATCACAGTTCGCCCAAGCGCTCGTCGAAGTAGTAGAGCAGGCGCGACTCGTACTGTTCGGGGAAGTCGTCCCACGCGTCGTTGTGGCCGCAGTCCGGGTAGATCGTGACGACGAGGTGCGGGGCGCGCAGCGCGGAGCGGATGCGCCACAGATGGCGGACGCCGATGCGCTCGTCCTCTTCGCAATGCGCCAGCCCCAGCGGGTAGTCGTACACGGCGGCGGCCTCCTCCGGGCGGACGGCGTTCACGTCTATGCCCTTCGTGAGGCGCGCCATGAGCGCGATGCCGGGGCGGAGCGCCGACGCGCCCCACGACCCGACCGGCGTCCGCCGCGCCACCTCCTGCACGATAAGGTCGGGGAGCGCCGCGAACGACGAGTCCGCGAACACGCCCGCGACGGCGCACTCCTCGCCGCGCTCCTGCGCCGCCCCGCACTCCTCCGCGCCGGCCAGCAGCGCGATGGCGCCGCCGTAGGAGTTGCCGTGCAGCAGAACGCGCCCCGGCTCCGCTCCGCGCTCCCGAATGGCGTAGTCCAACGCGCCCAGCACGTCGTCGCGCTCGTGCAGCCCCGCGCCCATCTGCGCCGGATCGGACTCGCCGTGCCCGCGCAGATCGAACGTCAGCACGGAGTAGCCGTCCTCCACGAGCGCCGCCGCGAGGCCCAGCAACTCGGCTCGGTTTCTGTCCACGCCGTGCGCTCTGATGACCACGCCCTTCGCGTCCTCGGCGGGCAGCCACCATCCGCGCAGCGTGATCTCCGGCCAGCCGCGAGGCGCGAACGAAACGTCCTCGTAGGCGAGCCCGTACTCCTCCGGGCGCTCCTCTATCGGGTTCCGCTCCGCGACGAGCGACTCGTTGACGATGTAGACCGACAGCGCGAGGTAGGCGACGGCGGCGACCGCGACGACGACGGCGGCGAGCAGCCATTTGCCCCGGCGCGACGATGGGATGAGGCGAGCCATAGCGCGCGCTATTCTAGGCGAACCGCGCCCGCCGAGCGCTATCCTCTCGCCGTCCGTCCGCCCCAAATCGCAAGGAGCCTCAATGACGCGCCGACCAACGCTCGCCGCCGCCGCGCTCGCGCTCGTCTGCGCGCTCGCGGCCTGCGCCTCCCCAACGCCTACGCCCACCGCGACGCCGACGCCTTCTCCGACGCTCCCGGCCCCGGCGCGCGAACTCCCGCCGATCGCTCTTCCCGCCGACGAATCGCCCCGCGGCTACGCCGTCGAGTGGTGGTACTTCAACGCGCACTTCGCGTCGGGGGAAGGGGCGCGCTACACGCTGCACGACACGGTGTTCAAGGTGGAGTTGCTCGGGCAGCGGGCTTATGTCCGGCAAACGGGGCTGACGGACGTCAACAAGGGCTACGTCTCCGCCGAGCGGTCGGGCTTCGCGGCGGACGCTCCGGCGCCGGGCGATTTCGAGATCCCCATAGACGGCGGGCTCATGGCCGGAACCGGCGGCGAGACCTACCGCCTGCGCGCCGACGTCGAGGGCTACGCCTACGACCTTACGCTGCTCGCGACGACCGAGCCGCTGCTGCATCAGGACGACGGGATCGTGGACTTCAGACGCGCCGGAAAGACGTACTACTACACGCGCCCGCGCCTCGCCCTCAGCGGAACGCTCACGCCGCCCGGCGGCGAGCCATCCTCGGTGATTGGGTTGGCGTGGCTCGACAAACAGTGGGGCGACTTTCAGCCCGTCGCCGTCGAGTGGGACTGGACGGGCATCCAACTCGACGACGGAACCGACCTGATGGTCTCGACGCTCTACGAATTGGACGGCCCGCTGATTGAGCGGTACGCGACGATCCGCCGGCCCGGCGAGCCCGCGCGAACGCTCACGGAGGACGAGGTCGCCTTCACGCCCGCCGCCGCCGAATGGGTCAGCCCGGAGACGGGCACGACGTACCGGACGGAGTGGCGCGTCGAGGCGCCGGGCGAGGGGCTGTCGCTGACGCTGCGCCCGACCATCGAAGACGCCGAGTTCGTCGGCGAGACGCTGCCCGTCGCGTACTGGGAGTCGGGCATGGACGTTCTCGACGACGCGGGGAACGTCGTCGGGCAGGGATTCGTCGAACTCAACTGGGCGCGGGGCAGCCGCCGCTAAGGCGCCTCTTTGCGGCCGCGTGGCTTGCGCGGCTTCTTCGCGGATGGCGCGGCTTCCTGCGGGGGCGCCAGCAACGCGAGGCCCGCTTCGGTGGGCGCGTAGGCGTGAATTGCCCCTCGCGCTCCGTCCGCCCGCTCGATGAAGCCGCCCTCCAGGAGGCCGCGCAGCGCCGTCTCGCCCAGGTACGGCGGCAGCCGCAGCGCGTGGTCGGGGACGGGCGCGTTGCGGGCGGCGTGCTGCTCCGCGACGAGGCGCAGCAGCCGCAGAGGGTAGGAGCGCACCTCGTCCGCCAGATTCCGCAGCGGCGCGGTGGCCGCCAGCGCCTCCTCCGCGGCGCGCTCGCGCTCGCTCCCTTCATCCGTCATGCGTCCGCCCTCCGGCAGGGGTTGATAACCATTATCGCCTATTCGCGCAAGCGAGAGCGACGGAATGCGCGGGAGCATCCTTGTCATCGTCGTCATCGTCCGGCTAGCGACCTTGCATAGCCGCCGCCGTTCCCGCGCAGGCGTGATCCGGCAGGCAAGAGCGCCGCTTCCCGCTAGGCGACGACGGCGCGAGGCTCCGCGGCAGGTGCCGGGTTCGTTCGCAGCCACTCGCATATCTCCTCGACCAGCCCGGGGCCTTGGAAAATGAGCGCCGTGTAGAGTTGCACGGTGTCCGCGCCTGCGGACAAGGCTCGACGAGCGTCGTCCGCCGACGCGACGCCGCCGCAAGCGTTCAGCCCGACGTCCGCGCCTAGCTCCGAGCGAACCTCGGGCAGCATCGCCAACGTGTGCTCTAGGATAGGGCGACCGCTCAGCCCGCCGCGCCCCGTCGCCAGACGCGCGTCCTCAACGGGGATCGTGTTCGCCGCCGTAACCGCGTCCGCGCCTTCCTCCCGGCACACCCTTACGAGACGCAAGACGCGCTCGCGCTCCTCGTCGTCATCGCGCCTGTACGGCGGAACCTTGACGAACAGCGGCTTCTCGCGGACGGCGTTGAGCGCGCCAAGCAGGCCGCGCAGCGCCTCCGGCTCGTGAAAGCGGCGCAGCCCCGCCGTGTTCGGCGAACTGACGTTGATCTCCACGCCGTCCGCGACCGGCTCCAAGCGCGAGAGGCAATCCGCCGCCTCTTGCTCGTCCAGCGCGGCGACGCTTACGAGGACGCGGGCGCTCGTTCGGGGCAGACGCTCGAGGCGGCGCAGCGCGGCGTCTAGGCCGTCGCCCGGGAAGCCCAGAGCGTTGATGACGGATTCGCGCTCCGTCAGGCGCAGCACGCGGGGCTTCGGATTGCCGGGGCGCGGCCGCGCGGTCACCGTCCCGCCGATCACGTAGCCGAAGCCGAGCGCGGCAAGGCTATCTAAATAGGCGCAGTGCTTGTCGAGCCCGGCGGCGAGGCCGATTGGATTCCGCAGCGCGAGGCCGGCCCCGGCGGACGCGGGCGCGCTCGCTTCGGCGGGCGAGGGCGCGAGGGCGCGCCACAGGGCGCGGGGCGCGAGGGCGCGCTCTCCGACGGCCATCGCCGTCTCCGGCGGAAGCGTGAACAGCAGGGGCCTCGCCAGCCGGCGGTACGCCCATCCCCAGAGGACCCTGCGGGCGCGCTTGCGGAGCGAGCGGAACAGCGGCGCCCGCCTCAGAACCTGACGTCCTCTATGCGGTAGCGGCGCTCGCTCCCTGACGGCGTCTTGATCGTCATTCTGTCGCCCTTGCGCTTGCCGACCACCGCCTCGCCCACCGGCGACTTGATGGACAACTTCCCGCCCGACGGATTGGCTTCGATAGGGTCGACGAGCGTGTACGATTTCGTCGTGCCGTCGTCCAAGCCGTGGAGCGAGACGGTTGCGCCGACGCCGGCGCGGGAGCCCGTCGTCGTCTCCACGACGGCGGCGCGCTGTATCTCCTCTTCGAGTTCGCGGATGCGCGCCTCCGCCTTGCCCTGCTCCTCGCGGGCGGCGTCGAGCGGGGCGTTCTCGCGGTAGTCCTTGTCGGCGGCGGCGGCGCGGATGGCCGCGATGATATCGGGCCGCTGCGCCTTCAGATCCTCGAGTTCCTTCTTCCGCGCCTCCAACCCGCTCTCCGTCACCTCCACGGACTGGAAGCCGACGGTGGCCGTCTGCTTCTCGCCCTTGGCCACGGGCGGACGCGGAATCTTCACGTGAACCGAGAGGCTGTCCTTGTGCAACCCCTTCTTCTTGAGGTGGTTTAGGAAGTCCTTGACGGGGCGCAGCCGGGCTTCGACGTCCGCGCCCTTGCGGACTTCCTCTTCGGCGTACCGCGCCACGTCGGGCGCGTTCATTTTGAAAACGTCCGCGCAGTCGACGCCGTCCTTGAAGCGGCGCAGCGCCAGAACCGCCCGGGCGAACGTCTCCGCCTCTTCCGGGGGCTTCTTCTTCGCTTTCGCGTTGCGGGCGCGCTCCGACGCCAGGTAATCCTCGATGGCTTGCTCGATGGTGAGCGTGTTCGCGTGTTCAGCGTCCAATGCGTTCCTCTCCGCGCCGCCTGAGGGCGGCGTATGCAGCGCCGGCTCTACGACGCCTCGGCCCCATGCAGCGCCTCTTGCGCTTGCCGGTGGGCGTGGCGGTTCCTATAGCGGCGTTCGGTCGGCCCCGGCTCGTCGCGGGGCATTTGGGAGTTGGCCTTCTTGAGGAAAGCCAAGAGTTCTTTCGCGGAGGCGCGACGCGCCTTGACGTCCTCCATCGGGTAGACGTCCGCGTAGTAGTTGCGATGCAACTCCTCGACGTCGTCGAACTGTTTGACGGACTGGTAGTTTCCCGTGAGGTCGGCGACGTGCTTGATGATGACTTTGGCGTCGGCATGTCCCGCGTATGGCCAGCCCCGCCGCTCCGCGACGATCTTCAGCGCATGCGCGACCGCTCCCCAGACCTTCTCGGACGCTTGGAGCCTGTCCCCATCCCGAACCATCTTGCCGGAGTGGGAATAGAGCCGGTCTCGGTGCTCCGCGTGGGGAGCGATGGGTTTTTCCGCGATGACCATTCGGCGCGCCTCTCTCCCCCATCCTACCACGCCGGGCGCGGGCTCCGGCGCGCCGGAGCCCGCGCTTTCGTCCGTTCCGGATCCGCGAACGCTAGCGGTCGAGCCAGGCGTTCTCGAAGATCTGGTGGTACATCTTGTTCGTGCCGCGCCAGCCGACGTCGCGGACTTCGGGGCGGGCGACGACGCCGTTGCCCCAGACCGGGCTGGTCACGCGGTACGACTGATCGGCGACGTACACCTGCAGTTCGCGCAGGGCGGCCTCACGGTTGGACTCGTCCGACGCCCAGAGGTCCGCGACGAGCGCGTCGAGTTCGGCGTCGGGCGCGAGCCCGAGCGTGTTGCGCGGCTGCACCTCGCTCCAGTAGTAGGTCGAGGCGATGTCGTTGAAGTCGAAGGAGTTCGTCCAGCCGAAGTAGAGGTCGTCGTAGGCCTGCTGCGACCCCGCGCCGAGGAAGGGGCCGTACTCTTGGATGTCGAACTGGGCGTTGATGCCCACGGCGCGGAGCATCGTCAGCACGGTCTCCGCGACGCCTTGCCAGGGCGCGCCGTACTGCAACGTCCACATCACCGTGGTGTCGAATCCGTCGGGATAGCCCGCCTCGGTCAGCATTTGCTTGGCGAGATCGGGGTTGTACTGCATATAGCGGGCGACGTCCTCCGGGTAGTCGCCCAGTTCGAGCGACTCGGGGTCGAGCGGCCATCCTTGCAGCACGGGGAGGCCGTCGCCGCGGAGCGCGGTGGAGACGATGGCGTCTCGGTCGATCGCCATCGAGACGGCGCGGCGCACGCGGACGTCGTTCCACGGCTCCTTGTCCAGCCGCATCCGGATCTCCATGTGGAACAGGCTGGGGCAGGACTTGGCGAAGAAGTCGGGGTTGGTGCGGCGGATCTCCTCCAGCACGCGCGGGCCGGCGGCGGGGAACACGTTGATCTGCCCGGAGCGCAGCGCGGCCAGCCGGGTCGCGGCGTCGGGAATGATGTGCGCCTCCACCGCATCGGCGTAGGGCTTGCCCTCCTTGAAGTAGTTGGGGTTCCGCTCGAAGGTCACCTTTGTGCCGGACTGATGCTCCACGAACATATAGGGTCCGGTGCCGACCCAGGAGGCCGCCGGGTTTTCGCGGTCGTCTTCGGCGGACGCTTCCTCCGCGACGATCCAGCCCTGCCGGTTGCCGGACGGCATTCCTTTGATGAAGTCGAACGGCTGCTTCAGGTTGATGCGAACGGTGTAGTCGTCGACCTTCTCCGCGCTGTCGTAGAAGACTTGGCCGACGTAGGCGCCGCCCGCGAGCCCTTTGGCGAAGCGCTCGTTGAAGGTGTAGACCACGTCGTCCGCCGTCAACTCCCGGCCGTTGAGCGGGGGCTTGTCGTGCCACATAACGCCGCGCCGGAGTTTGAACTCGAGCGTGTTCGGCGACGTGAACTCCCAACTCTCCGCGATTTCGGGCTGCAACTCCAGCGCGCAACTCTCGCCGATCTGCGGGGCGGGGGAGTAGAGCGGATTGAACACGAGTTCCGCGATCTTCCGCGTCGGGTCCCAGAATCGGGTGCGTCCCCACGGGTCCCAGCCCGGAGGGTCGCTGCGGATCCAGTAGGCGAGCGTTCCGCCGTACTCGGGGGACGGCGTCGGGGTGGGGGCGGGGGTCGGGGTGGGCGTCGCCTCCGGCGGGGGCGTCGCCGTGGGGACCGGCGTCGCGGTTGGGTCGGGCGTGCAGGCGGCGAGCGCTGCGGCGCCCAGCAGCGCGAGCGTAGCGGCGGCCATTCGCGGAATCAGTCGTGCGCGCATATCTTCCTCCCTGCGTGCAAGCGCGAAGAGCGGACAAGGGCCCGCTCCGTCAACCCGCTTTCTACGCCAACTCGCGCCCGCTGTCAATCGGGGCGCGGCCGGGGCGGGCGCCCTCTGTTCTGTAAAAGTGGCCCCATTTGGCACCATTTGGCACCATTTACTCCTGTGGTCCGGCGAGCGATGAGGCCAAATTGGGGCCGAAACGGGGCGTTTTGGGGCCGAAACGAGGCCAAATGAGGCCGAAATGGGGCCAAATGGAGCCACCGCCGTCAGGGGGCATCGGTTCGCGTTGGGGTTGGAGCGTAGGGGTCATAGAGACAGCGTAGTGGAGAGGGGGCGGGCGGCGCAAGGGGCGTTTGTCGCAGGCGGGGTTCCTTGGGAGTAGGTTCCCGCTTTCGCGGGAATGACGTGGGGGCGGGGGATCTAAGGGAGACGGGCGCAAGCCCCGTCTGTGGCGCTGGGGCGCCGAATGGATTCCTGCTTGCGCAGGAATGACGGTCAGGGGGGCAGGAATGACGGGGCGCGGCGCGCGCCCGACCGCAGCACCCTCTCCCGCCGCGTTCGCGGCGTCCTCTCCCCTTATAGAGACCTTTGCATAACCTTCCGCAATCGCGCACAATGACCGCAACCCGCAACCGCGAGGAGACTGCTATGCATCTCGAAGCCAGCGACCCCTCCTTCATCGACGCCTTCCTCCCTTTCAACGCAGGCCGCAACGACCGGCTCGACCGCATCGACCGCCTCATCGATTGGCCCAAAGTCGCAGCCCTACTCGACGATGTCCACGCCGCGCCCGAAGGACGGCCCGCCTACCGCCCGATCACGATGGTCAAGATCATCGTCCTCCAGCAGTGGTACGACTCCTCCGACGTCGGCATGGAGGAGGCGCTCCAAGACCGGCTGTCGTTCCGCCGCTTCGCGGAGCTCACGCTGACGGACGCGGTTCCCGACCACTCGACGATCAGCCGGTTTCGGAAGAAGATCACGGAGCGGGGGCTGGCGCGGGCGCTGTTCGCGGAAGTGAATCGGCAGTTGGAGGCGAAGGGCATGCTGGTGAAGCGCGGAACGCTGATCGACGCGACGATCATCGAGGCGCAGGCGCGGCGCCCGCATTCGGAGGCTGGAGCGCGGAGCGGAACGGACCCCGACGCCGCGTGGACGAAGAAGGGGAAGAAGTCGCATTTCGGCTACAAGATGCACATAGGGATGGACGCGGGGTCAGGGCTGGTGCGCGGGGTTGAGTTCACGCCTGCGAACGTTGCGGACACGGATGTTGCGGACGCGCTGATCATGGGGGACGAAGAGGCGGTGTACGCGGACAAGGCGTATGAGTCGAAGGAGCGTCGTGAGCGTCTGCGGGCGCAGGGCGTGAAGGATCGGATCATGCATCGGGGGCATAAGCATCAGACGGAGCTGCCGCATTGGCAGCGGCGGCGGAACGGGCTGCTGTCGAAGGTTCGGGCGCCGGTGGAGCAGGTGTTTGGGACGCTGAAGCGCAGCTATGGGTACTGGCGGGTTCGGTACATGGGGCTAATGAGGAACGAGGCGGAGGCGTTGTTCAAGGCGCTGGCGTACAACCTGCGGCGCGCGGACGGGTTGAGAGAGGGTTGCGCTGTGCATGGGTAGGGGCGTATTGCGCCCGTTGGGGGTACGAGGCCCTGCGAAGCCCCTAAATTGGGGGCGAGCAGGGGAGGTGGAGGCCGTTATCGGGGGATTTGGGCGGTTGAATGGCTGATTCCGGGGGCGCGGAACTGCCGATCGCGCTGATGCGAGGGTTATGCAAAGGACTCCTATAGGGAGAGGGGGATCCGGGCGCTTGCGCGCGGAATGGATCCCTGCCTACGCAGGAATGACGGTAGAGGGGCGGGCGATGGTGGAGCGCCGGGCGGAGCGCCACGGAGCGCATGAAGGCCTGCGAGGACGGCGCATGGCGCCCTTGCGTTCGCGTCCGCCGCGTGCGAACATACCGCCCGCGTCAGATTGACGTTAATGGAGGCGAGCGATGTCTTGGGAAACGGTTGCGGTTATCGCGGATTGGCATACCTTCGTCGGCCTCTCGATCATCGCGTTCTTCCTCATTCGCAGGGCGGACAAGGTTCTGCGGCTGTTCGGATGGGCGATGGCCGGGCTCGCCGCGTTCCGCCTCGTTTGGGCGGCGATGGTCACCATCGGGCTGGAGACGTTCCGAACCTCCGACGTCAGGTTCTTCTGGATCCTCGTCATCGCCGCGCCGGCCGCCGTCGCGCTCTTCCTCGCGCTCCGCGTCGGGGCCGACGACGAGCCTCCGTCGCGCCGCCGGTGGGTGATGGCGGCGGGCGTCCTCTTCATCCTCCTCCTCATGGCCGTCAGGTTCATCTGGCCTCTCCCGGAGGCGACTCAACTCCACCCCCTCAGCACGACGCTCCTGGTGTTCGGCCTCGCGGCCGCGTTCTTCACCGCGCTCCACACCGCGCTGGAGCACTCCAAAGGGCCCGGCTACGCCATTCTGTTTGAGTCGGCGTTCGCCGTGATGATGATGGCGATGACCGCCGAGGTCGTCGCCGGCCTGCTTTCCTACGCCTACGCCGGAGACGCCGGCTCCGAGGCCACCCTCTACGTGAGCCGTATGACCGACATCATTGCCAGCGTCGCCGCGCTCGTGCTCTGGGTCTCCGTCGTCGTTCACGAGAGGAAGGAGATCGCGCTCGAGCGCGAGGCGGGGGCGTAGCGCGGAGCGGCGGGGGCGCGGCGCGATGGGGTAGGTTCCCTCTTCGCGGGAATGACGGTCATGGGGGCGCTTTTGCGACTCCCGTCCGCAGTACCCTCTCCCGCCGCGTTCGCGGCGTCCTCTCCCCTTATAGGGAGAGGGGGATGCGGCGCTTGCGCGCCTCAAAATGGGGCGAGATTCCCGCCTACGCGGGAATGACGGTTATGGGCGGGAATGGCGGGACTGGGCGGGAATGACGGTTACGGGAAAGGCTTGGCGTAGGCGCAGGGGAGGAGACGCCCATCCGGAACCATTGGCGATGAGCGGCGGCGCCGCTGCGATGGGCGCTATGCTTATTCGCAAATCCCGGAGGGCGGAGGCTTCATCAATGACCATCGTGAGCGCGGCGCAGGGCGACATCGTCCGGTGGGAGGGAGACGCCGTCGTCGTCAATCTTTTCGAGGGCGTGACGGCGCCCGGCGGGGGGACGGGGGCGGCGGACGCGGCGCTCGGCGGAGCGGTCTCATCGCTCATCGCCGACAAGGAGATCACGGGCAAACTGGGCGAGTCCGCCGTGATCCATACGCTCGGCAAATTGCCGGCGAAGCGCGTCCTCGTCGTCGGGCTCGGCAAGCGGGAGAAGTTCGACGCGGACGCGGCGCGGTCGGCGTCGGCGTCGGCGTCGCGGCGTCTGCGGCAGTTGGGGGCGAAGCGCGCGGCGACCATCGCGCACGGGGCGGGCATCGGCGGCCTCGACGCCGGAGAGTCGGCGCAGGCGTTGGCGGAGGGCGCGCTGCTGGGCCTCTACGAGTTCAAGCGCTACCGCAACTCGCGGGGCGGCGACGACGCGGACGGCGAGGGCAAGTCGCTCGACGAACTAGTCATTTTGGAGCGCGACGAGCACCGCGTTCGGGCGCTGGCGGACGGCGCGGCGAAGGGGTCGCTGCTCGCAGAGTGCGAGGCGCTCGCCCGCAATCTGGTCAACGAGCCCGCGAACGTCGTCACTCCCGAGCGGATGGCGCAGACGGCGGCGGACGTCGCGCGGGAGGCCGGGCTGGAGATCGAAATCCTGGGCCGGGAGGACATGGCGATCCGCGAGATGGGCGCGATGCTGGCGGTGGCGCAAGGGAGCGCGAACGAGCCGCGCCTCATCGCGATGGACTACCGGGGCGACCCGGAGCATCCGGAGAACAACGTCGCGCTGGTCGGCAAGGGCGTGACGTTCGACTCCGGCGGCGTCTCGATCAAGCCGTCGGCGCGGATGTGGGAGATGAAGGGCGATATGAGCGGGGGCGCGGCGGTGATCGGCGCGATGAAGGGCATCGCGGCGCTGCGCCCGAAAATCAATGTTTTCGGCGTCGTGCCCGCGGTCGAGAATATGCCGTCGGGGACGGCGCAGCGGCCGGGGGACATCATCCGGGCGATGAACGGCAAGACGATAGAGGTTGACAACACGGACGCGGAGGGGCGGCTGATCTTGGCGGACGCGATCTGCTACGCGAAAGAGACGCGGGGGGCGCGCCGCGTAGTGGACGTCGCCACGCTCACCGGGGCGGTCGTGGTCGCGCTGGGGCACGTCGCGAGCGGCGTAATGGGAACGTCGCAGGCGCTGGTGGACGCCGTCCTCGCTGCCTCGAAGGCGACCGGGGAGAAGATGTGGCAACTCCCGCTGTTCGAGGAGTACAAGCGGCAGAACCGCTCCGAGTACGCGGACGTGAAGAACACGGGAGGGCGTCCCGCGGGCAGCATCACCGCCGCGCTCTTCATCGGCGAGTTCACGGACGGCGTCGAGTGGGCGCACTTGGACATTGCGGGAACGTTCCTGTCGGAGCGCGTCGCCGGCCCCCTCGTGAAAGGCGCGACGGGCGTCCCGACGCGAACGCTGATCCGCTTGGCGGAAGACTTGGCGAAGGCGGGGTAGGGGGCGGGAATGCGTTGACCCGCGCCCGCCGCTCGCGTACAATGAGCAGCGGCGCGGTGGGCGTAGTCGAGGGGTTAAGACGCCAGGTTGTGGCCCTGGAGATCGAGGGTTCGATTCCCTCCGCTCACCCCAAGCGCCCATAGACAGGGCGCAGCCCCGTCTCCTTATCCCAGGCTCCACGTCATTTCCTGCGAAGCGGGAACCTACCCCCTAATCGGTCATTCCCGCGTAGGCGGGATCTCGCCCCATTCCCCCCCCCCAAAACCCCATGTAGCCCATGGTGGCCATGCTGCGCTATGATTCTCTTATGACGACCTCAGGAGTTCGCCCGGCCGCGACCGCCCGGCGCCCAGCGCAGATCAACGACCTCGATCTCGCCAACTGGCAGCAGTACGACGACATCCTCACCGACAGCCTGTGGGCGCTGGATGCCCGCGACTCCAGCGGGGCGCATCAGGCCGACTACCACGGCAACTTCATTCCCCAAATCCCCCGCCAGATGCTCCGCCGCTTCACCAAAGCCGGCGACGCCGTGCTCGACCCGTTCGTCGGAAGCGGGACGACATAGAGGCGGCGCGCCTCGGACGCGGCTGCGTCGGCGTGGAACTCTCGCCTCAGGTGGCGCGAATCGCCCGCGAGCGCATCCGGCAGGACGAACTCGCCCTCGACGGCGCGCTCGCCGCCCTACCCTGCCCCAGCCTGCGGGAGCTCCTCGTCCTCTTTGAAAGGCCAGGGTTTTTTTGGCGGAGCCTCAGGGTCCCAGCGTTCCACGAGGATGTCGAGCACGCGAACCGCATGCCGCCGCCAGTGGTACTGTTCCAGCGGTTCGTCGTCTATCATCCTGCGGAATTCGTCCCGCCAGGCGTGGCGGTCTTCCATTCTGACGTGAGACACCTTCGCCAGGACGGAGCAATAGACCAGGTAGGCCGCCTCGACCTCTTCTCGCGTGTAGAAGTAATTGGTAGTGTCGCTCCTGACGTACATTTTGCCCTTGAGCCAGACAAACTCCACGTCGTCCTTCACCTTGTCTCCTCTCCTAGCCCCGCGCTGTCCGCGAATCCGTCATTGCGTGCTCCTCGATTCGACGGCGGGCATGTAGAATGCCCCATGCTTACCGAAGGGCTAGGCAACATGCAAGCGGCAAACGGCGCGGCATGGCGGGAGTTTTGCGAATGGCAGGCATAACGAACGAGCAAGTGCTGCGCGTCTACGAAATCGCCAACGAAGACGGCGTGAGCAGAGCGGCGCGTTGGATGGTCGAAGAACTGGGCGTCGAGCCTCGCTTGGCCCCGACCCGCGCGCACAACATCTGGTCGCATCGGAATCACCGGAACGTGACCGCGCCGGACATCCCCAAGCCCACCTACTACGAGGCGATGGAGGTTCAGCGCCTGGCCGTCGAACTCAGGGGGACGCGGAAAGACTACATTCAGGAGGTCGCGAGGCGGACGCGCCTGTTGGAAGGCGATGTCTTCTACATCGTCAACGAGAGGTGGGCCATTGCGAACCTCGTTGGCGGGCCAAGCGCCCAACCGCAGCCAACCGCCGCTCCGCCGACGGAAATCCAGCCAGCCCGCAGGCGCGACCTGTCGAGCGCGGCCAAAGAGATGCACAAGCGCAGAATGTTTGGCGTCCAGCACGGACGCTGCGGGTATTGCGGCCAGAGCAAGCACTGGCCGGACATGACCATCGACCACGTCAAGCCCCGCGGAGCGGGCGGCACGCACGATGAAGAGAACCTCGTGCTTGCCTGCTACATGTGCAACAACATGAAGCACGAGGGCACAGTGGAAGACCTCCGACAGAAACTCGTGGACAGAGGGTTGCCGTCCAACGGCTTTGTGTTCAGGGAGTCCGACAGGCGAGCCGCGTAGCGCAAGGAGACGACGCTGATGCAAAACACGGCGGGGGGCAATCGCATACGGCGGGCGGCGGTTCCGGTCGCGGCGTTCGCGGCGGCGATGGCGGCGGCGGTCGCGGGGGCGATTCTGACGGGCAGCGGCGAGTTCGGGGCGGTCACGCAGGGCGTGGAGGACGCGTCGTCGCGCGCGAACAACCTGCTGGGCTCCGCGCTCGACCGGTTCAACGTGTGGTACGCCTTCGGCGTGGGGATGGCGGCGGCGGTCAATCCGTGCGGGTTCGCAATGCTGCCGGCCTACTTGGGGCTGTACCTCGGCGACGCGGAGGAGAAGCCGTCCCGCACGTCGGCGGAGCACGAGCGCTACGTCGGGGTCTATTGGGGCAGAACGCGGGGCGCGGGGATCGACCTCGCGGCTCGGCTCGGGCGGGCGCTGCTGATCGGGAGCGCGGTCACGGCGGGGTTCATCGTTCTCTTCGCCGCGGTGGGGATTCCCATCAGCCTGGGGGCGCAGGGGCTTGCCGACGCTTTCGCGTGGATCGGGCTGGCGGTCGGGGCGCTGCTGATGGCGGCGGGCGCGTACCTGCTGGCGGGCGGCAAACTCTACACGAGCGCGGCGGCGAGCCTGTCGTCGCGGATCGGCGATCCGAACAAGCAGGGCGCGGTCAGTTACTTCACGTTCGGAATCGCCTACGCGGTGGCGTCGCTGAGTTGCACGCTGCCGTTGTTCTTGGTCGTGATTGGGGCTTCCCTTACTGCGAATAGTTTCTGGGATTCGGCGCGCGGGTTCACGCTGTACGGGCTTGGGATGGGGTCGGTGATCTTGGCGCTGACGTTGGGGATGGCGGCGTTCAAGAGCGCGGCGGCGGGCGTGTTCCGCAAGGCGCTGCCGTATATGGGCGCCGTGAGCGCCGTTCTCCTGCTCGCGACGGGGACGTTCATCGTCTACTACCAGTTGACGCTGAACGAGTTGCTGGGCCGCATTTGGGGTTAGGCGGGGGGGCTATGCATGGGGACGATAAGCCGCTAGGCGGCGCGCAATCGCGTCGTTCGGGCGTTCTCGGATGAGTCCTCGCACGCGGCTGCGGGCGGCGCTTGCGCCTCATTGGGGGGCGCTGCTGGGGCTGGCGGTCGTTCTCATCGCCGGGCTCGCGGTACTCGATGACTACGGCGTGACGGTTGACGAGTCCATTCAGCGAGGCATCGCCTCGGCGAATCTCGATTACCTCGCCGGCGCCGCCGCCGACCTTCCCGCGCGCAACAATAGTTTCTACGGCGTCGCGTTCGAATTGCCCGTTCTGCTCGCTGAGCGCGTCTTCGGCTTGGAGGACAGCCGCAGCGTCTGGCTCTCCCGCCGTCTGATCACGCATCTGTTCTTCCTCGCCGGCGGAGTCTTCGCATACCTCCTCGCCCGCCGGCTGTGGAGCAATCGCTTCCTTGCGCTCTTGGCGATGCTGCTTTTCCTATTGCATCCACGTTTGTACGCGCACTCGTTCTTCAACACCAAAGACATACCGTTTCTCGTTGCGTTGATGCTCACGCTTTTCCTCGCGCACCGCGCTTTCAGGAGAGGCGGGTTGTCCGCGTTCGTTTTGCTGGGGGTCGGCGTTGGAGCGCTCGCCAACCTTCGCATTATGGGGCTCATTTTGTTTCCGGCGATTCTCGCGATGCAAGGGTTAGATATCGTATTCGCGCGAGGCTGGGCTGAGCGCAAGCGCGCCGTCGTCGCCATCGGGGCTTTCATGCTGGCGGGAGCGCTTACGACTTACGCGCTGCTGCCGTACTTATGGGCCAATCCAATGGGAAGCCTCATCGAGTGGTGGGCGGCGTCGGCGGATCATCCGAGGACTCCTTTCGAGTTATTCCTTGGGGCGTTTCGACGGAGCGCGGATTTCCCCGCTCATTATCTTCCGACGTGGATCGGCATTACAACGCCCCCGTTCGCCTTGCTGCTTGGAGCCGTTGGTCTAACGGCGACTTTCCTTATGGGAATCACAGCACCGAGGCAGGCTCTTATGAACACGCGGCTGCGCTTCGGCTTGATGCTGGCGGGTTGCTTCACGCTGTCCGTCGCCGCCGCAATTCTGTTGGATTTGAACATTTACAATGGGTGGAGGCAGATGTATTTCCTATGGGCGCCGTTCTCGCTGCTAGGCGCGCTTGGACTGCACTGGCTGGCTTCGCGGCTGGGGAAGGCGCGTCCGCGCCGACTGGCCTACGGCGTGGCGGGAGCCGGCGTCGGGGCAACGGTCATTTCGATGGCGCTGCTCCATCCGAACCAGCAAGTCGCGTTCAATTTTTTCGTTGACCGCGTCAAGCCCGAATATCTGCGGACGCAGTATCTGATGGACTATTGGGGCCATCCGACGCTTCAAATGATTAGGCATCGGGTCGAGCAAGGTTCTTTCGTGGAAGTGAACGCGCACTCGCTGTCGGAGGAGCGCAACCTGCTCGCGAGGCAAAACATCGCGTTTCTGCCGCGATCCGACAGGGAGCGAATCAGGCTATCGGTCGGCATTGACGCGCTCGTGGTCGCGGACGGTTCGGCGCACTCCAATTTCATTAACCCTAGCGAGAGCAATCCTCTTTCCAACCGGTTGCTTCTTCGCGTAAAAGCGTACAACAACACCATAGCGCATATAGAGCGGAAGAAGGATCTGCGAACGATCTATGCCGAAACTTCTGGGCAAGAGCCTGTGATTCGCTCAACATTTGACGTCTATCTTTCAGAGGATTCCATAGTGTATGTCAAAGAGCCGTGCTCCGCGTCGGATCCGGCGCTTTCTTATGGGACCGACTTCTACTTGCGTTTCATTCCACAGGATAGAGAAGAACTGGTTAGGGATGATGAAAGGAGAAAAGGGTTCCAAGAAGTTCGGTTCAGGTTCCCGGGGTATGGGGCATTGTTCGACAGGAAATGCGTCGCCTCCGTTCCGCTGCCGCCTTACCACGTCGCGGCGATACGGACAAACGAAACGTCGGGGCGTGAGATTTTGTGGGAAGGCGAATCACGTTTCGATTCCGAAGCCTACAGGGATCTCTACGCGCGAATTGCAAGCGAGGAGCCGCGCGTTCGCTCTGTTTTCGACATTTACGTCGTGGACGGCGCTCTGACGTATGTGAAGGAATCCTGCATGCCGTCTGATAGCAGGCATCCGTTCTTACTGCACGTTATTCCCGAGCGCGCAAGCGACCTGGCCGACGTGGAGCGCGAACGCGGCTTCGCCAATATGGACTTCGAGTTGTTGCTTCTGCGCGGCGCGGTTTTCGACGGGAAGTGCGTCGCATCCGTCCCATTGCCGGAGTACCCCATAGCAGGCGTTCGAACCGGCCAGCGCGCGCGCGACGAATGGGAAGGCGGAAGCGGGGCGCTGCTCAGCCGCGGCGGAGAGGTTTGGCGCGCGCAATTCTCATTGGACGTCGAGCCTTATCAGGCGGCTTACCAAGCCGTCGCATCCAGCGAGCCAATTGCGCGCTCCGTTTTCGACATCCATGTTATAGACGGCGCGTTGACGTACATCAAGGAGCCATGCGATCAATCGGACACGAAAGATCGATTTTTCCTGCATATCGTCCCTGAGCGCGAAGACGACCTGCCGGAAGCGCGGCGCGGCCTGGGGTTCGTCAGCGAGGGGTTCGATTTCTTCTCGATGGGCGCGCATTTCGATGGGAAGTGCGCAGCCCTCGTCGAGTTGCCGGATTACGCGGTCTCTCGGGTACGGACGGGGCAGTTCAGGTCCGGCGAAGGCGAGTTGTGGGATGCGGAGGCTTGGCTGAAGGCGGACGGTGAGAGGTGATATGATGGGCGTAAGACTGGTTGGCAGGCGCTTAGTGCGCAGGCTGCCTAGCGTTCGCTGCATTCGGACAAGGGAGGTCCGCTGGTGATTTCGGCGCGGCCTTTCACGCGGAACTGGGGAGCGCTGCTGTTGCTCGCGCTTTTTCTGGCCGTGGGTCTCGCCATCCTCGACGACTACGGATTCAACGGGGACGAGGCCACTCAGCGCGAGTTGGCCATCGGGACTCTCGATCATCTCACGAGGGGCGACGGCGGCCTGCCTTCGGGCTCCGACAAGTTCTACGGGATGGCGTTCGAAATGCCTCTTCTGCTCGTTGAGCGGACATTCGGCCTAGAGGACAGCCGCGGCATCTGGCTTTCCCGTCACTTGGGCGTTCATCTGTTCTTTTTGACAGGCGGGCTCTTCGCGTATCTTCTCGCGCGGCGATTATTGGCTAACCGGCCTCTCGCGTTGTTCGCAATGCTGCTTTTTCTGCTGCATCCACTACCCTACGGCCATTCGTTCTACAACAGCAAAGACATTCCGTTCTTGGCGATGTTCATCCTCACGCTTTTTCTAATGCACCGGGCGTTCAAGCGCGAGACTTTGCTCGCCTTCGCCCTGCTAGGCGCGGCTGCCGGAGCGCTCGTCAACCTTCGGATTATGGGATTTGTCCTAGTCGCCGCCGTTCCCGCGCTGCGCGCGCTAGACCTGGCGTTCGCGCCTGGCTGGCAGGAACGCAAGCGCGTTCTCATCACGACGGGAGCGTTCGCGCTGGCTTGCTTGCTTACGGTCTCCGCCCTGACGCCATTTCTGTGGGACAACCCGCTCGTTGGCGTCACTGAATGGTGGTCGACGTCGGCCAATCACCCAACCGCGCCTTTCGAACTCTTTCAAGGAGAGTTCCGTCGCACGGCGGACTTCCCCCCCGAGTACGTTCCGGTCTGGTTCTCCATCACGACGCAGCCGTTCGCGCTGCTCCTGGGGTTGATAGGCGCAGGGGCGATTTTCGCCAGGGGAGCGAAGTCTCCTGGCGCGGGGTTGCGAAACACGAGCTTGCGATTTTTCATCGCGCTGATCGGTTGCTTCGCGCTGCCAATCTTGGGAGCGGCGTTGTTGGATTTCAATATCGTCGACAAATGGAGGCAGATGTCATTTCTGTGGGCGCCGTTCTCATTGCTGGCGGCGTTAGGGGCGCATTGGCTGATGCGAGCGACGAGGAGCCCCATACTGCGGGGCGCGGCGCTCGGCGCGGCGGGGGCAGGCTTGGCGGCGACGCTGATCACGATGGCTCTGCTGCACCCGAATGAGCAAGTGTACTTCAACTTCTTGGTGGACAGGGTTACGCCGAACTACCTCCGGACGCAATATCCAATGGAGTACTGGACGCACCCAATGCGCCAGGCGGTCGAGCGGCTTCTAGACACGAACGCTTCTCCGGTAATCGCGGTGAACACGTCCAGCCATAGCAGCCTGAGATCGATCAGAGGCCAGTTGGGGATCCTGCCGAAAGCGCAGAAGGAGCGCATAACCACATCGCCCGCCGACCCCGACGCAGTCGCCTTTCTCCACTGGCCAACGCCGGAATCGGGGGAAGCGCTGCATCGGATACAGGTGTTCGGGAACACGGCGCTGTCCATCGAGCGGAAGGCAGACTTGCGGGCAGCCTACGAGACGTCGCTGTCGAGGGAGCCTCTCTTGCGCTCCGCGTTCGACGTGCACTATTTGGACGGAGCGTTAGTCTACGTGAAAGAGCCTTGCGAGCGTGAGGAGGCGACGGTCGCCGGTTTCAAGTTGTGGGTCATTCCGACCGACGCGGGCGACGTTCCTGAATGGATGATGCCTTTCGGATACGAAGACTTGAGTTTTGATTTTCAGGCTTATGGAGGGGCGTTCGACGGCAAGTGCGTGGCGTCGGTTCCGCTCCCCGACCGCCCCATCGCCCGCATTCGCGCGGGGCAGACGAACGTGGATGGCGCGCTTTGGGAATCCACCGCCGTGCTGAACGCGGACGCGGCCCGCGCCGCTTGGCGAGAGGCCGCAGCGGGCGAGCGGGTCGCGCGGTCCGTGTACGACCTGTATAGGACAAACGGCGACCTCGTGTACGTCAAGGAGCCGTGCGCCCCGCCGGATACGGAGGACCGATTCTTTCTGCATATCATGCCGGAGCGCGTGAGCGACTTGCCGAAGGAGCGCAGGCGCGTCGGATTCGACAATTTGGATTTCGACTTCTTTCTGCACGGCGCGTGGTTCGAAGGGAAGTGCGCGGCGCGGGTCGCGCTTCCGTCCTATCCCATCGCCGGCGTTCGGACAGGGCAGCGCCTCAGCGGAGCGGGGGAGATTTGGCGCGTCGAGGCCGCATTTGGGGACGGGTAGTTTCCCGCTTTCGCGGGCATGGCGCAGGGCCAGAGATGTTGGGGGGACGGAGCAGCGCCCGCCTAGCGGGGGCGCAGTTCCCGGCTACGCGGTCAGGGCGGAGGGTTGCTCTTCCATTGAGTGGATGCCTTGCCGATGCGGCCGAGTCTATGCAATCTATTCACGCTGTGAATGATATTTATTCACGCTGTGAATGATTGTCATTCACGCTGTGAATGATTATCATTCATCTATGGAGACCTCGTCCTACCCTCGGTTGGTTACGGCAAGCCTTGACGAATGCCTCGGCGTGATGCCTGCGGTCGCGCTTACGGGCGCGCGCCAAACGGGCAAGACGACGCTGGCGCGCGACCTCATTCCGGGCGACCGGCTTTTCCTGACGCTCGACGACCCGAGCGTGATGGAGGAGGCGCGCCGCTCGCCCATCGCGCTCTTGAGCGGCGACCGGCCGCTGACGCTGGACGAAGTTCAGCGGGCGCCGGACTTGCTGCACGCGGTGAAGAGGGAGGCGGACCGCCGCCGCGAGCCTGGACGGTTCCTGCTGACGGGGTCGGCGAATCTGCTGCTTATGCGGCGCGTGTCGGAGTCGCTTGCCGGGCGGGCGAGTTACCTGACGTTGTGGCCAATGACGCGCCGCGAGCAGATGGGCCTTGGGAGCGCCGGCATCTGGGACGAGTTGCTGGCGGCGAGAGACGAGGAGTGGCGCGACATCGTAATGGCCCAGCCGGACGAGCCGGAGGACTGGCGCGACCTAGCATGGCGCGGCGGGTTTCCGACGCCCGCCCTCAGCCTTCGCTCGAACAGGGCTCGCGCAGTCTGGTTCGAAGGGTACGCGCGCGCCTACTTGGAGCGCGACCTGCAAGACGCGGCCTCGATCTCCGCCCTGCCCGACTTTCGGCGCGTGATGCGCGCGGCGAGCCTCCGCGTTGGGCAAGTCGTCAACCAGACGGCCATCGCGCGCGACGCGGCGCTGCCTCAGCCAACGACCCACCGCTACCTCAACCTGATGGAGACGACGTACATCATCGTTCGGGTTCAGCCCTACGCCGTGAACCGCGGGAAACGGCTGATCAAGGCGCCGAAGTTGTACTGGGGCGACGTTGGATTGGGGCTGCACCTGTCGCAGCAAGCGGAGCCAGGAGGAGCGCACCTCGAGAACATCGTGCTGCAGGACCTGCTGGCATGGCGCGACGCGCGCCTCGAACGGGCGGAGACGCTCTATTGGCGCGCGGCCTCCGGAGAGGAGGTGGATTTCGTCATAGAGGCCGGAGACAGCCTGCTGCCGATCGAGGTCAAGGCGTCGAGCAGGCCGGGCTTCCAAGACGCGAAGCACATCCGGTCGTTCCGCCGCGAGTACCCGGAGAAGGCGCGCCCCGGACTCCTGCTGCACACGGGCGACGCGGTGGAGTGGGTCGCGCCGGGCGTGCTCGCCGCGCCGTGGCGTCGCGTGTTGTGAGCGACGTCCTCATCCTGCTTCCGGGGCGTAGCGCCCTCCCCCCTCCCGCCGCTTGCCGCGCGGCGGCGGCGGGCGTAAGATTGCGGCATCCTTCGGACGCGGCGGCGGTTCGTTCGCGCGCGTCCGGCGTTCCGAAAGGCGGCTTATGCACGACGATCCCTGGGAGCACGGACACTACGGCGAGGACGACGAGGTCGTCTTCGGCTCAATCGCGGACGACGGCTTTCCGATCAACCCGGACTGGCTCCGGCTGACGAGCGTAGGCATAGACATCGGGTCGTCCACCTCGCACCTGATGTTCTCGAAACTCGTGATGCGGCGGCGGAGCACGCAGATGTCGAGCGAGTTCGAGGTCGTCTACCGGCAAGCGCTGCACCGCTCTCCCATCCTGCTGACGCCCTACTCCGACCCGGACACGATAGACACGGATGCGCTCGGCGAGTTCGTCAAGGCGAGTTACGCCGAGGCGGAACTCGCGCCGGAGGACATTGACACCGGCGCGGTGATCTGCACGGGCGAGGCGGTGCGGAAGCACAACTCCGAGGCGATCATCCGGATGCTGGCCGCCGCCGGAGGGCGGTTCGTCTGCGCGACGGCGGGGCCGAACCTGGAGGGCATCCTCGGCGCGCACGGCTCCGGGGCGGCGGCGCGGTCGCTGAAGATCGACACGGGGATGAACGTGGATATGGGCGGGGGCACCTGCAAGGTCGCCATCGTGCAGGGCGGCAAGGTCGCCGAGACGATGGCGATCAATGTCGGGGCGCGGCTCATCGCGTGGGACGCGGACGGCGTGGTGGAGCGGATCGAGGAGGCGGGGCGCGTCGTGGCGCGGAGCGTCGGCGTCGACGTGGAGGTCGGCAAGCCGATAGCGGACGCGGACAAGGAGAAGGTCGCGGAGAAACTGGCGGACATTCTGTTCGAGGCGCTGCGCCGGGGGGAGTACTCCCCGCTCGCGGCGGAACTCGTCATATCGGGGCCGCTGACGCACAAGGGGCCGGTGGACGAGATCGGCTTCTCCGGCGGCGTCGCGGAGTACGTCTACGACTACGACCGGCAAGACTACGGCGATATGGGGCCGCTGCTGGGCGCGGCGGTGCGGAGGCGGCTGCCGTCGCTGGGCGTTCCGCTGGCGGGCAGCGCGGAGCGCATCCGCGCGACGGTGATCGGCGCGTCGCAGTACACCGTGCAGGTGTCGTCCAGCACCGTCTTCGTCTCCAACCCGGCGTTGCTGCCTCACCTCGATCTGCAGGTCGTGCCCGCGTATCTGCCGGACGATCCGAACGCGCTGACGCGGGAGGCGGTCGAGCAGGCCATCGCGCGAGGATTCGAGCGTTTGGACCTCGATCCCGGGGACTTGGATAAGCCCATCGCGCTCGCGCTGCTAGGGCCGGTGATTCCGACCTACGACTCCATACGCGCGCTCGGCGGGGCGGTCGCGGACGCGCTCTCGCCGCTAAAGCGTGCGTGGACGGTCGTGCTGAGCGCGGACGTCGCGGGGCTCGTGGGCTCGATGCTGAAGAACGAATTCCAGGTCGAGCAGGACGTGATCGTCGTGGACGGCATCACGGTGGGCGAATTCAACTTCATTGACCTCGGCGAGCAGTTGGAGTCCGTGGAGGCGATCCCCGTCGTCGTGAAGTCGCTCGTGTTCGAGGGGTAGCGCGGCGTGGAGGGCGGGCGAGGCGCGGACGCGGCGCGACCAGGCGGCGGGGCGCGCTTCCCTGGCTTGCCGGACGCTTGCTACGAGATCATCTACGCCGACCCGCCCTGGGACTACAAGGGGCAGTTGCAGCACGCGGGGCCCGGCGGCGGCGACACGGGAGGCGCGGCGCGCCACTACTCCACCGTCACGCTCGCCGATCTGAAGGCGCTGGACGTTCCAAGCATCGCGGCGGACGACAGCCTGCTCTTCCTCTGGGCGACGAATCCGCATCTGGATCAGGCCGTCGAATTGGGCAAGGCGTGGGGATTCGCGTGGGCGACGGTGGGGTTCGTTTGGGACAAGGCGCGGGTCAATCCGGGGTTCTATACGATGAGCCAGTGCGAGTTGTGCCTCGTGTTCAAGCGCGGAAAGATTCCCAGCCCGCGCGGCGAGCGGAACGTCCGCCAACTGGTGACGGCAAAGCGGGGCCCGCACTCGGCAAAGCCGGAGGAAGTGCGCCGGCGCATTGACCTGATGTTTCCCCATCAGCGCAAGATCGAACTGTTCGCCCGGCGCCGCGCGTCCGGCTGGGACGCTTGGGGGGCGGAGCGCCCCGCCTCTCCGTCGCCCCGCGCCCGCCCCGAGCGCGCCG
This sequence comes from Dehalococcoidia bacterium, assembly GCA_965201135.1. GTDB lineage: Bacteria > Chloroflexota > Dehalococcoidia > Lucifugimonadales > Australimonadaceae > Bin16. The sequence continues at coordinate 446,688 of OZ241751.1, forward strand.
CCGCTCCCGCGCTCGGCTGAGGGCGGCGATGGGTCGGGCGGGCAGGCGCGTTACGCTCCGCAAGCCGTTCTACGGCTGGTGGATCGTGCTGGCGTCGCTGCTGTTTCACGGGCTGTCGGGCGCGGCGTTCGGCTTCACGTTCGGGCAATACCTGCTGCGGATAGAGGACGATTTCGGCTGGAGCAACTTCGCCATCTCCGGCACGTACTCCGCGTCGCTCTTTCTCGCGGGCGTCCTCAGCCCGGCGCACGGCTGGCTGCTCGACCACCTCAGCCCGCGCTCGCTGATGATGGCGGGCATCGCCGTGTTCGGCGCCGGCTTTATGCTGCTCTCGCTGACGCAGACGTTCGCGTTCTTCTTTTTCGTGATTATGCTGATGTCGGTCGGGGCGAATCTGTCCGGCTGGCTGACGCTCACGACGGTGACGACGCGCTGGTTCCGCCGGAAGCGGTCGTTCGCGCTGGGCGTGAGTTCGACGGGCATCGGGCTCGCGGGGATCCTCTCGCCGATCATCGCGTGGTCGCTGGACACGCACGGCTGGCAGGCGACGGCGGCGGGTTCGGGGCTGGCGGTGTTGGCGATTGGCCTGCCGCTCAGTTACGTTCTGCGCGGCTACCCCGAGGACTACGGCATGCGGCAGGACGGGGACGCGGCGCCTCCGCCTCCCGCGTCGGGCGCGGCGCCCGCCCTAAGCGCGCCGGAGGAGGACTTCACGGCGGCGGAGGCGATGCGCGACCGCTCGTTCTGGTTCGTGTCGCTCGGGCACGGCATCGCGCTGATCGCGGTGTTCGTCGTGCTCGTGCACCTGCCGAAGCATATGGTGGACGGCCTGGGCTGGAGCGCGACGTCGGCGCAGAACGTCGTCGCGCTCGTCACGGTGATGGCCATCGTCGGGCAGGTCGGCGGGGGCTACCTCGGCGACCGATACAACAAGACGCGCATGGCGGCGCTCTGCATGCTGGCGCACGCCTCCGCGATGATCATCCTCGCGCTTACGTCCAGCGGCGCGCTCGCGGTCGCGGCGGCGGTGCTGCACGGCCTTGCGTGGGGGACGCGCGGCCCGCTGATGATGTCCATTAGGGCGGACTACTACGGGCGGCGCCACTTCGGACAGATCGCGGGCTACTCCAACGTAATGGTGATGCTGGGGCCGCTCATCGGGCCGACGTTCGCCGGGCGGATGGAGGACGCGTTCGGCGACTACAGCGGCGCGTTCCTGGCGATGGGGATATTCGTGGGCGTCAGTTCGCTGCTGTTCTTCGGAGCGCGGAAGCCTCCCGCCCCGCGGCGCGTTCGGGCGGCGGCGCAGGCCGCGGCGCGATGACGCGGACGCGGGCCGCGCTGCGGTGGCTGTGCGCCGTCGAGCATTGGACGGCGCTCGTCGCGCTCGCGTTCGCCGTCGCGCTCGTCGTCCAACTCGCGGGCGTCGGGTTGGGGCTTACGTCCATCGCCATGTCGCCGAGCGGGACGGTGGAGGCGCTCTACCGGGCGTCGCAAGAGGCGGACTACGACGCGGCGCTCGCGCTGCTGGACGCGGCGGGGCGCGCCGAGGCGCGGGCGATGGGCGCGGATGCGTGGCGCGAGTTCGTGGACGGCCTGTCGCTGGGGCGAACGATCACGGAGATGCAGTTCGGGAGTCAGCGGCTGTACGGGCGCAACGCGGTGGTGGGCATGCTGATGCATCACGCGGACGGAAGCCTGCAGCCGCGCACGGAGGAACTCGTCCGCGAGGGGCGTCACTGGCGCGTAATGTGGCCGCCCGGAACGCGCCGGTTCGTTGAGACCGTGCAGAAGTACGATCCGTGGTTCGGGCGGTAAGGGCGGGGACGGCGAGGCGTGGCCGCTTTCTCGCGTATAATGGGCCTGCAGGAGGGCGAATAATGGTTACGCCAACGGCGGCGCGGCCTCTGATAGTTCCGGAGACCGACCCGATTGCTCCCCACGGCAAGCACAGAGACGCGCTCTACAAGCATTCCGGCTTGATGGTCAAACAGGGCGACCGCCTGCAGGCGTCGGAGAAACTCTGGGGGGCGGTCGCGCATGGCCTCAAGATAGTCGCCGCCAACCGCAAGTGGCCTTACACCGCCCACGCCGACGCTTCCGTCATCGTCAAGCATCTCCAAAAAACGCTCAAACGGCGGAGCGCCCCGGAGGACGCCCGGCTGCTGCGGCGCCTCTTCCCTATCGCGGAGGACCTGCACAGGAACTTCTACACGGACGAGTTCCAAATGGAAGAGATAGCCGACAGGCGGGAGGACATCCGCGAACTGCTCGCGCTGCTCAAGCGGGTGAATCACGACTTGCCGCGCGACGAGCCGCCGCCGAGCGAGAATCACGCGCAATACTGGCGGCGGGCGAGGGCGGCCGCCGCCCGGAATCCCGCCGCGCTCAACGGAGCGCCGCGAGGCCGCTCTCCTCGAACGGCCTAACGGCCTGCTCGCGCTCCGCTATAATCCGCTCCGCCGAGCCGCGCTTTTCTTGCCTACGGCTACATCGGGACGCGGCTCCACATCCTCGTGTTCACTTGGCGAGGCGCCAACATCCGAATCATAAGCTTGCGGAAGGCGAAGAAGAAAGAGGAGAGGCATTATGCCGCCGCTCAAGCCTAACCACGTCAGCCCAACGCCTGAGGAAGAGGCGCGAATTGACGCGGGCATCGCCCTCGACCCGGACAATCCGGAACTCACCGAAGAGGACTTCGCCCGGATGCGCCCCGCGATAGAGGTCGTGCCCGAAATCGTCGCTTGGTATCTCGCCGAGCAAGAGCGTAAAGGCGCGCCGACGCGCCAACCGCAAGACCCGCGTGACGATCCGCCTCGACGCCGACGTCGTCGCCCGCCTCCGCGCGGACGGACCCGGCTGGCGGACGCGCGCCAACTCCGCCCTCCGCCACGCCGTCCTCGGCGCCTAGTCTTTCGCAGCGAACTCGCCGCCCGCTTCGCGCCGTCATTCCTGCGTAGGCAGGAATCTCGCCCCATCGAGGCGCGCAAGCGCCGCATTCCCCCTCTCCCTATAAGGGGAGAGGACGCCGCGAACGCGGCGGGAGAGGGTACTGCGGACGGGGCGCGTTGCGCCCCGTCTCTCACGCCATGCCCACGCAAGCCGCGACCCCGCCCGTCGCTCTCCCGCCTCCAAAATATCCCGGACCAACGTCTCTTCAAGCGCTCCGCGTCTACGCCCGGGCAGCGAGATGCTCGCGGGCGTCGTCCTCGACGGTGGCCGCCTTGGGCATCACGATGTCGAGGGAGCGGACGCGGAAGGCGCCGCCGTCGCGCGCCTCGGGCGGCTCTTGCCCCTCCTGCAGTTGGCGGACGGAGCGAAGCAGGCGACGGCGCACCTGAATGATGGCGGCGTCGCTGCTCACCAAGCGCTCCCGCGTTCGGTCGGACACGGGGCCGCCGTGCTGAGCCTCCGTCACGGCGAAATCCTGCGCCGGGATGGACTTGATGCCCGTGAACGAGTAATGCCGCTGCTGCGCCCGGTCGATCAGATAGTCGTTGCCCTTGTTCTCCCGCGTTCGGAACTGGCCCGGGATCATTTCGGGGAAGAGGACGCCCTTGTCGCGGTAGACGGCGAGTTCCTCCGGCGTAAGGGGGCGGTCGGCGTGCCAGCGCACGCGGAAGGCGACGGAGCGCTCGTCGTCAACGGGGACTTTCACCTGGCAGAGGACGGTGTCGCCGGGGCGGGCGGCGATCATCGTGTAGAAGGGAATCATCCACTGATTGACGCGCCAGTAGTAGTTGTCGCCCGCGTCGCGCCGGGCGGTGAGCATCACCCCGTAGTCGGTGTCCGTGACCGTCCACGCGGGGGCGCGGTCGGACGCGGTGAAGTCCTCGATGCCGTTCGTCCGCCCGTCTATGACGGTTCCGCCCTTGACGTAACTGTGGAGGAAGCCGAGGTGGGAGGAGTCTATGTCAGCCTCCATCGTTTGGAGGTAGTTGCAGTCGAGGAACATTTTGGAGATGTAGCGGTGGGCGTCGGGGACGCGCGTCCACTCCATTTCCGGGAAGTCTGGAACGCTGTCCGGCGGGCCGAAGTAGCCCCAAACGATCCCGCCGCGCTCGAGGGCGGGGTAGGCGCGGGCGCGGACCTTCTCGCGGAACGACGCGCCTTCGGGGGCGTTGGGAACGTCGAGGCACGCGCCCGCCGCGTCGAACTTCCAGCCGTGGTAGACGCAGCGCAGCCCGCCCTCCTCGTTGCGCCCGAAGAAGAGGTCGGCGCCGCGGTGGGGGCACCACGCGTCCAGCAACCCGACCCGCCCGTTGGAGTCCTTGAACGCGACGACGTCCTCGCCGAGCGCGCGGGCGCGGACGGGGTCGCAATCGGCGGCGGGCAGTTCGCTTGCGAGGAGGACGGGCGTCCAGAAGCGGCGGGCGAGTTCGCCCATCGGCGTTCCGGGCCCGATTTGCGTGAGGAGGTCGTTCTCTTCCTTGCTCAGCATCGCGTCTTGTCCTCCTGCGACGGTCTGCGTCTGGCGGGATTGTACAGGGGCGCGGAGTAGGTCGGCCTCCCCAACGCCGCGGGCGCGCGCCGGACAACGCGCCCTCAGTGCCCGCTACCCCGGCTTGCGGGCCGTCACGCGGAAACTGGCCGTGTTGGAGCCGGGCTCGTCGTTCCCGCCCGGGGCGTTATGCGTCTCCCCCTCGATCTCCACGTCGACGAAGCCCGCGTTCGCCAGCCGCGCCAGATACGCTTCGCGGTGCTCCGCCCCCGCCGTGCAGGCGACCCAATCCGCGTCGCCGGAGACTGCGGGGCCGTCGGGCGTCAGCGCGAGCACGTCGGACAGATGCATCCGCCCGCCGGGAGCGAGGACGCGGAAACTCTCGCGGAACACGGCGTCCTTATCCGGCGAGAGGCACACGACGCAATTGGAGATGATCGCGTCGTAGGCGCCGCTGGGCAGCGGCATCGCCTCTAGTTCCCCTTGGACGAACTCGACGTTCGTTACCCCCAGCGCCGCTTGGTTCTTGCGCGCGAGGTCCAGCATCGCGGGCGTCATATCCAATCCCGTGACGCGCCCGCTCTCCCCGACCTGCCGAGCGGCGAGGAAGCAGTCAATCCCGCCGCCGGAGCCGAGGTCGAGCACGCGCTCCCCGGGGCGCAGCCCCGCCAGCGCCGTCGGGTCGCCGCATCCGGCGGACGCCGCCACCGCCCCGGCGGGCAACTCCGCAAGTTCCCCCGCGCCGTACAGCCGCGCCGCGTATTCCGCGTCCTCCGACGCGCAGCAGTCCGCGCCGCTTTGCCCGCAAGGCTCCGCGGCGGGCTCGAGGTCTATCACGCGCTGGGCGCGCTCGCCGTAGCGCTCCCGCACGAGTTCTTTGATCCGTCCGGCTTCCGTCGGCGCCATGCGGCCTCCTATCAAGCGCTCCCGCGCTTTGCCCCTGAATTATACGCGGCGGGCGCGGCTAGGGAGCGTAAGCGGGCGCGTAGCGGGCGGCCAACGCCGCGCCAGAGGCGGAGGAGGTAGGGGGGCGTCCGTGCGCAACAGCCGCAAGCCCAAGCGCGACCCCGCCCTCGTCGAGACCCTCCCAAACATTCTCCTCGGCTCCCGTCGTTCCCGCTACGCGGGGAATCCCGCCCCCGTTGGCTTGACGCGCGGGCGCTTTTCCGCGTAGCGTTAGCGCTCGAATCGCGGGGCGGTCGCGCCGGCCCGCGGAGGCAAACCGAAAACGCAATGGTCAACCGGATTCCTCTCATCATCGGCATCGTCGTCACGGCGGCGGTCATCTGGGCGTACACGCAGACCGTGGACGGCGCGTTCTTCGGCGCGGCGGCCGACGGCGCCAACCGCCTCTTCGGCGCCTGGCCTCCCTGGCCGCTCATCGCGCTCGTCCTGATGATCCCCATCGCCATCGCGTCCGGCCTTATGCCCGGCGGCGGCCTCCCCTTCCTCGTCGTCGTGCTCGCCTTCGCCACCGAACTCGACGCCTTCATCGCGCTCCCCCTCGTCATCGGCTATATGGCCGCGAACGACCTCACCGAGCCCATTCCCTCCATCTTGCTCGGCATCCCCGGCGCGAGGTCGTCCCAAGCAACGATCTTGGACGGCTACCCGCTCGCGCGGCAGGGCTACGCCGGCTACGCGCTCGGCGCCTCTTACACATCCTCGCTCATCGGCGGCCTCATCGGCGGCGTCGCGCTCCTCGCCGTGCTCCCCTTCGCCCGCCAACTGCTCACGCTCTTCGGGGAAGCCGAGTTCTTCCTGCTGGCGCTGCTCGGCGTCGCATCGGTGGGCATCGTCAGCGCGGGCGCTCTCGTCAAAGGGCTGCTCGTCGCCTGCCTCGGCCTCTTCATCGGCATGATCGGTTTCGTCAACATCGCCCAGGAAACCCGAGCCACCTTCGGGCTCGACTACCTCTACGACGGCGTCAACATCGTCCCCGTCGTCGTCGGGCTCTTCGCCATCCCAGAAATCGCCGACCTCGTCATCAGCAACACGCCCGTCGCCAAAGAGCGCCTCAGCGAAATGCTCAAAGAGGGCAATCGCGACGTCTCCAGAGGAATGCGCGAGGCGCTCCGCCATAAGTGGCTTATCGCGAGGTCGTCGCTCATCGGCGTGTTCATCGGCGCGATGCCCGGCCTCGGCCCCACCCCCGCGCACTGGATCGCCTACGCCCAAGCCCGCCAAACCGAGAAGGGCGCCGCCCAGAAGTTCGGAACCGGCGACATCCGAGGCGTCATCGCGCCCGAAGCGTCCAACAACTCGACGGACGGCGGCGTGCTGATGCCTACGCTTATTTTCGCCATCCCGGGCAGCGCCCCCATGGCCATCGTGCTGGGCTTCCTCTTTATCGTAGGCATTCAGCCCGGCGCCGCCATGGTCGACCCCGACCAACACTTGAACCTCACGCTCTCCCTCGTCTACGTCATCGTGCTCGCCAACATCTTGGTCGTCCCCATCGTCTTGCGCTTCTCGCCGACCCTCACCAAAGTCGCGGCCATACCGCCGCTCGTGCTCGCCCCGACCGTCATCGCCATCGTAACGCTCTCCGCATTCCAAGCGAATTTGGACATATCCGACCTCACGACGATGGCGGTGTTCGCCGCGCTCGGCATGTTTATGAAAGCCTACGCCTGGCCGAGGCCGCCCATCCTCATCGCCATCGTCCTCGCCGGCCCCCTCGAAACCTATATGAGCATCGCCATACAAACGCAGGGCATATCGATGGTCTGGCAGCCGGGCTTCCTGGGCATCCTCGCGGTCGTGGCGGTCGCCGTCTACTTCTCTCTGCGCGTTCAGCGCGCGGCGCAGCGTCTGCAAGAGCGAACGCTCGCGTCGGAGGCAGCCGATGGCGAGCAACCCTGACGCCCCCCGCGAGGCGCCGCCGACGCACCGCAAGGTCTCCTGGCGCTCGCCGGAGGTCCTCGGCGAACTCGTCCTGCTCGCCGTCGTCGCCATCCTCATCGCCGTCTACTTCCGCCGCCTCGACCTCTGCGAAACCCTGCTCGGGGAGTTCTCCCTCCTCAACGCCCGCGCTTGCGTCCCCATCGGACGCGAGGAGGGGCAATGGCTCCCGATGATCATCATGGCCATCGCAACCCCGTTGTGGGTCGTCCGCCTGTGGGTCGTGCTCCGGCGCCGCAAGGCCATCGAGCAGGGCATGATTATGGACTTGGGCTTCCGGCTGGGCGAAGACCCGCAAGGCGAGCGGCGCCGCGCCGCCCTCTACTTCGGAATGCTCGTCGCGCTCATCCTCGTCATCTGGCTCGTCGGCTTCCACGTTGGCCTTCCGCTCTGGGTCGCCGCCTACCTCCTGCTGTGGACGCGCGCCAAGTGGCATTACGCGCTCGCGGCGGCGCTGGCGTTCGAGGCGTTCATCGTCGGCGTGCTCGACCTTACGCTCGACATCTTCTGGTTCGAGCCGCTCCTCTTCCGCTGGATCGGCGTCGCCTATCCCTTCGGCGAGTGGTTCACCCGCGCGTTCTAGCGGCGGGCGCCTGAGGCGGCGCTTCCGCAGTACCCTCTCCCGCCGCGTTCGCGGCGTCCTCTTCCCTTATAGGAGTCCTTTGCATAACTCAGTTTCAGCCTGCAATTCCTCTTGAGGTTAGGAGTGAATTTAGGCGTCTCATCTCTGGGGCGAGGGGGTTATGCAAAGGTCTCTATAGGGAGAGGGGATCTGGGCGCTGTCCAATGGGGCGAGATCCCGCCTACGCAGGAATGACGGCGCCGGGGGCGGGCAGAGGGATAGCGGGGGAGGGAATGGCGATGGGTTATGCGAGGTCTCGCGCGGCGCAGCGGGGGAGGTCAGCCCGAGGCGACTATGAGCACGCTGCGGCCGTCGCGGGGCTGAATTTCGCGGTTGTTGGGGGCTCCGCCGTTGACGGCCTGCAGCGCATCTACCTGCTCCTGCGAGACGGTTCCGCGGTCGCGCATCACGATCCATTCCACCGGGCCGTCGAACGGCGGCGTGGTTTTCGAGCCGCGGTAGCGATAGTGGGCGGACGAGGCGGGCGGGAGCGTCGCGGCGTCGAGCGCGGAGACGGGGCGTCCGCCCGATTCGCCGGCGCCCGCCTCGAGGAGTCCCTGGATGACGGGGTCGGGCGCGCCGAGTTCGTAGAGAACACCGACGACGAGCAAGGCGCCGTCCGCGCTCTGATGCACGCTATGGAGTTCGGCGGCGAAGAGTTCGCCGTCCACGCGGTGCTCGGAAGCGGCGTGCGCGTGCATAGACTGGAGCGCGTATGTCCGCCCGTCGAGCGTTAGGGCGTTGCCGGGCTCGTAGGCCGCGGTGACGAATCCGTTGGCGACCTCGATGGACGGCTCGCCGCCGCCGTAGACGAACTCCGGCGCGGGGCCGGCGGCGGGCTCGCAGTCCGCGAGGTCTATGGGGGATTGCAATTCGTAGGCCATAGCGTCCGATTCCTATGTTCTCCGCTCTCTTACGCCGCGCGCCGGGGCCGGCGGCGCGAATGGAGCAAGGCTCAGGGCTAGGCAGGCGGAGCGTGGCGCCCCCAGCGGGATTCGAACCCGCGATCTCCACCTTGAAAGGGTGGCGTCCTGGGCCGCTAGACTATGGGGGCGCGCTACGGGTAGATGGCCAGTTGCTCCAAGCCCGTCGTCTCCGGGAGGCCGAACATTAGGTTCATGTTCTGCGCGGCCTGCCCCGCCGCGCCCTTGACGAGGTTGTCCAGCGCGGAGAAGACGACGAGTTTGCCCGTCCGCCCGTCCACTGTAGGATACACCAAGCAATCGTTGTTGCCCCACGTCTGCTTCGTCTGCGGGGGGCTGTCCGCGACCTTCACGAACGGCTCGCCCCGGTAGAACTCCCGGTAGAGTTCCCCGACCGCCTCCGACGCCTCTTGCGGCGAGCCGAACGCGCCGTCCGCGAAATCGGCGTAGACGGTGTCCAGTATCCCGCGCGTCATCGGAATGAGGTGCGGCTGAAAGAGCGCGCTCGGCTCGTAGCCCTCGCGCATCCGGCGCAGTTCCTGCGTAATCTCCGGCAGATGGCGGTGCCCGCCGACGCCGTAGGCGAAGACGTTTTCGTTGACCTCCGAGAAGTGCGTCGTCAGGCTGAGGCCGCGTCCCGCCCCGGAGACGCCCGACTTGCAGTCCACGATGACGTCTTCTTTGATGAGGCCGCCCCTGACGGCGGGCGCGAGCGCGAGCAGCGCGGCGGTGGGATAGCAGCCCGGATTGGCGACGAGCCGCGCGCCGGCGATTCCCTCGCGGTCGAGTTCGGTCAGGCCGTAGACGGACGCCTCGAGGAGGTCGGGGGCGGGATGCTCCGCGCCGTACCAGGCGGCGTACTCGGCGGGGTCGCGCAGGCGGAAGTCGGCGGAGATGTCCACGACTTTGACGCCCTCGCGGGCGAACCGGGCGCAAACGGGGGCGGACGCGATTTGCGGGAGCGCCGAGAACACGACGTCCACGCTGCGCGTGATCTCGGGCTCGATGACGAGGCCAAGCCGGTCGAGGTGCGGGAGCGCGGCGCCGAGCGTCTCTCCCGCCTGGCTGCGCCCGGTGACGCCGACGATCTCGACCTCCGGGTGGCGGTGCAGGATGCGGGCGAGTTCGATGCCCGCGTAGCCCGTTACGTTGATGATGGCCGCTTTCATTCGTTCATTCTAGTATAACTTTCTCGGCCACTATCCGGCAGCGCCCTCTCCCGCCACGTTCGCGGCGTCCTCTCCCCTTCTAGGGAGAGGGGGGATACTAGATTCCCGCCTGCGCGGGACTGGGGACCGGCGGCGACCTAGACCGCCGCGAAGTTCACGCGCTCCCGCGCCTGGCGGAACTCGGCAGACGCCTCAACCCAATCGGCGTCGCGCGGAAGCACGACGGACGCCGACCGGATGCGGTAGACGTCCGGCTCCCAGACGGAGTCGGGCTCGATGCCGTAGTCGCGCAGCAGTCTGGCCGCCTTGATGAGCGCTCGCCGCGTCCGGATGATGCCGGTGTCGCTCACGCCGAGATGCTCGACGCTCCGGTTGGCCACGCGCCCCATTGTCTCCTGCATGCCGGAGTCTTGCGCCCACGTTCCGGGTAGGCCGGAGAACTGAGCGGTCTTCTGCCGCTCCCAGTCGACGTTGAAGTCGTTGTCGATGTGGTGCTTCGGCCACCACGCGCCTTCGGGCTTGTTCGCCTGCGGCGGGAGAAAGCCCGTCACCGTGGGGTGCAGCCCCTCCTGCCCGTCGTGGCGCGCGTAGTGGAGATAGTCCAACTCCTCTTCGGAGAGCGGGCGCGCGGGGTTGTAGGTGTAGCAGAGCGCGAGCACGTGCTCGTCGTCCATCGGAATGTAGGCGTGCCCGCTCAGCAGCGGGTCGGGGCCGTAGGGCGGGATCATCGTGTGGAAGGGGAACATAAACTGCGTGATGCGCCAGTAGTAGGAGTCCTCTTCCGCGTTGCGGCGCGCCCCGATGAGCACGCCGTACTCCGTCTCCTTCACCTGGAATCGCGGATGGCGGTCGCGCATCTTGTAGACCATGCCCATCTCTTCCCTCGTCCGCCAGCTGAGGGTGAAGGCGAAGGGATTGGTGAACGACTTGTGCAGGAACCCGCTGTGGCTGGAGTCGATCTCGCCCTCCAGCGTTTGGAAGTAGTTGTTCTGGGCGATGCGCTTGGTGAGGTACGTGTGCGACTCTGGCGCGAGGTTCCACTCGAGGTCGGGGAGCGGGGGCGGGTCGGCCTGCTGGGGGCCCATATAGATCCAAACGACGCCGTTGCGCTCCGCGGCGCGGTAGGACTTGAGCGTGACCTTGTCCTTGAAGTTGCTCTCCGGGGGCTCGCTGGGCATATCGACGCAGAAGCCGGCGGCGTTGAACTTCCAGCCGTGGTAGGCGCAGCGGATGCCCTCCTCCTCGTTGCGTCCGAAGAAGAGGGACGCGCCGCGGTGGGGGCAGGAGGGAAGGAGCACGGCGGGCTCGCCGCTCGTGAAGCGCATCACGAGCAGGTCTTCGCCGAGGAGCCGCGTGCGGTGGGGGACGCCGTCGGGCTCGATCTCGCGGGAGAGGACGGCGGGAATCCAGTAGCGGCGCATCAGGTCGCCCATCGGGGTCCCGTGCCCGACCTTAGTGAGCAGTTCGTTGTCGGCGGCGGAGAGCATTGTTCACACCTCCTTGCTGGCCTGCCGCACGGAGCATACCACAAGCGGAGCGCGACGCGCGCAAGCGCTCCCTGCGCCGTCTGTAGCGCCGTCTATAATGGGAGAGGTACTGCTGGCAGGGCGGCTGGGGCGCTGCGGAGGTCTCTAGGAATGGAAGCAATGCCGAGCGCGACGGACACGCGCGAGCGACTGATCGGCGGCGCGCCCGCCCGGGTGTCCGACCGCGTCTTCGGGGCCGTGTTCGCCGCAACGCTTGCGGCCATCAGCGCGGTCGCGCGGCTGGCCAGCGCGCAAACGCTTTCGGCATGGCTGTTCGTGATCAGCGGCGCGTTGCTAGCCGTCGCGGTCCTTACGCCCGGGGTGCTGTCGCCGCTCAACGCGCTGCGCGCGCGGCTTATGGATTCCGTTACTACCCCCCAACCCCAATGCGGATTTCGCCGAATACTCACTATTATTCTATGGAATGCGCTGTTTGTTTCCGTTGGGCTGCTGCTTATCGGGCTTGCGGGAGAGGCTTGGCTCCGGCTGCGCGCGCCGTTTACGGAAAGTAGTCTGCCGACCGTATTCGTTCATGGCATGGGTTTGCTCAGGCCCTCTGATACCGAGGTTCGCATAACGAACGGGCTCGACTTTTGGACGACCTCCACGACCAACTCATGGGGGTTCGTGGATCGGGAGCCGCCGGATCCGGATCTCGCGGCGGCGAGTTGCCATATCGCCATCATCGGCGACTCGTTCGTGGAAGCGCTCGAAGTCCCATTGGAGGACAAAATCCAGGTCCGATTAGAAGAGATGGCGACAACGGAATTGCCAGACTCGGACGTTACGGCTTCGGCTTATGGAATCCGAAGCACCGGGCAAACGCATCAGTTGGCGTGGTACGACGAGTACGCGCGGCGTCTGCGACCGAGCCTCGCGGTTCTCGTTTTCGTCAACAACGATTTCGCAGACAACTCTCCTGCGCTGTACGCGATGAGAACAGGATACGGCCCTGACGGGATTCCGTACGCCACTGCGAGGAGGAGCACGGATGGAACGATTCGTCTACGTCCTCCTAGTCCGGATATCGAGAGAGAGCGGTTATCGCCTTCTCCGGATTATCCGCTGGTCGTTCGCCACTGGTTAAACACGGATTCCTTGTTCGTCCACTACATCGGGTTCAAGATAGGCCTCGAGGATGTCCGGAGAACTGAACAGTTCCATGCGAGAGCGGAAGAATTGGTCCGTCGCCCAGGTTACGAATCGATGGCGGACGGCTGGGAACCGTCCGCTAATTCTGACGTTGTCATGAGCGAATTCTTTAGGAGGCCCGACCCTCCCCCGGTCTTTCAGGAGGCGTTGGCGTTCACCGCTTTCGCTTTGGACGAATTCGTCGATCGGGCTGAGTTTGACGGCGCGGAGTTGGTCATCCTCGCCTCGCACCGGATGGGGCCCAGCGGCGACCCGCTGTTCGAGCGGATGACGGGTATGGCCCGCGAGCGCGGGATCCCGGTCATCAATCAATGGGACTACATCGTGCGGCAAGGCGGGAAGATCGAGGACGCCAGATTCGCGCATGACGTCCACTGGAGCGCGCAAGGCCACCAGTGGGCGGCCGAGGCGCTCCTCGAGTGGCTGCGCGAGAACCCGCAGGTCTGCGACGACGCTGACCCGGCGTAGGCGCGGCGCTACAATGCCCGCCCGTCTGGATTCCCGCTACGTTGGTCGGGGGCGTGGGTAGGTTCCCGCCTTCGCGGGAATGACGATGCGCTTGGGGATCTGGGGAGACAGGGCTGGCGCCCCGTCTGCGGCGCTGGCGCGCCGAATGGATTCCTTGCCTACGCAGGAATGACGGTCAAAGGAGCGAGATTCCCGCCTACGCGGGAATGACGGTAAGGGGATCGGGAATGACGGCAAGGGCGTGGGAATGACGGCAAGGGCGTGGGAATGACGGCAATGGAGGCGGGAATGACAATCCCCCTCTCCCTAATAAGGGGAGAGGACGCCGCGAACGCGGTGGGAGAGGGTACTGCAGTCGGGCGCGCGCAGCGCCGAACGAACGAGAAGGGGCGGGGCGCGAACGCGCCCCGCCCCCCAGATCCCCGGGGCCCCGTCATTCCCGCGAAGGCGGGAACCTACTGGAGACCGTCATTCCCGCGAAGCGGGAACCTACTGGAGACCGTCATTCCCGCGAAGCGGGAACCTACTGGAGACCGTCATTCCCGCGAAAGCGGGAACCTACTGGAAATGCCGAGCGCGACGGACACGCATGAGCGACTGACCGGCGGGGGCGCGCCCGACAGGGCGTCCGACCGCGCCTTCGGCGCCGCGTTCGCCGCCGTGTTCGCGGTCATCGGCGCGGTCGCGTGGATCAGAGGCGGGTCGCCGTTGGCGTGGCCGTTCGTCGTCAGCGGCGCGCTCCTCGTCGCGGGGCTCCTCACGCCGGAGTTGCTGTCGCCGCTCAACAAGGCGTGGGCGAAAGTCAGCGCGCTGCTGCACCGGATCGTCAGCCCCGTTGCGCTGGCGCTGCTGTTCTACGGCGCAATGGCGCCCACGGGGCTCGCGCTGCGTCTGCTGCGGCGCGACCCGCTGCGGCTGCGGCGCGACCCTGACGCGGCGAGTTACTGGATCGCGCGGGAGCCGCCCGGCCCCAACCGAGAGTCTATGCGGAGGCAGTACTGACGATGGGATCGCTGGCGTTTCTTGGGGAGTTCTGCGCGTTCATTCGGGCGCGGAAGAAGTACTGGCTCGCGCCCGCCATCATACTCGCGTTCGTGGTGGGCGGCCTGCTCGTCCTCGCGCAGAGCAGCGCCGTCGCGCCGCTCATCTACACGGTCTTCTAATGCGCGTTCTCGGCGTCTCGGCGTTCTACCACGACAGCGCCGCCGCGCTCGTGGAGGACGGCCGCATCGTCGCCGCCGCGCAGGAAGAGCGATTCACGCGCAAGAAGAACGACGCGGACTACCCCGCGAACGCCGTCGCCTATTGCCTCGCCGAGGCGGGCGTCGGCATGGACGAGGTCGACTACGCCGCGTTCTACGACAAGCCGTTTCTCAAGTTCGAGCGCCTGATGGAGACCTACGCCGCGTTCGCGCCGCGCGGATTCCGAGCGTTCTCGATGGCGCTGCCCCTCTGGGTGAAGGAGAAACTCTTTCAGAAGGGATTGCTGCGCCGAAGGCTCGCGGCGCTCGCGCCCGACGCCGACTGGAGCGAACGGCTGCTGTTCGCGGAGCATCATCAAGCGCACGCGGCGAGCGCGTTCTATCCGTCGCCGTTCCGCGAGGCGGCCGTGCTCACGATGGACGGCGTCGGCGAGTGGGCGACGACCTCGGCCGCCGTCGGGCGCGGCGTCGAACTGGATGTCCTGAAGGAGATCCATTTTCCGCACTCGCTGGGGCTGCTCTACTCCGCCTTCACGTATCAAACGGGCTTCTCCGTGAACTCCGGGGAGTACAAGATGATGGGGCTCGCGCCCTACGGCGAGCCGGCTTACGCCCAGTCCATCCTCGACGACCTGATCGATCTGAAAGACGACGGCTCGTTCCGACTGAATATGGACTACTTCGACTACTGCGCCGGGCTGCGAATGACGAGCCGGAAGTTCGAGGAGCGGTTCGGCCCGGCGCGCTTGCCGGACGAGCCCGTCGCGCGACGGGACTGCGACCTCGCGGCGTCGGCGCAAGCCGTCGTTGAGGAGGCCGCGCTGCGCCTGACCCGATCGCTGCGAACGGAGACGGGCCTGCCGAATCTCTGCCTTGCGGGCGGCGTCGCGCTCAACTGCGTGGCGAACGGGAAGATTCTGCGCGACGGGCGCTTCGAGAGCGTGTGGATCCAGCCGGCGGCGGGCGACGCGGGCGGCGCGCTGGGAGCGGCGCTGCTCGCGAGCCACAGATTGCTCGGCGCGCCCCGCCCCGCCGCCGCGCCCTCGCCAAGCGCCGCGCCTTCCCCATCCGGCGCGGCGGACGCGATGCAGGGCGCCTATCTGGGCCCGGCGTTCTCCGACGCGGAGATGCGCGAGGCGCTGGACGCCGCCGGAGCGCGCTACGAAACGCTTTCGGACGACGCGCTGCTGACCGCCGCGGTGGACGCGCTGGAGGCGGGGAAGGCGGTGGGGTGGTTTCAAGGGCGGATGGAGTTCGGCCCGCGCGCGCTGGGCGCCAGATCGATCCTCGCCGACCCCAGGTCGAACGACGCGCAGCGAACGCTCAACCTCAAGGTGAAGCAACGCGAGTCGTTCCGCCCGTTTGCGCCCAGCGTCTTGCGCGAGAAGGCGGCGGACTGGTTCGAGATCGATTGCGACGGGCCGTATATGCTGCTGACGGCGGACGTCCGGTCCGAGCGGCGCGTCCCCGTCGACGCGGCGCGGGACGCTATTGAGGTCGGCGTCGAGCGCGTGAACGTTCCGCGGTCGCAAATTCCGGCGGTCACGCACGTCGACTACTCCGCGCGCCTGCAGACCGTCGACAAGGAGACGAACCCGCGCTATCACGCGCTGCTGGAGGCGTTCGAAGCGCGGACGGGCTGCCCCGTCCTGGTGAACACGAGTTTCAACGTCAACGAAGAGCCCATCGTCTGCTCGCCCGCCGACGCGTTCGCCTGCTTTATGGGAACGGACATAGACTGCCTCGCCATCGGCAACCTCTTCCTGCGGAAGGAGGCGCAACCGGCTTCGCAACGCGCGGAATGACGCAAGCGCGGGAGGCGCGTCCGTCGTTCTTTTCGTCGGCGCCGCAGCCCCTCACCCCTCCGCCGTCTCCAGCAGGCGGCGCAGGTCGTGCTTCGCGTCCAGGATGTCCGCCCACAGGTCGCCCGTCTCCGCTAGGCGCGCCGGCGCGCTCCTAATCGTGAAGTCGCTCGGATAGACGGCGCCCAGTTCGTCCCAGCGGAGCGGCGCGGAAGCGGGCGCGCCGGGAAGCGGGCGCAGCGAGTAGACCGACGCCATGTTCTTCCCCATCACGTTCATATTGTGATCGAGGAATATCTTGCCCGCCCGCTTGCCCGCGCTCCACTCCATCGTCAGATCGCGAGGGCGGCTCCGCAGGAGAAACCTCCCGATCAGTTCGCACGCCTTCCGCGTAACCGAATAGTCGTACTCGCGCAAAACCGGCACGTAGACGTGCAGCCCCGTCTTGCCCGACGTCTTGAGGAACGACGACAGCGAGAGTTGGTCCAGCAACTCCTTCAGCGCGAGCGCCGCCTCGCCGGTCTTGGCGAACGCCCGACGGTTCAGTTCCGGCTCCGCTCCCGCGCCCTCCTTGCCGGAGTAGATGTACGGGTCCAAGTCGAACACGATGAAGTCCGGGTAGTTCAAGACGCTCGCCCGCAGTTCCTCTTTCGATCCGGTGAACCGCTCCGTCAGCCGCGCCGCGTCCGGCTCGGCGGTCGTCCGCGACAGCCACGGATGCAACTCGATGTCGGCCAGTTGCGCCAGCCACAGGAGCGTCGGCAAGTTGTTGACCATCAGGTACTCCACGTCGCCCTCGTTGCTGGACGAGTACACCCGCGTCCGCTCGACGAACGGAGGCGGGTCGTGCTCCCAATGCTTCTGATAGAAACTCTTCCCCGCGATGCCGTTCGGGTAGCGCGTCATTGTGATCGGCCTGTCGCGGAGGTGCGGCAGCAGAAACGGCGCGACTTGCGCGTAGTACGCGAGCATATCGCCCTTGGTCGCCGCCGCCCCCTCGTCCGTCTCCGGCCACAGGACCTTGTCCATATTGGTCACGCGCATCCTGTGCCCGCCGACCTCCAAATGCCCGTCGCGCTTGATCCGCCGGATCTGCTCGACCGCGTCCTCCGCTTCGGCGCGGGCGCCGTCTCTCCGGGGCAGCGGAACGACCGCCGCCGCCGGCTCCGCCCGCTCGCGGACGACGGAGCGCGGGGACACGTCCTCGCGGAATCCGAGAAAGACGGGGGAGCGCAGCGCGCCGTCCTCCGTCCACATCGAGAACTTCACTTGCGCCGCGACCTCCGGCTTCACCCAAAACACCTTCACGTCCTTGAGGTCGTCGGGATGCGCGGGGAACGGGCATTTGTCCGTCCGCAGCGGCTGCAGCGCCGCCAGCGCATCCCGGAGCGCCTGCTCCGTGAAGCCGCTTCCGGCGCGCCCCGCGTAGGTCAGCGCCCCGCCGTCGTAGTAGGCGAGCGCGAGCGCCCCGAAACTCGACGCGCGCTCGCCCTCGCCTTGCGTGTACCCGACGACGACGAACTCCTGCGAGAGCGTCCGCTTGACCTTCAGCCAGCGGCGGGAGCGCTGCCCCGCCTCGTAGGGCGCGTCGAGGCGTTTGGCCATCATTCCCTCCAACCCTAGTTGCTCCGCCGCGCGGAAGAACGCCTCTCCCTCCGCCTCGACGCTCTCCACGAAACGGACGCGCTCGCTCGGCGCGACCGCCAGGTTGAGCGCGCGCTTGCGCCGGAGGAGAGGCGCCCGCCGCAGGTCGCGCCCGTCAAGATGGAGGAGGTCGAACGGATAGAAGGCGACGTCCGCGCCGCCGGGGCGCCCGCTTACGCCCGCCGTTTTCGGCAAGCCCGCGTTGTTTTGCAGCAGAAGAAAGTTGGGGACGCCGTTCGCGTCCAGCGCGGCGACCTCGCCGTCCAAAATCATCTCCCGATGGGGAAGGACGGCCAAGTCGCCGGCGATGTCGGGGAAGTTCCGCGTCATATCTTTGCCCGTCCGGCTCATCAGGCGGACGCTCCCGTCTTTTACGAACGCGACGATGCGGAAGCCGTCGAGTTTCGGTTCGAACAGCCAGCCTTCCGCGGAGAACGCGCCGTCGACCGCCTGCGCCAGCATCGGCTTGATCGTTTGCGGCATCCGCGCGGCCTTGCCGAACGACGCCGCGTCCCCCAGCGACGGGTCGGGGAGCCGCCCCGCCTGCAACTGCTCGATGGTCAGCCCGGACACGACCGACTCGTCGTCGTCGAGAACGTCCCGTTGGGCGTCGGCGTGGGCGTCCTTGTGCTTGATGAGCAGCCATTCGTTGGGGCCCCGCGCCGTGCGGACGAGCGTCCAAGAGCCGCGCAGTTTGCGTCCGCGCAGCGTGAACGAGAGTTTTCCCGCCTCCATTCCCGCCTGCATGCGCCGCTCCGCCTCGCGGCGGTCGCCCCAACTCAACCCGTCCTCGTCCGGGGTGTAGACGCCCGCGTCCCAGACGATGACTTGCCCCGCGCCGTAGTTTCCGTGCCCGATCACGCCCTCGTAGGAGGCGTAGTCGAGCGGATGGTCCTCGACCAGCACGGCGAGGCGCTTCTCCGCGTTGTCGAGCGATGGGCCCTTGGGGACGGCCCACGACTTGAGCGCGCCGCCGAACTCGAGGCGAAAGTCGTAGTGCAGACGGGAGGCGGCGTGCTTCTGCACGACGAACGTCGGCGCGCCCGGCCGGAGCGCCTCCGAGCCCGGCGCGGGCTCGCTCGTGCCGCTGAAGTCGCGTTTCTCTTCGTATCGCCGCAGCGTCATTTGCGTTACATGCGGCTGCGCTGGCTCTCCGCGACGGAGCGGACGAGCGCCTCGGCGTTGTCTTTCGACTGCGCCATCGCGGCGTAGATCGTCCGCCCGTAGCGGGTCATCATCAGATGGACGCCGCGCTCCTCGAAGGCGCGGTAGTAGGCCTCCTGCCCGTCCACGTCCGCCCTGGCGAACCCGGCGCGGGACGCGAGCGCTCCGAAGGCCAAGCGCAGCGCGACTCCCGGATAGGCGGACTCGGCCACGGCGAGGACGCCGACGTCGGCGTCGCGGAGGAAGTCGGCGCCCCGGTTGTAGGGGAGGCTGGCCATCTCTCCGTAGACGGCGAACGACGCGACGTCCACGCGGGCGAATCCGAGCGCGGAGCCGAGGCTTCCGGCGCTCAGGCCGGCCTCTCGGAGCATGCGCTCCGTCAGGTCGCTCCGGTTCCGGACGAATCCGAACGCGATGGGAGGCGCCGGCGGGTCGTCCGGCAGGAGGCTCCATCCGCGCCATACGCCGGGCTCGCGCTCTCGCCATGCGACGCGGACGTCTCGCGCCCAAGCGGTCCGCGCCGTCAGCCCCCACTCTTCGTCCCAGCCGGTCACGGACAGCGCCGCTCCGTCTCTGCCCTTCCATCCGCCGAAGTCGACTCGCCTGGCGGCGGCTTGCGCGTCCTCGGGATTCGTGAACCGCAGGCGCATGGCGTATCTTCCGCCGGGGCCGAGCGCGAGTCCCTCCGCTTCCGTGATCGGCGTCCCCGTTTCGTCCGTGAGCGAGCGCAAGGAGAGCGGCGCGTCAGGCCGGAGGAGCGCGGCGACGTTCGTCTCGACGTCAGGCATGCGCCAGTCCGCGAACTTGGGAGGGAGGGGATCGGCGCCGGGCAGCGCGCGGTCTCCCCAGGTGAGCGCGACGGCGGTCAGCGGGACGATGACGACGACCGCGAGAGCCGCTAGGATGAAACGCTTTTTTCTCATTATCGCCTCTTGCGCCCGCGCCGTCCGGGTTTGCCGTAGGGCGCCGGGGGCGGTTCGTTTCCGGTGAACGGCGCCGCCGGGCCGGCGTCGGGTGCGCCGATTTCGGCGACTTCCTGCGCGACGAGCAGCCGCTTGAGGTCGACCATTTCGTCGCGGAGCAAAGCCGCCTTCTCGAACTCCAACTGGCGCGACGCCTCTTTCATCTCCGATTCCAACTGCTTGACGACCCGGGCGAGGTCGTCCTTGCTCATATCCTTGCGGACGCCGTAGGAGGCGCGGGGCTCGGCGACCTCGCGGATGGATTCGGCGATGTCGCGTATCGCCTTGCGGATGCCCTCGGGTTGGACGCCGCGCGCCTCGTTGAACGCCGTTTGCAAAGCGCGGCGCCGCTCCGTCTCGTCTATCGCATGCCGCATAGAGTCCGTGACTCTGTCGGCGTAGAGGATGACGTGCCCGTCGAGGTGGCGGGCGGCGCGCCCCATCGTTTGGACGAGCGACGGCGCGGAGCGCAGGTAGCCCTCCTTGTCCGCGTCCAGCACGGCGACGAGGCTGACCTCCGGGAGGTCGAGCCCCTCGCGCAGAAGGTTGATGCCGACGACGACATCGTGGACGCCGAGCCTGAGGTCGCGGAGGATCTCGGTGCGCTTGAGCGTGTCCACCTCCGAATGCAGGTAGTGGACTTTGACGTTCATCTCGCGGAGGTAGTCGGTCAACTCCTCCGCCATGCGCTTGGTGAGCGTGGTCACGAGCGCGCGCTCGCCTTTGGCCGTCCGGCGACCGATCTGATCGAGCAGGTCGTCTATTTGGCCTTTCGTGGGCTTCACCTCGATGGTCGGGTCGAGGAGTCCGGTGGGGCGTATGACCTGCTCGACGACCTGCGCGCTCTGGGCGACTTCGTAGGCGGCCGGGGTTGCGGAGACATAGACCACCTGGTTCACGCATCGCTCGAATTCGTCGAAGTTCAGAGGGCGGTTGTCGCGCGCCGAGGGCAGGCGGAATCCGAAGTTTATGAGCGAGTCTTTGCGCGACATTTCGCCGTGGAACATGCCGCGCAACTGGGGAATGGCCATATGCGACTCGTCAATGATGAGGAGATGGTCGTCGGGCAGGTAGTCCATCAGCGTCCACGGGGTGGAGCCGGGGGGGCGCCTGCCGAGCGGCTGAGAGTAGTTCTCGACGCCGGCGCAGTAGCCGGTCTCGCGCAGCATTTCCAGGTCGTAGCGCGTCCGATGCTCCAGCCGCTGCGACTCGAGTCCCTTGCCCTCCTCCTGGAGGGCGGCGAGCCGCGCGTCCAGTTCCTCCTCGATCTCGACGACGCCCTCCTCCAACTTCTCGCGGGAGGTGACGAAGTGCTTGGCGGGATAGATGTCGATCTGGTCGCGCTGGGCGATCAGTTCGCCCGTGAGCGGGTCGAGTTCCACGATGCGCTCGACGTCCTCGCCGAAGAACTCGACGCGGACGGCGACGTCCTCGTAGGCGGGCATAATCTCCAGCGTGTCGCCTCGGACGCGGAATCGGGAGCGCGCGAGGTCGTAGTCGTTGCGCTCGTACTGCATTTCTATCAGGCGGCGGGAGAGTTTCTGGCGGTTCGTCCGCTCGCCCTTGCTGATGCGCTCCACGAACGAAAAGTATTCGGACGGCGAGCCCAAGCCGTAGATGCAGGAGACGGAGGCGACGACGAGCACGTCGCGCCGCGTCATCAGGGAGCGCGTGGCGGCGTGCCGGAGTTTGTCGATCTCGTCGTTGATGTCGGCCTCTTTCTCGATGTAGGTGTCGGTGGAGGGCACATAGGCTTCTGGCTGGTAGTAGTCGTAGTAGGAGACGAAGTACTCGACGGCGTTCTCCGGGAAGAAGTCGCGGAACTCCTGGGCGAGTTGGGCGGCGAGCGTCTTATTGGGGGCGATGACGAGCGTCGGCTTTTGGACGGCCTCGACGGTTTTGGCCATCGTGTACGTTTTGCCGGAGCCGGTCACGCCCAGCAGCGTCTGCCGACGCATGCCGTTCAGCAGGCCGGTCGACAGCCGCTGGATCGCCTCTGGCTGGTCGCCGCTGGGCTCGAAGTCCGAGACGACGCGGAACGGCTTGCGCGTCTTGGCGGGATGGAGCGTCGGCAAGTCTCCGGCGTCCTTGCGTCGGGGCGGCGTGATGCGTCTAGGCATAGATTTCGCTGAGGGCGGCGTCCAGTTCCTCGTATCGGAAATGATACCCCGAATCCAACGCCGTCGCAGGCGACATCCGGCGGCTGCTGAGCAGTTCCGACGCGAACTCGCCGAGCGCGAGGCGCAGCGCGAAGCCGGGCGCGGGGAGCGCGGCGGGGCGGCGCAGCGCCCTCCCCAACGCGCGGGCGAACTCCCGCTGGCGCGCCGGCGCGGGCGCGCAGACGTTCACCGGCCCGCGCATGCCCTCCGCGTCCAGCGCATGCAAGATCACGCCGACCACGTCGTCCAGATGCGCCCACGGCCACCATTGCCGCCCCAACGCGAGCGGGCCGGACAGGCCGAGCCGGGCGAGCCGCGAGAGCGGCGCGAGCATGCCGCCGCCGCGCCCGAGGACGTGCCCCGTCCGCAGCAGGACGACGCGAATGTCGTCGGACTCCGCCTCCAGCGCCGCCTCCTCCCACCGGACGCAGACGTCCGCGAGGAAGCCTTCGCCGGGCGCGGCGGCCTCGCTGAGCGTTTCGTCGCCGCGGTCGCCGTAGTAGCCCAAGGCGCTCCCGCTCAGCAGCGTTCGCGGAGCGACTCCGACGTTCGCGGCGCTCCGCATGCCCGCGGCGAGGTTGCGCGTCCCCGTCTCCCGCGACTCGAGAATCGCCCGTTTCTTGCGCGGCGTCCAACGCCCGGCAACGCTCTCGCCCATGAGGTTGACGACGGCGTCCGCGCCAGCGAGCGCCTCCGTCGGGGCGGGCTCGTCGAGAGGGCGCCAAGCGTAGGCGGCGATGAGCGCGGGCAGCGCGGCGAGGGCGCGCTCCGGGCGGCGCGTCAGCGCAACGGCCTCGTCGCCGCGCTCCGCGAGCGCCCCCGTCAGGGCGCGCCCCACGAATCCCGACGCTCCCGTGATCAGAACGCGCATCGTTCAGCGTCCGCCGCGCCGCCTATCCTAGACATGCGGGGTAGGCGTTCGCTTCCCCTCTCACGATGCCCGCCGGCGCCTCTTCTCGTAGTCCTGGTAGTCTCGCCCATGCGGCTCGCGGGCGTCCAACGGCAACTCGTCGTTGATCCGCGTGAGCAAGGCGATGAGCCGCCTCGCGTCCTGCAACCCCTTCCGAATGTCGGGCACGCCCCTCGTGTCCTCGTAGAAGTTGGAATGGTAGCCCTCCGCCGCCGTGAAGAGCGCGTGGACATCCTCGTACCCCTTCTGGTCGCTCAGGTAGCGGGCGATGTCCCTCAGGTCGCTGTGTCCATAGCAGGGCCAACCCCGCCTCTTGGCGACCAGTTTGACGGCGTGCGCGGCGGCGCCCCATATCTTCTCCGAAGCCTGCAGCCGGTCGCGCTTGTCCAGCATTTCGTCCGCGTGTTCCAAGAGCCGGTCGCGGTGGACGCTATGTCCCTCCACCATCTTCGGCAGCCGTCGAGTCCTCCGGGCGGACTGGCGGCTGACCTTCCCGCCAAGTTTCATTATGCTCCTCCTGCGGCTTCGTAAGTTGCCCCGCCATGCTAGCAACCGATGCTCTTGCCGCGCAAACGCCTTTCGCCAACGCCCAGGCGCCGCCTACTTCAGCCGGAAGCAGCGGGCGGCGTTCTCCCACATTAACTTTCGCATCCGCTCCTCGCCGAGGCTGCCCCATCCGAGCGCGATGTCGGCGGAGCGCGGGAAGCGCGACTCCGCGTGCGGGTAGTCGGAGCCGAACATCAGCACGTGGTCGCCCATCAGATCGGAGACCATCCGCGTGATCTCCTCGCCCTCGTGCAGCACGACGGCGGCGAAGAACCGCCCGCCGGTCATATACTCGCGCATCGTGCCCCGCAGGCCGTCGGCGACGTAACCCATATAGTTCACTTGGTCTTCCATGCGCCGCATCCAGAAGGGAAGCCAGCCGAACCCAGACTCCAATATGGCGAGGTTGAGGTTCGGGTATTTGTCGAGCAAGCCCGCGCCGAGGAAGGCGGCGATCATCCGCATCGCGGCCCACGGATGCGACGCCGTTCGTCCGATGAACGGGTTATCCCAGAGGTCGCGGTAGCCCGGGTAGCCCGCCGCGAAACTGTGATGAACGACGCAGAGCCCGGCGTCGTCCGCCGCCGCCCAAATCGGATGCAGGTCGGGATGGTCGACCGGGTAGTCCAGCGGCAAGTTGACCCAGACGCCCTTCGCCCAGCCGGAGCCGGCGTAGCGTTTGATTTCGAGGACGGAGCCCTCGACGTCGCGGGCGGTGGCGAGAATGAGCGACGCGAGGCGGTCCGGATGGCGGCCGCACACGTCGTCGAGGCAGCGGTGGACGCTGCGAAGCATCGCCATGTCGACGGCGGGGTTGTCGTGCCCCGCCGCGGCGCCGGGCACCATCAGGTGGACGTCCACGCCTTCCTCGTCCATATCGCGGACGCGGGCGTCGGCGTCCCAGTCGGATCCGCCGGGCGTTGGGATTGTGAAGCCTTGGAACTTTTGGAAATGGCGCTCCGCGTTCGGGCGGGGGCCCGCCTCGCCGAGCACGCGGGGCGGCGACGCGCCCCAACCGCGCTCGTCGGCGAGCCGGTAGAGGTGGGTGTAGGGCTGGGGCATCTCCTCGCCGGCCCAGCCGGTTCGGAACTCACGGGTTTGGAGTTCCGCCTTCATCTCGCGCAGGAGCGGGTCGAGGTAGGGCTCGAGCGTCTCCGCGGACGGGTGGAAGTGGGTGTCCGCGTCGAATATGCGGTAGCCGTTTCGCATAGCGGGGCTCCTGTGGGCGGGTTGGGTGGAGTGTAGGAGAGTCTACGCCAAACAGCGGGCTCTTCTGCCGCCATTCCTGCGCCCATTACGGGTAAGGGGCGTGGCTCCCGCTTTCGCGGAATGACGGCATGTTATGCAAGGGCTCCCGTTGGACGGGACGCTCTCGCGCCCCGTCCAACGGGACGTCCCTGTCGTCTAGAGGTTCGCGTTGGCGAACTCCCAGTTGACGAGGCTCCACCACGCCTCGACATAGGCCGGGCGGGCGTTGCGGTAGTCAATGTAGTAGGCGTGCTCCCAGACGTCGCAGGTCAGGAGCGGCTTCTGGCCGTTGGTCATCGGGTTGCCGGCGTTGCTCGTGTTCTCGATGGCGACCGAGCCGTCCGCGTTCTCGACGAGCCACGTCCAGCCGGAGCCGAAGTTGCCGGCGGCGCGGGCGCCGAACTGCTTCTTGAACTCCTCGAACGAGCCGAACGCCTTGTTGATGGCGTCCGCGACGGCGCCCGACGGCTCGCCGCCCCCGTTGGGGCTCATCGAGTTCCAGTAGAATGTGTGGTTCCAGATCTGCGCGGCGTTGTTGAACACGGGCCCCGCAGGCGCCTTCTCGATGATCTCCTCCAGCGAGGAGTTCTCCCACTCCGTCCCCTCGATCATCCCGTTGAGGTTGTTGACGTAGGCTTGGTGATGCTTGCCGTAGTGGAACTCCAGCGTCTCCTGCGAGATGTGGGGCTGGAGCGCGTCCATTTGGTACGGCAGCGGCGGCAACTCGTGCTTCACAGGGTCCTCCCTTACGCGCTTCTTTGGATTCCGCCGACGCTCCGCCCCAATCCAGCGAGGCCGACGGCGCAACATACTCTACCCGAACGCGCGCGCCCATACAAGGCGCCGCACTCCAGACCCCTGCATGCCGCAGGCGGCCCTGCCGCCTACGCTCTCTTCACGCCGCGCGAGCCGTCCGCCCATGCACATCGGGGCGCCCCCCCTACCACCGGTCCGTCCCCGGCTCGCCCTTGAACGGGCCGGCGACCGACGACGTGATCCATCCCCCGTAGTAGCCGCCCGGCTGCGGAGCGGCGCGCTCATCGCCTATGTAGCAAGCGTCGGCGCGCCCCGCGTGAAACGCGAACCACCCCGCCAGCGCCTCGTAGCCCGCGTTCGGCGAGGCGTAACTCCACGCGGCGGCCTCCGACTCCCGCCCTCGCGCGCTCAACGTCCAATACGACGCCTCGCCCTTCCATTCGCAGAACGCCGCGTGGCGCATCGGGCGCAGAAACGCCGTCTTCACGTCCTCCGGCGGGAAGTAGTACGCCGGCGGGCTCGACGTCTCCACAACGCGCAGCCCGCGCCGCGTCTCCGCAACGACGACGCCCGCGAACTCCACTCGCAGCGGAGCCGAAACCGCCTCCACCCGAGGCGGGCGCGGATAATCCCAAACCGACTCCCGCCCCGGCCCCGGCTCCTCGATCCGCTCCGGCCGCTCGCGCCGCAAGCCCCGCCAGTACGCGGCCTCATCCTCATTCATAGCGACGCCGACTCCGGCGCGGGCGAGGTCGGCGACTTCTTCGCGGGCGCACTGGGGCTCCGGGGCTCGATCGCGTCGGCTACGGACGCGCTCTGCCCTTTAAGGGCTGCACCATTCTGCACCATTTTGCACCATTCATTCGTAAGATCCGGCTGCCGATGGGGCAAGTTTGGGGCTGTTTTGGGGCAGAAATGGGGCTGTTTGGGGCGGGAATGGGGCAAAATGGTGCGCCCTTCTCGCCGCCTCGCTCGCTTCCGTCCGGGTTGCCCACGCACGGCTTGGCCGGTCGGGATCCATCGTAGGGGATGAGGGGGGCGTCGGCGCAAGGGGCGTTTGTCATAGTTGGGATGGGGGTAGGGGGAGACGGGGCGCGTTGCGCCCCGTCCGCAGTACCCTCTCCCGCCGCGTTCGCGGCGTCCTCTCCCCTTATAGGAGACCTTTGCATAACCCCTCGTCACAGAGCCGGGGCGCCTCAATTCACTCCTAACATTAAGAGGAATTGCGGGCTGAAACTGAGTTATGCAAAGGTCTCTATAGGGAGAGGGGGAATTCGGCACTTGCGCGCCTCAAGCGGGCGGGATTCCCACGTAGGCGGAAATCCCGGGGCGCATCGCGCCCCGACCGCAGTACCCTCTCCCGCCGCGTTCGCGGCGTCCTCTCCCCTTATAGGGAGAGGGGGATCTGGCGCTTGCGCGCCCGAAGGGGGGCGGGATTCACTGGATTCCCAAACGAAGCGCAACACCAGAGTAAGGTGGCGCCATGGGATACAGCCATATCGGGATCGAAGAGCGGTGTGAGATTGCCCGCCTACTCAAAGCGGGGACCGCGGTCAGGCAAATCGCTGCAAGTCTGGATCGCTCGCCATCGGCAATCTCTCGCGAGATCAACCGCAACCGGTTGAGCTCAGGCGAGTACAGGCCGGTGCAGGCGAACGAGCGGGCGCAGGCGCGGCGGTGGCGCGGGCCGCGCCTCGACCGCGACGACTTGCTGCGGGAGGCCGTGCTTTGGCGGCTCGCGTGGGGCGCGTCGCCTGACCAAGTGGCCGGGCGCCTGGCGTTGGAGATGGGCAGGCCGGTGATTTCGGACGAGACGATCTACCGGTTCATCTACGGCCAGGTGAAGAGGAAGAAGGACTACGGCTGGCGGCATTACCTGCCGCAGGCGAAGGCGAAGAGGGGCCGGCGCTCCCGCAAGGGGCGCAGTTCCGCCGTGTTCATCCGTGAGCGCCGCCCGCTGACGGAGCGGCCTCCGGAGGCCGCCGGCCGGGTCGAGTTCGGCCACTGGGAGGCGGACACGATGCTGTTCGGCGTTCGGAAGCAGGCGTTGCTGATCCTGCACGAGCGCGCGTCGCGGCTGTCGCTCGTGTTGCGGCCTGAGAGCAAGGGGGCGGAGCCTGTCGCGCAAGCGATGGTGGCGACGCTGGGGGCTCTGCCGTTGGAGATGCGGCGGAGCGTGACGTTCGACAACGGGACGGAGTTTGCGCGGCATTACGAGTTGCACGCGATAGGGACGGAGACGTTCTTCTGCGACGTGAGGTCGCCATGGCAGAAAGGGGGAGTGGAGAACGCGATAGGCCGGCTTCGGCGGGAGTTGCCTCGGAAGACGGACTTGGACGGGGTGTCGGACGAGGAGTTGACGCTGTGCGCGTTGCGCTCCAACAACACGCCGCGCGCGGCGCTGGGCTACCGGACGCCGGTTGAGGTATTCTGGAACGAACAGCAGGTGTTGCGCTTCGAATGTGGATCCACATCCGCGTAATCCTGAACGAGGAGCGTCAGCAGGCCGGCGTTCCCCAAGCCGCCGCCCGCGCCCCGCAGCAGCGACTCGACGTTGCGGAGCCCGTGACGCGCCTGCCCGGCGGCTCCCTCCACCGGCTCGAGTTTGTCCGGCCCCGCCGCGTCGACGCCGGAGACGCCCGACGAGCACAGGAGCCCGCCGACGCGCGCCGCCATCGGAATCGGATCGTGATGCCCGTGCCCCTCGATCTCGTGATTGGCGCGCTCGCCCCCGACCTTCCCGATGACCTGCATCTGAATCTGCCCGGCCATCGGATAGCGGAACGTCTTACGCGCCGCCTGATAGGCGCCCTCCGGCCACGCCTCCAGGTAGACGTCCACCATATACGGCTGATAAGCGAAGTCGTTGAGGTAGACCCACTGCAGAACGACGTCGTCCACGCTTCCGCCAGCCGCCTCCATCACCGCGCGCATATTGGCGAAGCACTGGTCGGTCTGCGCGTCCTCGCCGACGACGGGCTGCGAGGTCGAGAGGTCCCACGGAACGATGACGGACGAGAAGACGCAGCCGCCGATGCGGACGGCGTTCGGGAGCGGGTCGCGGTGCGCCAGGCCGGGAACCTCCACGCGCTTGCGCCGCTCTCCGGCGACGCCTATCGCCTGCAGTTGAACGCCCTCGCCCGGCGGCAGCGGATAGGAGGTCGTCTTGCGCGCGGGGCGGTTCTCCTCGTGCGGGAACAAATCAAGCCAGCCGTCGTTGATATGCGCCCGGAAGTCCTGGCTGTCTATGAAGTTCGTGACGAGGCCGATCTCGTCGGTCGAGCGTCCGGCGGCCTCGACCAGCGTCCGCAGGTTGCGCCAAGCGTTGCGGAACTGCGCGGCGGGGTCGCGGGGAATCTCGCCGGTTCGCAGGTCTACCCCGCGAATCCCGGACGCGAAGAACAGTCCGCCGACCTCCGCGAAATCGGGCGCGGGAGCGTCCGGGGCGCTGAGGCCGGGCAGGCGGAGCGTTCGGCGTTGAACGCCCTCGCTCCGCGCCGGAGCGGCGCTGAGGGCGGGCGCGGGCCCGGCGCGGAAGCGGGGGCGGCTGGCCGCGTCGCGGAGGCGGGCGTCGCCCGCGGGCTTGACCATCGCCTCCGCGCCCGCCATCGCAAGCCGCTCGTCGCGGTCTTCGTCGCCCGTTCCGCTGACGCCGATTCCGCCGACGACCTGGCTCGCCCGGCGCAGCGTGAGCCCGCCGTGCAGCGTCGTCACCCGGTCGTTCGACCAGTCCGCGACCGTCCGCCCGTCGTGGGCGATCTGCAGGCGGTACACGGAGGTGTCGCGTCCGATGAACGCGGCGGCGTAGGCTTTGCGCTCCGCGTTCCGAACGTCCGCCGCCGGCGCGCCGTCCTTGCGGGCGAGATAGACGAGTTCGCCGCTCTCGTCCACGACGGCGACGGCGAACGGGCGCTCGCCGGGGCCGGCCGCGCCCATCGCGGCGTCCGCGGCGCGCTGGGCGTCGTCCAAGCCGAGCGACTCGCGGACGGGCATCGCCTACTCCGCCCCCTCGACCGCGACGACGGACGCATCGGCGGCCTCCCATCGGACGCCGACGATGGCCTGATACGCGCCGGACGCGTACCAACCGCGCAGCGCGTCGCCGTCCGGGAACTCGATGACGACGAGGCGTCCGGGCCGGCGGTCGCCTTCGATGACCTCGCTCGCGCCGCCGCGAACGAGGAACCTTCCGCCGTAGGGCTCGAGGGTGGCCGGAACCTGCGCGGCGTAGGATGCGTAGGCGTCCGGGTCGCGCACGCTCACGTCGGCGATGAGGTAGGCGGGCATCAGCGCAGCCCCATCGCGTCGAGGCCGGCGCGGGCGAGCGCCTCGTCGCGGGTCGTGGAGTTTCCGCTCATCGCAATGCCTCCGACCGTCTTGCCGCCGGAGCGGACGGCGAGCCCGCCCTGCAGCGCCGTGAGTTTCGGGTCGCCCCAGTCGCTCAGCGTCCGCCCCGCCGCCTTGATCGCGTTGTCGCGGAAGTCGACCGTGTCCATGCCGAGGCGGGCGGCGGTGTACGCTTTGGCGCGTGCGCGGCCCAGCATGCGGGCGGGCGCGCCGTCCTGCCGGACGCACAGGATCTCCACGCCGTTCGCGTCGGCGACGGCGAGCGCGGCGGGATTGTCGGCGGGCGTGAGGGCGGCGAAAACGGCGTCTTTCGCCCGCCGCGCCTCCTCCAGCCCGATGCTGAGCGTCTCGAACATTGCGCGCCTCCGCCTAGATTCGCCGGCGCGGAGTGTAGCACGGACGGCGAGGGGCTTATACTAGGGCGCGACGTCGGGGAGAAGGGGGCTCATTCGGTGAACGGCGCCGCGTTTCAGGACAAACTGGCGGAGAACCACTGCTGGGGGTGCGGCCCCGACGCCAAAGACGGCCTCCGCGTCCGCAGTTTCTGGGACGGCGAAGAGGCCGCTTGCGAGTGGACGCCGCGCCCCGAGTTCGCCGCCGGGCCGACGCACATCCTCTACGGCGGCATGATCGCAAGCGTCATAGACTGCCACGGCATTTGGACGGCCATCGCCCAAGCCTACCGGGCGGAGAAGCGCGAAATCGGAACGGGGCCCGTCATCTGGTTCGCCACGGCGTCGTTGCAAGTCTCTTACCGCAAGCCGACGCCGATTGACCGGCCGGTGACGTTGCGCGCCCGGGTGACCGAAACGAGCGGGCGCAAAGCGCTCGTCTCTTGCTCGCTCTCGTCCGGCGGCGCGGAGACGGCGACCGGCGAACTCGTCGCGGTGCGCGTGCCGGAGGCGTGGTTCGAGGACGACAACAAGGCGTAAGGAGGCGTAGCGATGACGCTCAGCGTAACGGGGCTGGCGCGCCAGCCGCTGGATTTCGAGCACGATTGCCTGGCGTCGATGCCCGGGCAGATTCCGGACGTCGGCGCGCTGGCGCCGGGGCGGAAGGGGACGGCGGTTCGCTTCGACGTCGTGCTGGAGGCCGTGTCGCCGGAGCCGGACGCCGCGTTCGTGACGCTGGAGGCAGAGGGCGGCTTCTCGGCAAGCGTCCCCCTCGCGGCAATCGCCGATCAGGCGCTGCTGCTCTACGCGCTGGACGGCGAGCCGTTGCCGCAGGAGCAAGGCGGCCCGGTGCGCTTCCTCATTCCCGACCCCGCCGCCTGCGGAACCGACGAGGTCGATCAGTGCGCGAACGTCAAGTGGCTCACGGCGATCCGGTTCAGCAAGGAGCGCGGCCGCGACGTCCGCCCCACCACGCTGCGCGCTCACGAGGAGTTGCACGAGGCGGAGCGGCGGGCGCGCGCGGAAAGCGAGGGCTCCTAATGTCCCGGATGCCTGAGGTTACGCGGGAGGCCGTTCCGCCGGAGTTGCGGGAGGCGTTCGACGCGCTCGTCGCGGACAGCGGGGGCAGCGTGCCCGTCGGCCCTGGGGCGGTCGCCGCGCTCAGCCCGGAGATGGCGCTGCGCCGCCGCCCGCTCAGCAACTACGTCCGATGGGAGTTGACGCTGCCGCAGAGCGCGCAGGAACTGGCGATTTTGGCGACGGCGCGGGCGATGGACTGCGCCTACGTTTGGAACGCGCACGCCGGCCTGGCGCGGAAGGCAGGGGTCAATCCCGCGCTCGTGGACGCGCTCCGCGACCGCGCGCCGCTTCCCGCGATGAGCGCGGAGGAGGACGCCGTCGTCTCGTTCGTGACGGAGATGCTGACGGAGCGGCGCGTGTCGGAGCGCGCCTATCGGGCGGCGCTCGCGCAGTTCGGCCTGCGCCAAACCGTGGACTTGGTCGCGCTCGCGGGGCAATACGTCACGAACGCCTGCTTCCTCAACGCCTTCGAGGTTCCGTTGCCGGAGTCGGACGAGCCGCGCCTGCCGGCTTAGGGGGCGTGCGGGAGTTGGGCGTAGGTTCCCGTCGCGCGGGGCGGGCGCTACTCCACGACGTTGACGCGGAAGAGGTGGCTGCCCGCGACGCGGGCGTCCACCTGGTCGAGCGCGTTCTCCTTCTCGAGGATGCGCTCGAGGAGGGCGCGCTTCTCGGCGGGGTCGCGGACGATGGAGGCGCGGACGCGGAGGTCGCGTTGGACGCTCTCCTTGAGGTGGTAGGTGAACTCGGGGTTGGCGAACAGGTTGGCCGCCCAGTCCCGTGTTCCGGGGTTGTTGGAGAGGTAGAGTTGGCCGTCCAACTGGCGGAGGCGAACCTCCTTGCGGTGGGCGTTCCCGGTTTTGCGCCCGATGGTGGTGATGTCAACGAGACTGTCGGTTTCGATGGCCTTTTTCGCGGCGTCGTCCACGTTCGCGCCTCCTAGTCGGTCACGTAGGTGTGGGTGATGACTTCCCAGACGTGGCCGTTTTCGCACTCGAAGTAGAAGCCGCGCCCGTGGTGCTTGTGGTTGATTTGGCCGTCGGAGCGGGAGCGGGGGCCGCTTCCGAAGGCGACGCCCTCCTCTTTGACGCGGCCGAGGATGGCGTCGAACTCCTCGTCGGAGGCGAGGAAGGCGTAGTGGTTGGAGCGCGGGGACTTCGTGTCGTCGAAGTCCAGGGTGAGGGCGTCGTTGATCTTCACCGGCGCGAAGTGGCCCCACGGCCCCTCGTACTTGAGGCCGAAGAGCCTGGCGATGAACTCGGCGGACTTCACCTTGTCGTAGGCAGGGACGATCGTGTGGTCCAGTTGCAGCGCCATCGCTCGCCTCCTTTGCGCTCAGATGCTTCCTGCAGCATACGCTTGCCGCCGCCTGCGCGGGGGGCGGATTGCGGCGGGTTGGCCGCGATTCCGCGGAATTAGCGCTCAAAAGCGCTCATTCGCGCTCACTGCTCTCCTCGGACGGGGTGCCCGGAAACGCTCCATTGGGGTCAGGATAGCAGAGGGCGTGGCGAGGCGCAATGACCGTGTGTCATAATAACGGGAGCGGCTTGGGGAAGGCGGGGAACGGGTTCGCGTCGGGGCGGGCGGATTCCGGGGTTCACGGGTTGGGTCGAGGGCGCCGGAGGGACTTGGGGGCGGCATGCGTTGTCCGGGGGCGTCTCCCCCATCCCTCCCCGCCGCTTGTGGTAGCATTCCCCCCCAACGAGCGCCTCTTATGACGACGACCACGGAAACCGAAGCCGCCGCCGCGCAGGAACCCGCCAACGCTCCGCTGGACGAACTGCGCCGCCGCAAGCGCATCATCAGCGAGCCGGAGAGCGACGCCCGCGTCGAGCAGCAGCACGCCCGCGGCAAACTCACGGCGCGGGAGCGCATCGGCCATCTCCTCGACAAAGGCTCCTTCGAGGAACTCGGCGCGTTCGTGACGCACCGCTCCAGCGAGTTCGGCCTCGCCGAGAAGAAGTACCCCGGCGACTCCGTCATCACGGGCTACGGCAAGATCATCGGCAAGCCGGCCTACGTCTACTCGCAGGACTTCACCGTGCTGGGCGGCTCGCTGTCGGAGGTCGCCGCCGAGAAGATCTGCAAGGTGATGGACCTCGCGATGCGGAACGGCGCGCCGATCATCGGCATATCGGACTCCGGCGGGGCGCGCATACAGGAGGGCGTCGCAAGCCTCGCGGGCTACGGCGAAATCTTTATGCGAAACACGCTCGCGTCCGGCGTCGTTCCGCAAATATCCGCCATCCTCGGCCCGTCGGCGGGCGGCGCCGTCTACTCCCCCGCCATCACGGACTTCACGCTGATGGTGCGCGGCATCTCGCAAATGTTCATCACGGGCCCCGACGTCATCAAGGCCGTGACCGGGGAGGAGATCACGCACGAGGCGCTCGGCGGCGCGGACGCTCACGCCGTCCACTCCGGCGTCTCCCACTTCACGCTCGACTCCGAGTTGGAGTGCATGGAGACGATCCGCGCGCTGCTGAGTTACCTTCCGCCGAACAACCTCGACGACCCCCCGACGGGCGATCAGGACGACGACCCCGAGCGCGCCGACGAGGACTTGCGCTCCATCGTGCCGCAGGAGTCCAACCGCCCCTACGATATGCTAGACGTCGTCGCGCGCGTTCTCGATTACGGCGAATTCCTCAACGTGCAGCGCGAGTTCGCGCCCAACATCATCGTCGGCTTCGGGCGGCTGCACGGGCGCAGCGTCGGCGTCGTCGCGCAGCAGCCCGCCCATCTCGCGGGCGTGATAGACATTCACGCCTCCGTCAAGGCCGCCCGGTTCGTCCGATTCTGCGACGCCTTCAACATTCCCATCATCACGTTCGCCGACGTGCCCGGCTATATGCCCGGCCAGGATCAGGAGCACCGGGGGATCATCAGGCAGGGCGCCAAACTCCTCTACGCCTACGCCGAGGCGACCGTGCCCAAGATCACCGTCGTCACGCGCAAAGCCTACGGCGGCGCCTACGTCGTGATGGGCAGCAAGCACTTGCGGACCGACATCAACCTCGCGTGGCCGTCCGCCGAGATCGCCGTGATGGGGCCGGACGCCGCCGTCAACATCATCCACCGCCGCGAACTCGCCGACTCCAAAGACCCGGAGTCCGCCCGCGCCGAACTCATCGAGGACTACCGGACGAGTTTCGCCAACCCCTACCAGGCCGCCGAGCGCGGATTCATAGACGACGTGATCGACCCGGCGCGGACGCGGCCGCTGCTCATCCGCGCGCTCGACGCCCTCCAAAACAAGCGCGATTTCCTTCCGCCCAAGAAGCACGGCAACATCCCGCTGTAGAGCGTCCGGGCGTCCGCGTCAGCGCAGGCGCCCTAACTACATTCCCGCGCCGCCTGATCCAAGCGGTGGTTCGCGCTTCGTCCAGTCCGAAATGGTTCGGAACTGGCTTCACGCGGAGTGGCCGAAAAGTTTCGCGAGGCGAGCATAGGCGAGATGCGCGTCGAGCAGACGACCATCCTCCACATCCTCTACCCGGAGAGACCATTGCATAACCCTCGAATCGGCGCGATCGGCGTCTGAGGGTTAGGGGAGACGGGGCGGATGCGCCCGTCTGTGGCGCTATCGCGCCGAATGGATTCTTGCCTACGCGGGAAGACGGACATGGGGGGCAGGGAGACGGGGCTAGCGCCCGTCTATGGCGCTATCGCGCCGAATGGATTCTTGCCTACGCGGGAATGACGGACATGGGGGGCAGGGAGACGGGGCTAGCGCCCGTCTATGGCGCTATCGCGCCGAATGGATTCCTGCCTACGCAGGAATGA
Source organism: Dehalococcoidia bacterium (assembly GCA_965201135.1). GTDB lineage: Bacteria > Chloroflexota > Dehalococcoidia > Lucifugimonadales > Australimonadaceae > Bin16. The sequence continues at coordinate 481,888 of OZ241751.1, forward strand.
CGGAACGTTATGCAAGGTCTCATAATGGGAGAGGACGCCGCGAACGCGGCAGGAGAGGGCGCTGCGGACGAGAGCCGTAAGGTTCTGCAAGGTCTGCGAGAGGAGGATGCGCATGATACTGATCATCGGAGGGATGGGATTCATCGGGCTGAACACGGCGCTGCGCCTGATCGAGTCTGGCGAGCGCGTCGTCATTACGCAGCACAGCGCTCGCCGCGTCCCGGACGCGCTCGCCCCGCATCTGGAGGCGGAGCGCGCCTTCATTGAGCGGATGGACGCGACGCGCCTCTACGAAATGATGGAGGCCGCGCGCCGCCGCGAGGTCGAGAGCGTCATTACGTTCGCGGCGCCCCCGGCGCGAGGCATCAGCCCGCAGGAGGACTACCGCATCTACACCCGCTCCTTGCAGAACACGCTCGAGACGGCGCGGACGCTCGGCCTGCGGCGCGTCTCGCTCGCCAGTTCCGTGTCCGTCTACGGAAGCCTCCCGGAAGGCCCGTTCCGCGAGGATATGCCGCTTCCCGTCCAGTCGCGGACGCAGGTCGAGGCGTTCAAGAAGGCGATGGAGATTCACGCCTTGCACTACGCGGAGCGCGCGGGCGTCGAGGTCGTCTCGCTCCGCATCGCCAGCATCTACGGGCCGTACTACTACAGCATGTTCAACCCGATGAGCCGGATGTGCCATGCCGCGCTCAAGGGCGAGGAGCCCGACTTTTCGGACAGGCCCGGCGGGGGAATCAGCGCCGACGACGAAGGCGATTGGACCTACGTCGGGGACTTGGCGCGAGGCGTTCAACTCGTCCATACGGCGCCTTCGCTGAGGCACAGCGTCTACAACGTCGGCTCCGGCTCGGCGGTCTCCAACGAGCGCGTGTTCGAGGCCGTTCGGAAAGCCATGCCCGGCGCGGTCTGCTCCGCGCTCAAGCCCGGGCGGAGCGGCGCGACCCCGCGCAACCCCGTGATGGACCTCTCCCGCATCCGGGAGGACGCCGGCTACGCGCCCGAATACGACATAGACGCGGGCATCGCCGCCTATGTCGAGCATCTGCGGAGCCAGCCGCAGTAGGCGTGCGGCGTAGGCAGCCTATGGATGCCAGCCCATCGCCGCGCTTGTCTACGGACTGACGTCAGCCGGCGTCCGCGCCGCGCTGCGTTAGCCGGCCATTGCGCGGGCGGCGGGAGGGTCTAGGGGGGCGCCGTCGCGGTAGAGGATGGCGTTGGCGGGGAGGGCGGGGACGCGCTGGCCGGGGGTGAGGACGCCGATGAGGTTGAGCGGGTCGCTGGCGGAGAGGCGGACGATTTCGCCTTGCGGCTCGCGGCGGTGGACGGCGCGGAGGGCGTCCACCGCCTCGGGGAGGGCGAATTGCTCGCCCGCGAATCCCGCGACGAAGCGTCCGCCCCGCGCCTCGCCTCTGGCCTCGGCGCGGCGGTAGACGCGGGCGAGCGCGCTCCACGGGGGGGCCATCGGCTCGCGGGCGAGCAGTTCGCGCATCATCACGCCGTAGCGCCGGAGGAGTTGGGCGGCGCGCGCTTCCGCGACGTCTTCCTCGTTTTCGGCGGCGCGGGCTTGGAGGAGCGACCATCTGCTGCCGGCGCGGGCGAGGGCGGATTGCGCTCGGGCGCGGGCGCCGCCCGACCAGCGGGATTTGCGCTGGACGCGCTTGGCGAGGCCGGAGACGAGGCCGCGCAGGGCGCCGAAGCCGTCCGCCGTCACGCGGCCCGCGGCGACGAGCGTCCAGAGGGCGTCCTCGACCTCGGAGGGGAGGCGGTTGGCGCCGCGCGCGATGTCGGGGGGGAAGGACGCGCCGCTGGCCTGGAGATAGGCGAGGACGTCGGCGGCCGCGCCCGTGAAGGCGGCGCTCTCGTCCGGCGGATCGAGGAGCCAGGGGACGTCTTCGCGCAACGCCATCGTCACGGGGCCGTTGCGGGAGAGGGCGGCGGAGGGCGGAGGGCCTGAGCGTCGGGCGAAGCGCCCCCAGGCGAGTTCGCCGCCAAGCGTGAGCGCGTCGAGCGTGGAGGCGTGGAAGTCGGCGAGGCGGTTGGGGAGTATGGCGCTTTCCCAAGCGGCGGCGGCGGCCTCGAAGCCTTGCAACTGCTCGACGACCTCTATGAGTCCGGCGTCGCCGGAGAGGCGGGTTCCTGGGGTCGCGCGCTGCCATTCGAGGAGGAAGCGGATGAAACTGGCGGCGGGGACGGGCTCGACGGCGCGGCGGAGCCTGCCGATCGTGGAGCGGTGGATGCGGGCGAGGATGCGGCGGTCGCAGAACTCGTCGGCGGCGGCGCCGGGGCGGAAGCGTCCGCGCAGGAGAACGCCCTCGCTCTCCAGGCGGGCCGCGGCCTGCTCGAGGAGGGGCTCGCTGAGCGCGAGGCGTTGGGCCATTTCGCCGAGCGCGAAGGGGCCGGACGATTCGGCGCGTCCGCGCAGGATTTCGGCGGCGGCCTCGGGGTCGGCGGCGGCGTAGGCGGCGGAGACGACGCCGGCGCGCTCGGCGGCATGCCATAGCGTTCGCCCGCCCGGGCTTTCGCCGTCGGGCGCCGCCCCTGCCGCAGTACCCTCTCCCGCCGCGTCCGCGGCGTCCTCTCCCCTTGTAGGGAGAGGGGGATTCCTCAGGGATTGCGCGCGGCCCGCCGCCGCGAGTTCCGCGAGATGCGCTCGCCACGCGCCGGCCTCTTCGGGATGGTCGGCGAAGTCGGCGTCGGCGAGGACGGCGAGAGAGAGGAGTGCGTCGTGCATTTCGTCGGCGTCGCGGATCGCGGGCCAGGCCCACGCCGTTTCTTCGGCGATGGCGTCGGGACTGAGGGCGCCGAGGTCGCGGGCGTCGTCGGGGAGGGCGCGGCGGAGCGTTACGGCGCGGGCGCGGCGCTCCTCGAGGGGGGCGTCGTCGAGGAAGGCGTAGGGCATCGCGTTGAGCAGTTGGTGGGAGAACACGGAGGGCTGGGGCGTGTCTTTGCCGAAGACCTCGATTTCGCCGTTTTCGACGCGGCGGAGCGTGTCCAGCATGCCCTCGGCGTCGAGCGCCTCCGTGAGGCAGTCGCGGAGCGTTTCGAACACGAGGGGGTGGTCGGGGGGCTCGACCCTGCCGTCGGGCGGGAGGTTGTCCTGGCAGGCGGCGGCGGCGGGGAAGACGGCGGCGAGGAGGTCGTCGGAGCGCATTCGCTGGATGGGAGCGGGGACGCGCTTGCCGCCCGCCTGCCGGAGGAGCGCGAGCGCGCGGGAGGCCGTCCATCGCCAGCGCAAGGGGAAGACGGGAGACTGCAGGACGGCCTGCGTGAGGACGTCCTCGGCGGTGGCGGAGTTGAGGTAATGGAAGACGTCTTCGACGGGGAAGGAATGCTGGGGGCCGAGCGAGATGTTGACGCCTTCGTCGGTGGCGGCGGCCTGCAGTTCGAAGTTGAATCCGGCGCAGAAGCGCTTGCGGAGGGCGAGCCCCCAGGCGCGGTTGAGGCGGCTTCCGAGCGGGGCGTGGACGACCAGTTGCATGCCGCCGGCCTCGTCGAAGAAGCGCTCGGCGACGAGTTTCTCGGCGGTGGGGACGACGCCGAGTACGCGCTTGCCTTCCTCGACGTAGGCGACGACTTGCTCGGCGGCTTCGCGGGACGCGCCGCTCTCCATCACGAGGGCGACGGCGGAGTCGCGGACGTGGAGGCGCTCGTCGACGTCGCGGCGGAGGGCGGAGACTTCGCGTGAGAGTTCGGCGGTTCGGCCGGGCGCCTCGCCGAGCCAGAAGGGAATCGTGGGGGGCTGGCCTTGCGCCTCTTCGACGCGGACGACGCCCTGCTCAACGCGGCGTATCTTCCAGGGCGCGTTGCCGAGGAGGAAGATGTCGCCGGCCATGCTTTCGATGGCGAAGTCCTCGTGCACGGTGCCGACCATTGCGCCGTCGGGCTCGGCGATGACGCGGTAGTCGGCGGCGTCGGGGATGGCGCCGCCGTTTGAGACGGCGGCGAGGCGGGCGCCGCGCCGGGCCTTGACGCGGTGATTCACGCCGTCGCGGTGGAGGTAGGCGCCCCCGCGCCCCCAGCGTCCCGCGACGCCGTTGGAGAGCATCGTCAGCGCGGCGTCGAAGCGCTCGCGCGGAAGGGCGCTGTAGGGATAGGCGCGGCGGGCGAGGTCGTAGAGGTCGTCCTCCGCCCAGTCCTCCATCACGCAGGCGGCGACGATCTGCTGGGCGAGGACGTCGAGCGGCCAGGGTGGAATGCGGAGGGCGTCGAGTTCGCCGGAGCGGAAGCAGCGCAGGAGCGCGACGGTCTCGACGAGTTCGTCGCGGGTGAGAGGGAAGAATCGGCCCTTGGGGACGCCGCCGAGGAAGTGGCCGGAGCGCCCGACGCGCTGGAGCGCGACGCCGATGTTGCGCGGCGAGGCGATCTGGCAGACGAGGTCGACGTCGCCGACGTCGATGCCGAGTTCGAGGGAGGCGCTGGCGACGCAGACTTTGACTTGGCCTTCCTTGAGGCGGCGCTCGGCGTCCTGCCGGGTTTCGCGGGAGAGGCTGCCGTGGTGGGCGGCGACGTTGTCCTCGCCGAGCCGGTCGGAGAGAAGATGCGCGACGCGCTCGACGAGGCGGCGCGTGTTGACGAAGACGAGCGTCGTGTCGTGCTCGCCGGCGAGTTCGGCGACGCGGTCGAGGGTTTGCGCCCACATTTCGTGGGTCGCGATGGGGCCGAGTTCGTAGTCGCGGGGCATTTCGACGGCGACGTCCATCTCGCGGCGGTGGCCGACGTTCACGATGGCGCAGTCGCCGGAGCCGCCCGTGAGGAATCGCGCGACTTCCTCGATGGGCTTTTGCGTCGCGGAGAGGCCGATGCGCGTGAGCGGGCGCTCGGCTAGGCGGGCGAGCCGCTCGACGGAGAGCGCGAGGTGGGAGCCGCGCTTGTTGGGCGCGACGGCGTGCAGTTCGTCGAGGATGAGCGTTCGGGCGCTCTTGAGGGCGTTCCGTCCGCGCTCGGAGGTGAGGAGGATGAAGAGCGACTCCGGCGTCGTGATGAGGACGTGCGGAGGCTTGCGGGCGTGGAGAGCGCGCTCCTTCTGGGGTGTGTCGCCGGTGCGGACGGCAACGCGGATTTCGGGCAGGGGCGCTCCGCCCTGCTCGGCGGCGGCGCGGATCTCGTCGAGCGGGGCGATGAGGTTGCGCTGGACGTCGTTCGCCAGCGCCTTCAGAGGCGAGACGTAGACGATCTGCGTCGCGTCGGGCAGTCCGCCGCCGTCGAGCGCTTGCTTGACGAGCGCGTCAAGGCCGGAGAGGAAGGCGGCGAGCGTCTTGCCGGAGCCTGTGGGGGCGGCGATGAGCGTGTGCCGGCCGGAGGCGATTGCGGGCCAGCCCTGCGCCTGCGCGTCGGTGGGCGCGCCGAACCGCCGCGCGAACCAGTCTCCGACGACGGGGTGAAACGTCTCCAGCGTCATAGGCCAATGCTATCAGCGCCGTCTGCGTGAGGCTGTCGCGGGGAGAGGGGGGGAGCCGCGAGTCGCCATAGGAGCGTGGGCGTGTAGACTGCGCGAATGATGTCGCGGACGGCGCGGAGGCGCATCGCCGAAATCGCGGGGCTCGCGGCGCTGTGCGCGGGGATCGCCCTTATGGGCGCGGCGCTCTTCGCCAGCGTCGACCTCGCGCGGGCGCAAGACGGCGGCGGCGTTGGCGGGCAGGCCGAGGAGGGCGGAGTCGGGGGGCAAGTCGAGCCCGCGCCAACGGCAACGCCTACCCCTACGCCCACTGCAACGCCGACGGCAACCCCGACCCCTACCGCGACCGCGACGCCTACCCCTACCCCTACGCCGACGCCCACGGGGGCCGTCGTCTCCATCACGCTCTCCGCGAGCGCGACGACGCCCGCCGAGGGAAGCGGAGTCGTCGTCACCGCGAGCGTCGAAACCTCGCCTTCCGGCCTGCAGCCGACCTCCCACCTCTGGCAACTGAAGGTCTCCGGAGGCTGGCAGGACCTCACGCGCCTCTCGTGGCTGAACATCGTCTACGCCCACGCGGGCGCGCGGACATTCCGCCTCGTCGTCGGCTTAGCCGGAGGCGCGAGCGCGACATCCCCGGAGATCACGGTCACGTGGGTCGCTCCCCCTACGCCGACCTTTACGCCTACGCCTGCGCCCGCGCCCATGCCCGCCGCGAACCCCGAGCCCACCGACACGCCTACCCCAACCCCAACCGCGACGCCAACGCCGACTCCTACTCCTACCCCAACGCCAACCCCCACCGCGACGCCAACGCCGTCGTCCGCGACGCAGTTCACGATCACCTCCGGCTCGCGGAACTTCCGGCCGCGCGGACTCACGCGAATGGACGGGAAGTGGCACGTCGGCGGATACAACGACAGCAACATCCATATCTACTCGGACGCGGGCGTCTACGAGCGGCGCGTTGGGGCGACCCAATGGCTGCGCGGACTCGCCAACGACGGAACGAACCTCATCGGCATCTCGGTCGGCGACGCGCATGTCAGCAAGTGGGCGCCGGGAGGGGCGACGGCGTTCGACGTGAAACTGCCCGCGCCGGCGGGCGGCGGCAGTTACCGGGGCGAGGGCGTCGCCTACGACGGAACGCACATCTGGGCGGTCGTGGTGAAGCGCCCCCGCGTCTCGCCCGCGCTGATGAAGATCAACGCGGCGACGGGCGCGGTCTTGGCGACCTACCCTATCAACGAGACCTTCCGCAGCGGCGGGCTGACGCACCGGAGCGGCTACCTCTACGGACTGTCGGACGGCGACATAGTGCGGATTTCGATCTCCGGCCTTTCGACGACGGCGACGAACAACTGGACGGTATGGCGCAGTTCGGCGGGCATTCGCAACGGGCTCGCGTTCCGAGGCAGCGACGCCTACGGCTTCGAGGGCAACAGCGTCGTCCGACGCGCCCGCGCAGCCACTGAGCCCACTGCAACGCCAACTCCTACTCATACGCCCACTGCAACCCCAACGGCGACTCCCACCGCGACGCCGACGCCTACCCCCACGCCTACGGGCACGCCAACCCCCACGCCCGCGCCGGGAACCGTCCCCAGGCTCTCCGGCGCCGTCGCCCGCGTCGGCGCTTTCGGCGACGGCGTCAGCGGCGTCTGGGGCATGCACGCTATGGAGTTCGACGGCGACACGCTCTACGGGATCGGCAACCGGTGGGACGGCCAGTATCTCTACACCATCAACACGTCGACAGGCGCCGCCACCCGCGTCGGCCGCGTCGGCGGCAGGCACTTCCTCCCTTCCCTCGTCGCTTGGCAAGGCGTCCTCTACGGCGGAACGCACGCCGCGACCTTCCACCGCGTCGACAAGGCCACCGGCGCCGCGACCAACATCGGCGACACATGGGGCGGCGCGCAAGGGCTGGCCGTCCACGACGGCAAGGTCTATCAGGCGTACACGTCGGATCGAGGCGCGAATTTCAACACGCTCAACACGGCGCACCTCGCCGCGGGAACGATCGGCTCCACGAGCCAGACCGGCGTCGGAACGGCGCCCGGCCTCGTTCGCATGGGCGGATTGGCGTCCTTCAAGGGCAAACTCTACGCGGTGGATAGGGGAGGCGCGAAACTCTACGAGGTGAATCCCGCCAATGGCGCGATTACGGAGATAGGGCCGATCACGGGCGGGGCGACGCATCCGCTGGGGGCGGCGGCGAAAGGGAACGACTTCTACGTCGCGTCCAACGAGAACCTCTACAAGTTCACCTACACGTTCGCGCTACCTACGCCCACGCCAACGCCTACCCCTACCCCAACGCCTACCCCAACGCCTACCCCGACTCCTACGCCTACCCCAACGCCCACCCCTACGCCCACCCCTACGCCTACCCCTACGCCAACCCCGACCCCTACGCCAACCCCGACCCCTACGCCAACCCCTACGCCTACCCCCACGCCAACCCCAACTCCTACCCCAACTCCTACCCCAACTCCTACCCCTACCCCCACCCCTACGCCAACCCCCACGCCAACCCCAACTCCTACCCCCACCCCTACGCCTACCCCCACCCCCACCCCTACGCCTACGCCTACCCCAACCCCTACCCCCACCGCGACGCCTACGCCCACCCCCGTTCCCTGCGTGTTCAACGACCTCGGCAGCGTCGCCGTAGGCTCGTCCAAGAGCGCGTCCGGCAACTGGACGAGCGGTTGCCGGTCCATCAGCAGACCCGGACGCTACGCACGCTTCTACCGCGTCTCCCTAACCGCCGGCGCGTCCGTCCGCATCGATCTGACCTCCGCGACCGACGCCTACCTCTTCCTGCGCTCCGGCGCCGGCGCGGCCCGAACGTCCGTCGAGGCGAGCGACCTCGGCTCCATCCTCGCCAGCGACGACGACTCCGGCTCCGGCCGCAACGCCCGCATCGAGCGTGCCCTCGATAGAGGAACCTACACCATCGAGGCGACGACGTTCCGCCGCGAGGCGACGGGCTCGTTCACCCTCGCGCTCCGAGCGAGCGCCACGCCAACCCCGACGCCGACGCCGTCTCCTACGCCGACCTGGACGCCAACCCCAACGCCCACCGCCACGCCTACGCCTACGGCGACGCCAACCCCCACGCCAACGCCAACGCGAGTGACGGTCCCCCTTCCGCCTCGCCCGACGAATTTCAGGAGCACGGCGCAGACTGAGACGAGCATCACTTTGCGCTGGACGCATCCGACCGAGAGCCGATCAGCGTACCAGTTTCGCCACCGCAAAGGGACAGGAACTTGGACAACACGCAGTGTTTCTCGTAGAACCTTATCCACGACGGTCGGCAACCTTACTTGCAATACGACCTACCGATTCGCAATCAGAACAGGGCGAGTCTCGAATGGCGTAACGCGATGGAGTTCGTGGGCTACTACATCCGCAACGACATCTCAGTGCCCTACTGTTCGGGTGGGGTCGGTAACGCGGTTCGGCAACTCGGCGATCACATCGCCGCGCGGCCTCGCGTGGGACGGAACGAACCTTTATATGGTCGACGACGCCACCGACGCGCTCTACACGATCAGCAGAACGACGGGCCGGGCGACGCGGGTCGGATCAGCCACCCGATTTGGATTGAGCGTGCTCAACGCTTTGCCCACCGGCCTTGCTTGGGACGGCAAATATCTCCTGATGCTAACTCCTTCCACGCTCTACATCCTAAATAAGACTACCGGCGTGGCAACCAGATTTGTTGACGATGAGGTTCCAATTCCTACTGGCGTGCATCCAAACACCTTCGGAGCGACCATCTACAGCGCAAGCGGCCTTGCGACGCACGACCGGCGTCTCTTCATGGTTGACAGTAATCGGGACGCCCTTTACGTGCTGGACAGGTCTAGAGGCGCGGCTTCCCTAGTAGGCAACTTACGCACGGAGCGCAGCGCGCGCATCAACAATCCATCGGGACTGTCAATGGTCGGCTCGGACCTCTATGTAAGCAGCACGAATCCTAATGCGCTGTACAAAATCAACAAAGCATCCGGGACGGCAACTAGTTCTAAGGCAATCAATCTAGACACGGTCACAGGCATCGCATGGGACGGATCCAAGTTGTACGCGGTGGATGATTCCACCGACGCATTATACACTATATCAGGCATCACAGCAACACGACAAAGTACCCCTACGCGTTCCTTTGCCCCGAATGAAGGGGATTTGTATTATAACGGAGATGTTATTCGCAACAGGCCACTATATGAACAAAGTTACACGTTCGTAGACTCTGTGATGCGTTGGGATAATTCCTTTTGGCAACGGCCTGATGGTCGCAACACAAGATGTAATGCAGCGATAACTAATTGCTCGACCTACGAGCATGACCTATACCTCAGCAAAGACTGGGTCAGGCTGGGTTCTTGCACTACATGGTCAACTTTGCCAAATGCATATGACGACTGTATAACTGCAGGGGCATTCGATGAAGGTGCCCACGTCGTCTCATTTGGGACGTATAAAGGGCCAGCCATACAAGATCGCAAGATCTATTACGGGTTGTGGATGATGGGATCCATCCAATCGCCGAGAATACTACGCAATTCTAGAACAACCGTCCAATTATTCGGCCAAGAAGGAGCGTTCCGTCCTTTGCTTGGCAATTGGTGGAGTGATCTAAAGGAGATAGCAGCTTGCCCTTTGGTCTACGAAAGTCCTTGGTGCGTGTTTGGACTTGGTACTCCTCAATTGCTTCTGCCTATAAACTCCTCACTAACGTGGGATAGGGGAACGTCATCTTACACAACTTTCAGAAGAAGGTGATCTGATGAGAGAGATAATACACGCGCTCTTCACAGCCATGAGCGGCACGCTTGCGACCGTCAGCCGAGTGCGTAGCGCGCCGCAAGCGGGAACGCCGCGCGACTTGGTGACAGAGAATAGGATCAGGTTGGAACAGCATGCCGACGCCGACTCGGGCAAAACCGACGAAGAATTCGTGAGGTTTTTGACGGGATGGATATTCCAATACCTGCTGCTCATCGCAGTGCAAATAGGGATGTATTCCGTCTCGTCCGTAGCGCCAGTGACGGTGATTTTCCTAGGCGTTTGGTATATCGCTGCTTGGGTTATAGTCCCTCCTTTCATCGTAATATGTGCATTAAAAACAGCAAGGGATGACGAGTTATTTTCTCCTATGAAAACCTTTGTAACTGGCGGAATTACCTTGATTACCCTTGCCGGATTGTTCGCCTTACTCATCCGGATACCAGGGTTTCTTTTGTTCCTCATCTTGCCTACAACGTTTGTGCTCTGTGCACCGGTGCTGGGAGTAATAGCGCTCGACCGAATCAATGCGCGTTACCGTATACTCTTCAATGCGGTGATGCTCGCTTGGGTCATTGTTGTCGTCGCAGGCTGGGCATGGACGATCACCATGCCTGACGGCCGAGACGCATTTAGAGGAGAGCAACGCGCACAGGCTGAAGAGGCGTTGAGTATGGTGAAGCCGCCATGCATTATTCGAGGCGCCCCCGAGAACATAGATTGGGGAATCTCCGACGGAGAATCCAAATGGCGAGTCACCCGGATTGATAACCTTGGCGATGGGCAATACCGCGCGACGGTGCAATTCTATACGTGGATGCGAATACCTACATACGCCATCACCGTGCCGGGGTGCAGTAGAATACAGGAATAAGCGAATTCCACACGTTCCGCCCTCAGCGAATTAGCGTATACTCCCCATGATGAGTGCTCGAACGACATTCGCCCCGTGCGCCCGGATGCTCCGGGCGGAGCGTCGCCGTGCGCTTCGCGTCAGGAAGATGGGCGGCGGCGGGGCGGTCGGGCTTCTCTATGAGGCTTCCGAGTAGGCCATGATATTCTTGAATTACATATTATTGCTGGCTTTCCAGATAGGGTTCATTACCCTGCCGCTGGGCGTGCTTCAGGCCGAATTGGTCGGCAAATGGGTTTTCGCGATAGTCAGTGTTTCTTACTTTTCTTTCGTGGTCTATGGGATAGTTTTGGCGACAAAATTCATCTGCAAGCGTCTAATTTCCAACAGAATACGATTCTTTTTGTTAGCCATAATAGTTATCTCAATATACGCTTTATCAGACGTTTTAAATGGATGGCTAATCCTCTTCTCAATACTTCTCGCCATTATTTTGATGCCTGCCGGAGCTGCGATTGGCCTCGAAGACATTCGCAAGTCAATCCGGATCAAGATTCTTATGGGGTTGTTTGCGGCAATAGTTATTATTATGTTTGGATGGGGTTTGGCGACTGAATGGGGTGATGGACTCAGCGCCTTCAGTGGAGAAAAGCGAGAGTATGCGGAATTCGCTTTGCAGGTTGTAAACTCCAGATGCGCCGAACAGGGATTCAATCGCCTCAGCGCCATCTCGTCCGAAGGCCGCCATTATTGGCGCGTCGCTAGCGTTGACCCTATAACCACTCCCAATTCACGTGATCGTTATCGAGTCAAAATACATTTTTACTCCTGGATGGGGCTGCCGACTTACGCTATCCATATACCTCCTCTAGACGATAGGGCTCTTGATATGCTTTGCGATAGGACGGTCGATTGACGTTGCGCTGTTCACAGCGTTCCGCAGCGAATTGGCGTATACTCCCCCGCAATGAGCGCTCGAACCACATTCGCCCCGCGCGCCCGGACGATCCAGGCGGAGCGTCGCCGCGTGGTTCGCGTCGGGGCGATGAGCCGCTTCTCTCTCAGCGCAGGCGCGGGCGTGGCGCGGACGTCCGTCGAGCCGAGCGACCTCGGTGGGCTGCGATGATCATTCGCGCGCTATCTTTCCTTTTCTTAATGACGGTGGCCGTCGCCGTCGAAATTTACCTTTTCTTCTTTCTCATCGCTTCGTCCGTTCAGTATGCCTACGCTAGGCTTGCAGAATGGACAGGGTTAGCAATAATTGCGCTGACCGTTGTCGCGTTCGCTGAATTGATCAACGTGAAAGTCTGTAGCAATAGACGATATGGCGTTCTATTGCACGTGGTGAATCTCCTAATCATCGTCCTTTCTTGCATCGTATTATTTGGCCTAGTGTTCTTTATGCTTGTGCTAGCGGCGTCGCTTACTGACATGCTATGGTCGTGGACGTAACACACAGGAGGCAATGATATGGGTTGGATAAAATTCGGCCTCTTGGTGGCTGCGCAAATTCTCCTGATCGGCTTCATGGACGACTTCGTTCCGGAGTCGCCGGCGCTGTTGATCTCGTATGTCGTTTGGTATGTTTTCGTCGGGTTCGTCGTCATCCTGTCGGGCATCGCCTGGGTGAAAGAGGCGCAGAAATCGGGGGAGAGGAGCCCAAAATTTACGATAGTTCTTAGTCCGAAGCGCGTAAGCGTTTCGCTCGTTATCCCCATCGGCTTGTTTCTGCTCGCTCTCGTCCCTCATAGCATACTCGCCGTTCCGCTGATCTTGCTGACGATACTCTTAGGCCCTGTGGCGGGAACGATACTTCTCGACCGAGTTAGGTCCTTTCCGCTCTGCCGCCGCAAAACGGGAAGTCTGACGAGTTAGCGCATCTGAGACGTCATCTGCGACTGTCCATTCGCCTCCGCCTGTGGCGCTCTCGCCGCCCCCCTTACGCGCTCACCGCCGCGGCGTCGGGCGAGCGGTTGGCGCCGATCTGGGCGATGCCCTCCTCGACGTTCGTGTCGATGATCGGATGGTCGGGGTCACGGAACACGCCGATGGGGTCCTCGCCGCGCCGGACGCGCTCGACCTGCTCCTTCATAACGCGCCGCAGCAGCACGACGCCCCGGTCGGAGTACGACAAGTGCTCGACGGAGCGGTCGGTGATCGGGCCCTGCGTCTCCCACGCCATCTGATCCTGGGCGTTGACGTCGCGCAGAATGAACCGCGTGAACGGGTGGTCTTTCTCGGGGTCTTCCTTGATCGGCGGGTCGCGCCGGAACTCCGGCTCGAAGGCGTCGGGGGGCTCGCTCCCGTCCTCCGTGGGGTAGAAGTGCATCCGCAAGTGCCAGGTATGCGTGTCGTCTATCGGGGTGCGGAACTGCGTGCTGGAGCCTTGCCGCAGGATGTTGGGGAACAGCACCGGGTGCTCGTCCACCATCCCGTTCTTGTAGGTGCGCTTTTTCATCAGCCCGCCGTAGTCGGTGACGTAGAACTCGAAGTCCAGGACGTCGTCGGTGAAGCCGCGCGTCGTGTTGACGGGCCGCCGGCCGCCGCCCGTGAACTCCTGGTGCAGCACCTGCAGGTGCGCCGGGTCCATCGAGTTCTCCATCGCCTGGAACCAGTTGCAGTTGAGCGGCGGGTGAATCCGCACCATCCGCGTTCCGTCCTTGCGGAACATCGTGTCGTAGCGAGGCATCGGCGGAACGGGGGCGGGCCCCATATAGGCGAAGAAGAGGCCGATATGCTCCTGAACGGCGTAGGCCGTCTGCTTCACGGAGCGCATCACCGCCTCGTTCTTCTCCGGGGGCGTCTCGAGGATGTTGCCGTCGCAGTCGTAGAGCCAGCCGTGGTAGGCGCAGGAGATGCCGCGCTCCTCGACGCGCCCGTAGAGGAGCGACGCGCTGCGGTGGGCGCAGTGGTCGGCGAGCAGCCCGACGCGGCCGGACTTGTCGCGGAACAGCACGAGGTCTTCGCCGAGGACGCGAACGGCGAGCGTCGGGCGGTCGTCGGTCAGATCGGACGCGACGGCGACGGGGTGCCAGTAGCGGCGCAGCAACTCGCCGCCGGGCGTTCCGGGGCCGACTCGCGTCAGCAGGTCGTTCTCTTGCTGATTGAGCATAACGCGCCTCCTCGCATACGCAGCGCCTTCGCGGCGTCTTCTCGCCGATGCGCTAACTCTACTCTCTCCTCCGCGTCTGTCAAGCGAGAGCGAGGGCATTCGCAGGGCGGGCGTCCGCCAACAGACACTAGGCAACCCCCCGCTGTCTCCCTACGCGCCGAACGAGCACAGGCGCTTGACGCGGGCGCCGCCGGCGCGCTACAATGCCTTTGCCTGGTGGTTGGAGCGGAGCGGACCCACCCGTTCCCATCCCGAACACGGAAGTGAAACGTTCCAGCGCCGACGATACTGGCAGGGCGACTTGCTGGGAAAATAGGTCACTGCCAGGCGTTTGCGAAGAGCCCGGCAACGTCCGGGCTTTTCTCCGTTACGCCCCCTTTCACGGAAGCCGTTACGCCCCCTTCGCGGAGCCCGGCGCGCCGCGAGCCAGGGTTCGAGTCCCTGCAGGGGCGCCAATGGCGCCAATCCCTTGCGCTCGCATTCTCCGCCCGTCCGTGCTATACTCCCTCGCAAACCCGATTGCGCGACGCGCGCGGAGGCCGAATATGCTCACCGCCGAACAGAACGAACGCTTCACCAAAGTCGGGCCGGGAACGCCCGCCGGCGAGTTGATGCGCCGCTACTGGCACCCCATCGCCGCCGTTCCGATGATGAACGACCGCGCCACCAAGCCCATCCGCCTCCTCGGCGAAGACCTCGTCCTCTACAAGTCCAAGGCCGGCGTCTACGGCCTCGTCGACAACTACTGCCCCCACCGCCGCATGGGCATGGTCTACGGCATTCCCACCGACGAGGGCATCCGCTGCCCCTACCACGGCTGGATGTTCGACGAGACCGGCCGCTGCCTCGAGCAGCCCTACGAGGAGACCGAGGCGCCGGACAACCACTTCAAGGACAAGGTCCGCATCAAGGCGTACCCCCTCGAGGTCAAGGCCGGCCTCATCTTCGCCTACATCGGCCCCTCCCCCGCGCCGCTCCTCCCCAACTGGGACGTCTTCGCCATCGGCGGCGTCGTCCGCGACATCGGCTACACCGAACTCCCCTGCAACTGGCTCCAGTGCCAGGAGAACTCCCTCGACCCCGTCCACTCCGAGTGGCTGCACGGCGAGTGGGGCAACTACATCGCCTCCGTCAACGGCAAGGGCGACAAACTCCGCCCCCGCTACGAGAACGAGCGCATCGGCTTTGACAAGTTCCAGTACGGCATCATCAAGCGCCGCCTCGTCAAGGGCGGAGGCTACGAAGACCCCGAGTGGGCGCAAGGCCACCCCATCGTCTTCCCCTACTTCCTCCGGCAGGGCGGCAGCGGCGTCGCCACGGACACGTGGAAAGACCCCGACGACGCCCCCGGCATCGCGCGCGGCGTCGGCCCCTCCTTCCAAATCCGCGTTCCGCTCGACGATACGCGCACCGGCCACTGGTGGGTGATGTGCCACCCCAAGAAGAGCGCCGCCGACCCCGACCAGCGCGACGAGGACGTCCCCCTCTTCTCCCCGCCCCTCATCACGCTCAAGGACGACGGGCGCGTCAGATTCGAAATCCTCGACTCCAACTCCGCGCAGGACGTCGCCGCCTGGATCACGCAAGGCGCGGTCGCCGACCGCACCGGCGAGCACCTCGGGCGCTCCGACAAGGGCGTCATTATGTTCCGGCGCATGCTCGAGGAGCAGGTTCGCATCGTCGAGGACGGCGGCGACCCCATCAACACCTTCCGCGACCCCGAGCGCAACGTCTACCTCGGCATGGACACGGAGCACTGGTCGAAGCGCGCCGAACTCGCCGGAGGCCAAGCCTTCGCCTTCGAGCGCCAGGGCATGGCGAGCAAGTACAGCCCCATAATGAACGACCGGGGCGTCTCCGGCGGAGCGGACGCCGCCAAGCGTCGCGAGGAAATCGGGCAAGGGGCCGGCGTCTGATGGGCGCGGAATCCCTCAAGGCCGGCGACAAAGTCGAACTCGCCAACGGCGCGACCGCGCAGGTCGCCGGCCCTCTCGCCGGCGGCGCCGTCCCCGTCGTCATCATCGACTCCCCCTTCGGCCCCGACAAGCCTGGTGACGCCGTGCAAGTCGATCCCGACGACATCTACGGCCTCTTCCTTGACGACGCGATGACGGAGGTGCGCGCCCTTTAGTCGGGTATCGTCGCGCGCTCCGCGCCCGCCTCGCCTGCCCCATTTGTTGAGGCGCGCAAGCGCCGTACCCCCTTCTCCCTAGAAGGGGAGAGGACGCCGCGAACGCGGCGGGTGAGGGTACTGCGGACGGGACGCGAACGCGCCCCGTCTCCCCATATCTCCCAGCGCTGCGTCATTCCCGCGAAAGCGGGAACCTACTGGGCGCGGAGGAAAGACGCTATGCCGCCGCTCAAGCCTAACCACATAAGCCCGACGCCTGAAGAGGACGCCGCGATCAACGCGGGCATCGCCGCCGACCCCGACGCTCGGGAACTCACCGACGAAGACTTCGCCCGGATGCGGCCGGCCCTCGAGGTCGATCCCCGCCTCGCTGCGTTCCTTCGCAAGGAGCGCGAGCGCGCGTCCTGCCCGAAGACGCGCGTCACCATCCGCCTCGACGCCGACGTCATCGCCCGCCTCCGCGAGGACGGCCCCGGCTGGCAGGCCCGCGCCAACTCCGCCCTCCGCCGCGCCGTGCTCGGCGCCTGAAGTCGGCGCTGCGCGAATTACGATAGCCTATGCCCTACGAGTGGGACGAAGCCAAGCGGCGAACGAACATCGGCAAGCACGGAATTGACTTCCAAGCGATAGCGGCTTTTGAGTGGGACTCCTCGTTGTCGGAAGAGAGCATACGGCTTGGAGAGCGGCGTATCTTCACGCTGGGTTACATAGGCGCGCGTCTGCATGCGGTGACGCACGTGAAGCGAGGGGACAACATCAGACTCATTAGCCTGCGTAAAGCCCACCGCGCGGAGGAAAGACGCTATGCCGCCGCTCAAGCCTAACCACATAAGCCCGACGCCCGAGGAGGACGCCGCGATCAGGGCCGCCATAGCCGCCGACCCGGACACGAAGGACCTCAGCGATGAGGACTGGGTCCGTATGCGCCCCACCTTCGAGGTTGCGCCTCACATCGAGGAGTTCCTTCGCAAGGAGCGCGAGCGCGCGTCCTGCCCGAAGACGCGCGTCACCATCCGTATCGACGCCGACGTCATCGCCCGCCTCCGCGAGGACGGACCCGGCTGGCAAGCCCGCGCCAACTCCGCCCTCCGCCGCGCCGTGCTTGGCGTCTGAATCGCTGCGCGAGGCTCGCGCCCGACCGCGAATTGCGGTAGACTCTCCCCAAAGCCGCCCGGCAGGAGGAGCGCAAATGGCTCGCAGTTACTTCACGCACGACAACTGGCTCGAGGAGCAGGCCGCCAAAGGCGTGCCCGTCCTCTCCGACTGCTACGTCGAAGACCTCCGCTCCCTCGAACTCGCCCCATGGGACGTCCGCGGCTGCGACGCCGCCTTCATCCGCTTCACCGATATGGGCGGCGTGACCGAGGCCCGCGTCCAGGAAATCCCCGCCGGCGGCGCCCTCCCCCCCGTCAAACTCGGCGTCGAGGAGATGGTCTACGTCCTCAAGGGCCGCGGCTTCGCGTCCGTCTGGGGCGAGATCAGCGACGCCAAGCGCGAGTTCGAGTGGTCGGACCGCAGCGCCTTCGTCGTCCCCCGCAACTCCTGGTGCGAACTCCGCAACATGGCCAACGCCCCGGCCCGCCTCCTCTTCTTCAACTACCTCCCCATCGCGATGAGCGTCATCCCCGACCCCGAGTTCTTTATGAACAACCCCCACGTCAACAAGTCCATCCTGGACGACGCCGACGCCGACTTCTTCTCCGAGGCGAAAGACATCGAGAAGGACTTCGGCTCCGCGTGGGGCGCCATCGGCTCCACCGTCTGGAAGGGCAACTTCTGGCCCGACCTCCTCGCGTGGGACAAAATGACCGCGTCCGGCAGCCGCGGCGCGGGCGGCTCCTCCATCGCTATGTATGTCCCCGGCTCCGAAATCTCCGCCCATATGTCCGTCTTCCCCGCCGGAACCTACAAGAAAGCCCACCGGCACGGCCCCGGCCGCCTCATCGTCATTCCCGGCGGCGATGGCTTCTCCGTGATGTGGCCGCAGGACGGCGGCGAGAAGAAGGTCTATCCCTGGCATGAGGGCAGCGCCGTCACGCCCCCCGACCAGTACTTCCACCAGCACTTCAACCTCGGCGACAAGGCCGCGCGCTACTTCGCGCTCCATCCGCCCGTTCAGTTCCTCGGCAAAGACGAGGACGAGCAGGGCAACGCCGAGGGGACGAACATCGAGTACGTCGACGAGGACCCGTGGATCCGCGAACTCTTCGAAGGGGAACTCGCCAAGCGCGGCCTCGAGTCCCGCATGCCCCCCGAGGTCTACACGAACCCCGACTACAAGTTCAAAACCGCGTCGGTGGCGTCTACGTAGGGGAGCGGGGCGATGGACACGAGTCGCATGCCGCGAATAGTCCATCTTGCTTTGCGTCCGCAAGACACAGGCGCATCCGACGAGGCTGCCAGCACGGAGGAGGACGCCAACGCGCTTACAGACGCGTCCGACGAGGCCGCTGGCATGCTTGCGGAGAAAACGCGCCGGATAAACGCTCGCTTGGACGAAATCCACCCAGGGCTTCCTCTGCCCAAAAAGGAGCGTGAGGCTCTGCCGTCGTTGCTGGCGGATGACGAACTGCCCGAACGGGTACTGGCGGCAGTACCAGGCAAAGGGTTCAAGAACGCCTTACTGGTGATGAATGTCCTGTTGGCCGCCACCGACCGGCAAGTCCTGTGCATCACCACCAAAGAGACCGTGCGCCTAGCGTACTCTGACATCAAAGGTGTCACCTTGGTGCAGGGCAGGTTCGTTGAGATTGTGGGGCCGCATGACAAGTGGAGCGTAATGACCCCTGATCGCCAGGGGGCCGAACGGTTCGTCGCTTACGTAAAGGGGGAGGATAGGTCTCCACCTGAAGAACAGCACGCGAGAGCATCGCTGATAGACCAGCGGTTGAAAGACCTCATACCCTCTTGGTGGGGGAACAGGCTCAGCGGCGAGAGGGAGATGCTCCGCTCCCTCGTGGATAAAGACGAGACGCTCGAATCCCTCATCGCCGGCACTTACCGAGCGGAGCAAGACACGAATCGTCATCACAGGCACCAGGGCATCGCCGTGGCGACGAACAGGCGGGTGCTCTTCGTGGACAAGGGCGTGTTCGGCAGTTCCGAGGTGTCCGAGATGCCCTATCGGAACATCGAGGCGATAACGTACAGCACGGGCCTGATGATGGCGGGCGTGCAGATAACCGGACGCGGCATCGCCAGTTTCCGCATAGAGGACATCCCCGATAAGGATTCCGTCAAGCCGTTCGTGGACTGCGTGCGCGGTCACTTGGAGGCGGCGCAGGCTCCGCAAGCGGTCGCCATTTCTTCTTCTGCCCCGCCGCTCTCCGTCGCCGACGAGATCGAGAAGTTGGCGAGCCTCTTGGAGCGCGGGATTCTCACGCAGGAGGAGTTCGACGCCAAGAAGAAGCAACTCCTCGGCCTGTAGCGGCGCCGAGGAACGGTGGCGCGCCCCTAACCGTCTCCCCGCCCGCGCTTACTCCCTCATTCAGTTCCCCATGACCGGCATTCCGCGAAAGCGGGAACCTCGCCCCTTTTGAGGCGCCGCGCAGCGCCGGGCCCGCCCTCCCCTATAATGGGCGAAGCCGCCGCGAGGGGCGGCGGGAGAGGGAGCGCTGCGAATGAAGAGCGGCGGGTTTAGGCGAATGTCCCTGGCCGGAGCGGCGGGCGGGCTCGCCGTCCTCACGCCGCTCCTGGTCGTTGCTTGCGGGCGCGGCTTCGAGCCCGGGCCGCTGGGCGCGGTCGAAATCCCGCCGGGCGAGCCCATCGAGATACGGACGATGCAGTCGCTGTGGGACGACGAGCCGGAGACGACGCCCGTCCTGCGCGGCGTCAGGCTCGCCATCGAGAAGTACGGCCCCATCCAAGGCCGCGAGGTCGCGCTTGGTACGCCGATAGACGCGGGATGCACCGAAGGGGGCGGCCTCGCCGCCGCCCAGTCCGTCGCCGCCGAGCCGCAAGTCGTCGGCGTTGTCGGCACCACGTGCTCCGTCGCCGCCATCGCCGGCATGCCGCTGCTCAGCGAGGCGGGGCTCTCGATGGTCTCGCCCGGCAACACCGCCCCCTCCCTCACGTCCGACCTGCAAGGCAATCGCGGCGAAAACTCTCATCCGGGCTACTACCGCGTCCCGAACAACGACCTCTACGAGGCGCTCGCCGCCGCGCGGTTCGCCTACAACCAACTCGGCCTGCGGACGGTGGCCGTCATTCACGACAACGATCCCTACACCATCGGGCTGGGCGACGGATTCGCCGACGCTTTCGCC
Source organism: Dehalococcoidia bacterium (assembly GCA_965201135.1). Lineage (GTDB taxonomy): Bacteria > Chloroflexota > Dehalococcoidia > Lucifugimonadales > Australimonadaceae > Bin16. The sequence goes on from OZ241751.1 coordinate 502,447, forward strand.
AATCTCGGCGGGCGCGTCTCGTCCGTCTCCGTCATTCCGACCGGCTCGACTGAACTGCTTCCCGCGCTCACGGAGGCCGCCGCCGCCCGGCCCGACGGCCTCTACTTCCCCCTCTTCGGCTTGGAGGCCATCGCCCTCGTTCAGCAGTTCGGGCAGGTCCCCGGGCTGGAGGGCGCGGAGCGCATCGGGGGCGCGGGGCTGCTGAGCGCGGGATTCCTGGGCACGCCGGAATCGGAGGGCATTTACGCGGGCGCGCCGGAGTCGGCCCCGGGCGACTACGTCAACGAGGCCACCGGGGAGAGCAGAGCGCAGTTCTTCGCCGGCTACCAGGAGCGCTACGGCGGCGCGCATCCGTCCGCCTACACGCCCCACGCCTACGACGCGACGACGCTGCTGCTGCGCGCCATAGACGAGGCCGCCGTAAGCGACGGCGACACGCTGTATATCGACCGCGCCGCCCTCCGCGACGCGCTCAGCGCAAGCGCGTTCCAAGGCGTCACCGGCGACCTCTCCTGCGACGAGTTCGGGGACTGCGGGTCGGGGCGCGTCGACATCGTCCATCACACGGACTCCCTGATCACCGACGTCGCCGAGTTGCCCGTCGTCTACAGGTTCGCGCCGTAGCGAAGCCTATCGTCAATTCCCGCGTAGAGACGTGTTGGCGCCTCCTTACGCGGCGGGGGCGGGCGCGCTTTGCGCGGGCTCGGGGCGGCGGAGCGTCTCCGGCACGAGGAAGATGACGATGATCGCGCCGATAAAGGCGGACGCGCCGAGGAAGGAGAAGGCGGCGCCCGCCCCCGCGAGCGACGTTACGGCGCTGAAACTCGCGGGGCTGAGGACGGCCCCGCCTTGCGCGACGGTGCGGGAGACGCCGAAGAACATCCCGCGCGCGTTGACGGGCGCGACGTCGGTGCCGAGCGTTTGCATATTGCCGGAGATGACGTTGACGGCCATGTGGACGGCGGTGAAGGCGGCGATGAACCATGCGTAAGAGGCGTCGAAGTAGGCCGTGCCCGCCAGAAACCCCATCGCGGACGCGGAGAGGATGAGGCCGGGGACGATGGTGTATTTCCGCCCGAATCGGTCCATCACGAATCCGCCCGCGAAGATGATGGGAATGCCGACGGCGGCCATCGCGCCCCGCAGATAGCCGAGTTCGTCGGGCGCGACGTCGTAGGCGTAGGCCGCGTAGAGAACGATGACGCCGCCCCCGAAGATGCCGCCGCGCGTTACGTTGGCGAGGAATTGGACGGCGAACACCGACGGAAGAGGCGGAACGAGCAGGCGCCGCCAGACGCCGGGCTCCGGCCCCGATGCGGAAGCGGCGGCGGACGATTGCGGCTCGCGCCGCCGGTCGGGGGCGGACTCGCGGAGGATGAAGAAACTGGGAATGACGGCGATGAGAACGATGGCGGCGTGCATAACGAACGGCGTCCATAGGCCCAACTGGACGGCGGCGACTCCGCCGATGACGGGGCCGGTGAGGTTGCCGATCTGCTGCACGCCGAACATGCTGGTGACCTGCTTGCCGCGCTGGGAGGACGCGCCGGTGTCGGCGATGACGGCGATGCGGCTGAGCATCCACATTTGCTCGCCCCATCCGGCGATGAAGCGGTAGACGAGCAGTTCGTAGAGGGAGCCGTCTATGGCGACTTTCGCCACGAGGAGCGATGCTGCGGCGGTGACGAGCGGGCCGGCGAGCAGAACGCGGCGGCGGCCGAGCCGGTCGATGAGGTAGCCGGTGGGCAGCGGCGCGGCGAGCGTTCCGAGCAGTTGCGCGACGAAGACGAGCCCGGCGACCTCGAGGCCGGCGCCGAGTTCCTTCGTGATCTGCGGAAGCACGGGGACGGTGACGCCAAGCCCGAGCCCCATCGAGACGGCGGGAAGGTGCAGCGTGAGCAGCAGATGCTTGAGGTCGGTTTTCGGGGTTTGTCGCATAGCGCGGCGCATACGCTACGCCGAAAGGCGGCGGAGGTCAAACGCGCGCGGGGTCGGAGGGCGGCGCTGCTCGGGCGGCCTGCCGGTAGGTTCCCGCGAAGCGGGAACCTAACCCTCATCCCAACCCAACCGCGCCTTGCAGTGGGGTAGGGGCGATGAGCAAGAGGAGGCGGAGCGCCGCGGAGGGCTCCCGACTGCGGCGCTTGCGCCTACGCGGGAATGACGGTTAGAGGGACGCCGACGCGCCGGACATTTGCCCCTTGCGCGGTCGAGGCGCCGCTTTCTATGGTTGGCCTAGCGCTATAATGCGCTACGCTGGCTAATGGAGGCGACACGATGACGATGCAAGCGGTGGAGATGGTCGAGGCCCCGGGCAGATCGCGGAGCGCGTGAGCCGTTTGGAGGGGTCGAGCGAGCAGGTGAGCGAGCGTCTGCGCGACCTCACGACGCAGATGGAGGCGTTGCGCGCCGAGTTGCGCCTCGAGTTGTCTACGGGGCTGAGGGCGCAGGCGGCGGCGACCGAGGCGTTGCGCGTCGAGATGGACCGGAAGTTTGAGGCGCAAGCGGCGCATTTCGCGGCGCAGATCGAAGCGTTGCGCCTCGAGATCGCGGCGGAGATGAAGGCGCAGCGGGACGAGTCGAACCAGAAGTTCGAGGCGCAGGCGGCGCAGTTGACGGCGCAGGCGGTGCAGTTGGCGCAGTTGGCGACGCAGATGGCGCAGTTGACGGCGCAGGCCGAAGCGTTGCGCGTCGAGTTGAGGGTGCAGCGGGAGGAGTCGAACCAGCGGTTCGCGGAGCAGAACGCGATGATGAGCGCGCGGTTCGCGGAGCAGAGCGGGCGCCTCAACGTGTTGACCGCCGCCTTCATCGGGGCCGCCGTCGCGCAATTCGGAGGGATCATCGGCCTCGCCGCAACCATTCTGCCGAGGCTCTAGCGCGCGCCTCCGCGTCACCCCCCCACGCCGTAATTCCTGCCCCTTTACCGTCATTCCCGCGTAGGCGGGAACCTACCCCATACCTCCCGACTGTGTCCGACCGAAGACATGGGTAACGCTAGCCCGGATACATGGGTAACGCCCTGACGGGAGTCTTGATTATACGCATCGTGTAGCCGTCCAGCCGGCCAATCTCCAAGTGGCCGAACCGGACCGTCCACAGCCGGTCATCGTGCCGGACAAGCCCAACAGGCTCGCCGATCAGCGCCTCGCTGACGAACACGCGCTCCCCCGCCCACTTGATCTCCCCGTTGCTCCGAACGCGCCTCACTTCGACGCCCTCCGCGTATTCGGGGCTTGCGACCTTGTCCGGGTAGGGGCGCGGCGACGGCGCGTAGCGGGAGGCTGGCGGGCGCTGGCCAAGCGCCTCATGCGGACGCTCCTCGTTGTAGACGCGCCGGAAGGCGTCGAACGCCCGCTGCTGATCGGCGAGCGTCTGCGCGGGCGGGCTCATCACGGCCTCTTTGAGCGTCCGGTGGAAGCGTTCGAGGCGCCCGTTCTGCTCGGGATGGCCTGGCGCGATGCGTTCGGGCGTTATGCCGAGTTTGACGAGATGGACGGCGAAGGCGGAGAGGCCGCCGAGTCCGGCGGATGCGAAGGGCGGGCCGTTGTCGGAGCGTATGGCGTTGGGGAGTCCGCGCTCACGGAAGGCGCGCTCCACGACGGGCAGGACGTAGGCGAGGGTGGGGCGGGGGAGTCCCTCGCAAGCGATGAGGAATCGGGAGTCGGCGTCGATGAGCGTGAGCGGGTCGACGCGGGCGCCGTCGCCGGTTCGGGCCCAGCCCTTGAAGTCGATGGCCCAGCAGTCGTTGGGGGCGTTGGCGTCGGCGAAGGGATCGCCGAAGGGCGGCGCGCGGCGCGAGCGCTTGCGGCGCTTGACGAGTCCCTTGCGGTCGAGGATGGCGCTTGCCGTGCTAGGCGCCGGCCAGGGCAAGTCGGGATGGTTGTCGCGGAGGTTGGGAATGATCTTCTTGGGGCCGAGGATGGGGTTGTCCTGCTTGGCCTCGACGATCATCGCGGCGATTGCGGGGTCTGTGGCGCGGGGGTTGTGGTGGGGAGCGCGGGGGAGGTCGTGGAGTCCGGCGTCGCCGAAGAGTTCGTAGCGGTTGATGAACTTGTGGGCGGTCTTGCGGGAGACGCGGAAGCGTCGCGCGAGGTCGGCGATGGAGTCGTCGCTAGCGAGGTAAGCGGCGATGAAGGCGCGGCGCTGGTCTAGGGCGGTGGCGTTTATCCAGGGCAACATTGGTCCTCCTCGGTGTGCTGGCATGCATCATCGCTGAGGCGTTACCCATGTATTCGGTTTGCTGTCACCTATCTCTTTGGTCTGTACCGGCGCGGCGTCCTCTCCCTTATAGGGAGAGGGGGATGTCGGCGCTTGCGCGCCTCAATATGGGGGCGAGATTCCCGCCTACGCGGGAATGACGGCACCAGGGGCGCCGCCCGCCCCGCGCGGCGCCGCCGAGCCGCGCCCTTACTCCCTCCCATCGGCAGGGGGGTCGAAGGAGATGACTTTCATCACCTCGTCGCCGAGGTGGTTGATGACTTTGACGGCGATGCGGCCGGACGAGGGGCGCGGGAACGGGCGCGACACGTCGCTGCGGAGGCTCGCCCACGCCTCTTCGTCGATCTCGGCGCGCAGCGACGTCCGCAGCGCTTTGTAGGGGTCCGCGTTCGCGCCTAAGAAGTACGCCTGCCGCACGAAGAAACTCTCCTCGTTGTAGTCGGTGTCCACGAACCAGCACGCGATGTCGTCTTTCTCGGAACTCTCGACGCGCCCTGTCGAGGGGCGGAACACGTCCACGCCCAAGACGCGGACGCGGAACATTTCGGCTCCGTCCGTCGCTGCGTCGTCCGCTACGTCGGGGCGACGTTCGTCCGCTCCGCTGGGCGCGGCGTTGGGCGCTGCGCCGGGGCGATGTTCGTTCGCTGCGCCGGGGGGACGTTCGTCCGCTGCGTCGGGGCGACGTTCGGCTGCGGCGGGGGCGGGGGCGGCGGGCTCTAGTTTGATGTCGGGCTCGCCGAAGATGACGAATAGGTTGCCCGCGTCGGTCGCTTTGAGGGCGGTGGACATATGCAGGTCGGCGTTCATTCGCGCGCGGAGTATCCGCACGCGCCCGAGTTGGTCGTAGCCGGCGCAGTGGCCGTCGTAACTGAAGGCGCAGGCGATGAGCAGATCGAAGCCCGTCTCCGCCGCCTCGCGCGCCGCCGCCGTCAAGTCCGCCCGCGACACCGTCCCGAACTCCGGGCCGATGAAGATCCCGCAGCGCCGCTCGCTCTCTCCCTCCGTGAACCGCCCCTCCGCGCAGACGTAGCCCCGACCAGGCCAGCCGACGAGCGACGTGAACCGGATGCGGTCCTCCTTCCGCGCCTGCTGCACGCCCGCGATCTTCAGATCCTCCATGATGATCTGCGCGAAGTCCCAGCGGTTCGGCGCCTGCCCCTGATAGCGGTAGCCCGGCCCCGTCTCACGGATCGTCCGCCCGTTGACGTCCTCCTCGACGAGCGGCGAGCGGTGCGGCGACAGGTTCTCAACGGTGAACGGCCCGGCGACGCGGACGCGCTTTCCGTCGACGTAGGGCTTGTCGTAGAGATATTCCTGCGCGGCGTTGCGCGCGATGGAGGCGTCGATCTCGCGCTGCCGCGCGAGGCGCCCCTCGCGCCACGCCCGATGCGCCGCGACCGCCTCCTCCAGCCAGCCGGCCTCCGCCTCTCGTGGAATCTCCCACTCTTCCCACGATTGGCCGAGCGCCGCGTTCAACTCCGCCCGCAGCGGCTCCAAGACGGCCTGCCGCTCCTCCCAGATGACGTCGATCTCGCCGTTGTTGGCGATGTCGCGCAGCGTCACGTGGGGCACGCGCTGATAGACGAAACCCTGCCGCACATTCTCGTAGGTGGGCGCGTCCGCGGGGGCGCGGCCCGTTAATTCCGCTTCTTTCCGCTGCCCCTCCGGGCTGTCGCGCAGGATGTAGTACGGATAGCGCGCGCCCATAATCCGCATCCGCGCTAGCGCAAGCGCCACCCGCGACGTGTCCATCGTGATCCAGCGCCGCCCCCACTGCTCGGCGACGAACGCCGTCGTCCCAGACCCGCACGTCGGATCCAGCACGAGGTCGCCCGGATCCGTCGTCATCAATATGCAGCGTTCAATGAGCTGAGTTGAGGTCTGCACGACGTATACTTTAGGGTCTACACGGCTCTGCACAGCCCCGCTGATGTCAGACCACAAATTGCCAACGACCGACATGCCGAAGTCATTTTGCAATCGCTTGTAGCTCAACATACCATGCGCTGAAGCGTGCAGCCTATCCGCAAGGCTCAAGCGGTTCAATCCTTCTTCTGTAGTCTTGAATGTGCCATTCCCTGGCTTGAATTCTCGCCCTCGCCATGCAAAAGAATTAACATCACCCTCACCAGTAGGGCGCGAACTGGTTATGTTGTCAAGCCGATACCTCTCGCCATAGAAACCCACTCGAGAATAGCGGCTTTCAGACGCTTCAGACCGTGGCAAGTAAATCGGCCTGAACTTAGTCTGGTCTCGGTTTTTTGCGTACCACAGAATGAAGTCTGCTGTTGATCCGATGAGAGTAGAACCTTCACTGGTAGTCTTGCGAACAGTCACAATAGAAACAAAATTGTCCTCGCCGAACACTTCGTCCATCACAACGCGGACGCGGTGGACGTTCTCGTCGCCGATTTGGACGAAGACGGAGCCTGAGTCAGCGAGGAGGTCGCGGGCGGCGGTGAAGCGGTCGCGCAGGTAAGTAAGGTAGGAGTGCACGCCATCGCGCCACGCGTCGCGGAAGGCTTTGACTTGCTCGGGCTCGCGGGTGATGGCTTTGCGGTCGCCGTCGCGGACGTCGCGGCTGGTGGTGGACCATTGGAAGTTGGAGTTGAATCTGATGCCGTAGGGCGGGTCGATGTAGATGCACTGGACTTTGCCGCGGAGGCCTTCGCGCTCGGAGAGGGACGCCATCGCTTGGAGGGAGTCGCCGAGGATCATGCGGTTGCTCCATCGGGCGTCGTGCTGGTAGAAGGCGGTTTTGTCGGCGCCTTCGGGGAGGCCGTTGAAGTCGGCGAAGAGGTCGGTTTGGAAGGCTTGGCCTGCCTCTTCGCGCCTGTCGAGGGAGTATCGGGTGAGGTCGGCGATGAGCGCTTTGGGGTGGATTTTCTCTTCGATGTAGATGGGTGGAGCGGGCGCGACGAGGTCTGTCCAGTCCTGCTCGTCCTTGCCGCGCCAGACGAGTTGGGGGTCGAGGGCGCGGTTGCGGCGTTCGTAGGCGACGCGGATGTCGTCGTCGAGGGCGCCTGGGGGCGCGACGGATGCGAGTTGGGCGGTGGGGAGGTTGCGGCGGGCGGCGTCGGCGTGTGTGATGGCCTCGACCTTGGCGGGCGGCTTGGGGTTTTTGGGGTTGCGGGGTTTGGGGGGCATTGGGGGCTCTCCGTTGGGCGGGGGGAGTATAGGGGAGGATGGGCGCGGGGGGCAAGGGGGGTTAGGGGGGGGGCCTTTGCTATAGGGGCGCCTCATTTTGCATCATTTTGACTCATTTACTCCTAGCGGCGGGTTCGCCGCGCGGCGCCTTTGGGGCTGTTTGAGGCGTTTTTGGGGCTGTTTGAGGCGGGAATGATGCAAAATGAGGCGCCTTCCGTCAGGGGCGCCCGTTTCGTCGTTGGGGTTGGGGCGCGCGAGGTCATGGGGATAGCGTAGGGGATAGGGGGCGCTCGGCGCAAGGGGCGTTTGTCGCGGGCGGGGGGGGGCGCTTTCGCGGGAACGACGGTCCTCCCAGTAGGTTCCCGCTTGCGCGGGAATGACGGGGCGCCCCGTCTGTGGCGCTGGGGCGCCCGATATGGATTCCTGCCTACACGGGGGTGACGGTAAGAGGGGGATGGCGGAGATGATGGCTGGGGGTTGACATCCGCCGCTCATTCTCTGCTACCCTACACTGCACACGGTGCGATGGAGCGGCGCTGCATGAAAGGACGACGCGGGAACCCTGGGCTGAAGGGCCGTTTGCTGGAGAAGAGCCTGCAGGCGTATATCATTGCGCTGGAGACTATCAACAAGATGTCTCTTGCGTATAGGGTCGAGGCGGCTTTCATGTTGATCTGCAATGCCTGGGAATTGCTCCTGAAGGCGAAGATACTAGACGACAGCCGGAACAAGTCCGCCATCTACTACCCCAAGGAGCGGTTGAAAATGAAGAGAACTCTCTCGCTTACGAGTTGCATGAATGTGGTGATGCCGCGTCAGGATGATCCCATCAGGCGCAACCTCGAGAAAGTTATCCAACTCCGTGACGCTGCAGTTCATTTCGAGATAAAGGAGTGGCCTTATGAGGTTATTGGCATTTTTAGATCCGCCGTAATGAACTATCACGAGCAACTGTTTGCATGGTTTGAGCGTTCGCTCTCAGACCAAGTCTCTCCCGGCATGATGAGCATTGTCTTCGATAATTCTCCTGAAGATTTCAGTTTATCAAATATCAAACTTCGTCGGCGACTTGGCAAAGATGCTTTTGATTTCTTATCGCAATACTGCGCTGAAGTCAGAGAACAGTCTATCGAATTCGGTGAAATGTCTCATAAGTTTGCCTACCGTATCGACTACCATGTCGCGATTGCAAAGCATGAGAAAGATGCGGATGTGACTCTATCTTCAGGCTCGTCAGGCGATTCCACGCGGATAGTGGAAGTGCCCAAAGATGCTGGCAAAACCCATCCGTTCCGGCAAAAAGAGGTCATACAAGAGGTTATCGCTGCCACTGGGATAAGCATAAATCAGCATGACGTTCTTTGTGTAAATATGGTGTACGGCGTTAAGAAAAATACCAGGTTCTTTTACCAAGGATCAGTGCCAGGCTCCCCGTCCCAGTACAGCAAGGAATTCATTGATTGGCTTATCGAAAAGTGCGTCGGAGGGCCGGAATTTATTCCCGCAGTCAGGCAAAAGGCGAAAGATATCCGCGCCTCTCACAAGTCTAGCGGAACACCTTCACGCTGAGGCTGCGATGGGCGTTCGGAGGCGGGCGATGGCCTGCTCGAGGACATCGCGCAACTCTTCGGCGATTTCGGGGTGAGGGTCTTGGGCAAGGGCTGTGGCGGCGATTTTCTCGGCGTCGCGCGGGAGGTCGCAGTCGAGGGCGAGGGTTGCGGCGCTGCGATGCAGGACGGAGAGCCACGGCTCGACGCGCTCACGCTCTTCCAACGCCTCTATGCCTGCGACCTCGTCGGCGAACGCTTGCGCGAAGAGGGTCTGCGCCTGCGCCTCGTCGCCGCGCATCCGCGCTATGAACGCGAGGTTGGCTTGCTCCATGGCTGCGTCGTGGAGGTCGCTTGCGCGCGTCACGGGATTCTCTCCTCGAATCGGGCTGCCGGTTGGCTGAATTCCACCACGGCGACATAAGCGGGATTGCCCAGGTGGTCGCTGCGCATGGTCTGGCGCACTTTTCTGGGGAAGCGGTCATTCATGCCGGTTCGCCGCCTTGCAGCACGCCGGACACTTCGAGACGCGCGCTCCGCTCCTGCCCCCCGGATTTTGGGCCTAGCCAGTAATCGAACCCCGACCCCGCGTGCTTCCGGGATTGCTCGGTCACGGTGTAGCCGGTTTCGTGGTGGGTCAGCAAGGCGGCAATGCCCACCGCGCCCCACTCGGCCGCCACCGTGAGGTCGGCCAACCCTCGGCGAGCGGGGTCTGTGATAGGCGCCCAGCGGAGTTCGTGGCTTGCGCGCACGGAACCCACGACGCCCAGACGAACGTCTTGGGGGTGGTTGTTGCTCTCCAGGCACACTCCCGCCGCCTCGGCCATGAAGTCTCCGGCGACCCGGCTGATGCCCGGGGCGATGTTCGTTCCCAAGTCGCGCAGGTCAAGCAATTGCGGTCATCTCCTCGTAGGTCGGCGGCGCCAACCGAGGGGGAACGATAGCGCAACAGGGGATGGAAGTCAAAGGGGGCGGGATTCCCGCTTTCGCGGGAATGACGGTGAGGAGGGGAGGGAGACGAGGCGCGGGGCGCCCCGTCCGCAGCGCCCTCTCCCGCCGCGTTCGCGGCGTCCTCTCCCCTTCTAGGGAGAGGGGATTTCGGCGCTTTGCGGACGGCTTAACCCGGATACTCGCGGACGGCGGCGCCGTAGCGCTCCTCGAACGCGGCGCGGAGGCCGTCGAACTGCGCGCGGTATGCGTCGGACGAGAGGGCGTCGGTGGTCATAATCACGGCGTCCTCGCGGTTGTCGGCGTAGTAGCCCTTGCGGACGCCGGCCTCGCGGAAGCCGTACTTGAGATAGAGCGCTCTCGCCGCCTCGTTGGAGACGCGCGCCTCCAGCGTCACGAACCGGGAGCCCCGCGCTATGCCCAGTTCGACCGCGCCGATCAGCAGCAGTTCGCCGAGCCCCAGCCGCCGCTTCTCCTCGCGGACGGCGACGGCGACGATGTGCGCTTCTCCGGCCATATGCCAGACGCTGAGGAAGCCGGCGACGCTCCGGCGGAGCAGCGGCGGCGGCGCGGGCTTGTTCCGCCGGAAGAGACGCCGAAGCGCGCCGGGCTTGCGCTCGACGGCCACGTACTCGCCCTCTTCCGCGCAAACGAGATGCTCGGCGATGCGGTTCCGCATCTCTTTGCGGTAGTTGGTGGGCGGCCAGAGCGTGGGGAACGCCTCGCGCTCGATGGCCGCGACCTGATCGAGGTCGCCCCAGTCCATCGGGCGCAGCGAATAGGGAAATTCCGTTTGCGGGGACACGTTCCCGTGAGCCGCGCCGGGCGCGGCGATTGGCGTTTGGCGGAGAGGCGGACGCCCAGTATACCGCCCGCAAGCCGCTTGCCCGTTCGCGCTCCGCCCGCGTAGGATTGGCGGACGCCGCCGACCCGGCGAGGAGTCGCAGGAATGGGCAACCCAAGAGCGGAATTCGTCCCGATCAAAGACCGGCCCCGGCTGGAGTTGCCGCGAGGCGCCCGCGTGGCCGCGATGCTCGTGATGAACGTCGAGCAGACCGAGTTCGACCACTTCGTCGGGCGCCCGCTCAACCCGCCGCCGCCGGGCCGCGAGCGCCTGCCGGACGTGCCGAACTTCTCGTGGTTCGAGTACGGCCTCCGCGCCGGGTTCTGGCGGATCCTCGACGTCTGCCGCAGAATGAGCGTTCCGATCACAATGACGCTCAACGGCTCCGTCTGCGACTCCTATCCGCAAGTGGCGCAGGCCGCGCTCGACGCCGGATGGGACGTCGTCGGGCACGGCTACTATCAGCGCCCGCTGACCGTCGAGCAGGACGAGCAGGCCGCGATCCGCCGCGCCCTCGACGCCATCGAGTCGTTCGCCGGGTCGCGCCCGAAGGGATGGCTCGGCCCCGCGCTCGCAGAGACCGCCGACACGCCGGAGTTGCTCGTCGCCGAGGGCGTCGAGTTCGTCCTCGATTGGGTGAACGACGACCAGCCCTACGAGTTGAACGCCGCCAACGGCAAACTGCTCTCCATTCCCTACTCCAACGAACTGAACGACCTCGGCGTCTACGTGCGGCAGGGGCACGCCGGGCGGGCGCTCCTCGACCGCGTGGAGGATCATCTCGACACGCTCATCGGCGACGAGCCGGAGACCGCGAGAGTGATGGCGGTCGGCCTGCATCCGTTCGTGATGGGGCAGCCGCATCGCTTCCCCTACTTCGTCAAGATATTGGAGTTGATTATGAACACGCCCGGCGCGATTCCCATGACGGCGACGGAGATATTTCGCTGGCATCGTGAGCAGACGGGGACGGGCTAGGCGCGGGGTAGGTTCTCCGCTTGGGCGGGAATGACGCGGCGCCGGGGGATCCAGGGAGACGGGGCGCATTCGCGCCCCAAGGGGGCGGGATTCCCGCCTGCGCGGGAATGACGGCAGTGGGGGGCGTTGACGTAGGCAAGGGCGGCCAGTTTATGGCGCGGCGCCGAACGCGCCGCTCCTACAAAAACTCAGGCGGGCGCCGCCCCGCCCACGGACGCGCCGCCTCGAACGCCGCCGACGCCCGCAGGACGCTCATCTCGTCGCCGACGCGCCCCATCAGCATCAGCCCGACGGGAAGGCCGGACGCCGTGAAACCGCACGGCAGGCTCGCCGCCGGCCTCCCCGTGAGATTCGCGTGCAGACAGAACGGCGTGTAGCCCCACGACGGATGGACGTCGCGCCCGCCGATGACCGACGGATTGCGCTCGACGGGAAACGAGGGAACCGCCATCGTCGGCAGCGCGAGCAGGTCGCATCGCTCAAAGAGATCGTCAAACGCTCGGCGATGCCATTCGCGCTCCCGCATCGCCTCCGCGTAACGCGACGCCGGCCACGTCCGCGCCTCCGTCAGCCACTTCAGCAGTTGCGCGGGCAGAAAGTCACCCTGTCCGCCCTCCAGCGCGGGGCCGAGCGTAATGACGAGGTCGGTGAGCATCAGCGCGGCGAACGCCGCAATCGCGTCCTCCGTCGCCGTCGCAGGCGCGTCCTCCTCGACGTCGACGCCCAACTCCTCGAACGCCCGCGCTCCCGCTTCCGCCAGCGCCAAAACCTCCGGGTCGACGGGCTGCGCGTCCATCGCTCCGCCCCACGCGACGCGGAGGCCGCGAATGTCCGGCGCGTCAACCGCCTCGAGGAAGTCCGGCGCCGGCGGGAGGGAGCGCGGGTCGCGCGCGTCCGGCCCGGCGAGGACGTTCAGCAGCAACGCGGCGTCGCGGACGTTGTTGGCCATCGGCCCGTTCTGCGACAGCCCGCCCCAGCCGGCGCGCCGCGCGTAGTCGCTCGGAACGCGCCCCGCGCTCGGCTTCAGCCCGTACACGCCGCAAAAACTCGATGGAATTCTGATCGAGCCGCCCGCGTCGCTTCCGTTGCACAGCGGAACGAGCCGCGCCGCGAGCGCCGCCGCCGACCCGCCGCTCGACCCGCCCGCCGTCCGCGTAGTGTCCCACGGATTCCGGCACTCCCCCGCGACCGTGCTCTCCGTCGTGCCCTTCCATCCGAAGTCGGGCGCGTGCGTCTTGCCCACGATGATCGCGCCGCTCGCCCGGATCCGCTCGACCGCGAGGTCGTCTCGATCTGGAACGTTGTCGCCGTGCAGCAGCGAGCCGTAGGTCGTGCGAATTCCTTTCGTCGCGTCCAGATCCTTGATCCCCATCGGAACGCCGTGCAGCGGCCCGAGCGCGTCGCCGTTGATGACGGCGGCCTCGGCGCGATGCGCTTCCGCCATCGCCTGCTCCGCCGCGACCGTGATGAACGCCCGCAACTCTCCGTCGTAGCGCGCGACCCGCTCCAGAAAATGCCCGGCGACCTCGACCGGCGACACCTGCCGCCCGCGCACGAGCGCCGCGATTTCCCAAGCCGCGCAGTCCGTCAGCCCGTCACGTGGATCAGCGGCTTCTACGCCGGCGTTTCGCGTAGCCATAGAACGTTCACCTCAGCGCGCCCCCGCGAACCGCGACGGCGAGAACTCGGCGATGCTCTCATGCGCCGTTCCCGACGCGATCAATTGCGCCATGCGCTTGCCCGTGACGAGCGCGAGCGTGATGCCCTTGTAGCCGTGCCCCGTCGCAAGATAGAGCCCCTCCGTCCCCGGAACCGCGCCGAGGATCGGCATTTCGTCCAGCGAGTAAGGCCGCAGGCAGGCCGTTTGGCTGCGAATCGGCGCATCGAGAACCTGCGGCGCCAGCCGCGCGACCGCCTCCATAACCGCCGTTTGCGCCTCCGGAGTAGGGTAGGGGGCGAACCCCGCGCGCTCCTCCGTCGTCCCCGCCAGCAGGTCGCCGCCCGGCTTCGGCAGCAGGTATCCCGTCTCGTGAAAGATGGAGTGAACGGGCATCGGAACGCCCGGCGGCGGCGCGAGATGCATAATCTGCCCGCGCAGCGGAATGACCGGAACCTCCATCCCTAGCCACTCGCCCGCATGCTGCGACCACGGCCCGTTGGCGACGAGCACCGCCCCGGCCGCGACGCTCCCGCCGTCCGCCAGCGCGACGCCGACGGCTCGACCGCCCTCGCGCAGCGTCCCGACGGCCTCGGCGGTCCGTATTTCAACGCCCCGCCGCTCGCACGCCTGCGCTAGCGCGACGGCGAACGACGCGCCCTCCAACTGCTTCTCCATCGTGTAGGCCGCGCCGAGCGCGTCCGGCGAAAGCCACGTCCCCATCGCCCGCGCCGCGTCCGCGTCCAGCCACTCGACGTCGATCCCCAGTTCCCGCTGCCAGACCATCTGCTCCCGCAGGTCGTCCGCCTCGCTCCCCGTCAGCGCCGGCCGCAGGATCGGAATGTCCGACAGCAGATAGTCAATCCCCGACTCCGCCGTCAGCGTCTCCGCCATCTCCGAATGGAGGCGGACGCCCTCGAGGAGGAAGCGCGTGAACGCGACCGAGAAGCGATGCCTGCCGACCGCGCCCAACTCGCCCGCCGAGCCGCCTGACGCGCCGCTCGCCACGGCGTCGCGTTCCACGATTACGGAGCGCATCCCGTGCTCCGCCGCGAGGAAGTACGCGGTCGCGCATCCGATCACGCCCGCGCCCACAATCGCCGCGTCCGCCGTCCGCTGATTAGTCATGCCCGCGCCTCGCCCGCGCCTGTCACCCCGCCCGTTGCCGTCATTCCGCGCCCCCTATGACCGTCATTCCCGCGTAGGCGGGAATCCCGCCCCTCATCGGCCCGCGCCCATGATGGAGATTCCCTCGCCTTGAAAGATCCCCGCGTAGGGCGCGTCGGCGGCCTCGTCGAGCGTGAAGAACACCATTTGCACGATGCGGGCGTTGCGCGCGAGTACGATGCCGCGCGGATTGGCGACGGCGATTTGCACTTGCGACCGCCCCGTGTAGCCCGCGTCCCACACGGCGTTATGCACGGACGCGCCGTTCCGCAGGACGCTGGAGCGCGGCCTGGCGAGCGCCATCACGTCGTTCGGAATCGCCACCGTCTCGTTGAGGCGCGCCGCGTACACGCCGGGCTCGAGGCGCAGGCAGCCGTCCGCGTCGAAGGGCAAGGCGCGCGTCTCCGCGAGAACGCGGTCGGCGTTGCTCGCGCCGATCTTGCCCGCGCCCGTGAACTCCGCGACCGACTCCAGCGTCATATCGAACCCGTTGGGCTGCAACTGCTCCTCCGCGTCCACCCAGCCCGACACGAGCGGCGGGACGTCGGCGAGCATCGCGCGTATGCGCTGAGACGAGAGAACCCCCATTTGCGAAACGATGCCTCCGGGCGCGGCGCGGGATGGCGGAGACTATACGGCGCGCCCCGCGCTATGTCAAAGCGTCGCGTAGGCGCGCGGGGCTATAATGGACGCTCCGCCGGCGCGGCTCGGTTACGCGGCGCCGCCGGCAAGGAGCCATCGTGTTCGACATCGGCTTTCAGGGCGTCGTGGTCTTCGGGCTGGACGTTCGCTTCTACTCCGTGATGATCCTCGCGGGACTCGTCGCGGGCATTATCCTCGCGCATTTCCGGGCCAAGGGCTTCGGCGAGAATCCCGATCACGTTCTCAACATCGCCGTGATCGGCGCCGCCTTCGGGCTCATTGGGGCGCGCCTCTACCACGTCATAGACCTCTGGAGTTACTACAGCGCGAATCCCTTGCAGATATTCGCGTTCCGCTCCGGCGGAATCGGCATATTCGGCGCGATAGCGGGCGCGGCGCTCGCGCTCGTCGTCTACGTCTGGTGGGTCAATCGCCGAGCGCGCGCCGGGCGCGGCGACCCTATCCGCGCCCTCCGATGGTTCGACATCGGCGCTCCGGCCTTCCTGCTTGGGCAGGCCGTCGGGAGGTGGGGCAACTTTTTCAACAAGGAATTGTTCGGCCCGGAGACGACGCTGCCCTGGGGCATTCCGATCTACGACGCGGGCGCGAACTTCCCATGGGACGCCACGACCGCGCCGCGCCACCATCCGCTCTTCCTCTACGAGTCGCTCCTCAGTCTCCTCGGCGTCGTCGTCTTGCTTTGGGTAGGCCGGAAGTTCGCGCTCCGCCTGCGGCAAGGCGACGTCCTGTTCTTCTACTTCATTTGGTACGCGCTGGAGCGCTCCGCGCTGGAGTTGCTGCGCTCCGACAACTGGCGGCTGGGCGCCGTGCCGGTGGCGCATATCGCGTCCGCCGTTCTCATCGCCGTCGCGCTCGCCGCGCTCGTCCTTTGGCGCAACAGGCGCCCGTACCTCGACGGGGCCCCGATCCGGGACGGGACCCCGAGCCGGGACGGGAACGCGAGCCGCGCGATTGCGCCGAACGCTCCCGGCGACGCGGCGACGCGCTCACGGGCCGCCCAGCGAAGGGCATCGCGCCGCGCCGCGTCTTCGGACGATGACGGCTCCGCCTCGCCGGACGGCGGCGACCCCGCCGGGGGCTGACGCCGGGCGGGCGGCCCCGTCCGCAGTACCCTCTCCCGCCGCGTTCGCGACGTTCTCTCCCCTTCTAGGGAGAGGAGGATTTCGGCGCTTGCGCGCCTCAATGGGGCGGGATTCCCGCCTACGCGGGAATGACGGTTATGGGGACAGGCTCCCGCTTGCGCGAGACCGCTCGCGGCGGCGCCCGCCTTACTCCACGGTCACGCTTTTGGCTAGGTTGCGCGGCTGGTCTATGTCGTTTCCGAGGAGGTCGGCGACGCGGTAGGCGAGCAGTTGCGCCGGGACAGTCGCCACGATCGGCTGCAGCAAGGCGGGCGCCTCCGGCGTCCAAATCACGTCGTCCGCCAACTCCGTGATCTCTTTGCTCCCTTCCGCGGCGACGGCGATGACCGGCCCGCCGCGGGCGCGGATCTGCGCGATGGCGTTCAGCATTTTCGGGTAGAGCGAGTTCCGCAGCGCGAGCGCCACCGCAGGGGTGTCGTCGCCGATCAGCGCGATGGGCCCGTGCTTCATCTCCGCCGCCGACAACCCGTCCGCGTGGATGTAACTCGTCTCTTTCATCTTCAGCGCGCCCTCGCGGGCGATGGGCTCCAGCAGCCCGCGCCCGATGAAGAGGAACGACCGGGACTTGGCGTAGCGCTGCGCGACGGCATCCACGCTCGCGTCCGCCATCTCCAAACTCGCGCCCAGCAGCGCCGGCAGACGCGCGATGTCGTCCACGCGCTTGGCGGCGCGCTCCCCGGCGAGCGTTCCGCGCCCTTGCCCGAGCGCGCACGCGATCAGATACGCCGTCACCATCGAGGACACCATCGTCTTCGTGGACGCGACGCCGACCTCGGCGCCCGCGTGCATGAGCAGCGCGCATTCGGCGGCTCGCGTCGCCTCGCTTCCCGGCGCGTTCGTGACCGCCGCCGTCCGCGCCCCTTGCGCCCGCGCCGCCCGCAGCGCCTGCAGCGTGTCCGCCGTCTCTCCGGACTGCGTGATTCCGACCACCAGAGTCCGCTCGTCCACCGCCGCGTCACGGTGCGAAAACTCCGCCGCGACCTCCGCAGACGCCGGCGTCCGCGCAAGCGTCTCGACGTACCGCGCTCCGACCTGCCCCGCGTGCAAACTCGTGCCCATGCCGACGAACAAGACGCGGTTGAGCCCCTTCATTTCGGCGGCGCTCAGCGGCAACTCGCTCAGCGCGACCTCGTCGGACGCGAACGCGATGCGCTCGTGGAGCGCCCGCTGCGCCGCGTCCGGCTGCTCGTGAATCTCCTTCAGCGTGAAATGCTTGTACGCCCCGCGCTCCAAAATGCTGCGCGGAATCTCGACGTAATGCACGGAGCGCGACGCTCGCCGCCCCTCCATCGTCCGCAACTCGAATCCCTCCGGGCGGACGACCGCCACCTCCTCCGGCTCCATAAAGAGAACGCGGGAGGTGTGCGGAATCAGCGCGGGAAGGTCGCTTGCGATGAACGCCTCGCCCGCCCCCGCTCCGATGGCGATGCCTCCCGCGTTCCCCCGGCGCGCCGCGACGATCAGCCCCGGCTCTTTCGCGTACATACAGGCGATGGCGTGCGCTCCTTGAATCCGCCCCGCCGCAAGCCGCGCCGCCTCTTCGAACGGCGCCCCGTCCGCCAGCAACTCCTGAATCAGATGCGGAATGACCTCGCTGTCCGTCTCCGAGAGGAACCTGTGCCCGTTCGCCGTGAGCCGCCCCTTCAGTTCGGCGTAGTTCTCGACGATGCCGTTGTGAACGACCACGATCTCTCCCGCGCCGTCCGCGTGCGGATGCGCGTTGACCGCTGTGGGCGGCCCGTGCGTCGCCCAGCGCGTGTGGCCGATGGCGTGGCGCCCGCTCACCGGCGCGCTGCCCGCCAGTTGCAGCAGATTGTCCAATTTGCCCGCCGCCTTGCGGAGATGGACGTTTCCCGCGTCGTCCGCCACCGCGATGCCCGCGCTGTCGTATCCCCGATAGGCGAGATGCGCGAGGCCGTCCAGCACGACGCCGGCCGCGTCGCGGCTTCCCGTGTATCCGACTATTCCGCACATACTCCCTCGCGCAGGCGGAGCGCCTCAAGCCTGACGACGCGCTCCGCGCTTATTGTACGCCCGCCCTTGCGCTTCCGCCCGCCGCTCCCGCGCCGGTTTCGCCGGTTTCGCCCGCCGCCTCGCGGTCGAGCAGCCACGTCGCCGCTCCGCCCTCCGGCGCGGCGAGCGCGGCGGGAACCGGCGCCTCGCCCGGCATGGGATGCAAGGCTTTGCCGACCGCCTCCGCCTTGTCGCGCCCCTGCGCGAGGAAGACGACGCGGCGCGACGCCCTGATCAGCCGGAACGTCGCCGTGACGCGCCACGCCCCCAACTGCGGAACCCAATTCGCCGCGAAGAGGCGCTCCGCCGCCGGCGGCGCGCCCGCAGTACCCTCACCCGCCGCTTCGCGGCCTCCTCTCCCCTTGTAGGGAGAGGTGAATTCGGCGCTTGCGCGCCGCAGGCGAGGGCGAGGTTCCCGCCTACGCGGGAATGACGGCGAGTTATGCGAAGGCGTCCCAGGAAACAGCGACGCCGTATGCCCGTCGCTTCCGATGCCCAGCAGCAGGAGGTCGGGGCGCGGCGGGTCGCCGCCGAACACGCGGCGCAGCCCCGCCTCGGCGGCGGCGGCCGATTCGTCGGGCGCGACGCCTTCCGTGAGGATGGGAACGACGCTCGCGGGAGACACGGCGCCTAGCAGCGTCTCTCGCGCCATGCGCTGATTGCTGTCCGCGGCGTCCGCCGGAACCCATCGCTCGTCGCCCCAGAAGATATGCGTCGCCGCCCAGGGCATCGCGTCCGCGTAAGGGGGCGCGGCGAGCGCCTCGTACAGCGCGCGCGGCGTGCTTCCCCCGGCAAGCCCCCAGACGAACCTTCCCCGTTGCCGAACCGCGTCCCTCGCCGACTCCAACACGAGATTCGCCGCCGCCTCGACGAGCGCCGCGGGCCCGTCGTGGACGCGGACGTCCGGCTCCATCCGGCCTACGACCGCCGGCGGACGGCGTGCCCGCCGAACTGATTCCGCATCGCCGCCAGCAACTTGAATCCGAACTGCTCCTCGCTCCGCGAGTGGAACCGCGCCTGCAGCGCGATGGAGATCGCCGGCATCGGCGTCGCCAGGCGCACCGACTCCTCGACCATCCAGCGCCCCTCGCCCGAATCGTCCACCCACGGCGCGACCTCCGCAAGGTCGGCGTCCTCTCGCAGCGCGTCCGCCGTCAGATCCAGCAGCCACGAGCGGATCACGCTCCCATGCCGCCACAACTCCGCGATCTGGGGGAGGTCCAAGCCAAGCGACTGCTTCGCCCTCATCAGTTCGAAGCCCTCGGCGTAGGCTTGCATCAGTCCGTACTCGATGCCGTTGTGCGCCATCTTCACGAAGTGGCCCGCCCCCAGCGCCCCGACGTGGGCGTAGCCCGTCTCCGGGGTCGGCGCGAGCGTCCGAAAGATCGGCTCGACCTGCGCCGCCGCGTCCGCGTCCCCCCCCACCATCAGGCAATAGCCTTCGGCCAGCCCCCAAACGCCGCCGCTCACGCCCGCGTCGAGCATCCGAACGCCCTTGTGCTGCAGCGCCGCCCCCCGGCGCATCGTGTCGTTGTAGTTCGAGTTGCCGCCGTCCACCACGATGTCCCCGGCGTCCAGCGCCTCGCCCAGCGCGCCCACCGTCGCCTCCGTCGGATCGCCCGACGGCACCATCACCCAGACGACGCGAGGCGCGGGCAGCGCGTCGGTCAACTGCTCCAGCGCGTCCACCACCTCGCAGCCCGAACTCGCCGCCGCCTTCCGCGCGTCCGGGTCGCGGTCATACGAAACGACGCGATGCCCGCCGCGGCGCAGCCGCTCCGACATATTCCCCCCCATGCGCCCCAAACCCACCATGCCGACGTCCATCGCGCTCCTCCGATTTCGTATTGCCGCCGGGCGCGTTGCGCCCCGTCCGCAGCGCCCTCTCCCGCCGCGTTCGCGGCGTCCTCTCCCCTTGTAGGGAGAGGGGGATGACGGGCGCTTTGCGCGCCTCTGGATTCCGGC
Source organism: Dehalococcoidia bacterium (assembly GCA_965201135.1). Taxonomy (GTDB): domain Bacteria; phylum Chloroflexota; class Dehalococcoidia; order Lucifugimonadales; family Australimonadaceae; genus Bin16. Next base: position 522,733 of record OZ241751.1, read on the forward strand.
CTACGCCGGAATGACGGTTATGGGCGCTTGCGCGCCTCTGGATTCCGGCCTACGCCGGAATGACGGTATGTTATGCAAATGTCTCCGCAGGCGGGGCGCCGAATGCCCCCTTGCTTAAAGGGGCGCCTCATTTGCATCATTATGACTCATTTACTCCTGCGCTCTGGCGGGCGGATGGGGCTGTTTGGGGCTCCAATGAGGCGTTTTGGGGCTGTTTTGGAAACTTTTGAGTCAGAATGAGGCTCCCGATGGAGCCGCCGCCATCTAGTGGACCGTCCGTCCGCCGTCGGGTTCGGGCGCGGGGTCATAGAGACAGAGTAGGGGATATGGGGTGCACGGCGCAAGGGGCGTTTGTCGCAGGCGTGGGTGGGCTCTCGCGCTTGCGCGGGATGGGCGCGGGGCCGGGGCGCCCCAACGGAGCGTTATTCCCGCCGCGCAGGACGGCGCTGGGGGAGTAGATATGCGAAAGTCCCCGTTGTAGGCGAATTCTGTATCATTCCCCTACGATGACCCCGCTCCCCAAAATCGTCCGTATCCTGTTCGCGGCGCTCTTGCCCGCGGCTCTTCTCCTCGCGGCCGCCTGCGCGTCCGACGTCGGACCTACGGGGGCGCCGAGCGGCGGGCAAGGGCCGGAAGGCGCGGCGGACGGATTCGCCGCGAGCCCCATGTCCGCGCCCACGCCCACGGCTATGCCCGCCTTCGCCGCGGAAGCCGGCGACGGCGGCGCGGCGGGCGCCAACGGCGGAAGCGGCGGAGTCCGCCTATCGCCGCTCCCGCAGCGGCGCGTCATCGTCCATACGGCCAAACTCAACCTGATCGTCGCAGACGTCGCCCGGAGCGTCGACCGCATCCGCGACGTCGCGACCGACCTCGGCGGCTGGCTCGTCAGTTCCGACCGCGAGTCGCGCCACTCCGCAAGCATCGCCGTCCGCGTCCCCGCCCAGTCCCTCGACGCCGCGCTCGAGCGGATCGAGGCCGCCGCGCAGGACGTCGTCGAGCGCGACGTCAGCAGCGAGGACGTCACCGACCGATACGTGGACGCGCAATCCCGGCTCTCCGGCCTGCGCGCCACCGAAGCCCGCCTCCGCGAGTTCCTCGACCTCGCCGCCACCGTCGAGGAGGCGCTCCTCGTTCAGGAGCAGTTGACCGCCGTGCAACTCCAAATCGAGGAGATGCAGGGGCGCATCAACTACTACGATCAGGTCTCCGCCTTCTCACTCATCGAGGCCAACCTCACGCTCGCGCCGCTCCCCATCGCCGTGGACGCCGGGCCCGACGCCGCCTTCCGCGTAGGCGAAACCGCCCGATTCCGCGCCACGTTCACGCCCCCGGACGGCGTGGACGACTACACGTTCCTCTGGGACTTCGGCGACGGCTCGCAGGCGACCGGCTCCGGCAGCGCCCCCATCCAGGGAGGCCGCCGCGTGACCGCCACGGTCAACCACGTCTACGCCGACGACAACGACTCGCCCTACATCGTCTCCATCTCTCTCAACGGAACCGGCGAGGGCGGCGTCGCGCGCGGGGAGGACACGCTCATCGCCGACGTCAAGCAAGTGCCATCCATCGAGGTCTTCGCGGGCGAGAGCCGGACCGTCGAACAGGGCGAGAGCGTCCGGTACGCCGCGTCGTTCACCGCGCCCGGAGAATTGCGCGACTACGAATATCAGTGGGATTTCGGCGACGGCTCGCCCAGCGTAAGCGGCTCCGTCACCGAGGGCGCGACCCGCGTCGAGTCGGAGCGCGCCTACGCGGACTTTCGCCCCAACCCTTACCGCGTCCGCTTCACCGTCAGCGCGACGAGCGACGCGGGGCGCGTCTCCGCGTCAGGGTCGTTCGACGTCCAAGTCGTCGAGGCGGAGGGCTATCTCGTCGCCGGGTGGGACGCCGGCGGCACGCTCAGGGCGGCGGTGCGCGCGCTGTCGGCGGTCGGCGCAGCCGCGCTCACGCTGCTGATATGGGTCGGCGTCTTCATTCCCGTGATCGCCGTAGTCGCGGTCGTCGTCTACTTCGCCAACCGCGCTGGCAAGCGCGCCCGCGCCTCCCGCGCTCCCAACCCGCCGTCTTCCGCGAGTTCGTAGGGGAACGGCCCGGCGCCTCACTCCTCCGTTTGCGTGGTCTGCGCGCCTTTGCGCGTGACGGTGATGTGCGCGAAGGTCGCGCCGGGAACTGCGCCGTGCCAGTGCCTCTCGCCCGCCGGAGCGAAGACGACGTCGCCCTCGCCGACCTCGGCGCGCTCGCTTTCGGTCGCCACGACGCCATGCCCCTCGGTGACGATGAGGATCTGGTCGCTCTCGTGGTAGTGGAACTTGTTGCGGACGCCCTCGCCGAAACTGACGACGCTGACGTTGAAGTCGGCGCTTTCGGGCGCGAGGGGCTGGCGGGCGACGTCGGGGCCGGTGAAGAGGGGACTCGCCGCCGATTCTCTGGGGACGTCGTTGATCTTGCGGACTTGCATCGCGTTGCTCCTTTGGGTGTCAGCGCTTGGGATTAGCGCTCGCGGGATTGGGGCTCGCCCCTCGCGGGCGCGGCTTCAGGCGTAGGCGTCGTAGATGCCCTCGAACTTGGCGAGTTTCAGGCGAACTTGCGTCTCCGCCGCGCTCCGGACGAGTTCGCGGTCGCGGGGCGTTTCGATGAGCCGGGCGACGGCCTCGCCCGCCTGGGCGGCGTGGTCGACGTCGACGATGCCGTGAATGCGGAAGAACTCCAACTTTTCGGCGGGGATGTCGTAAGGCGGGCGTTGGAGGCGCTCGAAGAACGCGGTGGAGTAGCGCTGGACGATCGTCTCGTTGGTCAAGCCGGAGGCGCGGCGCGCCGCCGGGCAGGGATTGATCAGCGCGGACGCGACGATGACGCTCGTGTGGCAGAGGACTTCGTAGACGGGGACGGCCTCCTCGAAGTCGCGCTCCGAGAGGCCGACGTCTACGCCGAACCGCTGGCACATATCGGGGTGGTCGTGCTCCGCGACGACGCCGGCGAGCATATCGGCGAACGCGCGCGGGCTGTCGGACGCCTTGATCATCCGCAAGGCTCCGCCCTTGAGGAGGGCGCGGTTGAACCACGTGTGCTGGAGCGCGTAGCCCTGCAGGCGGCGGATAGTGAGCGTTCCGTCGCGGAGGTCGGAGAAGTAGCGGCTCTCCATCAGCGCGTCCGCGGCGGGGCGGATCACGTCGGCGAGCAGGTCTTCGACGAACTTTTCGGACTCCATGCGCGACCTCCTCGCGGGCGCTCCGCCGGCGAGCGTGTAGCATAGCGCTTGATGTTCGGGGGCGACGAATCCGCGCGCGCGCCGCTCTATGAGCGGATGTCCATCGAGTTGCTGGACTCGACGGAGGGCGAGGCGCATAACCCGCGCCCCGGCTCCGCCCCCGATGGAGCCGGGCGAGATTCCCGCCTACGCGGGAATGACGAAAGCGGGGGCGGGAACGACGGCGGCGCGGGCGGGCAGGACGATGGGCGCGAGGAGGGCGATGGGATTCGCGCATCCTCGGATGCCGACGCGGACGGGGCGCGGCGCGTCACGCTGCATACGACGCGGGGGGATGTCGCGTGCGTCTTTCACCGGCCTGCGGAGGAGCGCGGCGTCGGCGTCGTATGGGCGGCGGGGGCGCGGGGCGGATTCGACGGCCCGGCGGACGGGCTCTACGGACGCTTGGCGGAGCGGCTGGCGGACCGGGGCATCGCGTCGCTGCGCGCGGACTACCGGCTTCCGGGGAACTTGGATGAGTCCACGCTGGACGTTCTCGTCAGCGTGTGGCGTATGGCGAACGAGGGCTATGGGCGCGTCGCGCTCGTGGGGCATTCGTTCGGAGGAGGCGTCGCGCTGTCGGCGGCGAGATACACGTCGCATGCTCGCGGAGTCGCGGCGCTCGCCAGCCAAACGGCGGGCGCGGAGGAGGCGGCGCTGCTGGGCGGAAGGCCGCTGCTGCTGATTCACGGCGAGGCGGACGCGGTTCTGCCCGTCGGCAACTCCGAGACGATTTACGGCTGGGCGTCCGGCCCGAAGCGTCTCGTGACGTATCCGGGCGCGGGGCATGGCTTGCGGGAATGCGCGGCGCAGTTGGACGAGTTACTAGAGGCGTGGATCTGCGAGACGCTGGGAATCGGCGCGTAGAGAACCCCCAATGTCGTCTCACGCGCGCCGAACGAGCGCATGGGGGTTGACACCCCCCCCCGCTAGGCTATGGTTCCGCGCGGCTGGCGGAGACGCCCTGCCGCAACAACCTTTAGCCTCAGGAGGCTCCATCGTATGCTGACCAGAATGCTCGTAGTCTTCGCGGCGGTGGCCGTTATCGGCTTCGCCGCCGCCGTCGCTCCCAGTCCCGCCGTCGCCCAAACCGGCGGCGACTCGACGGCGGCAACCACCGCCACCGCGACGGCCACCGCCACGCCCGCGCCGGGTCCGGAGTCGTTCGCCATCAAGCCTCGCGTGGGGCGCTTTTCAAACCCTCGCGGACTCACGCGGTTGGGGAACAAATGGTACGTGGGCGGCAGTGGGTTTGGTCGAGACAGGATTCTTATCTTCTCGGACGCCGGAGCGTATGAGCGGGGCATTAGGACGCATGGTCCGTCGATGCCGGGCATTATCCGGGGCCTCACGACGGACGGAGCGAATCTGATTGCGGTGTCGGGCGGCGTTCCGCGTTTGGTCAGGTGGGCGCCGCCGGCGAACGCCAACACTGGCGGGGCGCCGAATTGGTCGCAAGAGCTGCCTGCGCCGGACGGCCGCAGGTACGTTGGGCAGGGCGTCGCTTACGACGGGACGCATGTCTGGGTTGCGGCGTCTTGGCCGAATGGAGGGCCTGCCACGAAACATGTGCTGCTGAAGTACAACCTGTCGTTGTCCACAGCGCTCGTGGCCACGTATCGAATGAACCAGGGGGCCGGCGCGCTCGTGCACGAGAACGGCTACCTGTACGCCGTCAGCAACGGGGACTTGCTGCGCATATCCCCAACCTCGCTTTCGACCACCACCACGAACAACTGGGAAATCGTTCGAAGGTCGGTTGAGATTCGGAGCGGCCTTGTGTTCCGCAACGGCGTCGCCTACGGCTTCAACGCCGCCCAGGACAAAGTGCGGAAGGCGCGGCAGCCGTCCGCTGAGCGCCTCTTCGCCCTCACGCCCAGCATCGGGAACTTGAATCCGCAGAGCCTGGCGCGGTTGGGAAACAAGTGGTACGTGGGCGGCCATTCAGGCGACGGCTATATCCATGTCTTCAACAACGATGGAACAACGCCGCCCTCTCCATCCCCAAGCCGCATCAAAAAGCCAGCCGCGGAGATACGGGGGCTGACCTCCGACGGAACAAGCCTCATCGCAGCAGCCGTCTCCCGCGCCGAGGCCATCGCGTTCGCCGACGGCTCACGCGTCGCCGTCCGCGTCCCCCACGTCTACAAATGGACTCCGCAGACGGACGCGACCACCTCGGTATCGGCGACGCCCTTCTGCATCCCCAACGCGCTCGGCTACACCCCCAACGGCGTCGCCCACGACGGAACCCATATCTGGGTCGCCCTCGACTCCCCCGCCCGCAACATTCTCGTGAAACTGAACGGAACAACCAGCGCGCATGTCGGAACCTACCGAATGAACGCGTCCGTCGCGGGCCTGACTCACCAGAACGGCAACCTATACGGCTTGTCCGGCGGGAACATTGTGATAGCCATAGCCTCTCACCTGAAGACGTCGCCGGCGACTTGGGTGAACAACTGGGAGGTGGTCAAGCGTGACTCCGGCCTAGCCGACGGGCTAGCGTTCCGCAACGGGACGGCCTACGGCTTCAACTTGGCGCAAGACGAAGTGCGCGCGGAGCGCGGCAACCCCACGATCAGGCCTACTGCGCCTATAACTCCCCCCACCCCGCCTACTACGCCGACGACTCCTACCACGCCGACAACCCCCACCACGCCCGCTAGCCCGGCGAGTTAGCGGGCTGGCGGTCTGCGCGCCCTGCTGGTTGGCGGGGCGCGCAGGCCGTTCTCATCGCAGTCGCCTCTCCGGAGGGGCGCAAGATGACTGGCAAGGGGCGGGGCTGCGCCCCGCCCCCCCTCACTCCCAAGCATCTCGTCATTCCCGCGAAAGCGGGAACCTACCCAGCCGCGCAACGCCTACCCTCCTACCGTCATTCCCGCGTAGGCGGGAACCTACCCCCTCCGCCGTCATTCCCGCGAAAGCGGGAACCTACCCCCTCCGCCGTCATTCCCGCGAAGGCGGGAACCTACCCCCTCTACCCTCATTCCCGCGAAGGCGGGAATCTCGCCCCCCATCCCCTGCGACATCTGCCCCTTGCGCCGACGCCCCCCTCATCCCTTACGATGGACCCCGTCGCGCGCAGGCAACGCAGGCGGAGCGGACGAGGCAGCCGAGAGGGGGCGCCTCATTCTGCCCCATTCCTGCCCCAAACAGCCCCATTTCAGCCCCAAAACAGCCCCATCGGCGCCCTAAAGCGAACCCGACGCTAGGAGTAAATGGTGCAAAATGGTGCAGAATAGTGCAACCCTTAAAGGGCGGCGGGGCGTTCTCCCTATCCTGTCGACCGCGCAAGGCCACGCGTCGGCGGGCGCGAGACTGCGGACGGGGCGCAGCCCGTCTCCCCATATCCCCCGCGGCCCCGTCATTCCCGCGAAAGCGGGAACCTACCGGGGGCGTCGCGTCCTGTCCGCAATAGCGGGACCTACCGGGCGTCGCGTCCTGTCCGCAATGGCGGGAAACCACCCCCATCGCGGCCCGCCTGCCGACGGCGAATCCCAACCGCGCCATCTGCCCCTTGCGCCATCCGCCCCTCCCCCCTTAAGCTGTCCCTATGATCCTCGCGCTCAGTGCCCCGCGCTGCGGACCGGACGCCCCCTGTCGGTGGCTCCATCTGGCCCCATTTCGGCCTCATCCAGCCCCAAATCGGCCTCAAAACGCCCCGTTTCGGCCCCGAATTGGCCTCATCCACCGCCGGAGCGCAGGAGTAAATGGGGCCAAATGATGCCAAATGGAGCCACTATTTAACGAAGGCGCGCCCCGCCTACCCCCACCGGACGGGGGCATCCCCCCCTTTCATCCGCCGCTTCGCGGCGACCCCTCCCCTGCTAAGGAGCAGCCCCCCAGCCGCCAAGGGCGCGGAATGACGGCAAGGGGACGCGGACAAGGATGGTAAGGGCACGGAGGTCGACAGGCGCCGGTTGACGGCACGGCGCTTGCGGGGCTAATCTAGGCGTATGCCTTACGAGCGGGACGAGCGGCGGCAATATCGCCAAGCACGGCATAGACTTCGAGAGCGTCCATCTCTTCGATTGGACGACCGCGAGTTACGAGCGCAGCATCCGGCACGGCGAGGAGCGCGTTCTTGCGCTAGGCTACATAGGCGACCGCTTGCACGCCGTCGTCTACATAGGTCGGGGAGCGAACGCCCGCATCATCAGCATGCGGAAGGCGAAGCGGAAGGAGGAGAATCGCTATGCCGCCCATGCACGCCCCGTTCATTTGCCGCCAGTGCGGCTGCAGAATGTCCAGCGTAATTCGCGCGAGGTCGGCCGCGCTGATGAAATGGCCGGTGGGCGTCGCGGCGAGGTGCGCCTCCAACGTCGCTTGCGGCGTCGCGTCCGCCATCGCCGTCTCCGTCACGATCCCCGGCGCAATGACGTTCACCCGCGTCCGCGGCACGAGCGACTTGGCCAGCGACTTGGCCAGCGCGTGCATCGCCCCCTTCGTCGCCCCGTACAGCGGATCGCCCGACCCCCGCTGTCCCGCCATGGAGCCCATAATCACAATGTGCGACCCCTCTGCCATAACCGGAGCGATGCGCTTGATCGCCCGGAACTGACCGGCGAAGTTCACGTCCGCCACCTCCGCGACCTGATCGTCCGAGTACTCCGCCAGCGATTGGCCCAGCGAGACGCCCGGCAGCAGAAGCAGCGCGTCCGAGCCCGCCGCCAGCGGCGCGATCTCGTCCAGGTCGGCGGACGAGCGGACGTCCGCCCGCGCCCACGCGACGCTGCCGAGACCGGACGGCGGCCGCCGTCCGGTAAGTCGCGCGAACCTCGTGCCCCGCGTCGAGCAGCGCCCGCGCAATCGCCGCGCCGATGCTGGATGAACCGCCCAAAACGAACGCTCGCATAGCCGCGCCTCCTCCGCGCCTGCCCGTTCCGACGGCATGGCGCGGAGTGATACTATGACATAAGCGCGCCCCTGTAGCTCAGGCGGAGAGAGCGGCGGTTTCCTAAACCGCGAGCCAGGGTTCGAGTCCCTGCAGGGGCGCCACCGCCCCGCGCTCCGACCGAGAATCCAGCATTTCCCGCGTCCCTCCCCGTCTTGCCCACGCCGCCTTGCCGGCTGCCCGCTCCCTTGCCGCCATTCCCGGCATAGGCGGGAACCCATTCGGCGCCCCTGCGCCATAGACGCGACGAGCGCCGCGTTAGAATCGGGGAATGACGGCCAACGGCCCGCAGACGCTCCAGTCGCTCGTCGGCGGAACGCCCCTCGTCGAACTGACGCGCCTCAGCCCGAAGCCGGGCGTCCGCCTCTTCGCCAAACTCGAAGGACAGAATCCCAGCGGAAGCGTCAAAGACCGCATCGTCTCGGCGATGCTGGACGCCGCCGAGCGGCGCGGCGCGCTCCGCCCCGGCATGACGCTCGTCGAGGCGAGCACGGGCAACACCGCCATCGCGCTCGCCGCGCTCGCCCCGCGCAGAGGCTACGGCGTCCGCGTCGTGCTCCCTCGCGGCGTCGTCCCCAGCGTCGCCGACATTCTCGACCTCTACGGCGCGGAGATCGAATGGCATGAGCCGGAGGCCGGAATGCGGGGCGCGATCAGACGCGCTCAGGAGATCGCCGCCGAGCCCGGCCGCTACGCGCTCGGTCAGTTCACGGACGCGGCCAACGCCGAATGCCACTACGCCGCGACAGGCGCCGAAATCGCGGCGGCGATGGACCGCGTGGACGCGCTCGTCGCCGGCGTCGGCACCGGCGGCACGATTATGGGCGTCTCGCGCCGCCTGCGCGAGCGGTGGCCGGAGATGCAGACCATCGCCGTCGAGCCCCGGCTCGGCGAGCGGCTGCAAGGACTGCGAAGCCTGTCGGAAGGCTACGTTCCGCCGCTGCTCGACCTCGGCGCGCTGAGCCGGCGCTTCCTCGTGGACAGCGCGAGCGCACTCGCCGCCGCCCGCCGCGTGATGCGCGACGAGGGCGTCTTCGCGGGCGTCTCTTCCGGCGCCACGCTGCACGCCGCCCTCCGCGCCGCCGAGGACATGGAGGAGGGGAATATCGTGATAATGTTCTCCGACGGCGCGTGGAAGTACCTACCTGCCCGCCCGTGGAGCGCCCCGCATGCGGACGCCGAATCCCCGGACGAAGTCCACTGGTGGTGAGACGCGCCGCAGGTTCGGACTGACTTTCTCCCCCTAGAGCCTTGCGTCGCCCTCCGCCCTCGACTATGGGCGCGAATGGGCGCGCCCCGCGCTTACTCCTTTACGCCCAGAACCTGCTCGAGGGCGCGGCGCGTGAAGACGACGGACATATCGCGCTTGTACCACGCGGAGCCGCGGGGGTCGTCGGTCGGATCGACGATGTCGGCGACGGCCTGCGACGCCTCGCGGAGCGCGGTCGGAGAGGCGGACTGCCCGGCGAGCGCGTCCTCGACGACCGACGCGCGAATCGCCGTCGGCCCCACGGCGCCGAGCGCGACGCGGACGTCGGCTATGCTCCCGTTCTCGGCGCGGCCTATCGCCGCCACGGAGACCGTCGCGTAGTCGTCCTCGGTGCGCGGGAGGTACTTGACGTACGTCCACGCGGCGCCGGACGGCTGGGCGGGGACGCGCAACTCCGTCACGATTTCGTCCGGCTCCAGCGTCGTCTCGTAGTAGTCGGCGTAGACGTCGGCGATGGGGATGACGCGCTCGCCGCGAACGGACTTTGCGACGACGCTCGCGCCCAGGATGAGGAGGGAGGGAGGCGGGTCCATCGCGGGGTCGGCCTGGGCGACGCCTCCGCCGACGGTGGCGACGTTGCGGATGCGGACGGTCGCCACGCGGCGGTACGCCTCGGCGAGCAGGGGCGCGTGCTCCTTCACGAGGGGCGACAACTCCGCGTCGCGCTGGGTAGCGAGGCCGCCGATGCGGAGGACGCCGTCCGACGCCTCGATGGCGCGGCATTCGCGGACGCGGTGGAGGCTCACGATGTGGTCGGGCGCGATGAGCGACTGCTTGAGGAGCGTGGTGAGGGAGGTGCCGCCGGCCATAATCTTGGCGTCGGCGCCGTGCTGGGCGAGCAGGTCGAGAGCCTCGTCGAGCGTGTCGGGAGCGTGGAAGGCGAAGTCGTTCATCGCGGGCTCCCTTCCGCCGCCGCTTGGATGGACTCGATGATCTGGTAGTAGCCGGTGCAGCGGCACAGGTTGCCCATCATCCACTCCTTGATCTCGGGCTCGGTGGGATGGGGGTTGGACTCCAGCAGCGCTTTCGCGGCCATAATCTGGCCGGGGGTGCAGGCGCCGCACTGGAAGCCGCCGTGGTTGATGAACGCCTCCTGCACGGGGTGGAGGTTGTCGCCGTCGGCGACGCCTTCGATGGTGGTGATGCTCGCTCCGTCGGCGCGGACGGCGAGCGTGATGCAGGAGGCCGCGATGCGCCCGTCGAGTTCGATTGTGCAGGCGCCGCACACGCCGACGCTGCACGCCTCTTTCGTGCCGGTGAGGCCGAGGTCGTAGCGGATGAAGTCGACGAGCGTGCGGTAGGTGGGGACTTCCCGCGTATGCTCCTGCCCGTTCACGGTGACGGTTACGGATTGTCTGATTGGCGTGGTGGTCATTGAGCCTCCCTTGCGGCCCGCGCCCGGCCGCTCCTCTAAGGGGAATGCTACCGCAAGAGGGGCGGGTTCGCAAATCATGGCGGGGGGCAAGCGCCGCCGCGCGCTTTCTTCGTCATTCCTGCGTAGGCGGGAATCTCGCGTCCATTGCCGCAATTGGAGTAGGTTCCCGCGTTCGCACAAGCGTAGGCATAGGGTAGGTTCCTGCTTTCGCTGGAATGACGGAAGAGGGGGCGGCCGGGGCTTTGGAGCGCGTAAGGGCGGCAAACGCCGCAGGCGCATCCCAGGCCCGCCTACGCGGGAATGCTGGTAGCCTAGTTCGCGCTCTATGCGCGAATCGCCCTCACGCTCCCAGCCGTCCGGACCGTCCGATAGTTCCGCCGCGCGCGCCCGCGCCGTCGGCACCTTCGCCGCGCTCGCCTACCGCAACTACCGCCTGCTGTGGGTCGGCACGCTGTTTATGAGCGCGGGCACGTGGGTGCAGCAGGTCACGCTCGGCTGGCTCGCCTTCGAACTCACCGAATCGCCGTTCCAAGTGTCCGTCGTCGTCGGGTTGCGGACGTTTCCTATGCTGGGCGCGCCGTTCGGAGGCGTGCTCGCCGACCTGTTCGACCGCCGCAAACTGCTGCTGATCAATCAGACGTACCTCTCGCTGCTCGCGTTCGGGTTTGCGTTCATCCTGCTGTTCGGCCTCGAGGAGATATGGCATCTCTACGTCTTCTCGTTCCTCTCCGGCGCGGGGTGGGGGGTGAACAACCCGCTGCGGCAAACGCTGGTCGCCAACTCCGTTCCGAAAGAGCGGCTGATGAACGCCATCGCGCTGAATTCGACGGCGTTCAACTCGATGCGGATGATCGGGCCCGCCGTCGCCGGATTGCTGATTCAGTTCTTCGGCGCGGAACTCAACTTTCTGCTGCAGGCCGTTCTCTACGGCGCCGTCGTCTTGCTGGTCATTCCGTACCGGGCGGAGTACGCGGAGAGCCGGGAGGGGCGCAAGGAGCAATCGCCGATGGACGACCTCCGCGAGGGGCTGGCCTACGTCGCCCGCGAGCGGATTCCGCGCTACGCCGTGCTCCTCAGTATGATTCCGATGCTCACAATGATGGCGTTCATTCAGACGCAGTTGCCCGTGTTCGTCGCGCAAGACCTCGCCAACCGCGAGGGCGGGCTATTGGGCGTGATGTATCTGGGCATGGGCGTGGGCGGCTTCGCGGGGTCGCTCTTCGTCGCGCGGTTTCACGCGATTCAGCGCAAGGGGCGCCTCTCGATTCTCGCGGTGGCGGGCGCGGGCGCGTCCGTGCTGCTGCTCTCGCAGACGGACGTGTGGTGGCTCGCGTGGGGCGTGCTCGTGTTTCAGCAAATGTTCTTCATCGCCGTGATGACGACGAACAACGCCATTCTGCAAAGCGTGACGCCGGACTATCTGCGCGGGCGCGTGATGGGGATATATATGCTGGACGTCGGGCTGCAGCCGCTGGGCGGGCTGACGGCGGGGCTGATCGCCGCGAACTACGGCGTGTCGGCGGCGTGGGCGGCGGGCGGAGCGGCAGGGCTCGCGCTCACGGCGCTCATCGCGGCGCTTGCGCCGGAGTTCCGCCGCCTGCGGCTGTGAGGAGGGGCATGCCGGCGGCGCGCTGCTACAATCGTCTCGTGAAACCCATCGCCATCATTGACTACGGCGCGGGCAACTTGCGAAGCGTCAAGAAGGCGTTCGAGCGGCTCGGCTATCCGGCGCGGCTCGTTTCGGAGCCGGACGCGCTCACGGACGCCTCCGCCGTCGTGTTCCCGGGGCAGGGGGCGTCCCCGCAGGCCGCCGCCGCGCTGAACGAGCGCCGCATGGCCGCCCCGCTGCGCGAGTGGATCGCGGACGGCAAGCCGTTCTTCGGCGTGTGCCTGGGGCTGCAACTGCTGCTCGACCACTCCGAAGAGGGCGACACGCCCGGGCTCGGCGTCGTTCCGGGGCGCGTCAAGCGTTTCCCCCCGGGCCTCAAAGTTCCCCACATGGGCTGGAATTCCGTAAGTCTGCGGGCGCCGCACCCGCTTTTCGAGGGAGCGGAGGGCAGTTACTTCTACTTCGTCCACTCCTACTACGCGCTGCCGGACGATCCCGAGTGGGTGGCCGGGGAGACGCGGTACGGGCTCGACTTCCCGAGCGCGCTGGCGCGGGAGAACGTCGTCGCCACGCAGTTCCACCCGGAGAAGAGCGGCGCGGCGGGGCTTGCCGTGTACGACAACTTCGCGCGCCGGTTCGTGAAGCCGCGCCCCTGACGATGGAGGTCATCCCCGCGATAGACCTGCGCGGCGGCGCCGTCGTCCGCCTGCTGCAAGGCGACTACGCCCGCCAGACGACGTTCGACGACGACCCCGTTCGCGCGGCGCGGCGATTCGAGGCGGACGGCGCGCCGCGCATCCACGTCGTCGATCTGGACGGCGCCCGCGAGGGGAGGCGGACGCAGAGGGACGAAGTCCGGGCCGTCGCGGCGGCGGTCGGCGTTCCGATTCAACTGGGCGGCGGACTGCGCTCGCAAGCCGACGTCGCGGAGGCGCTCGCGGACGGCGCGGAGCGCGTCGCGCTGGGCACGGCGGCGATCAAGGAGCCCGCGCTCGTCGCGGAGGCGCTCGCGGCGCATGGGGCGGAGCGCGTCGTCGTTGGAATAGACGCGCGCGACGGCGTAGCGGCGGCGGAGGGGTGGACGGAGAGCGGCGCCGTCGCCGCGACCGACCTCCTCGAGCGAATGGCCGATCTAGGCGTCAGGCGTTTCATCTACACGGACATCGCCCGCGACGGCGCGCTGACCTCGCCGAACTTCGCCGCCGCCGGCGATATGATCGAGCGGGCGGCGGCGCGGGGAGCGCGGGTTATCGCGTCGGGCGGCGTCGCCGACGTCGCGCACCTGCGCCGGCTGGCGGAGTTGGGAGCGGAGGGAGCCATCGTGGGCTCCGCGCTCTACCGGGGCGCGGTCGACCTCGCGTCGGCGGTCGCGGAGTTGGGATAAGCGAAGCGCCCGTCCCCGTCATTCCGACTCCCCTTATCGTCATTCCCGCGTAGGCGGGAACCCCGCGCCGCCCGTCCCGCAGTACCCTCTCCCGCCGCGTTCGCGGCGTCCTCTCCCATTCTAGGGAGAGGGGGGATTCGGCGCTTGCGCGCCTCCAATGGCGCGCGATTCCCGCCGGCGCGGGAATGACGGGGCGCCGGGGGTCCTTGGAGACAGGGCGGCACCCCGTCTGTGGCGCTGGCGCGCCGAATGGATTCCTGCCTACGCAGGAATGACGGGGCGTGTTGCCGCCCCGTCCGCAGTACCTTCTTCCGCCGCGTTCGCGGTGTCCTCTCCGATTCCAGGGAGAGGGGGATACGGCGGCGCGGCGCGCTTCGGCGGACGGCGCTCCAGCGGCGGCCTATGCCCCGTGAACGCGCGCGGGCGAACGCCATGCCCGTCCATCAGTTCCTTCAGGTCGTCGCACATGGTTGTCGGGAACACGCGCATCCCCGTCCGCTCCCACGCCGCCCGCGCCCGCGCCGCGTTCGTCTGCTCGCAGGCGTCCAACACGTCGGCCAGCCGGTAGAAGCCATCGCCTTGCCACGCCCGAACCCACCAGCGGTCGTCCGCGAACAGGTACAGCCACTCGGTGAAGACATCGCTGTCCTGCGCCTCGACGCATTCGGCGAGGGAGGCGTAGCGCTCCGCCTCCATGTTCTCTGCGCCGAAGTCGCGGCGGTAGAAGACGCAGGTCTCGAGCGTGTCGCGCAATATCGACACAGCGCCGAGCACGAGCAGTTCCGCGACCTCTTCCTCCTCGCCGTAGCATTTGGCCAACGTCTGCCCGATGCCTTCCGGGTAGCCGTTTTGATGGCAATAGATCGCCTCGACGGCGCCGCCCTTCTTCACTAACGCAATGTTGCTCCGCGTGCTCATATCGCCCCGTTCCTCCTTCTATGCCGGATCGCGTAGCGCCGCGAACAGCGTAACCGGGGCGGAGCGTTAGGCGGAAGGGGCAAGTGTCGCAGCGGGGGGGCGGGGGGTAGGTTCCCGCTTTCGCGGGAATGACGCTAGAGAGGGGTAGGTTCCCGCCTACGCGGGAATGACGTGGCCCGTGGGATCAAGGGAGACGGGGCTAACGCCCGTCTATGGCGCTTGCGCGCCGAATGGATTTCTGCCTACGCAGGAATGACGGTTAGGGGGCGCGTTGCGCCCCCGTCCGCAGTACCCTCTCCCGCCGCGTTCGCGGCGTCCTCTCCCCTTATAGGGAGAGGGGGAGGTCGGCTCTTGCGCGCCCGCAATGGGGCGTCATTCCCGCCTACGCGGGAATGACGGCAAAAGAGGGCGCGGGCGTGACGAAGCATCCAAGGCGGGGCGCGTAGCGTCCCGTCTCACCGTTCTCCCCCGGGCCGCGTCGTCCCCGCGAAAGCGGCCAGATGGAGCCGGACCGCCGCCTAACTCCCAGGCGGAAGGCGCCGCAAGCGCGGGATGAGCGCCCCAGCGACGGCCAGCGCGGCGGCGGCGAGCCCTTCCCAATCCTCGACTTGGCTCTCCTCGAACGCGCGACGGACTTCGGGATGCGACGAGTCCGTGACGTAGTCCGCGACCTCGCGCATCGCCTTCAACAGCCGCAACCCGTTCGCGTCTTCGTCATGCCCTTCGATTTTGGCGACGATTCCGATGATTGCCCAGTGCGACGGCCTCCTGCCGCCGCCTGCGTCAACGCCGAACAGCGCGTCGCGGGCTACGAGATGGCAGGCGTAGTAGGCGCGGTTGATTGCGGGGCGGTAATCCGCCTCGTTCTCGGCGTCGCGGACCAACCGCTCCGATTGGACGTAGAACAGTTCGGGGTCGAGCGGCATCGGCGGCTACAGGTCGTCAAGGGAGACCGGAAAGAGCGTCTGATCCCAGTTGACGTGCAGCCCGAGGCTTATCGCCGCCTCTCGGCTTTCCGCATCCATGCCGGCGCGCCAGCGCCTGAGGTCGTCGTTGAACCCCCGCTGAAAGGCGAACGTCCGCTCGGCGGGCGCGGCGCAAAGCACGGCGACATACGGCTCGTCCACGCCTTCGACGTCCGTGCGGCCGCGCAGCCACGCCTTCTCGATCGGCAGTTCTTCCGCTTCCGCCTTCGCCCGGACGATCTCCCACAACTCGCCGGCGAGCCGCCGGACGAGCGGAGTGAGCGCGGGATGCTCCATGCTCGCGTCGAGCGCCGCCTCGCGGGGCGCCTCCATCGTCGCCGACCCTTGCGCTTTCGCCATCGTTCACCTCCGACGAGCGCAATTGTAGCAGACTAAGTAGCTTTGCCGCCGCGACGCCCGCTACCCGGCGGCTCCGACGCCCGCGCTTGTCGGCGCTTGCCCCCCCCTACCCCCGCTCCCCAAAATCCCAACTGCGGTTGGAGCGGATGATCCGCAAGTGCGTCAGCAGAGGCTCGACGGGCTGCCCCAGCGCCTCAATGTACAGCCGGTCGATCTCCTCGATGAGATCGGGCGCGTGGGTATGGAAGTCGACGTTGCGCCAGACCGTGCCGCGCATCAGCGTTTCGACCGCGCATTGCGGCATCGCGTCGATCAGGCGCTGGCCCAGCGCGACGGGCTCCGCCGGATCCGCCGCCCAAGCGTCGGGAACGGCGAGCGTCGTGATCTCCCGGTCGTTCACGTCGAACCCGTCTCCGAACGCCGCCCACCAAGCGTATCCCGCGTGTCCGTTGAGCGCGGCCATCACGAGCCGCATATCGTCGTCGTTGGCGACCGTGAACGTTCTCTCCCTGCGCGGCGAAAGCATGCCGTGCGGGACCGTGCTGATGAAATATCGCGCTGTGTGGGGAAACGCGAGCGAAAAGCCATGCTCGACGCAGTAGTCTCGAACGATGCGCTTCTGCCTGAGCATAGCCTGCATCATTTGGCGGACTTCCGGCGTGGGGGTCCGCGGCCACTGCATCGCGAGGCTCTCGTCAACGCGGAGGTTGGGCCGCAGGGCCGCGGTCGTCCGGCGGTCGGCGAGGCACTGCTCCCGCTCCTCGGCGGGCCAGCGCCGCAGGCCGGTGGTGAAGATGGCGGGCGTTTTGCTCTTCCCCAACGAGGCGGTGATGATCGTCGCGCGCTGCGTGTTCTCCGGGTTTTTCACCGTGGGGCTTGCGTTGAACACCGCGTCGGGGCGGACGTCGTAGTGGCGCAGGTTGATCGCGGCGCAG
This sequence comes from Dehalococcoidia bacterium, assembly GCA_965201135.1. Classification (GTDB taxonomy): domain Bacteria; phylum Chloroflexota; class Dehalococcoidia; order Lucifugimonadales; family Australimonadaceae; genus Bin16. The sequence goes on from OZ241751.1 coordinate 539,693, forward strand.
CGCGTTTCGAACGCCTCCCGCAGTTGCCGCTCCTGCTGGCCGAACGCGATGGAGAGCGGAACGACCATTGTGACGACGCCGCGGTCAGGCTTGGCGAGCGCGAGCGCGGCTTCGCAGAAGAGCGGGTAGAGATTGCCCGCGTTCGTCGTCCGGTAGCGCTTGCGCGCCGCGAGCAGGTTGATCTCGTCGGCGCTCAGCGACTCGCGCAGCGCCTCGTAAGGCGGGTTGCCGATGACGACGTCGAATCCGCGCCACGGTTCCTCGTGAAAAAGGAGGCGCGGGTCGGTTTTCGAGGGGGAGGGGTTGGCGTGGAAGAGCGGCGTCCGCTCCGCGAATTCGATCAACTCCTGCGAGATTAGGGGGCCGTTCTCCCGGAGGAGGCCGCTGAGCCGCTCGCCCGCCTCGCCGTGCGCCTGCAGCACGACCTGCTTCTCCTCCTCCGTGTGCGCGTCCAGCCATGATCCGCGGGCGTCCGCGACCGTTCGCAGCGCGTCCATCAGCCCGGGGTCGGCGAGGCGCCCTGAGCGGCTGGGCCGCCAATCGGGGTCGGCGACGGTTCCGAGCGTGTCGGCGCAGACGATGCGCGCCTCCAAGTTGGGCAGAGGAGCGTCGCGGTTGGCTTTCCTATCCGCCGCCTTGAGCGCGATGAAGAGGCGCAGGCGCGCGATCTGCGCCGCGAGCGGGTGAATGTCCTGCCCGTGCAATTGGCGCTTGATGACCTCCGGCGTGGGTTCGGGCGCGCCCGGCTCCAACTTCTCCAGCGCGGTTTGGAGCGCGGTGAGGCATCCGAACAGGAACGCGCCGGAGCCGGCGGCGGGGTCGAAGATGCGAATTGCGCGGACGCGCTCCGCGAGGCGCCGCCGGTCGCGGACGCTCCAGGCCGGAAGCGGCGCGCCCCGGTCGCCGAACAGATCGAGCAGTTGCGCGTCCGTCGAGCCTCTTGGCGCCTGCGGCCGCGAGGCGGCGGCGAGCGCGTCTTTCACCATCTCGATCGTGACGTCGGCGGGCGTGTAGTACGTGCCGCGCGGCTGCCGGTCCAACTCCTCGTCGCTCTCGATGGGCAGAATCAGCCGCTCGAACAGGTTGCTCAGCAGTTCCGGGTCGAGCGTCTGGTCGCTCTCCCCCGGGCGGTGCTCGTCCGTCGTCCAGTGGTAGCGCGAGAAGATCGTGAAGAGGCCCGGGGCGTCCTCGTCCGCGCTCCAGTACCCGGCGGAGGGAACGTCCAGGCCGCCGTCGCCGTCCTGCTCCATAAAGAGCGACCCGTTGAGGAAGGGCGCGTTCTCCATAACCGCGTCCAACGCCGCGTTCGCGTGCGGGTCCCGCTTCTCTTCGGGGATATTCAACCGCTGATGGAAGAGGAAGCGCAGCGTCTCCGCGTGATAGCGGCTCGCGTCGGGCATTGCGGCGTCCGCGAATCCGCGCTCGAAGAGTTCGGCGGGAATCAGGCCGTCCTCTTTCAGAATCCACGCGAACATCACGCGGATGAGATGCCGGAGCGCCGCCTCCCGCTGCGCCTGCTCCCTTCCCGCCGCCAGCCGTTTCGTCCACGCCGACACCTCCGCGTAGAACCGCTGGCGCAGCGGCGCGACGTCCAGCGGCGCGAGCAGCCGGTCGGCGTCCGTCTCCGGCGCGGCGAGCGCGGCGAGAACCTCCTCGATGGCGGCTTTCGCCGACGGCGGCGGCATGCCGGGGTCGAACGGCGCGGTCATCGCCACGCGGCCTCCGGCGCAGGCCGCGAGCCGCGCCTCTCCTGCGCCGTCCTCCGTCTCTTGATAGGCGAAGAGAACGCTCGCGCCCGCGTCCGGCGCCCGGGCGAACGACCGGGCGCAGAGGGCCGTGTCGCCCCGGCTCAAGCCCCCCGGATGCGGCGCGAACCGGGCGGCGGCGGCCGCGACCTGCCGGCCTCCGAGCGCGGGGAGCGGCGCCTGCCCGGCCGCCGGCGGCGGCAGCGGCGTTCCCAGCGCGTAGGCGTAGTCGCTCCAGTCGCGGTCGTGCGCGTCCAAAACAATGCCCTCCAGCGAAACGCTCGCCGTCAGGTCTGAGGAAGCCTCCGCCATCCTGCCGCCGAGCAGATGCGGCAGAACCGCGGCCGGCGCCGGCATTCCCTCCGCGAACGCCTCCAGCAAGCGCTCCGCCAGATCGAGCCGCGGCCTCCGGACGAGCGGCGCGCCGCGCATCCGCTCGAGAACGCATTCGCGGCAGAGGTAGTCCGCCAACTCGCGCAACTCGTCCGCCCCCTCTGGGAACGGCGACTCCGCGTCGGCGGTCGCGATGGATTTGAAGTCGTATTCGCGCAGGAAGCGGACGTCGAACGACGCCGGATTCCCCGCGCGCTCGTACAGCCGCCAGCGGACGCCGTCCGACAGAACGCCGATGGTGTTCGGCCCGCTCGCGGGGTGCTGCCGCAGATAGCGCTGAATTTGCCGGTCGGGCGACTCCGAGCGAATCCCGCTCGGCGCGAGGTCGAAATCCGTGTTGTAAGGCTTCGCCTCGACGATCAGCGCGGCGTAGCCGGAGTCGCTCAAGCGCTCCGACGCGTAGCAGATTTCGTCCGGCTTGTTCGCTCCCGCCCTGCGCTCGGGGCGGCGGAACTGCCCCGGGTAGCCCAGCGCCGTGAGCGCGGGCTCGACCATCAACAGCCGGGCGTCGGCTTCCCGCGTATCGCGCCGGCTCTGATGTCTGCGGAAGCCGTCGCGCAGACGCTCGGCGACGTCCTCGTAGACCGCGTCGGCGGGCATAGAGGAATCCTCCTGCGGGGCGAATGCGAGGGTCTCGCCGCAAGCCGCGCCCCAACCGGGACGGGCGGCGCCCTCAAGACGATGCGACGCTGATAACTATACGCGAAATTGCCCGCGCCCGCTGGGCGGGCTGGGGGCGCCTTGCAGCGCCGTTGGGGGCGAGATTCCCGCCTACGCGGGAATGACGGTTTAGGCGGGCGGGAATGACGCGGCACTGTGGGGCATAGAGACGGGGCGCGTTGCGCTCCGTCCGCAGTACCCTCTCCCGCCGCGTTCGCGGCGTCCTCTCCCCTTCTAGGAGACCTTTGATAACCTCTGCCGCCCTTCCCAGAGTACCCTCTCCCGCCGCGTTCGCGGCGTCCTCTCCCCTTCTAGGGAGAGGCGCTGCGGCGCTTGGGCGCCTCTGGATTCCGGCCTACGCCGGAATGACGGTTAGGTTATGCAAACGCCTCTATAGGGAGAGGGGGATGCGGGCGTGGCGCGCCCGGATGGGGGCGGGATTCCCGCCTACGCGGGAATGACGGTTTAGGGGCGCTGCGCGCCCCCCCTCGCCGCCCCGCGCGCCGCGCCGTGATAACCTTAGGCGTCGCCCCAAGAGACGCCACTGCGGAGGATGACTTATGGCCGCTCCCCTCGTTGATTCGACGCCCGCGTTCGTGGAGGAGGCTTACCGCAAGATGGAGCGCAGGCTCCAGGCCGTCCGCGACCGCCTCGGACGCCCGCTGACCTACGCCGAGAAAGTCCTCCTCGGCCACCTCGACGACCCCGGCGACGCCGACCTTCTCCCCGGCGAGAGTTACCTCAACCTGCGCCCCGACCGCGTCGGCCTGCAGGACGTCACCGGGCAGATGGCGATTCTGCAGTTTATGCAGGCGGGCAAGCCGGCGGCGGCGGTTCCGACCACTGTCCACTGCGACCACCTCATCACGGCGTTCGAGGGCGCGCAGGCGGACACGAACTTGGCGAAGTCCGAAAGCAGCGAGGTCTTCGACTTCCTGCGGTCGTCCGCCTCCAAGTACGGGCTCGGCTTCTGGGGTCCCGGCTCCGGCATCATCCATCAGGTCATCCTCGAAAACTACGCCTTCCCGGGGCTGATGATCATCGGGACGGACTCGCACACGCCGAACGCGGGAGGGCTGGGCGCGTTCGCGTCGGGCGTCGGCGGCGCGGACGCCGTGGACGTGATGGCGGGCTTTCCGTGGGAGGTGCTCTATCCGCGGCTGATCGGCGTTCGGCTGACGGGCGCGCTGAGCGGTTGGACGGCGCCGAAGGACGTGATACTCAAACTCGCGGGGATTCTCACCGTCTCCGGCGGAACGAACGCCGTCATCGAGTACTTTGGGCCCGGCGCGGCGTCCATCAGCGCGACGGGGAAGGCGACGATCTGCAATATGGGCGCGGAACTCGGAGCGACGACCTCCATCTTCCCCTACGACGCGCGCGCGGCCGCCTACCTCCGCGCCACGGGCCGCCCGGAACTCGCCGCCCTCGCGGACGCGAACGCCGCGCTCCTCGCGGCGGACCCCGAGGTCGAGGCGGACGCGGAGCGCTATTTCGACCGAGTCATCGAGATAGACCTCTCGACGCTGGAGCCGCACGTCGTCGGGCCGCACACGCCCGATCTGGCGCGCCCCATCTCGGAACTCGCCGGCGCCGCGATCAAGGAGAACTACCCCGACAAACTCTCCGCGACGCTCATCGGCTCCTGCACGAATTCGTCCTACGAAGACGTCTCGCGGGCGGCGAGCGTCGCGCGGCAGGCGGCGGAGCGCGGCGTCAAGGCGGCGGTCGACTTCCTCGTGACGCCCGGCTCCGAGGCGGTGAACGCGACGATCAAGCGCGACGGCCAAATGGCCGACCTCGAGTCCGTCGGCGCGAGCGTGATGGCCAACGCCTGCGGCCCGTGCATCGGCCAGTGGAGGCGCCCCGCGATCCGGCAGGGGGACGTCAACGCCATCGTGACGTCGTTCAACCGCAACTTTCCCGCCCGCAACGACGCCAACCCCGCGACGATGAACTTCATCGCCAGCCCGGAAATCGTCACCGCGTTCGCCATCGCCGGGCGCCTCTCGTTCAACCCGCTCACGGACGAGATCGCGGGCGCCGACGGGCGGCCGTTCCGCCTCGACCCGCCCGGCGAGGCGCCGGAGGTTCCGGCGGACGGCTTCACGGGCATGGGCTTTGGCTACGAGCCGCCCGCCGAGGACGGCTCCGCCGTCGCCGTGAGCGTCGATCCCGCGTCTTCCCGCCTGCAGACGCTCTCGCCCTTCCCCAAGTGGGACGGCGCGGACTTCGACCATCTGCATATCCTCGTGAAAGCGGAGGGCAAGTGCACGACCGACCACATCTCGCCCGCCGGGCCGTGGCTGCGCTTCCGCGGGCACCTCGACCGGCTGAGCGACAACGCTTTTCTGGGGGCGGTGAACGCTTTCAGCGGCGAGCGCGGCGAGGGGCTGAACCAGATCACGGGCGAGCGCGCCGCGTTCCCCAAGATCGCCCGCGACTACAAGGAGCGCGGCGCGGGATGGGCGGCGGTCGGCGACTTCAACTACGGCGAGGGCAGTTCGCGGGAGCACGCCGCGATGTCGCCGCGCCTGCTGGGGTGCAAGGCCGTCATCGTCCGCAGTTTCGCCCGCATCCACGAGACGAACCTCAAGAAGCAGGGCATTCTCCCCCTCGCGTTCCGCGACCCGGACGACTACGACAAGATACTGGAGGCGGACACGATCAGCGTGACGGGGCTGTCCGACCTGCGCCCCGGGGAGCCGGTGCGCGCCGTCATTCACCACTTCGAGGGCGGCGACGAGGAGATCGAACTCGCGCACACGATGAGCGAGGAGCAGATCGAGTGGTTCCGCGCCGGCGCCGCGCTCAACATTTTGGGGAAGTAAGGGGGGATATGACAATTCCGAGGCGGGCGCAGCCGCCCTTGTCGCGCTAGCAGAGGCAAGACATGGCGACGAAGACCAAAACGCGGCGATACACCGGGAAGCCGGGCAATCTGCTCGACGCGACGCCTGAGCTCAACCCCATCGCGGAGATTCTCCCCGCCATGGGCGCCAAGCCGTTCGCGGATCTCGTCGCGGACATCCGCGCGAACGGCTTGATCGAACCGATCATGCTCGACGCGGACGGCCGCGTGATAGACGGGCGGCACCGCCTCCGGGCATGCCTCGAGGCGGACGTCCGGCCTCGCTACACGTCTCTCCCGCCGGGCGCGGACATCCCGCTCGTCGTGAAGTCACTCAACCTGGACCGGCGCCATCTGACGCCGAAGGAACTCAACGCGGCCGCCGCGCGGCTCCGGCAGTTCGCGCTCGACGCCGGACAGAAAATGACGTTCGAGAAGGCGGCTGAAATGACGGGCGGGAGCGTGCGGGGCGCCAAGCGCGCGTGGCAGGCGGAGCAGTACGAGGTGCGCGTCCATACGCCCGCGGGCGACTCCGGCGCGCCGGAGGTGTTTCGCTTCTCGACGATCCAACGCGCCGGCGCGGTGCAGAAAGCGCTGACGGTCGGCGCGCTCGACGCCGGGACGATTCGGGCGCGCCGGCAGTTCCTCGACCAAATGAACGAGGACGCCTTCAGCAAAGCCCTCGAGTTCTGCATCGCGCGATGGAATGCCTCGCGGCAGCGGCGGTCGCCGCAACTCGACCTCGTGCTCGACGCCATCATGAGCGTCGCCCAGGCTTGGAACGTCGAGCTGGCGGACACGCCTCACGACGGGATGGCCGGCGCAATGCAGTACGCCGCGCTGTCAGAGCAGGGCAAGAAGCGGTGGGTCGGATTGCTCGACGAGGACGAGGCCGTGGATGCCCCCGCTCAGACGGACGGCGAGGCTGCGGACGAGACCGCCCTCGCTGACGACGAGGCCGACGAGGCCGACGAGGCCGGCGAGGCTGCGGCGGCGGACGGCGAGGGCGAAGAGACGGGAGGCCGTGATATTCTCAGCGTAGACCCGCAAAGAGTGGACTGCATCAGCAACGACGAGCACGGTCTCTCTTGGCAAGAGCGCCTCTTGGACGCGCTCATGGAAATGGACCCGGGCGCATTCGAGCGCCTGTGTCAGCGAATGCTGTGGGAGTCGGGGTTCATTGAAGTGGAGGTTACCGGGCGGTCGGGGGACGGCGGAATCGACGGATACGGCATCATCCGAATGGGCGGGCTCATCAGTTTCCCCGTGCTCTTCCAGTGCAAGCGCTACCAGGGCAATGTCGCGGCCAGCGTCGTCCGGGACTTCCGCGGCGCGATGCAAGGCCGCAGCGACAAAGGGTTGCTGATCACCACCGGCGGCTTTACCCGCGACGCGAAGGCGGAGGCCACGCGGGACGGCGCTCCTCCCATTGACCTCATTGACGGCGCTCTGCTCGCCGAGAAACTGAAGGAACTCGGCTTGGGCGTCAAGACCGAGATGGTGGAGCGCGTCACCGTGAACACCGCGTTCTTCGAGGGGATCTGACCCTCCCGCCCCCCGCCAACGTGGGTGCCGCTGGACGCTAATGGCCGTGGAGACGGGGCGCAACGCGCCCCGTCTGTGGTGCTTGCGCGCCGAATGGATTCCTGCCACGCAGGAATGAGGGGGATGGGCAGGAATGACGGCGCGGGGGGGGATAGGGCGGCGCGCCCCGGTTGACGGTGCGGCGCCTAATGGTCTAGCCTAGTCCTATGCTTTACGAGTGGGACGAGGCCAAGCGGCGCGGCAACATCGCCAAGCACGGCATAGACTTCGAGAGCGTCGACCGCTTTGATTGGACGACCGTGCGTTACGAGCGCAGCGTGCGGCATGGCGAGGAGCGCGTTCTTGCGCTAGGCTACATAGGCGACCGCTTGCATGCCGTCGTCTACATAAACCGGGGAGAGAACGCCCGCATCATCAGCATGCGGAAGGCGGACCGGAAGGAGATGAGCCGCTATGACGCGCCTTAAGCCCGGAACGATATGGCCTACCCCCGAAGAGGACGCCGAGATAGAGGCGGCCATCGCGTCGGACCCGGACACGTGGGAGGCGACGGGCGAGTTGCGCCCGGCGATGGAGGACCCCTTCATCAGGCGGCTCGTGAAGCGGATTGAGGAGGAGCGCAAGGCGCGAGAGGCCGTCGCCAAGACGCGCGTGACGATCCGCCTCGACGCCGACGTCGTGTCCCGCCTGCGCGAGGACGGCCCCGGCTGGCAGGCGCGAGCGAACTCCGCGCTCCGGCAGGCCGTGCTCGGCGCGTGACGGGGGGAGACGGGGGCGAGATTCCCGCTTGCGCGGGAATGACTGGACTGGGGGCGCTTGCGCGCCTCTGGATTCCGGCCTACGCGGCCAAGGCGATAGGTATGCAACGGTCTCCTAGTGGGAGAGAGGTAGGGGGGAAGAGGTCACCGGCCTACGGCGAATCGCTCGCCGTCGGGGGGATGCCCCAGCCCCCAGCATACGACGCTCCCGTCGGGGCGCAAGCCGCAGGAGTCTAAGAGGTTGCAACTGACGGCTGCGAACCGCTCGCCGGCAGGGGGCGGCGCTTGTCTATCGCTATCGTCTCCCCAACATACCAGGCTTCCGTCGTCCCTGAGCGCGCAGGCGTGGGCGCCGCGCGATACGGAGACGCGCGCGCTGCATCTCGCGGAGGCGCCTTACGCGGGGTTTCTCGCGGAGCGCGAGGGGGCGGTTCGGGCTTAGGCCGAGGCGGGGAGGTGCGCGATTTCGACGTCTCCCCAATGCCGCCGCAGGTATTCGGCGGCGAGCCGCCGGTGGCAGCGCTGGGGCTCGTGCTCGCTGCAGAGCAAGCAGCCGCCCGAGGCGATTTCGGGAGAGAGCGTCTTTTCGATCTCCCTCTCCTCCATCAACGCGAGGAACTCGCGCTCGTAGGCCTCCCAGCCCATGCGCTTCTTGCGGTAGGCGTCCAACATCTCTTTCGTCGGCGCGAGGTCGGGGGCGTGGACGTAGTCCATTCCGCACAACTCGCGCAGGAAGAATTGGAGATCGCTCTTCTTTGCGAATCCCGCGAGTCCGCCGCCGGGCCTCAACCGGACGTCAATCAAACGCTCCGCTCCCGACTTGCGGAGCGAGTTGAAGAACTCCTCCGCCGTCTTCTTGGTGAAGCCCATCGTGTATATCTTCACAGCGCATCCTCTTCCGGTTGCTCCGCCACGCTCGGCCATCTGCGCGCGTAAGCCACTTTGTCGGCTCGTTGGCGGACGGCTCGCTCCACGGCCTCCGCCATTTCGTCCGCGCCGCCGGCAGGCGCGAACAGGTCGTACTGCAGGGCTTTGGGGTTCTCCAGCAAGCGGCTCATAACGTCGGCGTGGGACTCGTCCCGCCCGTCGGCGTGGACGTGACGCACGGCCTCGGGGTCGAGGCCGTACTCGGCGGTCAAAGCGTGCGCGACCAGAAGCGTTCGGTGGCAGTCCAGCGGCTCTTTTTCGGCGCACATCAGCGCGACTTTGCGCTCGTTCGCGTCGCGGAGGAGGGTCTGAATTCCGAACAGGAAGTCGTCGGTTCGGGCCACGCGGTCGTACCGGACGCGCCCTGCGTCGTAGCAGGAGGGGTCGGCGGGGCGTCCGCCCAGTTCCGCGCCCATATAGACGTAGCGGACACCCTCCGCGGCGAGGGACTCCTCCAGCGCGTCTTTGTTGAAGTGCGCGGTGTAGGGGCTGCGATTGTAGGGGGAAGAGCGAACGTCGGCCGCTTCCTCAACGCCATGCAGACGCAGGAGCGCGATGAACGCTTCGAGCGGGTGGTTGGAGTGGCCGATGGTGTATATGGGGAACTGCGGTTGAGTCATCGCTTCGGTATGACCCCCGCGATCAGTTTGTACAAGTCCCACTCGCCGTTGTTAGGATTCTGAAACGGCTCTCCGAGGCTGATGGTCAGATACGCCTCGCTCACGGAGTACGAGCCGTTCGGCCTCTGCCGGTACGATTGCTCATACGCCGGATCGGTGACCGACAACCGATACTCGTCCCCTTCGTACAGGAACTCCCCGCGCACGCGCTTCGCGTCGTCGCCGTAATTCAACCGGGGTTGGGACACGACCAGTTGGAGGCCGGGAACCGCGATTAGGCGAAGCGAACCGCTGATTGACGGAGCGAAATCGAGAGGGAATCTGTCGTTAAGGCCGTCTCTCGCGCTATGCCCGTTGATCCAGAGCGGAGACACGGGATCCAGCAACTGATCAACCGCGCTTCGGTCAAGGCCGCACGCTTTCGTCCAGCGGCGCTGCGGGTCGATGCGCCAGTTCTCTTGCTGGTGCCCGCGCGGGCACGGGCTTTGGACCGGAATGTCGATAATGTCGAGCAAATCCGGCTCTTTCCCGTTCGAGTACCTGCGCTCTCGCTCGGACACTTCCTCGTCGGGCCGACTGCTAACGGGGCGCACCCACTCCCCCACGGCGCCGTCCGCGAGAAGTTCCTTGCCTGCGATGCAGCGTCCGCCTCGCTTGCGCGAATTCGCTAGGCAGACGATGCGCTTGACATCAGGCCGCTCGCCGGGAGCGACGGCGGCGCGCGAGGTTAAGTTGCCCCGCAACCGTCTGATGAATCCGCTGAACGGCATTGTCGCCTGCGCCTTCGCTTCGCGCTAGTGGAGGAGGCCGCCGCCGTCCACGACGATGGACTGGCCGGAGATCATCGCGGCGTCGTCGCTGGCGAGGAAGGCGATGAGGGCGGCGAGGTGCTCGGGGTGGACGCGGCGCTTGATGGCTTGGTTCTGCATCGTGCGCTCGAACATCGCCTCGTCGTTGTACTCCAGCGTGCCGGGGGTGGCGACCTGCCCGGGCATCACGGCGTTGACCGTGACGCCGTCGCCGCCGAGTTCCTTCGCCATATTCCAGCTTAGGCCGATGACGGCGCCCTTCGCGGAGACGTAGGGGGTTTGGCCGGGGTTGCCCATAAAGAAGGTGCGCGAGGCGACGTTGACGACGCGTCCGCGCCCGCTTGCCTTGAGGTAGGGGTGAGCGGCTTTGATGGCGAGGAAGTAGCCGATGTAGTTGACCTGCGCGAAGCGCTCGACCTCCTCTTTCGTCCAGTCCGTCCAGTCTTTGCGGGGAGCGATGAGGCCGGCGTTGTTGACGAGGACGTCGACGCCGCCGAAGCGGTCGTTGACGCCTTTGAACGCGGCGGCGAGCAGCGCCTCGTCGGTGGTGTCGCAGCGGAAGGCGGCTCCGCCGACGGCCCGGGCGACTTCTTGCGCCTCGTCCTCGAGGAGGTCGAGGACGCCGACTTTCATGCCTTCTTCCGCGAGCCGCTCGACGGCGGCCTTGCCGAGTCCGCGCGCGCCTCCGGTGACGACGGCGACGCGCCCTTCCAATCCTCGCATTCGCTCTTCTCCTCGTTCCGGCGTTTCCGCAAGCGCAGGCGGCCGGCTCATGCGCGCTCGTTACTTAAGCGCTGCCCCATTCTGCGCCATTTGGCGCCATTTACTCCTAGCGCCCGGCCTGTCGATGGGGCGCTTTGGGGCTCGAATGGGGCTGTTTGGGGCGGGAATGGGGCGGGAATGGGGCAAAATGGAGCGCCCCCTCTCGGCCTCTTCGCAGGGGGAGGCTGCGTCCGGCGGATGCTTGCGCGACGGGCATGGCTCCATCGTAGGGAAAGGGCGGCGTTCGCGCAAGGGGCGTTTGTCGCAGTCGCGGGGGCGGCGCGGGGGGACGGCGCATAAGAGCAAGGCGCCGCGCCCTCGATGCGGACGCCTGCTAGAATCTCCCCACGCCCGCCACGCGGACGCTCGAGGAGGACGAAAGATATGACGCAGCGGACGCGCCAGCCGATTGAGCGCAACCTCGCTATGGAACTCGTTCGCGTAACCGAGGCCGCCGCGCTCTCCGCCGCGCGGCATATGGGGTTCGGCGACAAGGAACTCGTCGATCAGGCCGCCGTGGACGCGATGCGTCACACGCTCGACGGCATCAGCATGGACGGCGTCGTCGTCATCGGCGAGGGCGAGAAGGACGAGGCGCCGATGCTCTACATCGGCGAGCGCATCGGCGACGGCTCCGACCCGAAAGTGGACATCGCCGTGGACCCCATAGACGGCACGACGCTCCTCTCGAAGGGAATGTCCGGCGCCATCGCCGCCATCGCCCTCTCCGGCAGAGGCACGATGCATGTTCCCGCCGACATCTTCTATATGGACAAGATCGCCGTCGGCCCCGGCGCGGCGGACGCCATAGACGTCAACGCGAGCGTCTCGGCCAACCTCGTCAACATCGGCGAGGCGCTCGGCCTGCAGCCGGAGGAAATCACCGTCGCCGTGCTCGACCGCCCCCGCCACGAGGCTTTGCTGGCGGAGATACGCGGCGCCGGCGCCCGCGTCAAACTCATCCCGGACGGCGACATCGCGTCCGTCATTCAGGCGTCGCTTCCCGACTCCGGCGTGCAGGCCGCGATGGGCGTCGGCGGGTCGCCGGAGGGCGTGCTCGCCGCCGCCGCCGTCCGCTGCGCCGGGGGCGCCATCCAGTGCAAGCCGTGGCCGCGCACCCCGGAGGAGCGCGCGGAGGCCGTCGCGCGCGGCGTGGACGTAGACCGCGTCTACGACACGGAGGAACTCGTCGGCGGAGAGGACGTCTTTTTCGCGGCGACCGGCGCGTCCTCCGGCGAACTTCTGCGGGGCGTCCACTTCTTCGCCGGCGGCGCGACCACCCAATCGCTCGTGATGCGCTCCCGCTCCGGCACCATCCGCTGGGTCGAGTCCATCCACAACTTCCGGCGGCTGGACAAGATCCGCTACGAGTCCTAGCGCCCGATGGTTTCTCTCGGAACGCCGCTCTCCCCAACGGCGACCCGCCTCCTGCTGCTCGGCGCCGGCGAACTCGGCAAGGAAGTCGCCATCGAGGCCCAGCGACTCGGCGTCGAGGTCATCGCCGCGGACCGCTACCCGAACGCGCCCGCGATGCAGGTCGCGCACCGCTCGCGCGTCTTTCCGATGCGCGACGGCGCCGCGCTCCGCGAGGCCGTCGAGTCTGAGCGCCCCCGCTACATCGTCCCCGAGGTCGAGGCCATCGCAACCGACGCGCTCGTCGAGTTGGAGCGCGAGGGCTGGCGCGTTATTCCGACCGCCCGCGCCGCCCGCCTCACGATGGACCGGGAAGGCATACGCCGCCTCGCCGCCGAGGAGTTGGGGCTGCGGACGTCGCCCTACAAGTTCGCGGGCGACGAGGCGGAACTGGCCGCCGCCGCGCCCGAGGTCGGCTTTCCCGCAGTCGTGAAGCCGGTGATGAGTTCGTCCGGGCACGGGCAGAGCGTCGTTCGCTCGCCGGACGACGTCTCCGCCGCGTGGCGCTCCGCAGTCGAGAACGCCCGGGGCGACGGCGCGTGCGTCATCGTCGAGGGCTTCGTCGCGTTCGACTACGAGATCACGCTGCTGACCGTCCGCCACGCGGGGGGAACGTCGTTCTGCGACCCCATCGGCCACTTGCAAGCGGACGGCGACTACCGCGAGTCGTGGCAGCCGCAACCGATGGCGGACGCCGCCCTCGCGGAGGCGCAGCGCGTCGCGGAGACCGTGACCGCGTCGCTTGGCGGCGCCGGCGTGTTCGGCGTCGAACTCTTCGTCAAGGGCGAGGACGTCTTCTTCAGCGAGGTCTCGCCGCGCCCGCACGACACGGGGATGGTCACGCTCGCGTCGCAAGACCTTTCGGAGTTCGCGCTGCACGTCCGCGCCATCCTCGGCCTGCCCGTCCCCGCGATCCGGCAATGGGGCCCCGCCGCGTCCTGCGCCATACTGGTGGACGGCGAGTCGTCCTCCATAACCTACGACGGCCTCGACGACGCGCTCGCCGATCCGGGAACGTCGCTGCGCCTCTTCGGCAAGCCGGGCGCGTCGGGGCGTCGGCGTATGGGCGTCGCGCTCACGCTCGGCGGCACGATAGAGGACGCCCGCGCCAAAGCGCGCCGCGCCGCCGCGAGCGTTCGGGCAAGCCTTTAGGAGTCGCTTGCGCAGGCATAGGGTAGGGTTCCCGCATTCGAGGGAAATTGTAGATGTCAAGTAATTCGTTGACAGATCCTGCAGGGCCTGGAGGGGCGTCTTGCCCCCCAAACCCTGATGCGGACGCGCCGTGTCGGAGTACAGCAGGTAGAGCCCCAACTCCTCACGCAACTCCTCCGCCGTCTCGAACGTCGTCCCCTCCAGCAACTCCTCGTTCAGCGTCCGCCAGTACCGCTCCGCCTTCCCGTTCGTCCGCCGACGGTACGGCCGCGTGTACTTGTGCTTGATCCCCAACTCCCCCAGCAGCCGCTCCATCGGATGCCCCGCCAAGTTCCCCCGCGAGGCCGCCTCCGCCCCGTTGTCCGTCAACACGGCCTCGAACCGAATCCCGTACTCCGCGTTCAGCAGGTTGAGGCTCCTGAGCGCCGCGAACATCACGCTCAGACTCTTCAGGTCGTCCGCCGCCTCCGCCCAAGCCAGCCGCGTGCAGGCGTCCACCACGGACACGAGGTAGCGGCGGCTCTTGCTCCCAACGATCTGGTCCTTGCCGAGGTAATGGCAGTCGAGATGGCCCAACTCGCCGGCGCGCGTCTTGATGATCTTGCGTTTGGACTGCTGCATCGGCGGGGTCAAGCGGTTCAGGCCGTGGCGTTCGCAGATGGCGTAGATGGTGGAGGGCTTCGGCGCGCGGTCGCCCAGTTTGGGAAGGAGGATAGCGTAGGTCTCGTAGCGGTTGACGCCCTTGCGGCGCTGTTCGAGGACGAGCCGCATGATGAAGGGGGGAGTGCGGCGGGACTTCCAGCGTGGGCCGCGCTTGGCGGGAAGGAGGGCGTTGGCGTCGCCGGACTCGCGGTGGCGGTTGTAGTACTTGGCGAAGGTCTGGCGGCTGACGCCGTGGAAGGCGTGGAAGTCCTGGACGAAGCGGAACTTGGGGCGCTCTTGGCCTTGACGAGTTGGTATTCGGCGATGAGGAATCGCCGCTTCTGGGTGTAGTTGCGCTCGATGGTCCGGTCGTTGCGGTTGTCCTTCATGGTTCGTCTCCAGATGGCCTGTCGCCTCGGCCAATTCTGTCAACGAATTACCTAACATCTACAGGAATGACGAGGCCCCGGGGATGGCTTGCGGACGGGGCGCGTTGCGCCCCGTCCGCAAGCGCGCAAGCGCCGAATTCCCCCTCTCCCTAGAAGGGGAGAGGACGCCGCGAACGCGGCGGGAGAGGGTGCTGGAGTCGGCGCGCAAGCGCCGCAGACTGGGCGCTAGCCCCGTCTCCCTCGTCCCCAGGCGCCGCGTCATTCCCGCGAAAGCGGGAGCCTACCTGATGAAGAACCTGTCGAGGGGGCAAGGGGCGCCGCCGGGAATTCGGCGCTTCGCGCCTCTGAATTCCCGGCGGCGCCCCTTGCGCGTTTGGGCGATTGGGGTACAATGAACGCAATCTGACAACCCCGGCTCGCGGGGGCCGGGCAATCAAAGGAGCAGTTGCGTTATGGCCGAAGAGGTTGCCGTTTTCATCGACTTGGAGAATCTGCGCTACGGGCTGCTGAACCACTACGGCGTGGAGCCGGACTTCCGCCAGATCGTGGAGAAGGCGCAGAAGTACGGAAGGCCGACCGTGATGCGCGCCTACGCCGACTTCAGCGAGCACCCCTCCGAGATCACCCGCCAACTCTCTATGTGCGGGATCGAGGCGATCAACATTCCCGTCAAACGCTCGCTGGTCAGCAAGAACGGGCAGCAGGTGGAGCGCGTCAAGAACGCCGCCGATATGGCCCTCTCCCTGGATATGCTCATCGAAGCCTTCGACGCCGACACCAACCGGAAGGAGAAGGCGTTCCTCATGGTCTCCGGCGACGCGGACTATATGCGCCTCGTCACCCAGGTGCGGAACCGCTTCGGCCAGCGCGTCGTCATCGTGAGCGTGCCGGAGAGCGTCAGCAACGACCTCGTCGCCGCCGCCGGAGGCGAGGAGGACCACTACGACACGCCGGAGGTCGAGAGCGTCGATCCCCGCCTCCTCCGCGGCCACATCGTCGCGATGGTCCAGCGCGGGCCCGCGCCTCTGCAGTACTGGAGCCTCCGCGTCATTGACTCGTGGTGCCAAGACCCGCGGCAGGCGATTCCTGGCACGGCGAAGGAGAAGCGCGACGCCATCGGCGACCTCTGCGACGAGGGCGTCTTCTACCGCCAGCCCTTCCAGGACGAGCGCTCCGGCCGCCAGGTCTCCGAGGCGCTCCTCGACGAGGACCGCGCCATCGAGTTGGGCTACCTGAAGTACGACGGCTCCCCGCTCATCTAATGGCGCGCCTTCCCCAAATCGTCGAGCGCGGCGGCCTCCCCCCTGAGGAGCGCAGGCATTTCGACTACATCGCCGGAACGCGCGGGCATGTCGTCGGGCCGTTCACCGTGCTCCTCAACAGCCCCGACCTCGCGGAGCGCGTCGCCCACGTCGGAAGTTACATCCGCTTCCAGAACACGCTCCCGCCCGCGCTGCGCGAGTTGGCCATCCTGACCGTCGCCCGCGAGTGGAACTGCCAGTTCGAGTGGACATCGCACCAGCCGATAGCCGAGAGCGAGGGGCTGAGCGCGGATGCGATCGCCGCCGTGCGCGACGGCCGCGCCCCGGACGGCCTCTCCGCCGACGAGTCGCTCGTGTTCGGCTACGTCAGTGCGCTGCTGCGGAAGGGGCGCGTCCCCGACGATGCGTTCGCGGACGCGAAAGAGCGCTTCGGCGTCCGAACGCTCACCGACTTGACCGCGACTGCGGGCTACTACTCGATGCTCGCCTGCGCGCTCAACGCCGCCGAGGTCCTCCCCGACCCGGGAACGCCCCATCTCCTCCCGGACGCGGACTATTAGGCGGAGCGTCTGCTAACGGAGGCTTCTGCATAACCTAATCGTCGTTCCCGCGCAGGCGGGAATCCCGCCCCCATTGGACGGGGGCGCTTGCATTGTCGTTCCCGCGAGGCGGGAATCCCGCCCCCATTGGACGGGGGCGCTTGCATTGTCGTTCCCGCGAGGCGGGAATCCCGCCCCCATTGGACGGGGGCGCTTGCATCGTCATTCCCGCGTAGGCGGGAATCTCGCCCCATTTGAGGCGCGCAAGCGCCGCATCCCCCTCTCCCTAGAAGGGGAGAGGACGCCGCGAACGCGGCGGGAGAGGGTACTGCGGTCGGGGACGGTGGGTTATGCAAAGGTCTACAATAGGGAACCCGTCAATTCGACGCAGGAGCAAGAAGGAACGATGGCGGCGCAAACGGAGAGCAGAGGGAAGGGCGTCACGCGGCGCGGGTTTCTCAAGCGCGTCGCGCTGGCGGGAGCGGCGGCGTCCGCGTTGGGGATTTTGGCGCGGGGCCGCGCCGCCGGAATCGGGAAGCAGGGGCGCTCCACCCCGGCCGGGCTGCCGGGCGAGGGCTCCATCTTCCAGCCTCGCGGCGACGGCCGCATCCAGCGATAGCCGCAGGCGCGGAGCGAAGGCGGCGCGGCGTTGGGCGCTTGCCGCGTTCCACGGAGACGCGCTAACATCGGGGCATAGCGTCGCAGGAGGATGCGCCAAATGAGTTCGCCGGAACGCAGGCGACAGATGAAGCGGAACATCGCCAGGCTCGCCGAACTGGTGAAGCAGTTGGGCGAGGTGGAGTTGTCCAATCAGCAGTGGATGCTCCGCAGCGAGCGGCGGGCGCAGGAACTCGCGGAGCAGATGCGGCGGATCCGCGAGAGCAACGCCGAGAACCTTAGGGCGATGCTGAGCGTCATCACGCAAATGCAGGCCGACCTTGCCCGCATAGACGCCGCTTCGTAGCGGCGTCCGATTCGGCGGCGCGGCGGCAGAGCCTAGGCGCGAACTCGCGGGAGGAAGGCGAGACGATGGACGACATGGACCGGAAGGTCATCGCAAGCCTCCGCGAGGACGGGCGCGCTTCGCACGCGCAACTGGGGCGCGAGTTGGGAATAAGCGAGGGAACCGCCCGCCGGCGCCTCAACAAACTGCTGCAGGACAAGATCGTCCGCATCACCGCCGTGCCCGACCCGGAGCGGCTCGGCTACCACACATCCGCCTTCATCGGCTTGCAGGTCGACCCCTCCCGCGTCGAAGCGGTCGCCGACGAGTTGTCCGCCTTCCCCGAGGCGGAGCATGTCTCCATCACGACCGGCAGTTACGACATCTTCATCTGGGTGAACCTGACCAGTTCGGAGGCGCTGGCGTCCTTCCTGCACCATCGCGTGGGGCTCATAGAGGGCGTGCGCCACACGGAGACGTTCGTGAGTTTGGAGACGCGGAAGCGGACTTGGGGGAGCGGCGTGCTGTAGGCCGCGCGCCTGCGCCGCCAAGCCTCCGCGGCACAGTCCGCAATCGGCGGCGAGCGCAAGCTGGGTTGTCACCTAAGACAGCCTCTCGTATAATCAGCGGCGGTTTGCGCGAAATTTCACAAGGGCCGGGCATGGCTGTCCTCGACGACGTCGACTCCAAACTGATAGACCTCCTTAGGCAAGACGGGCGGGCCTCTAACATAGACCTCGCCCGCGAACTAGGCGTGAGCGAAGGCACCGTCCGCAGACGGTTCCGCGCCCTCGTCGACGAGGAGGTCGTCCGCGTCGTCGCCGTCACCGACGCGTCCAAACTCGGGCGGAGCGCCTCCGCGCTCGTGGGGCTGAAGGTCGCCCCCGCCCACGTGGAGTCGGTGGCCCACGAACTCGCGGAAATGGAAGAGGTGCGCTACTCGGCGGTCACCACCGGCGCATTCGACGTCTTCTGCCGCGTCAGTTTCGGCTCCTCGCTGGAGTTGTCCGACTTCCTGCGGAACCGCGTGGGGAGCATTCCCGGCGTCCGCAGCACCGAGACGTTCATCAACCTCTCCGTCAAAAAGGACTCCATCGGCTGATAGAAGGGCGGGCGCCGGTTCGCAAACCCGTTCCCCCGCCCTTCCGCGTTCTGCTACAATTCGCGTTGCGCCTCCGTGTCGCGGGGGCCGAACCATCTAGAGGGAGGGCGCAAGCCAGATGGCCTACATCATTACGGAACCCTGCGTTGACGTGAAAGACGCCTCGTGCGTCGACGTCTGCCCCGTGGACTGCATCTACGAGGGCGACCGTATGTACTACATCGACCCCGACGAGTGCATCGACTGCGCGGCTTGCGAGCCCGTCTGCCCCGTCGCGGCGATCTTCGCGGAGGACGCCCTTCCCGGCGACCAGTCCCGCTTCATCGAGATCAACAAGAGCCGCAGCGCGCCCTAACCCATCGCCGCCGGATGCTCGTTCGCCGCGCCGACTAGCGAGAGCGGCGTCAACGAAGGACGGCGTTGCTTTGCCTCCGCCGCGCTCCCTGCCGCTTCCGACGGCTGCGCCTGTCCGCGCCTTGCGCTCCCCCATAACCGGGGGGGCGAGCCTAGTCCGGGAGGAAGTCCAGCAGCGCGGCGTTGAGGTCGTCCGGCGCCTCGGTGGGGACGCCGTGCCCGCACTCGAAGACGACCATTTTGGAGCCGGGGATGCCGTCGCGCGTCATTTCGCCCATTTCGAGGGCGTTGACGGCGTCGTTGCGCCCCCAGACGACGAGCGTCGGGACGGGGATGCGGGGGAACCGGCGGACGGTGTTGTAGCGGGCGCGCGTCTCCATGTTGTTCATATGGCTGAGGACGCGCCGGTAGGCGGCGAGGCGCTCCGGGTTTTGCGCGAGGGCGTAGTGGTAGTCGGCCATCGCCTCCAAGTCCGCGTCGGCGTTCACGCGGCTCTTGAGCCCGGCGAGGACATCGTCCCGGGAAGGAGGCGCGAACTCGACCATGCTGCGGAGTTGCCGGGGCATCGCTCCGCCGCTGGCGACGAGGACGAGTTTGTTGAGGCGGTGGGGGCTTTCGTAGCCGAAGAGCGAGGCGAGCCAGCCGCCCATCGAGTGCCCGACGAGGTTCGTCTTCTCTAGGCCGAGCGCGTCTTGGAACTCGCGGATGAAGTCCACGAGATAGGCGAAGGAGTACTCCTGCTGCAGCCAGCCCTCGCCTTTGCCCCAGCCGAGCGCGTCCACGGCGATGACGCGCAGCTTCGCGGAGAGCGGGCCGATGTTCAGCGCCCAGTCGTGCGCCCCGCTCGTGTAACTGACGCCGTGGACGAGGATGGTGGGGTAGCCGTCGCCCGCCTCGACGTAGCGGGTCGTCCCGTGGCTCATCTCGACGAACTTTTCTTCGGCGTTGGCTATCGTCACGCCGCCCAGGTCAAGGCTCATTTCATCCTCCGGCGCCGCAGGCGGTTTTGCGCGGGCGCCCCGTAATCGTGCGGGAGCGGGCGCGCATTGTCAAGCGCGCGCGCCCGTTTCCCCGCATATCGGACAACCCGGCGTTGCGCGACGCCGGGCGATTGGCTATTATGCCTCCCAACCTCGCCTGAGGGTTCAGGAGGGCGTCCATCGTGCAGCAGTTCACTACGCAGAAGATCCGCAATGTCGCGCTCTTGGCGCACTCGGGAGCGGGCAAAACCTCGCTCGCCGAGGCGATGCTCTTCGCGTCGCAAGCCATCACACGGCTCGGGCGCGTCGAGGACGGCGGCTCCGCCTCCGACTTCGAGCCCGAAGAGCAGCGCAGGCAGACCAGCCTGCAACTCGCGGTGCTCCCCTGCGTTTGGAACGGCGTGAAGATCAACGTGATCGACACGCCCGGCTACGCGGACTTCATCGGCGAGACGCTCTCCGCCCTCCGCGCCGTGGACGCCGCCGTGCTCGTGCTTGCCGCCCCCAGCGGCGTCGAGGTCGGCGCGGAAATGGCGTGGAGCAGGCTGCGGGAGGCCGGCGTCCCCGTCATCGCCTTCGTCAACAAGATGGACCGCGAGCACGCCGACTACGAGGCGACCATGGCGCAGGCGCGGGCGCTCTTCGGAAACGGCGCCGCCGCCGTCAACCTCCCCATCGGCGCGGAGGCGTCGTTCTCCGGCGTCGCCGATTGCGTCGGCGCGGACGCTCCCGCCGGCATGGAGGCCGCCGTCGCCGCAGCGAAAGACCAACTCGCCGAGGCCGTCGCCGAAACCGACGACGACCTCACGATGAAGTTCCTCGACGAGGGCGGCCTCAGCGACGAGGAAATCGCCCGGGGCCTCCGCGAAGGCGTCCGCGCCGGGCAGGTCGTGCCCGTGCTCGCCGGCTCCGCCATTACCGGCGTCGGCGTCCCCGAACTGATGGACGCCATCGTCAACTACGCGCCCTCTCCCGGCGAGGCGCCCCCGGCGAAAGCCGCGAAGGACGGCGCGGAGGCCGACTTGCCCGCCGACGCCGACGGGCCCCTCGCCGCGTTCGTGTTCAAGACGACCGCCGACCCGTTCGTCGGCAAACTCTCCTACTTCCGCGTGATGAGCGGAACCGTCTCCGCCAACGGCGAACTCGCCAACAGCCGGACGGGCGACGCGGAGCGCGTCGGGCAGGTGTTCGTCCCCATCGGCAAGAAGCACGAGAGCGTCCCCAGCCTCGCCGCCGGCGACGTCGGCTGCGTTCCGAAACTCGCCCACACGGTCACCGGCGACACGCTCACGACGAAGGCGGACGCGCTCGCGCTGCCTAAGACGGAGTTCCCGGAGGCGGTTTTCCATAGCGCCGTGCATCCGAAAAGCAAGGCCGACCTGGAGAAACTCTCCTCGTCGCTTGCGCGGCTCACCGAGGAAGACCCCTCGCTCAGGCTGACCCGCGACCAAGCGACCGGCGAGTTGGTCGTCGCGGGGATGGGGAACACGCACGTGGAGGTGATGGCGGAGCGGGCGAAGCGGAAGTTCGGCGTCGAGTTGGAACTCGCGCCTCCCCGCGTCGCCTACCGCGAGACGATCTCCCGCGTCGCCAACGTGGAGTACAAGCACAAGAAGCAGACCGGCGGGCACGGCCAGTACGGGCACGTGCTCCTGCGGCTGGAGCCGCGCGCCCGGGGCGAGGGCTTCGAGTTCGCGTCGGAGGTCGTCGGCGGCAACGTCCCGCGCGAGTACATCCCCGCCGTCGAGAAAGGCGTGCACAAGACGATGGACGAGGGCGCGGTCGCGGGCTATCCTATCGTCGATGTCCGCGTCGTCCTCACGGACGGGAGTTCCCACTCGGTGGACTCCTCCGGGCAGAGTTTCGAAATCGCGGGGAGCATGGCGATGAAGAAAGGCGTGATGGACGCCTCCCCCGCGCTGCTGGAGCCGATTATGCGGCTGGACATCGAGGCGCCCGAACAGTTCGCGGGGGCCGTCGTCTCAGACCTCAACACGCGGCGCGCCCACATCTCGGCGATGACCCCCGCGGGCGGCGTCGCCCACATCGAGGCGGAGGCCCCGCAGTCGGAGGCGCAGCAGTACTCGACCCACCTGCGCGCGCTGACGCAGGGGCGCGGAACGCTCTCGATGCGTTTCGAGCGCTACGCCGAGGCGCCGCCCCATCTCACTCCGAAGATCGTGGAGGAAGCGCAAGCGCGCGAAGCGGCGGCCAGAGCCTAACCCCGGGCTCCGCCGGCCGCTCATCATCAGCCGCCGCCGACTGCGGCGGCCCTGCCCTCCCGCCGTTCCATGCGGGATTCGGGCGAACCCGGACCGGACAACCGAAGAAGGAGTTCGTTATGCGTGGAGTCATCCTCGCCGCCGGCGACGGCGGCAGGCTGCGGCCATACACCTACCGCACGCCGAAGGCGCTCATCCGCCTCAGGGAGCGCCCGCTCATCTGGTATCCCCTCGCGGCGATGGCCGAAGCCGGCATCCGCGAGATCGGCGTCGTCGTCGGGCACCAGGCGGAGCGCCTCGTCGAGGAACTGCGCGACTGGACGCCCTCCGGCGTCCGGCTGGAGTTCATCCACAACCCGGAGTACGACGGCGGGAACGCCGTCTCCGTCCGCGCCGCGCGCGCGTTCGCCGCAGGCCAGCCCTTTATGCTGGCGATGGGCGACCACGTCATCGAGCCCGGCGTCGCCTCCCGCCTCGCGGAGGACTGCGGCCATCCCGCCGTGCTCGGCGTCGACTCCGCGGCGCGCATGGAGAGCCAGCTGAGCGACGCGACCAAAGCCCTCGTCGACGAGGACGGCTACCTGCGGCGCATCGGCAAGGAACTGCGGCGATGGAACGCCGTGGACATCGGCGTCTTCGTCTTTCAGCCCACCCTGTTCGACGACCTCGACCATCTGTACGACCTCGAGGGCCCCGGGCTGGAGTTGAACCGCGTGATGCAATACCTCGCCAACCGGCCGGGCGGCGTCGCCACGCGCGACGTGCAAGGGCTCTTCTGGAGCGACATCGACACGGTTGAGGACTACAGGAGCGCCGATGAGCACATCCGGTCAGACCCCGGCATCCCCCTATGACGGGCTCGTCTCCCGCCATCTGAACCGCCGCGCCTCCCGCCCAATAGCGCGCCTGCTCGCCCGAACGCCCGTCACGCCGAACCAGGTGACGCTCATCAGCCTCTGCGTCGCGGCGGGGTCGCTCGCCTCGTTCGCGCTGGGCGCCCCGGTCGCGGGCGGCCTGCTCGCGCAAGCGGGCTCCGTCATAGACGGCGTGGACGGCGACCTCGCGCGATTCGCGGGGCGCGGCTCGAAGTTCGGATCGTTCTTCGACGCCGTGGTCGACCGCTACTCCGACGCGCTCGTTCTCTTGGGGCTGACGATCTGGTCGGCGAGCGGCGACGCGCCGGAGGCGGCGTGGGTCGCGGGGTTCGCGGCGCTCGCCGGCTCGTTCGTCGTCACCTACACCCGGGCGCGAGTGGACGAATCGCGGCGGACGATGTTCGACCGCGGCGTCGCCTCGCTCGCCTCCCGCGACGTCCGCCTCCTGGTCATAATGCTGGGCGCGCTCGCGGGCGGCCTGCTGCCCGGCGGCGGCCCCGCCTACGGCGTCGGAACGCTCGTCGCGCTGGCCGCCCTAACGAACGGCGTCGTCCTCCTCCGAACGCTCGTCGCCCGCCGCGCACTGTAGGCGGCGGGGGCGCGCCCGCCTCGCTCCCATGTCGCGCGGACCGGCTGAGCGAGCGGATTGCTTGGACGGCGCGCCCCCCGCAGTGATAGGGTAGAATTCGCCCATCTCTAACCGAGGAGTCCCGCCCGTGAAAACCGGAGCGCTGATCGCAACTGCATGCGTCGGGATCGCGGCCTTCGCGCTCGCCGCGTGCAGCGGCGGGGACGGCGGCGGCCAGGAGGCGGAGATCGAACGCCTCCAAAATCGCGTCGCGGAACTCGAGGCGATGACCGGCCCGGCGCTGGAGGACGACCGCCTTGGGGCCGTGCGGGAGCGCGGCGAACTGATCTGCGCCGTCCACACGAGCCTCCCCGGATTTGGGTATCTCGACCCTGCGGACGGCGGCAACCGGGGGTTCGACGTCGACCTCTGCCGCGCCGTCGCCGCCGCGGTCCTCGGCGACGCGGACGCCGTGCGCTATCACCCCGTCGCCGGGCCAGAGCGCGGGCCGCTGCTGCAATCCGGCGAGGTGGACATCGTGTCGCGCAACACCACGTGGACGAGCGCGCGGGACGCGACGTGGGGCAACTTCGTTCCGACGATGTTCTACGACGGACAAGGCTTTATGATTCCAAAGAGCCTCGCGGACTCCGGCGTAACCGAGCACGAAGACCTGACGGGCGCGTCGGTCTGCGTGCTGCAAGCCACCACGACGGAGCAGAACCTGCAGGATTTCGGCGCGGAGAAGATGCTGGACTTTCAGATCGTCACCTTCCCCGACAACGTAGGAGCGCAGGAGGCGTACCGGAGCGGCCAGTGCGACGCCTACACGACGGACACCTCCGGCCTCGCGGCGATACGCTTCGGCTTCGAGGACCCCGACGCGCACGTCATTCTCCCCGGCACGATTTCCGAGGAGCCCCTCAGCCCCGTCGTTCCCCACGGCGACGAGCGCTGGTACGACGTCGTCCGGACCGTGATGTCGGTCATCGTCTACGCGGAGGTTTACGGCGTGACGTCGGAGTCCGTCCCCTCCGCGCCGACGGGCGACACGGCGGTCGACCGGCTGCTCGGGTTCGCCGGCTCGTTCGGGCAAAGCGATATGGGGCTGGACGCGGCGTTCGCGCAGGACGTCATCCGGCAGGTCGGCAACTACGCGGAGATATACGACCGGAACGTGACGCGCGTCGGCGTGGCGCGCGAGGGCGGACGAAACGCGCTGTGGTCGGCCGCGCCGTGCGGCGATTGCCCGAAGGGCGGGCAGATCTACGCCGCGCCGCTGCGGTAGCGGCGCCTGACCGGAGGCGTCGATCAACCCGTCCGCGACCCCAGTGCTTCCGGCGTATGCGCTTCCCGTCGGGCGAACGGGATAAGGGAACGCCTGAGCGGGCGGCGCCGCGCTATACTTGCCCGCGCGCCGACGGCGCGGGAGGAGCGCGATGAAAGCGGTTCGGTTCCACGAGTTCGGCGGGCACGATGTCTTGCGGCGCGAGGACGTTCCGGAGCCCGCGCCGGGAGAAGGCGAAATCCTCGTTCGCCTCGCGGCGTGCGGCGTCAACTTCATAGACACCTATCAGCGCAGCGGCGCCTACAACGTTCCGCTGCCCCATATCGCCGGACAGGAGGGCGCGGGCGAGGTCGTCGCGCTCGGCGAGGGCGCGAAGGGCGTCGCCGTCGGCGACCGCGTCGCCTACACCGGCGTCGGAGCGTCCTACGCGGAGTTCGTCGTCGTTCCCGCCGCGCGCGCCGTCAAATTGCCGGACGGGATAGACGCCGCGACCGCCGCCGCCGTCTTGCTGCAAGGAATGACCGCGCACTACCTCGCCGTCTCCACCTTTCCGCTGCAGCCCGGGCACGCCTGCCTTGTTCACGCGGCGGCGGGCGGCGTCGGCCTGCTGCTGACGCAGATCGCCAAGAGGCGCGGCGCCCGCGTCATCGGAACCGCCGGCTCCGAGGCGAAGGCCGAACTCGCGCGCTCCGCCGGCGCCGACGAGGTCATCCTCTACCGCGAGCAGGATTTCGCCGCCGAGGTCAAGCGTCTCACTGACGGCGCGGGCGTTCAGGTCGTCTACGACTCCGTCGGCAAAGACACCTTCGACGGAAGCCTCGACTGCCTCGCCCAGCGCGGCTATCTCGCGCTCTACGGGCAGTCCAGCGGGCGCGTCCCCCCGGTCGATCCGCAGATCCTCAACGCCAAGGGCTCGCTCTTTCTCACGCGCCCGACGCTCGGCAGTTACGCGCTGACCCGCGACGAACTGGAGTGGCGCGCCGGCGAAATCTTCGGCTGGGTCGCCGACGGCTCCCTCAACGTCCATATTGGCGGAACTTTCCCGCTCGCCGAAGCCGCCGAGGCCCACCGCCGACTCGAGGGGCGCGAGACCACCGGCAAACTCCTGCTGATTCCGTAAGGGCGGCGATGCGCCCGCCCGCGCGCACGCTCGCGGCGCTACAATCCCCCGCGACCCGGCGGCAGGAGGTCTCCTATGCCCGTGCAGGACTTGCGAGAGTGGATCGCCCGCATCGACGAAATGGGCGAACTGACGCGCGTCGAGGGCGCCGACCCCGATCTGGAGATCGGCGGCCTCACCGACCTCTATCAGTGGGAGATGGAGAACCCCGCGCTGCTGTTCGAGAAGATCAAGGGCCACCCGGAGAGCCATCGCCTCATCGCCAACGTCCTCACCTCGCTGCCGCGCGTCTGCCTCAGCCTCGACCTTCCGACGAGCCTCACGCGGCGCGAGTTCGTGCGGACGTGGCGCGACCGCCTCAAGGAGTTCGCTCCCATTCCGCCGCGCCAGGTCGAGGACGGCCCCGTGCTCGAGAACCGGCGGACGGGCGCGGAGGTGGACGTCACGCAGTTCCCTGCGCCGCTGTGGCATTCGGAGGACGGGGGCAAATTCCTCGGCACGGGCAACATCGTCGTGATGCGCGACCCCGACACGGGATGGGTCAACGCCGGAACGTACCGCGTGCAACTGCACGACCGCGACACGCTGGGCGTTATGATCTCGCCCGGCAAGCACGGGCGCCTCATCCGCGAGAAGTACTGGGCGAAGGGCGAGCCCTGCCCGGTCGCCGTCTCGTTCGGGCACGATCCGCTGCTGCTGCTGCTCGGCGGGCTGGAGATCGACTACGGGGAGGACGAGTTCGCCGTCGCGGGCGGCGTTCGGGGCGAGCCGCTCGACGTCGTCGCCGCGCCGCTCACCGGCCTGCCCGTCCCCGCGGCGTCCGAGATCGTCATCGAGGGGGAGATTCCGCCGGACGAGTTTCATCAGGAGGGGCCGTTCGGCGAGTGGACGGGCTACTACGCGAGCGGCGAGCGCGATATGCCGGTCATCAAGGTGCGCTCGGCGATGTGGCGCAACGACCCCATCGTTTTGGGCTGCCTGCCCGGCAAGCCGCCGAACGACAATACGTACTTCCGCAGTCCGCTGCGCGCGGCGATGCTCTGGAACGAATTGGAGCGCGCGGGCGTGCCGGGCGTCGTCGGGGCGTGGTCGCACGAGGCCGGCGGCGGGCGCTTCCTCAACGTCATCGCCATTCAGCAGATGTATCCCGGCCACGCCAAGCAGGTCGGGCACGCGGCGACCGCCGTGCACGCGGGCGCCTACGCCAACAGGTTCGTTATCGTCGTGGACGACGACATTGACCCGACGGACACGAACGAAGTCCTTTGGGCGCTCTGCACGCGGACGGAGGTGACGGACGACATCGACGTCGTGAAGCGGATGTGGAGCACGTCGCTCGATCCGATGGCCTACGCGGGCGAGGGCCCGCGCTACTACAACAACCGGATGATCATAGACGCCTGCCGGCCTTACGACCGCCTCGCCACCTTTCCGCCGGTGGCGCGCAAGACGCAGGCGGAGGCCGCCGAGATCCGCGCCCAATGGCCGCAACTCTTCGCGCCGGACGGGAAAGTCCGGAAGGACGCCAAGCGCGCGTCAAGGGGGTAGGTTCAGCGCTCTAGAGCGAGCCACTTGGTCCAAAGGCGTTCAGAGCCTTGGAATTGCCCTGTCTCCACGAGGTCAATCGGGTATGGGGGCAAAGGGCGGGACGCGATGCATTCCCCGTCGACCACGGCGCCGTAGGAGTGGAAGTGGAAGTTGAGGTTGTCGAAGCCGTACGGCAAGCGGCTCAACGGAAGGTCTCCAACGTCTGCGGGGAATACGTGCAGAAAGAACTTGACGCCGACTTCGTCCAGCCGGCATTGCTCCTTTCTGTATAGAAGGAGGTCGCGATCGAGAGAGACCTCGAAATCGGGGGCGGCTGACGGGGCCCCCGCGTAAGGGTCGAAATTCAGGGAGGATAACGAGGCCGGGTTTTCAATGAGATGCAGGCTTGCGGGTTCGTCGTCGAACACGCGTCTGACGCGAATGCCTTCTCCCGCGAACTCGAGCGTCTCCCAGCGATGACCCCCGCGCGTGTTGACTATCCATGCCCGCGAATTTGGCGAATGCAAAGCGCGCGCGACATCGCGGGCGCACTCGCCGATGCGGCTCGCCAAACCGCATATTCCGTAGTGATAACCGTCCGGCTCCTCGCCTCGGTAAAAGCGGATGGAAGGCGCCGCCGTCACGTACACGTACACGAAATCGCCGTCCCTCTTTCTCTCGTCTAACGCGGCCAACACGCCTTGCGCGTTCTCGTATTCTCCATACGGATTGTCGTTCGCAAATGCGTAGAGAGCCGCCGGGAGCGTCAGCAAGGCGGCGGCGGCGACCGCGAGGATCCGCGTGGAGGGCCTTGCGCCGCTAATCAACGAATGCAGGCTCTGCCCCGCCGCAAGATAGAGGATTGGCCCCATCCAGAGAACCTGGCGGATGCCCCCATAGGGGTATGCCCGCGTTATCGCGGCGGCGACCGCGACGCAAACGGAAATCAAAAACAGCGTCAGCAAGGGGTCGGCCTTGCGTCTTGCGAAAGAAGCGATCAGCGCGGCTGCGAAAACCGCTATCGCCAACGCCGCGGCGATGGCCGGCAGATGATAGTGAAACAAGTCCCACGTTCGGGAGGAAGCGAACCAGATCGCCTCGAGCGGATCGCTCAGGCGGCCCGCGTAGTAATTGGAGGCCAGACGTCCGTCGGCTGCGAAGCCTCCCATTTGCCATTGATAACGCAGCGTAACGGCGTAACTCACGGCGCATCCTAGCGCGAAGCAACTAGCGGGCAACGCTAGTTCCGCCAACGCTCTCAGCGCTTTGCGAGGGGCGAGGTCAGCGCCCCGAAGCGACTGCGCCCTGAGCATGGCCGCCGTCGAAAGAACGGCGGCGCCGAAGAGGACGAGGCCGTACTGAACAAGAGGCGCTATGAACAGCGACCCGCATAACAGAGCGTTCCGCTTGATTACTCCATGCCTCCCGTTGAACAAGAGGAGTCCCGCCGTCATTAGGACGGCGACGAACGCATCCAGCGAGTATTCTCTGGCGTCTTGAGCGTTTCGTATCGCCTCAACGGATAGCGTTGCGAGAAGCGCGGCCGCGAACGCGACCCAGCGATTCACGCCTACGCGAGGGAGCAACCATAGCATCGCCGCAATTGTGAGAACGCTCGCGGCCGCGGGGACCGCTCGGATGCTGAACGGCGAAATATCCGCTAACTGAACCGCGCGCAACAGCGCGGGATACAGTATCGGCGAGGAGTTGCCCATGCGGGTGTTGGATAAGACATCCGTAAACGCTCCCAGCGAGTTCAGAGAGGCCACCGCCTCGTCGTACCAAACGGAGCCCCCGGCCAAGTCGTAGAACCTCAGCGCGGCCGCGAGAACGATGAGACCTGCGCACAGCGCGCGGTAAAGCGCGCGAGTTCCCGTCAGGCGGTTGAAATGCATGCGTTTCCTAGTTCGTGGAACAGCGCGCCCGCGCCCGGACGGGCTAGCGGCGAGCCACAAGCATAGCACGCCTAGCCCAACGCCCGGAGCCATGTGGAACGCGGCCCGCCGGAGGCGTATGATGGCGCGGAGCAACCGCAGCCCCAAGGAGGAGCGCAATGACCACTACGATGGAGAAGCCGACCGAGGCCGCGCCGCGAACGTCCGCCTTCAGCATCCGCGGGCCCTATCTCTCCGCCGGACGCCTCAACATAGACCTCGCCCAAACCGACCTCCTCTGGCTCAGCCTCAAGGTCAACGCCGAGGGCGGGGAGAACGCCGTCCACGCGCACACCGACGAGGACCACGCCTTCATCGTCCTCGAGGGCGAGGTCACGTTCTTCGACGAGAACGGCGAGGAAACCGTCATCGGCCAGCACGAGGGGATAATGATCCCGCGGGGGGCGTACTACCGCTACCTCAACACCGGCGGGCGCAACCTGTTCCTCCTGCGCGTCGGCGCCCAGCGCGACGCGAGCGGCGGCGTCCAGACGCGCGTCAAGCCCGACGGGAGCGCCATACCCGGCCACTCCGCCGAGAACTTCCACGTCGACCCCGCGCCGATCGAGGGCAAGTTCTTCGGCTTCGGCGCGTAGCCCGCCCCTCGTCGCCCCCCATGCCCGTCATTCCCGCTCACCCCACCACCGTCATTCCTGCGTAGGCGGGAATCCATTCGGCGCGCAAGCGCCATAGACGGGGCGCCACGCGCCCCGTCTCCCGTGACCCCAGGCGCCCCGTCCTTCCCGCGAAAGCGGGAAACCTGCAGGAGGACCCCCTCCCATCCCGCCCCCTTAGGAGGACTGGCGCCTCCTTGCCCCTGCGCTACTCGACGCGCCGGGCGAGGCCCCGCAGCCAGGCGCGCATCTCGTCGGCGTGCTCCGGACGCCGAAGGGCGAGTTCGACGGACGTTTGCAAGAGGCCGATGGGCGCGCCGGCGTCGAAGCGCTCCCCCCCGAATCTGTAGGCGTGCACGGGCTCGCGCTTGGCGAGCAGGTCTACGCCGTCGGTGAGTTGCAGTTCGCCTATCGCGCCCGCCGTGATGGACTCGAGGCACTCGAATATCGCGGGGGGGAAGACGTAAGGGCCGACGATGGCGAGGTTCGACGGCGCCGCGTCCCGCGGGGGCTTCTCGACGCACCGCGTGAGGCGCGTCTCGCGCGGCGAGCGCGTTTCGCCCTCGACGACGCCGTAGCGCGGCGCGTCCTCCCATGGGACTTCGACGACGCCCACGACGGCGCCGAGCCTATCGTAGGCGTCGAGCATCTGGCGCGTCACGGACGGCTCGCCGAGTAGGATCTCGTCCGGCAAATAGACGATGAACGGCTCGCCGCCGACGGCGAGTTTGGCGGAGAGGACGGCGTGGCCAAGTCCGAGGGGCTCGCGCTGGCGGACAACGATGATTTCGGCCATTCGGGAGACGCGCTCGACGGCGTCCAGTTTGGGATTGCCGCGCTCCCGGAGCGTCCGCTCGAGGTCGGGAGCGAGGTCGAAGTAGTCCTCCATCGCCGTCTTGCCCCGCGAGGTGACGAGGATGACGCGCTCCACGCCCGCCTCGACCGCCTGCTCGACGGCGTACTGAATGACGGGGCGGTCGACGAGAGGCAGCATCTCCTTCGGGATGGACTTGGAGACGGGGAGAAAGCGGGTGCCCACTCCGGCGGCGGCGATGACGGCGGTTCGGACGCGCATAGCGCGGGAGAGTATAGCGCAAGGCGCGAGTATGGGCGAGGGCGGCCCGTCGCGCGCAGGGCTCGTAGGGTAGAATGAGGAGGCGGATGGAGCGAAAGGGAGGTTATGGCGAGGAGCATCCGACTGCTTACGCGGTCTCTTACAGCCCCGGATTCGCGCTTGCGGCATGCGGTCGGCGCTCTGCCGAAGCGCTCCGCCTGGCTGCCGACGATCCTGCTGGCGCTTGCGCTGGCGGGGGTTTTCGCGCTCAACAGCGACCGCGAGCATTTCTACGCCCACGTCGAATGGGACAGCGCGAAGAACATGGCGATCGCGGAGAATCTCTCCACGCAGCATAACTTCCGTCTGTTCTTGCGGCTGATACCTCCTCCCCAGGGAGAAGACGCAGAACTGCAATACGAGCCGTACAGCCGTTTCCCCATCGGCAGTTTCGCGCTGATCAAATTGCTCATTTTGCCTCTCGGCGACAACATAGGAGCGGCGGTGTTCGCAGGGCGGCTGCTGATGCTGGCGTCCTTCAGCGCGGCCGCTTTGCTGGCTTACCACGCCATAGCCCGAATCGCATCCAACAAATGGATTGCTCTGACAGCCGTGTTGATCGCTTTTTCCTCATACCAGGTGCTGTGGTTCGCTGATCACATATCCAACGAAATGATGATCGGGTTGTTCGGACTTATGCTGGCCTTCCATGGAATGACTATCTTCGTCCAAGAAGGCAGATTCCGACAGTTGCTGTTGAAGGCATGCGTCGCGCTTTTGTTTGATTGGCACGTCTACGCTCTTCTGGCGCCTTTTGTCATTTGGGGCCTAGGTAAGGAACTCGTCGCCGCAGTAAGAGCGCGTCGAGAATCTCCTGATCAAGGGCGCGCTGCGCCGAGCGCCCCAGGCGCTATGCTTGCCGTGCTTGTCCGCAGCCGCTATTTGAAGCTCGCCGCCGCGACGCTGCTGCTCGGCGTCGCGCTCCTTACATCCAATATCGCTAACGAATACGATGCGCTGAACGGCGAAACGCCGCTAATCGAATTGCCGTCCATGCGATCTATGGTGTCAAACATGAGTCTGCCATTCGGTGGAGCGTTCCCAGGGGCATTTCCATGGATGGACTATCTGGTCGGGCAGTCCTACCGCATCGCCGCCGCCTCTATTCCTTTCACGCTGATGGAGACGGAGTGGCTATTCGCGGAAATTCCTCCCAATACGCCCCCGCTTTCGCTCGTGGCTGCAGGGGCTCTCGCGGTCGCGTCTCTGGCCGGGCTGCTGTTCGTCCGCCGCTACCGTATTCTCTTCGCAGCTCTGGCTCTTTCGGGTTTCTGCTGGTCGCTGCTGATGCGCTCCCACGTGCATTCGTCTTTTCATGCCTATGAAGGCATCTATTGGGTTGGCGTCCCGTTGACGCTCGTCACCCTGCTTTTGCTTGCGGCGGGCAGATTTAGAGTCTCTCGCATCCTCATCCCAAGCGCGGCCGCGCTGGCCTTGCTTGGTTTCTCTCTGTCGGCTTACGAAATGATGGCGAAGGGGCCGTCGCTTCAAAGGGAGGCGGATAAATATCAGGCGCTGTTCTCCGACTTCGAAAACATTCGCAAGACGACTCACGGAAAAAGCGTGGTTGTCGCTCAGACGCTCGCGGAGAGGTGGGGGCTATACGGGGCCATCACGCTAAATTATTTCCTCGCCGGAAGCCAGACTCGCCATTTTTACGAAGGATTGCCGGCCGAATACGACTTCGTTCTCATTCCTCATCACCGCGACGCATCCGCTCCCTTGCTGACGCCTGAAAACGAAATCGTGTTCTTGTACGGCCCCGTCGATCCAGAGGCCCTTCGCCGCGCGCGGTTCGATTCCATATTGTCGAGCGTCCCCGAAGAGCCCGCCGCCCAATCCGTCTACGACGTCTACCGCTACGACGTCTACCGAAGCGACGGATCGTTGGTCTACGTCAAGGAACCGTGCAGAGACGCTGATTTTGACCTCAATTTCAATGATCGAGTCTTCCTGCATATCTTCCCTGAAAACGTAGCGGATTTGCCGGAATACCGTAAACGACATGGCTACGACGCATTCCTCTTCAATTTCACCGCTTGGAGCGTCCAGATCGACGGCAAGTGCGCTGCGGAATTTCCTCTTCCCCAGTACCCAATCCGCGGGATCAGAACAGGAGAGTGGGCGCTGGGATTGGAACTCTGGGACGCGGCGTTTTCTTTCGAAACGGAGGCGTACATCGCAGCCTACGATGCCGCCGCGCCCCGCCGGCAAGACGCCCGCGCCGAATTCAATATGCGCCTCGACAAAGATGAACGCGCCCTCACCTACACGCGAGAGCCGTGCGCGGCCCAGGATATTGCCCGCCCCTTCTTCCTGCACGTCTTCCCCGATCGCCCGGACGACCTGCCCGAGGGGCGGCGAGACATCGGCTTCGAGTCTCTCGACTTTGACTTCCGGCTCAACGGCGCAGTGTTCGACGGCAAGTGCGCGGCGAAGGTTTCGCTCCCGGAATACGCGATTGCGGGCGTCAGAACAGGGCAGTGGATTCGAGGCGAGGACGAAATCTGGAGCGCGGCGTTTCCTTTCGACGCGCAGGCGCATGCGGCGGCCTACGAGTCCGCCGCGTCCCGCTACCCGGACGCCCGCGCCGAATTCAACGTCTATCTCGACGAAGATGAACGCGCCCTCACGTACACGCGAGAGCCGTGCGCGGCGCCGGACGTCGAGCCACCCTTCTTCCTGCACGTCGTTCCGGAGCGCGAGGACGACCTCCGCAGGCAACGGCGGGAATCCGGCTTCGACAACCTAGGTTTCGATTTCCGGCTGCGCGGCGCGATGTTCGACGGCAAGTGCGCGGCTCAGGTTCCCTTGCCCGACTATAGGATCGCCGCGATCAGAACGGGGCAATGGATCAGAGGCGAAGGGAAAGCGTGGGAGGCGGAGATTCAGCCGCCGCGCTAATCCAAGCGCGGCGCCCCCTCGCGGACGGCCCGGCGCAGAGGCGCTTGCCCGTTTGGGCGGAGCGCCCGTAGCATACGGTGCGCGGCGCGGACGGCGCCCCAAAGGAGGCGACGATATGGCGGGAGCGTTGGAAGGCAAGACGATCATCGTCACAGGCGCGGGCTCGCCCATCGGCATGGGCAGAGAGATGTCCATCGCGCTCGCGTCGGCGGGGGCCAACGTCGTGATGACGGACATTGACCGCGACGCGCTGGAGGCGAGCGCGAACGACGCTCGGGAGGCGGCGGGCGACGAACGGGCGGTCGCGGTCGCGGCGGACGTGACGAGTTACGCGGACGCGGAGCGCGCGGCGCAGACGGCGCTGGACGCCTTCGGAGGGCTGCACGGCCTCGTGAACAACGCCGGCACGAATCAGCGCAACGTGGGAATGAGCGACGCGCTGCTGGAGCCGTGGTGGGGCGTGAGCCCCGAGGCGTGGAGCCGCGTCGCGGCGGTCAACTTCAGCGGGCCGTTCTTTATGGCGCGCGCCGTCATCGGGCATATGATGGAGCAGGGCTGGGGGCGAATCATCGGCGTCACCACCAGCCTGGACACGATGATCCGCGTCAACATGTCGCCCTACGGCCCGTCGAAAGCCGGGCACGAGGCGCTCGTCGCCACGATGGCGCAAGAGTTGGAGGGCACGGGCGTAACGGCGAACGTGCTGGTTCCCGGCGGGCCCGTGAACACCAACCTGCTGCCGCCGGACGCGCCGTTCGACCGGGCGAAACTCATTCAGCCGGACGTGATGCGCCGGCCCGTCGTATGGCTTGCGTCGGACGCGTCGGACGGCGTCAACGGGCGGCGCTTCATCGCTTACAACTGGGACGAGTCGCTGCCGCCGGATGAGCGGATCGAGCGGGCGAGCGCCCCCGCCGCGTGGCCGCAACTGGGCAGCCAGGCGGTGTACCCGGCGTAAGGGTTAGGGATGTTAGCGGGAGAGGGCGGCGGACTGCCTGCCGCCCTGCCCGCGTAGGCGGGAATCGCGCCCCATTGAGGCGCGCAAGCGCTGAATTCCACATGCGGTCGGGGCGCGCAAGCGCCCAATCCCACCTCTCCCTAGAAGAGACCTTGCATAACTCAGTTCCAGCCCGCAATTCCTCCTGATGTTGGGAGTGAATTGCGGGTGCCCCGGCCCTGCGGCAGGAAGTTATGCAAAGGTCTCCTAGAAGGGGAGAGGACGCCGCGAACGCGGCGGGAGTAGGGTACTGCGGACGGCGCGCGACGCGTCCCGTCATTCCTGCGCGTCTCGTCATTCCCTACCCTAACCGTCATTCCTGCGTAGGCAGGAATCCATTCGGCGCGGCAGCGCCATAGACGGGGCGCACGTAGCGCCCTGTCTCCATGAATCCCCCAGGCGCCTGGTCATTCCCGCGAAAGCGGGATCCTACCCCCGCCCCCCTCACCGGTCCATCTTGATCACCGCGAGGAACGCCTCCTGCGGAACCTCGACGCGCCCGATGCGCTTCATCCGCTTCTTCCCCTCCGCCTGCTTCTCCAGCAATTTGCGCTTGCGCGTCACGTCCCCGCCGTAGCACTTCGCCAGCACGTTCTTCCGCATCGCCGTCACCGTCTCGCGCGCGATGACCTTGCTGCCGATGGCCGCCTGAATCGGCACGTCGAAGAGTTGGCGCGGAATCAGCCTCCGCAGACGCTCCACCAACGCGCGCCCCTGATGGTAGGCGCGGTCGCGGTGCGTGATCAGCGACAGCGCGTCAACCGGCGACTGATTCACGAGAATGTCCAGCCGCACGAGCGGCGCGGCGCGGTAGCCGCTGAACGCGTAGTCCAGCGACGCGTACCCCCGGCTGCGCGTCTTCACCTGATCGTAGAAATCCACCAGCACCTCGGCCATCGGCGCCCGCGCCTCCAGCAGCACGCGCGGATCCGACGACGGCGCGGGGTCCGCGCCGCCCGTCCGCCCTTGCGCCGCGTCCAAGTACTCCGTGCGCTTGAACTCGCCGCGCCGCGCGTTGATCAACTCCATCATCGGCCCCACGAACCGCGACGGCGTGAGCAGCGACAAGTCCAGCCACGGCTCCTCCACTTGCTGCGATTCCCCGCCCGTCGGTAAGTCCGTCGGCCGCGACACCTCCCGAACCGAGCCGTCGTTCATTGTGACGCGGTAGACGACGCTCGGCGCGGTGACGACCAAGTCCATCCCGTACTCGCGCTCCAGCCGCTCCTGCGCGATCTCCATATGCAGCAGGCCGAGGAAGCCGCAGCGGAAGCCGGGCCCCAGCGCCGGCGAACTCTCCGGCTCGTAGACGAGCGCGGCGTCGTTCATCTGCAAGCGCTCCAGCGCCTCGCGCAAGTCATGGAACTCGTTGCCGTCGGTCGGGTACAGCCCCGCGAACACCATCGGCTTCTGCTCGCCGTAGCCGGGCAGCGGCTCGACCGCGCCCCCGCGCGCCAGCGTCACCGTGTCGCCGACCCGGCAATCGCCCACGCTCTTGAGCCCCGTCGCCAGATAGCCGACCTCCCCGGCGGCGAGTCCGGGCGCCTTCGCCATCGCCGGCTTAAACGCGCCGACCTCGAGCAGATCGGCCTCCGTGCCCGTCGCCATCATCCGCACGCGGTCCGCGCCCTTCACCGCCCCGTCCATCACGCGAACATAGGCGAGCACGCCTTTGTAGGAGTCGTACTTGGAGTCGAACACGAGCGCGCGCAGCGGCTTCTCGGCCTGCGCCTCCGGCGGCGGAACGCGCTCCGCCACCGCGCCAAGCAACTCGCGCACGCCCGTCCCGTCCTTCGCCGACACGCGCAGAACCTCGTCCGGCGCGAACCCGAACGCCGTCCCCAACTCTTCGATCACGCGGTCGGGCTCGGCGGCCGGCAGGTCTATCTTGTTCACGACCGGAATGATCGTCAGGTCGTGCTCCAGCGCGAGGTAGACGTTGGCGAGCGTCTGCGCCTGGATGCCCTGCGCCGCGTCCACGACCAGCAGCGCGCCCTCACACGCCGCGAGCGCCCGCGACACTTCGTAGGAGAAGTCCACGTGCCCCGGCGTGTCGATCAGATTCAGTTCGTAGGAGCGCCCGCCGTAGGGAAACTCCATGCGGACGGCCTGCGCCTTGATCGTGATGCCGCGCTCGCGCTCCAAGTCCATGGAGTCGAGCAGTTGGTCTTGCATATCGCGCGCGGAGACCGCCCCGGTAATCTCGAGGATGCGGTCGGCGAGCGTGGACTTGCCGTGATCGATATGGGCGATGATGCAGAAGTTGCGAATGAGGGAAGCGTCCACGCCGCCCATTCTATCAGGCGCGGAACTGGCGCCGCCCCATCCCCCCGCTCGCCAATGCCGGCCGCGGGTCTGTCAACTGTCATTCCTACGTAGGCAGGAATCCATTCGGCGCGTAAGCGCCACGACGGGGCGTAAGCCCCGCCTCCTTAATCCTCATGCGCCTCGTCATTCCCGCGAAAAGCGGGAACCTACTGGGGGCCGTCATTCCTGCGTAGGCAGGAATCCATTCGGCGCCTCATCGCCACGACGGGGCGCAAGCCCCGTCTCCCTTAATCCTCATGCGCCTCGTCATTCCTGCGAAAAGCGGGAACCTACTGGGGGCCGTCATTCCCGCGTAGGCAGGAATCCATTCGGCGCGCAAGCGCCACGACGGGGCGTAAGCCCCGCCTCCTTAATCCTCATGCGCCTCGTCATTCCTGCGAAAAGCGGGAACCTACTGGGGGCCGTCATTCCCGCGTAGGCAGGAATCCATTCGGCGCCTCATCGCCACGACGGGGCTTACGCCCCGTCTCCCTTAATCCTCATGCGCCTCGTCATTCCCGCGAAAGCGGGAACCTACTGGGGGCCGTCATTCCTACGTAGGCAGGAATCCATTCGGCGCCTCATCGCCACGACGGGGCTTACGCCCCGTCTCCTTAATCCCAAGCGCCTCGTCATTCCCGCGAAAAGCGGGAACCTACTGGATGCCGTCATTCCTGCGTAGGCAGGAATCCATTCGGTGCGCAAGCGCCACGACGGGGCTTACGCCCCGTCTCCCTTAATCCCCAAGCGCCTCGTCATTCCCGCGAAAGCGGGAACCTACTGGGGGCCGTCATTCCTGCGTAGGCAGGAATCCATTCGGCGCGATAGCGCCACGGACGGGGCGCAGCCCCGTCTCCAGCCAGGCGCCGCGCCCTGACCGCGAAAGCGCAACTCCCCCCTCGCGCGTTCGGGTAGACTTGCGCCGCCGTGAGCGCTCTTCTCGAAGTCAACGACCTCAGCACGAGATTCTTCACTCCCGCAGGCGTCGTCAACGCCGTGACCGACGTCTCGTTCGACCTGCGCGAAGGCGAGTCGCTGGCGCTCGTCGGGGAGAGCGGCTGCGGCAAGAGCATCACCGCCCTCTCCATAATGCGCCTCATCCCAAGCCCGCCGGGGCGCATCGTGAGCGGCTCCGTCCGCTTTATGGGGCAAGACCTCCTCGCGCAGGACGAAGAGGCGATGCGGAGGATTCGCGGCAACCAAATCGGCATGGTCTTTCAAGAGCCGATGACCTCGCTCAACCCCGTGCTCACGATAGGCCGCCAGTTGACCGAATCCGTCCAAACGCATCTTGGCTGGGGCGCCGCCGCCGCGAACGCCCGCGCCGTGGAACTGCTCTCGCTGGTCGGCATACCGGACGCCAAGCGCAGGCTGAGCGCCTATCCGCACGAGTTCTCCGGCGGCATGCGGCAGCGCGTGATGCTGGCGATGGCGCTCGGCTGCAACCCCAAACTCCTTATCGCCGACGAGCCCACCACCGCGCTCGACGTGACCATTCAAGCCCAGATCCTCGAACTGATCCGGCGGGCGCAGCGCGACCTCGGCGTCGCCGTCATTCTCATCACGCACAACCTCGGCGTCGTCGCGCGCTACGTCGACCGCATCAACGTGATGTACGCCGGACGCATCGTCGAGCGCGGCGGCCTCGCCGAGATATTCAGCGACCCCAAGCACCCCTACACGGAGGGGCTGCTCGCCTCCGTTCCGCGCCTCGACAAGCCGAAAGGCGCCCGCCTCGTCCCCATCGAGGGCATGCCCCCGGACCTCAGCGGCCTGCCCCCGGGGTGCGCGTTCCACGACAGATGCGCCTACGTCCGCGACAGATGCCTCGCCGACGTTCCGCCTCTGCTGCCGGTGGGCGGCGACTCCGAGCGCGAGGCCGCATGCTGGGCCGTCAACGGCGCGGACGCCGGCGAGAGGGAGCGCCCGCGATGACGGCGCCCGCGATGACGCCGTCCGCGTCCGCCGATCCCGCCGGGGGCGCGCCCCTCGTGGAGGTCGTCGGCCTCCGCAAGCACTTCCCCGTGACGGAAGGGCTGCTGCTGAGGCGGCGCGTGGGAGAGGTCAAGGCGGTGGACGGCGTCTCCTTCTCCATCCGGCGCGGCGAGACGTTCGGGCTCGTCGGAGAGAGCGGCTCCGGCAAGAGCACGCTCGGCAAGTGCATCTTGCAACTCGTCCGCCAAACGGAGGGCGAGACGCGATTCGACGGCGTCGACCTCGCGTCGCTCTCCGGCGCCGAACTCCGCGCCGCCCGGCGGCGGATCAACGCCATCTTCCAGGATCCCTACTCCTCGCTCAGCCCGCGCATGACGGCGGGAGGCATCATCGCCGAGCCCGTCAGCGCGCACGGCCTCGAGCCGAACAAGGCCGCCTTGCGCGAGCGCGTCCGCGAACTGCTGCTCACCGTCGGGCTCAACCCCTCGATGGCCGACCGCTTCCCGCACGAGTTCTCCGGCGGGCAGCGGCAGCGCATCGGCATCGCGCGCGCCATCGCCGCCGAGCCCGACTTCATCGTCGCCGACGAGCCCGTCTCCGCTCTCGACGTCTCCATCCAGGCGCAAATCATCAACCTGATGCAGGAACTGCAGGAGCGGCTCGGCCTCACCTACCTCATCATCGCGCACGACCTCTCCGTCGTCCGCCACATATCCGACCACGTCGCCGTGATGTACCTCGGCAAGATTATGGAGATCGCGCCTTGCGACGACCTCTACGCCGACCCGCGCCATCCCTACACGCAGGCGCTCCTCTCCGCCGTCCCCGTCCCCGATCCTGCCGTCGAGAGCAAGCGCGAGCGCGTCGTCCTCGAGGGAGACATTCCCAGCCCGCAGAATCCGCCGTCCGGGTGCGTGTTCCATACGAGGTGCCCCGTCGCGGTAGACGAGTGCCGCGTAACCGTCCCGCCGCTCCAAAGCGACGGCGAAGGCCATTGGACGGCGTGCCTGCGCGTCGGCCCCGGGGCGATTTAGGCTGCGCCGCCAATTGTACGCGCTCAGACACATATGAGACTGGCGGGAGGCGTAAGGAGAACCCTCCGCACCCCCCCCCCCGCCGAGCCCCGCGCGATTGACGCAAAGGCGGGCGGGTGATAGGTTGCGCCGCGACGCATTGCGCGAGCAGGCCAGGCGACCCGAGGCAGGCGACTAGGGGAGGAACCGCTTATGCTGACCGCAGCCGACAACGAACTTCTGACCCGCGTCGGGCCCGGCACGCCGGGCGGCGATCTGATGCGCCGCTACTGGCACCCCGTCGCCGCGACGCAGGAACTCGACGAGAACCCCGTGCGGAAGGTGAAGATACTCGGCGAAGAGTTGGCGCTCTACCGCGACCGCTCCGGCGCGCTGGGGCTGCTGGGCTTGCGCTGCCCCCACCGCCTG
Source organism: Dehalococcoidia bacterium (assembly GCA_965201135.1). GTDB lineage: Bacteria > Chloroflexota > Dehalococcoidia > Lucifugimonadales > Australimonadaceae > Bin16. Next base: position 580,386 of record OZ241751.1, read on the forward strand.
ATGAGCCTGGAGTACGGCATCCCGGAGAAGCATGGCCTGCGCTGCGGCTACCACGGCTGGCTCTTCGACGAGAACGGGCGCTGCGCGGAGACGCCGCTGGAGCCGCCCGACAGCGGGTTCAAGGAGAAGGTGGAGGCGCTGCACTACCCGGTCGAGGAGATGGGCGGACTCGTGTGGGCGTACCTCGGCCCCGCGCCCGCGCCGCTCCTGCCCCGCTGGGACCTGTTCGTCCGCCCGGGCGGCTTCCGCCAAATCGTCGCCCACCGCTTGCCCTGCAACTGGCTGCAGGTGATGGAGAACCGCGGCGACCTCGGCCACGCGACCTACCTGCACGGACGCCTCGCGCAGTACGCCCTCGAGCGGCAAGGGCGCCTCACGGACGATCCGAAGGCGCGCTACAACGTCACGATGCAGCAGCAGCAAGACAGGCTCAAGCGGGGCGTCTACACGAAGTACCGCCCGATCTGGAACCAGTTCGGCTTCACGAAGGGCAACTTGGAGTCCGACCGCGCCGAGGATTCGCCGTCGTGGACGGTCGGCGCCAACTCGTTCCTCTTCCCCTACATTCTCACGTTCGCGCCCCACGCGCCGGGGACGATTCGCAAGTCGTATCAGATCGGCGTGCCGCTGGACGACACGACCACGTGGCACTTCCAGTACTTCTACTACGACTTCCCCCCGGGCATCGAGGTTCCGCCGCAGGACGGCGTGCCCTACGCGGAGGTCGACCTGAACTACGCGAACGGCGAGCCGATTCTCGACAACGTGCTCTCGCAGGATATGATCGCCTGGTGGTCGCAAGGCGACGTCGCCGACCGGACGCAGGAGCACCTCGGCGTCTCCGACGCCTGCGTCATCGCGTACCGCCAACTGCTGAAGGATCAGATCCGCGTCGTGCAGGACGGCGGCGAGCCGATGAATGTGTTCCGCGACCCCGACGCCGTAGACCGCCCGGAACTCGCGCTGGAGCAGGATCCGGAGACGGCCCAGGACCTCTTCACGGGGCGCAGAATCGGCGCGGCGGTCTACTATCGCGCCAACTTCCACAAAGTCTCCAAGGGCGGCTGGCTCTACATAGACGACGACGTCGACAAGTACTGCCCCGACCGCGACGTCATCGTCCGCCTCTACCGCGAGACGGAGGAATGGCAGGCGCGGCAAGCGCAAGAGCCCGCGCGGGCCTGACCCGTGGCCGCCGCCGCGCAACCGCGAATCGCCCTTCCGAGCCTCCGGCTCGGCTGGGGCGGCGCGCTCCCCTGGGGGCTGGCGGCGTTCGTCCTGCTCCTCCTCATCGGCCCCGTCGTCTTTATGGCCGTCTTCACCTTCGCGCCGCCGTCCGCCATCACGATCAACGACGTCCTCGCCGACCCGACGCTCGACAACTACGCGTCCGTGTTCGCCGAAACCTCCACCTACCGCCTCCTGTGGAACACCATCCTCTACGGATTCGGCAGCATCATCCTCGGACTGCTTATCGCGCTCACGCTCGCATGGCTGATGGAGCGCACCGATATGCCGGGGCGCAACGCTTTCTACGGCCTAATGTTTATTCCCATGGCGATTCCGCCCTTCGCGACCGCCATCGGCTGGATTCTCCTGATGGGGAAGAACGCGGGGCTGATCAACCGATGGATACGCGACCTCACGCCGTTCGACGGCTTGCAGGGGCCCCTCAACGTCTTCTCCATCTGGGGGCTGGTGTTCGTGACGGGGCTGGCCATCGCGCCGACGATGTGGCTGCTGCTGCTGGGCGTGCTGCGGAATATGGACCCCTCGCTCGAAGAGGCGGGGCAGACCGCCGGATTCGGGCGGCTGGGCGTGCTCCGCCGCATCACGCTCCCGCTGATGCGCCCCGGCCTGCTCGGCGTCGTCGCCTACTACGGCGTCGTCGTCATCGCCATCTTCGAAATCCCGCTCGCCATCGGTCTCCGCTCAGGCATTCACGTGCTCAGCACGAAACTCTTCCTCCTCACGCGCTCCGCCGTCGAAGGCGACCCCAACTACGGCGTCGCGGCCGCGTTCGGCCTCATATCCGTCGCGTTCGCGCTCGTGTTCGTAATCGTCTACGTCCGCGCGCTGCGCGACTCCTCCCGCTTCGCCGTCGTCTCAGGCAAAGCCTACCGGCCGAGGCGCATCAAACTGGGCAAGTGGCGATGGGTCGCGCTCGGCGTCGTCTCGCTCTACTTCCTCCTGCAGGTCGTCCTCCCGTTTATGGTGCTGGCGTGGAGCAGTTTCCTCAAGTTCTACCAGCCGCCCTCGCTCTCCGCGCTCAGCAGCCTCACGCTCGACCAGTACCGCGAACTCTTCGCGACGGGGCGCATGGGGCAATCGCTGACGAACACGGCGATCGTCGTGGTCGTCGCGGCGACCTTTACGATGCTCTTAGCGTCCGTCATCTCGTGGCATGTCGTGCGGCGCCCGTCCTTCATCAGCCGGACGCTGAACGTGCTGGCGTTTATGCCGCTCGCGCTGCCGGGCGTCGTCATCGCCGTCGCCTTCCTCATCCTCTTCATCCGCACTCCGCTCTACGGCACGCTCGCGCTGATGATTATGGCCTACGTGCTCGCCGTGCTCGCGTTCACCTCGCGCCTCACCAACGCCGCGCAGATCCAGTTGGACAAGTCCCTCGAGGAGGCCGCGGTTACGAGCGGAATGAGCCCCGTAACGTCGTTCTTCCGCATCACGCTTCCGCTGATGTTTCCCGCGCTCATCAACGGCTGGATGTGGGCGGCGGTGCACATAATGCGGAACTTCACGATTCCGCTCTTCCTCGCGGGATTCGGAAGCCCGCTCATAGCGAACGTCATCTACGTGCGGTTCGCGGAGGGCGGAACCGCCTCGAGCACGCCCCCCATCGTTATACTCGTGTTCATCGTCGTCGCGCTCGCCCTCCTCAGCCAGCGCGTGTTCAGGCGGCAACTCGCCCCGTCGGAGTAGACTTGCGCGCGGAGCCGCCCGTCCGGGCGCGTCCGTCGTCAGGAAGATCAGATCAGGGAGGAATCGAAATGACGAAGAGAGCGATAGCGCTGGGCCTCGCGGCTCTGGCGATGGCGGCGGCTCTCGCGGCTTGCCGCGCGGACCCCACGGCGACCCCCGTCCCGACCCCCGTCCCCGCCACGCCGACCCCGGCTCCCGCGACCGCCACGCCCACGCCCGACCCCATGGCGATGTACTCGCCCGAACTCCGCGCCATCCTCGAGGGCGCACAGGCGGAGGGCAAGGTGAATATCCGCACCTCCGGCATGTCCAGCGCCGAGCGGGAGATATTCGCCAAGGGCTTCGAGGAGAAGTTCGGCTTCCCCGTAACGATAGAGGTCTTCGAGCAGCACCCCTCTCAGTACTCCACCGTGCTCGCGCAGGAGGCCGAGGCCGGCAAAGTCACGTCCGATATGACGCGCGGCGGCAGCAGCCCCCACCAATCCGGCGTCATTAACGCCGGCGGCGCGCAAGACGTCGACTTTAACGTCCTCGCGCCCCTCTTCGACGCGGCCGGACAAGCGCGCCTGCGCGAACTCAACGACGCCGTCGACCCGACCATCAACAGCGCATGCCTCGCCGACACCGCCGCCCCTTACGCCATCGTCTTCAACCCCGGCATGATCGAGAAGGCCGACGTGCCCACGACGTGGGACGGGCTTACCGACCCGCAATACAAGGGCCTCATCGGCATGATGAGCGGCGGCTTCCCCTTCGGCACGCTCGCCCTCAACTGGGGCGAAGACCGCATTCTCGAGTTCGCCCGCGACACCAAAGCCAACGACGTGCAGGTCATCTCCGGCGGCTCCAACGGCGTCACCGAGGCCGTCATCACCGGCGAGGCGTCCATCGGCGTCGCCAGCATCAGCACCACCCTCGAGAAGAAGGACGACGGCGCTCCGCTCGACTTTGTTCTGCCCTCCGACGTCAACGTGCTCTTCCTCCTCAACGCCTGCGTGCTCGACGGCCCGAACCCCAATATGGCGCAACTCTTCACCACCTGGTACGCCGTCGAAGGCCGAACGCTCGCCAGCGGGCCCCCCACCTACACCTTCAACCTCCTTCTGGACGAGACGGGCTACGCGCAGGAGTTGAAGGAAGAGTTCAACCTCGGCGCCGCCCCGTTCGCTTACTTCACCGGCGGCGAGGAGGCGCAACGGCGCACCGAGTACCGCAACAAGGTGATGGAAGTCTGGACGGGCGGCTGATCGGCAATGCTCGCCATCGCGGACCTGCGCCTCGCCTATAGGTCGGTTTCGTCCGGCGAGGTGCAGGCCGTCCGCGGCGTCTCCATAGACCTGGCCCAAGGAGAGTTCTACACCCTCCTTGGGCCGTCCGGATGCGGCAAAAGCAGCACGCTCCGCTGCGTCGCGGGGCTCGAGACGCCCGATAGCGGCGAGATTCGCATCGGCGGCCAACTCGCCTTCTCCTCCGCGGGCCGCGTCTCCGTCCCCGCGCACAAGCGCAACACCGGAATGGTGTTCCAGTCCTACGCCATCTGGCCCCATATGACGATTCTGGACAACGTCGCGCTGCCGCTCTCCAAAGGGCGCTTCAAACTCCCCAAGAGGCAGGCGCGCGACCGCGCGATGGACGCGCTCCGCCTCGTGCAACTCGACGCGCTCGCCGAGCGCCCCGCGCCCCACCTTAGCGGCGGCCAGCAGCAGCGCGTCGCCCTCGCCCGCGCCCTCGCGCTCGAGCCCGCCGTCCTCCTGCTCGACGAGCCCCTCAGCAACCTCGACGCCAAACTCCGCGAGGATATGCGCCGCGAACTCAAAAGCCTCGCCCAGCGCGTCAACATCACCAGCCTCTACGTCACCCACGACCAAATGGAGGCGCTCGCCCTCTCCGACCGCATCGCCATAATGCGCGACGGCGTCATCGTGCAGGAGGGCAGGCCGTGGGACATCTACACGCGCCCGAACTCCACCTACGTGGCGCAGTTCCTCGGCAAGGCGAACCTCATTCAAGGCGTCGCGTCGCCCGGCGCGGAGCCCGGCGAAACGGCGTTCGCATGCGAGGCCGGCTCCTTCCGATGCGCCGCGGCGGACGCTCCGCCCGAAGCCCCGACTCCCGCGCTGCTCGCCTGCCGCCCCGAGTCCATCGCCCTCCACGCCGCGCCTCCCCCCAACGCCGAAAACGTCGTCGAGGGAGAAGTCGTAGACCTCATCTTCCTCGGCGATGTGACCGAGCACTATGTCGCCGTGCCGGGCGCGCAACTGACCGTCCGCTCGCAGCGCCCGTGGCCGGAGGGAAGCCGGCGCGTGTTCGTCGAACTGCCTCCCGACGCCTGCATGGCTCTCCCCGCGCCTCCCGACGCCGCGCCTATGACAGGCGCGCCCGTGTCCCCCGCCGCCCTCCCCGCGTAGGCGGAACCGCCCCCCTCGCCCTCCTCCGGCAATCGCCCCGTTTATCGGACATTTTCCCCTTACGCGCCGACGGCGGACGGCGTAGACTAGACTCATCAACCCCTCATCGGAGCGCGCATTGCGGACACACCCCTTCGGCGAAGAATTCGAGTTGGAGCGGCTGCCGGACGGCTGCGAGCGAACCTCTCTGGGCTGGCTGTTCGGCGCCTCCCGTCAGTGGCGCGGGCCCGACGGCCTGCACGTGCGGGAGTACAAGGGCCGCCTCTTCGCCCACTACGACCGCGTGGACCCGAGGCGCAACCTCATCGGCCACTGGCTCGCCGACGCCCCGTTCGAGTGGGCGCTGGGCAGCACGGGGGCGGTCGGCATCTTCGCGAGCCTCACCGCGAGCGCCGGCGCCGTCCTCGCGTGGGCCGCCGCCGCCCTCGTCGGCAGCCTCGCCGCCAGCGCCTTCGTCCGCAAACGCTTCTAGTGGGAGGCGCCTACGCCGCCCCGCTATCGTCATTCCCGCGTAGGCGGGAATCTCGTATCCATTGGGTGAGGCGCGCAAGCGCCGAATTCCCCTCTCCCTAGAAGGGGAGAGGACGCCGCGAACGCGGCGGGAGAGGGTACTGCGGTCGGGGGCGCCGAACGGCAACGGCGCCGTCTCATGACCGTCATTCCCGCGAAGGCGGGAATCCCGCCTCATTTGCGGCGCGCAAACGCCGAATTCCCCCTCTCCCTAGAAGGGGAGAGTATGCCGCAAACGCGGCGGGAGAGGGTACTGCAGACGGCGCGGGGTAGGTTCCCGCTTTCGCGGACAGGGCGCGGCGTCTCCAGTAGGTTCCCGCTTTCGCGGGAATGACGTGGCCGCTTGGGGGCAATTGGAGCGTATCTGCGCTGGCGCGGAACGCTATTGACAGGTTAATCCCTGGGTGAGTATTCTGAAACGGACGAATGGAGTGTCGGCGAGGAGAGCAATGACAGTGCCTGGCGAATTGTCCGTTCCCCCGCAGTTCTGCCCTATCTGGGGAACTGCAGCCTTGGTGCGGCCCGCTCCTGGGCTTATGCATCCCATGCAGTACGTTGAGTCCCCCCGGGCTGGAGGCGTCTACATCATTGAGGCGCCCGCCGCAACACGAATCAAAGCCGCTACTCCCCCTGGTAGCGAACAGACAAAGGCAAAACTGACCACAATGCTGGTCGATCAGCGCAGGCAGGGGACAGTGGAGCCCCTCGTAACGATAGACGACGTGCTAGGCGCAGAGGCGCGAAGCCTTCTACCTCCCTATGAGCGGGCGGACAGACTGCTTGCTGACTTAGTGGCGCGCCCGGATAAGATTGGCGAGGCTATCCCCACCTTGTTCAACGATGTCCATGCACTTGCTGTTTCAGAGTCAACCGATTACTCGGAAGTGCAATACCTTCTGACATACATGAAAGAAAGTAAGTGGATCTCAGTTGTCCACAACGAAAGTATTCGGATCACCGTTGAGGGGTATGCAAGGGTTCAAACGCAAAAAACGAACGCTGATTCGTCCCAGGCTTTCATTGCCATGTGGATAAACGACGAAACAGACAACTTGTACAACCTCTGTATCCGCAACGCGGTTGAGGCAGCAGGATACAAGCCATATCGCGTAGATAAGGACATCAACGAGCAGGTTGACTCAGGCACGCTTGACGCCATAATCATAGGACAGATTCGCCGTTCGCGCTTCCTAATTGCCGATTTCACTCACGGTAGTGACGGCATACGAGGCAGCGTCTATTTCGAGGCTGGCTTCGCATATGGGCTAGGAATTCCAGTAATTTTCTCTTGCAAGAAAGACCAACTTGACAAACTGCAATTCGACGTGCGCCAATACCCTTACATCGCTTGGGAGACGCACGATGAATTGCGTGAAGGTCTCGAACAGCGCATATTGAAATGGATTGGACAAGGTCCTATACAGCGCGGATAACGTAGGCGTGAGCACATAGCCGCTATGCTGAACGGTGCCCAAGCCTCGCCTAGCATGCTACTGGGAAAGCCGTAGAGCGGCTTGCGCCGCTGCGCATCGGGCAACCGCCAGCGTTGGGTATTCTCCAACGTACCTTCCCGATACCGTAGCCTCGTATACTCCGGGCGGCCGGAACAACTCGACCATGAGACTCCACCCGTGCAGGCGCGGCGTGGAATTGTACAACGACTGGCTGGGTATTGCCGTCCAGATAGGGTCTAGAGCGAACTTTGTCCAGCGCCACATGCCTGGTCTGCAAATTGACGGCATTGCGACGCTTGTTGGCAGGTTGATGCCTGCCATTGTGATGAACCCCTCGCGCAGGACAGGGTCTTGGAGCAGGAGCTTCCCGTTCTCCAACGTGGCTAGCAGGTCATCAGGCCCAGCGTAACCGACCTCGTAGCCTCTGATCGCGGCATCCTCAACGAACTCAGGGTCGGCGACGGTCTTGCGGAATGCCTCAACCCATATCTGATAGATGTGTTCCGGCGTGTCCGGGTGCATTACGAACAGACGATTCATTCGGGCGTTGATCGATTCATTCAGAGTGAACAAAGCCCATTGGTTGTCGGTGAGCGCGTAGTCGTTGAAGGAGTCCATTGCGCTCGTTCGGGGGGCGGCGGAGGCAGTGCCCACGACTTTGATGGTGTCAAGGTCGAAGTCGGGAACATCGTCGCCGACGAGTTCGCGCTTGATGAACCGTGGGTGCATCACGGCGACGGTGTAGCCTTCCGGGTCGGTCTCGATGAGCATCTCGTGGAAGATGCGGACGCCGCCCGCGCCGGGGACATTCCGCACAACGAACGATTGATCGCCGGGCAGGTGCTTGGGCAAGTAGCGGGCGGCGAGGCGGGCGTAGAAGTCGTAGCCGCCAGCTGGTGGATGGCCTACATAGATTGTAATCTTCTTGTCGGCGAAGTACTCCTCTGCGTCAAAGCCGGGGAGCGGAGTGTCTGTGGCTGGGGCGTCTGGCGTAGGGGGCGGCGCGAGCGTGGGTTCGTCCGCAACGGCTGCCGTAGGCGCGGGGGTCGGCGTCGGCCCAGATTCGGCGCAGGATACGGCGATGACGGCAAGCGTCGCCGAGAGACAGAACGTCGAAAGGGCTTTGCGTAGCGCCAACCCTGTGAGTCCGCTCACCTAGAACCCTCCTGCAAGCATGGGAGAAGGTACTTGCAACAGCGCTTCTAGCCCACGGTGAGCCAACAGGAGGGCGCTTGGCCCTTCCCGTCATGCTTGGATGAGACTCACCAGCGCGAGAAGCGCGGCAGGCTTTCCAACGCTGTTGCGCCGACAACTTACATCACTTCATCGTCCGCCGCAACCTCCGCTCCCCCACCCGCCCGCGCCATGCGGACGGCCTCTGCGAACGGCGCGCTCGACCGTTATGCGCTCGTCGGCGTTGGATGAAGGCGGGCTAACGTCGGCGCGTCCCGTAGATATACGCCCAAACGATGCCGATGATGTCCACTGCGCCCAGCGCCCCCGCCGCTATTGGCTGCCCCAAATAGAGCGCGTACCCGGCAAGGCACAGAACCGCAAGCGCGACAATGGTTCCCGCGACAACCCCGCGTCCGGCCTGAGCCGACCCGTCGCGCACTAGAGCGCTTTCCATCCGGTGCCTATGCTCGACCTGCCGCTCGTAGACCTGAAGGATGCGGTCGCCCGCGCCGGGGACCACCTCCTCGTACTGGGCCAAAGCGTCCGGCGGAGGCAAGGGGCCATGGAATTGCTCGACGCGCTGGATTTGGATCTGATGCGCGGATTCTTGGCCGGATGCGGACGGCTCTTCCTTGGCAATGGACGCGCCGTCATCCTGCTCCGTCTGCATAGGAGGCTAGACCCGCTCGCGCGCAGCCCACTTTTCGAGGACGCGAACGCCGGTTTCCTCTTCGAACTGCCCCATCGCGATCCAGAGGTCGCCGCCGATGGCCTGCCAGTCGGAGGCTAGGGCGCGGGCGTCCGCGTCGGGGCCGGATTCGTACTCGTAGCGGTGGAGGTTGCCCGCGAAGTCGAAGATGGAGGCGATCCCCGTGAGGAACGAAGGCCTCTGGCGAAGGAAGTCGCTGTAGATGCTGGCGGAGCGAGGGCGATCCTCGGTCTTTTTCATTACGCCGTCTCCTTCTTCGCCGCCAACGCCGCGCGGCTCAGGCGGTTCGCGCAATTTGAGGATACCACAAGCGGGCTAGCGCCGGCGCGTTCCGTAGACGAACGCTGACACGACGCTGACGAACCCCAATCCCGCGACGCCCGCGAGCGGCTGGCCAAGGTAGAAGGCGTAGGCGGAGAGGGCTAACGCCGCCAACACGACTATGACTCCGGCGATAAGCCCCAGCGTGGCGCGTCGAGCGTCCCCGCGTTCGAGGTCGTTACGGAGTTCGGCTTGGCGCTCCGCCATCTGGAGGATGCGTTCGGCGGCGTTGGGCGCCACTTCGTCGTATTGCCTCAAAACGGAGGGCGGGGGCAGCGGCCCTTGGAAATGAACCCGCACAAGGCGCCGCGGGACGCGCCGCAGGACACGCGGCTCAGCGTCGGATTCCGGATACTCTCCGTTCTCTCCGGGCTGAGCGCGCTCGATGTCGCGGTTGTCAGCGCCCATATCCCTAGGCGGACTTGCCCCGGCGGCGCTTTCCGAGGACCCGGACGCCGGTTTCCTCTTCGAACTGCCCCATCGCCGCCCACAAGTCGCCGCCGACGGCCTGCCAGTCGGAGGCCATGGCGCGGGCGTCCGCGTCAGGGCCGGAGGCTATGCGGCGAGGCCGTTGGAGCGCCCCCGCGAAGTCGAAGATGGATGCGAGCCCGGTGAGGAACGACCGGCGGCGAAGGATGCCGCTGGAGACCTCGGGTGAGCGAGGGCGATCCTCGGTCTTTTTCATTACGCCGTCTCCTTGCTTCTTCGGGCGCCGCCGACTCAGGCGGTTCGCGCAATTCATAATAGCACAGGCGGGCTAGCGCCGGCGCGCGCTTCACCGGAACCCTCCCCCCTACCCTACCCCGCGCCGCGCCGCGCTAGGCGACCCCGCCGGGGATGTGCGGCGCGGCGAGGAGGAGCGTCGCGAGCGTCTTGGCGTCGTTCAACTCGCCCGCCCGCGCCATGCGGACCGCCTCCGCGAACGGGACGCGCTCGACCGTGATGCGCTCGTCGTCGTCCGGCGCCAGCGGATTGGGGAAGAGGCCGGCGGCGAGGAAGGCGTACAGGCGCTCCGTCATCGCGCCCGGCGCCGCGAAAAAGTCGCCGATGCGCGTCAACTCCGCCGCGTCCAGCCCCGTCTCCTCGCGCAGTTCGCGCCGCGCTGCCTCCTCGATGGACGCGTCGTCCTCAATGACGCCCGCGGGCAACTCCAGCAGTTCGCGCCCCGCCGCGTGGCGGTGCTGCCGCACCATCACGAGCGCGCCGTCCGCGTCCACCGGGGCGATGACGACGGAGTCCGGATGCCGCACGACGTCGCGGATCGTCTCCGCGCCGTCGGCTAGGCGCACGCGCTCGACCCGCAGCGTGACGCGGCTGCCGGAGAACTCGCCCTCGACCGCTATCGCGCGCTCCGCCTCATCCGTCATTGGTCGCCTCCTCGGCGCGATGCAGCGCCGCGCCCTCCGCCGCCAGCCGCCGCGCAATGCTGACGGATTGCTCCGCGCCGCGCCGCAGCCGGTAGACCAGCGTCTCGTAGAAACGGTCGGGCGACCCGGCGCGCAGAAACCGCGCCCGGCGCGGGCTCGCCGACACCGTCACCGCGTCCCCCCGGCCGAGCGGAACGTCCACGAACCCGTCCGCCGTCATAATCGCGTCGTGCTCGCTCTTCACCACCAACTCGACCGACGACTCCGCAGGCGCGACCACCGGGGCGTCGAGGTCGCCGTGCGTGGCGACGGGAACGATCACGAGGTCGCCGGACGCGGGATAGAGGATGGGGCCGCCCGCCGCGAGCGCGTAGGCCGTGCTGCCCGTCGCGGTCGAGACGATCACGGCGTCCGCCTGATACGTCGTCAATTCGACGCCGTTGACGGAGACGCCGATGCGCGCAAGATGCGCGATGCGACCCCTGCCGACGACGGCGTCGTTGAGAATGGCGATGGGTCCCCGCGAGCCGCCTTCCGTTTGGACGGACGCCTGCGCCATGCGCCGCTCGTCAATCCACGCGAAGCTGCCTGTCAGATATTCCGGGACGAGCCGCTCCGCGTCGGCGGCCTCGATCTCGGTGAGGAAGCCCAAGCGCCCCAGATTCACGCCCAGCAGCGGAACGTCCGCCTCCGCCGCCATTCGCGCCGCGCGCAGCAGCGTGCCGTCGCCGCCCACCGTGATCAGCGCGGAGAGGCCGAGCGCCGCGATGTCCGCCTCGCCGTCGGCGGTGGACAGCAACGGACGGCGAACGCCGAGCGCGCCGGCGAGCGCCTCCGCCAGCGGCCGCGCCTGATCGGAGGCGGCGTTGTAGAGAATCGCCGCGTTGGAGGGGTCTATCGCCAAAACACGCGCCTTTGCGGGTCGTCGTTCGCGGGCTATTCTAACCCGCCGCCCCGCCGCAGCGCCCTGCGCGCCGTGTAGAATGGCCGGCGCGCCATCGCGCAGGGAGCCCGTATGACCGCAGCCGCCAGCCGCAGAAAGAAGCCCGCCGCTACGCCCGCCGCCGCGCCGAAGAAGCCGCCCGCCAAGCCGAAGGAGCGCCCCGCGACGCTCGACGCGCTCCGCGAGAGCGGCTACGCCCCGACCTCCGTCCGCGACGAACTTCGCCGCAATCTCATCGCCCGCCTCCGAACCGGAACGCCCGTCTTCCCCGGCATCGTCGGCTACGAAGACAGCGTCATCCCGCAAGTGCAGAACGCCATCCTCGCCGGGCAAGACATCATCCTGCTCGGCGAGCGCGGGCAGGCCAAGTCCCGCATGATCCGCGCCCTCGTCGATCTTCTCGACGAGGAGATCCCCATCGTCGCGGGGAGCGAGGTGAACGACGACCCGCTCGCGCCCATATCGCGCTACGCCGTCGAGCGGATCGCCGAGGACGGCGGCGCCACGCCCGTCGAGTGGGTCGGGCGCGACAAGCGCTACGGGGAGAAACTCGCCACGCCCGACATCTCCATCGCCGACCTCGTGGGCGACGTCGACCCCATCCGCATCGCCGAGGGGCGGTATCTCTCCGACGAACTCGCCATTCACTACGGCCTCATCCCGCGCGCCAACCGGGGGGTCTTCTGCATCAACGAACTGCCCGACCTCGCGGAGCGCATTCAGGTGGGGCTGTTCAACCTGATGGAGGAGCGCGACGTCCAGATCAAGGGCTACCGCGTGCGCCTGCAACTGGACGTGCTCGTCGTGGCGAGCGCCAACCCGGAGGACTACACGAACCGCGGGCGCATCATCACGCCGCTGAAAGACCGCTACGGCGCGCAGATACGCACGCACTACCCCCGCGCCGCGGCGCAGGAGATCGCGATTATGGAGGCGGAGCGCTCCGCCTTCCCCGGCGCGGAAGAGCCCGTCGTCGTTCCGTCCTACGTCAAGGAGTTGCTCGCGGAGTTCACGGCGCTGGCGCGGAAGCACCCGGAGATCAACCAGCGCTCCGGCGTGAGCGTGCGCGTCTCCATCGCCAACTACGAAACGGTCGCCGCGAACGCGCTGCGCCGCGCCATCGCCCAGAGCGAGCCCGCCGCCGTCCCGCGCGTCACCGACTTCGCGTTCATCATCTCCTCGACGCTCGGCAAGGTGGAGTTGGAGACGATGGAGGAGGGGCGGGAGAGCAAGATCGTGGACGAACTGATCAAGCGCGCCATCCTCAACGTGTTCGACCGCCATTTCGAGCCCCGCGACCTCGACGCGCTGGTCGAGGCGTTCGAGTCGGGGCGGACGTTCGACGCGGGCGCCGACTTGCCGGCGCAGGCGTACACGGAGGCGATGGCGGACATGGACGGCTTCGCCGCCGCGCTGAGCAAACTGGGCGCCTACGGGAGCGCGCCGGAGACGGCGTCCGGCGCGGAGTTCATCTTGGAGGGCCTGCATCTCAACCGGCGCCTCAACCGCGACGAAATCGCAGGCGGCCACCGCTACCGGATTTAGGGGGGAGGCGACAGGGCGGCGTTGCGTTCCCCACGCGGGCGTGCTATATTCCGCGCGACGCATTAGCGGGAGACGCGAAAGATATGGGCAGAATAGGCGGATTGGAGCAAGCGTTCGCCGACGTGGAGGGCGCGGCGGAAGCCGCGCTGAAGTCGGCGTCCGCCCTCACGAAGTTGGCGAAGGACCTGCAGAAGGCCGCCAAACAGGGGAACATCGCCGCTATGAAGCGAGCGCAGGAGCGGCTAGGCGTCGCGCTGAGCGTCGCGCGCAAGGATGCGGATGCCGCCATCGCGTCGTGGCCGCTCGAAGAAGCCGAAGAGGAGGCGCACCTCAAGGACGGCTACGCGGACGAGTTGCGCGCCGTCGCTGCGGAGCGCGGTTTGGCGATGTACGAACGAGACGGGCGACTGCTCGCCCCGCCGTTGAGCATGCGCGTCATTCCGAGCGACCGCGCCGTCCGCATCGACCGCAGGCAGTTCTCCGCAATCCGCCCCTCGCGCCTGGTGGCGTTGCTACGGGAAATTCAGGGAAAGCCGGGGCGGTATCCCCCCGAGCGGTTTCTCGAAGCCTTGTACGAGGTGTACTCGGACATCGCTAGGGACGACGAAACCGCGTCGCGTTTGGTGCAAGGGAAGCAGGGGCGCGTCGTGCCGCTCGCCAGGATATACCGCCTCTTCACCTCGCTGCCGGGCCAGCAGCGCGAGTACACCAACATCGACTTCGCGCGCGACCTCTACCTGCTGGAGACGAGCGGCGCGACAACAACGAAAGGCGGGGCGACCGTCTCGTTTCACGCGTCGTCGGGCACGCGAAGCCATAAGGCCGGCGACGTCTTCACGTTCGTCGGGCCCGACGGGCGAGACGCGCAGTATTACGCCGTCCGGTTCACGGAGGCCAACTAATGCCGAACCCCATACCCCTCGCCGAATGGCTCGACACGATGGACGCGGAATACCTGTCCTCGTTCATTCCCGACGGCGGCGCGTCCGTCAAGTTCGCCGTGACGCCGGAAGAGTCGCGGGCGGACCTGACCGCGAGGATGCGGGAGCGGTGCGAGGAGAAGGGCTACGTCTTCGTGGAGTTGAGCGCGGCCGCTATGCGCGCCCACATGCCGCAGGACATCTTCTTCGGCATGGCGAACCAGTTGGACTGGCGGCGCTTGGCGCGTCGTGCGGTGCTGCGCCTCGCCGCCAAGCGCGACTACGAGGTCGCCAGCGTTGACGCCTCCTCAGACATCAACGTGTTCGATGCTATCGCTCAGGCCGGCGGACTCGAAACGCAGTTCGTCATGCAGCAGATCAGGCCGGAAATTCAGAAGCGGGTCTTCCGCAACTACCGGATGCCCCGAGACTTCAGAACGGCGATGAGCCACCTCTGCCTGAGCGAGGACAACCGTGGCGGCGACGGGTACGCGGGGCAGCTTCTGCTCGACTGGCTGACCGAGCCCGTTCCGATAGGGAACCTCCGGCAGTTCTCCATCCACACTCCCATCAACCGGACGACGGCGCGCTATTTCATCGAAGCCGCCCTGTACTGGGTCAGGTTCGCCGGTTGCGCGGGGACGGTCATCCTCTTCGACAATGCCCGCGTCACCGTGGCGAAGAATCCGAAGGACGGTTTACGCTACTACACCCGCGCGATGGCCATGGACCACTACGAACTGCTGCGCGAGTTCATAGACGGCGTGGACCGGTTGACGAACGCGCTAATGGTTATCGTGACCGATCAGGAGTTCCTCGACGACTCGCGATCCCGGCGGGGCTACGGTATCTATCAGGCGCTGCAGACCAGGGTAATGGACGACGTGCGCGACCGCAACTTGGTCAATCCCGTCGCGTCGCTCGTTCGGATCGCATAAGGATGGCGGCAATGGAGCAACCGACGGAGAGCAGGAACCGCACCCTGGACTGCCGGCGAGCGCTGGAGGCGCTGCGGAACGGCGTCCCCAACGGAGAGGCGGTGAGGATGCTCGGCTGCAATCAGCCGCAGGCGGAGGCCAGGTTCGCCGACTTGCTCGCCCAAGCCGCCGACGGAGAGAATCCGCCGCCCTCCGCGCTCGGCATGCTTGTCTCCGGGGACTTCGGCTCCGGCAAGTCGCACCTGCTTACGCACTTGGAGCGCCAAGCGCTCGCGGAAGGGTTCGTCTGCAGCAAGGTCGCCGTCAGCAAGGAGACGCCCCTCTACGACCTGGGCAAAGTGTTCAAGTCGGCGATGGAGAACGGGAGGATGCCCGACCGCAGCGGGCGCCTGATCGAAGAGTTGGGGCAAAGGCTGCGCCCGCGGCAGGACGCCTACGATGATTTCTTTCACTGGGCGGACGACGCAGGGGCGAGCGGGCTCAGCCCGATGTTCCCCGCCAGTTTGATGGTTCACAGGCTGTCGAACGACCTCGAGTTGAACAACGAGATCGAGGCGTTCTGGGCCGGAGACCGGATCCGGGTTGCGCGCGTGAAAGGCGGCCTCCGGGACATAAGCCGGTTGCAGAGTTACGGCTTCTCCGCGCCGAAAGCCGCCGAACTGCCGCCCCAGCGAATGCGGTTCGCCGTCGAACTCATCAAGGCGGCGGGCTACAAGGGCTGGGTCGTGCTGCTGGACGAGATCGAACTCATTGGGCAGTACTCGCTGCTCCAGCGCGGACGGTCCTACGCTGAGGTTGCCCAGTGGCTTGGGCAGAGCATCCGCCACTCGTATCCCGGACTCGTGACGGTCGGCGCGGTGACCGTCGATTTCGCGGCTGCAGTCATCAGCGCCGACGGGAAGAAGGACCGCGACTACGTGGGACCGAAGTTGGCGGAACCGAGAAAACGAGGGGCGGGTTACAACGACCTCATCCCCAGCGCCGAAACGGGAATGCGCCTCCTCGAGCGGGAATGCCTGCCTTTGAATCCGCTCGCGGACGCAGACATCCGAGGAACGCTGGAGGCGCTGCGGGAGATATACCGCGATGCCTACGGATGGTATGATGCCCCGTTTCTGCCGGAACGGGCACGGGGCGCGGGCCACCAGCAACTGATGCGCTACAATGTCCGCGCCGCCATCAACGAATGGGACTTGCTCCGCCTCTACCCGGACGCCAAGCCCGACACCGAAAGCGACGAGTTCCGTCCCGGCTACGAGGAAAACCCCGACCTGGAGCGCGAGACGCCCGACGACGCGGACGGCGGCGGCGCTCGCGAGTAGCGGCGCGGAACGCAATGCCCGCTCCCTCCCCAAACCATAACGACGCCGTCCACGCCGACGCGGTCGCTTGGCTGCGTTTCGACGAGGAAGAGGCCGGCGGGGGAATCCGCGCCGCGCTGTTCCAAACGTCCGGCGACGGAGAGCCGACCGCGTTTTGCTTCGCCCGCATAGACCTGCGCGACCCGTCAATTCGCAACGCGGAGAACCCTCGGAACGCCGCCCTAAGCGCGCTCGCCGGAGCGCTGTTGCGCGTCGCCGACCCGCCGCCGCCGCCCGCACTCGCTTTGGCCGACGAACTGCCCGATTCCCTGAGCGGCGGCGCCCGTCCGCTTCCGCCGATGCGCCGGGTTAGCCGGGCCGAATTGGAGAACGCCGAGCCGTTCGACCGCGCCGCAATCGCGCTGGCCGAAGCGTTCGCCGACCCCAGCGTCCAAGCCCTGTCTTCGCAGCCCGGCCTGATGTCCGTAACGTCGCTCACGTCGCTCCCGGGAAGCCTCGCGTCTCCCGGCGTTCCGTCCGCCGACTCGAGCGCGCCGAACGCCGATCCGCGCGGGTTGACGCTGGCGGAACGCCTTTGGAGAGCGCTCGCCGCTCCGCTGAAAGACGCCCGCCCCGGCTGGAGCGTCCGGCTGGAGTGGGTCGGAGACCTTATGCCCTTTCAGATGGAGGGCGTGAACGCGCTTGTGTCCAGCGAACGCTTGCTGCTGGCGGACGATATGGGGCTTGGGAAAACGCTGCAAACTATCGCGGCGGCGCGCATCCTCAAGGCGCAACGAAAAATCGCCTCGTGCCTTGTGGTCGCCCCGTCCAGCCTGCTCGACCAGTGGCGGCGTGAGATCGAGAAGTGGGCGCCCGAACTCTCGGCGATCATTATTCGCGGGTCCGTGTCCGACCGCGCGACATGGTGGAAGGCGCGGCGGGACGTTACGCTCGTCGGATACGAGACGCTGCGGTCGGACTTCGACGGCCCTGCGCGCCAGAGGACGTGGGACGTCGTCGTCGCCGACGAGGCGCAGCGCATCAAGAATCGCAACGACACGAGCGCCGCGCTGAAGGGGCTTCCTCGAAGGCGTTCGTGGGCGCTCACCGGCACGCCTATCGAGAATCACGAGGAGGAGTTGGCCTCCATCCTCGAGTTCGTCGACTACGACCCCGGCGAAGGCTCGAAACGCTACGCGCCCGGCCCCGAACTCATGCGGCGTCACGAGGAACTGCAACTCCGCCGCAAGAAGAGCGACGTTCTGCACGACCTGCCCGATAAGTTGGTCTCTATGACCCCTATCGAACTGGGCGACAGGCAGCGCAAGAGTTATGACAAAGCCGAAGAGGAAGGCAGGGTCTACCTGCGGTCGCTCGGCGCCGAAGTCCAAGTGCGCCACATACTGGAACTCATCACCCGCCTCAAGCAGATATGCAACGCGGACCCCGAAACCGGCGAGTCCAGCAAACTGGACGACATCAGAGACCGGGTTGAACTCCTTTCGGCGCAAGGGCACAAGGCGTTGGTGTTCTCGCAGTACGTAACCCGCGAGGCGGGCGTGGAGGCGGTCGTCAACCGCCTGCGCGAGTTCGCCCCGCTCGCCGTCACCGGCGCCACGCCGCAGGAAGAGCGAACTCCCATCATCGAGCGCTTCAAATCCCGCGGCGAGCATAAGGCGCTCGTCCTGTCCCTCCGCGTCGGAGGCTTGGGGCTGAACCTGCAGGAGGCGTCCTACGTGTTTCACCTCGACAGGTGGTGGAACCCCGCCGTCGAGCGTCAAGCGGAGGACCGCAGCCATCGCATCGGCCAAACGGTCAAGGTGAACGTGATCAAGTACTCCTGCGTCGGCACCATAGAGGAGCGCATAGACCGGATACTGGAGCGCAAGCAGGGGCTGTTCGACCAACTCATAGACGACGTGTCGCTCGACCTCTCCGCGCAGTTGAACCGAGAGGAGATGTTCGGGCTGTTCGGCTTGGAGCCGCCCCCGCGCTGAGCGCGGGCCTCGCGGCGACGCCGGGGCGGCCCTCCGTGCCGGAGTTCATCTTGGAGGGCCGGCGCCTCAACCGCGACGAGATCGCGGGCGGCCACCGCTACCGGATTTAGGGGGAAGGGCGACGGCTGCTCGCTCCGCTCGCGCAGGCGGGGGTCTTGCGTTCGGGTCGTCGTCGCCATCGCCATTGCCTAGAACCTGATGAAGAACCTGTCAAGGGGGACGTCGGCCGGGTTTTGGGGCGCGGGCGAGGCGCCCGCGCCTTCTGGATTCCGGCCTACGCCGGAATGACGGTCATGGGGGGCGGCGCCGACGGCGGCGTGGGCGTCGTCGGCGGGCGGGGCGTCTCCAGTACCCTCTCCCGCCGCTTCGCGGGGTCCTCTCCCCTTATAGGGAGAGGGGGATCCGGCGCCTACGGCCCCGTTGGGGGCGAGATTCCCGCCTTCGCGGGAATGACGGTTATGGGGCGCGGGCGAGGCGCCCGCGCCTTCTGGATTCCGGCCTACGCCGGAATGACGGTTTATGTCGCCGCCATCGTCATCCTCATCATCGCCGCCATCATCGTCGTCGGGAGGGTCGGGGGGGAGGGGGGCGTAATAGGGGACGCCGGCGAGGGGGCGCGGGCGCAGGAAGGGCTCGTAGCCTGTCCAGATCTGGAGCGAGGGCGGACGCATAAACGCTAGGGCGAGGGCGTCGGCGCGGTCGGGAGAGGGCATGCCCTTCTTGCGAATCGCGCGCTTGCTCTCCAACTTCACTTGGCCGGAACTGGTGACGTCGTAGCGCAGCGAGAGGAGTTCCGCTTGCAGAATTTCGTCGGACGGGAGGGCGATGAGGCGGGCGTTCATTAGGCGCCGCAACTCCCAGAAGATCTCGGAGCGCAGGTTGGCGAACCGCGTGGGGTGAGGGGCGCGGCGCCCGAATTGGACGCCGTAGACGGGCGCGCCGATCTCTTTGAGGCGGTCGCACACGCCTCCGCCGACGCCGTTCTCGTCCACGAATATCGCCTGCGCGTCGAGGTCGGCGGCCATCAGCGCGGCCTCCCCCGCCACGCGCATCGTGTCCGCGTCGCGGTCGAGGACTTTCGCCGCGATCACGCGCTGCCCGCGCCTTGCGACCAGCACGGACTTGTCGGCGCCGAACCTCGCGACGTCGACGCCTATGTAGACGGGCTCGCGCTCGTCCTCCGACTCCGTTGGGGCCCCTTCGCCGGACGGGGCGTCGTCCGCCATCGCGTCCTCGACCGCTTTGCGGCCTACGAGCGAGTTGTCCTCCGCATCGGGAAACTCGGCGTAGACGGCGGAGCGGAAGAGGGGGTGATCCTCGCCCCATATCTCCGTTTTTTCGACGATGTCCTCGGGCGTGATGAGGCCGGGGACGCGCTCGGCGCCCTCCTGAATGTTCGGCGTGTCGGCGGCGGCGATTTTGAGGCGCTTGTAGGCGGCCTGCTTGGAATGGTGGGAGTCGAAAAACTCGCCGGGCTTGGGGAGGGCGTTGCCGATCATCAGCGTCTTGGTGGGGTTGAGGCGCATCGCCGCGTCCATGTACGGCTGCTCGACGCCGTGCGCTTCGTCCACGATGAGCAGGAGTTCGGGGGAGTGAAAGCCTTGGATGCGGTCGGGTTTGTTGGTGGAGAAGGCGATGGCGAAGCGGTCGGGGGCGATGGTGTAGCGCGATTGGGTGAGTTTGCCGGAGAGGGGGACGTCGGCGTTGGCGATGGCGGTGGCGAGTTCGGGCCAGAGGATGTGCTCGATTTGGCGTTGCGTCGGCGAGATGACGACGACTTTGGCTTTGGGGCGTGTTTCGAGCCACCAGAGGATGACGCGGGCGGCGACCCAGTCCTTGCCTGCGCCGTTGCAGCCGACGACGGAGACTCTTCGCTCTTTGGCGACGAGGTTGAGCATTTCGAGTTGCTTGGGGTAGGGGGTTCCGGCGTTGGGGAGCGCGTGGGCGATGAAGGCGACGGGGTCGTCGCGGAATTGCGACAAGGGGACGGCATTGGGGGCGGGATTCCCGCCTACGCGGGAATGACGGTTGTGGGCGTCGCGGCCTTCGTCAGGCTTGGCGCGGTTGCGTCGGAGGAGTGCGTGAATGAGACTCATGCATGACATTATCACAACGCTAGGGGGGATGGCGATAGGGGCAAGTGTCATAGTTTGGACATGGGGAGAGGGGCATGCGGTAGGTTCCCGCTTTCGCGGGAATGACGTGGGGGCGGGGGATCAGGGGAGACGGGGCGCGTAGCGCCCCGTCTGTGGCGCTGTGGCGCCGAATGGATTCCGGCCTACGCCGGAATGACGAGGGGGTGGGCTGCGCGTGGCGCGGGGGTTAGGTTCCCGCTTTCGCGGGAATGACGTGGGGGCGGGGGATCAAGGGAGACGGGGCTGCGCCCCGTCTATGGCGCTTGCGCGCCGAATGGATTCCGGCCTACGCAGGAATGACGGTTATGGGGGGAATGACGGTTATGGGGGGCGTTGCGTCCCGACCGCAGTACCCTCTCCCGCCGCGTTCGCGGCGTCCTCTCCCCCTAAGGAGACCTTTGCATAACCCCCTGCTACAGAGCCAGAGTGTCTCAATTCACTCCTAGCATTAAGAGGAATTGCGGGCTGCAACTGAGTTATGCAAAGGTCTCTATAGGAGAGGGGGATATGGCGCTGCGGCGCCCAAAGGGAGCGGGATTCCCGCCTACGCGGTCAGGGCGGCATCCAGTAGGTCCCCGCTTTCGCGGGAATGACGTGGGGGTGGGGATCAGGGGAGACGGGGCGCTACGCGCCCCCCCATGGCGCTGTGGCGGCGAATGGATTCCTGCCTACGCAGGAATGACGGTAGGGTGGGCGGGAATGACGGTTAGGGGGCGGGAATGACGGTAGGGTGGGCGGGAATGACGGTAGGGTGGGCGGGAATGACGGTAGGGTGGGCGGGAATGACGGTAGGGTGGGCGGGAATGACGGAGGATGGGGTCATGTGGAGTAGCGTGGAGCGACGGCTCACGGGAGGGGCGGCCACTCTCGCGTGAGGCGCCCCTTGTCCGCGATGCTGAACGTCCGGCCCAGTTCCGAGGCGACCGCCCAGAGCATCGCCGGGTTGCTGGCGACGACGGGCAGGCCGAACTCGCGCTCCATAGCGTCCATCACAGGCAGGGGGCTGAGCACGGCGCCCTGGAAGTAGAGCGCCTGAACGCCGGACGCTTTGCGAACCGCGCCGCGCGCGAGGTCGAACACGCTTTGCGCGTCCAGGTCGAGGGCTTCACGCTCGCTCCCGAAGCCGAGGTCGGCGAGTTGGACGTCGAATCCCCGCGCCTCGAGATGGGGGACGACGAGCGAATTCATATGCGCGTCGAAGGGCGTGAGGAGCAAGACGCGGCTCGCGCCGAACGCTCGGAGCGCGCGCGCGCCCGCGCCCAGCGCCGTCGTGAACGGAACGCTCAATGCGGCGGCGAGCCGCTCGCGCAGCCCGGGGTTTTGGACCTCGACGGGCGCGCCGGGGATGATGACGCCTTCCCATCCGGCCTCGCGGGTCAGCGAGGCGACGCGCTCAACGACGGCGTCGGCCTGTCCTGCGAAGTCGGTGAGGGCGCTTCGCATCACGCCCAATTCGCGCATATCCAGATCGACGCCCGGCGGCGTCATCGCCGCGAACTCGTCGTAGTGCGCGCTGCCCACGCCGGGCCTGAGGAATCCGATTTTCAACGGAGCGTCGGGGCTCATTCGCTGGCCTCCTTTCGTCCGCCGCGCACTATACGCTATCGGCGGCGGCGACGCGTCCGCCGGCTGTCCCAATGCAGCGCCCCGCGTCCCTACGCGCCGCGCAGCGCCGCGAGCGCGGACGCCAGGTCGTCCGGCGGCGGCGCCTCGAACGCGCGGCGCTCCGTTTCGGCGGGAGGCATCGCTATCTCCAGCCTCATCGCGTGCAGGAACTGCCGCCCCACGAGCCGCGAGCGCTTGCCGTAGGTCGCGTCTCCGGCGAGCGGGCGCCCCAAATGCGCGAAATGAACTCGTATCTGATGCGTCCGCCCCGTCACCGGATACGCCTCGACGAGCGTGAACGCGCCTAGCGACCCGTCGAACCGCTCCAAGACGCGGTAGCGCGTCAGCGCGGGGCGCCCGCCCTCGACGACGGCCATGCGCTTCCGCTCGACGGGATGGCGCGCGATGGGCGCGTCTATCTCTCCCTCGTCGCTCGGCGTCAGCCCCGCCGTCAGCGCGAGGTACGCCTTGCGGACGCTCCGCTCCTTCAGTTGCCGCGCGAGGCTTCGGTGCGCCGCGTCCGTCTTCGCCACGACGATGAGCCCGGACGTGTCCTTGTCCAGCCGGTGCACGATGCCCGGACGCTCCACGCCCCCGATTCCGGGCAACTCCGGCGCGAGCGCCAGCAGCGCGTTCACCAGAGTTCCGTCCGGATGCCCCGGCGAGGGGTGCGCCGTTAGCCCCGCCGGTTTGTCAACGATGATGATCTCCGCGTCCTCGTAGACGACGCCCACCGGAATGTCCTGCGGAACGAGATCGAGCGGAACCGGGGGCGGAACGACGACCTCCACCGCGTCGCCCGGGCGGAGCGTCGCGGACGGCTTCGCGGGGCGTCCGTTGAGCGCGACGCAGCCGTCTCTGGCGAGCGCGGCGGCCCTTGACCT
Organism: Dehalococcoidia bacterium; assembly: GCA_965201135.1. Lineage (GTDB taxonomy): Bacteria > Chloroflexota > Dehalococcoidia > Lucifugimonadales > Australimonadaceae > Bin16. Next base: position 603,536 of record OZ241751.1, read on the forward strand.
GCTCAGCGTCGGATCGCGCGACGCGACGAACACGTCGACCCGCGCTCCGGCGTCCGCCTCCTCCGCGACATGGCGGGAGGCGGCGCTAGTCGGCGTATTCCTCATCGCCGGGGATCGTGGTCGTCGCGAGCGCGGGGCGCTTGGGGCGCGCCAGCAGAACGAGCGCGGAGAAGATGGCGATGCCCGTGACGATGGAGGCGTCCGCGAGGTTGAATATGTACCACGGGCCGACGTCGATGAAGTCCGTTACGTGCCCTAGCGTGATCCGGTCGGTTAGATTGCCGCACGCTCCGGCGAACATCAGGCCGAGGCTCGTCTGCGCCCAGCCGCCGGCGTTCGCCTGCGAGCGGTAGAACAGCAGCAGGACGCCGATTCCGACGATGGACGCGAGCGTGAGCACGAGGTTTTGTCCGCCGAACAGCCCGAACGCGCTGCCTGTGTTCCAGACGTGCGTGAAGCGGAAGAATCCCGTCTCCGGCCACGATTCGCCTCGCTCCAGCGTAAGCACGACCGCCAGTTTGGAGACCTGGTCGGCGGTGAACGCGAGCAGCGCCGCGAGAATCGCCACGCCGTGCCTGCCGAGGAACGCAACCATCGCCGCTCTAGTCTATCAGCGCGGCCGGCGCTGGGGCGCGGGGCTCCCCGACCGCAGCGCCCTCTCCCGCCGCGTTCGCGGCGTCCTCTCCCCTTATAGGAGACGTTTGCATAACCCCCGCCCCCGACCGCAGTACCCTCTCCCGCCGCGTTCGCGGCGTCCTCTCCCCTTATAGGGAGAGGGGGAATTCGGCGCTTGCGCGCCGCGCCAATGGGGGCGGGATCCCGCTTTCGCGGGAATGACGAGGCCCCGGGGGTATGGGGAGACGGGGCGCAGCCCTGTCTATGGCGCTTGCGCGCCGAATGGATTCCTGCCTACGCAGGAATGACGGTAAGAGGGGGAATGACGGTGCGCGAACGCACGCCGACCGCAGCACCCTCTCCCGCCGCGTTCGCGGCGTCCTCTCCCCTTATAGGAGACATTTGCATAACCCCCGCCCCCGTCCGCAGCGCCCTCTCCCGCCGCGTTCGCGGCGTCCTCTCCCCTTATAGGAGACATTTGCATAACCCCCGCCCCCGACCGCAGTACCCTCTCCCGCCGCGTTCGCGGCGTCCTCTCCCCTTATAGGGAGAGGGGGAATTCGGCGCTTGCGCGCCGCGCCAATGGGGGCGGGATCCCGCTTTCGCGGGAATGACGAGGCCCCGGGGGTATGGGGAGACGGGGCGCAGCCCTGTCTATGGCGCTTGCGCGTCGAATGGATTCCTGCCTACGCAGGAATGACGGTAAGAGGGGGGAATGACGGAACGCTATGCGCCCCGTCCGCAGTACCCTCTCCCGCCGCGTTCGCGGCGTCCTCTCCCCTTATAGGAGACATTTGCATAACCCCCGCCCCCGACCGCAGCGCCCTCTCCCGCCGCGTTCGCGGCGTCCTCTCCCCTTATAGAGACCTTTGCATAACATCCGTCATTCCCGCGTAGGCGGGAATCCCGCCTCAAGACGGCGCGCAAGCGCCCATATCCCCCTCTCCCTATAGAGACCTTTGCATAACTTCCGCAATCGCGCACAATGACCGCAACCCGCAACCGCGAGGAGACAGCTATGCATCTCGAAGCCAGCGACCCCTCCTTCATCGACGCCTTCCTCCCTTTCAACGCAGGCCGCAACGACAGACTCGACCGCATCGACCGCCTCATCGATTGGCCCAAAGTCGCAGCCCTACTCGACGATGTCCACGCCGCGCCCGAAGGACGGCCCGCCTACCGCCCGATCACGATGGTCAAGATCATCGTCCTCCAGCAGTGGTACGACTCCTCCGACGTCGGCATGGAGGAGGCGCTCCAAGACCGGCTGTCGTTCCGGCGCTTCGCGGAGCTCAGGCTGACGGACGCGGTTCCGGACCACTCGACGATCAGCCGGTTTCGGAAGAAGATCACGGAGCGGGGGCTCGCGCGGGCGCTGTTCGCGGAAGTGAACCGGCAGTTGGAGGCGAAGGGCATGCTGGTGAAGAGGGGAACGCTGATCGACGCGACGATCATTGAGGCGCAGGCGCGGCGCCCGCATTCGGAGGCTGGAGCGCGGAGCGGAACGGACCCCGACGCCGCGTGGACGAAGAAGGGGAAGAAGTCGCATTTCGGCTACAAAATGCACATAGGGATGGACGCGGGCTCAGGGTTGGTGCGCGGGGTTGAGTTCACGCCTGCGAACGTAGCGGACACGGATGTTGCGGACGCGCTGATCATGGGGGACGAAGAGGCGGTGTACGCGGACAAGGCGTATGAGTCGAAGGAGCGTCGTGAGCGTCTGCGGGCGCAGGGCGTGAAGGATCGGATCATGCATCGGGGGCATAAGCATCAGACGGAGCTGCCGCATTGGCAGCGGCGGCGGAACGGGCTGCTGTCGAAGGTTCGGGCGCCGGTGGAGCAGGTGTTTGGGACGCTGAAGCGCAGCTATGGGTACTGGCGGGTTCGGTACATGGGGCTAATGAGGAACGAGGCGGAGGCGTTGTTCAAGGCGCTGGCGTACAACCTGCGGCGCGCGGACGGGTTGAGAGAGGGTTGCGCTGTGCATGGGTAGGGGCGTATTGCGCCCGTTGGGGGTACGAGGCCCTGCGAAGCCCCTAAATTGGGGGCGAGCAGGGGAGGTGGAGGCCGTTATCGGGGGATTTGGGCGGTTGAATGGCTGATTCCGGGGGCGCGGAACTGCCGATCACGCTGATGCGAGGGTTATGCAAAGGACTCTTATAGGGAGAGGGGGAATTCGGCGCTTGCGCGCCTCTGGATTCCGGCCTACGCCGGAATGACGGTATGTTATGCAAAGGTCTCTGTAGGGAGGGGGGATGCGGGCGCTTACGCGCCTCGAATGGGGGCGGGATTCCCGCCTACGCGGGAATGACGGCAGGGGCGCGTTGGGCATAGGGGAGACGGGGCGCGTTGCGCGCCGGCCGCAGAGGTCACGCGCCGCCTAACTCTTCGGCGATGCGGCGGCTGAATTCGGCGCGGATCTCTTCGGCTTTGCGCTTGACCGCCGTGTTGCCCAGCGTGGCGAGACGCCCGTAGAGATTGAAGTCCAGCGCGTAGGAGACCTCGGTCTGTCCGGGCGACGGCTCGCTCAGTTCGAGCGCGAGGCGGTTGATATGGAGGCGATTGCCCATCTTGTCTTCGCCTCTTCCGCTCATGACGACGCGCCGTCCCTCTTTCGCTTCGTCCACGCGCATCACCATATCCATTGACACGCGGAAGGGGCCGACGCGCTGCGTCATTCGCGCGCGGTACGCGCCATCGCCCGCCGGCTCGATGCTTTCGCAGCCGGGCAGGCATCGCCCGACGCGGGGCAGGTCCCAGAAGAACGCCCACGCCTCGCTTGGCGACGCCCGCGCCGCGAATCTGTCCGTCAGTTCCATTGTTCGTTCGCCCTCATTGTCGGCCTGCGGCTAGGCGGCCTGACGCGGATGTCGCGGCGCAGCGGAGCGCATAGCGCGAGCATTATAGTCCGGCGCGGCGCCGCAGGCCGCGCGTCGGGGACGGCTAAGGCGATTCGTCGACGGGGAAGTTCGCTTCCCAAAGCCGCTCGCCTCCCGCGAACTGGCCGGTTTCGATCTTTTCGACGGGGTAATTGGGCAAGCGAACGCTCGCTACGCACTTCTCATCGAACCGCGCGCCGACATCCACGAACGAGAAATCGAGGTTGTCGAACCCGGCGTTTCGGCGCTCGGCAGGCAAGTCGCCCGCGTCTACGGGCGTGACGTGCAAGAAGAAACGCGCCGCGGCGTCTCCGCGAGCGCAGGGGGATTTGGCGTAAGCGAGCGTTCGCCCGTCGAAATAAACGTCGAAAACCGAGCGAACGTCCGGCTCGCGGGCGATGAGCGCGTCATAGGCGGTCTGATAGACAGAGCGCGAATTGCGGGCTTTGTCGACCGCGAACACGGCGCCGCCGGCCAGATTCGCAACCGTTTCCACGCCGGGCATCCCGCGAAGATCGGCGGCGTCGTACTGGCGGTGCGGCACGTCGTGGAACCATATAAGGACGGCGCCGTCGCTGTCCGGCGCAATCCGCCATTCGGGGGCCAGCCGTCCTCGCGAGCCGGCGTAGACCGCCCAAACATCGTTGCTTTGCGTCTCGCGTGCAATGAGGTTACTCGCATTGTCTTGGACATAGCGGAGAACTTCCGAATCCCGCAGCCCATCGTATCGGGCGATCCCGTTAGCGTTCGCCTCGCGTATGGCGGTCGGCTGCAGCGCGGCGCTCCATGCCAGCCACAAGCACAGCGCCGCGAACGCTCCGATAGTTAGCCATTTCGCGTGCGGCTTGCCGCGCCGGCGAACGCCTACCAGGAATCCGTCCAACGCGAGAAGCGACCCTATGAGAAGAGGGAGGTAGGCGGGAATGAGATAGCGGTCTCCTGGCATGATGGCGCGCACAAGCGCGATTGAGAGAGCCAGGAGCAGCAGGTATGCAATTGAGAACCCCGCGAACACGGCCAACGGCGGGCTCTCCGTTGCGCTTTCTCCGTTTCGAGCGAGGCGCGCGAGCGAATAGACGGCGATAGCGAAAACCGCGGACAAGGCGGCGCCTGTAAGGAATGAAGCAATTGGCCAATAAACGACTTCGAAGTAGCGGCTGTCCACGAATAAATTGACGAACGCCCATTGACTCGTTCTGTCGACGGCGTCGCGCAGCAAGGCAAGCAAAGAATCGAATCCCCACTCGCGCGATCCGGTCGCCGCCCCCGCCAACAGCGTATTCCTGACGCTCCATGCGGCCATCGGCGCGGAGGCGATCGTCCCGTAGACGGCGATGCGCCGGATCCTCGTCGGAACAGCGCCCTGCTGAAGCGCGAGAAGCCCCGTCGTGAAAACAAGCAAAATGACGCCTGTGTAATGAATTGCTAAGGCGAGTGAGGAGAAGATAGACGCTAGCAGCAGCGCGCGCGTTCGGCGCTCCCGAAGAAACTTCTCGATTTGAATGAGCGCAAGCAGGGTCAGCGCGCTCAGCGGGATGGTGGCCATCGCGACGGACGCCGCCCAGGCCAGAGGGATGGACAGCGCCGCGGCGAGCGCGCCCCAAGCCGCGAGGAAGCGCGACGCGAGCCTGTCCCGCAGATAGAACCCGGAAACGGCCACGGCGGCGGCGAACACGGCGGCGTTGAGCGGGCCGGCCGCGTCCCGGGGATCGATCCCCAACGCGCCCGCCGCCGCCAACAGCATCGGATACAGAGGGGCCCAGTAGGTGTACGCCCTTCCCGTCAGTTCGACGAACCCCTCCCCCGCCAGCAAGTTCCGCGCGACTCCGATGTAATTCACCGAATCCCACGACAACCCGACTCCGTGTTCGACGTGCCGCGCCAGAACCAGCCCCGCCCCGAGAACGGCGGACCCGATCACGAACAGCGTGAATCCGTCCGGGCGGATGCGCGACGGGAGACGCGCAAGCGGCGAACTGCGGACTAAAGCGAAGGGCATAGCGCGAAAGCATAGCAGACGAATCTCCGTCCCCGTCCGCAGCGCCCTCTCCCGCTCCCGTCCGCAGCACCCTCTCCCGCCGCGTTCGCGGCGTCCTCTCCCCTTATAGGGAGAGGGGGGGCGGCGCTTGCGCGCCGACGGATTCCCGCCTGCGCGGGCAGGGCGACAGGTTATGCAAAGGTCTCTCTAGTGGACGCGGCGCGGCCCAATCGGACACGCGCCGCTTACGCGGTTGCCGGCGCGGGGCTTATACTTGCCTTCCCATTGGAGGCTAGTCCTATGCCGCTTGCGCCCGACAACCCGAACTACCGCTCCGTCGCGTCCATACTCCTGCGCGAAGGCGGCGTCGTCGCGTTCCCCACCGACACCGTCTACGGACTCGGCGCGTCCGTCTACAACCACGCCGCCGTCTCCACCCTCTTCGTCATCAAAAACCGCAGCCGCGACCAGGGCGTCCCCGCCCTCATCGCGTCCGAATCCCAACTCGGCGAAGTCGCCGCCGACGTCCCCGACGCCGCCTACGCCCTCGCCGAGCGCTTCTGGCCGGGCGCCCTCACCCTCGTCGTCCCCCGCAATCCCAACGTGCCCGCGCTCGTCGCCGGACACGGCCCCACCATCGCCGTCCGCCTTCCCGACCACCCCTGCCCGCAAGCCCTCGTCCAAGCCGTCGGCGCCCCCATCACCGGAACCAGCGCCAACCGCCACGACGGCCCCGAACCGACCAGCGCCGCCGAAGTCCAACGCCAAATCGGCAACCGCCTCAGCATCATCCTCGACGGCGGCGACAGCCCCGGCCCCGTTCCGTCCACCATCGTCGACGCGACCCAAACCCCGCCGAAAGTCCTGCGGCTCGGAAGCGTCTCGCTCAGCGAATTGCGCGGCGTCTGCCATGTCGCCGAACCTGATGGGAGCAACCTATGACGTCCTCGATCATCCCGCCCCGACCGGAATATATGCATCCGCTTCCCGACTTCGCCCCGTGGCTGCCCGACCGGATCCTCGAGCGGCGCCCCGCCGTCGAAGAGTCCCTCCGCGCCGCCTTCGACCTCCCCGCCGACCCCGCCCTTCCCCTCTACCGGATGATGCGCCATCACCTTGGCTGGGTGGACGCGCTGGGAGAAGAGCGCCCCGACGGCGACGCGACGCGCCTGCTCGGCATACTGTGCGTCGAGGCCGCCGCCGCCCAAACCTCCGACGCGCCCGACTGGGCCCCCGAAGGCGCCGCCGAGGAAGCCGCCCAAGCCCAAAGCGAGGCCGCCGAGCGCAGCCGCGACCGCGCAGCCGCCATCGAACTGCTCGGCGCATCCATCGCAGTCCACGAAGACATCCAAACCGCCGCCCAGCGCCGCAATGGACAGGACGCCGTCTGGTGGACGTGGGGCCCCGCCCAGGCGATCAACGCCGGCGACGCCTTCCACGCCCTCGCCCGCCTCGCCATCCTCCGCAAGCCCGGCGCCCCCGACGAAACCGGCCACGCGCTCGCCGCCCTCGCCGAACTCGACAACGCCGCCCTCGCCTACTACAACGGCCAGCACCAAGACCTCCAAATGCAAGAGCGCGTCGACGTCACGGAGGGGCAGTACATGACGATGGCGCGGGGGAAGCATGGCGCCCTTCCCGGAGCCGCGCTCGCGCTGGGGGCCCTCGTCGGAGGCGCGGACGAAGAGACCGCCGCCAAGTGGCGCAAGGCCGGCGTCGCCATCGGAGCCGCCGCGGCGATGGCCAAGGACTACCGCGAAATCTGGGGCAAGGGCGAGGCCGTCGATCAAGGCCGCGCGCTCAGCAAAAGCAAACTCTACCCCGTCGTCGTCGGCCTGCGGCACGCGGCCCCCGCCCAAAGACGCGAACTCGCATCCCTTTACGTCAAGCGCGTGATGGAGCCCGCCGACCTCGAGCGCGTCCGCGCCATACTCGAGGAAGCCGGCGTCTTGCGCCGAATCCGCGACGAAATGGACGACGTCATCCGAAGCGCGGTCCAAGCGCTCGAAAAAACCGAACTGACCCTCCTCGCCATCGACTTCTGGGCCGACGTCTTCGACGGCATGGTCGGCGAGCCGCCGCGATGAGAAAGCGAACCATCCGCGATTTCGATTGGCGCGGCAAGCGCGCCCTCGTCCGCGTCGACTTCAACGTTCCCTTCGAGCGCGGAGCCCGCCGCATATCCGACGACGTCCGCGTCAGAGAGGCGCTTCCCACCATCGCCTACATCCGCGAGCAAGGCGCATCCGTCGTCCTCTGCTCCCACCTGGGGCGCCCCGACGGACGGCGCGACCCCGACCTGCAACTCGATCCCGTCGCCGACCGCCTCGCCGAACTGATCGGCGCCCCCGTCGCCTACGTTCACGACGCCCCCGGCCAAGAGGCGCGCGCGGCCGCCGAATCCCTCGCGCCCGGCGATGTTCTCCTCCTCGAAAACCTCCGCTTTTGGCCCGAGGAAGAGCGCAACGACCCCGGCTTCGCCGCCGCCCTCGCATCCCTCGCCGACGCCTACGTCAACGACGCCTTCGGAACCGCCCACCGCGCCCACGCCTCGACCGAGGGCGTCGCCCGCCTCCTCCCCGCGATGGCCGGCCTCCTTATGGAAAAAGAGATCGCGTTCCTCGGCGGCGTTCTCGACGCGCCCGCCCGTCCGCTCGCCGCCCTGCTTGGCGGAGCGAAAGTCAGCGACAAACTCCAAGTGCTCGGGCGGCTCGTCGGCCACGCCGACGCCCTCTTCGTCGGCGGCGGCATGGCCGCGACCTTCCTCAAGGCTCAAGGCTATGAAACCGGCGCGTCCCTCATTGAGGAAAGCCTCGTTCCCTTCTGCGCCGAAACGATGGAGCGCGCCGCCGCCGCGTCGTCCCCCGTCGCGCTGCCCGAAGACGTCGTCGTCGCGGAGCGCATAGCGGAGGACGCGCCCTGTGAAATCGCGGACAGCGCCGCCGTCCCCCCGGGCGCGATGATCCTCGACATAGGCCCTCGCGCCGCCGAGCGCTACGCCCGCGCCCTCGCCGCGATGGGCTGCGTCGTATGGAACGGGCCAATGGGCGTCTTCGAGGTTCCCCCCTTCCATCGCGGCTCCCAAACCGTCGCCGAGGCGCTCGCCGCGTCCGGCGCCGTCACGATCATTGGCGGCGGCTCCACCGCCGAAGCCGTCGCCCGCTTCGGCCTCACCGGCGAAATGTCCCACGTCTCCACCGGCGGCGGCGCCTCCCTCGAATTTTTGGAGGGCAAAACCCTCCCCGGCGTCGCCGCCCTCGACGACATAGAGAACGGAACATAACGCGCAGCCGCAAAGGCATAATTGCTATAGGCGTGATCATCTCCCTATTGGTTGCGGCTGCGCTGTTAGCCGGGCGGGGCGACGACTACCGCGCGGCCGCATAGCGGAGCGCCGCATCGCCGGCGAGCGCGTTGACCCCTACGCTTTCCTGCTCGAAAAGCCGCGCGCGCGGAAAGCGAAGAGCAGCCGTCAAATGCGTATGTTCGACGAGCAATCCCACGGGCCCGCGCTCCGCGACGATGACGACGCTGAGAGCGAGGGGGCGACAAGCGCGGGCGGCGGCCGGCGGGTTAGCCTATAATCGCCGTCGCGTTTGGAGGGAGAAGGCTTGGCGGTTTCGGAAAAGACGCTCACGCTGAGCGAGGCGCGGGAGGTCGCGGAGCGGCTGCTCGCCAATCTCGGCAAGGTCATCCTCGGCAAGGAGGAGGAGCAGCGGCTCGCCGTAATGGCGCTGATGTGCCGCGGGCACCTGCTCATTGAGGACGTGCCGGGCGTGGGGAAGACGATGCTCGCCCGCAGCATCGCCCGCTCCATCGGGGGCTCGTTCCGGCGCATTCAGTTCACGCCCGACCTGCTTCCCGCCGACATCACCGGCGTTTCGGTGTACAACCAGCGCGACGGCGCGTTCGAGTACCGCGAGGGCCCCATCGTCGCGCAGGTCGTGCTCGCGGACGAGATCAACCGCGCCTCGCCGAAGACGCAGGCCGCGCTCCTCGAGGCGATGGAGGAGCGGCAGGTCACGGTGGACGGCGTCCCCCATCCGATGCCGGAGCCGTTCATCGTGATGGCGACGCAGAACCCCATCGAGTACGAGGGCACGTTCCCGCTGCCGGAGACCGAGTTGGACAGGTTCCTCGCCCGCCTGAGCCTCGGCTACCCGGACAAGGAGCATGAGACGCGGATGCTTGAGGCGCAGAGGGAAGTCCATCCGGTCGATCTGCTGGAGCCCGTCGTAGACGAGCGGGGCTTCACGGCGCTGCAGGACGCGGTCCGCCGGGTTCACGTCTCGGACGAGGTGAAGGAGTACGTCGTGGCGATAGCGGGCGCGACGCGGAACCATCCGAATCTCTATCTAGGGGCGTCGCCGCGGGGGTCGCTCGCGCTGTTCCGGCTGGCGCAGGCGAAAGCCGCTCTGGAGGATCGGGACTACGCGCTGCCGGACGACGTGAAATCGCTGGCCTATCCCGCGCTCGGCCACCGGGTCATTTTGGGGTCGGCGGCGCGCATTCAGGGCGCGACGGCGGAGGAGGCCATCGCGGAGGCGCTGGAGCAGACGCCGGTTCCTGGCTCGCTCCCCGCGGGATGACGCGCAGGCTCCGAATCGCGCCCGGCGCGGCTTTCGGACGAAATTGATCCTACGGATCGGCAACCGACGGAAGGGGAAGCAGCGGAAGACTGCCGCCTTCGCGCGTATTCGGCTGATTCCCCCCCGCCCCCTGCTACAATGGCCGCTCACTCTCCCGTTTGCGAGGCGCGATGTCCGTCAAGATAGGCTTGTCCGGCGCGTCCGTGATGGCGCGCGAGGGGCGCGAGGCGTTCTTCCGGTATGTCGACGCCGCCGAGGAACTGGGCTGGGACTCCGTCTGGTTCTCCGACCGCATCGTCGGGCCCGCGTGGAGGATGGACCCCATCGCCGGCATGGCCATCGTCGCCGGGCGGACGGAGACGCTGAAGTTCGGCACGGGCGTTCTCCTGATGTCTATGCGGAGCCCCGTCACCGCCGCGCGCGAACTGGCGACGATAGACCTGCTCTCCAACGGGCGCCTCGTGCTGGGCGTCGGCGTCGGGCAGGAGTCGCCGGCGGAGTACGAGGCGATGGGCGTCCGCAAAAGCGACCGCGGCCGCAGGCTCGACGAGGCCATTATCGTGATGCGCCGCCTCTGGACGGAAGAGCGCGTCACCTACGAAAGCGAGTTCCTCAAACTGACCGACGCCACCATCGCGGTGCGCCCCAAGCAAGCGAACATTCCCATTTGGATCGGCAGCAGGTCGGAAGCCGGCCTGCGCCGAACCGGGCGCATGGGGGACGGCTGGCTGCCGACGCAACTCACGCCGGAAGAGGTCGCCGCAGGCGTCGCCCGCATCAAGGAGCACGCCGCGGAGGCCGGGCGGACGATACCGGACGACCACTTCGGTCTGCAGATCAGCAGTTACCTCTCGGAGAGCGGAGGCGTCCCCGATTACGTCAAAGAGCGCTACTTGCTGAACCGCCGTCCGGGCGTCGCGCCGGAGCGCGTCAATCTCCTCGGAACGGCGGACGAGATAATGGCCCGCGCGCGCGAGTACGTGGACGCCGGCGCGACGAAGTTCGTCTTCAACCCCGCGTGCGGCGCCGACGAGATGCTCGACCAGATGCGCCTGCAGGCGGAGGCGATCGTCCAGCCCTTCCATCGCAAGCAAGTTCCGCTAATCGCGTAGCGCGGCGCAGCGCCGTCTTCCCCCCCTCTCCCCTCCATCCGCTGATAGCATAGAGCCCTATGGCCGAAGCGAACGCCCCCGCGCTCCTTACGCTCGAACTGACCGCGCTCGGAAGAGAGGGCGAGGCGCTCGCCGAGACCGCCGACGGCAAGCCCGTGTTCGTCTTCGGCGGCTTGCCCGGCGAAACCGTGACGGCGGAGGTCGTCGCCGAGCGCAGAAACTACGCCGCCGCCATCGCTGTCGAGACGCTGATCGCCTCGCCCGACCGGGTCGAGCCCGAGTGCCGCTATTTCGGCGCGTGCACCGGCTGCCAGTGGCAGCACGTCGCCTACGAGCGCCAGTTGGAGATGAAGCGCGAACTGCTCGCCGACGCCTTCCGGCGCGTCGGCGGCCTCGACATAGAGCCGCTCCCGACGCTGCCGAGCCCCGACCGGCTCGGCTACCGCAATCACGCGAGATTCACCGTCAGCAAGGCGGGCGGCAGGCTGGGCTACGTCCACAAGGAGCGCCGCCGCCACGTCGAGTTGGACGAGTGCCTGCTGATGGCGCCGTGGATCAACGAGGCGCTCGCCGCCTTGCAAGGCCGCGCCGCCGAAACGACGCAACTCTCCCTGCGCTACGGCGTGAACACGGGCGATTACCTGCTGCAGCCGACGCTCCAAAACCCCGAAATCCCCCTTGCGTCCGGCCAAAAGCATTACGAAGAGGAGTTGCTGGGGCGCCGCTTCCGCGTCAGTTCCCCCTCCTTCTTTCAGGTGAACACGCGGCAAGCGGAGCGCATGGCCGAACTCGTGATGGAGCGGCTGCGCCTGGACGGATCGCAGACCGTCGTCGACGCCTACGCCGGCGTGGGCACGTTCGCCGCGCTCATGGCAAGCCGCGCCAAGCGTGTGATCGCCGTCGAGGAGTCGGCCGCGGCGCTCGCGGACGCCCGCGTCAACGTCGAGGGACTCCCCAACGTGGAGTTGCGGCAGGCGCGGACGGAGGACGCCCTGCTGGAGTTGGCCGCCGACGCCGACGCCGCGCTGCTCGACCCCCCTCGCGCCGGCTGCATGCCCGCCGCGCTGGACGCGCTATGCGCCGCGCCGCCCCAACGCGTCGTCTACGTCTCGTGCGACCCGGAGACGCTCGCCCGCGACCTCGCGGTTCTCGCGGCGGGCCCGTTCCGCGTCGAGCAGGCGCAGCCGGTGGATATGTTCCCCCAAACGCGCCACGTCGAGGCCGTCGTCACGCTCGTCCGCGACGACGAGCGTCTGGCGGCGCTCCGCGCCCGGGAGCATATCGTCCTCGCGTCCGTGTCGCCGCGCCGCGCCGAGATCCTGCGCCGGCTGGGCGTCGCGTTCGAGACGGCGGATCCGGGCTTCGCGGAGGCGGAGGCCGCCCCCGGCGCGGACGCCGTAGACGTCGCTCGTCTCCGCGCCCTCGCCAAGGCGGAAGCCGTCGCCCAGGGACGCGCCTCCGGCGCGATCATCGGCGCGGACACGGTGGTCGAGTTGGACGGCGCGGCGCTCGGCAAGCCGCAAGACGCCGCCGCCGCCGCGCGCATGCTGCGCGCCTTGCGCGGACGCGAGCACCGCGTAATCACCGCCGTCGCGCTCGTGGACGCGGCGACCGGCGAGTCGGCAAGCGCGCATCGCGCCTCCCGCGTCGTCATGCGCTCCTACGGCGACGCCGAAATCGCGGCCTACGCCGCGTCGGGCGCCCCGATGGACAAGGCGGGCGCCTACGGCGTTCAGGACGCGGCGTTCGCTCCGGCGGAGGAGGTCCGCGGCTGCTATCTCAATGTCGTGGGGCTGCCGCCGTGCGAAACGCTGCGGCTGGCGGAGCGCTTCGGCTTGCGCCTGCGCCCAAAGCCGGAGCGCCCGTGGCCGGAGTTGGAGCGCTGCCCCGCCTGCGCGCAGCGCGCGCTCCCCCAAACGCGGAGCAGGCGCGGCAAACGATGAACGTCTTCGGCGTCGGCAACCTGGAACTGCTCTGGATAATGCTGATCGCGCTCGTGCTGCTGGGGCCGGGGCGGCTCGTGGACGCGGCGCGGGCGGCGGGAAAGTTCTGGCGCGAGGCGCAGCACGCCGTCCGCTCCGTCGCCGACGCCGCCTCCGTCAACCTCGACGCGCCCCCGCCCAAGATCGTCCCCCGTGAGCCGCTCCCCGCGCCCGGCGACGCCGTCGCCCGTGACGGCGGCCCCGACGACGCGCACGCAGGCGGCGAGCGCGAGGAAGAGCCGGAGGGCGGCGCGGCGCGGCGGGAGGCGCCTTAGGCGATGGCGGAGAAGGAGATGACGCTCCGCGACCACCTCGAGGAGTTGCGGCGGCGCCTCTTCATCGTCATGGCGTTCGTCGTCGCGGCGACTGCGGCGGCGTTCTTCTTCCGCGAACGCGTATTCGAATTCCTCCTCGCGCCCGGCTTCGGCGACCTCGACGAGACGCCGATAGCGACGGAGGTGCTGGAGACCGTCGGCGTCACGTTCAAGGTCTCGCTGATGGCGGCGTTCGCCTTGTCCCTCCCCGTCGCGCTCTATCAGGCGATCAGATTCGCCTCGCCCGGCCTCACGCGGCGGGAGCGCCTCTACGCCTTCCTCTTCCTCCCCGCAGTGCTCGTCGCGTTCGGCGCGGGAGTCGCCTTCGGCTACTACGTCCTCTTCCCGCCCGCCTTCGCGTTCCTCTTCAACTTCGCCGCCGACGTCGTGAATCCGGAGATACGCATATCCAGTTACATAAACGTCCTCACTTCGCTGATGTTCTGGATGGGCGTCGTCTTTCAGATACCCGTCGCGCTGTTCGCGCTGGGGCGGCTGGGCGTCGTGAGCCCGCGATGGCTCGCCCGGAGATGGCGCTACGCCGTGCTGCTCGCGTTCGTCGCCGCGGCGATCATTACGCCGACCTTCGATCCGGTGAACCAGACGCTCGTCGCCGCGCCGATCATCGCGCTCTATATGCTCGGCATTCTGCTGGCGATGCTGGGCGAGCGGCTGCGGCGCGGCGCGCGGGCGAAACCGCCCAAGACGGAGCGCGGACCCGGACGCTTGCGCCGCGCCTGCCGCCGCCTCGCCTTTTGGCGCATCCTCAAGCGATTCCGGCGAAACCGCAAGTAGGCGACCATTTGCGTAACCTATCCGCCCTGTAGGCGGGGCGCGTAGCGCCCGTGACCGTCATTCCCGCGTAGGCCGGGAACCTCGCCCCCCTATAGGGCGGAGCGCGCCCCACTACCGTCATTCCCGCGTAGGCGGGAATCCGCCCCCATTGGCGCGGCGCGCAAGCACCGAATTCCTCCTCTCCCTACAAGGGGAGAGGAGGCCGCGAACGCGGCGGGAGAGGGTACTGCGGTCAAGGGCGCCGAACGGCAACGGCGCCCCACTGCCGTCATTCCCGCGTAGGCGGGAATCTCGCATCCACTCTCCCCGCCTCCCGTCGCGCGCTTGACTTGCCGCGCCGCGCCGCATACGCTTGCGGCATGCGACAGCGAACCGCAGACGTCGCCGCGTTGCTGGGTGCGCTCGCGGGGGCGCTCTTGGCGCTAGGGGCGGTCGTGCGCGCGTCGCCCGCGCCCCCAGCGGCGCCCGGCGAGGGGGATGGCGCGGACTGCTCCGCCGTCGACGAGCCGGACTGCTCGCTCTACCCGTTTGACATCATGGCGATACACGCCTTATACCAGAGCATAGACTAATGAAATCCTGTTCGAAAAAGCCGTGCTTTTGGGCATTAGCGCTCATTGTTCTGGCGACGGGAGGGCTTTTCGTTTGGGGGGTGAACACCTTCGGCGGCCCTCTCTGTTTTAACTTTGGGCACGGACCAGCGGGATACATAGAGGAAGCCCAATACCCCATGCCTCCGCTTTGGGGCGCTCACAGCAAGCGTATAGTTTTCAATGACAGCCCTCGTATGTATGTAGTGACTATAGATCCGCTTTCCATCGTCTCGTTTCGATCTCCCGAGGATGCTTTCGGAGATGAATATAATGCCTTTGAACACGCCTCAAGTCTTTCGTATCAAGGAGTTATCGCGCTAACCGAGAATAAGTATACTACGCCCTGTCAAATAGAATTTAATATTGAAATAGTGAACATCGACGGTTCTGATCGCCACCTCCTGTCGACGCGACCAGACAGGATAAGCAGGGATCACTATTATCCTGTCTGGTCGAGGAATGGCGAACACATCGCATACTTATCCTCTGCCCCCGCCCTCCATACAATGAACAAGGATGGGTCGGATGTCCACCATTATCCATCTGACATAGAAGTGCAGATACATCCGTTATTTTGGTCGCCTAACGGCGAAGGAATTGCGTTTATTGGCAATAAACCTACTCCAGAATTGCATCCAATCCCTCCGACCCCATTCATTGCAATCGCTGATTTCAACGATTCAAGCGTGCTAAAATTGGCGCAAACCTCAAGCCTTCCCGGCTGGTCGCCTGATAGCAAGCGCATAGCGTTCGTGAGGCATCGCAATGGCTTTTCGACGATATACACTATCGATGCCGACGGGACGAACTTGCAGGCGGTGCGGTCGTTCCGGGACACATTGCCGGACTTATCACGAGAGAGATATCCTCTCGGAGGCAAGCATCGCCTCCCTCGCGGGCATGTCTCCTGGTCGAGAGACGGCTCTGAGATTCGTCTGCACCAGAGTCCGTTCGTGAGGGTCAACGCCGACGGGTCCAATTTGCGGATTATGCAGGGACAACCGGGCGCACTCGCGTCGTGGTCGCCGTATGAATCCCAGATCGCGGTCTACGCGCCTGATCTCGATGTCCGGCTTTTCACGATGAACCCTGACGGCTCGAATAAACGGTCGCTCGTAAAATGGGACAACGCCGCCGGGGAATTCACGGCTGAACATGCTATGATAGACATACCGGGATTTGATTGGGAGCCATACCCTTCGTCGGAGGAGGTGGAGCAATGAGCGCAGTCATCGTAGGCGGGAGTCCATTCGACGCGCAAGCGCCGAATCCCCCCTCTCCCTAGAAGGGGAGAGGACGCCGCGAACGCGGCGGGAGAGGGTACTGCGGACGGGGCGCATAGCGTTCCGTCATTCCCGCGAAGGCGGAAATCCAGTCGGCGCGCAACGCCCAAGACGGGAAGTCGCCCCCTTGCCGGCGCCTAGTCCATCATCTTCAGCGTGACATAGCCGGTGATCGCCATCGGGAACGCCGCCGCGCCTATGGGGATAAACGCGGCGGCCCCGGCGATGCTCGCCACTATGGCGGCGACGACAAGCGCCCCTCCCGCCGCCGCGTAGGCGCTCACCGCCGCCAACTTTACGAGCGTCCGCGTATCCATAACTCGCCTCCAAGGACTTGCGTTACGAGTAGTGTTGCCCTCTTTCCCGCAATTGTCAACTCCCCTGCGTCGCGTCCCGGTTCCATCTCCGTCATTCCTGCCCCTAACCGTCATTCCCGCGAAAGCGGGAACCTACCCCATTGGACGGAGCGCAACCGCGACAAACGCCCCTTGCGCCGTCCGCCCCCTCTCCTCTACGCTGTCCCTATGACCCACGCGCTCAGTGCCCCCGCTGCGGACCAGACGCCCTTGTCGGGTGGCTCCATCTGGCCCCATTTTGGCCTCTCCAGCCCCAAATCGGTCTCAAAACGCCCCGTATCGGCCCCGAATTGGCCTCATCCGCCGCCGGAGCGCAGGAGTAAATGGGGCCAAATGATGCCAGATGGAGCCACTATTTAACGAAGGCGCGCCCCGCTACCCCATTGGACGGGGCGCCGCCCCGTCTCCCCTTAATCCCAGGCGCATCGTCATTCCCCGCGAAAGCGGGAACCTACCCTATGACATCCGCCCCGGGCCGCCTGGGTGCGCCTGCTTTAAGGGCCGACCAGGGGGAGAGCGGGGGCGCTCCGTCCTGCGACGGCGGGCGGAGGCGGAGCGGGCTCAACTCTTGACCGACGAGGACTCCTCGGTCTTCTCGGACGCGGCGGATTCGGGGGCGGGCTTGTCCCCGACGCTCTCTTTCACGTCGCTGACGGAGCCCTTGAACTCGCGGATGCCTTTGCCGAGCGCGCGCCCGATCTCCGGCACCCGGCTCGCCCCGAAGATCACGAGCACGATGACGAGTATGATCGTAAGTTCCGGCCAGCCCAGTCCGAACGGCATCGGCGCGCCCCCTTCCGGCTCTGCGTTGCGAGCGCGCCCAGTATAGCGCCTTCGAGCGCTAGGCGAACCGGAGACGGCGGGCGCTTTCCGCGCGCTCGCCCCGCCGGCGCCGATTGTGATAATGTTGCCCCTAGCGATTGCCGACGGAGAAAGAGAGGCGGGCGCCCGTCCCGCCTCGCGCAAGGAGAGCGCTGCTATGCCGACGTTCCCCGTAATTGACGCCGACACCCACGTGGACGAGAACGAAGCCACGTGGCAATCCCTCGCTGACGCGGGCTCCAAGCACGTCCCCGTGACGGTCTCCCCCGACGTCCGCGTCGAGTCCGCCGTCGCGCAGCGGCGCGAAGCCCCCGGGGTCCGAATCGCCGGCGCCCTCGGCAACCGCTGGTGGCTCGTCGAGAACCGCCTCCAGCCCCGCGTCATCCGCGACGAGGAGCATCACCCCGCCCGCGCCTGCCGCGAACTCGACGACGTGCCCGGACGCCTCGCCGATATGGACGAGATGGGCGTCGCCGCGCAGGTCATATTTCCCACCTTCTTCATCCGCTACGGCTCCAAAGACCCCGACGCCGAAGCCGCCCTCGCCGGCGCCTACAACCGCTGGCTCGCCGAACGATGCGCCGCAAGCGGCGGACGCCTCAAGTGGACGGCCGTCCTCCCTATGCTCGACCCCGACAAAGCCGTCGAGGAGTTGCGCTGGGCCAAGAAGAACGGCGCCTGCGGAATCTTCCGGCGCGGCTTCGACCTCGACAAGCCCGTCACCGACAAGCAGTTCCTCCCCGTCTACGAAGAGGCGGAGGCGCTGGATATGCCCGTCTGCATCCACACCGGCCACCCGCTGCCCGGACGCGAGTGGGACCGCGGCTTTCCCGTCATGGCGGCGTTCATCGCCATCGTCTCCGAGGGCTTGCCGGCCAAGTTCCCGCGCCTGCGATTCGGATTCATAGAGGCGGGCGCCGCGTGGGTTCCCTACGCGCTCTCCGCGCTGGGCATGCAAAACCGCTCCCGCGTTCTCCACAACCGCCCGCCCGCCTTCGACCTCCGCCGCGACCTGTTCCGCGCCGACCGCCTCTATGTGACGATAGACCCCGTCGACCCGGTCGAGCACCTCATCGATATGGGCATGGAGGACAACCTCATCGTCGGAACGGACTACTGCCACTCCGACCCCTCCGCGAACCTCGCCGCGCTCGACGAGGTGGAGCGCTGGGCGAGCGAAGGCCGCGTCAGCGAAACCGTCGCCCGCAAAATCCTGGAGTCCAACGCCAAAGCCTTCTACGGAATCTCATAGATGCGAGACGGAGCAACGCGCGCCCCTTGACCGTCATTCCCGCGTAGGCGGGAATCTCGCCCTCGCTTGAGGCGCGCAAGCGCCGAAATCCCCCTCTCCCTATAAGGGGAGAGGACGCCGCGAACGCGGCGGGAGAGGGTACTGCGGTCGGGCGCAACGCCCCAACGTCATTCCCGCGAAAGCGGGAACCTACCCCCGCGAGGAGACGTCCCTATGAGCGGCAAACGAGCGAAGCGGCTGCGTCGCGAAGAGTCCAGCGACGGCGAAGACGCGCCCCGAACGCAATTGACGCGGGCCGAAGCCCGCGCCCTCTTCAAGCGCGCCGACGCCATTGGCGAGTTCATCGCCGCCGACGCCGATTTCAACAACGCGCTCGCCGCTTGGGACGACGCCGCGGAGAGCATTATGCTCCAGGAGGAAGGAGGGCGCGTTTTGCTCGACGAGGTGTCGGACGAGGCCGGCGCGCTGGCGGCGATAGACGCCATCCGCGACGAGACCGCCGCTGACGGGAACGCTCTGGCCGCCGCCGCGCGAGCAGCCGCCCTAGCCGTCCGCGCCGACGCAGTCGCGCAGGGATACCCGCCCGACCAGGCCGTTATCTATGCTGTCGCCTACGTTGCGGCGGCGAAACGCGTGGTTGAGGATTGGCCCGACCCGCTCCCGTTCGATTTGGCCTCCGACTACGCCGACGAGTTCGCTTGCCGCCCTTACGGACGAACCTACGCCGCCAAGTACACGGAGCGTATCGTCGCCGGAGATTCCCCGGCAGAGGCGTATCAAGCCGCAAGAGAAGCCGCCAAAAAAGCCGACGACGCCCAGTCGCAGGCGGAATTCGAGTCCATGCTGGACGCCTACGACGACCACCTGGAGACGCGCCCCGGCATTTTCCTCCCCGCGCTTTACCGCCATGACGCGGATGAGGAGGAGTGGGTCTAGCGCGCCGGCGCCGAAGGCTTGACGAACGGCGTACAATGGACTTGCGTCCCGGATGGGCGCCGATGCGCCGAGAGGAGGGCCAGCGATGCTTTCCACGGAGAACAACGACCTGATCACCCGCGTGGGGCCCGGAACCCCTATGGGCGACGCGATGCGCCGCTACTGGATCCCCGCCCTGATGGACTTCGAGTTGCCCGAGCCCGACTGCGACCCCGTCCGCGTCCGGCTCCTCGGCGAGGATCTCGTCGCCTTCCGCGACTCCAAGGGGCGCGTCGGCCTCCTCCCGGACGCCTGCCCGCACCGCCGCGTCAGCCTCTACTTCGGCAGGAACGAGGAGGAGGGGCTGCGCTGCGTCTACCACGGCTGGAAGTTCAACGTCGACGGCGAGTGCGTCGACCAGCCGAACGAGCCCGACGCCAGCAACTTCAAGCACAAGGTGCGGACGCGCGCCTACAAGACCTGGGAAGGCGGCAACGTCGTCTGGGCGTACCTCGGCCCCGCCGGCCAGGCTCCGCCTCCTCCCGAATTCGAATGGACGACCGTGCCCGACTCCCATCGCGGCGTCACCAAACTCGTCCAGACCTGCAACTGGGTGCAGGCGGTCGAGGGCGGCATCGACACTTCGCACTCTTCGTTCCTGCACAACAACGACCTCTCCGACAAAACCCTCCTGCGCTCGCGCTCCACCGCCCCACATCTGGAGGTCGAGCAGACCGACTACGGCTACACGTACAGTTCCACGCGCCCCCTCAGCAGAGAGGAGGGCAACTACGTCCGCACCTACCACTACGTCCTGCCGTTCCATCAGATCCGCGCCGGGCAGGTCGGGCGCAGCGGCGAGACGGTTCAACCGCGCAGTTCCGGCCACTGCTGGGTGCCCATCGACGACGAGAACACGATGGTGTTCAACTGGACGTTCACGTGGGACGACAACCCCCTCCGCGACAAGGACCGGCGCCTCGCGGGCACGGGCAACGAGTGGGACGTCGACATAGACCGCGAGACGTTCGCCACGAAGCGCAACAAGGGCAACGACTGGCTACTCGACCGGCAGATGCAGCGAACGCAGAACTTCACGGGGATCGTCGGAGTCAACACGCAAGACCGCGCTCTGCAGGAGACGATGGGAACCATCGCCGACCGCAGTCAGGAGCGGCTCGGCACGAGCGACCGCGCCATCATCGCGATGCGGAAACTCCTCATTGAGGCGATTCGCGTCAACGCCGACGGCGGAGCCCCGCGCGGCTCCCGGGGCGAATTCCGGGGCATCCGCGCCATCGACCGCATCATCCCCGCCGACCAGCCGTGGACGGTCCTCAAGCCGGAGATGTACCCGGTGGGCGCGGGGAGGTAGGGGGCGCGAGAGGAGAAGACCCGCCAATGAGCAGCGTGATGAGCAAGTCGCATAGCCCCGTCTACACGACGCGCGGCCTCGTGTGCTCCGCGTCGCCGCAGGCGGGCGCCGCAGGCGCCCAAACCCTCCGCGAGGGCGGCAACGCCTTCGACGCCGCCGTCGCAGTCGCGGCCGCCGAAGCCGTCACGCTCCCGATGATGTGCGGCGTCGGCGGCGAGGTCTTCGCGCTCCTCTATCACGCCGCCTCCGGCAAATGCCTCGCCGTCTCCGGCTCCGGCAGAGCGCCCATGGCCGCGACGCGCGACTACTTCACGAGCCGCGGCTACGCCAAAATGCCGCCCGACGGCCCCCTCACGCCCGCCGTCCCAGGCGAGGTCCGCGCATGGCGAACGATCCTCGACGAGTTCGGCTCCCGCTCCCTCGCCTCGCTGATGGAGCCCGCGATGGAACTCGCCGAGGATGGCTTCCCCTTGCCCCCGCGCTCCGCGAGTTACTTCTCGAACCACTACGACAAGATCGCCAAGTATCCGGCGACCGCGCAGGCGTTCATCAAGCCGGACGGCTCGCCCTACCTCGTCGGCGACGTCCTCGCGCAGCCCAACCTCGCCCGCTCGCTCCGGCGCATCGCCGACAACGGCCCGGACGAGTTCTACGAGGGCGCGCTCGGCAAAGAAATCGCCCAAGCCGTGCAGGACGCGGGCGGCCTCATCGCGGAGTCCGACCTCGCCGCGCAGCGAACGGCGATCAGCGCCGACCCGCCATCCGTCCGCTACCGCGGCCGCGACGTCTACGCGACCGCCCTCCCGTCGCAAGGCATGCTCACGCTGGAGTTGCTGAGCCTGCTGGACGGATTCGACCTCGCCGCGCTCGGCCATAACGCCCCCGCGAGCATCCATGCGATGGTCGAGGCGAAGCGCCTCGCCTTCGCCGACAGGCTCGCCTACGTCGGCGACCCGGAGTTTCTGCGCGTTCCGCTGGACGAACTGCTGTCGCCGGAATACGCGGCGGAGCGCCGCAAACTGATCGACCCGGAGCGCGCCGCCCCTGGCGTCGTCCGCGCCGGGGAACTCGCGCATTCCGCCGCGCCGACGCCCAGCACCTCCTATTTCTGCGTCGCGGACAAGCGCGGCAACGCCGTCTCGTTCATTCACAGCCTCTCGCAATACTTCGGCAGCGGATTCGTCGCGGGCGACACGGGAATCATCCTCAACGACCGCGCCGGGCGGGGCTTCTACCTGGACGAAGGGCACGTCAACGTCATCGCGCCGGGCAAGCGCACGATCAACACGATTCACGCTTATATGGCGTTCGCCGACGGCAAGCCCGCGCTGATCGGCGGCACCCCCGGCGGCGACAATCAGCCCCAATGGAACGCGCAGGCGGTCTCCAACGTCCTCGATCACGGCATGGACGTCCAAGAGGCCGCCGACGCCCCCCGATGGACGCACTTCCCCGGAACCGACCCCCGAACGATAGACGAGCCGATGGCGCTCCGGATGGAGGACGGCTTCGACGAAGAGACCAAGCGCGCGCTCCGGGCGCTCGGCCACAACGTGGCCGATTACCCCGCCGTCGGAACCCCCGGCGCCGTGCAACTGATAGCCATAGACCACGAGCGGGGCGTCCGCTCCGGCGGAACCGACCGCCGGTCGGACGGCTACCCCATCCCGGAGTAACGCGAATGCCGATTACCCTGATGGCCGACCACGAGTACGCCGCCGAATACCTCGCCAACGGCGCGGTCAACGTCCGGGGCTTCGACGTCGAAACCGTCTGGCCCGAGGGCGGCCCGCCCGCCGTCTACTCCCGGCTCTTCGCAGACCCGCCCTACGACGTGATGGTCGTCCCGATCACCAACTTTCTCATCGCGTTCGATCAGGGGCGCCCGCTCACGGGCATTCCCGTGTTCCCCGACGTCTCCTTCCCCCACGTGGGCGCGCAAGTCAACGTCAACGCCGGCGTCGCCTCGCCGAAAGACCTGGAGGGCAAGCGCGTCGGCTTGCGCGGTTGGGGATTCAACCCCGGAACGTGGCTGCGAGGCGCCCTCGCCGACGTCTACGGCGTCGATCTGACCGCCATCCATTGGGTCGAGGCGGAGCCCAACTCGCTGATGAGCGCCGACTATCCCCGCGACCCGCGTTTCACGATAAGCAAGGGCGGAAATCAGCAAGACGAGTTGGAGAGCGGCGCGCTCGACGCCGTGTTCTTCGACCGATCAGGCCCGCCGTTGGGCGGCTCCCGCGCCCTCCTCTTCGACGACCCGCTCGACGCCGCGCTGACCTACCACCGCGCCTCCGGCGTCTTTCCCGTGAACGTGATGCTCGCCGCCAAGACCGCCGCGCTCGAGGCCAAACCCGGGCTAGCCGACGCCGTCGTCGAAGCCTGCGGCGCGGCGCGGCGCCTCTACGACGCCAACGCATCCGACGCCGACGAGCACATGGGCTTGCCTGTCGGCTGGCTGCGCGAGCACGGCCTCTTTCCCCACCGCAACGGCTTGGAGAGCAACCGCAACGCGCTGGAGACGATCATCCGCTACGCCGCCGACCTCGGCCTCGTCAGCCGCCGCTTCACCCCCGAGGAACTCTTCCACCCCGGCGCGCGGTAGGGAGGGATGACGCGATGCTGATGAAGAGCGGAACGAGCGCCTTACGCAGATTGGTCCCGGAACGCCGATGGGCGAACTGATGCGCCGCTACTGGCGCCCCGTCGCCGCGACCGCCGAACTCGACGACCGCCCCGCCAAAAGCCGTCCTAGCGCTTGGTGTACTGGGGGGCGCGGCGGGCGCGCTTGAGGCCGTACTTTTTGCTCTCTTTGATGCGGGAGTCCCGGGTGAGGTAGCCGCGCTTGCGGAGTTCGGGCTTGAGGTTGGGGTCAGCGACGAGGAGGGCGCGGGCGATGCCGTGCCGGAGGGCGTCGGCCCAGGCGGAGACGCCGCCACCGTGGATTTTAGCGACGACGTTGAAGCGGTTGGCGGCGGCGGAGATCGTTTCGAGGGGCTGCATGGCGCGCTTGCGCCAGTCCAGCCAGGGGAGCGCCTCCTCTAGGGGCTTGCCGTTGACGACGACGGCGCCGGCGCCGCCGGGGTAGAGGCGCACGCGGGCGATGGCGGACTTGCGCTTGCCCGTTCCGTAGTAGTAACTCTCCTGGGTGGTCATCTACTTCCTCTCTCCCTCGACCTGCTTCTCTTGGGCGTCGGCGTCCGCGCTTTCGGGGCTCGGCTCTTCGGGCTCGTCCTGAGCGCCGCTTTCCTCTTCGGAGGCGGCGTCGGCCTCGGCGTCGGCGTCCGCGTTTTCGGGGCTTGGCTCTTCGGGCTCGTCTTGAGCGCCGCTTTCCTCTTCGGCGCCGGACTCGGCCTCGGCGACAGCGGTCTCTTCGGGGCGGTCTTCGCCGACAGGGGTTGCCGGATCCGCGGCGGAGGCGTTTTCTGTCTGCGCGTCGTCGCCGACGGGCTCCTGCGCTTCGACCGCCGCAGCCTGCTCCTCCGCGAGGTCTTCGGCCTGGTCTTCAGGGGCGTCGGCCGGCGGCTCCGGCGTTTGGGCGGGGGCGCGGCGACGCCGACGGGCCGGGGCGGGCTCCGCGGCGGGCGCCTGCGGCTTGGGCTTGCCCATTCCGATGCGAACTTGCGCCTCGTGGGGGTGCTCGGGGCCCGCGTAGACCTTCAGGCGGCGGAGCATTCTGCGGCCAAGCCGGTTGCGGGGGAGCATTCCCTTGACGGCGAGTTCGATGACGCGGGCGGGGAATCGGGCAAGCATCTCTTCGAGGGTTCGGGTCCGCATTCCGCCGAGGTAGCCGGAGTGGCGGTAGTAGACCTTCTGGGTCATTTTGGCGCCGGAGACGCCGATTTTGGCGGCGTTGACGACGATGACGAAGTCCTCGGACAGCTGGTGGCGGCTGTAGTCCGGGCGGTGCTTGCCTTGCAAGAGCCCCGCGATTTTCGAGGCGAGGCGGCCAAGCCGCTCGCCTTCGGCGTCGACGACGTGCCACTTTTCGCTGCGCGCCGAGGGGTTGGGGTGCGTTGTGATTCGCTGCAGTTCCATGTTCACTTGGGCGGGAATCCCGCGTATCTCACTTCCTGAAGGGTTAGTCCGCAGGCGGGGAGGACGTTGCTCGCCGCGCCTTGCGCTCCGCTGCTGGCCAATCGCTCGAAATCGCTCGCGCTCGCTTTGCTTAATCCGACCTCGACGAGGGCGCCGACGGTTCGGCGGACTTGCTGGGGGAGGAAGGCGTTGGCCTCCAACTCCACGACGAGTTCGTCGCCGATCCGCAGGACATCCGCCCTCGCCATGCGCCTGACGAACGTTTTGCCTTCCGGCAATCGTCCGCTGAAGGCGCGGAAGTCGCGCTCTCCCGGCAGGCATTCCGCAGCCGCCCGCATCGCGCTCTCGTCGAGCCTGCGGGGGACGCGGCGCGTCACCTTGCGGCGCAACGGGGAGCGGGGGGCGCCGTCCAGCAGGCGATAGCGGTAGACGCGGGCTTCGGCGTCCCTGCGGGGGTCGAACGATGGCTCGACGTCGTAGGCGGCGCGGACGGCGACTTGCTTGGGGAGGGAGTGGTTGAGCGCCGCCGCGACGCGCTCCGTCGGGAGGGCGGTTTGGGCGTCGAACGCCGCGACTTGGCCGGCGGCGTGGACTCCGGCGTCGGTGCGCCCCGCGCCTCGGACGAGGGAGCGGGCCCCTGTGAGCGATTCTATTGCGTTTTCGAGTTCCTCCTGTATGGAGGGGAGGCGCGGCTGGCGTTGGAAGCCGGCGTAGCCCGTTCCCTCGTATTCGACGACGAGCGCGATACGTCTCGTCATAGCGTTCTCGTTGTCTACTCCACCAACTCCAGCAGGGCCATAGGCGCGGCGTCGCCCTTGCGGGGCATCAACTTGATCATGCGGGTGTAGCCGCCGGGCCTGTTGGCGTAGCGGGGGCCGATCTCGTCGAAGAGGCGTTTGACGGCGCGCTTGTCGGGGAGGGCGGCGAGGGCGACGCGGCGGTTGGCGAGCGTGCCGTCGCGGCCTTTGGTGATGATTTTTTCGGCGACGGGCTGGACGGCGCGGGCTTTCGCCTCGGTGGTGGTGACGCGCTCGTGGCGGAGCAGTTGGGAGACGAGGTTGCTCAGCAACGCTTCGCGGGGGGCGACGCGGCGGCCCAGTTTGCGGCCTGAGACGCGGTGGCGCATCGTAGTTACTCCTCGCTGTCGCTTTGGGCTTGCGCGGCGCCGACGGGCTCGGGGGCCGGGGGCACGTCGTTGAGGCGCAGGCCGGGGTGGATGATGCCGATTTCGCGGAGGCGCTCGTCGAGTTCGTGGAGGGATTTCTCGCCGAAGTTGCGGATGCGGAGGAGTTCGTCGCGGTTCCTCTCGAGGGCTTCGCCGACCTTGTGGATGGCGGCGCGCTTGAGGCAGTTGAGCGTCCGCATCGAGAGGTTGAGTTTCTCGACGTCCATATTGCGCTGGGAGGCGGGGATGGCGGCGATCCAGACCATGCCGCTGCCGTCTTCCTGGTCGGAGTCGGAGACCATTGAGAAGTAGGAGAAGCACTCGACGAGGTTGGAGCCGGCCTGCCGCATCGCCTCGACGGGGGAGACGGCTCCGTTGGTCCAGACTTCGACGATGAGGCGCTCGAAGTCGGTGCGCTGGCCGACGCGGGCGTACTCGCGCCTGTAGTTGACCTTGTGGACGGGGGTGTAGACGGCGTCGATGGGGATTTCGCCGATGGGGCGGCCTTGGCCTGAGGAGGCGGGCTCGTAGCCGCGCCCTATTTCGACGTCCATAGACATTTCGAGGCGGGAGTCCGGCCCGTCGAGCGTGGCGATGTGGAGTTCGGGATTCACGATCTCGAAGTCGGGGGACATAATGACGTCGGCGGCCTTGATCTCGCCCGGGCCTTCGGCGCGGAGGCGGAGTTTGCCGGGGCGTTTGGCGTTGGCGCGGATGCTGATGGCTTTGACGTTGAGGATGATGTCGACGACGTCCTCTTTGACGTTGGGTATGGTGGAGTATTCGTGCTCCACGCCCTCGATCTTGACGGAGTTGACGGCGGCGCCCTCTATGGAGCTGAGGAGCACGCGGCGCAAGGGGTTGCCGAGCGTGTCGCTGTAGCCCTGCGGGAGGGGTTCGATGACGAACCTGCCGTAGGTTTCGCCGGCCTCCGCGGTTTTGATCTGCGGCCTGGGCGCGGCGTCGAGTCTCGAGTCGCGCGGCTCGTCGTAGCCGTAGTCCAACATCTTTCGTTACGTCCTCCGTGCAACACGCCTTCCCGGCGGGGCGGGGCGGGCGATCCGGCTCCGCTAGCGGGAGTAGAACTCCACCACGAGGCGGGTTTCGATTCTGCTGTCGACGTCGGCGGGTTCGGGGCGCCTGGCGATCGTCGCGGTCATTTCGGTTTTGTCGAGCGTTATCCACTCGGGGATGGGGCGCTGGCCCACGGTGCGGATGGCGTTCTGGGCGAATTGGGCGTCTTTGCTGGCGGGCTTCCACGCGACGGTTTCGCCCGGGCGGACGCGGTAGGAGGGGACGTTGACCTTCCTGCCGTTGACGGCGAAGTGGCCGTGGAGGACGCGCTGGCGGGCTTGGGCGCGGGAGTCCGCGAAGCCGATGCGGTAGACGACGTTGTCGAGGCGGCGCTCCAGGAGTTGGAGGAGGTTGTCGCCGGTGGCGCCCTGCATGCGGAGGGCGTCGCCGAAGTAGCGGCGGAACTGGCGCTCGAGGACGCCGTAGGACTGGCGGGCCTTCTGCTTTTCGCGGAGTTGGACGGCCCAGTCGGAGGCGCGGCGGCGGCGGGGCTGCTGGTCGCCCGGGGTTTTGCGGCGTTTTTCGACGCCGCACTTGGGGGTGAAGCAGCGCTCGCCCTTGAGGAACAGTTTTTCGCCCGCGCGCCTGCACTGCCTGCAGACGGGGCCCGTGTATCTGGCCATTTGCCTCTGTCTCCTAGACGCGCCGCCGCTTGGGGGGGCGGCAGCCGTTGTGGGGGATGGGAGTGACGTCGCGGATGCTGGTGACGGTGAGTCCTGCGCCTTGCAGGGCGCGTATGGCGGACTCGCGTCCGGCGCCCGGGCCGCGGACGAAGACCTCGACTTGGCGCAAGCCGACCTCCATCGCTTTGCGGGCGGCGGTTTCGGAGACGCGCTGGGCGGCGAAGGCGGTGCTTTTGCGCGCGCCCTTGAAACCGACGCCGCCCGCCGACCCCCAGGAGACGACGTTGCCCTCGGGGTCGGTGAGGGAGACGAGGGTGTTGTTGAAGGTCGAGGTGATGAACACCTTGCCGCGGGGGACGAACTTGCGCTCCCTGCGGCGGGTTCGGGTTCTGTTGGCTCTTGCCAAGGGTATTCCTCCGTCGGCGTCCGTTCTACTTCTTCATCACGCGGCGCTTGCCGGCGACGGTGCGGCGCCCGCTGCGCTTGGCGCGGGCGTTGGTGCGGGTGCGCTGGCCGCGAGCGGGCAAGCCCCGGCGGTGGCGCAGACCGCGGTAGGTTCCGATGTCTATGAGGCGCCGGATGTTGTCGTTGACCTCGCGCCGGAGGTCGCCCTCAACGGCGTAGTCGTGGTCAATGATTTCGCGGACGCGCGCCATGCGGTCGTCGGGGACGTCGCGGACCTTGGGGTTGCCGGGAAGGCCGGCCTGGTCGGCGATTTTTCGGGCGCGCGCGGGGCCGATGCCGTGGATGCGCCTGAGGGCGATCTCGATGCGCTTGTTGTCCGGTATGTCAACGCCTGCTACGCGAGCCATGGCTTACCCCTGCTTCTGGTTGTGGCGGGAGTTGGAGCAGATGATCCGCACCGTCCGCCCCCGCCGAATCTGACGGCACTTGTCGCACCGCGGCTTGACCGACGCCGACACTTTCATGCTTCGCTCCCGCTCCTTCTCGACTTCGACGGCTACTTGAACCGGTAGGTGATGCGTCCGCGGGTGAGGTCGTAGGGGGAGAGTTCGACGAGCACACGGTCGCCGGGGAGGACGCGGATGAAGTGCATCCGCATCTTGCCGGACACGTGCGCGAGCACTGCGTGCCCGTTCGCCAGTTCCGCTCGGAAGGTCGCGTTGGGGAGCGCCTCCGTGACGGTCGCTTCGACCTCTATGGACTCTTTTTTCGCCATGCGGCTCCGCGCGTTTCTCCTAGCCTTCGACCTGCGTCGTAATGATCGGGTCGCCTTCGGTGATGATGATCGTGTGCTCGTAGTGGACGGAGACGGAGCCGTCCGCCGTGACCACGGTCCAGCCGTCGTCCAGGGACTCGACGTCGTCGCCGCCGAAGTTGACCATCGGCTCGATGGCGATGGCCATGCCCGGGCGGAGCATCGCGCCGCGCCCCGCCGTTCCGAAGTTGGGGACGGATGGCTCTTCGTGGAGTTGGGTTCCGATGCCGTGGCCGGTGTATCCCCTGACGATGCCGTAGGAGCCGCGCCGGAGGATTTCGCATTCGATGGCGTGGGAGACGTCGCCGACGCGGTTGCCGGCGCGCGCCTGCTCGATGCCCGCGAAGAGGGCTGCGCGTCCCGTTTCCATCTGCTCGCGGACGCCGCAGGGCGTTTCGCCGACTGCGACGGTCACCGCCGAGTCGCCGTAGAGTCCGCCGACGACCGCGCCGAGGTCCATTCCGACGACGTCGCCTTCCTTGATGCGTCGGCGGCCGGGGATGCCGTGGACGATTTCGTCGTTGACGGAGACGCAGAGGGACGCGGGGAAGCCTCTGTAGCCTTTGAAGGCGGGGACGGCGCCGCGAGCGCGTATCTCGCGTTCGGCGAACGCGTCCATTTCGCGGGTCGTCACGCCCGGGGCGATGGCGCCGCTGAGCGCGGCGAGGACTTCGCCGGTGATCCGGCCGGCCTCGCGCATGCGGTCGAGTTCGGCGGAACTCTTGACCGTGATGCCCTCGCGCCCGCTCCTCGCGCCCAAGTCGCGCAAGACCGCTGTCTGCTTCGTCTTCATTTTCATCCGCAAACGCCTATTGTACGCCAATTGAAGCCGGAACGCAAAGCGGCCTCACGCGCCGATGGCCGCCTCCAAGTCGCCGGTGACCTGCTCCACGCTCCGCTGGCCGTTCACGCGCTTGAGTTTGCCTTGCGCCTCGTAGTAGGCGATCAGCGGGGCGGTCTGGCGCTCGTAGGTCTCGAGCCGGGCGCGGACGACTTCGGGCTTGTCGTCGTCGCGCTGGCGCAGTTCGCCGTCGCAAGAGTCGCACGCGCCCGCCGTTTTCGGCGGATTGAACGCCTCGTGGTAGGGCGTTTGGCAGCCGCCGCATATCCAGCGTCCGGCGAGGCGGCGCACCAACTCCTCCGTATCCACCTCGATCAGCGGCGCGCTTGCGATGCGCTCGCCCTTGCGCTCCAGCGCCTCGTCGAGGGCTTTCGCCTGCTCCATCGTGCGGGGGAAGCCGTCGAGCACGCAGCCGGCTTGCGCGTCGGGCTCGGCCATGCGCTCGAGCGCCATGCGTATGGTGACGTCGTCGGGGACGAGTTCGCCTTTGTCCATATAGGTTTTGGCGAGCGCGCCGAGTTCCGTTCCCTCGCTGAGGTGCTTGCGGAAGAGGTCGCCGGAGGCGATATGGGCGACGCTCATACGCGCGGCGATGAGCGCGGCTTGCGTTCCCTTGCCCGCGCCGGGCGGGCCGAGCAGGACGACGCGGGCGCTCATCGGAGGAATCCTTCGTAGTTTCGCATGAGGAGTTGGGCCTCCAACTGGCGCATAAAGTCGAGCGCGACGGAGACGATGATGAGGAGGCTGGTGCTGCCGAGCGTGAGCGCCTCGACGCCGGTGACGCGGGTGAACACGAACGGGAGGACGGAGACGACGCCGAGGAAGAGGGCGCCGCCCCAGGTGATGCGGAGGATGACGCGGTTCAGGTATTGCTGCGTGGGGACGCCCGGGCGGATGCCCGGGACGAAGCCTCCGTTCTTTTGGAGGTTTTCGGCGAGTTGCTGCTGCTGAAACACGACGAGCGTGTAGAAGAAGGTGAATACGACGACGAGGATGAAGACGGCGACCCAGTACCAGACGGAGGTGGGGGCGAGCGTTCGGACGACGAAGCCGGCCATGCTGGAGAGGAAGCCCGAACTGGAGGGGTTGTAGACGAAGCCCGCGACGGTGCCGGGCAGCACCATAATGGCGAAGGCGAAGATGAGGGGGATCATTCCGGCGGAGTTGACGCGCAGCGGGAGATGCGTCGCGCCCGATTGCCGGTACATTCGGCCTCCGCGGAAGACGCTGCGTCCGTACTGCACGGGAATGCGGCGCTGCGCCTCATTGAAGATGACGATGACGAACACGAGCGCAAGGCCGCCCACGGCGAGCATCAGCAGTCCTGTCGCGTTGTCGCGGGCGAGGAATCCTTGCCCTAAGAGGCTTGGGAGCCCCGCGACGATTCCGGCGAAGATGATGAGCGATATGCCGTTGCCGACGCCGCGTTCCGTGATGAGTTCGCCCATCCAGACGAGGAGCATCGTGCCGCCGACGAAACTGATGACGATGGTGAGCGTCTCGAACGACCCGTCGCCGACGAAACTAATGGGGTGGGTGAACACGCCGGCGCGGGAGAAGAGGAGGAGTTGGCCGTAGCCGGAGAAGAAGGCGATGGGCACCGTGAGCCAGTGCGTGATTTGGTTGATCCGCTGCCGTCCGCTGTCGCCTTCTTTGGAGAGGGCTTGCAACTGGGGCAGGACGGGCGTGAGCACTTGGATGACGATGGAGGCGGTGATGTAGGGGAAGACGCCGAGCGCGGCGATGCTCATATTCCGCAAGCCGCCGCCGCTGAAGAGGTCGAAGAGGGGGACGAGGGGGTTGTTTTGGAAGAGGTTGCCCAGGGCGGAGCGCTCGACGCCGGGGACGGGGACGTGCGCGAGCAGCCGGAAGATGACGAGCATGCCGAGGACGAAGAGGATGCGCGCGCGGAGGTCGGGCGTCCTGAACGCGTCGATCATCGCTTGGATGAGCGCGGGCCTGCCCGGCTGCTCGCGGGCGGCGGTTTGGGCGGCGCGCATGCGCTTAGGCCTCCGCGACGGAGCCGCCGGCGGCTTCCACGGCGGCTTTGGCGGACGCGGTGGTTTTGACGCCGGACACCGCGAACGCGCGGGGAGCCTCGCCGCCGCCGAGCAACTTCACGGGCTTGGCGGCATGGCGGACCAGCCGGTGCGCCGCGAGCGTTTGAGGAGTGACGTCGGCGACGTCTTCCGGGAGGGCGGCAAGCCTGGCGACACTCACGGTCTGGTACTCGACGCGGAAGGGGTTGCGGAAGCCGCGCAGCATCGGCAAGCCCTTGATGAGCGGGTTTTGTCCGCCTTCGAAGCCCGGGCGGACGCCGCCGCCGGAGCGGGCTTTCTGGCCTTTCATGCCGCGTCCGGAGTACGTGCCCTTGCCGGAGCCGTCGCCCCGGCCGACGCGCTTGCGCTTCGGGCGGGCGTGGGCGGACCGCGCGTTATGCGCTTGCATCGCCTAGCCTTCCTCTCCGGCGCTCACGGACACCAGGTGGCGCACCTTATGCGCCATCCCGCGGATCGTCGGGGTGTCCTCGCGCACGACCTCGTGCTGGAGGCGCTTGAGCCCCAGCGCTCTGATGGTGCGGCGCTGGCTCCGCTCGTAGCCGATGCCGCTCCGCACCCACTTGATTCGCAATTTCGCCATCTCTCGCGCTCTCCCTATTGGGCGGCGGCCGCCGCGGGCGCGGGCGCGGCCTCGCGCCGTTCGCCGCGTTCGCCTCTGTCTCTGTCGACGCGGTCGCCCCTGTCGCCGCGGTCTCGGTCGC
Organism: Dehalococcoidia bacterium; assembly: GCA_965201135.1. Lineage (GTDB taxonomy): Bacteria > Chloroflexota > Dehalococcoidia > Lucifugimonadales > Australimonadaceae > Bin16. The sequence goes on from OZ241751.1 coordinate 636,117, forward strand.
GGTCTCCCCTGTCCCGGTCGCGGTCTCCCCGGTCGCGGCGGGGGCTCGCCTCGCGGCGCAGCGGAGTCCGGCGGTCGGGGGCGGGAGGCAGCGACGCTCGCTGGGGGGCCTCCTCCTCGCCGGACGGCGCGCCTTGCAACCGGCGGAGTCCCTGCAAGGCGGCCTGCACGACGTTGATGGGATTGCGGCTGCCCAGGGCTTTGGCGACGACGTCTTTGGCGCCGAGCGCCTCCATCACGGCGCGGACGGCTCCGCCGGCTTTGATGCCCGCTCCGGGCTGGGCCGGACGCAGGAGGACGGTGGATGCGCGGAACTTCGTCGTGACGGCGTAGGGTATCGTGGAGCCTCTGAGGGCGACGGGCGTCATATCCTTGCGGGCGATGGCGGCGCCTTTGCGGATGGCGTCCGGCACGGCTTTGCCCTTGCCGAATCCCACGCCGACGCTGCCTTCGCCGTCTCCGACGACGACGAGGGCGTTGAACGTGAGGTTGCGTCCGCCCTTGACGACTTTGGCCACGCGGCGGATGTGGACGACCTTCTCTTGGAGGTCGGCCGGCTGCTCTTCGTTGAAACGCTCGCGCTCGCTGGTCACCATACGCCTACAACACCAGCCCTTCCTCGCGGGCGCCGTCGGCCAGCGCTTTCACGCGCCCGTGGTACTGATACCCGCCTCTGTCGAACACGACCGCCGAGACGCCCTTCGCCTTGGCGCGCCCCGCGACCATTTTGCCCACTTCCTTCGCGGCGTCGGACTTGCCGAACTGGCCTTTCGGCAACTCGCGGGAACTGGCGGCGGCGATGGTGCGGCCCGCGTCGTCGTCTATGACTTGCGCGTAGGTGAACCGCGCGCTGCGGAAGACGTTGAGCCTGGGGCGCTCGCCAGTCCCGGCGAGGCGCCTCCGCAGCCTGCGGTGGCGCGTGATCCGCGCCGCGCCGCGCGTCTTGATCTTGGCCATTCGCTAAGCCCTCTTGCCGGCGGACTTGCCGGGCTTCAGACGGATCTGCTCGCCCGCGTACCGCACTCCCTTGCCTTTGTAGGCGTCCGGGGGGCGGAGGCGCCTGATGCGCGCCGCCTGCTCGCCGACCGCCTGCTTGTCCACGCCGCGCACGTGCACGCGGTTGTTGCCCTCCACCTCGAACTCCACGCCCTCCATCGGCTCGATCACCACGGGATGGCTGAACCCCAGTTGGAGGTTGACGGAGCGGCCTTGCGCCTGCACGCGGTAGCCCACGAGTTCCAGCGTTCGGGTGAAGCCTTCGCTGACGCCGGTCACCATATTGGCGACGAGCGCGCGGGTGAGGCCGTGGAGCGCGCGGTGGCGGCGCTCGTCCGACGCCCGCGTGACCACGAGCGCGCCGTTCTCTTCCCTGACGACGATGCCGGGCTCGACGGTTTGGCGCAACCGGCCTTTCGCGCCGTTCACGACGACCTCGTCGGCGGTCGCCTCCACGGAGACGCCGTTGGGGATGGGGATGGGCTTTTTGCCGATGCGGGACACGTTCGCGCTCCTACCAGACGTAGGCCAAGAGTTCGCCGCCGATGCCCCGGCGGTGCGCCTCGCGGCCGGTCATTATTCCTTGCGAGGTCGAGACGATGGAGACGCCGATGCCGCCGAAGGCGCGGGGCGCGTCCTTCTTTTGGACATGGATGCGGAGGCCCGGCTTGCTCACGCGCTTCAGCCCGGCGATGGCGGGCTCCTGGTTGGCGTTGTAGCGCAACTGAAGGCGGAGCGAGTCCTGGGGCTTCTGCTTGGTGACGCTGTAGTCGGCGATGTAGCCTTCGCGCTTGAGGATTTCGGCGACGGACGCCTTCACTTTGGAGGAGGGCACGTCGACGTCCGGGTGGCGGACGAGGAGTCCGTTCCGAATGCGGGTCAGCATATCCGCGATGGGGTCGGTCATCGTCATAGCGTTTGCCTCACCAACTGGCCTTTCGGACGCCCGGCAAGTGGCCGTTGAGGGCCATCTGCCGGAAGCAGACGCGGCAGAGGCCGGCGAACCGGATGTAGGCGCGCGGCCTGGCGCAGCGGTTGCACCTGTTCATCGCGCGCGCCTTGTGCGCCGGCGTCCGCTTCCACTTCGCAATTTTGCTCTTCTTCGCCAAGGCTCCTCCGTCCCTCTAGTTCGCCGCCGGTCGGGCGAACGGCATCCCCATCAACTCGAGGAGCCGGAACCCCTCCGCGTCGGTGCGCGCGCTGGTGGCGATCACGACCTGAAACCCCCGCGCGCGGTCGACGCTTCCGTAATCTATCTCGGGGAACACGATCTGCTCGCGGAAGCCGAGCGAGTAGTTCCCGCGCCCGTCGAAGGAATCCCTGGGCACGCCGCGAAAGTCCCTGATGCGGGGAAGCGCGGTCGAGATCATCCTGTCGAGGAAATCGTACATTCGCTTGCCGCGCAAGGTGACCATCACGCCGACGGACTGCCCCTCCCGAACCTTGAATCCCGCGACGGACTTGCTCGCCTTGGTGATGACGGGCTTTTGGCCGGTGATGACGGCTATGTGCTCCGGGGTCGTCTCCAGCGCGCGGCTGTTCGTCAGCCCCTCGCCGAGTCCGACGTTGAGTATGACCTTTTTGACCTCCGGCGCCTGCATCGGGCTCGCGTAGCCGAACTCGCGGATCATCTGTCCGCGAATCTCTTCGCGGAAGCGCCCCATTAAGCGGGGGAGCGGGCGCGCGGCGGCGGCTTGCGCCTGCTCCGCCTCCTTGGGCGCGGCGCGGCGCGAGCGCGTTCGCCCCGCCGGGGCGGGCTGAGCCGCGCCGGCGTCCGCAGACGCGCTTGCCTCCGCCGGAGGCGCGGCGTCGGCCGTCTGAGCGGCGGGGGCCGCGGCGGCCCGGCTGCGCCTCGCGCGGGGCGCGGGGGCAGGGGCGGCCTCGCCTGCCTCGCTCTTGGCCTCGCCGACGGCCGCCGCCGCGCTCTTGCGGGAGCGCGCGGGCCTTTTCGGTTTCTCTTCGTCCGCCGTCCGCTCAGTGGCGGTTTCGGCGTTCTCTGCGTCCGCCATTAGGTGAACATCCCCTCGCACTTCTTGCACATCCGCGACTTCCTGCCGTCCTCCAGTTTCTTGACCGCCACGCGGGTCGGCTTTCCGCAAGCGGGGCAAACGGGCATCAGTTTGGAGGCGTGGATGGGCATCTCCTTCTCGATGATGCCGGCTTGCCTCGCGCCCTCGGCGCCCGCCCGGAGGTGGCGCTTCACGACGTTCACGCCCTCGACGAGGGCTTTGCCGTCGTTGGGGAGCATACGCTGGATCTTGCCGCGTTTGCCCTTGTCGCGTCCGGCGATCACCATCACTTCGTCGTCGCGCTGCAGCCGCGCCGTCATTACAGCACCTCCGGGGCTAGGGAGACGATCCGCATAAAGTTGCGCTCGCGCAACTCCCTGGCGACGGGGCCGAATATCCGCGTTCCGCGCGGCATTTCGTTCTGGGCGAGGATAACCGCCGCGTTGTCGTCGAAGCGGATCGTGGAGCCGTCGGGCCGCTTGGTGACCGCGCTGGCGCGGACGACGACGGCGCGGACGACCTCGCCCTTCTTCACGGCGCTGTTGGGCTGCGCGTGCTTCACGGACGCGACGATGACGTCGCCCACGCGGGCGTAGCGCCTGCGCGTCCCGCCCGGGATGTTGAAGCACATAATCTCTTTCGCGCCGGAGTTGTCGGCGACGGTGAGGCGCGTCTGCGGCTGAATCACGACGTTTTCTCCTCGCTCGCCGTCTGCGCGCCGCTCCCCGTCTGCGCCTCGCCCGCGCCCCCGGCGGAGGCTTCGCCCTGCTCAGGCGCTTCCGCGCCCGCAGGCTCATTCTCCGCGACGGCCTCGCCTGCCGAAGTTTGCTCGGGCTCGGCGACGGCTTCAGCCTCGGCGGACTCCGGCGCGTCGGCCTCTTCTTGCGCGGCAGGCGCTTCGGCGGCAGGCTCCTCGGCATCGACTGCGGCGCCGGCGTCGGCGGATTCCGGCGCGTCGGCCTCTTCTTGCCCGGCAGGCGCTTCGGCGACGGGCTCTCCGGCATCGCCTGCGTCGCCAGCGTCAGCGGATTCCGGCGCGTCGGCCTCTTCTTGCGCGGCGGACGTTTCGGCGACTGACTCGGCTTCGTCCGCCGCGCTCTCCGCAACGGGCTCCTCGGCCTCAGGTTCGACGGCCTCAGCCTCAGCGGCGGGCTCATCGTCCGGGGCGTCCTCGGCGGCGGGCTCGGGCTCGTCGGCCTCGGCCTCAGGGAGCGCGTCCTCGTCTGCGGCGTCCGCAGCGGGGGCGGCGGTCTCCTCCGCGACGTCGTCGTCAACGGGGGGCTGCGCCTCGACGGTAACGGCGGCGGGAGCGGCGACAGCCTCGGCTTCCGGCTCGATCTCGGTCGGAGCGAACGCCTCGACGACCTCCTCGCGCTGGATGAGTTCGGCCACACGCCAGCGTTTCGTGCGGGAGATCGGGCGCGTCTCGAGCAGGCGGACGACGTCGCCCACCTTGTAGGCGTTCTCCTCGTCGTGCGCCTTGTACTTCTTCACGCGGCGCGTGGACTTCCGGTAGAGCGGATGGGGGACGCGGCGCTCCACGGCGACGACGACGGTTTTGTCCATCGCGTCGCTCACGACGCGCCCGACGCGGCTCTTGCGGCGGGCTTCGCGGTCGTCGGTCGTCGTCACAGCCCGCCTCCCTTGATTTCGCGCTCGCGCTCAACCGTGAGGATGTGCGCCAGACGGCGCTTGGCGTTCCGCAACTCCGCCAGGTTGGAGAGTTGGCGCGTCGCCGCCTTGAAGCGCAGGTTCATCAGTTCCAAGCGCGTGTTGAACTCCTCTTCCTTGAGGCGCTCGTCCGACAGCGCTCGCGCGGTTTCGATTTTCGCTCTCATCGTTTCCCGTCTTCGCCGCTAGTACGCGACCAGCGGCTCCTCTCTGCCGATCATTCGCGTTTGCACCGGCATCTTCTGGGCGGCGCGGGCGAGGGCGGCTCTCGCCAGTTCCTCGGACACGCCGCCGACTTCGTACATTACCCGGCCGGGCTTGACGAGCGCGACCCACGCGTCCACCGGCCCCTTGCCGCCGCCTTGCCGCGTCTCCGCCGGCTTGCGGGTGATGGGCTTGGAGGGGAACACGCGTATCCACACCTGTCCGCCGCGCCGGAGGTGGCGGGTGATGGCGCGGCGGCCCGCCTCTATCTGGCGCGCCGTAACCCACGCCGCGTCCAGCGACTTCAGGCCGAAGTCGCCGAACCGCACGGAGCTGCCCCGCGAGGCGACGCCGCGCATCCGCCCCCGGTGCTGCTTGCGGTATTTCGTTCGCTTAGGCTGAAGCATTCGCTTCCCCCTCGACTTCCGCGCTAGGCGCCCCGGCTTGCGCGTCCGCCGCTCCTGCGGCGGCATCCGCGGGAGCGTCCGGCGGCGCGGCTTCGGCGACGGGCTCCGGGGATGCGGCGGGAGCCGCGGCCTCGGGCTCGCCTGCGGCGGCGGCGGCGTCTTGGGCCGCGAGGGCCTCCTGCGCCGCGGCGACGATCGCCGCCGGAACCTCGGGCGCCGCGACCTGCGGGCGTTCCGGCTCCTTGAAGACGTCGCCCCGGTAGATCCAAACCTTCACGCCGATGCGCCCCATCGTGGTGCTCGCCTCGGCGAGCCCGTAGTCTATGTCGGCGCGGAGCGTGTGGAGGGGCACGCGCCCGTCCATCACCTTCTCGCGGCGCGCGATCTCCGCTCCGCCCAGGCGGCCGGACACCATCACTTTGATGCCGCGGGCGCCCGCTTGCATCGAGCGCATCACCGCCTGGCGGGTCGCCCTGCGGTACATCACGCGGCGCTCCAACTGGTCGGCCACGTTCCGCGCCACGAGGAAGGCGTCCAACTCCGGCTGGCGTATCTCCAGCACGTTCAGGCGGACGCGCTTGCCGCCGGCGGCCTTCTCGACGACTTTCCGCAACTCGTCCACGCGCTGCCCGCCGCGCCCGATCACGATGCCGGGGCGCGCCGTGTGCACGTTGACCGTGAGGTCTTGCGCGCTGCGCTCAATCTCGACGCGAGAGATGCCCGCCTCGACGTACTGGCTGCGGATCTTCTCGCGGATGGTCCAGTCCTCGAGGACGTTGGCGGAGTACTGCTTCGCGCTGCCCGCGAACCAGCGGGACTGCCACTCGCGGATAACGCCCAGCCGGAAGCCGATCGGATGCGTCTTGTGTCCCACGCCTAGTCTCCCTGCTCGTCCACGACGATGGTGATGTGGCTGGCCTGCCGCCGGACGCGGCCCACCCTGCCCCTTGACCTCGGCCGCAAGCGCCGCGCCTGAACCGCCTGGTTGGCGAACGCCGAAACGACCACCAGCCGCGTCGGGTCCATCCGCTCGTTGTTCTCGGCGTTGGCGACCGCCGACCTCAGCAACTTCCGCGTCTGCTCGGCGGTCGGCCCCGGCTGGAAGCGCAACTCGTCTATCGCGGCCAGCGCCGGACGCCCTTGCAGCGCCCGCAGCAACGGGCGGACGCGCTTCGGCGAAATGCCGATCTGCTTCCCTAACGCGCGAACCGCCATCGCCTACCGCCTCACCGACGACTGGCGCTCGGACTTCGAGATGTGCCCCCGGAACGTCCGCGTCGGAGCGAACTCGCCCAACTTGTGGCCGACCATGTTCTCCGTGACGTACACGGGAACGTGGCGGCGCCCGTCGTGCACGGCGATGGTCATGCCGAGCATATCGGGCATAATCGTGGAGGCGCGCGACCACGTGCGGATCACGACTTTCGTTTCCGCCCGCTGCGCGCGCGTCACTTTCTTGGCCAGTTTCGGGTGCACGAACGGCCCCTTCTTCACGGAACGGGACATAACTACCGCTTCCTCCTGTCGCGCGCGATGAACACGTCGGTGTGGATGCGCCGGCGCGTCTTCGGGCCGAGCGCGGGTTTGCCCCACGGCGTCTTGGGATGCGTCATCCCGACGCCGGCGCGGCCCTCGCCGCCGCCGTGCGGGTGGTCGCTCGGGTTCATCGCCGAGCCCCGCGTGCGCGGGCGCCGCCCCTTTTGGCGCTTCCGCCCCGCCTTGCCCAGCGAGGCGTTCTTGTGCTCGGGGTTCCCCACCTGGCCTATCGTCGCGGTCCCCGCGCTGGGGACGCGGCGTATCTGGCCGGACGGCAGCCGCAGGAGCGCGAACTCCTCGTCCCGCGCCAGCAATTGCGCGCCCGTGCCGGCTCCCCGGCACAACTGCCCGCCCCGGCCCGGCTGCAACTCAATGTTGTGCACCATCGTGCCCGTCGGAATCGCCGAAAGCGGCATGGCGTTCCCCACGCGTATCTCCGCGCCCGGGCCGGACATTAGGCGGTCGTTCGCCTTCACGCCGTTCGGGGCGAGAATGTAGCGCCGCTCGCCGTCCGCGTACACCAGCAGCGCGATGCGCGCGGAGCGGTTGGGGTCGTACTCGATGGACTCGACCCTGCAGGGCACCCCGGCCTTGTCGCGCTTGAAGTCCACGTCGCGCCAGGCGCGCTTCGCGCCGCCTCCGCGATGGCGAACCGTCATCTTGCCGCGCGCGTTCCGCCCCCCGCTCTTGCGGAGCCCCTTCGTCAGCGGCTTGTGGGGCGAGCGGCGCGTGACCTCCGAAAAATCGGGTCGTACCGCCGCGCGGACGCCCGCGCTCGTTGGCCGCAGTCGCTTCAACGGCATAGCCTACGCTCCCTCGAACAACTGAATCGTCTGCCCGGCGGCGACGGTGACGACCGCTTTCTTCGACGCGGGCGTCCGCAGCCGTCGCCCGTTCCGCAGCCGCCGGTTCTCGCCGGGGGTATGCACGATGTTCACGCTCGTAACCTTCACCTCGTAGGCGCGCTGCACGGCCTCCCGCACTTGCGCCTTGTTCGCGGACGGCAGCACCTCGAAGACGTACTTGTTCCGCTCCTGCAGCAGCGTGGACTTCTCCGTTATCAGCGGACGCTTCAGAACCTGCAGCACGTGCATCAGGCGGCCTCCGCTTTCCGAACGCGCCGCGCGTCCGCCCAAATTTCCTCCGCCCAGCGCGCGGCCTCCGGGCTCATCAGCGCCGCGTCGAACCGCAGCAAGTCCAACGTGTTCAGCAAGTCCGCCCGCAACGCCTTCACCCTCTTCAGGTTCCGGACGGCCAGCCCCGCCTGCGACTCCCGCCCGGTGACCACGAGCGCGGACCCGGTCACGCCGAACGCTGAGAGCGCCGCCGCCATCGCGCTCGTCTTGCTCTCGATCTCGTCCAGCCCATCCACCACGAACAGCCGCTCCGCCGCCGCCTTGCCGGAGAGCGCCGTCCGTATCGCCTGCCGGCGCATCCGCTTGGGCATACGCTGCCGGTACGAGCGCGGCGTCGGCCCGAAGGCGACGCCTCCCCCGCGATGGTGCGGCGACTTCCACGAACCCTGGCGCGCGCGCCCCGTCCCCTTCTGCGAGAACGGCTTGCGCCCCGTCCCGCTCACTTGCCCGCGCGTAAGCGTGCTGGCGGAGCCCCTGCGCTGATTCGCCCGGTGATACACGAGCGCCTGATGCAGCAACTCCATATTCTCAGGCGCGCCGAACACAACGTCGCTGACCTCCAGCGTCCCCGTCTCGTTCGCGCTCAAGTCGTACTGCGGCAGTTGCATTAGGAACGCCCCTCTTCCGCCTTCGCATCGCCCTCAGCGGGCGTTTCCTCTTCCGCGTCGGGCGCGTCGGCGGCATCCGCCGCAGGCTCTTCACCTTCCGCGACAGGCTCGTCCACGGCGCCCTCGGCATCGGGCTCGTCGGCCTGCGCCTCGGCCGGGGCATCCTCGTCCGCGTCGGCAGGCTCCTCGACGACCTCTTCTTCCTCCGCCTCAGGCTCCTTGACCGCCGAGTCCTGCGCCTCCGTCTCCTCGGCGGCGACGGCAACGGCCTCGACCGACTCAGCGGCGACGGCTTCCGGCTCAGCGGCGACGGCGATAGGCTCGACGAACTCGGGGACCGCCGGCTCAATGCGCTCCGCGACCGGAACGCCGTGCGCGTAGCGCACCATCACCATCGTGTTGCGCGAGCCGGGAACGGGGCCGCGCACGAACAGCAGGTTGCGCTCCGCGTCCACCAACTCCACCCGCAATTTGCGAACCGTCTTGCGCTTGTCGCCCATATGCCCGGGCATCTTCTTGCCCTTCACCACGCGGCCCGGGAACGTCCCCGCGCCGATGGACCCGACCGCGCGGCCGCGGTCGCCCTGTCCGTGCGTCTTCTGTCCGCCGCCGAACCCGTGGCGCCGCATCGCGCCCTGGAAGCCGCGCCCCTTCGTCGTGGACACAATGTCCACGAAATCGCCGGGTTGGAACTGGCTGACGCGCAGCCGCTGCCCGACGCGGTAGGCGGAAACGTCGTCCGCCTTGAACTCGCGCAACCGCCGAACCCGCGCGCCGGACGCCGCGAGGTGCCCCGCCGCGGGCTTGTTCAACTGCTTCACGCCGCCGAAGCCGATCTGCACCGCCTCGTAGCCGTCCCGCGACGCCGTCCGAATCTGCGTGACGACGCACGGCCCCACTTCCAGAGCGGTGACGGGAACGACCCGCGCCTCCGCGCCGAAGAGGTGCGTCATCCCGATTTTCTTGCCGATCAGCCCTTCGATCATCGCGTTCACAACTTAATGGAAATGTCCACGCCCGCCGGCATCTGCAGCCGGGTCAGCGCGTCTATCGTCTTGGAGTTCGGCTCCAGAATGTCGACCAGCCGCTTGTGCGTCCGCAGTTCGAAATGCTCCCGCGAGTCCTTGTCGATGTGAGGCGAGCGAATCACGCAAAACCGCTTGATGCGCGTGGGCAAGGGCACGGGCCCCGCCGCCGCCGCGCCGGTCCGCTCGGCGGCCTCGACGATCTGCGCCGACGACTGGTCGACCAGTTTGTGGTCGAAGGCGCGGAGAATGATCCGCACCTTCTCCGACTGCTGGCCGGACCGCGCCCTGGGGGTTGTCGTCTGCTCCACCACGGTTTCGTCTCCTACGCGCTCCGCGCGACCGCCTGCGTCGTCGACTCAGGCGCCTTCTCGTAGCGCCCGAACTCCATCGTGTAGTTCGCGCGCCCTTGCGTCAGCGACCGCAAGTCCGTCGCGTAGCCGAACATCTCCACCAGAGGAACGTCCGCCTCCACCACCTGCGTGTCCCCGTGTCCCTCCATAGACCGGATCCGCCCGCGACGGCTGTTCAAGTCCGCCAAAGCCTCGCCCAGATACTCCCCCGGCGTGACCATCTGCAACTCCATCACCGGCTCCAGCAGCACCGGGCCCGCCTTCCCCAGAGCGTCTTTCACCGCCATGCTCGCCGCGATCTTGAACGCCATCTCCGAGGAGTCCACCGCGTGGAACGAGCCGTCCACCACCGCGACCTTCACGTCCATCACCGGATACCCGGCGACGACCCCGTTCCGCAGCGCCTCCTCCGCCCCCTTGCTCACCGCCGGAATGTACTCCCGCGGAATCGCGCCCCCCACGATCCTGTTCTCGAACGCGAAACCCGCGCCCTGCGCGCCGGGCTCGATCTCCAGCACGCAATCGCCGAACTGGCCGCGTCCGCCCGTCTGCCGCACGAACCGCCCTTGCGCCTTCGCCGACCGCGTAATCGCCTCGCGGTACGCCACCTGCGGGCGCCCGACCGCCGCGCCGACGTTGAACTCGCGCTTCAGGCGGTCAACGAGAATCTCCAAGTGCAACTCGCCCATCCCCGACATCACGGTCTGCCCGGTCTCTTGGTCGTACCGCACCCGGAACGTCGGATCCTCTTCCGCGAGTTTGATCAGCGAGTCCGTCAGTTTGTCCTGCTCCGCCCGCGTGGACGGCTCAATCGCCACCGATATGACCGGCTCCGCGAAGCGGATCGTCTCAAGCACGACCGGATGCTTCTCGTCGCAGATCGTCTCCCCGGTGAACGTGTTCTTCAGGCCGACCGCCGCCCCGATCTCCCCCGCCGAAATACTCTCCGCGTCCTCGCGGTGATTCGCGTGCATAAACATAATCCGGCCCATCCGCTCGCGCGTCCCCTTCGTCGGGTTGTAAACGCTCGCCCCGGCCTTCATCGAGCCCGAGTAGACCCGGAAATACACCAGCCGCCCCGCGTAAGGGTCGGAGACGACCTTGAACGCCAGCGCCGCGAACGGCTCGTCCGCGTCCGCCCGCCGCTCCGCCTCCTCGTCCCCGCTCAAACTCTTCCCCACGACCGCCGGAACGTCCAGCGGCGACGGCAGATAGTCCAGCACGGCGTCCAGCACGAGTTGCACGCCCAGGCTCTGCAGCGCGGAGCCGCACACGACGGGCACCGCCTGATTCGCTATCGTCGCCCGCCGCAGCGCCGCCTTGATCTCGTCCGGCCCGGGCGTCTCGCCCGCGAGGAACCGCTCCAGCGCCGCGTCGTCGTTCTCGGCGATCCGCTCGAGCATCTCCTCCCGCACTCGCGCCGCCTCCTCCCGCAACTCCGGCGGAATCGAACCCTCGCGCATCTCCCCGGACGCCGCTCCCCGCTCGAAGAACCAAGCCTTCTCCTCGACGAGATCGATCACGCCGTGGAACTGATCCTCCGCTCCTATCGGATACTGCACCGGAACCGGAACCGCCTTCAGCCTGCGCCGGATGGACGCCATCGTCTTGTCGAAGTCCGCCCCGATCCGGTCCATCTTGTTCACGAAGCAAATGCGCGGAACGCCGTAGCGGTCGGCTTGCCGCCAAACCGTCTCCGACTGCGGCTGCACGCCGGCGACCGCGTCGAACACGACGACGCCTCCGTCCAAAACGCGAAGGCTCCGCTCGACCTCCGCCGTAAAGTCCACGTGGCCCGGCGTGTCGATGATGTTGATCTGATGGCCCTTCCAACTCGCCCGCGTGGCCGCCGACGTGATCGTGATGCCGCGCTCCCGCTCCTGCGCCATCCAGTCCATCACCGCCGTCCCCTCGTGCACCTCCCCCAACTTGTACGTCCGGCCCGTGAAAAACAGCACGCGCTCCGTCACCGTCGTCTTGCCGGCGTCTATGTGGGCGATGAACCCAATGTTGCGGACTTTTCGCAGATCGACCGTCATCCCGAGTCCTTCCCGATCACCAGCGGTAGTGGACGAACGCCCGGTTCGCCTCGGCCATGCGATGCACTTCCTCGCGCCGCCGCGCCGCCGCCCCCTGCCCGCGCGAAGCGTCCACGATCTCGCTCGCCAGCCGCGACCGCATCGGCTGCCCCGCCCGCGCCCGCGCGAACCGGATCAGCCAGCGCATCGCCAGCGCGTTCCGACGCCGCTCCGGCACCTCCACCGGCACCTGATACGTCGCGCCCCCAACCCGCCGCGGCTTCACCTCCACCATCGGCGTGACGTTCCGCAGCGCCGTCTGGAACACCTCCATCGCGTCGCGGTTCGTCTCCCGCTCCACCTGCTCCAGCGCCTGATACACCGCCCGCTGCGCCACGGTCTTCTTCCCGTTCAGCATCACGCGGTTGATGAAACTGGCGAGCGTAACGCTCCTGTAGCGCGGATCCGCCGCGGGAACGCGCCGCTCCGCCCGTCGTCGTCGAGACATCTATCCCGTTCCCTTCTCGCTAATCCTTCCGCGCGCCGAAGCGCGCAACCGCCCGAACGCCAACCCTCGGCCGCGCCGAAGGCGGGCTCGCGCCCCAGCCAGTCAGCAACCGGAGGACTCAGGCCAAGCCAAGAGCCCTGCTAGCCCCGCTTGGTCCCGTACTTGCTCCGCCCCTGCTTCCGCCCGTTCACCCCGGTGGCGTCCAGCGCCCCCCGGATAATGTGATACCGGACGCCCGGCAAGTCCTTCACGCGGCCGCCGCGTATCAGGACGACGGAGTGCTCCTGCAGCGTGTGCCCCTCGCCCGGAATGTAGGCCGTCACCTCCATCCCGTTCGTCATGCGCACGCGGGCCACCTTCCGCAGAGCGGAATTCGGCTTCTTCGGGGTAACCGTCCGCACCTGAACGCACACGCCCAACTTCTGCGGGCTGCCGCCGCCCCGGTACACCCGGTTCCGCAGGCTGTTCCGCACGAACCGAAGCGCAGGCGCCTTGGTCTTTTTCACCACGCGCTTGCGCCCCTGGCGCACCAACTGATTCACCGTCGGCATTGCGGAACTCTCCTTGCGCTCGCTGGCCGGACTCCCGCCGGCCGCGCCCCGTTTCGACGCAAACGGCAATGCTACACCCTCCCCGCGCGGTTTGTCAAACCCTAGCGCCCCGCTCATTATTATGAGGAATTCTCCGTCGAAATTCCCGCCTATGTTTGGGAATGACGGTCAATGACGGTCTCTGGCGCGCGCCGGGATGCTCCGGCGGACTCCGCCCTGCGACGGCGGCGGCGAATCATACGGACGGCGCCTAGCGAAGCGCGTCGGATTCTCCCGCCTAGAAGTCCTGGCGCCCCTCTAGGGCGCGGGCGAGGGTGAGGTCGTCCGCGTACTCGAGGTCGCCGCCGACGGGGAGGCCGCGCGCCAGCCGCGTCACGCGCGGGCCGAGCGGCCGCAGCAATTGCCGGAGGTACATCGCCGTCGCCTCGCCCTCCACGGTCGGGTTGGCGGCGATGATCACCTCTTGCACGGGCTCCTCGCCGACGCGGCGCAGCAGTTCGCGTATGCGGAGGTCGTCCGGCCCGACGTTGCTCATCGGGTCTATCAGCCCGTGCAGCACGTGGTACAGCCCCTTGAAGGCGGCGGCGCGCTCCAGAGAGACGACGTCGAGCGGCTCCTGCACGACGCAGATGCGCGTTTGGTCGCGGGACGGATCGGAGCAGACGCCGCAGAGTCCGGGCGGCGCGATGTTTTGGCAGCGCGGGCAGAAGCCGAGCGACTCCTTGACCTGGGCGATGGCGTCGGCGAGGTCGCGCGCTTCGCGCTCCGGCATGCGGATGAGGTAGTATGCGAGGCGCTGCGCGGTCTTGGGGCCGATGCCGGGCAGTTTGTGCAACTGCTCGATGAGGCGCGCCACCTGGGGCGCGAGCGCGGGGGAGCCGCCGGCGCGCCCCTCTTCCTGCGGGCCGAGCGAGGTCATCGGCTACATTCCGGGAATTTTCAGCCCGCCCGTGAGCGCGCCCAGTTTCTCGGACGCCATCGCCTGCGACTTGCCGAGCGCCTCGTTGACGGCGGCGAGGATCATATCCTGCAGCAACTCCACGTCCTCGGGATCCACCGCGCCCGGATCGATGACGATGGACTCGATGGTCTGCTTGCCGGTGGCGACGGCCTTGACCGCGCCGCCGCCGGCGGACGCCTCGACGCGCTGCGCTTCGATCTCTTCCTGCGCTTTCGCCAGGCGCGCCTGCAACTGCTGCGCCTGCCGCATCATATTCTTGTTCACCATTCGGACTCCTCCGCGTTGGGGTTAGGGGCGACGGGCGCCGCAGCGGCGCGGGCGGGCTCAGGCGAATCCCATGGGTCGGGGGCGCCGGGCGCGCCGCCGGGGGCCGTCGCCGCGGCGGACGGCGCGGGCTCAGGCTGCTGGGGCACCGGAGCCGCGTCCCACGGATCTGGCGATGGGGCGTTCGAGGCGACGGGGGCCGGTTCCGCAGCCGGCGGCGCGGGCGCGGCCGGCGGGACGGGCGCGGCCGGGGCTTGGGGCGGGCGAACGTCAGGAGGCGCGTATGCGGGCGGCGGGGCCGCCGTTTGCGCGGGGGGATTCGCCTCAGGCGCGCTTTGCGCGGGAGGCGCGGCCGGGGCGGGCGGCGGCGCGACAGGCGGCGCATGGGATGCCGGCGCAACGGGAGGCGCGGCGGGCGGCGGCGCGGGAACCTCGGCGACCACCTGGCCTCCGAAGTCGCGGGCGGCCTGCACGAGGTGCCCCGCCGGCGACGCCGCCCGCTCGACGGAGGCGGGCGCCCCGTTGGAGGCGACCGCAATGGCGAAGCGCTCGCCCAGCGCATCCTCCAGCGCGCGCTCCACCGCCATCCGGCAGCGCGGATCCTCCAAATCGCCGGTCAGGCGCTCGCTGTTGGACTGGTGCTGAAAGCGCACGACGAGCGTCGAGCCCTCTATCTCACGGCTGGCGGAACTGCGGAGGAGGGCGGCGACGTCGAATTTGCCGCGCACGCCGCTGAGCGACTTGAGGATGTTCGGCCAGAGCGCGGTCAGCCGCTGCTCGACCGGCGCGGCGGGGTCGTAGGCGACTGCGGCGGGCTGGGCGGGGACGCCGCGAGCGGGCTGCGGGCGTTGCCCCGCCGCCGGCGCGGGCCCGGGCGGACGCTGCGGCGCGGGGCCTCGCGATTGCGGCGCGGGGGCGCTCGCGGGGGGATGCGCCGGGGGCGGCGCCGCGGCGGCGGGCGGGGGCGGCTCAGGCGCGAGGCTCAACTCGACGGCGGCCAACTCCAGCGGCAGCGGCGACGGCTGATCGAGGCGCAGCGACGCCTGCCCGAAAAGCCGCAGCGCGCGCATAATTTGCTCTAACGGCGCGCTCTCCGTCACGAACGCCAACTGCGACTGCGCTTCGGTCGTAAGGTCGAGGCCGGCGGACGCGCCGCTCTTCATCAGGAGCGCGGCGCGCAGCAGATCGACGGTCGAGCGGTGCAGGGGGCGCAGGTCGAGCCCCTCGCCCGCGACCTCGTTGATGACCTCCAGCGCCTGCGCCGTGTTCCCGGTCAGCAGATGCTTCACGAGCGCGAGGGCGCGCTCTTCGCTTCCCGCGCCGAGCAACTCCCGCGCTTGCTCCGCGCTTATCCGCGACCCGAACGACGTAATCAGTTGATCGAGCAGATTCGCGCCGTCGCGCAAACTCCCCCCGGACGCCCGCCCGACGAGGCGCAGCGCCTCGGGCGACGCCTCGACTCCCTCTTCCCGGGCGATGCCGGCGAGCCTGTCTATGATGTCCTGCATTGCGATGCGGTGGAAGTCGAACCGCTGGCAGCGCGAGACGATGGTGGCGGGGAGGCGGTCGGCCTCCGTCGTCGCGAGGACGAACACGCTGTGGGGGGGCGGCTCCTCCAGCGTCTTGAGGAAGGCGTTGAAGGCGTCGTTGGTGAGCGCGTGCGCCTCGTCGATGATGTAGACCTTGTATTTGCCGATGGTGGGGGAGAAGCGGACTTTCTCGCGGAGGTCGCGTATCTCGTCGATGCCGCGGTTGCTGGCGGCGTCCACCTCGATGAGGTCGATGAAGTTGCCGATGTCTATGGCGCGGCAGTTGTCGCAGGCGCCGCACGGGTCGCCGACTCCCGGAGGGCGCATTGAGCAGTTCAGCGACTTGGCCAGCACGCGGGCGGAACTCGTCTTGCCGGTGCCGCGCGGGCCGCAGAAGAGATAGGCGTGCGCCGTCCGGCCCCGCGCGACGGCCTGCGTGAGCGTTTGCGTGATCGCGTCCTGCCCGACGATGTCGGAGAAGCGCGGCGGGCGCCACTTGCGGTAGAGCACCTCGCCCGGCATCAGCGCGCTCCCGCGGCGGCGGGGAACAGGGCGGCCATCGCGTCGGACTCCGCCGCGCGCATCGCGGATTCCTCGTCCGGCTCGGCGTGGTCGTGGCCCAGCAGGTGGAGCACGCCGTGGACGATCAGCAGCGCGACTTCCCGCTCGACGGGGGCGTTGCGCGAGGCCGCCTGCCGCGCCGCGTAGGGATAGGAGAGCACGACCTCGCCGAGGCTGGGCGTTTCTCCGGGTACGGGAGGAAAGGGGACGGATGGGAAGGGGACGGGCGGGCAATCGGCGGACGGGGCGCTCCCGCCGGGGAGCGAGGCTCCTTCCTCCGGGGCCGCGCCGCGCTCGCCGAACGAGAGGACGTCGGTGACCTCGTCGAGCCCTCGGAAGCGGCGGTTGAGGTCGAGGAGCGTGTCGTCGTCGGCGATGACGACGCTTGCGCCGCGCTCGCCGTCGGGGTCGGCGGCGGCGAGGGCGGCGGCGGCGGCGCGGCGCGCCCATGCCGCGAGCGCGGCGGCCCGGTAAGGCGGGAACACGCGAACGTCAACGCGCCGCTTGGCGGGTCGTGCAGGCATCGCCTCTTCCTCAAGACTTCGGCGGAGAATTCAGGCGGGGGGAACTTAGGCATAGTAGCACAGCGCGGGGGGGGGGAGGGGGCAAGGGAGACGGGGCGCATGGGGATCCGTGGAGACGGGCTTGCGCCCCGTCTACGGCGCTGGGGCGCCGACTGGATTCCTGCCTACGCAGGAATGACGGTCATCATAGGCGGCGCCATTGCCGGCCAGTCTACGCTGGACGAAGGTTGCCGCTTTCACTCCGTCCGCCTCCGAGTACACGCTGAGTTGCGGTTGCCCCCCGATCTCCCATCGGTTACACTCGCCGCCGCGGACGGCATGCGGACGGCGCAGTTGCGGTTGCCCCCCGATCTCCCATCGGTTACACTCCGCGCGGACGCCGTAGCCGCTCCGCTCACGTTGCGGTTCCCCCCGATCTCCCATCGGTTACACTAGCGGACCGGCGTTATCGCGTGGCCCTCAGTTGCGGTTGCCCCCCGATCTCCCATCGGTTACACTCTTCCGCTCGTTGCAGACGACGCACACGTCGTTGCGGTTGCCCCCCGATCTCCCATCGGTTACACTTGACGCCGCCGCCGACGAGTCCGACGTCATGTTGCGGTTGCCCCCCGATCTCCCATCGGTTACACTTGTTGCTCATCGCGTCCAGCCCGTATTATGTTGCGGTTGCCCCCCGATCTCCCATCGGTTACACTGCGCGAAGTGACGCGAATCGCAACGCTAGAGTTGCGGTTGCCCCCCGATCTCCCATCGGTTACACTCGAGGTCGCCATCGTAACTTCACTCCCGGAGTTGCGGTTGCCCCCCGATCTCCCATCGGTTACACTCAGGAATTGCGCCGCCCGCGGCCAGTACAGGTTGCGGTTGCCCCCCGATCTCCCATCGGTTACACTCCCGGACGTCGGCACCAGCGACTCTCACATGTTGCGGTTGCCCCCCGATCTCCCATCGGTTACACTGGAGCCTCGGAACTCGTGGTGTTTATCCGAGTTGCGGTTGCCCCCCGATCTCCCATCGGTTACACTTAACGAGGTCGGACACGTCGCGAGCGAGGAGTTGCGGTTGCCCCCCGATCTCCCATCGGTTACACTGCGTAGGCGCAGGAACGCCGCCGTCACGCCGTTCGCGGCGGGCGGCGGCGGCGCCGAAACGCCCCTAGTCCCCTAGCGACAGGCCGAGTTGGCGCGGTTTCTCCGCGGCGGGCCGCGGCCTAGCGGCCTTCTTGCGCGTCGCGGGTTTGGGCTCGTCCGCCGCGCCCCCGGCCTCCCGGGTGTCATGCAGGCGCCCGATTTCGTCGACGCCCACTTTGCGGAAGGCGCTCTCGCGGAGTTGGCGGGCGGAGTACTTGTTCTCCTTCATCGTCGTGTCGCTCTTGTCGGCGGCGCGTTTGGCGACGTTCGCCTCGAAGTGCTTGTCGAGCACGATGCTGGGGTTCTTCCCGCCGGTGATCTTGCGAACGCGGACTATCTCGCGGGCGCCTTTGTCGTTGACGAGCGCGGCCATATCGTCCGCGTGGACTCGCGCCACGCGCTTGGCCGCCGGGTGAGGGCG
Source organism: Dehalococcoidia bacterium (assembly GCA_965201135.1). Classification (GTDB taxonomy): domain Bacteria; phylum Chloroflexota; class Dehalococcoidia; order Lucifugimonadales; family Australimonadaceae; genus Bin16. Next base: position 654,528 of record OZ241751.1, read on the forward strand.
AAGGGCCTTCTCGTCGAAGCCGCGCTGGTTGAACTCAAATGCGGGAACGACGATGATCCTCCATCCCGCCTTCCGGCGTTTGCCCTCCTTGTCCTTGCCTGCGGGAATCGACCAGATTTCGGCGAACGCGTTGCTGTCGCGGTTGAAGCCTTTGTACGGCTCGCCGGACTCGTCCTCGATGGGGAGCGCGTCCACTTTGTCGAGGACGCGGACGCTGCGGGGGTATTGGCGCCTGCCCTTGCCCTTCGGCAAGACGCCTTCGACGCGCGCTTTCTCCGAGAAGGAAGAGGCGGCGTCCTCTTTCTTCTTTTTGTTGCCGCCGGTTTCGTCCCAGAGGGCGCGGAGCGCTTCGCGCAGCGCCGGGTCGCGCACCGCGTCCAAATCCTGCTTTTTGAATTTCTTCAGAGGCTTGCGGACGACGACCTCGCCCGGCGCTTCCAGCAGGCCGTAGGCGGTGTCGTTGTGGAGTTTGCCGGTGGTCTTGCGGCTTTTCGGATCGCGCGAGCCATGGTCGGGCTTGTAGGAGACGATGACGCGCTCGAAGGCTTCTTCGAAGTTGGCGCGGAAGCCGGTCCACGGATCGGGAACCGATTCGGCTAGGCGCTCCGCTGTTCCCTCGGCGGAGGCGTCGGCGAAGCGCTTGAGGAGCCCTTGCGTCGTGTTGGCGACGACGAAGGCGTCCACGGCGTGATGGCGATGGTCTTTGCGGGATTTGCCCAGTCCCCATGCGTTTCTGAGGAGCGCGGTCATCCGCCCCGGGATTGCGCGGACGCGATTGCCTTCGGTTGTTTCGTCATAGAGGTAGGCGAGGTAGCGGCGGGCGGTTCGGGAGAGGTAGGCGGTCTCGTTGAGGTGGCGGTCGAGGAATTGCTCTTCTTCCCCGAAGCGCTCCATCGCGCCGGCCTCGAAGCGCCAGCCTCGCTTGCCGGGGAGGGCGTCGGCGCGGGCGAGGATGGCGGCGTAATCGTACCCGTCCGGGCTGTCGGCGAACGCCTCGTAAGGCGTCTTGCCGCCCTTGTCCCTGTTGGCGCGGGCCAGGCACAAGACCATATTGCCTCTGCCGTTGTCCAGCGTCTTGGAGAAGGGCAGGACGTGGTCGATCTCGGTCGCGTTCGAAACGGTCATATCGAGCGTGACCGGCTCGCCGGTGTAGACGCAGACCGCGTCTTGCTCCGTGCTCCCGCCTTGCTCCTCCCAAAGGCGCAGCCGCAACCTTTCGCGGGAAGAGGGCTCGCGTCCCAGCATATCCTTGAACCGTTTGTTGCGCTCTTCGCCCTCTTGCTGCGCCTCCCGCCGCGCCTTGCGCTGATCCTTGTTCATCTTCAACTCGCGGGCGAGTTCGACGACGATGTCCTGCGGCTTGCCGTAGACGGCGATGAGGCGGTTGACGACGAGCCGGAGTTGGTTGAGGCCGACGTGGACGGTGGGGTTGGGGAAGCGTCCGTAGCGCTTGGCCTCGTCGGCTTCGGGCGCGTTGCGGTCGGCGCCGACGACGTCGCGTTCGAGGACGACGCCGTAGTAGGGCAGGCGGTCGTGGGCTTTGTCGTTGCGGAAGTCGGAGTGGTGCGGGTATCCGGCGGCGATGACGGCCTCGTCGTAGCGCAGTCCGCGCCGCAAGTGCGGAAGGATGTTGCGAATCGCCTTGAGGCTGAGATGGACGTGGCCCGACGGGAGTTCGGCCATTGCGAGGCGCTGGGCGCGCTCGGCGTCCAATCCCCAATCCTGCTCCGCCTTGAGGCGGACGGTTTCCGGGTCTTCGGCGTCGATGAGGAATTCGACGACGGCGGCTTGGTCGGAGCGCTCGAACCAGGCGTCGCCGAAGAGTTTCTTGTCGGCGAGGCGCTTGGTTGTTTGGTCGCCCTTGAGCGCTTTGCGGCCTCCCCGCGCGAGGTTGAGGGAAGCGCCGTCGGGGAGTTTGAGGAGTTTCACGGGCTCTTGGAGTTCGATATCCTTGCCCTGCAGCAGACGCCCCAGCACGCGCGCGGTCTCGTCCTCCTTGAGGGGCTGCCCGCCGCCTCCGGGGAGGATCAGGCGGAGGTTATTGACCTCCTGCAGGATGCGGAACTCCTGCGCGGCGAGGTCGGCTTTCGGAGCCCGCCGCTCTCCGGCCTCCAAAAGGCACCACCCGGGCTCGACGGGCTTGAGCGGGCGCTGGTGGAAGATGATCCGCTCGAGTTCGTCCCACTGGGCGGGCGTAAGGGCGTGGTTTTCGGCTTGCCGCGCCCTGATCTCTTGCCGCGCCCTGATCTCGTTGAATTCGCGCGCGTACATAGCGCGTTCGGGGTAGAGTTCCTGCCCCGGGCGGGCGCGGACGGGCTTGCCGCGCTCGCGGCGGCCGGCGAGGAACTCGCCAAGCGTGGGGTTGTCGCTGTCGCTGATGGCTTGGCGCAGCCCTTCCCTGTCCATCCGCGCCTGCGTCGCCTTCTTTTTGTCCTCGCCGCCGGCCTTGCGGTTGGACTTGAAGCCGCGCCGCTGATGTAGGTGGAAGAGGGCGCGTCCGAGTTTGTAGGGTTTGAGCGTCTCGGAGAGGGCGCGCTTCCGCAACTCGTAGGGGTCGCAGCTCGCAAGATCCTTGCGCTCCTGCTTGTTCGCGGGCATCAGGCCGAAGGCGACGAGTTTCCGCATTAGGGCGGCGCGGCGCCGGAGGTAGCGCCTGCGGCGTCTGCGCTGGCCGCGAGCGAGGCGGCGCCCCACGGCGAGCGACGCGCCGGGGCCGCTTCGCTTCTCAGGGGCGCGTCCGTCGGGGAAGACGCGGCTGCCCATAGCGAGGATGGGATCGCCGCTCGCGTCGTCGAGCGAGAGCGCGGCCCATCCGATGGAGTTCGCGCCGATGTCCAGCCCCAGCCGGTACGGCGGCGTTTTCGATTCGATCATTCGCGCTCCAACCCCTTGCGCCATTGACGCAGAGAGTGTAGCATAGCATTCGCCGACGGCCTAAACGGGCGTGTAACCGATGGGAGATCGGGGGGAACCGTTAACAAGCCGCCTGTCCGTTCGCGGACAGGAACTCGGCGCCAAATGAAACGGGCAGGCTACGGCCTGCCCGTTGCTTTTGCCCCATCCCCGCCTCCCCGCGCCTACCGTGTAGCCTTCCATACGCGAGGCGGCGCCGCGCCTCCCGACCGCAGTACCCTCTCCCGCCGCATTCGCGGCGTCCTCTCCCCTTATAGGGAGAGGGGGGATGCGGCGCTTGCGCGCCTCTGGATTCCGGCCTACGCCGGAATGACGGTTATGGGGGCGGGATTCCCGCCTACGCGGGAATGACGGTCATGGGGGCGGGAATGACGGGAAGAGGGGCAGCACGGCGCGGCGGCGGGGGCGGGACGCGGCGGCGGGAATAGCGTAACCTTGCCCGCGAACGCCGGAGCGTCGTTCGCCTATTGTCCATCGCAACTTCCAAACCCCGCCGGATCTTCTACGGCTGGCGGATCCTCGGAGTCATCCTGCTGACCGGCTTGTTCGCCGGCCCCACGAGCCAGGTGTTCATCGGGTTGCTCGTCGATCCGATCAACGCGGACACGGGCTGGAGCAGGACGTCCATCGCGGGAGCGGTGACGGTCGGGGGCGTTCTCGCCGGAGTGAGCGCCCCGTTCGTCGGCGTTCTGGCCGACCGCTACAGCCCGCGCCTATTGATGACGCTGGGCGTTCTGCTGATGGGCGGCTCGTTCTTTCTGATCGCCGGCGCCGGGGGCGTGTGGGTTCTGGTGTTGGGGTACGGCGTGGCGCGGGGGATCGCGCAGAATATGATTGCGGGCGTCGTGCCGCGCGTCGTGGTGGTCAACTGGTTCCGGCGAATGAGAGGGCGCGCCGTCGGGCTGGTGGGGACGGCGCACCCGGTGGGGACGTTCGCAATGGGGCCCGCCGCGCTCTTCATCATCGAGCAGGGGCTCACGTGGCGGTGGGTGTGGGTTATTTTCGGCGCCGCCGTGCTGATCTTCCTCACGCTGCCGAACGCGCTGGTGATACGGCGGACGCCGGAGGAGATGGGGCTGCTGCCGGACGGGGCGTCGTCGCCGGGGAGCGCGGCGGCGGACCGGGAGGCGAGCGCGCGGGAGACGGAGCAATCGTGGACGCTGCGCGAGGCCGTCCGCACGCCCGCGTTCTCTCTCATCATCGCCTCGATCATTCTGACGAACTACGGCGGGGGCGGGTTGCCGTTCCATATGCCGCAGTACTACGCGCAGCAGGGGTTCGCGGCGCAGGTCGGGGTGGCGGCGGTGAGTATGTTCGCCATATCGGGCGCATTCGCCAACACGCTGTGGGGATTCCTGGCGGAGCGCATATCGGAGCGTCTGCTGGGGATATTCACGATGCTGATGGGCTTGGCGCTGGCGCTGGGGTTTCAGTTCGTGTCGCATCCGGCGGCGGGGGTGGGCTACGGGGCGCTGCTGGGAATCGCGGCGCGGGGCGAGGGCTCCATTCTGATGCTGCTGATCGCCAACTATTACGGGCGGCGCTCCTACGGGGCGATCTCGGGGCTGGTGCAGACGGCGCTGCTGGTGGGGCTTGCGCTGGGGCCGGTGATTATGGCGCGCGTCCGCGAGGAAACGGGCTCCTACTCCGCCGTCTTCTATTCGGCGGCGGTCACGTTCACGCTCGCGGCTATATTGCTCGCGCTGGCGGTCAAGCCGAAGCGGCCGGCGGCGGCGTAGCCATGACCGTCATTCCCGCGTAGGCGGGAACCTACATCTTTGCCGTCATTCCCGCGAAAGCGGGAATGTGGATCCACATTCGAAGCGCAACATCTGCTGTTCGCTCCAGAATACCTCAACCGGCGTCCGGTAGCCCAACACCGCGCGCGGCGTGTTGTTGCAACGCAACGCGCACACCGCCAACTCCTCGTCCGACACCCCGTCCAAGTCCGTCTTCCGAGGCAACACCCGCCGATTTGGTCAGGCGACGCGCCCCACGCAAGCCGCCACAGCACGGCCTCCCGCAGCAACCCCCTCATCTGGGGCGACTGCCTCCACGTGATGCGCCAAATCCCTCCGCATCCATCGATCTCATCTACATCGACCCGCCTTTCTTCTCCGGCAGGTTATGCAAGGGTCTCCACAAGGAGAAGAGAGGGATACGAGATTCCCGCCTACGCGGGAATGACGGCAAGGGGAGCGGCGGCGCAAGAGAAGGCGATCCCCTACTCCGCCCTGTGCTATCATTCGCCCGTCGCCGCCGCGCCCGCAAAGGAAAACAATGCAACGCAAATCCCATAACCCCGCCGTCTGCTTCGGCCTCGTCCTCGTCGCCATAGGCGCGCTCTTCCTCTTGGCCAACTTCACCAACTTCGGCGCCGGCGTCGGAAGGTGGTGGCCGGCCATTCTCATCGTCGTCGGCCTCGTGGACTTGCTGTCCAACCGCCGCCGCTGGTTCCGAGGCGCGTCGACGCTGGTCATCGGCGCGCTCTTCCTGGGGGACACGCTCGGCGTATGGAACGTCCGGTGGGGGCTCCTCTGGCCGATTCCCCTGCTCGTCATCGGCGTCGCCGTCATCTTGGGCGCGACGCGAGGCAAGGCGCGGCGAAAAGAGACGCGGCGGACGAACGCGCCTGTCGAGGCGATAGGCCCGGGCGGCCTCGACCTCAAGGTGACGTTCGGAGAGCGGGCGCAGGCCGTCTCCGACCAAAACTTCCCGGGCGGGCGAATCAGCGCCGTGTTCGGAACGGCGAACGTCGACCTCGCGCAGGCCGGCCTAGCGAACGGCGAGGCGGAGATCAACGTCTCCGCGACATTCGCCAGCGTCGTCATCCGCGTTCCGTCGGACTGGCGGGTCGACCTCCGCGTCAACGTGACGCTCGCGGACGCGGCGGACAAGCGCCCCCAACCGGCGCCGGACTCGTCGACGGGAACGCTCGTCGTCACCGGCTCCGCGACCTTCGGCAGCGTCGAGATCAGAAGGCCCTAACGCGCAATCCCCCTCTCCCTACAAGGGGAGAGGACGCCGCGAACGCGGCGGGGGAGGGTACTGCCCAACGCGACGGGAACCCAGAGGCGCGCAAGCGCTCATAACCGTCATTCCCGCGTAGGCGGGAACCTCGTATCCCCCTCTCCCTATAAGGGGAGAGGACGCCGCGAATGCGGCGGGAGAGGGTACTGCGGACACATACAGAGAGGAGCGGCGAGCGAATGACCGCCAACGACGTCAGCCAAAAGGGCGAAGACCTCATCAACGTCAACAACACCGTCATCCTCACCAACCTTCCGGTGGGGCAGCGGGTGAAACTGCGCGACGGCTCCGTCGCGGAGGTCGTCGCCAACCCCCGCGACGGCGGATGGATTCGCGCCCGCTGCGTCGAGCCGGCGGACGGCGCCGCTCCCGCCGGAACCGAGGAGATGGTGTTCGCCACCGACGTCGTGGGCGTCGTGGAGTCGCCGGACGCCGCGCCGTTCGCGGGGACGGGCGCCGCCGCGGCAGCCGACTCGCGCCTCGCGCAGCCCGTCGTCATCGCGCCCGCCGAACTCACCGTCGAGCGCCTTCTCTTCGAGCGCGAGATCGAGCGCTTCCTCTACCGCGAGGCCGAACTGCTCGACGACCGCCGGTTCGACGACTGGCTCGCGCTCGTCGCCGACGATATTCACTACCATATGCCCGTGCGCCGCAACGTGAAGTTCGGCGAGCAGCATCGGGAGAACTCCAGCGCCGCGTCCGAAATCTCCTGGTTCGACGAGGGCAAGCGCACGCTCGCCGGCCGCGTCCGCCAGATCAACACCGGCCTGCACTGGGCCGAAGAGCCCTTCTCCCGCGTCCGCCACCTCATCGGCAACGTGCAGGTCGGCGTCGAGCGCGACGGCGAGGTTCCCGTCCGCAGCGCCTTCTTCGTGTGGACGAACCGCCTGCACGACGAGGTCAACGTGTTCGTCGGGACGCGCCACGACGTCCTGCGCCGCGACGCGGAGACAGGCTGGAAGATCGCGCGCCGCCTCATCCTGCTCGACCAGAACGTGCTGCTGTCGAAAGTCATCACGACGCTCTTCTAGGCGCGGCGCAATGCCCTTCACTGCGGAATGGCGCTCCTTCGGCGAGTTCGACGTCGTGCTCGCGCTCGACGAGAGCGGCGCCGTCCGCGAGGCGGTCACGGCGACCCCCGCCATCCTCCACGAGTTCCTCACGGGAATGGACGGCCTGCGCTCGTGGCGCGGCGACCTCCCGGTCGAAGGCGAGCGCCGCGCCCCCGAGCCCTGGGGCGCGCTCGTTATGGCGCGCGCGGAGTCCGGCGAGATCATCGAAATGGACCCGGAGCGCTTTTGGGCGGGCGTCCATATCTGGTTCCGCTCCCGCGGCGTGGACTACGACACGCCCATCCCCAGCGGCGCGTGAGGGCCCTCCATGGTCGTCATTCCCGCGTAGGCGGATCTCGCCCCATTGGCCAGTGCGCAAGCGCCGAATTCACCTCTCCCTACAAGAGGAGAGGACGACAAGGGGAGAGGATGCCGCGAACGCGGCGGGAGAGGGTACTGGAGTCGGAGTCGAGAGGCTTCTAGCGGCGGTTCCCGTTAGCGGACCGCTTTCTCTTTGCGCGGGGAGGGCGGCGGCGGCTCCGACGAACAGGGCTCCGCCCGCCCAAACGAAGGCGAGCAGAACCGGCAAGCCGACGGCGGCGCTGATCAGCCGCAGCCGGAGTTCGCTCCGCCCCGAAGCGTTCATCATAGCGAGCGCCTACTCTACATTGACGGGCGCGGCGCGGCAACCTACCATTGGCGTCGCCGCCAATGCAGGAGCCTCGGAATATGGCCAGAACCACGTTGACCAAGCCAACCCGCGCGAACGCCGCGCCCCGCCGCGCCGTCGAGCCTGGCGCTCAGCCGGAGCGCGAAGCCGCGTCCCCGCAGGCTGTCCCCTATGACCCTGACGCCGACGTCACGGCCAGCGAGCCGTTCGACGCGATGGAGTTCATTCGCCTTATCCACGAAGAGAGGGACGCCTCGTGACATCCGACGCGAGCCCTGTCGGAGACCTGGCGTAACCTAACCGTCGTTCCCGCGTAGGCGGGAACCTCGCCCCGATTGCGGCGCGCAAACGCCGAATGGATTCCTGCCTACGCAGGAATGACGGTTAGGGGGGCGCGTTGCGCCTCCCGACCGCAGTACCCTCTCCCGCCGCGTTCGCGGCGTCCTCTCCCCTTATAGGGAGAGGGGGTATTCGGCGCTTGCGCGCCGAATGGGGGCGAGATTCCCGCCTACGCGGGAATGACGGTCATGGGAGCGCTGCGCGGAGCCGAGGGGGTAGGTTCCCGCTTTCGCGGGAATGACGCGGCGCGTTGCGCCGCGTCCGCAGCGCCCTCTCCCGCCGCGTCCGCAGCGCCCTCTCCCGCCGCGTCCGCAGCGCCCTCTCCCGCCGCGGTTCGCGGCGTCCTCCCCCCTACCCCAGCGACTCCTCGTCCGCGGGGAGCGCGCCGAAGCGGCGGCGGCGGCGCTTGTACTCCGCAATGGCGCGCTCCGTCTCATCAGGGCCGAAGTCGGGCCAGTAGACGGGCGTGTGATAGTACTCGCTGTACGCCGCCTGCCAGATGAGAAAGTTGCTCAGCCGCTGCTCGCCCGCCGTCCGGATGATCAGATCCGGGTCGGGCACGTCGGGCAGGTACATATTGGCGCGCAGCAGTTCCTCCGTCACGTCTTCGGGCGCGGTTCCGGCGGCGACGACGCGACGCGCGGCGCGGACGATCTCCGCCCGTCCGCCGTAGTCGAACGCGACGCACAACTCGAGGCCGCCGTTCCCCTCCGTGCGCTCCACCGCATCGCGTATCGCGTCCGCCAGCGCGGGCGGCAGGCGGTCGAGTTCCCCCAAGTGGCGGATGCGGACGTCGTTGCGGTGAAGGTCGTCCACGGCGGAGGCGATGATGACGGCGAGCAACTCCAGGAGGCCGTTCACCTCGGCGCTGGGCCTGCTCCAGTTCTCGGTCGAGAAGGCGTAGAGCGTCACGAAGTCCACGCCCGCCCGGCGGAGCGTCTCCAGCACGCGCTGAAAGTTCTCCGTGCCCGCCTTGTGCCCGGCGAGGCGGGGCATGCCGCGCTCGTTCGCCCAGCGCCCGTTGCCGTCCATAATGACGGCGACGTGGCGCGGCGCGGGCGGGTCGGCGGCGCGGGCGGCGCTCCGCGATGGAGCCTGCAGCGTCATCGCCGCCTAGACCTCCGCCAACTCCGTCTCTTTCCTCGCGCTCGTCTCGTCCGCCTTCGCCATGTGCTCGTCCGTGATCTTCTGCAGACGCTCCTGATCGCGCCGGAGGTCGTCCTGCGAAATCTCCTTGTTTCTCTCGAGGCCGCGCAGGTGCTCGAGCGCGTCGCGACGGACGTTCCGGATGGCGACGCGGGCGTCCTCGAGGAGGCGGTGGAGTCGCCTCACCATCTCCTTGCGCCGCTCCTGCGTCATCGCCGGCACCGGCAGGCGTATCGCCGTCCCGTCGTTGCTGGGCGTAAGGCCGAGGTCGGCGCGCAGCAGTTCCTTCTCGATCACGCCGATGTTGCCCTTGTCGAACGGCTGCACGACGAGCAGCCGCGCGTCGGGCGCGTTGACGGTCGCCAGTTGGTTGAGCGGCATTGAGGAGCCGTAGACCTCCACGCGCACCGCGTCCAGCATATCGGGGTTGGCGCGCCCCGTCCGTATGGAGGCGGACTCGCGCCGCAAAACCTCGACGGACTTCTCCATGCGCTCCGCCGCGTCCATCAGTATGAGTTCCGCGTCTTCGTTGGCGTCTGCCATCGCAAGCCTCTCGCTCCGTAGCGCTCCGTCTAATCCGCGTCGGGCTGCGCCGCGATGAGCGTGCCGACGTCGTCGCCGGAGAGTATGCGCCGGATCGCGCCCGGCGTGAACACGTCGAACACGCGGATCGGCAGGTCGTTCTCCATGCAGAGGGAGAGCGCGGTGGAGTCCATCACCTGCAGCCGGCGGCTCAGCAAGTCGATGTAACTCGCGCGGTCGAACTTGCGCGCGCCGGGCTCCGTCTTCGGGTCGGCGTCGTAGACGCCGTCCACCTGGTTCTTGGCCATCAGGAGGAGGTCGGCGCGCATTTCGACGGCGCGGAGGGCGGCGGTCGTGTCCGTCGTCATATACGGGCTGCCGGTGCCCGCCGCGAAGATGACGACGCGCCCCTTCTCCAAGTGGCGGAGCGCGCGCCGGTAGATGTAGGGCTCCGCGACGGCGCGTATTTCGATGGCCGACTGTGTGCGCGTGGTGACGCCCGCCCGCTCCAGCGCGTCCTGCATCGCCAGCGCGTTGATGATCGTGGCGAGCATTCCGGCGTAGTCGGCGGTCGCCCGGTCCATGCCGTTGCGCTCCGCGACGGCGCCCCGCCAAATGTTGCCTCCGCCGATGACGAGCGAGACTTCGCGCCCCAAGTCGGCGGCCTCTTTCACCTCGGACGCGAGGTAACTCAGCACGCTCCAGTCGAGGCCGTCCGCCGACTTTCCGCGCAGCGACTCGCCGCTCAGTTTGAGCACGACGCGGCGGTACGCGGAGCCGTCCGGCATAGCGGGCCGCCCGCCTACTGCCCCAGCCCGAAGCGGACGAAGCGCCCCACCCGGATGTTCTCGCCCACTTTCGCCCGCGTGTCCATAATCAGGTCGCCGATCGTCTTGCCGGGCTCCTTGATGAACGCCTGCTTGAGCAGGCACACCTCCTCCGGCTTGGCCTCCCCGCCTTCGGGCAGTTCGTCCTCGTCCAGATAGAGGGGCGCCATCGCGGCGACCTGCATTGCGATGTTGTGGGCGAGTTCGCGGAACTCCGGCGTCCGGCCCACGAAGTCCGTCTCGCAGTTCAGTTCGACCATCGCGCCGATGCGGCTGCCCGCGTGAATGTAGGAGTCCACCACGCCCTCCGCCGTGGCGCGGTCGGACTTGGACGCCGCCCTTGCGACGCCCTTCTCGCGGAGCGACTCCTCGGCCTTGTCCAAGTCGCCGCCCGACGCCTCGAGCGCGCGCTTGGAGTCCATAATGCCCGCTCCCGTTCGCTCGCGGAGTTGGCGGATGGATTCGGTGGAAACCTGCACTGCTGACCTCGTTTTCTGTTTGCTGTTAGGTGATACGCCGGAGCCTCGCGGAGCCGGCGCCGTCCGGCGGATTAGGAGCGCGGCGTCACGGCGGGCGCGCTCTCTCCCTCCGCGGCGGCGGTCGGAACGGCGGGCGCGTCGTCGGATGGGTAGGAGTAGGCGCCGGCGAACGCCTCCTCGGGGGGCGGCTCCGGCTCGACGGGCTCGTCCCGCACCTGGCTGTAGCCGCCGCGCGACGCCTGCCACTGGCTGTGCCCCTCCTGCGCGGAGCGGGCGATCTGCCCGGCGATGAGCCGTATGGAGCGAATCGCGTCGTCGTTGCCGGGAATCGGCCAGTCTATGAGCGACGGGTCGCAGTCCGTGTCCACGAGCGCGATGATGGGTATTCCGGCGCGGCGCGCCTCGGCGACGGCGATGTTCTCCCGCCCGACGTCCACGACGAACATCGCGCCGGGCAGCGACGTCATATCCTTGATCCCGCCCAAGTAGCGGTTCAGTTTCTCGATGGAGGCGTCGAGTTTCAGCGCCTCCTTCTTGAGGAGTTGGTTGAACTCCCCGCGCTCCTTCCGCTCCTCCAGGCCGACCAGATGGTCGATCCGCGTCTGTATCGTGGCGAAGTTGGTGATCGTGCCGCCGAGCCAGCGCTGGTTGACGTAGTGCTGCCCCGCCTTCCGCGCCTCGTCCCGTATGGAGTCTTGCGCCTGCTTCTTCGTGCCCACCATCAGGATGCGCTTGCCCCCCAACGCCGTCTGCTGAGCGAAGGCGCACGCCTGCTCCAGCAGGTCCATCGTCTGCTGCAAGTCCACGATGTGAATCCCGTTGCGCTGGGCGAAGATGAAACGGCGCATTCGCGGGTTCCAGCGGTGCGTCTGATGCCCGAAGTGGACGCCCGCCTCCAACAGCGCGCGCATACTGAGGGTCTCCTCGCCCTGCGGGGCGACATCCCGGGGCGGGTCGGAACGGGTCGGGGCGGGTCGGGGCGGGTCGGTCGTTGTCTGAACCATGCGCCTGCCTTTCCGTCGATCTCAGAGATTTCCGCAAGGCTCGACGTTCCCTGCGGCTTTCGCGCCGAAGCGCGACCGTCAGTATAGCGCCTCCGCGGGGAGAAGGGAACCGCTAGCGGGGGGACGCTGTGGATTGGGCGCGGCGCGTCCAGTAGGTTCCCGCTTTCGCGGGAATGACGAGGGCCCCGGGAGAATAGGGAGACAGGGCGCGACGCGCCCTGTCTGCGGCGCTATCGCGCCGAATGGATTCCTGCCTACGCAGGAATGACGGGGCTGCGCCCCGTCCGCAGCGCCCTCTCCCGCCGCGTTCGCGGCGTCCTCTCCCCTTATAGGGAGGGGGGGATGTGGGGTACAGACCGAGGAGATAGGTAACAGCAGACGGCTACGCCCTGCGTATAATCAAGACTCCCGTCAGGGCGTTACCCATGTATTCGGGCTAGCGTTACCCAAGTCTTCGGGCGGACACGGTCGGGAGGCGCAACGCGCCCCCATGACCGTCATCCCCCCCTTACCGTCATTCCCGCGTAGGCGGGAATCCAGAGGCGCGCAAGCGCCCAATTCCCCCTCTCCCTATAAGGGGAGAGGACGCCGCGAACGCGGCGGGAGAGGGTACTGCGGACGGGGCGCAGCCCCGTCATTCCCCACCCTTACCGTCATTCCTGCGTAGGCAGGAATCCATTCGGCGCCCCAGCGCCATAGACGGGGCGCAAGCCCCGTCTCCCCATATCCACAGGCGCCGCGTCATTCCCGCGTAAGCGGGAACCTACTGGAGGATCGTCATCCCCGCGCAAGCGCAAGTGGGCGCGGGAATACCATCCGCACCTGAATAGCCCCCATCCCCAACTATGACAAACGCCCCTTGCGCCGATGCCTCCCTTATCCCTTACGATGGACCCGACCGGCCAAAGCCTGTGCGCGCGGCGACCCGGACGGAAAGCGGGCGAGGCGGCGAGAGGTGGCCTCATTTGGCCTCATTCCTGCCTCAAAACAGCCCCAAACCGGCCCCCATCGGCAGCCGGATCCTACGAGTAAATGAGGCCAAATGAGGCCAAATGATGCCACCCTTAAAGGGCAGTCGCCTTCGCCGAATCGGCGACCTCGCCCTTGAAGCTGCGCGGACGCCGACGACGGCTTGGGCGCCGCCGCCTGAGCAAGCCTAGCGAACGCCCTATCCCTGCGACCCCTGAATGCGCGACTCGCGCCCCGCCCACTCGCGCTCGCGCAGAACGTACTTCTGTATCTTGCCCGTCGCCGTCTTGGGGAGCGGGCCGAACTCCACGAGGCGCGGCGCCTTGAAATGCGCGAGGCGCTCGCGGCAAAACGCCGTGATCTCTTCCGCCGTCAGCGACGCGCCGTCGCGGGGCGTCACGAACGCCTTCGGCGTCTCCCCCCAGCGGTCGTCCGGAACGGCCACGACGGAGACCTCCAATACGCCCGGATGCTCCATTATGACCTTCTCGACCTCCTGGCTGGAGATGTTCTCCCCGCCGGAGATGATGACGTCCTTCGCCCGATCCTTCAGTTCGATCTGCCCGTCCGGGCGCCAAACGCCCAAGTCGCCGGAGTGAAACCAGCCGCCCTCGAACGCTTTGGCGGTCGCCTCCGGGTCGTCCAAGTAGCCGGACATCACGCCGTTGGAGCGCATCACGACCTCGCCCATCGTTTCGCCGTCGCGGGGCACGTCGCGCATTCGCTCGTCCACGACGCGGACGCCGACGCCTGCGTGCACGTAGGGGACGCCCTGCGGCGCCTTGGCGAACGCGCGCTCCTCGGCGCTCATCGCGTCCCACGAGGGCTGCGGAACGCACAGCGTGATCGGCCCGTAGGTCTCCGTCAGGCCGTAGAGGTGAATGATCGTCGCGCCCATCGCCTCCATCGTGCGGACGACCTGAGGAGCGGGAGGCGCGCCGCCGGTTGCGATGGTCAGGCCGGAGAGGTCGCGCCCATCGGCGGCGGGCGAGGCGTACATAGCGGTGAGCACGGTGGGCGCCCCGCACATATTCGTCACGCCTCGGCGCTCAATGGCCTCGTAGACCTCGGCGGGGTCGACGCGCCGCAGGCAGACGTGCGTTCCGCCCGCCGCCGTAACCGCCCACGTGTTGCACCAGCCGTTGCAATGGAACATCGGCAGCGTCCACAGATAGACGCTCCGCCAGTTCAGCCCCGTGTCTATGACCTCGCCGAGCGCGTTGAGATACGCCCCGCGAGCGTGATACTGCACGCCCTTCGGCGTCCCGGTCGTGCCGGACGTGTAGTTGACGGCGATGACGTCCATCTCGTCCGCGATGGGAACGCGGTGCTCCCCCTCCGGCGCGGACGCGAGGAACTCCTCGTACTCCGGCCCAGGGATGTCGTCCGCCCTCGGCGATTCGTCCACGACCTGCACGAGAGCCTCGACGCCCGGCGTCTCGCCGCGGATCTCGCGGACGACGGGGGCGAATTCGGAGTCGAACACGAGGACTTTCGCCTTCGAGTGGTTGAGGATGTACGCGACCTCTCTCGCGGAGAGGCGGGTGTTGATCGCCACGAGCGCGGCGCCGATGCTCATCGGGGCGTAGTGCCCCTCCAGCAGCGGCGGGATGTTCGGAAGGAGAAACGCGACGCGGTCGCCCGGCCCGACGCCCGCGCCCCGGAGCGCTCCGGCGAACCGGTTGACGCGCTCGCGCAGTTCGGCGTAGGAGTAGACGCGCTCTTTGTAGACGACGGCGGCCTTGTCCGGGTAGACGAACGCGCTGCGCTCCAAGAACGTGAACGGCTCCAGATTCTGGCGGAAGACGCTGCTCTCCACGGCGAGACCTCCTAATGTCGGCGCGCGCGGCGCATTCTACTCCCGTGCGCAGCCTTGCCGCCGCCGTTGGCGCCGCTTCCATTCGGATAGCCTATAGCCGTTCCGCTTATAGAGGCGTTTGCATAACCTACCGTCATTCCGGCGTAGGCGGGAATCCAGAGGCGCCCAAGCGCCGAAGCCCTATCCTAATAGAGGCGTTTGCATAAACCTACCGTCATTCCGGCGTAGGCCGGAATCCAGAGGCGCCCAAGCGCCGAAAGCCCCCATCCCTAATAGAGGCGTTTGCATAACATACCGTCATTCCGGCGTAGGCCGGAATCCAGAGGCGCCCAAGCGCCGAAAGCCCCCATCCCTAATAGAGGCGTTTGCATAACATACCGTCATTCCGGCGTAGGCCGGAATCCAGAGGCGCCCAAGCGCCGAAGCCCTATCCTAATAGAGGCGTTTGCATAAACCTACCGTCATTCCGGCGTAGGCCGGAATCCAGAGGCGCCCAAGTGCCGAAAGCCCCCATCCCTAATAGAGGCGTTTGCATAACCTACCGTCATTCCGGCGTAGGCCGGAATCCAGAGGCGCCCAAGCGCCGAAAGCCCCCATCCCTAATAGAGGCGTTTGCATAACATACCGTCATTCCGGCGTAGGCCGGAATCCAGAGGCGCCCAAGCGCCGAATCGCCTCTCCCTATCAGGGGAGAGGTCGCCGCAACGCGGCGGGGGAGGCGCTGCGGACAGCAGCGAAGAGACGGCGCGATGAAACTCACGATCAACGGCAAGCCCCGCGAACTAACGGAGCCCCTCACCGTCGCGCAGTACCTCGAAACGCTGGGGCTTATGGGGCGCTACGTCGCGGTGGCGCGCAACGGCGAGGTTCTCGACCGCGCCGCTTTCGCCGACGTCGAGATGGAGGACGGCGACCGCATCGAGATCGCGCGCCCCGTCGGCGGCGGCTAGGCGCGGACGGCGGCGGCGCGGTTCATACGGCGTAGACCCCGGCGACCCGGTTTGACGCGGCGCGGGCGGCGCGAATACCCTTGCGGAAAGCGGCGCGCCCCAACGAGGAGGCTTTGATGAGCGCAGGCGAAATTTCCAACGCGGCCTACGACCGCATCGGCGGCGTGTTCCGCCGCGCCCTCGACGGCCTCAGCGTCGAGCAACTCAAGGCGCAGCCCTCCGGGCCCGAGAGCAACCCCATCGGCTGGCTCGCGTGGCACCTCGTCCGCACGCAGGACAAAAACTACTCGCTGCTGCTCGCCGAAGAGGAGGCGTGGACGGCGGACGGCTGGAGCCGGCGGTTCGGCCTCCCCGACGACCGCGGCTCCGGCAACGGCGACACGCTGGAGCAAGTGCGCGCGTTCGATCCGGTGAACGCCGAGACGCTCGTCGCCTACTTCGACGCGGCGCGGGAGAAGTCCCGCCGGTTCCTCGACGCGCTGTCGGACGGCGACTTGGAGCAACCGAGCGCGGCGGGCGCCGACCGGAACGAGACGATCAAAGTCTCCATCGCGCGCGTCACCGGCGACCTCATTCAGCACATTGGGCAGATCGCCTATGTGCGCGGGCTAGTCGACCGACACGGATGGTACGGCGCATAGCGCCGCGCCCCGCAGCCTAAGCGGATGCGGCGTTGAGTAGCCGCGACGCTTGGCGCTTGACCCGCGCGCCCCGCATCGCTAGGCTACGCCTTACCTACGGAGAGGAGCGAATTACGTGACCACGCAACCCCTCGAAAGGGAAGTCCGCGCCGTCAAAGACGACATGGAGGATGTTAAAGACCTCCTGCGAGAGACCGCGCGCTTCACGGCCGCGAACACGGAGCAAATCGCGAGGAACTCGCTGGCGATTGACGCCAACGCCCAGGCTATCGGCGCCCTCGGCGCGAAAGCCGACGCCAACGCCCAGGCTATCGGCGCCCTCGGCGCGAAAGCCGACGCCAACGCCCAGGCTATCGGCGCCCTCGGCGCGAAGGTCGATGCCAACGCCCAGGCTATCGGCGCCCTCGGCGCAAAAGTCGACGCCAACGCCCAGGCTATCGGCGCCCTCGGCGCAAAAGTCGACGCCAACGCCCAGGCTATCGGCGCCCTCGGCGCGAAAGTCGACGCCAACGCCCAGGCTATCGGCGCCCTCGGCGCAAAAGTCGACGCCAACGCCCAGGCTATCGGCGCCCTCGGCGCGAAAGTCGACGCCAACGCCCAGGCTATCGACGCCCTCGGCGCGAAGGTCGACGCCAACGCCCAGGCTATCGACGCCCTCGGCGCGAAGGTCGACGCCCTCATTCCCCAAATTGAGGCCAACAACCGGCGCATCGATGCCCTCATTCCCCAAGTCGAGGCGCTCACGACGGAGGTCTCGCTGATGGCCAAAGCCGTGGTCGCGCAATATGGCGACTTCCGGGCGGAGTACGGCGAAGGCCCGTCCGGTCGCTCTGACGACTGGCCGATGCCCAAGTAGGCGCCCCACGGCGGCTCGCAACTCGCGCCAACGCTCCGACTCCGCAAGCGCTACAATCCCCGCGAACGCAGCCTGGCTAGGAGGGACGAGGCGATGCTGACGAAAGAGCAGAACGAGCGCCTTACGCGGGTCGGTCCGGGGATGCCGATGGGCGAACTGATGCGCCGCTACTGGCACCCCATAGCCGCGACCGCCGAACTCGACGACCGCCCAACCAAAGCCGTCCGGGTCCTCGGCGAGGACCTTGTGCTGTACCGCGACAAGTCCGGGACGCTCGGCCTCATCGACAGGTTCTGCCCCCACCGCCGCGTGGACCTCTCCTACGGCATCCCGGAGGAGCACGGCCTGCGCTGTATGTACCACGGCTGGATGATGGACGAGACCGGCCAGTGCATAGAGCAGCCGTTCGAGGAGACGGTGCATCCGGACGGGCGTTTCAAGGAGAAGGTCAAGGTCGCGGGCTACCCGGTTCGGGAGTTGGGCGGCCTGATCTTCGCGTATCTCGGCCCCGCGCCCGCGCCGCTGCTGCCGAACTACGACATCCTCGCGCAACGCGAGGGCGTGCTGCGCGAGGCGTTCATCGCCGAGGTGCCCTGCAACTGGCTGCAATGCATGGAGAACTCCGTCGACCCCGTGCACTTGGAGTGGCTGCACGGCGTGTACGGGGCGCACCGCGCTCGCCTCGAGGGGCGGCGCGACGCCGTCGCCGAGAGCCTCGCCGCCTACGACCGCCACAAGGAGATCGGCTTCGACGAGTTCGAGCGCGGCATCATCAAGCGCCGCGTCTACGGCAACACCGACAAGAACTCGCCCAAGTGGAGCGTCGGCCACCCGCTCATCTTCCCCAACATTCTGCAGCAGGGCGGCGGCGGGCGCTACTTCTTCCAGTACCGCGTTCCGATTGACGACACGCATACCTGGCACGTGGAACTCACCAGTTACTGGTTTCCGGACGACGTGGACGTTCCGGCGCAAGAGAGCGTCCCCTACACCACCATCGCGCTCCGCAACCCCGACGGAACGTGGCGCAGCGACGACACGCTCGCGCAAGACCACGCCGCGTGGATTCTGCAAGGCCCCGTGATGGACCGCGCGGCGGAGCGCCTCAGCGAGTCCGACCGCGGCCTCATTCTCTATCGCAAGATGCTGGACGAGCAGGCCGCCGCCGTGGAGGACGGCGCGGAGCCGCTGAACGTCGTCCGCGACCCGGCGCAGAACGTTCTCATTCACGTTCCGCAGGAGGGCTGGGGGACGCTGGGGCGCAAGTCGGACATAGACGAGGTGGCGCGTTACGGCGGCAAACTGAAGCCGACCATTGTCGCCCTTCTCGCCCAAACCGCCCACGAGCAGGCGATGCACGCGACGGCGTAGGGGGGAGCCTCCGGCGTCCTCCAATGCAGTCATCCCGCGCAAGCGGGAATCCCGCGACGCGCAAGCGTTGGCCCTGCGGCGCTGCAGGAGTTTGCGCGTTTTCGCTTAAGCCCGGCTCTGACGAAGGCGGGAATTAGACAAGGAGGCCCCCTCTATGACAACCGCCCCAACGCCCCTGAACTTCGGGATTATCGGGCTCGGCGCGGGCGCGATGAATATGATTCCCGAACTCCGCGCCAACCCCAACGCCCGCATCGCCGCCGCCGCCGACCCCCGCCCCGCCGCCCGCGAGCGCTTCGAGCGCGACTTCGCCGGGCCCGCCTACGCGGACGCCGAGGGCCTCTGCGCCGACCCCAATATCGACGTCGTCTATGTGATGACGCCCGACGAGATGCACGCCGCCCATACGATTATGGCGGCGGAGCGCGGCAAGCAGGTCATCCTCGACAAGCCCATGGGACTCACGCTCGAGGAGTGCGACGCCATCATCGAGGCGACGGAGCGCAACGGAACCCGCGTCCTCGTCGGCCACTCCCAAAGCCTCGACCTCCCCAACCTCAAGATGGCCGAAATCGCCAACAGCGGCAGGCTCGGGAAGGTCGTGATGATCCACGCGGTCTTCTGCAGCGACTGGATATACCGCCCTCGCGCCAAAGAGGAACTGATGCAGGACCGAGGCGGCAGCATCGTCCGGCGTCAAGGGCCGATTCAGGTGGACATCGCCCGGATGATCGGCGGCGGCCTCGTCCGCTCCGTCCGCGCCAAGACCAACGTCGTCGACGCCTCGCGCCCCATAGACGGCTCGTTCACCGCGTTCCTCGACTTCGAGGGCGGCCATACGGCCGTGATCTCCTACGACGGCTACGCCCACTTCAACAGCGCGGAGTTGACCTTCGGCTACACGCTGCAGGGAGCGCGAATGGACGCCGGCCTGCACGCCGCATCCCGCAAGCGCATCGCCGCCTTCCCCGACGCGGACGCCGAGGAAGCCTACAAAGACTCGACGCGCTACGGAGGCTCGATGGAGCGCTCCATCGAGCAGCCCGTCTCGCCTGACCGCCGGCACGCCTTTTTCGGCTTCACGCTCGTCTCGTGCGAGCGCGGCGATATGCGCCAAACGCCAACCGGCCTGACGATCCACGGGGACGACGGCGACGAAGAGATAGCCGTCCCGGCGGGCGAGGGCTACAACCGCCGCTACTGCTCGGTCGAGGCGGACGAAATGTGCCGCGCCATCCGGGAGGACGAGCCCGTCCGCATCCACGACGCCCGCTGGGGCAAGGCGACGCAGGAGGTCGTGCTCGGCGTCATCCGCTCCTCCGATGAGCGGCGCGAGGCGTATATGGAGCATCAGGTTCCCTACACGGCGAAAGGCGTCGCGTAGCCGCAGGCGGGCGCCGCGCAACGCCGAAAGATGCCGTTGCGGAACCTATCGTCGTTCCCGCGCAGGAGGGAATCCGGCGGCGCGAAAGCGCCGCGCCTCCCCTGCTTTACCCCTCATCGCCTTGCGCGCCCTTGCGGAAAACTCAACGAGAACTCCGCCCGCCACGACTCCCCGCCCTCTCCCCACTGTCCCGTCCGAATCCCCGCGATGGCGTAGCCAGGCAACGGAACGCGGGCCGCGCACTTCCCGTCGAACAGCGCCCCGTTCAAGTAGAAGTCGAAATCGAGATTCTCGAACCCCGCGCTCAACGCCGCCTCCGGCAAGTCCTCCGCCCGCTCGGGAACGACGTGCAGGAAGAATCTCGCCTCCGTATCGGCGTGCTCGCACCGCTCCCTAACGTACACGAGAGCGCCATCCGCCGCGTGGACGTCGAACGCGCCCCGCGCGACCGGCTCGCTCGGCAACGCCGACTCGTAGACCGCGCGGTAACGCTCCGGGCTCAACGAGAACGCCGCGCTCCATAATTCTTCGCCGCCTTCTCCCCGCTGCCCCGTCCGAATCCACGCGATAGGGCGTTGCGGCAGCGCGGCCCGCGCCACGCACGCCCCGTCCACGAATGCGCCTTGACGGTGGAAATCGAACGCGGTCGTAATCGGCGGCTCCTGCTCATGCGGCGAGCCGCCCGCCGGAACAACGTCCAGATGGAACCGGCTCTCTGTTTCGAGCGGGTCGCACGCCTGCCGGATATAGATCAATTCGCCGCCGGACAGGTAGAGGTCGTAGGCGGAGCGCGCCAGCAATTGCCCCTCCTCCCGCGCCCGCCGCGCCAACTCCCGCCCTTCCTCCTCGCTCAGCGGTTCAGGTTCCAAACGAATGATTTCAATTCCCTCGACGGGGTAGTTGGGCATAGGAATCGACCCCGCGCACTTGCCGTCGAAATAGGCCATGCGCTGGGGAAGATACCAATGCTTATCCTCGAATCCATCATCTTGAAGCCAGTAGCGCAAGTCGCGCCGGTCGACCGGAGTGATCCGCATAGAAAGATAGGCGTGCGCTATGAACGAGGGCGCGCAAGGCTCCTTGACGATGGCCCAAGCCTCGCCCAACCGGTAAACGTCATACGCCGAATCTACGATGGGCTCGCGCCCCTGCGTCGCCTCGTAGACCGCGCGAAAGTCCTCTTTGCGTTCAATGACCGACAGCGTGTTGCCGTAGACTTCCACGCGATGCAGAGGCGCCCTATGCGGATCGCTGCGGCTCTTGATGACGAGAGCGTCCAAGGTTGGGCTCCACGATAGGCGGTCGCGCGCGCTGTCCGGCAAAATGACCAACGACTCCCTGAGTTGCGGAGGCCCGGATATGCTGACGCCGCCGGCGTTCGACTGCAGAACCCATTCCAGTTCTTGCCGCGTCGAGTTCTGCCAGATATTCATTTTGTATTGCGTCCGCAGATGTTCCGGCGCCGCCCTGTCAACGAAGAAATTGAAATAGTCCTGCTGGTTTGGATGAATCAATGCCATTGAGACGACGGTCGCGCCCAACCCCAACCCTAGCGCGCCGTAGACCGCGCCACGCCGGCGCGCTCCCCGCTGCGCTCCCGCGAGCCGCTGCGCCCCGAACGCCGCCAGCAGAGAGAACGGCGCCCAGAGAAAGTACATGTGCCGCCACGACATAGTCAAGTCCAGCAGGACCACGGCGACGAAAGGGGCTAGGAAACTCCCCAGCAGCATAAGAGCGAACCGCAGCCGCGTGTTGCGGAGCGCGCGCCCGCCTGCGGCGGCTCCCGCCGCAGCCGCGCCTCCCGCCCCGATCAGCCCCAGCAGCAACGCGAACGGCGGACTCGTAACGGAGAACCAGACGGGAAGGTATTCGGGCGGGAGGTCGTCGTTGCGGCGCCAAGCCCCCCGGAATAGTTCGGAAGACTTAGTAGGATGATCGGAAAGCGTCGTCCACCCCTCGACGGACCGTCCAATAGGATCGGTCCACAGATACGGCGTAAGCGCGTAGACCGCGAGCATGGCCGCCAACGCGAACGCTCCCGTCGTCAGCAAGGCGCGCTTGCGCTCCGCCCATCCTGCGCTGAGCCCGACGTCGAGCGCCCGCATCGCAAGAACGACCGCGATCAAAACGACTCCCATAATGCGGAGGTTGACGAGAATTCCAACTCCCGCGCCCAGCAGAGCGAACGACGAGAGCGTGTCCCCCCTAAACGCCCGGCGCGCCAGGAAGAGCGCGGCGACGAACATCACAAGGAACGGAATATCTATGCTGCCATGATACGAGTGCGCGTGCAGGCGCGGATGCAGCAGGAACAAGGCCATCGCCGCAAGCGCGAGAAATCGGTTGCGGAGCAAGCGAAGGGCGAGCAAGTACGCGGCGAGCCCGCCTGCTAGAAAGACCAAGTGCGTGACCAAATGTCTAAATACATAGGTCGCTCGGCTGTGGCCTAGGCTGACGTCGCCCACGTCGAAAGCGCGCTGCGCGAGCAGAAGAGGCGCCTCGAACGCCATCCCGTAGAACTTGTTGTGTTCGTCCGGAAGAGCGCCGGGGAGCGCGTCAGCGTCTCCCAAGACGTACTGGATGTTGGCGATGGCGTTCCATTGGTTCGCGGTTTCGTCCTGAAAAAAGCCGCGATCATCCAGAACGCCGAGTCCTATAGCCAGAAACAGCGCCAGCCCCAACAGCGCGCCCCAGTGGGGAGCGAGCGCGCTCATAACGCGCCTGCCCGCGTCGGCGGGGGGGGGGGGGGGGGGGGGGGGGGATGTCGTAAGAGCGTCATATTATCATCATTCTTCCTGCATGGCTAATCAAAGTATAGCGCCGGATCCGTCCATCCCCAGCCCATCGCCGCCCCAGCTCCCGGCCTGCGTTCTGCTATCCTGCCCTTGCGCGAACGATGCGCCGCCTGCCCTCCGGCGCTTTGCCCGGGAGACCGCCGGCTGCGCGCGCGGAGTAGGCGAACCGCCGCGGCTGGAGCCAACCGCCGCCCCTTTTCGCCAATGCCGCAACCGCAGCGACCCCTGCCGCCTACTCGATCTTCGTTTCGCCCATTATGCTGGCGATTTCCGCGTGGGCGAAGGCGCGCAAACGCTCGCCGTCGGGGCTCGCGACGTCCAAGCGGAACGCCTCCTCGCCGCCGGGAGCCGCCTCGATCAGCGCGATGGGGATTTGCGCGGGGTCTTCGGATCTGCCGAAATTGACGAGCGTCGCGCCGTTGGGAAGGCGCTGGACGTCGCCGAGATTGCGCGCGTAGACGTCGGGGTCGGCGCGGAACTCCCAAACCTTCTCGGCGGTTCCGTTGACATCGTTGAGGCGCAGTTCCAGCGCGCGCGAGTACGCTCCGCCTTCCGCGTCGGGGCGCATGGCGCCATTGTCGAAGACCAGGATATTGCCGTTGGCCAGTTCGCTCGCCGAGTGCTGCCTGTAGAAGCGGTCGTTGGGGTCGGGAAAGGCGTAGTCGCTGTCGGGGCCGCCGAGTTGCCACTCGACCTCGCTGAAGTCGGGGCTAACGGAGAATATCTGGTTGCGGTTCCTCGACGAGAGGATGAAGTTGCCTCGCGGCCCGGGGTTGAGAGAGTTGACGTGCGCCCAGCGGATCGGTTGGCGGGCGGGGTTCCACTGCACGCGCTGATCGGGAGAGGCGATGTCCCAGAAGTCGGCGGCGCTCCAAACCTCCTCCGTGCGCCCGCTGCGCTGATCCCAAACGCGGAGCGTTTCGACGACGGCGGCGGTCTCCTCCGCCCCGCCGTTGGCGGAATCGTCGAACACGACCTCCAGGTCGGCGAGATAGAGGACGCGGTCGGCGTCCAGATAGACGAAGTCGTGGTGCATTCCGCCGTCGACCGCGTTGGCCACGATCTGGTCGACTTGGCGCCCTAGCGGAGTGACCTCCTTGATGCAGCAGAAGTTAATGGCGTAGGCGAAGTTGCCGTCGGGGGTTTGCTTGACCCCCTTGAGGCCCGAGCGCCCGAGCGGCGGGTCGACGTGGACGTCCTTGTAATGCCAAACAATGCGCCCATCCTCGTCCAAGACCACGATGTAGGCCGAGACGTCCGGGTACTCGATGCCCCGGGCGAGGTCGGTGAGGATGAGCGGCTGTGAACTTTTGCCGGAGACCGTCCGGCGAATGTCCGCGAGCCCTTCCGGCAGCGGGCCGGTCGTGAACGAGCCTTCCGGGCCGAAGACGTAGCCGTCCGCCCCTTCGACGCCGACGGCGTAGGAGTAGGCGGTTTCGGCGCGGAGGCGGACGACGGGAATCGCGTGCTCGCTCGCCGGGCCGCTCGGCGCCGTTCGGAACCGCCCCGCGTCGGGGTTCGCGTACTCGATGACGACGCGGGCGGGAGCCGTCAGCGCGACGCCCACCTGGGCGATGAGCGAGTTCGCCTCGCTGATCGCGGCGGAATGGCTCGTTACGCGAGGCGGCGCGGGCGTTGGCGCGGCGGTCGGAGCCGGAGTAGGCGTCGGCGTTGGATCAGGCTGGCAAGCGGCGAGGAGCAGGAGCGCGGCGGCGAGGAGGATGGGTCTCATAGGTTAATTATAGCCAAATCAGCGGGAGCGCGCACAGAGCGCAGCCCTCTATGCCCCTCCCGACTCTCCCGCGACGACCTTGCGCTCACGCCCCCGACGCGCAGAGGCGCTCACGCGCCGCCGCGTCCAGCGCCTCGCCGGGGCGCGTCAGCGCCTCCCCGAAGCGGACGCGGTAGGCGGAGCCGTCGCGCGCCGCCGCCGGAGCCTCGCCGCCGTCCGCCAGAGCGCGGGCTTGCCGCAGCAAACTGCGGCGCATCGCTATGATCGCCGCGTCGCTCGATCCTAGATGCTCCTCGTTCCGCGCCGTCACCGCGCCCATGCTCTCCTGAACCGCCATATCCTGCGCCTGCGTCCCCGCTATTCCCGTGAACGTCTCCGTCCGCTGCGCCTCGCGGTCTATGAGGTAGTCGTTGCCGATGTTGCGGACGGGCGCGAACTTCCCCGGAACGACGGGCCCCGCGAAATCCTCGGCGGCCTCGATGTCCTCCCCGCTCAGCGGGCGATGCTCGTTCCACGTGACGACGAGCGTCCAGCAATTGCGGTCGTCTATCGGCGCCCAAGCGATGCCCTGGCTGTTGACGCCCCGCTTGGGCGCGCCCTCTTTGAAAAGGTTGTAGAACGGCGTCAGCCAGTGCGTGAACCGCCAGTAATGGCCGCCCTCGCCGGCGTCGCGCCGCGCCCCGATCCGGAGGCCGTAGGGCGTCTCCTCCGGCAGAAAGACCGGCGAGCGGTCGAGCGCGTGATAGCGCGCTCGCAGGTCGTCCGCGGCGCGGGCGCGCTCCAGCCACTCAGGCGTCCGACGGAACGAGTCCACCGTGGCGTGCAGGAAGTTGGAGTGCGCGGAGTCTATCCCGCCCTCGAGACCCTGAACCCAATTCGCGCGCTCCAACCGCTTCGTCACGTGAATATGCGACGGCGGAAGGCGCAGCCACGCAAAGTCCGGCATCGCCGACGCCTCCTCGCGAGGCCCCAAGCGCGCCCAGACGACGCCCCCGGCCTCGACGGCGGGATAGGCGGTCTGCCGGATCTTCTCCTTATAGGCGCTCGTCTCCGGCTCGGAGGGCATATCCACGCACCGGCCGTCGGCGTCGAACTTCCAGCCGTGGTAGACGCAGCGCAGGCCCTGCTCCTCGCTCCGCCCGAAGAAGAGGCTTGCGCGGCGGTGCGGGCACCGCTCCGCCAGCAGGCCGACGCGCCCCGACGTGTCGCGGAACGCAACGAGGTCCTCCCCCAGCAGCCGCGCTCGAATTGGCGGGCAGTCCGGCGCCGGCAGTTCGGAGGAGAGGAGGAACGGCGTCCAGAAGCGGCGCAGCAACTCGCCCATCGGCGTTCCCCGCGAGACGGCGGTCAGCAGAGCGTTGTCCTCTACGCTGAGCATTCGCGCGCCCTCCCGCCGCCCTGAGCGGCGCGCCTAACGATACCACGAACCGGCGGCAGTCACGTGTCTATCCGAACGAACGCCCCGAACGAGCGACGGCGACCCGCGAAAAGAGAGGCCGCCCCGCGCGGAGCGGCCCCTCATTGCAGCGCGGCGCCGGACCGCTACGCCGCCGCGTCCTCGTCGCTGTCGCCGCTCTCGCCGGTCGCGCCGGACTCGGCGGAATCCTTGTCCGCCCCCCAACCCTTGCCGAACCATCCGCCGTGCCCGCGGCCGCCCTTGAATCCGTGATGGCCGCGCTTGCCGAAGCCGCGCGCCGAGTCGGAGTCCCCGTCGAGGAATTCGGCGAGTTTCGCGTCCGCCTGCTCCTGCGTGATCTTGCCGGCCTCGACCGCCTTCGCCAGCGCGTCGCGGACGGCCTGCTCCCAAGCCGCGCGCCGCTCCGCCTTCAACTGCTCGTAGGTCGCGTCCAGCGCGGCTTGCGTCTCGTCCTCGCTAATCCCCAGATTCTCCGCGAGCAGTTCGACGAACCGCCCCTTGCCGGGCTTCGCGCCGTCGTCGAGGTCCTCTTCCGCCTCGCTCGGGTCGCCGCCGCGGCCCTCCTCCTCGTTCGCGCCGTCGCCGTCCGAGTCGTGGCCCCGCTCTTCGCCTGCGACGGCGCTGTCCGTATCGGAGGGCGAAGCCGTCTGCGCCAGCGCCGAGCCGGCGAGCGAGCCGGCGATCAGCAACGCCGTCAGCGACAAGATCGCAATCCACTGCTTCTTCATTCCGAGTCCTCCTTGTTCGCGCGTTCAACGCGCCGTTGCAATGGACTACGCGCGAGCGCCCCGCCCGGTTTCATTTGACTAGACGCGCGGCGGACGGGGCGAAGCCGCCCCCCGACCACGGGCTGCGCCATCCCGCGAAAGCGGAGCCTATCCGTCCATCGTAAGGGACACCTTGAGCGCGCCGCCGCTGGGCTCCCGGGCGAGTTGAAAAGCCTCCGCCGCCTGCTCCAGCGGAAGAGTGTGCGTCACATAGGGCGACATATCTATCTCGCCCTCGGCGATGAGCGCGAGCGCCTGCCGGAACGAGCCGAGCCCCGGCTCGTCCTGCGCGCCGAATATCGTGCGGACGTCCAGCCGCTTGAGGAAGAACGCGCTCAAGTCGAACGGAACGGGATCGAAGCCGGTGGGCAACCCGAATACGTGAACGTGCCCCTCCGCTTTCGCCATCCGCATAGCCTGATTGAGCGTCTCATGCCCGCCGACGGCGTCGACGACCACCTCGGCGCCCTGCCCGCCCGTCAACTCCCGCGCCGCGTCCACCGCCTCGTCCCCTGTCGCGTCCAGCGCGTCGTCCACGCCGAGCGCGGCGCCCGCCGCACGGCGGTCGGGATTCGGCTCGAACGCGATGATCCGCGCCGCGCCCAGCCTCCGAAGATAAAAATCGTGGAACAGGCCGGCGCTCCCCTGCCCAATCACAACCGCCGTCTTCCCCGCCATATCCGGCAGTTTGCGCGCCGCGAAAATCACCGTCCCCAGTTGCTGCGCCATCATCAACTCCGCGAGCGGACGGCCCTCCGGCAGCGGCAGCAGAAAGCGCGGCGAGACCGCCTGATATTCGGCGAAATTCCGCGCCTCCCAAATGTTCGGAACCGTGAGGACGAGCGCGCCCTCCGGCAGCCCGCTCGCCCCCGGCTCCGCGATAATTCCCACCCCCTCGTGCCCGGGCTCGCCCGGCTCCATCGGATAGGCGTTGCGCGGCCAGCCGTGATAGACGTAGTGCAGATCCGTCCCGCAGATGGAGGCCATCCGCATCCGGACGAGCGCCTTCTCCGCGCCGGGCTCCGGAATGGGAGCATCGTCGCAGACGACCTCTCCGATTCCTCTGATAACGGCTGCCTTCATACGCGGACGGCGCCCTCCATCAAGGATTGCCAGCCTCGCGCCGCCGCGCCGCTACGCGCCCGCCCCGAACACCTCGCGGACGGGGCAGGAGAAGCCGGGCAGGACGTCCATGCCGTCGAGCGAGTCGCTCTCCGTGAGCGCGACGACTGCATGGCCGTCGCGATGGACGTCGACGCGCCGCTCGTCGGGGCGGACGACCCATACGAGGCGAACGCCGTAGCGCAGCCACATCAGCGCCTTGTCGTTCATGGCGGGAAGCCGGTCGGACGGCGAGACGATCTCGACGGCCAAGTCGGGCGCGACCTGCGCGTAGCCGGTCACGCGCTCGTCCGGCGGGCTCTTCTCCGCCGAGAAGAACGCCACGTCGGGCTCGCGCACCGTGTCCGGGTCATGCTCCAACTGCACCCCGGAGTCCGAGGTCGTGTAGACGCCCAACCTGCGGGACTCGATGAAACTCCCCAAGCGCACCGTCAGTCTCCCTGCGATTTGGCCATGCTCGCGTCCGGTAGGCATCGTCTCGCTCAGTGCTCCCCGAATCAACTCGCCGCGAACGCCGTCGGAGGAGAGGCGCAGCAAGTCGTCCGCCGTGATCAGGCCGCTCGCCGTCTTGGTCGCCGTCGCCGTCGTCATATCCGCGCCTCGCCGTTTGCGTTGGAGGAGAGTATAGCGCCCGCCCCCTGACCGTCATTCCCGCGTGGGCGGGAATCTCGCCCATTGAGGCGCGCAAGCGCCGCGTCCCCCCTCTCCCTACAAGGGGAGAGGACGCCGCGAACGCGGCGGGAGAGGGTACTGCGGTCGGGGCGCGACGCGCCCCGTCATTCCTGCGTAGGCAGGAATCTCGCGTCCGTTGGCGCGATGGGGTAGGTTCCCGCCTTCGCGGGAATGACGGTCATGGGAGGCGCTGGGCGCGCCCGAATGGATTCCTGCCTATGCAGGAATGACGGTCATGGGGCGCGCTGCGCGGCGAATGGATTCCTGCCTACGCAGGAATGACGGTAAGGGTAGGGAATGACGGTAAGGGTGGGGAATGACGGAACGCTGCGCGCCCCGACCGCAGTACCCTCTCCCGCCGCGTTCGCGGCGTCCTCTCCCCTTATAGGGAGAGGGGGATCCGGCGCTGGGGCGCCGCAAATGGGGAAGTTATGCAAAGGTCTCTGGTAGAGAGGCGCGTTCCTCTACGAGAATCGGCGTTAGTCGCTTGGCTGGCGGAGTCCGGTGGAGTATCTTGCGCAGCAGCGCTTGGAGGAGGCCCCCTAACCCCTCGCCGTCTCGTATATGCCGAGCGAGCGCTAGGCGTTGCGCGGGGCGCGGCGATGGTGTAGACTTGCGCTCCCTGAGCGCGGCGCGGGAGCGCGGGCGCTCGGAATCTACGGAAGCAGGCAGGCGCGCGACATAGCAAGAGAATACCGCGTCAACGAACGCATCCGGGTCCCGCAGGTCCGGGTCATAGACGAGCGCGGCGAGCAGTTCGGCGTGATGGCCGTCGCCGACGCCCTCGCCCTGGCGCGCGAGCACGACCTCGATCTCGTCGAAGTCGCGCCGAACTCCGACCCGCCCGTGTGCAGATTGCTCGACTACGGGAAGTTCCGCTACCTCCAGTCCACCAAGGAGCGGGAGATGCGGAAGTCCCACAAGAACGTCGGGCTCCGCGAGGTGCGGTTCCGTCCGCGAATCGGGCGGCACGACATAGAGGCGAAGGAGCGCCTCGTGCTGAAACTGCTGGACGAGGGCAACAAGGTGAAGGTGTCCGTGATGCATCGCGGACGCGAACTCGACCACAGGGAACTCTCCGTCGCCCTTCTCAAGCAGGTGCACGAGGCCGTCAAGGACAAGGCGAAGTTGGAGCAGGCGCCGAAGCAGGAGTCCCGCTTCATCAGCATCGTGCTCGCTCCGGACAAGTCCGCTCCGGCCCGCCGCGAGCCCGCAGCCGCGCGAACCGAGGAGACCGAAACCGATGCCTAAAATGAAAACGCACAAGGGAGCGGCGGCGCGCTACCGCGTCAGCGGGGCGGGCAAACTCCTGCGGATGAAGCGCCACTCCAGCCACCTCCGGCGGAAGAAGCCGCGCTCCGTCACCCGAGCGTACAGCGACACCGTCGCCGCGGACCCCGGCGCCCGCAAGCGCGTGGCCAAACTCCTCCCCGGCGTCAAACTCTAAGAAGGAGCGCAACGATGGCGCGCGTCAAACGCGGCGTAACCGCCCGCCGGCGGCACAAGAAAACGATCAAACTCGCCAAGGGGCATCGCGGAACCAAGCACTCGCTTTACCGCAGAGCGCATGAGTCCGTTCTTCACGCGCTCGCCTACGCCTACGCCCACCGCCGCGAGCGCAAGGGCGATATGCGGAGGCTCTGGATCGTCCGCATCGGCGCCGCCGCCCGCGAGCGCGGCCTGTCCTACTCGCGCCTGATGCACGGCCTCTCCCTCGCGGGCGTGGGGCTCGACCGCAAAGCGCTCGCCGACATCGCCGTCGCCGACCCTGCCGCCTTCGCCGTCCTCGCGGACAAGGCGCAGGCCCAACTCGCCGCCGCCTAGCGGCCGGCGCTGGGCTGAGCGGCGAGGGCGCGGCGTCCGCCTCAAATCGCCTCGTTCGGATCTAGGACGGCGCTGCTGCGGCGCGCTGCTCGTCCGCGTGGTAGGAGGAGCGGACGAGCGGGCCGGAGGCGACGCGGGCGAAGCCCATCTCGCGGCCGGCGCGCTCCAAGTCCGCGAACTCGCGGGGATGATAGTAGCGGGCCATCGGCGCGTGCGACGGAGACGGGCGCAGGTACTGGCCAATGGTGAGCAAACTGACGCCGGCATCCCGCAGGTCGCGCATCGTCTCCAAGACCTCGTCCGGCGTCTCGCCGAGTCCGACCATCATGCCGCTTTTCGTCGGGATGTCCGGCGCGAACGCCCGCGCTTGCGCGAGCAGCCGGAGCGAGAGGTCGTAGTCGCCTTTGGCGCGGACGCTCTTGAACACGCGCTGGACGGTCTCGATATTGTGGTTGTAGACGGCGGGCCCGGCGTCGAGCACGGCGCGGAGGGCGTCCGCGTCGCCGGCGAAGTCGGGCGTGAGCACCTCCGTCTCGCAATCGGGGACGAGGTCGCGGATGAGGCGGACGCTCTCGGCGAAGACGGACGCGCCGCCGTCGGGGAGGTCGTCGCGGTCGACGGAGGTGAGGACACAGTAGCGGAGGCCGAGGCGCTCGACGGTTCGGGCGAGGCGGGCGGGCTCGGCGGGGTCGGGGGGCGCGGGCTTGCCGCTGGTCACGGCGCAGTAGCGGCAGGCGCGGGTGCAGACGTCGCCGAGCAGCATAAAGGTCGCGGACTTGCGCTCCCAGCAATCGCCGATGTTGGGGCAGCGCGCCTCTTCGCAGACGGTATGCAGTTCGGCGCTTCGCAGCGCCTTGCGGAGGCTGAGGTAGTTTTCGCCGCCCGGCCAGGGAACCTTGAGCCAGGCGGGCAGGCGTTCGGCCTGCGCCGTCTTTCCGGCGACGCGGACATCCGCCGCCGAGCCGTTGACGGAGAATTGGTCTGCGCCGAGCATATAGGGATTGTACGCGAGAGCGGAGGGGAAGAGCGCTGAGCGGGGCGGAAGGGGTCGGCCCATCCTTGCCCTTCGCGCCGCATGACAACCGCCCCTCGCGCCGCCCCCGCCCGCGTGATACGCTAGCGGAGCGGAGGACGCGCCTCCGCTCCACGACGCGCCAGGAGAACCGCGAATGCCGCGCACGGCTCACGAGCAGACGATCAACGTCTGCCTCGGCGAAACCCTCAGAATCCTGCGGAAGAGTTGGGCCGAGGTGACGGTCTACGAGGAGACAGGGCACACCAGCCAAGGCCGCCCCGACGTCATCGTCAAGGACGCGAGCGGCTGGCCCGTCGTCATCGAGGCCGAGCGAACCGACCACCGATCCGCCGAAGCCGACGCGCTGAAGAACTTCCAGCGGACGCTCGACGGCCAGCCCGTCGAGACCGCCATCGCGCTCGTCTATCCGCCGGAGGTTCGGGACGAGCATCACCTGCAAACGATCAAGGACGCGCTCGACGTAACGAAGGGGTTGGAGTACTGCCTGTTCACGCGGAGCGGCGACGGCGCGCCGCCGCGAACGCCGGAGCGCGGGTGGATCCGGGGCGGCGTCCGCGACCTCGCGTTGCTCGTTCATCGGGCGACGACTCCCGCGCCCCGGGTGGAGCGCCTCGCCGCCCGATTCGAGGAGGGCGTCGCCCTCGCCGAGCGGATAATGACGGACGTTCACGGCTACGGCGACCGCATGGGCGTGGAGATGGCGCGCGCCTTGTACCCGGCGGACGACGACGATTTCCTCCGGTCAATGACCCCGGCCCAATGGGAGCGCGCGGAGCCTTTGGACAACCGGCAAACCCGCAGAATGGGCATGACCGTCCTCGTGAACGCCTTAATGTTCCATGAGGCGCTCGCGAAAACGAAACTGCGGGTCGAAGACGATGAGGCCAACGGCGGATGGCGGAACGTTCGCTATGTAGAGGAGTTGCCCTTTCTGGACTGCGAGGAACTGCGCGACGAGTGGAGGCGCATCCTTCGCGTCAACTACTGGCCGATCTTCGACTCCGCCATCAAGGTAACCCGCGGATTCGGCGGGGAGGTCGGGTTCCGCGTCGTGCGGGAGGCGTGGAGGACGGCGAAAGAGTTGGTGGACTCCGGCGTCACGCGCTCCCACGACCTGACGGGCAAGATATTCCAGCGCCTGATAGAAGACCGCGAGTACCTCGCGACGCACTACACGCTGCCTCCCGCAGCCGCGCTCCTCGCCGGCATCGCCCTTCCCCTTTCCCAGCCCATAGGCGGCGCGGACTGGGGCGACTCCGAAACGCTCGCCGCCGCCCAAATAGGCGACTTCGCCTGCGGGTCGGGAACCCTGCTCGGAGCGGCCTATCAGCGCATCGCCTTCTTCCACGAAATGCACGGCGGCGACGCGAAACTCTTGCACTCCCGAATGATGCAGCACGGGCTCGTGGGGATAGACATCGTCCACAGCGCCGTGCACCTCACTGCCACGATGCTCGCCGGCGCCCATCCCGACACGACGTTTGACGGCGATTGCTTGCTGAAGATGCCCTACGGCGGAGACGACGCGGAGCATCCGCAAGTCGGCTCGCTGGAGTTGCTCTCCGACGCCGATCAGCCTCAACTCATCGGCGCGGCGAGGGCGGCGATCAACGCGCAGGCGATGGCGATGGGCGGAACGCGAGGCCGGACGGAAGACGTACGGCAAGTGGTTCAGCGCGTTCGGCATCACAGGTTCGACCTTGTGATTATGAATCCGCCCTTCACGCGCCCGACGAATCACGAGAACAAGCGCGACGCCGCCGGAAAACTGCGCGAAAAGGAGACGAATCCGGCCTACGCGGGGCTGAGCCTCGGCTCGACGCCGCAGGAGCGCTCCGCGATGCAGCGCGCGATGGGCGATAAGGTGAAGCGCTACACGAAGGGCGCGCCGTCCAACGATTACGCGGGGCTTGCCTCGCACTTCGTGGAACTGGCGCGGCGCAAAGTCAGAACGGATGGAACGATCGCCCTTGTGCTGCCCTTGAGCGCGATGAGCGGCAAGCGTTGGGAAGGAATCAGGCGGCAATTCCGCAACGAGTACCAGGACATCGTCGTCGTCACCATAGCGGGCAAGGGAACGCATGAGCGTTCGTTTTCCCAAGACACGGGGATGGCCGATTGCCTGGTGGTCGGGCGGCGGTTGGTCCCGCAGTCCACGCGCGTGCCGCGGCGCGCTGCCCGCGCGACCTTCGTTTCGTTGCATCGCATGCCCCGGTCTGCGGTCGAAGGGGAACTGCTGGCCAACGAGATCATCCGTATGCGGGACGAAGAGGAACTCCCGTCGTTGGAAGGCGATTCGGATCTCGCCAAGTTGATCATCGGCGCAACCGAAATGGGAAACATCTGGACAGCAAGCATCCCCGACAGAGGCGTCTGGCCGTCCGTTGGGATACGGGACTCAGACCTCGCCCAGACCGCGATGCAACTGGAGACAGGGAAATTCGTCGACCCGCGCTCGGGCCGCGCGACCGAGTTCAAGATCGTTTCTTTGGAGCGGATCGCGCGCATCGGCCCGGTGCATAGGCTCCTCGGCAGTCCGACCTCTATGAGACGCGGAGCGCTCGACGTGAAACTCTTCCGAGTGGATGAGCACAAAGACGACCAGGAGCGGCGCCGAAGCGGCGCGGGGTTCCTCGTCAAGCCCGCGAAACGCGCCGACTCCTCTCTCACCCATCCGATATTGTGGAGGCATCACTACCTCTACGAGCGGATGATGACGCTGCAGCCGGACGCCTACGGCGAACGGCGCGCCGGCGCCCAGATTCCGGCGGGCGCCGAATCCACCGTCTTCTTCAACATAGACCTCCAATACAACGCGCAGTCCGTCCTAGTGGGCGTGACGGAGCGGCCCTGCCTCGGAGGACGGGCGTGGCCGGCGGTCACGTTCGACGCCGATCCCGACCGCGCCTACGCCTTCGCGCTCTGGTGCAACTCGACGCTCGGCCTGCTGATGCATTGGTGGTTCGCCAACAAAACGCAGGCGGGACGCGGGTCGTTCACGGTGAGCAAGATTCCGTCCTTGCCCGTTTTGGACGCGGGCGCGCTGAGCCCCGATCAGCATGCCGCGGCGAAAGCGGCCTTCGAGGAACTGCGCGAGCGCCCGCTGCTGCCGGTCAATCAGATTGACGAGGACGACGTCCGCGCCGAGATCGACCGGCGCCTCATCGTGGACGTCCTGGGGATGGACGAGAGCCTATGCGCTCCGAACGGGCCGATAGACCTTCTGCGACGCAAACTCGCCGTCGAGCCGCAAATCGCGGGCAAGAAGCGCGAGCGCGTCGTGTTCACGGAAGAGACGCGCGACGGCGCGAACGTCATCGTCGAGCGCGTGACGCGCGCGTAGACTGCCGCAACGCGGCGGGCGAGGGCGACGGAGGAGGGCGGCCGGGGGGGTCAAAGGTCTCGGACGGGAGCGGCGAGCCGCGCAAGGTAGCCCGGCGGGAGTATGATGGGGGCATCATCAGGCGCGGCGCCGAATGAGGAGAGCAACGATGACGGAACTGGCAGGCAAGGTCGCGGCGATCACCGGGGCGGCCCGCGGAATGGGGCGGGCGTTCACGCAGGCGCTCCTCGCGGAGGGCGCGAAAGTCGTGGCGATGGACCTCTCGTGGGAGCCGACGGGCTTCTCCGGCGACGCGGACACGGCGTTCCTCGACGAACTGCGCGCCCGCCCGGACGACGCGATCGTGGCCACGGCCGACGTGACGAGCGACGCGGAACTCGACGCGGCCTACAACGAAATGATGCGGAAGTGGGGAACGTGCGACGTCCTCATCAACGACGCGGCGATGCGCCAGCGCATCCTCTTCCCGCCGACGGGCCGGACGACGACGCTGGAGACGAGCGACGAGGATTGGGAGCGCTCGTTCGCGGTCAATATGTTCGGCGCGCTCAAGGCGACGCGGCGGTTCATCCGCCCGATGATCGCGCAGCGCTCCGGCAGCGTCATTTCCGTGATCAGCAGCGGCGCGCTGCATCACTCGCACGGAGGCGCGTACCAGGCGCTCCGCCCGA
The DNA here is from genome assembly GCA_965201135.1 of Dehalococcoidia bacterium. Taxonomy (GTDB): domain Bacteria; phylum Chloroflexota; class Dehalococcoidia; order Lucifugimonadales; family Australimonadaceae; genus Bin16. Next base: position 689,879 of record OZ241751.1, read on the forward strand.
ACAGCCGCGAGATGCCCTATCAGGCGACGAAGGCGGCGCTCCTCACGACGATGTGCTACCTCGCCGACGAGGTTCGGAAGGACAACGTGGCGGTCAACATAATGGTTCCGGGCCACACGCGGACGACGGGGTTCGACGAGCAGAACATCGCGCGACGGGAGTTGGGGATGGGCAACCCCAACGCGCCGCTGCCTCTGCGCGCCGACCATATGGTTCCGCTCGCGCTCTTCCTCGCCAAGCAGGACGCGGCGAGCGAGGTGACCGGCAAGTGCTTCGACGTTCCGACGTGGAACATCGAGCACGGGCTCGGGGGGCAACTCGCGTGGGAAGACCCTGAGGGGACGGCGGTGTCGGAGAACGCGGAACTCGCGGCGGCGGCGCGGTCGCGGCGCTAGCGCGGGAGGCAAGGCGATGAGCGACGACGCCAACGGAGAAGCGGGCCGCGCCGAGCCGGGCGCCCGCCTGCCGGCGAAGAGGAACGGCGGAAGCCGGCGCCCGTGGCTGCTGCCGTCCATCGTCGCGGCGGCGGCGCTGCTCCTGCTGCTCAGGCGCAGGCGCGGCAGGAAGACGTGGTGGGAGGAGTTCGCGGACGCCGGAGGGCCGCAGACGCCCCGCCGGCCAGACGACGACTAGACCGAGAAGTCGAACGCGATCTCGGGGTCGGCGTCGAACTCGACGTTGGGCGCGCCGCCGAGGCGTCCGGCGAAAGCGTCGGCGAAGAACGCGGCGAGCGCCTCCCACGAGGCTTCCGACGTCTCGTGGCGGTAGTCGTCGGGGCGCGTCGAGTTCAGCCAGCCGTGCGGCGTGTTGGCATGCACGCGAATGCGGGCGCGCTTGCCCAGCGCCTCCAACTCCCCCCGAAAGCGGCGGACGTTCTCCAGCGGCACGAGCGGGTCATTCTCGCCAAACCCCGCGAACAGCGGCGCGCTCACTCGCGGCAGAAAGGATGCCGCGCTCTCCTGTCCGGGGAACGTCGGCTCGTAGTCGCGGGGATAGATTCCGCCGTGAAAGAAGGCGATGGCCGTCGCGTCGCGCCCCGCCGCCGAGTAGACCATCGGCGTCCGCCCGCTCTGGCAGAACCCGACGACGCCGATCCGCGAGGCGTCCGCGAAGGGGAGCGTCCGCATAAAGGCGACGGCCTCGTCAATGTCGTCAACCGTCTCCTGGTCGGTCGGGTCGTAGCGCGCCTCGGAGCGTTCGATGGGGCCGCGGTCGCCCTCGTAGCGGTGAAAGAGGTCCGGGAGGCAGGCGGCGTAGCCGTAGGAGGCCATTCGCCGGAGGATGCGCCAACTCTGCTCGACGGGGCCGTAGCGCTCGTGGAGCATCATCATCAGCGGGCGCTGGACGCTCTCGTCGGGCTGGGCGCGCCAGAGGCGCATGCCGCTGCTCAAAACGTGTTCGGTGATCTCCATGCGCGCCGCTCCTCTTCTGTGGTGGGGAGACTATACGCGAATTCAGGGCGGCGGACTCCGGCATAGGGGCGAGGGCTTCGCGTAAGCGGTGTATACTGCGCCCGCGTTCGCCAACGGCCGCGACGATGGCGTTCGCGCCAATCGGTCGCTATGCAAGATCTCCAAAACCCGCCGCCTCAATTGCCCATCGTCTCCGTCTCCCCTCGGAAGTTCGCGTGGATTGCGGCGTTGTCCGCGCCGTGGCTCGCTCTCCTGGCCTATCTGGCCTATATCTCGCGGTTCTTCGTCGACGACGCCTTCATCAGTTTCCGCTACGCAAGAAACCTCCTCGAAGGACACGGCCTCGCTTGGAACCCCGGCGAGCGCGTCGAAGGCTACTCCAACTTCCTCTGGATCCTCGAACTCGCCGCGATATGGGCGGTCACGGGCGTTCCCCCGGAGGCCGCCGCGCGGTGGCTGTCGGTCGCGTACACCGTCGCCGCGCTGGGAGCGATGGCCTGGTGGGCGTGGAGGCTCCCCGGCCTCCGGGAGCGCGGGCTGGTCTGGTGGATGGCGCTTGCCCTCCTGTGCAGCAGCGCGACGTTCGCGCTGTGGACGTCCGCCGGCGGGTTGGAGACGCGGCAGTTCACGTTCTTCGTCCTGCTGGCGGTCGTCGCGCTCACGGCGCATCGCGGGAGCCGAGGAGGCTTGGCGGTCGCGTCGCTGAGTCTGGCGCTCGCGTCGTTGACGCGCCCGGAGGGCCCGCTGATCGCCGCGTGCTGCTTCGCGTGGTGGGCGGCCCAAGAGGCCGCGAGCACCGGCGTAAAGCCGCGGGACGGCGGCGGCGTGAAGGCTTGGGCTCTGGGATTGATGCGCCGAATGGACTGGCGCGGAGCGTTATGGCTCGCGCTGCCGTTCGCGCTGATCGTAGGGGCGCACTTTCTGTGGCGATTCTCGTACTACGGCGAGTGGCTGCCCAACACGTACTACGCGAAGTTCGTTCGTCCGTGGTGGGACGTTGGGTTGCGCTACTTGGCGGCGGCGGGGCTAGAGACGGGGCTCTACTTGCTGCCGCCTCTGGCGGCGTGGGGGGCGTGGGCGCGGTGGAGGGAGCGGCGCGACTTGGCCTACGCGCTGCCGTTGCTGATCATCGCGCCTCATGCGGCGTATCTCGCGCGAGTCGGCGGCGACCTCTTTCAATGGCGTCCTTTGGACTTCTACTGGCCGTTGCTGGCGCTTCCGGCGGCGGACGGGGTTGCGCGGGCGGGAACGGGAGCGGCGCGCCTGCTTGGGCGATGGAAGTTGGGGGCGCGTTTCGCTCGCGGACGCTTATTAGCGGTTGCCTTCTTCTTGCCCGTTCTGTTCTACGCTGGAGCGATGCAAGGGGCGTTGCTCCGAGAGTCCTTGTCTCCGCAGCCGATGCGCTACATCCTATTGGACAGCCTATTGGACAGCGAAAACGCCTCGTGGGTTCTTGCGGCGACCGGGATGCCCGCGCTCGTCGCGCTCTCCAATGAACTCCGCGAATCCCTTGCGCTTCCGGGATCAGGAAGGGCGGTCCACCCTAGCCATGCGAACTTGATGAATTGGTGGATACCCAAGTGGAGGGCGTACGGGGACATGGAGCGAGGGCTTATCCCTGACGACGCCGCGGCCTCCATCAAGCCCGCCGGCGTCATCCCCTACTACTTGCCGGATCTGACGTTCGTAGACATTTACGGACTGAACGATTGGGTGATCGCCCGCAACCCCGTTGCTCGCCCCAACAGCGAGCGCTGGCTATTTCACGACAGATTCCCCCCATCCGGCTACTTGGAGAGCCGGGGCGTGAATTTCGAAGTCCTCGCCCCTGAGCGCGACGCGTGGAGCGCAACTAGCGTCGCGCCATACGCCGCAGAGGCGAGCCCGGGCGTATGGATGCCGTTCGACGCCCCGTCGTTGGAATGGGTGGAGGCGCGATTCGACTCGTTCGCAACCGCCGACGACTTAGACGCGCTGGTGAAAAGCAATGGACGTCTCGCGGTTTCGTCGTATTTCGACGTCTACGACGTATCTGCGGATTCCGCCGTTTCCGGCGGGCTGCGGATGCTCGTCTACGTCAAAGAGCCTTGCTCCGAAGGGGATACGAGCGCCAAGTTCTTCCTGCATCTGACCCCCGTGAACGAAGGGGACTTGCCCGAAGAGCGGAGGCCAAGCCGATTCGACAATCTCGACTTCTCTTTCGCGGATCGGGGAAGACGAACCGGCGAGCGCTGCGTCGCGCTCCGGCGTTTGCCGGACTACCCCGTCGCCGTCGTCCGCGCGGGGCAGTTCGCGGGGCAAGAGCGCATTTGGGCTGAGGAATTCAGCCTCCCCGACGGCGGATGAGCGCAACTATGCAGCGTACTGGCGACGCGCGGATACGGGAGCGCTTGCCCATCGTCTCCGTCTCCCCTCGGAAGTTCGCGTGGATTGCGGCGTTGTCCGCGCCGTGGCTCGCTCTCCTGGCCTATCTGGCCTATATCTCGCGGTTCTTCGTCGACGACGCCTTCATCAGTTTCCGCTACGCAAGAAACCTCCTCGAAGGACACGGCCTCGCTTGGAACCCAGGCGAGCGCGTCGAAGGCTACTCCAACTTCCTCTGGATCCTCGAACTCGCCGCGATATGGGCGGTCACGGGCGTTCCCCCGGAGGCCGCCGCGCGGTGGCTTTCGGTCGCGTACACCGTCGCCGCGCTGGGAGCGATGGCCTGGTGGGCGTGGAGGCTCCCCGGCCTCCGGGAACGCGGGCTGGTCTGGTGGATGGCGCTCGCGCTGCTGTGCAGCAGCGCCACCTTCGCGCTGTGGACGTCCGCCGGCGGGTTGGAGACGCGGCAGTTCACATTCTTCGTCCTGCTGGCGGTCGTCGCGCTCACGGCGCATCGCGGGAGCCGAGGAGGCTTGGCGGTCGCGTCGCTGAGTCTGGCGCTCGCCTCGTTGACGCGCCCGGAGGGCCCGCTGATCGCCGCGTGCTGCTTCGCATGGTGGGCGGCGCAAGAGGCCGCGAGCGCGAGCGAAGAGCGGCCTGGAAGCGGCGGCGTCAGGGCTTGGGCTTGGGGCGTGATTCGCCAAATGGACTGGCGCGGAGCGCTATGGCTCGCGCTGCCGTTCGCGCTGATCGTGGGGGCGCACTTCCTATGGCGATTCTCCTACTACGGCGAGTGGCTGCCCAACACCTACTACGCGAAGTTCGTTCGTCCGTGGTGGGACGTGGGGTTGCGCTACTTAGGGGCGGCGGGGTTGGAGACGGGTCTCTACTTGCTGCCGCCGCTGGCGGCGTGGGGGGCGTGGGCGCGGTGGAGGGAGCGGCGCGACTTGGCCTACGCGCTGCCGTTGCTGATCATCGCGCCTCATGCGGCGTACATCGCGCGAATCGGCGGCGACCTTATGGAGTGGCGCCCTCTGGACTTCTACTGGCCGTTGCTGGCGCTTCCTACGGCGGATACGCTCGTTAGGGCAGGGACGGGAGTATCGCGCTTGCTTGGGCGGTGGAAGGTTGGGACGCGTTTCGCTCGTGGGCGCTTATGGGCGGTTGCCCTTTTCTTGCCCGTCCTGTTCTACGCCGGAGCGATGCAGGGAGCGTTGCTCCGAGAGTCCTTGTCGCCGCAGCCGATGCGCTACATCCTATTGGACAGCGAAAACGCCTCGTGGGTTCTCGCGGCGCCGGGGATGCCCGCGCTCATCGCTCTCTCCAATGACCTCCGCCGCTCGCTCGAGCCGCGCTGGTCCGGCGCGCCCGTCTACACCGGGGCGGGGTCTGCGGACCTCTTCATTCGGCAATGGGCGCCGTATGGCGGCATGGAGCGCGGGACAATTCCCAACGACGCAGTGAACGTCACTGCGGGAGCGGGCATTGAGCCTTATTATCTGCCGGATTTGACGTTTGTGGACTGGCACGGACTGAACGATTGGGTGATCGCCCGCAATCCCGTGACGCGCCCCAATAGCGAGCGCGTCCTCGCGCACGACAGGTTCCCGCCGGATGGCTACCTCAGGGAACGCGGAGTGAACTTCATAGTCCACCCGGCGACGCGCGACTCATGGGACGCAGTCGGAACCGCCTCCTACGCCGTGAAATTCGCCCAAGGCTGGTGGATGCCGTTCGATGCCCCCTCGTTACAGTGGGTGGAGGAGCGATTCGATTCGTTCGCAACCGCAGGCGACCCAGACGCGCTGGCGAGCAGCGCAGAGACCAACGGACTCCTCGCGGTTTCATCATTCTTCGACGTCTATGTCGTATCCGCAGAATCCGCCGCTTTCAGCGGGCGGCGCGCGCTCGTCTACGTCAAAGAGCCTTGCGCCGAAGAGGATACGAGCGCCAGGTTTTTCCTGCATCTGGCCCCTGCGGACGAGAGCGACTTGCCCGAAGACCGGAGGCAAAGCGGATTCGACAATCTCGACTTCTATTTCGCCGACCGGGGAAGCCGAACCGAAGAGCGCTGCGTCGCCGCCCGGCATCTGCCGGACTACCCAATCGCCGCCGTCCGTACAGGGCAGTTCACGAAGCAAGAGGGGCCCCTTTGGGAAGCGGAGTTCAGCCTCCCCGACGACGGATGAGCGCCGCCCTCCCCGCTCCGCCGCCGATTGGCGTATCCTTGCCCCATACGGCTCAGGCCATCCGGTTCAAGGAGGACGCCGATGCTCTCCGCCGAAGACACGGATCTGCTGTGCAAAGTCGGCCCCGGAACGCCGATGGGCGACCTGATGCGCCGCTACTGGCTGCCCGTCGGCTACTCGTGGGAGTACGAGCGCGACGGCCAGCCTCAGCGCATCCGCGTCTTGGGGGAAGACCTCGTCGTTTGGCGCGCCTCCGACGGAACGCCCGCGTTCACGGAGCCCCAGTGCGCCCATCGCGGCGCGGGCCTCTTCTACGGGCGCAACGAGGAGTCCGGGATCCGCTGCGCCTACCACGGCTGGAAGTTCGACGCCGCAGGCCAGTGCGTGGATATGCCGAACGAGCCCGCCGAGAGCAGTTTCCGCCGCAAAGCGCGGATTCGCGCCTACAAAGGCGCCGACTTCGGCGGCGTCGCGTGGATCTATATGGGGCCCCGCCAAGAGAATCCCCCGGGCCTTCCGCTGTTCGAGTGGGGGCTGATTCCGCCGGAGAACGTGAGCCACGCGCAGAAGATCGTCTACGAGTGCAACTGGATGCAGGCGCTCGAAGGCGAACTCGACTCGACGCACGTCTATTTCCTGCACCGCCGCCTGAACGCGGACGACTCGCCGCGCTACGGCCTCTTCCACAACGACCAACGGGCGCGGTTCCATATCGCGGAGAAGCCCTACGGCTTCACCTACGGCGCGGAGCGGAGCGAACTGGACGGGAACGTCTACTGGCGCACCACGCAGTTCCTCTTCCCCGTCTACGGCATGTTCCCCGCGCAGGACGGCGTCGTCCCCCTCTCCGTCTACCTCCCCATTGACGACCATCACACGCTGCATATGGGCGTATGGTGGAATCCGGCCGGAGCGATGCCCGGAGACGGCAGGCCGCACGATGCGCTGGCGGAGGAGCCGGGCATGCTCGCGCCCGGCGTCGGGCCGATGAAGCCGGAGCAATACGGGCGGTTCTTCTCCAAGTGGTGGCCGCAGGCCGCGCCCGACAGCGACTTCCTGATGGACGTTTGGGCGAAGCGGACGCGCAACGCGACGGGCATTCCGACGGTGCGTCTGCAGGATTCGGCGGTCATTCACAGCATGGGCGCGATAATGGACCGGACGCGCGAGCATCTGGGGACGACGGACGTGAGCATCATCCGGGCGCGGCGCATGCTGCTGCGGGCGGCGGCTCGGCTGCGCGAGGACGGAGCGCATCCGCCCGGATCGGAGCGCCCCGAGGACTACTACGTCAGGTCGTGCGCCGCCATCCTCCCGCCCGGCGCGGACTGGGAGGCGGAGTTGGACGACTGGCACAACTGCCGCGTGAGCGAGCCGCCGCGCAAAGTCGCCGAGGCGAACCGCGCCTTCCAAGAGCGCGTTCTGCCCGGCCAGCCCGCCTACCGGACATAGGCGGCGCGGCGCCGCCCCGAACCGACCCCTATGACCGTCATTCCCGCGTAGGCAGGAATCCGCCCCTATTGCGGGCGCACTCTGCGCCGCGATCCCCTCTCCCGTCAGAGTCCTTTGCATAACCCTCGCATCGCCGCGATTAGATAGTTCCGCGTCCACGCGGCGTCAGGGTCCGTCCCGCTCCGCGCCCCCGCCTCCGACTGCGGACGCCGCGCCTGCGCCTCGATGGTCGTCGCGTCGATCAGCGTTCCGCGCTTCACCAGCATGTTCACCAGCATGCCCTTCGCCTCCAACTGCCGGCAGCGCCTAACGCCCGCGCGCGCCCCCGCTCGGTCTCCTATAAGGGGAGAGGACGCCGTGAACGAGGCGGGAGGGGTACTGGAGTCGGGGGCGCGTAGCGTACCGTCATTCCTGCGTAGGCAGGAATCCATTCGGCGCGCAAGCGCCACGGCCCGGCGAAGACCCGTCTCCCTGGATCCCCCGGCGCCTCGTCATTCCTGCGAAAGCGGGAACCTATCGGATGCGCCGCGCCGCTGGGCGCCCATGCGCGGAATCCCCCGCCGGCGTCCGCCAACGAGCGCCCTGCTATACTCCCGCCAACCCCGCCCGGACGGCGGCCGCAACCTTATGACAACCCCCAAGCCTACGAAAGTCATCCTCGCCAAACTCGGGCTCGACGGCCACGACCGAGGCGTCAAGGTCATCGCCAAGGCACTCGAGAAGGCCGGCATGGACGTCGTCTATATGGGCATGCGCGTGACGCCGGAGCAGGTCGCCGACCGCGCGCAGGAGGAGAACGCCGACGTCATCGGGATCTCTCTCCTCTCCGGGGCGCACAAGCCGCTGATGGCCAAACTGATGAAAGCGGTCGAGGAGCGCGAGATGCGCGGCGAGGCGATCGTCCTCCTCGGCGGCACCGTCCCCGACGCGGACCGCGGCGCGCTCGCCGACATCGGCGTCGACGGCGTCTTTCCCGTCGGCTCCAGCCTGCGCGAGATCGAGGCGTTCATCAGCGAGCGCCTCTCCGCCCGCGAGGAGCGCCGATGAGCGCCGACTGGCCTCCGGTCTACGATCCGTCCTACGTTCCGCCGGACGATCAGGAGCATTGGAGCCCGGCGCTGGAGACGGCGCCGCCCGCCGAGCGCGACGCCCTCGTCGCCGCCAAACTGCGCCGGCAGACGGCGTGGGCCTACGAGCGCTCGCCCTTTTACCGCAAGCGCTGGGGCGAGGCGGGGTTTCACCCGGAGCAGTTCAAGACGCTCGACGACCTCCGCCGCATTCCCGTCATCACGAAAGAAGACCTGCGGCGCGACCTTCTCGACAATCCGCCGTTCGGCGGCAACGTCTGCATTGACTGGCGCGACGTCCTCCGGGTGCACGGGTCGTCGGGCACGACGGGCATTCCGACCGTCATCGCCATCGGCAAGGGCGACTGGGCGCGCATCGGCGAGGCGCACGCCCGCGTCGAGTGGGGGGCGGGCGTCCGCCCTAGCGACACGGTGTTTATGGCCGCGCCGTTCAGCCTCTATATGGGCGCGTGGGGAATGCTCGTCGGCGCGGAGCGCATCGGCGCGAAGTGCTTCCCCTTCGGAGCGGGCGCGCCGGGGCAGACGCGCATGGCCGTCCGCTGGTGCCTCGCCGCGCGCCCGTCCGTCTTCTACGGCACGCCGTCGTTCTGCCTCTACCTCGCGGAGACCGCGCAGGAGGAGGGCGTCGACCCCAAAGACTTCGGCTTCCGCCTGCTCTTTTTCTCCGGCGAGCCCGGGGGCTCCATCCCCGGCACGCGCCGCGCTCTCGAGCGGGCGTACGGCGATCCCGTCATTGTGGACAGCGGCTCCACCGGCGAAATGACCCCGTGGATGAGCAACGGCGGCTGCCGCCGCGCCCCCGGTATGCATCTCTGGCAGGATATGGTCTACACGCAACTGCTGGATCCGGAGACGCGGGAGGTCGTTCCCTACGGCGGGGAAGGCGTGCCCGTCTACACGCACTTGGAGCGCGCCTCGCAGCCGCTCATCCGCTTCTGGTCCGGCGACCTCGCCAGTTGGACGGACGAGCCCTGCGCCTGCGGGCGGACGTACCCGACGATGCCGCGCGGAATCTACGGGCGCGTGGACGATATGGTCGTGGTGCGCGGCGAGAACGTCTATCCCAGCGCAGTCGAGAACGTCGTGCGGGCGACGCCGGGGCTCACCGGGGAGTTTCGCATCGTCGTCTCGCGGGAGCGGACGATGGACGAACTCGCCGTGCTCGCCGAATACACGTCCGAGGCCGCGGAATCCGGGGAAACGGACAGGATCGCCCGGCAGTTGCAGTCCGACTTGGGCGCGACGCTCGGCATTCGCGCCGAGGTCCAACTCAAGGCTCCGGGCGAACTGGAGCGAACGCAATTCAAGGCGCGCCGCGTGGTGGACGAGCGCGACCTCCACAAGGCGTCCGCCGGGTAAGCGGCGCCGCCGCGCCTGGCGGGCCTACGCCGGGCGCTCGCGGCGCAGCGTTTCGCGCGCAGCGAGCGCGAAGAGCGCGGCGGCGAACGCCATCACGCCCGCGAAGAAGATCAGCGCCGTCTGCAGGCCGACCCATCCCGCGAGCAGGCCCGCCGCGAGCGGCCCCGCCATCATGCCCAAGTTCATCGCAACGTGGAACGCGCTCAGAAACGCCCCGCGGCGCTCGGCGGGCGCGAGGTCCATCGCGTAGGTCTGCAGCGTGTTCGTGTTCATGCCCTCCGCCGCCGCGAACACGAATACGGCGACGGCGACGCCGACGAACGCCTCGGACGCGCCCAGCAGGTAGACGGCGACGCCGAGCAGCAGCAGGCCCGCCGCGAGCGGCCCGCGCCGTCCGAATCGGTCGACCGCCATGCCCGTCGGCATCGCCGACAGCATCGTCAGGACGCCGCCCGCCGCGACGAGATTCCCGATGACGTCGGGCGAAAGCAGCAGCGTGTCCTGCGCGTGAATCGGGTAGTAGGTGCGGAACACGCCCGGCCCCAGCCCGATCATGCCGAATGAGAAAGCGGCGAACGCCAGCGCGCCGAACGCCTTGCTTCGGAACATTTCCCATGGCATCCCCAACGCGGCGCCGGGGCTTCCCGCTCGCTTGTCCATTCCGGGAGGCTTTTGCTGTCGGCTTCCGTCTCCAGTACCCTCTCCCGCCGCGTTCGCGGCGTCCTCTCCCCTTATAGGGAGAGGGGGATCTGGCGCTTGCGCGCCCGGGTGGCGGTCGTGGACGATGTCCTCTCCCCTTATAGGGAGAGGGGGATCCGGCGCTTGCGCGCCCGGGTGGCGGTCGTGGACGACGTCCTCTCCCCTTATAGGGAGAGGGGGATCCGGCGCTTGCGCGCCCGGGTGGCGGTCGTGGACGATGTCCTCTCCCCTTATAGGGAGAGGGGGATCCGGCGCTTGCGCGCCTCTGGATTCCGGCCTACGCCGGAATGACGGCAGGTTATGCAAAGGCCCCCTTCTAGGGAGAGGCGAAATAGGGAGAGGCGCTTCCGGCGGCGCCGGACGCTCTCCCTGCGGCCGCGTCTCGGGGATGATGAACAGCACGACGAATATCGCGGGAATCTTGGTTGACGCGATGAAGATGAAGACCCAGCGCAGTTCGAATTGCGCGGCGATCAGCCCGCCGACGAGCGGCCCCGCGAGCATGCCCAGCCGCATCGCGGTGTCGCGCAGCCCGACGCCGCGCCCGCGGTTGGCGATCTTCGTGAGGTCGGCGATGAGTATCCCCGAACTCACCGTCCAAAACGCGATGCCGACGCCTGCCAGCAACTCCAGCAGCGCGAATTGGACGTAACTATCGCTGAAGAACTGCGCGACGAGAATCGCCCCGTGCGCCAGCGCCCCCAGAATCAGCATCGGACGCCTGCCCCAGCGGTCCGACAGCAGCCCGGTCACGGGGCCGGAGACGAGGCGCGGGAGCGCGCTGAACGTCGAGACGAGCCCGATCTGAAAGAGCGACCCGCCCAGCGAGTCCACGAACAGCGGACGCGCCACCCACAGCGCGCCCGTGCCGAATCCCCACATAAAGAAGATGACGACGACGGGCGCGGCTAGGCGCGAAACGTCCGCCGCGCCGCCGTCCCGCAGCATTCAGCGCCCGCCCTAGCCGGCCTGCGCCGCTTCCAGCGCGTCCAACGCCTCGTCCGCGTACCCCGCGACCTCCCGCAGAACCTCGCGGGTGTGCTCGCCGAGCATCGGGGGCGGCGCGAAACGCTCCTCCTGCCCCATCTTGATCGGATTGCCCGACGCGCGGAACCGCCCCGCCGCCGGATGGTCTATCTCGACGACCATGCGCCGGTGGAGGATCTGCGGGTCGGCGCACGCCGCCGCGATGTCGTTGATCGGCGCGCCCGGCACGTCCCACTCGACGAACAGCGCGCTCCACTCCTCCTGCGTCTTGGTGAGGACGGCCTCCGCGAGCATCGCCTCCAACGCGCCGCGATGCGCCATCCGCCCCTCCGCCGTCTTGAACCTCGGATCGTCCGGCAGCCTCTCCAGCCCCGGAACCGCGGCGGCCATCATTTCGGCGGTCTTGAACCAGAACGGCTCGGTGCTGCAGTGAATCTGCGCCCACCGCCCGTCCTTCGTTCGAAACGCTTTGGCGGGAATGTTGCTCGGATGGCCGGAGCCTATCGGCTGCGGCGTCTCCCCGGACGCGAGGTAGAACGCGCCGAGGTGCGCCTGAAACGACGCCTGCATATCCAGCATGCTCACGTCCACCCGCTTCCCGACGCCCGTCCGCGCTCGCTCGTGCAGCGCCGCGAGAACGCCGAACGCAAGTCCCCATCCGCCCCCGACGTCGCCCATCGGAAATCCCATATACACCGGGTCGTCCCCCGGGTTGCCGGTGACGCTCATCGCGCCGCCGAGCGCCTGCACGACGCCGTCGAACGCCGGCCGCCCCGCGTAAGGCCCGTCCTGCCCGAAGCCGGAGAGCGACGCGGAGACGATGGACGGATTGACCGTCTTCAGCGTCTCGTGGTCTATCCGCAGGCGCTCCAGCACGCCGGGGCGGAAGTTGTCGAGGACGACGTCCGACTTCGCCGCGAGCGCGTAGAACGCCTCGCGCCCCGCGTCCGACCGCAAGTCGAGCGCGACGCTGCGCTTGTTGCGGTTGAATCCCAGGAAGTACGCGCTCTCGCCGCCCAGGAAGTGGGGCCCCAGTTTGCGCGAGGCGTCGCCCGATCCGGGCTGCTCGATCTTGATGACGTCCGCGCCCAAGTCGGCCAGCAGCCGCGCCGCGAGCGGCCCGCCGAGCACCGACGTCAGTTCGAGGACGCGGACGTCCGCCAGCGGCGCGGTCATTTCGTTTCCTCCTTGCCGTCATTCCGCCCCCATGACCGTCATTCCCGCAAGGCGGGAATCTGGCCGATCCCGACTCCAGTACCCTCTCCCGCCGCATTCGCGGCGTCCTCTCCCCTTATAGGGAGAGGGGGATCTGGGCGCCTTGCGCGCCCGCAAGGGGGCGGGATTCCCGCTTTCGCTGGAATGCGAGGCCCTGGGGATTATAGGGAGACGGGACGCGTTGCGCCCCGTCATGGCGCTTGCGCGCCGAATGGATTCCTGCCTACGCAGGAATGACGGTAGGAGGGCAGGAATGACGGTCATGGGGGCAGGCAGGCGACGAAGAAGACAGGCAAGGCGGCGAGGAGGCGCAAGCAAGAAAAAGCCCCAGGGGGTCGGCCTCGCTCAAGTAGTCGGCGCTTGCCGTGAGCGTGACGTCTGCCAAGGCCGAACCGCCGCTTGCAACTCCTCGAGTTTCGCAGACGACAGCCGCCCAGCCGTCTTGAATATCCGATTCTCGCCTTGCGTTTGCAGGACGTTATATGGAGAGGGATTTCGGCGCTTCGCGCCTTCAACGGGGCGAGGTTCCCGCCTGCGCGGGAATGACGACGCGCACGGGGATATACTGCAGCGAGCGCAAGAGAGAGGGGGCGAGGCGATGATCATAGATATGCATACGCATATCGTGCCGAAGGAGTTCCCGTCAGGGGCGGGGCGGGCGTCGGGCGCGGCGTTTCCGGCGATGGAGCCGAGGGACGCGGAGCGCTCCGCGATTATTATCGGGGGCGCGGAGTACCGGGTCGTCCGCGACGTGTGCTGGGACGCTCCGAAGCGCGCCGCGGAGATGGCAGGGGAGGGCACGGATAAGCAGGCGCTGTCGCCGCTGCCCGAGTTGCTGATGTACAACCTGGAGGCGAAGGACGGGGCGGACTTGGCGCGGCATCTGAACGAGACGATCGCGGGGATGGTCGCCGCGGAGCCGGAGCGTTTCTACGGGCTGGGATCGGTTCCGATGCAGGACGTGGAGTTGGCGGTCGCGGAACTGCGCGCCGTGAAGGAACTGGGGCTGCACGGCGTGGAGGTGCGCTCCAATATCGAGGGGCGCAGTTTGGGGGAAGAGCGGTTTCGTCCGTTCTTTCGGGAGGCGGACGCGCTGGGGCTTGCGGTTTTCGCGCACGCGAATCGCCCGACGTTCGCGGATCGTCTCGCGCACATTCCGCCGGTGGTGGCGGACGCGCCGCTGGGGTTTCCGGTGGAGTCGGGGCTGGCGGGGGCGTCGATTATATGGAGCGGATTGCTGGCGGAACTGCCGGAGTTGCGGATTTGCGTGAGCCACGGCGGGGGGGCGCTGATGCAGATGCTGGCGCGGAGCGACGAGAATTGGCGGACGCGGGAGGCGGTTCGCAAGTTGCTGCCGAAGGCGCCGATGGAGTACGCGGCGATGCTGTACTACGACGACATCACGTTCGGGACGGCTCCGCTGCGCTATCTGATCGATCACGTGGGGGCGGGGCAGGTGATGGTGGGGTCGGACTGGCAGGGGACGGGCCCGAAGACGCCGTCGCCGGAGGAGGAGTTCGCGGCGCTGGGCTTGAGCGCGGAGGAGCGGGAGGCGGTCGGCTGGCGGAACGCTATGCGGTATTTGGGGGGGTAGGAGGCTATTGGGGCGGCGCTGCGTTGCGTTCCCGACCGCAGTACCCTCTCCCGTCGCGTTCGCGGCGTCCTCTCCCCTTATAGGGAGAGGGGGATGCAGGCGCTTGCGCGCCGTCCAATGGGGCGGGATTCCCGCCTACGCGGGAATGACGGTTATGGGCGGGAATGACGGTTATGGGCGGGAATGACGGTTATGGGTGGAAATGACGGTCATAAGGGGACGGTCATAAGGGGACGGTCAGGGACAATGGCCGGTTGACGGCGCGGCGCTTGCGGGGCTAATCTAGACGTATGCCTTACGAGTGGGACGAGGCCAAGCGGCGCGGCAATGTCGCCAAGCACGGCATAGACTTCGAGAGCGTCCATCTCTTCGATTGGACGACCGCGCGTTACGAGCGCAGCGTCCGGCACGGCGAGGAGCGCGTTCTCGCGCTGGGCTACATCGGCGACCGCTTGCACGCCGTCGTCTACATAGGTCGGGGAGCGAACGCCCGCATCATCAGCATGCGGAAGGCGGAGCGGAAGGAGATGGAACGCTATGCCGCCCCTTAAGCCTGGAACGATATGGCCCACCCCGGAGGAGGACGCTGAGATAGCCGCGGCCATCGCGTCGGACCCGGACACCTGGGAGGTGACGGGCGAGTTGCGTCCGGCGATGGAGGATCCCTTCATCAGGCGGCTCGTGGAGCGGATAGAGGAGGAGCGCAAGGCGCGGAGGGCCGTCGGCAAGACGCGGGTGACGCTCCGCCTCGACGCCGACGTCGTGTCGCGGCTGCGGGAGGACGGCCCGGGGTGGCAGGCGCGGGCGAACTCGGCGCTCCGGCAGGCCGTGCTGGGGGCGTGACGGGGAGAGGGGGCGCTGTGCGCCTGCGCAGCAGGGAGTAGGTTCCCGCTTGCGCGGGGCGGCGCGATGCTTGGGAGCGAGGAGGGCGCATGACGCTTGCGCCGGTTGGTCCGATAGAGAGCCACGCCGCTCACAGCGAGCGGATGCTCGCGCACGCGGAGGCGATGCTCGACGCCGGGGACAGGCTGCAGGCATCGGAGAAGATCTGGGGCGCGGCGGCGCATGCGCTGAAGGCGATAGCCGACCGCCGCTCTTGGCCCTACGCTCATCACGCGGACGGGAGAGTCATCGCGGCGCACATCGGCAAGCAGGCGGACAACCGCGAGATAGCGCCGCTCTTCAAGAGCATCGAGGGCATGCATGTCAATTTCTACGACGACACATACTCCCTCGATGCGATACGCGACGGCTTGGACGAGGCGAAGCGTCTGCTGGCGATGCTGACGGACGCGGACGCCGCCATCCCCGATGGCGCCGCTATGCCGGACGACCGCGAATACCGCAGGCGGGCGGAGCGCTCGGCGGGCAAGCGGCGGTTGCCGTCGGAGTAGGAGCAGACGGGGCGTAGCCCGTCTCCAACGATCCCACGGGGCCGCGTCATTCCCGCGAAAGCGGGAACCTACCCGCCTCCCGACCGCAGTACCCTCTCCCGCCGCGTTCGCGGCGTCCTCTCCCCTTATAGGGAGAGGGGGAAGTCGGCGCTGGCGCGCCGTCTTGGGGCGGGGTTCCCGCTTTCGCGGGAATGACGGAGCCCCGGATGAATGAGGGAGACGGGACGCTGCGCGCCCGTCCAGAAGAATTGTCGCGCCCGTCGCCGCTCCATGCTACAATTCTCCTGCGCCGCAGGAGGGCGTCGCCGGTGAAAATGACGCTGAACATAGACGAGGCGGTGGCGCGGCGGCTGCGCGAAGAGGCGGCCAGACGCGAGACGACGATGTCGGCCCTCGTCGAAGCAGGCGCCCGACGCCTTCTGGACGACGCTCCGTCGACGGACAAGCGCCCCCTTCGCCCGCTGCCCGCGTGGGATTGCGGAGGGTCGCTCGTGAACGTCGCGGACAGAGACGCACTCCACCGGGCGATGGAGGAAGAGGGCTAGTTGCTCGTATTCGATACGAACATCTTGATCTACGCCCTCGACGCGGGCTCCGAAATGCATCAGTCCTGCGTCAACCGCCTAGAGCAAGCCCGGCGCGACGCGGTTCCGTCCTACCTGACGTGGAGCGTCTGCTACGAGTTCTTGAGGGTGGCGACGCATCCCCGCGTGCTCGCTCGCCCGCGCAGGCTGGAGGAGGCGTGGGAATTCCTCGAAAGCCTCCTCGACTCGCCCGGCATCTCCGTTCTCCGGCCTACCGAGCGGCATACGGCGGCGCTCGCGCAGACAATCCGCGAGGCGCCCGACCTCCGGGGCAACCGCGCGCACGATATGCATATCGCCGCGCTTATGCGCGAGCATGGCCTCAGCCGGATATGCACGATGGACGCCGGCTTCCGCCGCTTCTCCTTCCTCTCAGTGACAGCCCTGTAGAGTTCCCGCGAAAGCGGGAACCTACCCTGCCCCCCAACCGCAGTACCCTCTCCCGCCGCGTTCGCGGCGTCCTCTCCCCTTCTAGGGAGAGGGGGAATTCGGCGCTTGCGCGCCGTCTAACGGGGCGGGATTCCCGCCTACGCGGGAATGACGGTCATGGGGGCCGCGGCAAGACGGTCATGGGGCGCGGCAAGGCGGCGCTTGCCAGTAGGTTCCCGCCTACGCGGGAATGACGGTATAGAAGGGGGTAGGTTCCCGCGAAAGCGGGAATGGCGGCGGAGAGGCGCGTTAGACGCCGACTATGCCTAACGGGTACGGCCTGTTCGCGCAGGCGGCGGTTTTCCTGCACGCGGAGCCCAGCCGCTCGACATAGGGCTTCAGTTCGGCGAGCGATACCCCGATGCGCTCGCCGAGTCGCGCGTCCGAGGCGAACTCCTCCTCGGCGTCCGGAACGACGACCAAGTTCCAGCCGCCGTCGAATTCGGCGACATGCTCGTCCTCGATGAGATACCAGGCTTCGACCTCTAGCGCGTCCAGGAGCGTGATCATGTCGCCGTCCGTGTACTCGCGGACGGTCTTGAGGAGGAACTTCTCGACGTCGGCCCATTCCGCCGCGTCCCGGGCGACCTGCTCGACCGCATCGACCTTGAGTTTGGAAGGCTCATGGTAGTACCTGTCGAGCAATTCGACGCTGTACTCGACCTTGCCCCCGCAGAGCGCGGCGTACCTCTTGCACGCCTTGTCGACGACGGCTTGCTCTTCCTCCGTGAATTCCGGCCTCTCGCTCATCTTCGCCTCCTTCGCCCGGCTCGCGGGCGGGACTTCCGCGAACAGGGTAAGCGGGGCGGAGCGGAGCGCGGAAGGGGCAAGTGTCGCAGCGGCCGGGCTAGGCGCCGACGGCGCGGAGCAGACGTCCGACCGCGCTCTCGACGGCGCGGCCTTCGTCGGATTCGGCGAGCCACTTCCGCAACTCGCGCCGGGCGACGGCGGAGGTGAGGCGGGGACGCGCCTCCTGCAGCGCGGCCAGTTGCCGCGCCGCGCCTTCGGCAGCGGCCTTCCCCGCGTCGGCGACCGCCGCATGCCGGCGGCGGGGGGGGTCGAATTGGGGGATGGGGAGTTTCCAAGGCGCTTTTTGGAGGTCGCGGTCGCCGAACTGCCCTTTGTTCATGAACGGGCTAACCGCTCGGCGCAGCGTATCGCTGTTAAGAATGGCCAACAGGTAGTTGGCCTCTTGCGTGTTCCGGCAGGGGACCCAGAACAATTTGCTCTCAACCACCGCGTGGTCGTCGGACAGCAAGGCGGCGGTGGGGCGCCCAGCGCTTGTGTAGACGATGCGAATCGGCAGGTCATCCGGATTCCGCCGCCATGCGAGTTGAGCGGACAACTTGCTCCGGTAGTCCAACTGCTCGAGCAGCGACAACTTGTTGGTCGGCTCTTTGCGCTCTTCCCAGAGGTCGGAGACCGTTCGCCAGCGCGCCCGCATGCGCTCATCCAGCGCCGCGTATCGCACCCCCCCCACTCCGTTCGGGTCGACGGAGATAGCGGTTTCTCCTCTCCTAATGGGCAGCAGCGCCTGCAGCGGCGGCAGCGTCGCGTAGGGAGCGACGGTCTCGCCGAGGTAAACGTCAAAGAGATGGGATTTCTCGTAAGACCATTCGGTGATGTCGTCCAAGTCGAGGCTTCGCCACGGCTCCTTGTCGTGGCCGCTGGCCCTGGGTTTGACAGTGATGAGCGGGAGCGCCCGCATAATTACCCTGCTCTCGACCTCTTCCACGAAGAACAAGCGGCGGGGGACGATGCTCGCGCCTTGCTTCGCGCGGTTGGCGTAGGGCGACGCGCCTTGCGCGGACGTGTCGATGATCGGGACGAGTTCGCGCCGGACATTGGGCGTGTCCGTCTTGCCAAGCCATTGCTCCGCCTGCCCGGCCAGCGGGCTTGCCTTTTCGTACTCTCCGGCCCGCTCCGCGAACGCGACGCACGCCGGCACGGGAAAGAACGTGTTGGGCTCCAGCCGCTCCAAGTCCCACGCGGTTTTGTAGGAGAAGCGGACGGCGAGGATCCGGGTGTTGCCGGGGCCGCCGGACGTCGACCGCCATTCTCCGGTCCGCCATTTGGCGTGCTGTCCCGTTTGGAGCGCGCTGTGGGGCATCACGAAGCCGATGAGGCCGCCGTCCCGCAGGTAGAGGTCAACGCATCTGGCGAAGAAGAGTCCGGCGACGTCCTGATGCGTGGCGTACCTGCCGCCCACCCAGATCCCGTACTCCATCTTGCTCTGCCGCTCCAACTCGGAGCGCAGGATGTCGAATGTGTCGCGGTAGTTGATCCACGGCGGGTTGCCGATGAGGATGTCCACTTTGCTGCGGGTGAGTATGAGCGGGCGGAGGAGGTTGCGCGCGTAGTACGCCCAAATGTGGTTGCGGCCTTCGCCGTGCAGGCGGCGCATCAATTCAGCGGCGCGCTCCATCACGCGGCGCTCGTCATTGCTCATCGCGTGGGCGTCAAGCGCTCCGACGGGGTCGCCGCCCGATTCGACGGCGCGGGAGAGGTCGTTCATCAGGCGGTCGAAGGCGTCGGCGCGGTCGACGAGGCTGCGCGGGAACACGATTTCGGATTTCGCGTCGTCATCGAGGGGGATTCGCACCTCGTTTTCGGCGAGCATATCGCCGGCGCGGAAGCGAAGGAGGAGAGAGTCGCCGAGGTAGACGGGGACGGAGACTGCGGCGTCGCCTCCTTCCTGCGCGACGGCTTCTATGGCGGGCTTGGCGGCGAGCGCCCAAGCGGAGCGGGCGAGGTGGACGGCGACGGGGTGCACGTCGATGCCGGCGACCGATTCCATTAGGCGGTCGAGCGTTTCGCGGGGCGGGAGGTTGGCGCGTTGGGCGGCGGCGATGAAGCGCGCCGCCAACGCGGCGATGAACGTGCCGGAGCCGCAGGAGGGGTCGAGCGCGCGCTGCGTAAGCGGGTCGGCGACGATTTCCTCGATCATCGCGTCGGCGAGCCAAGGGGGGGTGTAGTACTCGCCGAGCGTCCGGCGCTCCTCGGCGGGAATAACGGTCTCGTAGAGAATCGCGGCGACGTCGGCTGCGGCGCTGCGCCAGTCGAACCGCGCGGCGCGGCGCGCGATGTCGCGTATGACCTGCTCGCCGCCGACCTCGATGGGCCACGCGAAGAAATCCGACTCGATGAGGCCCTGCACGCCGACTTCGTCGCGGAATCTGCCGCCGCGCAGGAGGTCGGCGGGGTCGGTTTCGGCGAGGCGGCGAATGTCCACGCCGAACGACGCCTGCACGATGACGCCGGTGACGATGCTGAGGTAGGTGTGCCTTATGAAGAGGTCGTCGAGTTGCTCGGGCGTTTGGGAGCGTTCGCCGAGCGCGGTGGTGAGGAGGGTTTGCCAGAGGCGCTGCTTGACGGCGACCGTCTCGGCCAGGATCGGCGATTCGCGGGCGGCGTCCTTGAGGATGCGGAGGTCGGCGATTTCGCGCTCCCACGCCGGGCTGCGGGAGGAGAAGTGGTTGGGGATGTTCTCCCTCGCGGGGGGCTCGTTCTCGAACGCGGAGAGCGCCTTGTCGCGCAGCCACTCGTAGAGGGCGAACCCCTTGTCGACGTCCTCCAGGATGAAGGAGTAGGGGTAGGCGGTTCGGACGGCGCCGGCGCCGCGCCAGCGCAAGAGCCAGCGCTTGCCGTCGGTGAGGACGCCCATGCGCGAAACGCCTCTCGCCGCGTGGGCCTCCTCGAGGTAGCCGTCGAGTTGGCGGACGTTTTCGGGGTCGGGGGCTATGCCGGCGGGGGCGCCGATTCTGCGCTTGGACTCGATGTAGGTGTTGAGGGAGGCGAGGTCGACGGCATGCCGCGAGCCGGGCCCGGGAGGGATCTCCTCGGTAATCTCGCCGGACTCGACGAGCCCCGTGAGCGTGAGAAAGTTGCGGACGGCGGAGGTGATGTTGGCCGCTTGCTCGTGGTTGAGGTGGCGGCGGAGCAACTCGGCGGCCGCCTCGCGGCATCGGGCGTCTATGTCAACGTGGGAAGTCATGCCGGGCCTGCGTCTCTCCCGTCGGGAACGGCTGTCGGACCGCAGGCTATCGTAACGGACGCGGGGGCGCTTGGGAAGGGGCGCGTGTCGCGCGGGGCGGCTTGGGGTAGGTTCCTGCCTACGCAGGAATGACGGGGCGCCTGGGATTCGGCAGGCGCTAGCCCATAGCCGGGCGCGCCTCGCCCTCGCCCTCCTCTTCCTCCCCGACCGTCACCTCGTAGAGGTCGTCTTGCGAGCGCAGATAGTCCACGTACAACTTGCCGTCGAGGTGGTCGCACTCGTGCTCCAGCGCCTGCGCCAGCAGATCGGTCGCGCCTTTATACCGGATCGGCTTGCCGTCCAGCCCGACGGCCCGCGCCCACGCCTTCTCCGCTCGCGGAATGCGCGCCTGCCAGCCCGGAAGGCTGAGGCAGCCCTCCGTAACCTCTCGCTCGCCCTCTTTGCGCGTGATCTCCAGGTTCACGAGAACCGTCGGCGCCTCGTCGTCCGGCAACTGGATGACGCACACGCGCCGCAGCGAGCCGATCTGGTTCGCCGCGAGCCCCACTCCGTTGTAGTGGCGCATCGAGTCGATCAGGTCGTCCGCGAGTTCCCGCAGCGACTCGTCGTCGAAATCCCGGACCTTCCGCGTCCGCTCGCGCAGAACCGGGTCGGGTATGTAGCGCATTCTCCGAACGGCCATAGTCGTGGATTATAGCGGGGGGGCCGCCCCTAAGCGCGGGCGGGCGCCCGGATTGCGCCCATGCTTGCGCTCGCCTATGCTGTAGAGCGCATAGCGGCGCTCGGCGGCGCTTCGGCGCGCTTGGCCGCGATGATCATCGCGCTCGAGCGCGCATTCGCAGGAGGCAACGCTGTTGAGCGCTTTGACGGACCAAGACCCGGAGGTGGCGGAGGCGGTGCGCCGAGAGACGGAGCGCCAGCGCCGCAACATCGTGCTCATCGCCTCCGAGAACTACGCGAGCCGCGCCGTGATGGATGCCCAGGGCTCCCCCCTCACGAACAAGTACGCCGAGGGCTATCCGGGCCGTCGCTACTACGGCTCCTGCGAGTTCGTGGACGAGGCGGAGCGCCTCGCCATAGACCGCGCGAAGGAACTCTTCGGCGCGGAGCACGCGAACGTTCAGCCCCACGCGGGCGCGACGGCCAATATGGAGGCCTACGCCGCCCTCTGCGAGCCGGGCGATACGATATTGGGCCTCCGGCTCGATCAGGGCGGCCACCTCACCCACGGCAGTTCCGTCAACTTCTCCGCCAAGTTGTACGACTTCGCGTCCTACGGCCTGGACCCGGAGACGGAGACGCTGGACTACGACGCCATCGCCGAGCAGGCGCGGGAGCGCGGGCCGAAGGTCATCGTCGCGGGCTTCACGGCGTATTCGCGCTCCATAGATTTCGCGCGGTTCGCCGAAATCGCGGAGGAGGTCGGCGCGGCGCTGATGGTGGATATGGCGCACGTCGCCGGGCTGGTCGCCGCCGGAGCGCATCCCTCTCCCCTGCCCCACGCCGCAGTGGTGACGAGCACGACGCACAAGTCGCTGCGCGGGCCTCGCGGGGCGTTCATTCTGTGCGACGAGGAGCGCCGCCGCGCCGTCGACCGCGCCGTGTTCCCCTACGCGCAGGGCGGGCCGTTTATGCACGCCGTCGCCGCGAAAGCCGTCTGCTTCGGCGAGGCGCTTCGCCCGGAGTTCGCCGCCTACGGCCGGCAAGTCGTCGAGAACGCCCGCGCGATGGCGGCGGCGCTGGAGGGCGAGGGGCTGCGCATCGTCTCCGGCGGCACGGACAACCACCTAATGCTCGTCGATCTGCGCCCCATAGGATGGACGGGGCAGGACGCGGAAGAGGCGCTTGGCGGCGTGGGCATCACGGCGAATAAGAACGCGATTCCGAACGACCCGCTGCCGCCGCGCGTGACGAGCGGCCTGCGGATCGGCACGCCCGCCGTGACGTCGCGCGGCTTCGGCGTCGAGGAGTGCCGAAAAGTGGCGCGCCTCATCGTCCGGACGCTGGAGAGCAAAGACGACGCCCTCGCGCTCCGCGCCGTCGCCGACGAGGCCGCGCAACTGACCTCGCGCTTCCCCGCGCCGGGCCTGGACGAGTGACGTCGAGGCGCAAGGAGCGCCATGCCCGCCCCCTTGCGCCATCGTTCCCGCGCAGGCGGGAATCCCGCCCCAAGGCGCGCCAGCGCCGAATTCCCCCTCTCCCTACGAAGGAGCGTCGTTCTCGTCGTTCGTGCACAAGGCGCGCGAGCGCCGAATTCCCCTCTCCCCTTATAGAGACCTTTGCATAACCCCCAAATCGCCGCGATCGGCAGTTCCGCGCCCCCGGAACAGGCCATTCGCCCGCCTAAGTCCCTCCGAATGCGGCCTCCTCCTCCCCTGCTCGCCCCCAATTTAGGGGCTTCGCAGGGCCTCGTACCGCCAACGGACAGACCACGCCCTACCCATGCGCCGCGCAACCCTCTCAATCCTTCCGCCCGCCGAAAGTTGCACGCCAACGCCTTGAACGCCTCCGCCTCGTTCCTCATTAGCCCCATGCACCTCACCCGCCAGTACCCTTAGCAGCGCTTGAGCGTCCCTAGCGCTTGCTTCACAGGCGCCCGAACCTTCGACAGCAATCGCGCACAATGACCGCCAACCCGCAACCGCGAGGAGACTGCTATGCATCTCGAAGCCAGCGACCCATCCTTCATCGACGCCTTCCTCCCTTCCAACGCAGGCCGCAACGACAGACTCGACCGCATCGACCGCCTCATCGATTGGCCCAAAGTCGCAGCCCTCCTCGACGGCGTCCACGCCGCGCCCGAAGGCCGGCCCGCCTACCCCCCGATCACGATGGTCAAAATCATCGTCCTCCAGCAGTGGTATGACACGTCCGACGTGGGCATGGAGGAGGCGCCCCAAGACCGGCTGTCGTTCCTCCGGTTCGCGGAGCTCACGCTGACGGACGCGGTTCCGGACCACTCGACGATCAGCCGGTTTCGGAAGAAGATCACGGAGCGGGGCTGGCGCGGGCGCTGTTCGCGGAAGTGAACCGGCAGTTGGAGGCGAAGGGCATGCTGGTGAAGCGCGGAACGCTGATCGACGCGACGATCATCGAGGCGCAGGCGCGGCGTCCGCAGTCGGAGGCGGGAGCGCGGAGCGGAATGGACCCCGACGCGGCGTGGACGAAGAAGGGGAAGAAGGCGCATTTCGGCTGCAGGGTGCACATCGGCATGGACGCGGGGTCAGGGCTGGTGCGCGGGGTTGAGTTCACGCCTGCGAACGTTGCGGACACGGAGGTAGCGGACGCGCTGATCATGGGGGATGAGGAGGCGGTGTACGCGGACAAGGCGTATGAGTCGAAGGAGCGTCGTGAGCGTCTGCGCGCGCAGGGGGTGAAGGATCGGATGATGCACCGTGGGCATAAGCATCAGACGGAGCTTCCGCATTGGCAGCGGAAGAGGAACGGGCTGCTGTCGAAGGTTCGTGCGCCTGTGGAGCAAGCGCTTGGGACGCTCAAGCGCTGCTATGGGTACTGGCGCGTTCGGTGCATGGGGCTAATGAGGAACGAGTCGGAGGCGTTGTTCAAGGCGTTGGGGTGCAACTTGCGGCGGATGGACGGGTTGAGAGAGGGTTGCTTGGCGCATGGGTAGGGGCGTATTGCGCCCGTTGGGGGTTCGAGGCCCTGCCCGCCCCTGAAACGTGGGCGGGCAGGGGAGGATGAGGCCGCATTCGGAGGACTTGGGCGGGCGAATTGCCGATTCCGGCGGGCGCGGAACTGCCGATCGCGCCGATGCTCGGGTTATGCAAAGGACTCCTACAAGGGGAGAGGGGGATGCGGCCCGGCGCCGGCGACGCCTCCGCCGATGACGACCACGTCGCGCTGGCTCGTCGCGTCCACTCCGCGCTCCCCTCGCCGCAAGCGCGGCCCGCCGATTGTAGCGCGCCCGCGGGCTAGGGGAGGGGGCGTCCGCGCCCGATAGGCGCCGCGTCACGCCCTCGCCGGAGCGGCCTCGTCCGACGGCATCGCGAACACGCCGAACGGGTTGAGCGAGTGCGCCGCGTCGTAGGCGTCCATCTTCTCCTTCGCCTTCAGTTGGCCGACGACCCAGTAGGTGAGCGGCGTCGCGGCGACCTCGTAGGCGATCTTGAACGCCCACTGAATCAGCGCCGTGCGGACGATCGCCTCGCCGCCGAGTATGCCGGTGACGCCGAACGCGATGGAGATGAACACGAACGAGTCCAGCCCTTGCCCGACCACCGTGGATGAGATCGTCCGCACCCAGAGAAAGCGCCCCTTCGTGCGGACTTTCAGGACGGAGAGCGTCATCGAGTTGCTGAATTCGCCGATCAGGTAGGCCGTGAACGACGCGAGGAGAATCATCGGCGTCGCGCCTAGAATTCCCATGTAGGCCAACTGCGTCCGTCCGATGTCCTCGTTCTCCCAGAAGACGACGGGCGGGATGACGCCGGTGAGCCATAGGGCGATGACGACCAGCAAGTTGCATCCGAATCCAAGCCAGATCACGCCGCGCGCCACGCGAAACCCGTAGACCTCCGTCAGCACGTTCCCTACGAGGTAGGTGATGGGGAACACGATGATGGACGCGGGGAGGTAGACGAGGCTCTCGCCGAGGAAGTTCCCCGGCAGTTCGAAGACGTGAATCAGTTTGACGGCGATGACGTTGGAGACGATGAGGACGGCGACGAAGACGGCGATGATGATGACGAACATCCCGGAAAATCGCATCGGTCTCTTCTCCCTCGGCCTATGGGCCTCGCGCGCCCGCTATGTTACTACGGCGAGGGCGCGAGGCGCCATAACGAGGCGTAATGGGGACACAGGCCGCCCCACCCCGCCCTCACGGGGCGAACGCGCCGTTCTCTCCGATCAGCCCCTCCGCCGGGAGAATCACGCGACGCTTGCCCGCCTCGACCGCGCCGATGACGCGCGCCTCCCCTCCCGCCGACGCGACCGCCTCGAGCGCGGCGTCGGCGGACGCCCTCGGAACGACGACGCAGAACCCGACGCCCATATTGAAGACGCGGCGCATCTCCGCCGGAGAGACGCCCCCCTCACGTTGGACGGCATCGAACACGGGCGGAGGCGGCGGGAGCGCGTCCAATCGGTAGGCAACGTCGGCGTCGAGGCGCAGCAGGTTCAGCAGGCCGTCGCCGGAGATATGCGCCAGCCCGCGAACGGGAACGCCCGCGCTCAGCATAGCGAGAGCCTCCGGGACATAGATATGCGTCCGGCGCAGCAACTCCTCGCCGACGGAGCGTCCGCATTCCGGCAGAAGCCGCGCCGCCGCCTCGAACGGGTCGCCGTCGCCGAGCAAAACGCGCCGCGCGAGCGTGAGGCCGTTGGCGTGAATCCCGTCGCTTGCGAGGCCGATCACGACGTCGCCCGGACGGATCGCCGCCCCCGTGACGGGCGGAGCGCCGCCCTCCAGCAGGCCGACGCAGGTCGCGGCGACGTCGAATGCATAGCCGTCGCGCGGGCCCGTGAGCGTGTCCGGGTGCTGCGACAGTTCGCCTCCGACGACGGCGGCGCGGGCGCGCTCGCAGGCGTCCCGCATCCCCTTCCCAAGCGCGGCGAGCATATCCTCATGGGGGTATTGCAGCGCGACGTAGTCCACGAGCGCGACGGGCCGCGCGCCCGCGCAGACCACGTCGTTCACGTTCACGGTGACCGCGTCCCAGCCGATGGACTCGTAGTCGCCCGTGATTTGCGCCAGCGCGCTCTTGGAGCCCACCCCGTCCGTCGAGATTGCGATGGAGAGCCCGGCGCCGACGGGCAGGACGGCGGTGAAGAATCCGCCGGGAACGGACGGCGCGCCGACTCCCTCCGCGAACGCGGCGGTCTCGCCGGTCCAACGCAGCAGCGCCGCGAGGCCGCGCGCGGCGGCGTCCGTGTCCACGCCGGAGTCCGCGTAGGTTCGCCCGGAGGCGCGGGGATCGGCGCCCGCGTCAGCCATCGATCCGCCTCGCGGCCCCAGCGACGGCCTCGCCCGCCGCGCGCGTTCCGCCCAGCGGCTGCCCGCGCTCCCCGACGACCAGCGCGCCGCTCGTCAGCGCGTCCTCGACGGCGCGGCGAACGCGCTCCGCCCCCGCGCTCTCGCCGAGGTAGTCCAGCATCATCGCCGCCGAAAGGATCTGCGAAATGGGATTCGCCTTGTCCAGCCCCGCGATGTCCGGCGCGGAGCCGTGAATCGGCTCGAAGTAGGCGCGCTCGTCCCCGACGTTGCCGGAGGGGCACAGGCCGATGCCGCCCACGGTGCCGCCTCCGAGGTCGCTCAGCACGTCGCCGATGAAGTTCTCCATAACGAGAACGTCGAACCGCTGCGGGCGGGCGACGAGCGCCTCCGCCGCCGCGTCCGCGTACAGATGCTCGGCGCGAACGTCGGGATACTCCTCCGCCGTCTCGTCGAACACGCGGCGGAAGAACGCCAGCGACGGCAGCACGTTCGCCTTGTCGACGCACGTCACGCGGCGAACGCCGTCCGCCGGAGCGCCGCCGCGCCTCCGCGCCTCCTCGAACGCTCGGCGGACGACGCGCTCCGTTCCCTTCCGCGTGATCATCAGCACGTCCGCCGCCGCCGTCTCCGTCCGAACGCCCTTGCCCCGCGAGAGATACAGTCCCTCCGTGTTCTCCCGAACGATCACGTAGTCAATCTCGCCCGGCTCCGCCCGAATGGGCGCGGGGACGCGGGGGAGCAGGCGGATGGGGCGGACGTTCGCGTAGGCGTCCAGCCCCGAGCGCAGGACTCCGCCCAGCACGCCCGCCTCCGTGCCGTCGGGCAGGCGCGCGTCCGGCATTCCCACCGGCCCCTTCAGCGCCGCGTCCGCCGCCTCGATCGCCGCGAACGACTCCGCCGAGAGGTTTTCGCCCGTCTCTCGATAGAGCGCGGCGCCCCCGCGCCGGAAGTCCAAGTTCAGATGATAGGCGCCGTCCGCTCGCTCGACCGCCTCCAGCGCCGTTATCGCGGCGGCGGTCAACTCCGGCCCGATGCCGTCGCCCTCAATGACGACGATGCTGTGGACGCGCTTCGCGGCGGCGGTCATGCCGCGAGTATAGCAAGCCGCCGCCGGCCTTCGCGCGCCATCACCCCGCAGACGGCAGCCGCCCCGTGGACGCGACGCGCGCCGCGTAGCGGATCGCCTCGATCATCCCCGTCGCGTCGGCGACGCCCTTGCCGGCGATGTCGAACGCCGTCCCGTGATCAACCGACGTCCGCAGGAACGGCAGCCCGATGTTGAGCGTGATGCTCGCGGCCCAATCGTGAACCTTCACCGGAATGTGCCCCTGGTCGTGGTGCATCGCCAAAATCGCGTCGTACCCGCCTTCCACGGCCTGCGCGAACAGCGAGTCGGCGGGCGTCGGGCCGACCGCCGCGACGCCTTCCGCGTTCGCGTCCTCGACGGCGGGGCGTATCTCCGTGATCTCCTCCGTTCCGATGAGCCCCGCCTCGCCGCCGTGCGGATTCAGCGCCGCGACTCCGATGCGCGGATGCGGAACGCCATGCGCCGCGAAGAACCGATGCGTTAGGCGCAGCGCCTCCAGCACGCGCTCCCGCGTCACGAAGTCCGCCGCCGCCCGCAGCGGATGATGCGTCGTCAGATGAACGACGTTGAGCGGCTTGGCGGCCAGCATCGTGAGGACGCGCGGAACTTCCGCGATGCGCTGGTAAATCTCCTGATGCCCGAAATCCTGATGCTCCGCCAGCCGCGCCGCTTCCTTGCTGATCGGCGCCGTCGCGATGGCGTCCACCTCCCCGGCCAGCGCCAGCCGCGCCGCCGCCGAGGCCCACTCCACGGCCGCCGCCCCCGCGACCGCCGACGTCTCGCCGTAGGGCAACTCGTCGAGCCCCTCCTCGCTGTGCGGCGAGAAGACGTTGACGCGCCCCTCGCGCTCATCGGCGTCGCCGGGGCGCTCGACGGCGCGGGCGCGCAGCGAACTTCCGATGAGGCGAAACGCCCGGTCGAGCGCGGCGGGCGACCCCACCACGAGGGGCTCCGCCTCCGCCCGCAACTCCGCGAGCGCGAGCGCCTTCGCTGCGACCTCCGGCCCAATCCCGGCCGGGTCGCCCAGCGTAACGCCGATCCGCGGACGCTTATCCATAAGCGGCGACCTTCGTCATTTCCTTGCGCCCGCGCCGCGCCCCTTGCATTGCCGTCTCCTCGCGATTGCGGGTTGCGGTTATTGTGCGCGATTGAGGTGGGTTATGCAAAGGTCTCTGTAGGGGAGGGGGACCGTCATTCCCGCAAACGCGGGAACCTACTCCCGTCATGGGGGCGGGGAGAGGGGAACCGTCATTCCGGCGTAGGCCGGAATCCATTCGGCGCGACAGCGCCGCCCTCGCTACTCGACCTCGTCGCGCAAGTCGGCCCACAACGGGTTCGACTCCTCGATTAGCCGTATCTTCCAAGACCGCCTCCAATTCTTCAGCGCCTTCTCTCTCGCAATGGCGCTTTCCATCGTTTCGTGGGGCTCATACCAGACGAGGTCGCTCACCCCGTAACGGCGCGTGAACCCCGGCGACAGGCGAGCCTTATGCTGCTGGACGCGCCCCGGCAGGTCGGACGTCACGCCGACGTAGAGCGTTCCGTTGCGTTCGCTGGCGAGGATGTAGACGCAAGGAAGGCGGGGCTGGCCGCGTTGGGGGTATTGCATGCGGGGAGTGTACTAGATTCCCGCATGCGCGCGGCGCTAATGGTCGGCGCCCGTCGGCGCCCATTATCCGGCGCCCATTATGACCGTCATTCCGGCGTAGGCCGGAATCCAGTTATGCGGTCAGCGCCCATTATGCGGTCAGCGCCCATTATGACCGTCATTCCGGCGTAGGCCGGAATCCAGAAAGCGCGGGCGCAGCGCCCGCGCCCCAAGAAAGGGAGACGGGGCTTGCGCCCCGTCGTGGCGCTTGCGCGCCGAATGGATTCCGGCCTACGCCGGAATGACGGTAGGAGGGGCCGGAATGACGGTAGGAGGGGCCGGAATGACGGTAGGAGGGGTAGGAATGACGATACCGGGGGCGCGGCGCTTGGGGATATGGGGGAGACGGGGCTTGCGCCCCGTCGTGGCGCTTGCGCGCCGAATGGATTCCGGCCTACGCCGGAATGACGGTAGGAGGGGCCGGAATGACGGTAGGAGGGGCCGGAATGACGGTAGGAGGGGCCGGAATGACGGTAGGAGGGGCCGGAATGACGGTAGGAGGGGCCGGAATGACGGTTGGAGGGGTAGGAATGACGATACCGGGGGCGCGGCGCTTGGGGATATGGGGGAGACGGGGCTTGCGCCCCGTCGTGGCGCTTGCGCGCCGAATGGATTCCGGCCTACGCCGGAATGACGGTAGGAGGGGCCGGAATGACGGTAGGAGGGGCCGGAATGACGGTAGGAGGGGTAGGAATGACGATACCGGGGGCGCGGCGCTTGGGGATATGGGGGAGACGGGGCTTGCGCCCCGTCGTGGCGCTTGCGCGCCGAATGGATTCCGGCCTACGCCGGAATGACGGTAGGAGGGTTAGGAATGACGGTTGTGGGGAATGAAGGTTGTGGGGAATGACGGTAGGAGGGTAGGGATGAACGATACCGGGGCGCGGCGCGGCGCTTGGGGCCGGGGAGACGGGGCTTGCGCCCCGTCGTGCTTGCCCTCCTACCGTCATTCCCGCGAAAGCGGGAACCTACTCCATCGCCCGCCCGCGCCCGATGACATGCGCCCCTTGCGCGGCCGCGGCGCCGCTTTCTATGGTTGGCGGGAGCGCTATAATGCGCTACGCTGGCTAATGGAGGCGACGCGATGACGATGCAAGCGGTGGAGATGGTCGAGGCCCCGGCGCAACTCACGGAGCGCGTGAGCCGGTTGGAGGGCTCGAGCGAGCAGGTGAGCGAGCGTCTGCGCGACCTCACGACGCAGATGGAGGCGTTGCGCGCCGAGTTGCGCCTCGAGTTGTCTGCGGGGCTAACGGCGCAGGCGGCGGCGACCGAATCCTTGCGCGCCGAGATGGACCGGAAGTTCGAGGCGCAGGCGGCGCAGATCGAAGCGTTGCGCCTCGAGTTCGCGGCGGAGATGAAGGCGCAGCGGGACGAGACGAACCAGAGGTTCGAGGCGCAGGCGGCGCAGTTGACGGCGCAGGCGGTGCAGTTGGCGCAGTTGGCGACGCAGATGGCGCAGTTGACGGCGCAGACCGAAACGTTGCGCGTCGAGTTGAGGGCGCAGCGGGAGGAGACGAACCAGCGGTTCGCGGAGCAGAACGCGATGATGAGCGCGCGGTTCGCGGAGCAGAGCGGCCGCCTCAACGTGCTGACCGCCGCCTTCATCGGAGCCGCCGTCGCGCAGTTCGCGGCGATCACCGGCCTCGCCGCCGCCATCCTGCCGAGGCTCTAGCGCCGGCCTCGCCGCACCCGAAAGCGCCTATGAACCCCACGCCTCAGCCTACCCCCCCCCCCCCCCCCCCCGTAAAATTGACGCAACGGCGTCATCTATGAGACGCCATCCGCCTACCCTACCGTCATGCCCGCCCACCTCCCCGTCATTCCCCACCTCCCCGTCATTCCCCACCCTACCGTCATTCCCCTCCTTACCGTCATTCCGGCGTAGGCCGGAATCCATTCGGGCGCGACAGCGCCCACGACGGGGCGCAAGCCCCGTCTCCCCCATCCCCCACCGCGCCCTCGTCATTCCCGCGAAAGCGGGAACCTACCCCTGCCGCCCTTGCGGGAACCCCCCTCCCCCCCAACGCGCCCCTTACCCGCTTGCGGAATATGTTGCGCGAGGGCTTGACGCCGCCTATAATCCCCGTCGCCTATGCTGATGAGCCGGGCGCCCCAGTATGCCCGGCGCAAGGAGAGGTTGAGACGTGACTCACAGCCGCAACGCTGCAATGAGCATTTCCCATGAGGAGGGCGGCGCGCGCCGACGCCGACTCTGGCGCATCGCCATTCTCGCCGCGGGGCTCGCCGCCCTCGCGAGCGCAGCCCTATCGCTCGGCCAGTCCGGCCCAGGGCTGCTCGCCCAGACGGCCCTCCCCACGCAGGTCGCCGGACTCTCCGCCGAGGCGTGGTCGGGCAAGGTCACGCTCACGTGGACGAAACCCGCCGCCGGCGAAGCCGTCACGGACTACCAAATCTGCTGGAGCGCGTCCGCCATTTCGACCACCTGCGGAACGGGCGGAACGCGCGGCGCCGACGGCCAGTGGTCGCTCGACATCGACGCAAGCACCGGCGTCACGGCCGGCGAAACGTCGGTCTCCTACGACTGGTTCACGCCCGACGGCATTTCAACGACGGCGGCGACCAACTTCGCCGTCCGCGCCAAGAACGGCTTCGGGACTCGCTACGGCCCCATCTCCGCCATCGCGTCCGCCACCGCCATCGAAGAAACGACGCCCGCCTTCCTGATGCCCGCCGTGGGCGCGCAAACGTTCCTCGAGGGCGCGACCGCGACCATTGACGCCCCCCGCGTCCGCGGCGGCGACGCGCCCCTGACCTACTCCCTCGCCGTCACCGGCCCCAACCCCGCAGTGACTGCCGTGACGCCGTCCACCATCGGCCTGTCCATCGACTCCGCGACCGGGCGCGTCGCAATCGCCAACCTGGGCGCGTCCCTCAGCCTGACCGCCGACGCGACCTACAGCGCGACCGTCACCGTCACCGACGGCGACGGCGACACGGACACCGAAGCGTTCGACGTCACCATTGAGAACAACACGATGCCCGCGTTCGGCGGGACGACCATCGCGGCGCAGTCCTTCACGGAGTCGGCGGCGATCACGCCGCTGAACGTCCCGACCGCCTCGGGCGGCGTCACCGGCGGCAACGCCCCGCTGACCTACAGCGTGAGCGCCAACCTGCCGACCGGCCTCTCCATCGACCCCTCCACCGGCATAATCTCCGGAACGCCCGCCGCCGTCATCGACGACACGAGCCCCGTAACCGTCACCGTCACCGTCACGGACAACGACGGCCAAAGCAATTCGACCTCGTTCACCATCACCATCGCCAACGCGGCGGCAGTCGCCGGGGGCGCCCTCGAAATCGAGCACCCAGGCAACATCTACTTCCGCGAAGGCGCGTCCGAGTCCGTGCAACTCGCGTCGACCGGCGGGACCGGAACCCTCACCTACACGGTGACGGCTTCGCCGAACGGGGCTTTGAGTTCGTTCACCGGCGCAGGCTGCTGCTTCCTCAGCACAGGAGGAGCGCTCACGGGCACGTCCGGCAGCATCACCTCCGATGAAATCAAGACGTTCACCGTGACCGTGACGGACCAGACCACGCCCACCGCCCAGACGGACACGGCGACGTTCATCCTCACCGTGCTGGAGGACACGACGAGCGCCACGATGACGTTCGCGGCCGGCGCGCCGTCGCCGCAGACCTATGACTTCTCGGTCGGCGAGGACGTCTCGTTCAACTACCCGGTCACGGGGGGCTACCCGCCGTACACGTACAGCGCGACCAACTTGCCCTCGTGGCTATCCTTAGACGCCGGGACGGGGCATCTCTCCGGGACGGCGGAGGCAGGGCAGGGGGCCGGGCCGTGGCCGCACAGCGTGAGCGTGACCGTTACGGACAGGGACGGCAACTCCGTCGGCCCGCGGGCCATCACCCTCGAAATCTTCCCCGACACGACGCTCTCGTGGGACACCTCCACCCACGCTTTGCCGACCAACCAGACGTTCACGAAGGGCGCGGCGATCACGACCATCAATCTCCCGCCCGCCGTGACCACCGGGGCGCACCTCCCGATTACGTACGAGGTCACCACGAACTTGGCGGCGAGCAACTTCGCGGGCGGGACGCTGCCGCCCCTCGAACGGCCGGGGCGGCTGCCCCACCACCTCGTCCTGCGTAATCCCGGCGGCGGGAACCCCCATAGAATCACCGGAACGCCGGCGAACGCCTTCAGCGCAGTCACTGTGACGTGGACGGCGACCGACGGCGACGGCGACTCGATCTCCCACACGTTCGACGTCAACTCCGGCGAGGTCATCCTGACCAACGCCGGCACCATCGCCGCGACCAGAGAGCACGGCATTGGCATGGTGGAGGGCAAAGAGGAGTCCTACTCGATTAAACTCGGCTCCCAGCCCAGCGGAGACGTCACGGTCACCGTCGCCAAAACGGGCGCGTCCTCCTCCGACATCAGCCTCCGCGCCTCCGCCGGCGGAACCAACGTGACCACGGTGACGCGCACCTTCACCACGACGAACTGGAATACGGCGCAGAACGTCTATATCTACGCCGCGGAGGACGCCGCCGAGACCGGCAACCCCAACGACACGGCCGAACTCACCCACACGGTCACAGGCGCCAACTACGCCGGCGTTACGGCGATCAACCTCAAAGTCGAGGCCGGCGACAACGAAGCCAAACGCATCGTCTTCAACCCCCTCAGAGGCCGCCACGGCGAGTCCGCCGATTGGGCGAGCGGCTCCTGGTACTACACCGTCGAGTTGACCCAAAAACCCACCCACAGAGTCAGGATGACGCCCTCGTCGCACCAGAACCAAGATTCGTGCGACGACCCCATCCTCGCCCGCGCAGCCTCCGGCGCGAACAACGACGGAAGAGTCCAATTGAACACCTGGGACAACTCCGCCACGAGTTGGAACAGGCGCGTCGCGACGTATATTCGGTGCCCGAATGACGGCCGCCTATACGATCGCGGCCCCGCGCGGTACGCGTACGACATCAACACCAACGACACAACCTACATCACCTACGACGACGCGGGCTCCGCCTCCGTTCACTACAATCTTGACTTCATTGACGGCAACACCGCAGGCTTCAGTATCGAATGGTTGGACACGACCCCGAACCCCGACGTCTGGAAGCCGTTCGCGAGCAGCCCGGGAACCGTCGAAGTCACCGAGGGAACGGAAACCTACTTCCGGATGCAGATTCCGAGGTTTACCGATGCTAACGACCGGGCGACCAACATCCGCGTCCAAATTGGCGAAAGCCCCGACCTCGGCGTCACGTACAGAGACGCTGCCGCCGGAGCAGGCAACGCGTACATGACATACGGCAGCAGCGCCGGTATATGGGGCAATCGCAACGTCTACGTCTCCGCCGCCGACGACGACCTGGACAACGGCGACCGGACGGCCCCGGTCAACTTCTGGACGCGTGACGTCCGCAGCATCGGCAACAAATGGCGACCCTTTCACGACCCGGACCAGGGGGGCCAGTGGTGGGGAGACCAACTCCGGGTGAGAGTCAAAGACGACGATACGTCCGGCGTCACCATCGACGGCGACCTCGGCACGACCGGGAACCAGGCCGCCATCGGCCTGACCGAGCACACCATCGAGAAATTCTCCGTCGTCCTAAACGCCGAGCCCGTCGGCGGCGCGACGGTCCGCCTCTCCGCCCCCGCGACCGCCGACCTCCAATTCATCCCCGACCCCGTCGGCGCCCCCACCACGCGGACGCATACCCAAACGCTCTCCTTCTCCCCCTCCAACTGGGACACCGCCCAGATCGTGCAAATCTACGGAACCGGCGACGGCAACACCGACGACGAAACCGCGATGATCACCCTCGACTTCGGAGACAGCGACGACCCCATCTACGAGGCGCTCTCGGACCAGACCATCACCGTCAACATCACCGACGGCCAAGAGCGCAGCGTCGGCGGCGCCGCCAACCCCGTCCTCCTTACCATCCCCGAAGGCGGCGTCGGCTACTACACCCTCAAGTCCACCGCCGACACCCCCTCCAACCCCACCACGGTCATCGTAACGCCAACCTGCGCCGACCCCTGCTCAGGCCTCACCTTCAACCCCCCCTCCGTTATGTTCGACTCGACGTCGAACTGGACGGACGAGCAGCGCATCGCAGTGACCGCCACGAACGACGAGCACCAGCAAGCCGCCGCCCGGTCGGCCACCATCACCCATACTTCGTCGACCGGCTACGGCGGAACCGAATTCTCGGACTCCGAGGTGACCGTCACCATCGAGGAGGACGACGTCGCCGGCCTCGAATTCAGCGCCCCCAACGGAACCATCCTCGACGACGCCAACCCCCTCGCCCTCACGGAAGGCGTCGCCGGATCCTACCGCGTCGCGCTCACCTCCCGGCCCGCCGCCAACATCACGGTGCGCGTCACGCCCTCCCTCACAGGCTTCGCGTTCAACTCGATGAGCGACGGAACGGGCAACGCCTACGTCGAATTCCCGTCCGCCGACTGGAACTCCCATAAGACGATCTACGTCACCACCGTCCCGGAGGACGGCGACGAAAACGACGAGGCCGGCTCGGGCTCGTCCGCCCCCGCGGGCATCGCGCACGCCCTCACAGTGACGGCGACGATGATGGCGACGGACGCCGCCTACTCGGCCCTCGCCGCGACGCCGGGCGACTCCCAATACCTCGCCTACAAGGTCGACGACGACGACGAAATCGGCGTCGTCGCCACGACCGCGACCGGCGACTCCCTCACGGGCCCGCAGGCCGCCCCCCTCACGATCCTGGAAGGCGGCGAGGCGACATACAAAATCCGCCTCGGCGCATCCCCCGCGACCGGCATAACCGTCCGCGTAACGCCCCGCGTCGCCGCCCCCAAGGAAACGATGGGATCCGTCGCGTTCCGCGCCTCTTCCGGCGGATCGCCGGGCGCGACGTTCGACTTCACGTCCACTAACTGGGCGATGGAGCAAGACGTCTACGTCGGGCTCGGCCAGGACGACGACACGACGGGCATGGAGGAGATCTTAGTCGACCACCGCGCGCAAAAGACCACCGCCCTCTCGACCGCCTCTCCCTACCAGCCGCTGGTGGACTACGCCCGCGTCGCGCTCCAAACGCAGGACAACGACGTGCCGGGCGTGACGTTCACCGGCGTCACGGCGGCCGACCCCGGGGCCACGCCCCCCAGACCAAACCCGTCCCTCGTGGTGGCCGAAGACGACGGCCAGGGGACGGCGGAGAAGACGGAATACAACGTCGCGCTCTCCGCGCGCCCAGGCGCGTCGGACGGCAATGTGACGGTGACGCTCTCTATATCAGGCGAGGGCTTCTCCTTCGTAACCGCCGACGGCCCGCCGCAAGTCACCGCGCAGAGCCTGACGCTCACCTTCAACCAAAGCAACTGGGACACGACGCAGACCGTCGCCGTCCGCGCCGCCAACGACGCCGACGCCTCCGAAGAGACCGGCTACGTCACGCACGCCTTCTCCAGCAGCGACAACTCGCCGACGGGCTACAACCGCCTCGCCAACGCAAGAGTCGACCTGTCCGTCGACGAGTCCGATACGAACGCCGTGACCATCACTGCGGACGACCCCTTCGTCGTGCAAGAGAACGGGGATAAGACGTACTCCATCGTCTTGACCGCGCAGCCTGTTGCCGTCGGGCAGAGCCGCTCGGTCACCGTGACTCCGACCATCCCGCAGGCCGCGTCCGCCGCCATCTCCGTCAGCCCGTCCAGCGTCTCGTTCACCGCGTCCGACTGGAACTCCCCGAAGACGATCACCGTCAGCGGACAGGACGACCAGGACGGCGCGGACGACACGGCGCGGATATCGCACGCGGTCAGCGGCGCGAACTACGGAGGCGTGACCGCCAACCCCCTTGACGTGACGGTCCGCGACGACGACGCCCCCGGCGTCAGAATTCTCAACGCGGCGGGAACCGCCATTACGGACATCACGATCGACGAGGCGCCCGCCTCCGGCAATACGTACCAAGTGCGGCTCAACTCCCTGCCGGCCGCCAGCGTGACGGTGAATCTGTCGGTCGTCGCGGGCGGCGACCCGGACGTCGGCGTCTCCCCCACTTCCCTCGTCTTCACGCCGGGCGCCCCGGGCGCGGGACAGTCCCAGTGGGACAGCCCGCAAACGGTCACCATCTCGGCGACTGCGGACAACGACGCGGCCGACGATACGGCGACCATCAGACACGTCACGGCCTCGACCGACCCGAACTACCAATTCGTGGCGGGGCCGCCCCAAACCGGGCCGGAGCCGAGGACGTTCCCCGTCACCGTCGCGGACCGCCCCGTGATTACGACCACGGAATTCACCTCGACGGCGGAGGGCGCGAGCCCCCGAGCCTACACCCGCGGCGAGCGCGTCAGGGCGACCGTGACCTACAACCGCCCCGTGGTCGTCACCGGCGCGCCGGAGTTGACGCTCCGGATCGGAACCGCGGCCAAGGCGGCGGCCTACGTCCCGCCCGAAGACCCGACCGCCTCCGTGACCGCGCTAGTCTTCGAGTACGGGGTCGCCGCCGGCGACTCGGACGGGGACGGCGCGAGCATCCTCGCCGGCGTCCTCAGCGACGACGGGACAATCGCAGAGCCCGCGATGACGGAGAGCCGGGCCGAAGCCCGCGCCGCGAGCCGCGCCCACGGCGCGGTCGCGGACGCCGCCGCCCACGCGGTGGACGGCAGCCGCCTCCTCACGCCGGAGGTCAAAACCGTCGCCTTCCAAAATTCCGACGGGACGGTCGGCTACCGCGAGCAGGTCGTCGTCCACGTAACCTTCAACGTCCCCGTGCAGATCATTGGCGGCGTTCCTGAACTGCTCATTAGTTTCATTGACCAAGCGACGGGTTCGGGCTCGAATGTCGTGGACGTCCCGTGCGCCCTGCGCGCGACGGACGCTCGCGTGCTCGTGTGCTCGCAGCCGGTGGTCCGAAACCTCGTGGACTTGAACGGCGTCGGCATCCAGCAGGATGGGTTGCAACTCAACGGCGCCCGGATCGCGCACGTGCTCGACGAGAGCCTCAACGCGGATCTGACGTTCTCCGCCGTGTCGAGGCCCAACTTGTTCGCGGATTACCGAACCTCCAACTTGACGTCGCTCTCGGTTCCGGCGGTCTCCGCGACTCCGCTCATCGCCGCCCTGGTCTCGCCGACGGCAGGGCTGGGGGGGGACCTCGACGAATTCCGCCTCCCGCTCTTGGACTCGGCCGCGACGACCGCGACCATCGCCTACGCGGCGCAGTCGGGCGCGACGTTCTCCAACATCGCGCCCCCCGACACGGACGGAGACCCAACCAACAACAGCCACGGCATGAACCTCGAGGTTGGCGAGAACAGATTCACCATCGACGTGACGGGCTACAACGCTGCGACGAGCCAGCCCAGACCGCATGCCCGAACCTACCGCGTCAGCATCGCCAAACCCGGCCCGACGAACGCCGACCTCCGAACGTTGGAGGTTGCGGACGACACGGGCCCGAACCTCCTGCCCGCCCTCCGCGTCGTGGAGAACACGCCCGAACTGCTGACCTACGTAGCCGCCTACTCCACGGCGGAGCCGGAGTTTCCCCGCTCCCAAGCCACGCTCGCCCTCACGCTCCGCCTGAGCGACCCGACCGCCAGGGTCGTCGCGCGGCGCGCCGAGAGCCTTAACGAGGATGGAACCCCCGGCAGGCTCGGCGCCGCGATTCCGCTGAGCGACCCCGACGCAGAGGACTCCGACGCCGTCCTCACGGGCTCCCTGGAACTGATCGCCGGCCTCAACTACTACGCCGTCACCGTCACCGCCGCCGACGGAACGACGACGCAGACCTATGTCGTCCAAGCGACGCGCGCGGGCGACCCGATCTACCTCGACGGCCTGACGGTCTCGGGCGGCGCCCTCGTGAAAGTCGGCGGCGGCCTCAACTTCGCCCGCCGGACGACCGCCTACACCGTCAGCACGCTCAACTCCGTAAGCAGAATGACGGTGACGCCGACCTCCACCGACGCCGCGGCGATCATCACCGTCAACGGCGAGAGGCCGACGAGGCGCGGGGGAGGCGTGAGCGTTCCCTTGCGCGTCGGCGCGAACACGATCCGCGTCGTCATCGACAAAGACGACGCGCAGACCGACTCCTCGACCTACACGATCACCGTGACGCGCGGTCGCGCCCGGGCGACGGGCGGCGGCGGCGGAGTCGCGCCCCCGCCCGCCCCCCAACCCACCCCCACGCCGACGGCCACGCCCACGCCCACGGCCACCCCCGCGCCGAGCCCCACCCCAGCCCCCACGGCCTCCCCGTCCCCCACCGCGTCGCCCTCCCCCACGGCCTCCCCCACCGCCTCCCCGTCCCCCTCCCCCACCCCGACCACAGCCACCCCCGAACCCACCCCGTCCACCCCTGTCCCGTCCCCCACAGCGCCGCCTACGCCCGCCACCCCTGCGCCGACGGCGTCCCCTGACCCGCGCCCCACCGTCCCGCCCGTTCCGCAACCCACCATGCCCCCGCCGACGGCAACGCCGACCCCGCAGCCGCCGACCCCCACCCCCACATCCCCGCCTCCCACGGCGACGCCTACGGCGGCGCCGCCTCCCACCGCCACCCCTGAGCCTCCGGCGACGGCTACGCCGACGCCGTCCCTCCCGCCGCCCGCCCCTGGCGCGACGATGGAGCCTCCCGTCGAGCCGACGCCGTCGACCGGCTACTCGCTGACCTTCTGGATAGCCGTCTACGGCGCGGCCATCGTCATCGTAGGCGGCTTCATCGGCGGCGCCCTCTTCATGGTGAGCCGCCGCGGCTAATCCTATGACCGTCATTCCCGCGTAGGCGGGAATCCCGCCCCCTCCGCGCCGCCCTTAAGGGCGGCGCGGACATCCCCCTCTCCCTACAGAGTCCTTTGCATAACCCTCGCATCAGCGCGATCGGCAGTTCCGCGCCCCCGGAATCAGCCATTCAACCGCCCAAATCCCCCGATAACGGCCTCCACCTCCCCTGCTCGCCCCCAATTTAGGGGCTTCGCAGGGCCTCGTACCCCCAACGGGCGCAATACGCCCCTACCCATGCACAGCGCAACCCTCTCTCAACCCGTCCGCGCGCCGCAGGTTGTACGCCAGCGCCTTGAACAACGCCTCCGCCTCGTTCCTCATTAGCCCCATGTACCGAACCCGCCAGTACCCATAGCTGCGCTTCAGCGTCCCAAACACCTGCTCCACCGGCGCCCGAACCTTCGACAGCAGCCCGTTCCGCCGCCGCTGCCAATGCGGCAGCTCCGTCTGATGCTTATGCCCCCGATGCATGATCCGATCCTTCACGCCCTGCGCCCGCAGACGCTCACGACGCTCCTTCGACTCATACGCCTTGTCCGCGTACACCGCCTCTTCGTCCCCCATGATCAGCGCGTCCGCAACATCCGTGTCCGCAACGTTCGCAGGCGTGAACTCAACCCCGCGCACCAGCCCTGACCCCGCGTCCATCCCTATGTGCATCTTGTAGCCGAAATGCGACTTCTTCCCCTTCTTCGTCCACGCGGCGTCGGGGTCCGTTCCGCTCCGCGCTCCAGCCTCCGAATGCGGGCGCCGCGCCTGCGCCTCGATGATCGTCGCGTCGATCAGCGTTCCGCGCTTCACCAGCATGCCCTTCGCCTCCAACTGCCGATTCACTTCCGCGAACAGCGCCCGCGCCAGCCCCCGCTCCGTGATCTTCTTCCGAAACCGGCTGATCGTCGAGTGGTCGGGAACCGCGTCCGTCAGCGTGAGCTCCGCGAAGCGGCGGAACGACAGCCGGTCTTGGAGCGCCTCCTCCATGCCGACGTCGGAGGAGTCGTACCACTGCTGGAGGACGATGATCTTGACCATCGTGATCGGGCGGTAGGCGGGCCGTCCTTCGGGCGCGGCGTGGACATCGTCGAGTAGGGCTGCGACTTTGGGCCAATCGATGAGGCGGTCGATGCGGTCGAGTCTGTCGTTGCGGCCTGCGTTGAAAGGGAGGAAGGCGTCGATGAAGGAGGGGTCGCTGGCTTCGAGATGCATAGCAGTCTCCTCGCGGTTGCGGGTTGCGGTCATTGTGCGCGATTGCGGAAGGTTATGCAAAGGTCTCCTACAAGGGGAGAGGACGCCGCGAAGCGGCGAGGAGAGGGTACTGGAGTCGGGGGCGCGCGCAGCGCCGAACGAACGAGAGGGGGCGGGGCGCGTCGCGCCCCGCCCCCCAGATCCTCCCCGGGGCCCCGTCATTCCCGCGTAGGCGGGAACCTACTGGGAGACCGTCATTCCCGCGTAGGCGGGAATCCCGCCCCCTCCGCGCCGCCGCTAGGTGGCGGCGCGACCCCCCTCTCCCTACAAGGGGAGAGGACGCCGCGAACGCGGCGGGAGAGGGTACTGCAGTCGGGGGAAGGGGTAGGTTCCCGCCTACGCGGGAATGACGGGGCGCCTGGGGATCTATGGAGACGGCGCGCAACGCGCCCCGTCTGATGGCGCTATCGCGCCGAATGGATTCCTGCCTACGCAGGAATGACGGCAAGAAGGCGCGCAGCGCCCGGTCGCGCGGCGAGGAGTTCGCCGAGCCTCCCCCTTCCCTCCGGGCGAGCGAGCCCGACGGCGCGTCCCGCAAGAACGGAGCCTAGCGCGCAGCCGGGAACCCCGCTCATAGACAGGGCGCAGCCCATTTCCCCTAACCCCGGCAAGTCGGCGCGCGCCGCCCCGATCCCCCTCTCCCTACCCGCGCGGCGGGAAATGCAATTTCCATGCTCCACAGTTCGCCGCCGGGGCCGAACTGCCCCGTTCTGATGCTTGCGACGGGGTAGTCGGGCAGCGGAACGCGCGCCGCGCACTTTCCGTCGAACAGAGCGCCGCGGAAGAAGAATTCGAAGTCCAAGTTTTCGAATCCGACCTCCAGCCGAGCCTCCGGCAGGTCGTCCGGGCGCTCCGGGACGATATGCAGGAGGAAGCGATCCGTTATGTCGCTCTGATCGCACTGCTCTTTGACGTAGACCAACGCGCCGTCCGCTGCGTAGAGGTCGAAGGTCGAGCGCGCTAGCGGCTCGCCCACGACCGCCTCTGTGTAAGCCGTCCGATAAGGCTCTGGGTTCAGCCGCAATTGCGCCGTCCATAAAGCGCTCTCGTCCGGCGCCCGCTGTCCCGTACGGATGGCGGCGACGGCGTAGTCCGGCAGCGGAACGCGCGCCGCGCACGCGCCGTCGGACGACGCGCTATGCAAGTCAAAGAACAATTCGTAACCGATCGGCTTGTCAATGCTCTCGAAACCATATTGCTCCTGCTCCGTCGGTAAATCGACCATTGATTCAGGGAGAATATGCAGGAAAAATGGGTTGTCGAGGCTCTCTCCATTGCACGGTTCTTGCATGTACCACAACGACTCGTTCGACACGTGGATGTCGAACACGGAGCGCGCAAGCGGCTCGCCTTTGACCGTGTCGCGCTGCATCGTCCGCTGCGGCGTCAGGTCCAGCCCGCGCAGTCCCGGATAGTCCGGCGGGTATCGGTAGGCGCGGTACAGACCTGGGGACAAGGAGGGGAACGTGAAATTCCAAACCGTCTTGCCGGTGAGCGTAACCTCGAAAATCCGCGCCGCAGGCCCGTCGGTGATCAGGGTGTTGCCGTTCGGCAGCCGCTGCGCGTTCGAGTAGAGCGGCGCGTTAAAGGACTCCGGCGGATCAGCGGCGTAGGTCCAAGCAGTCTCGTTGGGCCCGTAGTCGGACCCCGCGTCCATGCGATAGTTGTAGCCATTATATGGCAGGACGATTTCGTCCACGGATGAGTATCCGCGCT
Source organism: Dehalococcoidia bacterium (assembly GCA_965201135.1). Lineage (GTDB taxonomy): Bacteria > Chloroflexota > Dehalococcoidia > Lucifugimonadales > Australimonadaceae > Bin16. Next base: position 733,096 of record OZ241751.1, read on the forward strand.
CGAATCCCGGGTATTCGTTCCCATTGTTGAAAATGAGGGCGTTGCCCGCGCCCGGCGCGCCATCCGGAATCCAGTGCGCGGCGTGGGGCCAGAAGAGGCGCTGGTCGGCGGGCGTTCCGGCGCGGTGCGCGCGGGGGTTGCCCCATCGGTAGAGCAAGTCGCCGCCTTTGCCGGCGGCGCCGCCGGCGCTCCCGGCCGCCTCCTCCCTGCTTGCGCTGCGATCAATGATCCAGATTTCGCTGAAGTGGAGGACGGTGATCATAATCTGATCCAATTTCGGGTTGTAGTCCAGCGCGTTCGCGTGCGTCCAATCGACGAAAGACGGATGACGCCCGTCGCATTCCGCCTCGGCGAGGGCGAAGTTGAGGTCTATCCGTTCAGGGTGGTTGGCCACGACGCCGTAGTTGGGCTTATCAGGGTCGAAGTCCTGAATCAGGTGGTCAAAGACCGACCATTCCCAAACGACCTCGGCGCTCTCATGCCCCGTGGGCCGCGCTTCGACGATGCGCGTTCCACGCACGCGGAAGTGGGGGGCGCAAGCGAGCGAGTCCGGGTTTGCCCCGAGGTCGATAGCCTCCTCGCTCGAAAGGAATGCAGCGGAGAGAATGAGCACGTTCCCGTTGGGCAGTTTGAGCAGATCGTGGTGCTGGGGGAAGCGGTATTCCCAAACGACGTTCCCGTTAGGATCGATTTCTTTGTTGCGAGACAAGAGCACGTTCCCGTTGTCGAGCAGCCGCGCGAGACGGACGCCGGACGGCCATGTATGCGCGAGATGTCCTTGTTGGTCGATCAGATAAGCTTCTCCCCGTGCAGGGGAGAAGAGCGTGTACCCTTCAAACGACTCAGGCTCGTTCAGCAGCAGTCCCGTCCGGGGGGTTGCGGTCGGCGCAAGCGCGGGGACTTGGGTTGGCGCAGGCGCTATGGAGGGAGCGGCCGTAGGAGCAAGGGCAGGGGTAGGCGCGGCGCCGCCGGAGCATGCGGCGAGCGTCGAGAGAATCGCCGCAACGATTATCCCCGCCAAAACGCGCAGCGGAATACGAAATGCATAACGGAATGGGGGGGGGACGGAAATAGGCGTTATTCTAGGGTTTTGCGACATCGGTCCGCCAGCGGCGTAGCCCTGCATGCGTTTTTGCGCTCCTGTTCCCCAGCGTGTCCTGCGGGAACAAGGCTTGGGGGATTGTACACTAACCGCGCCGCCGGCGCCTCCGGCTACAGCAACAGTTCTCCTCGCCTCGCCCCGCACGAACGCCGCTCTTCTCCGCTAAACTGGGGTTATGGCCTATAGGGATATTCTCTACGAGAAGCGCGGGGGCGTCGCGGTCGTCACGATCAACCGCCCGGAAGTCCGCAACGCCTTCCGTCCGCTGACGGTGGACGAGATGATCGCGGCGTTCCGCGACGCGGGGGAGGACGACGGGGTCGGCGCGGTCATTCTCACGGGCGCGGGGGATAAGGCGTTCTCGTCGGGCGGCGATCAGAAGGCGCGGGGGAAGGACGGCTACCGCAACGAGCCGGGCGAGGCGGGCGGCGCGAAACTCCGCATCAGCGAACTCCACGCCGCCATTCGGATGATTCCCAAGCCGGTCATCGCGGCGGTCAACGGCTACGCCATCGGGGGCGGCCACGTGCTGCACGTGATCTGCGACCTCTCCATCGCGTCGGAGAACGCCGTGTTCGGGCAGACCGGCCCGCAAGTGGGGAGTTTCGACGCGGGGTTCGGGGCGGTGTTCCTCGCCCGGGCCGTCGGGGAGAAGAAGGCGCGGGAGATCTGGTATCTGTGCCGGCGGTACTCCGCGCAAGAGGCGCTGGAGATGGGGCTGGTCAACAAAGTCGTTCCGCTCGACCGGCTGATGGACGAGGCGCGGGAGTGGGCGGAGCGCATTCTGGAGATGAGCCCCACGGCGATTCGCTTTCTCAAGGCGGCGTTCAATCAGGACACGGACTACGCCTACGGGCTGCAGCAGATGGCGCACGGGGCGGTGCACCTGTTCTACAACACGGAGGAGGCGGAGGAGGGCGTCCGCGCCTTCAACGAGAAGCGTCCGCCGGATTTTTCGCCCTACCGCAAGCAAGGGTGGTGAGCGGGGGCGCGGAGCGCGGTGTGCTACACTAGGCCGCGTAGCCTCTCGGCTGCCGTCCGCAGTACCCTCTCCCGCCGCATTCGCGGCGTCCTCTCCCCTTGTAGGGAGAGGGGGGATGCGGCGCTACGCGCCGTCAGCGGGGCGAGATTCCCGCCTACGCGGGAATGACGGTAGCGGAGGCGCGGTTCCCGCCTGCGGGGAATGACGGTAGCGGAGGCGCGGTTCCCGCCTGCGGGGAATGACGGCAAGGGGGCGCGGTTCCCGCCTGCGCGGGCAGGGCGGATAGAGACGGAGGGCGAGAGCGCGTCGTGCGAGTGATCGGGCTGACGGGGGCGATTGGCGCGGGGAAGAGCGAGGCCGCCCGCGTTCTCGCGGAACTAGGCGCCGCCGTGGTGGACGCCGACGCCGAAGGCCGGCGCTCCTACGCGAAGGGAACCATCGGCTGGAGAAGGCTCGTCGAACTCTTCAGCAGCGGCATACTCGACGAGGAGGACGAGATAGACCGGTCGCGGCTGGGGGCGCTCGTGTTCGACAATCCGCAGGCGCTCGCCTGGCTGAACGCGGCGATCCATCCGCTCATCCGCGACCGGGTGACGCAAGCGCTCGCGGAGCATCGGGCGCAAGGGACGGCGGTCGCCGTGGTGGACGCGGCGCTGCTCCGCCAGGCGAAGTGGGACGACCTCGCGGACGAGACGTGGGCGGTCTCCGCGCCGCCGGACCTGGCGCTGGAGCGCTTGGCGGCCCGCGGAATGAGCGCGGAGGACGCCCGCAAGCGCGCCGCCGCGCAAGGCGACCCGCAGGAGGCGCTCCGCAAGGCGGACGTCATCATCGAAAACGGAGGCTCGTTGGACGATCTGAGAGCGAACGTCCTGCGGGCGTGGCGAGAGAGAAACCTGTCCCCGAACACTCCATCTCAAGGATAGCCGACGCATCATGGCCAACACCGCCGCCCAACTCTACCAGCAGCACAACATCGAGGAGTACTTCGTCAACGAGGAGCCGTTCTACTTGGCGGTCTCCGACGAGGTGGACATCTTCACGGCCGCCTACGCGCAGCGGGTGCCCGTCCTCTTGAAAGGGCCGACGGGCTCCGGGAAGACGCGCTTCGTCGAGTACATGTCGTGGCGGCTGAACGACGCCCGCAAGCGGAACGGGCGCGCCGATCAGATCTCCCCCCTCGTGACCGTGGCGTGCCACGAAGACCTGACCGCGAGCGACCTCGTGGGGCGCTATCTGCTGGAGCCCGAGGGCACGCGGTGGATAGACGGGCCGCTCACGCGGGCGGTGAAGCACGGCGGCATCTGCTACCTCGACGAGGTCGTCGAGGCGCGGAAGGACACGACGGTGCTCATTCACCCGCTCTCCGACCACCGGCGGCTGCTCCACATCGAGAAGATCGGCGAGGTGCTGGAGTCGCACCCGAACTTCCTGCTGGTCATCTCCTACAACCCCGGCTATCAGAGCGCGCTGAAGGATCTGAAGCACTCCACGCGGCAGCGGTTCGTGGCGATCGAGTTCGACTTTCCGCCGCGCGACTTGGAGGGGCCGATCATCGAGCACGAGAGCGGCGTCGACCGGACGTCGGCGCAGCAACTGGCGCTGCTGGGGGAGAAGGTGCGGAATCTCGTCGGGCAGGGCTTGCAGGAGGGGGTGAGCACACGCTTGCTGATCTACGCGGGCAAACTGATGCGCGAGGGCATCGCCGCCCGCCGCGCCTGCGAGGTCGCCGTCGTTTGGGGCCTGACGGACGACCACGAGACGCAAGCGAGCGTGATGGAGGTCGCGACCTCGATCTTTCCGTAAGGAGGGGAGGGGGGCGCAAAGCGCGGCAGGGCTTCCCTCTTCGGGTAGGCTCCCGCTTTCGCGGGAATGACGCGGGGCCCGGGGATCAGGGGAGACGGGGCGCTAGACTTGCATAGGGGCTTGGGCAAATTGGCGGATAACCGACATCTCGACTACCTTGCGGGCAACGCATTCGTGTGCGCGGACAACATTGACGTTCTCCGCGCTTTGCCGGACGCTTGCGTTGACCTGATTTACCTAGACCCGCCTTTCAACAGCAACCAGTTCTATGTCGCCGCGTTCGGAGACGCGGGGCTGGTCAAGCAGCAGTTGCGCGACATCTGGCGTTGGACGGCGGAGACCCAGAGGTCCTTCGACGGCTTGCCTCGCGGCCCCCTGCTCAATAGCCTGCAAGGCGTGCGGCTGCAGGCGGGAGAGGAGTCGCCAATGGCGGCTTACGCGGTCTTTATGGGCCGCCGCCTCGCCGAGATGCGCCGGGTTCTCAAGCCCGCCGGAAGCATCTACCTGCACTGCGATTGGCACGCCGGCGCCTATCTCCGCGTCCTGATGGACGCGGTGTTTGGAGAGAGGCAGTTCCGCAACGAGATCGTATGGGCGTACAGAACGGGCGGGGTCAGCAAGAGACACTGGGCTCGCAAGCACGACACGATCTTGTTCTACGCGAAGTCGCAGGCGTACAAGCATCGTCCGCTCCAAGAGCGGGTCTACTACGACAAGCCGTTCTTCAACCCGAAGGTCGACGAGGACGGCAACTACTACGCCGACGTCTACGTCCGCGACGTCTGGGACGACATTAGGCCCGTCATCAACGTGTCGAAGCAGCGCGTCGGCTATCCGACGCAGAAGCCGCGCGAGTTGGTGGAGAGGATCGTAGCCGCGTCGTCCAGTCCGGGCGACTTGGTGTTGGACCCGTTCTGCGGGTGCGGCACTGCCGCGGACGCGGCCGCGGGGCTGGGCAGAAAGTATCTCGGCGTGGACATTAGCGGGATCGCCGTGCGGGTGATGCAGCAGCGGCTGGAATCGCGGGGCGAGGCCGCCGCTCCCATCGTCTACGGCCTCACTTGGGACGAGTTCAACTGGGAGGATTTCGAGCGGCGGGCGCTCGCGCAGCGCGACGACGTCGAGGACGGCATCCCCGGCTGGGCGTGGGCGGAGGACAGGGTCGCCGCGCTCCTCAACGCCGTTCCCAACGAACGCAAGACCGGCGACGGCGGAGTGGACGCTCGCTACTTCGGAGCAACCGACCTCGCCAACCAAAAGACCATCGTCATCCCGATACAAGTGAAGATGCACCGGGGCGCCGTTGGGCGTCCCGATATGCAAAGGCTGCTTGGAACGCAAACCGCGATGAACAATCGCGGCGCGCACGCGCCAATGTCGATAATGGTCAGCCTCTACCCGCCGAGCGAGTCGTTGCGCGCGTTCGCCGCCGCTCAGGGGCGCGTTACCCTCTCGACGCAGGACGCCGGCGTCGTGGAGTACCCTCGCATGCAAGCGCTGAGCGTGCAGGAGATGCTCCTTCACGGCGAGCGTCCCAAACTCCCGCCCGTCGACCCGCGCTCTCTCGTCGGCGACACGCAGGACAAGATGGTGATTTTGGCATAGCGCCGCTCCTCGTCGCCCTCCGTTACGGCGCCGTTGCCGATAGGAACGGGAATCGGCGGAAGCCATGGCGGGAGGGATGATCAGGGTTCGGCGCGGCGGATGGACCGAACGCGGTCGAAATCGCGGTCGTAACTCACGATTTCCTCGACGCCCGCGCGCTCCATATGCGCCACGGCGAGCGCGTCTTCGAAATCGAGGAACTCATAGGCGGCGTAGACATCCAGCGCGCGCAGGACAACGCGCTTGTCAGGAATGCGGATGCTCCTCAACGAGAGCACGGGCAGGAGGCGGACTCTGATCTCTTCATGCGTCAACTGATACGGAAGGCGCGGCGAAGAGAGGACATAGGCGGACTCGGCGACGATGGACTCGGAGGCGAACAACTCCTCTTCCCCTCGTTGGACGCGCTGCAAGAGTTCGTAGCAGTTCCGCGCTTTCTCCTCGTCGTCATTGGTGAGGTAACGGAGGATAACGTTCGTGTCCAAGAACCGCATGGCTTGGATTAGGCGCCCGTCGTTCGCAGAGCCTTGTCGTCTTTCGCCGCGCGGACGACTGCGTCGAAGTCCGTGGGCGATGCGGCCGGCTTCACCGATCCGAACGCCGACTCGAGCGTGAACGAGACCGGGGTAAGGCGGACAGAGCCTTCTTCGATGGCGAACACGACCTTGCCAGGCGGCTTCACGCCAAGAGCGCGGAGCGCTTCGGCGGGAACGGTGACCTGGCTGCGCCGCGTGACGGCGGCTGCGACTTCCTTGATCATCGGGTAGCCTCCAATGCGCGACACTGTAGCAATGCATCCGATGTTTGTCAAGGATTGGCGCGAGCGCCTTGCATGCCAGCCGCTCCTCATCGCCCTCCCTTACGGCGCTGTTACCCCGCGCCCCCCATACGCGCCGTGATAGACTCCCATGCTTAGGCTGCCGCGAGGCGGCGGCGAGGGGAGCGAGGAGTTATGCGACGGCGAGCGAGCGCCGATGACCATCCCGTCTAACGAGGCGCAGCCCAACGAGGCGCGGCGCATGGCGGACGCCGCGGTGGAGGGCGCGCGGCGCGCGCTGGCGCGGCTAACGCCCGTCGAGCCGGAAGGCGCCGGGGCGGACGCGAAGCCCGCGGCAGTGCTCATTCCGCTGCAGCGCCGTTGCGGGGAGTGGCGCGTGATCCTCAATGTGCGGTCGCAGAGCGTCGGGCTGCATCAGGGGGAAATCGCCTTCCCCGGCGGGAAGCGCGAAGAGAGCGACGCCGATATGCGGGCGTGCGCGCTGCGCGAGGCGCGGGAGGAGATGGGCATCGCGCCGGAGGACATCGAGATGCTCGGATCGCTGCATCCGGTGCTGACGCGCACGGACTACATGGTTTGGCCCGTCGCGGGCGTCGTTCCGCATCCGTATCCGTTCGCGGTCGACGAGAACGAGGTGGCGGAGGTGGTGGAGATTCCGCTGGCGCATCTCCTCGCGCCGGAGGCGGAGCGGCATGAGGCGCGGCTGCTGCCGGACGGAACGCTGACGCGCCGCGCGGCCTACGCCTACGGACCTTATCTTGTCTACGGCGCGACGGCGTGGATACTGGGGCAGTTCCTCGACCTGGCGCGGGAGGGGATGCGCGAATGAGCGCGGAAGAGGAAGGAGGCGCGATGACCGGCGAGCGCGAGAGCGTCGTCACGGAGTTGCGGAAGCACCCGGCGGCGCTGCTGACGGCCTACGACGGCGCGCGCGAGCAGGTCGAGGCGTCGCTTGGGCCCGCCCCGGCGCTCCGCTGGGCGCAGGAAGGCGCGCGCATCGCGCAGCAGGGGCCTCGCGCTTGGGAGTCCGCCGCCGAGTATTTCAAGGCGTCGCCCCAGGTGGTGGAGACGATCGGCTTCACGCAGTTCGAGCGGTGGGCGGAGAGCGGACTGGAACTGACGGCGGAGGCGCCGGTCATCGCGTCCTCGTACTTCCGCGCAAGCCCCGGCGTTCTGCCGACGCTCGCGCCGCGCCACATCGCCGGGTGGGCCGCGCTCGGCAAAGGGCTCTCCAAGGGCACGTGGAAGTCGTCGAGTTTGGCGGCGCGATTCTTCGACGTGAGCGGCGACTTGGCGCGGCAGGTCAACTTCCACGAGTTGCAACTGTTCGTCGGGCTCGTGCAGACGCTCTCCAGCCGCTCCTACGATCTCGCCGCCGAGGCGCTCGCGCTCGGGCAGCGCGTGCTTCCTGGGATTGCGGAGCGCGAGGAGTTGATCTCGCTCGCCAAGGTGCTGGCGGAGACGAGTTGGCGCGAGGTGCGCGGCTCGTTTGAGGCGGCGAGCCGCGTCAGCCCGGGGCTCGACCGGCGGCTGCGCCCGCGCTACTTCGCCCTCAGCGAGCGGCTGGCGCGGCAGGGCTTGACCAACGTCTCTGGCTTTATGACCGAGAGCGCCCAATCGCTCGCGTCGCTCCCCCACGACCTCCAGACCGTGGTGCTGGAGCGCGCGGAGGATCTGGCCGACTCCTCCGCCGAGGCCGTCGGCGCATTCCTCCGGACGGCGCCGGGCGTGCTGAGCCGCATCAGCCCCGTGCAACTCGACGCGTGGTTCGGGAAGGGGCTGGAGTATCTGCGCGACAACCCGGACGCGGGCATCGCGTACTTCCGGCTGGAGTCCGCGCGGGCGGAGGCGCTGCTCGATCAGTTGTCGTCCAGCGTGGAACTCGACAAGGTGCGCGGGCTGCTGCGTATGTACGCGAACGCGCTCGCGGGCGCCGAGGTGGAACTGCAGCAGGCGGACGAGATCGCCCACCGCAACATCGGCTGGGTGTCCGTCGAACTCGCCACGACCGACGGCAAGAGCGTGTTTCTGCCGTCGACAGTGGACCTGCACGAGTCCAAAGGCGACAACTTCGCGTGGCTGAAGGTGGTGACGACGCACCAGGTGGGGCATTTGGAGTTCGGGAGTTTCGCCTTCGATTTTCACGCGCCGTCGGCCCGGTTCCATGATTACCGGGAGGGGCTCGCGGAGGGGCTGGGAGCGCAGCCCGGCTCGACGGAGGTCGCGTCGTTCTTCGACCTGTTTCCGAACCGCGCGCTCGCCGCCGACCTGTTCTCCGCCGTCGAGAGCGCCCGCGTCGACCACCGCATCGCGGCGCAGTACCGGGGGCTCGCGCCCAGTTACGAGCGCGTCCAGGCCGACGCGCTCGCGCGGCGCAGCCCCGTCGAGGCGATGCCCGCGCAGCAGGCGCTCGTCGAGACGCTCATCCGCGCCAGCCTCGGCCAAACCGCCGCCCGCGTGCCCTCGCGCCACGCCGACCAGGCGCGGCAACTCGCCGGCCTGCTCCGCGCCGTCCGCGACGGCGAGGCCAACGCGCAGGACTCCGCCGAGTCCGCCTTGCGGATGTACTACGCCCTCTCGCAAGTCCCCAACGCGCTCGTTCCGCTCGACGATTGGGAGGACGTCGACCTCTCGAACGCGGCGTTCGAGGAGCCGACGCTCGAGGAGATCGTCAGCCGCCTGCAGGCGGAGGCGGAAGCGTCGGAGCAAGAGGCGTCGGGCGACGACTACGAGTCGCCGGAGGACGTGGACTACCGGGGCGACTTCAAGCCGGAGATGGTGCAATTGCTCGCGCAGATGCGCGGGCAGCCGGAGCCCGGGGACGAGGAGGGGGCGGAGAGCGCGCAAGGAATGTCGCAGGCCGAACTCGAGCAGGCGCTCCGCGAGTCCACCGAGATCGACTTCGCCGACGACGCGGAGGTGACCACGGTCGCCGCCAATATGATGAAGGAGATGGGCGCGGACGCTCCGCAGAATCCGGCGGGCTCCGGCTACAACCAGATTCCGCACGTCGACGAGGACGGCGGCCCGCTCGAGGCGCTGGAGCCTCGCTCCTACGCCTACGACGAGTGGGACTTTCGCGCCAACGACTACCGGCCGCGCTGGTGCATCGTGCAGGAGCGCGTCGCCGTCTCCGGCGAAACCGCCTTCTACAACGAGACGATTCACGCCTACGCTGGCCTCTTGGAGCAGATCAGGCGCCAGTTCGAGTCCGTCCGCCCGGAGATGTACCGCAAGGTCAAGCGCCTCCCGGAGGGCGAGGACGTCGACCTGGACGCGGGGATCGAGGCGCTGATAGACCTCCGCAACAAGATGACGCCGGACGAGCGCATCTACTGGCGCCGGAACAAGGACGAGCGCGACGTCGGGGTCGTGTTCCTGCTCGATATGAGCGCGTCCACGGCGGAGGCGGTCGAGGAGAGCGCGAAAGACGCGGACGCAGGTGCGCCGGGCGATCCGGTCGCCTACACGGCGTGGCTGCGCGCGCGGCGCGGGGAGACTGCCCGCCGCCCCTACAAGCGCATCATCGACGTCGAGAAGGAGTCCATGGTTCTCCTGATGAGCGCGCTCGAGACGATCGGCGACAGGTACGGCGTCTACGGCTTCTCCGGCTTCGGGCGCGAGAACGTGGAGTTCTACGTCATCAAGGAGGTCGAGGAACTGTTCACCGACCGGGTGAAGCGCCGGCTGGACAAGGTGGCGCCGCTCCACGCGACGCGGATGGGGCCGGCGATCCGCCACGCCGCGACGAAACTGGCGAACGTGGACGCGAAGACGAAGTTTATGTTCGTGATCAGCGACGGGCGCCCGCAGGACAGGGGCTACTCGCGGGAGGGCGTCGAGAAGGAGTACGCGGTGCAGGACACGCGCATGGCGCTGATGGAGGCGCGCCAGCTGGACATCACCCCCTTCTGCCTCACGGTCGACCGCAACGGGCACGACTACCTCCGCGCGATGACGGGCGACCTCAACTACGAGGTTCTGCCGGACATCTCGGAACTGCCGCGCCGCCTCCCGCAGTTGTACAAGAAGGTCACGCTGTGACCCGCCGCCTATACGTGGACGAGTCCGGCGACCATGGCTACGACTCGCTTGACAGGGAAGACCGCCGATACTTGGGATTGACAGGTCTGATCGTCAACATCGAAACCCATAAGTTCGACTTGCCTGACGCTATTGAGGGGATCAAACGCCGGTTCTTTCCGCACAACCCGGATGACCCTGTCATTCTGCATAGGACAGAGATTGTCCGAAAAACAGGGCCGTTCCACACGCTCCAAGACCCGGAACGCCTCAAGCGGCACGATCTCGCGGTCTTGGAAATGATCGCTAATCTGCCCTACCGCATCATTAGCGTCGTTTTGGACAAGAAACGGCATATTGAGACATACGGAAGCGCGGCGCTCCACCCCTATCACTACTGCATGACGATGCTTTTGGAGCGTTACTGCGGTATCTGCGTCTTTGGAACGGGGTCGGCGACGTTCTCTGCGAAAGCCGGGGTGGGCGCGAGGATATGCAACTGAAGCGAGCATATGAGAGTCTCTTTCAAGAAGGCTCCATCTTCCGCTCTTCTGAGTTCTTCAATCAAGTCCTCACGAGCAAGCAATTGAAATTGCGAAAGAAGGACGCCAACGTCGCAGGATTGCAACTTGCTGACCTCCTGGCTCACCCCGCAAAGGAAGATGTCCTCGTCGAATACGGCGCAAGAGCAAGAGCGGCTCCGAGTTCCGCGAGCGACTGCGCCAAGCGATGCGTCCGCGCTATAACCGCCGCCTAGCGAACGGGCAAGTCGAAGGATATGGCCTCATCCTCGCCTAGCGCGAGAATTAAAGAAGGGCTCAGGCCCGAAGACCTCAGCCCTTCCCGCCGGTTCATTCGAACCGACCACCTCCGGCGCCAACCGGATTGTCCTCATCATAGAACAACCATCCGAGCGAGTCAACCTGTCATTGGCGCTAATCCCAAATTCGATTCACGCGGCGCGGAGGCGGTCATACGAGCGTGGGCATGGCGCCAAAGGCGGCCAGTGGGCGAGGCGTGGTAGAATGGAGCCCCATCGCGTGGAGGCAGGGGTGAGCGTGAAGTTTTTCGAGCAGCCGGTTCTGAACTCGCCTTACGCGTATCCGGGGCGCCACTGGCGGCTGGAGAACGGCGTTCCGACCGACTACGTCGAGGAGCGGCGCCGGCAATCGGAGTACGTCGTTCCGGTTCCGACGCCGAAGCGTCGGCGCGGCGGGCCCGCGCAGGACGCGATGACGCTCGGGGTCGAGGGCATTTCGACCGCCGAGCAGGAGTACGACCCGACGCCGATCATCAACGAGATCCGTCGGCGCGTCGACGCATGGCGGGAGTTGCCGGACCCGAAGAACTGGGGCGTGACGCCCGTTACGCAGCGGTTGCTGCAGCATTGGCGCGGGACGAACCACGAGCATCAGGGCGTCCGCCCGTTCTTCTGCCAGGTCGAGGCGGTCGAGACCGTGATCTGGCTGACCGAGGTCTCGAAGATTCTCGCGGAAGGGCGCCCGCGCGTCGCGCAGGAGTTCCAGAGCATCCGCCTGCACCTGGAGGGGGCGAACGAGCAGGCGAACCCGGAGTTGCTGCGGATCGCGCTGAAACTGGCGACGGGCGCGGGCAAGACGACCGTGATGGCCATGCTGATCGCGTGGCAGGCGGCCAACGCGGCGCGCAGCCCGAACGCGCGAGGCTTCACCGACAAATTCCTCATCGTCACGCCCGGCATCACGATCCGCGACCGCCTGCGCGTGCTGCTGCCCAACGACCCGGAGAACTACTACGAGCGCCGCGACCTCGCGCCGAACGACATGCTCGACGCCGTCCGAGGGGCGAAAGTCGTCATCGCCAACTATCACGCCTTCAGGCTGCGCGAGCGCGAAGGGCTGGCCGCCGGAACGCGCGACCTCCTGCGGGGGCGCGGCGGCGACGGGCCGCGCACCGTGGAGACGGAAGGGCAGATGCTCCGTCGCGTGATGCGGGATTTGCTGGGAGGCAAGAGAGGCGTTCTCGCGCTGAACGACGAGGGCCATCACTGCTACCGCGAGAAGCAGGGAGACAGCGAAGAGCGCGGCCTCGACGCGGAGGAGCGCGAAGAGGCGAAGCGGAACGCGGAGGCGGCGCGCCTCTGGATCACGGGCCTCGAGGCGGCGAAGCGCGAGGCCGGGATCCGCGCCGTCATCGACCTCTCGGCGACGCCGTTCTTCCTGCGCGGCTCCGGCTACCGCGAAGGCGCGCTCTTCCCGTGGACGGTCAACGACTTCTCGCTAATGGACGCCATCGAGTCCGGCATCGTCAAAGTGCCCCGCGTGCCCGTGGCGGACAACCTGCCGACGGGAGAGGCGCCCAAGTTCCGCAACTTGTGGGAGCACGTCGGCAAACGGCTGCCCCGCGCCGGGCGGAGCGGAGGCGGCGCCCTCGACCCGCTGAGCCTGCCCGCCGAGTTGCAGTCCGCCCTGGACGCGCTCTACAGCAACTACGAAAAGACGTTCGCGCAGTGGCGGGACGCCGGCATCCGCACGCCGCCCGTGTTCATCGTCGTGTGCAACAACACCGCGACGTCCAAACTCGTCTACGACTACATCGCGGGGTTCGAATACGCCAAGCGGGACGACGGGGAAGTCCGGCCTCCCCACTTGGGGAAGTTGCCGCTGTTCTCCAACTACGACGCCGACGGCTCCCGGCTGGCGTCGCCGCGCACGCTGCTGATCGACAGCGCGCAGTTGGAGTCCGGCGACGCGCTCAGCAAAGAGTTCCGCGAAATGGAGGCGGACGCCATCGCCCAGTTCCGGCGCGAGCGCGCGCAGCGCGGCGGAGCGGGCGCCGACGACGCCGTCGCCGACGCGGAGTTGCTGCGCGAGGCGCTCAACACCGTGGGCAAGGAAGGGCGGCTCGGCGCCAACATCCGCTGCGTCGTCTCCGTCTCGATGCTCACCGAAGGATGGGACGCCAACACCGTGACCCACATCCTCGGCGTTCGCGCGTTCGGAACGCAGTTGCTCTGCGAGCAAGTCGTCGGGCGCGCGCTGCGCCGGCAATCCTACGAGTTGAACGACGAGGGCCTCTTTGAGGCGGAGTACGCCGACGCGCTGGGAATCCCGTTCGACTTCACGGCGCAGCCGTCCGTCGCTCCCGTGAAGCCGCCCGCGAGCGTCGTCCGCGTTCACGCCGTGAGCCCCGAGCGCGACTCCCTCGAGATCATCTTCCCCCGCGTGACGGGCTACCGAACAGAATTGCCGGAGGACCGGCTGGGCGCGGACTTCGACGCGGACTCCGACCTCGAACTCACGCCCGAACTCGTCGGGCCGTCCATCACCCGCAACGAGGGCATCGTCGGCGAAGGCGTGACGCTCACGCCGGACTATCTGAGCGCGGCGCGGCCCAAGACGATCGCGTTTCACCTGGCGGAGCATCTGCTCAACCGCCACTTCCGAAAGCCGGGCGAGCCGCCGGAAATCGCCGTGTACCGGCAGTTGACCGGCATCACGGCCCGATGGATGGACGAGGGCCGCCTGCGCTGCCTAGGCGACACGTATCCCGCGCAACTGCTCTACAGAGACGTCGCCGACCGCGCCGTCGAGCGCATACGGACGGCCATCGCGCGAAACGCCGAGCGCCGCCGCGACGGGGCGGGCGACAAGCCGCTCGTCAGAGCGGTGCCCGACCCGTACAACCCCACAGGCTCGACCCGGCAGGTCAACTTCACGACGTCCAAGCGGCTGCGCTGGGAAACGAGCCCGGACAAGTCTCACGTCAACTGGGCAATCTGCGACAGCGAGTGGGAGGCCGAATTCTGCCGCGTCGCCGAGGAAGACCCCCGCGTGCTCGCCTACGTCAAGAACAACGGCATGGGCTTCGGCGTTCCCTACTTCCTCGGCGAGGTTCAGAAAACCTACGTCCCCGACTTCATCGTCCTCCTGGACGACGGCAACGGCTGGGACGACCCGCGCCGCGTCGTCGTCGAGACCAAAGGCTACCGCCGCGAGGACGACGTCGAGAAGGCGAACGCGATGCGCTCCCTCTGGATCCCCGGCGTCAACGCGCTCGCCGACTACGGCCGCTGGGAGTTCGTCGAGTTGCGCGACGTTTTCGAGATGCAGGCGATGTTCCGCATTCTCAGCGCGCGGGATTTCAAGGAACTGCTCGCGGCGGCGCCGCTGGAGGGCGTAGACCTCACGCGGCCCAAAGACTACGGGCGGGACGTTTCGTTCTTGTTCGAGGAAGCGGGCGAGTAGGATGTACTTGCTGGGCGCTAACGTCCTCTTGAAGTTGCGTAAGCAAGGGCAGTGCGACCTAGAGTCGCGGCTTGGTACGCCAGCGTGTCGCGCAGAGAGATATTCAGCAGCGTGGTTGTCGTAGGGGAGGTGCGTAAAGGAGTGGAGATGGCGCGGCGGAACGACGAGGAGCAGGCGATTGCGCTGGAGAGGTGGCTTCACAACATCATCCGAATGTTCGGAGAGCGCATCCTCCCCGTGAACGCCGAAATTGCCGACGTCTGGGGACGGCCTGCGCCGTCCGGGGACAGTGAGCGCTGCATGAGCGCCAAATGAGCGCCGTTTGAGTGCTGGGGGGGCGGGATTCCCGCCTACGCGGGAATGACGGTAAGGGGGCGCTATGGGGCGGCTCATGGGGTAGGTTCCCGCTTTCGCGGGAACGACGATGCGCCTGGGGAGAATGGGGAGACGGGGCGCAACGCGCCCCGTCCGCAGTACCGCTCCCGCCGCGTTCGCGGCGGGAGCGGTACTGCGGACGGGATGCGCCTTGCTCCTAATTGCGGCTCCATTTTGCGCCATTTACTCTGGCGATCCCGACAGGCGATGAGGCCAAATTAGGGCCGAAGCGGGGCGTTTTGTGACCGCTTGGACGGGATAGAAGCAGGAGACGCCGCCGACCAGCAGCCACAACTCCCAGCGGTAGGCGGCGATGAGGCGCATATCTAGGCGCTCCCCCGGCGAGGCGCGCCGATGCCCTTCGCCACTCGCCTTACGGCGTAGATGAGTAAAACGAGCGCGAACGCGATGATGAGCCCGTCTAGAGCGTCCGCCAACGAGCGCGCCGCGTCAGCCGGGCTCTCAATCCAGTAGTATTCCGGCGCATATAAATTCACTCCGATAGTCGAGTGGGCCGCAGTCCCCACGATGACTAGCGCGGCGACCGCCTTCCAGCGAAATTCGGCGGCGCGGGAGTCGAAGGCGCGGAGGAGCCAAGCCATCGTCGCGCCCGCTGCGAGGATAACCATATAGCGCGCCGCCGCCTGATCGTCGGTCAAGTACCGGAAGAACACTCTGATTTCCAACTCGGTCTCTGCAGTGAAGTAGCCAAGCGCGACGAGAAAAAGAGCGTGGAACAAACTGAACCGCAACGCCCCCCAAACGAGCCAGGCGTAGACCGCCCAGAACCCCAGCCAAATGGGAAGTTCCGCAATATCGAACCCTGTCGCTACGCCGCCCCCGGCGACGCTGCTCATGGCGAAGTGAAGCCTGTCGAACGCCGAGAGGGCCGAGGAAGCGACGATGTACGCCCCTACGAGCGGGAGCAATTCCCGTTCCTGACGCCGAACGCGAACATAGGAGAGGGCGGCTGCGGCGAAGGCGGCTATGCTTGCGGCGGCGCGGGCGGCGGCCAGTCTGCTCACCGCGTCGTCCGCGTCCGCAGGCGAACCGGAGTAGGCATCCAAGAACGTTTCGACCAGCGGCGCGCCTGCCAACCGGATGCAGGGCACGCCGACCAGCAGCCACAACTCCCAGCGATAGGCGGCGACGAGGCGCATATTAGGCGCTCTCTCGTTGCGGCGCGGGTTGGCGGACGCGGAGGAGGTGGACGAGCGCGAGCGTGACGCCCCAACCGATAATGACGCCGACGACGAGCGGAGCATCTCGGTCAATCAGCGCGCCGCTTTGCGCTATCAGAGGAATGGCCGCCGCGACTCCAATCGCCGTCTTTATTCCGAAGAGCGATGCCGCCGCTCGCGTGTTGAACGCATCGCCTCGCCGGTCGAAATTGCCGAGCAGCCAGACGGTGACGAGAGTCGCGGCGAGCGCAAATGTTGCGACCGCCGTCCTCGTAGCCGTCAGCGCGGCGAGGCGGAGCGACGAATCCGACTCTTCGTTGGGCGCAATCTCCAAGAGGAGGCGGGATACGGGGAAAGCGAACGCCAATCCAACGATGAAGAATGCGTGGGCAAGGCTAACCTTGGATGCTTGGCGGGCGAACCACAAGGCGAGAAGCATCGTCAACGGCGCGATGATGAAGAACCCCGGGAGCGTGGCGTAGCCGAACCGCAAGGCGGATAAATTGAGGGAAGGGAAGAATTGGACCGCGGCGACTTGGTATGCCGCGACCGCAAGTTCAAGGAGCGCGGCGGCGAGCAGCATCATCCACGCCATGCCGAGGAAGCTGCGCTGACGGCGCCGGACATAGCGGAGCCCGATTGCGAGAAGAGCCGCCGTAGTGAAAGGGAGCGGGATTTTCAAGAGCGCCAAGAATAGGAAGTAGCCCGTGATTCCGTAATCCCAGAACCACGGAATGACGATGGCTAGAAAGGGTACCGCCGCAGCGGAAACGGCTCTCGCAAGATAGGCGGCGAAAGGAATGCCGATAATCAACAGGAATTCCAAACCGCGCTCCCGGCGCCGCGCCCTGCCGTAGAGAAGATACATGCCGACCGCAGGCAGCGACCACGACGCTGCGAAGGCAACCCACTCCCAGCCTGGCGGCGTAACGGCGGCCGTCCACGCTTGGGCGGGGTAGAAGCAGGCGACGCCGACGACCAGCAGCGCCTCCCAGCGGTAGGCGGCGACGAAGCGCATATTAGGCGCTCGTCCGCTCGGGCGCGAGTTGGCGGACGCGAAGGAGGTAGGCGAGGACGAAGTACACGAGGAGGAGCGCGAGTTGGGGCCAGGCTTGGCGGACGAAGGCCGCGCTCCCGGCAGTCAGCCCGCCGGACGCCAGCAACGGGATCACGGACCGCGTCCATCCGCTCGCCATCGTCGCGACGATGGTCGCCCCGATGGCGTTTCTTCGGAACGCCGCGCTTCGGCGGTCGAAGTCGCCGAGCAGCCAGACCTTCACGAGCGCGAGAAGGAGCGCGACGACGGGGGCTGCCGTCAGCGAAAGCGCGAACGCGAGCGTCGAGTCGGAACTCTCGCGCGGGATTGGGGACGCGGCGAACGACGCGAAGGCGACGATGAAGAAAGCGTGCGGCAAACTTATCCGCGACGCCTTGCGCGCAAACAGGAGAAGGATGAAAGCGTCTACGGGGAGGAACGCTAGGTAGACGAGAAGCTGCGCGCTAATCCAAAGCAACGGCGATTCGTCGCTTGGATAGACGATGGTTGTCAAGAGGGCGGCGCTTTGAATGACGACCGCCAAGACCGCCGCCGCTATTCGGTAGCCCCAGAGCAGAGCGAGAAAGTCGAGCCCCAACGCCCGGACGCGGGAGTAGGAGACCGCAAGGAGAAGAACGACGGAGAGCGAAACTCCGATGTTCGCGAGTTGGAAGGTCGTGCTCGAATCGCCGAAGACTCTGGGCGCCAAGACGATCAGGAGGATTTGCGTGATCTGCGCGACGGCGGGAATGCCGACCAGCAGCCACAACTCCCAGCGATAGGCGGCGACGAGGCGCATATTAGGCGCTCCCCGGACCGGGCGCGGGTTGGCGGACGCGGAGGAGGTAGACGAGCGCGAGCGTGACGCCCCAGCCGGCGAAGATGATTAGGGTCGGGGCGTCTAAGGCAAACGCCGCGGCTCCTAGCGCTATCAGAGGAATGGCCGCCGTGACTCCAATCGCCGCCTTTATTCCGAAGAGCGCCGCCGCGGCGCGTTTGTTGAACGCAGCGCCCCGGCGGTCGAAATTGCCCAGCAGCAAAACTGCTGCGAGGTTCGTGACGATGGATAAGGCCGCCATCGCCGTCGCCGCCATAACCGCAGACAGAACGAGAGGCTCGGATGGCCTCGCCGACTGCCTTACGTATCCCTCGGTGAGAAGGTCGCTCATAGGGAAAGTGAAAACCAACGCGATGATGAAGAATGCGTGGGCGAGGCTGAGTTTTGACGCGCTGCGCGCGAACCACAAGGCCAAGATCATCGTCGAAAGCACGCTGATGATTGCGCGGTCGGAGTAAGCGGATCGTCTGGCGGATATGGAGATTTCAACGGGAAATTCAGGCGCGGCGAACACGAAGTGAACAGCGGCGGCGGCGAACGCCGCCCCGCAAACCAGTCTCATGAGGTTGAGGCGCAAGCGCCAAATGTACGCATACGCGGCCAAGAGGAGCGCCGCCGTCACGTATAGCGTGGGAATCCTGAGGTCCGGCGCAAGTTGGTATGCGACGATTGCTGACTCTGCGAAGGCGGCGGCGAGGAGCAACCCGCATGCGCGTTCGATGAGGCCGCCCCGCGCGCGCCGGACATAGGGGTAAAGAACTGCTAGGAGAATCGCCGTGGTCAACGGCGCTACGAGACGCTGAATTAGGGCGAGGTTCAGCGCATCCAAACCTGGATCGGCTGGGTAGGGAACCGCAAAAATGTAACTGATCGAGGCCAGCGTTGCGGCGAAGGGAATGGCCGCCAGAAGCGCGAATTCCAAACCATATCCCAAGCGGCGCAGCCTGAAGTACAGGGCGACCATCAGAACTCCGCGGAACGCCAACAACACAACCAAGGCGATGGGAACGCGGGCGACTAGGACGACGAGGACATACGAACAGACGAGCGCGACGACGAGCAGCGCTTCGCAGCGATAGGCGGCGACGAGGCGCATATTAGGCGCTCTCCTGTTGCGGCGCGGGTTGGCGGACGCGGAGGAGGTAGACGAGGACGAGCGTGACGCCCCAACCGGCGAAGATGATTAGCGTCGGGGCGTCTAAGGCAATCGCCGCGTCTCCTCGCGCTATCAGAAGAATGGCCGCCGCGACCCCGGTCGCCGCCTGTATTCCAAAGAGCGCCATCGCCGCGCGTTTGTTGAACGCAGGGCCCCGGCGGTCGAAACTGCCTAGCAGCCAAACTGCCGCGAGAGTTGCGCTAACTTGAAGGGCCACCTGCGCCGTAAGCGTCAATGACTCTATCCGCTGCGACGTGTCCGCCGCTTGCCCTATGGAATCCCCTGCAAGGAGGCGGCTCAGGGGGAAAGTGAAAACCAACGCGGCGATGAAGAATGCGTGGGCAAGGCTAATCTTGGATGCTTGGCGGGCGAACCACAAGGCCAAGAGCATCGTCGCAAGTTCGCTGATGAAGAATCTCGCGCTGGTGGAGTAAATGAATTGTCTGGCGCGGTATGAGATTTCAATGGGGAAGTCGGGCAGGGCGAACACGAAGTGAACGGCGGCGGCGGCGGACGCCGCCCAGCAAACCAATCGCGCGTGGTTGAGGCGCAGGCGCCAAATGTACGCGTACGCGGCCACGAGAAGCGCCGCCGTCACGTATAGCGTGGGAATCCTGAGGTCCGGCGCAATTTGGTATGCGACGATTGCCAATCTGACGACCGTTACGGCAAGCAGCAATCCGCCGGCGATTTCGATGATGCTGCCCCGCGCGCGCCGGACATAGAGGTAAAAGGCGGCTAGGAGAATCGCCGTAGTCAACGGACTAATGAGGCGCCAAATTAGGATGAGGTTCAGCGCATCCAAACCTAGATCGACTAGGTAAGAAACCGCAACGATGTAACTGATTGAGGCCAGCGTCGCGCCGAAGGGGATGGCGGACAGAAGCATAAACTCCAAGCCGTAGCCCAAGCGGCGCAGCCTGAAGTACAGGGCGCCCATCGGAACTGCGGGCGCCGCCGACAACGCCAACGCGGCGATTACGGCGAGAGCCGCGCCCTCCGCCGAAACGCGGGAAGAGACTAGTATGGCGGCGGCGTAAGACCCGATTAGCGCGACAACGAGCAGCGCTTCCCAGTGGTAGGCGGCGACGAGGCGCATATCTAGGCGTTCTCCTGTTCAGCGCGGGTCGGCGCATCTTGATCTTGATCGGCATATACTGGAGGCGGCGCGGCGGGTAGGCGAACACGCGACCAAACGATGAGGCCAATCAGCATAACGACCGCTGCCCGCGCGAGTCCGTGCAGAGGCGCCGCGAAGTAGTCCAGCACCGCCCAGGGCGAATCCACGAAGTCCAGATACCATCGCGGGACGAATGGCCCAACGCCCGAATCGCTTAAGTTTGGAACGATCCTTCCCAGCATCGTGAAGGCTATTCCTGCGATGGAGGCCGCCACCAATCCTTTCACCGTCCGCCACTGCCGTTCCGTCGGTTGGGAAGGGATGCGATGAGCGAGCGCGGCTATCCAAGTCATAAACAACGCCTCGATGACGAAGATCAGGCAATATTGCGCGACTGCGTACCAAGCGACCCAGCCGGAATACCAGAGTGAGAGGGGGTAAGGGAAAGGGAGAGGGAGCCCTGACAGCGCGCTCCTGGAGAGCGCAAGGACGACGAGCGCGAAGACGACAAGCGGCGCAGGGCTGCCGCGCAAGACTCGCATGGCCTGCGCTATGCCCACCATTAAGATGGCGCAGGCGATAAGCGTTATAACGTATTCGTAATTGGAGTCCCAGAACGCGCCTCCGCGATAAGCCGGGGCTTCGAAGTATTTGTAGACGCGGCGCGCGGAGCCGGCGACCAGCGAGGCTACGGGCGAAAAGAGCAACGCAATCCAGATGGCTTCGGTGACGGGGCGCTCTAGCCGTTTCACCCGGCGGAGGCCCCAGCGCAGCAGCAGGAATTCAGCGAGATTGAAGACCAACCAGTACAGGTCGACCTCGCTGGCGATGTAAACGCCTGGGCCTAACCCGAAGATTCGCCTAAACCCGAAGGGGATCGTGGAGTGCAGCGCGAGAAGCAGAGTCTGCAGACCCCCGATGAACACGAACAGGAGCAGCGGAGTCAACTCCCACCTGTGCCGCCATACGATTGCGCGCGCTTTCGCCATCCCCTCTCCTTGATGCCTCGCCTAGCCGTTCGGCGGATTCTAACCGATTGATTAGCCGCGCAGCGAAACGCCGAGGCGCCGCTCCAGCGCGGTGACGCCATGCGAGGGGTCTTCCTCGCCGAGGCCGGCGTCCACGACGGCGTGCCAGAAGCGGCGCGACTCCTCGAACACTGGCAGCGCGAGGCCGTATTCGTCCGCCATCTCTTTCGCGGTGTCCTGGTCGTGCATCGTGAGCCACGCGGAGCCGTCCTTGCCGAACTCGCGGCTGAGGATGCGCGGGGCGTTGCGCTCCCATGCGCGGCTCGCGCCCGACGCGGTTCGGACGACGGCGAAGAGGCGCTCTAAGTCGAGGCCGGCTTTGGACGCGAGGACGAGCGCCTCCATCGCAACGGCGAGGTTGGCCGCCATCAGCACGTTGTTGACGACTTTCGCGGCGGCGCCGGAGCCGGACGCCCCCATCAACTCGATCGTCTTGCCCATCGCCTCGAGGTTGGGGCGGACTTTGGCGAACGGCTCGGGGTCGCCGCCGCACATAATGGTCAGTTCGCCGCGCTCGGCGACGGGGCCCGATCCGGAGACGGGCGCGTCTATGAACCATGCGCCGCGCTCGCGGGCGGCGGCGGCCAGTTCGCGGGCGGCGTCCGGGTGAATGGTGGTGTGATCGACGACGGTCAGCCCCTCGCGGGGGCGGTCGAGCAGGCCGCCGGGCCCGGCGACGACCTCCCTTACGACGTCGGCGTGGGGCAGGCACGTATGGACGGCGTCGAGTTCCGCGCCCATCGCGTCGAACGCTCCGCCGACCGTCGCGCCCATTGCGGCGAGTTCGCTAACTTTGCCCTGGCTGCGGTTCTGCACGGCGACGTCGAATCCCTTGCGAACGAGATTCTCCGCCATTGGCCTGCCCATCCGTCCGAGTCCGATCCATCCGATACGCATAACGCGCTCCTCTCTTTGGAGACCTTGCATACCCCCGCCGCCCTTCCCCAGAGTACCCTCGCCCGCCGCGTTGCGGCGACCTCTCTCCTTTAGAGACCTTCGCATAACCTAACGTCATTCCCGCGTAGGCGGGAATCTCGCCCCCATTTGCGGCGCCGCAAGCGCCAATCCCCCCTCTCCCTATAAGGGGAGAGGACGCCGCGAACGCGGCGGGAGAGGGTACTGCGGTCGGGACGGTGGTCTCCTTCGAGTGAGAGATGGATTCGGCGCTTGCGTGTTGGCGATGCCTCACCATCCGAAGAAAGGAGGGTTGCCGTCCGTTCGCGGCGGAGCGCCCGACTGCCTGGGGCTCCGCCATTTGCAATGCGCTTCGCATACGAAAACAATCGCCGGAATCAAGCCGAGGACGGCGGGCAGCGGGAAGAAGTAGACGAGAAGGAGCGTAGAACTGGCGAGCGGAACGGACGCCGCGGCCGCCAGCCATAAGAAAAGCGTTCGGCGCTTCGGCTTGCTGAGCGCGAGCGCCGCAAGCAGGGCGACGCAGGCGGTCACGCCCGCCATTGGGAGCGCATAGAGCGCGAAATAGCCGTCCACGACGTCGTGATAGAGGGGAATTTGCAGAGGAATTGCGACGCCGAAAAACGCCGCAAGCCCCGCGGCGGCGCCGACGCAATGGCCGCCGCCTCGGGCCAGCGGACGCGCTGCGCAAGCGCCCGCGCCGGACAGCGCGACGGCGAGCGCGAAATGGGCCAGCGCCGTCACAGCGTGATGGCGACCGCGCCAGCCGCCGCCAGCGCCATTCCCAGCAGCACGAGCGGGCTGAACGATTCGGTCTCGCGGTTGAGCATAAAGGCGAACGCGAGCCCGAAGAAGGTCATCGTCTCCGTGAGCGGGGCGACGACGGAGGCGTCCGCCGATTCGAGCGCGCCGAACCGGAAGACCTGCGCGAGCGTCATTATGGCCGTCACGAGCAGGAAGAGTTTGACCGCCGCGCGGTCCATCTCGATCAGGCCGCGCGCCCGCCCGGGGAGGCCGAGCGAGGCGACGAGGATGAGCGCCGCCGCTCCGTGCGCGACGAGCGCCCCCAAGAGCGTGAGCCCGGAGTCGGCGAGCGTCCAGCGCAGGAGAAACGTGGAGCCGCCGTAGGTCGCGGCGGCGGAGAGGCCGAAGACGACGCCCCGCGTGATCTGGAGCGCGCCGAGTTTGACCGTGGGCGGGCGCGCGAACGCGATGAGCGGCGCCGCGATGAGCAGCGCGATGCCTGCCCCGCGCAGCGGCCCCACCTGCTCGCCGAGCAGCGCGACGCCGAGCGCCGCTCCGAAGAGCGCGGAGAGCACGCGCATTGGCGCCGTGAGATTCGCGCCGACGGCCTGAATCGCCAGGAACTGCGAGAAGCGCCCGCCGAGGAAGTTGAGAACGCCGCCCGCCGCGAGCGCCGCGTAGTCGAGGCCCGTGAATTCTCCGGCGCGGGCGATCTGCCCGGAGACGAGCGCGAGGACGGCGAACGCGGGCACGGAGAGGACGATTGAGATGACGATGCCGTTGTAGGCGGAGGCGCGGAGCACGCCGCGCCGCACGACGGCGGTGTTGAGGCCGAGCATCGCGGCCCCGGCGAGCGCGAGGAGCGCGCCGCTCACCTCCCGCTACGCCTCCCCGCCCTGCGCCTGCGCCTGCGTCCGCGCCGGCAGCCCGAACACCTTGATGAACCCCTCCGACGCCTTGTGGTCGAACGCGTCGCCCGCGTCGTAGGTGGCGAGGTCGTGCCGGTAGAGCGACGCCGCGCTCTCGCGCCCCGTCACCGTCGCGGCGCCCTTGTGCAGGCGGACGCGGACGGTTCCGCCGACGTTGCGCGACGCGCTCGCGGCGTAGGCGTCGAGGTCGCGGCGGTGCGCCGTGAACCACAGGCCGTTGTAGACGAGGTCGGCGTACTCCTGCGCTGCCCGCTCCTTGAACCGCGCCTGCTCTTTCGTCAGGCACATCTGCTCGAGGGCGCGGCGCGCCAGGTGCAGGACGACGGCGGCGGGCGCCTCGTAGACCTCGCGCGACTTGATGCCGACGAGCCGGTTCTCGACGTGGTCGACGCGCCCCACGCCATGCGCGCCCGCCGCCGCGTTGAGCGTCTCGACGAGCGCGATGCCGCCCATCTCCTCGCCGTCCAGCGCGACCGGAGCGCCTTGCGCGAAGCGAATCTCGACCGAACTCGGCGCGTCCGGCGCGGCGTCCGCCGAAACCGTCCAGCCGAACGCCTCCTCCGGAGGCTCCGCCCACGGGTCTTCCAGGTCGCCCGCCTCGATGCTGCGCCCCCAGAGATTCTCGTCGACCGAGTACGCGCTGCGCTTGTTGAGGTCGAGCGGCACGCCGCGCTCTTTCGCGTAGGCGATTTCGTCGTCGCGCGACATCCCCCACTCGCGGGCGGGCGCGACGACTTTGACCCGGGGGGCGAGCGCCGCCGCGCTGACGTCGAAACGCACCTGATCGTTGCCCTTGCCGGTGCAGCCGTGCGCGATGGCGGACGCGCCCTCCTCCTGCGCGATGCGGACGAGATGCTTGGCGATGAGCGGCCTGCCGAGCGCGGTGGCGAGCGGATAGACGCCCTCGTACAGCGCGCCCACCCGCAGCGCCGGCCAAACGTACTCGCGGACGAACTCGTCCCGCGCGTCCATCACGTCCGCCCGGACGGCGCCGATCTCCAGCGCGCGGCGCCGCGCCGCCTCCAAGTCGACCCCGCCGCCGAGGTCCATCGTGAGCGTGGCGACGTCCGCCTGGTAACGCTCCTGGAGCCAGCGGATGGCGACGGAGGTGTCCAGCCCTCCGCTGTAGGCGAGTACGATGGTGTCGGGCATAGGGCGGGGCTCCTCCGTCGCGCCGCGGGCGCCGCTATTTCGCGGTCGCTTTGGCGAGCGCCGATTCCAATTTGTCGAGGCACTCGTCGACGTCGGCCTCGCCGATGATGAGCGGGGGCATAAAGCGGATGGCGTTGGGGAGCACGGGATTCAGCAGAACGCCCTCCGCGTTCGCCGCGGTGACGACCGCCCTTGCGATGGGCTCCGCGAAGAGGAGCGCCTGCAGCAGCCCGGCGCCCCGCGCTCCGACGGTGACCGGCGCGTGCGCCGACGCGAACGCATCGAGCCGCGTCCGCAGATAGGCGCCGACGCGCGCGGCGCGGCCGGGAACGTCGTTGTCGATCATGGAGCGCAGCGTCGCGTGGGCGGCGGCGGCGGCGAGAACGTTGCCCCCGAAGGTGCTGCCGTGATCGCCCGGCTCCAAAACGTCGCAATGCTCCTTGCAAAGGAACGCCCCGATGGGGACGCCGTTCCCCAGCCCCTTGGCGATGGTCATCACGTCGGGCTCCACGCCCCACTGCTCATAGCCCCAGAGCGTTCCGAGGCGTCCCATGCCGGTTTGCACCTCGTCGAAGATCAGCAGCAGGCCCTGCGCGTCGCACCATTCGCGCAGCCCCTTCAGATAGCCCTCCGTCGGAACGTTGATGCCGCCCTCGCCCTGCAGAACCTCCACCATCACGGCGCACGTATCGTCCGTCGTCGCGGCGCGGACGGCGTCGAGGTCGTCGTAGGGAACGTTCGTGAAGCCGGGCGCGAGCGGAAGCCACGCCTCCTGGTACGCGGGCTGCCCGGTCGCGGCGATCATCGCCGACGTCCGTCCGTGGAACGAGTTGAGCGCCGTGATGACGCCCTGCGCCCCGTTGCGGCGGAGCCTCCCGCGCTTGCGGGCGAGTTTCACCGCGCCCTCGTTCGCCTCCGTCCCGCTGTTGGCGAAGAACGCCTTGTCCATGCAACTCCGCTCAACGAGCAGGCGCGCCAGTTCCAATTGCGGAACGGTGTAGTAGAGGTTGGACATCTGCAGGAGTTTGCGCGACTGCGCGCTGATCGCCTCCGCGACGGCGGGATGCGCGTGCCCCAAGTTCGCCACGGCGAGCCCGGCGGTGAAGTCCAAGTACTCCGCGCCGTCCACGTCCCAGACGCGGGCGCCCTCGCCCCGCTCCACCACGATGGGCTGGCGGTTGAACGTATGCATATAGTAGGCCGACTCCTCGGCCATCCAGTCGGTCGCCGTCATCGATCCCTCCGCTCGCTCGCCCTACGAATTCCGCTTGCTCCGCAATTCCTTGCACTGCAAGTTCCGCCGGCGCGCGCCGCCCGAAGATTCTACCCTAAGCGCGGCTTCGCGTAACCGTCACTCCGCCTGCGCGGGAATCTCGCCCCATTGGGCGGCGCGAAGCGCCGCGAATTCCCCCTCTCCCTAGAAGGGGAGAGGACGCCGCGAACGCGGCTGGAGAGGGTACTGCGGACGGGGCGCATCGCGCTCTATGCTCCTTCTGCGCCGGCGGCGTTCCGCCAGCAGGCGCGCTAGTTCCGGTTTGGGGGTTGGGATGGCTAGGACATCGCCAGGGTGGACTGCACCGGCTTGCCGGTGTAAGGGTCGGCGAGCGAGGGCAGGCTGGGCATCCGTCCGTCGAAGTAATCGCGGATAGACCAGAGTTGCACGCGGGGATAGCGGGACGCTCCCATCGTTACGGGCTCCTCGCCGGAGACCTCGGCTCGCGCGTCTGATGATTGCAGGGGCTCGAGGGTGATGAACACGCCGAACGCCGCGTTCTCGCGGCGCACCGTATGCAGAAAGTCGCGCACATGCCCGGGGCGGACTCTTCCGCCCTTGACCTGAGCGAGCACCAAGTTCGAAGGGAGGGGCGGCGGCGCCTCCAACAGCGCGCCGCGCCCGTCCACTCCCCTGTCGCCGGTTTTGCGTTCGTTGGGCAGCAGGCCAAGGATTCGGGTCACCGCCCATGCCTCGAAGTCGAACGGTTTTCCCGCCGCGAGTTTCGCCGCGCCGTCCATATCGGCGGGGACGCCATGGGTCTCGATCTTCATATCGGGGAAGCGGCGCGTTTTGATGAGGTCTATGGCGAAGGGGGAGACGTCTACGCCGACCCACCGGCGGTTGAGGTTGTGGGCGGCTCGAATAGTGGTTCCGCAGCCGCAGAAGGGGTCGAGGACGACGCCGCCCGCATCGGAACTTGCCTTGATGACGCGCTCCATCAGGGCGAGGGGCTTTTGCGTCGGATAGCCGGTGCGTTCGGCGTCGCCGGCGGAGAGGTAGGGGATGTCCGCCCAGATGTTGCCGACGGGCGCGCCTTCGTACTCGTCGGCGTAGAGTTTGTAGCGCGGGCGGCCGTTCGCCGTCCAGTAGATGACGCGGGGGTTTGCGGCGATGCGCCGGTCAAACGTCTCTTGCGTCCAACGCCAACCGAGCGCGCTGGAGACTTCGCGCCCGTCTATGGTTCGCGTTTCTCCCGCGCTCGCTCGGTTGGAGGATTGCTCCAAAGCGACGTGTTGGAATCGCCTGCCGGTTTCGGGCTCCGCGTGAGGGAACCGCTGGGCCAATTCATCGTCTCCGGCTACGGCGTGGACTTTATTGAATTTCACGCGAGGGCGGTCGGCGGCGTAGAAGAGGATGACGTCGGCCACGTTGTTGAAGCCGGTCTCGGCGAGGCTATGCACGGCGTAGCGCTTCCACGTGATTTCGTTCATAAAGTTGGCTGCGCCGAACACGGCGTCCATCAGCGCCTTGAGGTAGTGGCTGGCGGTGGGGTCGCAGTGGAGGTAGATGCTGCCCGTCGGCTTGAGGAGGCGTTTCATCGCGGCGAGCCGCAAAGCCATATAGCTGAGGTAGGCCAGCATGCCGGACTCGCCAAGCATTTCGCTCAGTCCGGCGATGGCTTTGCGGGCGGGGTGGGCCGTCGCCCGGCGGAGGTCGCGCACGCGGGCCGCCGCTTCCTCGTCCCATTGCCATGTGTCTTGGAAGGCGGGCGCTTGCGCCGTCGTCCCTCCGCTGGCTCCGACCGCTCCGTAAAGGATGTTGTAGTCCGCGTCGGAGTTGAACGGCGGATCGAGGTAGATCAGGTCGGCGAACTCGGACGGAAGGCCGCTCATCACTTCCAAGCAATCGCCGTAGTAGAGGCGGTTGCTCGCCGGCGCGCTTCCCGCATCGGAATCAGCGGTGGTCATCATGCCGTCCTACTCCCAGGCGCTCGCCGCGCCGCTCTCCGTCTTCCGCCCCGCGTAAGGCGCAGCGCATTGCTTGGATACGCGCATCGAGCCTAGGCTCCTTCGCCGCCAGCGTCGTCCCGCCAGGCGAGCGTCCCGTTGCGGCTCGCCCATTCTATAGGCAAGCCCACGTGAGATATGGCGTTCGCGCTGGCGTCGAGTTGACGCTCCGCCTCGGCGGCTACGGCGGAAGGGGTTAGTTCGTAGATCGCCTTGCATTTCGTTTGCTCGGAGGCGTAGAAGACGGCGAGGTAGATTCCGGCGTTCCTTGTGATGCGGGAGAGAGACCGAGCGCGCTTCGCGGCGGGCTCTTTGAACATCCGGTCAAACTGTCCGCTCCCGCCCTCTTTGCAGGAGAGATACTCATACTTCTCGTCCGGGTCGTCGGGCGCGTGAGCGTCCGCGTCGCGCTTGCCTGTGATCAGCGTATGCCCAAGAATGTCGGCGATGATCATCTCTTTCACCAACCCCGGTTGGAGCAGGTTCGGGATACCCACGGACCTCGCAAGTTGGGCCGCCTGAGCGACCAGTCCGATAATTCGCCGATGGATTTCGTTCGCCACGTTACGCCAGCCTGCCCGTTGCGGCGCGGTCCGCGGCCGCCGCCAATCTGCGCTCAGCCATCTCGACCAGCAGCGCGTCTTTCTCAATGCCTATAAAACGCCTATTGAGGTTGCGGCACACGACCGGACAAGTGCCCGCGCCCGCGAACGGGTCGAGCACGAGGTCGCCCTCGGCGGAACTGGCCTTGACCAACCGCTCCATCAGGCGCTCCGGCTTCTGGATCGTGTTGAGCGCCCGCCTGCTGACCAGTTCCTTCGACTTGTAGGTCAGTTGCTTGATGTCGCCCCACACGTCGCCGGGGTTTTTGCCGTTGGCGTTGAACTTCGTTTTGCCGAATTTGCCGTTCGTCACCGACGGCGTTTGCTCGCAACGCAGCCTGTGGGTCAACTCGACGAGTTGGGGAACGCGAACGGCGTCGAGGTCAAACGTCTTGGGCCGGTCGCCCTTGACGAAATAGCAGATGACGTCGTAGTTGTTGGTGTAGTTGATTCTCCCTTGCGCCAAGCGGCTGGGCTGGAACCACACGATCTTGGACTGCAGCGCGAGGAAGGGGCGGTAGTCAATGAAGTCTATGCAGTCGGGCTTGCCGAAGAGGTAGAGCGCGCCGCCATCCGCGAGTTTGCGCGAGAACGTTTTGATGAGTTCCAGGTTGAACGCTTGGATGCCGGCGACCCTGTCCCACTCGTCAACCGCCAGCCCGTACGGGCCGTCGCAAAGGATGAGGTCCACGGAGCCGTCGTCAACGAGCGGGAGCAATTCGAAAGCGTCCCCGTGGTGGATGCGGTCCAGTTCCAGCATTCCTACTCCCCGGCGCCCGCCGCGACGGCCTCGACCTCTTCGAGGAGCGCGGAGAGCATATCCGCCTCCTCCACGACGCGGGTTTTGCGGCCCTTGCGGAAGATGACGGCGCGCCCGGCGCCCGCCGCGACGCCGACGTCGGCGTCTTTCGCCTCGCCGGGGCCGTTCACCTCGCAGCCCATCACGGCGACTTTCACCGGCGAGTCCATCCCCTTGAGCATCTCGTCGACCGTGTTGGCGAGTTTGCGGATGTCCACGTCGGCGCGCCCGCACGAGGGGCAGGCGACCATCTGCGCGCCCTTCTTGCGGAGGTCGAGCGCCTTCAGGATTTCGTAGCCGACCTCCACCTCTTCGCGGGAGTCGTCGCTGAGGGAGACGCGGATCGTGTCGCCTATGCCTTCGTAGAGCAGGACGCCGAGCCCGATGGCGCTGCGGATGGAGCCGGAGCGCGCCGTGCCCGCCTCCGTAATGCCGAGATGAAACGGATACGGAACCATGCGCGCGAGTTTGCGGTACGCCTCGACGGTGGTGTCGACGTCGTAGGCTTTGAGCGAGATTTTGATCAGGTCGAAGTCCAAGTCCTCCAGCAGTTGAATCTCCCAGAGGCCGGTGGCGACCATATGGTCGACGGCGGAGACGGCCTCGCCGCCGCCGGACGCGGACGCGCCCTTGACGAGGCGGTTGACGCCGTCGGCGTGGCGATGCTGCCCGCGCGTCACGCCGATGGCGCCGACGGGCGGGAGGCTGCCGAAGTTCACGCCGATGCGGATGGGCGTCTCCTGCGCTTTCGCCTCGCGGACGACCTCGCGCACCTTCTCGGCGTCGCGGATGTTGCCGGGGTTCAGCCGGAGGCAGTCCACGCCTTGCCGCAGCGCCTCCAGCGCGAGTTGGTGATGGAAGTGGATGTCCGCGACGACGGGGATGCCCACGCGCCGCTTGATGGGGCCGAGCGCCTGGGCGGCCTCCATATCGGGGACGGCGCAGCGGATGATTTCGCACCCCGCCTCCTCGAGTTCGCGTATCTGTTGGACGGTCGCCTCGACGTCGCGGGTGTCGGTCTTGGTCATCGACTGGACGCTGATCGGGGCGTCTCCCCCGACCTTGACGTCGCCCACCCACACGGGCTTGGTTACGCGGCGTCCCATAGGCGCTGCTCCTTTCGGCGGACATTCCCCTCGCGGGGCAGCGCCAATTCTATCAGCGCCGACGCGGGCGCGTTCGCTGTCCCCGTCCCGCTGGCGCTACGCGAACGCCGAGGGCGAGACGGCTGCGTCGGGCGCGCCCCGCAGGACGGCTCCGTCGAGCGTGACGAGCGGCGCGCCGAGCGTTCGAGCGCAGACGACGAATTCGGCGTCGTAGGCGGTGAGCCCGCATTCCAACGCGGCGTCCAAGACGGCGGCGCCGTCAACAGGGTGGACGCGGCCGCCCAGCAGCGATAGCGCTTCGGCGTTCATCCTCTTCGCTTCATCCGCGGTCGCCAGCCCTTGACGGACGAACCCCAGCAGCGCGTTCCGCAATTCGCTCGCTGCGATGAGCGGCGCCGCCCATTGGGAGTCCCGCCGGCGGACGCGGACAGCGTCGTCATGCATCCACAAGTAATTCACGAGGATGTTCGTGTCAACGACGATCACCGGCGCCGCCCTTCCTGAATCAGCGCCTCTATGGTATCGGGGCTGAGGTCTATGCCTCCCCTAGCGTCAACCGCCTCGCGCCGCGCCCGCGCCCGCTCGCGGAGTTCCTCATCGCTCAGGGGCTCGTAGGGGATGGCGATCGGGATAGGCGCGCCGGCGCGCCGGGGCGCGGCGCCCGCATCGTTCATAGCGGCGCCTTGCACTCGCGCCTCCTCGCGGATTTCCTCCGGGGTCGCGGACGGGGTTGCGGGTTCGGCGGAGACGGACGCGGCGAGTCTGGCGAGGATTTCGCCGTTCATGCTGCGGTGGTTGGCGCGGGCGGCGTCTTTGAGGCGGCGGTGCACAGGCTCAGGGACGCCGCGAAGGGCTACGTTCGGCATAACGCTCCTCCTCTCTCGACGATAGGGGAATGATAGCAGAAGGAGGGGGCGGCGCGGGCGCGGCCGTTGTCCGTTAGCCTATTCGCCTACTCAGGGCGGAAGGGGTCGGCCCATCCTTGCCCTCCCGCTCCCGCATGACACGCCCCTCCCGTCGTCGCCCGCGTCGCGGACGACCGCGTCCTGCTCGACCCCCGCGCCGTTCCGCCGGAGCGCGACGCCGCCCTCGCCGAGGCTATCGTCGCCGCGATGTCCTGACGCGGCTATTCCGGGGGCATTCGCATACCTACCGTCATTCCTGCGTAGGCGGGAATCTCGTGTCTTGCGCCGTTTGTCTCATAGCACACCGTTTCACTCCTGCGGGGCCCCAGGGCCGCGCGACTTTTCGCGGCAAGGTTGCGGCAAAATGCGACGGGAATGAGACAAAATGAGACGTTTTGAGACATCGCCGCCGCATGCCTTCGCTGGTTCGCCGAACGCCGCTTGTGGGTCGTCATTGCTCCATCGTAGGGGGCAGGGGCGGGAGGGCGCAAGGGGCGGGTGTCACTGGGGGGCTGCGAACGCCAGCAGACCCTCAGCGGAGGGCGCAACGCCATCGCGCTGGGCGTGCATCACGATTCCACGAGCGCCGGGCAGCAGTCCGATCTTGGGGTTGGGCATGCCCTCGACTAGGATTCCTCGTCCGGGGAATCCTCGAATTCCTGAGTTTCTTGGTTCCACCAACCGATCTCATACGCGTCGGAGTCGGGTGAAGGAACCGTCGAGTCAAACGGAATCCAACGACGGAGAGGAGGCTGTCCTGGGCGCGTACTAGCTTCCACTTGATACATCAGCCGCCCGTCAGGAAGTATAGTGAGTTGCAAGATTTCCACTTCCTGCATAACGCCACCGCCCGGCTCTCCGAACAGAGCTTGCGACTTAGGCTTGAGGGCTGGCACATAGCCTGTCCGCGCTTGGTCCTCCGTTCTATTTACCGATGGAGAATGAGAGGCGAAGTCCGAAAAGGCATCGTGGATTTCAGCGACTATCGGGCTGAATTCCTTTGCGATGGCATTCGCCATTCGAGGCTGAATTATGTGGCCGAAGTTGGAATAGAGTTTCTCCGTAAGACGGAGGCTCCCATACGTCTCGTCGTAGATGGCGATGCAACCGCTGCGTGGCGCTTTCTCATCTAATCCATGCAAGGATATATGAGTAACCGCAGAGCCAATATCCTGCGGGTTTATGCTGTATTCGTGAACAAATATCTCACGAATTTTGTCCGCAATTATCCTGCGGTTGGCTTCCTGTTTGAACCATTCATTATCCATATGCAGAACGACGCCGCTCGTCCGGAACCTGCGGTTCCGACTCTTCATATTGGGATTGCTTTGACGGAGGTCCGCATAGGAATGGAACGTTCCCCCGGCGTCAATGTAACCTTTGACCTGCTCGGTGACCTCCATCTGGCATTCGGCAAGAAAACCGCGAGGGCCTTTAAGGAAACTGTTCGCGGTGACATCCGCGTTGATCCATGTGGTCAACTGCGGCTTCGTTAGGCCACGGGAAGGAGCATGCCTTACTTGTATGTACGGAGAATGGCCATACCTCCATGCTACCACTTCGTAAGTGTTCATGTTATGGAGGTATGTTGCGCCCGGGTAACACTCACGGAGGGCGTACACTTCGCTCGTGTCTCCAAGGCTAGGCGCATTCTCGTGGACTTTGATATCGTAGTTGAACTCCCCCACGTTTCGGAGCGGGTACCCTCTATGAGGAGTGTCACCAGCGAGTCTTGCAATAGCGTCAAATTCAATAGGTCTGATGCCGCCGGGCCTCGCGGCTACGTAGGCTTCCTCGAAGCGGTCCGGCCATTGCGCCGGGGTTGGCAAAGTCGCAGGCGCAGCCAATGCCTCGCGCTCATCCACAAGACACCTAGCATGAGCGAATTGCATAAAGCGGTTGTCAAGGTACAGGTACGAGGGCTCGACGGGGAGATCGTGATACTCACGGAAGGATGTGCCGAATTTTGCGAACGCATCAGGAGTCCCAATTATAACGAATGCCCCTGGCCCGTTTCTCCCTACGCGGCCAATCCGCTGCCGATAGGATTTACGAGACCACGGGACTCCTATGTTTAATCCTGCGGAGAGGCGAGGCAAGTCTATGCCAAGTTCAAGCGCCGCAGTTGACACAACGCCTCGCAAACTGCCTTCTCTGAGCTGTCTCTCGATTCGACGTCGGTCCTCAGTAATGAACCCCGACCTGTAAGGAGAAACTGTAGGCCCAGTGAGGTCATCTTCGCCCCGGGCGGATAATGCTAGAATCTCTACCGCCTTCCGGGAGTCGACAAATGTGATGAACGCTTTATCGCTGTCTGTGGTCAATATGTAATTCTGGATGCTCTTGGCGATTTCCAATTCCTCGCCTTCTTGGCAAGCGACATGCGCCAGTATCCGATCGTGCTGAGGGGAGCCATCGGCGTTATCGTCAATGACGGCGAATTCATGCCCTGTGAGCAGTTTCATGTGTTCGTTGGGCTTCGCTATCGTAGCAGTGGCTCCTATGTACTGGAGCGGTTGCTTTGCGCTCTTGCTTTCGGCAATGTAATTGCGAGCGGCCTCCAGCCGCCTGATGAAGAACGCGAAATTGCTTCCGAACACCGCCTCGCAAGCAAGCCCCGAACTGCTTCGTACATCCTACGCTCTCCTTGCGTTGGCGCATTGTCGGAATGGAGAGCATGATACCAGGGGTTCCGCCGTTGTCAATCCCCTATGTCCACGCGCCCCACGGCAATTGCTCGCCTTCGGGCGGCGACGCTTCGCCGTATTCGTTGTATCCCCAGCAGACGGGCGCGCCGTCATGCAGGAGGGCGCAGGTGTGCTCATTGCCGCTGCTAATGGAAACAAATCGCTCGCCTGCAGGCGGCGACGCGGGGACGGCGCTAACGGGATTTGGCGCGCTCGACGCCGTGAAGGCCAATCCACAGCGGCAGCATGCTCGTCGGGAAGCGATAGCGTCCGCGCTGCCCCACCGCCCTGGTCAGCACGCCGCGCTTTACGAGCGTCCCCAAGTAAGGCGAGATGTTCCAACGGGTTCCCGCCGGGAGTTTCGCCGCTATGTCTTGCGACGAGAATTCTCCGTTGAACTTCGGGCGGATTGCTTCGGCGGCTGCCTGAAGCAGCGTAAAATAGCGGTCGCTGACCAAGTCGGCGGTGAGCGTCCTTCGGAAGTGCTTATCGAATATCGTCTCAATTGCTCCCTTGTGCCCTCCGCCTCCGACGACCCCCCGTATCAAGTCGTCAAACCCCAGCCGGCTGTCCGTGTTCACCTCGAACGCCCAATAGCCCATCTCCTGCACGAGGCCGGGGACCCCGCGGGAATACTCATAGATGACGTGTCCGGCCAAGTCTTCCAATTCCAGCGGAGGCGAGACCGTCCCCAAGGCATGCAGAACGGCTTCGCGGCACTCATCCTCGTTCATCGCCGCCAAGTTCACGTAGCGGAACAAGCGCGGAAACGAGAGATGGTCGTTGGTCAAAGCGTCCACGCCTTCCCGTGTCGCCGTCATCAAGAGCGTGAAGTTGCGAATGCCCACCCTGTTCAGGTGCTCGAGCGTGTCCTTCAGCAGAGAGCCCAAGCGAGGGATGTCCGCCGCTTGCTCGGTTTCATCGAGAACCAGGAGAAAGGCTTGGTAACTGTCCGTCGCTTTGCGGAGCGACTCCTCGAGTATCCTAGCGAATTCCGACGCGCGGAACGCTCCTCCTCCCGTGCGGTCGAGCGTAATGCCCACTAGCCCGACTTGAATCCCGCTGACTTCGGAGAGCAACTCGAAGATGCGGTTCTTGGTGGAATTCTCCATCCGCTTGAAGGAGTCGAGAATCGTCACGCAAACGTCTTCCAACGTCGAGCACGAGCCCAACGAGCAAAAACTCGTGTAGAAGGGGGTCTTTCGGACGCTGGGCGCCGCTTGCCGCATCAACGCGCGGGCCTCGGCGTACCTCGCGGTCGACGTCTTGCCTATCCACCGCTCGCCTTGCACCAGCAGATGCAGCGCGTTCCCTCCGAGAGCCTCATCCAGCGCATGCTCGATTTGGCGAACCTCGTTCACCCTCCCTCCGAACAGGTGCGGAGGCACGGGCATATCGGGTGTGAAGGGATTGTGCTTGTGCAGTTCGCCGATAACCATGCGGCGCTCCTACGAGGCTAGCGCGCGGCTCCGATTCCTCAATCGCAGCCCCCCGCGCTACGCCTCCACGGGCTGCAACTGCGCCACGAACTTCTTGGTCGAGACGAGGTGGCGCGAAAGGCCGAGTTCTTTCGGGTCCATCCCAAGCGCGAGGCCGACCACTTGCGGCGCGTGCAGAATGGGCATTTCGATCTTGCGGCCGGCGGCTTTCGCGGCGGCGCTCTGCTCGCCGTCCATCTCCAAGTGGCAGAGCGGGCAGGGAACGACCATCGCGTCCGCTCCCTTGTCCATCGCCTCGCCGGTGTGCTTGGCGGTCATCGCCAGCGAGTTCGCCTCGTTGATCGTGAGCGTGGGGAAACCGCAGCACTTGCCCTTCCCGCTGATGTCGACGTTCGTCCCGCCGAGCGCCTCGGTCACCTGCTCCATGTACGTCTTGCGCTCCGGCCGCTGAATGACGTCTATGGGGCGGCGGAGGTAGCAGCCGTAGAACGGCGAAAAGCCGAGCCCGGCGAGGGGGCGCTTCACCTTGCCCCGCACGACGTCCAGCCCGACGTCCTCGACCATCGCCCAGAGGAAGTGCTTGACGTCGGTCGTTCCGGCGTACTCCAGCCCCTCCTCGGCGAGGTGCTCGCGGTTGACGCGCTCGCGGTAGGCGGGGTCGCCGAGCCGCAGCGCGCTGCCGCCGATGACGCCCTGGCAAGTGCTGCAGATCGTGAGGAGCGGCAGGCCCATCGCCTCGGC
The DNA here is from genome assembly GCA_965201135.1 of Dehalococcoidia bacterium. Taxonomy (GTDB): domain Bacteria; phylum Chloroflexota; class Dehalococcoidia; order Lucifugimonadales; family Australimonadaceae; genus Bin16. Next base: position 769,590 of record OZ241751.1, read on the forward strand.
TTTGGCGAGCGTGCGCGCGTTGATGGGGTCGGAGAGTTCGGCGGGGAGCACGCCCGCGCCGCTGCACCCGACGTCCTCCAGTTCCTCCAACTCTATGCCGAGTTCGGCGGCGACCCGCGTGAACGACTCGTAGAGTTCGGGGCAGAAGCCCTTGGAAACGCAGCCGGGGTAGAAGGCGAACCGGGTCACGAGCGCTTCTCCTTTCGCAGGGCCTCGGTGGAGCGGCGGTACCTTTCGAAGATTCTGCGTATCTCCCGCGCGCCGGGGCGCTTGTGGTGCGGCTTGAGCGACGCCTTTCCCTTCCGCAGGGCGCGCAGCCCCGTGGGGAGCATACGCAGCCCGCCCCGCACGACGCCGCCGTAACTCGCCAGCGCGACGGCGCGCTCGTCCAGCCAGCCGCTCTTCTCGACGGACTGCTCGAACGAGTCGTAGTGGCGCTGGGCGGACCTGTTGCCGTAGCCGGACTTCACGCCGTGCGCGACGGCCCGGTCGCGCGTCTCCATAATCAGATGCGTCGGCTCCAGCCCGAACGGGCAGTGCTCCGTCGCTTCCCAGCAGTGAACGCAATCCCAGATGCCGTTGACCTCGCTGCCCTCGCGGAGGCGCTCGGCGGCGATGGAGTCGCGCGGGTCGAAGGCGAACCGGTAGAGTTTCGTCAGCGCGGCGGGCCCGTGGAAGTCGAGGTTGACGTCGATCACCGTGCAGCCCTCGTCGCAAAGTCCGCAGGTCGTGCAGCGCATCGCCTTCCGCACCGGGCGGAGTTCCTCGTCGGAGACGGGCCCGCGCCCGTTCGGAACGACGCCGTGCGCGAAGACGTTCACCTTGTCCCAGAGGAACTTATGGACGTCGTGCATCACGTCCTTCTCGACGGGCGCGTAGCGGATGGGCTGGACCGTGATCACGCCCTCCTTCTGCGTCTTGCCGACGGTTTCGAGGCAGGTCGCCTTCTGCGCGCCGTTGACGCTGAGCGTGCAGTCGCCGCAGAAGCCGACGGAGCAGTTGCCGCGGAACGCGAGCGAGCCGTCCTGCGTCTCCCGAACGGCGACGAGCGCGTCGAACACGGACGCGTCGGGGTCGACGTCCATCTCGTATTCGGCGTAGACGGGCTTGGCCCGCGTGCCGTCGCGCTGAAACTTGAACGTGATCTGCATCCGCGCGTTCTCCTCTCTTCTCTCTCCCTTATCTCCATCTGCGCCCTATCCGGCGCGTCCGCGAATCCGCGCCGCGCCCGGCGGGCTACGACGCGTCGGCGGGCCGCTTTCGCGCTTTCGGCCCCTCGGCGGTCAGCGTCACCTGCAGGCGGACGGTCTGCGAAGGGTCTTGCCTCGGGTAGTCCGTCCGCCTGTGGACGCCGCGGCTCTCCTTGCGCTCGAGCGCGGTCGCGGCCATCGCTTCCGCCGCGTCCAGCAGCCAGCCGAGTTCGAGGTATTGGACGAGGCCGAAGTTGTAGTCTTTCGCGGGGGCGCCCGCGCCCAGTTGCGCGTGCTCCCCGCGCATCGCCCCGATGCGCTGCAGCGCGCCCGTCAGCCCAACGGCGCTGCGGCTTGGCCCAACGTTCGCGTGCATCAGCGCGGCGAGTTCCTGGCGCATCGCCGCGACGGGCGCGCCTCCGGGCCGGGTCAGCGCGTCCGCTGCGGCCTCGCGCTGCTCCCCGGCGGACATCGCGCCCGCGCTGGAGCCCGAGCCTGCGGTCGCGCTCGCCCGCGCCGCCGCCGCGCCCGCGCTCTTGCCCGAGGCGACGGAGACGAGCAGGAAGTTGCCGTCCAGCCCCTCCGCGCCGTGGAAGCCGTTGCCCGCGCACTCCCCGGCGGCGTACAGCCCCGGCAGCGACGATTCGCCCTGCGCGTTCACGTCCACTCCGCCGAGCAGCCGGTGCATCGCGGGCCGCGCGGGAACGGCGTCCTCCAGCAAGTCCACGCCCGACAACGCCTTCACGCGATGCAGCGTATCGGGGAACCGCGACTCGATCTCCGCCTTGTCCGCGCCGTTCAGCCGGACGCTTTCGCTCTCCATTGACGCGCCCGCGCCGAACAGCAAGGGCGACAGCGCGAGGCGCCTGTCACGGAGCGTCGCCGGATAGTACTGCGCGAACTCCATATCGGCGAGCGCGGCGCCGGCGCGGTAGGCCAGCGCGACGCCGGAGCCTCCGCACTGCAGCGACGCCGTGCTCGGCTCGTAGGCGCGACGGACCCCTCCAGTGGCCAGCGCGACGGCTTTCGCGTCGAACGCCCGAACATCGCCGGTCGCCAGTTCCAACGCGACGACGCCCGCGCACCGTCCGTCGGCGACCACGAGCGAGAGGGCGATCCATTCGTCGTGTATGGGGATGCCCGCGCCGACGGCTTGCTCGTAGAGCGTCTGCGTCACAGCGAGGCCGGTGATGTCGTTGACGTAAGCGGCGCGGGGCTCGCCGCCGAAGGAGACGGGCGCGCGGGCGATAACGGAGCCGTCGCGGTTGAAGGGAACGCCGAGGCGGTCGAGTTCCTCGACGAGGTTCGCGGCGTCGTAGCAGACGCTCTCGACCACGGCGGCGGGGCTGAGCCCCGCGCCTTTCGCCGTCGTCTCTTGCGCGAGCGCGCGGCGGGCCTCCGGCGTCTCCGGCGCGTTCACGCCGTCCTGCTCCGCGACGGAGCGGCTGCGCGCGGGGTGCGATTGCGTGAGCATGGCGACGGACGCTCCGGCGGCTTTCGCCGCCAGCGCGGCGCGCAGCCCCGCGATTCCGCCTCCGACCACGAGCACGTCGACCATGCGCCTTCGCCTCCCTTGCGCCTTATGCGCGATGCCCGGCGGCGCCGTTCCCATTGCGCCGCCCCCGCTTACCTTACCACGACAGCCCCGCCAATGATAGGGGCGCCGCGCCCGAAGGGTTCCCTACCGAACCTCCGTTTGCGCGTCCAGCAGCAGGCAGGGCTCGCCCCATTGCTCGGGGTCGTCGAGCGACCAGTCCGCCGGGGATCCGGCGGGGCGCAGACGGATTCCCTCGCCGCCGCCGTAGACCAGAATCACTACGCCGTCGCCGGAGTCCGACGCTTTCGCGGCCATCGCGGGCGCGGGCGCGCCGTCCGCCCAGCCGGTCACGTCGCACGCGCCCTCCCAACCGTCCGGGCGGAACGCCGCCGCGACCCACCGGACCTCGCAGGGGGACTCCAGCGCCTCGAACATCCGCGTGACCGAAAGGTCGCAGTTCGCTCCCGCCTCGACGTCCACCTCGATGAACTCCATATCGCGCCTCCCGCCTCCTACGCTCCGCGAATCCGGACGCCCGCCGCGCTTTCGTAGAGATGCAGCGCCCGCTTGAAGATTGCGGCGTTGTCTCCGTCGCCCGCCTTGCGCCAAACGTCCGCCGCCGCCTCATTGAGCGGCAGCCGCAGCCCGGCGCTCCGCGCGCTCTCGAGAACGCGCTCGCAGAGCGGGGCGTAGACGGTCGCCGGAATCGCGGGGCGGGCGCCGCCGAAAATGGCGTCAGCGACGCGCTCCAATTGCGCCGACGCTCCGGACGCCGTCCGCATCACGTGGAACATCGCCTGCGGGTCCATCCCCAGTTTCGCCGCGAGCGCGAACGCCTCGAACACGCCGACGAGATAGAGCGCCGCCGTGAGGTTGTCCAACGCCTCGTAGGGAGCGTCCGCAGGCCGCTCATCCCCGGAGGGCGTCTCGCCCTTGACCTCCACGCCCGCCTCGCGCTCCAGCGCCTTCACCGCCTCGGTGGGGTCGGCCCGTCCGAGCCCTTGCTCGGCGGCGCGGAGCCACGAGTCGCGGGCGGCGTTCCGCAAGGGCAACTCCATCTCCGCCTGTCCGATCATCCAGCCCATCAACTCCTGATCTTTGATGTTGGTGGACACGTAGGACGTCTGCTCGAACGTCCGCGAGAGGATCTTGGGCGCGATGCGGTCCAACTGACGGCTCGCCGCCGCTCCGCTCCGCATCACGGAGACCAGCGAGCCGACGTCGAGGCCCTGTTTCGCGCCGAGTACGAGCGTCTCCATCACGCCGAGTTGGTTGACGTCTTTGACCATATTGTTGACGAGTTTCGCCATATTGCCGGAGCCGACCGGCCCCATAAGGCGCGCGTTGGCGGACACGGCGTCGAGCGCGGGGCGCGCCCGCTCCATCGCCTCCGCGCCGCCGCCGATCATCACGGTGAGGGCGCCGTCCCACGCGACTTGCCCCGTGCCGGAGACGGGCGCGTCGAGATAGGCGACGCCGCGCTCCGCGCAGACCGCCTCCATCCGCCGCGCGAACTCGGGATGGACCGTCGAGTGGTCGAGCGCGACCGCGCCCGGCTCCGCGCCCGCCAGAACGCCGTCCTCTCCGCATAGGACGGACTCGACGACGGCGTCGCCCACGAGGCAGAGCCCCACGACTTCGGCGCCCCGCGCCGCGTCGGCGGGCGACGCCGCGGCTCTCGCGCCCATCGCCGCCAACTCTTGGACTTTGCCTTGGCTGCGGTTCGCCGCCGCGACGTCGTGCCCTGCCTTCAGCAGGTTGACCGCCATCGGCTTCCCCATCATGCCCAGTCCGATGAATCCGATACGCATCCGCGCTCTCCGCCGCGAGAAGTAGGCGAATGATACGGCATGCCCGCGCGGGCGAATCGCGGGCGATGGGATTAAGAGCGAAATCGCGCTATTATTCCCCCTTGCGGCGCGACGCCGCAAAGGAGCGCAACGCATGCAATACCGCAAACTGGGCGACAGCGGCCTCGACGTCTCCGTCATCGGACTCGGCGCCAATAACTTCGGCAACCCATCGCGCATCGCCGACCACGCGGAGAGCAAGCGCGTGCTCGACAAGTGCCGCGACATCGGGATCAACCTCATCGACACCGCCAACATCTACGGCGGCGGACAGAGCGAGGTCCACGTCGGCGAGGCGCTCCGCGGCTCCCGCGGCGACTTCCTCATCGCCACCAAGTTCAACCTCAACGGACTGAACGGCCAATCCCCCGCCGACCGGATACGCGCCAACGTCGAGGAGAGCCTCGCCAAACTGCGGACGGACGTCATCGACCTCTACCAGATCCACTTCATCCCCCACGGGATTCCTCACGAGGAGTACCTGGAGCCGCTGAACGACCTCGTCGCGCAGGGCAAGGTTCGCCGCATCGGGGAGTGCAACTACTCCGGCTGGCGCCACGCCGATGCGAACCGGGCGGCGGAAGAGCGAGGCTGGGCGCGGTTCGTCTCGGCGCAGAACAACTACAGCCTGATGCGGAGGCACGCGGAGTTGGAGTTGCTGCCCTACTGCACGGAGCATAACGTCGGCTTCCTGCCCTACTTTCCGCTCGCCGGCGGATGGCTGACGGGCAAGTACTCCGGCGGCGCGGAGGTTCCCGGGAGCGCGAGGCGGATGGTCGGCCAGTTGCAAGGCGACGAGCGCTCTCGATCCGTCCTCGCCAAACTCGACGCTTTCGCCGGCGAGCGCGGACGCTCCGTCCTCGATCTGGCGTTCGCGTGGCTGCTCGCGCACCCGGCGGTCAGTTCCGTCATCGCGGGGGCGATGACTCCGGAGCAGGTCGAGGCGAACGCGGCGGCGGCGGACTGGACGCTCACGCTCGAAGAACGCGACGCCGTGGACGCCATCGCCTCTTGGGACGGGACGGACGAGGAGATCGAGCGATTCGGCATGGGGACGGACGTTCCGCCCGCGCCCGCCCGCTAGGCGGCGCTACGCTCGCGTCGGCGGGCGCTACGCCGCGCCGGCGCGGACTTTGCCGGCGACGCGGTCTATGAGGGCGGACTCCATCGTCATCGGGCCGCCCAGGCGGTCGTTGCGCCATGCGACGACTTCGGCGACGATGCTGAGCGCGATCTCCTCGGGAGAGCGTCCGCCGACGTCGAGGCCGATGGGGGCGTGAATTTCCCGGAGCCGCGCCTCGGGAACGCCCTTTCGCAAGAGCGATTCGTAGATCATTATCGTCTTGCGCTTGCTGCCGAGCAGCCCGACGTAGCCGGCGTTCGACCGGGCGGCGGCCTCCGTCGCGTCGTCGTCGAAGTGGTGGCCGCGCGTGCCGACGACGATGGCGGCGTTCGGCGTGACGGGGAAGGCGCGAAGGCCCTCGGAGTAGGGCGCGACGTTAACGGACTCGGCCATCGGGAAGCGCTCCGCGTTGGCGAACTCGCGGCGGTCGTCGGTCACCATCACGCGGAAGCCCATCATCTGGGCGAGGCGCGCCACCTGCAGATTGACGTGGCCGCCGCCGACGCAGATCAGCAGCGCGGGAGCCGTGTAGCCCTCGACGAAGACCTCGTCGCCCTGCTCCGTTCGGATGCGGGCGGTCTTGCCCATCGGCGTCGCGTCGCGGGCGGCCTCAATGGCCTGAGCGTCGAGGGCGGGGTCGCCGAGCGATCCCTCGGGCGGCGCGCTCTCTCGGACGACGACGTAGGCGCCGATGGGGAGGCGGCCGCTCGAGACGAGCGTCGCGACGGCGAGGGAGGGGCCTCCGGCGTAGGCGGCGGCGATTTCGGCGGCGAGGGCGCGGGCGGACGGCGCGGCGGCGGCGTAGGGCTGAATGTAGAAGAACATAGAGCCGCCGCAGACGAGCCCGTCGCGGGCGGCGATATCCTCGTTGAGGAAGTAGCGCTTGTAGAGCGGGCCGGAGCGCTCGCGGAGCGCTTCCTTCGCGGCAAACCAGATGTCGCCCTCCACGCAGCCGCCGCCGAGCGTGCCGACGGTGGAGCCGTCGTTGCGGACGAGGAGCGCAGCGCCCGGCTTCTGCGGCGTGGAGCCTTGCGTGTGGACGACGGTGGCGATGACGAAATCGTCGTTGGCGTCCGCGAGGGCGGCGGCTTCGTCGTAGACGGCTTTCATAAGGCGATTGTAGCGCCCCGTCGCCGGTCGCGCCGCGGAAGGCCGCGGCTACGTCTTGCCGTTGGCGTCGTCCGCGCGGCGGGAGGGCGGAGGCTCCGTAAAGGGCTCGCCCTTGGCCTGAGCGGCCATCACCCGCTCGAGCCAAGCGTCCCATTCGGCGCGCTCGCGCCGCCCCTCCTCGAGGCCTTCCTCATACCCTTCCCGCCAGCCTTCGCGCCAGCCCTCGTTGATGAGGCGCGCCTTGCGCTCGTCCAGTTTCCTGCTCAGCAGCATCGAGAGCATCGGAACGCTACGCCTTGCCGTTGGCGTCGTTGGCGCGGCGGGAGGGCGGAGGCTCCGTGAAGGGCTCGCCCTTGGCCTGAGCGGCCATCATCCGCTCGAGCCAGGCGTCCCATACCGCGTCCCGCACGACGCTCCCCTCTTGCCGACCCTCCTCACGGCCTTCGCGGCGCCCCTCGTTGATGAGGCGCATTTTGCGCTCGTCCAGTTTCCTGCTCAGCAGCGTCGAGAGCATCACAACCTCCGTTATGCACAGGGACAGCCCCGCCGAGGCCACTGCCGCTGACGCCCAGCCCGCGACGACGTCCACGGCCCATTGTACCACGCCGCCTCCCGCGCCCGCGCCAAAGGTCTCGTGCCAGACGACGAGCGCGGAACTGCCGCTCATCAGCAGCAGGAAGAAGGTGAAATAGAGCCACCGCCAGCGCTCGTTGACGCTCCAGATGGACTCTCTGCGCTCGGCGGTTCCGCCGTTCTCCGGGACGAGGACGTCGTCGGGTTGCATCGGGCTCCCCTGCAAGTTTCGTTGAGCCGCGTCGAGCGGCGCAATGGCAGTGTCGCCAACGGCGTCCGATCCGCGCAATGCCCGTTTGTCATACCCCGGCCCGTCCCCACCCCTCGCCGCCTGCCATCCGCCCCTCGCGCAGTCGCGGCGTCTGAGCGCACAATTGCTCGAGGCCGCCGTCGCCCCCTTGCGGCGGCCGTTCCTTGCGGAAGGAGAGCATCGCATGCGCGCATTGCGGACAGGCCGCGACCTCGCGGAGCGGAGCGGCGTCGAGCCCGGCGGCGACCTCGCCCCGCTCCTGCGCGAACTCGGGCTGGAGGTCATCCCCTGGCGGTTCACCGGGCGTGTCCGCGAGGTCATCTTCGAAGGCGCCATCGGCATCGACGACGCCCTCCCTGAGACGTGGAAGCGCTGGCTCACGGCGCACGCCATAGGCCATCACCTGCTGCACACCGGCGCGAGTCTCTACCTCGCGTCGCGCCAATGGGTGAACCGCGTCAAGGCGGAGCGCCAGGCCGAGGAGTTCGCCGCCGGGCTGCTTGTCCCCGCGGGCGCGGCGCGCAACGCCGGAGAGAACGCCGTCGCCGTCCGCTGCGGCGTCCCGCGCGAGAAGGCGCGCTGGGCGCTCGACCGCCTCGCCGAGGCGGGGGAGTAGGGGGCGCTCGCCTACGGAGCCCCGCCGCCCTAACCGCGCCAGGCCCGCGCCCACGACGGGGCGCCGCCCCGTCTCCTAGTACCCTCTCCCGCCGCGTTCGCGGCGCCCTCCCTTTAGAGAGAGGGGGATACGAGATTCCCGCCTACGCGGGAATGACGGCAAGGGGGCGGCGCCGCGCGAGGCGAAGGGGGTAGGTTCCGTTTTCGCGGACGGATGGTCTCCAGTAGGTTCCAGCAGGCCGTAGGCGGTCGCGTCGTGCAGGCGCCCCGTGCTTCCGCCCTTTAGGGCGCGGCGCGCGCTCTTGCTTATGGGAAACGATGACGCGCTTGCGCCGCTCTTCGATTTCGCCGGGGTCAAACCCAGGCCACGGCTTCATATTCTCGCTCGCGGCGAGCAGTTTCATCGCGTCGCCGCCATGGGCGGACGCCTCCTCGAAGTGCTGGCGCAACCTTTGCGTCGTGCAGAAGCCCGGCTTGGGGAACGCCGGGCAGCCTCGATTGCTCGTCCATTCGGATTGTCCTCGCGGGGGGCCGTCCGCCTATGGATACCAGCCCCTTGCCGCGCTTGTCTATGGGCTGATGGCAGTCCGCGCTTGGGCCGCCCGCGAGCGTGTTCGGGACTGTCGAGCGTGCGGCCTTTTAGCATACCCTACCCTCCCAGAAGCGTTCGCTCATCCCCGGAGCGGCGCGTGACCTTGCGGTCGTCCATCGCCTCCAAGAGCGCGAGCGTGTGCTTGCCCTTGCCCCGCAGCGAGGCCAACGGCTCCCCGGAAGTCCGCCGCATGGAGAAGCCGTTAGGGTGGGGAGGGGAGGTTGTGGCGCAATTCTTCCAACGCGCTGCGGCGCAAGCGGCGGTCGTCGCAGGACGCGGGACCTAACCCCCCGACTTGGCGCGCTTGCACGGCTTGGCGGCGGCCGCGGGGGCGACGCCGTGCCGGGCGAGCGCGTCGCGCAGGAATCCGGCGGTGCGCGACTCGGGGTGAGCGGCGACCTCCTCCGGTGCGCCCTCCGCGACGATCCGCCCGCCGTGAATCCCGGGGCCGGGGCCCATATCTATGACCCAATCGGCGTTCTTGATCACGTCCAAGTGATGCTCGATGACCAGCACCGTGTTGCCGCCGTCCACGAGGCGGTGGAGGACGCGCAGCAGATGGGCGGCGTCCTCGAACGAGAGGCCGGTGGTGGGCTCGTCCAGGATGTAGAGCGTTTTGCCGGTGGCGCGGCGCGAGAGCTCCGTCGCGAGTTTGACGCGCTGCGCCTCTCCGCCGCTGATCGTCGTCGCCGGCTGCCCGAGCCGGATGTAGCCCAGCCCGACGGCCTCCAGCGTTTCGAGTTTGGACTTGATTCGGGGGATATTGGCGAAAAGCGCGTGCGCCTCCGTCACCGTCATCTCCAGCACGTCGGCGATGCTCTTGCCGCGGAAGCCGATTTCGAGGGCGTCCTCGTTGTAGCGCCTGCCGTTGCAGATTTCGCAGGGAACGGTGACGTCGGGCAGGAACTGCATCTGTATCTGGACGTAGCCGTCGCCCTGGCAGGCTTCGCAGCGCCCGCCCTTGACGTTGAACGAGAAGCGCCCCGGCATATAGCCCCGCGCTTTGGACTCCGGGAGCGACGCGAAGATTTCGCGGATCGGCGTGAACGCGCCGGTGTAGGTCGCGGGATTGCTGCGCGGCGTCCGCCCGATGGGCGACTGGTCTATGTTGACGACCTTGTCGACGTTGTCGAGCCCCTCGACGCCGTCGCTGAGGCCGGGGCGGTCTTTGGCGCGGTAGAGGCGCTGGGCGAGCCATTTGTAGAGCGCCTCGTAGACGAGCGTGGACTTGCCGGAGCCGGAGACGCCCGTTACGCAGATGAACTTGCCGAGGGGGAAGTCGACGTCCACGTTGCGGAGATTGTTGGCGCGGGCGTTTTTGACGCGCAGGCGCTTCCCGTTGCCGGTGCGCCGGGCGAGCGGCGCGGCGATCTCGCGTCTGCCGGAGAGATACGCGCCGGTGAGCGACGCCTCGCTCTCCTCGATGTCGCGCACGACGCCCTCGGCGACGATCCAGCCGCCGCGCTCGCCCGCGCCGGGGCCGAGGTCGACGATGTGGTCGGCGGAGCGCATCATCGCCTCGTCGTGCTCGACGATGAGCACCGTGTTGCCGAGGTCGCGGAGGTTCTTGAGCGTCTCGATCAGCCGCTGGTTGTCCACCGGATGGAGGCCGACGGACGGCTCGTCGCAGACGTAGAGCACGCCCATAAGGCCGGAGCCGATCTGCGTTGCGAGGCGGATGCGCTGCCCCTCGCCGCCGCTCAGCGTTCCGGCGGAGCGGGAGAGCGAGAGGTACTCCAGGCCGACGTTCAGCAGGAAGGAGAGGCGGGAGTCGATCTCCTTGAGGATCTGGTTGGCGATGGCGAGTTCGCGGTCGGTCAGCGTCGGGGGGTCGGGGTGGTCGGGCCATCGCGGCTCGACGGGGGGCGCGGGCGCGAGTCCTTGCGCGGCTTGCGCCCACGCGCTCGCATCGGCGACGGAGAGGCCGGTCACCTGCATAATGGAGCGGTCGGCGATGGTTACGGCGAGGGCCTCCGGGCGCAAGCGCTCGCCGCCGCACGATTCGCAGGGGAGCGCGGTCATATAGCGCTCGATCTCGCCGCGCATATAGTCGGACTGCGTTTCGTGGTGGCGGCGCTGCAAGTTGGGAATGACGCCCTCGTAGCCGGCTAGCCACTCGAAGACGCGCCCCGCCTGCGTGCGGTGCCGCACCTTCACCTTGCGCTTGTCCGGGTAGCCGTAGAGCAGCGTTTGCCGGACGTTTTCCGGCAACTTCCGCCATGGCGCGTCCATAGAGGCGCCTTCGGCGCGGACGACGCCGCGCATCACGCTGATGTACCAGGGCGAGGTGGAGCCGACGCGCGCCCATGGATGAATCGCGCCCTCGTCCAGGCTTAAACTTGGGTCGGGCACGATGAGTTCCGGATCGACGACGAGGCGAACGCCGAGCCCGGAGCAGGCGCCGCAGGCCCCGTGCGGGCTGTTGAAGGAGAACGTGCGCGGCTCGATCTCGGCGAAACTGACGCCGCACCACGGGCAGGAGAACTGCTCGGAGTAGACGCGCTCCTCGTTGGAGTCGGCGTCCAAGGTGAGCATTTGGCCTTCGCCGTAGCGGAGGGCGGTCTCGACGGAGTCGACGACGCGGCTGCGCTCCGTTTCGCCGTCGAGCACGAGCCTGTCGACGACGATTTCGATGGTGTGCCAGCGCTGCTTGTTGAGTTCGATGGACTCGTCGAGCGTCCGCGTCTCGCCGTCGACGCGGACGCGGACGAAGCCGGCGGCGCGGGCGTCGTCGAGGACGTCCTTGTGCTCGCCCTTCTTGTGGACGACGCGCGGAGCGAGGAGCATCAGGCGGGCGCCGCGCTGGGCGAGGACGGCCTCCGTGATCTGCTGCGCCGTCTGCCGCTGCACGGGCCTGCCGCATCTGTGGCAGTGGGGGCGCCCGACGCGGGCGAACAGGAGGCGAAGGTAGTCGTAGATTTCGGTGACGGTGCCGACGGTGGAGCGCGGATTGTTGGAGACGCCCTTCTGATCGATGGAGATCGCGGGGGAGAGCCCCTCGATGTACTCGACGTCGGGCTTGTCCATGCGTCCGAGGAACTGGCGGGCGTAGGCGGAGAGCGACTCGACGTATCGGCGCTGGCCTTCGGCGTAGATGGTGTCGAAGGCGAGGGTGGACTTGCCTGAGCCGGAGGGTCCGGTGACGACGACGAGTTTGCCGCGCGGGATGGTTACGTCGACGTTTTTGAGGTTGTGCTCGCGCGCGCCGCGGACGACGATGCTTTCGAGGGCCATAGACCTGCGCCGGGGTGGGGGTGCGGGCGGCGCGTGAGCCGCGCCGCCGTCGGGGATTATGATAGCGCTAGCGGGAGGAGGGAGTATGGCGCGAAGGCGCGCCTCCGTTGGAGACCTTTGCATAACCTAACCGTCATTCCGGCGTAGGCCGGAACCTACTGGCTGCCCCTAACCGCGTAGGCAGGCATCCAATCGGCGCGAAGCGCCGATCCCCCTCTCCCTATAAGGGGAGAGGACGCCGCGAACGCGGCGGGAGAGGGTACTGCGGACGGGGCGCGTTGCGCCCCGTCATTCCCTACCCTCACCGTCATTCCTGCGTAGGCAGGAATCCATTCGGCGCCCCAGCGCCACAGACGGGGCGTAGCCCCGTCTACTATAAGGGGAGAGGACGCCGCGAACGCGGCGGGAGAGGGTGCTGGAGTCGGGGCGCAAGCCCCGTCATTCCCTACCCTCGCCGTCACTCCTGCGTAGGCGGGAATCCAGTCGGCTCGCAAGCGCCACAGACGGGGCGTAGCCCCGTCTACATGAATCCCTCGGCGCCTCGTCATTCCCGCGAAAGCGGGAACCTACTGGAGGCCGTCATTTTCCCTAGAAGGGGAGAGGACGCCGCGAACGCGGCGGGAGAGCGCTACAATCCCGCCCGCGCCGAATTCGGCGCGAGGAGGCGACTGCGATGTATCCGCTCACATTCAACGTCGACTACCCGGGAGGAGGGCGCAACAGGCTCACCGCGCTCGTCCGCCCGATCCTGGCGATTCCGATCGTCATCGTGATAGCCGCGCTGAGTCCGGTCATCATGGCTTCCACTCTGCTGATGATCCTCTTCAGGGCCAAGTACCCGCGCTGGTGGTTCGACTTCAACGTCGAGTGGCTGCGGTTCAACGAGCGGATCAACGCCTACCTGCTGCTCTTGCGCGACGAGTACCCGTCCACCGACGAAGAGCAGGCCGTCCACCTCCATTTGGAGTATCCGGCCAACCTCAACAACTTCATGCCGCTTGTCAAGTGGCTGCTCGCGCTGCCCCACTACGTCGTCCTCTCGATTCTCGGAATCGTGGGGCTCGTGGTCACCTTCGTCGCCTGGCTGGCCGTCATCTTCACGGGCCGCTACCCGCAGGGGATGTTCGATTTCATCGTCGGCGTCTTGCGCTGGGGACTGCGAACGCAGGCGTACATGCAGGTTCTGGCGACCGACCAGTACCCGCCGTTCCGCCTCGGCGAGTAACTCAAGGGCCCGCGACTCCAACTCCCGCCCGCCCCTTCTCGGCTGCCGAGAGGGGGCGGGCATCGTCTGCCTTGCTCCGGCGACTTTGACATAATCCGTAGCAGACCTATTGACACGCCTTGAAGACTCTGATACGATTCGTATCAAACCAAGCGAGCCGGAACGCATGCGGCTCGAAGAGCAAGGAGGCGAAACTATGGCAATCGAACGCTGGACTCCCTACTGGGGCCTGCGCCCTCTGGGCGGGCCCTTCGGGGCGCCCTACGCGCGCCCGCGCCACGACCGCTGGGCGATCCCGCTCGACGTTCGGCTCGACGGCGATGACGTCGTCGTCAGCGGCGCGCTCCCCGGCGTCGCCCCGGACGACATCGGCGTGACCATCGAGGACGGCGTCCTGACCATCGAGGGGCGCGCCGGCTCGGACGAGGAGCGCGAGGAGAACGGCTACCTGCTCCGCGAGCGGCGCTCCGGCGCCTTCCGCCGGTCGCTCCGCCTGCCGGACGGCGTGGACGTCGACAACGCGGGCTCGTCCTACGAGCGCGGCGTCGTCACGGTCCGCCTGCCGAGGACGGAGAGCCGGAAGGCCAGGCGCCTCACCCTCGATGTCGCCGGGGAGTCCCCGGCGCGCGAAGAGGCCGCCGCGACCGCCTAGCCCGCGCGGACTCGCGCCGAACAACGGACGCCCCGCGAAAATTCGCGGGGCGTCTTCGTTAGAGAACGCCCATAGATGGCAAGCGCAACCTGCCCCGTCATTCCCGCCCTATGGAAAATTAGGCGTCCGGCTAGGACGAGCGGCGGGATCGCGGAATTCTCCCCCGACCACGTAAGCGCTATACTGCGGCGCGTTGGGCCGAGGGCGGTTAGCTCAGTTGGTTAGAGCGTCGCGTTGACATCGCGGAGGCCAGAGGTTCGAGTCCTCTACCGCCCACCACGCCCAAGTAGAGGCGGCGCGCGCCTGCGCGCGCTCACCGAATCCAGACGACCTCCATCGTCAGATTATTCGAGGGGCAGCCTCGCGTGAGCGCGCCGAACGCGGCGTCGTTCCCGCGTAGGCGGGAATCTCGCCCCCATTCGGCGCGAAGCGCCCTCGGACCCCCCTCTCCCTATAAGGGGAGAGGACGCCGCGAACGCGGCGGGAGAGGGTACTGCGGTCGGGGCGCACACACGCCCCGTCATTCCTACCCCCTCATACCGTCATTCCTGCGTAGGCAGGAATCCCCCATGTGAGGCGCGCAAGCGCCCAATTCCCCCTCTCCCTACATAGGGGAGAGGACGCCGCGAACGCGGCGGGAGAGGGTACTGCGGTCGGGGCGCGTAGCGCACCGTCATTCCCCCCATGACCGTCATTCCGGCGTAGGCCGGAATCCATTCGGCGCCCCAGCGCCACGGACGGGGCGCCGCCCCGTCTCCAAGGATCCCCAGGGCCTCGTCATTCCCGCGAAAGCGGGAACCTACCCCATCGCGCCCGTCCGCAGTACCCGCGCCCTGACCGCGAAAGCGGGAACCTACCCTCATGACCGTCATTCCCGCGTAGGCGGGAATCTCGCCTCCCCCAGGCCAACCCCAGCGCTCAAACGGCGCTCATTTGGCGCTAAAAAGCGCTCATTCAGCGCTCACGGAGCGCTCAAACGGCGCTCAAAAAGCGCTCATTCAGTGCTCATAAAGCGCTCACCCCCATTCATAGCCCCCTAACCCGCCTAAGGCGCCCCGCAAGCCTGCCGGAGAGCCCGACAACCCGCCCGATCTCCGCCGCGCCGCGAACTCCTTCCCCGCCTTCCCCAAGCCGCTCACGCTATTATGACACAACCCCATTGCGTTCCGCTACGCCCTCTGCTATCCTGACTCCAATGCGCGCTCCGCCCCGCTCATCCCGCGAGAGCGAATGAGCCGCAAATGAGCGCTTTTGAGCGCTAATTCAGCGAAAACGCGCGGCGAGGCGGCGCAGCCGGAGGGAAGCCCAAGCGCGCCGGCGGAGGAAAACGAACCAATGACCCAGCCCCACGAACTCACGCTCGCGCAGGCCGCAGGCGAAATCGCCGCCCGCCGCCTCTCCGCCGTCGAACTGACCGAGTCGCTGATCGCCCGCTCCGCCGACATGGAGCCCCGCGTCCTCGCCTGGACGACGCTCTTGCCGGAGCAGGCGCTCGCGGACGCCCAAGCGTTCGACGCCGCCCGCGCCGCGCCGCGAGGCCCTATCGCCGGCGTCCCCTACGGCGCGAAAGACATCTTCGACACCGCCGGCGTCCGCACCGCGGCGGGCTCCCGGATTTGGGCCGACCGCGTCCCCGACGCCGACGCCGCCCCCATCGCCATCGCCCGCGCCGCAGGCGCCATACTCCTCGGCAAACTCCACACCACCGAATTCGCCGACGGCGACCCCGCCCCCACCTACAACCCGTGGAGCGCCGAGCACACCCCCGGCGGCTCCAGCGCGGGCTCCGGCGCCGCAGTCGCCGCCCGCATGGCTCCCTGGGCGTTCGGGTCGCAAACCGTCGGCTCCGTGCTGCGCCCCGCCGCCTACAACGGCGTCGTCGGCCTCAAGCCCACCTTCGGGCGCGTCCCCCGGCTCGGCGTCATCCCTATGGCGGCCTCGTTCGACCACGTCGGCTTCCTCGCCCGCAACGTCGAGGACGCCGCGCTCCTCCTCAACGTGTTCGCCGTTCACGATCCCAACGACCCGGACTCCGCCGACGCTCCGCCCGACGATTACGCCGCCGCCGTTCGCGGCGCGGACGCTCCGCCCCGACTCGGCCTCCTGCGCGGCTGGTTCTTCTCCGAAGCGAGCGCCGAAACCCGCCTTGCGATGGAGGACGCCGCCCAGCGGCTCGCCAACGCCGGCGCCGAGATCGAAGAGGTCGACTCGGGCGTGGACTTCGCCCGCGCCTACGCCGCCCACCGCGTGATGCAAGAGTCCGAAATGGCCGTCTGGCACGCGCCCCTCTACCTCGGCGCCGAAGACCGCTACGGCCCCAAGATTCGCGTCTACCTCGACAACGGATTCGCCCACTCCGCCCGCGACTACGTGGCCGCCGCCGACTGCCGCCGCGAGGTCCGGCGCCTCGCCGCCCGCGCGATGGAGCGCGTGGACGCGCTGCTTACGCCAACCGCGTCAGGCCCCGCCCCCCGCGACCGGACCCAGACCGGCGACACGCGGTTCCAAAGCCCGTGGAGTTTCACCGGCTTCCCCAGCGTCTCCGTGCCCATCGGCCTCTCCGCCGACGGCCTGCCTCTCGGCGCGCAACTCGCCTCCCCGCCCTTTCAAGAGGCGCGCCTCCTCCGCGCCGCCGCCTGGACCGAGCGCGCGCTAGGCGTAACGATCGCCCCTCCGCTCCCGTAGCGGACAGGAACCCGCCCCATGACCGTCATTCCCGCGCAGGCGGGAATCCCGCCTGCAATGTGAGGCGCGCAAGCGCCCAATTCCCCCTCTCCCTATAGAGTCCTTTGCATAACCCTCGCATCAGCGCGATCGGCAGTTCCGCGCCCCCGGAATCAGCCATTCAACCGCCCAAATCCCCCGATAACGGCCTCCACCTCCCCTGCTCGCCCCCAATTTAGGGGCTTCGCAGGGCCTCGTACCCCCAACGGGCGCAATACGCCCCTACCCATGCACAGCGCAACCCTCTCTCAACCCGTCCGCGCGCCGCAGGTTGTACGCCAGCGCCTTGAACAACGCCTCCGCCTCGTTCCTCATTAGCCCCATGTACCGAACCCGCCAGTACCCATAGCTGCGCTTCAGCGTCCCAAACACCTGCTCCACCGGCGCCCGAACCTTCGACAGCAGCCCGTTCCGCCGCCGCTGCCAATGCGGCAGCTCCGTCTGATGCTTATGCCCCCGATGCATGATCCGATCCTTCACGCCCTGCGCCCGCAGACGCTCACGACGCTCCTTCGACTCATACGCCTTGTCCGCGTACACCGCCTCTTCGTCCCCCATGATCAGCGCGTCCGCAACATCCGTGTCCGCAACGTTCGCAGGCGTGAACTCAACCCCGCGCACCAGCCCTGACCCCGCGTCCATCCCTATGTGCATCTTGTAGCCGAAATGCGACTTCTTCCCCTTCTTCGTCCACGCGGCGTCGGGGTCCGTTCCGCTCCGCGCTCCAGCCTCCGAATGCGGGCGCCGCGCCTGCGCCTCGATGATCGTCGCGTCGATCAGCGTTCCGCGCTTCACCAGCATGCCCTTCGCCTCCAACTGCCGATTCACTTCCGCGAACAGCGCCCGCGCCAGCCCCCGCTCCGTGATCTTCTTCCGAAACCGGCTGATCGTCGAGTGGTCGGGAACCGCGTCCGTCAGCGTGAGCTCCGCGAAGCGGCGGAACGACAGCCGGTCTTGGAGCGCCTCCTCCATGCCGACGTCGGAGGAGTCGTACCACTGCTGGAGGACGATGATCTTGACCATCGTGATCGGGCGGTAGGCGGGCCGTCCTTCGGGCGCGGCGTGGACATCGTCGAGTAGGGCTGCGACTTTGGGCCAATCGATGAGGCGGTCGATGCGGTCGAGTCTGTCGTTGCGGCCTGCGTTGAAAGGGAGGAAGGCGTCGATGAAGGAGGGGTCGCTGGCTTCGAGATGCATAGCAGTCTCCTCGCGGTTGCGGGTTGCGGTCATTGTGCGCGATTGCGGAAGGTTATGCAAAGGTCTCCTATAAGGGGAGAGGACGCCGCGGAAGCGGCGGGAGAGGGTACTGCGGTCGGGGGTATGGGTAGGTTCCCGCCTACGCGGGAATGACGCGGCCCCGGGGATCCATGGAGACGGGCTTGCGCACCGTCTATGGCGCTAGCGCGCCGAATGGATTCCTGCCTACGCAGGAATGACGGGGCGCGTCGCGCCCCGTCTCCTGATATTCCCATGCTCCGCGTCCATTCCCGCGAAAGCGGGAACCTACCTCCTACGCCGTCAATTCGCGCCCCCTATAACCGTCATTCCTGCCCTCTTGACCGTCATTCCCGCGTAGGCGGGAATCTCGTATCCCCCCTCTCCCTATAAGGGGAGAGGACGCCGCGAACGCGGCGGGAGAGGGTACTGCGGTCGGGGCGCATAGCGCCCCGTCTCCCCGTCTCCCCAAGCGCCTCGTCATTCCCGCCCGCGAAAGCGGGAACCTACGCCTCCTCGCCCGCCTGCGGTTCCTCGTCCCCGCCGACGTCGCCGGACGGCGAGGCGCCGCCGCCCGCCGACTCGCCGCGCAACTTGGCCAGCGCGAACGCATCCGCAACGCCCTCAACGCCGAACAGCCGCTCCTTGATGTACGGCAGCACGCTGTGCTTCCAGATGCGCTCGACCTTCTCCTCGTCGAGCCCCGGCTGCATAAAGTAACTCGGACCGACGGCCGCCTCTGCCGCGCCACGATCCTTCAACAGGGCATTCGCCTTGTCCACTACGTCCGCGACCCACTCCATCCCTCGCGTGTGCTCGCTCAGCCACTCGCGTAGCACGCCGTTCACAGGCGGCTTGTCCGGGTGAAACTCGACGAAGTGGAACCGGCGGCGCAGCGCCAAGTCCACCAGAGCAATGGAGCGGTCGGCGGTGTTCATCGTGCCGATGACGTAGAGGTTGGGCGGCAGCGAGAACGGCCTGTCGGAGTACTGCAGCCGGATCCCATCTTCGCGGTACTCCAACAGGAGACCTTTGCATAACCTTCCGCAATCGCGCACAATGACCGCAACCCGCAACCGCGAGGAGACTGCTATGCATCTCGAAGCCAGCGACCCCTCCTTCATCGACGCCTTCCTCCCTTTCAACGCAGGCCGCAACGACAGACTCGACCGCATCGACCGCCTCATCGATTGGCCCAAAGTCGCAGCCCTACTCGACGATGTCCACGCCGCGCCCGAAGGACGGCCCGCCTACCGCCCGATCACGATGGTCAAGATCATCGTCCTCCAGCAGTGGTACGACTCCTCCGACGTCGGCATGGAGGAGGCGCTCCAAGACCGGCTGTCGTTCCGCCGCTTCGCGGAGCTCACGCTGACGGACGCGGTTCCCGACCACTCGACGATCAGCCGGTTTCGGAAGAAGATCACGGAGCGGGGGCTGGCGCGGGCGCTGTTCGCGGAAGTGAATCGGCAGTTGGAGGCGAAGGGCATGCTGGTGAAGCGCGGAACGCTGATCGACGCGACGATCATCGAGGCGCAGGCGCGGCGCCCGCATTCGGAGGCTGGAGCGCGGAGCGGAACGGACCCCGACGCCGCGTGGACGAAGAAGGGGAAGAAGTCGCATTTCGGCTACAAGATGCACATAGGGATGGACGCGGGGTCAGGGCTGGTGCGCGGGGTTGAGTTCACGCCTGCGAACGTTGCGGACACGGATGTTGCGGACGCGCTGATCATGGGGGACGAAGAGGCGGTGTACGCGGACAAGGCGTATGAGTCGAAGGAGCGTCGTGAGCGTCTGCGGGCGCAGGGCGTGAAGGATCGGATCATGCATCGGGGGCATAAGCATCAGACGGAGCTGCCGCATTGGCAGCGGCGGCGGAACGGGCTGCTGTCGAAGGTTCGGGCGCCGGTGGAGCAGGTGTTTGGGACGCTGAAGCGCAGCTATGGGTACTGGCGGGTTCGGTACATGGGGCTAATGAGGAACGAGGCGGAGGCGTTGTTCAAGGCGCTGGCGTACAACCTGCGGCGCGCGGACGGGTTGAGAGAGGGTTGCGCTGTGCATGGGTAGGGGCGTATTGCGCCCGTTGGGGGTACGAGGCCCTGCGAAGCCCCTAAATTGGGGGCGAGCAGGGGAGGTGGAGGCCGTTATCGGGGGATTTGGGCGGTTGAATGGCTGATTCCGGGGGCGCGGAACTGCCGATCGCGCTGATGCGAGGGTTATGCAAAGGACTCAACAGGTAGTAGAGTTCGCCGAAGACCTTGCCGAGGTTGCCGCGGTTGATCTCGTCTATGACCAAGAAATGGTCGGCGTCCGGCTCCTCTTCGGCGCGCTTGGCGGCCTGCAGCAACGGCCCATCCTTGAGTTCGTAGCCCAACTGCCCGTCGTCAAGCGTAGGGCGGTAGCCCTGCACGAAATCCTCGTAGGCGTAGGACGGATGGAACTGCACGAGCGTCACGCGATTCCCGTCGCCGCCCGCGAGATGCATGGCGAGGCGCTTCGCCACGTAGGTCTTGCCCGTGCCGGGCGGGCCGTAGAAGATGACCTGCTTCTTGTCCTCGAGGAGGCTCTCAATATCGCGAAGGAACGAGGCGTCCTCAAAGCAGAGGTCGGCGGCGAGGGACTCGAGATCGCGTGTCGGCGTAGGCTCGCCGCTCCCGGAGACAAGGAGCACTGTGGCCTGTTGGTACATGGTACGCCGCCACTCTTCGGGCAGAGTCGCCCGCTGGATGGGGTCCGAACGCCATTCGACGCGGCGTCGGTGGTCGTAAGGGTCGTCGTGAACCGGTTGGAAGAAATAGTCAGAGACGACCCTTCCGACGTAGATTCGGCTAGCGTCGCGGGCAGGAGTTAGCAACCAGTCACCCTGGCGGATGTCGTGTATGAATCGGTAGATGGACCCTGTCCAACTGCCAATGCTGGCATTCGACTTGTCAGGATGGGCATCCTTCAAGCGGTCTCGGAGGTCGCCAAAGTCGACTCCGGAGAGGTCCTGGCCGTCGAGCCAACCCAAGCCCGCGTAGCCGCCCTGAACGAAATCTTGCGTGTACAGGCCGTATTCCGCCCGCACGCAGAAGACTCTGCCCATCGTCGAGAAGTCGGGGACGCTTTCCAGTTGGACGACCATCATCTATCTCCATCCGAGTCTTTGGCTGCGCTGCCGGGGCGCATAATGCCATAGCCGACCCTTGCGCGTCAACCTCGCGCTGGCGGGTCGGGCGGGCGGGGTAGGTTTACTGGATTCCCAAACGAAGCGCAACACCAGAGTAAGGTGGCGCCATGGGATACAGCCATATCGGGATCGAAGAGCGGTGTGAGATTGCCCGCCTACTCAAAGCGGGGACCGCGGTCAGGCAAATCGCTGCAAGTCTGGATCGCTCGCCATCGGCAATCTCTCGCGAGATCAACCGCAACCGGTTGAGCTCAGGCGAGTACAGGCCGGTGCAGGCGAACGAGCGGGCGCAGGCGCGGCGGTGGCGCGGGCCGCGCCTCGACCGCGACGACTTGCTGCGGGAGGCCGTGCTTTGGCGGCTCGCGTGGGGCGCGTCGCCTGAGCAAGTCGCCGGGCGCTTGGCGTTGGAGATGGGCAGGCCGGTGATTTCGGACGAGACGATCTACCGGTTCATCTACGGCCAGGTGAAGAGGAAGAAGGACTACGGCTGGCGGCATTACCTGCCGCAGGCGAAGGCGAAGAGGGGCCGGCGCTCCCGCAAGGGGCGCAGTTCCGCCGTGTTCATCCGTGAGCGCCGCCCGCTGGCGGAGCGGCCTCCGGAGGCCGCCGGCCGGGTCGAGTTCGGCCACTGGGAGGCGGACACGATGCTGTTCGGCGTTCGGAAGCAGGCGCTGCTGATCCTGCACGAGCGCGCGTCGCGGCTGTCGCTCGTGTTGCGGCCTGAGAGCAAGGGGGCGGAGCCTGTCGCGCAAGCGATGGTGGCGACGCTGGGGGCTCTGCCGTTGGAGATGCGGCGGAGCGTGACGTTCGACAACGGGACGGAGTTTGCGCGGCATTACGAGTTGCACGCGATAGGGACGGAGACGTTCTTCTGCGACGTGAGGTCGCCATGGCAGAAAGGGGGAGTGGAGAACGCGATAGGCCGGCTGCGGCGGGAGTTGCCTCGGAAGACGGACTTGGACGGGGTGTCGGACGAGGAGTTGACGCTGTGCGCGTTGCGCTCCAACAACACGCCGCGCGCGGCGCTGGGCTACCGGACGCCGGTTGAGGTATTCTGGAACGAACAGCAGGTGTTGCGCTTCGAATGTGGATCCACATTTCCGCTTTCGCGGGAATGACGGGGCGCATGGGGGATTGTGGAGACGGGGCGCGTTGCGCCCCGTCCGCAGTACCCTCTCCCGCCGCGTTCGCGGCGTCCTCTCCCCTTATAGGGAGAGGGGGAATGCCCCCTGTGAGAGGGGATATGACGGCGTTGCGTTGTGTCATTGATATGACTATACGCTTAGGCGGCGCGAATTGCAAGGAGGCGCTGTCATATTGGGGACGGTTGGAGAGGGGGAGGGGTAGGTTCCCGCTTTCGGGCGAGGCGCCGGGGGACGGGCGCAGCCCCGGTCTCCCCTTATTTCCCGGGGCCGCGTCATTCCCGCGAAAGCGGGAACCTACCCCCTTGCGGCGGGAGAGGGTACTGCGGACGGGGCGCGTGGCGTTCGTCATTCCTGCGTAGGCCGGAATCCATTCGAC
Source organism: Dehalococcoidia bacterium (assembly GCA_965201135.1). Classification (GTDB taxonomy): domain Bacteria; phylum Chloroflexota; class Dehalococcoidia; order Lucifugimonadales; family Australimonadaceae; genus Bin16. The sequence continues at coordinate 792,170 of OZ241751.1, forward strand.
GCCATAGCGCCACAGACGGGGCGCAACGCGCCCCGTCTCCAAGTATCCCCGGGCCCCTCATTCCCGCGAAAGCGGGAACCTACTGGGCCGCGCCGCGCCTGACCCCAGCGCTCAAACGGCGCTCATTTGGCGCTAAAAAGTGCTCAAACGGTGCTCATGCAGTGCTCAAACGGCGCTCAAAAAGCGCTCATTCGGCGCTCAAAAAGTGCTCACTGCCCCGGCGCGCCCTCCCAAGCCCCCGGCCGCCCGCCGCGCCCTTGAATTCCCATTGCCCCCGACTCCGCAAACGGCGATCCGGCCCCCGCCACGCGCTCCTAACCCGCGCCTATGCAATGATATGACAGAAGCCTGTTGCGCACAATCGTCCGCCCTGCTACGATAGACCGACGTCAAGGGCGCGAACCCCCGCGCCGCAGGAGCGAATGAGCGCTTTTGAGCGCTTTGAGCCAATTTTCGCATCCCGTGCCGCCCGGCGTTGGCCCACGGGGGCGCTTTGAGGCTGGCATGAAGCGCCTTAAGATGGAGGCGCCCGGTAGAGCGAGGTAACACATAATGGCCACGTTCGACATCATGGTTCTGCCCGGCGACGGCGTCGGGCCCGAGGTCACGCAGGCGGCGCAGCGCGTCCTCGACGCCGTCGCGGCGCGCGGAGGGCATTCCTTCCGCTACAAAACGGACGTCGTAGGCGGCGGCGCGATAGACGCCTACGGCGAGCCCCTGCGCGACGAGACCGTCCGCGCCGCGAGGCAGGCCGACGCCGTCCTCTTCGGCGCCGTCGGCGGGCCGAAGTGGGACAACGCCCCCGTCCGCCCCGAAGCCGCCATCCTCGGCCTCCGCAAAGCGCTCGGCCTCTACGCCAACATCCGCCCCGTCAAAGTCTTCCCCGGCATGGAGGGCGCCAGCCCCCTCAAGAACGACCTCGTTCGCGGCGCGGATATGGTCATCATCCGCGAACTCACCGGCGGCCTCTACTACGCGACGCCCAAGAAGCGCTGGGAGACGAAGGCCGGGCGCAAAGGCGTGGACACGCTCCGCTACGCGGAGAAGGAGATCGAGCGCATCCTCCGCGTCGGATTCCAACTCGCCCGCTCGCGGCGCCGCAAACTCACCTCCGTCGACAAGGCGAACGTTCTGCAGTCCTCCCGCCTCTGGCGCGACATAGCCAACGAAGTCGCGCGCGACTACCCCGACGTCGAGTTGGAGCATCAGTTGGTGGACTCCTGCGCGATGCTGCTCGTCACGCGCCCGACGAGTTTCGACGTGATGGTGATGGAGAATATGTTCGGCGACATCATCTCCGACGAGGCCGCCGTGCTCTCCGCGTCGCTCGGCATGCTGCCCTCCGCGAGCCTCGCCGGGCTGCCCGGCGAAGACGCGCGCGGCAAGCCCCGCAAAACGCGCGGCCTCTACGAGCCCAGCCACGGCAGCGCCCCCGACATCGCCGGACAGCGCAAGGCCAACCCCGTCGGCTCCATCCTCAGCGCGGCCTTTATGCTGGAGTACTCGTTCGGCCTCGCCGACGAGGCCGCCGCCGTCAACGCCGCCGTCGAGCGCGCGCTGAACGACGGCCACCGCACCGCCGACCTCGTCCCTCCCGGCGCGGAGTTCTCCACGACGGAGCACATCACCGACATCATCATCGAGCGGCTGTAGCCCGCGACGCCGGGGATCAGCGCGCCGGCCGCCGCCGCGGTCGGCGCCGCGCAAGCCCTCTCTGCTATGATGCGCCCAACGAAAGGAGGACGGCGATGAAACTCATACTCAGCAGGAAGGGCTTCGACACCGGGAGCGGCGGCAAAGCCAGCCCCATCTTCCCCGACGGCACGATGTTCTCGCTGCCGATACCCGTTGCCGCCGACAAGATCACCTATGGCGAGTTGCGCCACGTCAGCGAAGACTTGGGCGTGATCAACATCGGCGATGTCGTCAAAGACCTCACGAGCGGGCGTTACGGCCCTGACAGCCGCGCGCACCTTGACCCCCACCTCAACATCAGAACCTACCCTGAAGTCGCGGGCTCGAAGCAGGCCAAGAACTGGCGGGGGTTGTTAGGACAAGAAGACAAGGCCCAGGGTCACCTGAACAACCAAGGCGTGGGCAAGGGCGACCTGTTCCTATTCTTTGGTCTCTACAAGCATGTGGAGCGCGTTGATCAGGGTGACCGCAAGTGGCGCTTCACGCGCGAACCGTGCCGGCATGTCCTCTGGGGCTGGCTGCAGATAGGAGAAAAGTACGACCTGAATTCGCCAGAGCGATACCAGGTGCCGTCGTGGGCCCACTACCAGCCGCATATGCACTACCCCAACGACGCGAACAACACTCTCCACGTCGCCTCCGACACCCTGGAATTGGGAACCGGCCCCGTGACCATGCCTGACGGAGGTGTCGCCCCCGGGTGGGGACGGTTCCCGCGGTTCGACGAGCGCTTGCTCCTGACGAACCCGGACGGGGCAAGCGTCACCCAATGGCGATTGCCTTCGTGGTTCTACCCTTCCGCCGACAAGAAAATGCTGAGTTGGCATGGGAACAACCGTGAGCGATGGACGCCTCCGCCCGACGCCAAATACGCCTACCTCAACAGCCAGTCCCGCGGCCAAGAGTTCGTCTTGGACTGCGACCACTACCCCGAAGCCATCGGCTGGGCGCGCGGCCTCATCCGCGACCTCGGGGCGTGATGATCCGCAAGCGCGACGGGAGATGAGCGACGTCACCACGATATACCCCAGCGACGCGGACTACCCGGAGCCCGTGCGCTCGGCGATGAAGCCGCCGACGCTGTACGCCGTCGGCAATCTCGACCTGCTCGAGCGCGACGCCATCGGAATATGCGGCTCCCGCGACGCGTCCCCCGAAGCGTTGCGGTATGCCTTCGCCTTCGGGCGCGAGGCGGCGGAGCGCGATTTCGTCGTGGTCAGCGGCTACGCCAAAGGGGTCGACCGGCAAGCGCACCTGGGCGCGCTGGAGGCCGGGGGAAGAACGATAGCGGCGCTCCCCGAAGGGATCGGGGGATTCCGCGTCGCGCGGGAGTTGCGCCCGCTCGTGGATATGGAGGACAACTTCCTCGCCGTGTCTATGTTCGAGCCCGCCGCTCCGTGGCGGGCATGGCGGGCGATGGAGCGCAACAAGTTGATCGTCGGCCTCTCGCAAGGGCTTTTCGTCGTCGAGGCGAACGAGCGCGGGGGAACGATCAACGCCGCGATGGAATGCGCCCGCCAGCGCAAACCGCTTTGGGCTGTGGCATACTCGAAAAGCGAAATCGGAAGAGAAGGCAACAGAATGCTCCTCCGGCAGGATATGGCCTTGCCGCTGGAGCGGCTGAGCGATGTCCGGGACGCCTTGGAGAAGGCCGCGTCGGGAACGGCGCAGCGCGCCGGACAGATAACGATGGCGATGGGCTAGGGAGAACCAACCGCAAAATGACCATCCGACTCGAAATCGTAACCGCCGAGCGCGTGCTCTTCGAAGGCGACGTGGACGCAATCGCCGCCCCGGGCGTCGAGGGCGAGATCGGCGTCCTGCCCCAGCACGCCGCCCTGATGACCGCCCTCCAGCCGGGCGACCTCCGCTACCGCGTGGGAGACAACGAGGAGGACTTCGCCGTCACCGGCGGCTTCCTCGACGTGCGCGGCGACCGCGTGTCCGTCCTCGCCGACGCCGCCGAGCGGCTCGACGAGATCGACGTCGTCCGCGCCGAGGAGGCCGTCGCCCGGGCGCGCCAGCGCATCGCCGAGCACACGGGCGACGTCGACTTGGAGCGCGCCCTCCGCTCCCTGCGGCGCGGGCAAGCGCGGCTGGGCGTTTCGCGCCGCCGACGCCGGCCGACCGGCGCCCCTCCCCGCGAAGGCGTCGTCTAGCGCCGCTCCCCGCGCTCCTGCCCGCCGCGCGGATTCAGGTAGTACGTCATCGACTGAAGCGAAACGACCGGGTCCACGTTCTGCACGTGCACCCCGCTGGGCACGACCGCCGACTTGGGCGCGTAGTTCAGAATCGCCTTGACGTCGGACTCCACGAGGCGGTCTATCACCTCCTGCGCCGCCCCGGCGGGAACCGCGACGATCGCTATGGACACGCCCTCCGCGTCGGCCACCTCGCGGAAGTTGGCGACGTCGTGAACGAGAAGCCCGCCCGCCACCTGCCCAATCACCTGCGGATTCGAGTCGAACGCGCAGACGACGCGAAACCCCTCCGGGGCGAACCCGGGATAACTGATGATCGACCTGCCGAGCCGCCCGACGCCGACGACCGCCACGTTCCACGTCTTGTCCAGCCCGAGGATGCCGCGCAGTTGCCGGATGAGCCGCTGAACGCCGTACCCTCTCCCCTGCTTTCCGAAGCGCCCGAAATAACTGAGGTCCTTGCGAATCTGGGCGGGCGTGATCCGCAGAAGTTCCCCCAACTGCTGCGAACTGACGACCTCCAGCCCCGCCTCGCTCAGGTGCGCGAGGGCGCGGAGATACTGCGGCAGCCGCTCGACGACCACGCTCGGAACCGCCGCGTCATTGGACATCCCCGCGCTCCCTCTTGCGAAGCGTTTCGCCCATAATAGCAGCGCGCCCGCCCCACGACCGGGCGCGTCGCGCCGTCATTCCTACCCTTACCGTCATTCCCGCGTAGGCGGGAATCCATTCGGCGCGACAGCGCCACAGACGGGCGCAGCGCCGACATACCCCCCTCTCCTTATAGAGTCCCTTTGCATAACTCCGTTTCAGCCCGCAATCTTAATGTTAGGAGTGAATTGGGGCGCCCCGGCTCTGCGGCGGGGGGTTATGCAAAGGTCTCCGTAGGGAGAGGGGGATATAGGGGTAGGTTCCCGCTTTCGCGGGAAATGACGAGGCGCGTCTCGCGGGCAGAGAGAGAGAAGAGCCCCCGCGCTGCAGCGCGGGGGCTCTTTCGCTGTCGCGGATGGCGACCCGGACCGGATTTGAACCGGCGATCTCCGCCTTGACAGGGCGGTGTGTTAAACCAGGCTACACCACCGGGCCGCGCTAGCGAGCCCCGGCTCCGCCGGGGCGTCAGAACGCTCAGCCGACGCCATGATACCCCACGATGACGAGGTCGCCCTCCACCATCACGGGCGTCATGCGCTCGCCACCGGTGAGCCGCTCCAACTCTCCGACTAGGTCGGGACGCTCCTCCAGGTCGACTTGCCGGTACGCGACCCCGTCCTTGTCGAGGTCGTGCAGCAGCGCGTCCGAGTAGGAGCAGTCGGGCCGCGTATAGACGACGAGCGCAGGTTCGCTGACCATCCTTGGGGGATAGGATAGCAGATTGCGGGGCGCGGCGCCATCCCCCTGCGCGATGAAAGTTGGGCGGGGAGGCAAGAGAGGGCTCCGCTTGCGCGGGCAAGCGTCGAAGGTCCCTTCCCTTTAAGGGTGGCATCATTTGGCATCATTTTGACTCATTTACTCCTGCGCTCCGGGGGCGGATGAGGCCAATTCGGGGCCGAAACGGGGCGTTTAGGGCCGATTTGGGGCGAAATGAGGCCAGATGGAGCCGCCGACAAGGGGCGTCTGGTCCGCAGCGGGGGCACTGAGCGCGAGGATCATAGGGACAGCTTAGGAGAAAAGGGGCGGACGGCGCAAGGGGGAGTTGTCTCAGCAGGGGTAGGTTCCCGCTTTCGCGGGAATGACGCGGCCCCGGGGATGTGTAGAGGGGCGGGGCGCGCGGCGCCCCGCCCCTTCTCATTCGACCGCCCCGACCGCAGTACCCTCTCCCGCCGCGTTCGCGGCGTCCTCTCCCCTTATAGGAGTCCTTTGCATAACTCAGTTTCAGCCTGCAATTCCTCTTGATGTTAGGAGTGAATTGAGGCGCCCCGGCTCTGCGGCATGGGGTTATGCAAAGGTCTCTATAGAGAGAGGGGGAATTGGGCGCTTGCGCGCCGAAATGGGGCGAGATTTCCGCCTACGCGGGAATGACGAACCTGGGGGCGGGAATCCAGAGGCGCCGTAGAGAGTAGAGAGAACGGCCTGCGCGTCCTGCTGATCGGCGGGGCGCGCAGGCCGTCAGCACGCTAACTCGCCGGGCTAGCGGGGGTAGTAGGCGTTGTGGGGGTTGTAGGCGTGGTAGGAGTCGTCGGCGTAGTAGGCGGGGTGGGGGGAGTTATAGGCGCAGTAGGCCTGATCGTGGGGTTGCCGCGCTCCGCGCGCACCTCGTCTTGCGCCGCGTTGAAGCCGTAGGCCGTCCCGTTGCGGAACGCTAGGCCGTCGGCTAGCCCCGAGTCACGCTTGACCACCTCCCAGTTGTTCACCCACGTCGCCGGAGACGTCTTCAGGTGAGACGCTATGACCATCACAATGTTCCCGCCGGACAAGCCGTACAGGTTACCGTTCTGATGAGTCAGGCCCGCGACGGGCGCGTTCATTCGGTAGGTTCCGATATGCGCGCCGGTTGTCCCGTTCAGTTTCACGAGAATGTTGCGGGCGGGAGAGTCGAGGGCGACCCAGATATGGGTTCCGTCGTGGGCGACGCCGTTGGGGGTGTAGCCGAGCGCGTTGGGGATGCAGAAGGGCGTCGCCGACACGGAGGTGGTCGCGTCCGTTTGCGGAATCCATTTGTAGACGTGGGGAACGCGGACGGCGACGCGGGAGCCGTCGGCGAACGCAATGGCCTCGGCGCGGGAGACTGCTGCTGCGATGAGGTGTGTTCCGTCGGAGGTCAGTCCACGGATCTCTGCGGCTGGCTTTTTGATGCGGCTTGGGGACGGAGAGGGCGGCGTTGTTCCATCGTTATTGAAGACGTGGATGTAGCCGTCGCCTGAGTGTCCGCCCACGTACCACTTGTTGCCCAACCGCGCCAGACTCTGCGGATTCAAGTTCCCGATGCTGGGCGTGAGCGCGAAGAGCCGCTCCGCAGACGGTTGCCGCGCCTTCCGCACTTTGTCCCGGGCGGCGTTGAAGCCGTAGGCCACGCCGTTGCGGAACACCAGGCCGTTGCGAATCTCGACCGCCCGCCGGACGATTTCCCAGTTGTTCGCGCTCGTGGTCGAAAGCGAGGTTGGGGATATGCGCATCAAGTCGCCGCCCCCGGTGGCGTACAGGTAGCCGTTCTCGTACACCAGCGCGCCAGCCCACTGGTTCGTTTGGTAGAGCGTGTCTCCCAAGAGGTTCAACTTCAGCAGCCCGTGCTTGGATTGCCTGTTGGCTCCTGGCCAAGACACGGCTACCCACGTGTCCGTTCCGTCGTGGGCGACCCCATCGACGTGGTGCTGCCCACCCCCAGGCGGCGCAGGCAACCGAATAACGGCGGAATACGAGGGAACAAGGGCGCCGTTCGTCTGGGGCGTCCACTCGTACACGGTCGCCTGATTCGTGACGGCGATGAGTTTCGTTCCGTCGGTCGCGAGGCCGCGGACGACGCCGCTATTGTAGACGAATGCGCCGCCCCCCACCCCTGAGTTGCCCGCCACTCTGATACGCCGCTCGTAGGTTCCCGAGTCCGAGAAGATGTGGATGTGGTTATCCGCGTAGGCATTGGGTCCAAAGCCGCCCACATACCACTTGTTCCCCAACCGCGTCAGACTCCGCGGGTTCTTCAATGTCCCAATATGCGGCTTGATGGCGAACGACTCCGGCCCCGGCGCCGGCGTGGCCGTGGCGGTGGGAGTCGCCGTGGCGGCGGTTGTCGCCGTCGAGTCGCCGCCGGTTTGGGCGACAGCGGGGCTGGGAGCGACGGCGACGGCGAAGCCGATGACGGCGAGCGCCGCAAAGACTGCGAGCATTCTGGTCAGCATACGATTGAGCCTCCTGATGCTAAGGTTTGCGGCGAGGCGTCTCCGCCAAAGCCGCGCGGAACGTAGCATAGCGGGGGAGTGTCAACCCTATGCGCTCGTTCGGCGCGCGTGAGGCGGCATTGGGGGTTAGGGGCGGCGCAGCCGGTAGGTTCCCGCTTTCGCGGGAAATGACGAGGCGCCTGGGAGACAAGGGCGACGGGGCGCGATGCGCCTCGTCCGCAGTACCCTCTCCCGCCGCGTTCGCGGCGTCCTCTCCCCTTCTAGGGAGAGGGGGATGCGGCGCTTGCGCGCCCGAAGGGGGCGGGATTCCCGCCTACGCGGGAATGACGGTAAGGGGGCTGCGCACCGTCTCTGGGATTGGCGCGTAGGGCGGCTAGGCGCCTGAGGGGCTCCGCCCATTCCTAGGGAGCGGCGCCCTGCGCGGCCGCGCCGCGCAATGCGCGTAGACTCTCCTCACTATGGCGAGCAGGTTCGACGCGCTCCGGCATCGCGGCTTCCGTTTGTACTGGATCGGGTTCGTCGTGTCCGTGTCCGGGCAGCAGATGCAGTGGATGGCGGAAGGATGGCTGATCTACGAATTGTCCGGGTCGGCGTTTCTGCTGGGAGTGAACGGCGCGGCGCAGTTCGTTCCGTCCACGGCGTTGACGCTGTTCGGCGGCGCGCTGGCCGACAAGTTCGATCAGCGGCGGCTGCTCATCGCGGCGCAAGCGCTCTATATCCTCGCGCTGGGGACGCTGGCCGCTCTGGGAATCCTCGGACTGCTGACGGCGTGGCTCGTGATCGCGGGCGGATTCGTCCTATCGGCGATTGGCGCGTTCGAAGGGCCTGCGCGGCAGGCGATGTTTCCGCATCTCGCGCCCCGCGAGGCGATGCCGAGCGCAGTCGCGCTGAACGCGGCGATTCATCCGTCCACCCGCGTCTTCGCGCCGGTCGTCGGCGGGTTCGTGAGCGCCTACGCGCTCGATTCCTCCGGATCCGCGAGCGTCGCCGGGGGCGTCGTGTTCGCGCTCACCGCGCTCGCGGTGGCCGTGTACGCGGCGATGCTCCTGCAAGTGCGTTTGCCCCCCGTCGTCCGGGCGCGAGGGCGAAGCGTGCTCGCCGATATGCGGGCGGCGCTGGGATACCTATGGCGGGAGCGAACGCTCGCCTTCCTGGTCGGGACGGCCTACTTCAATATGGCGTTCGGCGTATCGGTGAGCATCCTCTTCCCGGTGTTCGCGGAGGACATACTCGGCGTCGGCCCGGAGGGGCTGGGGCTGATGTGGGGCGCGACGGGCGTGGGGAGCGTAACCGGCGTGATCATCGCGTCGGGAATGACGCAGCCGCGCCAGCAGCGGACTCTTCTGACCGGCGGGCCCGCGGCGATGGGCGCGTTTATGCTGGCGTTCGCGCTGTCCGACTTCTACTGGCTCTCGCTGGGGCTGCTGTTCGCGTTTGGAACGGGGGCGTCCGTGCTGAACGTCGGGGTTCAGACGAATATGCAGATGCTGGTCGCCAACGAGTTTCGCGGTCGCGTGATGGGGATATGGAGCATGGTGCACACCAGCGTGCGCCCCGTCGGCGAGTTGCAGTTCGGCGGCATGGCGGCGTTGCTGTCCGCGCCGTTCGCGGTCGCGGCGGGCGCCGGCGCCGTCTTGGCGTTCGCGCTCGGCTACGGCTGGCGCAGCGCCCAAATGCGCCGTCTGCGCGACTTGCGCGAGGAGGCCGACCGCAAGGAGTGAGCGGCGGAGTCGGCGTTGCGGGGCTCGCCGCTGGGCGTAAGCGTTTGCGCCTTCGGAATAGCCTCGCCCCGCGACGCACGGGCGCTGATCGCCGCCGGCTGCGGAGCGCTCACGCTGGACGACCCGCGCCCCTCCTGTCTGGGGCTCCCGGCCGAGGTGCTCGCCAGCGTCTAGGCGCGGCGCCGCGCCCCTTGTCCCTAGCCCCGGCTGCCGCCGGTGGATGGATAGAGTTGCAGGTCTATCCCATTCGGGTCGTGGAAGTAGAGCGTACGCTGCCCCTGGCGCTCGGCGGAGCGCGCCTCGACGCCGAGCGCCTTCATCCTGCGCTACGGCGCGCACGAAGCGGAGCGCGGCGACGTTCGGGCGTCCTGCTTCACGATGGATATGAACGCGGTCTTTCAGGAGTTCGTCACCGCCGCGCTGCGGGAGAAGTTGGAACTGTCCAACGGCGCGTTCGGGGAGCGCTGGGTTAACTCATTGGACGTGGATGGGAAGATAGGGCTGGAGCCCGACCTCGTGTGGCGAGAGGGTGGGCGCTGCGTGTTCGTGGGCGACGCCAAGTACAAGCGCATTCCGAACCGCGAGCATGGCGAGCGCGACGACCGCGCCCCGAACGCCGAGCGCGCTTCGAACGCCGACCTCTACCAGATCCTCGCCTACGCGACGGCGCTCGATCTGCCAGGCGGCATGCTGACCTACGCCAAAGACGACCAGAGCGAAGCGAACGAGACGACCTACACGGTTCGGCACGCGGGCAAGCGCCTGCAAGTGGCCGCGCTCGATCTGTCGGACGCGCTAGACAACGTCTTGACGCGCGTCGGGGCGATTGCCGAGGACGCGCGGGCGTTGCGGGCGCGACGGCGCGCGGCGTGACGGGGCGGGATTCCCGCCTACGCGCCGTCGCCGCGCCCTTACCCCGGCAAGGCCGCAAGCCCCGAATACGCGGAAGGCGTCGAAGTTCGCCGCGTCGGAGCAACGGAGAGATCAAGTGGGCGTGGAGCGTGTGTTCGTCAGCGAAGCGCTGATTGGCGAGCCGGTGGGGCTCGTCCGGCACGACGACCGGCTTTGGACGGTCCGGTTCGGCCATTTGGAGATTGGGCGGTTGGACGGCTACGCCTTGCGTATAATCAAGATGCCCGTCAGGGCGTTACCCACCGTATCCGGGCTAGCGTTACCGAAATGTCTCCGGTCGGACACGGCGCTGCGGGCGCGGGAATGACGACGCTGGGGGCGGAGGAATGACGGAAGGAACGCCGGAGCGATGAGAGGAGCAGAGGGACGATGACGATTCCCGCAGGGCGGAGCCCGCGAGCGGAGTTCGACCGCGACTTGCGGCGGCTGCAGGACGAGTTGCTCGCGCTGGGGAGCATGGCGGAGAAGGCGGTCGCCAAGGCGGTGGAGGCGCTCCGGACGCGCGACCTCGCGCTGTCGCAGCAGGTCGTCCGCGAGGACGACGCGATAGACAAGAAGCGGGCGGAGTTGGAGGAGCAGGCGGTCGAACTCATCGCTGTCCAGCAGCCGGTCGCGTCCGACCTGCGGATGCTGATCGCCGCGCTGCATGTCTCAATGGAGTTGGAGCGCATCGGCGACTACGCGGAGGGCATCGGGAAGATCAGCCTGATGATGGGCGATCAGCCGCCGATCAAGCCCCTCGTGGACATTCCTCGCATGGCGGAGAAGGCGACGGCGATGCTGCGCGCCTCGCTCGACTCGCTGGTCAACCACGACATCGACCGGGCGTATCAGGTGCTGGCGGACGACGACGAGGTGGACGCGCTCTACGATCAGGTCTACCGCGAGTTGCTGCTGCTTATGGCGCAGGATCCGAAGATTATCGAGCGCGGAACGTATCTGCTGTGGACGGCGCACGACTTGGAGCGGATCGCCGACCGAGCGACGAACATCGCGGAGCAAGTGGTGTACCTCGTTAGCGGCCGGCACGTTGACCCGGGCCGCGTTTCGAAGTACTAGCGCCGACTGCGCCGGGGGCCGATGCGCGACGCGCCCTACCCTACCCGCCCGGCGCGCCGGCGCTTGCGGCAGGAAGCGCAAGGCATGCGAGACCGATGACGGCGGACGGCTCGCGCGGCCCCGGGCCGGCGGCGCGGACGGTCGCCGTCACCGGGGCGTCCGGCTACTTGGGCGAGTTGCTCGTCCGGCGGCTGCTCGCGGAGCCCGGCGTCGAGCGCGTCACCGGCGTGGACGTTCGCCCCGCCGCCGTCATGGACGAGCGGTACGCGCACTTCCGGCAGGACGTTTGCGACCCGCTCGACGAGGCGCTCGCGGGCGCGGACGCGATGGCGCACCTGGCGTTTCTGATGCGGCAGCCGCGCGACAGGTCGGAGGGCAGGCGCGTCAACGTTCAGGGAGCGCGGAACGCGGCGCGGGCATGCGCGAAGGCAGGCGTTCGCCGCGCCGCGCTGATGTCGAGCGCGACGGTCTACGGCGCATGGCCGGACAATCCGCCGCTGTTGACGGAGGACGCCCCCGCGCGCCCGAACCCCGGCTTCGCCTACGCGGAGGACAAGGCGGAGGCGGAGGCGGCGTTCCGAGCGCTCGCGGCGGAGCGCCCCGGCGTTCGCGTCTCTATCCTGCGCGCGTGCGTCGTGATGGGGCCGAACGCCGACAACTTCGTAACCGACGCGCTCGCCAAGCCCTTCCTCATCGCCGTTCGCGGCGCCGACCCGCCGATGCAGTTCATTCACGAGGACGACCTCGTCGCGCTGCTCGTTCGCGTTCTGATGGAGGATCATCCGGGCGTCTTCAACGCAGCGGGGTCTGGGAGCGTTCGCTGGCGCGAGGCCGCCGCGCTCGCGGGAAGGCGCGTCGTCACGGTGCCCGCTCCGCTCGCCGCCGGCCTCACGGATCTCGCGTGGCGGACGCGCCTGCAAAGCGACGCTCCCGCCGCGGGGCTGGCGCTCATCCGATGGCCGTGGATGGTCAGCGCGGAGCGCGCCGCAACTGAGGTCGGCCATCGGTTCGCCTATTCGTCGCGCGACGCGCTGCTGGCGTATTTGGGGAGGAGGCGGCGCAGCCGCGGGGCGGGGTAGGTTCCCGCTTTCGCGGGAATGACGTTTGGGGTTGGATAACTATGCCGCGTATAATCAAGACCCCCGTCAGCGTGTTACCCATCGTATCCGGGCTAGCGTTATCCTTGTCTCCGGTCGTTCACGAATTCGGCGGGAGAGGGTACTGGGGGACGAGGCGCTGCGCGTCCCCTCCCCCGTCACGCCCCCAGCACGGCCTGCCGCAGCGCCGAGTTCGCCCGCGCCTGCCAGCCGGGGCCGTCCTCTCGCAGGCGCGACACGACGTCGGCGTAGAGGCGGAGCGTCACGCGCGTCTTGCCGACGGCCCGGCGGCGCTCCTGCTCTCGCGCTAGCCGCCTCGCGTGCGCGAACTCCATCGCAGGACGCATCCGGGCGAAATCCTCGTCCGTCAACTCCGGGTTGTCCGGGTCGAGGGCGATGCCCGCGTTTATCGCCGCGTTTTCCTCAGGCGTAGGGCTGATGTGCCCCGGCTTAAGAGGAGGCACAGCGGTTCTCCTCCTTCAAGTTGGATTTTGCGAATGCTGATGATCCGCGTGTTCCCCATGCGCTCAGTGTACACGACCGTGTGCAGACGGTGGCCAATGTAACCGAGCGCGCGGAATCGCAGCTCGCTATGCCGGTCGTCCGGCTCTATGATCGCCCCGCTCCACTGGAAGCGCTCTATCTCATCGAAGTCTATGCCGTGCTTGGCGATATTCCCGCCGCTCGTCCCGCTCGTAAGGCATACGTCTAGATTAGCCCCGCAAGCGCCGCGCCGTCAACCGGCGCCTATCGCGCCATCCCCGTCACCTCCGCGTAGGCGAGAATCCCCGCCTCCCCGACGCCGCGTACAGCAGCGGGGTGAGCAGCGCCGTTCCGGACAGCGCCGCGCCCAAGACCGCGACCGACGCGGACAAATTCGTCGCGTCGGCGAGCGGGCCGAACACGAGCGGGCCCAGCATCTGGCCAGCCGCCCAGTAAATGCCCACGACCGCCATAAAGACGCCCCGCTGCTCCGGAGCGCTCGCCATCGCCGTGAGGCTCACGTTCAGCACGCGCCCCGCGTTGAACGCGAGGCCGAGCGCGAACATCGCCGCGAGCGCGCCGGAGTACGCGCCGCCCCACGCGGCGACGGCGAGCAGCAGCAAGCCGTGCGCCCCCATCGTAAGCGCGTAGGTTGGACGCTGTCCGGCGCGCCCCAAAAAGCGGGCGAACGCGAATCCGGCGATGATGGCGCCGAACGCGTGAACCGCCAGCAGCAGGCCGACGGCGTCGTCATCGAAGCCGCGCTCCTTGAAGAGCGCCGCGCCCACCGACGCGAGCGCCGAAATCTGCAGCGACGTCGCAAGCGCCATCACGGCGGGCAGCATCGTCTCCCGCTTGCGGAACACGCCGGGAACCGGCGCGAGGATCTCCCGCAGCGTCAGCGCGGCGCGGCGCGGCAGTTGCGGCATCACGGCGACGACGCCCATCGCCGCGACCGAGATGCCCGCCGCAAACAGAAAGCCGTTCGCGTAGCCGAGCGCGACGGCGGCCAGCCCGCCTCCGAAGTTGCCGGCCACTCCGCCCACCGCCGCGAAGCCGAAGAATCGCCCCACCAACGCCGTCGTCCGCGACTCGTCTATGCGGCTCCCGTAGGATTGCGCCGACGTCCAATAGATGGCGCGCGAACCCCCGAACATCGCCTGCGCGAATAGGAGCGACGCCAGCGACGAGGAGAGCGCGAGCGCGAGCGACCCCAGCGCGATCGACGCGAAACTCGCCTGAATCACCCACCGCTCGCCGACGCGGTCGGAGAGGACGCCCCCAAACAGGCGCAGCGCGACCTGAAAGAGCCCCTGCCCCGCGATGATCAGCCCTAGCCACGCGGGGTTGTACCCGAGCGCGATGATCTGCAGCGGAACGAGAACGATGATTCCGCCGAGCGCGACGCTGTACGCGGTCGTGTGAAAGTAGAGGCCGGCCTCGGCGGCGCCGGCGCGGAAAACGGAGTGCATCGCCTCCGTATGCTACCAGCGCCGCGCATCCCTCACGGACTCGGGCTCGCGCCCGCCGTGCAGACCTCCCCGCTACCGCGAACGTTCACGCGCGCCCGCAGCCGGACGCGCTCGTCCGCGAGGTCGCCGCGCGTCGGAACGTAGCGGAAGGCGTCGCCCGCCGTCGTCGTCGCCGCTTCCCCATGCGGCGGAAGACGACGAGCACAGCCCCCGGCGTCATTCCGTCGCCATCTCCTATGACCTGATGAATAACCTGCAAGGGGCGCGTCGGCCGGGTCCAGGGGCGCGCAAGCGCCATAGACGTGGCGTTAGCCCCGTCTCCCCAATCCCCCGCCGACCGCCCGGTTGCGGTACAATTCGCCCGATATGGCGATCCCTAGCGCTTCTCCGACGCGCGCCGTTCGCAGGAGGCGCCGCCCGCTATGCAGGTAGCGTGCGCCGCCTGCGGGGCGCTGAATCCGACCTCGCATCGTTACTGCACGCAGTGCGGCGCGCCGATGGCTCCGCAGACGAGCCGGGCCGACGGCGCCGCTCTTTCGCACCCTCTTGGGCATGAGGGCGCTGGGCGAGGTGTCCAAGAGAGTACTGGGCGAGGCGCCCAAGAGGGCGTTGGGCGCGCGCCGCGGCGCGACGGCGGCCGCGCTCCTTTGCGGATGCCGTCGCTTTCGCCGCCGCCGGCGGCGCGCGAGTGGGCGAACCGCCTCGCGGAGTCGGCGGCGCGGGGGCGCGAGCGCGTCTTGGGCGCCGTCGCCCCCGCCCAGTTGCTGATAAGCGGCGCCGCGCTGGTGACGCTCGCTCAATTCACGTTTTTGAGCCCGGACTTCAATCAGGCCGACCCTCCGGCGTTTGGGCGCCTCGCGCTGATCGCCGGGATGCTCGCCTTCGCGCTAGGCAGTTTCCTGTTCCTGCGCGAGCGCGGCGGAGGCGGCGCGGCGGACGGCGGCGCTCCTCTCGCGCCCTCGGAACGGCGCGGCGATCTGAGGCGGTGGGCTTGGGGCGCGGGCGCCGCCTTCGCGCTCTACCTCGCGTTCCGGCTGCTCCGCGGCTCGACCGCCGGAAGCGACATGCTGCCTTGGCTGGCGGCCATCGCCGCGTTCGCCGTCCCGCTGCTGCCCCGCGACGCCCTGGCGAGAGCGTCCGCCGCGCTCCGGGCGATCCGGACCGACGCGCTGATCGCAGGGGGCATTGCGGCGGTCTTCATCGCGCTGAACGCCCGCGACATCAACCACTGGCATTACTCCTACATCGGCGACGAGTTCGAGTTCTGGAACTTCGCTAGGAACATCAATCTCTACGGGCTCACCCGCCCCTTCAGTCAGGACGGCGTGTACGGGTTCAACCCGGTGATGAGCCTCGCGGGCAAGGCCGCGGTGATGCGCGTGTTCGGCAACGACCACTTCGGCGCGACGCTGTCGTCGGTTCTGACGGCGGCGGCGGCCATTCCCGGCGTCTACCTCGCGGCCTACCTGGCGGGGCGCGGGCGGACGGCGGCCATCGCGGGGGCGTCGCTCTTCGCGTTCTCCCACTACCTCTTCGCGCTCTCGCACATCTCCTACAACAACCTCGACGCGCTGCTTCCGATGTCCTACGCGGCGGGGTTCTTCCTGCTGGGCGTCCGCCGAAACAGCCCGCTGTGGTTTTACGCGGCGGGAGCGGCGGCGGGAATGGGCTTCTACACGCACTTGGCGGCGCGGGCGACGATGCCCATCCTCATCGTCGCGCTCGCGCTCTCTCCCAGCCTCATTGGGCGGTCGCGCGCCGTCTGGCTTGGCTTCGCGGCCGCGGCGTTTCCCGCGTTCATCGTCAACGGCGCGCAGGCGCTCGGATGGCTGTTCCCGCAACTCGCCGGAGGCTATTCGGAGGCGATCAGCGGCCCGTTCCTCGACCGCGTGACGGAGAACGTCCGCAATCTGTTCGCGTTCCACTACAACATTCACCGGTCGCACTACGTGACGAGTTCGCTGATGGACTCCCTGAGCGGGGGCGTCGCGGCGCTCGGCGTCGGCTACGCGCTCGGAACGCTGCGCGAGCATTCCTCGCGGCTCCTTCTCGTGTGGCTCGCCGCTTTGTTCGTGTTCGCGGGGCTGCTTTCGCCGCATCCGCACGTGCCGAACACCCGAATGTTCCTCTTGCTGCCGCCGCTCGCCATTGCCGGAGGCGTCGTCGTCGGACGCTACGCCTGGGCCGCGGCGGCGCGCCTCGTTCCCGGACGCGCGAGCGAGCGAGCCGCGTGGGCGCTTGTCGGCGCGCTGATCCTGACGGCGTTCGCGCTGAACGCGAGGCAGTTCTGGGTCGCGTCGCCGCCGCTGACGCCGCTCACGAACGAGGCCATCGCAACCGGCGCGTGGCGAGACTATTGCGAATCGGACTTGACCGCGACGGTGTTCCTCGCGCCGAATATGCATATGCTGGCGCTGCGCCGGTACGACCCGGATGGCCCGGAAGTCCGCATCTTGCTCGCGTCCGACGTCGAGGCAGGCGCGCCGCTTCCCGCGCCGGAGGCGTTGCGCTGCGTGATCGCCGCGCCCGCCGGCGCCCCGGAGATCCGCGCTCTCGAGGACGACCTGCGCGAGCGCTACCCCGGCGTCGAGCCGCTGACCGTCGCCCGATACAACGGCGAGGCGACGGTCTATCGCTTCCCGAATTAGGGGAAGCGGGCGCTGGCGCGGGCAGGGCTGGACAATGCGGCGTGGGACGGCAAGCGGGAACCTGCCGCCCCCCCTGCCCGCCCTGATGGTATGCTACCCCTATGACGATGCAGCCTTGGCTGACGCCCGCCAGACCCGGCGACGGGAGCGCCTTTATGCGCGACGTCGTCGCCTATGCGAACGCCGTCGCCGACAACTTCCGCCAGCGCGTCGCGGCGCAGCCGGAAGACCAACTCAAGGTGCCCGTCGGCGAGTTGCTCCAAGCGATGGGCCGCATTATGGGCCGGAGCGTCAACTACCGCACGGAGGTGCGCCCCGACGATCTGGAGGGCAGACCCGACATCGGCGTCACGGCGGACGGACTGCTAATCGGCCTCGTCGAACTGAAGGCGCCCGGCGTCGGGGCGCGCCCGGAGATGTTCAAGGGGCGCAACGCGGAGCAGTGGGAGCGGTTCAAGCGGTTCCCCAACCTCGTCTACACGGACGGCGCGGAGTGGAGCCTCTATCAGAACGGGGAACTCGCGAGTCGCGTCCGCATCAGCGAGGACGTGTCGCGCGGGGCGAGCGCCGTCGTTCCGGGCGAGCGCGGCGCGTTGGAGACGCTCTTTCGCGCATTCCTGGACTGGGGGCCGACGGCGCCCTCGACGGCGGAGGGGCTGGCGGCGTACCTCGCGCCGCTCACGCGCATCCTGCGCGACGAGGTGAGCGCGTCGCTCGCGCGCCTAAACAGCCCGTTGCGCGACCTCGCCAACGAGTGGGCCGACCTGCTGTTCCCCGAAGGCGGCGACGCGCAGTTCGCGGACGCCTACGCGCAGACGCTGACCTACGCGCTGCTGCTCGCCCGATTCGAGGGCGCGGAGCGGCTGACGCCCGCGTTCGCGTCCGAAGCCTTGCAGCGCAAGTACGGCTTGCTCTCCCGGGCGATCACCCTCATCGAGGACGCCACCGTCCGTGACGAAATCATTATGCCGATTCAACTGCTGGAGCGCGCCATCGGGGCGGTGGACGCTCCGCGCTTGAACCGGCAGGGCGATCCGTGGATCTACTTCTACGAGCAGTTCTTGGGCGCCTACGACCCCGAACTGCGGAACAGCAGAGGCGTCTACTACACGCCGGTAGAAGTTGTGCAGGCGCAAACGCGGCTCGCGTCGGAACTGCTCCTGACGAGGTTCGGCAAACTGAACTCTTTCGCGGACGAGAACGTCAACGTGCTGGACCCGGCGACGGGCACGGGCGCCTATCTCCTGAGCGTGCTCGACGTCGCCGCCGAAGTCGTGAGCAAGCGGTATGGACCAGGCATTATTCCCGAACTCCTCTATAAGTTGACGCAGCGGCTCTTCGGTTTCGAGATTCTGGTCGGCCCTTACGCCGTCGCGCACTTGCGCGTCACCCAGCGCCTGCGCGAGGCCAGCGTGGATGACGCGCCCCGAATCTACCTCACTGACACGCTGGAGTCGCCGCACCACCCTCCTGAGTTGCACGGGAGGATGCGGAACGAGATCAATATGGAGCGCGAGCGGGCGCAAGGCGTGAAACAGAACACGCGCGTCTTCGTTTGCATCGGCAATCCGCCCTATGACCGCGAGAACCGGAACCCCGCCGAGAACGACCGCGGCAAACGCAAAGGCGGCTGGGTGCGCTACGGGAACGGCGCCGCCAACGGGAAGAAGAACGGCAACGGCAATGGGAACGGCGCCAACGGCGGCATGCCGATCCTCGAGGATTTCCTCGCGCCCGTGCGGGCGGCAGGCGGCGGCGTCCACCTCGTGAACCTCTACAACGACTACGTCTACTTCTGGCGGTGGGCGCTGTGGAAGGTGTTCGAGGGGGTCGGCGGCGAGGACGGCGGCATCGTGTCGTTCATTACCGCGTCGTCTTATCTGCGGGGCCCCGGCTTCGCCGGCATGCGCCGCAAGATGCGCGAGGCGTTCGACGAGATGTGGATCATCGACCTTGAAGGGGACAACCTGGGCCCGCGAAAGACGGAGAATGTGTTCGCCATCCAAACGCCGGTGGCCATCGCCATAGGCGTCCGCGACGGGGCGCCGAATCCCGGCGAGCCGGCCAAAGTCTGGAAGGTGCGGCTCTCGGGGAGCGCGAAAGAGAAACTCGCCCGCCTCAATGAGATGCGGTCGTTCGCAAACGCGCAGTGGCAACCCTGCTCCAGTGAGTGGGACGCTCCTTTCTACCCGGCCGGGGAAGGCGGATACTTCGACTGGCCGAAAGCGACCGACCTGTTCCCGTGGCAAAGCGCGGGAGTCACATTTTCGCGGACGTGGCCCATCGGCGCGGCTCCTGACGCGCTGGAGGCGCGTTGGCGGAATTTGCTCTCGCGCCCCCGAAGCAGACGCGCCGACGCGTTCAGGGAGTCGCGTGACCGCAAGGTCGGCGATCAGTATCCGCCGCTGACCGTCGACGGGGAGCGGGAGCCGGCCATAGCCGACCTCCCCGCCGACGCGCCGGCGCCGCCCATCGCGCGCTACGCCTACAGGTCGTTCGACCGCCAGTGGATCTTGGCCGACTCGCGCTTAGGGGATACGATGAGGCCGGAATTGTGGCGGGCGCACGGGCCGAAGCAGGTCTATCTGACGAGTTTGCTCACCAGCGTGCTCGGCGAGGGCCCCGCCGCAACCGCGTCCGCCGAGATTCCTGACCGCCATCACTTCCGCGGCTCATTCGGCGCGAAGGACGTCGTTCCGCTGTGGAGGGACGCGGAGGGAACGGAGCCGAATGTCGCCGGCGGATTGCTGGAGCGCTTGGGCGAGGAGCACGGCGCGGAGGTTCCACCGGAGCGCTTGTTCGCCTACGCCTACGGCGTTCTCGCGCAGCCCGCCTACGTCAAGCGGTTCTGGGAAGAGTTGGAGTTGCCCCCATTGCGTCTGCCGATCACGAAGGACGCCGCGCTGTTCGCCCGCGCCGCCGACTTGGGCGCGCGCCTGCTGGGCGTCCACGCCTACGGCGAGCGCTACGGCGAGGGCGCTGCGAACGGCGCGGCGCAGTGCGCGAAGCAGCCGACGGCCTACCCTGCCGGACACTCCTACGATCCGCGAACGCGGACGCTGCGCGTCGGGGACGGCGAGTTCTCGCCGGTTTCGCCGGAGGTTTGGAACTACGCCGTGTCGGGGATGCCGGTCGTGAAATCGTGGTTGGACCGGCGCAAGCGGGAACGGAGCGGGCGGAAGTCGTCGCCTCTGGACGAGATCGGCCCAAAGCGGTGGGATTTCACGCAGGAGTTGCTGGCGTTGCTCTGGGCTCTGGAGGCGACGGTTGCGCTGCAGCCGGAGGGCGCGGCGCTGCTGGAGGAGATCTGCGCGGGCCCGCTGTTCGCGGCGTCGGAGTTGCCGTCGCCGTCGGCTGCGGAGCGCCGCCCGCCCGACGTCAACGCCGCGCAAGCGGCGTTCTGAGTGGGGGGGCGCCCGGCGGCGCCCCGACCGCAGTACCCTCTCCCGCCGCGTTCGCGGCGTCCTCTCCCCTTATAGGGAGAGGGGGAATTCGGCGCTTGCGCGCCGTCTTGGGGCGGGATTCCCGCCTACGGGGGAATGACGGTAGGGGGTAGGTTCCCGCCTACGCGGGAATGACGGCTTAGGGAGGGCGGCGTTGCCCTTCGGCGGGTAGGGTAGGGCGCGTTAGCAGATGATGGCGAGCCAGTAGTAGAAGGCAATCGCGCCCGCTTAGCGCGGCGCCAGCATCTCGTCCAGCGCTTGACGTTCGGCCCGCGTGAACGATAGGCCGTGCTTCTCCTTCACCGCGATCCATTGCTCCGCGTACTGCCGCCACGACGCCCGGAGCGGAGGGCGCCACTCGCTGGGGCCTCGCGCTCCCTTCTCCAAGTTCGTCCCCGCGCCGATGGCGTTGAGGTTGTCGAGGTCGTTGAAAAAGCGCGCCCGCCGCGCGGCGTCCCAGCCGCCGCCGCCCGATACGTGGGCGTTGCGGAGCGAAACGTGGTGGTCTATGTGCAGCGCGCCGGCGGAGAGGAACCGCTCGCCCGTCCAGACGTCCGCCCACAGTCCGCTGACGACGCGGCAATCGTCGAGGCCGACCTCGACGAGGCTCTCGATGATGAGCGTCTCGGCGCGGGTGTCTTGGCAATCGCCGTCCGCGTCGGCCCAGCCGTCGTCCCAATCGTCGCGGTCGTAGGGCGGCGTCGGCGTGGGCGTCGCGGCGGGAGGCGCGGGCGCCGGAGCGGGAACGGCGGCGGACGGCGACGGCTCGGGGTCGCCGGCGCACGCCGTCAGCGCCGCTAGGAGCGCGGCGAGCGCGGCGGCCAAGCGGGGCCGCGCCCGCGCAAGGCGCGCCACGCGATAGGCGCCAGGCGAGGCGAATGTTCCGCGCTGTTCCATAGCCCATAGGCTAGAGGACGCCCTACGGATGGACGCAAGGGGCAAGTGTCATCGCAACTTGCGCCGCCGAAGACGGGGCTAGCGCATCCCACGGCGCCGTCATTCCTGCGTAGGCAGGAATCCCCCTCTCCCTATAGAGACCTTTGCATAACTCAGTTCCAGCCTGCAATTCCTCTTAATGTTAGGAGTAAATTGAGGCGCCCCGGCTCTGTGGCGAGGGGTTATGCAAAGGACTCCTATAAGGGGAGAGGACGCCGCGAACGCGGCGGGAGAGGGTGCTGCGGACGGGGCGCGTCGCGCCCCGTCTCCCGAATCCCCCGGGTCCACGTCATTCCCGCGAAAGCGGAACCTACCCCACGCGTCGCGCCATGCCCGCGAAAGCGCGGACCTACCCCCTCCCAACTCCCCCAAACCGCCCGCCGCCGGATCGCGTACAATCCCGAGCCGACCTAGAATGCCGCGGCGCCGGTCGCGCAACCAAACCCACGAGCAAGAGAGGCGTTATGGCAGGCCACCTCGACCCCAACGACCCCGTAGTGCAGGCGTTCGCCACACTGGGCACGACCCCCGTCAGCGACGCGATGGACAGGCTCGGACTGGCGGGCCAAGCCTTCGGCATCAAGCCCGTCGACCGCGAATTCACGCTCTGCGGGCGCGCCCACACCGTCCGCAACGAGCCGATGACCGCCGGCCACAAGGGCGAGAGCGTCGGCGACTACATCGACGAGGTCGCGCCGGGCGGCGTCGTCGTCATCGACAACGGCGGGCGCCTCGACGCCACCGTCTGGGGCGACATCCTCACGATAATGGCCGACCGCAACAACCTCGGCGGCACCGTCATCCACGGCGTCTGCCGCGACTCC
The DNA here is from genome assembly GCA_965201135.1 of Dehalococcoidia bacterium. Taxonomy (GTDB): domain Bacteria; phylum Chloroflexota; class Dehalococcoidia; order Lucifugimonadales; family Australimonadaceae; genus Bin16. The sequence goes on from OZ241751.1 coordinate 814,494, forward strand.
AACCGCGCCCTCAAACTCAACTACCCCATCTTCTCCCGCGGCACCTATATGCGAACCGGCAAAGACCGCGTCCGCGCCGACGCCTACCAGGAGCCCGTCTCCCTCGGCGACGTCCGCGTTCTCCCCGGCGACCTCCTCCTCGGCGACGGCGACGGCGTCCTCGTCATCGCGCAGGAGCACGAGCAGGCCGTCCTCCAAGCCGCGCAAGAGATCGACGCCGCCGAAGAGCGCATCCGCAACGAGATAATGAAGGGCGGGCGCCTCGACGCAGCCCGCGAAAAGTTCAAGTACCACTCCCTCCAAAGCCGCGCGTAATCTGGCCCCCTCTAACGGGAGAGTATGCCGCGAACGCGGCGGGAGAGGGCGCTGCGGACGAGCGCGATGAGCGGTCGTCATTCCTGCGTAGGCAGGAATCCATTCGGCGCCCTAGCGCCGCAGACGGGGCAAAGCCCCGTCTCTATGGATCTCCCGCCGCATCGTCATTCCCGCGAAAGCGGGAACCTACACATCCCTGTCCCGCCCTGCCCGCAAAAGCCCCTCCCCGTGCGACAACTCCCCCTTGCGCCGCCCGCCCTGTCTCCCTATTCTCCCAGGCCCCGTCATGGCGCTATGCCCCCTCTCCCCTCCTACGCCGGAGCCGCGGCGCCCGCTGGACGCCCGCGCTTCGCTTCTATGCTCTCCAGCGCCTTCCGGTAGGACGCCGCGAACGCATCCACCCCGTCCGCCAGCAGTTTGTCGGTGACGGCGCCAATGTCCACGCCTGCGTCCGCGAGCGCGGCGAGCGCCTCCCGCGGGTCTCCGCCCGCGTCCACGGTTCGCGCCGAAACGCCGTGGTCCAGCGTCGCCTCCAGCGTCTCCGGCGGCATCGTGTTCACGGTGTCCGGCCCGATTAGGCCGTCCACGTAGAGCGTGTCGGGATAGGCCGGATTCTTGACGCTCGTGCTCGCCCACAGAGGCCGCTGCGGACGCGCCCCGCGCGCCTGCAGCGCCGCGAAATCGGCCTGCGCGAACCGCTCGCGGAACAGCGCGTAGGCCGCCCGCGCGTTGGCGACCGCCGCCGTCCCCCGCAGCGGCGACTCCTCGCCCAGCGCGGCGTCCACCGCCGTGTCCACGCGGCTCACGAAAAACGAGGCGACCGACGCCGCCCTGTCGAGCGCCGCGCCGCGCGCCGCGAGCGTCCGCAGCCCCTCGACGTAGGCGTCCATCACCCGCTCGTAGGCGTCCAGCGCGAAAATCAGCGTGACGTTGACGTTCAGCCCCTCGCCGATGAGTTCCGCGACCGCCGGAATCCCTTGCGGCGTCGCCGGAACCTTGATCATCAGATTCGGCTCGCCGACCGCCGCCCAGAGACGCCGCGCCTCGCGGACCGTGCGCTCCGCGTCGTAGGCGAGCGCGGGAGAGACCTCCAGCGAAACGTAGCCGTCGCGTCCGAGCGTTTCGTCGTAGACGGGGCGAAGCGCGTGCGCGGCGTCTTTCACGTCGGCGACGGCGAGCGCCTCGAAAACGCGCTCGGAGTCGCTTTCGCGCTCGGCGAGCGCCGCCAGCGCCGAATCGTAGGCGCCGCTCCCCGAAATCGCCTTCTCGAAGATCGTCGGATTCGACGTCAGCCCCGTCACGCCCGCGTTCACGAGCCGCTCGATCTCGCCGCCCGTCAGCATCTCCCGGTGGATGTAGTCAATCCACGTCGACTGCCCGAGCGCCAGGTTTCGGCGAACGGCGTTATCCATGATGAGCCTCCCGCGCCGTCTCCGCGCCCGCGTTGGCGGACGCCTCCAGCGCCTGCACTTTCGCCAGCCTGCGCCGGTGGCGCTCCTCGCCCGTGAAACGGGCGTTGACGAACGCCGCGAGCGCCTCCCGCGCCGTCTCCGGCCCCACGACGCGCCCGCCGATGCACAGCACGTTCATATCGTCGTGCTCGACGCCCTGCCGCGCCGAGTACGTGTCGTGGCACATCGCCGCCCGCGCCCCCGCGACCTTGTTCGCTGCGACGCTCGCCCCGACGCCGCTCCCGCAGAAGACAACGCCGCGCTCAGCCGTTCCGTCGGCCACGGCTCGCGCCACGGCCGCCGCGAAGTCGGGGTAGTCGTCGTCGGGATCGTAGGCGAGCGCACCCATATCGAGCGCGTCGTGGCCCCACTCGCGCAGAAGCCGGGCGGCCGCGCCCTTCAACTCGAACCCCGCGTGATCCGCTCCTATCGCGATTCGCAACGCTCGTCCTCTCTACGGAGACCTTGCATATTCTAACGCGCCCGCCTCCGGCGCCCTCGCCTACTACGTTGCGGCGCCGGCCCCCCCTCTCCCTACAAGGGGAGAGGACGCCGCGAACACGGCGGGAGAGGGTACTGCAGTCAGGCGGGCGCAACGCGCATCGTCATTCCCTACCCTAAACCGTCATTCCCACGTAGGCGGGAATCCATTCGGCGCGCAAGCGCCACAGACGGGGCGCAAGCCCTGTCTCCCCCTCATCCCCAGGCGCATCGTCATTCCCGCAAAAGCGGGAACCTACTGGCGCATCGTCATTCCCGCAAAAGCGGGAATGACGCCCCATTGAGACGCGCAAGCGCCGAATTCCCCCTCTCCCTATAAGGGGAGAGGACGCCGCGAACGCGGCGGGAGAGGGTACTGCAGTTAGGCGGGCGCAACGCGCATCGTCATTCCCTACCCTAACCGTCATTCCCGCGTAGGCGGGAATCCCGCATCCGGAGATTCGCGGTCTCCAACGGAAGCCTTGCTTAACCCCCCCCCCCCCCCCCCCCCGCGCCGACTCAAGCGCAGGCGCTTCTTGAGTCTCGTACCAGGGCGAGTCATCGAGGTCAATAGGGTGTTCGGGGAACTGCTCGTTCCACAGCGCGGAGCGCTCGCGCCAGAGCGCCGTTTCCATCCGCGCCCAAAGCGCGGTGAGTTCAGCCAACTCCCGGCCGAAATCCACGACGGTAACGGACGACGACAGGATAGACGACTGCCCGTTGCTCATCGGCTTACGACGAGTGTGTGGCTGCTCTCCGCGCACCTCGCCATCATCAGGCTGCCGTAGATGATCTGCGCGTTGACGAACCGTCGCTCGCTGCCCGACTCGCGGGCGGCCAGAACCTCCCTCGCCCACTCCTGCAAGGGACTTCCGCCTTTTTTCGGGGCGACGGCTTCCGCCGACTCCACGATAAAGGGCATTCTGCCCATCAGAGACGTTGCGGAGGAGCGTTCGCCGACCATTCGTTCGCCTCCATCGGCCCGGTCGCTAAGCCAACCCCTATGCCCGCGCAAGCGCCGAATTCCCCCTCTCCCTACAAGGGGAGAGGACGCCGCGAACGCGGCGGGAGAGGGTACTGCAGTCAGGGCGAGCGCAACGCGCATCGCCATTCCCTACCCTAATCGTCATTCCGGCGTAGGCCGGAATCCAGAGGCGCGCAAGCGCCGAACCCCTACTCCCTACAAGGGGAGAGTACGCCGCAACGCGGCGAGAGGGGACGCTGGAGGCGGGCGCGGATATCCGCGCCCTTAGCCATCCGTTGCGGCGCGAAGAGAGGAGAGGCGATGCGCGGTTTTGGGCGTCGAGGCCGCTACTCGGCCTCGACTTCGGCCTTCGGGCGCCGGCCGCGCCGCCTGCCGTTCGACGTCCAGAAGAAGACGGTGTCCCCGCTGCGCTTGACCTCGAGGCTCGTCCCGAGCGCCTCCGCGGCGAGCGCGAGACGGCGCCGAATCGCCTGCGTCGTCTCCCCTTCTCCCGCCTCCAGAACGCCGGCCTCGCCCGACGCCCGCTGGATGTACTGGATGTACTCCTGCAGCAGCGCCGCCCGCTTTCCGGTCGCGCTCTTCGCCCGAGCCTCGCTTATCGGAACCGTGCTAAACCTCGGCATTCTCATACCTCGCGCAAGGACGCTTGATTGGCCTAGCCGCGTCCTGCGGCGCGCATTCTAAACGCAATTCCCCTCGTTGTCTATACCCCGTTCCAAAATAGGCCGTTCCGGGCGCGATAGGCGCGAATTTCGAGCCCCTTAGATACGCATTCGCGCGCCAAGTTCGCGCATGCCTACGCTCCATAACCGCCCCGACCGCGACGGCGGGAATCGCCGTAAGCGGCAAGCGCCGCGCTGCCACGGGCGTTCTGGTGAGCGCGTGAATCGTCCAATTGATCGCGTCCCGCGCATTCCGTTCGCGCTGCGGAATTGCGCGTCATCGAGTAAGAAAGCGCGGAGCGCGGCGGCATGCGCCGCGCTTGATGCGGACGCGCCGGCTATGGAATCGGCAAGCCGCGCGTAGGCGACCGGAGCGAAAGCGGCGCGCCCAAATTCGCCTGATTCGCCCGATGTTGACGAGCGATCGAGGCGCGCCGCGCCCCCGAATTCGCCCAAAGCGCCCTATACTCAAGCGAATCCCACGCGCAGGAAGCCCCGATGCAATTGCCCCCCATCGTAGACGCGCACCACCAACTCGGCGGGGCCGACGCCCCCATTGACGCGCTGGCGCAGTTGCTCGAGGAGAACGGCGTCGAGCGAACCGTCCTCGTCCAACCCGAGCCGTCGGAAGAGGCGTCACGCGCCGCTCTGAAAGCCGCCGAATCCGCCGATTTCGTCGCCGCGGCCGTCGTCTGGGCCGACGTCGAGTCGCCCGGCATTGACGGAACGCTGCGCCGGCTCGCCCGCGTCCGCAAACTGCGCGGCCTCTGCCTGCCCGCGCATCTGCAGGAGGACAACCACTGGCTCACGCGCCCCGGCGTTCTGCGCGGCCTCCGCGCCGCGGCCAAGCGCGGCCTCATCCTTGACGTCATGGTCGAGCCCCGGCAGTTGCCGTCCGTCCGCGCCCTCGCCCAGGAGATTCCCGACCTCCCCATCGCCGTCGCCAACCTCGGCTCTCCGTTCATCGGACGCGGCGAGCGCGAGCCCTGGGGCGTTTATATGCTCCGCCTCGCTCCGATGCCGAACGTTCGCGTCAAGATCAGCGGCCTCGTCTCTCTCGACGCCGAGCCGTGGAGCGCCGCCCGCATTCAGCGATTCGTCGAGCCCGTCGTCCGGCTCTTCGGCAGCCGCCGCGTAATGTTCGGCAGCGACTGGCCGCGCCACGCCGGCCGGGCGCCTTACGACCAGGTCGTCCGCGTCGCCGTCGAAACCGCAGGCCCGATGACCGCGCCCCAACTCGCCGACCTCTTCGCCGCGACCGCCTCCGCCTTCTACCGCCTGCCCTAACCTCTTCGTCCCCTGCCCTATGCGTCCCGCAATCCGCCGCCCAAATCGCCTGCCCGCGCAGGCGGAAATACGGAGGATCCAATGCTCAAAATCGGCGACTTAGCCCCCGATTTCACCTCGCGCCTCGACTCAGGCGAGTCGTTCACCCTGTCGGAGCAGCGCGGGAGGCGGAGCGTCGCGCTCTTTTTCTTCCCCAAAGCGGGGTCGCCCGGCTGTGCGCGGGAGGCCGCCGCCTTCCGCCGCGTGCACGACGACTTCGCGGAGCGGAACGCCGTCGTCATCGGCGTCGGCCCGAACGACGCGGATGAGGTCCGCCGGTTCGCGGAGCGCGACGGCCTCCCCTTCCGCCTCGCCGCCGACCCCGACGGCGCCGTCCACCGCCTCTACGACGCCGAGCGCAAGTTCGGGCTCGGAACCTCGCGCATCACTTACGTCATAGACCGGGAGGGAATCGTGCGCGGCGCCTTCCACAACGAATTGCTGATGGGCAGCCACGCCCGCAACGCCCTCAAAACGCTCGCGGCGATAGGGGCGGAGGAATAGGGCGAGCGGCTCCGCGCGGCTGGATTCCCGCCTACGCTGGTTGGGCGATAGGCTATGCAACGGTCACCGGGAAGAATGGAGCCACCGAACGGATTTGAACCGTTGACCTGCTGTTTACGAAACAGCTGCTCTGCCGCTGAGCTACGGTGGCTTGCGCCGGGGAGCGAGGCCATTCTACCACGTCGCGCAAGGCGATCCTCCGCGCTTCGGAGGCTTTCGTCATCTAACCGCCTGATCGAGCGGACGGAACGGCGAGCCCTATAGGTTGACTGAGGCGCCGCGCTTCGCGCTTCTTCCGCCTGCGTGTAGCACCGCCCTACCCTAACGGCGCCAGGCGGTTGCGGGCTTGGGCTGCTCTTGGCCGTCCACGATTACGGCGTCCACGCGCTCGTCGAAAAAGCAGAGCATGCCGGCGACGCCGGCGACCTCGGCCATCGGGCGCTTGTAACGCCAGGCGGCGCCCTCGACTTCGCCGGAGGGCGTCCGAACGGAGTAGTAGTCGGCCTCGCCCTTGTAGGCGCAGCGGCTGATCACGGCGCTCGGGCGCAGCAAGTCCATGCGAACGTGGGTTTTGGGGAGATAGTAGCGCGGAGGGTGGCCCGGCTCGATGAGGAGCGTCGGCGCAGCGCTGTCGGCGACCTTCTCGCCGGCGGCGTGGATTTCGACGCGGCGGGAGGACTTGAGCGCCTCGACGCGCTTGAAGGGGTCGCGGGCGTGAACGAAGACCTGCTCCTCCTCCTCGAACCAAGCGTCCATCGCGCCCCACTCGAACGCGATCATTCCGGCGAGGAAGGCGAACTCGTCGGCGGGACCGGGGTGCTCCCATGCGGCGCCCTCGGCGGAGCGTCCGCCCGCGCGGACGTCGTAGCGCGTCATCGTTCCGCGCGCGCCGGGCTCGGAGCGTCCGCCGGGGGCGAGGGCGTCTTGGCAAACGTCGGCGCGAGGGAAGTAGTAGACGGGCGGGCCGCCGGGGCGGAAGAGGCGCGCTTGGGTCGAGTCGGCGATCGTCTCGCCGCCGAAGCGGACGCGGACGCGCTTGGGGCTGCGGATCCAGATTGGCTCAGGGGCGGCGACCAGGCGATTGTGGGCGTCGAGGAATTCCATGGGGGGGTCTCCTTAGGTGACCTTAACTATTATCATTCCCGCGTGGGCGGGAATGACGGTTAGGGGGCGGGATGACGGGCAAGGGGGCGCGGCGCTTGGGGATTGGGGGAGACGAGGCGGCGGATTCGCATAGGGAGGCGGCGCGGCGCTAGAATCGTCCCCGATGGCGAAGGAACGCATCGTATCGGGGGCGGCGCGCGACGAGGACCGGGGCTCGGAGGGCGGGCTGCGCCCCAAGCGGCTCGCCGATTACATCGGGCAGGAGCGCGTCAAGGAGACGCTCACGATCTCCATGGACGCCGCCCGCAAGCGCGGCGAGCCGCTCGATCACGTGCTGCTCTACGGGCCGCCCGGGCTCGGCAAGACGACGCTCGCCGCGATTATCGCCTCGGAGATGGGGGCGAATCTGCGCGAGACGGCCGGGCCGGCCATCGAGCGCCCGGGCGACATCGCCTCGATGCTCACGTCGCTCAAGGCGGGCGACGCGCTCTTCATTGACGAAATCCACCGCCTGAGCAAAATCGTGGAGGAGATCCTCTATCCGGCGATGGAGGATTACTCGCTGTCGTGGGTGATGGGGAAGGGCTTGCAGGCGCAGAGCATGAAGTTGGAGGTGAAGCCGTTCACGCTGATCGGCGCGACGACGCGCTACTCGATGCTGAGCGCGCCGCTGCGCGACCGGTTCGGCGCGGTGTACCGCCTCGACTTCTACGACGAGGAGGCGATGCGGGCGATCGTGGAGCGCTCGGCGCGCATTATGGCGCTGGAGGCGGACGCGGGCGGAATCGAGGAGGTCGCGCAAAGGGCGCGGGGAACGCCCCGCGTGGCGAACCGCCTGCTGCGCCGGGTGCGCGACTTCGCGCAGGTGCGGGCGGACGGGCGCGTCACGCGGGAGGTCGCGGAGGCCGCGCTCGGCCTGATGGAGGTGGACGCGCTCGGTCTGGACGAGGTCGACCACCGGATTCTGCGGACGGTCGCGGAGAAGTACGACGGCGGCCCCGTGGGGCTGGACGCCATCGCCGCGTCGGCCGGGGAGGAGGCGGACACGATAATGGACGTCTACGAGCCTTATCTGATGCAGTTGGGCTTTCTGAACCGCACGCCTCGGGGGCGGACGCTCACGCGGGGCGCCTACGATCATCTTGGGATCGCTCCGCCCGCCAGGATCGCGGCCAATCAGCCGTTGCTCTGGAGCGCGGAGGGCAATTGACCGGCGGGGCGTCGCCAGCGCCCTCTCCCGCCGCGTTCGCGGCGTCCTCTCCCCTTATAGGAGACCTTTGCATAACCCCCTGCCGCAGCGCCGGGGCGCCTCAATTCACTCCTAGCCCCAAGAGGAATTGCAGGCCGAAACTGAGTTATGCAAAGGTCTCTATAGGGAGAGGGGGATGCGGCGCTGGCGCGCCTCAAATGGGGGCGAGGTTCCCGCCTAAGCGGGAATGACGGTCATGGGGGGCGATGAAGGTTGGGGGAACGGCAAGAGGGCACGCGAACGCCGTCTTAGTAGACCTCGTCGTAGGAGCCGAAGGTCAGCGCGAAGAGCGCGAAGTCCGGGGAGTTGGACGCGAACTTGACCTCGGCGGCGCCGAACTCCGGCAGCGCGACGGCGTTGTAGAGGTCGGGCTCGTCGACCACGAAGTAACTGCGCCCGCCCTCGATGACGATATGCTCCCCCGCCTCGTCCGGCGCAAGCGGGCGGTAGGCCAACTCCACGCCGGGGTCGGCGTCGGCGGGCGGAAGATCGGCGATGGAGACGTCCACCTCGAACGGCTCGGTTCCCTCGGGGAAGCCGACGACGATGTTCGCCGTGCGAGCGAGGAAGCGCAGCGCGATCCAATCCTCGAGGCTCTCAGTCTCCCGGGCGTGGGTGAGCGCTTCGAGGTCAGTGCGCCACGAGCCGTTGAGGTAGACGAACTGATTGAGGTGAATGCCGGGGTCGCGGTAGAACTGCGTCAGGCCGAGTCCGTCGTAGTAATTGGGCTGGCCGACGTAGACGCCGGTCGGCGAGGAGTTGCGGTTCCATCCGCCGTAGATCTCGCGCGTTTGCCTATCCTCGAACGAGTTCACGTACGCTTGCGGGTCGGCCTGCGGCCCGGGGTCGGCGTTCACGGGAATGTCCGATACGTCGTATCCGGCCTCTTCGAGCAGTTCGCGGATGCGCCGCTCCGTCTCGTCGTACTCGCCCTCCCCGAAATGCCTGTATCTGACGACGCCGTTCGCGTCCATCAGATACTTGGCGGGCCAGTAGCGGTTGTCGTAGGCGCGCCACGTGCGGTAGTCGTTGTCCTGCGCGACCGGCCAGACGACGCCGAGTTCGTCCGACGCGTCAATGACGTTCTCCGCGACCTTCTCGTATTCGAACTCCGGCGTGTGCACGCCGATCAGCGCGAGGCCGCGGTCGGCGTACTTGGCGTGCCAGTCGCGCAGGTAGGGCATCGTGCGGATGCAATTGATGCAGGTGTACGTCCAGAAGTCCACGAGGACGACCTTGCCGCGCAGCCCCTCCATCGTGAGCGGCTCGCTGTTGATCCAGCGCTCGACGCCGGCGAACTCCGGCGCGGAGTCGCCAAGTTCTCCGCCCTCGTCTCCCGACGGCGTTATGGGAGTAGGCGTCGGCGTCGGCTCCGGCGTGAATCCGGGGACGGGCTCCGCTTGCGGCGCGGACGCGGGCGACGGCTCGGCGCCGCCGCCGTTGCAGCCCGCCGTCAGGAGCAGCAGCGCCAGAGCAGCCGCGACGACGACGGCGCCCGCAAGCGCGAGCCCAGCGAGCGGCCTGCGTCCCCGCGAACGCCCGACCCGGCCTCGCGCGGGACGCGGCCCGCGTTCTCTGTAGGAGTCTCCGGCATGGAGGCGTTGCCCTGCGGGAGGGGGTTGCCCCGCCTTGCGCGGAGCCGGACGCGCCCTGCGCTCTCTGTAATAGTCTCTGTCGGGGATGCCCAAGGCGCGCTCCTCCCTGCCGCGTCCGTTCCCGGGCCTACGCCGCTCCTGCGAACGCGCTGATGGCAATCCTATCCGATTGCGGCGTTGGGCGGAGAGCCGGGCCCGACGGCACCGTCAGAGGGTTATGGCCGTAAGCAATTCTTGCTCATAGCGTTCGTAGAGCGGCGCTTGGCGATCTGCGCGGCGTCAGAGCGTCGAGCGGAGCGACTGCGGAGCGGGCGGGGTACGCGCACCTCTTTTCGGCGGCGACGGAGGCGATGCCGTGGAGGAGGGCGGCGCGCGCTAATGTAGAATCAAGATGCGCCGACGCTTCGGCGCGGCGATCTCAATGCGCGTCCGCTCCCCCGCCTGCGGACGCGGGCAGGCTGCATGCTCGACGACGCTCAACTCCGCGATATGGAGACCCAAGCGCGAGACCTCGTCCGCGACGCGGGCGGTATCCTCGCCCGCTATTTCGATCAGCCGCTGAGCGTGGACTACAAGTCCGCCAACAACCGCAATCCCGTGACCGATGCCGACCGCGCCGCCGACGAGCGCCTCCGCGAGGAACTGGCGCGCCGCTTCCCCGAACACGGCGTCGTCACCGAGGAGACGGAGTCGGAGTCCGACGAGCCCCGCGAGGTCACGTGGGTGGTCGACCCGCTGGACGGCACGACGAACTTTCTGCACGGGCTGCCGATGTTCGCGTGCATGGTGTGCGCGCTGGAGCGCGGCGAGCCGGTCGCGGGCGCCGTCTACGTTCCCCGGATCGGCGAAATCGGGGGGCGCGTCGTCCACGCGAGGCGCGGAGGCGGCGCGTCCGACGACGGACTCCCGCTCTCCCTCGATCCGTCCGACCCGACCCGACGGATGGCGTCCGTCCCGGGCTACTTCCTGCGGATGTTCACGCACCACCGGAACCTGCGCCGCAGATTGGGCGACTTGCGGAACACGGGCAGCGCGGGCTACGAGACGGCAATGACGGCGATGGGCGTGTTCGATTACGCGATCTTCAACGGCCCCTGGGCGTGGGACCTCGCCGCCGGAATGCTCGCCGTCCGGGAGGCGGGAGGCGCCGTCGCGCTGCGAAACGCCCGCGCCAAAGAGTGGGCGCCGTTCGAGACGTTCGCGCCGTCGCCGGACGCCGCGCCGCGCCCCAGCGAGTTGCGGCGCTGGCGCGGCGCCGTCGTTTTGGGCAGACGCGAAACCGTGGCGCAATTGACCTCCGGCGTCGCGCCCAAGACGTACCCAATCCGGGAGTTGCGCCGCCGCGCCGCGAGCCTCTTCGGCAAAGGCCAAGCGCCGGACGCTCCCGCTCCCCCCGCCCCGCCGAGAGAGTAGGAAGCGAATAGCCCCGGCGGGCCGCTTGCTCGCGCCCGCGTGCCTGCGGGCGCCATTTTCAAGACGCGGGGCTGCGGCTCGCCATTCGCTTAGGAGCCCGCAATCGCGCAGCCGAAGCCGCCTGCCGTCACAGCCACGGCCACGGCAGGTCGCGGCGAGTGCGGGGCGACGGCAGCGACGGGTCGGCGAGCAGCAGACGGATGCGCTCGCGGAGGGCGTCCAGTTCGGCGGGCTCCAGGAGTTCGGCGAGCGCGCCCGCGCAGGCGCCGCCCCGCTCCAGCCCGCGCAGAACGCGCTCCACGTCCGCCAGCAGGCCGGGCGGGACGCGCTCGCCGGAGAAGTCCCATATCACCGTCCGCAACTTCGGCTCCTCGTGAAACGTCAGGCCGTTGTCCACCGCCCAAACGCGGTCGTCGGGCCCCAGGAAGCAGTGGCCGCCCTTGCGGTCGGCGTTGTTGGCGAGCAGATCGAAAACGGCGAGGCGGAGCGCCTCATCGGGGCGGTCGTCGCGCAGCGTAAAGAAGTTGGACTCCGGGTCGTGCGGGACGAACAACTGGAGGGAGCCCTCGCCGGCCTCGCCCTCGCGGATGACGGTGGGGGGAATGAGCCCCCAGCCGAGCGCCTTCGAGAACTCGTAGGCGGCGCGCTCGCGGCGGTGGAGCGTGCCGGGCGGGAAGTCGCGCAGCGGACGCTCGCCCGCCTGCGGCTTGTAGACGCCGCATCCCGCCTTGCCGTCGAGCGCGAGGCGGACGACGAATGTGTAGTTGGACGCGGCGGGATGCAGCCAGCCGTCGCCGATTTCGGCGTCGCGGACGAACGCCTCCGCGTCCGGCGCCGACGGCGGCGCGTCGTGGCGCCCTCCCGCCAGTTCGGCGTAGGGGAAGTGGGCGTAGAGGGTCATCGTCAGTTGGAGCGCGGGCAGGCGTGGCGGGCGGAGTCGCTGAGGGGCGCGCCGCAGAACGCGCAGCGCGGGCGGCCCGCGTCGCAAACCTCCAGGGCGCGGTCGGCGAGCCAGTCCAGCGCCTCGCGCTCCATCCACATAGCGATAGCGTCGCCCTCCTCGTCGGAGCAGTGCGCGAGGATCATATAGCGGCCGGAGTCGCGGTCGTGCCCGATGGAGAGCGCGGTGACCTTGTGGTTGAAGTCGGCGCGGTCGTTGGGGGCGGCGGACGCGACGGGCTCGCCGGTGGCGCGGACGGACGCGCCGAGGATGCGCTTGACGGCTTCGGCGAGTTCGCGCAGTTCCTCCTTCTCGAGCCACAGGAGGGCGGAGCCGCGCTCCCCGGCGGCGCGGATGCGAAAGAATCGCTGGCCGGCCGGGCCGACGGACTCCGGCTCCACGAGCGAGCAGACGCCGAGGTCGTGGCGGGCGTAGACGCGGTCGTCAGCCATGGCTCTGCTTCTGGAACATCGCGCCGACGGACGTTCCGGTGTGGATGCGAAGAATCGCCTCTCCCAGGAGGGGCGCGATGGAGACGATCTTGACGCCGCCGTTCGCCTTGTCGGGCGGAAGGGGAATCGTGTCGGCGCAGACGTAACTGCGGATGGGGCCGCTTCGCATGCGCTCCGCCGCTCCGCCGGAGAGCACGGCGTGCGTGGACGACGCGTAGACGCCGACGACGCCCGCCGACAGGAGCGCGTCGGCGGCGTTCACCATCGTCCCGCCGGTGTCGACCTCGTCGTCCATCAGGATCGCCGTCTTGCCCTCGACCTCGCCGATGACGTTCAGCAGTTCGCTCTTGTCGTCGTTACCCAGGCGGCGCTTCTCGATGATGGCGAGGGGCGCCTCCAACTGCTCCGCCATATCGCGGGCGCGCTTGGAGATGCCGATGTCCACCGCGACGACGACGGGATTCTCCAAGTTGAGCGTTTTGAAGTGGTCGACGATGGTCGGCATCGCGGTGAGTTCGTCCACGGGAATGTTGAAGAAGCCCTGGATCTGGCCGGCGTGGAGGTCCATCGTGAGCACGCGGTCGGCGCCGGCGGTGGTGAGGAGGTCGGCGATGAGGCGCGCCGTGATGGGCACGCGGGGCTGATCCTTCTTGTCGGTGCGGCCGTAGCCGTAGTAGGGAATGACCGCCGTGATGCGCCCCGCCGAGGCGCGCTTCGCGGCGTCGATCATAATCAGCATCTCCATCACGTTGTCGTTAACGGGAACGCAGAACGACTGCACGAGGAAGACGTCCCGCTGGCGGACGTTCTCGTGGATGCGGACGAACGTGTTGTCGTTGCTGAACTTGAAAGCCTGGAGTTTGCTGAGGGGAGCGCCGAGGTAGCCGGCGACGGACGAGGCGAGGGCGGGGTTGGAGTTGCCGGAGAAGATTTTGAGTTCTTCGTAGAGGGGCATCGTTCGCTCCGGGCGCGCGGAGGCTTGGGGAGTCGGGGCGCCGCGCGGGATTCTACACGACGGGCGCGGGGGTTGGTCGTCGCGGACGCTCCGCGCGGGGATATTGCACCGGGCGCGGGCGCGCGCAAACCTTCTCCATTATAGAATCCCCTAGCGTCCAATGATTATCGAAACGCGTGACGGAATCGCCAGGCTCGCCCTCGCCGACGGGCGGAGCGCGGACGCGCTCGCCGGCGCCCTCCGCAGCCTCGACGCCGACCCCGAGGCGCGCGTTCTGCTCGTCTCAGGCGATTGGAGCGCGGCGGGCGGCGCGATGCGCGACGCGCCGGACGACGACGACCCCGTCGCCGCGCTCGCCGCGCTCCGCATTCCCGTCGCCGCGTGGATCGACGCCCCGTGCCGCGAGGAGGCGCTGGAACTCGCGCTCGCCGCCGACGTCCGCCTCGCCGGGCCGTCCGCGTCGTTTCGGATGGCGCAGGCGCGGGAAGGGCGGCTGCCCAGGCGAGGCGGGACGCAGCGGCTTCCCCGCGCCGTCGGACGCGGGCAGGCGATGCGAATGCTGCTGGCGGGCGAGACGCTGGACGCCGCCGAAGCCGTCCGCGTTGGCCTCGCCTGCGCCGCCGCAAGCGAAGAGGACGCCGTCGGCGTCGTCTCCGCCGTCGCCCGCGCCGCCCCCATCGCCGCGCAATACGTGAAAGAGGCGGTCGCCGCGTCCGCCGACCTCCCCCTGCGCGACGGCATGCGCCTCGAGGCCGACCTCAGCATTCTGCTGCACTCCACTGCCGACCGCGCCGAAGGCGTCCGCAGTTTTCTCAATGGACGCGGGGCGGGGCCCGGAGAGAGGCGCGCTCCGAGGTTCGAGGGGCGATGAGCGGCTTCCTCGCGCTGCGGTACGAGAAGCGAAACGGCGTCGCCGTCGCCGCGCTGAGCCGCCCCGAGGCGGTCAACGCCTTCAATCTGCGGATGCGCGACGAGTTATGGGAGGCGCTTGGCGCGGCGCGAGACGACCCCGACGTTCGCGGGCTGCTGCTGACGGGCGACGGCGAGCGCGGCTTCTGCGCCGGGGCCGACCTTACGGAGTTCGGCTCCGCGCCGTCGCAGGCCGCCGCCCGCCAAGCGCGATGGGCGCGCGACCTCTGGGGCGCGCTTTGGGATATGCCGAAACTAACGATGGCGGCGATCCATGGCGTCTGCTTCGGCTCCGGCGTCGAAATCGCCGCGCTCTGCGACTTCCGAATCGCCTCGCCCGACGCCGTGTTCGCGCTGCCGGAGGCGTCGCTCGGCCTCGTTCCCGCGGCGGGCGGAACGCAAACGCTTCCCCGCGTCGTCGGACTGCCCCGCGCGATGGAGGCGGCGCTCACGGGCAGGCGCGTCTCCGCGCAGGAAGCCCACCGCATTGGCTTTGCGACCTGGCTCGCCCCCGGCGAGCGCCTGCTCCAAGAAGCGGAGGCGCGGCTGCGCGAGGCCGCGTCCGCTCCGCCGGAGGCGCTCGCGCTCGCGAAGCGCGCCGTCAACGAAGGCTGCGACTTGACGCTCGCCGAGGCGCTCCGGCTCGAGCGAAGGCTCGCCGCCCAACTAGGCTAGACTTTCCTTACGCCGGCAACGGAGGCCCGCCCTGCATACGCTCGACCTGCTCGCCATCGCCGCCGCCATCGCGCCCGACAGGCCGGCCGTCGTCTCCGACGGCGGCGCGCTGACCTACGCCGCGCTCGCCGAGCGCGCCAACCGCCTCGCCAACGCGCTCGCCGCAGGAGGCGTCGGCCCCGGCGACCGGATCGCCGTGATGGACGTGAACACGCCTCTGCACTTTGAGGCGTGCTTCGCCGCCGCGCGGCTGGACGCAATCTACGCTCCGCTGAACTTTCGCGGGCGCGGCGAGGAGGTCGCCTATCCGCTGCGCCATGCGGCGCCGAAGGCCGTCATCGCCGGCGAGCGGTACGCCCCGCTCGTTGAAAGCGTCCGCGGCGACGCGGCGTCGGCGTCCGTGTTCGCCGTAGACGCGTCCGCGCCTCCCGGCGGCTGGCGCGCCTACCAAGCGCTGCTGTCGGAGGGCGGCACTGAGGAGGAAATCTTTCCGCAGGGCTCGCCGGACGAGACTTTCGCGCTCCTATTCACGGCGGGCACCACGGGGCAGCCGAAAGCCGCGATGCTCCCGCACGAGAGTTTCTCCTCGTTTATGCTCGCCAACGTCGAGCCGCCCGATCCGGACGTCGAGGAGCGAACGCTGCTGACGCTGCCGCTCTATCACGTCGCGGGGCTGCAGGCCGCGCTCGCGGGCGTCTACGGCGGGCGGACAATCGTTCTGCAGCGGCAATTCGAGCCGGGCGAGTGGCTCGAACTGGCGGATCGCCATAGGATCGAGCGCGCCCTCCTCGTGCCCACGATGCTCAAGCAACTGCTCGATCATCCCGCGCTCCCCGACGCCGACCTCTCCGCGCTGCGCGTGCTCACCTACGGCGGCGCCCCAATGCCGCCTCCGCTCATAGAGCGGGCGGTCGCGCGGCTCCCCGGCGTTCAATTCATCAACGCTTTCGGCCAAACCGAGACGGGCTCCACGATCGCTATGGTTCCCCCGGAGGACCACGACCTCGATTGCGCGCCGGAACTCGCCGCGAAGCGCCGCCGCCGCCTAACGAGCATCGGCAAGCCTCTCCCCGACGTCGAAGCGCTCATCGTCCGCGAGGACGGCGGCGAGGCGAACGTCGGAGAGCAGGGCGAGATCGCCGCGCGCGGCCCGCGTCTGATGCGCGGCTACTGGGGGCAGCCCGACGCGGCGCGGTCCGCCCCCGGCGGCTGGCTCCTCACCGGCGACCTCGGCTACAAGGACGAGGACGGCTACATCTATCTGTCCGGCCGGGCGAAGGACTTCATCAAGCGCGGCGGGGAAATGGTCGCGCCGGAGGAGGTCGAGCAATTGCTGCACGCCTGCGCCGGGGTCGAAGAGTGCGCCGTCATCGGCCTCCCCGACGAGACGTGGGGCGAGGTCGCCGCGGCGGTCGTCGTCCCGTCGCCGGGCGCCGCCCCGACGGAGGAGTCGCTGCTGCGGGCGTGCGGCCCGCTCGCGCGGTTCAAGCGCCCGGAGCGCGTCTTTTTCGTTGACGCCCTCCCCCGCAACGCGCTCGGCAAGGTCCTCAAGAGCGATCTGCGCGCCCGTTTCGGGGGGTAGGGCAAGGCGGCGGCGCTAGGCCCGCCTTGCGCGGGGCGGCTCGGCGCTTGCGCGCCTCAATGGGGACATCATTCCTGCCTACGCGGGAATGACGGAACGCTACGCGCCCCGACCGCAGCGCCCTCTCCCGCCGCGTTCGCGGCGTCCTCTCCCCTTATAGGGAGAGGGGGAATTCGGCGCTTGCGCGCCCTTGTCCGTCATTCCTGCGTAGGCAGGAATCCATTCGGCGCGCTAGCGCCATGACGGGGCGCGTTGCGCCCCGTCTCCCCTGATCCCCAGGCGCCTCGTCATTCCCGCGAAAGCGGGAACCTACCCCATGCGCCTCGACCGCAGTACCCTCACCCGCCGCGTTCGCGGCGTCCTCTCCCCTTATAGGGGAATGCGGTGCTTGCGCGCCCTTTTGTCCGTCATTCCTGCGTAGGCAGGAATCCATTCGACGCGCTAGCGCCATGACGGGGCGCGTTGCGCCCCGTCTCCCCTGATCCCCAGGCGCCTCGTCATTCCCGCGAAAGCGGGAACCTACCCCATGCGCCTCGACCGCAGTGCCCTCACCCGCCGCGTTCGCGGCGTCCTCTCCCCTTATAGGGAGAGGGGGAATTCGGCGCCCGCCGTTCGGCGCCCCGCGTGCTAGAGTGCGCCCTTATGCAGCGCCCGTCCGCCCCAGTAGGCCGCCTTCCGAGGCTGTGGCCGTCCCGCTTCTACTACGGCTGGGCCATCGTCTGGGCGAGTTTTCTCATATCCGTCGCGCAGGTTCCGATGTACGGGCCCGTGTTCTCCGTGTTCGTGAAGCCGATAGGCGACGACCTGGGCTGGTCGCGCTCCACGATCACGGTCGCGTTCACGGTCGGCAGTCTGGGCGGAGCGCTGCTCGCGGCGGGCGTCGGGCCGCTGCTTGACCGCTACGGGGCGCGGGGCGTGATGGCCGCGACCGGCGTGATCGTCGCGGGGGGAATGCTCGGCGTCGCGGCGATGAGCGAGCCGTGGCACTTTTGGCTCGCCTACGGCGCGGCGCGGACGGCGGCCGTCGCGGGCGTGAGCCTCGGAACGACGGTCGCCATCGCCAACTGGTTCATCCGGATGCGCGGGCGCGCCATCGCGGTGCGAGCCGCCGGACAGCGCGGAGGGCAAGCGCTCGTTCCGCTCCTCATTCTGCCCGTTCTGCTCACGTTCGGTTGGCGCGAGGCGTTCGCCGCGCTCGCCGTCTCCGCGCTGCTTCTCGTGACGATTCCCTCGCTCTTGACGATTCGCCGCCGTCCCGAGGACTTCGGGCTGCGCCCCGACGGCGACGCGAGGGAGGGCGCGTCCGCGTCCGGCGCCGGCCCTGCGGGCGAGCCGTCGTGGACGCTGGGCGAAGCGCGGAGGACGCGGACGCTGTGGGCGGTGACGGCGGGGATGTCGTGCGGCATCGCGGCGCAGATCGCCATCAACGTCCACGCGGCGCCGAACTTTCAGGACAAAGGCTTGTCGGAGGGGCTGACGGTCACGATCGTGAGCGTCTTCACCGGCGTCGCCGCCCTGTCTATGGCGGGATGGGGGGCGCTGCTGGAGCGCGTTCACGTCCGCTGGGCGAGCATGGGCGCGATGGCGCTTTTCGCCGCCGCGATGGGCGTTCTGCTGATCGCGGATACGTATCCGACGGCGCTCCTCTTCGCCGTTCTCTTCGGGCTGGGCACCGGAGGCTGGACGGTGGCGCAGATGATTATGATTCCGAACTACTTCGGGCGGCTGCACGCGGGAGCGATCAAGGGGTTCGTGTCGCCCATCGAGGGCGTCGTTGGGATCAGCGGCCCGCTGATCGCGGCGATGGTGTTCGACGCGGCGGGCAGTTACGACTTGGCGTTCGCCGGGGCGGCGGCGCTGTTCGCGGCGGGCTTCGCCGCGTTCTACGCGGCCAAGCCGCCAGGCGCGCCCCCAAGCGACGCGACGCTCTGAGGCAGGCTTGACAGTCCCGGACGGCGCCATTGCGCCATTAAAGAATGGCCGCCGCAGCCTATTGCGCTGAGGGATTCGAGCGCCGTATCATCGCCGACCAAGCGCTGAAGACGAGCGTAATCGCTCCGCCGTCCGCGCCCCAAGCCGCTTTCGCTGTTCACTGGGAGGAGGGGCAGCGTGAGGTTCGCGCGTGATCGGGCGTCATTGGCGTTTGCCGTCGCGCTGAGCGCGGGGGCAAGCGCGCTGGCTGCGCTCGCGCTCATGGAATCGCCCGCCGCAGGGCAGACGGGCGGCGAATTCGCCGACGTCGCGCCGCAGTTCCCCCTCCGGCAAGGCGCCACGATCATCTCCTGCGTGACCGGCGCGGAATGCGGCGAATCGCTGCCTCCCGCATCCGGCGGCAATCCGCCCCTCCGCTACTCGCTCGCCGACCCGTCGTCCCTCCCGGACGGCCTATCCTTCGCGACGTCCACCCGCGCCTTCTCCGGCGCGCCGACCAGCGTCGGCCAGAGCAGCCATACGCTCCGCGTGACCGACGTGGACGGCGACTCCGACACGCTCGCCTTCTCCATCGCCGTCGCCGCCGGGCCGACCCCGACGCCCACGTCCACGCCTACGCCTACCGCAACCCCCACGCCTACGCCTACCGCGACGCCGACGCCGAGGCCCGACACGCAGCCGTCGTTCGGCGGGCAGTCCATCCCAGATCAGACGTGGACGGCGGGCGAGCGGATCGTCAATCTCCAGTTGCCCGAGTCGACCGGCGGGAACGGCGTTCCGCTGTATTCCCTGTCGCCCGGCCTCCCGGACGGCGTAGCGCGAGAAGCGCAAGAGAACATCCATTATCTCTACGGAACGCCGAGCTCCGCTTTCGCCAAGACGCTGTTCACATGGAAGTCGCAGGACAACGACGGCGATGCGGTCGAACTCACGTTCCACGTCATCGTCCTCGCCTCGGGAGGCCCGACCGCTACGCCCACGCCTACGCCAACCGCAACCGCCACGCCCACGCCAACGCCGACGCCTACTGCAACCCCCACGCCCACGCCCACCGCAACTGCGACACCTACCCCTACTGCAACCGCGACGCCTACGCCGACCGCCACTCCTACCCCTACGCCATCGCCCACGGCGACGCCTACTCCCACCGCGACGCCTACGCCGACCCCGGTGGCTGAGATCCTCGTCCTCACGCGTGAAGTCGTCGAAACCGCGACGCCTACTCCTACGCCCACGGCGACGCCTACTCCTACGCCGACCCCGGTGGCTGAGATCCTCGTCCTCACGCGTGAAGTCGTCGAAACCGCGACGCCAACGTCTACCCCGACCGCCACGCCTACGCCTACCGCGGTCCCATCGTCCGTCCGCGTGCTCGCCGCCGAATACGATCCGCCGCCAACGCCTACTCCTACGCCAACGCCCACGCCTACACCGTCCCCTACGCCAACGCCTACTCCTACGCCAACGCCCACGCCTACACCGTCCCCTACGCCATCGCCTACTCCTACTCCCACTCCTACCCCTACGCCTACACCATCCCCTACGCCTACTCCGTCGCCAACACCTACCCCAACGCCATCGCCTACTCCTACTCCGAAGCCAACGCCAACACCTACCCCAACGCCAACGCCAACGCCTACTCCTACTCCTACTCCTACCGCCGCTCATCGTTCGGCGCCGCGGACTGACGCGCCGCCGGCGCCGACGCCTACGCCCACGCCGGCGGCGGCGGAAGAGCCGCGCTTCCCGCTTGCTCCGCCGGGCGTGTCCGCTCCTACGCCAACCTCCGAAGGGGCGCCCTCGCCGTCCGGGCCCGGTCAGATCAGCCCGCCGCCGCCGTCGCGGGACGGACCGGGTCGTCTATCGCCTCCGTCGGCGGACTCGACGGCGACCCCGGTGGCCGGCCCGCCCGGGACATGGAGCGCGAGCGTGCAGCCGACGCCGACGCCCTTGCGGCAAGGGCGCCTCGCGCCCCCGGAAGGCGCCGCGTCCGGCGGCTCCTCGCCTAGCGGGCCCGGAGACGCGAGCGGCGTTGGAGACGGCGGGCCCGGAGGCGCGAGCGGCGTCGGAGAGGGCGGATCGCCGGCCTCGACGGGCGGCGGCGGGGGCGGCGCGGCGCTTGGGAGTTGGCTGCTGCTGGCGGCGCTGCTCCTGCTGCTGCTGGCGCTGGCGCGGCGGAGCAGACGTCGGGCGCGTCGAGCGTTGCGCGCGGTCAGGCGGCGCTTCGGGAGAGCGGCGTTCGCGTAGGCGGCGGGCTAGGCGCAGGGTAGGCGCTGCATCATCGCCGAGGCGGCGCCCGCCTATTCCCGTTTCTGTTACCTGTCTTGCGCCGGCAGCGCGACGACCGCCTCGCCCGTCGTCGTTCGGACGCCGGCGCCGTTCTCAATCCAGATTTCGCAGCGCGCCGTCCCCGCCGCCTCGTCCTTCTCGACGACCTTGCCCCGGCAAGCGAGGACATCGCCGGGGACATCCATCTCGCGGTAGCGGACGGAGAGCGACAGCAACCGCCCCTCCGGGCCCGCCCAGTCGGTCATCAACTGACCGAGGAACGCGCTCTTCAGCGCGCCGTGCAAGATCACGCCGGGCAGACCTTGCGCGTTGGCGAAATCCTTGTCGTAGTGGATTTCGTAGAAGTCGCCGGACGCGCCGGCGTACATTGCGAGTTGGCGCGTCGTCGGGCGCTTGGTCAGCGCGGAAATCTCCGCGCCGACCTCGACGTCCTGAATGCGGGGCTGCGCGCTCATACGGCGGGCATCCTGATGATCGTGTTGCGCTGCGTCGCTGCGAGTTCCCCGCGCTGATTTTCGTATCTCGTGAGATAGGTTGCGATGAGCATCGGCCCCATCCGGCCCTCGCGCTCGACGAGCGACTCCATCGTAGCGACGGACGTGATCACGTCGCCCGGGCGGACGGGCTCGCCGTAAGTCCACTCGCTTCCGCCGTCTAGGGCGCGGGGCGCGCTCTCGCCGTCGGGCAGAGGCGGAATGGCGCGGCCGACGCTTCGCAGGAAGGTCGGCGGCGCGACGTCGGGGTAAGCGGGGTTGGGGTCGCCGATGGCGGCGGCGAACCGCTCGATGGCGCCGCGCTCGACGAGGGCGGACTGCGGCTCGCCGTCTACTCCGACGGCGGCCTGCATCGCGGGCGTGAGGATCGAGGGCATTGAGTCGCTCGGCGCGTGTCGCGCGAGGCGCAGCTTAGCGCGGCGGCGGGGGAATGTCAACTCGCTGTGCTACCGTCATTCCGGCGTAGGCCGGAATCCAGAGGCGCGCAAGCGCCCATATCGCAAGCGCCCATATAAGGGGAGAGGCGCCGCGAAATGCTGCGGACGGGGCGCCGCCCCGTCTCCCCCAACCCCCCGGGGCCCCGTCATTCCCGCGAAGAGGGAACCTACGCCCCTCTCCGCGCAAGCCCGCAACCATCCCTCCCCATAGAGACTAGAGACCTTTGCATACATACCGTCATTCCGGTGTAGGCCGGAATCCAGAGGCGCGCAAGCGCCCATATCGCAAGCGCCCATATAAGGGAGAGGCGCCGCGAATGCTGCGGACGGGGCGCCCGCCCCGTCTCCCCCAACCCCCGGGGCCCCGTCATTCCCGCGAAAGCGGGAACCTACGCCCCTCTCCGCGCAAGCCCGCAACCATCCCTCCCTACGCAACCATTCCTCCCCATAGAGACTAGAGACCTTTGCATACATAACCGTCATTCCGGCGTAGGCCGGAATCCAGAGGCGCGCAAGCGCCCATATCGCAAGCGCCCATATAAGGGAGAGGCGCCGCGAATGCTGCGGACGGGGCACCCGCCCCGTCTCCCCCAACCCCCGGGGCCCCGTCATTCCCGCGAAAGCGGGAACCTACCCCCTGTCGCCGCCCGCCCCCACGACCTTCATTCCGGCGTAGGCCGGAATCCAGAGGCGCGCAAGCGCCGAATTCCCCCTCTCCCTAGAAGGGGAGAGGACGCCGCCTACGCGGCGGGAGAGGGCGCTGCGGCCTCCCTCGCCCCGCGCCCCCAGCGCTCAAACGGCGCTCATTTGGCGCTAAAAAGCGCTCATTCAGTGCTCACGGAGCGCTCATTCGGCGCTCATAAAGCGCTCAAACGGCGCTCAAAAAGCGCTCACTGCCCCCGGACGGCGCAGGCCGCTCCCCAGCCCTCCGGCGCCCCGACCCAACACGGCGTAAGCCGCAGCCAGGCCGCCTTGACGCGAACCCGTTTCCGCGCCTTCCCCAAGCCGCTCCCTCAATTATGACACAACCCCATTGCGTTCCGCTACGCCCACTGCTATCCTGGACCCCAATCGAGCGTCCCGGCCGCCCCGCCCGAGGAGAGGAGTGAGCGCGAATGAGCGCTTTTGAGCGCTAATTCACCGAAATCGCGGCCAACCCGCCCCAAATCCGCCCGCGCCGGGCGCCTCGTAAGGAGAACGAAATGCCGACGACCATACGGTTAGCGGCGAGCCGTCCGGTTAGACGGAGCCTCGCCCTCTCGCCGGCGGACGCCGACGCGCTATACTAGCCGCCGATGTTCTCGTCCGTCCTCATCGCCAACCGCGGCGAAATCGCCTGCCGCGTCGTCCGCGCCTGCAACCGGCTCGGCGTCCGCGCCGTCGCCGTCCACTCCAGCGCAGACGCCAAAGCCCTCCACGTCCAAATGGCCGACCGCGCCATGCATATCGGCGGCGCCCCCGCGTCCGAGTCCTACCTCAACGCCGACGCCGTCATCAAGGCCGCCAAGAAAGCCAAAGCGGAGGCCATCCATCCCGGCTACGGCTTCCTCTCCGAAAACCCCGCCTTCGCCGCCGCCGTCGAAAAGGCCGGCCTCGTCTTCATCGGCCCGTCCCCGGAGGTCATCGCCCAAATGGGCGACAAAGTGACCGCTCGCAAACTGGCGAAAGAGGCCGGCGTCCCCGTCAGCCCGGGCACGGACGGCGCCATAGACGACTCCGAGGCCGAGGCCGCCGCCCGGGAGATCGGCTACCCCTTGATGATCAAGGCGGCGGACGGCGGCGGCGGCATGGGCATCCGCCTCGTCCGCGAGCCGTCCCAACTCGCCGAGGCGCTGGAGCGCGCCCGCTCCCAAGCGCAAGGCGCCTTCGGCAGCAGCCGCGTCTACCTGGAGCGTCGCATCGAAAACGCCTCCCACGTCGAGGCGCAAGTCATCGCCGACCACCACGGCAATGCCGTCCACCTCTTCGAGCGCGACTGCTCCGTCCAGCGCCGCAACCAAAAAGTCATCGAAGAGACGCCCTGCGCCAAACTCTCCCCGGAAACCCGCGACGCGCTCCTCGAGTCCGCCGTCCGCCTCGTCAAAAGCATCGGCTACACGAACGCCGGCACCATCGAGTACCTCCTCGACAAAGACGGAAACTTCTACTTCCTCGAGATGAACACCCGCCTGCAGGTGGAGCACCCGGTGACTGAAATGGTCACGGGAATAGACCTCGTCGAACTGCAACTCCGCGTCGCGGCGGGCGAGCCCCTCGGCCTGACGCAAGACCAAATCTCCCGCGACGGCGCCGCCATCGAAGCCCGCATCTACCCCGAAGACCCCGTAATGCTCCTCCCCACCGCCGGCGTCGTCTCCAAACTCGCCGAGCCCTCCGGCCCCGACGTCCGCGTTGACAGCGCTCTCTATGAAGGCTACGAAGTCTCTCCCCACTACGAGCCGATGATGGCCAAACTCATCGCCCGCGGGCCCGACAGAGCGTCCGCCGTCGCCACTATGCTCGCCGCCCTCCGCGAGTACGTCATCGAAGGCCCCGTCGTCAACATTCCGCTCATCCGGCGCGCGCTCCGCCACAAAGACTTCCGCGACGCCGCCTTCGACAACGGCTTCTTGGAGCGGATGCTCGACGAGCCGCCCCCGCGCGACAAGGAACTCGCCGCCGCCCTGGCGGTCGCAATCGCAATGGACCAGGAGCGCGCCCACGAGCCCCGGTTCGGCAAGTGGCGGATGCACGGCCGCCGCATGGCGATGGTCAACAGGCTCAGCAACGGAGTCGTCTAGTGAAGCGCCTGCGCGTGAAAGTCAACGACGAGTGGTACGACGTCCGCGTCGGCGACCTCTACCAAAGCCCCGTCGAAGTCGAAGTCGACGGCGAGCCGATGCTCGTCGAAATCGGCGAGCCGTCCGACGCCGACCTCCCCGCGAGGCGCAGCCCGCCCCCCAAAACCGAACTCCCCGGCTTGCGCGGCGTCACGCAAGGCAACGACCGCCTCGTCCGCTGCCCGCTCCCCGGCAAAGTCGTCTCCATCGCCGTCGCCAAAGGCCAGGAACTGGACTCCGGCGACGAGATCTGCCTCCTCGAGTCGATGAAGATGGAGCAGAGCGTCCGCATGGCGCAGAGCGGCGTTGTCAAGGGCGTCAAGATCAAGCGGAACCAAACCGTCGAGGCCGGCCAGCCCCTCCTGGAGTTGCAGTAGACCGATGGCCGCCCCGGCCGGCGACGAGTTCGACCTTTGCCCGCTCGACGAACTGCGCGAGAAGGCCGCGCTCGCCTTCGAGTTCGAGCATCCGCGTTTCGGCCTGCACGAAATCGCCCTCTTCTGGGACGGCGAGCGCGTCGGCGCGCTGGACAACTACTGCCCCCACGAGGGCGCGATGCTTTCCCACGGCGTCGTGGAGCCTGGGCAAGTCGTCTGCCCCTTGCACGCCGCCGTCTTCGACGTGACGACCGGCGAATGCCTCGACAGATACACCGACGACGCGCAAGCCTACGAGGCCGCCGTCCGCGGCGGGCGCGTCTGGGTCCGCGCCCCCGGCGAGCGCCGCGTCCCGTGAGCGTGACGGCGGGGGCAAGTCGCTCCCCGCGCAGCGCCAACCAAGCGAAGAGACTAATCCCCACGCTCCAAGCCGCCCAGCCGCTACGGGCAGAAACTCAGCCCAGCGTTGTCCCTTAATGCCGCACGCAGCCCCGGAGGTATGCGGCGCTGGGGCGAGGCGCCGGAGGGCTGAGGGGGACGGCCTGCGCCGTCCGGGGGCAATGAGCGCTCATGAGCGCTCCGTGAGTACTGAATGAGTGCTTTTGAGCGCCGAATGAGCACCGTTTGAGCACTGGGGGGGTGGGGGGAGGGTCAATCACGGCTGTTCCTTATGGCTGCAACGCGCTCATCTTCCGCGTCGGCAAGTTCAACGCAGTCGTCATATGAGCCCCAGCTTGTATCGGCCGGTGTGTGGATGACCATGTGCAGCCCGTCGTTGAGGTACGCCTGCTTCATAAACTCGGCGCAGTCGAGGAGCTGGGAATGGTGGTAGAGCCCGTCGGAGTCAATGCCGTCAAAGATGAGGTCGGCAATCCTCCAGTGCAGCTCTAGGTACTTCTCTAACGAGGTGCCGTCGTCACTTGGATTGACGGGCGTGCCGTCTGGATAGAGCACTGATCCGTTGTAGCGTATGCCCATCGGGTCGTACGTGCCGGGCTCTGGCTTGTCGTGCGAAACGCCGCAACCGGTCGCGCCGTTGATCGAGTATGTGTATTGGGCACCGCCGGGGGCGCCCATGGCCTTGACGCACCACCGGGCGTTCTCTGCGATGGTCTCTGGGCTGGCGTAGGGCGCGGCTGCTTGGCGCATCCGTGCAGACTCGACCACCTGCTGTGCCGTCAATGAATAGGTTGACGCACGCCCACTTGCTATGTCGGCAGTCGGCGGCTGCGACGTAGGCGTAGCGCAGCCTATGCCGGCCGCAACGCACGCGCCCGCAACGATCCACGCCCAGAGAATCCGACTAGCCATCGAGTCGACTGCCATCGCTACGCCTCCTTTCGCGTTCGCGGGACCTATGAGCCGCCACCCGTGGTAACGCGGAACGCATTGCGGTCGGTCAATGTACCACAAGCCGGAGTCCGCCGTGTCAGCAAGTAGCATCGCCCGCTGACGGAGCGACATCCGGGAAGGCCGCCGACCCGGGTCCGAGTTCGGTCACTGGGAGGAGGGACGCCGCGCTGTTTGGCGCTCGGAAGCAGGTGCTGCGCTTCGAACGTGGATTCACCCTCGCTTTTCAAGGGAATGACGAGGACGCAGGGTTCAGGGAGACGGGGCGGCGCCCTGTCTGGGGGGGGGGCGAACTTGCGGATAATAGGATCTTGGAAGCAGGCCACTAGCCCTTCATGCTAGACTAGAATCCCGTAAGTCTAACTCGTAAAGGAGCACGGCCATCATAGTTCTCCTCGTAGAGCCAGCCTACTACACGCGCTACCCTCCGCTGGGGCTTCTCAAGCTCTCGGCGATGCACAAGGCGCGGGGCGACCAGGTCTACTTCAGCAGAAAGACGCTGGCGCCATCCCCCCCGACCTCATCTATGTGACCAGCCTCTTCACCTATTCCTGGAAGCCGGTCCACCAGGCCGTGGCGTACTACAGCGAGGTAATGAATAGTCCGCGCTGTGAAAGGTGGATGAAATGAGCAGTTTGATGACAGCGTCTCCCGTCCCGAAGGGTATGGTGTACATACTCGAATGCGGCTCCTGGGTCGAGGACGGCCTCCCCTACTACAAGTTGGGGCGTACTGACAGTGGCGGTATTAGTGCCGTGCGAAGTCGTGTGCAGAGCATGGCAACAGCCGTGCCTCACCCGATAGGTATCGTCTTCACCGCGAAGGTGGGCGACTCCGCTGCTGTGGAAGCCGAAGTCCACTCGCATTTCCGCTCGCGACGCTGCGACTACGGCGGGGGGACAGAGTTCTTCAAAATCACGAAGGAAGAAGGCTTGGAGTACTTCCGCTCCCGCGGCATCGCCAATGAGATCGTAGGGGTGGAGTACCACAGGCCGTGCGACCCCTGGATCCCCCTGATAGGGCATGTGTTTACTAACTACGATGAGATACGGGAGGTTCTTTTTGGTGTGAAACGGCGCGTCGTAGACGGTGTAGAACTCACGCGCTCCGAACTCAAAAAACGCTGCCGCGGAATGGAAGCGAAGGAGGAGGTTATGGTCGTCATATACGCCGATAGCGAAGAACTCCGCCTGCGCTCCCGTCCCCGCTAGTTTTGCCCATGACAGTACGCACACTAACCGTGCTAGCATTGCTAGCAGCAGGCGGTTCTAGCCCTACTCCCACACCTGAGCCTACCGAAACGCCCTTACCTACGGCGACGATCGCTCCAACTTGGACTCCCGCGCCTACTTGGGACGCCTACTCCACCGCCAACTTGGACTCCAGTACCGACTTAGACACCTATTCCCACGGCAACACCTACGCTTACGCCGACTCCTACTGCTACTCCAACGATAACCCCGACACCGACTAGCACTCCTACGGCTACGCCAGATCCTACTCCTACTCCTATAAATTGGAGTTTAGTGATTACGCCTACTGCTACTCCGCGCAGTTCAAGATTGAGGCGATTGACACCTTCGAACTCGTCCGTAGGCTGGACTTCCGCACGAATTGGCAGCGCCCTGCCGGGCCATAAGCCATCGATCCCTTGCGAGGACGATTCCCACCCCTCCCTCAAAAATCCGCTACCATTGGCACCTGGCAGAGGAGGCGCGCGATGCTGACGCAGCAGGAGAACGAGCGGCTTCCGCAGGCGTTCGCGCCCGACGTTCTGGAGGCGAACGACCGAGCGCGGGAGCAACGCTTGGCGTCGTTGAAAATGATCGCCTCTCCCGACGACCCGACGCCGACCGTGCTGGGCCTGCTCGTCCTCGGCAAGAGCCCGCAGGATTTCATCCCGGGCGCCTACGTCCAGTTCCTCAGAATAGAAGGAACGGAACTCGCCGACCCCATCGTGGACGCGGAAGACGTCAGAGGGGCGGTCTCGGACGCGCTTCGCCGCCTCGACGACAAGTTGATTTCCCACAACCGCGTCGCCGTCGATCTGACGTCCGCGAGAACGGAGCGCAGGGACAGCCTCTATCCCATCGCCGCGCTGCAGCAGATCACGCGCAACGCCGTAATGCACCGCGCCTACGAGGCGACGAACGCGCCGGTACGGGTGACGTGGTTCTCCGATCGGGTGGAGGTCATCAGCCCGGGCGGCCTCTACGGGAGCGTCAACAAAGACAACTTCGGCGCGCCGGGCGTAACCGACTACCGCAACCCCAACCTCGCGGAGGCGATGCGGACGCTTGGCTTCGTGCAACGATTCGGCGTAGGCATCGCGCTGGCGCGGCGTCTGCTGCAAGAGGCGGGGCATCCCGAGCCGACGTTCTCGGACATCAGCGGTTTCGTCAAAGCGGAGGCGTGGGCGGCGCGCTGAGCGGGGCCGATGGAATCCCGCCTGCCGGAGGGAGGGCGCGAGGCGCATTGGCCGCCCTCGTGCTAGGATTCGCTCCGCTCGGACATACGGTTCGGACGTCGATGGCGACATTGAGACGCAGCCCGCATTTCAGGTCGCCCAGCCAATTGAGGTCGTAACGAGGAACACGGCAATGACCCAAACTGCCGAAAGCGCAGCCCCGCCGCATGCCGAAGCCCTCGCTTGGAGCGTCGGCGCGGGCGATTTCGCCGCGTGGAGCTATGGGCGACCGCGTCTCGCGCTGCCTAAGCGTCTGCCCGACGCTTCCCGCGAGTTCGCGGCATACGCGGCTGACGAGATAGTCCGTCGGTGTCTGCGCCCGTTGCTCGCGGCTCCCGCCGACCGGCTGGAGGAGCGCTTCGCGTTGGTTCGCCCCCTCTTCACGCTTCTCTTCAACGGGATGCGGAGCGCGGTGGCGGTTGGTATGAGCGGGGCGAGCGAGAAGCAGCGCGAACGCGCAAGGAAAGAGATGGACGACGCGCCCAACGCCTTCACCACCCCAGAGGCGGAGCGTCGCCTCGGCTCCGTCGCCGCTCAAGCGTTCATCGGCGGGGCGAGAACCGCGCTGCTGGTCAAGCAGGCATCGGGCGGCGGCGAGGTCGAGGATGCGGACGCAGCGCGCATCGAGTCCCTGCTGCTCGACTGGGCGCTCGCGTCATCCGCGGCGGCATGCCATGTCGTTGAGGGAAAGAGTCACGGGAAGCGGAACGCGGTCGCGCTTGCGTTTTGCGCCGAGGACTTTGCGGACGCCGCGTACTACGCCGCCAAAGTCGCCGGCGTTATTAACCCTGCCCCGCCGACGGACGCCGTCCGTCCTTACGAAGCGAGCGAGGAAGACCTGCTGCTCGCCGACCTGTCCGCGCGGGGCGCCGCCGAAATACAACGCCGCCAAGAGACGGCGGCGGCCGCCCTCTGATTATGGCGGACCCGAAGAGAGGCGAAGTCTGGATCGCCAATCTCGGCGAACCCACCGGGCGCGAATTGGCTTACGAGCGGCCAGTCATTATCGTGATGTCGGACGGGATCCCGATCAAAGGCGTCACCGTGGTCGTCCCGCTTACGGCGCAACTGCGCCGCGGCCAAATGCCGCTAGCGGTCGAGATTCCGGCAGGAGAAGCGGGACTTCGGGAGAACTCCGTCGCGCTATGCCATAATGTTCATGTGCTAGACGCAGCGAAACTGCGTCGCAAGATCGGCGACCTCGCCCCGTTTTATCTCGCTCGGATCGAGCGCAGGCTCTCCGAATTGCTGAGCCTCCCCGCCCCGCTCCCCTAATCCTCCCCCCACCGCTCACGGAACTCCCGGATACCCTCCAACACCTCCAGCAGCGCTTGGCCCCAGGGCGTTCGCCCCTGATCGAGCGGGATGTGGATCTGCTGGTTGCCTACCGTGACGTCGCGGCCGAGCGCGCGCTCTAGGGCGACGCGGGCCCCGCCCGCCTCGTCCACGAGTTTCAGCGTCACGCGGTCTCCGCGGCGGGCGACCGACTCGACGCCGGCCGCCTTCGCCATAGCGCGGACGCGGACGCCGAAGAGCAGATTGTGCAACTCGTCGGGCAGCGTCCGCCCGAAGCGGTCGCGGAACTCGCGCGGCAAGTCGTTCGCCTCGTCGGGCGTTTCGGCGCGGGCGAGCCGCTGATACATCGCCATGCGCGTCGGCGTATGCGGAACCAAGTCCGTCGGGATCGCGGCGGGCAGGCCGAGGTCGACCACGGGGTCGGGCGCGGCGGGCGGCGGGGGGGACGCTCCGGCGGCGGAGGCGCGCGCCTCGGCGACGGCCTCGGACAGCAATCGCGCGTACAGATCGAACCCGACGGCGTGAATGTGGCCGCTCTGCTCGCCGCCCAGCAGGTTGCCCGCGCCGCGTATCTCCAGGTCTTTCATAGCGATGCGGAAGCCGGCGCCGAGTTCGGTGGCGGCCATAATCGTCTCCAGCCTGCGCCGCGCCGGGTCCGTGAGCCTCCGCCCGCGCTCCACGAGGAGATAGGCGTAAGCGCGCTGGGAGCGCCGCCCGATGCGCCCGCGCAACTGATGCAATTGCGCCAGCCCGAACCGGTCGGCCCTGTCCAAGATGAGCGTGTTCACGTTTGGAATGTCCAGCCCGGACTCGATGATCGTCGTGCAGACGAGCACGTCGGCCTCGCCGTCGGCGAAACGCTCCATGCGCTCCGAGAGGTCGTCCTCGTGCATCTGCCCGTGCGCGACGAGAATCCGGGCGTCGGGGACGAGTTCGCGGAGCGCGTCCGCCGTTAGTTGAATCGTCTTGACGCGGTTGTGCAGGAAGAAGACTTGCCCGCCCCGGTCGAGTTCCCGCTGCAGCGCCTCTTTGATCAGATCGTCCGAACGCTCCGCGAGGTACGTTTTGATCGGCAGGCGCTCCTCCGGGGGCGTCTCGATGGTGGATATGTCGCGGATGCCGGACATCGCCATATGGAGCGTGCGCGGAATCGGCGTCGCCGTCAGCGCGAGCACGTCCACCTCGCTCCGCAACTCCCGCAGGCGCTCCTTGTGCTCCACGCCGAAGCGGTGCTCCTCGTCGATGATCACGACGCCCAAGTCGCTGAACGCGACGTCCTTCTGAACGAGCCGGTGCGTTCCGATGACAACGTCCACGCCGCCGGAGCGCAGCCCGCGAACGACCTCCTCCTGCTCCTTCGGCGAGCGGAAGCGGCTCAGCATCTCCACTCGCGCCGGAAACAGCCCCATTCGCTCCGAGAAGTTCTGGTAGTGCTGCTGCGCCAGAACGGTCGTCGGGGCGAGAATGGCGGCCTGCTTTCCGCTCATCACCGCCTTGAACGCCGCCCGCAGCGCGACCTCCGTCTTGCCGTAGCCCACGTCTCCGCAGACGACGCGGTCCATCGGGCGAGCGGTCTCCATATCGCTCTTCACGTCGTCTATCGCGCGCCGCTGGTCGCGCGTCTCGACGAACGGGAAGGCATCCTCCATCTCCCGCTGCCAGGGCGTGTCCTCCCCGTGCGGGAAGCCCTCCGCCGCCTCCCGCTTCGCGTAGAGGGCGAGCAGATCGATGGCGAGACGCTTCGCCGACGCCCGCGCCCGCGCCACCGCCCGCGTCCACTCCTGCCCCCCTAGCCGCGTCGGCGTCGGCGGGTTGTCGTCGCCGCCCGCGTAGGGCGAGAGCCGCGCGAGGTGCTCCATCGGCACGTGCAGGCGGTCGCCGCCCGCGTACTCCAGCACGAAGTACTCCCGGCCGCTCTGCTCGCCGTCCTCCGCCGGGCGCGTCGCGACGCCGACGAACCTCCCGATGCCGTGATCGACGTGCGTCACGTAGGAGCCGGGCGTCAACTCCTCGACGGCGGCCGCTTGGAATCGCTGCGCGTGACGCCGGGGGCGCGACGCCTCGCGCTTGCGCGTTCCCAGCGCCTCCGCGTCCGACAGCAGCGTCGCAACCGGCTCGCCGCTGTCCTCGGAGACGAGCGTCCAACCGGCTTCGACTTCCGCGTGGACGATGGTCACGCCCTCCTGCGGCGCCGACGTCAGTTTTCGCGTCTCCGACGCGCCCACGCCCTCTTCGGCGAGCAACTCCCTCAGGCGTTGGGAGCGGCGGGTGGCGATGACGATCGCCCCGCGCTCGCCGCGCCGCGCCGCCCCCGCCAGGTCGCCGACCGCGCCCGCGTAGGACGGGGCGGCCTCGAACGGCAGCGCGAGCGCCAGCCTGCCGCTCTCCGCGCGATGGTAGCGGCTCAGCGTCAGCCGGCGCGGCGCCGCCTCCAGCGCCTGCAGCGCGCCGTCCCAGTCCGCCAGCGGTGCGGGGAACCCCATCGGCAAACTGCCCCGCTCCTCTTTGGCGAGCCGCAAACGCTCCGCGTTCCCCTCCAAGCGCCGCGCCGCCTCCTCCGCCTCGAACGGCTCGTCGAGGACGACGACCGCGTCCTCCGGCAAGTGGTCGAGCAGCGTATGCCGCAGGAGAAAGCCCGCGTACAACGACCCGTTGTCCGTCGAAACGCCCGCCAGCAGATCGGCGAGTTCGTCCTGAACGCGCTCCCGCTCGCCCTCGGCCGCGTTCGTGAAGTCCAAACCCCTCACGAGTTCGTCCACGGCTTCCCGATCCGCCGACGAGGGGAGCGTCTCCGTCGCCGGAAGCACGACGACGGCGTCCGCCTCCTCGTCCGACCGCTGCGTGTTCGGGTCGAAGAAGCGAATGGAGTCCGCCTTGTCGCCCCACAGGTCTATCCGCGCCGGACGCTCGCTGCCCGCGCCGAACACGTCAATGATGCCCCCGCGCCGCGCCGCCGTCCCCGGATGATCGACCATCGGCCCGACGGCGTAGCCCATTCGAGCCCAATGCGCCAGCATCGGCTCGATAGCGACGCGGTCGCCGCGCCGGACCGTCCACGCTCCCTCGCGCAGCGCCTGCGGGCTCATCGTCTTCTGGAGAAGCCCGGTGACGGAGGCCACGACGATGGGCGCCGCGCCCTCTCCGCCGCCAAGCGCCCATAACGCGCGGATGCGCTCCCGCGCCGTGCCCGCCTCGACGGACAGCCGCTCGTAGGGGAGAATCTCCGCCTCCGCGAAATGCAGCAGCGGCGCGTCAGGCTCGCAGTACGCCTCCAACTGCGCCAGCAGACGGCGCGCGTCGTCGGGTTGGGGGCAGAGCGCGAGCACGGGGCGCCCTAAGTCGCGCCGCAGCGCGGCGATCACGAGCGGCTTCGCCGCGTCCGGCGCCGTCGCATCCAGCGCGCCGTCTTGCGCCAAAGCGTCCAGCATCCGCTGATGAGCGGACGTCCGTCCGAGCGTATCGATCAAACCCGCGAGGCTCACGAACCCTCCGCGCCCGCGTTCGGACGCGCAACGAGCGCCCCTCGCGCAAAGCACTAGGGCCGCTTCGCCTAGTGTACCGCAAGCGCCGACATTTGGCGCATGGCCCAGGCCGCCGGGGGCTTTGAGGCGCGAATAGGCGCTCGTTGATAAGCGCCCGCGCCGCCCGCGCCGGGCCGCCGCGCCCGCCAAGCGTATACTCCCGCCGATGGGCATCGAGGATCGGGACTACTACCGCGATAGAGGCGGCGCGTCCGGCGGCGGCCATCTGACGACTTGCCGGCGGTGCGGCCGGTCGTTTCCGCCGACGCTGTGGCGGATGCACGCCCACAACCCCGATCAAGCGAAATGCGGCGAGGCCGGATGCCGCGAGCGCGCCGTCGGCTATTGCTCGGACTCTTCGTTCCCCGCCGGCTTCGTCCCTCTTTGCCCCGAGCACATCATCCGCCGCCGCAGGCAGGGGCGCGACGTCCGTTTCGTGGACGGCGGCGCCTGCTCCGCGTGCGACGGGCAAGGGCAAATCTCTTCGCAAGGCGTGAGCGGCGGCGAGAGGCTGCGATGCCCGCAATGCTCCGGATCCGGCTACGAAAGCGAGGACTTTCGGGAACGGCGGCGAGAGCGGGCGCGGCAGGAGGAGAAGGAGTCGCGCCGCCGCGAGGAGAATCGCCGCGCCGCCGAGGAAGCGCGCCGCCAGTCCGAGGAGACGCGCCGGGCGGCGGAAGGACGCCGGCAGGAGACGGAAGAGACTAGGCGAGGGCGGGCGGATTACGCGGGGCCGGCGCAATGCCCCGCCTGCGGAGGCGCAGGCCGCGTTCCGACGAAATACCACCGCGCGCTAGACGTTCCGCTAGGGGCTTCGTCCGAAGAGATAACGCAGGCGTTTCGCCGGAAGGCGCTGGAGCATCATCCCGATAGGAACAAGGCTCCCGACGCCACGGCGCGGATGCAGGAAGTAACCGAGGCGCGTTCCCTGCTCCTCGGCTCGGAGAGCATCCGCGCGGGAACGGCGTGCTCGCTTTGCGAGGGACGGGGAACGGTCGGCGCGCGGCAATCGGCGCATGGACGAGCGGACGAACGGGCGGAGCGCGACCGCCGCGAGCAGGCGGAGCGCGAGCGCCGTGAACGGGCGGAGCGCCAACGCCGCGAACGGGCGGAGCGCCAACGCCGCGAGCAAGCGGAGCGGGAACGTCGTGAACAGGAGGAGCAGGAGCGCCGGGAGCAAGAGGAGCGCGAACGCCGCGAGCAGGAGGAGAAGGAACAGCGGGAACGGCGCAAGCGGGAATGGGAAGACCATAAGGCGCGATTCCCCGGCCCCGACGGTCAGCGCGATGATGCGTCCGGCGACGGGGCAGACGCTCCGCCCCCTGGAGGTGGGGAGAGCGAGGGGGCGGACGGCGCAAGGAGCCGTTCGCCGGGCGGCAAGATGGGGTGCGCCGTCTTGCTGGCGCTCGCCGTCATCGCCGCCGCCATAGGCGTCTTCTCCTGCGCGCGACAGGGAGACGACGCGCCGGCACCCGTCGAGCCGACCGCTACGCCGACGCCCGCCGCTACGCCAACGTTCACGCCTGAGCCGTCGCCGACGCCAACTCCGACCGCGACGTCGTTCCCCTGCGACGATTCTCCGTCGCGCCCGTCGCCGACTCCCACGTCCGCCGCGCCGCCGACCGCGACCTCGACGCCTGTTCCTACGCCTACCGCCGTCCCGCCTACGCCGAGCCCGACGCCGGCGCAGCCGCAGCCGCTCACCGACGAGTGGCGCGATTGGGCGCGAGGATGGGATAAGCAGCAGATCGACGACGCGCTCGCCGAGAGTTTCGACGCCTTCGAGACGAGGCTGGACGACCTCGCCGAACTCGGCGTGCTCAAAGCCTGCGACCGCGTCGAAATGCTGAGGACGCGATTGGAGATAGCCGAGTTCCTCATTCGGGAGTTCCGTTTGGAGCGAGCGAGCGTCCCCGGCTGGGGCCCGCAGGAGGACTGGTCGCTCTGGCTGCGGCATCAGCGCGGCGTCCTCGCGCAGGCCGTCCGCGACCACGCGCCCGCGCAGCGCTGCCAAGAGGCGCGAGCGGCGGCCACGACGCCGACGCCGACGCCAACGAGCGCGCCTACGCCTACGGCGACGCCGACGCCGACGGCAACGAGCGCGCCCGCAGCGACGCTCCCGCCTCCTATTCCGACGCTTCCGCCCTGCCCAACCGCAACCCCGACGCCGCGCCCAACCCCTACGTTAACGCCTACTCCCCGGCCAACCCCAACGCCGACCTCCACGCCTCGCCCGACGCCCACGCCCAGGCCGACGGCTACGCCCATGCCGACGCCTACGCCGCTTGGACAACGGCCCTCGCCCGCCGAATTGCAGGAGTTGCGCGTCTACGCGCTTGGCCTCGTGAACAAGGACAGAGCCGATCACGGACGCCCTTCCCTAACGCTTGGACTAAACCCGGCGGCGCAACTTCACGCCGAGGATATGCTCCAGCATGACTACCAAGGGCATTGGTGGGCGGACGGACGCAAGCCCTATATGGTCTACTCCGAAACCGGCGGCGGGAGTTACGTCGCGGAGAACGCGGCGTCCAGCGGATGGACGGCGGCCCAGTGGCGAGCGTCCAACTGCGATTCGCTCCTGACGAGTTGCCAGGTCACTCAGCCGCGCGGCGCCTTGCGCGAACTGCAGCATCTGATGATGTACGACGACGCGCACGCGAATTGGGGGCACCGCGACAACATTCTCCGCGAGAGCCACCGCGCCGTGAATTTCGGCGTCGCTTTCAACGGCGGGCGCGTCACGTTCGCGCAGCACTTCGAAGGCGGCGCGGTCGAGGCCGTCGCTCCACCGTCGCTCGCGTCCGGCGGAACGCTCTCGCTCTCGCTCGTCAAACGCGAGGCCGGCGTCAGAATCGGGAAGGCCGTGAGCGTTCACTACGATCCGCTCCCCACGCCCAAAACGGCGGCGCAGATAGACCGCCTCGATAGTTACTGCGTTGGCGGCGGGTTCACGACGAGATGCGGCGACCCTGTCGCCCGCATTCTCGAGCCGCCCGACCCCGGCTACTCCTACGCCAACTTGGATGCGAACGACGTCGTCGCAAGCGCGTGGAGCGAGACCGGCGACTCGTTCAGATTCACGGCGGGGCTTGGCGCCCTCGCAACCCACCCGGGCGTCTACACCGTCATCGTCTGGCGGGACGGCGGCGGCGGACTGCTCACCGAACCGCTCGCCGAACTATCGGCGACCCAGTCGAGGCGCTGACCCGCGTCGGCGCTGCGGTGCGTTCCCTTTCAGAGAGAGGTGAATTCGGCGCTCGCGCGCCTCAAATGGGGGCGTTATTCCCGCCTGCGCGGGAACGACGGCAGAGAAAGGCCCCCTTGTCACCCAGGCGACGGCTGCGGCTTCGGCGAGACGGCGAGCAGGACGAACCCTATGGTCAGGCCGCCCGCGGCGGCGAGCCATCCGACGGCGAATCCGGCGTAGTCGAAGAGCATGCCGAAAACCGGCGCGCCGAGCCCCGTCATTAGCAGCGTGAGCGGAGTCGCCGCGCCGCGCACCGCGCCGATGTGCTCGCGTCCGTAGTAGGCGGGCCAGATGTGCGTCTGCATCAGCATGCCCATGCCCAAGCCGATTCCGGCGAGTACGGCGCCCGCGAATCCGTGCCAGACGCCGGTCGCTCCGGCGGCGACGAGCATCGCCGCGGCGACGCTTGCGAATCCGGCCATCGCCACGTAGCGCGGCTGCGCCCGGTCGATCCACGGGCCGACGGCCATCGCCGCCGCGACCTGCGTGAACGCTTGCGTTGCGAACGCGATTGCGGCGACGCCGGGCGCGACGTCCAGCGACAAGAGGAACGCGACCCAGAAGACGCCGATGGAGCCCATCGCGGCCATCAGCAGCCCGTAGGCCGCGCTGATCCGCCAGAACGTTCCCGTCCGCATCGCCTCGCGGACGGTCCACGAGTGCTCCCGCGCCGCCCGACGGGGAGCGCTCGCCCCCTGCGGAGCGTCCGCCTCGTCGGGGTCGCCGTCCGGCTGCAGGCCGAGGTCTTCGGGGCGGTTGCGAATGAGGATGAGCGAGAGCGCGGCGATGGTCAGGCCGCCCGCCGCGCCGAGCACGACCCACGCGGCGCGCCATCCGGCGGCGTCCACGAGCAATTGCGTCAGCGGGCTTGCGACGCCGATGCCGAAGGGCACGCCGGGGAAGAAGAGCGACATCGCGCGCCCGCGCTTGCGGACGAACCACTTGGCGATGGGAATCGTCAGGTAGAGCGTGCTGCTGCCCCAGAATCCCGCCAGCCCCGCGAAGAGCGTGAGGCCGATCATCTGCCAGCCGGCGTCGACGAGGCTCATCGCCATCGCGGAGCCGCCGAAGAGCAGGGCGGCGGCGGCCAGCGGAACGCGCGCGCCCTTGCGGTCGATCAGCCGTCCGATCAGGGGGCCGGAGACGGCGAATCCCAAGAGCCTCGCGGAGAGCGCCCAGCCGAAGGCGCTGTTTCCGACGCCCAACTCCTCGCTCATCGGCGCGACGAAGATGCCGAAGTTGCCGATGCCCATAAAGACGCTGACGCCGCCGGCGACGCTGAGCGCGGCGACGACGACCCATCCGTAGAACGGGCGGCGTTCGCGGCGTCCGCCGTCGGTTGGCGGCCGCGCCACGAGGCTAGGCGCTCTCTTCGTCGTCGGGGCCGGTCAGGTTGCCGAGGAACTCTTC
Organism: Dehalococcoidia bacterium; assembly: GCA_965201135.1. GTDB lineage: Bacteria > Chloroflexota > Dehalococcoidia > Lucifugimonadales > Australimonadaceae > Bin16. Next base: position 852,733 of record OZ241751.1, read on the forward strand.
GACGGAAGGCGGCAGCGGCGGCAGTTCTTTCGGCTCGGGGCGAGAGGCGGCCCGGCGGGCACTCCGCCGATCGTACTCCCCCTCCAATCGCTCCACGAGCGACTTCACCTGGGGGTTGCGCTCCATCTCGGCGGTGACGCGGGCGTACTGCTGCGTGTCGCGGCGGCTCTCCGCGTACTCGGCCGGCAGGTCGTAGAGTTCGCAGAGAACCTGCAGCATCTTACTGCGGCCGGCGAAGTCCGCCTCCAATTCGACGTAGTGGGGAAGGCGGCACATCAGCATCATATTGTCTATGCCGCGCTCGGCGAGGCGGTCGCCGACGAGGTTCATAATGGAGGTCGGCCCTTGGTAGGGGCGGCGGCGGTTGCCCTCTATGCCGCGAACGCCGTCGACGGGCTCGCTGTTGAGCGTTCCCATCACGAGCAGCGGGCGCGTGTGGGGCACGGCGTCGTACATCGCGCCGATGCGGCAGAAGCGCTTGACGCCCAACTGCGCGACGGCCTCGACGACGGAGTCGACGTACTCCTCGGCGTTGGCGTGGGGCTCGAGCATATGGAGGAAGACGAAGTCGTGGGGCCCTTGGCCGATGGCCCAGCGCATATCGGCGTTGGGGATCCGCATTTGGCGCTTGCCGTCCTCCATATAGACGACGGGGCGGTAGCGCGTGAAGTCGAAGTAGCGCCCCGGCGTTGCGAGGCCGCCCATATCCTCCGCGCGCATAAAGCGCTCCAGCCGCTCGATGCTGAGCGACCCGACGCTGCCGGCGTCTATCCAGGGCGTGAGCGACGCGATGACGTGGGGGTCGCGCAGGGCGGGCAAGGGCTCTTTGATTTCGAATTCGCCGACTCGCATGCCTTAATAGTGCGCTTAGCGCGCGGAATTTGCAACGCCGCGCCGTCCGGCCTGCGAACGAGAATCGGGGCGCAGCATGGCGGGCGGGCATGGGGATAGGTTCCCGCTTTCGCGGTCAGGGCGCGGCGCATGGGAAATTCTAGAGACGGGCGCGATGCGCCCCGTCTAATAGGGGCGGGATTCCCGCCTACGCGGGAATGACGGTAGGGGACGCGGGGATGAGGGTAGGGGGCGGCGGGAACGACTATGGGCGAGGATGGCGGTCGGGAGGTCAGCGTCGTGTGATACAATGCCTTCGTTAGGGAGGACGCGGTTATGGTTATCTCGGAAACGCCCATTGAAAGCCACGCGGTTCACCGCGACCGCCTGATCGAGCATGCGCGGCGGATGCTCCGCGACGGCGACAGGCTGCAGGCTTGCGAGAAGATCTGGGGCGCGGCGGCGCACGGACTGAAGGTCGTCGCGGACCGCCGCGACTGGCCGTACACCTTGCACTCGGACGGCAGGGTCATCGCCGAGCATCTCGGGGAGTTGACCGGCAGCAGAGACATTCCGAGGCTGTTCAGTTACTTGGAGAGTCTGCACCGGAGTTTCTACGCGGACTCGTTCTCCCTGCAGGAGATCGAGAAGCGGCTGCCGGACGCAGACGAGTTTCTGCGGCTCCTCGAGTCCGCCGACCGCAGCGTTCCGGTGGACGCGCCCGCGCCGAACGATCCGCAGTACATACGCCGCCATGCGCGGCAGGCGCGGGGCTAGGCGGCCGAGCGCGGGGGGATAGTTCCCGCTTCGCAGGAGTGACGCGGGCGACGGCGGCGCTCTTACAGGTAGCGTTGCGGGTCTGCGGCGAACGCCACGCGGCAGCCGGGCGCGCAGAAGTAGTAGGTCTCGCCGTCATGCTCATGCGTTCCGCCCGGCGGGGCGGCCGCGTCCACCATCATCTTGCACACGGGGTCCGACGCCTGGTCTAGCGTTTCGGCGCTCCCGAACACCGCGTCGAGTTTGGCCATTGCCGTTCTTCCTTCCATCGCCATTGCATGGCGTTCGCAGTGGAGACAGCGTACCGCAAGAGAGGCGAATGGGAAAGGGGAAGGGCGAGCGCACGGGCGCCTAGATGAAGCCTCCCGTAAATGCCCGACGCCTAGACCGGCTTGCCGGTGGCGTGCGTCGAGTAGAACGTGATGCGCTTTCCGCCGGGCTCGGTCAGCGTGAACGTGGAGTGAATGCGCCCGCGCTCGATAGAGGAAGGCGCGAGCCCCTGCGCGGCGAACGAGGCATGCGTCGCGTCCAAATCGTCCACCATGAGGTCGAACGGGGCGTCGCCCGGCTCCGCGCCGTCCGGGCTCGCCGGGGCGTCCTCCTTGGAGAGGATGAGGTGCGTTCCGCCGCGCAACTCGAGGATGACGACGTCGGCGTTGCGGAAGACGGGGCGCATGCCGACGCGCAGCATAAACGCCTCGGACTCCGCGAGCGCGGGCGTCCCCATGCTGACGTGGCCGACCCAGACGGGCGGGCGCTCTTCCTGTTGCGCGCTCGCGGTCATAGGGCGTCCTCGTAGTCTTTGGGCTCGGGCCCGTGGTCTTTGTAGCCGAAGAGGATGGCCGCCAGCACGGCGGCGGGAATCGTGGCGATGCGGAACATATCCTGCGACGGGATGTCGAGCGCCATTGAGACGCCCATCAGGGAGAATCCCACGACCAGCGTGATGCCCGCCGCGATCAGCCCGCGCTTCCTTCTGAACTCCAGCATACGGCCCACCTCGCTCCGAATTCGCGTTCCCGCGTTCGCTCCCATTCTACGCTATACATGGGGGATTAGACGCCGGGGATAGGCTCCGTTTTCGCATGCAGGGCGCGGCGCCTGGGCAAATGGGAGACTGGCGCCGGTGCGCTGGGCGGCAAAGGAAAGGATAGGGAAAGAGATACCGGCGCTTGCGGGGTTGGCGTTGACGCGAACGGCGCGCCGTGATAGGTTGCCCGCGCGAGCCGCGCCAATGGCGTCCGGTTTCGTCGCGCAGGCGCGGCGGAAGGAAGGCGTTGCGCGGCGGAGCGCGCTCGGAGCGGCGTTCGTCGTCATAGAGAGACGGCGGCGTTCGTCGTCATAGGGAGACGGCAGGGTCATCGTCAAGGGCAGGTCATCGTTAGCGGGGTCATCGTCAAGGGAGGACGGCATGAGCAGTATGGCGGCATCTATCGGAACGAAGGCGGCGGGAGCGCTGGCGGTCGCCGCTCTGCTTGCGTCGGCGGCGCTGCTCGCGGCTTGCGGGAGAGACCCGACGCCCACGCCGGAGCCCACGGCGACGCCCCGGCCCGCCGCGCCGCAGGCGACGGCGACGCCCACCCCGGAGCCGACGCTGCTGGAGCGTCTGTACGCGGGCGCGCAGGATGAGGGGCGGATCGTCTGGGCGACGACGGACACGGAGGAGCGGACGACCGCGATCATCAGCGCCTTCCAAGCGCGCTATCCGGGCGTGCGGGTGGAGTTGGTGACGGCGAACAGCGCGGACCTCCGCACCCGCCTTTTCGCGGAGGCGCAGGCCGGGCGCATCACGGTGGACGTGACGGACCCGGGGCGCGACAACCGCGTGGTCAACGAGGACTTGGCGGAGGACTTGACGGACATCGTCGAGGAATTGGGCGTCGATCCGAACTTGGTGTACTCGGACAACCGCATCTTCCTGAAGGTTGGGGTGCCGCACGCGCCGATCTGCAACACGGACCGGCTGTCGGCGAGCGAGTTCCCGCAGTCTTACGAGGATCTGCTGGACGCGAAGTTCGACGGGGAGATCGTGGTCGAGAACCGGCTCAAGGGGTTCATCTACCTCACGAACATTCCGGAATACGGGAACACGCGCCCGCAGTTGTGGGACGAGGATCGCGTGGCGGCGTATTTGGCGGACGTGAAGGCGAACAACTTGCGCCCGCAGCGGGGGAACGGCACGGTCGGCGACCTGGTGGCGTCGGGCGAGGTGTCGTGCGCGCTGGAGATCAACCTGAGTTCGTTCGAGAATTTGCGGGAGGACGGCGCGCCGCTGGACATCGTTCCGGTGGAGGTGGTGTCGGTGGAGCCAGTGCATCACTTCGTGCCGAAGGGCTCGCCGAACCCGAACGCGGCGAAGTTGTTCGCGGCGTTTCTGATGGGCCCCGAGGGTCGCGAGTTGTGGACGCGGGTGCGCCCGACGTCGGACTTGACGCTGTCGGAGGACACGGAGTACGCACGGCTGATGAAGTCGAAGGGCTCGGCCATCGTTCCGCCCGGGACGGAGTTGAACGACCACTTCGGCAGGCTGACGAACAGGTACCTGGAAGCGATCGGCTTGCCGACGGGCTAGGGGTCTGATCAAGCGGGGGAGGGGGGCGCCGGGGTTTCGGCGAGGCCGGGCGCGCCTCCCCCGCGCCGCTCTTCGGGGCGGAAGCGGGGCTTATGATCGGGCAGCAGGCAATAGGGCGGGCGCTGCGCCCGCGGCTTCGGACGGACCCGCAAGTTCTGGCCGTCGTCGCGTGGCTGGGGGCGCTGCTGGCGTTCCTCGTGCTCGCGCCGCTCGTGCTCGTGCTGTGGTTCAGTTTCCGCACGGCGGGGCCGGGGGAGCGTGGCGGAACGTTCACGCTCAGCAACTACGTCGAGACGTTCGCCAACCCGCTCACCTACGAGTTGCTCCGCAACACGTTCTGGTTCTCCATCGGCTCTATCGCTGTCGGCTTGGTGATCGGGGTTGGGTTCGCGTGGCTGATCGAGCGGACGAACACGCCGCTGCGAAACTTCGGATTCGTGTCGGTTGTGATCAACAGCGCGATGCCGGCGAGCATGTTCGCAATCGCGTGGGTGCTCGTGCTGAATCCGCGAACGGGGCTGGTGAATCTTCCGTTCACGGCGCTGCTGGGCTGGGACAAGGGCCCGTTCAACCCGAACACAATGGAGGCGATGATCTTCGTGGAGGGGCTGCGGCTGGCGGCGACGATCTTTCTGATGATGATCGGGCTATTCCGCAGCATGGACCCGTCGCTGGAAGAGGCGGCGGCGATGTCGCAGGCGGGAACGTTCAAGACGGCGCGCCACATAACGCTGCCGATTATGACGCCGGGCATACTGGGCGTGGTGGTCTATATCGCCACGTCGACGGTGGGCGTGTTCGAGATTCCGGGCGTGATGGGAATGCCGGTCGGCCTTCACGTGCTTGCGACGCGCATCTATCTGGCGACGAGCCAGACGCCGCCGGACTACGGGTTCGCCACGAGCCTGGCGACGATCGCGGGCATTTTGGGCGTGGTCGGCATCTTCATCTATCACCGGGTGACGCGGATTCAGCAGCGGTTCGCCACGGTGACGGGGAAGGGCTACCGTCCGCGCCGAATCGAACTGGGGCCGACCGGGCGCTGGATCAGCGCGGCGCTCATCATTCTCTTCTTCGTGCTCACGTTCGGGCTGCCGATGTTCATTCTCTTTTGGGCGAGTTTGATTCCGTTCTATCAGGCGCCGCTGCCGAAAGCGCTGGACTTCGTAAGTTTGGACGCCTACCGATTCATTCTCACGGGGCCGGGGCGGCACGAGTTTCTGCAAGGGCTGCGGAACTCGCTGCTGCTGATCTTGGTCGTGCCGGCCGTCACGATGCTGCTTTCGGCGGGCGTCTCGTGGTTCGTGGTGCGAAGCAAGGCGCGGGGCAAGTCCATTTTGGATATGCTGGCCTTTATGCCGCACACGGTGCCGGGGATCGTGATGGGGCTCGCCTGGCTGATCATCGGGCTGTTCGTTCTGGTTCCGGCCTACGGGACGATATGGCTGATCGTGATCGCGCACGTTTCGCTGTTCATCGCCTATGGAACGCGGACGACGAACGGCGCGATGTTCCAGATACACCGCGAGTTGGAGGAGGCGGGCGCGATGAGCGGCGCGGCGTGGATCAGCGTGTTCCGCCGCATCATTCTGCCGCTGCTGATGCCGTCGCTCGTGGCGGGCTGGCTGTGGGTGGCGATTCACAGCGGGCGGGAGTTGACGGTCGCGCTGCTGCTGCAGTCGAGTTCCAACCGGATCATCTCGGCCTACGTGTGGCAGCAGTTCTTCGGCGGGCGGCTAAACCTCGCGGCGGCGGCGGGCGTGCTGCTCGTGCTGCTCATCATCATTCTCGTCGTGCTCACGCGGGTCGCCGGCCAGCGTCTGAGCCGGCAGTAACGGGGACGGAGGTCATCGTGGCCGTAGCGCTTCGGGTCAGCAATCTCTCCAAGCGGTTCGAAACCGATCAGGGTGAAGTCCACGCCGTCGAGGACGTGACGTTCGAGGTGGAGTCGGGGGCGTTCTTCACGCTGCTGGGGCCGTCGGGCTGCGGGAAGTCCACGACGCTGCGCTGCGTCGCGGGGCTGGAGCGCCCGGACGAGGGCGAGATCGAGTTGGAGGGCGCCGCGCTGGTGTCGAGCCGGAGCGGAGCGTGGACGCCGCCGCACCGGCGCCCGATGGGAATGGTGTTTCAGTCCTACGCGATCTGGCCGCATATGAACGTGTTGGACAACGTGGCGTTTCCGCTGAAGCAAGGGCCGCAGAAGGTCGGGCGCGCGGAAGCCCGGGAGCGGGCGCTCCGGGCGCTCGCGCTGGTGCACTTGGACGGCTTGGAGAAGCGCCCGGCGCCGCAATTGAGCGGGGGGCAGCAGCAGCGGCTCGCGCTGGCGCGGGCGCTCGTCAACGAGCCGAAGGCGCTGCTGCTGGACGAGCCGCTGAGCAACTTGGACGCGAAGCTGCGCGAGGAGATGCGGAACGAGTTGAAGCAACTCACCTCCAGCCTCGGCATCACGACGCTGTTCGTGACGCACGACCAGTTGGAGGCGCTGACGCTCTCGGATCAGGTCGCGGTGATGGACGGCGGGCGGCTGATTCAGTACGGGCCTCCGCGCGAGATTTACGAGTCGCCCCGCAACCGGTTCGCGGCGGAGTTCATCGGAACGGCGAACTTCTTCGAAGGAGCCGCGCGGGAGCCGGCGGAGGCGGGCGGGACGGCGCTCGTCGAGACGCCGGAGGGCATCTTGCGCTGCGTGACGAGCGAGGCGCTGGCGCAAGGCGCATCGGTCGCGGTCGCGGTTCGCCCGGAGAACGTCGCGTTGCTGAAGGAGCCGCCCCTGCCTGCCGACGGCGTCAACGCGCTCGCCGGCGTGGTGAAGAGCGTCGTCTTTCTCGGCAGCGCGCTCGATTGCGAGGCGGAGGCGGAGGGCGGCGCGCTCGTGAAAGCGTCGGCGCATCCGAGCGCGAACTTGCGCGTCGGCGACGCGGTGACGATTGCGTTCGACGCGTCGGCGTCGCGCGTCGTGCCGTTCGGGGGCGGCGGGTAGGGGTTAGGGCGCCCGGCGCTCGTTCGCGCAGACCAGGACGAGAGGGTATGCGCAGAGGGCGGGCAGCGTCCGCTGCCCGCCCTCGTTCTCGCTTGCGTCGGCGCCGGCGGACGGCGCCCGTTGCGCTCGCTGTCTAGCGCGGAGGCGCGGCGTAGACCTGGCCGCCCTTCGGGCAGTCCGCGCAGGGCGCGGCGTCCCAAAGCGCGTTGCGGCTGCCCTCGCGGGTCAGGCCCAGCGGGGTCAGGTGGCGGTCGTAGATCTCGCCGTAGTTGCCGACGGCGCGAATGACGTCCTGCGCCACCGTCTGGCTCAGGCCCATCCCCTCCTGCCCGAACGAGCCGGAGAGGCCGAAGAGCCTGTCGACGGGCGTGTTGTCCGTCGCGGAGGTCGGAACGTTGTTGGAGGTGATTCCGTACGCCTCGGCGTAGATGAGGATCGTCATCACCGTGGTGACGATGTCGTACCACTGCTCGTCGCCGTGGGGGACGACGGGGCCGAGCGGCTCCTCGGAGATGGTGCCGGGCAGGATGACGTGGTCGTCGGAGTTGTCAAAGCCGTCGCGGGTGCTCACGAGGCCGGAGCGGTCGGTCGTCAGCGAGTCGCACTGCTCGTTGCGGTACGCCTCCTGCGCGGTCACATTGTCCGGGAAGGTGAGGATCTGGAAGTTCATGTTGTTCTGGTTGTCGAAGTCCTCCAGGTTGAGTTCGGTCGTGGTGCCCTGCTGGACGCAGACGGCGGCGTCCCTCAGCCCGTCGAGGCTGGTGACGCCGGAACTCTTAAGCACCATAAAGCCCTGTCCGTCGTAGAACATCGTGGGGGTGAAGTTGCCCCACTGGGCATTCCGGCTCGTCGTCCACGTCGTGTTGCGGGACATCATGTCGACTTCGCCGGACTGCATCGTCGGGCCGCGGTTGGCGGCGACGGTGGCCTGGTAGGTGACGGCGTCCGCGTCGCCCAAGACGGCGGCGGCGACGGCGCGGCAGAGGTCAATGTCAAATCCGACGACTTCGCCGCTTGCGGGGTCAAGCCGCCCGAACCCGGCGAGGCTATCGTTGTTGGCGCAGACGAGCCTCCCGCGCTCCCTAACCGTCTCGAGGCGGTTGGCGGTGGCGGCGGCGGCCTGGAGGTCGGCCATCGCGTCGTCCCGCTCTTCCCTGGCGGAGTCGCGCTCGGCTTGGGCGGCGGCCAGGTCGGCGCGGGCTCTGTCCAAGTCGGCCTGCAAGGCGTCCGAGTCGCCGCTGCTGCACGCGGCGAGCGCGAACAAGGCCGCGACGAGGCCTATCGCTATCAGAGTCAATCGCGTTTTCAACGCTCTATCTCCTTCTCGCGGTTATTGATTACGCGACGCTCGTCATTAGGGGGCGCTGCGCGAAACCGCTCATCGTGGGGAATTCGGCGCATAGCATACATTAGCGGGGCAGGTCAACGCAATAGGGGGGAATTGCGCCTCACGAAATCGCGTTGTGCCCCGTGAGGTGACGCCCCAGGATGAGTTGGTGCATATGCTCCGTGCCCTCATAGGTGTGCACCGTCTCCAAGTTCATCGCGTGGCGCATCGGAGGCAGGTCGTCGGTGATGCCCGCGGCGCCGAGCAGGTCGCGGGACGTTCGGGCGATTTCCAGCGCCGCGCGCGCGTTGGCGGACTTCGCCATGCTGATATGCGACCAGTGGAGCGTTCCGGCGGCCTTGAGCCGGCCGAGTTGCAGGGCGAGCAGTTGCGCTTTGGAGAGCGACGCCGCCATATCCGCGAGTTTCTGCTGCACGAGTTGGAAGGACGCGAGGGGGCGCCCAAACTGCTCGCGCTCTTTCGTGTACTCGATCGCCGTATGGAGGCAGTCCGCCGCCGCTCCGCACACGCCCCAAGCAATGCTACCCCTCGCCGCGTTGAGGCACTCCAACGCCGATCCTAGGCCGCGCGTCCCGGGCAGCAGCGCGTCCTCGCCGACTTGCGCGCCGTCCAGAAAGAGCGCGCTGGTCACGCTCATCCGCATCGAGAGTTTGTTATGGACGTCCTCCGTCGAGACGCCGGGCAGCGACGCGTCCACCAGGAAGCCGCGGACGGCGTCGTCCAACTTGGCCCAGACGACGATCACGTCGGCGACGCCGGCGTTCGTGATCCACATCTTGCCGCCGTCGAGGACGTAGCCGCCGCCCGACGGACGGGCGCGCGTCTCCATCGCGCCCGCGTCCGAGCCGTGGTCCGCCTCCGTGAGGGCGAACGCGCCGAGCATTCTGCCCGCCGCCATCTCCGGGAGGCAGCGCTCCTTCTGCGCCTCCGTCCCGAACGCGTGAATCGCGGTCATCGCCAGCGACGATTGCACGGACGCGAACGACCTGAACCCGGAGTCGGCGCGCTCCAGTTCCTGCATAATCAGGCCGTAGGCGACGGGGCCGACGCCCGCGCAGCCGTAGCCTTCGAGGTGCGCTCCGAATATCCCCAACTCGGCCATGCGGGGGATCAGCGCGACGGGGAAGGTTCCCTCGCGGAAGTGGGGAACGACGGCGGGGAGAGCCTCGGCCTCCGCGAACGCGCGGACGGCGTCGCGCGCCTGCCGCTCCTCGTCCGTGAGTTGCGCCTCGATGTTCAGCAGGTCTATGCCGTGGTAGGGTTGCATTTTCGCTAGGCGCTCACTCCGCCGGAATGTCCGCCGATTCGAGGTCGAGTTGATGCCAGAAAACCTCGCCCGACTCGAGGATGCCGCGTATGTCATTGTCGATGCGGAAGCCCGCGACGGCGGCGCGGGCCGGCTTGCCCGTCAGCCGCGCCAGCATGCCCGCGTTGCGGACGGCCCGCGTCGTGTCGCGCCCGTCGGCGGTGTAGGAGACCTCCACGGCGACGACGCAGTCCGCGCCCGATTCGTCGACGGTCTCCATAACGAGGTCGGCGTTGCGGAAACTGCGGAGAACGTTGGTCGGCGCGCCGCCGAGGTCGCCCGCGAGCATGAGCGCGGCGACGTCATCCTTGGAGAGGACGCGCGTCAGCCGCAGCCCCATATCCTGCGCGAGGAAGACCGCGTTATCCACGGCGACGTTGCGGGCGTGCGCCCCTTTGATCTGCCCGATGTCAATCTGCATAGCCTTCGTCGCGGACTGCATCAAGGCGGTCGTGGCGGTCAACGCGGAGACCTGCTCGACGAGCCTGTCAAGCCGCTTGTCGTGTTCGCGGAGCGCCGACCGATGCTCTGCGAACTGCTGCCGCGTCTCGGCGGCGAACTCGGCGAACCTCTGCGGCAACTCGAGGAGTTCGCGCGTGAGAAGGCGCGTCCTCAGCGCCTCGAGCCAATCGGGATTCTCGTCGAGAACCCGCAGCAGGTCTTCCATGGTGTCTATTGTGGTCGCGGCCATGCGTCGTCGCCTCTGCCTCTATTGTAGCGCCTGCGCCTTCTGGATTCCCGCCTTCGCGGGAATGACGGTTAGGGGCGGAGCGCGACGAGGGAATCAAGGACGGCGGGCATCAGTTCCTTAGGCGTTTTGCCCGTGAGCCGCATATACAGCGCGTCGGGGCAAGCGTCTATGCGCTCGTCGCCGCCCCAGACAACCGCGCCCGCAGGCGTGTTCGTCTGAACTACTTCCCACACGAGGCTACCAGTCCGCGTTCTGAGCGACGAGTTCCTTGGCCCGCTCGACATCGGCTTTGGTCACCGGCTCGTTGGAAAGGAACACGGTCTCGTAGGGGATCGGTTCCCTGAGATTCGCCAACTGCCAGCCGTGCTCCAAGTGGCTCAGGCCGCTGGCCTCGGCGGCGTTGACGCCCCTCAGCGCCTCGATAACCTCGTCCACTAGGGCGATCTCCGCGCCCGTGAAGAGGCTGAGGTCGGGGACGCGGAGGGCGACGAAGCGAATCTGCGCATGCCCGAACCGGTCTTTGCGCTGCCGCGCGAGGCCTCCCTCCGCGATCAAGGAATCGCTCGCCTGCTGCAAGGCGCTGGGCACGGGGCCCAACTGCATCTTCTCGTACTCCACGCCGGTGATCGGCTTGCCGGTGGAGGCGAAAGCCAGAAAATCGGCGTAGAAGAGGATCTTGTTCAACTTGACGGCGCCGAAGGTCGGGTCGGCCTCGCAACGGTCGGCCACGTAGAGGATGAGTTCCTTCAGTTTGCGCTCGTCGTATTCGGTCGCCGTCCCCGTTGTCATCACGCGCCTCCCCCGCATAGCGGACTAATGACTCATGTGATTGTACTACGCTATGCGCTCGCCTTCGCAAGCCCCTTGAGTCAACGCCGCCTGCGCGCTTAAAAACAGGGAGGCCATCCGGCGGTCGCCGGATGGCCTCCCTTAGCCGTCGCTTGTTGCGGCGAGCGTTAGGCCGGGCAGTGCGCCGGGGTCGGGGTCTCGGGCGAGGCCGCCTTCGCGGTCTCGACGTCGGCCATTGCGCTCTCCAGCGCCGCAGTCGCGGCCTCGAGGTCGGACTGCGAAGACTCCAGGCTCGCCTGAGCGTCGGCGATGCCCGCCTCCATCTCCGCGATTTGCGCGTCTTCGGCGGCCTTGACGCCGGCGTAGAACTGCGTGGCCAGCCCCCAAGCCGCGTCGGTCACGTTGACCGGCCTTTCGGGCAGCGGGGGAACCACGTTGGCGCGGTACTCCGTAAGGGCGGCCTGCATCGTTTCTATGGATGCTTCCTGCTCCTCAATGGATGCGGTCAGCGCGTCGACGGCGGCCTGCCGCTCCTCGACGACGGCCTCGGCGGCCGCGACGCCCGCCGCGACCTCGTTCGCGCGGTCCGTCACCCGGCAGAACGCGAGCGGCGTCGAGGCGACGACGTCGAACGTTCCGGGGTCGATCGCGCTGAGGGCGCGCATGCGCTCCACGTCACCGTCGCCGGGGCCGATGCCGGATCGCTGCCGCGTGAAGCGCCCGAGCGTCCACACGGCCGTCCACGCGCCCTGGTCGTTGGCGACGAGCGTGTTGTCCGCGCTCTTGTTGCTCACGTAGTTCGTGATGTCGGACGGCGTTCCCGGTCCGTCGTTAACCAGCAGGATGACCTCCTGGCCGGGCGCGAATCCGGAGCCCCAGATGCGGACGGTCTCCCTGGATGTCCGCCTGCCCAACTCGTGGTCGACGACCTGGCTGCCCACGACCACGTTCTCCAAGCCGGAGAGGTGGCCGTCGGCGGACGCCTGCCTCGAGGAGAGGAGAGCGTTGCCGGCGATGAGCCCGAGCAGCAGCCCCGCTGCGATCAGCGTGAGAACCACGGCCCGGGGGTTCCTTGCGATGATGCTAGTCACGTGTAGTACCTCCTATGGACCTAATGGCGCTTACGCCGAGCAATAGGCGGGGACTTCGACGGGCTCGGCCCCCTCTTCGAGATCAGCGTTTCGTTCGAGGTCGCAGAGCGCGATGGGCGCGCTCGCCAAGAAATCGTAACTGTCCGCGTCCGCCGCCCAGACGGTCGCAAGACGCTCCGCGCCGACGTTCGCGCGGGTGAATCTGCCGAGCCGCCACTTGGTGGCGAAGGCGCCGTCTTCGTTGACGATCAGCGGCCACACGCTCCCCGCGCCGTCGCGGTAGCGGGCCGGGTCGCATTGCCCGTCGCTGCCCCAGCGGCAGTTGCTGAGAATGTAGAGCGCGCCTTGGAAGTCCGCGACCAGCAGGTCAATCTGCCTGCCCGGCGTGAAGCCGGAGCCGCGAATCCAAACCTCTTCCCCCGAGCGGCTCGCGCCGGGCGCGAAGTTCACTTCCGTCTTGGAGAGGACGATGCTCTCCGTGCCGGTGACGTGCCCGTCCGCGCGCGCGCTCTGGATTGCGGAGAGCGCGAACGCCGCGGCGAGCCCGGCGAGAAGGCCGGCGACGATCCAGAGGGACGCCGCCCGTTTGGTCATTGTTCGAGCGCCTATCACTGAGTCCTCCTACTCGATGTGGTTGACGGTCCCCGCTCTTCCTTCTTTAGGAGGAGCAGTGGCTCGGAACTTCCGCAGGCTCGGCGCCTTCCTCGAGGTCGGCGTTGCGGTTCAGGTTGCAGAGCGCGAGCGGAGCGGTGGCCAGTTCGTCGAACGAGCCTGCGTCCACTGCGCGGACGGACATCATTCCTTCGCCGCCGACGCCGGAGCGCGAGAAGCGCCCGAACGTCCACTTGAAGCCGAACGCTCCGTCGTCGTTCGCCGCGACGTCGACGCCTGAGAGCGCGCCGATGTCGGTGGAGACGCCGCGCTGGTCGGCGATCAGGACGAGGACGCTGGCGCCGGGCGTGAAGCCGGACCCGTAGACCCAGACGGACGTTGCGGAACTGCGCTGGCCGGGGACGAAGTCCGCTTCGGACGGCGTAATCACCAGCGTCTCGGCGCCGGTGGCGTGGCCGTCGGCGCGGGCGCTCTCCCTGGTGTTGGAGAGCGCGGCGGCGACGGCGAGCCCCAGCAAGAGAGCGGCGGCCGCCCAGACCAGCGCGAACCTCGGCGTAAGTAGCGAATGCGTTCGGATCACGGCTATATCCTCCTCATTGAGCCCTGCGCCCGCCGGGGCCGCCCGATGGGGCGGTCCGCAAGCGCGGCGCAGAGACTATACGCATTAGCGGCGTATGTCAAGCCTTGCGCCGGGGCGCCTCCTCGAGCGGCGGCGCGCGACGCGGCGCATAGCATACAACACAATTGGCGCAATAGCCAATAGGCGCCTATTTCGCGGAATTTTCCGTCGGCTCCTAGGCTCCTATAGGATTGGCCGCTCGCCCCTTCGCCGCGCCCGCCCATCGGTCGCCCCTCCCCCTGCCGCGTTTGACCCGCCCCCGTCCGTGTGATAGCGTGAGCGCATGGCATTCGTCCGAAGGCGTTCGGCGCGGAGGGGCGCGGAGGCTGGCCGATGACCGAGCGCGCTCCCGCCTCCGCCGAGCAGAGCCCCCTGCAAGCGCTCGCCGCCAACCTCCTGCGCGACCAGCGCCTCATTCTCGTCTCCAACCGCGGGCCGATGGAGTATCACTCCGCGCCCGGAGGCGGGCTGCAGGCGCGGCGCGGCAGCGGCGGCGTCGTCACCGCGCTCAGCGGCCTCACCAATCACGTGGACTTCACCTGGATCGCCTCCGCGATGAGCGACGGCGACCGCCGCGCCGCCGCCGCGAACGAGGGCCGGGCCGTCCCGTCGCCTCTGCCGGGGCAGCGCGTCTCCGTCCGCTTCGTCAACACGCCGCGCCGCGCCTACCACAAGCACTACAACGTCATCTGCAACCCGCTCCTCTGGTTCATCCAGCACTATATGTGGAGTTCCCCCTACACGCCCCGCGTGGACGCCGCCGTCTACGACGCGTGGGAGAACGGCTACGTCGAGGTCAACCGGCAGTTCGCCGACGCCGTCGTCGAGGAGGCGAACCGCTCCGACGCCGCGCCGCTCGTGATGGTCCACGACTACCAGTTGTACCTCGTCCCCGGGATGGTGCGGAAGCAGTTGCCCCACGCCCGCATCCACCAGTTCACGCATATCCCCTGGCCGACCGCGAGTTATTGGGAACTGCTGCCCGCGATGATCCGCTCCGCGATCTGCGACAGCCTCTGCAGCGCGGACATCGTGGGGTTTCAGGCGGGGCGCGACGCGAGGTCGTTCCTCGGCAGTTGCGACGCCTTCCTCGACAACGCCGATGTGGACTACCGCGCCCGCTCCGTCGCGTACAACGGCCGCGTCACGCTCGTCCGCAACTATCCCATCTCCATCGACGTGGACGAGGTGCGGCAGATCGCGGACTCGCCCCGCGCCGCCGAGCACGAGGAGCGCATCCGCCCCCTGCTCGGCAAGCAGACCATCGTCCGGGTCGACCGCGCCGAGCCCAGCAAGAACATCATCCGGGGCTTCGCCGCCTACGAAACGCTGCTCGAGCGCCACCCCGAGTTTCTAGGCGAGGTTCGCTTCTTGGCGTTCCTCGTGCCCTCCCGCACGCACATCCGCCAGTATCAGCGCTACGCCGAGGAGACGGACGCCGCCGTCCGGCGCGTCAACGAGCGGTTCGGAACGCCGGATTGGACGCCGATTCAGGTCTTCTACGAGAACAACTACGCGCAGGCCATCGCGGGGATGCGCCACTACGACGCGCTTATGGTCAACGCCGTGATCGACGGCATGAATCTGGTGGCGAAGGAAGGCCCCATCGTCAACCGCAAGAACGGCGTTTTGATTCTCTCCGAGACGGCGGGCGCCTACGAGCAGTTGCGCGTCGGGGCGCTGCCGGTGGCGCCGGCGGACGTTGAGGGCGCGGCGCGGGCGCTCCATCAGGCGCTCGCGATGCCCCCGGAGGAGCGCGCCCGCCGGGCCGGACTGCTGCGCGAATGCATCGAGCGCGAGGACATCGTCGACTGGCTCCACCGCCAACTGTCCGACCTCGCCGCGCTCGACGGGCGATAGAGGCGGGAGAGCGAGGGAGCAAGCGCATGCGCCGCCGCCCTAGACGGCGCGCCCGCGCCTACCGTCATTCCCGCGCAGGCGGGAATCCCGCCCGTCCCCTCACGCGCAATGGAGAGGTCTCTCCGGAGACGGCAGGATTGCGCGAGTCTCTTAGCGTCTCCTCATCAGCAGGCGGGAGAGTTCCGCCATCGCCGGATGGCCGGCGGACGCGGCGGACGGCATTCGCTCATAACGCTCCACTAACTCGGGCTCGGACTGCTGAGGCCAGTCCAAGTTCACGGAGACCCGCCCTTCCGCGACCTCGATTGCCGACAGGTGGAGCAGCCCCGCAATGTCCCGCCCGAGTGCGCGTCCGGGGAATTTGAGGTTGCGATAGTGGACGAGCGCCTGTTTGATCAGGTCATCTAAGCCGATGGAGCCGTCTTCCAGGAGCAAGTCGAGGATGCGGAGTTGACGCGCCGCGAGCGCGCGGCGGCGAACGCTTTGGAGCCGTCCGAACAGCGAGGTTGCGAACTGGCGGTACAAGGTCCGCTTGTTGTTCGCCACGATCTGATCGGCGAGCGCGTTGCAGCGTTCGGCGACTGCGGGAAGCGCGAATTCGAGGAACGGCGTGAGGTTGTGCCCGCTGCGGCGCGATTCGTAGAGCGCGGCCAGATAGTCGTCCTTCCGCTCGTAGTAGTAGTTGGAGAGGCTGACCATCACCACGTTGTTGACGCCGGCGGAGCGGAGCATAAACGCCTCCAGGGCGCGCGCCGTTCGCCCGTTGCCGTCGTCGAAAGGATGCATCGCGCCGATGTGGTAGTGGGCGGCCATCGCTTGGATGATGGGGTCGTGTCTTCGGAATTCTCCGCCGACCGCCTCGGCGAGCGCGTCGAAGGCTGCGCGGCATTCCCCGCCCCCTTCGACGCCTCGGCATCGGGGCGCCCCGAACGTGACGTTCGCCCCGGCGGAGCGAGTCGCGCCGGGTTCGCAGTGGTCGTCGTCGCAGCCGGTGACGATGCGCCGGTGTATGCCGAGGATGAGGTCGGCGGTTACGGGCCTGCCGGCGGGAAGTTCGCCGAGCCAATGGTAGGCGGCGGTGGCGGCGCGCAGTTGCCTCTGCGAGCGCGTGAGGTCGCTCCGCGATTCGGCGCCGGGGGCAAGCGCCTCCTCCTCCTCGCGCTGCGTGAACTCCGCGCCTTCGATGCGCGAGGTGCCCACCGCCTCCAACCGCAACTGCTCCTTGTGCGCCTGCTCGATCCACTGGGGCAGGTAAGGCATCCGGTTGAGGACGCCCGCCGCAGTCTTGGCGTCGATCAGCAAGCCGGAGATGGCCGCGAGGTCGTATCGCGCCCACTGCTCCGGAAGGTTGTAGTGGCTTATCCTAGGAGAAGTCATGTCACCGCTCATTTCCGGTTCATTTCGCAATTTCACTCCTAATCTTACCGGGTTTCGTGATTTCATTTCAAGTTCGTTTCCAAGTCGTTTCGCTTGGCGAGTCCCGCCCCGTCATCTTCCCAATTCCCCAGCGAGCCAGGCGAGGAGGCGGGCGGCGGCGGCGGGGTCGCGGAGGACGTAGTCGGCGGAGGCGACGAGTTCAGGCGGCGCGTCGTCCGGGTCGACGGCGGCGCAGGCGGCGCGAATCTCGCCCGCGCTCCGCATCTCGCGGACGACGGCGAACGCCTCCGCGTCCGTGCGGTCGTCGCCGATGACGAGGGCGGACGCGATTCGCTCGCGCCGGACGTAGGAGCGGGCGGCCTCGCCTTTGGAGAGCGCGACGGGCGGGCGAACCTCGACGATCATCTTGCCCTCGCGGACGGCCATTCCCGCGGCGTGCGCGTCCATAAAGACGAGGATCCCGGCGCGGGCGGCGTCCGGATCCGGCGCGTTGCGGTAGTGAACGGAAAGACTGACCTCTTTGTCCTCGACCCAAACGCTGTCCGTCCCTATGGCGCGCTCCGCCGCCCGCGCTATCTCGCGCAGAGGCGCTATGTAGGGGGCGGCGGCGGGCTCGACGCTTCGCTCGCCCGCTATGAGCCACTCCGCGCCGTGATTGCCGGAGTAGACGGCGGCGTCCAGCCCGACCATAGCGCGGGCGTCCGCGGCGCTTCGTCCGGTGAGGACGACGATGCGGACATGTCCGGCGAGCGCGGCGAGCGCGTCCCGCGCTTCGGGGAGCACTGCGGCGGCGGACGGCTCCGGGGCGATGGGGGCTATCGTGCCGTCTATGTCGGCGAAGAGGGCGGCGGGGAGGCGCCGCAGGAGCGCGAGGGCGTCGGCGCGGCGCTCCCAGAGGTCGGGCAGGCCGCTCACGAGCCCCCCAGCCCGGGCGGAGCGGCGCCGGGAGGCGGGAGCGCGTCGTAGACCACCTTCCGCACGGGGTAGTTGATCTCGATGCCTTCCTCGCGGAACCGGGCGTGCAGCCGCTTGATCAGGTCGTTCGTCACCACGAAGGAGCCGACTCTGTCGCGCGCTTGCAGGAACAGCCAGAACTCGACGTTGGAGTCGCCGAACCGCTCGAAGCCGAACCAGGGCTTCGCGGACTTGTCGGCCTCTTCGTTGGCGGCGATGACTTGCCGGGCGACTTCGAGGGCGACGGCGTTGACGCGGTCGAGGTCGCAGTCGTAACTGACGCCGCAGTAGAGGAGGATGTTCATGCGGGGGTCGGGGCGGCTGTAGTTGACCATAATCGTGTTGGCGAGCACGGAGTTGGGGATGACGACGTAGTTGTTGAGCCAAGTGCGTATTTTGGTGCTGCGCCAGTCGACGGACTCGACGTAGCCGGCGGGGCCGCCCTGCAACTCGATGTAGTCGCCGTGGGCGAAGGAGCCCTCGGTGAGGACGTTCGTGCCGGCGAAGAAATTGCTGAGGGTGGGCTGGAGGCCGAGCGCGACGGCCAGGCCGGATATGCCGAGCCCGCCGAGGAGGGGGCTGATGTTGACGCCGAGCGTCTGGAGGATGATGAGGCCGCCGGTGCCGTAGACGAGCACGGGGACGATGCGGCGGGCGACGGGGATGAGGGTGTCGTCCGCTTTGCTGTGGGTTTTCGGGGCGACGTAGGCGGTGTACCAGCCCATCAGGGCGTTGAAGACGTTGGACGCGCCCATCGCGCTGATGGCGGTGAGGGCGACGAGGCCTCCGCGCGCGATGCGTCCGCGCCATTCGTCGTCGATCCCGGGCCAGACCTCGACGGCGGCCATCGCGCCGAGGGTGAAGATGAAGAGCGTTCCGGCGCGGGCGGCGGCGCGGGTTACGACGGCGGCGAGGCGCTGCGTCCGGCTCTGCCGCATGCGCCGGCTGATGAACCGCAGCGCGACATAGTAGACGACCGCGAGGAACGTGAATCCCGCGAGCGCGCCGAGCGCGGCCCAGCGCTGGAGAGGATGGTCGGCGAACAGTTCGGAGAGCATAAGCCTCGCCGCGCCCGCAGGCGCCGCTCATACGATACTCCTTGCGGCGGCCTTGCGTAACCCCGCCGCTCCTAGGAGACTTGCGCGCCGCCGGGTTCCCGCGTAAGCGGGCAGGAGCGGAGCGGTTATGCGAATATTCCCAAACGGGGTAATGAGGACGCATGGCGAGAGCCTCTCTTTTCGAAAATGCGGTTGACCGGATCCGCGGGGCGTTCCGACGGGGAAGGCGCGGGACCGGCCACCGCGAGCGCCACCGCAAGGACGGCTCCGCCGTCCATGACGTCGTCTTCGGCGCGAACGACGGGCTCGTCTCCAACGCGGCGCTCGTCGCGGGCGTGGCGGGCGGCGCGTCCGACCCCGGCGTTATTCTGCTCGGCGGCGTCGCGGGGCTGGTCGCGGGAACGATCTCGATGGCGCTCGGCGCCTACGTCTCCACCAAGAGCCAGCGCGAGCATCACCAGTCGGAGCAGGCGCGCGAGCGCTGGGAAGTCGAGCATATGCGCGAGCAGGAGATCGAGGAGACGCGGCGCATCTTCCGGCAAAAGGGCGTCCCCGAGCCGTTGCTCGAGGAGGTCGTGGAGGCCGTCTCGCGCAGCCCCGATCAGTGGGTGCAACTAATGATGACCGACGAACTGGGGTTTCCGAAAGACCCGCCGCGGCCGCTGCTGTCCGCGCTCGTGATGGGGCTCTCGTTCGCCGCCGCCGCCGCGGTTCCGGTCGCTCCGTACTTCGCCGCCGAGGGCGCCGCCGCCCTCATCGCCTCGTTCGGGCTCAGCGGCGCGGCGCTCTTCGGCGTGGGGATGTGGCGCGCCTCGCTTGGTTCGGGGCGGACGCTCCGCAAGGGCGCCGAGATGGTCGCGCTGGCGGGCGCCGCCGTCGCCGCGGCCTATCTCATCGGGAGCGCGGTCGGCGTCGCCGTCTGAGCGGCGCCCGAGCAATTGGAGACGCGGTCTCCCGTCCTAACCGCGTAGGAGGGACATCCACCGCTTGCGCGGACCGCTCCAATTCTTTGCGTCGGCCCCGCCGCCCCTTCCCGCAGCGCCCTCTCCCGCCGCGTTCGCGGCGTCCTCTCCCCTTATAGGAGACCTTTGCATAACTCAGTTTCAGCCCGCAATTCCTCTTGATGTTAGGAGTGAATTGAGGCACCCCGGCTCTCTGACGAGGGGTTATGCGAAGGTCTCTTGGGGAGAGGGGGATGCGGCGCTTGCGCGCCTCTGGATCCGGCCTACGCCGGAATGACGGTATGTTATGCGAAGGTCTCTGGAATGACGGTATGTTATGCAAAAGTCTCTGTAGGGAGAGGGGGACACGAGATTCCCGCCTACGCGGGAATGACGGTCATGGGGGAAAGGGGGATCAGGCTTCGGGGAAGGCTTCGAGGCGCTCGGCGAGTTGGTCGAGATGCATAACGTCGGCGTATTTGTGGTGCATGTCGAAGAGGTTGATTTTGTGGGAGAGGAGGCTGCGGTCGTAGACGCACTCTTCGGCGATGACGACGTGGAAGCCGTTGGAGTAGGCGTCGGCGACGGAGGCGCGCACGCATCCGCTGGTGCTTTCGCCGCAGACGATGAGCGAATCCACGCCGGCCTGCGTGAGGTGCGCGACGAGGGGAGTTCCGTAGAATCCGCTGGCGCGCTGCTTGTAGATGACGAGGTCTTCGGGCTGCGGGGCGAAGGCGTGAAAGATGCCGAAGGGCTCCTCGCCCGGGTTGGCGGGGCGGCGGTTGGTGGCGCGGACGCGGTTGGGGCGGGCCTCCGGCCTGTCCTCGCCGGTGGTGTAGACGACGGGGAAGCCGCGCGCCCGCGCCATTGCGAACAACTGCTTGGTGGGCTCGACGGCGCTCCACGCGTACTCGCCGCAGGCGCTGGGGAACTCTTTGGCGACGTCGCGGACGGGGCGCGGGCCGCCCTGATAGGCCATGTTGTAGAGGTCGATGGCGAGGAGCGCGGGGCGGCGCCCGACGTGGAGGTCGCGCTCGTAGTGGCGGTACAACTCTAGGTCGTCCGCGCTCACGACGTCTTGCCAGCAGTGGTCTTCGAATCCGTAGGCCATCGGCATTTCGTTCTCCTCGCGGAACGCCCGGCGCGGGGCGGATTGGGGCGGGTTGGCCGCGATTCCGCAAAATAGCGCTCAAAAGCGCTCATTCGAGGTCCATTCCTCCTGCCCGGCGGGGCGCCCGGAGCGCTCCATCGGGGTCAGGATAGCAGAGGGCGTAGCGGGGCGCAATGACCTTGTGTCATAATTGAGGGAGCGGCTTGGGGAAGGCGCGGGGCGGGTTGCGGTTGCCGGGGCGATTTCAGGCTTTCGCCGGGTTGGGTCGGGGCGCCGGAGGGGTTTGGGGACGGCTTGCGCCGTCCGGGGGCGGTAAGCGCTTTATGAGCGCCGAATGAGCGCTTTATGAGCGCCGTTTGAGCGCTCCGTGAGCGCTGAATGAGCGCTTTTTAGCGCCAAATGAGCGCCGTTTGAGCACTGGGGGGCGGGATTCCCGCCTACGCGGGAATGACGATCAAGGGGGCGCTATGGGGCGGCTCATGGGGTAGGTTCCCGCTTTCGCGGGAATGACGGGGCAGGGGTAGGTTCCCGCTTTCACGGGAATGATGGGGCAGGGGTAGGTTCCCGCTTTCGCGGGAATGACGATGCAGGGGTAGGTTCCCGCTTTCGCGGAAATGACGATGCAGGGGTAGGTTCCCGCTTTCGCGGGAATGACGGGGCAGGGGGTAGGTTCCCGCTTTCGCGGGAATGACGATGCAGGGGTAGGTTCCCGCTTTCGCGGGAATGACGGGGCAGGGGTAGGTTCCCGCTTTCGCGGGAATGACGATGCAGGGGTAGGTTCCCGCTTTCGCGGGAATGACGATGCAGGGGTAGGTTCCCGCTTTCGCGGGAATGACGGGGCAGGGGTAGGTTCCCGCTTTCGCGGGAATGACGATGCGCCTGGGGAGAAGGGGAGAAGGGGCGCGCAGCGCCCCGTCTCCAGTACCCTCTCCCGCCGCGTTCGCGGCGTCCTCTCCCCTTATAGGGAGAGGGGTATGTCGGCGCTTGCGCGCCCGAATGAGGGCGAGATTCCCGCCTACGCGGGAATGACGGTAAGAGGGGCGCGGGCGATGACGGTCAGGGGCGCGGGCAGGCGGGGAGGAGGGCGGGCTAGGGTTGCGCGGCGGGGAGCGCGGTTGTACGCTAGGCGGGCTATGGGGGCTATGGGAGACGTCAACGTTCGCGGCTCAGCTATGTCGGGCGGCTTCGCGCCGCTGGAGCGCGCCGCCGCGGACGGGCGGGAAGAGGAGCGCGGCGCGGCAGTCGCGGCTGGCGAGGGGTTGAGCGCGGGCGCGGACTACCTCGACTCGATCCGTCTCGGCGATTGCGTGACGCTGATGGCGGAGTTGCCCGCCCAGTGCGTCGATCTGGTCATCACCGACCCGCCGTTCGCCATTGACTTCAAAGCGGCGAGGGCCAACTACAACCGGACGGGAAGCCGCGTCATCGAGGGCTACAAGGAAGTCGAGGAGGACGACTACCTCGTTTTCACGAAAGCGTGGCTTTCGCAGGCAACGCGGCTGTTGAAAAACTCCGGGAGCATGTACATCTTCTCGGGCTGGAATCACTTGAAAGACTTGCTCGAGGCGATAGACGCTTGCGGGCTCATCACCGTGAACCACCTGATTTGGAAGTACCAGTTCGGGGTGGTGACGACGCGCAAGTACGTGACGTCGCACTACCATTGCCTATACGTCTGCAAGGACGACGCGGCGCGGAAATTCCGCCCTTACGCGAGGTTCGGCAAAGACGCCAAGAACGGGAGCTCCGGGTCGGCGCACTACAAGGACAAGGAAGACGTCTGGGAGATACAGAGGGAATACTGGCACGGAGACCTCAAGACTCCCACGAAGCTTCCGGCGGAAATCATCCGGAAGATACTCGCCTACTCCAGCGACGAGGGGGACGTCGTGTTGGACCCGTTCTTGGGGTCCGGGCAAGTCGCGGTCGTCAGCAAGATGGAGGGGCGCCGCTACATAGGGTTCGAGGTGGCGCCTGAGTACTATGAGTTCGCGCTAGATAGGATCACAACCGGCCAATATAGGGTAGCCGCACAAGACACAAGGGCACCAGAAAACCCTT
This sequence comes from Dehalococcoidia bacterium, assembly GCA_965201135.1. Lineage (GTDB taxonomy): Bacteria > Chloroflexota > Dehalococcoidia > Lucifugimonadales > Australimonadaceae > Bin16. Next base: position 875,711 of record OZ241751.1, read on the forward strand.
CTCCGGACGGGAGGTTGCTATCGCTATGGGGATGAACAGCATATTGGGGAAGATCGTAGCGAGATTGATATCCGCTTCGTCGTCAATGCCGACTCGCTGGGATGCGAGGGACGCTATCTTGGCGATGAAAGACGCTGCCTACCCGCACTGGCGGCAGATGGAATGGATTGGATTCTACTTCCAGTTCCTCTGCGAAAGGGCATACAAGGGCGTCTTGGAAATGCCTGGCAGGAAGTACGGGCGCGTGGAATTCGACGCATTCGCTGAGATTTGCTGGGATTTCAAGGCGCATGCGGCGAACACAATGCGCCACGACCTCATCACGAACGACAGCGAGGCGATAGAAAACGCCATCCATGAATACGGATACTATGGGTTGATTCTTGCGATTGGAGAGGTTGAATACAACGACGAAGAGCGCACTTTCAAGAAATGGCACGACGCTCTAAAGGGCGGTCAAAGCAGTTATGAAATCGCACGCATAGAAAGAGGAGCAATGTCCCGGAGGAGAAAGACAGAGTTTCTGCTTCGAGAGATCCACATCATCTGCCTTGACTCGTCATCGTTGAACGCATGCAGTGGGTCTTTCCAAGAGGGGTTCAGAAACGCTGACGGCAGCCATCGGCGCAAGAAAGTGCTAGTGAGCATACCTAACATACCCGACTCTGCTATCGCCGAAACGGTGCGATTTAAGTCCACTTAAATAGTTGACAAATGCAGCCTTTCGGTATAAATTACAATGTGCAAAATGCTCCAAAAGGAGAAGCAATGATAACTCGAAAAGCCATGCTGCCTAGCGACTACCTCAAGCGAGGGGTCTGCGCGGAAACGAGACACGACATAGCCGGCGCGATCTGCGCCTTTCTCGACTCCTTCCACGATGCCGAGACGGACGAGTATTGGAGTCTGTACTTCGTCTGGACGGTGTTCGCGCACGACCAAGTCGAGCGTCTCTTCCCCGAATGGTTCGCGAGGTGGCACGAGGCGAACCCCGGAGACGACGGCGGCTGCTGCTATCCCCAGGACCTCGCGGACGACTTCAGCCGCGAGCGCGCGGTGGAGGATTGCATACAGGCGCTCGACATCAGCGAGTGGCCAGCGTCCGATTGGGAATCGGGCCTAACGAAACGCATGGCAACCGACAAGGCGGAGTAGAGCGCGCGCCGTCAATCCGATCCGCGTTGCGCTTCTTCGGCGGCGGCTTTCTCTTTCTCTTCGCGCACGCCCACGCCTGCGCCGCGTTTGCGCTACCATAGGCGCCGCCATTCCAACGCCCCGGAGGGAGCGAACGCTGATGATCATAGACGCGCACGGCCACTACACCACCGCGCCGGCGGGCGTGCAGATATTCCGCGCCACCCAGATCGCGGCGATGGGGTCGCCGGTCAAGCATCCCGTCAACGTGAGCGACGATCAGATACGCGCCTCGCTGGAGAACGGCCAACTGAAACTCCAGAACGAGCGCGGCACCGACGTCGCGTTCTTCTCGCCCCGCGCTTCGTGGATGGGGCACCACTTCGGCGGGCCGCTCGTCAGCCGCTACTGGACGGAGGTCAACAACGACGTCATCAAGCGCGTCTGCGACCTCTACCCCGACCGCTTTGTCGGCGTCTGCTCGCTGCCGCAGTCGCCCGGCGCTCCGCCGGAGAAGGGCGTCGTCCAGGAACTGGAGCGCGCCGTCAACGACCTCGGCTTCGTCGGCTGCAACCTCAACCCCGACCCGTCCGGCGGCTACTGGACCGACCCGCCGCTGGGCGACCGCTACTGGTATCCGCTGTACGAGAAGATGGTCGAGTTGGACGTTCCGGCGATGATTCACGGCTCCGCCTCGTGCAATCCCGCCTTCACGACCACCGGCTCGCACTATATGAACGTCGACAACACGGGCTTCGTCCAGTTGCTGGAGTCCAACGTCTACAAGGACTTCCCGACGATCAAGTTCGTGATGCCGCACGGGGGCGGGGCGATTCCGTACCAGTACGCCCGATTCAAGGGGCTGAGCATTATGGCCAAGCGCGAGCCGTTCGACGAGTTCCTCGGCCGGATGTTCTTCGACACGGCGGTCTACAGCCAGGCGGCGATGGAATGCCTGATCAAGGCGGTCGGCGTGGACAACGTGCTGTTCGCGTCGGAGATGATCGGCGGCGTGCAGGCGGAAGACCCGCTCACGGGCCGGCAGTACGACGACAACAAGCCCTATCTCGACGCCATTGAGTGGCTAACGGACGACGACAAGCGCAAGTTGTTCCGCGACAACGCGCTCCGCGCCTACCCCCGCGCCCGCGCCCAGATCGAGCGGATCGAGCGCGGGAAGTAGGGCGCGGGCGGCTACGCGGCGTCCCGCACGGTGATCGCGACGACGCCTGCGGCTTCCCGCGTCTTGTAGAGGTCGGGCCGGAGGGACGGCGGGAACGCCGCCCGAACGCGCTGCGTATCGACCGTCGTAACCGAGTTGGGCTTCCGCCACTGGAAGATCACGCCGGACTCGAAGGCGCGTCCGCGCTCGCCGTCGCCGCCCTCCAGCCGGGCGCGCATGCCGTCTCTCGCCGCTCCGGTGAGGGTTGCGCCGACGCTGCTGAACGCCGCGCCAAGCCGCGCCAGTTGGCCGCAGGGGAATTGGGCGTTGGGGTCGGCCAGCAAGCCGGCCAGCCTCTCTATCGCGTCGCCGGGCAGCAGCGCGCCCAGTTCCACTATCGGATTCACAGTCGGGTTCGCGGTCGCCATCGTTCGCCTCCTGAGGCAAGGGTTGGCGTCCACTCTACCGATAGGGGGGCGCGACCGCGCAAGGGGCAAGTGTCCGCACTTACCCCGTCGTCCCATCCCTTGCGCCGTCATTCCCGCGCAGGCGGGAATGACGACAAGGCGCGCAAGCGCCTGCATCCCCTCTCCCTGTAAGGAGAGAGGACGCCGCGAACGCGGCGGGAGAGGGTACTGCGGACGAGGCGCATGGGATAGGTTCCCGCTTTCGCGGGAATGACGTGGCCCCGGGGAGAACGGGGAGATGGGGCTTGCGCCCCGTCTATGGCGCTAGCGCGCCGAATGGATTCCTGCCTACGCAGGAATGACGGCCAAGGGCGCAAGAATGACGACAGGGGCGCGTAAGCGCCCAGATCCCCCTCTCCCTACAAGGGGAGAGGACGCCGCGAACGCGGCGGGAGAGGGTACTGCGGACGGGGCGCAAGCGCCCCGTCTCCCCGTTCCCCAGGCGCCCTCGTCATTCCCGCGAAAGCGGGAACCTACCCCCTTGCTCTCGTCATTCCCGCGAAAGCGGGAACCTACTCCCTTGCCCGTCATTCCTGCGAAAGCGCGAACCTACTCCCTTGCATCGTCATTCCCGCGAAAGCGGGAACCTACCCCCTTGCATCGTCAATTCCCGCGAAAGCGGGAACCTACTCCCTTGCGCCGTCATTCCCGCGTAGGCGGGAATCTCGCCCCGCCTCCCCTACCCCGGGAACATTCCCACGATCTCGTCTATCGCCGGGTTGTACCGCTGATGCCCGTGATAAATCATCCGCGCCTGATTCCGATCCGCCGAGTAGTACACCTTCTCCTGCGCCATCTCGACGCAAACGTTCGACGCCGGATCCCGGAACACATTCATCGGATCGCCACCGTCCGCCACCGTCGCCATCGCCTCGCTCAGCATACGCCGCAACTGAATCACGCCCACGTCCGACTCCCCCAAACGCTCCAGCGTCCGATCCGCGACCGCCCCCTGCGTTACCCACGCCATAAAGTCCTGCGGCAGCGGAACCTCGACGTTCAGCGCCCCGTTCCGATAGAGCGGAATCTCGTAGTACGGCACGCGCTCCTGCGGCGGAACCTCCGCCTCCGGCGGAAACTGATACCGCGTGTACACCACGTGCAGCGTATGCCCGTCGTCCACAGGCACCCGATACTGAAACTCCGTGCTCGTCGTCCCCGTCGTCGACCGCAGTATGTTCGGAAACACCCACGGATGCCCCACGCGCCAAATATCGTCCTCCTCGCTCGTTCCCTCCACGATCCGACGCTTGAACACTCCGTGCGCGAACTCCGTGAATCCGATCCGCTTGTGCGGCCGCATCATCGCCTTGCGCCACGGCGGAACCTCCTCCCCCGTCCGCTCCGCAAGCCGCCAGCCGTACACCCCGTGCAACCACTCCGCGTGCACCGGATCCGCCGAGTTCTCCTGACATTGCAGCCAGTTGCACGGCAGCATCGTGAAGCCAATGTCGCGCCAGGCATGCTCCGTCACGAACAAGTCCCAGCGAGGCACCAGCGGCGCGGGCGCGGGGCCGAGATACGCGAACAGCAGCCCGCCCAACTCCTCGACCGGGTACGCCGCGACCTTCACCTTCTCCTTGAACCGCCCGTCGGGATGGACCGTCTCCTCGAACGGCTGCTCGACGCACTGCCCCGTCTCGTCCATCATCCACCCGTGGTACATGCACCGCAGCCCGCGCTCCTCCGGAATCCCGTAGGAGAGGTCGACGCGCCGGTGCGGACAGAACCTGTCGATGAGCCCGAGCGTTCCGGCCTTGTCCTTATAGAGGACGAGGTCTTCGCCGAGCAGCCGAACCGCCTTCGTCGGGCGCTCGTCCAGTTCCGCCGCCGCCGCGACGGGATGCCAATAGCGGCGCATCAACTCGCCCATCGGCGTCCCCGCCCCGACCTGCGTAAGCCGCTCGTTCTCCTGCTGCGTCAGCATCGCGCGCCTCCTGTGGGGTAGGGGGTATGGTAGCGGATTTGTTGCAACCTGCTGAAGAGCAAACCGTCGACTTGCCGTCGACTGACGGATCCACGCCCTAAGTCATTCTCGCGTAGGCGGGAATCTCGCGCGGTCGGCGCGTCGAGTCCGGCATCCGCAGTTCGCCGCGCCAGGCGGTCACGCGTCCGCGCCGAGGATCACGGCGACGACGCCGGCGACGACTAGGACCGTTCCGATGACGAGCGGCGGCGTGACGCGCTCCAGCCGCTGCAGGAAGAAGTGCGCCAAGACGAGCGCGACGAAGGCGTTGAGCGCGAACACCGGCGAGACGACCACCACGGACGCGCGGCTCAGCGCGAGGTAGAGGAGCGAGACGCCGGTGGACATCGCAAGCCCCCCCATCGCGACGAACGCGAGCGCGCGGCGCGGCGCCCGCAGCGCAGTCGGAACGGAAGGCGCGGCGAACAGCCCCATGACGATGAAGCCGATCAGCATCGTGTACGTCGCGGAGACGAGCGGCAGCGTCGGCGCTTCGGCGGCGAATCTCCCGATGAGCGGAACGTTTCCCGCTTCGCCCGTCACGGCGATGCGCCCCAGCAAGGGGACGGTGCCGTAGGCGACGGCGGCGCTCGCGGCGGCCAAGTAGCCGAACAGGAGAGGGCGGCGCTCGACGAGGCCGGGCGCGCGTCCGTCCGCCGTCGCGGGGCGCGGGCCGCCGGAGACTCCGCCGCCGCGAGCGGTCACCTCCGCGTAGACGACGATGATGACGCCGGAGACGGCGAGCGCGGTGCCCGCGCCGATCCGCCAGTTGACGCGCTCGCCGAGGAAGACCGCGCCCTCGAACGCGGAGACGACGGGCGCCATCGCCAAGATGGGGTTCGCCCGCAGCACGCCCAAATGCTTGATGCTGGCGAAGTTCATAAACCGTCCGACGGGGAAGTTGACGACGCCGATCATCGCAAGCCATCCGAACGCGCCGAGCGATACGCCGAAGAGCGCGTCCGGGTGCAGAATCACGGTCACGCTCGCCACGAGCGCCCAGCCCACGACGAGCGAGAGGAAGTTGCCGGCGCCCGGCGGAACGTGGACGAGGCCGACGCGGGCGAGCACCATCCCGCTGCCGAAGCATACGGGAACGAGGAGCGCGATCAGAGCGCCGGAGAGTTCGGACGACATCCGGCCCGCTAGAGCGCCAGGCTCGGCAGCCAGGTGGCGATCTGCGGGAAGGCGATGACCAGGCCGACGGCGATGACGTCGAGCAGCACGAACGGAATGCTCGCGCGGTAGAGGTCGCTCATTGACGCCTGCGGGACGACGCCCTTGAGCGCGAAAAGCATCATGCCGAACGGCGGCGTGATCGCGCCGATGGAGATGTTCATAAGGAAGAGCACCCAGAACCAGACGGGGTCTATGCCGAGCGGCTCGATGATGGGAACGAGCACGGGGATCGCCACCAGCATAATGGAGAGTTGGTCTATGAAGAAGCCGAGGATGAGCACGGCGAGTTGCACGATGATAACGAGCAGCACCGCGGAGAGACCGAGGTTCACGATGAAGGCGAGGAACTCGCGCGTCGCGCCGGTGAAGGCGAGCAACTGCCCGAGCGCGACCGCCCCGGTGATGATGAGGAAGATCATTCCGCCGATGTAGAGCGTGCCGTAGAGCGAGTCCTTGACGACCTTGAAGGTGAGGCGCCTGTAGAGCGCGGCGACGATGAACGCGCCGATGGCGCCGGTCGCGGCGGCCTCGCTCGGCGTCGTCACGCCGAAGAGGATGAAGCCCATCACCATAATGACGATGATGCCGAGCGGGCTGATCTGCGCGAGCCCGACGAACCGATGGCGCCAGGAGACGGACTCGGCGACGTAGGGCGGCGCCAAGCCCGGGTTCAGGCGGACGCGGATCCAGATGTAGACGGCGTAGACGGTCGCCATCATCAGGCCGGGCACGAATCCGGCGAGGAGGAGGCGAGCGATGGAGACCTCGGCGAGGCTGCCGACGAGCACGGCGAGCGCGCTGGGCGGAATGATCGCCGCGAGCAGCCCGGACGACATAATCGTTCCGAGCGAGATGCGGCGCTCGTAGCCGCGCTTCTCCATTTCCGGGTGCAGCGTCGTGCCGAGCAGCGCGGTGTCGGCCATGCCGGCGCCGCTGAGCGTGGCGAGAATCGTGCCCGCGCCAAGCGACGTGAACAGCAGCCGCGCCCGCACCTTGCCGATCCACCGGTCCATTACGTCAATCGTCAGCCCGATGACGCGCGACTGGAAGAGCACCTCGCCCAGCAGGAAGAACATAGGAATGGCGAGCAGGTTGAACGTGGCGACCGATCTATAGACGCTGCCCTGCAGGAGTTGCAGCCCCCGGAAGTCATCCACGACGAGGATGAGGCCGACGATGTTGAGGAGCGCGAAGGCTATCGCCACCGGCATGCCGGTCGACATCAGCGCGAGCAGGAGCGCGAAGAAGATGATGAGCGTGAGCCACCACGCGAACTCGATGCCCCAGAGTTCCATAGCGGGGGCGCGCTAGACGCCCGCCTCCTCCGCTCCGGCGGCGTAGGCGCGGGTCCGGAGCGCGTTGACGCCCATCCGCAGGAACTGCACTCCCAAGAGCGTGAAGCCGTAGGGAATAACCCACGTCACGGCGGCCCGATCCACCTCGATGCCCTGCAGGAGCGTCGCGCCCGATTGAATCTCCTCCAGCGTCTTGGAGAAGGTGTACCAGCACAGGACGCCGCACACGATGGCCGAGAAGCCGGAGCCGGCGATGTAGAACCAGAGGCGCGTCTCGCTGCCGAGGCGCTCGGTCAGGGCGGTCATACGCACGTGCCCCTCGCGGCGCAGCACGACGGGCGCGGCGAGGAACGTGAGGTAAAGCAGGCTGAACTCCGTCGTGGGGTACGTCCAGTTCAGCGGGTCGGTCCAGGGGAGCGTCCGCAGGAGCACGTTCGCTCCGATGGCGGCTGCGACGTAGAGCACGATCAACGCCCCGGCGAACGCCGAGAGGTCTATCGCCCAGTCGAAAACGCGCATCGGCCACGGGCTCCTGCCGCGCCGCCGCAACTCCGCCGCCGAGACGTCCATCAGCAGCGTGACGAGGCGAGCGGCGGCGCTCCTCGGCGGCTCCGAGGCGCCCCGCGTCGTTTCAACAGCGTCCGCCATCCTCTGCCCTCGCTCTATCCCCTACCTTATGACCGTCATTCCCGCGTAGGCGGGAATCTCGCCGCCCTTTCGGGCTGTCGTCCCCAGTACCCTCTCCCGCCGCGTTCGCGGCGTCCTCTCCCCTTATAGGGAGACGGGGGATACGGCGCTTCGCGCCTTCGTCATTCCCGCGAAAGCGGGAACCTCGCCCGCCGCCCTTTCGGGCTGCCGTTCGCAGTACCCTCTCCCGCCGCATTCGCGGCGTCCTCTCCCCTTATAGGGAGAGGGGGATACGGCGTTTGCGCGCCCTCGCCTACTAACCCGTCGCTGCGCTTCCCGTCGTTCCGCCCCTATGACCGTCATTCCTGCGTAGGCAGGAATCCATTCGGCGCGATAGCGCCATCGACGGGGCGCAGCCCCGTCTCCCTAACCCCCGGCGCCTCGTCATTCCCGCGAAAGCGGGAACCTACCCCCTATGTCCGTCATTCCCGCGTAGGCGGGAATCCCGCATCCCCCTCTCCCTACAAGGGGAGAGGACGCCGCGAACGCGGCGGGAGAGGGCGCTGCGGCCGGGAGGGGGCGCCGCTTGCGGCGCCCCCTCCCTGTCTCTCTCCTAGTTCTCCTCCCTGTCGGGCAGGACGATGTTGTTCACGCAGCGGATGGCGTCCGCGACGGGCTGCCCCAGCGTCGGGTTCGGCTTCACGATGAAGTCTTCGATGATCTTGTCGTAGTGGTCGTTCGTCCACCTGTCCTTGAGGCTGTCCGGCCAGTCGATCTTCTCGACGCCGCGGGCGAGGAGCACGTTGACCTCGTTGATCTCCACGTTGTTCATGTGGTCGGTCTGGAAGTAAGAGGTCTCCTCGGTGGCCTTGCGGACGGCCTCCTGCTGCTTCGGCGACATCGCGTCCCAGGAGTCCTGGTTGACGATGAAGGAGACGCCGCCGCCGCCCGCGAGCGAGTCCGGGTACTGGTAGTTGATGACCTCGTCCCACTTGCCGGAGAGCGCTCCCGCGCCGCCCCAGTAGAGGCCCTTGATCACGCCCTTCTCCAGCGCCGGGTAGATCTCGGAGAACTGGAGCGGCGTGGTCGTCGCGCCGTATTCGTGCAGGAACGGCTGGTAGATCGTCGCGGCGCGGAGGTGCACGCCGTCCAGGTCCGTCACCTCGCGCACCGGGTCTATCGTCCAGAGCCTGGCGCCCCAGCCGCCCGCGAACGAGCCGACGAACTGCATGCCTTGCTCCGCGTAGACGTCCTCGAGGGCGTCGAAGAGGCCGCAGGAGACGCGGGGCGCCCAGTTGTCCGCGATGCGCGTGTAGTTGGCCGCGACGTTCTCGCCGAGCCCGAGCGTCGTGACGTTCGTGTGGTACGCGCCGACGGTGGCGATGGAGTCGTACACGCCATCGCGCGTCGGGATGAACTGCTCGAGCGAGTGCGTCACCTCAGGGCCGCCGACCCGGTTAATGGTCACCGAGCCGCCGGACTGCCGGTTCACTTCGTCGATGAAGAAGAGCGTCCCCTGCGAGATGTCCAGCACGGGCGGGAACGCGTCGATCATCGTGAGCGTCACCGGCTCGTCCTCTTCCATCATCATCGCCTGGGTCGGGGTTGGCGCGGGCTGGCCGGCCGTCATCGGCGTGGCGGTGGGGCGCGGCGTGGCCGTGGGGTCGGGGTCGGTTCCGCACCCCGCCGCGATCAAGCCCATCGCCGCGGCGACGGCCAAAACCGTAAAGAGCCTGCTAATCCTCATGTTCTCCTCCCTCGTGTTGAAACGTTGGCGCGGACGTCTTCCGAACGGCCTCAGGCCGCGGCGGACGTCAGGTTGTAGAAGTCCAGCGAGTTCCGCCAGAGGATCGCTTCCTTCTCCTCCGGCGAGAGTTCCTCGATTTCGATCAACTCCTCGATTTCGTGGCGGATGCTGCCGAGATTCACCTCGTGCGGGAAGTCGGACGAGAAGATGAACGCCTCCGGCCCCGCGGCGTGAACGGCGTAGGCGAGCGCGGGCTCGTCGCCCTCGACCCCCACGCGGAGGCGCCCCTCTTTGCAGAGGCTCGCCATATAGTCGCGGACGCTCATGCCGTCGGGGAGCGTCATCAATTCGCCTCGCGGGTCATACGGCGTGAACGCCTCGTAGGAGCCGTTGAACCGCTCCAGCGCCATCAGGAACCAGCCGACGCCGCCCTCCAAGAACCCGACCTTGAGGCCGGGGAACCGCTCGAAGACGCCGTTGAAGAGCATGCCCGCGAGGCAGATCATAATGCCGACGGGATGCCCGATTGCGTGCGTCGCGGCGAATACGTTCATCGTGTTCATCCCCAAGTCGTGGTGCGCGCCCCCGTGAATCGCCAGAGGAACGCCGAGCCGCTCCGCCTCCGCGTACACCGGCCAGTACGTCTTCGCTCCCAGGTGCGTCATCAGCCCGGTCGAGGGGAGCATTGCGCCGCACATGCCGAGGTCGTTCACGGCGCGGCGCAACTCCTCGACCGCCGCGTCCGGCTCCTGCATCGGAATCAGCGCGACGGGGTGCAGCCGCGCGTCCTTCTCGGAGTAGACGTCCGTGATCCAGTCGTTGTACGCCTGGCACGCCTGGATTGCGAAGTCGACGTCGCTGATTTTGCCGTAGGCGAGGCCGCCCGTGGGGTAGAGCACGGCGGACTCGACGCCCGCCTTGTCCATAAACTCGCCCCAGCCGCCCACGCCGGGGTCTTTGAAAACCCCCTTGCTGATCCCGAAGGCGTCCTCCGGGTTATGCATCAGTCCGTGGTGGAGGTGGTCCAACTGCGGGAACATGCCCAGCAATTTGGGAATGTTGGCGTCCCGCATCGGGCTCCGCATATGGCGGCGCAGCCCCTCCGCATCCTCGAAGATGTGGCCGTCGCCGTCTATCACGACTTCCAAGTTCGCCATTGCGCTCCTCCCTGCTATGAGCCGCCGGGCCTCGCTTGCGGGCGCAACCATAGCAGGAATCCCCGCCGTTGTGTCAATACCGCGCGCGTTTTCGGCGGGGGATTTGGGAGGGCGGCGCCCGCCTAGAAGCCCGCGTATCATAGGCGCGATGACTTCCCCGACGCCGCGTCTCTACGACGACCTCGCGTATCTGTGGCCGCTGATGAGCCCGCCCGAGGACTACGCGGACGAGGCGGAGCGCTGGCGGCGCGAGTTGCGCGCCCGCCTCGGCCCGGGGCGGCTCCGCGTCCTCGACCTCGGAACCGGCGGCGGCCATCACCTCCATCAGATCATCGCAAACGACCGCGACGGATTCGACGCGACCGCCGTCGACCTCTCCGAGGCGATGCTGAGCTGTTCGCGTCGGCTGAACCCGGACGCGCGCCATCGCGTCGGCGATATGCGCTCCGTCCGATTAGGCGAGACGTTCGACGCCGTGCTCATCCACGACGCCATTGACTATATGCTGACGGAGGCCGACCTGCGGGCGGCGTTCGCCTCCGCCCGCGCCCACCTGCGCCCGGGCGGCCTGCTGATGGCCGCGCCCGACGATTACGCCGAGACCTTTCATTCCCCGCGCGTCCGCCACGAAACGCGGCGAGCGAACGGCGAGGAACTGACCTACGTCGAGTACTCCGCCGACGCCGACCCGACCGACGCGCGAGTCGAGACGGCCTACGTGTTCTTCCTCGACGAGGGCGGCGAACTGCGCGTGGAGGTCGACCATCACGTCACAGGGCTATTCCCGATCGCGGCGTGGGAGCGGCTGCTCCGTGAGGCGGGGTTCGCGCCCCAGCGCGTTGACTACCCTTTCGCGGAGGACGACCGCCCGATGTATCTATGGGTCTGCGCGCTGCGCGGACAGCCGGCGCCCTAGCGCGCCGCGCTCTTCTTTGGAGAGCGGTCGCTACTCGCCGGGGAGGCCGGCGACGTAGTCCGCGATGGCTTGCGCCTCGTCTGCGGAGAGCCCTTGCGAACTCATCGCGGCTCCCGGCGCGAACGCCTGCGGGTCGGCGAGAAATTCCGCGAGGCTTTCAGGCGTCCATACGCCGCCGAACTTCCGCAGCGCATGCGAGGCGTTGTAGCCGCTAACTTCCCCGGCTTGCCGCCCGATGAGCCCGACGAGGTGCGGGCCGACGCCGTGCTCCTCGACGCTGAGGCTGTGGCAGGAGGCGCAGTTGGCCGCGTACAACTCCGCGCCGTCCCGCGGCGTCGCCGCGCCGTCGTTAGAGCCGGGCGCTCCCGCGCCCCCTCTGCTCGCCGGACGTCCGAACGCATCGCTTGCGTAGGCGCCGCAGCCCGCGTAGTAGATCAGCCGCGGCTCTCCCCGCCGCCGCGCCAACTCGTCCGCCCGCGCGTCGCATCCCGTCAGCGAGCGACTCAAAAAGTGGACGCGGCCCCCGTCGGCGAGGAGGACAATGCGCCCGTCCGGCATCTGCGTGAGGTCGCGTATGCGGTAATTGACCTCGATGCGTTCTACGTACTTGACGTCGGTGCCGTCGCGGCGGACGCGGAAGAGCGCTAGGCCGCCGGATCCCGAGCCGGTCAACGAGGCGACCAGCAAGTCGTCTTTCCACAAAGGGAACCACCGCGGATCGTTGACAATGATGGCCGAGACTCCAATGGCGGGCGTCCAAGCGAAGCGGGGCTTGGCGTAGCCTTCGTGCGAGCCTATGGACTCGTTATCCCCCGTTATGACTGTTCCTTGGTAACTGACGCCGTAACTAACGGAGGGGTAGCCGTAGTTCGCGCCGGATTCCAGCAGATTCAGTTCGTCGCCGCCCTTCGGTCCGTGCTCCGTCTGCCACAGATTGCCGTCCGCGTCCCGCGCGAACCCCTGAGGATTGCGAAAGCCCAGAGCCAGTATCTCCGCCTCCCCTGTCTCAATCGCAACGCGAACGAGTTTGCCCAGATGCGAGTCGGGGTCCTCTACGAATTGCTCTTTGGCATGGTCGCCAATCACAATCAGCAGATGATCCGGACCGTCCGTCAACATCTTTCCTCCCCCTTGATCGCCCGAGTGGTCCGCGGGAGGCAAACAAGGGTCGGCGTCAAATATCGTTCTCCATGAGGGCGACACGGAAAAGGCCGCCCCGTCTCGAACGACCGTCGTCGACGACAGGCGAAACAGGACGCATTCCCCGGTGAAGTAGTGATGCGTAACGAACAGTTCCCATACCGCTTCGGTCCGCTGCCTCAGCAGGACGTCGGCGACGCGCAATTTCTCGGGATAGAAGGTTGCGCTGTCGGGATGCGACAGCAAGCCTTCCAAATTCATCGGAACGTTCCCGTCGAGGCGCTCGATCCGCCCGACGGGGTCTATCAGCGCGATTTCGCCCCGAGAAGTCGCCGCGAGCAGGTCGTTGCACAAAGGCTCGGCCGCCCCCGCGCGAAATACGCCCTCATCGAGTTGAACCGACCAAGACTCCAAGAGATGCAAGTGAGTGGGGAGGTCGGCGTCCCGCGTCAATCCATCCGCCATGGAAGGAGGCGCAGCCTCCTCGCACCCCGGAGGGAGCGTCGGGCGGGCGATTGCAGGCCCCGGCGCGTCCGCGCTGACGACCCCCAGCGTGGCCGTCGCGGTGTAGGACGCTCCGTTCTTGTCGTAATCCACTTGAACCCGCGCGAGTTTCCCCCGCGCAGACTCGGAAATGAGGTAACTGTGCGTCGCCGGCCTGAGAATAGGCAGCGCCTCGCAGCGAGTTCCGTCCGCGTCGCATAAGGACCACACGAACGGAGTCCTTCGCGTGAATGGGCGCTGGCTGAATAAGTTGACCTCCATCCAATCCCCCACCGCGTAAGGGCCATCGGTCGCAACGCCAATTGCGCCGGCGGGAGCCTGGGCGAGTTCGGGAGCGATCGCCGTTGCGGCGGATGACCATTCGGACCGCCCGCCGGCGTTCACGGAGGAGACCCGAACTTCGTACTCCAGCCCGCTCATCGCCGCCCAGGAGTCCGTAATGACGTAGGGGGGCGCGTCGGCGTCGTATTCGCTCCACGGGAGGGGCTCGACGCCGTTTGCGAATCTGGCCGCGACTACGTAACTCGCCGCGCCGGCGGCGGGGCTCCACGAGACGATGAGATTCCTGTCGGCGGCGTCCGCCGTTACTCCGGAGGGCGATGCGAGAGGGATAGGCGTAGGGGTGGGGTCCGGCTGGCAAGCGAGCGCGCTGAGCGCGGCCGCCGCGACGATGGCCGCGGCGATGAGCGGAAGCGCCGGACAGCGAATCGCGCGGCGCGGCGCGCCCGAACCCTCCCTCTTGCCCATAACCCGATTCTAGCGCTCTAGGCCCTCCCCCCGCCGCCAACGAGCGCGGGCGTCGAGGACAAGCGCTATAGCGGCGGCGTTCCCCGCGCCCCAATCCCCGCCATATCGCCCTCTTATCGTCCCTTGCGCCCGTCATTCCCGCGCACTTGTCGTCATTCCCTACCTTTACCGTCATTCCTGCGTAGGCAGGAATCCATTCGGCGCGCAAGCGCCATAGACGGGGCGCAAGCCCCGTCCCCCCTTGCCCCCACGCCCCACGTCATTCCCGCGAAAGCGGGAACCTACCCCTACACCCCCCCCCCCCCGCGCATGCGAAACCTCACATCCAAGCGCAACTGCAATCGGCGCTAGGCAAAGCCGCCCTCGCTCAGGTAATGTGCGAAGCAACCCAACTTCCAGGAGGAAGCGCATGGACGCCGCAACCTTGTTCGAGAACACGATGGACTGGCTCCAACAGCAGGACACACGCCGTTTTCGCGTAGAGGACGACGTGGTCCTCGCAGTCGAAGCGCAGATGAAGCAAGAGATACAGGATGGCGGCCTACCCTACTGCGTGGCCAAATACCGGCCTCTCATAGGAGGAATCGCCGACTTGGTGATACTGGACGGCGACTCGGTGGCGGTGGCCGCCGAGTTCAAGTTCGAGCCTCACCGCAGCCGCCTCACCCCGACGCAGACCCCCCGCGTCATCTGGTCAGAGTTCGAGTATGACATCGGGAAGGTGCAAGTGTACGTCGGTCGCGGAGATGCGCCTACCGCGTACTCCATCTTGATAGATGAGGACGGTCGCTGGCGCCATCGGCGTTCCGGTACTCTCGAAGGCAGCGAGTGGCGCGACTGGGGCAACGACGTGTGGGCGCTGTGGACGAAGGTCGGCGGCGACTCCTCGGCGTAGCGCAGCAGCGAACGGCGCGGAAGGGCGATTGCTCGCTCACGGGGCAACCGCTTCAACCGCGAATCGCTCCCCATAACCGTCATTCCTGCGTAGGCAGGAATCCATTCGGCGCGCAAGCGCCACAGACGGGGCGCAAGCCCCGTCTCCCCTTACCCCCACGCCCCACGTCATTCCCGCGAAGGCGGGAACCTACCCTACGCCCCCCTGCCCGCGCATGCGAAACCCACATCCCAAGCGCAACTGCAATTGGCGCTAGGCAAGCCGCCCTCGCTCAGGTAATATCCAGAGACATGGTTGGAGGGAAGCCCATGACAAGTTTCGACATACACTCCGTTATGGAGCGGTTGGCCGCGCGCCGTCCGATATTCCACAATCGGGCGGACTTCCAGAGCGCCTTAGCGTCGCAGATTGCGGAAACGATGCCCGGCTGCGAGGTTCTCGTCAATTGCAAGCCCTTCCCTGTGGTGGGCAGGTCCTTGAACATCTGGTTGCCGACCGAAGGCGCGGTGATAGAGTTGAAGTACCCGGCTCGCAAATTGATCACGCGCTGGGGCGAGGAAGAGTTCGCCTTGCAAGACAGAGCCAGGGATGTCGACCAGCGCGGTTGAGTCGGCGGAATCCAGCGTCTCGAGCGGGTCGTGAGCGAAGTTAACCCGGCTAAGACAGGGGTGGTGGTCGTTCTGACCAATGACTCAAATTACTGGAACCCTCCCCAGCGCGAAACGATTGGCGGCGCCTTCCGCCTGGATGAGGGGAGGGTCCTTACGGGGGTTCTGGACTGGTCAAGCCGGGCAGGGCCAGGCTCGGTTCAGGGCGGCATGCCGATTACCCTTGCAGGCGCATACGCCCTGCGCTGGAGGGACTACTCCGCGCTGCCCGACAAGTTCCGCTATCTCTCCGTAGAGGTGGGCTAGCGCCGCCGCCCGCCCGCGTCGGCGTACTACGCCCCCTTCTACCGTCATTCCTGCGTAGGCAGGAATCCATTCGGCGCGATAGCGCCATAGGCGGGGCGCAGCCCCGTCTCCCCTCACCCCCACGCGCCACGTCATTCCCGCGAAAGCGGGAACCTACCCCTACGCCCCCCTGCCCGCGCATGCGAGTATCCACATTGCGTAGATCCCAGCGGCGTGCGCGTGCTGCGCTAGGCGGCGGCCAAGCCCACCAAGAACAGGATGGCGCAGCCGCCCAGGATCAGCAACAAGAAGGCGATGAGGACCATGCCGCATCCCGCCTTTATCATGCTCTTCCCGACTTCTTCTGTCTTCTTGCTCATGTCAATTATCCTTCCTGCCGTTAAGCGCAGTACAACTGATGCGCGAGTTCTATCCTGTCTACAGCCCCGCCGAATTCGATACTCTCGTTGTAATAGCCGCCTTCCAACAAGTCCATCCATAGGATGTCGGCCCTTTGTATCCACGATGCTATGTCTAAACAGACTAGACGGGGATTGCGGCCGCTGTCTGCGAGTCTGACGATGCTTGCCGACTCGCTGGCAAGTTGCCTCATTCGGCGAGCCAGTTGGGACGATGTCGGCGTTGGCTGTATGTAGAGACGAGCCGTAGGGGTGGGCCGAATGGGGCGCGGCGTAGCCGTCGGCGGCGCGTTAGGCGTCCAAGTCGGAAGAGCGGTCCAAGTCGGAGGGGGAGTCCAGGTTGGCGCCGGCGTCCAAGTGGCGTCCGCAGGCGTGGGCGTTGGGTTGGCGCAAGCGGCGGCGAGCAACGCGGCGAGCGCGAGCAGCAGCGCGGCGAAGGCGGACGTCTGCAACAGGAACCCCCTTGAGGCGCGGGTTAGGTACTTGCGACAGTCCGCCCGTGTGGTGAGCCAGCAAGGGGGCGTTCGGCCCCGCCCGCGCGGAACGGCTCACCATGCCCATAGAGGCAAACAACGGACTGTCGCAGCAGGCAGTATAGCAGGCGGCGAGATTCCCGCCTACGCGGGAATGACGGTCATGGTCTTTGCGCGCCGCGCGCTGCCCGCCTTCGCGGGAATGACGGTCATGGGCTTTGCGCGCCGCACGCTGCCCGCCTTCGCGGGAATGACGATTGCCGGAGCGTCGGCGGAGCGGCGCTTTCGCCCCGCCTCCGTGATAGGATGCGGGCGCGGCGTGGCATGCGAGGCGCGGCGTAGCAGCAACGAGGAGGCGCGGCGATGATGCTCGAAGGCAAAGTGGCGGTCGTCACCGGGAGCGGCCCGAACATCGGCGGCGAGATCGCCCGGACGCTCGCCCGCGAAGGCGCGAAGGTCGTCTGCGTCGACTTCCTCGACGACCGCGCCGATGTCGCGGCGGCGTCCGTCCGCGAGGAGGGCGGCGAGGCCATCGGCATCAGCGCCGATATCTCGTCGCCGGAGCAGGTAGAGGATCTCTTCCGGCGGACGGACGAGGCGTATGGGCGCGTGGACATCCTCGTGAACAACGCCGCCGTCAACAACGAGGCCGGCCTGCTCGACATCGAGTTCGAGAAGTGGAAGTGGGTGCAGTCCGTCATAATGGACGGCACTATGCTGTGCAGCCAGCAGGCGGCGCGCCGGATGGTCGCGCAAGGCGAGGGCGGCGCCATCGTCAACACCGCCTCCACGACCGGCCACCGCGGCAAGGCGGGCTTCATCGCCTACTCCGCGTCGAAGGGCGCCGTGCTCCAAATGACGCGGACGATGGCGATCCAACTCGCGCCGCACGGCATTCGCGTGAACTCCATCACGCCGACGCAAACGGGCGAGAGCCGGGGGACGACGCCCGGCGGCAGCACGGCCCCCCGCGCCGCGAAGCCCAAGAACATCCCGCTCGGCAGGTGGGGCGAGCCGTCCGACCAGGCGCAGGCGGCGCTCTTCCTCGCCTCCCCGATGTCCGCCTACGTGACGGGCGAGAACATCAACGTGGACGGCGGCCTGCTCGCGCTCTTCCCCTCCGAGCGCGGCCTGCAAGAGACGTAGGCCGGCGGCGCGCTCCTATTCCTGCTCAGGCGGCAGCGGCTCCAGCCGCGAGATTAGCGCGGGCAGGAACTGCTGGGTCGTTCGCCAAACGATGCTGAGGTCTACGTCGAAGTAGACATGGAAGAGGTGGTTCCGCATCCCGATGATTTGGCGCCATGGGATGTCAGGGTTGGCCGCCCGCACCTCTTGCCCGATGCGAGCAGCCGCCTCTCCGACGATCCCCACGGCGTAGAAGGCCGCTTGCTGATGGAGGTCGCTCCGAACGAACTCGGAGAACGTCATTCCCTCGACATGCGAGCAGGCGCTCCGGGCGTATGCCCGCATATCCCTCAAACGATCCCGGTCGCTGCGGGGCTGAACGCTAGGTTGCGTCATAGACCGCCTGCGCCGCCTCCATGATGGCCTCGCGACGGTAGAGGTTGTCGCTGCGCTCGATGGCGTCCCAAGAGCCGATATGCGTCTCGCGGCCGAGCAGCGCGCCCAACTCATCCTCCATATAGCCGAGGTCGATGAGCGTGTGTTTCGCGTCCGGGTCGAAGCGCGCAAGGAAGTCCGCGCCGTTCTCCGGCGCGGCGTCGCCGCGCAGCGCGGTCCCGCACAGCGTGAGTTCCGTGATCAGCCACTTCCGGCAGAACGCCGCGACCTCGTCGTAAGGGATGGGGATCTGGGAGGCGGAAGCCGCCGTTGCTGACGTCGCCATCACTGCTCCTTTGCGCGCTCGTTCACGGCCTCGACTGGC
Source organism: Dehalococcoidia bacterium (assembly GCA_965201135.1). GTDB lineage: Bacteria > Chloroflexota > Dehalococcoidia > Lucifugimonadales > Australimonadaceae > Bin16. The sequence goes on from OZ241751.1 coordinate 894,317, forward strand.
GCGTCGGGCGCAGGCTCCATAATAGCATACGCGCTCACGCTCAACGCGCGAACGAGCGCAATATCGCTAGGCGGCGCCATAGACCGTCTGCGCCGCCTCCCGCGCGGACGCGCGCCGGTACGGGTTGTCGCTGCGCTCGATGGCGTCCCAAGAGCCGATATGCGTCTCGCGGCCGAGCAGCGCGCCCAACTCCTCCTCCATGTCGTCGAGCTTAAAGAGCGTGTGCCTCGCGGCCGGGTCGAAGCGCGCAAGGAAGTCCAAGCCGTTCTCCGGCGCGGCGTCGCCGCGCAGCGCGGTGCCGCACAGCGTGAGTTCCGTAATCAGCCACTTCCGGCAGAACGCCGCGACCTCGTCGTAAGGAATGGGGATCTGGGAGGCGCGCATCATCTCTCCTGACGACGTCATCGCTATTCTCTCACGCCTCCTGCTCCGGCAGCATCGGCTCCAGCCGCGCGATCAGCGCAGGCAGGTCTTCCTGGATGGTGCGCCAGACCATGTCCCAGTCTATGCTGCGGTACCTGTGAACGAGGCGATTCCGCGTGCCGATGATCTGCGGCCAATCGATTTCCTGATGAGCCTCCCGAAAGGCGGCGCTCACTTCGGTCGCGGCTTCCCCGATGGTTTCGATTGTCTTGATCGTCGCCTGCTGATGCAGGTCGCTCTGCTCGAACTGGGAGAAGGTCATCCCTTCCACGAAGGAAAGCGTCTTACGCGCGAACAAGCGCATATCGCGTATGTGCGGGATGTCGCTACGCTGCGTCATAGATCACCTGCGCGGAGTCCAGCACGGCCTTGCGGCGGTAAGGATTTTCGCTGCGCTCAATCGCCGTCCACGAGACCAAGTCCACCTTGCGCCCAAGCGCCGCAGCCAGTTCCTGCTCCATGTCGTAGAGGTCGAAGAGCGTGTGCTCCGCGTCCGGGCCGAAGCGCGCCAGCACGTCGACGTCGCTCTCCGGCGTGAAGTCGTCGCGCAGCACGGAGCCGAACAACGCGAGTTCGGTGATCCTCCACTTCCGGCAGAACGCCGCGACCTCGTCCTGGGGTATGGGGATTCGGGGAGCGCGCATCATCTCTTCTGACGTCGTCATCGCTACTCCCTCACGCATCCTGCTCCGGCAGCATCGGCTCCAACCGCGCGATCAGCGCAGGCAGGTCCTGCTGTACGGTTTTCCAGACCTCGTCCAAGTCTATGTTGAAGTAGCCGTGAACCAACTGGTTCCGCATGCCGACGCACTCCCTCCACTGCACGTCGGGAAGCGTCTCCTCGAGATATTCCCTGATTTGGGACGCGGCCTCGCCGATGACGGTCACTGCTTGGATGGCGGCTCTTCGGTGCAGGTTGCTTTCCGTGAACTCCGTGTACGTCAGCCCCTCGACGATAGCGCGGGCGTCGCGGGCGGCGATGAGCATATCGGCCAGGTACGCTCGGCGGTCACGCTGCGTCATAGATCACCTGCGCGGAGTCCAACACGGCCTTGCGGCGGTAGTAGTTGGGGCTCTCTTCGGCGGCCTGCCACGAGACCAAATCCACCTTGCGGCCCAACATCGCGGCGAGTTCGTCTTGCGCCCGCAGGAACGCGCCGAAGGAGCGCTCCGCGTCCGGGCCGAAGCGCGCAAGGACGTCGACGTCGCTCTCCGGCGTGAAGTCGTCGCGCAGCACGGAGCCGAACAGCGCGAGTTCAGTGATCCTCCACTTCCGGCAGAACGCCGCGATCTCGTCCTGGGGTATGGGGATTCGGGGAGCGGCGGGCGCTTGCGTCATCTAGCCCTACTCCGAGAAGTAATTTTCGTCGACCTTCTTGACGACGAGCGGCTCGCCGTCTTGCACGACGCCCACATTGTACTCGACGAGCGTGACGCTATGGCCCCTCCCCCTCCGCCCACGGATCGTAGGAGCCGACGTGCCAGAGTTGGCCCTCCGGGTCGCGGACGGCGAAGAGGCTGCCGCCGTAGTGTTGGGGCGTCAGTTCCATCACGATGTTCGCGCCCGCCGCTTTCGCCCGCTCGTAGCGATCCTCTACGTCCGCCGCGACGATGCAGACGGACTGCGTGAGCGCTCCGCCGGGGGTCGGCGGGAACACAATTGCCCCGGGGTCGTTCTCGCGCGCCGTGCCGAGCATCACCATCCCGTCGCCGAATGAGAGTTGCGCGTGCGCCACGCCGCCCTCGTCGTTCGGCACGACGAGCCGCCGCTCGAAACCGAGGACGCCGCACAGCCACTCGATGGCCGCGTAAGCGTCGCGGTAGGCGAAGCAAGGAATGACGTCGCCCCGCCCGCCGCTCACGACCGCGCTCCCGCGGGGACGGCCAGTGCCGACGCATTCTCGCGCTCGCGGAGCGCCTCGATGACGGCGAGCACGTCGGCGTCCGGGGCGTCTCCCTCCGGGTCGAGCGTTTGACGGAGCGCGCCCGGGTCGGCGCCGGCGGTTGCGGCGGCCTCGTCGAAGCCGATGGCGGCAGCGTAATGGCGCAGTAGGCTCTTGGCCGTCGCCGCGTCGCCGGTTCGCAGGCAGTCGCGGCACTCCTCGAGCAACGCGGCGCGGAATTCCCGGTCGCCTTGGATGTGCTCGCGGATGGTCTCCGAGTGGTCTCGTGTTAGGGGCATCGGTTATGCCTGTCTTCTCGACTCGCGGATGAACGGGACGCCGCTCACGGCTGCGCTCCCGCGGGGACGGCCAACGCCGACGCTTCCTCGCGCTCGCGGAGCGCCTCGATGACGGCGAGCACGTCGGCGTCCGGGGCGTCTCCGTCCGGGTCGAGCGTTCGGCGAAGCGCGTCGGGGTCGGCGCCGGCGGCGTCCGCAGCCTCGTCGAAGCCGATGGCGGCAGCGTAGTGGGTCAGCATGCTCTTAGCGGTCGCCGCGTCGCCGGTTCGCAGGTTTTCGACGCGCTCGAGGAGCCAGACTTGCCGGAACTCCGCGCTGTTCCGCAAGCGAGGATGCACGGTCTCCTCGAAAAAGTCCCTGGAGCCTGACATGATTAGGCCTCCCTCCAACGCTCTTGAGCCCTGACGCGATTCCCTTCCGCATCTTGTCCAATGCCTGGGCGACGCGGTCCGCAGCGCGGTTGTTAAGGCTCTCGTACCACGAGACGAACGGCGTCCGCTCGCCGGCGGCGTAGGCGATCAGTTCCATCAGCGGCTTAACCCCCCGCCTACCTGCCCGCCTCGCGGATGAAGTCGGAGAGGCGCTCGCCGATCATTAGGCACGAGACGTTCGTCGCCGAGTGCGGAACGACGGGAATCACGGATGCGTCCGCCACGTAGAGGTTGTCCATCCCGTGCATCTTGAGGCGCCCGTCCACGACGGCCATCGGGTCGGACGCCGGGCCCATCTTGCAAGTGCCCGACCCGTGGTGATGGCTGTCGTAGGTGGACTGCGCGAACTCCGCCCAATCCTCGTCCTCGGCGGGCAGGATGAGGTCGCCGTAGAACGGGCGCATCAGGTCGTCCCGCATAAAGTCGCGGACGAAGCGCATCGCGGAGAGCATCGCCTCCACGTCGTCCGGGTGCTGCAGCATGCCGTCGTCGACGACGGGCAACTCGCGCGGGTCGGTCGAGACGAGCGACACGCTTCCGCGCGACCGCTGCTCGACGAGGTTCATCGCCACCGGCATCATCGGCTTCAGCCCCTCGACGCCGACCGGCGCGCGCATATAGATGTGCACGTTGCTCCCCGGCTGACCGGGGTCGCTCTTGTAGGCGAGTTGGAAGCCGGAGACGACCCAGTCGGGCGTGAAGTCCGTCTTGCCCTCGAACGTCATATTGACCGCCGCGTGGTCCTGGTAGTTTTGCCCGACGCCGTCGAGCGCGTGGACGACGGGAACGCCAAGGCGCTCCAGTTCCGCGGCGGGGCCGATCCCGGAGAGCATCAAAATCTGCGGGCTGTGATAGGTTCCCGCGCTGAGGACGAACGCGTCGGCGAACGCGGAGCGCGTCTCTCCGTCCCGCTCGTAGACGACCTCCTCCGCCTTGGAGCCGGCGCATTTGATCGAAACGACGAGCGCGTCCGCCTCGATTTGGAGATTCGGCCTGCCGCGCGCCGGGCCGAGATAGGCGACGGCGGCGGACTGGCGAACGCCGTCTTTGACGTTGCTGGCGGACGCGACGACGCCGAAGCGTTCCGGCGTGTTGCCGTCCTTGCTGACGGGATAGCCGAGCGCTTTCGCTCGGTCAACGAACGCCTGCATTGGCGGCGCGAGGGGCTCGTCGAACTGAATGCGCCGCTTGACCGTGAGCGGCCCGCCGTCGCCGTGATGCGCCTCGCCGCCGAAATCCTGGTCGTTCTCGATGCGCTTGAGTATGGGCAGGCAATCCTCGTAGGACCAGCCGGGGTTGCCGAGCGACTCCCACTTGTCGAGGTCGCGCTGCATCGGGCGGGCGACGCCCATCATATTGACGGAGGAGCCGCCGCCGAGGATGCGCCCGCTGAGCGGGTAGTACTCGCTGCCGTCGATCTTGCGCTTCGTCGGGTACATCACGACGTACTCCGACTCTAAGATGGGGCGGTTGCTGCCGCGTCCGTCGGCGATGATCTCGGGCAGCGGCTGCGGGTCGGGCCCCGCCTCCAGCAGCAGAACCCGGCGGTTCGGGTCTTCCGAGAGGCGCGCCGCGGCGACGCATCCCGCCGACCCTCCTCCGATGATGATGACGTCGTAATAGCGCTTGTCGGCCATGCCGTCCCTCCGCGCCTGCTCGCGCGCCGCAAGCATACTCCCCTCCGCGGCTTTTGCCTAACCTATCGCCGTGGCCGCGCAGGCGGACGGTCCTCCAGTAGGTTCCCGCTTTCGCGGGAATGACGAGGCGCCTGGGGTTGGGGGAGACGGGGCTAGGCCCCGTCTCATGGCGCTAGCGCGCCGAATGGATTCCTGCCTACGCAGGAATGACGGTACATGGGGGGGCGTTGCGCGGCGCGGTGGGGTAGGTTCCCGCTTTCGCGGCCAGGCGATGCAGGGGTAGGTTCCCGCTTGCGCGTAGGCGTGGCGCGGTGGGATAGGTTCCCGCTTTCGCGGGAATGACGTGGCCCCGGGGGTATGAGGGAGACGGGGCGCTGCGCGCCCCGTCTTGGGGGCGCGCAAGCGCCCGGATCCCCCTCTCCCTAGAAGGGGAGAGGACGCCGCGAACGCGGCGGGAGAGGGTACTGCGGTCGGGGCGCGCCGCGTTGGGGTAGGTTGCCGCTTTCGCGTAGGCGAGGCGCATTCGGTAGGTTCCCGCTTTCGCGTAGGCGAGGCGCATCCAGTAGGTTCCCGCTTTCGCGGGAATGACGAGGCCCCGGGGATGGCTTGGGGACGGGGCGCAACGCGCCCCGTCTCTTGAGCGCCTCGCCGGCGCTGGTTGGTCTCCATGCCGCACTCCATTATCGTCACGCCCGCCCTCCAGGATCGTCATTCCGCCCTCCTCATCGTCATTCCTGCGTAGGCAGGAATCCATTCGGCGCGTAAGCGCCATAGACGGGGCGCTAGCCGCGTCTCCCTCGTCCCCAGGCGCCGCGTCATTCCCGCGAAAGCGGGAACCTACCCCCTTCTCTGTTATTCCCGCGTAGGCGGGAATCCCGTATCCATCGCGTCGCTATCTCCTAGAACCTGATGAAGTGGCGGTCGAGGGGGACGTCCGCCGGGTTTTGGGGCGCGGGCGAGGCGCCCGCGCCTTCTGGATTCCGGCCTACGCCGGAATGACGGTTTATGTCGGCGCGGGCGTCCGCGCCATCGCCGGCGCCGCCAGTACCCTCTCCCGCCGCTTCGCGGCGTCCTCTCCCCTTATAGGGAGAGGGGGATCCGGCGCCTACGGCGCCGCTGGGGGCGGGATTCCCGCCTACGCGGGAATGACGGTTATGGGGCGCGGGCGAGGCGCCCGCGCCTTCTGGATTCCGGCCTACGCCGGAATGACGGTCATGGGGGGCGGCGTTGCGCTCCGCGCCATACCCATCGTCGTCATCGTCACCGCCGCCGCCGTCATCGGGCGGGGCGGGGGTGGAGGCGGGGAGGGGGACGCCGGCGAGGGGGCGCGGGCGCAGGAAGGACTCGTAGCCCGTCCAGATCTGCAGGGACGGCGGGCGCATAAACGCCAACGCGAGCGCGTCGGCGCGGTCGGGAGAGGGGATTCCGCGCTTGCGCGTCTCCCGCTTGCTCTCCAACTTCACTTGCCCGGAACTGGAGACGTCGTAGCGCAAGGAGAGAAGTTGCGCGGCGAGTTCCTCGTCGCTCGGCAAGGCGATGAGGCGGTCTTTCATTAGGCGCCGCAATTCCCAGAAGATCTCGGAGCGCAGGTTGGCGAACCGCGTCGGGTGCGGCGCGCGGCGCCCGAATTGGACGCCGTAGACGGGCGCGCCGATCTCCTTCAGGCGGTCGCAGACTCCACCGCCGACGCCGTTCTCGTCGACGAATATCGCCTGCGCGTCGAGGTCGGCGGCCATCAGCGCCGCCTCGCCGGCCACGCGCATTGTGTCCATATCGCGTCCGAGCGGCTTGACGGCGATCACGCGCTGCCCGCGCCGGGCGATGAGCACGGACTTGTCCTCGCCGAATCGGGCGACGTCGACGCCGATGTAGACGGGCTCCTTCTCGTCGTCGGACTCGGACGGGGCGCCTTCGCCGGACGGGGCGTCGTCGGCCATCGCGTCCTCGACGGCCTGCCTGCCGACGAGCGAGTCGTCGAGCGCGTCGGGGAACTCGGCGTAGACGGCGGAGCGGAAGAGGGGATGGTCTTCGCCCCAGGAGTCGGCCTTGTCTTTGATGTCTTCGGGGGAGATGAGGCCGGGGACGGGCTCGGCGCCTTCGATGAGGTTGGGCGTGTCGGAGGCGGAGATGCGGAGGGTTGCGTAGAGGTGGCGCTTGGAGTGGTGGGAATCGAAGAAGTCGCCGGGCATAGGGAGGGCGTTGCCGGCCATGATGGTTTTGGCGGCGTTGAGGCGGCGGGCGGCGTCGAGGTGGGATTGCTTGACGGCGTGGGCTTCGTCGACGATGAGCAGCAGTTCGGGGGAGTGGAAGCCTTGGATGCGCTCCGGTTGGTCGGTTGCGAAGGCGATGGCGAATCTGTCGGGTGAGATTTCGTATCGGTCGCGGGTGAGTTTGCCGGAGAGGGGGACGGACGCGTTGGCGACGGCGACGGCGAGTTGGCGCCAGAGGATTTCGACCATTTGGCGTTTTGTGGGGGCGAGGACGACGACGACGGCTTGGGGGCGCGTTTCGAGCCACCAGAGGATGATGCGGGCGAGCGTCCAGTCTTTGCCGGAGCCGTTGCAGCCGACGATGGAGATTTTGCGCTTTTTGGCGGCGAGGTTGAGCATTTCGAGTTGCTTGGGGTAGGGTTTGCCGGCGTTGGGGAGGGCGTGGGCGACGAAGGCGGCGGGGTCGTCGCGGAATTGGGCGAGGGGGATTTCCCTCTCTTGGGCGCTGGCCGGGGGCGCGGCGTGGGCGGCGTCTTGGGACGCGGCGCGGGGCGCGCGGGCTTTGCGAGGCTTGGCGCGGTTGCGGCGGAGGATTGCGGGAATGAGACTCATGCATGACATTATCACAACGCTAGGGGGGATGGCGATAGGGGCATGTGTCATAGTTTGGACATGGGGGGGGGTAGGTTCCCGCTTTCGCGGGAATGACGGGCCTCCAGTAGGTTCCCGCTTTCGCGGGAATGACGAGGCCCCGGGGGATCTATGGAGACGGGGCTTCGCCCCGTCGTGGCGCTTGCGCGCCGACTGGATTCCGGCCTACGCCGGAATGACGGTCATGGGGGGCGACGGCCTACGGGGTAGGTTCCCGCTTTCGCGCGGGCAGGGCGGCCTCCAGTAGGTTCCCGCTTTCGCGGTCAGGGCGGGCCTCCAGTAGATTCCCGCTTTCGCGGGAATGACGTGGCCCCGGGGGATCTATGGAGACGGGGCGCGTAGCGCCCCGTCTATGGCGCTGGGGCGCCGAATGGATTCCGGCCTACGCCGGAATGACGGTATAAGGGGGGGAATGATGGGAAGGCGGCGGCTGCGCTACTCGTCGGAGCGGAGGGCTTCGGCGGGGTAGATGCGGGAGGCCTGGCGCGCGGGGAGGTAGGTCGTGAGCAGCGAGGCGAGGAAGCCCACGACGACCACGACGGCGATCGTCGTCCAGGGAATGCGGAAGGAGACGCCGGGAGTCGTTTCGCCAATCTCGTTGACGATGTCGGCGGAGAGGCCGAAGCCGAGCGCGAGGCCGACGGCGATGCCGAGCAGCGCGATGAACGACGATTCCAGCAGGAAGGCGAATTGCACCATTCCGGCGCGGAAGCCGACGGCGCGGAGCACGCCGATTTGGACGCGCCGCTCGACGACGGAGCGGGCGGCGATGACGCCAAGCGCCGCGATGCCGACGACGAGGCCAAGCCCCATAAAGCCTTGCAGCAGCCGGAAGAAGGTGGTCGTGGCGGAGTTGGCGGTCCGCAGCGCGGCGCCGAGGTCGGTTGCGTCAAGCCCGTTCTCGACGAATTCGTCCTCGAGGGCGATGGCGAGGTCGTCGGCGCGGGAGGGGTCGCTGAGGGCGAAGTCGTAGCCGGCGAGCGGCAGGTCGGTTCCCGCGAGTTGGGCGAGCGCTTGCTGACCGGCGACGATGGTGACGCCGGCGCCGTCGACGTCCGCGAAGTCGCCGGAGAAGACGGAGCCGTCGTCAATGACGCCGATGACGCGGAATCGCGCCGTTTCGCCGGAGTGCGCCGCGATCTCGACGTAGACTTCCGGCAGCGGGTCGTCGTTCTCGGAGACGCCCTCGAGTTGGAACGGCAATTGCGGTCCGCCGGGGCCGCCCGCTCCCGGGATGAGGGTCGATCTGACGACGACGGCGTTCTCCTCTCCGGCGAGGGCGAGCCAGATATCGCGGGCGCTCGCGTAGCGCCCGTCCGTTTGGCTGAATCCGTGCCCCGTGTATTCGGCGTAGGCGCGGTCGACGCCGGTCACGTACCAGTCTTGCGGCTCCCGATCCGTGTCCGCTTGGCGAATGCGGACGGGGAGGCCGCCGAGGCCGCCGATTGCGGCGAAGTCGCTCCGGTCGAGGTTGGGGGACGCGTCGATGCGGGCGCCGATGTCGGAGATAGGGTTGGCGGGGCTGACGCTCGCGGCGACGTCGAAGCCGCCCGAGGCGCGGCGCGTGTCGCTGAAGGCGGCGCCGAACGCCTCGCTGATGAAGGCCACCACGGAGAGCGTGAAGATGACGAGGGAGAACATTGCGAGGGTCATTCCGGTGCGGAATCTGCTGGCCATGGGGTAGGCGACGGCGGTGCGGATGACGGGAGAGAGGGCGCCCCTGCCCATCACGCGGGTGACGGCGCCCGCGAGGAACGTCGCGTTGTACATCACGATCCAGATGGCGCCGATGACGAGCGCCATTGCGGAGACGATGAAGAGTTGGATGCCGGCCTCCAGTTCGGGGACGCCGAACGCTTGCCAGTTCCAATCGCGGATCCAGAGGGCGACGAGCAGGACGCCCGCGACGGTGTAGGCGAGGCGCTCCGGAATGCGGAAGGCGTGGCGGAGCGCGAAGGGAACGCCGACGCAGACGAACGAGAGGCCGGAGAGGAACGACCACTCCTGCTCCGATTGGATGCCCCCGTTGACGAGCCAAACGCCGAGCAGCGTCATCAGGTAGCCGGACATAAAGAGGGCGCCCGCGAGTTTGGCGAACGCCCAGGGGCCGGCGAAGAGCCAGAGGGCGAGCGTTCGGTGGACGCGGAAGCGGAGGAGGTCGCGCCAGCCGGCGGCGTAGGGGACGCAGGCGCCGCGCCACCACTCGCCGATGCGGTGGCCTTCGTGGGGCGGCTCCGGGATGTCGCGGACGGCGCGGACGATGTTGAGGGCGCTGACGCGCCACGCGGAGACGACGACGACGACGTAGGTCGAGACCATGCCGAGCGTGTAGGCGAGGAGCAAACTCTGCCAGCGGAAGGAGAAGGTGATGGTCAGCCCTTCGATGGCGGTTCCGAAGGCGGCGGCCATAATGCGGACCATCAGCAGGCCGACGACGACGCCGAGCCCGCTGCCGACGGCGGCGGCGAGGAGGGAGTAGACGGCGCCCTCGAAGGTGAAGAGGCGGACGACGTGGCCGCGCTGGGCGGCGACGGCGCGGGCGATGCCGAGTTCGCGTTTGCGCTCCGCGGCGAGCATCACGAAGATGAGGGCGATGAGGAGGATGCCGGCCATAATGGAGAACGCGCCGAAGAGGAGGAAGAAGTTGGCGACCTGCGCGCCGGCCTGGTCGGCGGCCTCTATGGCGTCGCCCTTCACGGCGAGCGCGTCGAGTCCGTTGGCCTCGCGGTAGTCGCGGAAGGCGGCGAGCGCGGCCTCCTCGTTGGCCTCGCTCGTTCCGCCCGCGATGGCGTCTCCGTCGAGGGAGAGGTAGACGTAGGTGATGCCGCCGGGCTCGCCGAGGAGTCGCTGGGCGTCGGCGAGGCGCATCACGGCGCGGGGCGCGGGGGAGTGGGAACTGCCGCCCTCTTCGAACACGCCCGCGATCCGGATGGACGCGGGGGTTCGGCCGAGGTAGACGGCGAATTCGTCTCCGGGCGCGGCGCGCAGTTCGGTCGCGGCGTCGTCGCTGAGGAGCGCCTCGCCGGCGGAGAGTCCGCCGACGGAGAGTTCGCGTCCGTCCGCGTCGAGGTAGGCGCCGAAGTCGTCCGCATGCGCGGGGTCGAGGCCAAGCACGGCGAGAACGGGGACGTTGCGGCCGGACGCGGGAGAGATGGCGGGCGCGTGAACGCTGAGGACGGGCGCGACGGCGTCGACGGGAGCGCCGGCGACGGCGGCGCGGACGGCGTCGGCGGTCTCCTGGGAGATGGGGACGGGCGCGCCCGAGGCGTCCAGTTCGTCGGAGTACACGAGCATGTCGAGGAGGCCGAGTTGCTGGACGGCTGCGGCGCGGAAGGATCGGGTGAGCGTGTCGCCGGTGGCGAACGACGCGGAGAAGAGGAGCGTCGCCAGCATCAGGCCGAGCACGATGAGGACGGTTTGGGCGCGGCGGCGCGGGATGTTCCGCAGGGCCATTTTGAGCATCACGGGGTTGCGGAGGGCGAAGAAGGCGGTAATGGCGAGCGCGAGGACGAACACGATGGTCAGCGCGACCGTGAGCGGGCCTATGGGGACGCCGAAGAGCGACTCCATCGTCTACCGCCCCGCCCCGTCGGAGGTGATCATTTCGTCGCTCTCAATGTGGCCGTCGCGCATTTTGACCATGCGCCCGGCGCGGGAGGCGACGGTGGAGTCGTGCGTTACGAGCACGAAGGTTTGGGCGTGCTCGCGGTTGAGGCGGCAGAGGAGGTCCATTATGTGGGCGCCGGTTTCGCTGTCGAGGGCGCCTGTGGGCTCGTCGGCCCAGACGATGGCGGGGTCGTTGACGAGGGATCTTGCGATGGTGACGCGCTGCTGCTGTCCGCCGGACATTTCGGCGGGGCGCTTGGCGGCTTGGTCGGCGAGTTCGACCATATCGAGCATTTCGAGGGCGCGGGCGCGGGCTTTGGACGAGCCGTGCCCGGCGAGGAGCAGAGGCAGTTCGACGTTTTCGGCGCCGGTGAGGACGGGCAGCAGGTTGTAGGATTGGAAGACGAAGCCCATGCTGTCGGCGCGGAACCGCGTGCGCTGGCGGTCGGACATGGCGTGTATGGACGCGCCGTCTATGAAGACTTCGCCGCCGCTCACGTCGTCGATGCCTGAGAAGGTGTTGAGGAGGGTGGTTTTGCCGGAGCCGGAGGGGCCCATCACGGCGACCATCTGGCCTTTGGGGATTCGGAGGTCTATGCCCTGGAGGGCATGCACTTCTATTTCGCCGGCGTGGTAGGTCTTGACCACGCCGCGCGCGTCGATGATGTCGGACACCGGGGCCTCCTGCGGTTGGGGGATGCGGCGTATTGTAGCAGGGTGGGGCGGAGACGGGGGCGAGATTCCCGCCTACGCGGGAATGACGGTAGAGGGGGCGGGAATGACGGTTCTCCAGTAGGTTCCCCGCTTTCGCGGGAATGACGATGCGCCTGAGGGATTAGGGAGACGGGGGCTACGCCCCGTCTGCGGCGCTGGGGCGCCGAATGGATTCCGGCCTACGCCGGAATGACGGTACATGGGGGGGAATGACGGTCATGGGGGCGTGTTGCGCCCCGACTCCAGTACCCTCTCCCGCCGCTTCGCGGCGTCCTCTCCCCTTATAGGGAGAGGGGGATCTGGCGCCGCTCAGGTCCGTGTAGGGGATTGGCGCTATCGCTATGTCGCCGACCACGCCGCCTCCCATTCCGGATCCTCTTCCCCCTCCCCCAGTTGCGACAGCGCCAGCAGCGCCAGTTCGTCCTGGTCGCGGTCGTCCCAGACGATGAGGCGGCCGTCGTCGTCCCAGTACGCCATGCGGTCAATCACGCCCATTGTCGCGGCGCTGACGGCGCAGACGCGGCGCAGGAGGCCGATCACGCGCTCTTTGTGGTCGGCGAAGCGGTAGGGGGCGAACCGCGCGGCGACAGACGGGTCGCGCGGCTTGCGCTCCTTGTATTGGTCGAGCACCCACTCCAACGCGGAGCGCGCGCCCAACTTGTAGCGCCACGCCTCCGGCGGAACGCCGACCAGCCGCGTCGCGTCGTCCAAAACGATCACGCCGCGCTCCTTGTCCGCCCTCAGGCGCGGCTTTCCCGGCTCCGCGCCCGTCTCCTCGCGCCCCAGCGGATACGGCTCCGCCGACTCGAATCCGACGTGCAGGTCGAGCAGTTCGCGCCCCATCCGCTCCCAGACGTCGAAATCCTTGTAGAAGGGCAGGCGCGGGAACTCGCGCAGCAGGTCGGCTTTGTAGTCGTGCAGGTACACGGGGTCGTGCAGCACGGCGTAGGCGTAGGCGAATATCTGCTCGGGCGTGATGGAATCGTCCCCGTAATGCTCGCGGAACGCCCGCAGCCCCCACTGCGTGACGTTGCTCACGCGCTCCCCCTCCGCCGTGTAGCGGTAGAGCGGCAGGCATTGCGTGTCGCCCGTGAAGTGATAGTCAACGACGCGGTCGGTCGCAAGCGCGTAGAAGTCGTTGCCGTTCACGCAGAAGCAAATGGCCTTGTTCTCTTTGGGCCCGTCGTGAGGGAACACTTGCGGCATCTGGTACCGCCGGTGCGTGACAATCGGCGCGTAGTAGGCGAACTTGGAAACGAACGGCCTGAAGAAGGCGCTCGTCACGCGCAACGGATCGAACTCGACGGCGTCGCCTTTGCGGAGGTGCGCCTCCAATTCCGACGTCCACTTTATCGTTCGGTCCACCCAGTCGCCCATTTCGTTTTCGCCGGGCTGCTCGCGGTCGAATCGCGCCATCTCTTTCGCGTAGAGCATTGAGAAAGCGGACATTTTCTCGGCGAGGAGGTCGGTGTTGTAGTCCCAAGCCCAATCGTCTCTCGCAGTCAACACTCCCATGGAGTACAAGCCGAATGCAGCCTGCCGCTCCGTTTCGGATTTGGCGAGTTTCGTTTCGCGGTTCGCCATCAGGAGCAGTTGGCCGAAGCGCGAGGTGGACTGGCCGAGCCAGTTGTCCTTCTCGTCGGGGACGATCTCCGCGAACGGGATTCGCTCGATGTCGAGATCCTTGAGTATGGCGAGTTTGTCGGCGCCGGACTGCTCGTCGGGGAGCGTGTAGTAGCGGACGCGGCCTTTGCCTTCGGCTTTCGACCGGCGGACGAAGAAGCCGATAGCGACGCCGGTGCGGATGCCGAAGACGTTGCCGACGCGCCCGTTGGCGCGGACGTCGCCGCCGAGGTCGACGAGGTAAATGTCGCTGAACTCCGTCGGCGCGACGCGCCGGAAGCCGTCGTCTTGCCGGGATCCGATGTACGATCTGTTGGTGATGAACGCGATGATGCCGTCGTCGGCGAGGCGGTCGGACGCCCATCGGATGAAGCGTTTGTACATATCGTACTGCTTCGTTTTCTGCGCCGAACTCCGCGCGACGTAGGTCTCTTTGATGCGCCTGTCCACCTCCGGGTACTCGCGGTTCTTGTTGTTGTCGTTCTCGTTGCGCTGATTCGCGTTGTAGGGCGGGTTGCCGATGATGACGCTGATTGTCTTTTCGTTCTGCTCTTGCACGCGCAGCCAGTTCTCTTCGGAGATGGCGCCGAGTTCGAAACCGGCTTGCCGCTGCACGGCCTCGCCGGTCGCGCCTTGCCAGTCCATATTGTCGAGCGTGTCCACGAAGCAGAGGTTGGGGAACTCGAGGTAGCGCCCCGTCCGCTCTTTATAGGAGTATTCGATGTTGAGGTTGGCGATGTAGTAGGGGAGTATGGCGAGTTCGTTGGCGTGGATTTCCGCGCGGTACTTGCGCTCCAGGCGGTCGTCGGGGAGGAAGTTGATGAGGCTTGCGATGAACGTGCCGGTGCCGGTCGCCGGGTCGAGGATTTGGACGTTGTCGTCGGCGAGGCCGCGTCCGAAGTGGCTGCGGGAGAGGGCGTCGGCGCCGCGGATGATGAAGTCGACGATTTCGTTGGGGGTGTAGACGACGCCCATGCGGTCGGCGGCGGCGGGGTTGTACGCCTGATAGAAGTCCTCGTAGAGGCCCTTGAGGAACCCCTGCTTTTCGGCGTAGTCGGAGATGTCGCCGGCGGCGCGACCGATGGCGCCGTAGTAGGCGCGGAGGCGCTCGATGGCGTTGCGGCGGACGTCGCCGGTGAAGAACGTGCGCTCGAGCGCGTCTAGGCGCATAGCGATGTTGTTTTCGCGGTGGAACTCGTCCTCGCCGAACACGCGGAGGAAGATGTCTTTGGTGAGGACGTGCTGCAGCAGCATTTCGCGGACGTCGGCCTCCGAGACGTTGGGGCCGATGCTCCGCCTGCAGAGGTAGAGGAAGGCGGCGGCGGCCTCGCGGTAGGGGGCGCTTTCGGCCTCCGCCTCTTCGATCGCCTCGCGGAGGCCGGCGAGCACGGTGGGGAGGTCGGCTTTGAATTGGCGCTGGGCGCGCCGGAAGTCCTCGATTTGGGGGAGTTCGTGGTCGAGGAATCTGCGGATGAGGCGGTGCAACTCGCCGTGGCGGGACATATCGGCGCGCATCGCCTCACCGCCGTTCTGAAAGAGGACGGCCGTTCGGGAGTCTTCGAAGATGATGTTGTCGCGGGGGTAGCCGCGGTTGAACTTGCGCTGGATTTCGGCGTCGAGGTCGTCGTGGGAGTCTTTGGCCTCCCACCAGCCGCGCGTCATGCGGAGGGAGTCTTTGACGGCTCCGTCGGGCGTCGTGCTTGGGGACGCACGCACCTCCGTCACGAGGCGGATGCGCTCGCGGTGGTCGATGCAGTACGCGTCAAGGCACTTTGCGAACGCGGGGCGGATGTTCTGTTCGTTGTCCGACCCGCCGAACTCGATGAGTTCGCGCAACTCCTCGTGGTAGCGCGCGATGTGGGGGTAGTCGGGCATACGCTCCATCATACCGCCGCCCCCGACCGCGCGGCAACCGGGGGGTGTCGGGGGCAATGGGGTAGGTTCCCGCTTTCGCGGGAATGACGTGGCGGCGGGGGAATTTAGGGAGACGGGGCGTAGCCCCGTCTGTGGCGCTGGGGCGCCGAATGGATTCCTGCCTACGCGGGAATGACGGTCATGGGGGGGGAATGACGGTCATGGGGGGCGCCCCGACCGCAGTACCCTCTCCCCGCCGCGTTCGCGGCGTCCTCTCCCCTTGTAGGGAGAGGGGGATCTGGGCGCTTTGCGCGTCCGAATGGGGGGCGGGATTCCCGCCTACGCGGGAATGACGTGGGGCGGGGGGTAGGTTCCCGCTTTCGCGGGAATGACGAGGCCCCGGGGGATCCATGGAGACGGGTCTAGCGCCCCGTCTGTGGCGCTGGGGCGCCGAATGGATTCTTGCCTACGCAGGAATGACGGTCATGGGGGGGCGAGTTGCGCCTCCCGACCGCAGTACCCTCTCCCGCCGCGTTCGCGGCGTCCTCTCCCCTTATAGGGAGAGGGGGATTTGGGCGCTGGCGCGCCTCTGGATTCCGGCCTACGCCGGAATGACGGTAGGAGGGGGGATGGCGGTAAGGGGGGGCGCCGTCTTGGGGCGAGATTCCCGCTTTCGCGGGGATGGCGCCTTCCGGTAGGTTCCCCGCTTTCGCGGGAATGACGATGCGCCTGAGGGATTAGGGAGACGGGGCTACGCCCCGTCTGCGGCGCTGGGGCGCCGAATGGATTCCGGCCTACGCAGGAATGACGGTACATGGGGGGGGAATGACGGTCATGGGGGGCGCCCCGACCGCAGTACCCTCTCCCCGCCGCGTTTGCGGCGTCCTCTCCCCTTATAGGGAGAGGGGGATCGGGCGCTTGCGCGCCCGAAGGGGGGGCGGGATTCCCGCCTACGCGGGAATGACGGTTATGGGGGGCCGTCCGCGCCCCAAACGCCGCTGATAGAATGCGCCTATGATCGGCAAACTGCTCAACGCCTTCGGCGACTCCAATGAGAAGCAGGTCAAGCGCTACCGCTGGGTGACCGACGCCGTCGGACGCCTCGAAGACGAGGCCGCCGACCTGACCGACGCCGCGCTCGCCGCCAAAACCGCTGAATTCCGCGAACGCGTCGCCGACGGCGAAACGCCGGACGGCCTGCTCCCGGAGGCGTTCGCCGTCGTCCGGGAGGCCGCCCGCCGAACCATCGGCATGCGCCACTTCGACGTCCAACTCATCGGCGGCGCCGCGCTCCACGAGGGCAAAGTCGCCGAAATGAAGACGGGCGAAGGCAAAACGCTCGTCGCGACCCTCCCCGTCTACCTCAACGCGCTCGCCGGCGAGGGCGTCCACGTCGTCACCGTCAACGACTACCTCGCCCGCCGCGACGCCGCCTGGATGGGCAAGGTCTACAGATTCCTCGGCCTCTCCGTCGGCTGCCTGCAGCACGACTCCGCCTTCCTCTACGAACCCGGAACGGAGCCGCGCCCCGACGCGCCCGCCGATATGCGCCCCGTCCCCCGCAAGACCGCCTACGAAGCCGACGTGACCTACGGCACGAACAACGAATTCGGCTTCGACTACCTCCGCGACAACATGGCCGGCTCCGCCGATCAGAAAGTCCAGCGCCGTCTGCGCTACGCCATCGTCGACGAGGTCGACAACATCCTCATAGACGAGGCGCGCACGCCCCTCATCATCAGCGGGCCGTCGCAAGAGTCCACCGCGACCTACGGAACGGTCGCGCGCGTCGTCCCCCGCTTGCAGGAGAACGCCGACTTCACCATCGCGGAGAAGGAGCGGCAGGCGCTGCTCACCGACGCGGGCATCACGAAGGTCGAGCAGGCGCTCAACATCCGCAACCTCTACGACCCGGCCAACTACGAACTCACGCACTACGTCGAGAACGCGCTGCGCGCCCAGTTCATCTATCAGCGCGACAAGGACTACGTCGTGCAGGGCGGCGAGGTCGTCATCGTCGACGAGTTCACCGGGCGCCTCATGCCGGGCCGGCGCTACGGCGAGGGGCTGCACCAGGCGATAGAGGCGAAGGAGGGCGTCAAGGTCCAGCGCGAAATGGCGACCTACGCCACCGTCACTCTGCAAAACTACTTCCGTATGTACGACAAACTCGCCGGCATGACCGGCACCGCCGTCACGGAGGCCGAGGAGTTCTTCAAGGTCTACAAACTAGAGGTCGTGTCCGTCCCGACCCACCGGCCGATGATCCGGCAAGACCACCCGGATTTCGTCTACAAGACGCACGCGGGCAAGTTCAAAGCGGTGGTCGACCACATCGCCGAATTGCACGAGCAAGGCAGGCCCGTCCTCGTCGGCACGGCCTCCATCGAGCGGTCGGAGCAACTGAGCGGCCTGCTCCGTCGGCGCGGCGTCAAGCACGAGGCGCTGAACGCCAAGAACCACGAGCGCGAAGCCCACGTCGTCGCGGAGGCCGGCAAGCCCGGCGCCGTCACCGTCTCCACCAATATGGCCGGGCGCGGAACCGACATCATCCTCGGCGGCGACCCCGCGTCCCAGGAGCCGGACGAGTGGCGTCAAGCGCACGACGAGGTCGTCGCCAAGGGCGGGCTCTGCGTCATCGGCACCGAGCGCCACGAGTCACGCCGCATAGACAACCAGTTGCGCGGGCGCTCCGGCAGGCAGGGCGACCCCGGCGAAACGCGCTTCTACGCATCTCTCGAGGACGAAATCCTCACGCGGTTCTCCGGCGGAATGATGGGGCGACTCGTCGGCAAAGCCCTCGAGGAGGACGTTCCCCTCGAAAGCGGCATGCTCACGAAAAGCCTCGAAATGACGCAGAGCAAGGCGGAGTCCTACTTCTTCGACATTCGCAAGCACCTCGTCGAGTACGACGACGTGGTGAACACGCAGAGGGAAGTCATCTATAAGGAGCGCGACCGGGCGCTGGGCGACGCAGACCTCAAGGCCAACATTCAGGAGATGGTCGGCAAGGAAATCTCCGCCCTCGTTCGCTCCTACCTCGCGGGAGAGTCCGAAGATTGGGAGATCGAGCCGCTCCTCGCCGAGGCGGGCGTCATCACGCCGCTCCCCCCGGGATTCAACGCCGACGCCATTTTGCGCGAGGGCGCCGACTGGGCGGAGGAGACGCTGATCGCCGAAGCCGAGGCGCTCTACGAGCGGCGCGAGGAGGAGTTCGGCGCGGAGATGATGCGCGCCATCGAGCGCGCCGTGACGCTGCGGACGATAGACACGCTTTGGGTGCGCCACCTCACCACGATGTCCGACCTCCGGCAAGGCATCGGCCTCTACGCCTACGGCCAGCGCGACCCCCTCGTAATGTACAAGAAGGAAGGCCACGAGAAGTTCGACGCGTTGCTGGAGGACATCCGGCGCGACATAGCCCGGATGATCTTCCACGTCGTCCCCGCCGGCTACGCGCCTGCCCCCCGCGCCGGCGCCGACGGCAAGGCCCTCGCCCCTCGCGCCGGGGCCGACGGCAAGGCGGAGCGCGTCGGCTCCGGCGCCGCCGACACGGTTCTGACCCGCGCGAGCGGGCGCGCCAATGGCCGGGCTCCCGCCGCTCCGCCGGAACTTCCGCCGGACGCGCCTCGCTGGATGCGGCGCCAGGCCGAGCGCGCCGCAGGCGGCGGCAAGAAGAGCCGCAAGCGCAAGAGCGCCTAGCCCCGCGCCCGCATCCCCCTCTCCCTATGGAGACCTTTGCATAACCCCTCTGCCGCAGAGCCGTGACGCCTCAATTCACTCCTAACATCAAGAGGAATTGCAAGCCGAAACTGAGTTATGCAAAGGTCTCCTATGAGGGGAGAGGACGCCGCGAACGCGGCGGGAGAGGGTACTGGAGTCGGGGGTATGGGGTAGGTTCCCGCCTACGCGGGAATGACGTGGCGCATGGGGATTAGGGGAGACGGGGCGCGTTGCGCCCCGTCCGCGGCGCTTACGCGCCGGAATGGATTCCTGCCTACGCAGGAATGACGGTTATGGGGGCGGGAATGACGGTCATAGGGGCGCAAGCGCCCGGATACCCCTCTCCCTATAAGGGGAGAGGACGCCGCGAACGCGGCGGGAGAGGGTACTGCGGTCGGGGGGCATGGGGTAGGTTCCCGCCTACGCGGGAATGACGTGGCGCCTGGGATCAGGGGAGACGGGACGCGTTGCGCCCCGTCCGCGGCGCTTACGCGCCGGAATGGATTCCTGCCTACGCAGGAATGACGGTTATGGGGGCGGCGGGAGAGGGTACTGCGGACAGGAGCCGAAGGTTATGCAAGGGTCTCCTATAACACGAGAGGTCGCCGCAGTAGGGAGCGAAGAGGCGATCCGCAGATTCCGCGACGCCCTCTCGAACGGCGAGCCCTGGGCGCCGGCCCTCCTGAGGGCGGTCGGCGAATGGAGCGCCCCATCCGAGACCGTCGACGGCGCCCGCCTCGATTACCTCATCGGCGGCGAGGCGTTCGACTGGCTGCTGCTCGCCGAGCGCCTGCTGCGCGAAGCGCCCGAAGGCAGCGTTCCCCCCGACGACGCGGAGCGCCTGATCTTCACCGGCGCGCTGCCCGACGGCGTGACCGAGACGCAGTTCGCCGAGGCGCTCGGGCCGGAGAAGCATCGCGCCCACCTCAACTACTTCTACGGCGTCGTCGTGGAGGAGGCGCTCTGGCTCGCCGTCGAGCGCGAGGTCGAGAAGGAGCGCGTCTTGCGCGGCGTGCGCCATTCCTCCGGCGTGGACGACGCGGTCGCGGAGCGGCTCTACGGCGCGGACTTGCCCACGCTGCTCCGCCGGTTCCAACGCGAGCAGGGCCGCTCTCGCCGCGTCCGCCTCACGCTGGGGCAATCCCGCGAGTTCGCGTACTGGCTCTTCAAGCGCCGCCTCGCCGCCTCCGACCAAGCGCGCGTCGCCAGCGATATGCGGAAGGGCCTGCGAACCCTCAACGCCCTCCGCGAGCGCGAGCCCGGCGCATGAGCGGGGAGGGGGGCGCGCTCGGCGTCCCCATCGCCCCTCCCGCCCGTCTACGCGCGCCGAATGAGGCGCCCCCTTGCCAAGCGCCGCGCGGTGGTGTATAGTGTTGGCGGAACAGACGGAAAAAGCGGAAAGAACGGGAAAATGCTGGACGCAGCCGCCAAGCAACGCATCATCGGGGAACACCAGTCCAAGCCGGGCGACACCGGCTCCACCGAAGTCCAGGTGGCGCTCCTCTCCGAGCGCATTCGCGGCCTCACCGATCACCTCCGCCGTAACCACAAAGACCACGCCACGCGCAGAGGTCTCCTGAAGTTGGTCGGGCGCCGCCGCCGCCTCCTACGCTATCTCGCAAGAGAAGACGCCGGACGCTATCGGGCGATCATCGCTAGGCTCGGACTCCGCCGCTAACCGCGGACCGGGGGCGCCCCCGCGCCTCCGGCGGACGAGCCCCGCCCAACTTCTCCTCCAGCGCATGGCCTGCCATAGAGGAGCAGTTGTTTATGCCTACCCGCCACGAAATCGAAATCGCCGGGCGAACCCTGTCCATTGAGACGGGCAAACTGGCGCAGCAAGCCCATGGCTCCGCCGTCGTCCGCTACGGCGACGCCGTCGTCCTCGTCACCGCCGTTATGGGCGGCGTCCGCGAGGGCCTCGACTTCTTCCCCCTCACCATCGAGTACGAAGAGCGCCTCTACGCCGTCGGCCGCATCCCCGGCTCCTTCTTCCGCCGCGAAGGCCGCCCCACCACCGAGGCCACCCTCTCCGCCCGCCTCATCGACCGCCCCCTCCGCCCCCGCTTCCCCAAGGGCATGCGGAACGAGGTGCAGGTCATCGCCACCATCCTCTCCGCCGACCACGTCAACCAGCCCGACATCCTCGGCATCATCGGCGCCTCCGCCGCACTCTCCATCTCCAACATCCCCTTCAACGGCCCCGTCGCCGCCACCAGAATGGGCTATGTCGACGGCGAACTCGTCGTCAACCCCTCCTACGAGCAACTCGCCGCGGGCGAACTCGACCTCACCATCGCCGGCGGCCGCGACGCCGTCATTATGATCGAGGCCGGCGCCAAAGAGGTGAGCGAGGAGATCATCCTCGAAGCCCTCCGGATCGGGCAGGAGAACAACGTCAAGATCATCGAGTTCCAAGACAACATCGCCGCCGAGGTCGGCAAGCCCAAGACGCAGCCCGCCTTCGCCGACGCGCCCCCTGCGGAACTCCTCTCCGCCGTCGAGTCGCTCTCCCGCTCCGCCATCGAGGCCATTATCGATCGCGGCGAGGGGCGCGGCGAGCGCAACGAGGGCGTCAAGCGCGCCGAAAAAGAGGCAGTCGAGCGACTCAGCGGCGACTACGACCCCAAGGCCGTCGCCAAAGCCTTTGACGACGTCCTCAAGAAAACCGTCCGCGCCAAGGTCATCGCCGAGGGCAAGCGACCCGACGGACGCGAACTCACCGAGGTCCGCCCGCTCTCCAGCGAGGTCGCCCTCCTCCCCCGCGCCCACGGCTCCGCCCTCTTCCAGCGCGGCGAAACCCAAATCCTCACCGTCGCCACCCTCGGCTCCCGCGCGATGGAGCAGAAACTCGACGGCCTCAGCCCCGAGGACTCCAAGCGCTACATCCACCACTATAACTTCCCTCCCTACTCCACCGGCGAGGCCCGGCGGATGGGCACGGGGCGCCGCGAAATCGGACACGGCGCCCTCGCCGAGCGCGCCCTCGCGCCCGTCATCCCCAGCGAAGCCGACTTCCCCTACGCCTTCCGCGTCGTCTCCGAGGCCATCGGCTCCAACGGCAGCACCTCGATGGGCAGCGTCTGCGGCAGCACGATGGCGCTTATGGACGCCGGCGTCCCCATCATCCGCCCCGTCTCCGGCGTCGCGATGGGCCTGATGACCGACGAGCAAGGGAACTTCCAAGTCCTCACCGACATCCAGGGCGTCGAGGACTTCTTCGGCGATATGGACTTCAAGGTCGCCGGCACCGCCGAGGGCGTCACCGCCCTGCAGATGGACATCAAAGTCGCGGGCATCACGCAGGAGATATTCCGCCAAGCCCTCGCGCAGGCGAAGGATGGCCGCGCCTTCATCCTCAACCATATGCTCTCCGCCATCGCCGCCCCCAGAGACGAACTCAACCCTAACGCCCCCCGTATGACGCGCGTCAGCATCCCCGTCGACAAGATCGGCTCCGTCATCGGCCCGGGCGGCAAGACGATCCGGGGCATCATCGAAGCCACCGGCGCGACCATCGACGTCGCCGCCGACGGCGTCGTCACCGTCGGCGCGACGGACGGCGCGTCCGCCCAGGAAGCCATCCGCATGATCGAGGGCCTCACGAAGGAAGTGCAGGTCGGCGAGCGCTACACCGGCAAAGTCACGCGCTTGATGAACTTCGGCGCCTTCGTCGAAATCCTCCCCGGCAAAGACGGCATGGTGCACGTCAGCGAACTCGACACGCAGCGCGTCGACTCCGTCGAGTCCGCCGTCAAAATCGGCGACGAACTCGAGGTCATGGTCATCGAGATCGACCGGATGGGGCGCGTCAACCTCTCCCGCCGCGCCGTCCTCGAAGACCTCTCCCCCGAAGACGCCGCCGAACGCTCCAACGGACGCTCCGGCGGCGACCGATCCGGCGGCGACCGCGACCGCGGCGGCCCTCCCCGCGGCGACCGCGGCCCCTCCCGCTACGGCGACCGCGACCGCGGCGGCCCTCCCCGCGGCGACCGCGGCGGCCCCTCCCGCTACGGCGACCGCGACCGCGGCGGCCCCCCGCGCGGCGACCGCGGCCCCCGGCGCGACTTCCGCCGCTAATCGAAAGCGAATCGGGCGGCGGAGCAGTAAACCGTCATTCCCGCGAAAGCGGGAACCTACCCCGTCGCATGGCGTTGCACGCGAGATTCCCGCCTACGCGGGAATGACGGTTAGAGGGACGCCGCCCCCGCCTGATGACATTTGCCCCTTGCGCGGTCGCGGCGCCGCTTTCTATGGTTGACCTAGCGCTATAATGCGCTACGCTTGGCTAATGGAGGCGACACGATGACTATGCAAGCGGTGGAGATGGTCGAGGCCCCGGCGCAGATCGCGGAGCGCGTGAGCCGATTGGAGGGGTCGAGCGAGCAGGTGAGCGAGCGTCTGCGCGACCTCACGACGCAGATGGAGGCGCTGCGCGCCGAGTTGCGCCTCGAGTTGAAGGCGCAGGCGGCGGCGACCGAGGCGTTGCGCGTCGAGACGAACCAGAGGTTCGAGGCGCAGGCGGCGCAGTTGACGGCGCAGGCGGCGCAATTGGCGCAGTTGACGGCGCAGACCGAAGCGTTGCGCGTCGAGTTGAAGGCGCAGCGGGAGGAGTCGAACCAGCGGTTCGCGGAGCAGAACGCCGAGTTGAGGGCGCAGCGGGAGGAGTCGAACCAGCGGTTCGCGGAGCAGAGCGCGGAATTGAGGGCGCAGCGGGACGAGATAAATCAGCGGTTCGCGGAGCAGAGCGGGCGCCTCAATGTGCTGACCGCAGCCTTCATCGGGGCCGCCGTCGCGCAGTTCGGAGGGATCATCGGCCTCGCCGCAACCATTCTGCCAAGGCTCTAGCGCCCGCCTCCGCGGCATCCCCACGCCGTCATTCCCGCCCCTTTACCGTCATTCCTGCGTAGGCAGGAATCCATTCGGCGCGCTAGCGCCATAGACGGGGCGCAAGCCCCGTCTCCAAGGATCCCCCGGCGCCACGTCATTCCCGCGAAAGCGGGAACCTACCCCGTCGCATGGCGTTGCACGCGAGATTCCCGCCTACGCGGGAATGACGGTTAGAGGGGCGCCGCCGCTTGCCCATGACATGCGCCCCTTGCGCGGTCGCGGCGCCGCTTTTCTATGGTTGGTCTAGCGCTATAATGCGCTACGCTTGGCTGATGGAGGCGACACGATGACGATGCAAGCGGTGGAGATGGTCGAGGCCCCGGGGCAGATCGCGGAGCGCGTGAGCCGATTGGAGGGGTCGAGCGAGCAGGTGAGCGAGCGGCTGCGGGACCTCACGACGCAGATGGAGGCGCTGCGCGCCGAGTTGCGCCTCGAGTTGAAGGCGCAGGCGGCGGCGACCGAGGCGTTGCGCGTCGAGACGAACCAGAGGTTCGAGGCGCAGGCGGCGCAGTTGACGGCGCAGGCGGCGCAATTGGCGCAGTTGACGGCGCAGACCGAAGCGTTGCGCGTCGAGTTGAGGGCGCAGCGGGAGGAGTCGAACCAGCGGTTCGCGGAGCAGAGCGCGGAATTGAGGGCGCAGCGGGAGGAGTCGAGCCAGCGGTTCGCTGAGCAGAACGCGATGATGAGCGCGCGGTTCGCGGAGCAGAGCGGGCGCCTCAACGTGCTGACCGCCGCCTTCATCGGGGCCGCCGTCGCGCAATTCGGAGGGATCATCGGCCTCGCCGCAACCATTCTGCCAAGGCTCTAGCGGAGGCGCATCGTGGTTACGCAAGAGCATCCCCGCGCTTGGACAATCGCCGAAACGAAGGCGCGCCTGCCCGAGATCCTGCGCCTCGCCGAGCAAGAGGGGCCGCAGCGCATCGGCGCGCGCAACCCTTTCGTCATCGTGCCGGAGCGCCTTTGGCGCGAGCGCGCTCAGCCCGCCCCCGCCGAGCCCGCCAAAATGCCGATGGGGCAATGGCTCGTCGCCAACTTCCCTCGCGTCGGCGGGCTGGAACTCCCCTCGCGGCGCTCCAGCAGGGCAATTCCGTTCGCTGAAGAAGCCGGGGAGTCAGACGAGGAAGCCGGCGCATGAGCGGCTACTTGCTCGACACCAACGTCATCTCGGAGTTGGCGAGCTCTGCGCCCGACTCCAACGTCCTCAATTTCCTCTCCACAAGCGGCGACCTCTGGATTCCAGTCATCGCCATCTACGAAATCGAGTACGGACTGCGAATTCTCCCTCATGGACGCCGTCGCCGCCGGCTGGAATCCGCGATGTCCGCGTTCATTGAGCAGTACGCGGATCGGATTCTTCGCATCGACCGCGAGGCGGCGGAATGCGCGGGAGCGCTGTGCGCGGACGCGAAGCGGTCCGGCCGCCGGTTGGACGCAAGCGACGCCCTCATCGCAGGCGCGGCGAAGGCGCGAGGCTTGACCGTCGCCACGCGCAACGTCAAAGATTTCGATTACCTAGATATCGCCGTCGCCAACCCCTGGACCGCGTAAGCCCTATCAGCCTCCCCCCACCCCCGCAACGCGTCGCGACAAGCGCTTGCGCTCGCGTATGGCGTAGTAGTCGGACTTCCTCCCGGAAGACGGAGCCGTTGCGCTTACGGAGAGCGCGGCGCAGCGTCAGCGTAGAGGGCGGAGGCCGCTAACGCTACACGACCTTCACGTTCGCCAGCGCCCAACCGTACGCCACGAGCCCCAACATCGCGGTCGAGCCCCACCGCAAGAGCGCGTAGGCCGACTCCAACGCAGGATCGTCGCTCCCAAACGATGCGATGGCAAAGTTGACCAAGGCGTAGGCCAGCCCCGCCCCGAACAACCCCGCAAGAACCGCCAGAGCCTGCTTGATGACGCTATCCGTCGCCATGTCGCTACCCCCTCGCGCTGTATGCATTTAGGATAAGAGAAGCGAGGATGGCTTGTCAATACTTGCGATAATTGACGAGATTTGAGCGATGGCGCTATCATTGTCAGCAATCGGAAAGGGGAGGCTCCATTGAAGAACAGGGCATGCGCTGCGCTGCGAGAGGTAGTCGCTCTCATCTGCGTAGGAGCCTACTGGTTCGTGTGGTTCGGATGGATATCAGGAGGGCTGCCGCTCTTCAGCGGATCCGACGTATCCTTGTTCTTCTTCTTCGCGGCTTCGGCGGTTGTGATGTCAATTGGGTTCGTTGGCTTCTGGAACGAAACGCGTAAAATCTTACGGCTCAAGCCGGTGAGTTTCAGGCGCTCTTCGTTTCGGGTTCCCTTCCGCAGGAAAGGCAATCCCTAGTCCTCTACACCCTATCCGCCGTCATCCGGCGTAGACGTGAGGGCGCTGCGGACGGCGGTGGGCGCTTGCCGAGCGCATGGAGCATCCAGTAGGTTCCCGCCTACGCGGGAATGACGGGCCCCGGGGAGTTATTGGAGCGTATCCGCGCCGGCGCGGATACGCTATGCACGCGAGATTCCCGCCTACGCGGGAATGACGGCAAGGGGCCCCCGACCGCAGTACCCTCTCCCGCCGCGTTCGCGGCGTCCTCTCCCCTTGTAGGGAGAGGGGGACGCGAGATTCCCGCCTACGCGGGAATGACGGTAAAGCCCCTCCCCCGTAACCCGCCGCGATAAGCGCTTGCGCTCCCTACGCGAATAGCGTAGCATGCGCCGTCGGTAGGACTCCCTCCCGGAAGGCGGACGTCGGCGCTTACGGAAGAGCGCGGCGCCGTTAACAATGTTAACGGGGGGGGGGGGGGGGGGGGTAGCCGTTTGCAGGTAGTTTCGCGCGCCGCGCAGGCGGCCCGGATGGGGTTGCGCTCGCTTGGCGCGCTCGTCTTGCGCCAGTTGAGGCGGGCAGGCAGGGTTGCGCTCGCGGGCGCGGCCTCGCTTGGCGCCGTCTCCAGTACCCTCTCCCGCCGCGTTCGCGGCGTCCTCTCCCCTTCTAGGGAGAGGGGGATGGCGCCCGCCATAGACGGGGCGCCGCCCCGTCTCCCCTCTTCCCCCGGGGCCACGTCATTCCCGCGAAAGCGGGAACCTACCCCGTCTCACGGCATTGGACGCGAGATTCCCGCCTACGCGGGAATGACGGCAAGGGGCCCCGACCGCAGTACCCTCTCCCGCCGCGTTCGCGGCGTCCTCTCCCCTTATAGGGAGAGGGGGATGGCGCTCGCCATAGACGGGGCGCAGCCCCGTCTCCAAGGATCCCCCGGGGCCACGTCATTCCCGCGAAAGCGGGAACCTACCCCATCGCATCCCGACCGCAGTACCCTCTCCCGCCGCGTTCGCGGCGTCCTCTCCCCTTATAGGGAGAGGGGGATGGCGCCCGCCATAGACGGGGCGCAGCCCCGTCTCCAAGGATCCCCCGGGGCCACGTCATTCCCGCGAAAGCGGGAACCTACCCCGTCGCACGGCGTTGCACGCGAGATTCCCGCCTACGCGGGAATGACGGCAAGGGGCCCCGACCGCAGTACCCTCTCCCGCCGCGTTCGCGGCGTCCTCTCCCCTTCTAGGGAGAGGGGGATGGCGCGCTCGCGCGCGCCTCGAACTGCACGCGAGATTCCCGCCTACGCGGGAATGACGGCAAGGGGGGCGCCCGCGCGATGGGGTAGGGGCGCGCGCTTCGCGCTCATCGGCCTCGCGCTGGCGGCGGCGGGGACGCTCGCGGCGCCGCCAGCGGCGATGGCGCAGCAGTCCAGCGACGCCAACCTCGCCTCCATCGCGTTCACCGACAACGACGGCGGAACGCTCGCCACGACGCTGAGCCCGGCGTTCGCCGCCGCCACGACGTCGTACACGCTCTCCGTCAGCGCGGGCGCCCCCGACGGCGAGGTCACGTTCGCGCCAACGGCGAACGACGCCGGCGCAAGTTTCGCCATATCCCCCGCCGACGCGAACGCCTCCAAAACCGGCCACCAGGTCGACGTCGGGACGTCCAACGCGACCGTCACGGTCACCGCGGCCGACTCCACGACGAAAGCCTACGCCTTCGACGTCCGCTACGACTACGACGACGACAACGACGGCTACATCGACGTCCGGACGCGGGCCCAGTTGCACGCGATCCGCGACGACCTCAACTCGAACGGCGATCAGGGAAGCCTCAGCTCGTTCCCCCACGCGCTGAGCGGCTCCGGCGGCGCGCGGTTCGGCTGCCCCTCGTCCGGCTGCGTCGGCTACGAACTCCGGGCGGACATCGATCTCTCGACGGGCGGCGCATGGAGTCCGATAGGGGGCAACAGAATATGGCACTCCTTCACCGGCAAGTTCCGGGGGAACGGCCATACGATCTCCAATATGACGATTGGGAGCGGGTCTCCGTCGGGGCTGTTTCAAAGAATGGGGACCAACGGGGTCGTCGAAGGGGTCGGCCTGCTCGACGTGAACATAACCAGAGGCGTCGGCTCGGAGGCGGGCGCGGTGTCGGGCACATCCGGGGGCCTGATCCGCAACGTCTACGCGACAGGGTCTATCGACATCGGAAGCAGCAATGTCGCGGGCGGGTTGGTGGGCTGGCACACCGGAACGATCAGAGCGTCTTGGGCCGACGTCGCCGTCACCGGCAGCTCCCGGACCGGAGGGATGGTTGGGTACGACGACTACGGCGGGCAGGTCCGCACGTCGTACTCCATCGGGCCAGTGACGCAGGCGACGTCGCAGGGACTCATAGGCGAGGACCAAGGATCCGTAGAAAATGTCGACACCTCCTATCACGACGCCGAGACGACGGGCATCGGGACGGCGGGGACGGGCAGGGCGCGCAGCACGTCGGATCTGCAGTCGCCGACGGCCTACGGCTCGACGGGCATCTATTCGGCTTGGGACGAGCAGGACATCGACGGGGACGGGACGAACGACGACGCGTGGGACTTCGGAACGTCGTCGCAGTATCCCGTATTGAAGGCGGGCGGGCACAGCGCGGCGGCGCAGTTCGCGCTGCAGAGCCCCGACCTCAGCGGCATTACGCTGACCGTCGGGGCGGCGCAACTCACGCTGAGCCCGGCGTTCGCCGCGGGGACGACGCGCTATGCGGCGGCGGGGTCGGGGACGCAGGTCACGGTCGCGCCGACGACGAGCCACGCGAGCGCGAAGGTCGCCTACACGGACGCGTCGGACAGGACGCTGACGGACGCGAACGGCGGCGTCGAGGGCTTCCAGGTCGCGCTCTCCGGGACGACGACGTTCAAGGTGGTCGTCACGGCGGCGAACGGCGTTCAGACGAAGACCTACGAGTTCACGGTGAGCCCTCCGGTCGACTACGACGACGACAACGACGGGTACATAGACATTCGGAACGCGACGCAGTTGAGCGCGATGCGGCACGACTTGGACACGGACGGGAACGCGACGCACGCGGACTGGCTGGCGGCGTTCCCCAGCCCGGCGGCGGGAATGGGCTGCGCGCCGGGCGACCACGACGGCAACTCGGGCACGCCCGATCAGCCGTTCTGCCGGGGCTACGAGTTGCGGAGCGCCATCGTTCTGGACGTGGTCGGCTCGAACCAGACCAACTGGACGCCTATCGGGACGTCGTCGGCGCCGTTCACGGGCTATTTCACGGGGAACGGGTTGACGATCTCCAACTTGAGCGTTCGCGTTGCGAGCGACGCGGGATTGTTCGGCGTGACGCGGGGGACGGTCGAGCGGGTGGGGTTGATCGACGCGTTCGTCAGGACGAGCGGAGACGACCGCGGGGGAGCGCTCGCGGGGACGAACGCGGGAACGGTCAGGTTCGCGTTCTCCACCGGCTCCGTCAGCGTTCCCTCTAAGATCGCGGGCGGGCTGGTGGGCTGCAACTGCGCCCATGGGTCCGGGGGCAACCGGGTCGTCGGCCAAATCTCCGGGAGTTGGTCCACCGCCAACGTCACCGCCATGCACGTCGCCGGCGGGCTCGTCGGGGACAACGCCGGGACAATAACCGCGTCGTGGTCCGCCGGGGTCGCCTCGGGAACCGGGTCTCCGCCCAATGACGGCGCGCTGGTCGGCCGCAACCTCTCGGGCGGGGCGATCACCGCCAGTTACGCGCTCGGCAACGACGCGCTGTACGGCGCCGACAGTAACCCGACGCCGGGCGTGATCAACTCCCTGCACGGCTCCGCCGTCAGCCTGAGCATTCTCGCGTACACCGGGGTCTATCAGACGTGGGACGACCACGACGTGAACGGGGACGGGACGGCGAACGACGCGCCGTGGAACTTCGGCGACGCGCAGGAGTATCCCATTCTGCGGCTTGGCTACACGATGGCGGAGCAGACGCGGCAGCGGAACGAGTTGAACCGCAAGTTGAGCGGCCTGACGCTTCGTTACGCGGGCGGCGGCCCCGTCGCGCTCTCTCCGGCGTTCTCCGCGCTGACGACCTCCTACACGGCGACGATCCGCTCCGGCGCAACGCGGACGCTCGTCGTGACGCCCTCCGTTCCCGCCGGATCCGCCTCCGTCAGCATGGGGGGCGACAAACTCACCGGGGGCGTGGCGGAGATAGACGCGACCCAGCCGGGCGCGACGGCGGCGCTCGCCGTCCGCGTCGTCAATCAAATCACGCATATATCGGGCTTGACGTACACGATCACGGTGTCGCACGCGGACGGCGCGCCCATCGCGCCCCGCAACCTGGCGGCGACGCCAAGCGCGACGGACAACGCGCGCATGGATCTGTCGTGGTCGGCGGACTCGTCCGTGAGCGGCTACGAGGTCTGCCGGAAGGCGGGAACGTCCGTCTGCGCCTCGTCGGACGCGTGGACGGCTATATCGGGCAGCGGCGCGTCCACGGCGAGCCACGCCGTGACCGGGCTGACGGGCGGCGCGCAGTACACGTTTAGTTTGCGCGCGACGGACTCCTCCAACCGGAAGGGCGAGATCAGCAGCGTAACCGCGACCACGAACGACAACATCGTCCCGTCGTTCGCGCAGACCACCGGCAGCGTGAGGTGGACGCGGAACAGGCCCATCGCCCCGTACACGGTCAACGCCGCGACGGGCGGCGACGGAACGCTCTCCTACTCCGCCGCGTTCAGCCCATCGCCGTCCGGCCTCAGTTTCAACGCGGCGACGCAGGTCATCTCCGGCACGCCGACGCACGCGGGGAGCACGGTGACGGCGACGGTCACGGTTCGGGACGACGAAGGCACGCCGTCGGACCTGACCGACGACGATACGGCGACGTTCACGCTGACCATCACGCTGGAGGATGACTCGACGCCGTCGTTCGCGCGGACCTCCGGGAGCGCGTCGTTCACGATAGGGAAGGCGAACATCGCTGTCCGCGTCCACGAGTTGCCGGCGCTTACCGGGGGCAACGGAGCGCTGTCGTACACGGACACGCTGCCGACCGGGCTGGTCTACACGTCGCGCGGGACGATGGATACGCACGGAGGGACGGTCAACGCGACCGACGGCAACACGCTCACGGCGGGCGGCCCCACAAACTACACGATCACGGCGCGCGACCGCGACGGCTCGGCGGCGACATACACGCTCGCGGTCACCGTGGAGAGGGATGAGAGGCCGTCCTACGCGGGCGGGAACGCGCTCGCCAACCGGACGTTCATCAAGGACACGGCGATTTCGTCGAGCGTCGCGCCGGCGGGGGGCAACGCGCCGGTGGAATGCGCGATCGCTTCGGGGACGCTGCCGAGCAACGTCACGCTGACCGGCTGCCTCCTGACCGGCACGCCGAACGTCGTGCCGCCCCAGCCCTCGAGCGCGACGATCCGGGCGACGGACCGCGACGGGTCGACGGCGCTGAGCGCGTCGTTCACGATGACGGTTGTGGACTCGACGCCGGAGTTCTCGCCGGACACGGCGCGGGCGAAGTTCACGAAGGGGCGCGCCAACTCCGCCGCCTACCCGGTTCCCGCCGCGACCGGCGGGGACGGAACGCTGACCTACTCGCTGACCGCCGGAACGCTGCCCGCGGACCTAACCTACACGGCGCCGGGCTCGATGGATACGCACGGCGGAACGATCTCCGGAACGCCCCGCGCGACGCTCGCTACAGGCGACACGAACGTCACGATCACGGCCACGGACGCCAACGGCTCGACGGACACGCTCACGCTCACGGTGGAGATAGAGAACGACGTCTCGCCGGCGGCGGCGTCGGGATCGACGACCTACGCGATAGGGCAAGCGAAGGCGTCGGGGCGCGAGTTCACGGTTCCGGTGCTCGGCGGCAACGAGCCCGTGACCTACGCCTACGCCGCCGGCGGAACGACCGCGACGGAACTGCCGTCGGGGATGTCGTTCGACCCGGCCGACCGCAAGATCAAGGGAACGCCGCCCTCCGGCCTCGCGGACGGCTCCAGCAGAACAATCACGATCCGGGGAACGGACCGCGACGGGCAGGCGGCGGACTACACGCTCACGCTGTCTTTCGAGACGAACGTGACGCCGTCGTTCTCGCCGAGCACGGGAAGCGCGGCGTTCACGATAGGGCGCGCCAACACGGCGGCCAACGCCTTCCAACTGCCGGCGGTCAGCGGCAACGGAACGATCCGCTACGCGGTGTCTTCGACTACGCCGCTGCCGTCCGGCTTGACCTACACGGCGCCCGGCCCGACCGACTCGCACGGCGGAACGGTCAACGCGGACGCGGGCAATACGCTCACGGCGTCCGCCGCGGGGAACTACGCGATCACGGCGACGGACGACGAAGGCGAGTCCTCGACGTTCACGCTGACCGTCGCCATCGAGACGGACGCGCAGACGGCGTTCGCGCAGAGCAGCGGGAGCGCGTCCTACACGATAGGGCGGGCGAACACGGCGGCGAACGAGTTCCAGGTTCCGGCGGCGTCGGCCGGCAACGCGCCCGTGACCTACGCCTACGTCGCGGGCGCGAGCGCCGCGACGCAACTGCCGGCGGCGCTGTCGTTCGCCCCGGCCGACCGCAAAATCAAGGGAACGCCCGGCTCGTCGCTCACGGCGGGAAGCAGAACGATCACGATCCGCGCGACCGACCGCGACGGGCAGACGGCGGACTTCACGCTCACGCTCACGCTGCAAGCGGACTTGACGCCGTCGTTCTCGCCGAGCAGCACGGGAAGCGCGGCCTACGTCATTGGGCAGGCGAACGCGGCGGCCCGCCAGTTCACGGTTCCGGCGGCGACCGGCGGCAACGCGCCCTACGCCTACGCCTACGTCGCGGGCGCGACGAGCGGAACGCAACTCCCGTCCGGCCTGTCGTTCGACCCGGCCGACCGCAAGATCAAGGGAACGGTCGCGTCGTCGGGGCTCACGGCGGGCGAGAGCCGGACGGTCACGATCCGCGCGGCGGACCGGGACGGCTCGACGGCGGACTTCACGCTCACGCTCACGCTGCAGGCGAACTCGACGCCGTCTTACGCGGGCGTGAACGCTCCGCCGAACCGAACGTTTTCGCAGAACAAGGCGATCCAGGCGTTCAGCGTCGCGCCCGCCGGCGGCAACGCCCCGGCCTGCTCCATCACGTCGGGGACGCTCCCCAGCGGGCTCGTCATCAACGGCTGCCAAATATCGGGCACGCCCGACGCAATCGCCTCGGCGGCGAGCATCACAATCACCGCGACCGACCTGGACGGAGAGACGGCGACGGCCTCGTTCTCGATTACGATTCAGGCCAACGAGGTGCCGTCGTTCTCCCCGAACACGGCGAGCGCGGCGTTCACGATAGGGCGCGCCAACACGACGCCCTACCCCGTCCCCGCGGCGACCGGCGGGGACGGAACGCTGACCTACGCCGTGGATTCGGCCACGCCGCTGCCGACCGGGCTGGTCCACTCGCCGCCCGGGTCGATGGATACGCATGGCGGAACGATCAACGCGACCGCCGGCAACACGCTCACGACCGCCAACTCCGGAACCTACAATATCGTCGCCACCGACTCCAACGGCGACACGGCGACGCTCGCGCTCTCGGTGACGATAGAGACGAACCTGGCGCCGTCGTGGGCGTCGGCCTCCGGGAGCGCGGCGTTCACGATAGGGCGCGCGAACGCTTCCGCGTTCCCCTTGCCGCAGGCGACCGGCGGCAACGGAACGCTGTCTTACGCCGTGTCCCCGACTACGCCGCTGCCCTCCGGGCTGGTCTACTCCCCGCCCGGGCCGTCGGATATGCACGGCGGAACGGTCAACGCGACGTCGGGCAACACGCTCACGGCGTCCGACGCGGGGAACTACACGATCCGCGCGACCGACCGCGACGGGTCGGCGGCGAACTACACGCTCACGGTGACGGTGGAGACGAACGTTGCGCCGTCTTACGCGAACGCGAACGCCTTGCCTGACCGGACGTTTTCGCAGAACAAGCCTGCAGGCGCGTTCAGCGTCGCGCCGTCCGGGGGCAACGCGCCCGTGACCTGCGCCATCTCGTCGGGGACGCTCCCCAACGGCCTCGCCATCAGCGGCTGCCAAATATCGGGCACGCCCGACACGCTCACGGCGGCGCCCGTAAGCATCACGATCGAGGCGACCGACCGCGACAACGAAACGGCGAGCGATACGTTCACGATCACGGTTCAGGAAAATCTTGTGCCGTCGTTCTCCCCGAACACGGCGAGCGCGACGTGGACGCGGAACAGGCCCATCGCCGCGTACACGGTCAACGCCGCGACGGGCGGCGACGGAACGCTCTCCTACTCCGCGTCGTTCAGCCCGTCGGCGTCCGGCCTCAGTTTCAACCCGGCGACGCAGGTCATCTCAGGGAGGCCGACGCACGCGGGGAGCACGGTGACGGCGACGATCACGGTGCGCGACGACGAGGGCTCGCCGTCGGACACGAGCGACGACGACACGGCGACGTTCACGCTGACCATCACGCTGGAGGCGGACGCGGCCGGGCCGTCGTTCGGAACGGCGAGCGTGACCGAGAAGACCTACGTCGCGGGCTACGCGAGCCATCCGTCCATTACGCTGCCCGCCGCCGACTCAACCGTCGCGTGGAACGGCGACCTGGCGTACAGCGTCTCGACGAACCTCGCCGGCGGGACGCTCCCCGCGGGCCTGACCTACGCCGCCGCGACGAGCGGCAACGGCGGAACGATCAGCATCGGGTCGGGGACGACCGCGACGGCGCGCTTCCGCGTAACGCTGACCGCCGCCGACCGCGACGGCTCCTCCGCGGCGATCTCCTTCTACGTGACGGTGGAGGCGGACGCGACGCCCTCTTGGGGCGCCGTCGCCGCGCCGAATCAGACCGTCGTCGAGTTGCAGACGATGACGTCCGCGATCCTCCCCGCGCTCCCCTCCGCCACCGCCGGCAACGCCCCGGTGACGTACTCCATCGCCTCGCTCCCCTCGTGGCTTGCGTTCGACGGCCCAACGCGCGTGCTCTCCGCGACCGCGCCCGCCCCCGTCAACAATACGAACGCCGACGCCGTCACAAACCTCGTGCTCAAGGCGACCGACGCCAACGCGGAGGCCGCCGACCTCGCGTTCACCGTCGCCGTCCAAAACGACGCGCGGCCGCCGTCGTTCTCTCCGAATACTGGCTCCGCCGCCTACACTATCGGGCGCGCCAATTCGGACTACGCGCTGTTCCAAGTCCCCGCGGTCACGGGCGGGAACGCGCCGGTGACCTACGCCGTGCAGGGAACGGCGCTGCCGTCCGGCCTCTCGCTGCGCTCCTCCGACCGCCGCGTCGTCGGAACGCCCGGATCCTCGCTCGCGGCGGCCAGCGCGGACTACGTAATCCGCGCCACCGACGCCGACAACGACACGACCGACTTCACGCTCACGCTCGCCCTCGAGGACAACCTCGTCGGCTCCTGCGGCTACACGGGGCGCCTCTCCGTGGACATTCTGCGAAACGCGGACATCGAGTTCATCCTTCCCGTCGCCGAGTTCGGCAACCAGCCGCTCCCGCCCGACGGCTCAGCCTCCGACGCGCGGCTGTCCGGCTCGTTCATCCCCCTGCCCGCCGGCCTCTCGCTGCTGCACCGCAGAGACCCCACGACGGGCTACACTACTGCGTTGGGGATCGCCGGCAACACGGCGACAGCCGGGGGAGGGAGCAACGGCCT
Organism: Dehalococcoidia bacterium; assembly: GCA_965201135.1. Classification (GTDB taxonomy): domain Bacteria; phylum Chloroflexota; class Dehalococcoidia; order Lucifugimonadales; family Australimonadaceae; genus Bin16. Next base: position 930,278 of record OZ241751.1, read on the forward strand.
CATTGACTGGACCGACCGCGACGACAACGCGTCCGTCGACTGCGACCTGACGTTCGCCCTCACGGGCGTGGACACGCAGCCCGCTTTCGGGAGCGCGTCGCAGCCGACGCTCACGCTCATACGGAACGAAACCTACGCCGCCGGCGACATTACGGCGCTGGCCGCCGCGACGAGCGGGCAGGGGCCCCTCCACTACACGGCGTCGGCTCTCCCCGCCGGCCTCTCGCTGAACTTCCACACGCGCCAACTCTCCGGAACGCCCACGGCGCTCACGCCCTCCTCAGGCGCCCGCGTAACGCTCCGGGCGCGAGACACCGACGGCGACGCGGACACGCTCCAATTCACGGTCAACGTCGTGGGCGGCGTGACGCTCTCCGCGACGACGCTGGCCATCAACGAGGCGAACGCCCCCGTCGCTGAAACGTACACCGTCGCGCTCGCGTCGCAGCCGTCGGGGAATGTCGTGGTTAGGCCGTCGGTCACGGCCTGCTCCGGCTGCGGCGTCACCGTCTCGCCGTCGTCGCTGACCTTCACGCGAACGAACTGGAGCGTCCCGAAAACCGTGACGGTCCGCGTCGCGGCGGACGCCGACGGCGACGACGAGACGGCGACGATCACGCACACGGTGACCGGCGGAAACTACGCGGGCGTCGCCGCCCCAAGCGTCGCCGTGAGCGTCACCGACGACGACTCGCCGCGCATCGTCGTCCCCACCTCCCTCTCCGTCGCGGAGGGCGCCTCCGCCTCCTACAGCGTCCGCCTCAGCATCCCTCCCGCCTCCGGCGAAACGGTCACCGTGACGCCGACCTTCCCCTCCGGGCTGACGCGGACGGACTCGACCGCGCTGACCTTCACGAGCGCCAACTACTCGACGACCAAGACGGTGACCTTCACGGCGGACTCGGACGGCGACGTCGCGGACGCGAGCCTCACGATTTCGCATGCCGCGGCGTCCGGCGTCTCGGGCTCCCAGTACGCCGGGCTCACCGCCAACGTCGTCGTCGCGGTGGACGACGACGACTACGTCGGCGTCGTGTCGGACCCGACGTCGCTGACGATACTAGAGCAGTCGGCGGGCAAGTCTTACGCTGTCCGCCTCGGCTCCCAGCCGTCGGCGAACGTCACGCTCACGCCGTCGGGAACCGGCCTCTCCTTCAACCCGTCGAGCCTCTCGTTCACAATGAGCAACTGGGACACGACGCAGAACGTGACCGTCACCGTGGACAACGACGCGAACACCGTCACGGAGACCCGGACGGTGACGCACACGGCGGCCAGTACGGACGCGAACTACAACGCGTCGTTCACCAACGGCGACGTGACCGTCACCGCGGCGGACAACGACTCGCCCAGCGTCGTCGTCAATCCGACGTCGCTGACGATAGCGGAGCAATCGTCGAAGACCTACGCGCTCAGCCTCGCCACGCAGCCGTCCGCGAACGTGGTCATCACGGTCTCCGTGACCAACAATTCCGACGTGACCGTCAACTCGTCGACCTTCACGTTCACGACGGTCAACTACGGGACGACGCAAAACGTGACCGTGAGCGTCGCCGACGACCCGGACGCGCAAAACGAATCCGCGACGATCAGCCATTCGGCGGCGAGCACCGACACGGGCTACCACGGCATTGCGATCAACGGCGTCTCCGTCACCGTGACGGACAACGACGAGGACGGGATCAATCTGCGGAACGCGGCGGACGACGCCGACATCACCGCGCTCGCCGTGACCGAGGGCCAAACCGCGCAATACCGCGTCGAACTCACCGCGCGGCCCACCGCGGGCGTCACGATTATGCCGTCGGCGACCGGCCTCTCCTTCAACCCGTCGAGCGTCTCGTTCTCGACGAGCAATTGGAGCGCGGCGAAACTAATCACCGTGACGCCCGCCAACGACCTGGACGGGCGCGACGAGTCCGTCACGGTCTCGCACGCCGGCTCCGCGAGCGGAGGCTACAACGCCCTAACGCTCGACGACTTGACGGTGACCGTCACCGACGACGACGATCCGGGCCCGCTGGTCGCGAACGCGAGCGGCGTCACCATCACGGCGATCACGGTCGCGGAGGGCGCTACCTCCAACAATACGTACCGCCTCTCGCTCAATACGGAGCCGTCGAGCAACGTGACCGTCGCGCTGACCAAGGCTTCGGGCGACTCCGCCGACGTCACGTTCGCGCCGTCGTCGGTCGTGTTCACGCCGGGCGCGCCGCAGGCGGGCGACCCGTCGGGCGCGGCGCAATGGAACTCCCCGCAAACGATCACCATCAGCGCCGCGCAGGACGACGACGCCCGCAACGACGATACGGCGACCATCACGCACACGACGTCGGTCGCGTCTGGCGGCGACTCCGACTACGCGAATCAGACCGCCGACCTCGCCGTCACGATCACGGACGACGACAGCCCCGGCCTCGTGGTGAGCGCGACGTCCATCGGCGTGATCGAGGGCTCGACGCAGACCTACAGCCTGAAACTCGCCAGCGAGCCGTCGGCGGACGTCGCGGTGACGCCGCAATGCACGGCGGCGGCGCCCTCCTGCGCCGGCCTGACCTTCTCCGGCGGAGCGAGCGGCGTCTTCACCTTCACGACGGGCAACTGGAACACGACGCAGGAGGTGACCGTCTCCGCGACGGACAACAACGCGGCGGACGGCGCCCGGTCGGCCACGATCACGCACGCCGTCTCCAGCCTGGACTCGATGAACGACCCGGCGGACGCGCAGTACAACGGCGTCGCGTTCGCCTCCGCGAACGTCCGCGCCGCTATCACGGACGACGACGCGCCCGGCGTCACGGTCAATCCGACGTCGGTCTCGGTCGAGGAAGAGAACGCGACGGGCGCGTCGTACAGCGTCCGGCTCGCCACGCAGCCCTCCGCCAACGTCGTCATCGCGGTCTCCACCAACAATTCGGACGTGACCTTCACCCCGTCGACCCTGACGTTCGCGCCGTCGGGCGCGGGAATATGGAGTTCCGCCCAGTCCGTGACCGTCAAGGCCAACAACGACCCGGACGCGCAGGACGAAACCGGGGCGCTGAGCCATCGCGCCTCGAGTTCCGACTCCAACTACAACGGCATTACGATCAGCGGCGTCTCCGTCGCGGTGACGGACAACGACGAGGACGGCGTGGACGTCTCCGACCCGTCCGGCGCGAACCCCTCGATCTCCGTCAACGAGCAGGGCAGCGCGACCTATCAGGTCAAGTTGACCGCGCAGCCGACGGGCAACGTGATCGTCACGCCGTCCGTCTCCGCGGGCGCGCCGCTCCGCGTCTCTCCGTCGAGCGCGACGTTCACGCGAACCAACTGGAACTCGGCCAAGACGTTCACCGTTCGCGCGGACGACGACCGCAACTCCGTCAACGAGACCGCGACGATCAGCCACGGCGCGTCGGGCGCGGGCTACGGCGGATCGGAGACCCGCGAGTCGCTCGCGGTCACGATTATGGACAACGACCAGCCCGGCCTGCGATTCACGGCGCCCAACGGAAGAACGCTGACGACGCTCGCGCTGCACGAGGGGCGGGCCGGCTCCTACCGCGTCGCGCTCAACACGCAGCCGTCGGGCAACGTCACGGTCACGCCGTCGGCGACGGGCGTCGTCGTCAGCGGCGGCGGCGGAACGGGCAACAACGAGTTCGCGTTCACGCCGACCAACTACTCGTCGCCGCAAACCGTCACGGTCACGCCCGCAAGCGACGGCGACGACGACGATGAGCCGCAGGCGAACCTCGCCCACGCCTTCGCGAGCACGGTCGCGACCGACCCGTACCACCAACTCGCGGGCGTGACGCTCGCCTTCACGGTCGCCGACGACGATTTCGTGGGCCTCCGTGCGGCCCCCTCGAGCCTCAACGTCACGGAAGAAGCGACGTCCGGCGACGGGCGGACCTACGCCCTCAGCCTCGGCTCGCAGCCGTCCGCCAACGTGACCGTCACGCCGTCGGGAGCCCGCCTCTCCTTCAACCCTTCCAGCGTCACGTTCACGAACGGGAACTGGGACACGCCGCAGAACGTGACCGTGAGCGTCGCGGCTGACGCGAACGCCGTCAACGAAACGCTGACCGTCTCCCACAGCACGGGCGCGAGCGGCGACGCGGAGTACGCCAACAAGTCCGGCGCCGACTCCGGCTTCACCGACGCCCGCGTCCGCGTCGTCGCCTTGGACGACGATAGGCCAACCGTCACCGAGATCGTGTTCTGGGGAATGCCTTCGGCCCGCGCCGTCGCGGATACCTACGTTCGCGGCGCCGCCATCACCGTTCAGGCGAGGTTCAGCAGGCCGGTGACGGTGACGGGAACGCCGCGGATCGCCCTCCGGATCGGCGGCGCGACGCGCTACGCCTCCTACGCTCGGACCCGAACGGGCGGAACGAGCCTGGACTTCCGCTATCAAGTGCAGGAGAACGACATAGACGCGACGAACGGCGTCGGCGTCCCCCGAGACGCGCTCCAACTGAACGGCGGAAGCATCCGCCACGCGGTCTCGGCGAGCGTCGGCGCCGACCTCCGCAGCGCCGCCGTGCCCGACGACCCGACCCGCAAAGTGGACGGGCGCCTTACCCCAGCGCCGTCGGCCACCACGCCGCGCATTGAGTCCACGCCCCCAACGGCGGTCGGCGAATACGGCTACGGCGAAACGATTGAATTCCTCGTCAGTTTCGACATCCCCTTCCGCCTGGACGATTCGGACGGGAAGCCGCGCCTCCGTCTCACGCTGGGAGCCCAAACGCGGTACGCCGAATACGACCGGACGGAGGGGAACGGGCTCTTTTTCGACTACGTCGTCCGGTCATCCGACTCCGCCCCTAGCGGCGCCGCGTTGCCGCAGAACGCGCTCGAACTGAACGGCGCGCGCATCGTGAACGCCTACGACGACTCCGCCGACGCCAACCTAACGCTGCCCCGCCTCAACGCCGACTCCGCCCACAAGGTCGACGGCACGACCTCTAGTTTGCAAAGCCTCGCGGTCTCCGCCGGGACGCTGAGCCCGGCGTTCGCGGCCCCGCCCGCCGACGCCTCGGCCTACCGCGTCGAGGTCGGGAATTCGGTCGCCTCGGCGACGATCACCGCCTCTCCCAAATTCGGCGCCGCGGCGCTCGCCTTCTCGACGACGGACGCGGACCCGGCGTCGGGCCATCAGGTCGGCCTCGAGGTCGGGGAGAACCGATTCGACGTGACGGTGACGGGGCGCACGACCATCGCCCGCCGGTACGCCGTCACGTTCCGGCGCGAAGGCGCGTCCAACGCCGACCTCCGCGCCCTCTCCGTCTCCGACCCGACGCTCCGCCTCTACTCCCCCCGAGCGATGCGGCACGGCTACGACCCGCGCGAAACGGAGTACACGCTCGACGTCGGACGCGACGTCGCCAGCGTGACGCTCGTCGTCGTCAAGAGCGATTCGGGCGCGAGCGCGTCGGTCTCGCTGCGCGGCGAGAGCCTGGCGGTCAACGCGATGGGCGAAGTGGCCGTTCCGCTGGAGCACGGCGACAACCCAGTGAGCATCTCCGTAACCTCGCGCAACCCCACGACCAAAACCTACGCCGTCAACGTTATGCGCGCCGGCCTTCCCGTGCGGCTAATGTCCCTGACGCTTGGGGGCGGCGCGCTCGTCAAGTCCGGCGGCGACGGACGCATCGGCTTCGATCCGTCCCACTTCGAGTACACGGCGAGCGTCATCAACCGGGTCTCGTCCATCACCGTCACGCCGTCCGCCGAGTCCGGCTCGCGCATCACGGTCAACGGCGCGGCGGTCCGCAGCGGCGACCGCAGCCGGCCGATCCGCCTCGCCGTCGGCTCCAACTCCATCGTCGTCAGCGTAACGAACGACGAGCCCGGCGCCATCACGGGAACCTACCGCATTGCGGTCACGCGCGGCCGCGCGCCCGCCCCCGTATTCTCCCCGGCGCCCGCCGCGCCAATCCCGACCACGACTCCCACCCCCACGCCCACCGCGACGCCCACCCCAACCGCGACGCCCACCCCCGCGCCCACTGCGTCGCCTACCCCCGATCCCGCCGCGTCGCCTACTCCCGCGCCTACCGCGTCGCCTACTCCCGCGCCTACCGCGTCGCCTACCCCCGACCCCGCCGCGTCGCCTATCCCCGATCCCGCCGCGCCGCCTACCCCCGATCCCGCCGCGTCGCCTACCCCCGACCCCGCCGCGCCGCCAACCCCCGACCCCGCCGCGCCGCCTACCCCCGATCCCGCCGCGTCGCCTACCCCCGATCCCGCCGCGCCGCCAACCCCCGCACCTACCGCTACTCCCGCGCCAGAACCAACGGCTACTCCTATGCCCGCGCCAACGGCCACCCCCGCGCCCGAACCTACGGCTACCCCTCCGCCCGCGCCAACGGCTACCCCTATGCCTGCGCCAACGGCCACCGCGACGCCCGTAATGCCTCCGCCTGCGCCCGGCGCGACGTCGGAGCCTCCTGTCGCGCCGGCGCCGACCGCTGGCTACTCGCTGGCGTTTTGGCTAGCCGTAGGCGGCGCCGCCGTCGTCATCGTCGCCGGCTTCGCGGGCGGCGCCCTCGTCATCGCGCGCCGCCGCTAGGCGAGGGGGCTGGGCTGCGCAGGAATAACGGTTAGGGCGGGTAGGGCGGGGTAGGTTCCCGCTTTCGCGGGAATGACGCGGCGCTGGGGGATATGGGGAGACGGGGCGTAGCCCGTCTATAGCGCTATCGCGCCGAATGGATTCCTGCCTACGCAGGAATGACGGCAAAGAGGGCAGGAATAACGGCAAGGGGGCGGGCTAGGCGGTGGCGCGGAGGAACCCCTCTCCCTATCAGGGGAGAGGACGCCGCGAACGCGGCGGGAGAGGGTACTGCGGACGGGGCGCGACCCGCGCCCCGTCATTCCCTACCCTTACCGTCATTCCTGCGTAGGCAGGAATCCATTCGGCGCGCCAGCGCCACAGACGGGCGCGCGCCCCGTCTCCCCTGATCCCCGCCCCCACGTCATTCCCGCGAAAGCGGGAACCTACCCGCCCCCTCGCGCCGCCTTGCCTATCCCATGCGCCTCCCCTCCCTGACCGACGCAGGCAGTAATCCCAGCGCCCCCCAGACCGCAAACTGCGCGAAACGGCAACGCTAACGCGTTGGCGCGCCCGCGAGCGTAGGCTAGACTGGTCGCCGCGTCCGCTCGCGGGCGCCATACTCCATACGCTCGACGTGAGGCCAATGCGGACGCTCCTGATCGCTTCAGCCATCTTTGCCGGACTCGCGCTCTTCGCCGCGTGCGAATCGGCGACGCCTACGCCCCCGCTGCAGCCCCCCACCCCCACCCCGCGCCCCACGGCCACGCCTACCCCCACCGCGACGCCCACCATCACGCCCACCCCCACCGCGACCCCCGAGCCGACGGCCACCCCTACCCCCACCTCGACGCCAACGCCTGAGCCGACGGCGACGCCCACTCCCGCGCCTACGCCCACCCCGACGGCCACCCCTGAGCCGACGGCAACCCCCACCCCCGCCGCCACCCCAACGCCGACCATCACGCCCACGCCGTCGATCCAGGAGGCGCGGACGCTGGCGATGAACGGCGTCGTCGAACTAAAGGCGGGCGGCAACACTTGGACGGGCGTCGCGTTCAACGCGGAGGGCGAGATCATCACGACATCGCAGGACTTGGGCAACTCGCCGCTGGCGGACTTCCGATTCGCAGACGGCACGACCGGCCAGGCTTGGGTGCACGGGCGCGACGACAATGTGGGGCTAGCCCTCCTTCGCCCGAACGCGGAGTCGCGAACGTACCCGTTCCTCTCTCTATCTAGCGATGAGCCTCCGCGGGGTTCGGCTATGGGGCTCATTCAGTTCAACGGCACGGCCCTCGCGCCGGATTTGCTGGACACCACCATCATAGGAACCCGCCCCGCGCTCGGCGGGTGCAGTTGGCTTCAGATACGGGCCTCGGACAGCGCAACGACCAACGGCGCGGTCGTGTTCAACTATTCAGGAGAAATTCAGGGAATCCGCATGCCCGCGCTCTTCCTTTTGAACTCGAACGTCGGAAACCCCGGCGAAGTGTTCGCCTGCACGGCGGCGGACCTTGGAACCACGATTCCCCTATTGCGGACTGGTCGGTCTATTATCAGCGTGTCGCGCGATTCGTGCGACTCGGGCACCATCCCGCCGATTCCGATTATTCACCATGGCAATCTGTCCGTGAATGGCCAAGTCGCCCCCGTTGGCACTCGCGTCTACGCAAGGCTGCGGGCGACCGGGAGGCCCGATTTGTGGCAATCCCGCGAAACGAGGAGAGCGGGACAGTACGACTTCCCTCTGTCGGTTTGCGCCGGCGGCTACAACGGAGCGACCATTGAGTTCTGGTGGAACGCGAAAAAGGCGTCCGTGACTAGCACGTACAACCCGACGGGCAGCGCATCGGGCCAGACCGTTAGGAGAGACTTGGCCTTCTAGCCGCGCCGCGCGCAGGGCGTTCGCGGCGCGCGGGGCATGGGGGCGCGGCGTCGGCTGGCAGGGCCGCGCCGCGAGACCGGTTTGCTACACTGGGGCTATGGCCGACCTTCTCCTGCGGAACCTCATCGTCTACCTCGTCACCGAGTTGCGCGACGCGGATATCAGTTTCGGCAAAACGAAACTGGTCAAGTTGCTCTACCTGGTGGACGCGGCGCACTACCGTTCGCGCCGGAGGCAGTTGACCGGGCTCTCGTGGGTCTTCCACCACTACGGCCCCTACGCCTTCGGGATCGACGCCGCGTTGAAGAGCCTCAGTTTCGACATCCCGCAAGAACGCGCGGACATTGGCGCTGGCCGCGAGGCCATCGTCTTCCGCCCGCCTTACCGCCTCCAGGCGCAGATGAAGCCGGAGGCGCTGTACGAGGCCAAACCGCTAGTTGACCGCGTGCTGAGCGAGTGGGGCGCGGCCGATTTGAATGAGTTGCTGGACTTCGTGTACTTCGACACGGAGCCGATGGCGAGCGCCCGGCGAGGCGAGCCGCTGGATTTCTCGCTCATACCGCCTCCAACGCTCCGGCGGTCCAGGGAAGAGGGTTACGCGTCCGGCGCGCTCTCGGTCGCGGTGCAAGAGAGGCTGCGGCAATACCTCGCCGTCGAGCGGCGGACGGCCCCGCTGGACCCGCCTCCGCGCTATGACGACGTCTATTGGGACGCGGTCGCCCGTATGGACGCCGACGAGCTGGGCGGCGTCTCCGGCGTGGAAGTCACGCTCGACGCCGAGGCGCGAGCGTTGATCAGGGCGCAGCAGGAATTGGCTGCCCCGCCTGGATTCGAACCAGGGCCAACAGATCCAAAGTCTGCTGTGCTACCGCTGCACTACGGGGCATCCTCGCGTCTATTGTAGCAGGCGAGGGGAGCGCCGGAGGAGGAGGACGGCAGGGCATGGCAACAAAGAGTAGGCTATGTCCATAGAACATACATCCTACGCGGCGCCGCGTCAACCCCCTCTATGGCGCAATCCGCTATACTGCATCCCTATGACCGACGCCCCCGCAGACGCCGCCGCTCTCCGCGACGCCGCCCTCCTAGCGCTGGAGCGCGCAGCCGGCCCCGACGCCCTCGAATCGTGGCGCGTCGAATATCTTGGGCGCTCCGGCAAAGTCACCGCCGTCCTTCGGGGCGTCGCCCAACTCCCCGCGGAGGAGCGACGCGCCGCCGGAGCCGCCGCCAACGAGGCCAAAGCCTTCCTCGAGCGCCGCTTCGCCGAGCGCCGCGCCGAGATCGAGGCCGCCCGCGCCGGGGAAGCCGGAGCCGACGCGCTCGACGTGACGCTCCCCGGCAGGCCCGTCCCCGCAGGCCGCCGCCACCCCTCGACCATCGTGATGCGCGAGATACAGGCGATCTTTCTCGATATGGGCTTTCAGGTCGCGGAAGGCCCGGAGGTCGAGTGGGACAAGTACAACTTCGAGATGCTCAACATACCGCAAGACCATCCCGCCCGCGATATGTTCGACACGTTTTGGATCGACGCCAACCGCGCGGCGGACGGCGGATTCACAACGCTGCTCCGCACGCACACCTCTCCGATGCAGGCGCGGATTATGGAGGCCCATCAGCCGCCGATCCGCGTCATCGTCCCCGGCAAGTGCTACCGCTACGAGGCGACCGACGCCACCCACGAATCCCAATTCCATCAGATCGAGGGGCTGGCGGTGGACAAGGGCGTGACGTTCGCCAACCTCAAGCATACGCTCTACGAGTTCGCCCGCCGAATGTTCGGCCCGGAGACGCGCGTCAGGTTCCGCTGCGACTACTTCCCCTTCGTCGAGCCCGGCGTGGATATGGCGATAGAGTGGCGCGGCGACTGGCTGGAGATCCTCGGCGCCGGAATGGTGCATCCCAACGTTCTCCGCGCCGCAGGCTACGACCCCGCCGTCTACTCTGGCTTCGCCTTCGGAATGGGCCCCGAGCGCATCGCTATGCTCAAGTACGGCATCAACGACATCCGCCGCTTCCTCGCCAACGATCCGCGCTTCCTCCGGCAGTTCCGCTAGCCGCGATGTTCGACGCGCTCACCGACAAACTCACCTCCGTGTTCGCCCAGCTCGGCGACAAGGGGCGGCTCACCGACGCCGACGTTGACGAGGCGCTGCGCGAAGTCCGCCTGGCGCTCCTCGAGGCCGACGTCAACTTCAAGGTCGCCCGCGACTTCGCCGCCCGCATCAAGGAGCGCGCCGCCGAATCCGACGCGCTGCGCGGCGTCTCCCCCGGCCAGCAGGTCGTCAAACTCGTTCACGACCAACTCGTCGAACTGCTCGGCGAGGGGAACCGCGCCATCGTCCCCGGCCCGACGCTGCCCGCCCCGCTGCTGCTCGTCGGACTGCAAGGCTCCGGCAAGACGACCGCCGCCGCCAAACTCGCCCTGCATCTCCGCAAGCGCCAGGAGCGCGCGCTGCTCGTCGCCGCCGACCTCCGCCGCCCCGCCGCGATGGACCAACTCGAGGCGCTCGGACGCCAACTCGACATTCCCGTGCACCGCGAAAGCGCCGGCCCCAACGACGCGCCCTCCGTCGCCCGCAACGGACTCCGCCGCGCCCAGGAGACCGGCGCGAAGTGGGCGATCGTGGACACCGGCGGGCGCGTCCAGATAGACGACGCGCTCATGGCCGAACTCGCCGACATTAAGCGCGCTCTGAACCCCGCCGAAACGCTGATGGTCGTGGACGCGATGACCGGGCAGGACGCCGTCAACGCCGCCGCCCAGTTCCACGAGCGCGTCGGCCTCACCGGCCTCATCCTCTCCAAACTCGACGGCGACGCGAGGGGCGGCGCCGCCCTCTCCGCGACGCGCGTGACCGGCGTGCCGATCAAGTTCGCCGGCGTCGGAGAGAAGCCCGACGCGCTCGAGCCGTTTCATCCGGAGCGCATGGCGTCCCGCATCCTGGGAATGGGCGACGTCGTGACGCTCGTCGAGCGCGTGCAGGAGCAAGTCTCGGAGGAGCAGGCCGCCCAACTCGAGCGCAAGGCGCGCCGCGCCGAACTCGATCTGAACGATTTCCTCGTCCAACTGCGGCAGTTGCAGCAAATGGGCCCGCTCTCCTCGCTAATGGAGATGATTCCCGGGGCGCGGGCGCTGCGCGGCAAAGCCCCCGGCGAAATGGACGAGAAGCGCGTCCGCCGCATGGAGGCGATCATTTCCTCGATGACGCCCTGGGAGCGCCGCCGCCCCGAGCGCGTCAACGGCAGCCGCCGGAAGCGCATCGCGGCCGGCAGCGGAACGACTCCCGCCGACGTCAACCAACTGCTCGCGCAGTTCCAGCAAACGCGCAAACTGATGAAGAGCCTCGCCTCCGGCAAAAAGCGGAACGCCCTCGCCTCCGCCCTCTCGCGAATGTAGCGCCCTGCGGCGCCGCGCCGCTCCGTCCCCTACCCCAAGAAGCGCCGGATCTGCCCCGCCTCTTCGATGAAGTGCGGGGTCTGCGCCGTCCGGTTCTGGACGAGGCCGGCCCAGATGGCGGTGGTCAGCCCCTCGTGGATGCGGTCTATGTCGTGGGCGAAGCGCACGAGCAGCCGGCGGTAGTCGTCGCCGAGCAACTGCGTGACGCGCGTCTCGTTGCTGAAGCGCAGCGCGGCGCTCAGGTCGTCCGCCATGCTGGGGTAGACCTCGCGCAGATAGGCGAAATCGTCGTCGCCGAGCGCGCCCAGCCCCAGAATCTCCGGCGGAACGCCGATGGAGTAGAGCGTCGCGGCGAACGCGATGGCGCGGGGCAGCGTGACGTCCTCGGACCCCGCGAGCGACCGCCCGTAGCCGAACAGCCCGACGTGCAGTTTGCGCTCCCGTCTCCGGGGCACATGCGCGGACGCCGACGCGACCGTGGGCGCGAGTTCCCGCACCTGCCGCTGATACTCCGCGCCCGCCTTGTCCAAAATCGCGTTCACCCGCGCCTCGTCGACCGGCGGGGCGGGCTGGCGCTCGCGGGCGCGCATCCGCTCTATCGCCGACCGAACCTGCTCCTCCGGGTAGTCGAACTTGAACGCAGATTGGACGGTGAGCGTCTGCGCGCTGGGGTACTCGCGGAACGCCCGCTCGACGTTGATCGGCGAGAGGTGCCCGCGGAACGGCACCGACCCCGCGCCGATGATCGGGTAGAGCGCCGTGCCCGTCTCCTTCTCCAGCGCAGTCAGTTTCCAGAGCGCGGTCTTGAGCATCAGTTCCGCGCCGACGATGCCGTGGTTCAGCGCGGGGTCGCTCCGGGCGAGGAACACGCGCTGATGCTCCAACTCCCAGCCTTGCAGATACTCGCGGACGATGGCGTCCACGCTCATCATCTGCTCGCGCTCCTCGAAGAGCGGGATGACGCGAATCTCTTTCGGGTGGAACTCGCCTATCCAGTCGCGGATGACGCCGCCGCCCGGGAGCGACCGGCTCTCCTGCCCCGCGATGAAGTGCGCGTAGTAGTCGCGGATTCTGACGATCTGCTCGGCGTTCGTCGTGAACGGGAGGATGACCTCCTGGATGGGGGGCTCGACGCCGCCCTCGTAGAACTCGCTCGCCACGTCGTAGGCGGTGGGGATGCCTTGCAGCGCCTCGACGAGGAGTTTCCGCATCTCCACTTCGATGGAGGGGTTGGGGACGCGGAGCGTGATCACGGCGTCGCGCCCCAGACGCTTTTGCTCGCGGAAGTACGCGGGATAGTTGCTGAGCAACTTCTGGACGACGTGCGTGTCCGCGTCCTTGCCTTCCGAGTCCCACATCTGCTCGTCGCAGCCGAGCGCGAAGACGTCCGCCGCCTCGATGATCTCGCCGTCGCCCTTGATCACGCCGTCGACCGCGTAAGGCGGCGACTCCGCGTTGTCGGGGTGCTGGGTGCTCATCACCTTCGGAATCAGTTGCAAGACGGGAACCTCCTCGGGGGGCGCTGGGGGCAATGATACTCCGTTTGGGCGAGCGGGGGCGTTAGGACGCGAGGCCGTCGGAGCAGACGATGCGGACGATTTGGGGCTGCGCCGCTTCCTCGTCAGGCTCTTCGGGCGGGTTGAGGCGAAAGCGCTCGCGGAGGGCGTGGAGCCGGTCGAGCAAAGGTTGGCCGCCGAGGTCCTCGCGGCGGATGACGTCGAGCGCGGCCTCGGCCCCTTGCGGGAGGTCGCCGGTGAAGACGCGGCGCAGGTCGTCCGCGCGCGGGTCGTCTACTTGGGAGCCGCGGAGGCGGCGTTCGATGTAGCGGCGGCGGGCATCGTGAGGGCGGCGGGCTGCTCTGCCCAGCCGTCTGCCGAGGCTCCGGCGGAAGTCGGCGCTTGCGGCCATAACGCGGGCGTTCGTGTCGTCGGGGAGTGGCGCGGCGGGCGTGTCCGGTTCGCATTCGGCGGCGGCGGCGAACTGAGCGGGAGCGACGGCGCGGGGCTGCAGGTCGCTCCCGATTGCGTAGCATTGCCTCGCGCCGGCGGCGGCCATAAGCGCGAGCGTCTCGCCTTGCCGGGGCGGGTCGAACGCGGACGGCGGCGCGGAGGGGTCCGTCGGCGACACGAGCGGAATCTGATCGAATCCGCCGCTCCCGTCCGGGGGCGCATTGCCCGAAGCGCCGCCGCCGGCGGACGACGGGACGCGCAAGGCGGAGCGGACGCCGTCGGGGAGGGACGCTAGGCGCTCCCAGAGGGCCGGATCGCTCTCTCTGATTCGCCGGAGCAGGGCGACGCCGCGCTGGCTGGCCGTGACTTCGTCCAGGTCGTCCTCGTCGTCGGGCAGTTCCTTGCGTTCGTAGATGCGGTACATCGCGGCGCCGTTCAGGCGTTCCGCTTCCGAGAGGAGTTTCGTGTCCAGCCCGATGAGGTCGTGGAACGATTGGACGCGGTTATGGAGGCGCTCGGTGAGGGATAGGCCCTCGTCCACGTGGGCGTCGGGCCACATATTGTGGAGATGAATGTAGGCGTGTTCGGAGCCGATGCGGTCGACGCGCCCGAAGCGCTGGATGAGCCGCACGGGATTCCAATGCAGGTCGTAGTTGAGCACGCGAGCGCAATCTTGGAGATTTTGGCCTTCCGAAACGACGTCGGTGGCGAGGAGCGTTCGGATCTCCGGGGCGCCGCGCGGAGCGCCTCCGTTGGAGCGCGGGGAGAAGCGCCTTACGATCTGCTCCGTTTGGTCGCGGTTGGCGCCCGTGAGGCGCGCTATGGAGGGGTCGGCGCCGTTGGGGTTTAGTTGCTCGTAGAGGTAGTTGATCGTGGTTTCGGCTTCGGAGAAGACGAGCAGTTTGCCGGCCTTGACGACGGGGCTTTGGAGAAACTCGCGGAGGGCGACGAGTTTGCTGTCGTCTTCCGGCCCGATGCCGCTCACGCGGGACAGCAGGGACTCGAGCGCCGCGTGGTCGCGGTCGAGGTCGCGGATCCAGTCTGCGACGCGGAAGTCGGAGGCGGGATGGGCGAGTTTGGCGCGGCCATCGCTCTCGCGGGATGGGGCGCGGGAGGGGGCGCCGCGGGGGCGCTCTTCCTCTTGGCGCAAGACGTCGAGCAGTTCGTCCGCGTCGAATTCGCCTCCCGCGAGCATTCGCGAGGCGGTTTGCCCGATGGGGACGTAGCCCGATTCGAGCGCGCCCTTGAAGTTGCGGTTGCTCCGGTCGAGCGCCTTGAGCGTGGAGCGGAACGCCTCGATGCTGGACTCCAGCCGCTTGAGCAGTTGCGCGCGCATCAGGCGGGCGATGCGGTCTTTGGCGCGGAACAGATCGCCGTACTCGGGCTTTTCCCTGGCTTGCGGCGTCACGTATTCGGCGGCGCGGTAGCGCGCGCCCTCATGGCTGCCCAGCAGGCTCAGCAAGTCGGGAAGCGAGCCGGCTTTCGCGTACACCTCGTCCAACTGGTAATCGAGGTTGTGGAGGCGGGGTTCGGGGAAACGAACGGGGGCGCCGCCGACTTCGGCGGTTTCGCCGTAGAGTTCGGCGATGTCCTTGCGCCGCCGGCGTATGAACACCGGACGCAAGACCTCCTCTATGTCGGCGCGGGGGACGCTGGGCGGCGCGGGCTTGTTCATCGGGGCGGGGCTCGCCCGTCCGCTCCTCTTCCACTCCGCGAAATCGGCCCGGTAGTTCTCGTCCTCCGCCCGGTATTCGCGCCAGCGCTGGGCGTTGCGGAAGTATTCCTCGAGGCTGACGGGCTCGATGTCGAGCCCGTGCGCGGTTTCGTCGAGGAAGAGGCGCAACTGCCGGTAGACGTCCATCGGCCCTAAGTTCTGCGGGGTGGCGCTCAGGAGCACGACGTTATGCGCGCGGGATTCGAGGTAGCGGCGGAGGCCGCGCGAGCGCCGGTTGTCGTTCCGAAAGTTGTGCGCCTCGTCCACCAGCACCGGCCCGCGGTTCGGGTACGCCTCGACGAGGTTTATCCCTCCGCCGGGAGCGTCCGCGTCGACGTAGCGGCCCAAGTCGTCGTCGTACTCCTGCCCCGGAGGCTCGCCGATCATGCTGTGCGAGAGGACTTCCGCGCCGAGCGCGAAGTCCTCGCTGAAGCGGCGCCACATTTGGACGAGTCCGGCGGGGCAGAGAATGAGCGGCGGCCCGTCGTTCGGGCGCGTCACGCTCAACTGGCGCAGAATCTCCGCGCCGACGAACGTCTTGCCCAGCCCCACGACGTCGCCTATGTAGCAGCCGCCCCGCGCCTCGATCATCCGCAGCGCCTGCGCCGCCGCGTCCAATTGGAAGTTCGCCAGCGGCTGCGGCGAGGTGGCGGGCGCGAGCGGGAGGCTCTCTCCCGCCTGATCGCCGTAGAGTTCCAGCAGCGCCTTCAGGTAGACCTCGTAAGGCGTCGTATGCGCGAGCGCCCACGAGCGGTCCAACTCCGCGACGATCTCTCTGCTCACGTCGGCGGAGTCGTCCCAGAGTTCGTCGAACCACCGGCCCAACTCGCGCATCTCCGCGTCGCCCGTCACGCGAACGTTCAGTTCCGTGTTATGCGTGAAGCCCGCGAGCGTGAGATTGGACGACCCGACGACCGCCGACCCCGACTCCGCGTGGCCTTCGTACCAGCAGAGGTACGCTTTCGCGTGGAGCGGGCCGCGCGCGTAGGAGCGCACCTCCACGCGCCCCGCCGCGACCATATCGCGCAAGGCGGCGACGGCGCGCTCCGACTCCGCGTTCTGCGGCATCAGCGACGCGCCTTTCCCGACGCCTGCGGCGGCCTTCCGCGCCGCCTCTTCCCGCTCGCTGCGCCGAGTCACGGCGTCCGCCTCCTGCCGCGCGCGGATCGCCTCCGCCTGCTGCAGCCCGTAGGCGACCTGCTCCGTGACCTCCTTATCCGCCTGGCCGACGAGAATGCGCGTCTTCCGCAGGCCGGCCAGACTCTCCGCGACGGCGTCGAAGCCGCTGATGAAGAAGTAGCCGACCGCGAAGTCCGCCCGCGCCGAACTCCCCAGCATCTCCTTCAGCCGGTCGAGCAGAGAGGGGTCGGTGCGCGCGTGCAGGATGTTCATCGGCGACAAGAGGGCGCTACAGGGGTTTCCAGTCCATGATGGTGTAGGTGGGCTTGCGCGTTCCCGCCTGCCGAACGCGCGTCTTGACCATCATGGGGAGGCCGAGGTCGTCATTTATCGCGGAGACGTCTTCGACCGCCTCCGAGACTTTGCCGGTCAGCGTTTGCCCTGTGTCTATGGAGAGGAACTCCACTCTTCGGGCTTCGGGGAGCACGCCCTGGAAAACCGCGACCATCTCCTTGTCGAACTCCTTGACCTTCCCCGGAGTGAGGCGGGACGCGCTCCGCCGGACTTCGGCGGCGTTTTTGAACCGGAACTCGTCCCCCTTGAAGCGCATAGCGCAATAGGCGTCTCTCTTCGCCATCGTCTCCAGGAACTCGCGCACCGAGCGTATCGCGCTGCCGTTGGTTCCCGCTATCGCTTCCGACGCCGCATCGTCGGAGTCAGCGGACGCTTGCAAGATGGATTTTAACCCTCCGATGGCGGATTCGAGGGCGTCGGGCCCTTCAGGGGATACGCCGTATGGGAACTCCCGCTCGATCTGGAAGCCGAACGAGCCCCGGAAGGTGTTTCTGACCACCATCTCGTAGGAGCGGCGGATCCGGCGCCGTTGGCGCGAGTCCAATTCCGCCGCGGCTTGGCTAATCCCGACCTCCGCGATGGCGTCCGTGAACGCCCCCAGCGCCCTCCCCGTGAAATCGGCGTCCATCCCGCCGTCGTCCGCCACGGGGCCGCCGCGGAAGACGACTTGCGTCTCCACGAGACGCGTCGGCGCCGCCTCGAAAGCCGCAATCTCCTCATCCACCTCCTCTTTGCGGCCCTCCAGGCTCGCGCGGTCGATGACGTGCTCCGGGGGGGTCTCCTTGAGCATCCGCTCCAAGGTTCCTCTCTCCGCGAGCAGGAAGCGGTAGTCGTGAACGTTGGTGGTCATGCCTCGCCTCCCTCTGCGATTCGCCGCTCCAGGCTGCGCCGCGCCGCGTCGTCCTCCTCGTCCGACAAGTCTACCCAAAGATACCCCTTCCATTCCCTCGTGCGCTTATGCGACCACAGGCTATGCCAGTACATCCAGTGTCTGACGAGGCCTTCATTGACGGTTTGGCTCAGCGACCGCAAGAAGGCGTGAACGGAGTGCATGGTCTTGATCTCCGCTCTGTCGAACGGCGCAGGGAAGGCGGCGCGCAGCGTTTGCTGCGTATGGCCGTCCGGCAAGTAGTAGAACGTCACCACGTCGATGTCGTTCGGGGCCGCATTTTCCTGGGACTCCTTGTCCTCGACGAAACTGCCGTCGACCCACTGGAAGCCGCTGACCAGCCCCGCCTGATGCAATTTGGCGCGGTAGTCCAGGAATCCCGTCAGAAGCCGCCGCCGTTCGGGGGAGCCGCCGAACCGGTCGACGACCTCCGTGAGAGAGACGGAGTAGGGCGACCACTCATCCTCGCTTGCGCCGTCCCCGGTGAACGGCGGCAAGAGTCCATACTCGAAATCCGGGATAGGCATTGCCCGGCTCTCCTCCTAGCGGCTGTGATGAGCGGCGCGCTCGCCCGCGGGCGGGTATGCTACACTCCCAACCCCCAACGGGGCAATGCCCTCTTGACGCGAACGCCCCACCTACCCTCCCCCCTTGCGCGCGCTCCGCGCCTTCTCGAGGCGCCGCGTCACTAAGTCGCGCACGGCCTCGCATACCCCGTCCCGCTCGCCCTCCGTCAGCCCCAACGCATCGAACACAACCCCGTCTATCGCCCTCCGCTCCGGCGACGGATCCAGAACGTCCCAATCCGTCGAGCGGAAGATGCTGCGTTCAATTTCCGGCAATTCCGCCAGCAGAACGGGCATAGACTCTATTTCGTAGACTTCCGCCTCCAGAACTCCTGCGCCAAAGTTAGACCGCCCCAACGTGTTCATAAAGAGTTGAAACAGCGATGAATTCATCACGACGCACAACCCCGCAACGTTCTCATCTTGGCATGTCAATTCGTAAAGCGTGTCGCCGCCGAAGACGCTATTGGCGTTCAGGAACGTGCGCGAAGTCTTGTCTACTCTGCGATTGTGCAGCAAATGCGCGGGGCGCCGTTCCCCCAGTCCGTACCATAGCCTGCGGGACGCCACGCTGGCGCGCTTGTGAAACCCCTGCGCCTCGCCCCAGCGGATGTAGTCGAGGGCGGCGGTTCCGGCGAGCGCCTCGCGGTCTTCGTTGCAGAGGAAGAGGCGGCAGGGGAGCGTTTCAGGGTCGACGAGGATGCTGCGCGACTCTTGCGGCGAGGTCATCACCGGGGCGAGGAAGCGCTCCTCGATGCCGAGGCGGTCGGCGTCGGAGGGGTAGAGATAGAAGAAGTCGTTCGCGCCGGTCTTCACGCCGAATTTGACTTCGGCGGCGTCGCCGAGGCGGACGAGTTTGCCCGCGCCTTTGCGGAGCACATCGTGGTAGATATCGGGCGCGCGGAGATAGACCGCGCCCCACTTGTCGGCGGGCGAGAGTTGCAAGTCCGTCGCTTGGGCCTCCAACGGACCGTTGGCAACGGCGATCTCGCGCCGCTTCGCGGAGTCGGCCATCGCTATGTCGAAGGGAGCGCGGAGGGAGACGAACCGCGTCTCGGCGCCGCTCGCGGGCGGCGTCTTCTGAATGACGCTGATGATCGTGTTAATGTCGGCGGTGGAGAACTGCCGTTCGACGGCGCTTTCGTAGACGGCGCGGACGGAGGCGTTGGCGAGGAGGTGCGCCTTCAGCGGCTCGCCGTAGGCGACGTCCAGCCATGAGTTGGAGCAGATGAACACGTGCATGCCGCCCGGCGCGAGCAATTGGAGGGCGCGGAGATAGAAGTAGCAGTAGAGGTCGGAACGCCCTCTCGCGGCGGGCGCGTACAGGCGCTCCAGTTCGCGCTTCGACGCGCCGATCTCCTCCTGCCGGACGTAGGGCGGATTGGCGACGGCGATATCGAAGCCTCCGCGCTTCGCGAAGACGTCGGCGAACTCGATGCGCCAGTCCACGGAGCCGGGCGCTCCGCTATCGTCCAGCGCGTCGGCGAGCGCGGCTTTCGCGTTTTCGACGTCGCGTTCGGCGTCCTGCTTGGCCTCGCCGGCGGCGGCGAAGTGGCGCTCCTTAGCGCGGTCGAGCGCGTCGGCTTTTTCGAGCGCGGCGCGCCGGAACAGGTCGGGGTAGTCCGCCGGGTTGGGGTCCGGGGCGAGGAGGCTGTCGCCGCAGGCGATCTTGAAGTCGAGGTTGGGGAGCGGCTGCGGCGTTGGGCCTTCGTAATCGACGGCGAGGGAGAGCCAGAGGCGGAGCATAGCGATGTTGACGGCGAACTCGTCCTTGTCGGCGCCGTGGAGGCAGCGCTCGATGACGCGGCGCTTGAGGTCGTAGAGGTAGTTGGGGCTGGCGCGGAGGGCGTCGGCGTCGAGCGCGGACGCGAGTTCGACGAGTTCCTGCAGCATGCCGAGGAGGTATGCGCCGGAGCCGCAGGCGGGGTCGACGATGGCGGCGTCGCGGAGCGCGTCGCGGATCGCCGCTCCCTGCGCCACCGCGCCGGGCGAGAGGACGCGGTCGTCCACGAAGGCGTCGAGGTCGGACGCGCTGAGCGCGGGGATGCGTTGGCGCAGGAAGCCCTTGAGCGCCTCGCGGCACATAAAGGCGACGACGGGGCGCGGCGTATAGTAGGCGCCGGACGAATGCCGGCCGGTGACGAGTTCCTCGAACACCTTGCCCAGCATCTCCGGGTCGACAGCGACCTCGACATCGAACGGCGTGGACTCCATCACGGTGAAGTTGAACTTGCCGAACAACTCCGCGAGGACGGGCTCGACGGCGGCGTCGGGAACGGAGACGCCCTCGCGCCTGTCGAGGTCGGTTTTGGCGAAGAGTCCGCCGTTGAGGAAGGGAACGCTTCCGATGAACAGGGCGAGCGGCTTGCCCGCCCAGTTGAAGTCTTGCGATTGGGGGTTGTTGAGGCCGGCGAAGAAGAGCGGGCGCAGCCGCTCGCCGTAGAAACCGACGCTGCCCCGGTTGGCCTGATAGTCCGCCCAGAGCGCGTCGAGGTACTCCTGCCTGCCGCCGAACGTCAGCCATCCCTTGCGGGAGAGGAAGTAGACGAACATTAGGCGGTTGAAGAGCGTGAGGACGAACAGGCGCTTCGCGTCGTCCTCGGCCTCGCCGGGGCCGAACCCCTCGACGAGGGCGACGGCGGCGTCGAACAGTTCGCGGTATTTGCGGAAGAACGCGGCGGTCACGCGCTCGACGTCGAAGGCGGCCTCGACGGCGCCGAACACGTTGCCGTCTTTCCTCCATTCGGAGTAGACGTTGGCGATCTGCTGAACGGCGGTGCGGCGGGGCAGGCCGCGCTCGACGACGATGCGGCGGAGCGTTGGGCGCGCCCCTGCGAACGACGGGCGAATGAGGTGGAGTTGCGGACGGCGCCCCGCCCGCCCCTGCGCCGCGGCGCCGCCGCGTTGCGCTGCGTTCCCGTTGGGTTGCGCTGCGCCGCCGTTGCGTTGCGCTGCGTTCCCGTTGGGTTGCGCCTCGCCGCCGCCGGCGAACGCGATCAGAAGATTCTCGCCGAGGCTCTCCGCGATGCGCTTGGCGGCTGCGACGGCCTCGGCTGCGCGGACGCGGCTCGGCGGCGCCTGGGCCTGGCCAAGGTCGACGTACAGCGCCTGCGCGCCGTCAAGCGACGCGACGCGCCGGGCGTCCGAGGGCAGCCGCCCGCCGCCAACGCCCTCGAGGCTGACCAGCCCGTCGCGCGGCTCGAAGTCCAGCGCCTCTGCGAAGAGCCGGCGTACCTCGCGCTCGCGGTCGTCCGGGGACGCGGCTGCGAAGAAGGCGTCGAGGCGCGCGTCAACCTCGCGCGCGTCGTTCGGATCTGCGATGGGCATATCGAGGCGAAAGCCTAGCGCCGCCGCGCCCGCGCCGCAACCGCGCCCGGGCTCCGCGCCGGGGGCCCGTCATTCCCGCGTAGGCAGGAATGACGATGAGGGGTAGGTTCCCGCTTTCGCAGGAATGACGTGGCGCCGGGGAGAACGTGGAGACGGGGGCGCAGCCCCGTCTGCGGCGCTATCGCGCCGAATGGATTCCTGCCTACGCAGGAATGACGATGAGGGGTAGGTTCCCGCTTTCGCAGGAATGACGTGGAGACGGGGAGAACGTGGAGACGGGGCGCAGCCCCGTCTGCGGCGCTTTCGCGCCGAATGGATTCCTGCCTATGCAGGAATGACGATGAGGGGTAGGTTCCCGCTTTCGCGGGAATGACGTGGCGCCGGGGAGAACGTGGAGACGGGGCGCAGCCCCGTCTGTGGCGCTATCGCGCCGAATGGATTCCTGCCTATGCAGGAATGACGATGAGGGGTAGGTTCCCGCTTTCGCGGGAATGACGTGGCGCCGGGGAGAACGTGGAGACGGGGCGCAGCCCCGTCTGTGGCGCTTTCGCGCCGAATGGATTCCTGCCTACGCAGGAATGACGATGAGGGGTAGGTTCCCGCTTTCGCGGGAATGACGATGAGGGGTAGGTTCCCGCTTTCGCGGGAATGACGTGGCACCGGGGAGAACGTGGAGACGGGGCGCAGCCCCGTCTGCGGCGCTTTCGCGCCGAATGGATTCCTGCCTACGCAGGAATGACGATGAGGGGTAGGTTCCCGCTTTCGCAGGAATGACGTGGCGCCGGGGAGAACGTGGAGACGGGGCGCAGCCCCGTCTGCGGCGCTTTCGCGCCGAATGGATTCCTGCCTACGCAGGAATGACGATGAGGGGTAGGTTCCCGCTTTCGCAGGAATGACGATGAGAGAAGGAATGGCGATCATAGAGGGGGGCGCGACGATAACGGGGCGCGGAATGGAGACCAACAAGCGCGAGCGTCGGCGATACGCCCAAGACGGGGCGCTACGCGCCCCGTCTCCCCTAACCCCCCGGGGCCGCGTCATTCCCGCGGAAGCGGGAATCCGGCGGCGCGCGGGGTTGAACGCGCCTCCGCCGTTGACCTTTCGCGCCCGCCTTGCCTAGAATGGAAGTCAGGAGGTCGCTTGCCATGCAAGAGATGCTCATAGACAGCATTCGGGTCAGCCTGATGAACTACCAGCGCGTGGTGATCCTCAAGGAGCGCCGCGCCGACCGCTACCTGCCGATCCGCATCGGGTCGCCGGAGGCGGACGCGATCGCGCTGCGCCTGCAGGACGTCGCGGCGGCGCGCCCGCTGACGCACGACCTGCTGCGCTCCGTCATCACCGCGCTGGGCGCCACCGTGCGCCATGTCGTCGTGACCGACTTGGAGCAGGACACGTTCTTCGCCAAACTCGCGCTCCGCCTAGCCGACGGCACGGAGGCGGAGATCGACTGCCGCCCCAGCGACGCCATAGCCATCGCGGTTCGGGAAGGGCAGTTGGTCACCGGAAAGGACGGCGAGGAGCGCTGGTTCTCGTCCCCGCAGGAGGCGGAGGCGTTTCTGAAGAAGGAAGGCTACGAGGAGGCCGAGGCGGGCGACGCGGCCCGATCCAAAGCGCCGATCTATGTCGAGGAGCAGGTGCTGGAGCGCGCCGGGGTCACTCTGGACGGAGACGTGAAAGACGAGGAGAGCGACGAGGCGCGCCAGCCCCGCCGGAGGCCCCGCTCCGCGCAGAAGGGCGTGAGCCAGGAGGAGATCGAGAAGATGTCCGCCTTCTCCGATTTCCTGCAAGACCTGCCCGGACTCGAAGACCTCGGCAAGAAGGAATCGTAGGAGCCTAGCGCGATTCCACTGCTCCTCACGCCATTGCGCCGGGCGCGCGCCCGACGGGTTTCCGCCTACGAGGGATGGTGGCGAAGGGGTAGGTCGCGTGCCGCCCAGTTGGGGCGGGGTTCCCGCTTTCGCGGGAATGACGGCATAGGAGGGAATGGCGCGGCGGATTATGGAAGGCGACAGGTATGCGAAAGAGGGTGCGCGACAGGGTAGGCGATAGGGTATGCGAAGGGGCTTAATTCGGGTCGAAGAACGAGTCGTAGGCGCTGTGCCAGACGTTTACGGCGGCGTCCCAGATGCTTCCGATGATCGGCCAGTCGCGGGCGACGGGGTTGCCCCACTCCGCGATGAGGAGGTAGCCGTAGATGAAGTTGACGACGATGAGGATGAACGCGGCGGGAATGATCGTCCAATACCACTTCGCCTTGCCGAAGATGATGAGGTAGAGCACGGTGTAGGCGGGGACGGCGATGTGGAAGCCGATGATCCAGATGCCCAGCAGCAGCGCCGCCGTGGTGACGAATAGTTGAACCCAGCGAAGAGCGACGACGCTCGGCGCGTCGGTCGTTTCGAGAAAGCCGGTGTCCATAATCTGCTTCGGCTGCTCGCTCGACGCGGCCTCGCTGGGCACGGCCGCCGCGCGCGGCGGGAATATGGCGCGCCAAACTATGAGCAAGGGGCGCCCTAGGAACCGGCGCGGCAAGTTCAAGGCGCGATGCTGGAGAACGCCCCGGACCGGACGCCAAAGCAGCTGGAGAACGCGCCGCACCGGACGCCAAAGCAGAGAGAGCGCGCTTCCGATTGGCGGGAGGACGACGCGCTCAATCCAGTCCAGCGCTCCGAGTATGGTGGCGGCGCGCCACAGCCAAAACGGAGCGCCGAAGAAGATGGCTAATCGGGGGAGCAGCCAGCCGGGGTTGCTCCAGTCGAGCCGCCAGGGGAGCCATGCCCAAGCGCCGACGTCTTTGTCAACGGAGTCCCAGTACATATAGACGAAGAAAGCCCCCACCGCCAAGAGGAGGATAGCCTCGCCTATGAACTCCATCGAGGCGAAGCGGCTGCGGCGCCGTCCGCCGTTGCCCGCCGGCGCCGCCATCACTCCAGAACCTCTTGCCGGCCTTCGCCGACGGGCGCGCCCTGGGGCTGGATGCGCGCCGCGCTCCTCTGCACGCGCAACCCGATGAGTCCTCCGACGATGACGACTCCTATGATGACGAGGAACTGCCAGCGCTCGAACATTCCCCAACCGTAGGCTTGAGTGGCGATCGACATCCATTTCTCGACGACCTTGCCGAGCACGACGGCGATGATGATGGGCGGGCGCGGCCAGGCGTAAGCCTTCATAAAGAGGCCGAGCACGCCGAACGCCGCGAAGAGCGCCAGGTCGCCCACGGACTGCGACGTTTGGTAGACGCCGATGACGATGACGGCCATGACGAGGGGGAAGAGGATGTTGGGCGGGATGACGGTGACCTTCGCGATGAGCGGGGCGAAGCGCAGCACGACGGGGACGACGATGATGTTCGCGAGCACGATCGTCCAGACGAGCGCGATGGTGAGGTCGAGGTGCTGGTTCAGCATCGGGGGGCCGGGCTGAATGCCGACGAGGATGAGCATCGCCAGGATGAGCGCCATGCCCGGGCTGCCAGGTATGGAGAAGAAGAGCGTGGGGACGAGCACGCCGCCGTCTATCGCGTTGTTGGAGGCTTCCGGCGCGATGACGCCGCGAATGTCGCCGGTGCCGAACGATTCTGTCGCGCCGGGCTCGGTCTGGCGCGCCTGAGCGTAAGCGATCCAGTGGGCGGGGACGGCGCCGAGTCCGGGCATCATTCCGACGAAGGCGCCGATGAGCGACGATCTCGTGATGAGCCACTTGTGGCGCATCGCCGCGCGCATGCCCTTCTTCACGTCGCTGCCGGAGCCGGAGAGCACCTCGTCCAAGCGCTCGGTCGCTATCGTCGTGTTGCTGACCACGAGGTTGGCGAGTTCGGGTATGGCGAAGAGGCCGAGCAGCACCGGCACGAGGGGCAGTTCGTCCCAGAGGTAGGAGATGCCCATATTGGCGCGGACCTCGCCGGTGATGGGAGAGAAGCCGATGAGGGAGATGGCGAGGCCGAAGCCGGCGGTGAGGAGTCCTTTGGCCATTGCGCCCGAACTGAGGAGGGCGACGGTGCCGATGCCGAGCAGGCCGAGCAGGAAGAATTCGGCGGCGCCGAAGAGTTTGAGCAACTCGCGGGCGAAGGGAAGCACGGCCATTAGGAGGGCGGCGCCGACGACGCCGCCGATGAGGGAGGAGACGTAGACGGCGCCGAGCGCCTCGCCGGCGCGCCCTTGCCGCGCCATCGGATAGCCGTCGATGATCGTCGCTTGGGAGCCGCGGGAGCCCGGCACGCCGATGAGGATGGAGGGTATGGGCTCGGTGGCGTCGTTGGCGGCGGCGTAGAAGACGGCGGCGGGGAGCGCGATGAAGGGGTCGAGTTGCGCGGCGAACGACAGGAGGAGAATGAACACGGGGACGCCGCCGGCGATCATCACGCCGTTGAACAGCGCGATGGGGGTGATGATGGCGAACGCCAGCAGCGGCCCCGGGCTGAAGAGTTGCCTGGCCGCGTCGTCGCTTGCGCCCAGCACGGCTTGGACGCTCTCCAGCAATGACGCGAACGTGTCTCCCATCGCGGCGCCTCGTCCTTTCTACGGCGCGCTCGGCGGCGGGGCGGAATTCCACCCCGCCGCTCAGACGCTTGAGCCTAGTTGACCGTCAGGGAGGCGACGCCGCTGAGGTCGAGCGCGATGGCGCGCGTCTCCGCGTCGGCGGCGCGGACGACCTCGACGATCTCCAAGATGTCCTCGGCTCTGCCGTAGCCGTAGTCGTCGGTGTAGCCCGCGATGCTGACGGCTTCCTTGAATCCCGCGTCGGCCACGATCTGGTCGAAGGCGGACTGCCAGTACTGCCTCACGTCGTCGGGCACGCCGGGCGGGAGGAAGAACACGCGGGAGATTTCGGTGACGAGCAGGTTGATCTCCAGCGCCGCCGCCTGCGCCTCGTTGAACTCCAGCCCGGGCAGGTCGCGGAACGAGGGCAGTTCGCCCGTGTAGCCGAGCCGAGCCAGCCAATCCGCGCTGTAGGGCTTCTTCTCATAGAAGAGCGGAACCAGCCGCCCATCCTCGATCCATTCCGGGTAGAGGCGCCCCGCCGTTCCCGGGCTGCAGCGGTTCGTTCCGGTGACCTCGCCGCGGTCGAAGGCGGCCATGATGTCGGAGGTGCCGCCGTAGCCGTAGAGGAGTTGGAACGGGCCGCCGTTTTGCGCCAGGAACTCCAGCGCGGGCTCGTTGCCCGCAGCCGCCGAGCCCACTTTGATCGTGATGCCCTTGTCCAGGATGTCTTGCCAGGAGGTCGCCACGCTTCGGTCGACGCAGAAGCCGTCCTCGTTAATGGCGAACGTGGGGGAGCCGAGGATGTGGATCGCGTCAATGTCGAACTTCGGCACATCGCCGACCAGCAATTGCCTGGCGAACCATCGAGAGTGCGTCGGGCCGATGGTGAGGCCGTCGGGCTCGGAGTCCAGCACGGCGCGGAGGCCGCGGTACTGTCCGGCGCCCGGCAGGTTCTGCACGACGAACCGGGTGCTCTCTGGGAAGTACCTCTCCGCCGTGGCTGCGACGATTCTGCTGAAGACGTCGTAGCCGCCGCCCGGGCTCGCCCCGACCTTGATGCGGATCGTCTTGCCGCCGAAGTACTCGTCGGCGTCGAAGCCTGCGGGCGGAGGCACGGGCGTCGCGGTGGCTCTTGGCCTGGGGGTCGCGGTGGGGCGGGGCGCGGCGGCGCCGCCGGCGCCGGGCGTCGGCGTGGCCGCGGGCGCAACCGTGGGCGCGGCGGTCGCCGCAGGCGCTTGCGTCGCCGTGGGCGCTTGCGTCGGCGCGGGGTCGTCGCCTCCGCAGGCGGCGAAAAGCGCCAGCGTCAGGGCGGCTGCGGCGCCGAGGGCGATAATCCGGTGAAAGCGCATCGGTGTTCCTCCTGTGCGTTGCGCGGCGGCGGCTCCGGTTCGCCGGAATCGCCGCGTGACGGGCTGATGCATGCGTTGGGGCGCACGATACCCTTGCGCGGGCGTCAAGTCAATCGCCTGCGTCCGTTGCGCCTGCGCGGCTCTTTCTCGTAGAAGGCGGCTCCATTTGGCCCCATTTGGCCCCATTTACTCCTAGCGCCGGGTCCGCCGCAGGGCCGGTTTGGGGCTGTTTTAGGGCGGAATTGGGGGCGTTTGGGGCGGAAATGGGGCCAAATAGAGCCGCTTCCGTCAAGGGGCGTCCGTCCGTCGTTGGGTTCGAGCGGCCGGGTCATAGAGACAGCGTAGGGGAGAGGAGGCGGGAGGCGCAAGGGGCGTTTGTCGCAGGCGGGGGATGAGGGCTCGCTTGCGCGAGCGGGGCGGAGGGGGCGCTGCGCAGAGACAAGGGGTAGTTTCTCGCTTTCGCGGGAATGACGCGGCGCCGTGGGGATGATGGAGACGGGGCTTGCGCCCCGTCGTGGCGCTGGAGCGCCGAATGGATTCCTGCCTACGCAGGAATGACGGAACGCTACGCGCCCCGTCTGCAGTACCCTCTCCCGCCGCGTTCGCGGCGTCCTCTCCCTTATAGGAGACCTTTGCATAACCCCCCGCTACAGAGCCGGAGCGTCTCAATTCACTCCTAGCATTAAGAGGAATTGCGGGCTGCAACTGAGTTATGCAAAGGTCTCTATAGGGAGAGGGGGTTCGGCGCTTGCGTGGCGCCCATTGAGGCGGGATTCCCGCCTACGCAGGAATGACGGCAAGAGGCGGTCAATGCGCTAGGTTATGCAAGGTCGCCCGGGAATGACGGTTGACAGACCCGCGGCGCGCCTGGGCGGGCGGGGACGGGGCGAGGCGTCCGCCTTACCCCACCCACCACGCCCCATGCGCGTCGACTCTGTGGATATCGGAGCGCCATAAGCAAGCATCTCCGAACAGACGCGGGGGTTCCCGCCTATGCGGGATGACAAGCGCCCCCTTAATTCCGCTCGCCTGATAGAATGCCCGCGACCGCCCAACTCTGGCCGCAAGGAAACGCCTCTCCGCAATGACCGCCGCCGAGCGACCTCTCATTATCGCCGTGATAGGCGGCGACTCTCCGCCGCCGAGCGCCGCCGCGCAAGCCGAGGAAGTCGGGCGCCTGCTCGCCGAGCGCGGGGCGGTCGTCGTCTGCGGCGGGCGCAGAGGCGTCATGGAGGCCGTGTGCC
This sequence comes from Dehalococcoidia bacterium, assembly GCA_965201135.1. Classification (GTDB taxonomy): domain Bacteria; phylum Chloroflexota; class Dehalococcoidia; order Lucifugimonadales; family Australimonadaceae; genus Bin16. The sequence goes on from OZ241751.1 coordinate 959,102, forward strand.
GCGGGGCCAAGTCCGCAGGCGGCGTGACCATCGGCGTGATGCCCGGCGACGACCCCCGCGCCGCGAACGATTGGGTGGACTATCCCGTGATGACCGGGATGAGTTACGCCCGCAACGTGATCGTCGTGAAGTCGGGCCGCGCCGTCATCGCCGTGGACGGCGCCTACGGCACGCTCTCCGAAATCGCTCACGCGCTGGCCGAAGGAACGCCCGTCGTCGGGCTCGACACGTGGGACATGACGAGCGGGTCGGGAACGGCGCTTGCTATCATCCGGGCGGCCTCGCCCGCCGACGCGGTCGAGAAAGCGCTCGCCGCAGCCCGCGAGCGCGACGCGCGCGAGGCGGGCGCGCCCCCGCGCTAGGCCCAAGATCAGGAGCGAACGAATGGCGAAGATCGCAAACGTCCGGGCGAGCGAGATCCTCGACTCGCGCGGCAACCCCACCATCGAAGCGACGGTCGCCTTGGACGACGGCGCTGCAGGATGGGCGGCAGTCCCGTCCGGCGCGAGCACGGGCGCGCACGAGGCGCTGGAGTTGCGCGACGGCGGCCCGCGCTACGGCGGCAAAGGCGTTCTCAAGGCCGTCGCCAACGTCAACGACCGGATCGCCCCTTGCGTTCGCGGCCTCAACCCCGCCGACCAGCAGGCCGTGGACCAGGCGATGCTGGACTTGGACGGAACGCCCGACAAGTCCAACCTCGGCGCGAACGCCATCCTCGCCGTCTCGCTCGCCGCCGCGAACGCAGCCGCCCGGTCGTCCGGCTTGCCCCTCTACCGCAGCATCGGAGACGGCGCGCTGCTGCCCGTCCCGATGCTCAACCTTCTCAACGGCGGACGCCACGCGGTCGACTCGACGGACTTTCAGGAGTTTATGGTAATGCCCGTCGGCTTCGACAGTTTCCGAGAGGGGCTGCGGTGCGGCGCGGAGGTCTACCAAGCGCTTCGCGGCATCGTGAGCGCGCGCGGGATGTCGACGAACGTCGGCGACGAGGGCGGCGTCGCCCCCTCGCTCCCCACGAACGAGGCGGCGGTCGAGTTGCTCGTGGAGGCTATCGAAAAAGCGGGATACCGCCCCGGAGAGGACTGCGTCTTGGCGTTGGACGTCGCGGCCAGCGAGTTCCACGACGGCGAGCGGTACGCGCTCGCCCGCGAAGGCGTGACGCTCTCCGGCGTGGAACTGATCGGCTACTACGAGGAGTGGACGCGGAAGTATCCCATCGTCAGCATAGAGGACGGCCTCGCCGAGGACGATTGGGAGGGATGGGCGCTGCTCGTCCGGCGGCTGGGCGACCGCGTGCAACTCGTCGGGGACGACCTCTTCACCACCAACCCTGAGCGCATCGAGCGCGGCGTCGCGGAGAAGTCGGCCAACGCCGTGCTCGTGAAACTGAACCAGATCGGCTCCTTGACGGAGACATGCGCCGCGATTGACGCGACCCGCGCCGCCGGATGGAGCGCCGTCATCAGCCACCGCTCCGGCGAGACGGAGGACACCGCCATCGCCGACCTTTCCGTCGCCTTGTCGGCGGGCCAGATCAAGACCGGCGCTCCGGCTCGCAGCGAGCGCGTCGCCAAGTACAACCGCTTGCTCCGCATCGAAGCGGAGTTGGGAAGCGCCGCCGAATACGCGGGCGCGTCCCCATTCGAGAGACTGCGCCGGTAGCGCGCGCAGGCGCAGGGAACGGCCAACCCACAATAAGGCTTACGCATCGTAGGAGGCGGAACGTTATGAGCACGCGAGTAGGCATCAACGGATTCGGACGCATCGGGCGCCAAGTCCTCCGCGCGACGCTGGAGCGTCACCCGGACGACCTCGAGGTCGTCGCGGTGAACGATCTCGCCGCTCCCGAGGCGAACGCCCACCTCTTCAAGTACGACACGAACTACGGGCGCTATCCCGGAACGGTGCAGGCCGTGGACGGCGGCATCGAGGTGGACGGGCGCAGCATCCGGTCGCTCTCCGAGCGCAACCCCGCCGACCTCCCCTGGGGCGACCTCGGCGTGGACATCGTCATCGAGTCCACCGGCCTCTTCACGCAGCGTGAGAAGGCCGCCGGGCACATCGAGGCGGGCGCCAAGAAGGTCATTATCTCCGCTCCCGCAAGCGGCGAGGACAAGACGCTCGTGCTCGGCGTCAACGACGGCGAGTACGAGCCGGACGCGCACCACGTCCTCTCCAACGCCTCCTGCACCACCAACTGCGTCGCACAACTGATCAAGGTGCTCAACGACGAATTCGGCGTCAAGCACGGCCTAATGACCACCGTTCACGCCTACACCAACGATCAGCAGATCCTCGACCAAGTCCATCCGGATATGCGCCGCGCCCGCGCCGCCGCCCAGAACATCATCCCCACCAGCACCGGCGCGGCCAAAGTCGTCGGCGTCGTCATCCCCGAACTCAACGGCAAACTGCACGGAATGGCGCTGCGCGTGCCCGTCCCCACTGGCTCCATCACCGACTTCGTCGCCGACGTCGGGCGCGACGTCACGAAGGAGGAAGTGAACGAGGCGTTCCGCAAGGCCGCCGAGGGCCCCCTCAACGGCATCCTCGACTACACGGAAGACCCCATCGTGAGCAGCGACATTAGGATGAATCCGGCGAGTTGCATCTTCGACGCCGACGCCACGATGGTGATGGAAGGCAATATGGTCAAGGCGCTCGGCTGGTACGACAACGAGTGGGGCTACTCCTGCCGCACGTCCGACCTCGCCGCGATGATCGCGGAGAAAGGCGCCTAGCCGCCGCCGTCCGGGCGGGCGCGGGCTTACGCGACGGAGCGTCCCCGCGCTCGCCGCATCGCGGCCTCTCCGCTATGCCCGCCGACGCCGCTCCTGAATCTCCGCCGCGCCCGCGCTCCGCCGCCGTCTCCGAGGAGTTGGCTTGGCTGCGCTCGCGCCTCGCCGCCGCGCCTCGCTGGGCCGTCCTCCTCCCGCTCATCCTCGCCGCCGCCCTCGCCCTCCGGCTGTACGGCCTCGACTGGGACAACGGCAATTTCTACCACCCCGACGAACGATCCTTTCTTCTCCGCGCCGCCTGTATGCACAGCGTGCTGACCGAAGCCCCCGGGTGGGACTCATGCCAGTCGCCCGAACTTCCCCCGGACCGGCCGGGCTTCCCCGGTATCGGAACGTTCTTCGATAAAGACGCGAGCCCGCTCAACCCCCATTGGTTCCCGCTCGGCAGCGTCCTCATATACCTGCTGGTCGCCGTTCGCTTCCTCTTGGGGCTAGTTATGAACGGCGTCGGACTCGACGACCTCGCCCTCGCCGGAAGAGCGGTCGCCGCGCTCGTCGACACGGCGACCGTTGCGCTCGTGTTTCTGCTGGGGCGGCGGCTGTTCGGCGCGGCGACGGGGCTGCTCGCCGCCGCGCTGACCGCGTTCGCAGTGGTCGGCGTCCAACTCGCGCACTTCTACCGCCCTGAGCCGTTCGTGCTGCTCCTCGCCCCGCTCGCCTTCTGGTGGATGCTCAACGCGCTCGAGCGAAATCGCGCGCGCGACCACATCGCGCTTGGCGTCGTCATCGGCGCGACTTTCGCCGTTAGAGGAAGCAGCCTGCCGATGCTCGTCCCGGTCGCGCTCGCTTACGCCGCGCTTGCATGGCGGCTCCGCGCCGACGACGAGCCCGCTTCCTCCGCGCTCCCCCCCATCGCCAAGCCCGCCGCGCTCGCGGCAGGGGCGGCCGCCGTCGCGTTCTTCCTGCTCCAGCCCTACGCCGTGCTCGATCACCGGCAATACGTAGGAGACCTCGCGTGGCAAGTCAATATGGTCGGAAACGCGGGCATCGTCCCGTTCACCCTCCAATACGTCGGCGCGCCGCTGACCGGGATATACGAACTGCGCCAGACCATCGTCTGGGGGCTGGGAGCGCCGCTCGGCGTCGCGGCGTGGGGAGGGCTCGCCCTCAGCCTCGCGGCGGCGTTCCGCCGCCCCCGCGTCGGCGAGTGGCTGCTGCTGTCGTGGGTCATCGTCTTTCTCATCAGCATCGTCCCCCTGTTCGAAGTGAAGTTTCTGCGCTACGCCGCGCCCATTCTCCCCGTGCTCATTTTGCTCGGCAGCCGCTGGATGATCGAGGCGCTCCGGTTCGCCCGGGCGCGCGGCGCGGCGCTCGGATACGCGGCGGGCGCCGTCATCGCGCTCATCCTCGCCGCGACCGCCTTCTACGCCCTCGCCTTCGTGAACGCCTACCGCCACGACCACCCGGCCGTGCAGGCGTCCGCCTGGATGAACGCGAACGCCCCCGACGGCGCCGTCATCCTCACGGACAACCACTGGGACGAAGGATTTCCCAACCTCCGAAGGTTCGCCGTCTCCCGACTGCCGATGTACGAGCGCGACACGCCGGACAAGGCGCGCGACGTCGCCGCGCAAGTCGCCGACGCCGACTTCATCATGGCCTACAGCAACCGGCCTTGGGGAAGCATCGCCCGCGTCCCCGACCGCTACCCCTACAGCGCCGCCTACTACCGCGCCCTCTTCTCCGGCGAACTCGGCTACGAACTGGCGCAAGGCTTCGCGCGCTACCCCTCCCTCGCGGGCGTCACGTTCATTCACGACCCCTTCACTAGAGCGGGCGTCCAGCGCCCCGAGACGATCCCGGGCGCGCCGACCGGCCCCCTAACCATCGACCTCGGCTACGCCGACGAGAACGTCGTCAACTACGACCGCCCCCTCGTTCTCGTATGGCGCAACGCGGAGCGCCTGAGCGCGGAGACGATCAGCGCTCTGATGCTCGCGGCGGACGCGCCTCCTCCGCCCGAGCGCGCTCTGATGAGCGACGAGCGGCGCGCGCTCCAGCAGTCCGGCGGGACGTGGACGGACATCTTCGACGAGAGCGGCCCGAACGCCTGGGCGCCGTGGCTCGTCTGGCTCATCGCCGTCGAGATCATCTTCCTTGCCGCGCTGCCTCTCGCGGCGCGCCTGATGCGCCGCCTGCCCGATATGGGCGTCGCGCTGGCCAAACCCCTCGGACTTCTCGTCGTCGCGTGGCTCGTCTGGCTAGGCGCGAGCGCGGGCGTGTGGACGTTCTCTCGGGGCAGCGTCGCGCTCTCCGTCCTCCTCCTCGCCCTCGCGTCCGGCGCCGTCTTGCTCCGCGACAGGTCGCTCGTCGCGCTGGCGAAACGCCGGTGGCGCCGCATCCTGACCATCGAGGCGCTCTTCATCGCCGCCTACCTCGCCTTCATGCTCATCCGCGCCGCGAACCCCGACCTCTGGCACCCGTGGCGCGGCGGCGAGAAGCCGATGGACCTCGCCTACCTCGCCGCCGTCGTGAAGTCGTCCGCGTTCCCCCCGTTCGATCCGTGGTACGCGGGCGGATTCATCAACTACTACTACTTCGGATTCGTTCCCGTCGCGGCGCTGATACGGCTCACCGGCATCGTTCCGGAAGTCGCCTACAACCTCGCGCTGCCGCTTCTCTTCGCCCTCGCGTTCACGGGGGCGTTCAGCGCGGGCTACAACCTCGCCGAGGCGCTGCGCCGCCGCGGCAAACTCGCCGCGCCCGCGTGGAGTTCCGCCGCGGCCGGAGCCGCGGCCGCGCTCCTCGTGACCACGCTCGCCAACGTGGACGGCGCGGCGCAACTCCTGCAAGGCGCGTGGCGCAGCCTCGTGGGAGAGCATTTCGGGCATTTCGACTTCTGGCGCAGCAGCCGCGTCCTGTCCCACCCTGGCGAGCATGCCAGCGTGACCGAGTTTCCCTTCTGGACGTTCCTTTTCGGCGACCTCCACGCCCATCTGATCTCGCTGCCGTTCCAGACGCTCGCCGTCGGCCTCGCCGCGAACCTCGTCCTCAGCGCGAGGAAGTCGCTCCCGCTGGTCCGCCTGATGCCCGCCATCGCCATGCTGGGATTCGTCGTCGGATCGTTCGCCGCGATCAACACGTGGGACGTTCCCGTCTACGCCCTCCTGAGCCTGGCGGCGCTGGCGATTGCGCTGCTCGTTCGCGGCGGCCCGCCGGAGCCGTCGACGGTCGCCAAGGGCTTGCTCGCGCTCGCGCTCTTCTGGGCCGTTCTTTACGCCGCGTGGCTGCCCTTCCATCTCGACTACGAGGCGGCAGCGTCCGGCGCGACCGTCAGCCAGTGGCGCACGGCCCTCTGGCGCTACGCCGCCGCGCACGCCCTGCTCCTCTTCGCCGCCGTCTCATGGCTCGCCGTTGAGGCGAAACGCCTCCTGCTCGACGGAGCGGGTCGCCGCGCGCTGACCGCCGCCGCCGTTCTCCCCGTGATCGCGCTCGCGGCCTTCCTCAGCGTGGACGCGCTGCGCCAGTGGACCACGGCCGCGCTCCTCGCGACGCTCATCGCCGCCGCGCTCGCCGTCGGCGCCGTCCGCCTCGCCCGCAGGAACGAGGCCGAATCCCCCCCGAATCTTCTGCTGCTCTCCGCGCTCGTTCTCGCGCTCGGCGTCGGGCTCGGCGTCGAGTTCCTCACGGTCGAAAACGACATAGACCGGATGAACACGGTGTTCAAACTCTATCTGAACGCATGGGTTCTCTTCGGAATCGTCGGGGGCGTCGGGCTATGGCGCGTCTGGGCGTCGCGGGCGATTTCGTTCGGAACGCGAGGCGGAAGAATATGGCTCGGCGCGCTCGCCGTTCTCGCGCTGGCGAGCGCCGTCTACCCCGCGCTGGGAACGCGCGCCCGCCTCGCCGACAGATTCCAGCCGTTCGCCGGCGTCACGCTGGACGGGCGCGCCTACCAGCAATCCGCCGTCTACGGCGACCCCGGCAACCCGGGCGCGGGCGCGCCGGGCGCCGAGTACGCCCTCAGGCGCGACGCCGAGGCCATCAACTTCATCCGCGCCAACGTCGAAGGCTCGCCCGTCTTCCTCGAAGGCGTGACTCCCGACGCCTACAGATGGTATCCGCGCGTCCCCAAATACGCCGGCCTGCCCGTCGTCGTCGGCTGGCAGTGGCACCAAATCCAACAGCGCGGAGCAGGCGGAGCCGAGCCCCAGGCCGTGCGCGACCGAATGGCCGACGTCGCCCTGATGTACGAGACGGAGAGCCCCGCGCTGTTCCTGGACACGGCGCGGAAGTACGGCGTCGAATACGTCTACCTCGGCCCCGCCGAGCGCGTCTACTTCCCCGGCCCCGGCCTCGACAAGTTTGACGCGATGGCCGGCTCCTCGCTGGAGCGAATCTTCACGAACGGGGAAGCGTCCGTCTACCGCGTGCTCGGCGGGGAATGAGGGGGCGGCTTCCGGGCAGGTTCCCGCGAAAGAGGGAATGACGGCGGCGCAGGAACCAGGGAGGCGCGTTGCGAGTTATGCAAAGGTCTCTGGTTGGGAGCGCGGGCGCGACAGCGGGCGCTTGCCGAACCGCCCGCCTTACGCATAGGCTATGCCTCGCCGGCGGGAACGGCGCCAATGGCCACTAGCGAACCCGAAATCAACATAGCCCTCGCGGAGACGCTCGACGCGCTTCGCGCCAACTGGCGCGTCAGCGGCGAGCGGCTGGGGCGGCTGCAGGGCTCGCGCGGCCAGCCCGACATCCTCGTCACCGCGACCGCGTCCGCGCCCGTCGTCATCGAGACGGAGGTCGCCCCCGCCGCGACGGTCGAGGACGACGCCCGGGACCGGCTCGGCGCCGCGCTTACCGACGGCTCGCTCATCTTCGCCGCCATCGCCGTCCGCGTCCCCCTTAGGTTCCGCGACCTCGAGGCCGAGGCGCTCCGCGACGCGCTCCGCCAAACCGACGCCGGCCTCGAGTACGCGCTGCTCGCCGGGTCGTCGCGCGGTCAATACGACCGGTTCCCCGACGCGGGATGGCTCGTCGGCGGCGCGACGGACCTCGCGCGCCTCGCTTATCAGGCGAGCATCCCCTTGCGCGCCATCGAGAACGCCGCCGACCGCCTCGAGCAGGGCGTCCGCGCCGCATCGGAGCGGCTGAGCGAAACGATAGAACTCCGCCCCGACGTCGGCCCGTGGATCGCCGAGCGCGTCCATCAGCAAGACGGCGTCCAGACGCGGCGCATGGCGATGACCATCGTCACCAACGCGCTCGTCTTTCACGCGAACCTCGCGGGCTCCCACGGCGTCAAGCACCTCGACGCCTTGCGAAACCCCTCCAGCGGACGGTTCTCCAAAATGGCCGTCCTCGACGAGTGGCGCAATATCCTCTGCGTCAACTATTACCCCATCTTCGACATCGCGCATCAGATTATGTCGCAACTGCCCGAGGGGTTGGCGTCCGACGTGTTCGGATTGCTCTCGGCCACCGCCATGGGGCTGATAGACGAGGGCGTGACCCGCTCGCACGACCTCTCCGGCGTCGTCTTTCAGCGGCTCATCGCCGACCGGAAGTTCCTCGCCACCTTCTACACGACGCCGTCCGCCGCCGCTATGCTCGCCGCGCTCGCTCTTCCCGACCGCGAAGGCGAATCCGCCCCTGGGCAACTCAAGATCGGAGACTTCTCTTGCGGCACCGGCACGCTCCTCTCCGCCGGATACCGCAGGCTGGTGGCGCTCCGCGAGTCGCGCGGCGGCAGCGGGGAAGACCTCCACGCCCGGGCGATGGAGGAGGAGGTCGTCGGCGCGGACATTATGCCGATGTCCGTTCACCTCACGACGTCGATGCTGGCGTCCGCCTACCCCACGAGGCAATTCGCCAATACGCGAATCTACACGCTTCCTTACGGCAGGCATGGGGAAACCGACTACGCGCTGGGGTCGCTCGACCTGCTCTCCGAAGACGCGCAAATTCAGCCGTTGTTCCGCACGAGCGCGCCCGTCCGCATCACCGGCACAGGCGAGGAGCGCGTCGTGGAGAAACTCGACCTCAAGCCGGGCGATTTCGATCTTGTGATTATGAATCCGCCGTTCACCCGCCCCACCAACCACGCGGGCAAGCGCAAAGAGATTCCCAATCCGGCGTTCGCGGGACTGGGAACGGACAAAGAGGCGCAGCGGGAGATGTCCAACCTCGCAAAGTCGCTGGGGCGCGCCACCTGCGCCGACGGCAATGCGGGAACCGCCTCCCACTTCATCGCGCTCGCCGACAAGATGGCCGCCGATTCGGGAACCGTCGCGATGGTGCTGCCTCTCGTTTTCCTGCAAGGCGCGAGTTGGCAAAAAGCCCGCGACCTGTTCCGCGACAACTACCGCGACGTCATCGTCGTTTCCATCGCAGGGGAGAAAGGCGTCGACAAGTCGTTCTCCGCCGAAACGGATATGGGCGAAGTCTTGGTCGTCGCGCGGAAGCGCGGCGATCAAGCCCCGGGCGAGCGCGGCCTCTTCGTCAACCTCGTCCGCCGCCCGAGAAACCCGATGGAAGGCGAAGAGATCGCTGAGCAAATCACCCGAATGGCCGCGGCAGGCGGCATCCGGACTCTGGAGGCCGGCCCCGTCGGCGGCTCCGTGATATTCGTCGGGGAAGAGCAAGTGGACGAAGTCTTGGACTGCCCGCTTGTCAAAGGCGGCCAGTGGCCGGTCGCGGGAATGATCGACCTCGGACTCGCGCAAAGCGCTTACCAATTGGCGCTCGGCCGCCTCTGGCTGCCCGGACTCTTCGAGCCCGCCGCCTTTCGGTTGCCCATAACCCCTCTCGAAAACATCGGCAGACTGGGATTTCTCCACCGCGACATCAACGAAGGCGGAGGGCGCGGCTCTTTTGATATTCGCAGGCCGCCCAGAGCCTCGTCTTCTTACCCCACGCTGTGGGGGCATAAGTCGGATCACGAGCGGGCAATGCTGGTGGAGCCGGATTCGGAAGCGCGGGTCAGAGCGGGGAAGGAGCAGCGGGCGAAGGCGATATGGGAGACCGCGACGCGGCTTCACCACAACAGAGACTTCGGCTTTAACGCCGGCGCCTTGGCCGCAGCGTTCACCGAGCGCGGGGCGCTCGGCGGCGCCTCATGGCCAAACATTATCCTCAACCAGCCCGACCGTGAACTGGCGCACATGCTTTGGGCCAACTCCACCCTCGGCTGCTTCATTTACTGGTGGCATTCCTCCAAGCAGCAGACCGCGCGCGGGCGAATGCCGCGCACGCAAGCCGCAACGATGCCCACTCTCGACGTTGGCGCCCTCAGCGACGATCAGGTCGCGCAGGCCAACGCCCTCTTCGAAGACCTGAAAGCGAGGCCGATGCGTCCGCTCAACGAGGCTGCGGAGGACGAAGTCCGTCAGGAACTCGACCGCCGCATGCTCGTGGACATACTCGGCGTTCCTTCCGAGTTGATGCCCAGCATCGATCTGCTGCGCGAGACGCTCTGCGCCGAGCCGTCGGTCCACGGCGACAAAAAGTCGAAAGCCGCCGCGCCGTTGACGCGAAGACGCGCAAGGTCTGCGGGACGAGCGCGAAGACTGTGACATTTGCCTCTTGCGTCATCGTCGCGCGTCCGCCTACGCTTGCGCCATCGTCTCGCCCCGCCCGCAAGCGGGGCGCCTGCAGGAGGAGTCCGTATGCGAATCGGCAACTGGGAAGTCTGGAATGACCGCGCGAGCGAGGGCCGGTACGAGTTCACCGCGTCCAACGGCGTGACCATCTCCCTCTACGAGCAATTCGACGAGGAATACAGCATCACGGCGGACGGCGCACGTGCTCCAGCGACCTCTACGGCCCAACGCATTGGAAGCACGACGACACGGGCGAGCCTGCGCCAGAGGATGAGTTCCTTATGGCGGATGTCTCCGCATCGGAAGAGAATCAGATGAACGCGGGATGCAAGCGCTATAATCGCCCCCGACGACGGACAACCCTGAGCGGAGAGGCAACGCAGATGCTGTCAGCGCAAGTCAACGAGCAACTCACCCGCGTCGGCGCGGGAACCCCGATGGGCGAACTGATGCGCCGCTACTGGCACCCCGTCGCCGCGGCCGCCGAACTCGACGAGCGCCCGACCAAGCCCGTGAAGATCCTCGGCGAGGAACTCGTCCTCTACCGCGACAAGTCCGGCACGCTCGGCCTCATCGAGCGCTTTTGCCCCCACCGTCGCGTCGACCTCTCCTACGGCATACCCGAGGAGAACGGCCTGCGCTGTATGTACCACGGCTGGATGATGGACGAGACCGGCCAGTGCGTCGAGCAGCCGTTCGAGGAGACGGTGCATCCGGACGGGCGGTTCAAAGAGAAGGTGAAGGTCGCGGGCTACCCGGTTCAGGAGTTGGGCGGGCTGATCTTCGCGTACCTCGGCCCCGCGCCCGCGCCGCTGCTGCCGCGCTGGGAGCAACTGACCTACGACAACGCAGTGCGCGACGTCGCCATCACGACGCTCCCCTGCAACTGGCTGCAGGCGCAGGAGAACTCCGTCGACCCCGTGCACACGGAGTGGCTGCACTTCTACTACGGCAACTACGTGCGCGACGGCGTCGCCGCCGCCCCGGAGAGCCAGCCCAAGACGATCAAGATCGCGTTCGACGCTTTCGAGCACGGCGTCATCAAGCGCCGCCTGCAACAAGGCTTCCCGGAGGACGGCGAGGACTGGGCGAAGGGGCACCCCATAATGTTCCCCAACATCCTCTTCGTCGGCGACCAGGTGCGGACGACCACCCAGTGGCGCGTGCCGATGGACGACGAAAACACCTACCACGTCTCCTACTACGTCTACCGCGCCAAGCCCGGCTGCCCCGTCCCCTATCAGGAGAAAGCCGCCTACAGATACACGCCGCTCTACGAGCCGGACGGCCGCTTCTACACGGGCGTGACGTTCAACCAGGACTATATGTGCTGGATCACGCAGGGCGCGATCGCCCAACGCGACAAAGAGACGCTGGGGCAGTCCGACGTCGGGCTGATTCTCTTCCGCAAGATGCTGCGCCAGCAGATGCAGATCGTTGAGGACGGCGGCGACCCGATCAACACCTTCCGCGACCCGGCGAAGGCGAACTACATCGCGCTGCCGATGGAGAGCGTGAAGCACGGCATCAAGCCGGACGGACGCTACCGCCCTGGAGAGGGCGGCGAGAGCCCCATCGTGCCGATGATCGAAGAGGTTCTGCGGACGTGGGTCGCCGAAGAGCCCGCCCACGCCCTCCCGAAGGACTTGCACCTGTTCTAGGCCGACGCGCCCGCTCAGACGGATTCCCGCCTACGCGCGAATGACGGTTGTAGGGGCGGAATGACGGGGTGGGCCTGGGCGGGCTATCATTGCGCCCGCATTGGGGCAGGAGCGCCGCCCGATAAGTCCGATTGCGCCCGATGCGGCGCCGACACTGACATCAAGGAGGGACGCGCTATGGCGAACGCGGAGCCGACGCGGCTGGAAGTCTCGGTCGGATACGCCTCGATGACCTACGAGATCGTCAGGCCGCTGATGGAGGGGCGCGTCAAGATCGAGGGCGTCGAACTCGATCCGGTCGAGGAACTGGGGCCGACGCCGACCGGGGACTCGCGGATGAAGACGGGCGACTTCGGGCTGTGCGACCTCAACATGGGGTACTGGCTCGCGGCGATAGACCAGGGCTGGGACATCGTGGGGCTGCCGATCTTCGTGAAGCGCAAGAGCGCCCATTGGTATATGGTCGTCCGCAACGACCGGGGCATCGGCGGGCCGAAAGACCTCGAGGGCAAGCGCGTCGCCACGCGCTCCTTCCGCTCCGCCATCGTGACGTGGTGCCGCGGCCTGCTGAAGCATCGCCACGGCGTGGACACGTCAACCTTCCGCTGGCTCGTCACGGACGCGGAGGACTACTTCCCCATCTACGACAAGTCGGCGAGCGTCGAGGTCGTGCAGGACGGCAAGACGAGCGTGAAGGACCACCTGCAGCGTTTGCTGGACGGCGAGGTGGACGCCTTCCTGGGCGACATCTCCGACCCGGAACTGTTCGGCTGGGTGGCCAGCGACTCGCGCATCCGGCGCCTCTTCCCCGACTACCAAGAGGAAGACCTGCGCCTGTGGCGCGACGAGAGCGTCTTCACGCCCGTCCATATGATGGTGATGAGCGGCAAACTCGACCGGGAGCGCCCGGATCTGGCGATGCGCGTCTACGACGCGTTCGAGCGCGCCAAGGCGCAGGCGTACTACGACCTGCTGCGCGACAGGGGCAGTTTCTCCGTGATCTACCTCCGCGAGTACGTGGAGGAGCAGTTCAAGAAGTGGGGCGACCCGTTCGTCTACGGAATCGCGGCGAACCGGCGGATGCTCGACTGGTACATAGACATCAGCCGCGAGCAGGGGATTATGGCCAAGCGCTACGCCTTCGACGAGGTCTTCTCGCCGGGCGTTCTGGGCACGTGACGGAGGCGCGGGCGGCGATGTGGCGCCGGGGGATCCAGGGAGACGGGGCTTGCGCCCCGTCTATGGCGCTGTCGCGCCGAATGGATTCCTGCCTACGCAGGAATGACGGTCATGAGGGCGCGTTGCGCCCCGACCGCAGTACCCTCACCCGCCGCGTTCGCGGCGTCCTCTCCCCTTATAGGAGAGGGGGGTACGAGATTCCCGCTTGCGCGAGAATGACGGCGCAAAGGGGGCGCTGCGCGCTTGCGGTATGCCTTGCGCTTTGTGCTATACTATGCGGAAGCAAGATGTTCCGCGGTCTCGTATCACGATTTTTGAAGAAGCCTGACGCTTCGGCGGCGAGCGCGTCCTCGCCGCCGTCGTCCGCCGTGCCCGCCGAACGCGATGGGGGGCGCAGGCTACGATCCCGGACGCCTGAGGGCGGCGGGGCGAGCGCGCCCCAGGTCCGTCGCGCCGCGCCGCTTGCGGCTCCGTCCGCTCCCGCCAGCGACGGCGAAATACAGGGCGGCCGTTCGCGTCGGCGTCGCGGAGGCAGAGGGCGCGGCGCGTCATCCCCGAGCGCAGCGCCGCAAGACGCCCCGACCCGCTCCGACCGCCGAGGCGGGCCCGCGCTCAACGGCGTCGCGTCATCTCCTAACGCAACGAACGCGGCGCCGCAAGACGCCGCGACACGCTCGCGCTCTCCGAGGGAAGGAGAGAAGCCGGATTCTTGGCGGCGGGAGCGGGACGAGGAGCCTCGCGGAGGGCGGAGCCGCGATGCTCCCGCCGACGGCGTCGCGGGAAACGCAACCCGCTCTGGGCGGGAGCGGGACGGCGAGCCTCGCGGGGGGCGGAGCCGCGATGCTTCCGCCAACGGCGTCGCGGGAAACGCAACGCGCCCTGGGCGGGAGCGGGACGGGGAGCCTCGCGGAGGGCGGAGCCGGGGTGCTTTCGCTAATGACGGGGCGCGAGGCGGCGCGGCGTCCCGGGGCAGGGACCGCCGTCCGCGAGGAGCGCCGGTCGAGGCGCGGGGGCCGGCGCCGAGGAATCGCTCGTTCGGGTCGGCGCGGGTCTCCGAGCCGATCGCGCTTGCGCTGGAGGAGATGGGCTACGCGGAGCCGACGCCGATTCAGGAACTGGTGATCGAGCCGCTGATGAGCGGCGCGGACATCGTGGGGCAGGCGCAGACGGGCACGGGCAAGACCGCCGGGTTCGGCATTCCCATCGCGGAGCGGACGGACGCGCGCGACCGGTTCGTTCAGGCCATCGTTCTCACGCCGACGCGGGAACTGGCGCGGCAGGTGGCCGGCGAACTCACGGCGATCTGCAGGCGCACGGGTGCGCGGGTGGCCACGGTCTACGGCGGGGCGGGCATCGGGCCGCAGGCGCGGGCGCTGGAGGGCGGCGCGCAGATCGTCGTCGGCACGCCCGGGCGCGTCATCGATATGCTCGACCGGGGCTCGCTGCGGCTGGACAGGGCGGGCATCGTCGTGCTGGACGAGGCGGATCAGATGCTGGACATCGGCTTTCTGCCGGACGTTCGGCGCATTCTCCGCTCCACGCCGCGGTCGCGCCAGACGGCGCTCTTCACCGCGACCGTGCCGACGATGATTCGCCGCCTTATCTACTCCTACCTTCGGGAGCCGCAATGGTTCCGCGTCGGCGAGGAGTCGGAGCCCGTCGAGCAGGTTACGCAGCGCTATTGCGAGGTGGCGAGCCGCGACAAACTCTCCGCCTTGCTGAGTCTGCTGGACGCGGACGAGCAGACGCTCGTCTTCCGTCGCACGCAAGGCGACGTGGACTGGCTGGTGAGCACGCTGGGGCGGCGCGGCGCGGCGGCGGCGGCGATTCACGGCGGGCTTCCGCAAGGCGCGCGCAACGCGGTGATGCAGCGGTTCCGCGACGGCGAGATCAAACTGCTCGTGTCCACCAACCTCACCTCGCGCGGGATAGACGTGCCGACGGTGGCCAACGTGATCAACTACGACATCCCGGAGAGCGTCGAGGAGTACGTGCATCGCATCGGGCGGACGGCGCGAATGGGGCGCGAGGGCTCCGCGCTGACGTTCGTGAGCGAGTGGGACTTGGAGTTCTTCGACGCGATCAAGGCGCACGTGGGCGACGACCTGCAGCCGCTGGAGTTGGGTCTGTACAAGGCGGCGCGGCGCTCGGAATCCCGGCGATAGCGTTAGCCCGGAGGGGGAGAGGCGATGCGCGCGACGCGGATGCTCCTACGCACGATTAGAGACGACCCCGCCGAGGCGGAGACGGCCAGCCACCGTCTGATGCTGCGCGCCGGCATGATGGCGCAAACGGCGGCGGGCGTGTACTCCTACTTGCCGCTGGCGCTGCGCTCCATTCGCAAGATCGAGCGGATCATCCGCGAGGAGATGAACGCGGCGGGCGGGCAGGAGTTGCTGATGCCCGTGCTGCAGCCCATCGAGGCGTGGCGGCGGACGGGGCGCGACGCGGCGTTCGGGGCGAATCTCTTCCGGCTGACGGACAGGCGGGAGCGCGTGATGGCGCTGGCGCCGACGCACGAGGAAGTCGTCACCGCGATAGCGGGCGCGCATATCGAGTCGCACCGCGACCTCCCGCTGACGCTGTACCAGATTCAGACGAAGTTCCGCGACGAGCCGCGCCCTCGCGCCGGCCTCCTGCGGGGCCGCGAGTTCTCGATGAAGGACGCCTACTCGTTCGACGCGGGGCCGGAGGGGCTGGACGCGACCTATCAGCGCATGCGGGCCGCCTACCGCAACGTCTTCCGCAGGTGCGGGCTGCCCACTATCGAGGTCGAGGCGGACAGCGGCGCCATCGGCGGCAAGGACTCGCACGAGTTCATTATGCCCGCGGAGAGCGGCGAGGACGTCGTTCTCCTGTGCGAAGAGTCGGGCTACGCGGCGAACGCGGAGCGCGCGGCGTCCGTCATCGCGCCCGCGCCGGAGGGCGACCCGCTGCCGATGGAATTCGTGGACACGCCCGGCGTGACCACCATCACCGGGCTCGCCGAATTCCTCGGCGTTCCCGCGTCGCAGACGCTCAAGGCCGTCTTCTATCGGGCCGACGGCGAGACCGTCCTGGTGACGATCAGGGGCGACGTCGAGGTCAACGAGGTGAAGTTGAAGAACCTCCTCGCCTGCGCCGACCTGCGCCTCGCCGTCGCCGAGGAAGCCGCCGCGGCGGGGCTGACGCCGGGCTCTACCTCGCCCGTCGGGTTGGAGGGAGTTCGCCGGATCGGGGACAACTCCATTCTGCAGGGGACGAACTTCGCGGCGGGCGCCAATCAGCCGGACAATCACTACGTGAACGTCAACTATCCGCGCGACTTTCAGGTCGACGAGACGGCGGATGTCGCGGCGGCCCGCGAGGGCGACGGCAGCCCGGACGGCAAGGGCGTTCTCAAGGCGGCGCGGGGCATCGAGGTGGGGCACGTCTTCAAATTGGGGACGTTCTTCACGGAGACGCTGGGCGTCCACTACCTCGACGAGCGCGGAGAGCGCCGCCCGGTCGTGATGGGCTGCTACGGCATAGGCGTGACGCGCGTTCTCGCCGCCGCCATCGAGCAGAATCACGATGAGAAGGGGATTGTCTTCCCCGCGCCCATCGCGCCGTTCTCCGCGCATCTGATCGCGCTGAACGCCTCCGACCCCGAAGTGCGGGCGGCGGCGGACGCGCTGCACGAGGAGTTGGAGGCGGCGGGCTGCGAGACGCTGTACGACGACCGCGACGAGTCGGCGGGCGTGAAGTTCAACGACGCCGATTTGTTGGGCTTGCCCGTTCGCGTCGTGGTTAGCCCGCGCAACCTGAAGCAGGGCGTCGTGGAGATCAAGCGCCGCCGCGAGCCCGACGCGATCCACGTACCTCCCGACGGCGTCGCCGCGGCGGTCGCGGACGCGCTGGCGAAAGACGAGTTGAGGTAGGCTAGGGCTGCAGGTTCGCCGAGTACGGCAGCGTTTTGATGTAGCGTTCGATATACGCGAAGTCAGGGGCGCCTTTGCTCGTTGCGGGCAACTTTATCTCCGCTTCCTTCAAGCGGGATTGGCTGCACTTTCGCCCATAGTTGTAGCGATATTGCTCCATATTCAGGATTGTGACGAGGAACATCGCGACGTAGTCGTTCATTGGAAATTTCGGCGTCAATTTCTCAACGTGGTCGGACGCGGAGAATGAGAATTTTTGGTAGGCGCAGTAGCCGACAACGGCGCTGTCCACGGTCAAAACGCCGCCGTCCTCGGTCTTGAAGTCGAAGTACCCAGCGACGCCGTTGTTCGTGGACTGAGTCCTAACGTAGGGATATACGCCTCGTCCGTAAGTCTCCAAATCCCGCAAAGGAGTAGTTTTAGTGCCGGAGACTGCGAACAACTCGTCGATCCTAAACCATTCCCAATCTGCGGGAACGAGCGCAATCTGGTTGCTCTGACTCGCGGCAGGCCGGTCAGACACGCTCGGCAGCATCTCGTCCCCGAAGAGATGGGTTGCATAGTCTCGGAGCGCGTGGCGGAACAGCGCGTCGGAAACCGTAGAGTAGTCGGTCTCCATATACGCCTCCGCGGCCCATTCGTCGCCGGGGCCTACGCGCTTGTTGACGCTGAAGCCGGGTTCTTGGGTCCGGTTGATGTAGTTAGCGATCCACTTCGCTTTGACGCCTCTCCATTGGCCGAGTTCGTCCACGCGCCCTTTTCCTTTGCGTTTGACGAGCCTGTCGTCCTTGTAAAACCCGAAATACACCTCTTTCGCGTCAGGGTGAGGCTTATGGGCGGTGAAGATCATAATGCACGAAACGACGCCGACGTTCGAATTAAAAAAGAGTTCGTCAGGCATAGACAAGACGCCTTCGAGCGTGTGCCGCTTCAATATCTCCTGCTGCAGCGACTTTATCTTCGCGTTCGTGGCTAAGGCGCATTGCATAGGAATAATGGCGACGCATGTCCCTCCTTGTTGGAGGCAATCGAGGTTATTGAGGACGAATTCGAGTTCCTCGACATCGCTGGTTTTGTCGGCTTTGTACGGCGGATTGAGCAGGCCGACGGTTGGGCCTTTTCCGCGAATTTCATCCATAACGGATTGAGTAAAGCAATCGCCGAGGTAGACGTTGGTCTTCCCGTCTTGATGAATGTACATATTAGACACTGCAAGAGGATAGATGCCGGATTGTATCTCGACGCCGTACAACTGCGAACTCTTTATTCTGGCCTCCGCGAATTTGTCCCCTTTGGCGTCCGCAATCATCCGGGCCATTGCGCTGATCAAAAAACCTCCTGTTCCGGCGCAATTGTCATAGACCACGGACTCTTTGTTCACTTGAGCCAATTCCGCGAAGAAATCCGTAATGTGCGGCGGAGTAAGCACGATGCCCAGCCCTTTGTCGCTGTTCGCGTACCGCAAGAATTCGACATACAACTGCCCGATAATGTCTTGATATTCGTGGTTATGGACAAACGAATTGACTTCTTTGTCTATCTGCCAGATGATGTCCAAGAGTTCTCCGGGCTTGCTCGTCAAGACGGTTTCGGTCTCGATGAACCCGAATTTCTGGTCGAGCACGCTGAGGCGGTCGCCGGAGATGTTCGCCTCTCTCAATTGCGCGGTCACCGTGTCGGTCAGCATTTTCGCCAAGTTGGCGGGGTTGGTTTCGGAAGTGTACGCCTTCCTGAAGGAGTCGCGCTCCAGCGCGATCAACGCCGCGCTGATGAGCAGCGCGCGGTTGCTCTCCGCTATCTTGTCGCCGTGCAGCCTCTTGTTCAGGTCCTGCGTGAAAGACAGCAGCGAATCGTAGTCTTGCTGAACCTTCCCGGGGTCGTTCAGCCATGCGCTGACGTAATCGGCGACAGGCAAGAGCCTTCCGCCGAACATAGGTCTGGGGCGAAATTCGCCTTGGAGATGCAGGTAGTGGGTGACTTTCAGGTTCCGCGCCCCGGTTCCGCTTACGCCGATGGCGAGGACGTCGCGCCCGTTGGCCAGGTGCGAGGCGTACAGCAGCGCCCCGTCAACCGCGAAGTCCGCGTAGCGCGAGCGGTCGGGGCTCTCGTGCTTCTGGGGGTCGGCCTTGCACTCCACGACTATCAGGAAGTCGGGGCGGCTCTTGACCGATATGATGAAATCGGGCTGGCCATGCCCCTTGCCTTGCTTCGAGGCTGCGGCGAGCAGTTTTTGGATGCGCGGCAAGTCGGACCGCTGCTCTTCGATGACGATGTCGTCCGCGTAAGCCTTGAAGTGCTCACGGACGATGTCTTCGGTTTTCCGCTCGTTGACCATACTGGCCTCGTCCTAGGCAAGTCGTCCGGCGCGCCGCTCCCACCTGATGCGTATTACCTACCATATGAATGGAGCAGAGGTCAAGCGCCGGGCGGCGCAACGCCTCGCGAAGCCCAGGATAGCGCCCCCACGCCCGCGCCACGTTTGCGCTACCATAGGCGCCCGCCATTCCAACGCCTCGGAGGGAACGAACGCTGATGATCATAGACGCCGCGCGGCCACTACGCCGCCGCGCCGTTGGTCTATGATGCGGAGGCCGATGAGAGGAGGCGCGTTGTCCGATTCGGCGAAGGAGTCCGTCCGCGCAGGCGGAGCGGGGCGCATCGAGGGATACGACCTTGCCCGCGCGCTCGCCATTTTCGGGATGGTCGCGGTCAACTTCAAGGTCGTGATGGGCGCGGGCGGTTGGGGGTCCGAGGCGAGGCCAGGCCCGGAATGGCTGCAATTCCTGACGAGCCTGCTGGAGGGGCGCGCCGCCGCGACGTTCGTCGTTCTGGCGGGCGTAGGCGTGGCGCTGGGGACGCGCCGGGCCGTCGCGTCGGGCGCTCCGCAGGCGCTCTCCGCCGCGCGCAAGACGCTGTGGAAACGCGCCGCGTTCCTGTTCTTCGGCGGGCTTCTGTTCGCAACGGTCTGGGAGGCCGACATTCTCCACTTCTACGGCTGGTACATCGGCATTGGCGCGCTGCTCATCGCGTTCCCAAGCAGGGCGCTGCTCGCCGCCGCCGCGCTCTTGATGATTGCGTTCCCGGCGCTGCTATTGGCGTTCTCCTACGAGGCGGAATGGAACCTAGACACGCTCGCCTACGAGGGGTTTTGGACGCCGGCGGGGCAGGCGCGGCATCTGTTCTTCAACGGATTCCACCCCGTCGTTCCGTGGCTCGCCTTCCTCCTGTTCGGAATGTGGCTTGGGAGGCAAGACGTGCTCGACCCCGCAGTGAGGCGGCACCTGTTCATCGGCGGGGCGGCCGTCGCGCTGACGATTGAAATCGTCTCCGCCGCGCTCGTCGCGCAGTTGACGCGGGGCGCGTCCGCCGAAGACGCCGAAGTGGTCGTCGCCTTGCTCGGCTCCGAGGCGCTGCCGCCGATGCCCTTCTATATGCTCGCGGCCGGCGGCACGGCGACGGCGCTCATTATGCTCGCCGTCGCGTTCGCGCAACGATTCCCCGGCGCGCCGTGGACTCGCGCCCTCGTCGCCGCGGGGCAACTCGCGCTGACCATCTACGTCGCCCACGTGCTGATCGGCATGGGCGCGCTGTCCGCCGTCGGACGGCTGGAGAATCAATCGCTTCCGTTCGCGGTCGCGGCGTCGGCTGCGTTCTACGCCTTCGCCGTCGCGTTCGCAGTCCTGTGGCGCAAGCGGTTCGACCGGGGCCCGCTCGAGTGGGTTATGCGGAAGTGGTCGGGGTAGCGGCGTTGTCCGATTCGACGAAGGACGCGGTCCGCGCGTTCGCGCTGGGGTTGCCCGGGGCGTGGGAGGACCACCCGTGGGGCGAGAGCGCGATCAAGGTCGGCAAGAAAGTGTTCGCGTTTCTCGGCGTTCCGGGCGCGGGATTCGGGATGAGCGTGAAGTTGCCCGATTCCGGCGGCGCCGTCCTCGCGGAGCCGTTTGCGCGCCCTGCGGGGTACGGCCTCGGCAAGAGCGGGTGGGTCGAGATGACGTTCGGAGCGGACGAGGAGCCGCCGCTCGGCCTGCTGTTGGAGTGCGTGTTGGAGAGTTACCGCGCCGTCGCGCCCAAGGCGCTCGCGAAAGAGTTGGACGCGCGGAGCGGCTAAGCGGCAGGGGAAGGAGACGGGGCTGCCCCGTCTATGGCGCTTGCGCGCCGACTGAATCCCTGCCCAATAGGGCGTCCACTTGTGGGAGCGCGTCTGGGATTCGTTCCCTGCTTCTGATAGGACGCGCCGATTCTTGGGCGCTACTCGGCGGACAAGGCGGCGTTGAGGCGCTTCATCAAGCGAGACTTGCCGCGCGCGGCGGCGTTGCGGTGAAGAGCGCCCTTCGTGACGGCGCGGTCGAGTTTGCTCGCCGCCGCGTGAACAGCGGCCTCGGCGCCCTCTCCTCCTCCGCGAAGGGCTCGGTCCGCTTTCTTGACCGCCGTGCGCATGCTGGACCGCACGCGCCGATTGACGATGCGGCGCCGCTCCTGAACTTTCGCTGTCTTTATCGCTGGCATAATGCTCCTTACGCCCGCCTGTCCGTTGGCGTTTGGTGCATTATCGCCTAGTATGGAACTTTTGGCTAGCCCGCTGCGTCCGGCTTCTCTCGTCGTTTTGGCGAACGAGTACAATGTCCTCCAGTCCATAGGAAGGCGAACAGGCAGGAGCGACGACTGGATGGAGAACGACCTCTCGATAGCGCCGACGCCGCCCAGCGACCCTGACGCCGAGGCGCTGATGGCGATGCTGGACGCGGAAGTGTCCGCTCTGTACGACGGAACGACGGGCACGGGCGCGCTTTCTCCCGAGGAGCGCGCCGCGTTCAACGGCGTGTTTCTCATCGCGCGCAGGAACGGGGCAGCCGTGGCCTGCGGCGCCGTCCGCTTCCTCGACGAGTCCACGGGCGAGTTGAAGCGCATCTACGTCAAGGCGGAGGAGCGCGGGTCGGGCGCGGCGCAGGCTCTCGTGGGCGAGTTGGAGCGCGTCGCCGGGGAGCGCGGAGCCTCCCGCGTCGTGCTGGAGACCGGCGACCGGATGGACCGCGCCATCCGCTTCTACGAGGGGCTGGGCTACGTCCGCGTTCCGCCCTACGCGGAGCACGCCGCAAAGTCTTGGGCGGTCTGCTTCGAGAAGCGCCTCACGGACGCAGGCAAGCCCGCATATGCTTGACGGCGTGACGTTCGAGGCCGCGTCGTCGGAGCATCCAGACGCCGCCCGGCTTATCGCCGCGATGACTGCGGAAGTCACGTCGCTCTACTCGCCGGAGCAGATCGCGGCGGTGCGTGAGCGCGAATCTTTGCGCGAGAGTCCGATGGAGTTGCTGCTCGTCCGGCGCGGCGGGCGGCCCGTCGGATGCGGCGGCGTTCAGCGCCTCGACGAGTCAACCGCCGAACTCAAGCGGATGTATCTCGTTCCGGATGAGCGCGGCTTCGGCGTCGCCCCGGAACTGACAGGGCGCGTCGAGTCTCTCGCCGATGAGCGGGGCTTTGAGCGCATCGTTCTCAACACGGGCGCCAGATTGGAGCGCGCCGTCCGCCTCTACGAACGCATGGGCTACGTCCGCGTTCCCGCGCTGCCCGGCTGGGAAGACCTCGATTTCCTCATTTGGTACGGCAAAACCTTGGGCTAGCCGCCGAACGAGAGCGCCCCCCTGTTGCAACCCAACGCGCGGTTGGTGTATCTTGCGCCCAATTTCCGCCCGCGAGGTGAACCTATGGTTATGCAAGGCACCGATATGAAGGTCGCGGAGGCGCCGTCCGGGGAACTCAAGGACTTCCGCATCCCCGACGCCTACGAGGACTGGCTGGAGAAGGAGAAGGTCCTCGTCCACAAGACGTACTACGTCCCGAGCATGCGCGAGATCGAGGTCGGCCCCTGGGAGCGCAAGGGCGGCGAGGGCGCCGTCGTCCACATCGACAACGCCCACATGCCGAACGACCTGCACGTGGTGGACATCGCCCCCGGCGGCCGCTCCGAGCCCGAGCGCCACATGTACGAGATCAACTTCTACGTCGTCTCCGGCAGGGGCGCGACCACCGTCTGGCAGGACGAGAGCGGCAAGCAGACGTTCGAGTGGAAGGCCGGCAGCCTGTTCACCATTCCGCTCAACGCCTGGTATCAGCACTTCAACGGCTCCGGCGACGAGAAGGTCCGCTACGTCGCCACGACGAACGCCCCGCCGATGATGCGCCTCTTCCGCGACGAGGAGTTCATCTTCAACAACGACTTTCAGTTCAAGTCCCGCTACACGGACGACGAGTCGTACTTCAGCGGGAACGGGACGCTCTACAACAAGCGCATCTGGGAGACGAACTTCATCCCGAACGCCCCGGACATGGCGCTCTACGGCTGGAAGGAGCGCGGCGCCGGGGGCATCAACGCGATGCTGCAGATGGGGCAGAACGACATGGGCAACCATATCTCCGAGTTCCCCATCGGCACGTACAAGAAGGCGCACCGGCACGGCCCGGGCGCGCACCTCGTCCTGCTCAGCGGCGACGCGGGCTTCTCCCTGCTGTGGACCAAACCCGACCGCTCCGATATGGTCAAGTGCGACTGGCAGGTCGGCTCCATCGTCATCATCCCCGGCGACGGCGTGTATCACCAGCACTTCAACTCGGGGACGACGCGCGCCCGCTACATGGCGCTGCGCGGCGGCAACGGCGGCTTCATCGCCCCCAACCAGAAGGCCACCGCCGACGTCAGCCTCAAGGAGGGCGGCATCCAGGTCGAGTACGAGGACGAAGACCGCGAAATCCACGAGATCTTCGAGGCCGAACTCGCCAAGAGCGGCGCCCAGTGCAATATGAAGGCGTTCATCCCCTATTGCACCGGCGTGGCGGGCGTGACCGACGCGCGTATGACCTAGCCCGCTCCGCCGCGGCGCGACGAACGAGAAAGGGGCGGGCGCAACGCGCCCGCCCCTTCTCTGATCCGTCCGAAACGGAGCGACGCGCCTAGACCTGCGCCGCCGCTTGCTCCACCGTCTCGGCGAGCCGCGCGTTGAGCGTTTTGCCCTCGGACTTCGCAGCCGCGACCGCAGCCCGGTGCACCCTGGACGGAACCCTCAACGGTATCCTCCCCGAAAACGGCCTATCCGGGTCTCTTCCGCGCTCCGCGCAGGCGGAGAGGTAATCGTCAATGGAGAACGCGAACTCCGCCTGAAGGCTCTCCACGGAGTCGCCCTCGAAGGCGATGACGTCGCGCGTGTCCACCACTTCCCCATGGAAGACCCCCGCCGAGCGGTCGAAGGTCACTGCCGCTTTGTAGCCTTTGTACTCCATCACGGCGCTGCTCCCGCTTCCATATTACCTCGCCTCCCCTGCCGCCTTCCGCCC
This sequence comes from Dehalococcoidia bacterium, assembly GCA_965201135.1. GTDB lineage: Bacteria > Chloroflexota > Dehalococcoidia > Lucifugimonadales > Australimonadaceae > Bin16. The sequence goes on from OZ241751.1 coordinate 983,500, forward strand.
GGAGGCGCAGAGGTCGGCGAGGACGCAGGCGCCGCAGCGAGGCTCGCGCTTGAGGCAAACCGCTTTGGCGTGCGCGTCCAGCAGCGCGTGGTACTCGTTGAACATCGCGGCGTCGCGCGGCAAGTGGCGCTCGAACAGCGACTGATAGGCGTCGTAGCCGCGCAGCCGATGGCGCGGCAGCATCCGGTCAATAATGCGCTGCGTGTAGACGTCGATCACGAACGACGGCAGCCCGGCGGCGTAGAGCACGATGTCGTCCGCCGTCTCCGGCCCGACGCCGTGCACGGCGAGCAACTCCGCCCTGAGCGCGCGGGCGTCCATCCGGCCCATCGCCGCGATGTCGTCGCCGTAGCGCGCCAGGTAGTCGGCCATCGCCTTCAGTTTGCGCGCCTTCGCGTTGAAGTAGCCGCTGGGGCGCAGGAGTTCCGCCAATTCGGACTCCGGCGCGGCCCTGAGCGCGGCGGGCGACATCGCCCCGGCGGCCTTGAGGTTCTCTATGGCGCGCGCCGCGTTCGTCCACGCCGTGTTCTGCGTGAGAATCGCGCCGACGATCGTCTCGAACGGGCCGTCGCCGGGCCACCAGCCCTGGGGTCCGTGATGGGCGAGCAGCCGCTCGTAGACCTCCTGCAGCAGGCGCGCGATTCGCGGGGAGCGTCGCATTAGCGGGGCGGAGTCGCGGGGAGGAGCCATAGGGGAAGCATAGCGCCCGCCCGCGCCCAACGCCCTCTGCTACACTCCCACGCGCTATGCAGACCTTCGTCGAGCGTCTGGGCGCCGCCGCCGAGCGCAACCGCAGCCTCCTGTGCGTCGGCCTCGACCCGTGGCCGCCCGCTATGCCCGTCGCCGACGTCGCCGTGTTCTGCCGCGCCATCATCGAGGCGACGAGCGACCTCGTGTGCGCGTACAAGCCGCAGTGGGCGTTCTTCGAGGCCGAGGGCGTCCCCGGCGTCCGCGCCCTCGAGTCGGCGATGCAGGCCGTCCCCCTGGGCGTTCCCGTCATCCTCGACGCCAAGCGCGGCGACTTGGGCAACACGTCCGTCGCCTATGCCAAAGCCGCGTTCGAGATATGGGGCGCGGACGCCGTGACCGTCAATCCCTACTTGGGGCGCGACTCCATTCAGCCGTTCCTGGACTACGCCGGCAAAGGCGTGTTCGCGCTCACGCGGACGTCCAACCCCGGCGCCGCGGACTTCCAAGACCTGCGCGTTCGGGGCGCCGACGGCGCGGAGCGTCCGCTCTACGAAGAGGTCGCGCGTCAGACCGCGGCATGGAGCGCGAGCGGGGCCGTCGGGCTCGTCGCGGGCGCAACCGCCCCGGAGGAACTCGCTCGGGTTCGCGCAATCGCGGGCGCGGCGCCGATCCTGATCCCGGGCGTAGGCGCGCAAGGCGGCGACCTCGAGATCGCGGTCCGCAACGGCGCCGACGCCAACGGACGCCGCGCCGTCGTCACGGCGTCGCGCAGCGTCCTCTACGCCTCGCCGGGCGCGGACTTCGCGGAGGCGGCGCGGGCGGAGGCGGCGCGTCTGCGGGATGCGATCAACGCGGAACTGGACCGGATGGGCAAGGCATGGCCGTAGAGTTGCGGCTCGGCGGCCTCGTCACGCTGCGAAAGCGCCACCCTTGCGGCGGCGTCGAGTGGCGCGTCGAGCGTATCGGCGCGGACGTCGGCATCCGCTGCCTCACCTGCGGACGCTACGCGCTCACGCCTCGCCGCAAACTGGAGCGCGCCGCGAAATCGAGCGCGCCGCCGGCGTCTCAGCAAACGGCGGGGGGATGATGGGGGTGCTCGGCGACGGGCGCTTGCACCCAGCGCCCAGCCCTAATGCGAACGCTCCGTGTCGGAGCAGAGCAGGTAGACCACCAACTCCTCCCTCAACTCCTCCACCGTCTCAAACGTCGTCCATCCTTGCGGCGCTGGTCTCTAGGCGGCCTATCGCTTCGGCCAATTCCGTCAACGAATTACCTAACATTTGCAATTTCCCGCGCAGACGGGCCCCGCGCCGCCGCCCCCTACCTCCGCAGGCGCGAGCCCCCCGTCTCCCGCGCGACCGCGACCAGCAGAACCGTCGCGGCCAGCAGCAGCGCCCCCATCGTGAAGAACGCCGTCTGCGGAAACAGGAAGTGATAGAGCGCGGCCAGCAGCGCCGGCCCCGCGACCGCCCCAACCGACTGCGCCAGCGTCGACAGCCCCATATACAGCCCGCGCTCCTCCCGCCGCGCCAAGTCCATCGCGTACGTCTGCGTCGTCCCTAGCCCCATCGCCTCGCCCACGCCGATCAGCGCGGCGGCGGCGACCAGCGCCCCGTAGGTCTCGCTAATTCCCAAAGCCGCCGACGCCGCGCCCATCGTCAGCAGCCCGGGCGCCAGCGACCACTTCCGCCCGAATCGGTCGGCGATAACCCCGTTCGGCAGCGCCCACAGCGTCGTGATGAGCGAGGTCAGGCTGATCAGCCCGCCAATCGCCCGCGCGTCTAGTTGCAGCGGCCCCGCCGCGTGCACCGGCACGAGCGTCTGCATAATGCCCGCCGTCCCCATTGCGAACACCGCCGTCGCCGCCGCAACCGCCGCGAACGTCCGGTCGCGGAACGGCGCCAGCGAGAGGCCGCCCCGCCCCGTCAGCGCCGCGCCGCCCACATCCTGCGGGCGCGTCTCCTTCACCATCGCAATCACGACGACGACGATCACGGCCTTGCTGATCCCGTTCAGCAGAAAGACGGACTCCAGCCCGAACGCCGCCGCGAACGCGCCCCCGACCGCCGGGCCCGCCACGAAGCCGACCCGCGTCGCCATGTGCCGCAGCGCCAGCACGCGGCCGCGGCTCGCCGTATGCGTGACGTCGGAGAGCAGCACGTTGGAACTCGTCGCCCACATCGCCACGCCGATCTGCCCGATCAACTCCAATACGAGAAACGTTACGTAATCGTCCGCGAAGAACTGCCCGATATTGGTCGCCCCGCGAACGATGGGCGCCGCGACCACCATCGGCTTCCGCCCCAGCCGCTCCGTGAGGAACCCCGTCACCGGGCCCGTGAACGCGCGCGGCAGCGCGTTCGCCGCCAGCATCACGCCCACCAGGAAAACGTTGCCCGTGACCGCGAACGCGAACAGCGGGCGCCCCAAGTTCTGCGCGCCCGTCCCGAATCCCCACGTGAAGAACGAGAAGAAGATCGGCGCGTGGGCGAGCGCCGCGCCCCGGCGTCCGCTCCGCATACCCTACGCCCGCTCCGTCGGCAGACCCTCGACGAATTCGCTAAGCGGACGGCGTTCGGCCACGTCTGACGGCTCCTGCGGAGGCGCTTCCTCCCGCCGCAGTCTAGCAGGAGGCCGGTGGAGAATCTCCCCATTCCCGCTTATGACCCGGACGATAAGCATCACGCGAACCTGGCGCGGCAGTCGCGGCGGGCGCGCGAGCGCGTGGCGGCGCTCATCGCGGAGCGTCGGCAGAGACGCCTCAGAATCGCCCGCGACGACGTGCTGCTCGACCCTGCGATGCAGCGATCCTCGCCGCCATAGACCAAGTCGGCGCGGGCGATTCTGCCGGACTATTGCGCCTGAGGAAGGGTGGGTTATCCCAATCTCTTGAGCGCCTCGACGGGCTCTACCCATCCTTGCGCGGCGGCTTCGCCAGCGACACCGCGACCAGCGCGACCAGCAGCGCCGCGAGAAAGATGAGAAACGCGAGCGTGTAACTCCCGCGCAGGTCGTAGATCCAACCCGTCAGAACCGCGCCCGTCGCCGCGAACGGCCCCGAAAGCAACTGCGATAGGCCGCGTATCGCCCCCAAATGCCGCCGCCCGAAGTAGTTGGCGAACAGCACGACCTGCGCCACCGTCCAGCCGCCCGTCCCCAGCCCGAACACCACCCCGAACGCCGACGCCATCGGAATGTTGTCCGCGAATATCAGCATCGCCATCGCCGCGCACGACAGAACCGTGGCCAGCGCCGCGCCCCAGCGAACGTGAAACCGGTCCATCAGCGCGCCCCATCCGTAGGCCGACACCGCCGCCGTCCCCATAATGATGAACACGAACGCCCCGGAGAACTCGCGCGGCGCGCCCCGCGCCTCCACGCTCGGAACGGCGTGCACGTTCACCGCCGTCTGCGCGAAGAACACGATCATCGTCGCCGCCGTCAGCAGCCAAAACGCCGGCGTCCAGCGCGCCTCCGCAAGCGTGAACGACGCCTCGCCGCCGTCCGCCCGACGCTCCGCTCCGCCGGCGCTTGCGTCCGCCCCGTCCGGCAGCATCCCGTAGTCCTCCGGCCTCCGCCGGATGAACAGCCATCCGGGAATGACGATCAGCGCGAACGTCATGACGGCCAGCGCGGCGTAGGCGTGCCGCCACGAGTACGCGATGATCAGCGGCGTGGCGATCGCCAGCGGAACCACCGCCTGCCCCGCCCGCAGCCCGATGCTGATGAACGAGACGGCGCGCCCCCGCTTGCTTACGAACCAGTTGCCCACCGCCACCATCGTCCCCAAGTTCACGCCGGTCAGCGCCGCTGTTCGCCCCGCGCCGAACAGCGCCCAGAACTGCCAGACCTCCTGCATCAGCGCCAGCCCCGCGAGCGCGCCCGTGATCACCAGCCCCCCGACCGCAATCGCCGTCCGCGCCCCGTATCTGTCGAGTTTGCTTCCGATGACCGCCGCGCCCCGCGGCCCCGCACAAACTCCCGATGGCGAACGCCGCCGAAATCTCCGCCCGCGTCCACCCCAACTCCTCGCTGATCGGCGTCACGAACACGGACAGCACGGCGCCGTACATCGGCACCTGCGCGAACGCGATGACCGTCGACGCCGAGACGATGCCCCAGCCGAAAAAGACGCGCTCGAACGGCCAGAACGCAGGCGGAGCGGGGCGCGGCGACGGTCGCGTCATGCGGCGGCTTCGGGCGGACGCGGCGTCGCGCCCGCAATTCCTCCTATGCTAGGAGTGAATGGAGGGCGACTCGGCTCCGTATGAGCGTTACGCAAAGGTCTCTAGCGCCGCCGGAGCGCGTCCGCCGCGTTCGCCATCGCGCCCCCGCCTCCTACCGCCCGCGCCCGCGAGGGCCGGCGGTTGCGAGGTATCCCTCGTAGTTGCGGCGCGTCTCCGAGATATGGTCGCCGCCGAACTTCTCCGTGAACGCCCCGGCGAGCGTGATCAGAACCATCGCCTCCGCGATCACGCCGCAAGTGGGAACGAACGTGACGTCGCTGCGCTCGTAGTGCGCCTGATCGAGTTCGCCGGTCGCAAGATCGACCGAGGGCAGCGGGGTCATCATCGTGGCGATGGGCTTGACGACGGCGCGGACGACGAGAGGCTCGCCGGTGGTCATGCCCCCCTCGAGCCCGCCGGCGTTGTTGGTGCGGCGCGGCCATGCGCGCTTCCACGAGCCGCCGCCGCCGCGCTCCCACTCCTCGATGGGCTTGATCACGTCGTGAACCCTGGAGCCGCGCAAGTCGGCGAGCGCGAACCCCTTGCCGATCTCCACGCCTTTGACGGCGTTGACGCTGCCGACGGCGGCCATCAGCCTCGTGCTCAGTTTCGTATCCCACTGAATATGGGAGCCGAGGCCGATGGGCAGCCCGGTCGCCACGACTTCGACGACGCCTCCGAGGCTGTCGCCGGCCTCTTTCGCCGCGTCTATCTCGCGCACCATCAGCGCGCCCGCGTCCGGGTCGGCGCAGCGAACGGGGGACTCCTCGGCGGCGGCCCAGTCCACGGGCTCCGGCGGATGCGCCTGAACGCCCCCGATGTTCGTGACGTGGCTATGCGCCTCGACGCCGAATTCGGCGAGGAAGGCGCGGCAGGCGGCGCCGGCGGCGACGCGGGCGGCGGACTCCCTCGCCGACGAGCGCTCCAGTATGTTGCGGGCGTCGTCCTGCAGATACTTGCTGACGCCGGGCGTGTCGGCGTGGCCGGGGCGCAGACGGCGGATCGGCGTGACCTCGCCCTCGACGGGCTCTTTCGCCATCGTATGCGTCCACGGCTTGCCGTCCGGCCCGTTTCCCGTGAAGTGGTCGCGGTTTTCGATGAGCATTGCGATGGGCGCGCCAGTGGTGAAGCCGTGCCGCACCCCGGACTGCAGGACGGCGTAGTCCGTCTCGATCTGCATGCGCCCGCCGCGCCCATAGCCCATCTGCCGCCGGGCGAGGTCGGCGCGGACGAACGCCTCGGAGAGGGGAACCCCCGCCGGCAGCCCATCGAGAAGCGCGACGAGTCCGGGGCCGTGGGACTCGCCCGCCGTGAGAAATCGAACCAAGTCCGGAACCTCCGCCGGGAATTGGCGTCTATTCTACACGGCGGGGCGCGCCGCCGGGCTACGGGCGCTGGCTTCGCTACTCTCGATTCGCTATCCGTTCAGCGACCAATTTCGCAACTTCACGCGCCCAACTCCGCCATCGCCTGTCCGTCCGCCTGACTTCGTCGTACTCGTCCGGCGATGGCATCGGCGGCAATTCCGGCGCATGCTGAGCCGTGCAGGCTTGTATGCGGTTAGTTGGGTGGTCAGGCGGGTCGCCGCTCAGGAGAACCGGCGCAATTGCGACTGCGTCCCTGTTGAACCAAGCGAACGTAGATTCCATAATCGCCCACTTGCTCGCCCCGAAATCGTCTGTCCAGACGGGAACGAAACACCGCATAGCCTTCAGGTTCTTCTCTATCTCCTCTTCCCATTCCGTAAATGGAGCAATGTCTTCCGCAGCGAGGAAGACGACGAGACCCTCAGCCTCTAGGGATTCCTTTAGGTAGGACGCGGCGTCAAGGCCGGCATCGGCGTAGCTCAGGAATATATCCGCCATCCGCTACGCCAAGGCGGGTTCCGGAGCGCCGCTTCCGTTGCGCTGCATCGTCACGGCGTCCCCGTCCGACCACACCCAATAGCCTTTGGTGGGGCGGAGCGTTCCATGCTGGCCTTTTTGGATCTCCTCCCAGTCGCCGTTGGCGGCTACGTTGGCTACGGGGCGCTTCAGCGTGTTGGCCACGCGCCAATCCAGCGCCTTGAAGTAAGCGTCGGCGTCTTGCTCCCTCTCTCCGATAACGCCAACCAAATTCCAGCCGTTGACGATTCTGACGTGAGCGGATTCGCTCGCCTGAACGCAAAGGCTTTCCTCTCTCGGCGTGTTGACCCAGTACCCGCATCCGCCTGCGATTTCGCCGAGCGTTCCCGTCCACACGCCGTCCTCGTCTTTGACGGCCGTCGACCAGCCGCCGTCCTGGTAGCGCAACGCAACGGATACGGAGGAACCGCTGAAGACGTCCGCTACTCCCGGGCGCGCCGGGGTATACGGAAAAGATATGAGGTTCCACCCGGTCGAAAGGCTTATCGCCATTTCTTTCATTACGAAACCTCCGGGTCGAAGCGCGCCGGCCCCTCTTCCCCAAGTTTGGAATTTAGCCCAATCCGTCCGCCATGTCAACGCTCCCTAAATCAGGCTTCGCCCCTCAAAGCGCTCTCGCCAGCGCGGGAGAACGTCCTTGTTGAAGACGTGCTCGGGAACTTGCCCCCGCAGCGCGCGCAGGACGTCCTCTGTGCCCCACTCGATGCCGGGGCCGATCCCCGCGCCGTAGTTGTGCGCCGCGACGTGCGCCGACAGCAAAACGCGCTCGTCCATCTTCCGCAGCGGGCTGTCCATCGGCAGCGGCTCCACCTCGAAAACGTCCAGCCCCGCGCCCGCTATCGCCTCATTCCGCAGAGCGTCGATCAGGGCGGGCTCGTCGATCACCGGCCCTCGCGCCGTGTTCAGAATGATCGCCGTCGGCTTCATCATGGCGAACTCGCGCGCGCCGATCATGCGGCGCGTCTCGGCGGTCAGCGTGACGTGCAGCGTGACGACGTCGGACTCGCGCAGCAGCGTATCGAGGTCGACGCGCTCCACGTTGGCGTGAATGAAGCGGTCTACCGGCTGATAGGGGTCGTAGCCGATCATTCGGACGCGCCACGGCGCGAGCATCTGCGCCAGCCGCCCGCCAATGCGCCCCAGCCCGACGATGCCGATCGTCAGCCCCGGATAGCCGTCCTCGCGCCGTCCGATATGCGTCGCGGTCAACTCCTCCGTCCGCCACGCCGTCCCGTGCTTGAGCGCCGCGTCGCGCTGCCGCGCCTTCTTCAGGAGCGTCAGCATCTGCTGCATCGTCGTCTCCACGACGCCGCCCCAGTTCGCCTCCGTCGGCGCGTGCGTTACGACGATGCCCAACTCCGTCGCGGCGTCGACGTCGATCTCGTCGACGCCCACGGTGTACTTCGCCGCGATCCGCAACTGCTCGGAGGCGAGCATTACGCCCCGGTCTATCCGCCCGCCCTTGATCGACGTTCCGACGAGCGCGTCGGCGCCTGCGGCCAGCGCCGCCAGTTCCTCCGTCGTGTTCCCCGTCGGGTCGGCCCAAGACGCCTTCCCGAACGAGACCTCGCATCCGGCCTCCGCGAACCGCTTGTGACTCTCCTCGTCGCCCGGGGCGAAAACGACCACCTTCGGCGCAGCCATGCATCTCCTCCTTGTTGGGACGTTCCCGCAATCTGATGCGCCCGCAATGATGCGGCGCCGGCGGCCTAGCCCGGCGTGGGCGTCAGCGCCAGCAGAACCTCGACGCGCACCTCGTCGCCCACGCTCACCACGCTCCGCGCCGTCGGAACGGGCTCGCCAATGTCGTCCCACGTGAACGACGAGCGCCCCACTACGTACACCACGTCCCCGTCGTCGCGCGCCTCGACCGCGAACGTCAGCGGAACGTCCATCCCGTTGATGCGGAGCGTTCCCGTCACGTCCGCCGTCGCCGTCTCGCCGTCCGCGAAGCCGTCCGGCAAGGGCGTGAGGTCGCCGAACGCGACCTCCGCCGCCGGCTGATTTGGGAACATCCGCGAGCGGACGTATCTGTCGCGGAACGGCTCGTCGCTCGTCATCCCGTGCAGGCCGACCTCAATCAGCGAGTCGCCGCCGTCCAGCCGAACCTCGCCGGAGAGTTCGTCCGTCCGCATCACGGCCTCGTAGTTCGGCACGGTGACGCGAGCCAACTCCTCATCCACCGAGAACGTCGCCCTGGAGCCTGCCCCGACGACGAACCGGACGCCGTCCACCTCGCCGGTGGAGCGCGAGAACGGCGCAGGGGTCGCGGGCGAGTCGGTCGGCGGCGGCGGCGTGGTTGGGGTCGGGCGAGCCGCCCCTTGCGCCGCCGCGGTGGGAGTGTCGTCGGCAGGGAGCGGCGTCGCCGTCGGGCCGCGCGTCGGGGCGGGCTCGCCTGCCGGCGCGGTTGCGGTCGCGGTCGGCGCCGGCTGCTCGACTCGCGGCGTGTCCGTGGGCGCCGGCGGCGGAGTAGGCGTCGCGTCTCCGCAAGCGGCGAAGACGGCCAGCGCGGCGAGCGCGAACAAAACGGCGGGCGCGTTGCGGACGGCGTTCATAGCGTAAGCATACCCCAAACGGCGGCGCGCGGCGGCAGTTCCAGCCGCCCGCTCTCCGCATCGCCGACGCCCGCCAGCGCCGCCCCGACCGCGACGGCGGCGATGAGCGCCGCGAGCGCAACCCAGCGGCGCGACGCGATGGGCGCGAGCAGAGGCGTGAGCAGCGCGACTCCGCCGAACGCTATCGCCGCGAGAGGAACGGTGAACGAGACCATCCGCGTCAGTTGCGTCTCCGCCGCGAACGCGAGCCCCGTCCACGCGAGGAAGCCCGCCCCCATCGCGGCGGCCAACAGCAGAGGCGCGTTGGCGCGTCCCCCCAGCGCCCGCCACAGATAGCCGCCCGCGAGCGCCAGAACGAGCGTCCCCGTCGTAACGCTCCCCGCGTTGAGCAGCCCGTCGTGAGGCGAGCGCAGCGGCAGCGAGACGAGCGCGGCGGCGACGGCGGCGAGCGCCCCCGCCATGAGCGCGGAGCGCATCGGGGCGCGGGGCTTGCGGGGCGCGTCGCTCATAACGCTCCTATGCTACGCCATCCGCCCCTCGCCCGGCGCTCCGCCGGCGGCGTACAATAGGCGCCGCATGCCGAAGGAGGGACGCGATGGCGGGCATTCTCGACGCGGACACGCACATCACCGAGCCCGAGCGTATGTGGGACTATCTGGAGCCGGAGTGGCGCCCGCGCCGTCCGGTCGTCGTGAGCGTGCCGGAAGACACGCTCTACGGCCAGGTCGACCATATGTGGCTCATAGACGGGCGCATCGTCCCCAGGCCCGTCGGACGCGGCGGCGGCACGCTCGCCACGCCCACCGCGCAGACGCGCATGCGCTCCCGCCCCGACATTCCCGCCCGCGAGTTGACCGACCTTCCCATGCGCTTCGAAGGCATGCGCGCCACGAACGTCGACGCGCACGTCGTCTACCCGACGCTGTTCCTCGCGTTCCTCACGGACGATCCCGCCTACGAGGCCGCGCTCGCCCGCGCCTACAACCGCTATCTCGCCGACGTCTGGGCCAGGTCGGAAGACCGCGTCCGGTGGGTCGTCGTGCCTCCGCTGCGCGACGTCGACGCGACGATCAAGGAGTTGCAATTCGGCAAGGCGAACGGCGCTTGCGGCGTCTTCTTCCGCGGCATCGAGAAAGACCGCATGCTCGACGACCCCTACTTCTTTCCGGTCTACGAGGAGGCGCAGGCGCTCGACCTCGCGATTTGCGTTCATCAGGGGCAGGGCGCGCCCGCGCTCAACAACCTCGTGGATCCGGCGCGCAGCCATACGTTCACGCACGGGCGGCTGCCTCCGCTCGCGGCGTTCCGCAACATTGTCCACAACCGGATTCCCGAGCAGTTCAAGGGACTGCGCTGGGGCTTCATCGAGACCGGCGCGTCGTGGATTCCGTTCGCGCTCTATCAGTTGACCGGCACGATGAAGGAGCCGCCCGACTTCTTCGGCCCGAGGCTGTTTGACAAGTGCAACATCTGGGTCTCCTACGAGGTCGGCGAGGACTTGCCGTATCTGATGGACAGGATCGGGGAGGACCACATCGTCGTCGGCACGGACTACGGACACCATACGCCGGGCTCGACCGACCGGCTGAAGTCGGATCCGTCGGCGCAGACGCATATGGTGGAGGCGCTGCGGTCGCGCTCCGATCTGCCCGCGCGGACGCTGGACAAGATACTGAGCGCGAACCCGAACGCGCTCTACGGCGCGTCGTAGCCGATGGCCGACCCCGTCGAGGCGCTCCTGAGCGGGCTGAATCCGCCGCAGCGCGAGGCCGTCCAATGCGTGGACGGGCCGCTGCTGATCGTCGCGGGGCCCGGCTCCGGCAAGACGCGCGTCATCACGCACCGCATCGCCTACCTCAACCGGCGGGTGGGCATCAGCCCGGGGCGGATCGCGGCGGTGACGTTCACGAACCGCGCCGCCCGCGAAATGCGGAGCAGGCTCGGCGCGCTGCTCGGCGAGAGCGCGGGGCGCCTCGCCGCCGGGACGTTTCACGCGCTCTGCGCCCGCATCCTGCGAAGCGACGGCGACGCCGTCGGCGTCCCGCCCGACTACGTCATTATGGACGACGAAGACCAAATGTCGCTCGTGAAGCAGGCGATGGAGCAAACGGGCGTAGACCCCAAGCGCTTCCCCCCGCGCTCCGTCCTCTCCGCGATCGGCAGGGCGAAGTCGCAGTTGCTGGGGCCGGACGCGCTCGCCGCGAAAGCCGACGGCTACTACGACGAGGTCGTTCACAAGGTGTTCGCGGCGTATCAGGCCGCGCTCGCCCGGAGCCGCGCCGTCGACTTCGACGACCTCCTCGGCAAAACCGTCGACCTCTTTCGGGGAGACGCGGCCTCGCTCCGCAGGTGGCAAGAGCGGTTCGTTCACTTTATGGTGGACGAGTTTCAGGACACGAACGTCGCGCAGTACGAGTTGGCGCGCCAACTCGCCGGCGCCTACCGCAACCTCGCCGTCGTGGGCGACCCCGACCAGTCCATCTACTCGTGGCGCAACGCCGACATCCGCAACATCCTCTCGTTCCAAAAGGACTACCCGGACGCGCGCGTCGTCCGCCTCTCCCAAAACTACCGCTCGACGGGAACCATCCTCAACGCGGCGCAGCGCCTGATCCGCGGCAACGCCCAGCGCATCGAGCAAGACCTGTTCACGGAGAACGCCGCCGGCGTCCGCATCCGCCTCATGGAGGCGTACTCGGAGGAGGAGGAGGCGCAGGACGTCGTCCGCGAGGCGCTCCGCCTAACGAAAGAGGAGGGCGCCGCGCTCCGCGATTGCGTCGTCACCTACCGCGTCAACGCGCAGTCTCGCGCCCTAGAGGAGGCGTGCCTGCGCTACGGCCTGCCCTACAAACTCATCGGCGGCGTGCGCTTCTATCAGCGGCGCGAGGTGAAAGACCTCATCGCCTACCTCCGCCTGCTGCAAGACCCCTACGACGAGGTCAGCCTGACGCGCGTCGTCAACGTTCCCGCCCGCGGAGTCGGCAAGCGCACGGTCGACGACCTCGTCGCGTGGGCGCGGTCGCTCGACGTTCCCGCCTACACCGCGCTGCAGTTGCTCGCCGACCAGGCCGACTACCCGTCGCCGTTCGACGCGCGGCAACGGCGGAGCCTCACGGTCTTCCTCGCGCTGCTGAACGGGCTGAGCGAGATCAAGCCCACGATGGAGTTGCCCCAATTCCTCGACGAGACGATGGAGCGCTCCGGCTACCGCCGGTGGCTGCTGGAGTCGGACGACCCGGACGCGGAGGACCGGTTGGAGAACCTGCGCGAGTTGCGCGGCCTCTGCGCGGAGTTCGCAGACGAGCCCGCGTCCGACGCGCTGCCCCGCCTGCTGGAGCGCGTCGCCCTGGTGAGCGATCAGGACGCCATAGAAGAGGACGCGGAGCAATACCTCACGCTCATCACGCTGCATCAGATCAAAGGGCTGGAGTACCGCGTCGTGTTCATCACCGGAATGGAGGACGGCCTGCTGCCGCACAGCCGGTCGCTCGACGACCCGGATCAGTTGGAGGAGGAGCGGCGCATCGCCTACGTCGGAATGACGCGGGCGCGGGAGCGCCTCTATCTCTGCCGCGCCTTCCGCCGCCGTATATTCGGCGGAATGGGCGCCGGCCTGCCGTCGCGCTTCCTGCGCGACGTCCCCTCCGAACTGACTGAGGCGCCTCGTTCGCGGACGGAGCGGTTCGGCGGGGGGCGAGATTCCCGCCTACGCGGGAACGACGACTACTTCGGCGGGGCGGGCGCGCGGGGACGCACGGCGTCCGGACTAGCGGGCGCCGTCCGCGCCCCGGCGTCACCGAGCAACGGCGCGTCGCCCGCTCCCCCTCCGTTCAGGGCGGGCGACAAGGTCGAGCATCCCTCGTTTGGGCTGGGCGTCGTCGTCAACTGCGCGCTGCGTCCGGGCGACTACGAGGTCACGGTGGCGTTCGCGGGCAACCAGGGCGTGCGGCGCCTGCTCCACAGTTACGGCAAACTCGAGCGGGCGGCGTCGTGACGCCGCGCCTCTCCATTGTCGTGCCGGCCTACAACGAGGAAGGGCGCATCGGCCCCACGCTCGAGGAGTATCTCGCGCATTTCCGCCTCTCGCACGCGGGCGAGTTCGAGATCATCGTCTCGCTGAACGGCTGCCGCGACGGCACGCGGGGCGTCGTCGAGCGGATGGCGGCGGACGCGCCGGAGTTGCGATTCGCGGAGTCGGCGGCGCCTCTGGGCAAAGGCGGCGCGATTATGGCCGGCCTCGCCGAAGCGCAAGGCGAAGACCTGCTGTTCGTGGACGCCGACAATATGGTGCGCGCGCCCGAGGCCGCGAAACTCGTGGACGCGCTCGCATCCCGCGACATCGCCATCGGCGACAGGTACGGCGCGAAGGGTTCGGACGCGCGTGAGTCCCCCTTGCGCCGCGCCGTCAGCAAAACGTCGCGGCTTTGGGCGCGGCGCTTCCTGGGGCTGCCCTACTCGGACACGCAGTGCGGCGCGAAGGCGATGCGCGCCGAGGCGTGGCGCGCCGTCGCCGGGCGGGTCGAGGAGCGCGGCTGGGCGTTCGACCTCGACCTCCTCGCTCAAGCGCGCCGCGCCGGCTGCTCGGTTGCGAGCGTTCCGGTGGAGTGGCGGCACGTCGAGGAGGGCTCCAAAGTGCGGGCGTGGCGCGACGTCCCCGCGACATTCCTCTCCACCTTCGGCATCCGGCGGCGCGCGCGCCGGCGGCGTTAGGCGGCGGCGGCGGCGCCAAGCCGCAAGTTTGACGCGCGGCGGGGCTAGCGCGGGGCGCGCTCGGGACGGCTTCCTCGGATTCGCGTTCCTCGCGGCAATGGCCTTAGTCCGCAGGCCTACTTTTGGCGGCGGTCGAAGAAGCGCACGCCGCCGTCGTAGATGTCGGCGAGGATGGGCGACTGCTTGCCCGCCCAGTGGAGCGCAAGGTAGTGCTTGGCCCTGCTGACCGCTATGTAGAGGAGGCGCTGATTGAAAGGCGTGTTTGCGAAGGCGTCGTTCACCCCCAACACGATGACGGCGTCGTACTCCAAGCCCCGAACATCGGGGATTCGCGCCAAGACCGTGCCTCCAGCGCGATAACGCTCCTGTCCAAACGGGACGACTTCCCTGACTTCGCGCGCCTCGCAGAAATTCAGAAAGCGGGTCAGGTTGAGGCGGTCGCGGGCGAGGATGGCGACGCTGGCGTTCGCCAGCCCCGGCCTTGCGCGAAGGCCGGCGAGGTCGTTGACGACCGCTTCGTGCATACCCTCGACGGTCGCGTGCCGGTGGTATTCGAGGCGATGGCCTTCCCGTTCGTAAGGGATGGGCGCCGGCAGGTTCTTCTCGTACAAGCGCAGCGCCCTATGAACGCTTGCCGCATCGCGTTCGGGTAGGAGCCTTCGGCGGCGAGCGCCGCGTCGAGGGCCTCGGCGATTTCATCGCGGCTGATGCTGGTTCCGTCGGCGAGCCTCTTGCCTCCGGGCGCGAGCAGACGCCGTTTGCAACGAGACTCTATGCGCCTGACCTCGCGCGCGACGCGCCGTTCCAGCAGCCCCGCCATATCCAGAGACCCCTTGAACGATTCGGCGCGCTCGCTAAACCGGGTCATTTCGCCCCGAGCCAGCAAGTCATTCCATGCATCTCCCCTAATACGGATCGGCGTAGTCCGGAGCGAGCGAATCCATTCGCCTCGAGTGGTTTGCGTTACCCCTCGCTCTACGCCCAGGGCGGGCAAGAGGTCTGCGGCGTACTCCAAGAACGCCTGGGACGGACCGATGAAGAGCGTGGTTTCCGGGGTAGGCCGCTCTCTATCGGATAGGTCGTTGAACGGGGACAGCAAGTAGGCGATCCTGTGCAGACCGATCTCGCTCTTGCCGCTGCCCGCCGCGCCCTGCACGATGAGCGCGCGGTCTTGCGTGTTGGCGATGGCCTCGTACTGGCGAGGCTCGATCGTCTCCACGATAACGGACAACCCCGCATCGCCGCCCGATTCGCTTAGGGCTTCCGTGAGCGCGTCCGACGACGCTCCCTTCCCTGATCCGCTCGGGATCGCTCGGCGGTAGACGTCGTTCAGCGCAACCAACCGCTGGTTGCGTATTCGCAGGAACCGCTTGAGGTCCACCCGGACGCGCACGAGCCCGCTAGGGGCGGGGTATTGCGAGTCGTTGGTGTACCAGAGCCGCGCCACGGGCGCAGTCCACGAGTACACGCCATGCGCCTCAATCGCGGTGGGCCCAATGTAAATGCGCTTGCGCTCGCCGACCTCGCGCGGAGCATCCAGCGCCAGGTAGTCCAATCGCCCGAAATACGGCTGCTCCAAGGCGGACGCAAAACCAGCGTTGAGTTTTTCGAGTTCCCTGTGGATGGCGTCAGCAGCCAGCTGGTCGGCGGCTGTCACGGGCTGATTCGCAGTCCAGTGGAGCAACCTATCCTGCAGATAGCGGACCACGTCGGCGAGTTTCTCCCGCTCCTCGCCAAGGTCTCGGTCGGAGTCGGCCGCGATTTCGGCGGAGGTCTCCGTCAATGCGTCATCTTGAGTCATTCAGCAGCCCTCGTTAGCGTTCGGCTGATCATAATTTGAGCATCGCGCGGTTTGCAACCCGACCGGACTCCGGCATCCGGCCAGCGGCCAGCGCAACCCGCACAGCGGAGTGCGCGCCGCCCGCGCGGTCAATCGCGGCGGCGGCGCCAAGCCGCGAGTTTGACGCAGAGGGCGGCGAGCCGCAGCGCCTCCCGCATGCCCGCCTTCGAGAAGCCCGCTTGCCGGTCGTGAAAGACGATGGGCCATTCGTAGACGCTCAGACCGCGCCGCGTCGCCAGGGCCTCCAGCAGCCACTTGAACCCCGGCGCGGAGTAGCGCGTGAGCGGCTCCGCCAGCAGTTCGCGGCGGCAGACCGCGTAGCCCGTCAGGACGTCGTTGGCGGGAAGGGCGAACAGCGTCCGCGCCGCCGCGTTGAGCAGCCTGCTGATCAGGCGCCGCGCGAGGGGCTGCCCCATAAAGGCGGAGCCCTTGACGTAGCGCGAGCCGATGACCACGTCGTAGCCGTCCGCCGCGCGCGCCAGCATCGCCGGCAGTTCCTCCGGGTCGTGCGAGCGGTCGGCGTCCATCACCGCGACGAACCGGCCGCGCGCTTGCTCCGCGCCCGCGAACACCGCCCCGGCGAGCCCGCCCTTCGCGGGGCGCTCCACGAGCCGGACGCGCGGGTCGGCGGCGGCCATCTCCCGAACGGCGTCGGCGGTGCCGTCCGGGCTCGCGTCGTCGATGACGATGACCTCGCTGGGCGCGTCCCATAGGACGTCGAGGATGGCGGGCGCGAGCGCCGCGACGTTCTCGCGTTCGTTGTAGGTGGGCAGCAGGACGGAGATCAGCGGTTCGGGCGGAGAGGACACGGCGCGTTCCCTAGCGGAATCGGACGGGCGGCGTAGTATAGAGGATTGCGCGGGAAGGGCGTTTGGGGTAGGCGGCCCGCTTTCGCGGGAATGACGTGGCCCTGGGGATCGAAGGAGACGGGGCGCGTTGCGCCCCGTCCAACAGGGGCGAGATTCCCGCCTACGCGGGAATGACGGCAAGGGGCGCGGCGTTGGCGGGTAGGCTCGGCGGCGCGTCGCGCTGGGCTGAGCGGCGTCGCCCAACCGGGGCCGACCCGGCCATGAATTCGATGCGTGGGGGTTGTTCGGCTCCTTTCGGCGGGTGGTTTCGCGCGCGCTGCGGCGGGTTTCGGCGAAAAGCGCTCAAAAGCGCTCATTCGCGCTCACGCCTCTCCTCGGGCGGGGCGGGGGGAACGCTCGATTGGGGTCCAGGATAGCAGGGGGCGTAGCGGAACGCAATGGGGTTGTGTCATAATGGCGCGCGAGGCTTGGGGAAGGCGGGGAAACGGGTTGCGTCGGGCGCGCGGATTGCGGCTTCGCGGGTTGGGTCGAGGGGCGCCGGAGGGGACTGGGAGGCGGTCTGCGCCGTCCGGGGGCAGTGAGCGCTCCGTGAGCACTGAATGAGCGCTTTTTGAGCGCCGAATGAGCGCTCCGTGAGCACTGAATGAGCACTTTTTAGCGCCAAATGAGCGCCGTTTGAGCGCTGGGAGTGGGGGGCGGGATTCCCGCGTAGGCGGGAATGACGGGTTATAGGGGGCGGATGACGGCAAGGGGGTAGGTTCCCGCTTTCGCGGGAATGACGCGGGGGCATGGGGATGAGGGAGACGGGGCGGCGCCCCGTCTGTGGCGTTGCGCGCCCGATTGGATTCCCCGCCCGGGAGTTGAAGGAGGGCGTCTTGCGCGCTATTCGCCGCCGTGCACGGGGAGGACAACGCCGTTGATGAACGACGCGGCGTCGGAGCAGAGGAAGAGGGCGGCGGAGCCGATGTCGTCGCCGACGCCGACGCGCCCGACGGCGATGCGGTCCGCGGCCTCCGCCATCTCCGGGCGGACGGTTCCGGCCGGGCGCGGCGTGTCTATGGTTCCGGGCGCGATGCAGTTGACGCGCACTTCCGGCTTCCACTGATGCGCCATATGGAAGGTGAGGCTGTGGACGGCGGCTTTCGCGGTTCCGTAAGCGGCGATGTCGGGGGCGTTGGGGCGGCGGTCGAGGCCGGACGTGGAGCCGACGTTGACGATCGCGCCCTTGCCCGCCGCCTGCATATGCGGAACGACGGCTTTGGACGCGAGGAAGACGGTTTTGACGTTGCCGACATAGGCGCCGAGGAAATCGTCGCCGCTCATCTCCAGAAGCGGGGCGCGGGCGTACTGCGGCATATCCGGGTTGCGGCTGTAGGAGCCCCCCGCGACGTTGACGAGCGCGTCGATGCGCCCGAAGACATCGAGCGTCCGCGCGACCATCGCGTCTATCTCGTCCGGGTCGGCGACGTTGACCTTGACGCCGATGGCGGACGCACCGAGCGATTCGGCCTCGGCGACGGCCAGGGGAATGCTCTCCTCGGGCACCGACGCGACGACGACGTTCGCCCCGGCCTGCGCGAACGCGCGGACGCAGCCGCGCCCGATGCCTCCGCTGCCGCCGGTGATGATGACGGTCCGCCCTTCCATTGCGAATCGGGACAAGTCCATTGGCGCGTCTCCTTCCTGCGCCGCAATATAGCACACTGGCGGGCGGCAGGCCGGGACGGCAGGGCGTATGCCTCCGGGGGCTTGCGCCCTACCTCTCCAATCACACCCCGCGCGCCTCCCGTTATTCTGAGAAGCGGCGAGAGAGGGCTCTGCGGACGGCGTGGAGAGGTTGGGCACAGGTCTCGAAAAGCCGCTATCCCGCAACCGAAATCGCTACCCTTCGCCGCCCAGACCCCGGACAATTATGAGCGTTCGGCGCAAGATGCGTCAACGCGAGGGGCGCCAAGACGCGCAAGGCGCATGTCGCAACGCGCAAGGCGCGCGCCGCAAGATGCGCGGAGAAGATGCGCGATTCTAGAGAACGCGCGAGTCGCCGTCCGGCTGAGCGGGACGCCGGACGCTGGGAGGAGCGATGATTATGCAAGTGACGCTTGGCGAAGCGCTGTCGGCGGGCGCGATGAACGTTACGCCCCGAATCCGCGAGGCGCGGCCCGCCCCCCAGTGGGCGAGCCGGCAGTGCCCCGCCTGCGGCCAGTCCGTCGAACTGCGCGGCGGGGTGTTCGCCTTCCACAACGCGGGCTCGTTCCCCTGCGACGCCAGCGGCAGCCCGGGCGAAATCGGGGGGTAGGGGCGGGGCGCGAAGCGGGAGGCCGCTGGGAACGCATAGTCAGGGCCGCCGGGGGCCGGGCCGTCCGGACGCGCTTTGCTATAGGGCTGCATCATTTTGCATCATTTTGACTCATTTACTCCTGCGCTTCGGCGGGCGGATGAGGCTCCAATGAGGCGTTTTGAGGCTGTTTTGGGGGCTTTTTGAGTCAGGAATGAGGCTGAATGAGGCGCCCCTCTCGTCACCTCGTCCGCTCCGCCTGCGTCGCCTGCGCGCGGCAGGGTCCATCGTAGGGGATAAGGGGGGCGTCTGCGGAAGGGGCGGTTGTCATGGGGGGGATGGGGCGGGATTCCCGCCTACGCGGGAATGACGTGGCCCCGGGGAACAAGGAGACAGGGCTAGCGCCCCGTCTATGGCGCTGGGGCGCCGAATGGATTCCTGCCTACGCAGGAATGACGACCGCTCATCGCGCTCGTCTGCAGTACCCTCTCCCGCCGCGTTCGCGGCGTCCTCTCCCCTTCTAGGAGACCTTTGCATAACTCAGTTGCGGCCCGCAATTCCCTTAATGCTGGGAGTGAATTGAGGCGCCCCGGCTCTGTAGTGGGGGGTTATGCAAAGGTCTCTCTAGGGAGAGGGGGAATTCGGCGCTTGCGCGCCTCCGACGGATACGAGATTCCCGCCTACGCGGGAATGACGGTCATCATGGGCGCGGCGCTCAATGGGGCGGGGATTCCGCCTACGCGGGAATGACGGCAAGAGGATGCGCGTATGCTGCAATGCGCGGCGGGTATTGACGCGCTCCGTAGCTTCGTTTATCCTATGTAAATAAGTTAGGTTATCCTAACTATCGCATGCTCAACAGGCCAACAGGAGAGAGCCTATGACCACCGTTATTCCCGCAGCCCCCGCCCCGACCGCGCCCCGCAAGCGCCCGCCGCCCCGCGTCGTCAAGGTTAGGCGCGTCGTCCGCCTCACGCCGCGAATGACGCGCCTGACGCTAGGCGGCGATCAGATGGCGGGCTTCGAATGCCCCGGCGCGGCCTCCCACATCCGCGTCTTCCTGCCCGACGCCGAAACGGGCGAACTCGTTTTGCCCGTCCCCGGACCCGACGGCAACGCCTTCCCGGAGGACAGGCCGCGCCCGCAGAGCCGCGCCTACACGCCGCGCCGCTGGCGCCCGGACGCGATGGAAATCGACGTCGACTTCGCTCTCCACGACCACGGGCCGGGCGCGGCCTGGGCCGCGAGCGTGAAGGAAGGCGACCTCGCCGTGATCAGCGGGCGAGCCGGCGGCGGGCGCTTCCCCGACCCCGACGCCGACTGGCATCTCGTCGCAGGCGACGAGTCCGCGCTGCCCGCCGTCGGCACGCTCCTCGAGGCGCTGCCTCCCGGCGCGAAAGCGACGGTTCTCGTCGAGGTGCAGGGCGCCGACGAGGAGCAGGAGTTGATGTCGGCCGCCGATCTGCAAGCGCGGTGGATTCACCGGCGCGAGGGCGAAACGCCCGGGCACGCCCTCGCCGCCGCGCTCCGCGACGTCGAACTGCCCGACGGCGACGGGCGGATATGGGTGAGTTGCGAGGCGTCCGCGATGCGCGAGATCCGGCGGCATTTCCTCGATGAGCGCGGGGTCGACCGCAAGGCGCTCCGAACGCAGGGCTATTGGAAGGCCGGCGAGTCCAACCATCCTGATCACGATATGGGCGAGGACGCGTAACCTCCCTGCGCGCGTCTCGCTCGTGTTGCGGTAAAGCCTCCGCGCAACTTGCGCGGGGGCTCTTTCGCTATCGCCGTCCTGCGGGCATTGACGCGGGGCGCGCGAGGGCGTACCTTTCGCGCTGAGCCGCGCGGCGCGCCACGGAAGACGGCGCCCGGCCAGGAGGAACGCGATGACGATGAACTACGACCCGGCTCACGCGCCCGTTTTCGAGCGCGTCGACGCCTACGACGAGTGGCGGGAGAGCGAGGGCGTCAAACTGCACGGCGGCCTCTACATCCGCGACCTCTACTCGCTGGAACTCGAGCACTGGCCCCGCAAGGGCTGCGACGGCGCGGTCGTCTACCTCGACGGCGACGAGGACACGGACGAGCACGTGATCGAGATCGGCCCCGCGGGCAAGACGAACCCGGAGCGCTTTATGTTCAACGAGGTCGCCTACGTCCTCAGCGGGCGCGGCGCGACGTCGGTCTGGTACGACGAGAACCGCAAGCAGACGTTCGAGTGGGCGGAGGGCGCGTACTTCTCCGTGCCGATGAACGCCTGGCGGCAGCACTTCAACGGGAGCGGCTCGGAGCCGACGCGGATGGTCTCCGTGACCAATCTGCCGGGCATGCTGCGCCGGTTCATCGCGCCGGAGTTCATCTGGGACAACCCGTTCGTCTTCCCCGACCGGCTGACGTCCGACGAGGGCTGGGCGGCGGGCTCCGGCTCGATGTACAAGGGGCGCGTGTGGGAGACGAACTTCCTGCCGGACGCGGCGAATATGCCGATGCCGGACTGGCACGAGCGCGGCGCGGGCGGCACGAACATTATGCTCTCGCTCGCCGACAACACGGTGTCGTCGCATATCTCGGAGTTTCCCGTCGGCACCTACAAGAAGGCGCACCGGCACGGCCCCGGCGCGCATCTGCTCATCACGGGCGGCGTCGGCTTCGCGCTGGTCTGGAAAGAGGACGACATGTCCGACCTGGTGAAGGCGGACTGGCAGCGGGGCAGCCTCTACCTCCCGACGCAGGACGCGGAGAACGAGTACTTCCATCAGCACTTCAACGTGGGGACGACGCCGGCGCGCTACATCAATATGAGCCCGTCGAACTCGCGGAAGTACGCGTACCGGCGCGGCGTGAACGACCCGAAGAAGCAGGGCGAGATTCGCGCGATGGTGAGCATCAAGGAGGGCGGGATCCAGTTGGAGTACGAGGACGAGTCCCCGCGCGTGCACCGCATCTTCGAGGAGGAACTCGCCAAGCACGGGCAGGAGTGCCGGATGAGGAACCTCGTCGCGGACTGCACCGGCGTCCCCGGCCCGGAGAACAAGAAGGGGGAACTCAAGGCTTGGGATTAGGGCGAGAGGACGCCGGCCCGCCGCAAGCCGGCCCCGCCGCCGTCGTCGGCGCGACGTCGTGGGGAACGACGCTCGCGCTCATTATGGCGCGCCGGGGGGCGGACGTCCGCCTGCTGACGCGGACGTCCGCCGAGGCGGAGCGGCTCGCGGCGGACGGCGAGCACGCGGCGCGGCTGCCCGGCCATCGCTTTCCCCCGTCGCTGCGCGTCGAGGCGGACTGGGGCGCCGGCATGGAGGGCGCGGAGTTCGCGCTGTTCGCCGTCCCCAGCCAGTCGCTGCGCGAGAACGCCCGCCGCGCCGCCCCCGTCCTTCCGCGCGGCGTCGTGGCCGTTTCGGCGTGCAAGGGCTTGGAGCGCGGAACGTTCCGGCGGATGAGCGCCGCGCTGGAGGAGGAACTCGCGGACGCCGCGCCGAGGATTTGCGCGCTCTCCGGCCCGAATCTCGCGCATGAGGTTGTCCGAGGGCTGCCCGCGTCGGCGGTCGTCGCGTCGGCGGACGCAGAGGCGGCGGCGCGGGCGCAGGCGATGCTCAACTCGCCGTCGTTCCGCGTCTACACCAACCGCGATGTGATTGGAACCGAACTCGCGGGCGCGCTGAAGAACGTCATCGCCATCGGCGCGGGAGCGTGCGACGCGATGGGGCTGGGCGACAACGCGAAGTCCGCGTTTCTGACGCGGGGGCTCGCGGAGATTGCGCGGCTGGGCGCCGCGGCGGGCGCGGACGCGGCGACGTTCGCCGGGATCGCGGGATTCGGCGACCTGACGGCGACCTGCTACAGCGCGCTGAGCCGGAACCGTCGGCTGGGCGCCGCGCTCGGCGAAGGGCTCCCGCTGGCGGACGCGCTCGCCTCGCTGGGCGGGCAGGTCGCGGAGGGCGTGACGGCGACGCAGGCGGCGCTGGAGATGGCCGCGTCGCTCGGCGTCGAGATGCCGATCGCCGAGGCGACGTCGCGGGCGCTGTTCGAGGGCGAGTCGCCCCGCGACGCGCTGCGCGACTTGATGACGCGCGCGCCGAGGGAGGAGTAGCGCGTGGCCGGCGGCGAGAGCGGCGTTGACGATCTCGTCGCGGAGTGGCGCCGCGCCGCGGGGGCGGACGCCTCCGGCGAGGAGGAACTGCGCGCGCTGACGGCGGAACTCGCGGAGTCCGGCCTCAGCGTCGGCGAGGCGTTTCTGGTCGCGGTTGGACGGATGGGCGAGCGGAACGCGGCGTCGAGAGAGTTCGCGCGCGGCTACGCGCAGCGCCTTTACGGACGCGACGCGGAGCCGGGCGCCGCGCCGGGCGCGGCCCCGCAGGACTCGTCCCGGGCAGAGCGGCGCGAATTCGGCGCGGCGTTGCTGTTGGCGGCCGCGGCGGGAGCAATCGTCGCGATTCCCAACGTGTTCGACCCCATCGGCGACGACGCCTGGTACTACCGCAACGCGGTCGTCGTCATTCTCGGCTTGCTGGCGGGATATTTCGCGTGGAAGCGCGCGCTGAGGGGAGTCCGGCTGCTATGGCTGGCGGCGCCGTTCGCGGTCGCGCTCGTCTTTGCAAACGCCTATCCGTATTCGTTCGGCGGCAGCGACTCGGGCAACCTCGCGTTTCTGCACCTGCCGATAGCGCTCTGGGTCGCGGTGGGCGCGGCCTACGCCGGAAGCCGCTGGCGGGAGACCGGGACGCGCATCGCGTTCGTGCGCTTCTCCGGCGGATGGTTCGTCGCCTACGTTCTCATCGCGCTGGGGGGCGGAGCGCTGGTCGGCGTCACGCAGGGCATGTTCGCGGCGATTGACGTCAACGCGGAGTACTTCCTCTTCAGTTGGGCCGTGCCGTCGGGAGCGGCGGGGGCGGTTCTGATCACTGCGTGGCTGGTGGAGACGTGGGGGAAGACGATAGAGCAGGCGGCGCCGATGCTCGCGCGGGTGTTCACGCCGCTCGTCGCGGCGGCGCTGCTCGCTTTCCTCGCGGCGATGGCTTGGACGGGGAGAGGCGTCGGCGCGGACAGAGACGTGCTCATCGCCTTCGACTTGCTGCTGGCGCTCGTGCTCGGCCTGCTGATCTACGTCGTGGCGTCACGGGACCCGAACGCGCCGCCGAGCGCGTTCGACTGGCTGGCGGCGGCGCTCGTGGTCAGCGCGCTCGTGGTGGACGCCGCCGCGCTCGCCGGAATCGCGTCGCGCATCTCCGATTTCGGGTTCAGCCCCAACAAGACGGCGGCGCTGGGAGAGAACCTCGTCATTCTCGCCAACTTGGGGTGGTCGGCCTGGCTCTACGGGCGGTTCCTGCTGCGGCGGGGCTCGTTCCGCGCGCTGGAGCGATGGCAAACCGCCTACCTGCCCGTGTACGGCGCGTGGGCGGCGGTGGTGGTCATCGTGTTCCCGCCGCTGTTCGACTACGCGTAGGGCGGGGGGGCGCCCCGACTCTGCTAGAATTCGGCGAATAACGCCCCCGCCCGCAAGATCGGGACGTAGGGAATATGGCGAGAGAAGGCGACACGGAAGACACGCTCACCGGGAAACTGGCGGAATTGTTGCGCGCCGAGGACAAGGCGTTGGCGGACGCCCGAGCGCAGTTTCCGGCGAGGGGCAAGCGCGTGGACGTCCTTGTCGCTATAGACGGCGTTCGCGTGGCGATAGAGGCGAAATCGGGCTTCGACAAGAAGGCCGCCGCCCTCGATAACGCCGAGGGCCGGCTGCGCGCAAGGATCGCGGACGTCGCCTTCGGCCTTTGCTATCCCAACGGCGCGACGACGGACTCCCTCGCATCCGAGACGCTGACTTGGGCCGTCTGCGTCGACCCGAATTTGCGCGACGGACCCGCGTGGGCCGAGGGCGATTACCGGCAGTTCGCCCGCGAATTGCGCGGCTCTCCGCAGTTGGCCGACAAGACGGACTTGGCCGCGCGCATCTTGTCGGATTCGTTGGACGAAGCCGTGGGAATGATTCCTCCCGCCGAACGAGTCGGCCTCGCCAAAGTCCTCGACCTTCCGCCGCGAAAAAACCGGAAGTCCGGAGAGGCCGAGGACTACGCTCCCGCCGCCAAGCGGGGGTTGCTGGTTCTTGCAACTGCGATGCTGTTTCACAATCGGTTGGACTCGTACCTTCCGCATCTGGAGCGCCCGCCGGCGGACGCCTGGCCTGACGGCAAGGTTGGGGTTTGGCCTCCGATGCGTCTGTCCGCTTGCGGCGCGTCTTTCACGCCGCGTTATGCGTTCGACGAGGCTTGGAAGGCGATCCTCGCCGTGGACTACAAGCCTATCTTCGAAGCCGCCCGCGACGCGCTGCGCACGCTTCCCCCAACTCCCGCCATCTTGTCCGCCATAGCCGCCGCCGTCGAGCGGTGCGCCGAACTGACCACCGGCAGCCGTCACGACCTGGTGGGCCGCATATTTCACCGCGTGTTGGACACGGCGAGGCACGACGGCTCCTACTACACCTCGACGCCCGCCGCCACGCTCCTTGCGGCGCTCGCCATTCGGGAGCGGGACGTTGCGAAGACGAATCCGGCGGACTTGCGGATATGCGACCCCGCCTGCGGCACGGGAACGCTGCTTACGGCGGCCGCGGAGCGGATAAGAGACCTAGCCGGCGCATCCGACGACGACTTCAGCCGCGCTATAGTTGAAAAAGTCCTATGGGGATACGACGTCAACCTAACGGCTACGCACATGGCCGCGACGACAATTGGACTGCTCTCCCCAAGCACGGCGTTTAGAAATATGGAAGTGCACCGTCCGTTGTTTGGAGCGTACAGCGAGGATGAGAATGGAAACCTGCGGCCTGACGAAAATGGTCAAGCCCACATAGGCTCGCTGGAGTTCCTAGGCAAGGAGAGGCACACGCGCTTCGCCGACCGCCAAATGACTATGGGAGATATGCGAGAAGAATCGAAGAGGATTCAAGGCGAGCAGGTCGAGGGCGGCGACATACGCGAGCCCGTTCCTATGGACTTCGTCATAATGAATCCTCCATTCACCCGCGACAGCCTCCGTCACGACCAATTCCCTCCTAACGTGGAACGGGCGATTAAGGAGCGCGAGAAACTCGTTCTCGGCAGGCTCGCGCGACGCAAGGCGACTCGGTTGCATTCGTCCGGCGGCGCTTTCACTGCGCTCGCCGAGCATTTGCTCAAGCCAAACAACGCCGCAATCGCGTTAGTCCTCCCCGCCGTAGTCGCCACTTCGCCTGGGAACTTGGAGATGCGGGGGCATCTCGCTGAGCGGTTCCATATAGAACTCATCATAGTCTCCCATGACGTTAACCGCCTATGGTTTTCCGAAAACACCAGCATTTCGGAAATGCTGGTCATAGGGCGCCGGTGGAGCAAAGGAAGAAAGCCGCCCACTCGAGTCGTGAACCTTACGCGAAACCCTGCGACGCCAATTGAGGCGATGCGCTTAGCCGAGGCCATCAACGGGACATCCGACGCATGGATGAGCCACGTGATTCAAGAAATCCCGTCGGCTCGAATCCTCAAGGGCGATTGGTTCGCAATCAATTTCCTCGCGCCCCGCTTGGCGGAGAGTTATCGCGCGCTCGTTGGCGGCTCCCTCTTTCCCGTGCAGAGCCTCTCCCAAATCGCGAGCGTAGGCCCCGCCGGACAAGGAATTCGCGGCGCCTACGAGCCCACCGACCTTCCTACGAAAGACGGACGCCGCGCCTTGTGGGGACAGGACACCGGCATTCTCCAGACAATGGCGGCCAAGCCCGACGCGTACATAGAGCCCATGCCCGGCAAACTGAGCCAAGCCGACGCGTACTGGAGCCAGCGAGGCCGGCTATTCATTCCCGCGAAACTCCGCCTCAACACCGCCCGAGTCGCCGCCGTTTGGTCGGCGCAGCCCGCCGTAGGCTCGCTCTGGATTCCCTGCAGATTAGTCAATTTCGACGAAGAGGCGACGGAGAAAGCCTTGACCGTCTACTTCAACTCGTCGGTCGGCTTGCTGGCGCTGCTCGGAGGCCGGAGCAACAAGGTCTTGTCCCGCCCCGAATTCTCAATGGACGCGCTCAGATCCGTTCCCGTTCCTCACTTCGGCAAGTTAGGGAACGCCGCCCGCGACCGCCTAACGCAAGCCTACGAGTCGCTCTCCGCCACGCCTCTCCTGCCGCTGCCTCAGATGGACGCCGACCCCGCGCGTCAAGCGCTGGACGACGCGGTGATCCAGGCCATCGGGATAGACGCCGGCTGGGCGGCCGAGATCCGCCGCGCCTTGTCTGAAGAGCCCTGCGTCACGCAAAAGCGGTACAACCCCTAACGCCCTAGCCATCGCCCGCCCGCGCGACGACGGCGGCGCTTACGTCGCAGGCGGCGACTCCATCGCAGACCTCGCAAGACCTCCGTCGACCGGGGGCTCCGCGTAGGCGGGGGGCAACGCCTCTTCCTCGCGTCAGTCCTGGCGTTGGGGGAGAATGGGCGCCTCGTACTCGGCGAGCGCCTGCTCGCGCCCTTCGATGTATTCGGAGTCCAGCCACTCGAGGAATTTCGACATGAATTCGGTGGTGACGGCGGGATCCACGGCGGGGACATTGAGAATCAACGCGTGCTTGTCCACTTGCAGGTACGACGCCGCTTGGCCGTTCAGCGTCCGTTGCTCGTAATCGTGGAAGCCTGTCCGCTTGGCGAGCAGTTCGATGAGCGCGTCGCTGAGCGTGCCGTGCTGGACCTTGACGAAATACTGGGTTTGCGCCTCTTTGGGGTTCGCGGATATTTCCACTTGCCCCAGGTTCGGCAGCGCCCTCGTGACCGTGCCCGACCAGCCGGGGCCGGCCTTGAGCGCCACGATGTCCCAAACCGAGTCCAGTTTCGTTCGCATCGAGGAGAGGTCGTTGCTGATCCCCTGCAACTGACGGGACAGGTTGGCATCCATCTTGTCCAGCCGCTCTATGAGGCCGCCCTTGAAACTGTGCAAGCCGAACCAGATGGTGAGGGCAATCGCCAGAAAGCCTCCGCCCACGACAACCAACGATAGGACGCTCTCGCTCATCGGCTCGCCTCCGGACGGCCCGCCCGCTAGAGGGCGCTGACGGGAGTATAGCACGGCGGCGCCGGAGCCGGCGGCGCCGTTAGCATAGCCCTCCGCCCTGCCGCGTAGGCGGGAACCTACCCTCGCCCCGCGACTTACGCGGTTGCCGCGCGTTAGGGCGCGGCGGTATGATGGGCCTATGCCGGACTATCCCCGCATCGCGCCCTGCTACGCCGACTCGCGCGCAGCCGTCGGCCCTCGCGGGCGCGGGCGGTAGGAGGCGGGGGCGCGATGGCGAACGCGGCGGAGGCGCTCCGGCGATACTTGGACGAGTTGCGGGCGAACATCGCCCAGGGCAACGCGACGGAGCACACGCACCGCCCCGCGCTCAAGACGCTGCTCGAATCGCTCGACGAGAACATCGTCGCCACCAACGAGCCCGCGCATATCGCCGTCGGCGCGCCCGACTTCGTCGTCTCTCGAACCGGCGGCGCGCGCCTCACCGTCGGCTATGTCGAGGCCAAAGACGTCGGCGTCGATCTGAACGCCATCGAAAAAGACGCCGCCCGCGCGCGCCCGACGACGCCGAACGGCGAGCAACTCAAGCGCTACAAGGAGAACCTCCCCAACCTGCTGCTGACGAATTACACGGAGTTCCGCTGGTATGTCGACGGCGAGCGGCGCATGACGGCGGTCCTCGCGGAGGCGGACGAGCGGGGTCGGCTCGCGGGGAGCGCGGCGGCGGCGGAATCGGCTGAGCAACTGCTGGACGCCTTCCTGCGCCACAGCCTCGCGCCCGTCGCAAGCGCGCTGGAACTCGCGGAGCGCATGGCGCAGGTCACGCGGATGCTCCGCGACGTCGTGCATAACGAACTCAGAAACGGGAGCGCGTCGCGGCCGCTGCTCGACTTCTACGAGGCGTCCGAAAGCGTGCTCACGCCCGGGCAGGAGCACGCGGAGTTCGCCGATATGTTCGCGCAGACGCTCGCCTACGGGCTCTTCGCGGCGCGGGTCAACGAGCGGCCGGGCACGTTCCGGCGCGAGACCGCCGCGCACCGCATACCGGCGGCGAATCCCTTTCTCCAAACGCTCTTCAACACGGTCGCGGGGCCGGAAATCAAGGGCGAGCCGTACGTCGGCTTCGTGGACGACCTGGCGGAACTGCTGGACAACGCCGCGATGCGGGACATCTTGGCCGATTTCGGCAAACGCGGCGCCCTGCAAGACCCGATTCTCCATTTCTACGAGACGTTCCTCGCCGTCTACGACCCGAAGCAGCGCGAGCGCAGAGGCGTCTACTACACGCCGGAGCCGGTCGTCTCCTACATCGTGCGCTCCGTGGACTTCCTGCTGCGCGACCGCTTCGGGCTCAGCGCGGGGCTCGCCGACCGCTCCCAGGTTGTCCCCAGGCGCGACGGAACCGGCGGCTCTTATTCCGGGCATCGCGTCTTGATCCTCGATCCCGCGTGCGGAACGGGGACGTTCCTCTACGCCGTCATAGACTTTCTGCGGAGCGGCGGGCGCATAATCGCCGGCCCGGACATGTGGAAAGCCTATGTCCGGGAGCACCTGCTTCCGCGCTTGTTCGGCTTCGAGTTGCTGATGGCGCCCTACGCAATGGCGCACCTCAAGTTGGGCATGCAACTCGCCGCGATGGACAGGCCGGAGAAGGAGCGGAAAGCCTGGGCGTACCAATTCGAGCGCGGCGAGCGGTTCGGCGTCTACCTCACCAACGCGCTGGAGCAGGAGGAGCGGCAGGTTCAGGCCGCGTTCGGCCCGATGCGCGCCATGGTCGACGAAGCCAACGCCGCGTCCGGCATTAAGCGCGACCTCCCAATTATGGTCGTGCTCGGCAATCCGCCCTACTCTGGCCACTCCGCCAACGCCAGTTGGCGCAACGGCAAGCGAACGTGGATCGGACGCGCCATCGAGGACTACAAGCGCGTGGACGGCGAGCCGCTCGGCGAGAAGAATCCCAAGTGGCTGCAGGACGACTACGTCAAGTTCATTCGCTTCGGCCAGTGGCGCATCGAGCAGTCGGGCGGCGGCGTTCTCGCCTTCATCACCAATCACGCCTACCTTGACAACCCCACCTTTCGCGGCATGCGCCGTCATCTGATGGAGACGTTCACGGACATCTACGTGCTCGATCTGCACGGCAACGCGCGCGCCAAGGAAATCGCCCCGGACGGCGGCCCGGACCAGAACGTCTTCGACATTCAGCAGGGCGTCGCCATCGCGCTCTTCGTCAAAGAGCCGGGCAGGAGCGGCCCCGCGAACGTGCATCACGCCGACCTCCGGGGAGCGCGGCAAGCCAAGTACGAAACGCTCTCCGCGTCCGACGTCGAGACGACCAATTGGACGGACCTCGCCCCCGCCTCGCCCAACTATCTTTTCAAACCCTGGGACACGACGTTGGAGGAGGAGTACGGGCGGTGGCCGAGCGTGACGGAGATAATGCCCGTCAATTCCGTCGGCGTGGTGACCGCCCGCGACGAGTTCACGATCCGCTGGACGAGCGGCGACGCGCTCGACGTCGCCAAAGACTTCGCGGCTTTGCCTCCCGACGCGGCGCGGGCGCGGTACCGGCTGCCCAGAGACTCCCGGGACTGGCAAGTGGCGCTCGCGCAGCAAGACGTTAACAACTCCGGCGCGCGCCAGGAATCCGTCGCCCCGATTCAGTACCGGGCGTTCGATGTCCGCTACACCTACTACACGGGCGCGAGCGGGGGGTTCCTGTGCAGGCCGCGCCCCGAAGTGATGCGGCATATGCTGGCGAACGGGAGGCGCAACGTCGGGCTGATCGCCTGCAGGCAGCAGTCCCGAACGGGCGAGCCGTGGAACCTCTGCGGCGTCAGCGACACGATCATCGAGGCGTGCGCCATCTCCAACATCACGAGCGAAATCAATTCGCTCTTCCCGCTCTACCTCTACCCCGCCGATCAGGAGGCGTCGCAAGGGCTCTACGAGCCCGGTTCGCGGCGCGCCAACCTCTCCCCCGAGTTCGTCGCCTCCATTGAGGAGCGAACCGGCTTGCGGTTCGTCGCGGACGGACGCGGCGACTTGCAAGCGACGTTCGGGCCGGAGGACGTCCTGCATTACGTCTACGCCGTTCTGCACGCGCCGTCTTACCGCGAACGCTACGATCAGTTTCTGCGCGCCGACTTCCCCCGGGTTCCGCCGCCTACCGGCGCGCCGATCTTCCGCGCCCTCGCGGAGATAGGCGCCGCGCTCGTCGCCGGGCGCTTGCTGACAGCCCCGGTTCCGGACGGCTCCGGTCTGAACCTGGTCGGCGTGACGGGGAGCGCGGTCGAGAGGGGCTATCCGCGCTACTACGCGCCCGGCGAGACGCCGCCGGGCGAGGACGACCCGCTCGAACGGGGGCGGGTCTACATCGGCGGCGGCGACCTCCTGCAAGGCGGGCAGTATGTCGAGGGGGTCGCGCCGGAGGCGTGGGCGTTCCGCGTCGGCTCTTACCAGCCGATGGACAAGTATCTGCGCGACCGCGTAGGGCGGCTTCTGACCTACGACGAAGCGGATCGCTATACGCGAATGGCCGCCGCCTTGCGCGACACGGTCCGGCTGATGGGCGAGGCGGACGCCGCAATCGCCGCGCACGGCGGCCTCTGGGGGGAGGGGGAGGGGTAGGCGGCGCGCCCTCTCGATCAGAGAGCCACGCGGCCACGCGATCTGGGCGCGCCACCCCGCAGTCAGCAGCATCGCGCCCCTACCGTCATTCCTGCGTAAGCAGGAATCTATTCGGCGCGATAACGCCATAGACGGGGCGTAAGCCCCGTCTCCATGAATCCCCATGCGCCACGTCATTCCAGCGCAAGTGGGAACCTACCCATTGTCGCCTTGACCGCTCAAGCGGGAATTCTTCCGAATCGGCGGCTATACTAGAACGACCTTGTCAGATTGGCGCGGGCGGGAGGCATGCGACTCGATACTAGTTATCTCGACCGCAGCGTCGCGGCGTTGGAAAGCGCGTTCGCTCTTCTGCAGGCGCAGGAGCAGGGGAGCGTCGCAGCCGACGTCTACAGGGCCGCGTGCGTCAAGGAGTTCGAAATCGTCGAGGAGATGTGCGGCAGTTTGATGAAGAAGCGCCTCGCGCCCTTCTTCGGCGCCAACCGCGACGCCGACCGGCTCTCGTACAAGGACGTCTTTCGGCACGTCGCGAAACACATTCTGATCTCGGCGGACGAGGCGGAGCGGTGGATGCGCTATCGGGACATTCGGAATCAGGCCGCGCATCTCTGCGGAGCGCGCTACGCGGACGACGCGCTCGCCGTCATTCCCGCGCTCATCGAGGACGCGAAGGCCGTCTCCCGCGTGGTCGGGGAGGATTTCGAATGACCGCCCGCTTGAACGTCGAGCCTCGCCACCGGGAGCAGTTGGAGCGTCTGCTGCGCGAGCGCCTGCCCGGCGTGGAGGTTTGGGCCTACGGCAGCCGCGTGAACGGGAGAGGCCACGCGGGAAGCGACCTCGACCTCGCGCTGCGCGCGCCCGGGCTGCGCGCCATTCCGCTGGACGACCTCATCGGCCTGCGGGACGCGCTAAGCGGCTCCGCCATTCCGTTTCTCGTCGAGGCGCGCGACTGGGCGCGGATGCCCGACTCCTTTCACGAGGAGATCGAGCGCGTCCACGTCGTGGTCGTCGGCGCGGACGGAAGCGCGCCCGCCTAGCGAGGCATGGCTCGATCCAGGGCGTCACGGAGCCCCCGCGCCCGGGCCAAGCGCTATACTCCCATCGACAACCGAATAGCGGTTCCTGGCGCGCGCCGTCTGATGGCGGCGTCCGTGAAGCCGGTCGAAGTCCGGCGCTGGCGCGCAACGGTAGGCCCCGACCAACGGGGCGAGCCCGATCCGGAGCGTCAGGAGCCTCCCGTATCCGACGAACGCGCGGAACAGGGGCGCCCCCCGAGGCGCAATGCCCTGCCCCGCTCGCGGCGCAGGGTTTTTTGTTCAGAGGAACTTTGCGCCGTCGCCGGATACTGCGGTCGCCGTCCCGCGCAGGCGGCGGCGACCGCGCGACATCGCCGTTCCCGCATAGGCGGGGATCCGGCGGGACGCAATATCGCCGTCCCGCGCAGGCGGGATGACGCAGGAGACGGGCGGCGCGCGTAGGCCGCGCGCCGCCGATAGAAGGAGGAACGAGATGCTGCACGCTCAGGCCCGAACGGAGACGGCGCGCCGCCCGCTGCGCTTGCCGGACGTTCTCGTCCGCGAGGCGCTGGCGCCGGGCGCGTTCGTCGCGCTGATCCTCGCGTCGAACTACGCGCTCGCGGGGCTGCCGAACGTCAAACTCTTCGACGCGCTCGTGTTCGCGGCGGGCTACGCGCTGGGCTTCCGGCGCGGCGCGGCGGTCGCGGTCGCGGCGTGGCTCGTCTACGGGCAGATCAACCCGTGGGGCGCGGCGCAGCCGCAACTGCTCGCCGTCCTCATCGCGGGAGAGACGCTCTACGCCGGAGCGGGCGCGCTCGCGCGGCGGGTCGTCGGTCCGGGGCGCGTCACGCTTGGGCCGTCCGCCGCGACGCTGGCGTTCCTCGTTCCCGCGCTCGTCGTCACGCCGGTCTACGACGTTCTGACCAACGTCTACACGGGCTATTTCTGGGCGACGGTCGCGGGAAGCGGGGAATACGCCCGCTGGATCGGCGTCGCGCTGTTCAACCCCGGCGCGCTCTTCTTTATGGCG
The DNA here is from genome assembly GCA_965201135.1 of Dehalococcoidia bacterium. Classification (GTDB taxonomy): domain Bacteria; phylum Chloroflexota; class Dehalococcoidia; order Lucifugimonadales; family Australimonadaceae; genus Bin16. Next base: position 1,017,203 of record OZ241751.1, read on the forward strand.
GTTCACGCCGGCGCGAACGCCGCGTTCTTCCCCGTGTTCGGCCCGCCGCTCGTCAAGGGCGCGGAAGCGATGAAGGAGCGTCTCGGATGGAGCGGCTAGGCGCGCTCAGCGGAAAGCGGCTGCGGGCGGGAGCGGCGGCGCTGCTCCTGCCGCTCGCGGCGCTCTTGCTCTTCGCAGGATTCGCCATCGGATGCGGCTCGTCCGCCCCGGAGACGGCGCCCGCGCTCATCGAGGCGAGCGTCCTGATCGAGGCGGACGCGTCGGCTCCGGACTGGCGTAGAGACGTCGAGGCGCCGAAGGGGACTGACGGCTACGAACTGCTGGATCTGGCCGTTGACGGCGATCTGGAGGCGGACTGGTTCCCGGAGTTCCGCGCCCACTTCGTAAAGGAGATTCTGGGCGTCGCGCCGGAGGGGTCGGAGTTCTGGGGCGTGTTCCTCTGGAACGAGGGGAACGGCGCGTGGGAGCCGCTGCCCGTCGGCGCCGACCTCTTCTCCGTGAAGGACGGCCACGTAATGGCGTGGGCGCTCGTGGAGTACGACGCGGAGAATCCGCAATTGCCGTCGAGCGCGCCGTAGGGCGCTAATAGGGAGAGCGATGACGGCGGGCATAGTCCAAACGCTCATGGCGTACCGAGAGGAGAATTACGTCTCGGATCGGGACGCTTTGCCTGCAGACGTCGGACGCCTCGTCTACACCGACCCGTTCGCCTTTCTCGTAGGCGCGGCGTTCGACAGAGGAATGCCGTGGAAGAGGGCGTGGGAGATTCCCTATTGGATTCACCGCAAGGGAATGCTGGACGCCGCGCTCCTCGCCTCTGCGCCTTTGGACGCTCTGTCGCGCCTCCTGAAAAGCCTGCCCGCGCGGCCGCGATACGGCGGAGCGGGAACGCTGAAGTCCGCCGCCGAACTCGTTATGGAATTCGGCGGCGACGCAGCCGCCGTCTGGAGCGGCGCGTCCCCGTCCGAAGTCCGGCGGCGGCTTCAACGGATACACGGGGTCGGCCCCGGCATCGCGGCGATGGCTATCCGCATTCTGCGAGATGATTGGGGAATGTTCAGAGGACAGGAATCGGAGATAGACGTCAAACCCGATGTCCACGTTATGCGCGTGTTCAAGCGAGCCGGCCTCATCGCCTACGAATCCGAGGGCGCCGCGTTGGAAGTCGCGCGGCAATTGCATCCGGCTTTTCCCGGCGAACTGGACTGGCCCGCCTGGCAAATCGGCATGAAATGGTGCGTCGCCGTGACTCCCAACTGCGGGGCTTGCCCTCTGACCGCGATTTGCCCGAAGCGGGTTTAGCCTAATCCGCCGCGGCGGGCGGCTGCTCGCCGGGCTCGGGCGCGGCGCCGGCCGGGGCGAGGCCGCCGCCGGCGGGAAGGCTGGGATTCGGCGGCGGCTCGGCGGGCGCGGGCGCAGGCGCTTCTTCCTGCGCGGCGGCGCGGCGCCGGGCGGCGGACGCGGAGCGGCTTTGCCGGACGCGCGCCTGCTCCTTCGCCTCGCGGCGTTTGCGAATGACCATGCCGTAGTGGACGGCGAGCGCATAGACGACGCCCATCGTCGGCACGCCAAGCAGTGCTCCGGCGATGCCCGCGAGGCGCGCGCCCAGCACGACGGCGATGACGACGAGCATCGCAGGCATGCGCACGGCGCGCCCCAAAATGCGGGGCGTCAGCAGGTTCAGCATCACTTGCTGAACGAACAGCAGCGTCAGCAGCACCGTGAGCAGCGTGATGAAGTCGCCGGAGACCGCCGCGACGATGAGAGGCAGCGCGAGCGCGAGCCAGTCGCCGATGAAGGGAACGGCGAGGAGAATGCTGGAGACGAACGCGACGGGCAGCGCGGCGGGCAGGCCGGTGGCGAGCATTACGCCGGCGGTGCCGACGCCGTAGATGAGGGAGACGACCACCATCCCCCGCAGGTAGCCCCGGAAGGTCTCGTCTATCGTGGAGAGGACGAAGCGGGTCTCGCGCTCGGCGCGCTGAGGCAGCACTTTGAGCGCCTCGTTCAGGCGGCGCCCGCCGTCCAGCACGACGTAGAAGGAGATGACGATGACGAGGGAGGCGGAGAAGACGATGGAGACGACGTTGCGGGCGATGTTCAGGGCGTTGTCCTGCACGATGCCGCCGAGCGCGTCCCCCCAGTTGGTCAGAGAGTCGAACTGAATCAGCGTCGCTAGGTCGATGTTGATGTTGAATCCCGCGAGGTACGCCTCCGCGCGGTCGGCCAAGTCGGGCAGGCGCTCCAGGTAGACGGGGACGAGGTTGGCCAGTTCGATGGCTTGGGTGACGGTGGAGGGGATGACGAGGAAGCCCATAACGGAGGCGATGCCGATGAGGACGGCGTAGACGAGCGCGACGGCGATGGGGCGCTTCATGCCGGGCACGCGCATTAGCGACTGGACGGTGTGGATGATGAGCGAGCCCACGAGGTAGGCGAGGAAGAAGATGAGGAGAAGGTCGCCGAGGAAGTCCCAGACGCGGCGGAGCGTGTCGACGAGGAAAATGATCGCGCTGAAAGCGATGACGACGACGGCGGTTCGGAACCAAGCGTTGCGCTCGAGCATAGCGGCCTCTAGGGGCATTCTACTCCGCTCGCCGGGCGGGGCCGGGGCCCGGGGTGGGGGTCAAGGGTAGGGTGGGCGCGGGTTAGGACTTGCGGAGGGCGCGGCCCGGGAAGGCCCCGGTATGGCGGCCGCGCTCCCAGACGAGCGTTCCGTTGACGAAGACGAATTCGATGCCTTCGGCGAATTGCTTGGGCGCGTCGAAGGTCGCGAGGGCGCGGACGCGCTCCGGGTCGAACACGACGACGTCGGCTTTCGCGCCGTCGCGGAGGACGCCGCGGTCGCGGAGTCCGAGCCGCCGGGCGGGCGCGCCGGTCATCTTATGGACGGCGTCCTCGAGGCGGAGCGTTCCCTCCTGAACGGCCTGCCCCAGCAACCAGGGGAAGGTTCCGTAGGAGCGCGGATTGGGCATTTCGCCGGTGAGGAGACCGTCGCTGCCGACCATCTGCGCGGGGTGGCGCATAATCTCGCGCACGTTGTCGGGGTTGCCCGTCCGGGCGACGAACGCGACCTCCAGCCGCTCCTCGATGAGCAGGTCGCAGATCGCGTCCACCATCCGTTTGCCCTGCGCGTCGGCCATATCTTGCAGGGAGCGCCCCTCCCACTCCTTGTTCTTGTCGGATCCGACGTGGGCGAACTTGTAGTCGGCGAGGGAGCCGCCCCACTGGGGATACACGTCGTCGGCGATGCGGTCGCGGACGACGGGGTCGGCGATGCGGCGCAGAAGTTCGGCGGGGCCGCCATCGTGAACCCACGGGGGAACGAGCGAGAGGAGGATCGTGCTCGCGGCGGGATAGGGATACTGATCGAAGGTGACGTCCACGCCGTCGTCGCGGGCGTCGTCCACGAGGGCGGTCATTCGCTCGCCCATTCCGTGGACGGGGCTGTGGTAGTGGGAGATGTGCGCGGGAACGCCGGCGCCTTTGCCGACGGCGACGGCCTCGCGGAACGGATCGAGGAGGCGGTCGCCGAGTCCGTAGCGGGCGTGGGTTACGTAAAGGCCGCCGTAGGGAGCGACGGCGCGGGAGATTTCCGTAAGTTCGCGCGTGTCGCTGTAGACGTTGGGGACGTAGGTGAGGCCGGTGGAGAAGCCGAACGCGCCGTCGCGCATCGCTTCGCCGGCGAGGGCGCGCATTCGGGCGAGTTCGGCGTCCGTCGGCAGGCGGTTCGCCCAGCCCATCGCCTCCACGCGGAGGGCGGCGTGCGGAACGAAGAAGACGACGTTGCAGGAGGACGCGCCGTCGAAGAGGTCGAGAAAGGACGCGACGGACGTCCATTCGACGTCGTCGGGCGGGCGTCCGTTGACGGCGGCGAGGTAGTCCACGAGATGGGGGCGGTTGGCGGGAGAGACGGGCGCGTAGGAGAGGCCGTCCTGCCCCAGCGCTTCGGTCGTGACGCCTTGGCTGACCTTCGGCTCGTGGCGGGGGTTCGTCAGGAGCGCGAAGTCGGAGTGGGAGTGCATATCTATGAAGCCGGGGCAGACGGCGAGGCCCTCGGCGTCTATGACGCGGGCGGCTTCGACGGGGCCGGGGTCGCCTTCTATGAGCGTCATCTCGTCGCCGGCGACGCCGACGGCGGCGCGGAACCAGGCGCGGCCCGCGCCGTCTATGACTTTGCCGTTGACAATGAGCATATCGAACATAGCCCGTCAGCCTCCCGGCTTCGCGCGAAGCCGTCCGCAAAGTCTACGCGGCTCGTCGCTGTTGCGGGCTTGCGGGGGGGGGGGTAGGTTCCCGCTTCGCGGAATGACGTGAGGCGTGGGGATGTAGGGAGACGGGGCTACTTTTGCGGCGGCGATTAGGTTAGGGGGAGAGGTCACCGCAGCGCGTAGCGGTCGTTCTCCTCGGCGGACACGGCTTGGTCGGCGATGAGTTTGGCGAGCGTCGTCACGAGTTGGCGCTCGGCCAGCCGCTCCCGCGCCTCCGGCAGCCCCGCGTAGATGCGGACGCGCAACTCGGTGGGCGTGAGCGGGCCCTCGCGCAGCGCGTCGAGAATCTCGCGCTCGCGCTCTTCGCGATGGCGAATGAGCGCGTCCAGGCGGCGCGGCGGATCCTTCACGGGGCCGCCGTGCCCCGCGTACATAATCCGCGCGTCTATCGTCTGCAGCATGCGCAGCGTCTCTACGTAGGCGGCGAGGTCGCCGTCGTGAGGGGCGACGCTCGTCGTCGAGACGGCCATCACGGTGTCGCTGGTGAAAAGCGCCCGCCGCTCCGGGACGAAGAGCGCGATGCATCCGGCGGTGTGCCCCGGCGTGAACACGACTTGCAGCGAGAGGCCGCCGAGGTCGCGCGCGTCTCCGTGATCGAGGCTATGCGCGACGGGAGCCTCGCCGCGCAGGCGCTCCTCCTCTATCGCGTCGCGGTCGTTGGGGTGGCAGGCGACAGGCGCGCCGGTTTCGCGGTGCATATGGAGCGCGCCGCCGGCGTGATCGGGATGGCGGTGCGTGACGATGATCTCGGCGACGGGCGGGGCGTTGACCTCGCGGAGATAGGCTGCGCGGGCGCGGTGGTCGTCCTCGCTCTCCCAGCCCGCGTCGATCAGAACGGACGCCTCGCTTCCGAACACGAGGAAGGCGTTGGGCGGCGGAAAGCCCGGGAGCGGCTCGCGCCCGAACGTCAGTTGGTGTATGCCCGGCTCCAATTCCACGGCGGAGCGCATTGTAGCGGGGCGTTCGCCCGCCCTAGCCGATGACGCCTTTCGTGCTAGGGGGGGCGGTTCCGCCGCGCGGGTCGATCTCGACGGCGTCGCGGAGGGCTTTGGCCAATCCCTTGAACGCGGCTTCGGCTTTGTGGTGCGCGTTCACTCCGCGCAGCGTTTCGACGTGCAGCGTGATGCGCGCCTCGACCGCGAACGACTCTAGGAAGTGGCGAACGAGGTCGCCGGGCAGGTCGGCGATCGTGGATCCGCTGATTCCCAAGTCCACGGCGGCGTAGCCGCGCCCGCTAATGTCCACGGCGACGCGGGCCAGCGCCTCGTCCAGGGGGACGAGCGCGTGCCCCATTCGCCGGACGCCCGCGCCGCCGCCGATAGCGTCGGCGAAGGCGCGCCCCAGCGCGATGCCGCAGTCCTCGACGGTGTGGTGCCAGCCGGTGAGCGCGCTGTCGCCGGAGACCGCGATTTCCAGGTCGAAAAGGCCGTGCCGGCTCAACTGGCTCAGCAGGTGGTCGAGCATGCCGTTGCCGGATGCGACGGCGCTGTCGCCCGTTCCGTCGAGCCCGATGCGGACGGACACGCTGGTCTCGCCCGTCGTCCGGCTGTATGTTCCCGTTCGCGCGCTCATCGCCTCATGCCGTTCGCCGCACGCCATTATAGGGGACTCTTGGGCAGCCGCGAAGAGATGGCGGGGTGCGAACGAAGAGGATTCCCGCCTACGCGGGCCAAGCCCGCCCCCCTACCTCAGCGCGGATGCGAGCGCGGCGACGAGGCGGTCGGTGTCGGAGGGCGTTCCGACGCTGACGCGCAGGTAGTCGGCGAGCCCCCCGCGAGGGTAGTAGCGCGCCGAGACGCCGCGGGACGCGAGCCCGTCGAGCGCGGCCTCGCCGCGCCCTTGCGGAAGGCGGCAGAGGATGAAGTTCGCCTCCGACGGCAGCGCCTCCACGCCCGGCAGCGCGGCGAGGAGGGCGGCCATGCGCTCGCGCTCCTGCACGATCAGCGCGGCGCGCTCGTTCAGCAGCGGCGCGTCGTCCAGCGACGCGAGGAGCGCCGCCTCCGCCGTTTGCGACACGTTGTAGGGAGGCTTGCCGCGCATCAGGATCTCGGCCATCGCGGGGTCCATCACGCCGTAGCCGACGCGCAGGCCGGCGAGCCCGGCCCACTTGCTGAGCGTTCGCAGCGCGATGAGGTTTGGATGGCGCTCGATGAGCGGAATGACGCTGCGGCCCGCGAATTCGGCGTAGGCTTCGTCAACCATCACGATGCAGTCCGCCTCGAGGAGCCGCTCAACGGCGGCTAGCGGCGCCGCGTTGCCGGAGGGGTTGTTGGGAGAGGCGAGGGCGATCAGTTTCGCGCCCCGCGCCGCGTCCAGCGTCCGCGCGACGTCCAACTCGAAGCGCTCGTCGCGCTCGACGGGGACGACGGAGGCGCCGCAGATATGGGCGACGACGTCGTACATACCGAACGTCGGGGGCGTGTTGACGATGCGGTCGCCGGGGGCGAGCGCGGCGCGGAACACGAGATCGATGATCTCGTCGCTGCCGTTGCCGACGACGATTTGCTCCGGCGCGGCGCCGGTGTAGGCGGCGAGGGCGCGGCGCATCGCGGTCTGCGCGGGGTCGGGGTAGACGTGCAGGCGGTCGGCGCGGCGCGCCGCCTCCAGCGCTTTCGGGGACGGGCCGTAGGGGTTCTCGTTGGCGTTGAGTTTGACCACCTGCTCTTCGGGGATTCCGGCGCGCTCGGCGAGCGTCTCCGGGGGCTCCGCCGCGTCGTAGGGATCGAGATTGCGCCAGTGGGGCTGGACGAATTCCGCCGCGCCGCGCGTCACCGTCGCCCTCCTTCCAGGCGCATCGCGGCGGCGCGGGCGTGGCCGCCAAACCCTTCGGCTCGCGCGATGGCCGCCGCGGCGGGGCCGATCTCCCGGAGGACGGCGGACGGCAGCATCACGACGGGAACGCACTTGAGGAACGAGTGAACGCCGAGGCTGGAGGCGAACCGCGCCGACGCGCCGGTCGGCATCACGTGGCTCGGCCCCGCCGCGTAGTCGCCAAGCGCCTCGGGGGAGGATTCGCCTACGAAAACGCCGCCCGCGTTGCGAACGCCCGCGACATGGCGCTCCGCGTCGGCGACGAGCAGGCAGAGGTGCTCCGGCGCGAACGCGTTGGCGACCTCCAGCGCGTCCTCGACGCTCTCGACGAGCGCCGCCGCGCCCTGCCCGTTGAGCGCCGCCCGGGCAATCGCGCCGCGCTCCAACTCCGGCGCCTGGCGCTCGACCTCTTGCAAGACGGCGTCCATCGTCCGCGCGCTCGTCGCTACGAGAACGGGGGAGGCGAGCGCGTCGTGCTCGGCCTGCGCGAGGAGGTCCGCCGCCGCCATCGCCGGGTCCGCCGTCTCGTCGGCGATAATCATCGTCTCCGTCGGGCCGTAGAGGCCGTCTATGTCGACATGGCCGTAGACCTGGCGCTTGGCGAGCGCGACGAACACGTTGCCGGGCCCGCATATCTTGTCGACGCGGGGGACGCTTTCGGTTCCGAACGCCATCGCCGCAATCGCCTGCGGGCCGCCGATTGCGAACAGGCGGTCGACGCCGGCTTCGAGCGCGGCCGCGAGCGTGACCGGCGCGGGATTCGGCGAGCAGACGATGATTTCGCGGACGCCCGCGACGCGCGCCGGAATCGCCGACATCAGCGCGGTGGAGGGGTACGCCGCCGAGCCGCCGGGGACATACAGCCCGGCGCGCTCCAGGGGGACGAGGCGCATGCCGTAGCCGGCATCAGGGTCGCTCCATTCGGCGGGCATCGAGGCTTCGTGGAAGGCGCGAACGCGGCGAGCGGCGAGCGCGAGCGCGTCCCGCAACTCCGCGCCGATTTCGCGGGCGGCGGCCTCCCACGCCTCGCGGGGAACCTCCATCTCGCCCAGTTCCACGCCGTCTATCCGCCGCGTCCACTCCCGAACGGCGGCGTCGCCGCGCTGACGCGCGTCGTCCACGACGCGGGCGGCGGCCTGCGCCGCCGTAAGCGGCTCGCCGAATATCCGCGCCGTCCGCTCCGCCGCCTCCGGGGGCAATTCGGGCTCCGCGTAGCCGGGCGTCCGCGTCAGCGCCGCGAGCGCCGCCTCTTTGCCGTAGAGAACGCGCATTAGGTCGGCCCCAACTCGTCAAGCAGCCGGCGGTAGGCGGAACTCTCCTCGCGGAACAGGTGCTCCGGCGCGGACACGCTCACCGACGACCCGCCGATGCTCCTCAGGTGATCAACAGCGGCGGTCAAATCGCGCTTTGCGATGAGCGCGGTGACGGAGTAGACGCTGCGCCCTTCCGGGGAGTAGACGCGGGAAACGGTGGGCCCGCTCATTCCCTGCGCCTCCCGGGAGCCCAGCGCCTTCCGCGCGACTTCCTCCTCCGATTCGCCCGCGACGTTCGCGGTGACGCGCAGATACTCCTGCGCGGCGCGGCTCGCCTCGATGCGCTCGATGAACTCCCGCGCCGTCTCTAGGCGCTCCGGGCGCTCCCGCAGCGAGCGGCGGTTGGCGATCAGCGCGCCCTCCGACTCGAGCGCGACGCCGTCCGCGACCCGCTTGAGGCGGTTCTCGCTCAGCGTGCGCCCGCTCGCCGTCAGGTCGACGATGAAGTCCGCGTAGCCGATGGCGGGCGCGGGCTCCACCGCCCCGGAGAGCGTCTCGAGCGTGAAGTAGTTGACGTCGTGCCGGTGCAGGAACCGGCGCGTGAGCGAGGGGTACTTGGTCGCCACGCGCAACTCGCGCCCGCTCTCCTGAAACTCGACGGCGACGTCGGCGAGGTCGGCCATCGCGTCGACGTCGATCCACGCGTCGGGGACGGCCACGACCAACTCGCATCTTCCGTAGCCGAGCGCCTCGATGACGACCACGGCGTCGCCGCCTTCGACGCGGCGCTCCGCGTAGTTGTCGAATCCGACGAGGCCCAAGTCGGCGTCGCCGTCCTCGACGCGGGCGGTGATGTCGGCGTTGCGCTGAAAGACGACCTCCGCGCCGGGGACGGCGGCGATTTCGCCGGTGTAGCCGCGCGCGCTCGGCCTCCGGACGCGCATGCCGCTGCCGCCGAGGAAGTCGAGCGTCAACTCGTGCATCACGCCGTCGCTGGGCGCGGCGATCCGGAGCCTTCCGCGCTCGCCGGGATTAGACAAGCCGTTCAGCCGCGCGTCCATCTTGCCCCACCCGCATAATCGTTTCGATGCCGCGCCGCTGGGCGTATCTCGCCGCCGCCGCGTCGCTCGCGTTCTCCAAGTCCAACTCCGCCGGTATGCCCTGAGCGCGGAGGCGCTCGGCCGTGGCGACGGCCTCGCTCATCGCGCCCTCCTGCGCGGTGACCAAGACTTGCGGCGCGCCGACGCCGTCGTCCTGGGCGTAGCCCGGCGGCAGCGCCTCCGCGACCGCGTCCAGCGCGAGCGCGAAGCCGGCGGCCGGCGCGCCGCGCTTGCCTCCGAGCGCGCGGACGAGTTCGTCGCAGCGCCCGCCGCCCCCGATGACGCGCCTCGCGGCGCCTCTTCCGCGCTCCATGTCGAACACGACGCCGGTGTAGTAGGCGAGCCCGCGCGCAAGCGCAATGTCCACGACCGCCGGCGTTCCGCGCAGGTCGTACATTGCGAGCGCGTCGAGCAGGTCGTTCAGAGGCGCGAGCGCGCTCGCGGGGGCGCCGTAGCGCGACGCGACGCGTCCCAGCCGCTCGCGAGCCCGCTCCGCGGGGCCCGCCGACCGCGCCAACTCGCCCGACAGCGCGATTGCGCGGTCGAACGCGCCGGGGTCGTCCGCCTGCCGCAACTTCCTCGCGTACCGCCGCAAAATCTCCTCCGTCGTCCGCTGTCCCGCCGCGCTCCGCGCCGCCTGCCCGCCCAACCCCAGCGCCGCCTCGTCCGCGTCGTCCGGGGGCGCCCGCCGCGCAGCCTCGGAAGAGCGCTCGCCGGCGCGAGGCGACAGCAGCCCCAAGCGCTCCGCGCTCGCCCGCAGCCCTTCCGGCGACTCCTCGCCCGATTGCAGCGCCGCCAAGCGCTTGAGGAGAAACACGCGGGAGCGCTCCGACAGGCCGAGCGCGTCGTACAGCGCCGCCGCGACGCCTACGTGCCCGATCCGCAGGCGGAGCCCGCTCACGCCCAGAACGGCGAGCCCTTGCGCCGCGAGCGCCAAAATCTCCGCGTCCGCCGCCGCGCTTCCGGCCCCGATCAACTCCGCGCCGAACTGATCGAACTCCCCGCCGCTCTCGCGACGGAAGACCGTTCCCGCGTACTGCCATCGCTGGGGCAGCGGACCCGGAAGGCGCCCCTCCGCGAACGCAAGCGCCACCGACGACGTGAACTCCGGGCGCAGGCTGACGGGGCGTCCGCTCGGATCGGTGAACGAATACATCTGCGCGGCGAGTTCCCCGCCGGACTTCTTCAGAAACAGATCCGTCGGCTCGATGATGGGCGTCGAGACTTCCGCGTAGCCGCGCCGCTCCATAAAGCGCGCAAGCCGGGCGCGAACGCCCGCCGCGCTCCGCTGACGGCTCAACGATTGCTCCCCTGCTCCGCTCATCGCTCCGCGACCTGTCCGCCTATTGTAGCGCCGCGCCGCGCCGCCGCCCAACGCGCAGGCGTGAATCCCGCGGGAAGCGGCGAGCGCAGGCGCTTCTAGAGCGCCGCCCGCTCCGGCGGAAGCAGCGTCACTTCTGCGTCCGCAAGCGTCCGCGACTCCCCGGACGCCAGCCGCAGCAAAAGGCGCCCCTCGCCGTCAACGCCCTCCGCCACGCCGCGCAACGCGCCCTCGCGACTCCGCGCGCTCACCTCGCGCCCCAGCGTCGAGAGCCGCGCCGACCAGTCCGCGGTCAGCCCCTGCGGGTCGTCCAAGCATTGCGCGTAGCGTTCGCGCAGCGCGGCGAGAAAAACGCGCTCGACGTCCTCCGGCGCGAACTCGCGCCCCGTCTCCGCCGCGAGGCTCGTCGCCGTCTCCGCGAGTCCCGGATGGTCCGGCGGACGCAAGTTCACGTTCAGCCCGACGCCCAGTACGGACGCCGCTCTCCCGTCCGTATGCGCCCGCGTCTCCACGAGAACGCCGCACAACTTCTTGCCGTCCGCCAGAACGTCGTTCGGCCACTTGAACGCGCAACCAACGTCCGCCGCCCGCTCCGCCGCGTCCGAAGCCGCAAGCGCCCCCGCGACGCTCAGCAACCGCGCGGCCTCCAACGGCGGACGCAGCAAGACCGACGCCATGAGGCAATCGCCGTCGCCCGACTCCCAGCGGCGCGAGAAGCGCCCGCGCCCGGCGGTCTGCCGCTCCGCGACGACCACGACGCCGCCCGGCGCCCCCGCGTCCGCGAAACGCCACGCCGCGTCCATCGTGGACTCGACGCGCCGAAAGCGGACGATCCGCGCTCCGATGGCCGCCGCCTGCTCCGTTCCCGTCGTCATTCGTCAATCGCTCTGAGCGCTTATACTATAAGGAACGGGGAGCGTTGACGCGCCCTCGCCGCGAGCGGGAGTAGCTCAGTGGTAGAGCTCTTGCCTTCCAAGCAAGATGTCGCGGGTTCGAGTCCCGTCTCCCGCTCCAGAGATGTTGCCCTCCCCTACCGCCCCGCCCGCGCAAGCGAGTCCCCCATCCCCCCAACTCGCCGCTGCCGCGGTCAGACATCGCCGGGCCATAGGCGCCGAAGAATCCTCTCCCGCCTACACTAGCCGGGCGCGGCGGCGCTTGCGCTCCGGGTGGCCGAAATCGCGCTCCGCCTCGGCGACGCGCAGCGGGCGGTTGTCCCACGGCGTCTCGCCGGCGCCCCGCATACGCCGGTCCAAGTCCGCCATCGCGCCGTTGTTCTTCATCGCGTTGTGCCAGTGGCAGAGCAACTGCAGGTTGTCGTCGATGTCCGGCCCCTCCTTCGACTGCGGCACGATGTGGTCGAGCGTGAAGTGCTTCTTGTCTAGGACCTCCGCATCGGCGTTACAGCGACCGCGCTGCATTTCGTAGAGCAGGTCTTTGATGTTCGGCGACCGCCGCCGCAAACGCCGCTCCAAGTCGCTGCGCTTCGGAACGTCGCCGCCGATGAGGACGCGGTCGTCGTCGGGGCCTTCGTACTCCAGCGTGAGATGCCGCACCTCGCCCGTATGCGTGACGTTCGCGCTCGCCTTGCCCTTCTCCCTGAGGCCGACGTCGCGCCGCTGCAGACGCCGCAGCACGAGGTCGTAGGCGAGGGGGCTGACGTCTATGCCGATCCAGCGCCGCTTCTCCGGCAATTCCGCGTTCTTGAGGTTCGTCATCGTCTCGGCGGCGACGCACGCCGTCGCGCACCCGCAGAACGGATCGAGCACGACGTCGCCCGGATTCGTGGACGCGCGAATGATGCGCTCCAGCAGCGCAAGCGGCTTCTGCGTCGGGTAGCCCGTGCCCTCGGCGCGGCTAACCGACTGCGTTTGCATCGAGTGAATGTCGACCCACGTGTCGCTGAGTACGAACCCTTCTCCCAAGCACCGCTTCTCCCTCCCGCGCAGCCAATACTTCCCGTGCTCATCCCCCCGGTTGAAATTCTTGAGGTACGAGGCGTCGTAGGGCTCGTACTGCTTATGGAACACCGCGCCGTCCGTCTTCACGTAGTAGAGGATGACGTCGTGGCCGCGAACCCAGTTGCTCGCCTGCGTCTTGAACCCGCTTGGCCTCGGCATCTTCCAAACTATCTCGCGGCGGAAGTTGCCCGGGCCGAACACTGAGTCCATCACGCCCTTGAGGTAGTGGCTCGCCGTCGGGTCGCAGTGCAGGTAGATCGAGCCGGCGGGCTTCAGCGCGCGCCGCATCTCGATCAGGCGCACGGCCATAAAGGTCAGGTAGCCCTGCATCGCCTCGCCGTGAATCTTCCCCGCCGCCCTGATGAGCAGGTTGAGCGAGGCGTGGCTCTCCTCGATGGACTCGACCCACTCGTCTTTGGCGTCGTCCATCGTCCACTCGTCGCGGAAGGCGCCGCGTATCGGGTTGCCGTACTGCTTGTTGCTGTTGAACGGCGGATCGAGGTAGATGAGGTCAACGCAGTCGCTGTTGATCCCGCGCAGCACGTCGAGGTTGTCCCCAGTGTAGATGGCGCTCGTGGGGATGTTCAGTTCGGGGAGTTGGAGTTGGGGCTCGCCGCTCATCGCGCCCGGCCCCGGCGAGTCGCCGCTGCCGGAGGCGGGAGGAGCGGGGCGAGGCGCGGGCGCGGCGAACGGGCGGCGCGAGCCGCAACGCGGCCTCGCCTAGCAGTCGCAAGCGTCCGTCCCAGAGCCATAGCGCCGAAGAACCCCCTGCAGCACGCGGACGAAGTACGTGCTACGGTGCCTTCGGCTCCACGAATGAGCCTGCAGGGGGCGCGCGGCTTTCGACCGCGCGCCATGCGACCCACTCATTCGGAGCTCGCAAGAGCGCCGCGCGCCCCGGAGGACGCGAAGGATGTGCCGAGAGGCACCGTAGCGCCTATACTCTTATCCAAAGCGGCGGAGGTAGTCAATAGGCGCGTGTCGCGCCGGGGGCGCGGGGCGGGACAAGGCGGGCGAAATCCGCAGGCGCAAGGGGCTTGCAATTGGCGGCGCAAGCGCTACACTCTCCCTATGACGATCATGGAGCAAGCCGCGACGGAGCAGGCCGAGGGCGGGGCTATGCCGCCGCTCCACCTGGATTCTCTCGTGATAGAGGGGTTCCGGGGGATTGACTTGCTCGAGATTCCCCGCTTGGGGCGCGTCACGCTCATCGCCGGCAAGAACGGCATCGGGAAGTCGACGGTCTTGGAGGCGGCGCGGGTGTACGCCGCAGGGGGCCGCTACTCCGCCTTGGCGAAACTGCTCAATGACCGCGAGGAGATTTCCACGCCCAATGACGAGGCAGACATCGAGGAAGTTGGGCGCCCTTACGGTCCTGACCTATCTGCGCTCTTCTACGGAAGAGACTTAACCCGTGATGCCCGGTTCAGCATAGGCCCATACAGCGAGCAACTGGTGGTTCGGACGATTCCGATTAGCGAAGCGGAAGAGGAAATCCAGGATAGGGTATTTCGTATTTTCGGAGACGAAGGCGCACCGATGATACAAGTGCATTTCCGCGGCAAGAGAGCCTCTATCCCGTGGATGTCGCCCTCAGACTTCAGCCTGGCTAGCGGTGTTCGACGGCGAATGCTCCAGGATAGTTTGGGGCGCGAGAATGGCTCGCTTTACCCCACCATGGTATGCGAATCGTTCGGGCCTGATAGGCCAACGAGTCGTGATATAGCGCGACTTTGGTCCGAGGTCGCGTTGACGCCGGATGAGGATATCGCCGCTCGTGCGGTCGGCATGGTCATAGGGAAGCCGGTGAACCGCGTTTCCGTCCTAACTATGCAAAGTTCTCGCTCTGCCAAGCCCATGGCGATCGCGCGGCTCGAGGACAGCGCATACCCGGTTCCACTGAGGAGCCTGGGGGACGGAGCTGTGCGTTTGTTCACCTTGGTGCTCGCCATCGCCAACAGCAAGAACGGCTTCTTGCTCATTGACGAGGCGGAGAACGGCTTGCACTACTCGATTCAGCGCGATTTCTGGCGCCTCGTGTTCCGGCAATCGGCGTTGCATAACGTCCAGGTGCTCGTCACGACGCACAGCGCTGATTGCGTTCGCGGGTTCGCGGAGGCGGCGAACGAGAACAAGGATGTCGAGGGCGTCCTCTATCGCCTTTCGAGGAAGGGAGGGCCGTTGCGCGCGGTGGAGTACGACGAGCACGAACTGGCTATTTACGCCGAGCGCATGGCCGAGCAGTATTTGGAATTGCGGTAAGACATGGCCACCCCTGAAAAACTCCTGCTCGTGGAAGGCAAAACCGATGAGCACGTTGTGCACAACATCCGTGCGAAGTTGTCGCCGTCGATTCCCGAATTCTCCATTTCGGCCAAGGACGGTATTAATCCCTTGTTGGGCGCCATCTACGAGGCTGTTCAGAACGAAGAACGGACGGTTTTGGGCATAATGCTCGATGCGAACGAGCATCCGGACAGAAGGCGGCAAGCGGTGGCGGATAAGCTCCGCGAAACGGGAATTGAACTGCCTGGCCCGTCGCCAGCAGGCGTCGTAATCCCCAGCGATCCCGTAACCGGCTTGCCCCGCGTTGGCGTTTGGATGATGCCCGACAACCAGTCGCCGGGCGAACTCGAGAATTTCCTTTCGGAAATGATCCCGGCGGGCGACCCGGTCTGGCCTCTTGCGAAGGGATACATTGACGGCATCCCGCCAGAGCATCGGAAATTCAAAGACAAGCATTTGCAGGCGCAGGTGCATGCTTGGCTCGCCGCGCAGGAGGAGCCGCGTCCGCCGGGGCTTGCCATCAAGACTCAAGACCTCGATATTGACGGCCCGCTTTGCGTTCTCTTCACCGAGTGGTTGCGCGACCTCTTCGGCGAGCCGACATCGTAGCGAAGGCGCTACAATCGCCTGCCCGAAGGGAGGGACGAGATGGAGCGAGTCTACGAAGTCGTGCTGGAGCCTGCGGAGGAGGGCGGCTTCACTGTTTTCGCCCCGGGTCTGCGCGGATGCGTATCGGAGGGCGAGACGGCGGAAGAGGCGTTGGAGAACATCAAAGACGCCATCGTCGGCTGGCTCGACACGTGGGAGCAGATCGAAGAGGAGGCGGGGAGCATGCTCCGCACCGTGGTCGTCAGCCGGTGAGCCGCGCGCCGGACCTCTCGCATCAGCGGATAGTCCGCGCCCTGGAGAAGGCGGGATTTGCGATAAAGCGGCAAGGCAAGCATATCTTCATGCATCATCAGGGAAGGCGCGTTGTGGCGGTGGTTCCCCGCCATAACCCTGTGAAGCGCCGTACTTTGGCGAAAATCCTCAGCGAGGCTGGCATCTCTCTTGAGGAGTTCGCCGACTTGCTCTAACGCCGCCATCTTCGGCGAGCCCTAGTACACATCCCTATGACCGACGCCGAACGCGCGATGGGAGCGCGAGACCTACGAGCCCGCCGTCCGGCGCGCGCCGGAGCGCAAACACGCCTTCCTCGCGGAGTCTGGCGCCGAGGTCGCGCCCCTCTACCCCCCTCCCCGCGCCTCTATCCCGCCTGCGCGGGAGCCGTCGCCGCGCCCCGGTAGATGTCGCGGATTGCGCCCACCGCGAGGCTCGCCGCCGCTACGATTAGGAACGCCAGCCCCAGCGTCCACAGGACGTTTGACGCGCCGAACCAGCCCGCCGCGAAGCCGTTGACGAGATTTACGCCCGCCATTGTCCCGCCGACGTTGATCTGATTCAGGCCCGTCAGTCTGCCGCGCATCCCGTCGGGCGCGAGCGATTGCACCATTGCGTTCCCGATGGCCATAAACGCCGCCTGCGACCCGCCCATCGCCGCCGTCCCCAGCAGCATTAGGGGAATCGTGTCGGCGGCGGCGAGCAGCAGCATCGCGGCTCCGCTGAGCGCGCCCGTGATCAGCAGAAACCTCCCGCGCGCGGCGGCGTCCCGCAACCCCGCGATTCCGAACACGCCGACGAGCGCGCCCGCGCCCACGCCCATCATCAGGAACGTCGCGCCGCCCTCCGTGTCGTCCAGGACGTCGCGGGCGATTACGGGGAGCATGGACTCGAACGACATCGTCATCGCGCAGTGAAGCGCGATGAGCGCGAACAGCGCCCGCAGGCGGACATCCGACCATGCGTATCGCGCCGCAGCGAGGACGCTCGCGCCCACCTTGTCGCCGCGCTTGAGTTCGCCGCTGGAGCGCGTCCGCACGGCGAGGATGCCCGCGACGCCGACCGCGTAGAACGCCGCGCTCGCCAGGAACGCCGCGTTCGGCCCTGAGAGCAGGAGCGCGGGCGCGATGAGCCCCGGCCCGAAGAGCCGCGCCCCTTGCAGCGACGCCTGGTTCATCGCAATCGCGTTGAGCCAGCGCTCGCGGGGCACGAGGTTTGGAATCAGCGTCTGCGTCGCCGTCATTTGGAACGCGCGGAAACTTCCGTTGAGGAACGAGAGGACGACGATGTGCCAGACGGCGAGCGCGTCGGCGAACGCGAGCGCGGTGAGCGCGACGGCGTGGCCGAGTTGCAGCGTGTATCCGGCGGCCAGCACGCTCCGGCGGTCGAACCGGTCGGCGACGTATCCGGCCAGCGGCGGCATCAGAAAGCGGGGTGCCATCGCCGCGAAGGTGGTGACGCCCACCAGCGCAGGCGAGCCCGTCGTATTCAGAACGAGCGCCCCGCGAGCGACGATCAGCGCCCAGTACGCGGACTGCCCGGCGAGGCTGCCCAGCCACACCCATCGGAAGTCCCGATGCCGCAAGGCTGCCCCGTACCGGTCCAGCGCCGCCCCAGCGAGAGAATATCGCATCGCGCCGCGAGTATACACGGCGCGGCGGTCGCGCCTGCCCAGGCGCGCCCGTGCTATGATGGGCGCAGCCTCGCGCCGCCGAAGGAGGAAACAGCATGACCACTATGGACGCCGACCGCGACATTCTGCGCGCCGCAGAGCCGGCGGGAGCGCTGGACGAGTTGACCTTAGAAGACCCGTACCGCGCCTGGCTTGCCCGCGAGGGCGTGAAGGTCATCGAGGAGTACGCTTTCGACGACCTGGCGGAGGTGGAGTTGGGGCCGTGGGAGCGCAAGGGCGGCAAGGGCGCGGCGCTGAACATTCCCTACCCCGTGCTGATCAACGACGCCCAACTCGTGGAGATCAAGCCGGGCGGGTCGTCGGAGCCGGAGCGCCACCTCTATGAGGAGATCATCTACGTCGTGAGCGGGCGCGGCGCGGCCAGCGTGTGGACGGGCGACGGCCCGAAGCGGACATTCGAGTGGAAGCAGGGCAGCCTCTTCGCGGTTCCGCTCAACGCGTGGTATCAACTCTTCAACGGCGGCGGAGCGGAGCCCGCGCGCTATCTCTCGGTCACCACGGCCCCGCCGACGATGCGGCTGTTCAAGGACGACGACTTCATCTTCAACAACGACTTCGTCTTCTCCAAGCGGTTCAAGGGAGAGGCCGACTTCTTCAGCGGGAACGGAACCTTGTACAGCGGGCGCGTGTGGGACGCGAGTTTCATTCCGAACGTGCCCGATATGCCGCTCTACTCGTGGGAGGGGCGCGGCGCGGGCGGGATAAACGCGATGTTCGAAATGGCGGGCAACGCGATGAAGGGACACGTGTCGGAGTTCCCCGTGGGGACGTACAAGAAGGGGCACCGGCACGGCCCCGGCGCGCACCTGCTGATCCTCAGCGGCGACGCCGGCTATTCCCTGCTCTGGCACGAAGAGGATATGTCGGACATGGTGAAGGCGGATTGGAAGGTCGGGGCGATGGTGGTCGTGCCGAGCGACGCCTGCTACCACCAGCACTTCAACACCGGGTCGCGGCGGGCGCGCTATATGGCGCTGGGCTACGGCTCCGGCGGAACGGCGGCGGGGCTGCACACCCCGTTCGCGGGCTCAGGCAAAGGCGACGTGAGCCAAAAGCAGGGCGGCATGCAGGTGGAGTACGAGGACGAGAACCCCCTCGTGCTCGATCTGTTCGAAGAGGAGTGCCTGAAGCGGGGCGCGAGGCCGGATATGCGCCGCTACTTCCCGGGGCGGACGCAGTTCAAGGGCGCGCTGCCCTCCTAAGGCGCGGCGCGGAGCGCGGAAGCGTAGGCGGAGCGAAGGAGGCTGGCGATGGCGGAACTGAGCGTGCAGGGGCTGACGCACTGGTCCATTCCGGTGAACGACCTCGCGGAGTCCGAGGAGTTCTACGGCGGGCTGCTCGGGCTGGAGTCGAAGGGCAGGCTCGCCAACGACGCGATGTCGTGCTTCAGCACGGGCGACACGAACATTCTGCTGTGCGCGCAGAAGACGCCCGTCGAGGGGTCGCCTCCGGGGGTGCATCACTCGTTCACGGTGACGCCGGAGACGCTGGAGCGCGCGTGCAAAGTCTTTCGGGAGCGCGGCGTGCAGGTGGACAGCCTCGTCTACCGGGCGAAAGGCCACTTCACGGGCCGCGAGTTGTACTTCTTCGACCCGAGCGGCAACCGTCTGGAACTGCGCGACCCGACGTGGAGCGCGGGAATGCCGGAGCCGCCGCTCGATGAGTTGTCGGGGGGTTAGGCTGATCCTTCGAGCGCCGCGCGCCACTCGCCCCTAGCGGGCGCGTCCGTTTCGTTGTGTAGACTCTTCCGTATGCCCGGCCCCACTCATGAGCCTACCCTGAACGCCGCGCTCGGCGAGGCGCTGGACGGCCTGCGCCGCTCTTGGAACGCCCGCGCCGAGCAGACCGGCAATGTCCTAGAAGGCGGCGGACGCCCCGACGTTCTCGTCGAGGACGCCAGCGGTTGGCCCGTTGTCATCGAGGCGGAGCGCGCCGACCACGCGAGCGCCGAGCGCGACGCCATAGCGCGGCTGGGGCGCGTCGTCGCGGGCAGGCGGTTCGCCATCGAGACGGCCATCGCGCTCGTCTACCCGGACGTCCTGACCTACTTGGACGGGGCGCGGCTGCGGGAAGAGTTGGATCGGATGGGCGATCTGGAGTACGCGCTGTACACGCGGCGCGTGGGGGAATCGCCGGAGCGTTTGCCGGAGGACGGCTGGGTCCGGGGGAGCGTCCGCGACTTGGCGATGCTCGTTCACCGCGCCGCCGTGTCTGCGCCGCGGGTCGAGGCGCTGGCGCAAGCGTTCGAGATGGGCGTCGAGCGGGCGGCGGACGAGTTCACGCGGCGGCATCGCTACGGCGTCGAGATCGGACAAGAGGTCGCGCGCATACTAGGGCAGTACGACGATATGGCTGGGCAGACGCGGCGCATGGCGATGACCGTGCTCGTGAACGCGCTCATTTTTCACGAGACGCTCGCCCAATCGGGATTTGGGGTTGTGGATGCGCGGGACGGCTCCACGCGAGGCGTTCAGTCGCCGGCATTGTTCCGCGCGCCGCCCGAGGCGTTCGCGCCGGACGAACTCGCCGATGAGTGGGAGCGCATCCTCGCGGTCAACTACTGGCCGATCTTCTGGACGGCGAAAGAGATGCTGCGGCGGATGCCGGTGGAGACGGCCAGTCGAGTGCTTACTTCGCTGTGGGACACGGCGCGCGCGTTGATAACAAGCGGCGTCACGCGCTCGCACGACCTCACGGGCATCGTGTTTCAGCGGCTCATCGCCGACCGCAAGTTTCTGGCTACGTTCTACACGCGCCCGGAGGCCGCCGCGCTGCTCGCCGGTCTCGCGCTGCCCGTCGCCCGCGCGCCCGGCGGAGCGGAGTGGAGCGACGCGGAGACGCTGGCGAGTCTGCAGATCGGCGACTTCGCTTGCGGAACGGGGACGCTCCTCTCCACGGCTTATCAGCGGCTCTCGCTGCTGCACGAACTCCACGGGGGCGACTCGCGGGCGCTGCACGCGCCGATGATGAAGCATGGCCTCGTTGGGCTGGACGTGCTGAACATCAACGTCCACCTTACCGCCGCGATGCTCGCGGGGAGTCACCCGGACACGCCGTTCGAGGGCGAATGCCTCCTCACAATGCCCTACGGCGACCGCTATCTCCGGTCGAACGGCGCCGGCAAAAGGAACGGGAACGGCAGGAACGGGAACGGCAAGCCGAAGGAGACGGTGACGGTCGGCTCGCTCGACCTGCTGTCGCGAGACGCGCAGCCGGGGCTGCTGGGCCATGCGGCGGCGGTCACGTCGGGCGGGCGCGCGCCGGAAGAGGTGCGCGACCTCGTGTCGCGCGTGGGTCACGGCAAGTTCGACCTCGTGATTATGAATCCGCCGTTCACGCGCCCGACCAACCACGAAGCGGCGCATGCGAATGTCCCGAATCCCGCATACGCGGCCTTCGAAACGAGCCCGGAGGATCAGAAAGCGATGTCGGACGCGGTGAAGATGCTCACCGAGGACAGCCCGTCCAACGACTACGCGGGATTGGCGTCGCACTTCGTGGAACTGGCCGAGCGCAAAGCGCGTCCCGACGGAACCATAGCCCTCGTGCTCCCGCTCAGCGCAATGAGCGGGGGGTCGTGGGAAGGCGTTCGCTCCCAGTGGCGCGAGCGCTCCAAAGACATCATCGTGGTGACCATCGCAAGCCCGAATGACGACGGCGCCTCGTTCTCCGCCGACACGGGCATGGCGGAATGCTTGGTGGTGGCGCGGAAGGGAACGCCGCCGACGGAGCCGCGAGGCGTTTTCGTCGCGCTGCGCCGCCAGGTGAAATCCGCGGCGGAGGCGGGGCTGCTCGCGAGCGAGATTCTCCGCATCCGCGAATCGGGCGAGTTGCGCCGCTTGGAAGGCGACATCGGGCTTTCCGTCCTCAGCATCGGGCGGAATCCTCGAACGGCCAACTTCTACGGAATCGCCGCTGACGCTCCGCTTCCCGAAACCGGCCCCTGGCCGCTCGTCGGCGTCGCGGACGGCGATTTGGCTCAAGCCGCTTGGCATCTCTCGCGCGGCTCCCTCCCGCATATCGGACTTCCCGCTACGCCGAAAATAGCGTTGCCCGTTGCTCCAATAGGAGAAATGGCCGGCGTCGGCCCGGTCCATCGCCTGGTTGGAAGCCCTACGGCGGCCGCGCGCGGGGCCTTCGTCGTGCGGAAACTCCCAGCGGGCGCCGTCCCCACCTATCCCATCTTATGGAGCCACGACAACGACAACGAACGGATGCTCGTGGTTCCGCCCGATTCGCAAGGCGAGCCGAAAGCGTCGCAGGAAGCGGAGCGAATCCAAGCAACAGCCGCTCGCGCCCACTACAACCTCGATTTGCGCTTCAACTCCCAGTCGCTCATCGTAGCGACGACGGAACGCCCTTGCATCGGCGGGCGAGCGTGGCCGTCGGTCATTTTCGAAAACGCCGAGCACGAATACGCCTTCGCGCTCTGGTGCAACTCCACGCTCGGCCTGCTCATGCACTGGTGGATGGCCAACAAAACGCAGTCGGGCAGAGGCGCGACGACCGTGACCGGCATCCCCAACATTCCGTCGATAGACGCGCGAGCGCTATCGGCGGAGCGGCATGCCGCCGCCAAAGACGCCTTCGACGCGATGCGCGGTCTGCGGTTCCTGCCCTTCGATCAGATCGACGAGGACCCGGCGCGGGCGGAACTCGACCGCCGACTGCTGATCGACGTCTTGGGCCTGCCGGAGTCGCTCTGCGCGGAGAACGGCCCGCTGGACTTGCTGCGCCGCAAACTGGCGCGCGAGCCGCAGATCCACGGCGGCAAGAAGAGCCGCGTCGTGTTCGACGAGGCGCGTGACGCGCAGGGCGCCCTCATCGTCACGGAGCGCAAAGAGCGCCGCAACGACCGATGAGGAGGGCGGGGATTAGCCTCTGGTTCGCTTCGCCGTCCCGCCCGCCGCGCGTATCTTGTCCGCGTTCTTCAGCGCCTCGCGCTTGCTGAGGGGGCTGAGGCGGTCGCCGACGCGGGCGACGTACGTTTCGACCTCCGCAAGCCTCGTCCACGCAAGGGAGCGCAGCGCCCAGCCGATGGCCTTGCGAATGAAGAACTCTCGGTCCGCCAAGTTCGGCTCGATGCAATCGAAGAGCAGGGCGAGGTCGGCGTCGCGGCGGCGGTTGACCTGGCAAATGATGGACGCGCGGCGTTTCCACAGATTGGCGTCGCGGCTCCACTCCCGCATCCGGGCGCCCGTCTCCCGCGGGCTGCCCTCCAGCGGTTCGCGCAGGCAATGGATGGCCACGTCGTCCGTGTAGTCCCACCACGCGCCCGTCGCGATCATCTCCTCGAACACCGGCAGCGCGTCGAGCGTCCGGAATGCGCGGTAGGCGCTCGCGCTGGCGAGGTCTATGGCGGCGTAGCGCTCCTCCCGCCGTTCGGCATCGCGCCACAAGGCGAGGACGGCCATGCGCCACGCCTCGGGGTCGGGCAGCGGATGGCGGCGGAAAACATCGCGGGTCAGCCGGGCGCGCAGCGGCTTCGGCGCCCCCCAATAGGGCATCGCCGACTTCATATACGCCTGCATCCGCGCGGCCTTGTCCGGGTCGGCGTGACGCGCCAGCGCATCCCGAACCTCGCGGACGATCGCCTCCGCCGTCACTCCCCCTCCCCGTCGTAGTCGCCGCGGGAGCCGCCGGTTTTGCGAGCGAGGCGGACGCCGCCAATGGTCATCGCGCGGTCGACGGCCTTGCACATATCGTAGATCGTGAGCGCGGCCGCGGCGACGGCGGTCAGCGCCTCCATCTCGACGCCGGTCTGCGCGGTCGTCCGCGCCTCCGCCGCAATCGCCACGCGCCCCTGCTCCTGATCCGCGTCGAAGTCGACGGCGACGGACGAGAGCGGAATCTGATGCGCGAGGGGGATCGTCTCCCACGCGCGCTTGGCGGCGTTGATCCCCGCGACGCGCGCCACGGTGAAGACGTCGCCCTTCGGGATTTGGCCGTCGAGAATGAGCGCGAGCGTCGCGGGCTCCATCGTAATCTCGCCGACTGCTTTCGCCGTCCGCGCCGTATGGGGCTTGCCGCCGACGTCCACCATTCGGGCGGCGCCCTGCGCGTCGAGGTGCGTCAGCCCCGGGCCGGACGCGTCCGGCGGCGGCGCGCTGGCGGCGGGCGCGGCGTTCGGGGGCGAGTCGCGGAGTTCCCGCCTGCGCGGGGATGACGAGGAAGGCGGGGCGCCGCCGGGGGAGCGGGCGGAGGCGGACGGAGCGCGCACGACGGACGGCGGAGCGGCGGCGTAGGACAGAGCGGCGGGGACGGTCTCGGCGCGCCGGCCCCCGGAGGGGATCGTCCCGCGCTCGACGGCTTTCATCGCGGCGACAGCGAGGCGGTCGGCGGTCTCGTTGCCTTCGTGTCCGGCGTGGCCGCGCACCCAGCGAAACTCGACGTTGCGCGGGGCGGCGGCGAGTTCCAGCAGTTCCCACAGGTCTTTGTTCGCGTTGCGCTTCCAGCCCTTCGTCATCGTCTTCACGACGTACTCGCTGTCGGAGTGGACGACGGCGGACGAGCCGGGCGGAATAGACTCGAGGGCTTTGACGGCGGCGGTGATCTCCATGCGGTTGTTGGTGGTGGAGCGCTCGCCCCCTGAGAGTTTGGTCGGCGCACCGCCGTCGGCGGGGATGATGAGGGCGCCCCATCCACCCGGGCCCGGGTTGAGGAGGCAGGAGCCGTCGGTGTAGATTTCGTAGGCCGCAGGCATCGGGGTTTAGCCTCCCACCTGAAACATTTCGATCTTGCGGCGCGGCTCCGGGCGGGCGGTGCGCAACTCGGAGTAGCGGTCGGTTCGGGCGCGCCATACGCCGGCGATGCGGTCGCGCAGTTCGGCGTCGGTCGCGCCGGTGCGGAGCGGGCCCTTGAGGTCGGTTCCGCACGACGCGAAGAGGCAGGTGACCAACTCGCCTTGCGGCGTAAGGCGGGCGCGGTTGCAGTCGCGGCAGAAGGGCTGCGTCACGGATGAGACGAAGCCGATTTCGCCGTCGCCGTCCCGAAAGCGCCACCGCTCGGCGACCTCGCCCGCGTAGTTGGGAGCGACGGGCTCGATGGGGAAGACGGCGTTGACGCGCTCGACGAGTTCGGCTGAGGGGACGACCTGGTCTCTGCGCCAGCCGTTGACGTTGCCCACGTCCATATATTCGATGAAGCGAACGACGTGGCCGGTTCCCTTGAAATGGCGCGCGAGGTCGATCGCGCCCTGGTCGTTGACGCCGCGCTCGATGACGGCGTTGATCTTGATCGGCGCGAATCCCTCGCGCCCGGCGGCCGCGATGCCCTCGAGGACGGCCTCCGGCCCGTAGCCCTTGCCGTTCATCCTGCCGAACGTCTCCGGATCGAGCGAGTCGAGGCTGACGGTGACGCGGCGGAGTCCGGCGGCGCGGAGGTCGGCGGCTTGCTCGGCGAGGAGGTAGCCGTTCGTCGTGAGCGTGAGGTCTTCGACGCCGGGGATTTCGTCGAGGAGCGCGGCGAGGCGGTGGACGTCTTGCCGAACGAGGGGCTCGCCGCCCGTGATGCGGAGTTTCGTCACGCCGAGTTCGACGAAAAGGCGGGCGAGGCGCGCGATCTCCTCGTAGGAGAGGATCGCCTCGCGGGGGAGAAAGCGATAGCGCTCGCCGTAGACTTCGGCGGGCATGCAGTACGAGCATCGGAAGTTGCAGCGGTCGGTCACGGAGATTCGCAGGTCCCGCACGGGCCTGCCGAGCGCGTCGGCGACGCTCACGGATGGGGCGCTTCGCGCGGTCATCGCGCCGCCTCCGCGAGCGCCCGCTCGTGCAGCATCTGCGTTATGCGGCGGGCGGCCTGCCCGCGATGGCTAACGGCGTCTTTCCGCTCGGGGGAGAGTTCCGCCATTGTGCAGCCGAACTGCGGGAGATAGACGACAGGGTCGTAGCCGAAGCCGTTGCCGCCCGACGGCCGGAGCGCGAGGCGCCCCTCGCAGACGCCCTCAGCGGACTCCTCTCTTCCGTCCGGCGCCGCGAACGCGAGGACGGCGTGAAAGCGGCAAGCGCGCTCCTCTTCCGGGACGCTCTCCATCTCCGAGAGCAGCAGCCGGACGCGCCCCGCGTCGTCCAGCCCGGCGCCGCCGTAGCGGGCGGAATGGACGCCGGGGCGTCCGCCGAGCGCGTCCACGGCGATGCCGGAGTCGTCGGCGAGGGAAGGGAGGCCGCTGGCATCGCGGAACGCACGCGCCTTGATGCGGGCGTTCTCCGCGAACGTCGCGCCCGTCTCCGCCGCGTCGACCGCGACGCCGGCGTCGGCGGGCGTAAGCAGGTCAATGTCCGCCGACGCGAGCAGCCTGCGGAACTCGGCGGCCTTGTGCGCGTTGTTCGTGGCGATGAGGAGCATGAAGCGTCCCATAGGGCAATTGTAGCGCCTGCGCGGGCGCGGGCAACCCGCAGCGGATTCGGGCGCCTGCGCGCCTCCGGATTCCCGCCTGCCCGGGAGTTCGTAGATGTTAGGCAATTCGTTAAGGCTGGGAGGAAGGAACAAAGGGAGAGCCGCCCGCAAGGGCGGCTCTCCGTCGCGTCGCGGATACGGGAGGGCGACGCTACTTGCCCATCGCGTCCTCGCCGACCGTCTCCATGATGAGGCGGGTGACGGTGTACGGCTCCATGTTGGCGTTCGGGCGCCGGTCCTCGATGTAGCCCTTGCCGTCCCTTTCGACCTGCCAGGGGATGCGGATGGACGCGCCCCGGTCGGAGACGCCGTACTTGAACGTCCTGTAGGAGGCGGTCTCGTGGCGTCCGGTGAGGCGCTCCTCGATGGCGTGGCCGTAGTTGGCGATGTGGAGGTCGTGGCGCTTGCCGAGCGACTCCGCCGCGTCGATGTTTGGCTGGTAGGAGGAGCGCATCGCGTTCGTGGAGAAGTTGGTGTGCGCGCCCGCGCCGTTCCAGTCGCCCCGCGCCGGCTTCGGGTACAGCGTCGCGCTGATGCCGACGCCGTTTTCGTCCTTGTGGTCCTCGCCGATGCGGTAGAGCAGCCATCGGGCGACCCACAACTGGTCGGAGACCTCCAGCGCGGGGAGCGGCCCCACCTGGAACTCCCACTGGCCGGGCATCACCTCGGCGTTGATGCCGGAGATGCAGAGGCCGGCCTCGAGGCAGGCGTCGAGGTGGTCTTCGACGACGGGGCGGCCGAAGACCTCGTCGGCGCCCACGCCGCAGTAATAGCCGCCTTGCGGGGCGGCGTAGCCCTCGGCGGGGAAGCCGAGCGGACGGAAGCCCCTGAAGAAGGTGTACTCCTGCTCGATCCCGAAGAGGAACTCGAGGCCGGCGTACTTCTCGGCGGCCACTTGGCAGGCGGCGCGCGTGTTGCTCGGGTGCGAGGTCATATCGGCGAGCAGCACCTCGCACATCACCAGCACGTCGTCCTCGTCCCGGGTGGGGTCGGGGCAAACGAACACGGGCCGCAGCACGCAGTCGGACTGGTCGCCGGGCGCCTGGTTCGTGGACGAGCCGTCGAATCCCCAGATCGGCAGGTCCTCGAGTTTCGCGCTCTCGACGATCCTCGTCTTCGAGCGCAGTTTCGCGGTCGGCTCGGAGCCGTCCACCCAAATGTATTCGGCGCGAATCATAACTCTCTCTTTCCTCCTTGCGCTTCTTCTTCTCGCTGCGTTCCGCCGCCATGCCGTCTCTTGCGGCTTGGCGCGGCGGCGGAATGTTACTACTCCTCCGCGATGCTTATCGTCCGGATCGCGTCCCCCGGCGCGGACGCCGACTGCGGGTCGCGCGGGCTGACGCTCAGCAGAACGTCCATCCCCGCCGTCACCTCGCCGAACACGGCGTGCCTGCCGTCCAAGTGCGGCGTGGGGACGAACGTCAGGAAGAACTGGCTGCCGTTGGTGTTCGGCCCGGCGTTGGCCATCGAGAGGATCCCGGGCTTGTCGTGCTTGAGGCCGGGCGCGAACTCGTCGGCGAAGCGGTAGCCGGGGCCGCCCCTGCCCGTGCCGGTGGGGTCGCCGCCCTGCGCCATAAAGCCTGGAATGACGCGGTGGAAGGTCGTGCCGTCATAGAAACCCTCGCGGGCGAGGAACACGAAGTTGTTGACCGTGTTCGGCGCCTTGTCCGCGAACAGCGAGACGACGATGTCCCCCTTGTCCGTCTTGAACGTCGCCGTGTAGTGCTTGGCCGGGTCTATCGTCAGGGGCGGAGGCGCGTCGTACTGCTGCGGCATCGGCGCTCCTTTCGTCGTTGGAGTTGGGGCCGCCGCCCGCGACGCTTCCGTCGGAGTCGGCGCGGAGGCGGTCGGCGACGGCTGAGCCGCGCCGTCCGCGCCGCAGGCGGCTGAAAGCGCGGCTCCAAAGACGAGCGCGGCGAGCGTTGCGAGGAAGCGCGGTTTCATCGGAGCATAGGTTACGCCTTTGCGGGCGCGAGGGCAAGGGGGGGCGTCCTTGCGCGGAGCGTTCGTAACGAAATCGCAACAGACGCCGTCCCCCGCCGCCTGCGCCGCCGCTCATCGCCGGCCTTCAGCGACGCTCCAGTGAGAGCGGCGGGGCCCATTGGGCAGCGGGAGCGGCGGACGGCTTGCTACGCCATAGAGGATGCACTGATATTGAGACTGGGAGGCGCGAGCGCGCGAGTTGGCGGCGTTGGGCTGGCTCTCCATAGATCATATGGGGGGTCTACCGACGGTTCCTCTGTTGCCGACGTCGCTCTGCGCGGTTGGGCGGAGCCGGCTGGCTTGGGGGAGAGACTGGAACAGGAATGGGAATGGCAGGCAGCGTGGGGGGCTGCATGAGCCGTATGTAGGCGCTTTCCGCCTGATGCTCGATCAATTTGAACGCAAGCGTACTCTGGAAAGTAATGTTGATCGCCCAGTAAACATCCATAATTGCGGACTCGAATTGAGGATCTATCTGCCTGAGGCTCTTGATCTTGAGCGTAGGCTCGACGGCAAGCAGTTGCTCCATCCACACTGGACGCGAATGCGTCATAAAGTTATTGTGGTTAGCGAGATATGTAGCGACCCGTTCGGCGCGTTCTCGGGATTCGGGTTCGCCTGCGAACATGTAGTCTTGGAGCCACGCAGTCGCAAGATTCTCCGAAAGTTCAACCGCATTCCAGCATTGCTGCAAGAAGGATGGGCCGTACTGCTGGAGTATGGGCAGCCAGCCTCTCATTCTGTCCGGGTTCGCGGTCACGTCCGAGTGAATGCGGTTGAACTGGTCTATGGCGGCTCCGGCAGGTATGCTTCCGAACTGCGGGTCTATGGGGCCCAGTTCAGCGGCTTCGCCCAAGAGTATCTCGTTCCCTGACAGCGCCAGCATAGTCGCGGCGCTTTTCGCGGTGTGCGGAACGATGAAGCGTATGGGGGTGAAGCGTGAGCGAAGCAACCGAACGATGGATTCCGTCGCCGACGGCGACCCGCCGGGGCTGTGCAGCAGGACATCGAGCGGCCCATTAGCCGGCAGGTCGGACATAGCCTGCAGGAACCCGGTCTTGTCCTCGAGTTCAATGAGCAGCCCCGAGCCGTATTGCGACGCCCTGCTCTCGTCGGTGAAGTCCGTCGCGTAGATGATGAGCGGAATTCCGCTGACCGCCTCCGCCGCGGCAATCTTGGACCGCCTCACGGAGTCAAACGCAGGTGCGTTCTCCTGGCTCGCCTCCAATATCTCATAGCGCACTCCGTCCCAAGTCATGACTTACGAGGAGGTGCTGCTGGAGGTTATGACCACAGGCTGATTTTCGGCGAGCATCCGCTGGTAGTCCTCAACGGCGATGCCCAGAACCTCCAGTTCAGCGACGAAGTCGGGGTGGGCCTCCGTGAATGACGCCACCATGGCGTCCAACTCCGTCACTAAGGCAATGCTATCTGACCCAGCCATGGCGCTCATTCCCCTCGCTTGCGAGCCGTCGAATCCGGGCAGCCCCGCGTTCCCTTCATTGTATCACCCCACCCCCCTACAGCGGCCAGTTGTCCTTGATGCCGACGACCGCCCCCTCGCCGGAGACGCGGGCGACGATTTCGTCCTCGGACTCGGCGGGCGCTTTGTCGGGGAGGTCGTCCCACGTCTGCAGGACGCGGTTGATCAGTTCGCCGTCGCGCGAGTAGCCGGCCTCGCCCGGGATGTACTTCTTGGCGCGCTTCATGCCGAACTTGACGCGCTCCAGCGGCGCGACGATGCCGCCCTCCGGCGGAGGCGCTCGGAACACGTTCATCGGGTCGCCGCCGTCCGCGACGACGGCCATCTGCTCGCGCAGCAGTTTGCGGTAGAGGATGATGCCGCGGTCGGACTCGCCGAGGTGCTCCAAGTTGCGCTTGGCGATCGGCCCCTGCGTGACCCACATCGTGTAGTCCTGATTGAACACGACGTCCACGATCCAGCGTCCGTTCTCGTCGATGAGGGGCACCTCGCGGTAGGGGACGGACTCTTGCTTGGGGACGGGCTGGCCGGGCGCGCCGCGCCACGTGTAGAGCGACACGTGCAGTGTGTTCTCGTCGTCCACCGGCACGCGGAACTGCATCGTGACGGAGACCTCCGACCCCACGAGGAGGATGTTCGGGACGAACACGGGGTGCCCGTGCCTCCAGTCGTCGTCCTCCTCCGTGTAGCCCTTGAACACGCGCCGCTTGACGACGCCGTTCTCGAAGATGTCGAACCCGATCTTCTCGTGCGTCGGGAGGTCGAGCAGCGCGCCCTTGAAGCCGGGGCCTTGCTGGACGTACTGCCCCCAATAGGAGTGCGCCCACTCGACGTGCACCGGGTCGAGCGAGTTCTCCTGGCACTGCAGCCAGTTGCAGGGAAGCGGCGCGATGGCGACGTCGCGCACGGCGTTTTCCCAAACCAGCGGCTCCCACAGCGGGAGGTACGGCGCGGGCTGCGGGCCGAGGTACGCGAACACGAGGCCGCCCGCTGTCTGCACGGGGTAGCCCGCGACTTTCACCTTCTCCTTGAAACGTCCGTCGGGGTGAACCGTCTCCTCGAACGGCTGCTCGATGCACTGGCCCGTCTCGTCCATCATCCAGCCGTGGTACATACAGCGCAGGCCGCGCTCCTCGGGGATGCCGTAGGAGAGGTCGACGCGCCGGTGCGGACAGAAGCGCTCAATGAGGCCGAGCGTGCCCGACTTGTCCTTGTAGAGGACGAGGTCTTCGCCGAGGAGCCGGACGGGTTTGGTTGGGCGGTCGTCGAGTTCGGCGGCGGCGGCTATGGGATGCCAGTAGCGGCGCATCAGTTCGCCCATCGGCGTCCCGGGGCCGACCTGCGTGAGTTCCTGGTTCGCTTTGACGGTGAGCATAGCGGCGTCTCCTCGCGTTCCGCATTATCCGTGCCCCGTAAGGTAGCGCCCGCGCCCGCGCCGGTCAAGCGGGGCGGGCGCGGGGTTTCGTTTGGACGGACGACGCCGCATTCTACGGCATCGCCAGGCGGGACAGATTCGCCGACGCGTCATTCCCGCCTACGCGGGAATGACGGTCATAGAGCGCTACTCCTCTTCTTCGGCGTCGGGGGCGACGGCCATCGAGTCCTCGAACGGATCGAGGTCGTCGGGGTCGGGCTCCGCGGAGGCGTCCTCGCTTTCCTCTTCCTCTTCGTCGTCGGACTCCGAGGAGGCGGTCTCCTCGCCGACGGAGTCCTCCGGCTCGCCGAGCGGGTCGTCGTCCTCTTCGTCGTCCAGGATGAGGTCGTCATCGTCGTCGTCATCGTCGAGGGAGAAGTCGATGGTGCTCGGAAGGCGGCGCGGGGCGAGGAAGTCATCGTCGTCGTCGTCATCGTCGAACGGCGAGCCGGGCTCGTTGGACATCAGGCCCATCAGCGCGTCGAAGTCGTCGAGCGAGGCGCGAGACGCGATCTTGTCCGTGATGCCGAGCAAGTTGCGCCCCTCCTCCGTCAGGTCGAGCCTGGCGGGGATGAGCCTGCCGATGATGACGTTCTCCTTGAGGCCGCGGAGGTGGTCGACGTCGCCGGACATCGCGGCTTCGGTGAGCACGCGGGCGGTCTCTTGGAACGAGGCTTTGGCGAGGAAACTCTCGGTGTTGAGGGAGGCGCGGGTCACGCCGCGAATGTCCGGCTTGCCGGTCGCGGGCTCGCCGCCCTCCGCCATCACGCGCTCGTTCACGCTCTGGAAGGTGTTCCTGTCCACGGTCTGGTTGGGCAGGAACTCCGTGTCGCCAATCGTTTCGACTTTGACCCAGCGCAGCATCCGGCCGACGATGGTCTCGATGTGCTTGTCGTTGATGTCCACGCCCTGGTTGCGGTAGACGGTCTGCACTTGCTCGGTGAAGTAGCGCAGCGTGGGCTCGGTTCCCAGGATGCGGAGGACGTCGTGCGGGTCTTTCACGCCGCCGGTGAGCCGCTGACCGGCCTCGACCTTGTCGCCGGTGCGGACGAGCCGCTGGGCGGTGGCGTCCACCTGGTGGTCGCGCAACTCCGTATCGTAGGCGTCGATTTCGACCCGTCCGTCCGCGACGCGAACGGCGCCGGAGACGCGGGCGAGGATCGCCGTCGGCGCCTCGGTTTGCGCGGCGGGAACGGCGGATTCGCTTTCGGCGGGCTCTTCCGCCTTTTTCGCCCTGCTGCGCTTCGGCTTCGGAGCGGGCTCCGCGACGGGCTGCCCGGCCTTGATCGCCTGGCCGTCTTTGACCGCGAGTTTGAGGCCGTCGCCGATTTCGTAGGAGTCGGTGAAGGGGATGCGGTTGACGACGCGCGCGACCGGCGCGAACGACACGGGAGGCGCGGTTATCTGCGGCGCGTCGGGCGGCGCCTCGTACTCGCCGACGAGTTGGCCGTTCTCGAAGACGAGGACGTCGCCGTCGATCTCCGCGACGCGGGCTTTGCCCTTCGGGACGCGCGCTTCGAAGATCTCTTCGACGCGGGGGAGGCCGGTGGTGATGTCCAGCCCGGCGATGCCGCCCATATGGAATGTCCGCATCGTCAACTGGGTGCCGGGCTCGCCGATGGACTGCGCGGCGATGATGCCCACCGCGTCGCCGACCCTGGCGAGTTGGCCCGTCGCTGGGCTCCATCCGTAGCACTGCTTGCAGACGCCGTGCGCCGCGTCGCAGGTCAGCGGGCTGCGGACGTAGACCTCTTCGACGCCGGCGTCCTGAATGCGCTGGGCGTCCGCCTTTTCGATCATCGCGCCCGCGTCGACGAGAACCTCGCCGGTGGAGGGGTCGGCGACCGGGGCGGCGGCGACGCGGCCGGCGACGCGCTCCACGAGCCGCGCGATCATCACGTCTTCGTCGGGCGAGGCGTTCGCGTAGATCGTCACGCCGCGCTCCGTCCCGCAGTCCTCTGCGGTGATGATGGCCTCCTGCGCGACGTCGATGAGGCGGCGGGTGAGGTAGCCGGAGTCCGCGGTGCGGAGCGCGGTGTCCGTGAGCCCTTTGCGTGCGCCGTGCGTGGAGATGAAGTACTCCAGCACGCTCAGCCCCTCGCGGAAACTGGACTTGACGGGCTGCTCGATGACGTCGCTGCCGGACTTGCCGGGCTTGCTCATCAGTCCGCGCCAGGCGGCCATTTGCTTGATCTGCGCCTCGTTGCCTCGGGCGCCGGAGTGGGCCATATCGTAGATGCCGCCGAACTCGCTCAGCCGCTCCTGAACGGCCTTGTCCATTTTGCCGTTGGCGTCTTGCCACGCCCCGATGATGCGGGCGTGGCGCTCCTGCTCGGAGAGCAGCCCCATTTCGTAGTCGGATTCGAGGCTCCTGACGATCTCCTCCGCCTCGGCGATGATGCCGGCCTTCTCCGGCGGCACTTTGATGTCGGTGATGCCGATGGTGATGCCGGAGCGCGTGGCGTACTCGAATCCGAGCGCCTTGAGGTTGTCCAGCGCGTCCGCCGTCGCGTCGTTTCCGACGAGGCGGTGGATTTCGACCACGAGGTTGCGGAGCGCCTTCTTGTCCATCACCTGGTCGTATTTGCGCGTCTCCTCCGGCAGGACGCTGTTGAAGACGATGCGTCCGGGCGTCGTCTCGATCCAATCGCCGCTCGCGGCGTCGCGGACGGCGACCCGCGCGTGCAGGTCCAGGGCGCCCGCGTCGAAGGCGACCATCACGTCGTCGAAGTCGCGGTAGCGCCGCCCTTCGCCTTTCGCGCCGGGGCGCGTCTGCGTGAGGTAGTAGCAGCCGAGGACGATCTCGTAGGTGGGGGCGACGAGCGGCTCGCCGGAACTGGGGGAGAGCATGTTGTACTTGCTCAGCATCACGTTGCGCGCCTCGTTGACGGCCTCTTGCGAAAGCGGCACGTGCACGGCCATTTGGTCGCCGTCGAAGTCGGCGTTGAACGCGGCGCAGACGAGGGGGTGCAACTGGATGGCGCTGCCCTCGATGAGGCGGGGAATGAACGCCTGAATGCCCAAGCGGTGGAGCGTCGGGGCGCGGTTCAGCAGGACGGGCCTGTCCTGAATGACCTCCTCGAGGATGTCCCAGACCTCCGGGCCGGCGCGCTCCACCATGCGCTTGGCGCTTTTGGCGTTGTTGGCCATGCCCTGCGCCCAGATCCGGTGCATAACGAACGGCTTGAACAACTCCAAGGCCATCTTCTTCGGGAGGCCGCACTCGTGCAGTTTGAGGTCGGGGCCGACGACGATGACGGAGCGCCCGCCGTAGTCCACGCGCTTGCCCAGCAGGTTCTGGCGGAAGCGCCCCTGCTTGCCGCGCAGCAGGTCGGAGAGGCTCTTGAGTTGGTGGTTGTGGCTGCCGACGATGGGGCGGCCGCGGCGCCCGTTGTCAATGAGGTCGTCAACGGCCTCCTGCAGCATGCGCTTCTCGTTGCGGATGATGATCTCGGGCGCGCCCAACTCCAGGAGGCGCTTGAGCCGGTTGTTGCGGTTGATGACGCGGCGGTAGAGGTCGTTGAGGTCGCTCGTGGCGAATCGCCCGCCGTCCAACTGCACCATCGGGCGCAGGTCGGGCGGGAGCACCGGAAGCGCGGTCATCACCATCCACTCCGGCTTGTTGCCGCTCCGCTGGAAGGCCTCCAGGGCCTCCATGCGCTTGCCGGCCTTCTTGCGCTTCTGGCCGGAGGTCGAGCGCACTTCCCCCTTGAGCCGGACGATCTCCTCGTCTATGTCTATGGAGCGCAGCAACTCCATAATGGCTTCCGCGCCTATCCCCGCTTGGAACACGTCGCCGTACTTGTCCGACAGTTCGCGGTGGCGGCTCTCCGTCATCAGCATAAGCGGCTTGAGGCTCTCGACTTCGCCCTTCTCCTTGTCGAGCGCCTCCTGCAGCGCCGCGCGCTGCTCGACGAGGGCGCCCTTGATCGCCTGCGCCTGCGCCTGGAGTTCGTCGCGCTTCGCGGCGTCGTCTTCGGGGACGCGCGCCAAGTCGGACTCGAGGGCGGCGACGCGCTCGCCCAACTGCTCCTCGAGGCTCAAGGCCCGCTCCACGTGGTCGTTTTCCAGTTCCTCGATCTTGCGCTTCCGCAGCAGCGGGTCGACCTTCGTGACGACGTACTGCGCGAAGTAGAGCACGCGCTCCAGGTTGCGGGGGGACATGTCCAGCATCAGCCCCAGCCTGCTGGGGATGCCCTTGGCGAACCAGATGTGCGCGACGGGGGCGGCGAGCGTGACGTGCCCCATGCGCTGGCGGCGGACGTTGGCGCGGGTGACCTCCACGCCGCAGCGGTCGCAGATCACGCCGCGGAAGCGCTGCTTCTTGTACTTCCCGCAGTGGCACTCCCAGTCCTTCGTCGGCCCGAAGATGCGCTCGCAGAAGAGTCCGTCCTTCTCGGGCCGGAGCGTCCGGTAGTTGATCGTCTCCGGCTTGGTGACCTCTCCGTGCGACCACTGCTTGACGTGCTCCGACGAGGCGAGCGCGATGCTGATGGCGTTGAAGTCCGTTGCGTTCGGCATTTCGTTACCTTGTTCTCCCGGCGGGCGCGGGCGCCCGCTCTCCTGTCCGCAGTACCCTCTCCCGCCGCTTTCGCGGCGTCCTCTCCCCTTGTAGGGAGAGGGGGATCCGGCGCTTCCGCGCCGTCCGCAGCGCCCTCTCCCGCCGCTTTCGCGGCGTCCTCTCCCCTTGTAGGGAGAGGGGGATCCGGCGCCTCGCGCCGACCCCAGTACCCTCTCCCGCCGCGTTCGCGGCGTCCTCTCCCCTTGTAGGGAGAGGGGGATCCGGCGCCTCGCGCCGACCGCAGCGCCCTCTCCCACCGCGTTCGCGGCGTCCTCTCCCCTTGTAGGGAGAGGGGGATCCAGCGCCTCGCGCCGACCCCAGTACCCTCTCCCGCCGCTTTCGCGGCGTCCTCTCCCCTTGTAGGGAGAGGGGGATGCTGCTAGTCGACGCGCTCGCTCGCCTCTTCCGAGGCTTTCAGCGTGTAGGCGCCCAAGGCGTTTTGGACGTTGGCTTGGGCGTCGTTGTCCTGCTCCTCGAGGGGGACGAAGTCGGCTTCCCACGACGGCGGGACGACCTCCTCCTCGGTCAGCGCGAGGGGCTCCAGGTCGTCCTCGTAGTCCTCTTCGGTTGCGAACGTGAATCGGGCGGCGGGCAGGCCCTGGTCCGCCTCGTGGCGCAACTCGATCGCCAAGCCCAGGCTCTGCAACTCCTTGACGAGCACATTGAACGACTCCGGCACGTCCGGCTTGACCGGCTCGTCGCCCTTGAGGATCGCCTCGTAGGTCTTCAGGCGGCCGTTCACGTCGTCCGACTTGACCGTCAGCATCTCCTGGAGGTTGTAGGCGGCGCTGTAGGCCTCCAGCGCCCACACCTCCATTTCGCCGAACCGCTGCCCGCCGAACTGCGCCTTTCCGCCCAGCGGCTGCTGCGTGATGAGCGAGTACGGCCCGGTGGAGCGCGCGTGGATCTTGTCCTCCACCAGGTGGATGAGTTTGAGCATATAGATGTAGCCCACGGTGACGGGGTTGTCGAACCGCTCGCCGGTGCGCCCGTCGTAGAGGACGGACTTGCCGAGCACGGGCGCGGCGGCGTTGAGCGCGCGGCCCACGCGGAGCGCCGTCTCGTAGATTTCGTCGAACGTCCTCTCGCCCAGCGCGACGCGCTCGCCGGCGGCCTGCTCGTAGACCTCGGCGAGGTCGGAGAGCCACAGGCGGAGGCAGACCTCCGAGGCGTAGTCGGGCTGGCGCTCGTCGAACACGCGGCGGGGGTCGTAGCCGCGCTCCGCCGTCCAAGCGCGGGCGCGCTCCCAGTCGGGCTCGCCCGCCGAGCCGTTGGCGCCGCCGGCGGCGGCGCCCGCGCGCTCCAGCAGCCACGCCCGCGCGAGCGCGTCGCGGATGTCCGCGTCCGTCGCGCCGTCGAACACCGGCGTCGCGGCGCGGAAGCCCAGTTTGTGCGCGGCGAGCCCCAAGTGCGTTTCGAGCACCTGCCCCAGGTTCATCCGCGACGGCACGCCGATGGGGTTGAGGATGACGTCCACCGGCGTTCCGTCCGGCAGATACGGCATATCCTCGACGGGCATAATGCGCGAAACGACGCCCTTGTTGCCGTGCCGCCCCGCCATCTTGTCGCCCTCGGACAGGTTGCGCGTCTGAGCGACCCACACCCGCACGCGCTTGTTGACGTCCGACGGCAGTTCGTCGCCGTTCTCCGGGCTGGCGACCTTCACCTCAACGACCTTGCCGCGCTCGCCGTGGGGAACGCGCAGCGACGTGTCGCGAACGTCCCGCGCCTTCTCCCCGAAGATCGCGCGCAGCAACTTCTCCTCCGCCGTCAGTTCCGTCTCGCCCTTCGGCGTCACCTTGCCGACGAGGATGTCGCCGGGCGCGACCTCGGCGCCGACGCGGATGATCCCGTCCTCGTCCAAGTCGCGGAGCGCGTCCTCGCCGACGTTGGGGATGTCGCGCGTGACCTCGCCCGGGCCGAGTTTGGTGTTGCGCGACTCCGTCTCGTACCGCTCGATGTGAATCGACGTGAACTTGGAGTCGCGCCTGACGTTCTCCGAAACGATGATCGCGTCCTCGAAGTTGTAGCCCTCCATCGCCATAAAGGCGCAGAGCACGTTCTGCCCCAGCGCGAGGTCGCCCTCCTGCGTGGACGAACTGTCCGCCAGCGGGTCGCCCTCCCGCACGGTCTGCCCTACGGAGACGACGGCGCGCTGCGTCATGCAGGTGCCCTGGTTGGAGCGCGCGAACTTCCGCAGCGGATGCGGATGCTCCTCGCCGCTCTCGTCCGTGACGACGACCACCTCGCCGGTGACCGACGTCACGACGCCGGCCGCTTGCGCCAGGGCCATCTGCCCGGAGTCGCGCGCGACGCGCCGCTCCATTCCCGTGCAGACGAGCGGCGCGTCCGGCTTCACGAGCGGAACCGCCTGCCGCTGCATATTGGAGCCCATCAGCGCGCGGTTGGCGTCGTCGTGCTCCAAGAACGGAATGAGCGCGGCGGAGACGCTCACGATCTGCGTCGGCGCGATGTCCATATAGTCCACGCGCTCCGGCGGCTCCATCTTGTAGTCCTCCGAAACGCGGCACCACACCCGCTCTTCGGTCAGTTGCGACTTCTCGTCCATCCGCGAGTTCGCCTGCGCGACGACGTACTTGTCCTCTTCGTCGGCGGGCAGGTAGACGACGTCCTCCGGGTTGGAGGAGGCGTAGGGGCGGACGGCGACCGCGCGCTCGTCCAACGCGGCGATCCTCTTCGCCGCGCTCGCGCTCACGACGCTGCCGGCGCGGACGATGTTCTTCCCGTCCGGCCCCGGGACATTCTCCGTAACCGTCCGCCCGACGATGTCCGGGTCGCGGCCGGAGATCTCGTTGCGGACCTTGCGGTACGGCGTCTCGATAAACCCGTAGTCGTTGATTTGCCCGTAGGTGGCGAGCGAGCCGAGGAGCCCGATGTTCGGCCCCTCAGGCGTCTCGATGGGGCAGATCCGTCCGTAGTGCGAGTGGTGCACGTCCCGCACGTCGAACCCCGCGCGCTCCCGCGAGAGCCCGCCGGGGCCGAGCGCCGAGAGGCGCCGCTTGTGCGTCAACTCCGCCAGCGGGTTCGTCTGGTCCATAAACTGC
This sequence comes from Dehalococcoidia bacterium, assembly GCA_965201135.1. Lineage (GTDB taxonomy): Bacteria > Chloroflexota > Dehalococcoidia > Lucifugimonadales > Australimonadaceae > Bin16. The sequence goes on from OZ241751.1 coordinate 1,055,675, forward strand.
GACAACTGCGAGCCCCCGAAGAACTCGCGCACCGCCGCTTGCACCGGCCGGCTGTTGACGAGCGCGCTCGGCGTCGCCTCCCCCTGATCGAGGATGCTCATCCGGTCCTTGACGAGGCGCTCCATACGCAGCAGGCCGATCCGCAACTGGTTGATGATCAACTCGTCCACGGTGCGGACGCGCCGGTTTCCCAAGTGGTCGATCTCGTCGGGAGTGGACGCGCCGTTGTTGACCCGCAGCATTTCCCTGATCATCGCCACGATGTGCTCGAGCGTGAGCGTCCTGGGCCCGTCGTTCGGCAGATTCAGCCGGCGGCTCATCGTGTAGCGCCCCACCTTGCCCAGGTCGTAGCGGCGCGAGTCGTAGAAGAGGCTCTCGAGCAGCGCGCGCGCGTTGTCGGGGTTGGCGGGCTCGCCCGGACGCAGCCGACCGTACACCTCCCTGAGCGCCCGCTCCGCCGACTCGGGCCCGCTCCGCTGCAGCGTCGTCTCGATGTACCGGTGGTCGGGGTCGTCGTCCGCCTCCGCGAACAACTCCAAGATTTCCTTGTCGCCGGGGACGCCGAGCGCGCGCAGGAACGTCGTGATCGGCAACTTGCGCTTGCGGTCGATCTTCACGGACACGATGTCGCGGGGGCTCGTCTCGAACTCCAGCCACGCACCGCGGTAGGGAATCAACTTGGCCAGCGACACGTTCCGCCCCGTCGCCGGGTCTTGCACCCGCGTGAAGTACGCGCCCGGCGAGCGCACCAACTGGCTCACCACCACGCGCTCCGCGCCGTTGATCACGAACGTCCCCGAAGGCGTCATCATCGGGATGTTGCAAAGGAACAGCGGCTGCTCCTTCACCTCTCCCGTCTCTTTCACCTCCAACTCCACCGCGACATGCAAGGGCGCCTCGAAGGAGGTCTCTTTCGCCCGGCACTCATCCTCGGACGGCAGGGGGTCGCAGACGTGCCGCGGGTACGCCATCCAAGAGCAGGCCGGCTCCGACAGCCCCGTCGGGCAGATGTGATGCTCCCCGAAGCGCAGGTCGAACCGGTTCCGCAGGGCGTCCTGGAGGGGGCTGATCTCCTCCAGCGCCTCTCTGATCCCGTCCGTCTTGAACGTCTCGAACGATTGCGTCTGCACGCGCACGAGGCTGGAGGGCTCCATCACCTGGCGCGTTCGGGCGTAGGACTGCACGGGAGGCGCCGGGGCTCGGGGCGTAAGCGTCGTCATACTGCTTCGATCCTCCTCTTAGCGGACGCCGCAAATTCGGAGACGCGGAAAGAGGCCCGGCGCGCGGCGGCGCCAGACCTCGCTGGAGCGTGGGGTTACGGAGTTCGGGGGCTCTGCTGCTTGCGGGCGTTTAACAGCATCTGCATGGCCGTCCCGCTACCCTACCACGCCGCGCCGCGCCTTGTCAAGCGCCTGCGCTCGTTCAGCGCCTAAGCCTACCGCCCCCGAACTTCACACGCGAAGAGTATGGGGCACGCTAGGCGATGGAGCCGACGCGCTAAACTTGACGGCGGTTGGCCGCATAATCGGGCGGGCAAACCCCCAACCATCAGGAGGAGCGAATGATCAGCGGAGCGTTTAGGGCGCGGCTCAAGGCGGGCGACCCCCTCGTCGGGGCGTTCGTCAGCATCGAGTCGCCGACCACAGTGGAACTGCTCGCGGTCGCGGGCGTGGACTACGTGATGATTGACGGCGAGCACAACCCCATCGGCCCCGCCGACGCCGCGGCGATGATCCGCGCCGCCGACGCGATGGGCGTCCCCGCGATGGCCCGCGTCGGCGAGAACGCGCAGCAGGTGATGGCGAAATATCTCGACGCGGGCGCGCTCGGCGTGATGATCCCGATGGTGAACTCGGCGGCGGACGCCCGCTCCGTCGTCGACTCCGTCAAATACCCGCCCGAGGGCAAGCGCGGGCTCGCCGGCGTCCGCGCCAACGACTACGCGACCAGCCCCGGCTGCACCGCCGCCGCCAACGAGGCCACCGTCGTCATAGTGCAGATCGAGACGCGCGACGGCATTGACAACGCCGACGCCATCATCGCAACCGAAGGCGTGGACGCCGTGTTCCTCGGGCCGTCCGACCTCTCCGTCGCGCTGGGCGTCCCGGGCGAGGCGAAGCATCCGAGCGTGCTGGAGGCGATAGAGCGGCTCGCGGACAAGGTCGCGTCGGCGGGCAAGACAGCGGGCACCATCGCCCGCGCCCCGGAGGACTACGCCTACTGGCGCGACAGGGGCGTCCAACTATTCCTGACGGGGGCGAACGCGCTGTTGCTCGGCGCGGCCAAAGCCTACGTGGACGGCGCCCGCGCCGCCGAGGAGGGGCGATGATGGCCGAACGCGAATCCATCGGCTTCGTCGGAACGGGGATTATGGGCGCGCCGATGGCGCGGAACCTCGCGCAGGCCGGCTTCTCCGTGACCGTCTACAACCGGACGGCGTCCAAAGCGGAGGCGCTGCGCGAGCACGGCGCCGCCGTCGCCGGGTCGCTCGCGGAGGTCGCGCGCGCCGCGTCCGTCGTGATTACGATGGTTCCGGACACGCCCGACGTGCTCGCGGTCGTCGAGGGCGAGGGCGGCCTCGCGGAGGCGATGGCTCAGGGAGCGTCCTCGTGGATATGAGCACCGTCTCGCCGGGCGAAACGCGCGCGCTGGCGGAGCGCCTCGCCATGCGCGGGATTGCGATGCTGGACGCGCCGGTCAGCGGCGGCTCTTGGGGCGCGGAGCAGGGAACGCTGACGATTATGGCCGGCGGCGAGCGCGAGACGTTCGAGCGCTGCCTGCCCGCGCTCGAGGCCATGGGCAAGACGGTCACGCTGATGGGCCCGTCGGGCATGGGGCAGACGACGAAACTCGTCAATCAGATCCTCGTCGCGGGAACGTGCGCGGCGGTGGCCGAGGCGCTCGTGTTCGCGGCGGCGCAGGGCGCCGACCTGCTCAAGACGATCGAGGCCGTCTCCGGCGGCGCGGCGGGCTCCTGGCAACTGGCCAACCTCGGCCCGCGAATGGCGCGGCGCGACTTCGCGCCCGGCTTTATGGTGAAACTGCAGCAGAAAGACCTGCGCCTCATTATGGAGGCCGCGCAGGAGCGCCATGTCCCGCTCGCCGTCGCCGCCCTCGCCCGCCAGTATCTGACCGCGGTCGAGGCGATGGGGCTCGGCGACGAGGGAACGCAGGCTGTCGTCAAGGCGGTCGAGGCGCTCGCGGGCGTCGAGGCGCGGCAGGAAGGCGGCGCCGGCTGACCGCAGGGCCCCGGGAGATATCGCATGCCTATCGCCCCGACCCCGTAGGCGGGAATCCAGTGACGCAAGCGGCGAATCGCCTCTCCCTAGAGAGACCTTTGCATAACCCCTCGTCACAGAGCCGGGGCGCCTCAATTCACTCCTAACCTCAAGAGGAATTGCGGGCTGAAACTGAGTTATGCAAAGGTCTCCTAGAAGGGGAGAGGACGCCGCGAACGCGGCAGGAGAGGGTACTGCGGGACGGGGCGGGGGTAGGTTCCCGCGCGGCGCGCAAGCCCGGATCCCTAGAGCGGCTCGATCACGATCGGCCCGCCCTCGGCGACGTCCATCGTCACGCGGCTGCCGTCGAGCAAGGCCATGCCCACGAGCGGCTCGACGCCGAGGGCGTCGAGCCGCTCGGTTTGCTGTTCTCCCTCCCAGATCACGTCCGCCAGGTAGACGTCGCAATTCCCAGTCTCCCCGTTTGCGAACGCGACCTGTTGCCGCCTCGGGTTGGACAACCCTAGCCGTTGAACGTCGGCGACAGGCAGCGCAACCGTCCCGGTGAAGCCGGTGTCCATGACCGCTTGGAACCGCCGCAGAGCGCCGTCTTTCCCCATAACGGACACGGTTACGATGGGAACGAGGCCCCTGACTACGCCGCTAGCCATCCTTGTCCACCCGCAGTCCTCCGAAGGCATGGACGGTTTGGAAGCCGACGCGCTTGAACCAGGTCTCGGCGTCCGGGCGGCGGGCGAGAAGGCGCATCTCCGCAGAGACTTCGTCTCGCGGATTCGCCACCATCTCGTAGTCGCCGGTGCGGACGTCTATCACCAGGATCTTGCCCGTCTCTTGGGGATAGACGAGCGGACGCACCTTCTCGCGGTAAATCGCTCTCCCGCGCTCTGCGACGCTCTTGCGGCGGAAGGGCAGTCTTACGTTCATTGGCCTCTCCTTATGCGGCGCCGCGCCGTGTTCCCCGCGAGTCTAATCCCTCCGCGCAGGCAGGGGCAACGGAGACGTCTACTAACCCCAATGCGCCTCGTCCCTGCGCCGGCATTCCCCCCATAACCGTCATTCCCACGTAGGCGGGAATGACGCCCCATTCGAGGCGCGCCAGCGCCCGGATCCCCCTCTCCCTATAAGGGGAGAGGACGCCGCGAATGCGGCGGGAGAGGGTACTGCGGACGGGGCGCGCAGCGTTCCGTCATTCCCGCGCAGGCGGGAATCCATTCGGCGCGCAAGCGCCACAGACGGGGCGCGTTGCGCCCCGTCTCCTCAATCCCCCGGGCGCCACGTCATTCCCGCGAAAGCGGGAACCTACTGGAGGACGTCATTCCCGCGTAGGCAGGAATCTAGCCCCATCCCCCTGCGACAAACGCCCCTTGCGCCAATGCCCCCCTTACCCCTTACGATGGACCCGTCGCGCGCAGGCGACGCAGGCGGACGCGGATGATGCAGGCGAGAGGGGGGCGCTCCATTTAGCCCCATTTCCGCCCCAAACAGCCCCATTCCCGCCCCAAAACAGCCCCAACGCTGCGCTAAAGCGAACCCGGTGCTAGGAGTAAATGGTGCAAAATGATGCAGAATGGTGCAACGCTTAAAGCAACATCCCCCGGACATCCCCTCTTGCGCCCACGCCCCGCCCATCGCGTACAATGCCGACGCTATGACGACCGCCGCCCCCGATAACGAGACGCGCCCGACCCGACGCCGCGGCTTCGGCGACGTCCTCGACGACATCCGCGCCCGCGCGACCAGCGAGGCCGACAAGGGCCGCCGCTTCGAGCGCCTCGTCAAACGCTTCTTCCAGCAGGACGCGCTCTACGCCCAGACCTTCTCCAACGTCTATCTGTGGAGCGAGTGGCCCGGCAACGAAGGGCGCGGCGACACCGGCATCGACGTCGTCGCCGAACTCGCCAGCGGCGCCGGCCTCGCCGCCATCCAATGCAAGTTCTACGCGCCCGACGCCTACGTCGACAAAGGCGAGGTCGACAAGTTCCTCAGCCCCTCCGGCAAGACCGGCTTCGTCGAGCGCATCATCGTCACCACCACCTCCAACTGGAGCCGCAACGCCCTCGACGCGCTCGGCGGCCAGCAAATTCCCGTCACCCGCCTCGGCCCGATGGACTTCGAGGCGTCCTCCATAGACTGGGCCGCGTTCGACCTCGACGAGCCCGAGGCGATGGAGCGCAAAGCCCCCAAGCAAACGCGGGAGCACCAGCAAGAGGCCATAAACGACGTCATCGAGGGCTTCCATGAGCACGACCGCGGCAAGTTGATTATGGCCTGCGGCACAGGCAAAACCTACGCCGCCCTCCGCATCGCCGAGGCCCAAGTTCCCGCTGGCGGAACCCTCCTCTTCCTCACGCCCTCCCTGCAACTCGTCTCCCAATCCCTCCGCGAATGGGCCAACGACAAGGCCGCCCCGATGCGCTTCTTCGCCGTCTGCTCCGATCCCAGCGTCGCCCCGAAGGAGCGCCGCGGCGCCGACGAGGACGACGCGGAAATCGAACCCTTCGAAATGGTCATTCCGCCCACCACGTCCGCCGAGGACCTCATGGAGGGGCTGTCCCGCCCGGCCCCGCCCGCGCCCGGAGGCCCGGAGCCCCTCACCGTCATCTTCTCGACCTACCAGTCGCTCGACGTCGTCATCGCGGCGCAGCGGCTGGGGCTGGGCGACATTGACCTCGTTATCTGCGACGAGGCGCACCGCACGACCGGCGTCACGCTCGCCGACGCCGGCGAATCGGAATTCGCCAAAGTCCACTACGACCGCAACGTCCGCGCGAAGAAGCGCCTCTATATGACCGCGACCCCGCGCATCTACAGCGAGCGCAGCAAGGGCAGAGCGCGGGAGGCCGACGCCGCGCTCGCCTCGATGGACGACGAGGCCGTCTACGGCCCCGAGTTCCACCGCCTCAACTTCGGCGACGCCGTCGAGAAAGGGCTCCTCTGCGACTACCGCGTCATCATATTCGGCGTCAACGAGCAGGCCGTCGCCAGCGACCTGCAGAACGTTCTTTCCGAAGGCGCCGGCAACCTCAACCTCAACGACGGCGCCAAAATCGTCGCCAGTTGGAACGCCCTCGCCAAGCAAAAGAGCGACTACGAAGACTTCGCGACCGACCCCGACCCAATGCGCCGCGTCGTCGCCTTCGCAGGCCGCATCCAGCATTCCAAAGACTTCGCCGAGACGTTCACCGGCGCGGTGGGCGAATACCTCGAGCGCAAGGGCCTCGCCGACGGCGCCCTCAATTACGTCCCCCGTCACGTCGACGGCAGGATGAACGCGATCAAGCGCGGGGAGGAGTTGCGCTGGCTCGCCGGAGACGCCGAAGCCGAAGGCGAATGCCGCATCCTCTCCAACGCCCGATGCCTCACCGAAGGCGTCGACGTTCCCGCCCTCGACGGCGTCCTCTTCCTCTCCCCGCGCCGCTCCGTCGTCGACGTCGTCCAGGCCGTCGGGCGCGCGATGCGGAAGTCCGACGGCAAAAAGTACGGCTACATCGTCATCCCCATCGCCGTCGCGCCCGACGGCGACTACAGAAAGGCCATCCTCGACAGCAATTACAACCCCACCTGGCAAGTGCTCCAAGCCCTCAAGGCCCACGACGAGTCGTTCTACGACGCCCTCAATCAGACCGACCTCCGCCTCGACAACGGCAAAGTCTCCGTCATCTTCGACGACTCCCTCAAGACGAGCGCCGGCGCCGACGAGGCCGCGCAGGCCGGGAGCGCCGAAATCGCCCGCCAAATCGCGCTGCCCATCTCCGACGAACTCCGCGCCGCCATCTACGCCAAAATCGTGGACTCCCTCACCGACAAGCACTACTACCGCCGGTGGGCCAAAGACGTCCAGCGCATCAGCGAAGAATACGAAACCCGCATCCTCGCACTCCTCGAGTCCGGCGACCGGAAAATGCGCGCCGAATTCGACGCCTTCCTCGCGTCCCTCCGCCGCGACGTCGACGACGACGTCACCCGCGAAGCCGCCGTCGAAATGCTCGGCCAGCACCTCGTCACCAAGCCCGTCTTCGACGCCTTCTTCGCAGGCGGCGAGTTCGCCCGCCGCAACCCCGTCGCCCAAGCGATGGACCGCGTCACCGACTACCTCGAAAACGGCCACGCCGTCGAGAACGAGCGCAAGAGCCTCGCCCGTTTCTACGAAAGCATCCACCGCCGCGTCAGCAAAGTCGAAAGCGCCGAGGCCAAGCAGCAGATCCTCAAAGACCTCTACGGCGAGTTCTTCAAGCACGCGATGCCCAAAGCCGCCGCGTCCCTCGGCATCGTCTACACCCCCGTCGAAGCCGTCGACTTCATCCTCCGCTCCGTCGAGGACGTCCTCCGCGCCGAATTCGACGCCTCCATCGCCGGCGAAGGCGTCCATATCCTCGACCCCTTCGTCGGCACCGGAACGTTCATCGCCCGCATCCTCTCCGGCGGATTCGCAAGCCCCGACGACCTCACCCGCAAGTACGCCGACGAACTCTGGGCCAACGACGTCGTCCTCCTCGCCTACTACGTCGCCGCCGCCAACATCGAAGCCGCCTACCGCGAGGCCGCCGGCGCCCCCGATTACGCCCCCTTCCCCGGCATCGCCCTCGCCGACACCTTCCAAACCACCGAATACCGCGACCGCCCGCCCCTCTCCGACGCGTTCATCAAAGGCAACAGCGACCGCATCGAGCGCCAGAAAGCCGCCGACATCCGCGTCATCGTCGGCAATCCCCCGTGGTCCATCGGCCAGCGCAGCGCCAACGACGAGAACAAGAACCGCGAGTATCCCGCCCTCCGCGCCCGAATCGCTGAAACCTACGCGAGCAGGTCGGGCGCATTCAATCAGAGAGGGCTTTACGACACCTACATTCAGGCCATCCGCTGGGCGTCCGACCGCATCGCCGAAAGCGAGCGCGGAGGCGTCGTCGCCTTCATCACCAACGGCGGATTCATCGAGGGAGTAGCCGCGACGGGTCTGCGGAGGTCGCTCGTCGAGGAGTTCCACAAGGTCTACTGCCTCAACCTGCGCGGCAACGCCCTGACGTCGGGCGAGCGGCGGCGCAAAGAGAAAGACAACGTCTTCGGCATGGGAACGAAGACCACGGTGTCCATCCTCATCTGCGTCCAGAAGCCCGACGCGGAGAACGGCTCCGCCCTCCTCTACCGCGACGTCGGCGACTACCTCACGCAAGGGCAAAAACTCGCCTACCTCGCCGGCAACCGCCTCGCCGACCTCCCCTGGCAGGCCATCGCCCCCAACGCCGCAGGCGACTGGATCAACCAGCGCAGCGAAGACTTCCAAACCCTTCTCCCCCTCTACGGAGACGGCGGCGTGTTCGTCGTTGACAGCCTCGGAGTGGTGACCAACCGCGACCCGTGGTGCTACAACTTCAGCAAACTGGAGGTGGAAGACAACATTGAGGACGCCATACGGTTCTTCAATGAGCAGCCGGATGCGCTGAATCCCGTTGTCGACGCAACGCGGTTCAACTGGACCCGCGAAGCCCGCCGCGACTTGGCCGCAGGAGTGAAATACGCCTACGACGAATCCGCCATTGTCGACGGAATCTACCGCCCGTTCACAAAACAGAACCTGTACTTCCAGAGCAGAATCGTCAACGTTCCGGGCAAGATAGCCCGCTTCTACCCCGACCGAACTGCGGAGAACATCGGGTTCGCGGTCTCGGAGAACAGCGATCAGCGCTTCTCTTGCTTGGCGACAAACATCGTGCCTAACTTGTCAATGTTGGGCGAGACGAGCAGGTATCTCCCGCGCTGGACATACGCCGTCGGCCCGATGGGGAACGGCGAGCGCGAGCGCGTCAGCAACATCAGCCCCGCCGCGCTCGCCGCCTTCCGCAAGCGCTACGGAAGCGACGCGGTCACAGAGGACGACCTCTTCCACTACTGCTACGGCGCGCTCCATCACGAGGGCTACCGAACGAAGTACGCCAACGACCTCGCCAAGGAGCCCGCCCGCGTTCCGATGGCCGCGTCGCTCGCCGACTTCCAAGCGTTCGCCGACGCCGGGCGCGAACTCGCCGACCTGCACGTCAACTACGAAAGCGTCGAGCCCTACCCGCTGCAGGAAGTCCCCCGCGACATCCTGTGGGACGCCTCCGCGCCGGGCGCCTACCGCGTCCAAAAGATGGCCTACGCCGGCAAGCGCCCCGACCTCGACAGGACGCGCATCGTCTACAACGAGGACGTCACGCTCTCCGGCATCCCGGAATCGGCCCACGAATACCGGCTCGGCTCGCGCTCCGCGCTGGACTGGCTCATCGACCGCTACCAGATCAAAACGGACAAGGACAGCGGCATCCGCAACGACCCCAACGACTGGGCGGCGGAGCGAGGCGACCCGCGCTATGTCCTCGACCTCGTGAAGAGCGTCACGGCGGTCAGCGTCCGCACCGTCGAAATCGTCCGCGCCCTCCCCTCCCTCCCCGACTGCCCGTAGCGGCGCGGGAATGACGGTAGAGAGGGCGCGGGATGACGGCAAGGGGAGCGGGCGCCTGCCGCCCCGTCCGCAGTACCCTCTCCCGCCGCGTTCGCGGCGTCCTCTCCCCTTCTAGGGAGAGGGGGAATTCGGCGCTTGCGCGCCTCAATAGGACGAGATTCCCGCCTACGCGGGAATGACGGTCATGGAGGAATGACGGTTAGGGGGGCGCTGCGCGGAGGCGAGGGGGTAGGTTCCCGCTTTCGCGGGAATGACGCGGCCCCGGGGGATCAGGGGAGACGGGGCTGCGCCCCGTCTAGGGCGCTGGGGTGCCGAATGGATTCCTGCCTACGCAGGAATGACGGAACGCTGCGCGCCCCGACCGCAGTACCCTCTCCCGCCGCGTTCGCGGCGTCCTCTCCCCTTGTAGGGAGAGGGGATGTGGGTGCTGGGGTGCCGAATGGATTCCGGCCTACGCCGGAATGACGGTTAGGAGGGGAATGACGGTCATGGGGGCGCGTTGCGCCTCCCGACCGCAGGCGCTTTCGGGGGGCGCGGGGCCTAGCGGTCGGCGTTTTTGAGGGGGTGGACGGGGTAGATGTCGTCCCAGGAGCCGGCCTCCATAAACTCGACCCAACGGCGGAGGCGGGCGCGCTGGTTCTCCTCGGCGATGCGGAAGTTGAACGTCATTCCGGGGAAGCGGTCGTCCGCGAACTCGTGATGGAGCCCCATTTGGAAGTTGTAGGGGAGGCGCTGGGCGATGGTTCCGAGGCTGGCGGGGAAGGCGTAGTTCCAGTTTTCCATGTCGTCGGACTCGGTGAGGCCGGTGGGGCCGCCGTAGCGCATCATATAGCGGCGCTGGGCGTCCTTCACGGCTTGAGGCGCGTTCTTGTCGACGGGATACTGGCGCCACGACTCCGTGACGCCGACGCCGTGCGGGTGCCATACCAGGATGCGGTGCGGCTGAATGTTGACGTTCGGCCAGACGAGCGCGGTGCCGCCGTTGCCGGCGTGCAGATGGACGTCCTTGTATCGCGCTTGCTTCTTCTCGCGCTGGGCGCGGTAGTAGGCGTCGACCTCCGGGGGCTCCGTCTGCCAGGTGTCCATATACTCCGGCGTTCCGGGCAGGTCGTACAGGAAGTTGTGGCCGCCGTGCCCGAGTTCGGGGAGCGTCATTTCGTAGGAGGTGGAGGGGAAGGGGGCGCGCATGCCGCTGCGGCTTCCGCCCTGCAGTTCGCCTTGCGGCCCGATGGCGGCGACGTTCACGGAGCGGTGCGTCATCGCGCCGTGCGCGCTGTCGCCGTCGAACGAGAAGCCGGGGAACTTCCAGTTCGTGGGAATGCGCCACTTGGTGGCGGGGTTGAAGAGTTCGACGCCGTTGTCCTCTCCGGCGGAACTCTCGAACGCCCAGCGTATGGTGTTGGCGTAGACGCCGAGGTAGTCCTCAAACGGGGGCGCCTTGCGGTCCCACGTCGCCCAGAGGGAGCCGTAGTAGTTGGCGAGTTGGGCGACCTCGTGGAGTCCCCACGCGCTCTTGTCGAGTTCCTCGTGATACGCCTGCTTGTGGTGGGGGACGCCGACGAGCCGCCCGTCGGTGTCGTAACTCCAGCCGTGGAAGGGGCAGGTGAAGACGAGCGTGTTGCCGTCGTCGTAGCGGCAGACTTTCATGCCGCGGTGGCGGCAGGTGTTGAGGAAGGCGTGGATCGCGTTTTTCCTGTCCCGCGTCACGATGACCTCTTCCTCGCCCATGCGGGAGACGACGAAGTCGCCCGGGTTGGGGACTTGGCTCTCGTGGCCGAGGAAGAGCCATGCGCGGGCGAACACCTGCTCGAGTTCCTGCTGGTAGATGGCCTCGTTGACGTAGATCTCGCGGGAGATCAGCCCTTCGTCGAGGTTCACGAGGCTGCGAAGCGACCGCTCTCCGCGCCGTTCGGTGACGGACGTCATTGCTGTTGCCTCCTGCGCCGCCGCGCCGGGTTTGGGGTAATCTTACACGCAACGGGGCGCTGGGCGCTATGGGTAGGTTTCCGCGTAGGCGGGAAGGGGCGGCGCAGTAGGTTCCCGCTTTCGCGGGAATGACGAGGCCCCGGGGATCTATGGAGACGGGGCGGTGCCCCGTCGTGGGCGCTTGCGCGCCGAATGGATTCCTGCCTACGGGACAAGAGGGCGGGATTCCCGCTCTCGCGGGAATCCCGTATTCGCCTATCGCCTCGATCGCGAGGCGGGAATCCGGCAAGGCCCAACGCCGCCCGCCAAACGGGTAGACCTGCGCGCCGTTTTGTGCGAAAGTAGCGAGCGGACTGAACTCGTGCGGCCTTCCAACGAAAAGAAACCTCTCCGCTCCGCGCTCCTCGTCGCCGGAGCGTTCGCGCTGGCCGTCCTCGCGCTCGCCGCGCTCGGACGCGCCCCCGAAGGCGCTCCGCCCCCCCTCGGCGGCGCCCCCGCGCTCGCGCAATCGTCCACCCCCACGCCCACGCCCGCTCCCCCCACGACGGAATCCCTGCTGCGACTCGTCCGCGAGATGCAGCGAACGCTCGACCTGATGCAGCAGACGCTGCGCGTCGTCCTATCGACGCTCGAGGCGCTGGCGACCCCAACCCCAACGCCCGCGCCGACCGCGACGCCCATTCCCGCCCCGCCGACGCCCCCGCCTCCCCCCACCGCGGCGCCGACTCCCGTCCCCGCAACGCCTACGCCTACGCCCGCGCCCACCGCGGCGCCGGCGAACTTCGCGGAAGCCATCGCCCGCGCGAAACGCGCCGTGGTCGAACTCACCGCCGGCGACAATACGTGGACGGGCGTCATCTTCAGCGAGGCGGGCGAGATCATCACGACGTCCGTCGGGCTAGGCGCGTCGCCCATCGCGGACTTCCGCATAGAAGGCGGCCCGAGCGGACAGGCGTGGGTCGCCGGACGCGACGACAACGCAGGGATCGCGCTGCTGCAGCCCATCGGCGCGTCCCGCTCCTACGACTACATCCCCTTCTCCGCCGACCAGCCGCTGCTGAACCAGGGCGTGGGCGTCGTCCAGTACGGCTCCCTCTCCACCGCGCCGGAGACGCGCAACACCATCGTCACCGGCTACAGGCCGTCCTTCACCGGCTACAACTACCTGCAGATCAGAGTCGCCGACGCCGCGACCTCCGACGGCGCGGTGGTCATCAACGCCGACGGCAAAATCCTGGGCCTGCGTATGCCCTCATCCTTCGTGACGGCCAACAACATCGGACGCCGCGGCGAGGTGTTCGCCGTCGCATCCGCCGGCGTCGGCAGCGGCGCCGTGCCACTCCTGCGCTCCGGCCTCAGCGTCATCAAGCCGCCCCCGCCGACCGCGAACCAGAACATCATCCCCCCCATCCCCCTCATATTCCACGGAACGGTCACGGTCGACGGCCTCCTCGCGGCGCCGGGAACGCGCCTCTACGCCCGCGTGCAGGCGCCGGGCAGGCCCGACGTATGGTTCAGCAGGCAAACCTCCACGCTCGGCCAGTACGACTTCCCCATATCCGTGCCCGACAGAGGCTACACGCGCGCCACCGTCGAATTCTGGACGGCGGGCCAAGCGGCGGACGCCGTCGGAATGTACCGCACCAGTTCCCCCGGCTCCTCCGCCAAACTCAACCTCGCCTTCTAGCGCGGCGCCCCGCCGCCGCCTACTTTGCCCTCGGGTCCACATCATTCCCGCGAAAGCGGGAACCTACCCCCATCGCCGCCCGCCCGATGACAGACGCCCCTTGCGCGGTCGCGGCGCCGCTTTCTATGGTTGGCGGGAGCGCTATAATGCGCTACGCTGGCTAACGGAGGCGACGCGATGACCATGCAAGCGGTGGAGATGGTCGAGGCCCCGGCGCAACTCACGGAGCGCGTGAGCCGTTTGGAGGGCTCGAGCGAGCAGGTGAGCGAGCGTCTGCGCGACCTCACGACGCAGATGGAGGCGCTGCGCGCCGAGTTGCGCCTCGAGTTGGCGACAGGGCTGAAGGCGCAGACGGCGGCGACCGAAGCGTTGCGCGCCGATATGGACCGGAAGTTCGAGGCGCAAGCGGCGCAGATCGAAGCGTTGCGCCTCGAGTTCGCGGCGGAGATGAAGGCGCAGGCGGCGGCGACCGAAGCGTTGCGCCTCGAGTTGACGGCGCAGACCGAAGCGTTGCGCCTCGAGTTCGCGGCGGAGATGAAGGCGCAGCGGGAAGAGACGAACCGGAGGTTCGAGGCGCAGGCGGCGCAATTGACGGCGCAGGCGGTGCAGTTGGCGCAGTTGGCGACTCAGATGGCGCAGTTGACGGCGCAGGCCGAAGCGTTGCGTGCGGAGATGAAGGCGCAGCGGGACGAGGCGAACCAGAGGTTCGCCGAGCAGAACGCGACGATAACGGCGCTTGGGGAGAGCATACGCGACGAGATGAGCGCGCGGTTCGCGGAGCAGAACGCGATGATGAGCGCGCGGTTCGCGGAGCAGAGCGGGCGCCTCAACGTGCTGACCGCCGCCTTCATCGGGGCCGCCGTCGCGCAGTTCGGAGGGATCATCGGCCTCGCCGCGACCATCCTGCCGAGGCTCTAGCGCCGGCCTCGCCGCATTCCCCCCTAACCGTCATTCCCCCCCTACCGTCATTCCCCCCAACCGTCATTCCCGCGTAGGCGGGAATCCCGCCCCCATTCGAGGGCGCGCGCAAGCGCCCCTTGCCCGTCATTCCCCCCCTACCGTCATTCCCGCGTAGGCGGGAATCTCGTATCCGAATCAGGCGTCCGCAAATGACTCACCATAGCCGTCCCGAGCGCATCCCTTGCGTGTACATCATGGCGAGCAGGCCCGGCGGAGCGCTCTACGTCGGCGTGACCTCCGATCTCGTTCGGCGCGTTTGGATGCATAAGTTCGGCGCCGCCGAGGGTTTCGCTCGGCGCTACAACACCGCTTTGCTCGTGTGGCGCGAGGTCCACGAGACGATGGAGAGCGCGATCAGCAGAGAAAAGGCCATCAAGAAGTGGAGGCGGGCGTGGAAGGAGCGGCTGGTGGAGGAGGCGAATCCGAGTTGGCGAGACCTCTACGAGGACATCCTGTAGGGGGGGCGAGATTCCTGTAGGGGGCGGGAATCTCGCCCCCTATGCCGTCATTCCCCCCTAACCGTCATTCCTGCCCCTTTACCGTCATTCCCGCCCCTTGTACCGTCATTCCCGCGTAGGCGGGAATCCCGTATCCGAATCAGGCGTCCGCAAATGACTCATCCGAACCGTCCCGAGCGCATCCCTTGCGTGTACATCATGGCGAGCAGGCCCGGCGGAGCGCTCTACGTCGGCGCGCCCTCGAATGGGGGCGGGATTCCCGCCTACGCGGGAATGACGGTTAGGGGGCGGGAATGACGGCAAAGGGGCGCTTGCGCGCCCTCGAATGGGGGCGGGATTCCCGCCTACGCGGGAATGACGCGGCGCCCGGATATGGGAGGCGGCGCTTTCGCGCCGCGACCGCCTACTCCTCCTCGGGGAGGGGCTCCCAGTCGTCGGAGCGGCCCGAGGGGCCCGGGTCGTACTCCGCGCGGATGTCTCCCCACCACCGCTCGAAGACCGTGATGATCATCCGGATGTCCTGGCTGTTCGTTTCGATCAGCCGGCCGTTCGCCTCGATCTGCCTGGTGTTGGCTTCGACCAGGGCTTCGAGCCGGCGATGGTTCTCTTCGATCAGCCTGGTGTTCGCTTCGATCTGGCGCTGATTGGCGGCGACCATGCGCTCCAACTCCGCCATGCGCCGCTCGGCGGCCTCTTGGCGCCGCTCGGCGGCCTCTTGGCGCCGCTCGGCGGCCTCTTGGGCGGCCTCTTGGCGCCGCTCGGCGGCTTCTTGGCGAAGAGCAACGTCGCGCAGGATGTCTTTGACGTCCTGCATGTCGTCTCTGACGACGCGGACTTCGCGCTCCAACGATTGCATGCTCATTACGCGTTCTCCTCAGCGGGTTGCGCATACCCCAGTATAGCGCTCCCTCCACCTTAGACACCGCCCACGCGACCCCGCAATAGGCGACTGTCATACGAGACGCCCCCGCCACCCAAACCCCTCCCCCCCACCTCCCCACTATGCTACAATCCCCACGATTGCGCCTATCGACGAGCGCATAGAGGAGAGCAATGCTCAGGACAGCCACACGCCACAACACGTTCCGCAACGCCATCATCGCGGCAGCCGCGCTCGCCGCAGCCGCGCTCGCCGCACTCGCCACCGGCGGCGATACGCGGCCCAGCGCACAAGCGCAAACCACCCCGCCGCCAGGCCAAGTCGTCGGCCTCACCGCCGACCCCCAGTCCGGGTACATCCGACTCGAATGGGAAGACCCCGTTGACGCGTCCGTCACCTCCTACGACGTCTGCCGGCAGACAACCTCCACCCTCGCCTGCACCACGACGTGGACGCAATCCAACCTCTTGCTCGGCGACGGCGCGCTCGGCAACTCCGGCGGAACCAACAACCTCGGCGAGCACGTCCAAAAAACGGGCTCCACGCTCTCCTTCATCGTCGACGCCAACGCGCTCACCGCGGGCACGACCTACTACTTCTGGGTCCGCGCCCGCAACAACGCCCCCACCCCCCAACTCACCGGCGACCCCTCCGACCCCGTAATCGTCGACAACCTCGCCGACGCTCGGCCATCCTTCGGCACGGCGTCCACCCCGGTCCTCAGCCTCACCAACCTCTCGGTCAGAGGCGGCGACCCCGTCGACGTCGCTATGCCCCCCGTGATCGGCGGCGACAGGCCGCTCGCCTATGAAGTCCACAGCAGAGCCTCGGGTGCGCCGGCGTGGACTCCCGGGCTCGCCGCCGTCCTCGCCGCCCGCGACGACGGCCAGCCCCTCTTCGATACCAACACCGGGCGCATCTACGGAACGGCGATAAACCACTCGACCGCGACCACCTACAACGTCCGCGTCACCGTTGCCGACAACGACATCGTCAGCCCCGACACGGCGCAAGTGACGTTCAACATTGCGATCAGCACGGCCGTCAACGCCGTGCCCGCGTTCGGCTCGACCACTATCCCCGAAGCCAGCCGGACGTACTCCGACTTGAGCAACTACCTGGTCAGCGGCGGCGAAGCCGTTGCCCTCACCGTCCCGACCGCGACCGGCGGCCTCACCGGCGGCGCGGACACGCCCCTGACCTACACCGCGACCGGCCTGCCCCCGGGCCTCTCCATCGCATCCGCGGTCGGCGCCATCTTCGGAACCCCCGCCGCCGTCGCCCAAGAAACCACCTTCACCGTCACCGTCACCGTCACCGACGCCAACGGCGACTCCGACGACGTCTCCTTCGACCTCATCGTGACGCCCGACAAACAACCCACGCTCAACTCTCCCGGCAACTTCACGTTCATCGGAAACCAGTCCGTCGACATCGATGTGCGCGCGTCCGGCGGCAACCCCCCCCTGTCCTACAGCGCGACCAACCTCAACTCCGCCTTCACGCTCAACGACACGGGCCCCAATAAAGGGCGCATCACGGGCACGGCGCCCGGCACAGGCGACACCAGCAACACCACCGTCACCGTCACGGACGCGGACGGCGACACAGCGACTGCCTCCTTCACCATCTTCACGCAGAGCGACACGGAGCCGACCATTACGACGCCAGGCTCAAGCTTCACGACCAAGAGGCAAGGAGAAGAGGTTTCGTTCACGCCGACGGTGACCGGCGGCAACGCTCCGCTCACCTGGCGAATGGTGGGGCGTCCCTATTCCTCAGGATCCTGCGGATTCACCGGCGGCAACCTAAGAGGCTTGCGTATCAACAGAAACACAGGGCTCATCACCGGCACGGTTACGGGCTCCACCAACTTCTGCCTCAATATCTTCGTCCGGGACGCGGACGGACCCGAAGCCAACACGTCGCTTTTCGTCGTCAACGTCACCGCCGACGCGCAGCCGTCGTTCTCGACGACCCAATCCGACATCACCCTCACGAAGGGGACGGCGATGTCCAACACGGCGCTGCCCCAGGCGACCGCCGGCGACGGAACGGGGGTCACGTACAGCGTCTCGACCGACCTCTCCGCCGAAAACTTCGAGGGCAACGTGCTCCCCCGAGGAGAGACCGAGGGCGCTCTGCCCGCCGGCCTCTCCTTTAACGCGACGACGCGCGTCCTCAGCGGAACCCCGACCAACGCCTTCTCCGCCGTCACCGTCACCTACACGGCGACGGAGCCGGCGGGCACGGACGGCGACGCCGTGTCGCAAACGTTCAAGATTAACTCGGGGCAGATCATCTATAACCTCGCGAATCCGCAAGGCCGTGGCTTGGCGGCGTTCGGAGGAGGCGAGGGGTCGATCACGGTGAGACTCGCCTCCGCGCCGTCCGCAAACGCCACGGTGGCCGTCACCCCCCATTCCGGAAATTTCAGCAGGGACCTCCGCGTGGGGACCACGTCGGGCGGGGCGTGGCAAGGGCAGACGCGGCAGAGCGCGACCCTGACCTTCACCCCAATGAATTGGAACGCCCCCCAGACCATCTATTATCAATACCTGGAGTCTGGAGGAGTCCAGGACCCCGACTTAGGGCAAGTCACCTTCGCGGTCACCTGCACGCCGCGCCAAGGCGCCACCTCTTGCTCGGACTACGACGACGTCGCCGCGCCGGCCAATGTGCGCATTCGTGGTAGGGAGGCCGGCGACAGGTACGTTATCGTCAATCCCCAGGCCATCCACGTTCCCGAGGGCGGCGTGGGCGCCATCGAAGTGCGGACCACCGCCGCCCCGACCACCGACACTACGGTCGCCGCCCCCACAACTGGACTGACGGGCTTCTCGTTCGGCAACTCCTACGACGCTTCGACGAACGCGCTCTCCGGCACGGCGTCACACGTCTTCAATTCGTCAAACTGGCGGATGCCGGTCACCTTCTACATCAAGGGACCGGAGGACGGCGACACGTCCAACTCCGCCAACACCACTATCCAACTTACCCGCGCGGGAGACACGACTCTTGATGTCAATACCTACGGGAGAGTCGAGTACCAGGTCATTGACGACGACTTTTACGGCGTCGAGTCCGAGAACGCGGGGACGCCGCTCGAGCTCAGGGAGGGAACGCCGGCGACGTTCCGGTTCCGGCTCGGCGCGGCGCCCGCGTCCGGCGCGACGAGCATCCGCGTAACGCCGTCCGGAGCGGGCTTGCGGTTCGGCGCGTCGGACTCGAGCGGCGACGTTAGCACCGGGGACGGCTACATTGACTTCGCGCTCGCCGCCGGAACCAACATCGCGAAGTGGGACACGTGGCAAACGCTGTACGCCGAGCCCCTCGAGGACAACGACGACGAGGCGGGCTCGTCTCGCATCACGTACACGGTCGCCGTGACGGGAACCGACACGAACTACTCGGGGACGCTCTCGCACCTCACGCGGGGCGTGACCATCGCGGACGACGACAGCCCCGACGTGCTGTTCGACACGGACACGGCGATGGGCTCGCCGGGCGACCAGACCACCGCCCTTACTATCCGCGAATTCTTCGTAGAAGACCTTGACGTTAGGCTGGCGACGCAGCCCCAAGATGACGTCAAGGTCGTGATGACGTTCGCCACTGGGCCCGACCTTCGATTCGTTGACGCGGGCCTCTCTGCGGCGCAGACGCAATCGACGAGCAAGACGCTGACGTTCACGCCCAGCAATTGGAATACGAATCAGCGAGTCGAAATCCTGCCCCTTGGGGACGACGACGCGGACGACGACGCGGGGAGCATCGGCTTCGCGTTCACCGGCAGCGCCGACGCCCAGTACGCGAGCGCGACGTCGGCGAAGACGGCGCCCATCACCGTCACGGACCAAGATGCGCGGGGCGTCGTCGTGAGCCCATCCACGATAGCCATCACCGAAGGCGACCCGCCGGATGTCGAAACGCGCGTCTACCCGATTCGCCTCTCCAGCAAGCCGTCCGCCAACGTAACGGTGACGCCGTCGGCGTCCCCCGCGGGGCTCGGCGTCTCTCCGTCCACGCTTACCTTCTCCACGACGGATTGGAACGCCAACAAATTCGTCACGGTGACCTACCCGGGCAACGGCCTGATCGCCGCGACCAGCCCGACTGACTTCACGGTCTCGCACGCGCCCCAGGTCGGCTCCCCCTACGCGACGGGCTTCACGGACAGCCAGGTGACCGTGAGCGTCGCGGACGACGACGCGGCGGGGCTTGCGTTCACCGACGCGGCCGGGACGGCGCTGACCAACGCCAATCCGCTCGCGCTCACGGAGGGCGAGGAAGGGACCTATAAGATCGCGCTGGCCGCCGCGCCGGCGGCTAACGTGGACATCACCGTCGCGCCGTCCCTTACGGGCTTCGAGTTCAGAGCCTCTTCCGGCGGCCCGACCGGCGCGACGTTCTACTTCGATTCCAGCGACTGGAGCACGGCGAAGGACGTCTACGTCACCCCTGCGAGCGACGGCGACGACGACGACGAGGCGGGCTCGGGCGCGACCGGCATAGAGCACGTCATGGCCGTGACGGGAACGGACGCCAACTACACGACGCTCGCCGCGGCCGGCATGGCGGCCGCGCGGGCCCTCGCCTACAAAGTCACGGACGACGACGCGGTCGGCGTGGTGGTCACGCAGGCGCCCGCGACGCTCGGCGAAGGCGCGGAGGCGACCTATATGGTGCGCCTGGGCTCGAATCCCGCCGCGAGCACGGTGATCCGCGTAACGCCGCGCGTCCTCTCGAAAGCCACCGCAGGCGGCGTGACGTTCGACTCCGTCACCGGCGCGACGACGGGCAACGCCTACCTCGACTTCGTCCCCACGGGCGAGACCGCATCCGGCGCCACGACGTGGGACACGGCGCAGGCGATGTACGTCGACCTCGGCGAGGACGAGGACTTGGATTCGGGCGAGGCGGTCGCCATCGTCCACCGGACGGCGGTGAGCACGGGAACGGACGCCGAGTACGCCGTGGTTCAGGACTACGCGCGCGTGGCCTTCCAAACCGTGGACAACGACCTGCCGGGCGTGACGTTCGGAAACGTCACGGCGGCCAACCCCCCGACCGCGCCCAACCCGTCCCTCGTGGTGGCCGAAGACGACGGCCAGGGCGCGGCGGAGACGGCGGCCTACACCGTCGCGCTCTCCGCCCGCCCCGGAACGGCGGAC
Organism: Dehalococcoidia bacterium; assembly: GCA_965201135.1. Lineage (GTDB taxonomy): Bacteria > Chloroflexota > Dehalococcoidia > Lucifugimonadales > Australimonadaceae > Bin16. Next base: position 1,076,438 of record OZ241751.1, read on the forward strand.
GGCGCCGTGACGGTCACGCTCACGGCCTCAGGCGAAGGCTTCTCCTTCGTAACCGCCGCGGGCCCGCCGCAAGTCACCGCGCAGACGACCACGCTCACCTTCGACCGCAACAACTGGAACAGCGCGCAGACCGTCACCGTCCGCGCCGCCAACGACGCCGACGCCGTCGAAGAGACGGGCTACGTCACGCACGCCTTCTCCAGCAGCGACAACACGCCGATGCGCGGCTACGGCGCCCTCCAGAGCGCCCGCGTCGACCTCAGCGTCGACGAATCGGACGCGAACGGCGTGACCATCTCCGTGTCGACGCTGACCGTGGAAGAGGGCGAGGACGCGACGTACACCATCGTCCTGACCGCGCAGCCCACGGGGACGGTCACGGTTACGCCGTCCGCGGCCAACGATCCGCCCGGCGGGGTCGTCGACCTCAGCATCCGCCCGTCCAGCGTCTCGTTCAACGCGAACAACTGGAATACGCCCCAAACGGTCACCGTCAGCGGGCTCGAGGAAGAGCGCGCGGGCGCCGTTGCGGACGCCCTCGACGACGAGGTGGACATTACGCACGCGGTTACGGGCGCGAACTACGGGAGCGTCACCGCCGCATCCATCGACGTGACGATTGACGACAACGACGCCCCCGGCGTGAGGATTCTCAACACGGCGGGAGCCCACATCGCCGCCTTCACGGTCGACGAGCAGCCGACCGAAGGCAACACGTACCGGGTGCGCCTGAACGCCCCGCCGAGCGCCAACGTGACGGTGAATCTCACGGGCGCCGCCGACGGAGTGTCGGTCTCGCCGACGACGCTCGAATTCACCCCGAACGCCCCGAATCCCCAAACCGACCCGGCGGGCGCGACGATATGGAGCAGCCCGCAGACGGTGACGGTCTCGGCGGACGCGGACGCGAACGACATGGACGAGACCGTGAACATCACCCACACGACGGTCTCGACCCAGCCCAACTACAACGGCCTAACGACGGTCCTGCCGGTCACCGCCGCGGACCGCCCGGTGATCACGACGATCAATTACACCTCGACGTCGCTGGGGAGCGGCAACACGTACACGCTCGCTGAGCGCTTCACGGTCGGCCCGTACTACAACCGCCCCGTGGTCGTCACCGGCGCGCCGGAGTTGGCGATCCAGGTCGGCGCCAACGAGCGGACGGCGGTCTACTCCGGGACCGATCCGGCTGGGCAGACCACCTATTTCTCCTACGACATCGCGGCGAACGACGCGGACACGAACGGCATCAGCATCAACCAGAACTCCATCAGCCTGCCGGAAGGCGTAACGATCAAGGAGCCGGCGGGCACGGCGGGCCGGACCGAAGCCCGCGACGCGGGCATCGGCCACAGGGCCGTCGGCGACGATAACGAGCACAAAGTGAACGGGAGACTGAAACTCCCGGCGGCGATCAGCAGCGTGACGCACGACTACGCCCAGCTCGGTTCGAGAGCCCGCGACGGCACGGCGCGCTACCGCGATACGATCACCGTCACCTTCAACTACAACGTCACGGTGAAAGTCACCGGAACGCCGGCGCTGAACCTCACGGTCGGCCCCTACGCGGCGGACAGCATGACGCAGACGCGCGCGATGACCTACCAGGCGCCCGACGACCCCGCCTCTCCCCAGACCGCGTTGCGATTCACCTACGTCGTCGACCTCGACGACGCGAACACGAGCGACCCGTTGGCGGTGGGCGCGCGCGTCTTGGAGAACGCGCTGACGCTCCCCGACGGCGCAGCCGTCAAGCACGCGGGCGACGCGAGCGCAGCGACGATCAGGCACCCCGCCGCCGCCGGCCCTAACGTGAACGGCGCGTCGTCGAACCTCACGGCCCTCACGTGGGGGCCGGAGAGGCTGCAGCCGGGGCAGTCGGGGCCTAATACCCTGGACACTAGGGTCCTCTTCCACCGGGGATTCCTCACCGCGCAGGAGAGTGCGGCTCTGAACGTGCTGGGCGCGGACGTAGGCCTCAGCTATAGCCCCCCCGATGAGGGAGCCGTCAATGCCCTCGGTCCGGGGTACTTGACTACCGTCGGCGAGATTGTCTTCTGGATCCGCTCGACGGGCCGGAACGGGGTCGTCCGGACCTACCGCTTGCACATAGTCCGGCCCGGCGACGACAACGCCGACACGGTGGCGCTGGAGGCGAGGACGGAGGAGGGCGGTCCCAACCTGATGCCGCCGCGCAACCGCGACCAGCAACAAGCGCCTGCTCGGACCTATCGGGCGCAACCCGCCGGACCCGACAACGCGTTCCCGCCAAACGTGAGGTCGCTCTTGTTCAAGGTCAGGCTGAGCGACCCGAGAGCCTCGGTGCGCATTCACCGCGTGAACGCCGACGGAAGCGAGCCCCGCGATGAGCGCTCGACGACCACGCCCGCCGGCTCCCCGGACGAGCGCGACGCGAGCCTGCCGCTGCTGGTGGGCGAAAACTACTTCAGGGTCGTCGTAACCGCCTACGACGGAACGTCGGAGGATTCAGACTACATCGTCCAGGCGGCGAGCGCGGGCGAGCCGATCTATCTGGACGGCCTGACGGTCACGGGCGGCGCGCTCGTGAAAGTCGGCGGCGGCCTCAACTTCGAGCGCCGGACGACCGGCTACACCGTCAGCACGCTCAACTCCGTAAGCAGAATGACGGTGACGCCGACCTCCACCGACGCCGCGGCGGTCATCACCGTCAACGGCGAGTCGCCTGCGCGGCGCGGGGCTGGCGTGAGCGTTCCCTTGCGCGTCGGCGCGAACACGATTCGCGTCGTCATCGGCAAAGACGACGCGGAGACCGTCTCCTCGACCTACACGATCACCGTCACGCGCGGACGCGCCCGCTCGACGGGCGGCGGCGGCTCGACGGGCGGCGGCGGCGCCGTCGCCCCTGCCCCCGCCCCCGCCCCGCGCCCCACCCCCACCGCGACGCCCACCCCCACCGCCACCCCCACCCCCACGGCCACCCCCGCGCCCTCCCCATCCCCCACCGCCTCCCCCTCCCCGACGGCCTCCCCATCCCCCACCCCGGCGACCCCCGCCCCATCCCCGACTGCGCCGCCTACGGCGGCGCCCACCGTCGCGCCCACGCCGGAGCCGACGGCCACCCCCGTCCCGCCCACCCCGACGCCGGCGCCTCCCGCCCCAACGCTGGCTCCTCCCACCCCCACCTCTCCTCCGCCGACGGCTACGCCGACGCCTGTCCCGCCGACCCCCACCCCCACTTCCCCGCCCCCCACGGCGACGCCGCGGCCGACCGCCACCCCCGTCCCGCCTCCGCCTCCCACCGCGACGCTGGCGCCTGCTACGGCGACGCCGTCCTTGCCGCCGCCAGCGCCAGGCGCGACGATGGAGCCTCCTATTGAGCCGGCGCCGACGTCGGGCTTGACGCTAGGCTTTTGGCTAGGCATGGGCGGAGTCGTCGTCATCATCATAGGCGGCTTCGTAGGCGGCGCCCTCATCCTGGCGAACCGCCGCTAAGGCGAACCGCCGCTAGGCGGCGCGAAGCGCCGAACGAAGAGGGGGGCGGGCGCGCCGCGCCCGCCCCCCCGATCCTCCCCGGGGCCCCGTCATTCCCGCGTAGGCGGGAATCTCGCCCCCTCCGCGCCGCCCTTGCGGGCGGCGCGAAGCGCCTGATCCCCCTCTCCCTACAAGGGGAGAGGACGCCGCGAAGCGGCGAGGAGAGGGTACTGGGGTTGGGGGGGCGCGAAGCGCCCCAGATCCCCCTCTCCCTACAAGGGGAGAGGACGCCGCGAAGCGGCGAGGAGAGGGTACTGGGGTTGGGGGGGCGCTAGCGCCCCAGATCCCCCTCTCCCTACAAGGGGAGAGGACGCCGCGAAGCGGCGAGGAGAGGGTACTGGGGTTGGGGGGGCGCTAGCGCCCCAGATCCCCCTCTCCCTACAAGGGGAGAGGACGCCGCGAAGCGGCGAGGAGAGGGTACTGGAGTCGACCGCGCAACGATAAGCGTAGAATCCGCCGAATGAGCGCCACCCAACGAGCCCGCGAACTCAGAAGCCGCGCCACCGACGCGGAGCAAGCCCTCTGGCGGCGCTTGCGCGGCAAGCGAATGAGCGGCTACCGATTCCGCAGGCAAGTTCCCATAGGCCCCTATATCGTGGACTTCCTCTGCCCCTCCGCGAAACTGATCGTGGAGGTGGACGGAGGCCAGCACGCCGAAAACGCCGGCGCCGACGCGCGGCGAACGCGGCGGCTCGAGAGCGAGGGCTATCGCGTGATGCGCGTGTGGAATACGGACGCGCTCGCCAATCCTGACGGGGCGGTCGAGGCGATTCTCCTCGCATTGCGCTCCGCCGCGGATGACTCCGGGGCGCCTTCGCTCTAACCCCCCAACCCCAGTACCCTCTCCTCGCCGCTTCGCGGCGTCCTCTCCCCTTATAGGGAGAGGGGGAACGCGCCCCCTCGCCCCGTCATTCCCGCGTAGGCGGGAATCCCGCCCCCCGTTGGCGCCGCGCGCTATCCTCGCGACGGAGAACATCGTTATGGTCGCCGCAAGACGCAGCCACTCCAACCGCTTTCTCGTCCATGCGGACGAAATGATCCGCAAAGGGGACAGGCTGCAGGCGTCCGAGAAGATATGGGGCGCGGTCGCGCACGCGCTGAAGGCGATCGCCAACGAGCGCGGCTGGGAGCACGACGGCCATCAGCGGCTTCGCAACGTCGCGCTGCATTTGCAGGACCATCCCGCCGTCGCCAACCCGGAGATCGGCACGCTTCTCCGGAGCGTCGAAGCCTTCCATCGGAACTTCTACAACGACAACATGGCGATGGACGAAATCGCGTCCGGCCTCGTGGACGCGGCGAATCTCGTTCGGCTTCTCGAGGCGGCGAACGCCGCGCTCCCTGAGGACGCGCCCGGCCCCGCGCGCCGCCGCGCCCAGTAGGTTCCGCGAAGGCGGGAGCGGCGCCAGTAGGTTCCCGCCTACGCGGGAATGACGCGGCCCCGGGGGATACATGGAGACGGCGCGCAACGCGCCCCGTCTATGGCGCTAGCGCGCCGATCCCCCTCTCCCTACAAGGGGAGAGGACGCCGCGAATGCGGCGGGAGAGGGTACTGGGGACGGCGCGTAGCCCCGTCATTCCCGCGCAAGCGGGAACCTACTGGGATGGCGCCTGCAGCGAGGGTAATGGAGTCGGGGTTGGGGGGGCGTGCGATGACAGTCGCCTATTGCGCGGTCGCGGCGCCGCTATCTATGGTGGGCGTCGGCGCTATACTGCGCTATGCGCAACCCGCCAGGAGTCTGGAAAATGACGACGGAGACGCCAATCGGCCGCTACGAGTTCGAGCAGTTCCGGCAGGCCAACGAGAACCAGCACAACGCGCTGGGCGGCCGCATCGGGGGCCTCGAGGCGAAACTCAACTCCGTGATGGGCGGCATTGGCGTGGTCATCGCGCTAGCGATTCCGGTCGTCGTCTACGTCGTACAGGACTGGCTGTCGCGCTAACGCCCCGCGCCCCGATCCCCCTCTCCCTACAAGGGGAGAGGACGCCGCGAACGCGGCGGGAGAGGGTACTGGAGTCGGGCGCAGCCCCGTCATTCCTGCGTAGGCAGGAATCCATTCGGCGCGCAAGCGCCACAGACGGGGCGGCGCCCCGTCTCCCCTCATCCCCAGGCGCCTCGTCATTCCCGCGAAAGCGGGAACCTACTGGAGAGCGCCTGCGCCCGCGCCCCCTTAGCCCCGTCTGCTAAACTAGACTTCGCAACCCCCACCGAGGAGCGGAGCGATGCCGGCGTCCGAGAGGAAGCCCGCCAAACTCAAGAAGCGCTTGCCCCAGACCCCTGTGCGCCCGAAAGTCGTCACCAAGCACATGACCCCGCGCGAGGCCGCCCAGTGGCTCGCGGACGACTTCGAGAAGCGGCGCAATGGCGGCTGATCCGCGCCCCGTCATGGTGGACTCGGGGGTCTGGTTCGATCTCTACAACGGACGCTCCACTCCCGCCGCGTTGTTGCTGGCGCGCCTCCTCCGCGCCGAGAGAGTGCGCGTTCATCCCGACGTCATCAAAGAATTCGCCCTCGGACGGAAGAGCGAGCGCCTCGAAGAGTACGTCGAGCGTCTGCGGATAATGCCTCGGATAGACGAACTCTCCATTAGCGAGTTCCTCGCCGTCGTGGACGAGTTCAATCTGCGCGGGAGCGGCAAGTCGCGGGACACGTTCCTCTTCGCCGCCGCGATTCAGCATGGGGCGCTCGTGCTCACTGGCGACCGCGCGTTCCAACGCAAATGCGAGCGCGTCGGGCTCTGCTTTCTCTGCGAGGAGCGCCTCCCCCACGACTAGCCGCCCTGATCCCCCTCTCCCTACAGAGACCTTTGCACAACCTACCGTCATTCCGGCGTAGGCCGGAATCCAGAGGCGCGCAAGCGCCGCATCCCCCTCTCCCTAGATAAGGGGAGAGGACGCCGCGAACGCGGCGGAGAGGGCGCTGCGGACGGGGACGGCGGGTTATGCAAAGGTCTCCTACAAGGGAAGAGGACGCCGCGAAGCGGCGGGAGAGGGTACTGCAGTCGGGGGGGGGGGCGTTCTCTGCGCAATAAGATTCCCTATGATAAAACGAGACCGTAATTCAGCCCTGCCTGAGGCGAAGCCTGTGAGCGACGAGGGTTATGCCGTGGCGACGGAAGGACGCATTAGCAGACTAGAGGGCGCCTACGAGCAAGTGGACAAGCGCTTGGGCGAGATGGCGCAGTCCATCAGAACGCTCATCGTCGTCGTGGCCACGATCGGGACGGCGATCCTCGGCGGCATCATCGCGCTCGCCATCCGAGGCGGCTAGCCGCGCCCTGAGCGCGCAAGCGCCCCGCTCCCCCTCTCCCTATAAGAGTCCTTTGCATAACCCTCGCATCAGCGTGATCGGCAGTTCCGCGCCCCCGGAATCAGCCATTCAACCGCCCAAATCCCCCGATAACGGCCTCCACCTCCCCTGCTCGCCCCCAATTTAGGGGCTTCGCAGGGCCTCGTACCCCCAACGGGCGCAATACGCCCCTACCCATGCACAGCGCAACCCTCTCTCAACCCGTCCGCGCGCCGCAGGTTGTACGCCAGCGCCTTGAACAACGCCTCCGCCTCGTTCCTCATTAGCCCCATGTACCGAACCCGCCAGTACCCATAGCTGCGCTTCAGCGTCCCAAACACCTGCTCCACCGGCGCCCGAACCTTCGACAGCAGCCCGTTCCGCCGCCGCTGCCAATGCGGCAGCTCCGTCTGATGCTTATGCCCCCGATGCATGATCCGATCCTTCACGCCCTGCGCCCGCAGACGCTCACGACGCTCCTTCGACTCATACGCCTTGTCCGCGTACACCGCCTCTTCGTCCCCCATGATCAGCGCGTCCGCAACATCCGTGTCCGCTACGTTCGCAGGCGTGAACTCAACCCCGCGCACCAACCCTGAGCCCGCGTCCATGCCGATGTGCATTTTGTAGCCGAAATGCGACTTCTTCCCCTTCTTCGTCCACGCGGCGTCGGGGTCCGTTCCGCTCCGCGCTCCAGCCTCCGAATGCGGGCGCCGCGCCTGCGCCTCAATGATCGTCGCGTCGATCAGCGTTCCCCTCTTCACCAGCATGCCCTTCGCCTCCAACTGCCGGTTCACTTCCGCGAACAGCGCCCGCGCGAGCCCCCGCTCCGTGATCTTCTTCCGAAACCGGCTGATCGTCGAGTGGTCCGGAACCGCGTCCGTCAGCCTGAGCTCCGCGAAGCGCCGGAACGACAGCCGGTCTTGGAGCGCCTCCTCCATGCCGACGTCGGAGGAGTCGTACCACTGCTGGAGGACGATGATCTTGACCATCGTGATCGGGCGGTAGGCGGGCCGTCCTTCGGGCGCGGCGTGGACATCGTCGAGTAGGGCTGCGACTTTGGGCCAATCGATGAGGCGGTCGATGCGGTCGAGTCTGTCGTTGCGGCCTGCGTTGAAAGGGAGGAAGGCGTCGATGAAGGAGGGGTCGCTGGCTTCGAGATGCATAGCTGTCTCCTCGCGGTTGCGGGTTGCGGTCATTGTGCGCGATTGCGGAAGTTATGCAAAGGTCTCTATAAGGGGAGAGGACGCCGCGAAGCGGCGAGGAGAGGGTACTGGAGTCGGGGGGCAACGCGCCCCGTCATTCCCGCGAAGGCGGGAATCTCGCCCCCCAGCGCCGCGCCGCCTACGCGACCCCACCCCACTGCGACATCAGGCCCTTGCGCGTCGCAATAGCGCCCCGCGAGACTTACCCCGCAGCGGCATCGCGCCGCGCAATCCTGAACGCGAGGGAAGGCTATGCCTAACAGGACGCGAACCAAGAGGACCAGCCGCCGCGACCACAGAGAGTCGGTCTGGAGCGTCAACGAGCGGTGGAGGCAACTCTACTTCACCCTCTTCCTGCTCTTGATGGGCGCGGGGTCGTCGTTCACGCTCTGGCGCGAGGCGTTCGGGCGGGCTGCGGACAAGCCCGTGCTACAATCGCTCGTGGACATATTCGCGGGCGAGGCTGCGGCGTCCGTCGCGTCGGCGGGCATAGCCTTATGGATAACGGAGGTAGTAATGCTCTCCACGATGATCGGCAGGAAACTCGACGAGCGCAAAGCGCGCATCCTCCGCGAAGGCCGGCGCGAGGGCCGACAGGAGGGCCGGCAGGAAGGACGGCGCGAGGGCCGCGCCGCGACGGATGCGGCGTGGCGCGCCTGGTACGAGCGCATGCAAGCTGCCCGGTCGCGTGGCGAGGAGTTCGCCGAGCCTCCCCCTTCCCTCCAGGCGAGCGAGCCCAACGGCGCGTCCCGCAAGAACGGAGCCTAGCGCGTAGCCGGCAATCCCGCCCATAGACAGGGCGCTGCGCGCCCCGTCTCCCCCACGACTAGCCGCCCGGCATGATCCCCCTCTCCCTACCGAGAGGGCATAATGGGCTATGCTAGATAGATAGCGGGAACCGCCGCTTAGGAGGAACGCGATGGCTACGCGCAAGATGAGCCGCCTGCGGTCGCGCCTAAGCGAGGACGCCGTGCCGACGCTCATCGTCGCCGGCGCGTTGGCGTTCGTTATCTTCGTCGCTTACGCCGTTCTGATGTTCATTCAGGAACTGGCGGCGTGAGCGGGCGGCTGGAGCGCGTCTAAAGCCGACTCCGCAGCGTCGCATCCTGCGCCGCCGCCTTCAACACGCTCGCGGCGGCTGTGCTGCTGCTTCTGGCGGCGCTGCAATTCGTCTTGAGCGCGTTCGGCGTCAAAATCCCGAACTTATTCGATGCGTTTAGGTAGGCGGAACCGGGTGCGAAACGTGACGGGGTAGGTTCCCGCCTACGCGGGAATAACGTGGCCCCGGGGGGGGGGATGGAGACGGGGCGCAACGCGCCCCGTCATTCCCTACCCTTACCGTCATTCCTGCGTAGGCAGGAATCCATTCGGCGCGCAAGCGCCGCAGACGGGGCGCAGCCCCGTCTCCCCTCATCCCAGGCGCCTCGTCATTCCCGCGAAAGCGGGAACCTACTGGGATGGCGCCTGCGGCGAGGAGAGGGTGCTGGAGACGGGGCGCGTTGCGCCCCGTCATTCCTGCGTAGGCAGGAATCCATTCGGCGCGCAAGCGCCGCAGACGGGGCGCAGCCCCGTCTCCCCTCATCCCAGGCGCCTCGTCATTCCCGCGAAAGCGGGAACCTACTGGGATGGCGCCTGCGGCGAGGAGAGGGTGCTGGAGACGGGGCGCGTTGCGCCCCGTCATTCCTGCGTAGGCAGGAATCCATTCGGCGCGCAAGCGCCGCAGACGGGGCGCAGCCCCGTCTCCCCTCATCCCAGGCGCCTCGTCATTCCCGCGAAAGCGGGAACCTACTGGGATGGCGCCTGCGGCGAGGAGAGGGTGCTGGAGACGGGGCGCGTTGCGCCCCGTCATTCCTGCGTAGGCAGGAATCCATTCGGCGCGCAAGCGCCGCAGACGGGCGCGCGCCCGTCTGCCCTCATCCCCAGGCGCCTCGTCATTCCCGCGAAAGCGGGAACCTACTGGGGGGCGCCTGCGGCGGGGAGAGGGTACTGGAGACGGGGCGCAACGCGCCCCGTCATTCCTGCGTAGGCAGGAATCCATTCGGCGCGCAAGCGCCGCAGACGGGCGCGCGCCCGTCTGCCCTCATCCCCAGGCGCCTCGCCATTCCCGCGAAAGCTGGAACCTACTGGGGGGCGCGATGACAGTCGCCTATTGCGCGGTCGCGGCATTGGTATCTATGGTGGGCGCAGCGCTATAATGCGCTATGCGCTGGCTAACGGAGGCGAACGATGACAATGCAAGCGGCGGAGATGGTCGAGGCCCCGGGGCAACTCGCGGAGCGCGTGAGCCGGTTGGAGGGCTCGCATGAGGAGGTAGGCGAGCGCCTCCGCAGTTTCACGAGTTCGGTCGACAGTCTGCGCCTCGAGATGGACCGGAAGTTCGAGGCGCAGAACGCGGCGATGACGGCGCTGGGGGAGAGCATACGCGCCGAGATGGACCGGAAGTTCGAGGCGCAGAACGCGCAGATCGAAGCGTTGCGCGTCGCGATGGACCGGAAGTTCGAGGCGCAGAACGCGGCGATAACGGCGCTGGGGGAGAGCATCCGCGCCGAGATGAACGCGCGGTTCGCGGAGCAGAGCGCGCAGCTCAACGGTCGGCTCAATGTGCTGACCTCCGCCTTTATCGGCGCGATGGTCACGCAGTTCGCAGCGATCATCGGACTCGCCGCCGTCATCCTGCCGAGGCTCTAGCGTCAAGCCGCGCATTTGTCTTGAGCGCGTCGGCGTCAAGCCGCGAATGCGGCGGGAGAGGGTACTAGAGTCGGGGGGCTCTGCGCGAAGCCTGTGAGCGACGAGGGTTATGCCGTGGCGACGGAAGGACGCATTAGCAGACTAGAGGGCGCCTACGAGCAAGTGGACAAGCGCTTGGGCGAGATGGCGCAGTCCATCAGAACGCTCATCGTCGTCGTGGCCACGATCGGGACGGCGATCCTCGGCGGCATCATCGCGCTCGCCATCCGAGGCGGCTAGCCCCGCCCTAAGCGCGCCCCAGCGCCGCCGCTATTCCCGCGCCCTTGCGCCGTCATTCCCGTCCCCATCATGACCGTCATTCCCGCGTAGGCGGGAATCTCGTATCCAAAACCGCCCGGAGCGCGGCGACGTGCGCCGGCCCCGCTCCGCAGCAGCCGCCCACGATACTGCAGCCCTCCGCGAGCCACCGCGCCGCGCCGGCGGCCAGCGCCTCCGGCGTGAACGACGCGTCGAACTCCCAGTCAGGGCGGGCGTACCTCCCGCCGTGCGGATACGCCCCCAACGGCCCGTCCCACGCCTCCCGCAGCGCCGCCAGCGACGGCCCGACCGCATCGATCTCCGTGTGCATCGCGAGCGCGGCGTCCACGCCCGATAGGTCGATGCGCCGCAGCGAGTCGGCGAGCGGCTCGCCGGGCTCATTGAGCAGCCGGACTTGCCCGTCGGCGTCCAATTTGCAAGAGAATCCCGCCCACACGGGCAAGCCGGCGGCGGTCGCCGCCGCGAGCATCGCGTTCGCCCGCTCGACGCTCGAGAGAATCTCCGCCAGCAGCAAGTCGGCGCCCGCGTCCGCGATGATCCGCGCCTGCGACTCCAGCGCGCGCTCGCCTTCCGGCGGGCTCATCCCCGATCCGTCCGGCCCGCGAAAACTCACCGTCGTGAGGCAGCCCGCCACGAGCGCGTCGCCGCCGGCCGCGTCCCGCGCCTCCAACGCGAGCGCGACCGCCGCGCGATTCAACTCCTCCTCGCGCCCCGCGAGGCCGAACGCCGCCAGCCGCGGCTCCGAGCATCCGAAGGTGTTGGCGCTGATGACGTCCGCGCCCGCCGCGAGAAAGTCCTCGTGGACAGCGCGCACCGCGGCGGGTCGCTCCGCGTTCTCCGTCGCCGCCCATGCCCGAAGCGACCCGCCGCGCCGCTGAATCTCCGTCCCGACTCCGCCGTCCAGCAGCGCCCGCCCGCCCGCCGCGAGCCTCGCCATCAGCCTGCCGTATCGCGCTCCGCGCTCCATAGCGCGCTAGGGTATCTCATTCGTTCGCGGGCGGGGGGGAGGGGGCCTCGGGCAGCGCAGTGGCGGAGAATTTGCATGCGCGGTTCTATTCGCATAGACTGAATTCGAGAGGCGCGAAGCATTGGCGGAGCGCCCGTAGAACGCATACATGGCCCAGCAAGAAGGTTGAATGAGATACGCCCGGACCGTCCGCCCCATCCTCATCTTAACCGGGCTCTTTGCGGTATTCGCCGCTTGGGGCGCTCCGTCCGCCTCTGCGCCATCGGATGACGCGACAGCGCGCGCGGCTTGGGCGCAAGCCTACGCGCAACTCGACAGCGGCGCCGTCGCCGAATTCCCATGGGAAACCGCCGCGCAAGGCAAGTCCTGCGAGGCGGCGCTGTACTTCAGTTCGAACGACCCCAGCAAGTACGTTTCCGCAACGAACCTCTGCCTCGCGTTGGGAGGCGGGACTCGCGGCGTGCAATTGGCCTATGGCCAGAAGGAGAGCGACGGCGAACGCGAGCGGCGGCTGTACGCTCCCGAAGACCCTGACGAAGATGGGGGACCTGCGCCTCTGCCGTTTCCCCCGCAGGGCGCGGGCTCGCGGGGCGTCGGCTGGACAGGCTTCGAGTTCTACATTGTCGACGAACGCAACCCCGCCAGCACGGAGTACCGGGTCGCCTTGACTTCGAGCGAGAGCGGAGGCGAGATCATCTCGGACTGGAGCCGCAGCAAGTGCCGCGTGTTCGACAGCCTCCCTCGCGGTTCGGGAGCGTACTCCTATTCGGTCGTCGCGCGGAACCGCGACGGAGTCGAGTCGGCGGCGGCCGACCGGCGCGCAGGTGAAGGGGCGTCGTCGCCTGAGCGGGTGACTACGCGGACCAACGAACCCAACAGCGACGCGTGGGTGGCCGCTCGCGTGAACGACCTCCAGGCGATTTACGGACTCACTCCCGCCGCCGTCAACTGGCTGACCAACGGCGTCCGCATCGAGCGCAAGCGCTCATCCAGAGGAGGGAGCACGTACTTGGAGCCGGGTTTCGCGGGATTCATCGCCGGAGCCTACATTGGGATCGGACAGCCCGACCCGTTCGCTCTTATGCACGAATCTATGCACGCGTTATGGGAGTCGTGGAACGGCTTCCCCGAGCCTTGCGGCCAAATGAACTTCTACACGTTCAAGCGCGACCAGGCCCAGTTCCTCCTCGACTTCCGCGAGTACGACCGATCATTGGGAACGGCGCGGAATCCTTGGAACGCTTGGCGTCCTCTGTACACGGACGCCATCGGTTGGCTGGAGGGCGAAGTTCGAAACAAAAAGCAACCTCCAAATCCGGTCCTGCCGCCGGACGCCTCCGCGTGGGAGATACTCGCCAACCGCGAGTTCTACAAGGTCGGCGACTTCTATCACCGCTACGAGACGATCTATCCTCATATGGCGGCGCGGAGCCTGTCGCTTGTCCCGCCTCCGCTCCAGAAGTACTTCCGAGGGTTTATGAACGCGGGCGACTCCAGGACCTGGACAGAGGAAATCGCGTGGTACTCCAGGCTCCCCTCCGCCGACCGCCGCGGCTCCCCCTCCGATCACCGCCTCTGGAACATGGCCTTCGTGACGAGGGACATTGACAACGCATCCGAACGAGCCGGACTCAACCTCCGCGCTTCAGGCTCGTCGCCGGCCACGAGCATCCCGGAGCCGCTGCGGACGACGCTCAGAAACGCCGACCGCCAGAGACTCGTGGATTGGGTGAACACCCTCGAAGAGATCGACTGGAATGGAACGGAAGGGTACAGTTTCAAGGCCTCCGACGGCTTCTGGCGAGACTACGTCAAAAACTATATCTACAGCAGCCAGATATACCTCGACGAACTATCCTCAACCACGGGCATCACGCTCCAACCGGCCAACTGGACCGCCGTTAAGAGCGTGATTCAGAATCTCGAATCTCTCTGGTGCGGGAACAGAACGGTCGCCCAGTTGCGAACCGACATCTCCGGCGCGACGGGCATATCGGCGACGCAGCGGACGGCGTTCGGGAAAATGGTGGACGTCTACGAAAACTACAACGACGTGCGCTTCTCTTCCTGCCTGACCGCCTGACCGCCCCCCGCCGCCCCCTTACGCGGCGGCGCCCTCCGGCACGGCATCGGACGTGTAGTCTCCTAACGTGGCCATCACAGCAGCCCCTGCATCCGCCCGCCGCCTAGCCGGCGCTCCGCCGTCGCGCAGTACTCCGGCGCGGCGTCTATCCCCAAGTAGCGGCGCCCCGACGCCTGCGCCGCGGCGCACGTCGTCCCCACGCCCGCGAACGGGTCGAGCACGGCGTCGCCGCGGAAACTGAACAGCAGCAAGATGCGGCGCGCCAGTTCCTCGGGGAACATCGCCGGATGGCCGAACTCCCGCATCCGACGCTCCGGCGCGATGGACCACTTCGCCAAAACCCACTCCTTGAACGAGTCCGCGTCTATGTCGGCGTCGCCCGAATCCCCCTCTTTCTTGAGGCTGCCTTTGGCGAACACCTCAATGAACTCCCACGTGTACTTCAGGTACGGGCTCGCCGGGCTCTTCCAACTTCCCCAGGCCGTGTACTTGCAGTTGTAGTTGTTCTTCTCCCAGAGGATCTCGCCCTTCCAGATCAGCCGCTTCTCCATAAAGTAGTTGGAGATGACGTGATGGCTCGGAATGTAGTCCGAGAAGAGCGGCTGCACGTTGACGGCTATGCGCCCTCCGAACTTGAGAACGCGGACGCACTCGTCGAACACGCGGAAGAGTTTGGCGAAGTACGACTCCCAGTCCGCCGCATCACCGTTGGACGCGCTCCCGTCCCCCTCCTCGTAGCCGAGCCCGAAGTTGTACGGCGGCGAGGTGAACACGAGGTCGACGCAGTTGTCCGGCAGGCGTTTCAGGACTTCCTCGCTGTCGCCGCAGACGATTTTGTCCGTGAACTCCGGCGGCAGCGCGTTCTCGGCGCGCTCGAAGGCGTGGTCGTTGGCGTAGTAGTGCTTGCCGCGCCGACGCTCCTTCCCTTTGCGTCCGGCGACTTTGCGCTCGCGGTTGTAGCCGACGTACAGGCGCTTGCCGGCGTTGACCGCGTAGCCGCCGGCGCCATCGACCGCCTCGACGATCCGCCGCATCGCCTCTGTCCCGCCGCTTAGCCTCGCGGCCTCCTCCGCCGCGTCCCGCAGCGCGTAGAGGTCGATCTCCCGCAGCCGAATCTCCAGCCCGCCGCCGTTCCGCGCGACGTGGAAGTCGTCGGGGTCGAAGCGCTGGTTGAGGGCGACTAGCGCGACGCCCGTCGCCTCGCCGTCGGCGGGAGCGTCCAACGCGATTTCGATGCGGCGGGCCCCCTCCTTTACGGCCATGCGTCTCCCCCCTTGCGCCTTGCGAAGTCGCGCTAGCCTACCACAACGCCGCCGGCGGCGAGGTTGCGCCTGGCGTTCCGCAGCCGATTGCGTGATCCTCGCGCATGCTATACTCCTGTGGGAGTTCTCAATGGCTACGACCACCATAACCACCATAGAAGACTTGATGCGCGTCCTCGACGAGAACCCGGAGTGGCTCGAGGCCTTGCGGACGCGTCTCCTCACGCGCGAACTCATCGAACTGCCCCGCCGCTTCGCCGAGTTCGCCGCTTCCGTCGACCAGCGCTTCGATGAGCAAGGCAAAGCCATCGCGCGGCTTGAGGAGCGCATGGGCGGGGTTGAGGAGCGCGTAGGCGGCGTTGAGGAGCGCGTGGGCGGCTTAGAGCAACGCTCCGATGAGCACACGCAAACCCTCGCTGAGCACGGCAAAATCCTCAACGAGCACACCCAAACCCTCGCCGAGCACGGCAAAATCCTCAACGAGCACACCCAAACCCTCGCCGAGCATGGCCAGATGCTCACCGACCAGGGCAAAGCCATTGCGCGTCTCGAGGAGCGCGTGGGCGAGCACAGCGCAGAATTCGTCGAGATCCGGCGCCAATTCCAACTCCTCCGCGACGACGTCGGCGATCTCAAAGGCTCGCGCGCCGAAGAAGAGGCCGCCGAGGACATCGACTTCATCGCGGAGGAGTTGGGCCTCTCCTTCGTCCGCGTCCTCACCCGCGACGACCTCAAGGCTCTGCTCCTCGCGCAACCCCTCCCCGACTTGGAGCGCGGCGTCCGCCACAGTTTCACGAAGGCGGACCTCGTCGCCGAGGCCGCCGACGAATCCGGCGAAACGCGCTATATCGCAGTGGAAGCCTCCTACACCGTCAACGGCAGAGACACGGATCGGGCGCTTCGCAACGCCGAAATCCTGACGCGGCTCACGGGCAAGCCCGCGCAAGCCGTCGTCGCCGGATACCGCCTAGACGACCGCGTGCGCGCCCGGATCGAGTCCGGCGAGGTCTACTGGCGCGAGTTGGAGCATTAGCCGCGGCAAGCGCGCAAACGCCTCGTCCGCCTGTCTCTCCCCAACGAGACGCGCCGCCGCCGCCGTCATTCAATTGGCCGACCGGGGAGAAGCGAACCAGCCAACTAGCGAGAGCGGGCGCGCGGCGCTCTGCGCCCGACGCTTGACGATGCGCGGGCGGGGGCGTAGATTAGCGCCCGCCGAGCGGCCTCCGAGCCGCGGGCCCGGAGGTTTATCGGTGCGCTACCGCGAAATGGGCGCGACAGGCGTCCGCGTCTCGGAAATTGGGTTCGGCTCCGGCGACAACGCCGGCCTCCTCGTGAAGGGCGAGCCGAAAGAGCAGATCCGCGCCATTGAGCGCGCCCTGGAACTCGGCGTCAACTACTTCGACACGTCCCCGGACTACGGCAAGGGCGTCGCCGAGACGAACATCGGCAAGGCGATGCGCGAGATCGGGTTCCGCCCCGTCATCGCCACGAAAGTGGAGGTGATGCCCGACGAACTCGACCATATCGCCGACGCGGTGGTCGAGTCCGTCGACGACTCGCTCCGCCGTCTGCAGGCGGACTGGGTGGACGTGCTGCAGATTCACAATCCGCCCAGCATGCAGACGGACACGACGGTTCCCGGATGGCTGCACCTCGGGCTCGACGATTACCTCGGCCCGGGCGGCGCGCTGGAGGGGATGGAGCGCGTCCGCCGGGCGGGGAAGGCTCGGTTTTTCGGGTTCGCCAACGAGGACGCGAACGCGGAGGCCGCGCTGACGCTGCTGGAGACGGGCGAGTTCCACATGCTGAACGTGTGGTACGACTTGCTGAATCCAACGGCGGGGCTTCCGACGCCGGACGGGCTGGACGTGCAGCACGATTACGGGCAGTTCCTGCGGCGGGCGCGGGAGTTGGGCGTGGGAGCGGCGGTCATACGCCCGCTCGCCGGCGGGTCGCTGACCGACCACGCGGTCGGCGGAGGCGAGAGGCACGCGCTCGCGGGCGGCGGCTTGTCGCGCAACGCGGATATGTACCAGGCGATGGTGGAGCGCGCCCGCCCGTTCGCGTTTCTGTCGCGCCCGGGGCAGACGCTTTCGCAGGCGGCGTACCGCTTTATCCTGCAGGACGACGCGGTCACGACCGTGCTGGGCGGCTTTTCGGAAATGGCGCACTTGGAGGAGGCGGCCGGGTGCTCCGGCGCTCCGCCCCTCTCCGACGAGGATATGGCGCGCCTCCAAATGGTTTGGCGCTCCAACGTGGGCAAGTGGGACGAGAAAGAGCGGTTCATATCGGGCTTGTAGCCCGGTTCGCATACGAGAAGGAGAAGGCAGATGGACATCCGTCTCAGCGTAGGCATGGCCTCCAACCCCCGCACGTGGGCGCTTCACGACGGGCGCGTCAAGCCGGACGGGATACAACTGATTCCCAGCCCCGTGCACGCGTCGGAACTCTTCTGGCGGCAGTTGAAGTTCGGCGACTTCGACGTCTCCGAAATGTCGTTCTCCTCGCTGATCATGGCGATGGCGCAGGGGGACGAGCGCTGGGTCGGGCTGCCCGTGTTCACGACGCGCCGCTTCTTCCACACGGGCGTGCTCGTCCGCAAGGACTCCGGCATTCAGTCGCCCGGCGACCTGAAGGGGCGGCGCGTCGGCGTGCCGGAGTACCAGCAGACCGCGGCGCTCTGGACGCGCGGCGTCCTCCAGCACGAGTTCGGCGTCGAGCCGAGGGACATGGAGTTCTGGATGGAGCGCGTGCCGGAGCAGAGCCACGGCGGCGCGACGGGCTTCAAGCCCCCGGAAGGCGTCACCGTCCATCAGATCCCGCTGGAGAAGAACATCGGCTCGATGATGCTCTCCGGCGAGTTGGAGGCGACGTTGCTCTACATCGTCGACCCCAACCTGATCGACCGCAGCACCGCCGACCTGTGGCGCCACCCCGACATCGCGCCGCTGTTCCCCGACGCTCGCGCCGAAGGCATCCGCTTTCACCAAAAGACGGGGCTGTACCCGATCAACCACGGGATGGTCGTCAAGCGCGAGATCGCCGAAGAGCACCCCTGGGTCCTGCTGAACCTGATGAAGGCGTTCAACAAGGCGAACGACATCTGCAACCGCGAGCGCGCGGAGCACGTCGACTACTACGTCGAGACCGGCCTCGCGTCCGACGCCGATTTGAAGCGGCCGCTCGTGCAGCACGGGATCCGGGCGAACCGGCTCGTGCTGGAGACGGCGGCGCAGTACTCGTTCGAGCAGGGGCTGACGCCGCGCCTTGCGAAGTTGGAAGACGTGTTCGCCAAGAACACGATGGACCAGTAGGCGGGCGGCGAGGCGCCGCTGGAGGAGCGCGGCGATGCGCGCGGACGAAAACGCGCTGCTGACGCAGACCGGCGCGGGCACGCCGATGGGTGAGTTGCTGCGCCGGTACTGGTGGCCCGTCACGGGCAGCGAGCGCCTCCTGCGCGAGCCCGTCTTGCCCGTCCGCCTGCTCAGCGAGGATCTGACGCTCTTCAAGGACAAGCGCGGGCGTATCGGGCTGATTGACCGCCGCTGCGCGCACCGCCGCGTCGACCTGAGCCTGGGCGTTCCGACGGACGAGGGGCTCCGCTGTATGTACCACGGCTGGCTCTACGGCCCGGACGGCCAGTGCCTCGATCAGCCGACGGAGCCCGAGGGGTCGAGATTCAGCGAGAAGGTCCGGCTGAAGGCGTACCCCGTTCAGGAGTTGGGCGGGCTGGTGTTCGCGTACCTCGGGCCCGCGCCCGCGCCGCTGCTTCCGCGATGGGACGCGCTCGTGTGGGACAACGCCTTTAGGCACGTCGGCGCCGCGACGCTCAACGCGAACTGGCTGCAGTGCATGGAGAACTCCGTGGACACATCCCACACGGAGTACACGCACGGGCACTTCTTCGAGTACGCCGTGATGGACAAAGGCGGCGGGACGGGCGACGCCGCCCTCGACCGCTCCGTTCGCGCGATGGCGGAGGAGTTCAAGCGCCCGCATGTCAAGACGGAGTGGGAGGTCACGCGGTACGGAATTCAGAAGCGACGCCTGCGCGAGGGAGAGCCCGAGGACTCGCCCGATTGGACGATAGGCCACCCGCTCGTGTTTCCCTACTTCGTGCGGCTCGGCGGACGGCTGCGGAGCGAGTTGCAGATTCGCGTTCCGGTGGACGACGAGCATACGCTCCACTTGGACTACTTCGCGTATTGCCCCGGACCGGACGTCGAGGCTCCGCCGCAGGATTGCCCGCCCTATTTCGAGCATCCGCTGTTCGACGAGGCGGGGCGCCCCGTCGCGGACTACGTCGTCGCGCAGGATATGGCGGCGTGGTGGGGGCAAGGCGCCGTGACCGACCGCGAGAACGAGCGGCTCGGCGCGTCCGACCGGGGCGTCATTATGTTCCGCAAACTGCTGATGGAGCAGATGAAAATCGCGCAGGACGGCGGCGACCCGATGAACGTCTTCCGCGACCCGGCCGAGAACGAGCGCATAGACCTGCCCGTCAACAGCGGACCCGGCCCCGTCGCGCCTCTCCCCTCGACCCCGGAGGAGAAGGGCGACCTGACCGCCGTCGAGGGGGACGACGCGGTGCTGCGGCTGCGGCATTTCCACGTTGACAGATACAGCCCCGCGCTGGACGGCGTGCTGGAAGTCTACCGGCGCTACGCGGAAGCGCAGCGGGCGAGGGCGTAGCGTGGAAGGCGGCTTCTTCGAATCCATCGCCACCGGATTCCCCGCAATGTTCACGGCGGGCGGGGACGCGCTGGGAAGCCTCGTCGGCGCGTGGCCGCCGTGGCCGCTTCTCGCGCTCGCCGTCGGCGTGATCGTCGGCGTGCTGAACGGCGCGATGCCCGGCGGCGCCGTGCCCAGCCTCATCGTCCTCCTCGGCTTCGCTTACGGACTCGACCCCTACATCGCGCTCCCGCTCGCCATCGGGATGGTCGCCACCGTGCCGACGGGCGACACGCTGCCGGCGGTGCTGCTGGGCATGCCCGGATCGACGTCCGGGCAAGCGACGATCCTCGACGGCAATCCCCTGGCGCGGCGAGGGCGGGCGGGCGTCGCGCTCTCCGCCGCCTACTTCGCGTCGCTCTTGGGCGGCGTCATCGGCGCCGTCTTCCTCTTCGCCGTGATTCCCGTCGCGCGCCCGGTGGTCAACACCTTCAGCGCCGCAGAGTTTTTCGTGCTTGGCCTCGTCGCCATCGCCGTCGTGGGCGTGGTCAGCAGCGGCGCGCTCCTGCGCGGTCTCATGGCCGGCGCGTTCGGCTTGCTCATCGCAAGCATCGGCTACGACGACGCCACCGGCGTCCAGCGTCTCACCTTCGGCGTCGATTACCTGTGGGACGGCATCCACATCATTCCGGTCGTGATCGGACTCTTCGCGCTGCCGGAGTTTTTCGACCTCATCGTGAGCGACGTCTCCATCGCGCGGCGGGCGTCGGCCCAGCAATCCGACGCCTCGGGGCAGCGGCGCGAGGGCATGTTCGCGGTGCTGCGGAACTGGTTCCTCGTGATCCGCTCGGCGGCGATGGGCGTGTTCGTCGGCCTGCTCCCCGGCATCGGCGGCTCGCTCGCGCAGTGGCTCTCCTACGCCTCGGCGCGCCAAACCGTGCGCGGCGGAACCGAGACGTTCGGCACGGGCGACATTCGCGGCGTCATCGCCCCGGAGTCCGCGAACAACGCGGTGGACGGCGGCCAACTCGTCCCGACGCTCTTCTTCGGCGTCCCAGGCTCCGTCGGCATGGCGCTCTTCTTAGGGCTGCTCATCATTCTCGACGTCCGCCCGGGTCCGGATATGCTGGACACGCAGTTGCCGCTGACGCTGACGATCGCCTTCTCGCTCGTGATGGCGAACGTATTGGCCACCGGCCTCGCGCTCGGCTTCACGCCCGTGCTCACGCGCATCGCGTTCGTCCGCCCGAACGTGCTCGTCCCGATCATCCTGGCGATTATGACGGTCGCGGCGTTTCAGGCGAACCGCTCCATCTACGATCTCCTCGTGATGCTCGCGTTCGGGGCGCTGGGCTACTTTATGAAAACCTACGGATGGCCGCGCCCCCCGATCATCATCGCCGTCATCCTCGGCGGCATCATCGAGCGCTACTACCGCATCTCGACGGTGGCGTTCGGATTGGACGGCATATTCACGCGCCCCGCCGTCATCATCATTCTCCTGATCGCCGTCGGAACGGCGGGCTACACGGTGTGGATGCAGCGCAGCGTCGGGCGGACGCTGGCGAAGCAAGAGGCGGAGTTCGCCGCCCGCGCCGCCGCTCCCGCCGAGCCGCCCCCGCCGCCGGCGGGCGGCAGCGGCGACGAGCCGTCAGAGTCCGCCAAGTCAGGCGGTAAGGCCGCGGCGAAGCCTGCCGAGCCTGCGGCGCCTGGCGCGAAGCCAGCGCCGACGCCAAGCGCCTCGAGTTTCAAGCGGCGGCTGCGCCCGACGGCGAGCGGCTGGTTCATCGCGGCGCTGGGCGCGGCGTTCGCCTACACGCTGTGGCAAGCGTCCAACTGGTCGGAGGACGGAGCGCGGCTGCCGCGCGTCGTCGTCATCGCCGGCCTCGCGCTCGTCGCGCTCTACGCCGTAAAGCACCTCCTGACGGCTGCGTCCGGCGGCGGGCGCATTATGGACATCGGCAGAACGCTCACCGACGACGACCGCGGCGTCCTGCTGCGCCGCACGGCGAAGGCGCTCGGCACGACCGTCGGCCTCGTCGCGGCGATATGGCTGATTGGGTTCCAGATCGCGCTGCCCCTGTACGTCACGCTCTACCTGCTGGCGTTCGGCCGCGTCCACTGGTCGTTCGCCGCCGCGTGGGGCGTCGCGTTCGTCGCGCTGATCTACCTCTTCTTCGACAAAGTGATCTGCATCCCCTGGATCGACCCCGTGCTGGGCGATATGCTGCCGGACATCCTCGTCGGCAGAGCCCGCATCGGAGACTGCATCGGCTAGGCGGGGTAGGGCGCTTGCGCTAGACGCGCCGCGCCTTGAGCGCTAATATCTCCCGTTAACTGCGCGTTGCGCGATATATGCGCCTTGCGCCCAGGTTGCAGACGCCTTTCGAGGAGGACAAATGAACGCAGCGCTCACCTCAGCAAAGCGGGCCTTGAGCCTGTTCGCGCTCGCGTCGGCGATGGCCGCGGCCGCCGTCGCCTGCGGCGGCGGCGACCCCACCGCGACGCCTAGGCCGACCGCGACGCCGATGCCGGCGGCTCAGCCCTCGCCCGAACCTACGGCGATGGTGGAGGCGGCGGCCACGCCCACGCCGCGAGCGACGACCGGCGGGTCCGCGCCCACGGCGACGCCTCCGCCCCCGACCGCCACGCCACTCCCCCCGGACGAGCAGGTCGACTTCTCCGGCAAGACGGTGCAGATCACAGTGGGCTACGCGCCCGGCGGCGGATTCGACACCTTCTCCCGCATATTCGCAAAGCACCTGGAGGACGCGCTGCCCGGCAACCCCAACGTCTTCGTCAGCAACAAGCCCGGCGCGAACACGCTCGTCGCGGTCCGCTCCGTCACCGGCAAGGACTACCGGGACAACCAGGCGGACATCGTGGTCGTCATCTCCACGCTGATTCAGCAGTCCATCCTGGGCGGAGCGGAAGGGTTTGACGCCGCGAACGACCTCTACTACCTCGGCGCGCCGGACTTCACGCCCAGCGACCAGACGTGGTGCATTCGCGCGGACTTGCTGAGCAGCCCGGACGCCAACGCGCTCGACGAGTACTTCGCGGGCAACTTCACGCTTGGGCAGATCGGCCGCGTGGACACCTACGCGACCTCCACCGAATGGGCGGTGCAGGTCGGCTTCCCGTTCGACCGCGCGTTCGGCTACAGGGGCACGTCGGATATGGACGGCGCGTTCAACCGTCGCGAGATCGCGATTACGCCCACCTGCCGCGACTCCCAAGTGCAGCAAAACCCGGAGTGGGCGCAGGGCTTCGCCGCGCCGCTCTTCTACACCCGCGTCGAGCCCGATTGGGTGAAGGAGGGCAAGGCGCAGGGCAAGTGGCAGTGGGTGGACAGCATCCGCAACATCGCGGAGGAGCGCCTCGGCGCGAGCCAGACGTACTTGGACGCGCTGGACGCCCTGCTGGACGCGGCCTCGGCCAACCGCATCTTCGCAATGCCCACCCAGACGCCGGAGCCCATCGTCAACGCGATGCGGGCGGCGTTTGAGCAGATCGTGCGGAGCGACGCTTTCGTCGCCGATATGCGCTCCCGCAACTACGACGTCGGGCTCCGCAGCGGCGACCAGTACCAGGCGCAAGTCGAGGACTTCGCCGGCCTGCCGGAGGAGACGCTGGCGATCATCCGGGGCCTCTTCCCGGAGAGTTAGGCCGGTTCGCAAGAGACGACGAGAGGGAGGGGCGCGCCCGCAAGGGGCGCCCCTCCCTCTCGCTTACGAGCGGTTGTGCGTTGCGCCGCATAACCTAATCGTCATTCCCACGCCCACGTCCGCCCTGACCGCCGCCCCTGCACCGTCATTCCCGCGTAGGCGGGAATCTCGCCCCACTGAGGCGCGCAAGCGCCGCATCCCCCCTCTCCCTAGAAGGGGAGAGGACGCCGCGAACGCGGCGGGAGAGGGTACTGCGGGCGTGGGGATAATGGTGGTAAGGGCGCGGCGTTAACGTTCCGATAAGCGGCGCGGCGAGTTGGCGTTAATCTCCCCTGTCTACGCTGAATGGGACAGCCGCGCCCCAAACGCCGGCGCGGAAATCCTCAGTTCAGACAGGGAGGCGGAATGAGACTAGCGAGACTCAAGAGCATAGGCGCGTCGCTGGCGGCCGCGGCGGCGCTCGCCGTTTTCGCGGGGGCGTGCGGTTCGCCCGCGCCGACGCCGGCGGCTAGCGCGCCGGACGCAACCGATCAGGCGGCGCGGTTGAGCGGGACGATAGAGATCGACGGGTCGTCCACCGTGTTCCCCGTGTCGCAGGCGGTCGCGGAGGAGTTCCGCAGAGGGCAGCCCGACGTGCAGGTCAACGTCGGCGTCTCCGGCACCGGCGGCGGGTTCCAGCGCTTCGCCCGCGGCGAGACCGACATCTCCGACGCCTCGCGCCCTATCAAAGACTCCGAGCGCGAAGCCGCCGTCGCCAACGGCGTCGAGTTCATCGAAATGCGCGTCGGCACCGACGGCCTCTCCGTCATCGTCCATCCCGACAACGACTTCGTGGACTGCCTCACGGTCGAGGAACTCAACAGCATCTGGAAGCCCGGCTCCGAGGTCAACAACTGGTCGCAAGTGCGGGCGGGATTCCCCGATCAGCGTCTGCGGCTGTATGGGCCCGACACGGACTCCGGCACGTTCGACTACTTCACAGAGGAGGTCAACGGGGAGGCGCAGGTCTCGCGCTCGGACTACACGGCGTCGGCGGACGACAATGTGCTGGTGCAGGGGATCGCGGGGGACCGCGGGGCGCTGGGGTACTTCGGCTACGCCTACTACCAGGAGAACGAGGGCGTTCTGAAGGCGGTGGCCGTCGACGGGGGCTCCGGTTGCGTCGCGCCTGATCCTTCGACGATAGAGGACGGGACGTACTCGCCGCTGTCGCGTCCGCTGTTCATTTACGTGAACGCGGAGAGTTTGGAGCGTCCTGAGGTGGCGGCGTTCGTGGAGTACTACATGGACAACGGGTACGAGTTGACCGCCGAGGTCGGCTACGTGCCCACGTCGCGGGAGGACTACGCCGCGAACAAGGCTGCCGCGGCTGCGGCGGCGGACGGACGCTAGGCGTTCTCCGGGGCGGCGGCCTGACGGACAATGGGGGCGAGATTCCCGCCTACGCGGGAATGACGGTCATCGGGGCGCTGCGCGGAGGCGAAGGGGTAGGTTCCCGCTTTCGCGGGAATGACGAGGCGACTGGGAGAACGTGGAGACGGGGCGCGTTGCGCCCCGTCCGCAGTACCCTCTCCCGCCGCGTTCGCGGCGTCCTCTCCCCTTATAGGGAGAGGGGGATGGCGGCGCTTGCGCGCCTCTAATGGGGCGGGATTCCCGCCTACGCGGGAATGACGATGAGGGAAGGAATGACGGTCATAGAGGGAGGGCGTGATGATAACGGAGGGCGGAATGGAGACCAACAAGTGCGGTCGTGGGGCGAGGCCCAAGGGACGGGGCGCACAGCGCCCCGTCTCCAAGCCATCCCCGGGGCCTCGTCATTCCCGCGAAAGCGGGAACCTACTGGATGAGCCCTCGACTCCAGTACCCTCTCCCGCCGCGTTCGCGGCGTCCTCTCCCCTTATAGGGAGAGGGGGATGGCGGCGCCTTGCGCGCCTTAGATGGGGCGTCATTCCTGCCTACGCAGGAATGACGGTAAGGGTGAATGACGGCAAGGGGTATGGATAGGTTCCCGCTTTCGCGGGAAAGGGACGGGGCGCACAGCGCCCCGTCTCCAAGCCATCCCCGGGGCCTCGTCATTCCCGCGAAAGCGGGAACCTACTGGAGGAGCCCCCGACTCCAGTACCCTCTCCCGCCGCGTTCGCGGCGTCCTCTCCCCTTATAGGGAGAGGGGGATGGCGGCGCTTGCGCGCCTCAAATGGGGCGGGATTCCCGCCTACGCGGGAATGACGGTAAGGGTGAATGACGGCAAGGGGTATGGATAGGTTCCCGCTTTCGCGGGAAAGGGACGGGGCGCACAGCGCCCCGTCTCCAAGCCATCCCCGGGGCCTCGTCATTCCCGCGAAAGCGGGAACCTACTGGAGGAGCCCCCGACTCCAGTACCCTCTCCCGCCGCGTTCGCGGCGTCCTCTCCCCTTATAGGGAGAGGGGGATGGCGGCGCTTGCGCGCCTCAATGGGGCGGGATTCCCGCCTACGCGGGAATGACGGACAGAGGGCGGGAATGGACGGGCAGAGGGGGCGGGGGGTAGACGGAGAGGGGTTTGGTGTTGGACACTACGGCGCGCGATGGGGTTGCGATACGGACGAACGGGAGCGGGGCGGCGATGCAGTTGACCCGCAGGCGCGGCGCGCTGCGCGGGGCGCTGACGGAGCGCGCCGCAGGCTGGCTGTTCTTCGCCTGCGCGGTGATGTCCATCCTCACGACGTTCGGGATCGTGGGAAGCCTGCTGAGCCAGTCGCTCGGGTTCTTCCGCGAGATTCCGCTGTGGGACTTCCTGTTCGGGACGACGTGGTCGCCGATTCTGAAGGACGCGGAGGGCAACCGTCACTACGGCGTTCTGCCCCTGGTCAGCGGGACGGTTCTGGTGGCGGCGATAGCGGCGGCGGTGGCGGTTCCGGCCGGGCTGGCCATCGCCATCTATCTGTCGGAGTACGCGCCGGACAAGTTGCGGCGGACAATCAAGCCGGTCTTGGAGGTGCTGGCGGGGATTCCGACGGTGGTGTACGGCTATTTCGCGCTGACGTTCGTCACGCCGCTGCTGCAGCGGATTCCGCTGCGTCCGTTCCAGGAAGACCTGCTGGTTTTCAACGCGCTGAGCGCGGGGCTCGTGATGGGGCTGATGATCATTCCGATGGTGTCGTCGCTGAGCGAGGACGCGATGGTGGCGGTTCCGCGCTCGCTTCGGAGCGCGGCCTACGCGCTGGGCGCGACGCGGCTGGAGGTGTCGATGCGCATCGTGGTTCCGGCGGCGCTCTCCGGCATCGTCGCGTCGTTCATCCTGGCGTTCTCGCGCGCCATTGGAGAGACGATGCTGGTGACGCTGGCAGCGGGCGCGACGCCGCGACTGACGTTCAACCCCATCGAGAGCATTCAGGCGATGACGGCGTTCATCGTGCAACTGGCGCTGGGCGAGACGCCGCGCGGGTCGCTGGAGTACAACACGATCTTCGCGGTGGGCCTGCTGCTGTTCGCGTTCACGCTGGGGATGAACGTGCTCGGTCACTTCCTCGTGCGCCGCTTCCGGGAGGAGTACTAGCGATGGCGAAAGCGGACGTCACGGCGCTGCTGCATCCGCGCCTCGCGGTTCGGAAGCGCATCGGGGCCGCGGCCTACGCCGTGTTCATCCTGGCGATCCTCGTCGGGCTCGCCGGGCTCGCGTCGCTGCTCGTCCGCGTGCTGTGGGAGGGCGTCCCCTGGCTCAGCTGGCACTTCATCGCGGACTACCCGTCGCGGTTCCCGGAGCAGGCCGGAATGAAGTCGGCGATCTTCGGATCGATCTGGATCATCGGCTTGACGTTCGTATTCACGGTGCCCGTGGGCGTCGGAGCGGCGGTGTACCTTGAGGAGTACGCGCCGAAGAACTGGCTGACGCGCATCATCGAGGTGAACATCTCGAATCTGGCGGGCGTGCCGTCCATCGTGTACGGGTTGCTGGGGCTTGCGCTGTTCGTGCAGATTCTCTCGATGGGGCGGACAGTGCTGGCGGGCGCGCTGACGATGTCGCTGCTCGTGATGCCCATCGTGATCATCGCGTCGCGGGAGGCGATCCGGGCGGTGCCTTCGACGTACCGTGAGGCGTCTTACGGGCTCGGAGCGACGAAGTTTCAAACCGTGCGCGACGTGGTGCTGCCTCACGCGACGCCGGGCATAATGACGGGAACGATTCTCGCAATGTCGAGGGCGATTGGAGAGGCGGCGCCGATGATCGCGATCAGCGCGCTCGTGTTCCTCACGTTCGTCCCCGGCGACCCGCTCGACAAGTTCACGGTGATGCCGATACAGATATTCAACTGGGTGAGCCAGCCGCAGGCGGGGTTCCGCGGCATCGCGGCGGCGGGAATCATTATCCTGCTGTGCCTCCTGCTGACGATGAACGCCGTGGCGATTTACATCCGCAACCGCACGCAGAAGAGGTCCGAGGAATGACGACGACCGCGACTCTCTCGACGCCCGAGTCGGCGGCGCCCGCCGACCTCTTCTCCCCCGCCGACACGGCGCTGAGCGTGAAGGGACTCAGTATGCGCTACGGCTCGTTCCAAGCGCTGCGCGACATCAATCTGCAGGCGCCGCGGCGCGCCGTGACGGCGCTGATCGGGCCTTCCGGGTCGGGAAAGAGCACGCTGCTGCGCTGCTTCAACCGGATGAACGACCTCGTGCCCGGCGCCCGCGTCGAAGGGCAGGTGCTGTTCAACGGCGAGGACATCTACCATCCGAGCGTGGATCCGACGGAGGTCCGCCTGCGCGTGGGCATGGTGTTTCAGAAGCCGAACCCGTTTCCCAAGTCGGTGTACGACAACGTGGCGTTCGGGCTGCGGATCAACGGGTTCAAGGGCAATATGGACGAGGCGGTGGAGCGGTCGCTGCGGCGGGCGGCGCTCTGGGACGAGGTGAAGGACCGGCTGAAGCAGAGCGGCCTCGCGCTGTCGGGCGGGCAGCAGCAGCGCTTGTGCATCGCGCGGGCGGTCGCCGTGCAGCCGGACGTGATTCTGATGGACGAGCCCGCGTCGGCGCTCGACCCGATCTCGACGCTGGCGATAGAGGAGTTGATGCGGGAGTTGAGCCGCGACTACACGATCGTGGTCGTTACGCACAATATGCAGCAGGCGGCGCGGGCGTCGGACTGGACGGCGTTTATGACGATGGGAGAGGACCGCGCGGGGCGCCTGGTGGAGTTCGGGCAAACGCAGCAGATCTTCACGAACCCGCGCGACGAGCGCACGGAAGGCTACATCACCGGCAGGTTCGGCTAGGGCGGGGGGGGGGGGGGGCGCGAGGGGGGGGGCATACGGAGTCCAGGGGGCGCTCGGCGGGGTAGGTTCCCGCTTTCGCGGGCGGCGCCTGGGGTTGGGAGGGCGCAAGCGCGCCCCCTGACCGTCATTCCCGCGTAGGCGGGAATCTCGTATCCACTCTCCCTATAAGGAGACCTTTTGCATAATAAGGAGACCTTTTGCATAACTTAGTTTCAGCCCGCAATTCCTCTTAATGCTAGGAGTGAATTGGAGCGCCACGGCTCTGCGGCGGGGGGGGGGTTATGCAAAGGTCTCATAAGGGGAGAGGACGCCGCGAACGCGGCGGAAGAGGGTACTGCGGGCCGGCGCGCCGGATGGGTTACGCTTGCTATATTAGCCGCGACGCTCCGCATTAGCCGCCTAGGAGGCGCTAGCCGAATGCCTGCTGACCCGCCCTTGCTCGTGTACACGGAGCATGCGCTCAACGCGATGGCGGAGCGAGAGGTCTCCCATGACTGGGTTAGGCAAGCCGTCGCCGCCCCCGACCTGCGCGCGCCCAACCCGAACGATCCTGACTCGGAGTTCTTCTTTCGCCGGGCGCCGGAGCAGGGCGACCGCGTTCTGCGCGTGGTGGTCAACACAAACGCCGCCCCGTGGCGAGTGGTTACGGTATACTTCGACCGCAGCATGCGAGGAAGGCTATGAAACTGCACGTTGACAAAGCGGCCGACGCGCTCTACCTGCGGCTCGACGACTCCCCTATTTCCGAGTCCGAGGAGGTCGCGCCCGGCGTCGTCCTCGACTACAACGAGCGCAACGAGGTGGTGGGCGTCGAGATGCTCCGCCTCTCCACGCGCTCCTCGACTCTGAACCTCTCCGGTCTGGAGTTTCAATCTACCGACGGAAGCGCGCTCAAGCGCAGCGTCGGGGCCGCCGGGTAGCGGAGGCGCTTGCGGCGCCCGCCACGTCATTCCTGCGAAAGCGGGAACCTACCCCAAACGCGGCGCGCCCCGACTCCAGTACCCTCTCCCGCCGCGTTCGCGGCGTCCTCTCCCCTTATAGGGAGAGGGGGAATTCGGCGCTTGCGCGTCTCGAAATAGGGGCGAGATTCCCGCCTACGCGGGAATGACGGCAAAGGGCCTACGCGCGACAAGCGCCCCTTGCGCCCTCCGCCCACTGTCCCCTACGCTATCCCCCTACGCCCGCCATAGAGGAGGAACAGCAAATGCCGACGCCCTTCGGAACGCCCAACTTCGTCAACCGAACGCTGTTCCAAGGCGACAACCTCGACGTGATGCGCGGGATAAACAGCGAGACGATAGACCTCATCGCAACTGATCCGCCTTTCAACAAGGGGCGCGACTTCCACGCCACGAGAAGCGAGGCGCAAGGAGCGTCGTTCGAGGACAGGTGGCTATGGGAAGAGGACGTACAGGGCGAATGGGTCGACCTGATCAAGGACGACCGCCCGCGGACCTGGGCGCTCATAGAGGCCGTGAAGGGAACGGACCTCTCTATGGCGGCGTACCTCTGCTTTATGGGCGTCCGCCTGATGGAGATGGAGCGCGTCCTCAAGCCGACCGGCGGCGTCTACCTCCACTGCGACCCGACCGCGAGCCACTACCTCAAGGCCCTGATGGACACGATCTTCGGGCGCGAGAACTTCCGCAATGAGGTCGTGTGGTGTTACACGGGCCCTGGGTCGCCCAAGATAAGGCAGTTCAACCGAAAGCACGACTTGCTCTTCTGGTACTCGAAGGGCGAGAAATGGACGTTCAACGCCGACGCTGTCCGAGCGCCCTACAAAGACCCGAAGCAGACCTTGCGGAGGGCTATGGACGCGGGGAAAGGCATAGGCCAAGATGAGGTTCAGCGGTATAGGGAACGGGGCAAGATACTGGAGGACTGGTGGGAGGGCATAGCGATTGCGGCGCGAGGCAAGCAAAACGTCGGCTACCCAACGCAGAAACCGCTTGCGTTGTACGAACGGATAATCCGGGCGTCCAGCAATCCCGGCGACGTCGTGTTCGACCCGTTCGCGGGCTGCGCGACGACCTGCGTTGCGGCGGAGCGGCTTGGCCGCCGGTGGATCGGCGCGGACTATTGGCCGGGAACCATGAACATCGTGGTTAAGCGGCTCAACGACAGCCCGACCGCGCTCAAAATCGAGGATTACCGGACGGCCGTGACGCATGCCGAGGCTCCGCCCGTTCGGACGGACGCCGCCGCCGCGCCGTTGTTTAGGACACCTCACCGCTCTTCCCCAAGTGCGCCCCTCTTCACGCGCGACGAGATGGTGGAGAAACTCGGCGAGGCGTTCGGCTGGCAGTGCTGGGCTTGCGACTATCGGATGACGAGTTCCAATCTTCACGCGCTCGGCTCTTACTTTCATCTAGGCCGCCGGACGCCTCAAGGAGAGGGCGGGAGCAACGAGTTGGGGAACCGCTGCCTGCTGTGTCCGCCGTGCAACTTGGAGATGGGCGACCGGCTGCAACTGACGGCGCTCCGCAACAGAGCGGGCTACAGGCGGAACAAGACCGACCATCCGATAGACATCGCCCGGGCGACGCGCTGGGCTCAGGCCGAGGAGAATAAACGCCGCGAAGAGCGCATCATCGGGCGAACGCTCCCAATGAGCGTCGCGGAGAATTAGGGGCCTATGTCCGTCATTCCCGCGAAAGCGGGAATCTCGCCCGATTGAGCGTCGCGTCCCCCCTTACCGTCATTCCTGCGTAGGCAGGAATCCATTCGGCGCGATAGAGCCATAGACGGGGCATAGCCCCGTCTCCCTATAACCCCCGGGGCCACGTCATTCCCGCGAAAGCGGGAACCTACTGGGGGGCCTGCCCGCGAAAGCGGCAACCTACCCCACAACTCCCAAGCCCACGTCATTCCCGCGAAAGCAGGAACCTACTGGGGCCTGCCCGCGCCGTTCCCCATTAGCCGGACGCGGCGCCGTCCGCCCGCGCCTCGTCCGTGAAGGAGAAGCCGAGTTCGCCCAGCCCCGCGACCTCGAACGACATCCCTATCTCGTGCACGCCGGGCGCTAGGGCGCCGCCCCGGTAGGCGATGGTCGTCGTCTTGTTGAGCGCGAGCGTGAACGGCGTCCCCTCCGACGCCGCGTCGAACGCCGTCTCCTTCCCGTCAATGGCGAACGTCGTCGCCCCGGCGTCAAGCGCCTCGCCGTCCAGCGTGAGCGGAAACAGCCGCCTCGCGTAGCCCGCGCCGAGCCGGTTCAGCAGTTGAAACGTGAAGCCGTCCGTCGTCGCCGCGAGGCTGCCCTTCACGTAGAGGCGCCGCAAGAGAAACGACGGCACCTTCATCGTCCGCCCGCCTCGCGCCGCATACGGAACAGCGCCGTCTCCGTCTCCACCGCGTCCGGGGGCAGCGGCGGCGGCTCGCCGAAAACTTTGGCGGCGGCGTAGATATGCGCGGCGCGCTCCGTCATTTCGCA
This sequence comes from Dehalococcoidia bacterium, assembly GCA_965201135.1. Classification (GTDB taxonomy): domain Bacteria; phylum Chloroflexota; class Dehalococcoidia; order Lucifugimonadales; family Australimonadaceae; genus Bin16. Next base: position 1,108,791 of record OZ241751.1, read on the forward strand.
GACGCGCAGCGCCTCCGCGAGCGTCGCGCCCACCCCGACGAGCCCGTGATTGCGGATGAGCGCGGCGTTGCGCTCGCCCAGCGCGGCGACCACCGCCTTCCCCAACTCCTCCGTGCCCGGAAAGGCGTAGGCCGACGCCTCGACGGCCCCGCCGACGCCGACGACCATCTCGTCTATGAGCGGGGGCAGCGGCCGCCCGGCGACCGCGAGCGCGCTGGCGTAGACCGAGTGCGTGTGCATCACGGCGCGAACATCGGGCCTCGCCCGGTAGACCGCCGTATGCAGCAGCATCTCCGTGGACGGCAGGCCGTCGCCCTCGACCGGCTCGCCGTCGAAATCGACGACCACGACCTCGTCGAGCCCCATCGCGGCGTAGTCTTTGCCCGCCGTCGTGATGGCGAGCAACTCCGCCTCGAGCGGCCCGACGCGCATGCTCGCGTTGCCGGACGACGCGGCGACGAGTCCGGCGCGATGCATTGCCCGCGCCGCCTCCAGCACGGCGCGCCGCTCCGATTCGTAGGCGCTCCCCTCAGCCATCGCCGAAAGGATAGCAGGCGCAGGGGGAGGGGGGCGGGTTCCCGCTTCACGGAAGCGGCGGGAGAACCCCCTCTCCCTATAAGGGGAGGGGACGCCGCGAACGCGGCGGGAGAGGGTACTGGGGTTGCGGAGGGCATGGGATAGGTTCACTGGATTCCCAAACGAAGCGCAACACCAGAGTAAGGTGTCGCCATGGGATACAGCCATATCGGGATCGAAGAGCGGTGTGAGGTTGCCCGCCTACTCAAAGCGGGGACCGCGATCAGGCAAATCGCTGCAAGTCTGGATCGCTCGCCATCGGCAATCTCTCGCGAGGTCAACCGCAACCGGTTGAGCTCAGGCGAGTACAAGCCGGCGCAGGCGAACGAGCGGGCGCAGGCGCGGCGGTGGCGCGGGCCGCGCCTCGACCGCGACGACTTGCTGCGCGAGGCCGTGCTGTGGCGGCTCGCGTGGGGCGCGTCGCCTGACCAAGTGGCCGGGCGCCTGGCGTTGGAGATGGGCAGGCCCGTGATTTCGGACGAGACGATCTACCGGTTCATCTACGGCCAGGTGAAGAGGAAGAAGGACTACGGTTGGCGGCATTACCTGCCGCAGGCGAAGGCGAAGCGGGGGCGGCGCTCCCGCAAGGGGCGCAGTTCCGCCGTGTTCATCCGTGAGCGCCGCCCGCTGGCGGAGCGGCCTCCGGAGGCCGCCGGCCGGGTCGAGTTCGGCCACTGGGAGGCCGACACGATGCTGTTCGGCGTCCGGAAGCAGGCGCTGCTGATCCTGCACGAGCGCGCGTCGCGGCTGTCGCTCGTGTTGCGGCCTGAGAGCAAGGGGGCGGAGCCGGTCGCGCGAGCGATGGTGTCGACGCTGGGGGCTCTGCCGTTGGAGATGCGGCGGAGCGTGACGTTCGACAACGGGACGGAGTTCGCGCGGCATTACGAGTTGCACGCGATAGGGACGGAGACGTTCTTCTGCGACGTGAGGTCGCCATGGCAGAAAGGGGGAGTGGAGAACGCGATAGGCCGGCTTCGGCGGGAGTTGCCTCGGAAGACGGACTTGGACGGGGTGTCGGACGAGGAGTTGGCGGTGTGCGCGTTGCGTTGCAACAACACGCCGCGCGCGGCGCTGGGCTACCGGACGCCCGTTGAGGTATTCTGGAACGAACAGCAGGTGTTGCGCTTCGAATGTGGATCCACATTCCCGCTTTCGCGGGAATGACGATGCGTTTGGGGATCAGGGGAGACCGGGGCGCGTTGCGCCCCGTCTATGGCGCTGTCGCGCCGAATGGATTCCTGCCTACGCAGGAATGACGGCAAAGGGCGCAGGGATGACGAACCCCCTCTCCCTATAAGGGGGAGAGGACTCCGCGAACGCGGCGGGAGAGGGTACTGGGGTTGCGGAGGGCATGGGATAGGTTCCCGCTTTCGCGGGAATGACGATGCGTTTGGGGATCAGGGGAGACCGGGGCGCGTTGCGCCCCGTCTATGGCGCTGTCGCGCCGAATGGATTCCTGCCTACGCAGGAATGACGATGAGGAGGCGGGCGTGACGATAATGGAGTGCGGAACGACAGCGAGCGCCGGCGATACGCCCAAGGGACGGAGCGCAACGCGCCCCGTCTCCAAGCCATCCCCGGGGCCTCGTCATTCCCGCGAAAGCGGGAACCTACCCCGTCGCGCCACGCCTACGCGAAAGCGGGAACCTACCCCGTCGCGCCGCGCCCGCGAAGGGTCTCCTTCGCGGATCTACGCGCTCCTACGGGTTGGCGACGGCGAAAGGGGCTCCCGGTCGGTCGGGTCAGGGGGAATCTCCAGTTCGCCGACGCGCGGGAAGTTGGCGACGAGCCACTGCCCCATCGTCATCTCGCCGTCGGATTCGGCGGGCGCGGGCTGGGCGCGTTCCCGCCAAAGGCGCTCCGGCACGACGACGAACGAATTTCGCGCTCCGATCCGCTGCGGCCCCGGCCCCACTCACAACTCGTCCGACATCGCGTCCAGGCGCTCCCGGAGGCGCAGCCATCGCCGATGGGAGTCGCGAAGTTCATGGGAGCGCGGGCCGGGCTCGACGCGCTCCCCTTGCGCGGCGAATGCGGCGGCGCGGGCGGGCGCTTCCTCCGGCGAGGAGACGGCGAGCGCCGCAGCGCCGGCCGCCGTCGCGTTCCGATGGACGCGCGCGGGCTCGCCTAAAACGTCGGCGAGAAGTTGCGGCAGCGGTCCGCTCTCCGCCATTCCGCCGCTGATCGCGACGCCTCGAGCGTCCGCGCCCGCCATTCCGCCGCTGAGCGCGACGCCTCCCGCGCCCGCGCCCGCGACGCTCCGCGCAAGCGCGACGCTCTCGCAGACGGCGAACGCCGCGTTCTCGAACGCCGCCCGCGCGACGCTCGCCGCGTCAACTCCCTCCTGCGCGACCGGCGCGGGCAGCAGCAGTCCTCCCATCGTCATGCCGGGGTTGGAGAGGTCGAGCGCGCGCGGGCCGAGAAACGCCGCGACGGGCGGCGCGCCATCAGGCGCGTCCGACGCCATCGCCGCGAACCGCCCCCAAGAGGCGCGGGGCGCGATCAGGCGCCGGACGGCGTCGAGCGTCCGCCCCGCGTCGCCCGCGTTCGCCTCGACCGCCCACCGGCCGGGGAGCGCGTGCAGCGTCGTCCACGTCCGCCGTTGCGGATCGAACGCAGGCGAGGCAGTCGTTATCTGAGCAAGAGCGCTCCATCCGGCGCAGACCGCCGCCGACCCGGGCTCGACGGCGCCGCATCCGAGCGCGGCGGCCTGCGCGTCGGGCCCCGCGAGGCGGACGTCGACCGTCTCCGGCAGGCCGGTCGCTTCGGCGGCCTCCCGCGTGAGGCGCCCGACCGCCGCGCCGCGCGGAATGATAGGGGGCAGAAGGTCCGCCGGAACGCCCAGCCGCCGCAGCAGCGCGGACGCCGGCTCGCCAGTCGTCACATCCAATAGGCCGGCTTCGGCGAGGCCGCCGGCGGTTTCGGCGAGCGTGCCCGTAAGTTGCAGCGCGGCCCACGCGTCCAGCCCCGCGGCTTTGGCGGCGCGCTCCGCCGCTCGCGGGCGGTTCTCCCGCAGCCACGCGAACTTGGCCGGAACGAACAGCATCGACGGCAGATGCCCGGTCGTTCCGTAGACCTCCGCCTGATGCGCCTCGTCTATCGCGCTTCCCTGAAAGACGGCGCGGACGTCCGCGTTCGGCCCCGCGCTCACCGTCGCGAGATTCGCGTCGAGGAAGCAGGCCGCCCCGCGCTGCGCCGTAACCGCGATGGTCCGAACGCCGCGCGGCCCGGCCGTTCTCGCGCCCTCCTCCAGAACGCGCAGCAGCCGCCTGCGCAGCGCCCGCGGATTGAACTCGCGGGCGAGGTCTCCGGCGCGGGCGCTCGCGGTCGGGTAGGGGGTGGACGCTGCCTCGAACGGCTCGCCGGCCTCCGTCGGAACGACCGCGCAGCGCACGCGGCTGCTCCCCAAGTCGAGAACGAGGACGGCGCCGCGCACCGGGTTCGCCCGCCGCCGCCCAGAGCCTCGCCGCTACTCCGCCGGCGCGAACCGCATCGAGAGCGAGTTGACGCAGTGGCGGGCGTTGGTCGGCGTGAAGCCTTCGCCGAAGAACACGTGGCCGAGGTGCCCGCCGCAGTTCGCGCACGTAATCTCCGTGCGGAAGCCGTCCGGGTCGGGCTCGCGCCGCACGGCGCCCTCGACCTCCTTGTCGAACGCCGGCCACCCGCAATGCGCGTCGAACTTGTCGGCGGAGCGGTACAGCGCCGCGTCGCACCGCCGGCAGAGATACGTCCCGTCCTCGTAGAACGCGTCGTACTCCCCGCTGAACGGGCGCTCCGTGCCCTTCATCTCGATGACGCGCCGCTCCTCCGGAGTCAGTTCGTTGTAAGCCATCGCGCCCCTCCTTCCGCTAGGCGGCGAGTCTACCGCAGCGCGGGCGCGGGCGCGAAACGGAGCGCGGTGCGGCAGCAGGGCCTTCCGAAAGCGCGCCGTATTCCCCCTCTCCCTAGAGAGACCTTTGCATAACCCCCCGCCGCAGAGCCGGGGCGCCTCAATTCACTCCTAACCTCAAGAGGGATTGCAGTCCGAAACTGAGTTATGCAAAGGACTCCTATAAGGGGAGAGGACGCCGCGAACGCGGCGGGAGAGGGTACTGCGGTCGGGAGGCGCAACGCTCCCATGACCGTCATTCCCGCGAAGGCGGGAAACTCGCCCCATCGGACGCGCGCAAGCGCCCGGACCCCCCTCTCCCCTTAGAGACCTTTGCATAACCTTCCGCAATCGCGCACAATGACCGCAACCCGCAACCGCGAGGAGACTGCTATGCATCTCGAAGCCAGCGACCCCTCCTTCATCGACGCCTTCCTCCCTTTCAACGCAGGCCGCAACGACCGGCTCGACCGCATCGACCGCCTCATCGATTGGCCCAAAGTCGCAGCCCTACTCGACGATGTCCACGCCGCGCCCGAAGGACGGCCCGCCTACCGCCCGATCACGATGGTCAAGATCATCGTCCTCCAGCAGTGGTACGACTCCTCCGACGTCGGCATGGAGGAGGCGCTCCAAGACCGGCTGTCGTTCCGCCGCTTCGCGGAGCTCACGCTGACGGACGCGGTTCCCGACCACTCGACGATCAGCCGGTTTCGGAAGAAGATCACGGAGCGGGGGCTGGCGCGGGCGCTGTTCGCGGAAGTGAATCGGCAGTTGGAGGCGAAGGGCATGCTGGTGAAGCGCGGAACGCTGATCGACGCGACGATCATCGAGGCGCAGGCGCGGCGCCCGCATTCGGAGGCTGGAGCGCGGAGCGGAACGGACCCCGACGCCGCGTGGACGAAGAAGGGGAAGAAGTCGCATTTCGGCTACAAGATGCACATAGGGATGGACGCGGGGTCAGGGCTGGTGCGCGGGGTTGAGTTCACGCCTGCGAACGTTGCGGACACGGATGTTGCGGACGCGCTGATCATGGGGGACGAAGAGGCGGTGTACGCGGACAAGGCGTATGAGTCGAAGGAGCGTCGTGAGCGTCTGCGGGCGCAGGGCGTGAAGGATCGGATCATGCATCGGGGGCATAAGCATCAGACGGAGCTGCCGCATTGGCAGCGGCGGCGGAACGGGCTGCTGTCGAAGGTTCGGGCGCCGGTGGAGCAGGTGTTTGGGACGCTGAAGCGCAGCTATGGGTACTGGCGGGTTCGGTACATGGGGCTAATGAGGAACGAGGCGGAGGCGTTGTTCAAGGCGCTGGCGTACAACCTGCGGCGCGCGGACGGGTTGAGAGAGGGTTGCGCTGTGCATGGGTAGGGGCGTATTGCGCCCGTTGGGGGTACGAGGCCCTGCGAAGCCCCTAAATTGGGGGCGAGCAGGGGAGGTGGAGGCCGTTATCGGGGGATTTGGGCGGTTGAATGGCTGATTCCGGGGGCGCGGAACTGCCGATCGCGCTGATGCGAGGGTTATGCAAAGGACTCCTACAAGGGGAGAGGACGCCGCGAACGCGGCGGGAGAGGGTACTGCGGACGGGGCGCGTAGCGTTCCGTCATTCCTGCGTAGGCAGGAATCCATTCGGGCGCCCCGGCGCCCACGACGGGGCGCAAGCCCCGTCTCCCCTAACCCCACGCCCCGCGTCATTCCCGCGAAAGCGGGAACCTACCCTCTCTCTGCGAAACGGAGCGCGACAGCAGTGCCTTGCGCGGCCGCGGACGGCGTTGACATACTGGACGCCGAAGTCCATCATAGGCTCAAGGAGGTTCCTTATGAACATCAGCGCGGAATTCGCGGCCATCCTCTTGACGATGGCGTTCGGCTTCCTGTCCATCGCGTCCGCCATCGCCTTCGGCCTCCGAAACTTCAGCGGCCTCGGGCCCAAACTCGACAACCTGTCCGTCAAACTCGACCGCGTGGTCGAGAACACGGCGGCGGGGAACGCCAAGATAGACACGCTGATCGCCGTGCTGCCCAAGCAGGGGCACTGAGGAGCCGACGCAATGGAGCCGCGAACGTACACCGACCTCGCCTCCGACATCCTGTTCGCCTTCGTCCTGACCGCTCCCTTCGGTTTCGCGGTCATCTTCTTGGCGATACGCTTCGGCCTGCGCGGATACAACAAGGAGCGCTAACCGAACGCGGGGATAACCTCCCGCCCGAAGAGGGCGATGGACGACTCGACCATCGCGCGCGGCATGCGCCCGATGTGAAACTTGCCCGCGAAATGGTCGTAGCCAATGCGCTCGCGGCCATCGGCGATCCGGCGGGCGACGGTTTCCGGGCTGCCGACGAGCGCGAGGCCGTTGTCGATCCAGAATTCGTATGACCGCGCGCACTCGCGGAAGATGCGCCCGCGCTCGCGGATGTCCTCGCTGTCCTCGCTCCCCATGCCGCGCGGATGAGAGCCGAAGCCGACGCGGCTCGACGCGACGAGTTCCCGCCCCAGCGTGTTCGCCTCCAGCAGATATTGGCGCGCTTGCTCATGCGCCTTGGCGTCCGTCTCCGCGACGTGAACGACGCGCATCAGAAACTGGCGCGGCATCGGGCCATTATGCCCATGGGACTTCCACGCCTCGCGCCACTCGGCGAACTTGCGCTCCATCGTCGCGTCCGTGTCGATGTTCTGCGCGACGTGATAGCCGCGCCGCGCCGCGAACTCGATTGCGCGGGAACTGTGAACGGCCGCCCACATCGGCGGATGCGGGCGCTGATAAGGCGCCGGCTGAACGATAGCCTCGTCGAGGCGCCAATGCTTGCCCTCGTAAGTAACGGCGCCGTCGCCGCGCCAAGCCGCCTCGATGACGTCCAGCGCCTCCTCGCCCATCTCCTGCCGGGCGTAGAAGTCCAGCCCCCAGCGGATGAACTCGTGCTCGTGCACGCCGATGCCCGTGCCGAACTCGACGCGCCCGCCGGAGAGGTGGTCGAGCATTGCGATGTCCTGCGCGAGGCGGACCGGATGGTGAAACGGCAGTTGCCAGATCATCGTCCCCAGGCGCAGAGACTCCGTGTGCCGGGCGACGGCGGCGAGGAATATCTGGGGCGAGGTCACGGCGCCGACGTAGGAGCCCTGATGCTCCAGCGTCCAGTAGTAGCCGAAGCCGGCCCGCTCCATCAGTTGCGCCTGCCGGATATGCGCCTCGTAGACCTCGGCGGCGCTGGGCGCGCGGAGCGTCTCGTAGGTCTGCATCTGGTCCCACACGCCGAACTCGATCCCGGTCATCTTTTTTTCGCGCCTCTCCGCGCCTGCTCTACGCTTCTCCGAGATTAGCGAGCGCCTATGCTACCGCAAGCGCGGGCGCGTCGGCAGGGAGGAGAAGAAGGGCGAGGCCCCATGACCGTCATTCCCGCGAAAGCGGGAATCCCGCCCCATTTGAGGCGCGTAAGCGCCGATTCCCCCTCTCCCTACAAGGGGAGAGGACGCCGCGAACGCGGCGGGAGAGAGTACTGCGGACGGGCGCACGCAGCGCCCCGTCATTCTCAACCCTTACCGTCATTCCCGCGTAGGCGGGAATCCCGTATCCATAGTCGGGCGAATGGGGTAGGTTCCCGCTACACGTAGGCGGGCGGCCCTCCAGTAGGTTCCCGCTTTCGCGGGAATGACGAGGCCCCGGTGGAATGGGGGGAGACGGGGCTGCGCCCCGTCTCCATGCGCCTCGCCCGAAAGCGGCTCTCCATCGTCCCCAATATGACAGCGCCCTCTTGCAATTCACGCCGCCTAAGCGTATAGTCATATCAATGACACAACGCAACGCCGTCATATCCCCCGCAGACGAGGCGGCATAGCGTTCCGTCATTCCCCACCCTCACCGTCATTCCTGCGTAGGCAGGAATCCATTCGGGCGCCCCAGCGCCCACGACGGGGCGCAAGCCCCGTCTCCCTAATCCCCAGGCGCCTCGTCATTCCCGCGAAAGCGGGAACCTACCCCATAAACCCCTAATACCGTCATTCCGGCGTAGGCCGGAATCCATTCGGGCGCCCCAGCGCCCACGACGGGGCGCTAGCCCCGTCTCCCCTAATCCCCAAGCGCCACGTCATTCCCGCGAAAGCGGGAACCTACCTCATAAAACCATATAGCCCGTCATTCCCGCGAAGGCGGGAACCCGCCCCCATCACCCAACGAAAGGAGGACGCCATGATCGCCGAGCCCCACATCCCCCTCGCTCGCTACCGCGACGACCCCGTAGCCTTCGTCCGCGACGTCCTCCCAGACTCCGGCGAGCCCTACGAAAAGCAGCGCGAGACGCTCGAACTCCTCGCGCAGGAACGCAAGACCTCCGTCGTCGGCTGCTACGCCTCCGGCAAGGATTGGACCGCCGCCCGCGCCATCCTCTGGTGGCTCGAAACCCGCGCCCACGCCAAAGTCGTGGTGACGGGGCCGACGCAGCGCCAAATCGAGGAGATCGTCTGGCGCGAGATGCGCATCGCCTACAAGTCGGCGAGCGTCCCCCTCTCCGGCAAGATGCTGCGGAACAGGTACGAGATCGACGACGACCGCTTCGCCATCGGCTTCTCGACCAACAGGCCAGAGAACCTGCAGGGCTTCCATTCCCCCAACATGATGGTCGTCGTCACCGAGGCGCACGGGATGAAGCCCGCGTTCGAGGAGGCGCTCAAGCGCCTCAACCCCTCCAAAGTCCTGCTGGTCGGCAACGCGCTCTCGACCTCCGGCGAGTTCTACGAGTCGCACCGCGCCCTCCGCAGCCGCTACAAGCGCGTGAAGATCTCCGCCTACGACACCCCCGCCTTCACGGGCGAGCCCATCGAGATCTACGGGCTGATGAACGAGGAGGACATCGCGGACCGCGAGGCGGACACGGGGCGCGACCATCCGCTCTTTATGGCGGGCGTGCTCGCGGAGTTCCCGGACGCGCAAGACGATTCCCTCACAGGGCGCAAGGCGGTCGACGCGGCGATGGCGGACGACGCGCCTAGCGGCGAGGGCGCCCCCACGGCGGCGGACGACGAGCTCCAGCCGGTGTACATCGGGGTTGACGTGGCGCGGTTCGGCTACGACAAGTCGGCGCTGATAGCCCGTCGCGGGCAGCGCGTGATAGCGATGAAGGCGTTCGTCGGGATGGACACGATGCGCCTGTCGTGGGAGGCGTCTTCAATGGCGCGGGAGTTGGGGGCGGAGGCGGTGTTCGTCGACGAGACGGGCGTCGGCGGGGGCGTCGTTGACCGGCTGCGCGAACTCGGCGCGCCCGTCTACGGCGTGCAGTTCGGCGGTCGCGCGCCGCATCCGGTGCAGTTCGGCAACCTGCGCTCCGAGATCTTCTGGGAGTTGCGGCGCCTGCTGGAAGAGCGCCTCATCGCTTTGCCGAACGACGACGCCCTCGCCGGGCAGTTGCTGACGCTGCGCTACGACGTGTCGAGTTCCGGGCAGGTGAAGTTGGAGAGCAAGAAGGCGATGCGGACGAAGGGCCTGCCCTCTCCCGACCTCGCCGACGCGCTCGCGATGGCGTTTATGCGCCCGCCGTCCTTGCAGATCTGGACGGGCAACGAGCCCTTCCTCCGCGCCGCGCGCAACGGCGCCGCCGTGAACGGCGTAGGCGTGCCCGTCCCCCAGCGCCCCGCCCCCACCGGCGCGGAGCGCAACGGCGCCTACGATGGCGGCAACGGGCGCGCGCCGGACGGCAATGGCGCCGCCCACAATGACCGTCATTCCCGCGTAGGCGGGAATCCCGCCCCCAACGGCGCGGAGCGCAACGCCGCCGCCGCCGCGCCCGCGAACGCGGGCGCCGGAACCCCCTCTCCCTATAAGGGGAGAGGAGGCCGCGAAGCGGCGGGAGAGGGTACTGGCGGCGCCCCGCCTACGGACGCGCCCGACGATGGCGACATAAACCGTCATTCCGGCGTAGGCCGGAATCCAGAAGGCGCGGACGCGCCCGCGCCCCCAAACCCGGCCGACGTCCCCCTCGACAGGTTCTTCATCAGGTTTTAGTCGATGGCGATGGGATGCGACGGATACGAGATTCCCGCCTACGCGGGAATGACGGAGAAGGCGCGGGAATGACGGAGAAGGGGGAATGACAGAGAAGGGGGTAGGTTCCCGCTTTCGCGGGAGTGACGCGGGGCTGATATAGCGGAGACGTCCCGTTGCCCCTGTCCGCGCGGAGGGATTAGACTTGCGGGGAGCACGGCGCGACGGGCATCGTGGCGCCGCATAAGGAGAGGCCAATGAACGTGAGACTGCCCTTCCGCCGCAAGAGCGTCGGGGAGCGCGGGAGAGCGATCTACCGCGAGAAGGTGCGCCCGCTCGTCTACCCGCAGGAGACGGGCAAGATCGTCGTCATAGACATCCGCACGGGCGACTACGAGATGGTGGCGAATCCGCGGGACGAAGTCTCTGCGGAGATGCGGCTTCTCGCGCGCCGCCCCGACGCGGAGATGTGGAGAAAGCGGGTCGGCTTCCAAACCGTCCACGCCTTCGGTGGACTGCAAGTGGACAAGGATGGCTAGCGGCGTAGTCAGGGGCCTCGTTCCCATCGTAACCGTGTCCGTTATGGGGAAGGACGGCGCTCTGCGGCGGTTCCAAGCGGTCATGGACACCGGCTTCACCGGAGCGGTTGCGCTGCCCGCGCCAGACGTCCAACGGCTAGGGCTGTCCAGTCCCCAGCCGGAAGAGGTCAGGTTCGCAAATGGGGAGTCTGGGAACTGCGAGGTCTACTTGGCGAACGTGATCTGGGACGGAGAACACCGGACCGAGCGCCTCCACGCCCTCGGCGTCGAGCCGCTCGTGGGCATGGCCTTGCTCGACGGCAGCCGCGTGACGATGGATGTCGCCGAGGGCGGAGCAGTCGTCATCGGGCCGCTCTAGGGAGAGGCGGACTCGCTCCGCGCTACGGGGGCGCGTTAGCCGCGCTGGCGTTAGGTGGTAACGGCGTAGACCCGGTCCAGCATGCGGTCCCACGGGGCGTTCTTCGGGGGGAGCGCGTCGGCTTGAATGGCCTCGCATCGCCCGTCGCGCCAGCAGACGAGCGCGCCGGAGCGCCCCTCGGCGAGCGCGTCCGCCGCCGCGACGCCCATTCGCGTGGCGAGAATGCGGTCGAATCTGGAGGGGACGCCGCCGCGCTGGATGTAGCCGAGCACGGTGTAGCGCGCGTCGTAGGGCTCCGCCGAGTCGTTGATGAGTTGCGCGAGTTCCGCCGCGCTCCATCGCGCGCCCTCCGCCAGCACGATGATGAAGTGGCGCTTGCCGTGCCCCCACACGCTCCGCAACTCCGTGAAAACGTCCTCCAGTTCGACGGGGCGCTCCGGCGTCAGCGCCATCTCCGCGCCGGTGGCGAGGGCGGCCATCACCGCGATGTAGCCGCAGTGCCTGCCCATCACCTCGACGATCATCGCGCGGCGGTGGGCCGACGCCGTGTCGCGGATGCGGTCTATCGCCTCCATCGCCGTGTTGATCGCAGTGTCCGCGCCGATCGTCGTCTCCGTGCCGGGCATATCGTTGTCTATCGTGCCGGGGATCGCGACGGTGCGGACGCCGAGTTTGTGGAGTTCCCACGCGCCGGCGAGGGAGCCGTCGCCGCCGATCACGATGAGCCCGTCGAACCCCTCGTCGCGCAGATAGTCCGCCGCCTTCCGGCGGACGGCCTCGTCGTGGAACTCGGGGCAGCGCCCCGCGCCGATGACGCTTCCGCCTTGCCGGAGCAGGCCGGCGACGGAGCGCGAGGTGAGCGGCTCGCAGTCGCGGTTGACGACGCCCTTGTAGCCGTCGGCGAAGCCGTGGACCTCTATGCCGTGATGGAGCGCGGCGCGGGTCGCGGCGCGGATGGCCGCGTTCATTCCGGGGGAGTCGCCCCCGCTGGCGAGAATGCCGATCTTCTTCGTCGCCATAGCGCCGCAAGTGTAGCAGAGCGCGGGCGCGGGCGCGCGCGGCTTAGAGCGGGGGGTGGCGGTCGCGCCAGTCCGTCGCTTGCTCGTAGGCGTAGGCGGCGCGGAGGAGCGACGGCTCGCCGAGGCGCGGGCCGAGCAGTTGCAGGCCGATGGGCAGGCCGCCGGCGAATCCGCATGGCACGGAGACGCCGGGCAGCCCCGCGATATTGGCGGGGATGGTGCACACGTCGTTGGCGTGCATCGCGACGGGGTCTTCGATGCCGCCGATCTCGAACGCCGTCGTGGGCGAGGCGGGGAGCGCGAGGACGTCCACGCGGCGGAACGCCTCCTGAAACTCGCGGCGGATGAGCGTCCGCACTTGCTGGGCTTTCTTGTAGTAGGCGTCGTAGTAGCCCGCCGAGAGGGCGTAGGCGCCCATCAGAACGCGGCGCCGCACTTCGGGTCCGAATCCGCCGCGCCTCGTGGCGTCCATCGCGGCCCACATACCGTCCGCGCTTTGGTCGGAGTAGCCGTACTTCACGCCGTCGTATCTCGCGAGGTTGGCGGAGCATTCGGACGGCGCGATGACGTAGTAGACGGCGAGCGCGGCGCGGGACGCGGGCAGCGAAATCTCCTCGACGCTCGCGCCCAGCGACTCAAGAACGGCGACGGCGGCCGTCACGGATCCGGCGACCTCGGGCGCGATGCCCTCGCCGAAGTATTCGGGGACGACGCCGACGCGGAGCCCCTTCACGCCCCCGGCGAGGCCGTCCGCGTAGTCGGGCGCGGGCGCGGGGATGCTCGTGGAGTCGAGCGGGTCGTGTCCGGCAATGGCGTTGAGGACGAGCGCGGCGTCCTTGACGGAGCGCGTCAGCGGCCCGATCTGGTCGAGCGACGACGCGAACGCGATGAGGCCGTAGCGGGAGACGAGGCCGTAGGTGGGCTTGAGGCCGACGACGCCGCAGAGGGCGGCGGGCTGGCGGATGGAGCCGCCCGTGTCGGAGCCGAGCGCGAAGGGCGCGAGCCCGGCCGCGACGGCGGCGGCCGGCCCGCCGCTGGAGCCCCCCGGCGCGCGCGCCGCGTCCCACGGGTTGCGGACGACGCCGAACGCCGACGTTTCGCTGGACGAGCCCATAGCGAACTCGTCCATATTGCCCTTGCCCAGCAGAACCGCCCCGGCATCGCGCAGACGGACGGCGGCGGTCGCGTCGTAAGGCGGAACGTAGTTCTCCAGCATTCGGGAGGCGCAGGTGGTCGGGACGCCCTTCGTCGAGATGTTGTCTTTCAGTTGCATCGGAACGCCGGTAAGCGGCCCGGCCTCTCCCCGCACGATGCGGCGGTCGGCGTCGGCGGCCTGCTCGCGGGCGGCCTCCCGCGTCACGGCGAGAAAGGCGCCCAGTCCCGGGGAGAGGGCGGCGACGCGCTCCAGATGCGCCTCCGCGAGTTCCACGGCGGAGAGTTCGCGCTTGGCGAGGGCACGCGCCGTCTCGGCGACGGTCAGGTAATGCAGGTCGGCCATTGGTCAGGATTCGTCCATCACCGCTTGCACGCGGAAGTAGGGGCCGTCGCGCCGGGGTGCGTTGGCGAGCGTCTCCTCGCGCCCCATCGGCGGGCGCGGCTCGTCCTCCCGCATCACGCCGCCGACGAGCCCCGCGCCGCCGTCGCCCGCCTGCCCGCCACCCGCCTGCCTGTCGTTCGCCTGGCCGTCGCCCGCTTGATCGTCGAACGGATGGGCGGTGGGCTCGACGCCGTCGGCGTCTATCTCCTGCAGAACGCTCACTTCATCGAGGAGGCCGGCCATCTCGCCGCGCAGCCGCTCGGCCTCCTCGTCCGTGAGCCCGATGCGGCAGAGCGCGGCGACTTGACGCACCTGCTCCACGGTGATCGTTTGCTCGCGTTCCGGGTTAGGCGTCATTGTTTGCGTAAGCCTCCCGCCTGCGCCGGAACCGGCGAACGATTCAGCCAGCCGCGCCCCCGATTCCCGCGGGGCGCGGCTGACGGCTACGGCGATGCGGCGCAGAAGCTCAGCCCCGCGCTGCTGAAGTCGTTGTTGCGAACCCTCCGCAGCCCGGCTGGTAGGCAGCCTGTCAAGTCGTTGTCGTCAAGGTAGAGATCCGTCAAGTAGGAGAGGCTGCCGAGCGACGACGGGACGCTGCCGCTCAAATCGTTGTCGTTGAGGTAGAGGCGGTACAAGTTGGAGAGGCTGCCGAGCGACGACGGGATGCTGCCGCTCAAATCGTTGTCGCCGAGGTCAAGGGAGGTCAATTTAGAGAGGCTGCTGAGCCACGATGGGATGCTCCCACTCAACTCGTTGCCAGAGAGGTCAAGGGAGGTCAATTTGGACAGGCTGCCGAGCCACGATGGGATGCTGGTCAACTCGTTGCCGCCGAGGTCGAGGGAGGTCAATTTAGAGAGGCTGCTAAGGGCCGAGGGGATGCTGCCGCTCAAATCGTTGTCGCCGAGGTCAAGGCTCTGCAAGTTGGAGAGGCTGCCGAGCGACGAGGGGATGCTCCCGCTCAACTCGTTGCCAGAGAGGACGAGGCCATCCAGGTTGGAGAGGCTGCCGAGCGACGAGGGGATGCTCCCGCTCAATTCGTTATCATGGAGGTAGAGCGATTGCAAGTTGGAGAGGCTGCCAAGGGAGGATGGGATGCTGCCGCTCAACTCGTTGGCGTAGAGCCAGAGGAGGGTCAACTTGGCGAGGTTGCCAAGCGACGATGGCAGGCTGCCGCTCAAGTCGTTGTGGCCGAGGCCGAGGCGCTGCAAGTTGGCGAGGTTGCCGAGAGAGGATGGGATGCTGCCGCTCAACTCGTTGCTGAAGAGGTCGAGGTGAGTCAAGTTGGCGAGGTTGCCCAGTGCTGATGGGATGCTGCCGCTCAAATCGTTGCCGTCAAGGTCGAGGTGAGTCAAGTTGGCGAGGTTGCCCAGTACTGATGGGATGCTGCCGCTCAATTCATTGCTCTCGAGGTTGAGATGCGTCAGGTTGGAGAGATTGTCAAGCGAGGATGGGATGCTGCCGCTCAAATCGTTGCTGCCGAGGTCGAGGTGCGTCAGGCTGGAGAGATTGCCGAACGACGTCGGCACTGTTCCCGTGAGATTGATATGCCAGGACCCGCCAACCCAGGGAGCCCGCAGAATGCTCGTTACCGCAACTTTCGTGACGCGCTTCGGCGTTCCGCTGACGGTGATCCCATCCCATGTCGTGATGGCCCTGCTGTAGCCCCAGTTGAGGGTTTCCGTGCCCCGCACTGTGTCTTTCCCGTGCATCAGCGCCGCGCAATCGTCCAGCAGCCTTGGGTTGCTCGCGTGATTGGGCACCGCCGTCCCGTTCGAGCAGGACATCCGGTACGAACTGGGAATCGCCGGAAGAGCTGCGCAGAAGTTCAGCCCGGGGCTGTCCTTCAACGCCGCCCGAAGCACGGCAGGCACGCAGCCTTTCAACTGGTTGCCGGCCAAGTAGAGACTGGACAGTCTAGTGAGGTGGCGGAGCGACGCTGGGACTGCTCCGGTCAACTTGTTTTGACCGAGGCCGAGGACCTGCAAGTTGGAGAAATTACCGAGCCATGAAGGGATGCTGCCGCTCAATTCATTGCCGGAGAGGTTGAGATGTTGCAAGTGTAACTTAGAGAGGTTGCCAAGCTCAGAAGGGATGCTCCCGCTCAAATTGTTGTTGTTGAGATAGAGTCTCTCTAAGCTGGCGAGGCTGCCAAACTCAGAAGGGATGCTCCCGCTCAAATTGTTGTTGTTGAGATAGAGTCGTTGCAAATTCAACCTAGAGAGGTTGCCGATATCAGGTGGGATGCTTCCGGTCAACTCGTTTTGACCGAGGTCAAGGTGCCACAACCTGGAGAGGTTGCTGATCCACGATGGGATGCTTCCGGTCAACTCGTTTTGACCGAGGTTGAAGTAGGTCAATTTGGAGAGGCCGCCAAGGGAGGATGGGATGCTGCCGCTTAACTCGTTTTGACCGAGGCCAAGTGCCTGCAAATTGGAGAGTCTGCCGAGTGACGACGGGATGCTGCCGCTCAAATCGTTGCGCTCGAGCCAAAGGTACGTCAAATTGGAGAGGTTACCGAGTGACGACGGGATACTGCCGCTCAAATCGTTGTGCTCGAGCCAAAGGTGCGTCAAATTGGAGAGGTTGCCGAGGGATGATGGGATGCTGCCGCTCAAATCGTTGCGGTAGAGGTGGAGTTCCTGCAAGTTGGAGAGGCTACCGAGGGATGATGGGATGCTGCCGCTCAATTCGTTGCGGTCAAGGACGAGATGCACCAAGTTGGAGAGACTGCCGAGGGAGGATGGGATGCTTCCGCTCAACTCGTTTTGACCGAGGCCCAGGGCCTGCAAGTTGGAGAGTCCGCCGAGCGACGACGGGATGCTGCCGCTCAACTCGTTGCCATAAAGGTCGAGATGCATCAAGTTGGAGAGTCCGCCGAGAGAGGCCGGGATGCTGCCGCTCAACTCGTTGCCATGAAGGTCGAGATGCATCAAGTTGGAGAGTCCGCCGAGCCACGACGGGATGCTGCCGCTCAACTCGTTGCGGTCAAGGTCGAGATGCGTCAGGCTGGAGAGTCTGCCGAGCGCCCAGGGGGTGCTGCCGCTCAATTCGTTGACGTCGAGGGCCAGGTGCGTCAAGTTGGAGAGGCTGCCGAGAGAGGACGGAATTGTCCCTGTGAGTCCTTTGTTAAATAATTCTACTTTCGTAACCCTCTGCGGCGTTCCATTGACTGCGACGCCATCCCACGTTGTGATGGCTCTGCTGTAGTCCCAGTTGAGGCTTCCCGTCCCGCGCAGCGTGTCCTTCCCATACATCAACGCAGCGCAGTCGCTGACCAGCCCGAGGTTGCTCGATGGGGTAGGCACGGCGGTCCCGTTCGAGCAAGAAGTTCGGAAGGATGCGGGTATAACGACGGGTGTGGGAGTCGGGGTAGGCGTAGGCGTCGTCGTAGGTGTAGGTGTCGGTGTTGGTGTGGGAGTCGGGGTAGGCGTAGGCGTAGGTGTTGGCGTTGGCGTGGAGGTAGGGGTTGGCGTTGGCGTGGGGGTCGCGGTGGGGCGGGCCTGCCACGTGATGGTGACGGGGTTGGAGACGGCGGTGGCGCCGGACGCGGCGTGAGTCACGCGGACGCGGTAGGAATGCGTCGCCGCCGAGGATTCCGAGAAGCCTTGCGTATTGCCCGAGTGGGCTATGACGAATTGCCATCCGCCGCTTTGCGCTTGCTCCTGATACGTGTAGGTCAGCGGAAGGCCGGACGGCGTGGACGAGACGCTCGCCGTGAGGGTGACCGAACTCCCGACGAACGGCGTGGTCGCGCTCGCCGACAGGGAGACGGAGGCGATTCTCGCAGTAGGCGTCGGGGTCGGAGTAGGCGTGGATGTGGGCGTAGGCGTAGGCGTGGCGGTCGGGGTCGGCGTTGGGGTAGGCGTGGCGGTGGGAGTCGGGGTAGGCGTGGGAGTGGCCGTAGGAGTAGGGGTAGGCGTTGCGGCGGGAGTCGGCGTCGCCGTTGGCGTCGGCGTAGGAGTGGGCGTAGGAGTCGGGGTGGGAGTGGGCGTAGGAGTCGGGGTGGGCGTAGGCGTCCAAGTGGGAGTCGGAATCGGCGTCGGCGTGGGGGTAGGCGTGGGCTCGGGGCAGAAACCGACGCCTCTGCCGTGGATGCGAGCGCCTTGCTTGCTGAGCGAGAGGGGCACGCACCCGGAGAGGTCGTCGTTCCTGCTCAAGGCGATGTCCGTGAGCGCCTTGAGGTTGGCGAGTTCGGCGGGGATCGATCCGGACAGTTGGTTGCGCGCCAGGTTGAGGCTCCGGAGCGCCGACAGCCGGCCTAGTTCGGCGGGAATTCGCCCGTTGAGCCCGCGACCGGGCAGGTCCAGCCGGGTGACGCGCTGCTCGCGGCGGCGCACGGTCACGCCGTCCCATTGGGTGATAGGCGTCCCGACTGCCCAGTTGAGTTTGTCGGATCTGTCGAGCGCGCTCTTGCTCGCGATCAGCGCGTTGCAGTCGGCGACGAGGCCGGCGCTGGAGGAGTTTGGCGTGGCGACGGAGCCGGTGCAAGGGGACGTGTTGGCGATTGCGGGGATGGCGATGACGAGCGCGAGGCCGATGGCGGCGAGCGCGCCGAGCGCGGCGATGGTTCGGATAAGCAATGCGGCGGATGTCTCCTTGGGGTTGGGGTCAGGGCGGAGGCTCCGCCCGGATTTGGCGAGAGCATAAGCACAGCCGGGCGGGATGTCAAGGGGGGGCGTAACGGGGGCGCGTATGAGACAGCAGGAGGGTTAGGAGGCCTCCGCCAAAGGATGGCCCCTCTTTCATATCCCTGTCAGTCTTATATGTGTCTGAGCGCGTTCCCGCTTTCGCGGGAATGACGCGGGGCTTGGGGATGATGGGAGATGGGGCTTTGCGCCCCGTCGTGGGCGCTGGGGCGCCCGAATGGATTCCTGCCTACGCAGGAATGACGGTGAGGGGGAGGAATGACGGTGAGTGGGAGGAATGACGGGGCTTGCGCCCCGTCGTGGGCGCTGGGGCGCCCGAATGGGTTCCTGCCTACGCAGGAATGACGGTGAGGGGGAGGAATGACGGTGAGGGGGAGGAATGACGGTGAGGGGGAGGAATGACGGGGCTTGCGCCCCGTCGTGGGCGCTGGGGCGCCCGAATGGATTCCTGCCTACGCAGGAATGACGGTGAGTGGGAGGAATGACGGTGAGTGGGAGGAATGACGGTGAGTGGGAGGAATGACGGTGAGTGGAATGACGGGGCTTGCGCCCCGTCGTGGGCGCTAGGGCGCCCGAATGGATTCCTGCCTACGCAGGAATGACGGTGAGTGGGAGGAATGACGGGGCTTGCGCCCCGTCCGCGGTACCCTCTCCCGCCGCGTTCGCGGCGTCCTCTCCCCTTCTAGGGAGAGGGGATGCGCGCTTGCGCGCCTCAGTGGGGCGGGATTCCCGCCTACGCGGGAATGACGGCATGTTATGCAAAGGTCTCTTAGAGAGGGGGCGCTGCGCTTGCGCGCCGCGCCCCCGCCCGCGAGTAGCGAACCTACCCCCTTGCCCTGCGGCGCCTTGCGGCTCCAAGCCAAATTGAGGCATCTTCCGTATACTCCGAAATGCGCCGCCCTCGTTCCCTAACCCCCGCAAACCGGAACCCGCAGGAGATTCGCTATGCCCGCCCCTTTCGTCGCAGGCAACTGGAAGATGAACCCGCCCTCCGTCGCGGAGACCGCCGCTCTCGCGTCGGATGTTGCGCGCGCCGTCGCCGAACTTGAGGGCGTCGCCCGCGTCGTCTGTCCGCCCGCCGTCGCGCTGCCCGCCGTCGCGCAGGCCGTCGCCGGGTCGCCCGTCGAGGTCGCCGCCCAGAATATGCATCACGAGGCGAAAGGCGCCTACACCGGCGAAATCGCCGCCTCGATGCTCGCCGGGCTCTGCTCCTACGTCATCCTCGGTCACTCGGAGCGCCGCCAACTCTTCGGCGAAACGGACGCGCTCGTCAACGCCAAAGTCCGCGCCGCCCTCGCCGCCCGACTCGCTCCCATCCTCTGCGTCGGCGAAACGCTGGACGAGCGCGACGCCGGCCTCGCCGAATCCACCGTCCGCCGTCAACTCGCGGCGGGGCTGGAGGGCGTCGCGGCGGGTGAGGCGGACGATATCGTCGTCGCCTACGAGCCCGTTTGGGCGATAGGAACGGGCAGAGCGGCGACGCCCGAAATCGCGCAGGAGATGGCCGCCGTCGTCCGCGATCAGGTCGCGGCGCTCCTCGGAAGCGATGCGGGCGGCGCCGTCCGCGTCCTCTACGGCGGAAGCGTCAGCCCCGCCAACGCCGCCGGCGTCGCCGCCCAGCCCGACGTCGACGGCGCGCTCGTCGGCGGCGCGAGCCTCGTCGCGGACGACTTCGCCGCCATCGTCCGGGCGTTCGCTCCCGCCTAGCGAATGGCCGGCTCTGTCCTCTTCATCGTCGGGCCGACCGCGAGCGGCAAGACCGCCGCCGCGCTCGCGCTCGCCAATCGCGTCCGCGTCGAAATCGTCAACGCCGACAGCCGCCAGGTCTATCGCGGCATGTCCGTCGGCACGGCGAAGCCGTCGCCCGCCGACCTCGCCGCCGTTCCGCATCATCTCATCGACGTCGCCGGGCCCGACGAGTCCTACAGCCTCGCGCGCTTCCTCGCCGAGGCCCGGCGCGCCGTCGCCGAAATCGCGGAGCGGGGCGCCGTCCCCGTCGTCGCGGGCGGAACGGGGCAATACGTATGGGGGCTCGCCGAGGGCTGGCAAGCGCCCGCCGTCCCGCCGGACGCCGCCTACCGCGCCGACCTCGAGGAAGAGGCGCGGCGGCGCGGCGCGGACGCCCTCCACCGCCGTCTGCGCGACGCCGATCCCGACGCGGCGGACGCCATAGACCCCCGCAATGTCCGCCGCGTCATTCGCGCTCTGGAGGTGCGCCGCGCCGCGGGCGAGCCGCTCTCGCGCCGTCGCCGCAAGGTTGCGCCGGACTTCGCGCCGCTGATGCTCGGCGTCGCCCATGAGCGCGAGGCGCTCCGCGAGCGCGCCGACGCCCGGGTCGACGCGATGCTGCGCGGCGGCTGGATCGAGGAGGTCCGCGAACTCTTGCGGAGCGGCTACGGCCCCGAACTCCCCTCGTTCTCCGCGCTCGGCTACCGCGAGGTCGCCGCTTGCGTCAGAGGCGAACTGACGCCGGAGGAGACGGCGCGTCTCGTAAAGACGGCCGCCCACCGCCTCATCCGCCGACAGCGAACGTGGTTCAAGCCGTCCGACGCCCGCATCGTATGGAGCGCCGGCGGCGACGCTCTCATCGAGCGCATCCTCGCCCTCCTCCGCCCTTGACGGCGCCGCCCTACGTCCTCAGCCCCGCGCCCTGCGCTCCGCCTAACCCTCTCCTCACCCAACCGCAGCGCCCTCTCCCGCCGCGTTCGCGGCGTCCTCTCCCCTTCTAGGGAGAGGGGGATGCGGCGCTTGCGCCTCCCGCTAACGCTCCCCCACCTCCGTGACGACGTCCACCAGAGCGACGCGCCCGTTCTCGACGACCTCGCGCTTCGCCCGCTCCAGCGCGCCCCGCAAATCGGAGGGATCGTCCACCGGGCCCTCCGCCCACGCGCCGAACGACCGCGCCATACCCGCGAAGTCCACGTGCGGGTCGTCTATGTCTATCCCGACCGTCTTGTTCTCCTCCGGCCTCCCGCGAACCTCCGCCATCAGCCCCTGATGCCCCAGGTCGTTGCCGTAGGTGCGGTTGTTGTACATCACCACGAGCATCGGCACGCGGTGATGCGCCGCCGTCCAAACCGCCGCCGGCGTGAACAGGAAGTCGCCGTCCGACTGAATGTTGATCGTCAGCCGCCCCTTGCCGCGGTTCGCCAGCGCGACGCCGAGCGCGTGCCCGAAGCCTTGCCCAAGCCCGCCGCCGCCCCGCGAGTCCATAACCTGATGCGGCGCCGCGTAGTCCCACAGCCGCTCCGTCCATCCGCGCAAGTTCCCGTTCCCCAAAACCCAGTCCTCGCTCTTCGCGACCTCCCGCAACTCCGACGCGAGGAACGGCAAAGCGATGGGCGACTCCCCGGCGCGGCGCGCGACGGTCTCCGCCGCCTCGCGCTCGGCGTCGGCGTGCAGCGCGGCGATTCGGGCGCGGCGCTCCCGCAATTCGGCGGAGCGGTCGGGGCCGTCGTCGAGCCTGCGCTCGACGAGGTCGGCGAGCGCGGGGACTGCGAGCGCGGCGTCCGCCTGCATCGAGAGCGCCGTCGGATAGAGCCCGCCGTAGTCCGCCGTCCAACTGCGAACGGCGAGTTGCCGCAGCGAAACGTCGATCACCTGCGCGTCCGGCGGCGGAAGATGGCGCAACTCGCGGGAGCGGTAGTCCTGCCCGGTGAGCGCCTGCTGCAGATCGTAGACGTCCAGCGCGAGGACGACGTCCGCCTCTTGCAGCAAGTCGCGCTTGGCGCGCGTCGCGTTCAGCGGATGGCGCGACGGGAAGTTGTAGAGGTCGCCTCCGCAAACGACGGGCAGCGACAGCGTCTCCGCGAGGCGCGCCAGCCCGTTCACGGCCTCTTCGGATCTGCCGAGGAAGTTCGCCATCACGACGGGGCGGCGCGCTCCGCACAACAGGTCGGCGGCGCGGGCCAGCGCGTCCGGGTCGGCCTGAATCCGCGTCGGCTGGGGGAACGCCGCGAAGTCCGGCATCTCGAACGGCTCCTCGATCCGCTGCTCCTGCGTCGTCACGTCGAAGCAGACGTAGACGGGCCCCTGAGGGGGGCTGGTCGCGATCTGATGGGCGCGGATGAGCGACTCCACCGCCGCGCCGACGCTCGCGGGCTGATCGTCCCACTTCACGAAGTCGCGCACCGCGTTGCCCTGCACGTTCGCCGTGTGAATCCACTCGATCCACGGGCGCCGGTTGTCCGCCGCCATCGGCCCCGTTCCGCCGAGCACGAGCGCCGCCGAGCGGTTCGCGTAGGCGTTGAACATCGCCATGCTCGCGTGCAGCAGCCCGACGACGTTATGGACGTAGGCGGCCATCGGCTTGCCCGCCGCCTTCCCGTAGCCGTGCGCGACCGCCACGGCGATCTCCTCGTGCGGGCACAGGATCAACTCCGGGCGCTCGTTCCCCAGATAGTTGACGAGCGAGTCGTGCGCGCCCCGGAAACTCGCCCCCGGGTTGAGCGCGACGTACTCAACGCCGAGGCCGCGCAGCGCCTCCATAATGACGTCCGACCCCCACTCCGCCTTGCTGACGTATCCCATAAGCGCCTCCCCGCCTTTTGCGCGGCGACGGTAGTGTACTCGACTGGCAGGCCGACCTTTTCGGGTAGCAGCGGCGGTTGCCGTAGCCGCCGCATGGGGACACGGATGCCCCGCCATTCCAATCCGCTGATGCGCATAGCGGGGCGCATTATGCGGGCGGCGGGGGAAGTAGGCGCTCGCTCGCGGACAGAGGGCAAGGGGTAGGTTTCCCGCTTTCGCGGGAATGACGCGGCGCCTGGGGATTAGGGGAGACGGGGCGCAGCCCCGTCTATGGCGCTTGCGCGCCGACTGGATTCCTGCCTACGCAGGAATGACGGTAAAGCGTTGGCGCCCCGCTCAATGGGGGCGTCATTCCCGCGAAGGCGGGAATGACGGCAAGGGGTAGCGGTCGGCGCCCCGACGCGCTCCCCTTAAGGGTTGCACCATATCTGCACCATTTTGCACCATTTACTCCTAGCGCCGGGTTCGCTTAGGGTGCTGTTGGGGCTATTTGGGGCGGAAATGGGGACGTTTGGGGCGGAAATGGGGCAGAATGGAGCCCCCCCTTTGCCCGCTCGTCCTCTTTCCGCCCGCGTTGCTCCGCGCGGCTTGGGCGGTCGGATCCATCGTAGCGCAGGGATGGGGCGTTCGCGCAAGGGGCGGTTGTCGCATTGGGGGGAGGGTTCCGCTTTCGCGGACAAGGACAAGGGGTAGGTTCCCGCTTTCGCGGGAATGACGCGGCGCCTAGGGGTTAGGGCCTAGGGGTTAGGGGAGACGGGGCGCGTCGCGCCCCGTCCCGCAGCACTCTCTCCCGCCGCGTTCGCGGCGTCCTCTCCCCTCATAGGGAGAGGGGGATGCGGCGCTTGCGCGCCTCTGGATTCCGGCCTACGCCGGAATGACGGTATGTTATGCAAAGGTCTGTCTAGGGAGAGGGGGATGCGGCGCTTGCGCGCCTCTGGATTCCGGCCTACGCCGGAATGACGGTATGTTATGCAAAGGTCTGTCTAGGGAGAGGGGGATGCGGCGCTTGCGAGCCGCATGGGGTGCCATTCCCGCGAAGGCGGGAACTACGCCTCCGTCGCCATTGCAAACGGCGGCTCCGATAGCGTCGCCTCGGCGCCGGCGGGAAGGCGCAGCGACGCGCCTGCGACGGCACTCTTCGCGGCGACGAGCGCAAGGCCAAACGCGCGACCCCCGACCTCGCAGGCCGACGTCACGACGCCCGCCGGGGAGCCGTCCGCGTCGGCGAGAGCGTCGCCCGGCGCTGCGGGCGCGGTCGAGTCGAACGCCATCAGCAAACGTTGCACCTTGCGGTAGGCTTGGAGCCGCGCGATGACCTCCTGCCCGGTGTAGCAGCCCTTGTCGTCGCTGATGGAGCCGAGGAGCCGCGCCTCGAGTGGATTGTTGAACGCGCCGAACTCCGCGCCGTAGGCCGGAACGCCTTGCGCGATCCGGTAGGCGTCGAACGCGGCGGCGTCCGCCTCTTCCGCGTTGGCGCACAGAGCGGACGCCGCAGGCTCGGCGGCCGCAAGCGGCAGAATGACGTCGTAGACCGGATGCGCCCCAAACGGCGAGGCGATGACGACCGCGCCGCCCTGAAGACCAACCTCATTGAGCGCGGGGGCGGGCAGCCCCGCGGCGCCGACCGCATCCCCGGCGAGCGGCCCCGCGACCGCGAATTGCGCCGTGATGGACGAGACGTCCTCGACTGCGATGTCCTCGCTGAAGGTGTAGCGGTCGATCCACTCGATGACGGCGTCCGCCCGGCCCGGGCTCGCGACGCACCAAATGGCGCCGCCGGCGGCGGCGAGGCGCAGATGGTCTATGACGCGGGCGTCGCCGTTCGTGAGAACGGTGGAGCGCGCCGCTCCGTCGGGCAGCGAGGAGAGGTCGTTGGTCGTGAGGCGGTTGAGCAAATCGAGCGCTTCCGCGCCCGTTATGCGAAGCCGCCCGCAGGCGGAGCGGTCGGCGAAGCCCGCGCGCTCGGCGAGGGCGGCGTATTGCTCTGGATCGACGCTCATAGACCTGTGCAGCATATCCCTCTCCCCTCCCGTCCGCAACTCCTGCCCGCCAAACGCGCGGACTTGACGCCGCGCGGCGCGCTCGGCTATAGTGCGCCCCGCCATGCCGGAACTGGAATTCAAGGGCAAGCAGCACATCTACGCCCACCACCTCTCCGTCCCCTACCGGCCCCTCGTGCCGGACGCGGCCAAGTCCATCGTCGCCGACGCCGCCTACGCGCGCGCCGTTAACAATATTAACGGAGGGGGGGGGGGTAGAGACGCTTTAGCAGGCGGACTCGCCCCGCCGCCCGACGGCAGCCTCATCATCCACGGCGACAACCTCCTCGCGCTCAAGGCGCTCCTCCCCCGCTACGCCGGCCGCGTCAAGTGCGTCTACATAGACCCGCCCTACAACACCGGCAACGAAGGCTGGGTCTACAGCGACAGCGTCAACAGCCCCCTGATGCGCGAGTGGATCAAGGCCAACTCCCCCGTCGACGGCGAAGACTTGGAGCGCCACGACAAGTGGCTCTGCATGATGTGGCCGCGCCTCCACCTCATCCGCGACCTCCTCGCCGAAGACGGCGCCATCTTCGTCTCCATCGACGACAACGAGCAGCACCACCTCCGCATGCTCATGGACGAGATTTTTGGACCGGAGAATTTTGTCACGAATATCGTTTGGCAGAAGAAGTACGCTCCGCAAAACGATGCGCGATACTTTTCCGACAACCACGATTTCGTGATCTGCTACGCAAAAGACAAAACTATCTGGCGTCCGTATTTGCTTCCTCGCACAGAGAGACAGGACGAACGCTATGCGAATCCGGATGGAGACCCACGTGGCGATTGGAAGATGAGCGGCTTGGATGTTAAGACCTACATGGAGGAGTATGACTATCCAATTACCACTCCTTCGGGGCGGGTCGTGAATCCTCCGAAGGGTCGTTGCTGGCGGTGCAGTGAGCAACGGTTCAAAGAATTGGTTGAGGACAATCGCATATGGTTCGGCCAAGAGGGCAATAATGTCCCGGCGGTTAAGAGGTTCCTAACGGAGGTCAAGCAAGGCATCACTCCGCTTACAGTATGGCTTCACGCCGACGTAGGCCATACGCAGAGCGCGACGCAAGGCTTGAATCAAATAGGGGTAGCCTTCTCCAATCCGAAGCCGCATACGCTGATTCAGCAAGTTCTTCGCATCGGCGCCGGCCCGGACGACATCGTTCTCGATTCGTTCGCGGGGTCGGGGACGACGGCGCACGCGGCGCTCGCGCTCAACAAGGAGGACGGCGGCGCCCGGCGGTTCATCCTGGTGGAGTGCGAGGATTACGCGGACTCCATTACGGCGGAGCGCGTCCGGCACGTGATTCGCGGCGTTCCCGGGGCGCGGGACGCGGCGCTGCGCGAGGGGCTTGGCGGCGAGTTCACGTATTGCGAGTTGGGGGAGCCCATCGGCGTCGAGGGGATGCTGACGGGGAGTCGCTGCCGCCGTATGAGGCGCTTGCGGCGTATCTGCTGCACGCGGCGGCGGGCATTTCGGCGGGCGGCGACGCGCTCGCCCCGCGCGACGGGGACGGGCTGTTCTTCTCGGCGGACGGAACGGACTACTACCTGCGGTACCAGCCGGACATCGTTTGGCTGCGTAACGAGCGGGAGTCGGCGTTGAACAAGGGGCAGGCGGAGCGCATCGGGAAGGCGTGCGAGGAGCGCGGAAGCAAGGCGGTCGTGTTCGCGGCGGCGCGGTTCGTCGGGCTGCGGGACTTGCGGGAGCGGCGGATTACGTTCTGCCAGTTGCCCTACGAGTTGCATCGGGCGGGGTAGGCGGCGATGGCGCTGGAGTTGAAGGAATATCAGACGCAGGCGCTGGACGCTTTCGAGCGCTGGCTGGAGGCGCTGCGCGAGGCGCGAGAGGATTCGGCGAAGCGTGAAGCCGCGCTCCGGAGCGCGGGGTTGGACCCGGACCCGGGCGATATGGACTTCCCGCGGAAGGCGTGGACGCGACTGGCGGATTCGGGCGGCGTCGCGGAGAGCGCGGGCCCCTACGTGCCCCGGACGGACGACGCTGGGCGCCCGATTCCGCATGCCTGCTTGAAGGTTCCGACGGGCGGAGGCAAAACGCTGCTCGCGGCGGCGGCGCTGGAGCGGATGAGCCGGCAGACGGGGCTCGTCTTGTGGGTCACGCCGACGCGGGCGATCTACCGGCAGACGAAGGACGCGCTGTGGAGCCGCGAGCATCCGTACCGGCAGACGCTGGAGCGCGCCAGCGGCGGGCGCGTGAAGACGCTGGAGAAGGACGACCGGTTCACGGCGCTGGACGTAGAGCATTACCTATGCGTGATGCTGCTGATGCTTCCGGCGGCGAACCGGCGGAAGGGCAAGGAGTTCCTGCGGATGTTCCGCGACTCCGGCAGGTACTCGTCGTTCTTCCCGGACGACAGCGTCGTGTTCGCCGACTACGCCTTGCTCGAAAAGCATCCCGACTTGGAGCGATGGCCGGCGCGGGAACGGAGCGACGGGCCGGTGAAGCAGAGCCTGTTCAACGTATTCAAGATGCTGCGCCCCGTCGTGGTCTTGGACGAGGCGCATAAAGCCTACGGATCGTCGGACGAGGCGAGCGCGGAGTTCGTCGGCGCGATCAACCGCCTCGACCCCAGTTTGGTCGTCGAGTTGTCGGCGACGCCGCATCCGCGCGTCAGCAATTTGCTGGTGGACATATCCGGCGTGAAACTCAAAGACGAGGAGATGATCAAACTGCCGGTGCAGGTTACGACGGCGTCGAACGTGGAGTGGCGGCAGACGCTGACGGACGCGGCGGAGGGATTGGAGCGTTTGGAGGCGGAGGCGCAGGCGCTTTGGGCGAGCGAGGGGCGCTACGTCCGCCCCATCGCCGTCGTTCGCGTCGAGCGCACGGGCAGAGACCAGCGCGACGGCGAGCGCGTCCACGCGGAGGACGCGCGGGCGCACCTCACGGCGAACCTCGGCGTTCCGCCGGAGGCCGTCCGGGTCAAGTCGGCGGAGAACGACGAACTGGGGCGCGAGGATCTGCTGTCGCCTTACTCCCCGGTGCGGTGGGTCATCACGAAAGCGGCGCTGATGGAGGGGTGGGACTGTCCGTTCGCCTACACGCTCGTGATGCTGGACAACACGCAGGCGTCGCGGGCGATCACGCAACTCGCGGGGCGCGTGATGCGTATGCCGCATGCGCGGCGGACGGGGCGCGAGGCGCTCGACCAATGCTACGTCTACTGCTGGAACGCGGCGGTCGAGACGGTCGTGCAGCAGGTGAAGAGCGGGCTGGAGAACGAGGGGCTGACGGGCTTGGGGGACGAGGTGCGCGGGAAGGGCGCGGTTGAGACGAAGACGGCGCCCGTGACGATCAGAGAGCAGTTTCGCGGCCGGGACATCTTCCTGCCTCTCGTGCTCCATAAGGACGGGAGCGGCTGGCGCGAGTTGGACTACGACCTCGACATCCTGCCGGAGATTTCGTGGGGGCTGATTCTCCCGCCCGACTCGCACGGCGTTCATACTAGCCCGCCGCGGCGCGAAACCGCCTCGGTGGACGTCGGCGGCGCGCCCGACCAATACCACGCCCCGATAGCGTTGGAGGCGGACAAGACGCTCTCCGTGTCCTGGTTCGCCCGCCGCCTGGCCGACGTCGCGCCCAATCCGTGGCAAGCGGCGCGCATCGCGCAGGATTTCATTCGCAAACTGCGCGACGCGGGGCTGACCGACGAGGCGATCTACGATCAGCGCGAATATCAAGCGTTCGCGCTGCGGCGCGGCGTGTTCGCGGACGCCGACGCGCAGGCGCAGGGCGTGTTCAAGCGGAAACTCAGAGAAGGAGCGATCCGGTTCGACCTGAAGGCGAACGGCGGCAACTACCGCTTGCGCGAGCAGTATGCAGTCGAAATCCCCGCCGACGGCGAATTCCCATTGCAAACGACATTGAATCTGTACGAGCCGGTGTTCGACCGGCAGTTCGACTCCGACTTGGAGCGCAAGTTCGCGCGCTATCTGGATCAGGAGAAGGCGCTCCGCTGGTGGCACCGCGTCGCCGCGCGGCAGCGGAGCGAGTACCACTTGCGAGGCTGGCGGCGCGACCGCATCTATCCGGATTTCGTCGCGTTCGCGGACGAGCATTACGGCAAACCGCTGCTGTTCGTGTTCGAGACGAAGGGCGAGCATATGCGGGCGAACAGCGACACGGAGTACAAGCGGAGCGTCCTCGAACTGCTGCAAAGCGCGTTCAACGGAGCGCTGGGCGGCGGCGCGATGCATTTGCAGGGCGGCGGCGCCTCCGGGGGAACCGGCGCCCCGGAGGGAACGTTCCGCCTCGTGTTCAGCGAGGACGAGTTCCCCGAGGCCCTGGCCAACTTGCCGTAGCCTCGCCCCAATCGTTGTTCCCGCGCCTATGCCGACGCCGTTGGGGGGTAGGTTCCCGCTTTCGCAGTCAGGGCGCGGCGCATAGGGTTAGGGGGAGACGGGGCTAGCGCCCCGTCTATGGCGCTGGGGCGCCGAATGGATTCCTGCCTACGCAGGAATGACGGTAAAAGGGGTGGGAATGACGGCGATGCGAAGGATACGTCATTCCCGCCTACGCGGGAATGACGGGGCACTACGCGCCCCGTCCGCAGTACCCTCTCCCGCCGCGTTCGCGGCGTCCTCTCCCCTTATAGGGAGAGGGGGAATTGGGCGCTTGCGCGCCTGCGGACGGGGCGCGTCGCGCCTCGTCTCCCCAATATCCCAGGCGGCCGCGTCATTCCCGCGAAAGCGGGAACCTACCCCTACTTTCCCGCGTAGACGGGGAATCGCGCCGCCGTTACACCGAGAAGGAGGTGCCGCAGCCGCACGCCTTCTTGGCGTTCGGGTTGTTGAAAACGAACCCTTTGCCGTTCAGCCCGCCCGAGTAGTCCAGTTCCGTCCCGGCGAGGAACACGTAGGACTTCTTGTCGACGGCGAGCGTCACGCCGTTCTGCTCGATGACCTTGTCGCCCTCCTGCGCCTCTCCCGTGAGGTCGAGGACGTAGGTGAGGCCGGAGCATCCGCCGCCCTTGACGGCGACGCGCAAGACGCCGCGCTCGACGCCCTCCGCCGTCATAAACTGGCGGACGTGCCGGGCGCCGTTCTCCGTGATCGTGATTGTGAGGGGCTGCGTTTCGGTGGTCATAGCGTCGCCTCGCTCCGTTGCGGTTCGTCTCTTGGCCTCTATCGTAGGGAGAAGCGCGCGCCGCGTCAAGCGGCGCGCGGCGCGGAGTATGCGACCGCGCCTCCGCGCGCCGGACGCGGAAGCGTCGATCAAGAGCGGGCGCGCCGCCGGCGGGCCGGGCGCTTGCCGGGGGCGCCCTTCGGCGGGGACGGCGTCCGCCACTCCAGACCATCGGGGACGGCGGCGGCCATGCGTCCGGCGGCGGCGTCCACCTCGACGATTACGTCCGCGATGGCGGGGAGCAGCAGTTCCGCGCCGCCGCGCTCGACGACGTAGACGTCGTTCGCGCCCGTCGAGAGGATTTCGGCGAGCGTTCCGAGCGGCTCGCCGTCCGCCGCGCTCACGACGTCGAGGCCGATGAGTTGGTAGTGGTAGTAGACGCCGGGCGGCGTTTCGGGCGTTTCGTCCGGCGCGACGCAGAGCGCGGCGCCGTTCAGCGCGGCGGCGGCGCCCCGGTCCCCGACGCCCTCGAACTTGACCAGGAGCGCGCCGTTGGGGGCGGGGCGCTCCCGCTCGACGCGGAGGGAGCGCCCTTGCGCCTCGACCCGTCCGCCGGGCCGGAAGCGGAGGGGGTTGTCCGTCTCCGGCTGCACGCGGACGAGGCCGCCGTTGCCGTGCGCGCCGGTCACGACGCCGACGATGACGGGCTCGTCAGGAAGGGGCGCAGTCACTGTCCGGGGCGGGAGGCGGCGCGGGCGGGGATCAGACGATCTCCAGCCTGGCGCGCGTCTCATCCTTGACGGCGGCGACGCGGATCAGCACGCGCATCGCCTGCGCGACGCGCCCCTGCCGCCCGATGACCTTGCCCTTGTCGTCCGGGTGGACTTCGAGTTTGATGACGATCTCGCCGTCCTCTTCCTCCTCCGTGACCTTCACTTCGTCGGGGTGGGAGGCGATGGTTCTGGCGATGTGCTCGACCAGTTCCTTCATGGTTAGCCTGCTTTCTCGCCGACTCCGCTCGTCCGGAGGATGCGCTGAACGGCGTCGCTGGGTTTGGCGCCCACGCCAAGCCAGCGTTTCGTTTTCTCCTCGTCGACCACGATGGACGGGGGCGAGGTCAGCGGATTGTAGTGCCCCACTTGGTCGACGATTCGCCCGTCGCGGGGCGCGTTGGCGTCGGCCACGACGATGCGGTAACTCGGTTGCTTCTTCTTCCCTGCGCGGCGGAGCCGGATTCGGAGCATACGCGTCGGTCGCCTCCATTTTCCTTTGCGTCAAGCGCAATCGGGGCGCATTGTACTACAACCGCGCCGCTAAGGGAAGGGGGCGCCGCTTGGCCGCCGCGCCGCCCGCCCGCCTTCCCCCCGCGTTAGGGGAGGCCGAACTCGTCCCAGCGCTCGCCGACTTTGTCGAGGATCTCCATCGTCGGCTTGGAGGGCGGGGGGACGGGGAACTCGGTCGTCTTGTGCTCGCGGGTGGCGTCTATCCCCATGCCGCGTTTCGGCGGGATGAAGTCCATTTCGCCGGGGCGCCCGAGCGGCCGGGGGAGTTCCGCGCCGAGGTGGACGTGCTCCGTGGGCTCGGCGAAGGAGACGATGCGCCACCAAACGTCGTTCCAGTCGCGGACGTCGCAGTCCTCGTCGACGACGACGACCCAGCGGTAGCGGAGGTGGGCGTAGGCGGCGTCTATGATCTCTTTCGCCTGGCCTTCGCGCTCGATGCGGGCGCGGATGACGATGACGCCGCTCGCTCCCGCGTCGGGGAAGTGAACCTCCAGGATGTTGGACAGGCCGGACTTGCCGACGAGGGTTTGGAGGATGGAGCCGGAGCGCATCAGCGGGCGGGGGTAGTCTTCGATGCGTCCGCAGATGAGGCCGAAGTTGATGGGGGCCTTGCGGTGCGTGATCGCGTTGACGCGGAAGACGAACACCTCGTAGTTCTTGTTGTAGAAGCCGGACGACTCGCCGTGGGGTCCGTCGTAGTGGCGCTCGCCGGCGAGGATCTCCCCTTCCAGGATGTACTCCGAATGGGCGGGAACCCAGACGTCTATCGTGTCGCACTTGACGAGTTCGACGGGGCGGCCGGCCCAGGCGCCTGCGGCCTCGTACTCGGAGAGGCCGTTCTCGTTTTCGGGGACGGCGGTTCCGGCGGCGAGGACGAGGAGAGGGTCCATTCCGATGGCGATGGCGCAGGGCGTGTTCTTGCCCTCGGCCTCGTTCTCGAGGACGTGCACGGCGCTGTTGCGGTCGCCGACGCCGCCGTAGGACGAGCCCTTGGGGGGCGCGGCTCCGACCTTGAAGTCGCCCTGCACTTTGACCGTCGTGTGG
This sequence comes from Dehalococcoidia bacterium, assembly GCA_965201135.1. Lineage (GTDB taxonomy): Bacteria > Chloroflexota > Dehalococcoidia > Lucifugimonadales > Australimonadaceae > Bin16. Next base: position 1,141,288 of record OZ241751.1, read on the forward strand.
TTGCGGTCGATGATCATGGAGCGGTACTGCCCCATGTTGTGGGCGCCTGTCTTGGGGTCGATGGTGATGACGCCGGCGGTGGTGGCGATGTAGCGTCCGCCGTCGAGTTCGTGCCAGAGGGGAGTGGGGATCTCCGCGAGGTCGACGTCCTCGCCGAAGACCTTGACCTCCTTGACGGGCGCGTCGTCGGTCTTGACGCAGGGCAGGCGGTTGGCCATGCCGTCCTTCACGATGTCGTGCAGTTTGACCCAGTCCTTCGGCCCGTTGAAGGCGACGGCGAGTTGGTCGAGGGAGTACATGATGTTGGTGGTCAACTGCTTGCCGGGGTTGTCCTTGATGTTCTCGAAGAGGAGGCCGGGGCCGGAGCGCACGAGGTCGCGGTAGGAGACGGCGCCGACTTCGTAGTCGAGGTCGACGGGGGCGGTGACGCGCTTGAGGAGGCCGCGCTCCTCCAGGATCATCATGTACTCGCGCATGCTGGCGTAGGGGACGGGCTCTCTTGCGGGGCGGTCGTCATTGGTTCTCTCCTGCTAGGGCTGTCCGCGCGTCGGGCGCGGGGCGTTCGTTCGCGGGGCTTGGCGTTCAGTCCAGGCCGAGTTCCCTCCAGCGCGACGCGACGTGCTCCATCATCTTCATGCTGGGCTGCGCGACGCCGGGGCGCGGGTGCTCGTACTCCTTGAAGGGGAAGGTCGCGTCGAAGGCCATGCCGTAGGTCGGCGGGACGAACTCGACGGAGCCCTCGCGGGGGGCGCGGAACTCGTACTCGCGCCCTCGGAACATATCGCGGTCGGGGACGACGGACGAGACGATGCGCCAGAGGACGTCGTTCCAGTCGCGGACGTCGCAGTCCTCGTCCACGACGATGACCCAGCGGTAGCGCATATGCTCGTAGGCGGCGTCGATGATCTGCTTGGGCTGTTCCGGGCTCGTGATTCGCGCCCGGATGATGAGGAAGCCGGAGCGCCCGGCGTCGGGGAAGAACACCTCTTTGATGTTCGCGAGGCCGGACTTTTTGACGAGCACGTCCAGCAGCGTGTTGGAGCGCATCAGCGGGCGGGGGTAATCCTCGATGCGCCCGCAGATGAGGCCGAAACTGATGGGGTCTTTGCGGTGCGTGATCGCTTTGACCTTCACCATAAAGGTCGAGGGGTGCTGGTTGTAGAAGCCGGTGGACTCGCCGTGCGGGCCGTCGTTGACGCGCTCGTAAGGGACGACCTCGCCCTCCAGCACGATTTCGGCGTTGGCGGGCACCATCAGGTCGCTCGTTTCGCACTGGACGAGATCGACGGGGCGCCCGGCCCAGGAGCCCGCGGCCTCGTATTCGCCGTAGCCGTTGTCGTCGTGGGGGACGGCGGTGCCGCAGGAGAGCGTGAGGAGGGGGTCCATGCCGAGCACAATGGCGCAGGGCGTGGGGAGGCCGTTCGCCTCGTTTTCGAGGATGTGGACCGCGCCGTTGCGGTCGCCGACCCCGCCGTAATTGGAGGCTTGCGGCGGCTTCGCGCCGACCTCCCAGTCGCCCATAATCTCGACGGTGGTCGTGTTCTTGTCGATGATCATCGAGCGGTACTGGCCCATATTGAGGTTGCCGTTGGCGGGGTCGCGCGTGACGAATCCGGCGGTGGTGCCGATGTAGCGTCCGCCGTCCTCCTCGTGCCAGCGGGGCGTCGGGAGCATATCAAGGTCGACGTCCTCGCCCATAATCTTCACGTCCTTGACGGGGCCGGAGGGCACGGCGCGGGCGGGCGTCCGGTTTTGCATGCCGTCGTGGATGATGTCGCGGAGGACGGGCCAGTCGGGGTCGCCGTTGAGGGCGAGGCCGAGTTGGCGCTCCGTGTACATAATGTTGGCGGCGAGGGGCATGCCGGGGTAGCCGTTGACGTTCTCGAAGAGGAGGCCGGGGCCCTCGCGGACGAGGCTGCGGTAAGCAATGGCGCCCAGTTCGCCGTCGAGGTCGACGGGGGCGGCGACGCGGCGGAGGAGGCCGTTGTCCTCCAGCAGCCGCAGGTAGCCGCGCAGGTCGTCGTAAGGGACACGTTCGCGTGCGGTCATAATGCGCCTCCCGCTGCTCGCAGCAGCGCCGTGCGGGAGTCTAGCGCTAGCGGGGCGGCTCGCGCTAGGGCGTGGGGGTTCGCAGGCTATTGGCAAAAATACGCCGCTGGTGGGCCGGGCAGGACTTGAACCCGCGACCAGGCGATTATGAGTCGCCCGCTCTGACCAACTGAGCTACCGGCCCGCAGCGTTCGGGGACGCTCTCGCAAGGATAGCAGGCTACGGGGCGGCGCGTCGCGCCCCCCGTCTCCCCGCGCAGGCGAATCCCGCCCCGCTGGCGTCCCCGCGCTAGTTGAGCGCCGCGCCCCCGTCCACGATCATCGTCTGGCCGGTCATAAAGTCGCTGTCGGACGACATCAGAAACACGCCCGCGCCCGCGAGGTCTTCCGGGCGCTCGACGCGCTTGATCGCGCGGTCGGGAACGCGCCCTTCGTAGCGCGACTGGTCCCGCTCCGGGTCGCTCGCGGTGGAGCCCGGCGCGATGGAGTTCACGGTGACGCCGAAGTCCCCAGCCTCCCGGGCCAGCGTCCGCGTCATGCCGATCACCGCGCCTTTGGAAGCGACGTACTGCGTCGTCGAGCGCCCGGAGAAGAACGTGCCCGAACTGACGTTGACGATCTTGCCGTAGCCGCGCTCCTTCATATGCGGCAGGACGGCGCGGCAGCAGAGGAAGGGCCCGCGCACGTTGACCGCCATCACGCTGTCCCACTCCTCCGGAGTGATCTGCTCGACGGGGCCGATGGTGACTTGCGGGCGCTGGAAGTAGGCGGCGTTGTTGACGAGGCCGTCTATGCGGCCCCACTTTTCGACGGCGGCGCGGGCCATCGCCTCCGTCGAATCCGCGTCGGAGACGTCCGTCACGACGACGAGCGCCTCGCCGCCCGCCTCGCCGATTTCGGCCGCGGTCCGCTCCGACGCGGGGCCGTTGACGTCGGCGATGACGACGCGGGCGCCCTCCTCGGCGAACCGCATAGCGAAGGCGCGGCCTATGCCTTGCGCTCCGCCCGTTACGATGATGACGCGCTCGTCCAATTTGCCCATGGGAATCCCTCTCTTCGCCCCTAGTGGGAAACGACGCCGCCGTCGACGACGAGCGTCTGGCCCGATATGAAGTCGCTCTCCGCCGACATAAAGAACACGCCCGCCCCGACGAGGTCTTCGGGCATTTCGATGCGCTTGATGGCGCGGTTGGGGACGCGGACGGCGTACTCCTCAATGTCGCGCTCTTCGGTTTCGCTGGCGGTGAGCCCCGGCGCGATGGAGTTGACGCGGACGCCCGCGTCGCCAGCCTCGCGGGCGAGGACGCGGGTGAAGGCGATGACGCCGCCTTTGGACGCGACGTAGTGGACGAGGTTCTCGCGTCCGTTGAAGAACGTGCCGGAACTCATATTGACGATCTTGCCGTAGCCGCGCTCCTTCATAAAGGGAAGGACGGCGCGGGAGCAGAGGAAGACGCCCTTGAGGTTGACGGCGAGCATGCGGTCGAATTCGTCGAGGGGGATTTCCTCGAGCGGGGCGCGGGTGTGCTTCACGCGGATGGCGATGGCGGCGTTGTTGACGAGGCCGTCGATCTTGCCGAAGCGGGCGATCGTCTCGGACGCCATCATCTCCGTCTGCGCCTGATCGGAGACGTCGACGCGGAGGGCGAGCGCCTCGCCGCCTTCGGCGCGGAGTTCCCCGGCGGAGCGCTCGGCGGCCTCGCCGTTAATGTCGGCGAGCGCGACTTTGGCGCCTTCGCGGACGAAGCCGCTTGCGAAGGCGCGCCCTATGCCGGCGGCTCCGCCGGTTACGATGATGACGCGGTCGTCGAGCCTGCCCATTGCCTTCTCCTCCGCTCGCCAACGCGGCGACGGCGCCGATGGTAGCGCGTCACGGCGAGCGGGGCAAGGGGCGCGCGGCGCGTTCGGACGACCCAAATGCGGGAAGCCGGCCGCGCCCTATAGACTAGGCGCTTGACATGCGCGCGGGCGCTACAATCCGCGCCAAGAGGCCCGCATACGCTCGGCTGCAACAATAGGGAGGACGCGCGATGCTGAGTCAGCAGGAGAACGAACGCCTTACGCAGGTGAGCGCGGGAACGCCGATGGGCGAACTGATGCGCCGCTACTGGCACCCCGTCGCCGCGACCGCCGAACTCGACGACCATCCCACCAAGCCCGTCCGCATCCTCGGCGAAGACCTCGTCCTCTACAAGGACAAGTCCGGGACGCTCGGCCTCATCGAGCGCTTCTGCCCGCACCGCCGCGTCGACCTCTCCTACGGCATCCCCGAGGAGAACGGCTTGCGCTGTATGTACCACGGCTGGATGATGGACGAGACTGGCCAGTGCGTCGAGCAGCCGTTCGAGGAGACGGTGCATCCGGACGGGCGGTTCAAGGAGAAGGTGAAGGTCGCGGGCTACCCCGTGCAGGAGATGGGCGGCCTGATCTTCGCGTATCTCGGCCCCGCGCCGACGCCGTTCCTCCCCGTGTGGGACCCGTTCCAGTGGGACGACGCCGTTCACGACGTCGGCATCACGACGCTGGACTGCAACTGGCTGCAGTGCATGGAGAACTCGCTCGACCCCGTGCACGTCGAGTGGCTGCACCGCTTCTACACGAACTACCAGCAGGCGATCTCGCCCGACCTCATCGCCTCGATGCCCCCGCGCATTCCGCACCAGGAGATCGGGTTCGACGTGTTCGAGCACGGGATCATCAAGCGGCGCGTGCTGGAGGGCTACACGAAGGAGCACGACGACTGGAAGATCGGCCATCCGATTCTGTTCCCGCAGATCCTGTACGTCGGCGGATTCCAGTCCAAGACGCTCCAGTACCGCGTGCCGATGGACGACGAGCATACGCTGCACTTCATCTACTACTCGTGGCGCGTCGCGCCCGGCCAGCCCGTCCCCCCGCAGGAGCGCGTGCCCTACAAATACGTCCCCCACCGCGACGCCTCCGGCAGGTACGACACGACCTACACCGTCGACCAGGACAAGATGGCGTGGGAGACGCAGGGGCCGGTCGCCAAGCGCTACTTGGAGCGGCTCGGCAAGTCGGACGTCGGGGTCATTCTCTACCGCCGGCTGCTGACGGAGCAGATGCGAATCGCGGCGGACGGCGGCGAGCCGATGAACGTCTTTCGCAGCAGGGAGGCCGCCGAGAGCATCAACGTGCCGACGGAGCACATGGCGCTGGGGCGCGATCAGGTTCCGCGCGTGAAGTTCGTGCCGCTCGAGGCCGGAATCAGCGGCGCGGAGGACGACATCCGCTACGCGGTGGAGTCGTGGCACGCCGCGGAGCCGGCTGCGGCGCGGGCGTAGGCTGGGGGCGCATCGCGTTCGCGTCGTCGTCATTCCGTTCCGCCTTACCGTCATTCCTACCTCCCCATGATCGTCATTCCCGCGTAGGCGGGAATCCTGCCCCTTGCTCCCCAGCCTCGCCGTATGCGGCGCTCCCGCCTATGACCCACGCCGCCGAACCTAGCCCCGGCGCCGCCGGCGCGGACATCGTCCGGCGCGCCGAGCCCGTGGACGTCCCCATCCAGTGGCAGGCCAACGGGACAGCCCGCGTCGCGCCCCGCGTCAATCTCGAGTTCGTCCTCTGGTCGCAGCGAGAGGGCATGCGCCCCGAAGAGATCGTCCGCCGCTTGCCCGCCCTCGACCTCGCCGACGTCTACGCCGTCATCGCCTACGCCCTCCGCCATCCCGAAGAGATGGAGGACTACCTTCGCAACGCGCGGGAAATGGAGGAGCGCGCCCGCGCCGAGTTGGACGCCCTCCACCCCGACAGGCAGGAGCGCATTGCGCGGATCCGCGCTCGCCACGCCGCGATGCAGCAGGAGCGGCAGGCATCCTGAATGGGCATGGCGAGGGGCTTTAGTGTACCCAATTTTCCTTGCGTGCTTTGCGCCAAGTATACAAAATCGCATACCTAGCAGCGTTAAATATCTCTCCAAAAAGGTCTCCATAGAACTCAGATTGCCTCGGAATTTCACCATCGCCGAACTCGAATTGTTCGGGGAAATTGTGCACAACAAAATTCCGACCTGCACAGGCAATTAGGAAGTTTTTCGCCGTGCAATCCAAGGCTGTATCAGTGATAAATTTGTTCAAATTTTCCACCGAACCATCAGTCGATTTACCGCTAAAGTGTCTAAGCCATTGTTCCTCATGCATGAGCGTTGTTATTCTTGAATGTAGGTATTCGTTGCTATTGCTACCGCCTTTGCTTTCAGATTCTTTTCTAATTTTCTTCGCTAGATATTCGAAAGACGTTAGGATGTTTTTGAGGTTGGTGTACTTAATCACTGCACGATCTTTCTCTTGGAATTCTTGATCGCCGGTTGCCTGCATACCGCTCAGCGCAGTAATCAAAAGCGAAACATGCTTCTCACAGTAATCCAGTAGCGTGTCCACTTCGATTTCTTTTTCATTTTCCTTATCGGGTTTCTTGTTTGCTCCCCTCCTAAGCTCGTCTATAAACCGCACACCCGTTAGGACTCTCTTTGCGGCGTCGCGCTCCCTGGTTGAGGCTTGGAGGCTTCGCAAGGTGTCTTTGTACCATATCCCGTGGGCTGCTATTCTATCAGCAATCCCAGACCAATTTTCTCCAGTATTCAGACTGATCAACTCAGCAAGATTCAAAATATCCTTCCGTATTTCTTTTGCGAGCCTGTAGCGTTCGTCGCGTTGGTAATCCTCATAGACCATGATAAGTTGGCGCAAGAAATCGTAGCATAGTTCCGTTCCTATGCCAAAACGTTCCTGAACGTGCTTCGCATGCTTCTTGAGTCTACGCCGATACGCTGATGACGATTGTTTCGTCAGCGCTATCGGGGAATTGCCGAAATCAGCGTAAGAGCCCGGCTCGGTTTCCATTGCGAATGTTCGCGTTGTCTCGCGGTGATACATTGTAACCCAGAATGACAGCCATTCGAACCGTTCCCAATCTAGGTTTGCAGGCATGTGCTTCAGCGCATACAAGCGATGCACTTGCCAATAGGAGTAATAATGCTCCACGCTAAACCTCGGATATATGCTCCATGGCCGAAAATCATCAACAGTAGGGCGCATTAGCAAGCTGTTGCGGCCTATCTCACGGTCAAAGAGATGGATCATCTCTTCGTCCGGCATGCAGCGGAAGTCATCAGGGCTATGGCGTATGGGGTCCCTCAGGGACTGGATCTCCGGCCACTGGCTCATGTCAAGGGGGCGACGGCCACGGATTTTCTGTTCGGCGTATTCGGCCGGGTAGACCACCCGCATCCTGGGCAACATTGCCCCTGACTGCTCACGAATTTCGAGTTCATGCAGGCCCAGGTGGACGTTAAGGCCGCGACAGTAACTCACGAACTGCGCCGCCTCTATGAACCGCTCCCCGTACCTTGCTATCATCGTTCAATGCTCCCGCGCCTCTCGGCGCACCGCATACCTTACGCCCAAGCCTCACGCCTCGTCAACCCCACTCCCCTCACCCCCGCAGCAGGCGCAGGATCTCCTCGTTAGGCTCGTCCAGTTCCGCCGCGAAGTCGTAGGGCGTCTTGCCGTCGTGAGTGCGGGCGGCGGGGTCGGCGCCTCGTTCTAGGAGCAGCCGGACTACGGCGGGTTCCGGGTTGCCCGCTGCTGCGTGGTGTAGGGGCGCCAAGCCATTATCGTCTCTTGCCTTGATGTTCGCGCCTCGGTCAAGCAAGAGTGCAACTACGAATTCCGTGTTCCTCGCTGCTGCGTGGTGTAGAGGCGCCAAGCCATTATCGTCTCTTGCCTTGATGTTCGCGCCTCGGTCAAGCAAGAGTGCGACTACGAATTCTGTGTTCCTCGCTGTTGCGTGGTGTAAGGGCGCCAAGCCATTGTCGTCTCTTGCCTTGATGTTCGCGCCTCGGTCAAGCAAGAGTGCAACTACGCCTTTTGTGTTCCACCCTGCCGCATAGTGCAAGGACGTCAAGCCATCCTCGTCTCTTGCTTCGATGCCTGCGCTGTGGTCAAGCAAGAGCATGGCGACGGCAGGCTCTCCGTTCCACGCTGCCGCCCAATGCAGGGGAGTCGCGCCACCGTCCTCTCTTGCCTCGGTATCTGCCCCATGGCCAAGCAAGAGCGACGCGGCGGCAGTCTCTGCGTCGCGCACCGTTGCGAAGTGCAACGGCGTCTGGCCCAACTCGTTCTTGGCGTTAACCTCCGCGCCTTTGTTAAGCAGGAAGTGGAGGACTCTTGGGTCGCGGTTACGTGAGGCTGCCGAGTGCAAGGGGCTGTTGCCCTCCGAGTCTCGGACCATAACACTCAACCCCGCCTCGATCAGCAGATCGACCATTTCCGGCGTGTTGTAGCCAGCCGCGTCGTGGAGAGGCGACTCTCCACCAATCCCTGCCTCTAAACTAGCCCCCCGCGCGATTTCCGCTCGCGCTCTCTCAATGGATGCTGTTCTCCAGAATTCCAATTCTGCCCCCCGTTGCTCCCTAGCGCGGCCTACCCCGCGTCTAGGCTTGTCCATGTTGGCGCGTGCCCTTGGGTTTGTCAACCCCCATCCCCCTCACCCCCGCAGCAGGCGCAGGATCTCCTCGTTCGGCTCCTCACGCGCCGCCGCGAGGTCGTAGGGCGTTACACCGTTATGAGTGCGGACGGTGGGGTCTGCGCCGCGTTCGAGGAGCAGTCTGACTAAGGCCGAATCCGAACGGAACGCCGCCGCATGCAAGGGCGTCCAGCCTTCGTCATCTCTTGCCTCGATATCCGCGCCGTGGGCAAGCAGTAGAGCGGCGACGGCAGCCTCTGCGTTGTTCGCTGCCGCGTGCAAGGGCGTCCAGCCTTCGTCATCTCTTGCCTCGATATCCGCGCCCCGGTCGAGGAGAAGGGCGGCGACGGCGGGTTCCTCGTTTTTCTGCGCCGCTGCGTGCAAGGGCGTGATGCCGCCGTCGATTCTTGCTTCTATGTCCGCGCCGTGGTTGAGGAGGAGGGCGGCGACAGCGGGCTCTGCGTTATTCGCCGCCGCCGAGTGCAGCGGCGTCACTCCGCTGTCGGTTGCGACTTCGATGTTCGCGCCGCGTTCGAGGAGTAGGGCGGCGACGGCGGGCTCTGCGTTCCCCTCTGCTGCCGCGTGCAAGGGCGTCGCGCCCTGGTCACTCACTGCCTCAATGTCCGCGCCGTGGTTGAGGAGTAGAGCGACAACGGCATGCTCTGCGTTTCGCGCCGCCGCCGCGTGCAAGGGCGTGAAACCGTTGTCGGTTGCGGCTTCGATATCCGCGCCCCGGTCGAGGAGAAGGGCGGCGACGGCGGGTTTCTCGTTTTTCTGCGCCGCTGCGTGCAAGGGCGTGATGCCGCCGTCGATTCTTGCTTCGATATCCGCGCCCCGGTCGAGTAGCAGGGCGGCGACGGCGGGCTCAGGGTTGTTCGCCGCCGCGTGCAAGGGCGTGAAACCGTTGTCGGTTGCGGCTTCGATGTCCGCGCCCCGGTCGAGTAGCAGGGCAGCGACGGCGGGCTCAGGGTTGTTCGCCGCCGTGTGCAAGGGCGTGAACCCGTCGTCGGTTGCGGCTTCGATATCCGCGCCCCGGTCGAGTAGCAGGGCAGCGACGGCAGGCTCAGGGTTGTTCGCCGCCGCGTGCAAGGGCGTGGCGCCCCATTCGGTTTTAGCTTCGATGCCCGCCCCGTGGTCTAAGAGAAGAGCGACTCTAGACGCGTCGCCTTGCGCTGCGGCACCGAGCAGTTCGGAATCCAAGTCCGATTGGGGAGCGGCGGCGGGCGCGGCGCTGGGCGCCGGGGCATGCGCCCCCATGAAGGCGGCGAGTTGGGCGCCGTCGAGGAGTTCGAGGGGCTTGTCTTCGGCGAAGCGGACGGCGGACGTGGTGAAGGATGCGGTGGTGGCGAGGATGCCTTTGCTGGCGCGTTTCTCTTGGAGAGCGCCGTAGAGTTCGCGGACTTCGGCGACGCCGACTTTGCGGTCGGGGGCGTAGCGTTTGCATTGGACGAGGTAGGTTCCGCCGGTGACGGGAGCGGGGTCGCGGGCGATGATGTCGACGCCTTCGTCGCCTGCGCCGCCGGTGACTTGGACGGAGAGGCCGCGCGCTTGGAGGGCTTGGGCGACTTGCAATTCGAATTCGCGGGGGTCGGCGGCGAAGCCTCGCGGGCGGGCCGCCGGCGCGGGGGCGTCCTCGTGGGGCGCGACGGGGGCGAGTTGGCCTTTGCCGTTGCGTTTATAGCGCCAGTCCCACTCGTCTTTACGCTGGCCGCGCTTGGCCTCGACGCTGACGCGGCAGGTCGAAACGCGTTCGTTCTCGTCCAGGTTGCCGATGTGGAATCTGACGGTTTGGATGCGGGAGTCCGCGCGGAAGGCGGCGGGAATGGCGAGGGGGACGACGAGGTTGATGGCGTCCCAGATGCGTCTCGCGGGGGGCTTGCGGCGCCATCGAGCTGCGAGGTCGCGCTTATCGAAGGGTCCGTCTGTCCATGAGTTGGCGGTGGGGCGAATGTAGGCGAATTCCTCAATGTCGGCAAACAAGGTGTATAACTCAGGAGGCTGGTGGATGAGGTACCAGTATCGGGTTGCGCCGAGGTCGCTGTGGGTCCCCTTCAGGCCGTTGAGGACGGCGTCAAGAACATCGGCCTTCGGGGTAGGGGGCCCTTCGACCTGGGCGCCGCCGTCTTTGATGCGGTCTCGGATGACGACGCCGACGAAAAAGACGGCCAGCAAGACGATCAGGAGGATGGCGGCTCCTTCCATTGGGTCTCCTTTCGCGGCGGCGTTGGGCGTGAGTATAGCGCATCGGGGCGGGGTAGGGGGGTGGGGGGGGAGGGGGGTCATTCCCGCGTAGGCGGGAGTGACGACATCCAGTAGGTTCCCGCCTACGCGGGAATGACGGGGCGCCCGGGGATCTATGGAGACAGGGCTGCGCCCTGTCTGTGGCGCTGGCGCGCCGAATGGATTCCTGCCTACGCAGGAATGACGGGGCGCAACGCGCCCCGACTCCAGTACCCTCTCCCGCCGCGTTCGCGGCGTCCTCTCCCCTTCTAGGGAGAGGGGGAATTCGGCGCTTGCGCGCCGGCAACAGGGGCGGGATTCCCGCCTACGCGGGAATGACGGGACGCAACGCGCCCCGACCGCAGTACCCTCTCCCGCCGCGTTCGCGGCGTCCTCTCCCCTTCTAGGGAGAGGGGGAATTCGGCGCTTGCGCGCCGGCAACAGGGGCGGGATTCCCGCCTACGCGGGAATGACGGGCAGAGGGGAATGGCTATCTCGAAAGCGCCGGGAAGACCCGGATGAGGAGAATCGCCTCGACGGCGACGAGCGCGACGAGCGCGAGTATGTAGGGAATGACGACGCCGAATATCTTGCGCTCCTGCCCCGCGAGGCCGACCACCGCCGCGCCGACCAAGACTTTCGCGGGCGCCATCGGGCTGCCCACCGACGCGCCGATGGACTGAACGGCGGAGATCGTGACCGTTCCAATCTCCAGCGCGCGCGCCGTCTCCAATTGCAGAAGGCCGAACATCACGTTGGAGTTCGTGTTGCTTCCGCTCATAAACGAGCCGAGCAGTCCGATGAACGGCGAGACGACGGGAAAGAGCGGGCCGGACGCCGCCGCGACGCCCCGCGCCAGCAGAACGGTCATGCCCGTGTCCGCCATTACGACGGCCATCATCACCATCGTCGTCACGCCAATGGTGGAGCCGAGCGTTTGCGCGTAGGTCAGCCGCATCGCCTCCCGCGCCGCGCCCTTCCGCCACCGCCCCGCGAGCGCGTAGACCGCCGAGCTGAGCAGAATGGAGAAGAAGATGAGCGGCGCCGGATGATTCAGTACTCGGAGCGGCGCGTAGTTCTCCGCCGCCTCGACCGCGAACCCTTGCGCCGTTGCGAACGCCGGGTAGTCCAAACTCCACTGAACGTCTTTCACCGCCTCTTTCACGGCGGAAATCTGCGAGAAGACGCTCAGGCCGATGAGCAGCAGATACGGAAGAAACGCGAGCGCGAACGGCATAGGCCGTCCGCCGTCGCTGGACTCGGCGCGTGGCGCGGGGTCCAGCGACGCGGCGTCTGCGGCGGCGCGGGGCAGGAGCGGCGTCCGCGCCAGCAGGGCGAGCGCCGCCATGCCGATCACGGCGGGGACGGTGGACGCGATCTGCGGCGCGTCCGCGAGCGCCAGCGCGTACATCGCGGCGGCCATCAGCGCGCCGGACACGACCACGACGGGCAGACTGCGGCGCAGCGCGGCGAAACCTCCCTGTATATGGGCGACCAGCATGCCGCTGACGATGATCACGGGCGCGAACAGCGCCGCCATGTGGGGCGCGATGACCTCGCCCTCGATCCCCGTGACGAGTTGAATCGTGTAGTACGACGAGCCCATCGAGCCGAACGTCACCGCCCAGCCGTGCCCGACGAGCGCCATCGCGGCGGCGCGGGCGGGCGGGAAGCCCAGCATAATCAGCAGCGGCGCCGCGACCGCCACCGGCACGCCGAACCCCGTGATGCCCTGAATGAAACTAGCGAAGCCCCAGCCGATGAGAAGCGCCTGAACGAGCCGGTCGCTCGCCAGCGCCGCCATCGCCCGCCCAATCGCGTCTATCCCCTTCAGCCTGTCCACGAGGTTGAACAGGTAGACGGACGTCCATACGATGGTGAGGACGAACAGCGCGAGGCTGAGCCCTTTCGCGCTGGCGATGGCTACGTGGTCGCGCGCCGCCCCGAACGCGAGCAGCGCGAGCGCGAGCGCGAGCAGCCACGCGGCGGCTCCGGCGCGGGGCGCGCTCCAATTCAGCCCCAAAATCGCGGCGATGAGCAGAGCGACCGGCGACGCCGCCAGCAGCCAGTTGAGAATCGTGACGTCGGGGCCAGTCATACGCGCCCGCGAGGATAGCGCCTAGCGGCAGGGTAGGGGCGCGTCGGAGCAGGGCGGGCGGGAGGGTGGGCTATAATCGGCTCCGCGGACCCGCGCCGCCTGATCCGGTCATTTTGCGACGTTCGTCGGGAGATCGAGCGAAATGTCTTTGTCGAGCAGGACGGCAAGTTGGCGAACGGGGCTGCCGCTCTCGCTGCTCTCTCTTCCTTGGATCGCGCTCTTGGCGTGGTTGACGCATCGGTCATGGTTTATGACCGACGACGCGTTCATCAGTTTTCGCTACGCCGCGAACTTGATCGAGGGCAACGGGTTGACGTTCAACCCGGGCGAGCGCGTCGAGGGATACACCAACTTTCTTTGGGTCTTGGAACTCGCGGCGATATGGGCGGCGACGGGGATTCCGCCGGAAGACGCCGCGCAGTGGCTTTCCGTTGGATACACCGCCGCGACTTTAGGAGTGATGGCGTGGTGGGCGGCGCGTCTGCCGGGCGTGACGCATCGCGGGTTGGCGTGGTGGATGGCGTTGGGGCTGGCGTGCGGCAGCGCGACGTTCGCGGTTTGGACTTCCGGCGGAGGCTTGGAGACGCGGCAGTTCACGTTCTTCACACTGCTGGCGGCGGCGCTCGTGACGACGAGACCGGGAAGCCGGCGCGCCCTGGCGGCGGCTTCGTTGAGTTTGGCGCTGGCGTCGTTGACCCGGCCCGAGGGCCCGCTGATCGCCGCGTGCTGCTTCGGCTGGTGGGCGGCTCAGCAAATTGCGTCGGGGAGCGGCGCGGCGCATGGAGACCAAGCGAAGAGAATTTTGGAGCGGCTCGACTGGCGCGGGCTTCTCTGGCTGACGCTCCCGTTCGCGGCGATCGTGGGGGCGCACTTCCTGTGGCGGTATTCGTACTACGGGGAGTGGCTGCCGAACACATACTACGCGAAGGACGTTCGTCCGTGGTGGGAGGCCGGTTGGCGGTACTTAGGCGCGGCGTCGTTGGAGACGGGCTTGCACCTGCTGCTTCCGCTTTCGCTCGTTGCGCTCCCCTCTGAATGGCGGAGCGGACGCAATCTCGCGAGCGCGTTGCCTGCGGTCTGCGTCGCGCTGCATATGGTCTACCTCGCGAGAATAGGCGGCGATCTTTTCGAATACCGCCCGATGGATTTCTACTGGCCTTTGCTGGCGGTGCCGGCCTCGAACGGGCTTCTCCGGCTCAGCGCGGGCGCGTTGGAATGGGCGCGGCGGCGGAAGATCCGGGCGCGCCTCCCCAGCGGCCCCGTCTTGGCCGTCGCGCTGTTCGTTCCAACGCTCTTCCACGCGGGAGCCCTTCAATACGCCTTGTTCGCGCAGCCGGAGACCCCGGTCACCATCGAATTGGCCAGAGAAAACGCAGGCTGGCTCTTCGCCGCGCCCGGAATGCCCGCGCTGGCCGCGCTCTCCAACGCGCTGCGCGAGCGGATCGAGCCGCAAGGCGTTCGCAGACGCTTCAGGGTGATCGGCGCCGACGCGGACAGATGGATTCGCACCTGGCGGCCATACGAGAACGCGCCGCGAGGGATCATCCCCGCCGACGCCGCGATGCTCGTAGGCTTCATCGGCGTCATTTCCTACTATTTGCCGGACCTGACCGTCATTGACAGATACGGCCTGACGGATTGGACGATAGCGCGCAACCCGGTCGCAAGCCCCAACAGCGCCAGGTTGATAGCCCACGACCGCAGACCCGCGCCCGGCTACCTCGACGAGCGCGGCGTCAACTTCGACGTCCGCCCTCCGGCGGGCAGCATGGAGGACGCGCTCGAAGTCGGGGCCTACGCGGTGCAGGCGGGGCCTGGGTTGTGGATGCCGTTCGACGCTCCTAGCCTCCAATGGGTGGAGGAGCGATTCGACGCGTTCTCTTACGACCCGGAAGCGGACGCGCGCTTGGAAGAGACGATGCGAGGCGCCCGCCTCTTATCCGAGGGGCGTTACGACGTCTACCTATTGGCGGATGAGAAGGCCTTGCTGTACGTGAAAGATGCGCCTTGCGCCGGGGACGACCTCGCGCGGTTCTTCCTGCACGTCATCCCGTCGAATCCCAACGACCTTCCTGAGGCGCGCCGCGCGCAGGAATTCGACAACCGCGATTTTTGGCTGCGGGAGACCCGGGTCGGCGCCGTCCGGCGGTGCGCGGCGACGCGAAGCCTTCCCGACTATCCGATTGCGTCCATTCGCACCGGCCAGTTCGCCGGAGACGAGCGGATTTGGGAAATGGAGACGCTGCCGCCTGCGCCCGATGATTCGGCGGAAGCGGACGCGCGCTTGGAAGAGACGACGCGAAGCGCCCGGCTCTTATCCGAGGGGCGTTACGACGTCTACTTGCTAACGGAGGAGCGGGCCTTGCTGTACGTGAAAGAGACGCCCTGCGCCGGGGACGACCTCGCGCGGTTCTTCCTGCACGTCATTCCCTCGAACCCTGACGACCTCCCTGAGGCGCGCCGCGCGCAGGAATTCGACAACCTCGATTTTTATCTGCGGGAGGCCCGGGTCGGCGGCGCCCGGCGGTGCGCGGCGATGCGAAGCCTTCCCGACTATCCGATTGCATCCATTCGCACCGGCCAGTTCGACGGAGACGAGCGAATTTGGGAAGCGGAGATACCGCTGCCTTGACGCAGGGTGATTGGACGCGCGCTCCTGCGCTTGCCGCGCCGCGAACGCGCTGACGGACGCCTCGCCGCCGCGTCCGTCCCCTCTATTCCCGCGCCCCCTGCTAGAATGGCCGAATGGCGGTCTCCCTGGAACAACGCTTGGCGCGCGGGCCGCTGCTTTCCGACGGCGCGACGGGCACGCAACTCTACGCGCAAGGACTGACGGAAGCCCCGCTGGAGGCCGCGAACGCCGACCGCCCCGACGCCGTCCGCGCCGTTCATTTGGGCTATCTGCGGGCGGGCGCGGAACTCATCGAGACCAACACGTTCGGCGCGAACGCGGCCCGGCTCGGCGCTCGCGGGATGGCCGGGCGCGTTGAGGAGTTGAACCGCGCCGGCGTCGCGCTGGCGCGGGAGGCGGCGCGGCTGAGCGGGCAGCGCGTCTGGATCGCGGGCGCGATGGGGCCGCTGGGCGACGGCGCGGACGCCGGCCTCCTAGGCCCGGGCGCGGCGAGCAACGTTTTCGCGGAGCAGGCGGATGCGCTCGCCGACGCGGGCGCCGACCTCATCCTCCTCGAGACGTTCCCGTCGCTCGCCCAGTTGCGGATCGCCATAGACGCGGCGCGCTCCGTCTGCGGCCTCCCCGTCATCGCGCAACTCACGTTCACGAGCGAGGGGCTGACGCCCGACGGCGATTCGCCGGAGGACGCCGCCGCCGCGCTCGACGGGCAGGGGCTGCTCGCGGCGGGCGCGAACTGCAGCGTCGGCCCCGACCTCATGCGGAGCGTCGTCGAGCGCATGGCGCCGCTGTCTGGCCTGCCCCTCATCGTCCAGCCGAACGCCGGCCTGCCCGCCTACGTGAACGGACGCCTGGAGTACGCGGCGTCGCCGGAGTACTTCGGCGAGACGGCGCGGGAGATCGTCCGGGCGGGCGCGTCGGCGGTCGGGGGCTGCTGCGGCACGAAGCCTGAGCACGTCGCGGCGGCCCGGGACGCGCTGCGCGGCGTTCAGACCTCGCGTCCGCGCCCGGCGTCCGCGCCCAGGGCGGAGCCCAAGCCACGCGCCGAGCCCGAGCCTGCCCCGCCTCCGACGGCGCTCGCGGAGCGCATCGGGCGCGGCGAGTTCGCCATCACCGTGGAGGTCTCCCCGCCGCCGGGGTTCGACTTCGGCGAGACGATGGAGAAACTGCGCTCGGCGGTCGGCGTCGCGCACGCCGTCAATGTCGCGGACTCCCCGCTCGCGCAAGGGCGGATGAGCGCGCTCGCGGCGGCTAGCCTCGTGCAGTCGCGCATGGGCGTCGAGACCGTGCTGCACGTCGCCGTCCGCCACCGCAACCTCCTCGCGCTGCACTCCGACCTGCTCGGCGCGCACGCGCTCGGCATCCGCAACGTCTTCACCGTGATGGGCGACGTTCCGCGCTCCGGCGACTACCCGCAGGCGACGCCGGTGGCCGACGTCACGGCGTCGGGCCTCATCCGGCTGATGGCGCGGTTCAACGAGGGCGTCGGCGCGAACGGCAAGGAACTCGATCAGCCGACGTCGTTCTTCATCGGCGCGGCGCTCAACTTCAACGCGCCGAATCCCGACGCGGAGTTGCGGGCTCTGGAGCGGAAGGTTCGCGCCGGCGCGCACTTCATTCTCACGCAGCCCGTCTCCGCGCCGGAGCCCGTCGAGCGAATGCGCTCCCTACTGGGCGGCTTCCCCTTGCCCGTCTTGCTGGGCGTTCTGCCGTTCCGCAACGTTCGTCACGCGCGCTACCTGCACAACGAGGTTCCGGGCATCGTCGCGCCCCCCGACGTCATCGAGCGGCTCGAGCGCGCGGGCGACAACGCCGCCGAGGAGGGCGCGGCGGTCGTGCGCGAGTTGCTCTCGGCGCTCGCGGGCGACATCGCGGGAGCGTACTTCATCCCGCCGTTCGGCAGATTCAGCGCCCTCCCCGAAACGATGAGCGGCCTCGACCTCCCCGGGCTGCGCAATTAGGGTAGGTTCCCGCTTTCGCGGGAACGACGGAGCGCTTGCGCGCCCGTCCGCAGTACCCTCTCCCGCCGCGTTCGCGGCGTCCTCTCCCCTTGTAGGAGTCCTTTGCATAACCCACTGCCGCAGAGCCGAAGCGCCTCAATTCACTCCTAGCCTTAAGAGGAATTGAAGAGGAATTGCCGGTGAAAATGAGTTATGCAAAGGTCTCTGTAGGGAGAGGGGGTCTGGGCACTGCGCGCCTCTGGATTCCGGCCTACGCCGGAATGACGGTATGTTATGCAAAGGTCTCTATAGGGAGAGGGGGTCTGGGCGCTGCGCGCCTCTGGATTCCGGCCTACGCCGGAATGACGGCGTGTTATGCAAAGGTCTCTATAGGGAGAGGGGATCTGGGCGCTGCGCGCGCTCCGTCCGCAGTACCCTCTCCTCGCCGCGACGTGTCCGACCGAAGACATAGGTAACGCTAGCCCGGATACATGGGTAACGCCCTGACGGGGGTTTTGATTATACGCAAGGCGTAGCCGTCCAACCGCCCAATCTCCAAGTGGCCGAACCGGACCGTCCAAAGCCGGTCGTCGTGCCGGACAAGCCCAACCGGCTCGCCAATCAACGCCTCGCTGACGAACACGCGCTCTCCCGCCCACTTGATCTCTCCGTTGCTCCGAACGCGGCGAACCTCGACGCCCTCCGCGTATTCGGGGCTCTCGACCTTGTCCGGGTAGGGGCGCGGCGACGGCGCGTAGCGGGAGGCGGGCGGGCGCTGGCCGAGCGCCTCATGCGGACGCTCTTCGTTGTAGACGCGCCGGAAGACGTCGAACGCCCGCTGCTGATCGGCGAGCGTCGGCGCGGGCGGGTTCATCACGGCCTCCTTGAGCGTCCGATGGAAGCGTTCGAGGCGTCCGTTCCGCTCGGGGTGTCCGGGCGCGATGCGTTCGGGCGTGACGCCCAGTTTGACGAGGTGGACGGCGAAGGCGGAGAGGCCGCCGAGTCCGGCGGAGGCGAAGGGCGGGCCGTTGTCGGATCGTATGGCGTCGGGGAGCCCGCGCTCTTGGAAGGCGCACTCGACGACGGGGAGGACGTAGGCGAGCGTGGGGCGCGGGAGCCCCTTGCAAGCGATGAGGAAGCGGGAGTCGGCGTCAATGAGCGTGAGCGGGTCGACGCGGGCGCCGTCGGCGGTCCGCGCCCAGCCCTTGAAGTCGATGGCCCAGCAGTCGTTGGGGGCGTTGGCGTCGGCGAAGGGGTCGCCGAAGGGCGGGGCGCCGCGCGAGCGCTTGCGGCGCTTGACGAGGCCCTCGCGGTCGAGGATGGCGCTTGCCGCGCGTCGGCGCGGGCCAGGGCAAGTCGGGATGGTCGTCGCGGAGGTTGGGAATGATCTTCTTGGGGCCGAGGATGGGGTTGGCCTGCTTGGCCTCGACGATCATCGCGGCGATTGCGGGGTCTGTGGCGCGGGGGTTGTGGTGGGGAGCGCAGGGGAGGTCGTGGAGGCCGGCGTCGCCGAAGAGTTCGTAGCGGTTGATGAACTTGTGGGCGGTCTTGCGGGAGACGCGGAAGCGGTGCGCGAGGTCGGCGATGGAGTCGTCGCTAGCGAGGTAAGCGGCGATGAAGGCGCGGCGTTGGTCTAGGGCTGTGGCGTTTATCCAGGGCAACATTGGTCCTCCTCGGTGCGCTGGCGCTGTATCATCGCTGAGGCGTTACCCATGTATTCGGTTTGCTGTTACCTATCTCTTCGGTCTGTACCTCGCGGCGTCCTCTCCCCTTGTAGGGAGAGGGGGTCTGGGCGCTTGCGCGCCTCTGGATTCCGGCCTACGCCGGAATGACGGCGTGTTATGCAAAGGTCTCTATAGGGAGAGTGGGGTCTGGGCGCTTGCGCGCCGCCGCCGAGGGCAGGGGACGCGAGGCGCATCCGCATGCGGCGGCGGGCGCGGGGGTATACTGAGCGGGCGCGGGGCCGTAGCTCAGCCGGGAGAGCGCCTGCTTTGCAAGCAGGAAGCCAGGGGTTCGAGTCCCCTCGGCTCCACCACGCGGCTGCCGCCGTCTTGCCCCTGGCCCGTCATTCCCGCGTAGGAGGAATCCCTGCCCCATTGGATGGGGCGCAAGCCCGTCTCCCTAACCCCCGGGCGCATCGTTATTCCCACCTACGCGGGAATCCCGCCCCATTGGACGGGCGCAAGCCCGTCTCCCCCAATCCCCGGGCGCATCGTTATTCCCACCTACGCGGGAATCCCGCCCCATTGGACGGGCGCAAGCCCGTCTCCCCTAATCCCCGGGCGCATCGTTATTCCCACCTACGCGGGAATCCCGCCTCATTGGACAGGCGCAAGCCCGTCTCCCCTAACCCCCGGGCGCATCGTTATTCCCACCTACGCGGGAATCCCGCCCCATTGGACGGGGCGCAAGCCCGTCTCCCCTAACCCCCGGGCGCACCGTCATTCCCGCGCAGGCGGGAACCTACCCATCGTCGCCGCTCCTGTGCAAGCGCCGCTTGCGCGCTTGCGCCGCGCGCGCCTACTATGGGCCGTATGAGCGCTCCGCCGCCGCCGTTGCCCTCCGGCCCCCGCGAGCGCGGGCGCGGCTAAAAAGTGGGAACGGGCGCGGTCTACCTTTGGCTTGGATTCGGCGTCCTTTGCGTGTCGTTCGCGTCCATCTTCATCCGGCTCGCCGACGCGCCCCCGCTCACCGTCGCGGCCTACAGAATGAGCATCGCCGCGCTCGTCATTGGGATCGTCGCGGGCGCGACGGCGCGGCGGCGGTTCTCCGCAATCCGGCGCGCCGACCTGCCTATCTTGGCGTTCTCCGGCGTATGCCTCGCGGCGCACTTCGCCCTCTGGATCGCCTCGCTCTCCCTCACGTCCGTCGCCAGTTCCGCGCTCTTCGTAACCGCCACGCCCGTCGTCGTCGCGGCCGCGTCCATCGTCTTGCGAACGGACAGGGTAGGGCGGGTCACGGCCATCGCGGTGGCGGCGAGCATGGCCGGAGGCGTCGTGATCGCCCTGGGCGACTGGGGCGCGGGCGGACGCAGGCTCGAGGGCGACGCGCTCGCGCTCGGCGGGGCGGTCGCGGTCGGCGGCTACTTGCTCGTAGGGCGGCGCGTTCGCGGACGCATTCCGAATCTGCCCTACATCGCCGTCGTCTACGGCGTCGCCGCCGCCGCGCTGCTCGCCCTCGCCGCTGCAGCCGGCGCGCCGCTGACCGGCCTTCCCGCCGAGTCGTATCTATGGATGGCGCTCGCAGCGCTCGTGCCGCAGGCCGTCGGGCACACGATTCTGAACTGGGCGCTCGGCTATGTGCCGGTGACCAACCTCACGCTCGCCGTCCGCGCCGAGCCCATCATCGCCACGCTCCTGGCGATCCCCATCCTCGCGGAGATCCCCCCGTGGACCGTCGTTCCCGGCGGCGCGCTGCTCCTCATCGGCGTCTACCTCGCCGTCCGCAGCGAGGACGGACGCCCGCGCAACGCATAATCGGCGCGCGGCGGCGGATGGCGCGATAGTACAATCGGCGCCGGCGGCGCTGAGGCGCCCAAGCCTATGCTTACGAGGAGAGCCGCGTGTCGCGCAAAGCGCCCGACGAACTGAACCTGCGGATGAGCGCCCGCGTGGACGAAGTTCGCGGCAAGGTCGTCCAGTTCCTCGACAGCGCGTACATGGCGGGGCATTTCCGCGTATTCATCATTCACGGCAAGGGTCTGGGCGGCGACGGAACGGGGCCGGTGCGCCGCGAGACGCTGCGCCTTCTGCGGGAGGACGCGGGCGTTCGGCAGTACGTCGACAACTTTCACGTCGCCCCTCCCGACCGCAGCGGCGGAGGCGCGGCGCAAGTCAACCTCCGCCACTAGCGCCCGGCATAACTACCCCCCTCTCCCTAGAACGGGAGAGGGCGCCGCGAACGCGGTGGGAGAGGGTACTGCGGTCGGGGCGCAACGCGGCGCTATCCAGTAGGTTCCCGCTTTCGCAGGCGCGGCGCTATCCAGCAGATTCCCGCTTTCGCGGCGCGGCGCCTCCAGTAGGTTCCCGCTTTCGCGGGAATGACGTGGGCCCGGGGGAGTATGGAGACGGGGCGCTACGCGCCCCGTCCAGGGGCGCCTCGTTCACGACCGCGCTCGTTGGTCTCCATTCTGTCCTCCATGATCGTCACGCCCTTCTCCCTTCACCGTCATTCCCGCGTAAGCGGGAACCTCGTGTCCATCGGCGCATCCGGTAGGTTCCCGCTTTCGCGGGAATGACGAGGCCCCGGGGATGGCTTGGAGACGGGGCGCGTAGCTCCCCGTCTTGGGCATATCGTCGGCGCTCGTTGGTCTCCATTCCGTCCTCCGTGATCGCATTCCCGCGTAGGCGGGAATCCCGCGTTCGCGTCGTCGTCATCATCGCATCGCCGCCTAGAAGCGGATGAAGAACTTGTCGAGGGGGACGTCGGCCGGGTTCGGGGGCGCGGACGCGTCCGTGGGCGGGGCGTCGCCAGCACCCTCACCCGCCGCGTTCGCGGCATCCTCTCCCTTATAGGAGACCTTTGCATAACCCCTCTTCACAGAGCCGTGGCGTCCCAATTTACTCCTAACATTAAGAGGAATTGCGGGCTAAAACTGAGTTATGCAAGGTCTCTACAGGGAGAGGGGGATTCGGGGCGCAAGCGCCGCCGGATTCCCGCCTACGCAGGAATGACGGTCATGGGGTACGGCGGGGCGCACTCTGTCCGACCGAAGACATGGGTAACGCCCGCCCTCCGCGCTATGCTATAATGCTTCTATGCAGATGACGCAGACACGCTCCGCGCTCGCGGACGCGATCTTCCCGGGGCAGGGGCTGCTGCGCGACGCGGCGCTCGTCGCGGGGTTCGCGCTCCTCGTCGCCCTGTTCGCCCAAATCGCCGTCCGGCTGCCCTTCACGCCCGTCCCCATCACCGGGCAGACGCTCGCCGTCCTGCTGACGGGCGGCGCGCTGGGCGCGAACCGCAGCGCGGCGAGCCTCGCGCTCTACGCCGCGATGGGCGCGTTCCTGCCCGTGTTCGCCCCGGGCTCAGCCGCGCTGGAGGGCCAAACCTTCCACTTCATTCTCCCCTGGCAAGGCACGGGCGACTTCGTCTGGAATCTCCCCACCGGCGGCTACATCGTCGGCTTCATCGGCGCCGCGTGGGTCGTCGGACGCCTCGCCGAGCGCGGATGGGACCGCAGTTGGCGCGTCCTCGCCGCGATGCTTGCGGGCAACGCCGCTCTCTACGTGCCCGGACTCCTGTGGCTTTGGCGAGACTTGTCCATTGACTGGGCGACGGCGCTCGACTGGGGGCTGTGGCCGTTCGTGGCCGGCGACTTGGCGAAGTTGTACGCCGCATCGCTCGCGCTCCCCGCCGCGTGGGCGCTCGTCGGACGGAAGGGGCGCGGCTAGTGGACATCACCTGGATTGGCCACGCGGCCTTTCGCGTCCGCTCCGGAGGCAAGGCGCTGATAATGGACCCCTTCCCGCTGGCGTTGGGGCTGAAGTTCGCCCCCCAGCACGCGGAGGCCGACCTCGTGACCGAGAGCAGCGACGACGAGTTCCATTCGGCGCGAGGCGCCGTTTCGGGCGCCCCCGTCGCGCTGGACTTCCCCGGAGAGTACGAGGCGGCGGGC
Organism: Dehalococcoidia bacterium; assembly: GCA_965201135.1. Classification (GTDB taxonomy): domain Bacteria; phylum Chloroflexota; class Dehalococcoidia; order Lucifugimonadales; family Australimonadaceae; genus Bin16. Next base: position 1,164,326 of record OZ241751.1, read on the forward strand.
ATGCACTTGCGCGGCGTCCGCACCACGCGGCGAACGCCGGAGGGCGAGCCGCAGCGCTGGAACACGGTGTTCACCGCGAAGGCGGAGGGAATCGTCTTTTGCCACCTCGGCAACCCCGACCGGCTGCTGACGAACAAAGAGGTGGACGACCTCGGATCGCCGCACGTGCTGATGGTGCCGGTGGGGAGCGCGTCGGGGCTCTCGCCGGCGGACGCGGTGGAGATGGCGCGCAGCGTGGAGCCGCGCATCGTGATTCCGATGCTCTACGCGCACCCGGGCAACACGCAGGAGTTGCGGGAGTTGGCGCCGTTCCTCAACGAGATGGGCGTCCGCGAGCCGGAGAGGCAGACGCGCCTCGCGGTGACGCGCTCCAACCTGCCGGAGGAGACGCAGGTCGTCGTTTTGCAGCCCGCCGGCGCGCTGCTCTAGCGCGCGTCGTCGCGGGAGCGGCGCGAGAATAACGGCGCGCCCATCCTGCTATCCTTGCGGGGCGGCGAACGCGCCGCGAGGAGGAGCGATGGCCCGCAGCGGCAACGGCGTCAGGTTCGGACTCAACCCGCGAGGGCTTCCCTACGACCGCATCGTGGAGGTCGCCAAGGCCGCCGAGGCGGCGGGGTTCGCAACGCTCGCGTTCAGCGACAGGCCGCCGGAGGAGAATCTGGAGGGCTGGACGCTCGCCACGGCCATCGCCGTGCAGACGAGCCGCATCCGCGTGACGCACTCCACGCTCAACGTTCCGTTCCGCAATCCCGCGCTGCTCTCCAAAATGGCGACGGCGCTGGACGCGGCGACGGGCGGCGGGCGGCTCATCCTCACGCTCGGCGCGGGCGGCCAGGAGGAGCACTTTACGTCCTACGGCATTCCGTTCGGCTCGCCCGGCGAGCGCGTGGACGGCCTGCGCGACGCCATCGAGATTCTGCGGGGCACGTGGGCGAACGAGCGGTTCGCTTACGAGGGGAAGGTCTACGGCGTTCGGGACGCCGCCGTGAAGCCGAAGCCGGTCGAGGGGACGATTCCGATCTTCATCGGCGCGGCGCAGCCCCGCATGCTGCGGCTGACGGGGGAGTTGGCGGACGGCTGGATTCGCAACGGCGGATGGCCGTCCGATCTCGATGCCTACCGCGCGCAACTGGCGGCGGTCGAGGCGGCGGCGGAGGCCGCCGGACGCGACCCCGCCGCGCTGCGGCGCGTCGTCAACTGCAACGCCTACGTCGGCGACGATGACCCGGCGACGAAACTGGCGACGACGTTCGGCAATCCGGGCGGCGTGATGGGGACGGCGGAGCAGGCGCTGGAGATCGTGGCGCGCTATCGCGAGGCGGGCGTGGACACGTTCCACGTCCAGTTCCAAAACGAGATCATCGCGGAGCAGATTCCGGCGTTCGGAGAGATGGTCATCGCAAAGGCGGAGTAGACGAGGCGACTGCGTCCGTTGGATTTCCGGGCGCCGGGAAGGGATACAAGGTTCCCGCCTACGCGGGAATGACGGGCGTCGGTATCCATGGAGACGGGCGCAATGCGCCCCGTCTATGGCGCCGGGGCGTCGAATGGATTCACTAGATTCCCAAACGAGCGGCGCCCACTTCGCTCTTGCGGCTCACTCCCGACGCGAGCCGTAGCCGAGCAGGATGTGGCCCGGGCCGGCGAGCGGGGCGGGCGCGGACTCCGGCGGCGCGGCGCCGAGAACGCCCTCGGCGGGCGCGTTCTTGGCGAACGCGAGCGCGCGGAACGCGCCCATCCCCTCGGGATCGGTCAGCGCGTCCATTCCCCGGAGATTCGCGGCGCGCTCGGCGCGGCTCAGCCCCTCCCGCTCCGCGACGTCGGCCCGAAGCGACGCCATGCCCAGCGAGGCCAGCAGTTGCGCTTGAGTCGCCTCGCCCGCCGGCCCGAAGCCCGCCGCCCGCGCCGCCGCCCGAACGGACGTGAACTCGACATGCGCGCCGATGTCCTGCCGCCCCGTCGCGGCGTAGGGGTTCATCCCCAGCGTATGGCCGGAGCAGCAGCGGAGCGTTCCCGCGCGGTGCGACTCGTCATAGTAGGCGTCGGCGTCGTGCCCGTAGTCAATGAGGATCAGATAGCCGAGATCGATGGCCGCGAACGCCTCGGCGAACCAGGCGTCCAGCCCCAGGTTGATCTCCGTCCGATGGCCTTCCGAGAGGCGCGCCCCGACTTGGGAGAGGCGCGCGGCGAGCGCGGGAGTGGACGGCTCGCTTTCGATTTCGACGAATCCGCCCTCCGGCGCCGCGTCCACGCGCAACTCGCGCAGGCGTCCGCCCCGAACGGTCACGCGGTGGACGGGCATTGCGTCGAGCAACTCGTTGGCGAGGACGACGCCCGCTCCGCCAACGCGGGGAACGGCGGCCTGGCGCGTCCACGCGGCGGGGAAGTCCGGCGGCGGTTCGCGGACGTCGACGGCGAGATAGTTCAGGGCGCGTGAGAAGCCGACGGACAGCGCCTCGGCCTGCGCGAGGACGTCGAGCGCGAGCCTGCCGTCGCCGGCGCCGACCTCGACGACCGCGAATGGACGCGGCTCGCCGAGCGCGCGCCAAGCCGCGCGCAGTTGGCGGGCGATGAGCGCGCCGAAGGCGGGGTGCGCGAGCGGCGCGGTGTAGAAGTCGCCCGCCGGCCCGAAGACGCGGCGCGAGGAGTAATAGCCGCCGTCCGGCCAGTAGAGCGCGATTTCCATATATTCGGCGAACGTGATGGGTCCGCGCTCGGCGATGCGGCGCCGCGCCTCCGTTTCCGCGCCGGTTGGATGCAGTCGCATAAGCCTCTCGCCTCTCGCTCCCCGTAGCGCCGCTAAGCCGGGCGCTCGCGCAATTGAGGCGTTGGGGAACATCATAGGCGACGGAGCGCGGCGGCGGAAGGATAAGGGCGGGATTCCCGCCTACGCGGGAATGACGGGGCACCGGGGGAGTAGGGGAGACGGGGCGCGTTGCGCCTCCGTCCGCAGCGCCCTCTCCCGCCGCGTTCGCGGCGTCCTCTCCCCTTATAGGGAGAGGGGGAATTCGGCGCTTGCGCGCCTCCAAATGGGGCGGGATTCCCGCCTACGCGGGAATGACGGTCTTGGGGGTAGGTTCCCGCTTTCGCGGGAATGACGTGGCGCGTTGCGCCTCCGTCCGCAGTACCTCTCCCGCCGCGTTCGCGGCGTCCTCCCCCCTTATAGGGAGAGGGGGAATTAGGCGCTTGCGCGCCTCCAAATAGGGCGGGATTCCCGCCTACGCGGGAATGACGGTCTTAGGGGTAGGTTCCCGCTTCCGCGGGAATGACGTGGACCGGGGGATCCTTGGAGACGGGGCTTGCGCCCCGTCTGTGGCGCTGTGGCGCCGAATGGATTCCTGCCTACGCAGGAATGACGGGGCGCGTTGCGCCTCCGACCGCAGTACCCTCTCCCGCCGCGTTCGCGGCGTCCTCTCCCCTTATAGGGAGAGGGGGAATTCAACGCTTTGCGCGCCTCCAAAATTGGGGCGAGATTCCCGCGTAGGCGGGAATGACGGGGAGGGGGTAGGTTCCCGCTTTCGCGGGAATGACGGGGTACCGGGGGATCCTTGGAGACGGGGCTTGCGCCCCGTCATGGCGCTTGCGCGCCGAATGGATTCCCGCCTACGCGGGAATGACGGAACGCTACGCGCCCCGTCCGCAGTACCCTCTCCCGCCGCGTTCGCGGCGTCCTCTCCCCTTCTAGGGAGAGGGGGGATTCGGCGTTTGCGCGCCTCAAATGGGGCGGGATTCCCGCCTACGCGGGAATGACGGTAAGGGGCGGGAATGACGGTAAGGGGGCGGGAACGCGCAAGGGGGCGGGAACGCGTAAGGGGCGGGCGGCGGGAGGGCGCTGCGCTCCGGCGCCTGCGCTCACCGCGGGAGTGGTCGTTCTCCGCGCAGTTATTCCGCCACAGGAGGACGCAAGGGGCGGGCGCGGCGTCCGACTCGCGCAGGAGTGGTACTCTAGATGGCGGCGGCGGCGGAATCGCGTAAAGGCGCCTTGCGAAATAAGGGCGAGAGCGAGGCAAGGAGGCGCTGACCTATGGCGGCGCAAATTGTCATTATCGCGGTTCTGCTCGTCGTCTTGGGCGCGGGCGTTCCCGTCTGGCGGAGCAGAGGCGAGGCCAATGCCGTCGCGCTGGGAGGCGCGATCCTCTCCGGCGGCATCGGCGCCGTCGCGTTCGGACTGTTCGCCGCATCCGGCGACACGCGAGCCGACGCGCTGCTTTTCACCGCGCTGCCTCTGCTGATGGTCGCCGGCGGGCTGCTCGCGGCGCGGGCGTCGCGGACGCCCCGAGGCAAGGCGCGGAGCGCGCTGCTAATCGCGGCGGCGGCGCTCACGCTCGCGGGCGCCGTCAGCGGTGCGCTCTTCATCATCGCGGGCGCGGCGGGGCTTATCGCCGCCGGATGCTGCCTCGCCGCGCTCGGCGACCCGCCCTCCCTCCTGCGAAAGTTAGACCCCCGCGACTAGACGCGGCGAATGGCGCCTATGTAAAGCGAACGACCGCCGCCAACGACTCGCCTGCCCATGGCGAACAGACGCCGCGCCCCAACGACCCGCCTGCGCGAAGCGAATGGGCGCCGCGCCTAGCGACGCGCCTAGACGAAGCGGACGCTTACCGCGCCCAGCGACGCGAACTCGGCGCGAACCGAGTCCCCGGCGCGAACGTCCACGGCGGCGGTGATGGAGCCCGGCATCACGAACTCGCCCGCCCGCAACTCCTCCCCAAACTCCGCGAGTTTGTTCGCGCACCACGCCACCGCGTTCGCCGGGTTGCCCAGCACCTCCGACGCCCGCGCCCGCCCGCGCTCCTCGCCGTTGCAGTAGAGAACGACCTCCTCGCCCGCGAGGTCAAGAGCGTCCGCCGGCAGCCGCGCGCTCCCAATCACCACCCGCGCCGACGAGCCGTTGTCGGCGATCGTGTCCTGCTCCTTGATGCGCCAGTCCGTGATGCGGCTGTCTATGATCTCCAGCGCGGGGAACACGTAGTCCGTCGCGGCGAGCGCGTCGGCGGCGGTCGCGCCGGGCCCGCGCAAGGGAACCTTCAGCCGGAACGCCAACTCCGGCTCCGCCTTCGGCCTGATCAGTTTCGCCGTCTCGACGCGCCCGCCGTCCCGAACCGCCATATCGTCGAGTATCGTGCCGAAGTCCGGCGTGTCTATGCCGAGCGCGGCCTGCATCGGCTTGCTCGTGAGCCCGACCTTCCGCCCGACGACGCGATGCCCATGCTCCAGTTCGTGCGCGAGCGTGATCGCGGCGATGGCGTAGGCTTCCTCGGACGTGATGCCGGGGCTGCGCTTCGTGAGCGGCGGAATGGGGGAGGCGTTATGCTCCGCCTCCATCAGCGCGTGCGCTAAGTCGTGCAATTCGTCCTGCGAGAGGGGCATCCGATGACCTCCGTCGGCGGGCTGGGGCGCAGTCTAGCGGCGCGGGGCGGGCGCTTACAACCTGCCTCCATGCCCACGCCTTCTGTCCGTCATTCCCGCTTTCGCGGGAATGACGTATCTCTACGCTATTCCCCTACGCCCGCCATGCAGGCCAACGCGAGGTAGGGGGGAGGGGCGGGAAGCGCCACCGCCTAGCCAGCAGACGGAAGGCGCCGCAAGCGCGGGATGAGCGCGCCCGCGACGGCAAGCGCGGCGGCGGCGAGCCCTTCCCAATCCGCGACTTGGCTCTCCTCGAACGCGCGCCGGACTTCGGGATGCGACGAATCCGTGACGTAGTCCGCAACCTCGCGCATCACCTTCAGCGCCTGGAGCAGGCGCGCGTCCCAATGCCCGCTGGGAGCCTTATCGACGGAGTTGATGACCGCCCAGTGCGACGGCCTTCTGCCGCCGCCCGCGTCAACGCCGAACAGCGCGTCGCGGGCCACGAGATGGCAGGCGTAGTAGGCGCGGTTGATCGCGGAGCGGTAATCCGCCTCGTTCTCGGCGCCACGTGCCAACCTTTGCGCTTGGCCTAAGAACAGTTCAGGGTCGAGCGGCATCGGCGGCTACAGGTCGGCGATGGAGACCGGAAATCGGGTCTGGTCCCAGTTGATGCGCAGCCCGATGCTCATCGCCGCCTCTCGGTCGTGAGCGTCTAGCGTGGCGAACCACCGGTCGAGGTCGTCGTTGAGCCCGTCCCCAAAGGCGAACGTCCGCTCAGCGGGCGCGGCGCAAAGCACGGCGACATACGCCTCGTCCACGCCCTCGACGTCGGTGCGGCCGCGCAGCCACGCCTTCTCGATCGGCAACCCCTCCACTTCCGCTTTCGCGCGGACGATCTCCCACAACTCGCCGGCGAGCCGCCGGACGAGCGGAGTGAGCGCGGGATGCTCCATGCTCGCGTCAAGCGCGACCTTGCGGGGCGCCTCCATCGTCGCCGACCCTCGCGCCTTCGCCATCGTTCACCTCCGACGAGCGCATTGTAGCAGGCCGTTCGCCGGAGTGCTGCTTCTCCTTACTTGGGGGATCGAAGCGGGAGGGACTGACTTGCCAGTCGTCAACGGCGAGGCGATGTTCTTACCGGGGCTGGTTGCCCTAGTGGTGGGGGCGGGGCTTGTCTACCTCATGAAGAACATGAGCGAACACTGAAGCCCACATCCCTTACCACCGTAGGGGAAGAGCAAGCGGTCGCAGGGGCTGCGAGCGCGCCCGGCGGGGTAGGGCGCCGCGCGTATGCCCTATGGCGACCGTGGCCTAGCCCGCAGGCGGAAGGCGCCGCAAGCGCGGAACGACCTCGCCCGCGACGGCCAGCGCGGCGGCGGCGAGCCCTTCCCAATCCGCGACTTGGCTCCTCTCGAACACGCGCCGGACTTCGGGATGCGACGAATCCGTGACGTAGTCCGCGACCTCGCGCATCCTCTTCAATCGCCGCAGCCTGCGCGCGTCCCAATGGCCGCTGGGAGCCTTATTGACGGAGTTGATGACCGCCCAGTGCGACGGCCTTCGGCCGCCGCCCGCGTCAACGCCGAACAGCGCGTTTCGCGCCGTGAGATGGCAGGCGTAGTAGGCTCGGTTGATCGCGGAGCGGTAATCCGCCTCGTTCTCCGCGTCGTTCGCCAACCGTCGCGCTTGGCCCAAGAACAGTTCGGGATCGAGAGGCATCAACGGCTACAGGTCGGCGATGGAGACCGGGAAGAGGGTCTGGTCCCAGTTGATCTCCAGCCCGATGCTCATCGCCGTCTCTCGGTCGCTAGCGTCTAGCGTGGCGAACCACCGGTCGAGGTCGTCGTCAAGCCCGCCATCGAAGGCGAACGTCCGCTCGGCGGGGGCGGCGCAAAGCACGGCGACATACGCCTCGTCCACGCCCTCGACGTCGGTGTAGCCGAACAGCCACGCCTTCTCGATCGGCAACCCCTCCACTTCCGCTTTTGCGCGGACGATCTCCCACAACTCGCCGGCGAGCCGCCGGACGAGCGGAGTGAGCGCGGGATGCTCCATGCTCGCGTCAAGCGCGACCTTGCGGGGCGCCTCCATCGTCGCCGACCCTTGCGCTTTCGCCATAGCGCACCTCCCAGCGGAGGCATTATAGCATTGCGCCGTAGCCTTGCCGCCGCAGGCGGCCTGCTAGGACGACGGAACCGCCCGTATTATGCATCGTCCGCGCTCCTCGCCGTTGCGATGAAGAACAGGCTCCTCGCCGGGCGATGGTCGGGCGCCGCCAAGCGTACAATGCGCCAATGGAAACGAACGCTGCCCCCCGCGTCGCGGCGGTGCTCCTCGCGGCGGGCGAGTCCACGCGAATGGAGGAGATGAAGGCGCTCCTGCCCTGGGTCGGGGGCAAGCCTCTGCTCGCCTATCAGACGCGGGCACTGAGCGCGGCGGGCTACACCCCAATCATCGTCGTGCTCGGCCACCTAGCGGAGCGGCTGCGCCAAACCCTTACGGGGCCGGAGCCCGCCATCATCGTCGCGAATCCCCGCTACCGCGAGGGGCGGACGACCTCCATCGTCGCGGGGCTGCGCGAGACGCCGGACGACGCGGCGGGCGCGCTCATCGTCTCCGTCGACCAGCCGCGCTCCGACGCCCTGCTCGCGTCGCTGCGGACGGCGTGGCTCGCGTCGCGCCCGGCGCTCGCCGTCCCGTCGCTCGACGGGCAAGCGGGGCATCCGCCTCTGTTCAGCGCGTCGCTTCTGCCGGAGTTGCTGGCCGTCACCGAGGAGCGGCAAGGGCTGCGCGAGGTCGTCGCCCGCCATCGGGCGGAGCGGCTGCTTGTTCCGACGGACGACCCGCTCGCGTTGACCAACCTCAACACGCGTGAGGAGTACGAAGAGGCGCTGCGCCTCGCGGGAGGCTAGGCGACAGGGGAGCACCCCGTTGATGAGCGGCGCGATTAGGCGCCCAGCGCCGAAATCCCCCTCTCCGGGCCGGCCTTCGGGCGCGGCGTGGACGTCGTTGAGGATGGCTGCGACTTTGGGCCAATCGATGAGGCGGTCGATGCGGTCGAGTCTGTCGTTGCGGCCTGCGTTGGGAGTGATGAGGGCGTCGATGAAGGAGGGGTCGCTGGCTTCGAGATGCATAGCAGTCTCCTCGCGGTTGCGGGTTGGGGGCGGTCAATCGCGCGCGGTTGAGGGTAGTTATGCAAAGGTCTCATTAGGGAAAGGGGGGATGCGTGATTCCCGCGAGGCGGGAATCACGATGCGCTTTGGGGATATGGGGAGACGGGGCGCAGCCCTGTCTATGGCGCTGTCGCGCCGAATGGATTCCTGCCTTCACAGGAATGACGGTCATGGGGGCGCGTGGCATCGCCAGTACCCTCTCCCGCCGCGTTCGCGGCGCCCTCTCCCTATAAGAAGGAGAGGGCGGACTACACGGCGACGGGGGAGAAGTTGCGGGCTTCGCCGTAGCGCTCGTGGACGGGGACTTGCAACTCCATCGCGATCTCTTTGCCCTCGGCGCCGGAGCGGATGATGCCCAGCACGACCTCCAGCGTGGCCAGCCCCCACTCGCCGGTGTGGAAGATGGGGCGGTCTTCGACGACGGCGTCGTACAACTCCTCGAGTTCGGCGCGACGGTAGCCCGGGCCCATATCGCGGTCGATCTCCAAGTCAATGCGGTGCGTCCCCTTGTCGTCGTAGAGGATGAGCCCCTGCGGGCCGTGTCGGACGTCGCCGCGCTCGCAGGAGACGACGAGGAGGCCGAGGTCTTCGGGCACCCAGACGTCTTCGTTCTCGGCCTTGAACACCTCGCGCTCCTGCAGGCCGCCGATGCGGAGCGCCTGCTTGTCCTCGTTCTCGTCGCGGACGCCCTCGCGCATTTGGCGGCGCACTTCGACGCGCTCGTCGGCGGTGTAGCGCTGGCGGTCGTGCCCCCACGTCACGAACTCGGCGCCCATCGTGTAGCCGTACCCGTTGTGGCAGACGAGCGAGGTCGTTCCGTCCTCGAACTCGAGGAAGGCGGCGTAGTAGCCGGGAATGGGGCGCTCCGGCATCCACTGGCCGGTCGCGCCGCGCACGCTTTTGACCATGCCGCCCCCGATGAGGCGGACGCTGTCTATTTGGTGGGGGAGTTGGCGCATTGGGAGGCCGCCGCCTTGCTCCATATCCAGTTCCTCCCACGTGCGGGGGCGGAGCATCCAGTCGGTGTAGGCGAAGGCGTTGACGGCGCGGACGCGGCCGATGGCGCCGGATTGGGCGATTTTCCACATCGTTCGGACGGGCGGCGTGAAACTGCGGGTGTGCCCGGCGAGGAACTTGACGCCCGTCCGCTGGGCGGTCTCGACCATGCGCTTGGCGTCGTCGAGGTCGAGCGCCATCGGCTTTTCGACGACGACGTGCTTGCCGGCCTCCATCGCGCGGATGGAGTGCTCGGCGTGGAATCTGTTGGGCGTGGAGACCCAGACGGCCTCGACGTCGGGGTCGGCGAGCATTTCGTCGTAGTCGCCGTAGGGCTTCGCGCCGTAGCGCTCGGCGAACCGGCTGAGGGTGTCCTCGTTGACGTCGCATCCCGCGACGAGGCGCAACTCCGGCATCGCCTCCATAGCGGGGAGCATCTCCGTGCCGCCGACGCCGATGCCGACCATCGCCAGTCCCAAGCGCCTCTTGCTCGTCATACGCGATTCTCCTTTGCCTTGCCGCAGCGTTTCGCGGCTAGGGGCAACTCTACACGAATTGGCGCGGGGGGCGCTCAACGAGGGGGGAGCGCCTTGCATAACTGCCGTCATTCCCGCGCCCCCATGACCGTCATTCCCGCGTAGGCGGAAATCTATCCCTCGCCGTCCCTTACCCGCCCTCGGAGAGGGAGACGTGCGTGCCTCGCGCTTTCGTCGCATCGCGCAGTTGCTCCAGCGTCATTATTCGGGCGTTCTTGACGCTGTTGCAGGACGAGCAGAGAAGTTGCAGGTTGGCGTCGACGTCGGGGCCTTCATCCGAACTCGGATGGATGTGGTCTATGGTGAGCATGTGAACCGGCACGCGCCATTCGCAGCCGTTGCACTTGCCCTCTTGCGCGGCGTAGAGCGCGGCCCTAATGTTGGGGGAGCGGCGCTCCCCGGCAGGCGCGGGCGGCAGGTCCGTTCGCTTCGGCGCGTCCATGCGCCGCGTCACGTTCCCCACGAATCCGGAGAACGGGCGCCTCGCCCCGCGCAAGTCCTCCGAAGAGACCTGCACCTCTTTGGCGAGGCGCTCGACGACGAGGTCGTATGCCTTCTCCGAGAGGTCGATGCCGATCCACTCGCGCCCCAACTTCTCCGCCGCGACGCAGGTGGTGGCGCAGCCGCAGAAGGGGTCGAGAACGACGTCGCCCTCGTTGGACGACGCTTTGACGATGCGCTCCAGCAGCGCGATTGGCTTTTGCGTCGGGTAGCCGGTGCGCTCTTTCGACCACGCGTGCACGGGCCTGATGTCGTTCCACTGGTTGGCGGGGACTTGTCCCGCGCTGGAGGCGAGGTAGCGTTTGAGTTGCGGAACGCCGCCGGATTTCTGAGGCCAGGCGATGAGCCCCGCCGCGTCCAGCACGTCCAGCCTCGCCATCACGCCCTCGATATCCAGGTAGCCGGGAATGATGTTTTCATCTATCCATTCGGCGTATTCGCCGTCGACGGGGACGGCCCAGTGACGCTGCAGTCGCGTTGGGTCAACCCCGCGCCAGGGCTGGCCGCTTTCGCCTCCGGCCGCGCCGGCCGCAGTCAAGTCGCCCACGCGGTAGACTCCCCGCTCGTCCTCGTGCCGGTAAAACCTGCGCTCGTATCCTTCGTCGATGGACGAGCGCACCGCGTCCGCGTTGATGTCTCTCCCCCCGTAGAAGAGGATCGTGTCCACGACGCGCCCGAACCTGCGGGAGGCACTGTGCGCGCTCGTGCGCTTCCAAGTGATGACGTTGCGGAAGTTGGGCGCCCCGAACACGGAGTCCATCAGGTTTCTCAGGTGGTGGCCCGCCGTGTCGTCGCAGTGGAGGTAGACGCTGCCATCCGGCTTCAGGACGCGGCGCATCTCGATGAGGCGGACGGCCATGTAGGTGAGGTAGCCCTGCATCCCGGGGCCGGACGAGAATCCGGCGGCTCTGATCGCGTAGTGGAGGGCGGGGTTGCGCTCCTCGATCTCGTCCACCCACTCCTCTTTGACGTCGTCGAGCGTCCAGGCGTCCTTGAAGGCGGCGCCCGCCGCGACGGAGCCGACGGGTGCTCTGTATGCCCTGCCGGAGTTGAAAGGCGGGTCGAGGTAGATGAGGTCGACGGTCGCGCTGTTCATTCCGCGCAGGACGTCGAGGTTGTCTGCGATGAAGAGGGTGCGGTTGGCTATCGTGTTTTCGGGCATAGGGCGCCGCTCCGTTGGGGGAATCGCGGTCATTGTGCGCGAAGCGCTGGGCACGGCGCAAGCGCCCGCTGTCCGATGGGGGGTAGGGGTAGGTTCCCGCTTGCGCGGGGAGGGCGTGGCGCGTGTGGGGTTAGGGGAGACGGGGCTGCGCCTCGTCTCTATTGCGCTAACGCGCCCGAACACCTTTTCGCCGGACGCGGCGGCCGAATTCAAGGGCTCTGATTGGGGCTGGCCCTACCAAGATCACCTCAGCGGGCACGCCGACGTCCGTTGCCTTGACGTTCTCTGCCGCCTTTAATCTTCGGGAGGTCGACAGGTTGACGATCTGCCCTCGGAACGCAGACCTCTGCGTTGCCTCAGGGCTTCTGTTCTTGCCAAACGCCTCTCGCGCATTGTTGGGGGGAGTCCCGTCCCGCCTCTTGTACGCCTCGTCTATCCACCTGCGAATCTTGGCCTTGACGCCCGGCTTATTCAGATCTTCCCAGCGGTAGATCTTCGCGTAGGGGTCTTCGCCTCTGCAGTTGTCCGCCAGCCGGGGCGGGATGTTGCCGGAGACATAGGTGGGCTTGTGGTAGTCGGGGTGGTTCGGCAGGAGTATACCGAGCAAGCCGCACCGGGAGTTCTTCTTGGTTTTGCGGATGCTCGACCCGATTTCCCAGTCCACATGCTTGCGCCGCCACGTCTCTGGGCCGATCAACACGAGCGTGACGGAGGCATCGGCGATGAAGTCATCGCGGATGATCTGACGGACCGTCGAGGTCTTCAGCCCAGTGTCGTCTATGTCCTCATCGTGCACGGACTTGTCCACGACGTTGTCGTCCAGCATCCGGACGAGCTGGTCTCTGTAGCGCTTGTCTTTCTCGTGGAAACTGATGAACGTCTTGTGCCGGGGGATTTTGGCTGCCATCGCTATCCTCCTCTCACGAGTATGGAGCCCGATGGTAGCACAAGCAACCATGCGATGGCAATCGTTGCGATCAGGACGGCGTAGAACAGCCAAATGGAGAACGACCTCAGGCAAGCCCCAACGAGGCGAACGCCCATGCCTACGGGCTTCACAGCGTACAAGTCATCCGCCGCCAAATCACCCTTATGCAGTTTGTCGACGAATCCATCGTAGAACTTGCGGAACGCCCGCTCCAGCGCGAGGTAGTAGGCGTCCAGCAGCAGGAAGAGCGCGACGGGAGCGAGGGCGAGCAGCGCGTGCCGGGGCTCGCCCGTCCGCGCCACGAGCACGAGGATCGCGGAGACGAGCGTGACGCACCAGACTTTGCAGGAGCGGCTGTTCTCGGCCATACGCTGAATGACGCCCTGCAAGATGGCGAGGTGCGCCTGGACGGCGGACGATTCCGCGTTGAGAGACATACTACCTACCCCTCGCCGCGATTCCCCTGCGCGGAGCCTCTCGTCGAATACGCCGTGTAGGAGAAGAGGGCGAGCGCGGCCAAGCCTACGAACAGCAGCGCGAACAGGTCGGCGTAGCCCAGCGGCAAGTTCACTTGCAGCCATAGCAGGAAGGCGAGCAGCACGAGCAAGAGCATGCCGGCCACCGAGGCGGCCCCGGCCAGCGCTTGCCGCCAACTTGGGCGGTTGGCCGCGATCCCTGCGAAGGCGACGACTAACGCAATTAACCCGACGGGAAGATTCCAAAAGTCTGGGTTGCCCGGAATGCTGATGAAATGGCCGGGAAGAGTTTCACTAGGGTAGAGGCCGGCGCCGACGATGTAGAAGACGCATAGGGATGCAGGGACAGCCATCAGGAAAGAGGCGCATTTATGTTCGCCCGTTCCTCTTCGGCGCGCTAGCAACGCGGGGGCGAAACCGAGGCTAGCGAACGACGCCGCAAACGCAAAGGCGAACCACAGGAACAAAAAGTTTCCGAGCTCGCGCAGTTTGCTGACCACTGAGAAATCGGTCGGCTCGAACGGGCCCACGGCGACCGCCCTCCATGCTCCATCCGGAGCGATGACCACAACGCCTTGCAAGCCCATTGCCGCTATCACGTTGCCGCTTGCGCCGTCGTAAGCAATGGCTCGCGGCTCGAAAGTCAGTTCTCGGCGCCCATGCTCCCGCGTCTCGCGGATATGCAGCCACGCGTTGGGGCCTTCCCTGAGGTATGCAGCGGAATAGACGACCTCGCGCCCGCCTTCGCCCGTTCGCACTCGGAAAACGTCGGTTTCCACTATTACGTAGTAATCCCCCGATGGCGTTCGCGCGCTCTGGGATGGTTCACTGGAATCGAAACTGTCGACGTCCGTCCACGTGAGCCCGCCGTCTTTGCTCGCGTAATGAAATAAGCCTGATCCATATTCTCTACGCGCAACGGCGCGCGCGGTCCCATCCTCATCCGCTTGCACGTTCGTGATGCCTTCAAGGGACGGCGTGGGGCTCGACGCCACGGTTGCAATAGCGGCGACCGCCATTGTTAGGAGCGCGAGCCGCGTTCGGACGGCCTCGGGACGCAGCGGAGGCCGCCGCCATACCCAGAGCGCGGCCGCCATCGCAAACGGAATGACCGCCGAGTCCGTTGGGTCCAACGGAGCGCCCGGGCCCGATCCGCCGACGAGCGCGAGCCCGCGCAATATCGCGTTATGGACCGGCTCGAGCGTATTGAAAGCGGCGTAGAGCAGGGGCAAGCCAGCGTAGGCGATTCCGAACGCGGCGCGCCTGGCGAGGGCGCTTCTGCCGGCGAGGAGCGACAGCGCGTAGGCCAAGAGCGGCGGCGCGAAGACCATCCACGCCAAGTCGCTGAGTTTGCCCGTCGCCCAAGCGTCCGGCCACACGCGCTTCAACGCGATGTCGTTGACGAGCAGCGCGGCGAGGGCCGCGAGCGTCGCCGGGTGCGTCAGCGCGGCGGCGGCGCGTCGCCGGAAGGCGTCCCGCCCGTCGTTGGCGGAACGTGATTGGCTTCGCGGGGCGGTGACCACTGGCATGCTCCTGCTTCTCGCGCTCAACTATGGGCGGGAGGATGGGGAAGCGGCACTCGCCTACGTGGCTCGGGCGCGACGGTCGTAGGATGGCGCGGGCGGAGTCGGGCCGATCTTCTCGGCGGCGTCGGCGATGCGGCGGAGGAGGTCGGCGCCCGCCTCCAAGTAGCGGCGCAACTCCTGTTCGGGCTTCACGTCGTTGTAGTAGTTGATATGGAGCGCCTCCATCATCGCGTACTCCACGAACAGCGTTTCGTCGCCCGTGAGGGTGGAGAGATGCAAGGCGATGACGTTGTTGTGGAAATGCCGCCCGTGGCGCCAGCCGTAGCGCTGCGAGACGGCCTTGAGCGCGTAGGCGACGGCGCCCCAGCATTTCTCCGACGCTTGCAGGCGGTCGCCCTGCTCGAGGCGCTCCCAAGCGTGGCGCATCAGCCGCTCGGAATGGACGGCGTGGCTCTCGATGGGGGTTCGCGGGGCGGTGACCATTGGCGGGGCGCTCCTCTGGGTTACGCGACGCGAGCGCGCAAATCCTTTTTGGCGGGAATTCTCCCCGCATTGAGCGCGGCTGCCTCGTCCCGGGCCGTCTCCCGAAGGGCGTCCAACTCTTGGAGGTATTCGTCCAGCGGCTCCCGGCGGCAGAGGTAGTACGAGATCACGGCGCGGACATCCGCCAGTTCCAGCGTGGGGTACTTCTCGACGATCCGCTCAGGGGCGTCGCCTCTCTTGTATGACCACAGGACCATCTCCAAGAGAACGCGGGAACTTCCGACGCGCGCCGCGCCGTATTCGTCAATGACGATGGACGCCTCCGCCGCGAGGGAGGGCGCGAGAAAGCGGAGTCTGCCGCTGCCGCCGTCCGTGGGCGCGTAGGCGTTCAGAGCCATAGTTCACGCCCCAAGCGCGTTGGTGACTTCCAGCGCGGCGAGCGCGGCGGCGATCAGCGCGGTCAGGGAGGCGATGAGCGCGAGTTCGCGCTTGAGGCTGCCCGTGGGGGTCATCGCGGCGGCGACGCGCTCGCGCCGGACCGGGGCGCCGGCCTCTCGCGCGGGAGCGGCGGCTCGCGGCGCGGAGCGCGGAGCAGGGGCGGGCGCGTCCGCGACGGCGGCCGCAGCCGCGGGCTCGCCGACGGCCTCGGCATGCCCTGCGCCGTCGTCCTCGACGGGGGGCGCGTAGGCCGCCGCGGGGACGGACGGGCCGCCTACGCGAGCCTTGCGGCGCGCGCGCTCCCGCGCCTTCGCCTGCCCCGCCGCCGCTCTGCTGCCTGCCTTCTTATTGGCCATATTCCCGTTCTCCGTAGGCCGCCTAGCCCAGCGCGCCGGACGAGGCGATGATGATGTCGGTCGCCTGATCTATCGTCAGGAGGTCCGTGTTGAGCGTTTGATGGTAGTGCGCCGAATCCTGCGGGTCGACGTCGAAAAAGCGCTTGAAGTAGGCGAGGCGGGCGCGGTCGTTCTCCTGCACGTACTTCTCCGCGTCCTCCGCCGAGAGGCGCTCGCGCTCCATAATGCGCTTGACCCGGGCGCCGAACGACGCGACGACGCCGACGTGCAGCGTGTTGGGCACGTCGCGCAGCAGGATGTTGGAGCCGCGCCCCGCGATGACGACGTTGCCGGACGCCGCGATCTCGTGAATCACGGCGGAGGTGACCTTGAGGAGATTCTCGTCGTCGAGCATCCCCGCGCCGTGGTGCTCCTCCGGGAAGTCGCGGTATTCGCGGACGAGCAGGGCGTCGAGCCCGCCGCCGAAGTAGGGGTCGGCGCCGCCGCCGGCGAGAGCGGAGCGCTCCAGCACGTTCCTCACGAAGCCTGCGACGCGGTCGCCGAGCCCGGGCGGGCGCTCGGCGCGCTGCGCCACGTCCTGCTCGGTCACGCCGATCTTCCGCGCCGCCTCCGCGAGAACGGTGCGGTCGACGTGGTCTATGCCGAGTTTGTCGGAGATGCGCGGGCCGACCTCGATCACGCCGCTGCCTATCAGTCCGGTCACGGTGATGACGGGCATCGCGTCACTCCTTCTAATCGTCCTAAGCGTCCTTCGCGTCCGTCCGGGGCGCCGGGGCGCGGGCGTCCATCTCGCGCGTCATTGCGATCATTCTAGCGTCGTCGGCGTCGCCGGGGGGAGCGCCGAACCACGCGTCGAGAATTTCGACGGCGACGGACGGAGAGGCGGAGCGCAGGCTGAGGGCGAGCACGTTGGCGTCGTTCCAACGCCGGGCGCCGGCGGCGGTCGGCGCGTCGGCGCAGAGCGCGGCGCGGACGCCGGGGACTTTGTTGGCGGCGATGCTGACGCCTGTCCCCGTGTGGCAGAAGACGACGCCCTGATCGCAGTCGCCGCTCGCAACGGCCTCGCCGACCTCGCGCCCGACGCTCGGCCAGCGGTCGTCTCCGCCGTCGGCGAGCGCGCCGGAGAGGCGCAAGTCGTGGCCGCGCCTGCGGAGTTCCTCCACGACGTTGGCGGTGAGGTGCGTCGCCTCGTCGCTGCCGACGGCTATTTTCATGGCGTTGTCGCTGACCGGGCCCGTTCGCTAATCCTGGGATTCGCTAGGCGCGGGGGTGAGCGTGCTCGAACGCCTCGCGCACCTGCTTCCCCGTGAGATGCGTGTAGATCTGGGTCGTTGCGATGTTAGCATGCCCCAGCAGTTCCTGGACGTGCCGCAGCGACGCGCCGCCGTTCAGCAGATGCGTGGCGAAACTATGCCGGAGCGTGTGGGGCGTGAGTTTACGCTCGACGCCCGCCCTCGCGCCCGCCTGCTTGAGAATGAGCCAGTAGCCTTGCCGCGTCATCGGGCGCCCGTTCGCGTTGAGAAAGAGCGCCGTGGCCGTGGGCCCGCGCCGCTTGGAGCGGGCGAGCAGTTCCGCCCGCGCCCCGGACACGTACCGCGCGATTTGGCGGACGACGCCGGGGTAGACGGGGGCGAGCCGCTCTTTCGCGCCCTTGCCCCGCGCGCGAACCCAGCCGTCGTCCAAGTTCAGCGCCGAAAGTTCCAGCCCTTGCGGACCGACGACCTCCGACACGCGCAGCCCGGCGGCGTAGGTCAACTCCAGCATCACGCGGTCGCGGACGCCCTCCGGCCCCGGCCGCTCCGACGCGGCCCTTAGGAGCGCGACGACCTCGCGCTCGGCGAGGACGTTCGGAAGGATGCGGGAGGGCTTGCGCGCCTGCAGACGCTCCGCCGGGTTGTCGTCTATCGCGCCTTCCTCGTGCAGAAAGCGGAAGAAGGAGCGGGCGGCGGCGAGTTTCCGCGCCAGGCTCGCGCCGGAGTAGCCCGCGTCGCCGAGCGACAGGCGCGCCTTCTCGACGTCGCGCTGAGCGACCTCCGCCCATCGGACGCCGCCGCTTTCCGCGAGCGCGCTCCGCAACTGCAAGAGGTCGCTCCGGTAGGCGGCGACGGTGTTGGCGGAGAAGCCGCGCTCCGCCCGCAAGTGGCTAAGGAAGGCGTCTATCTCCTGGTCGGACTCTCTCGCGGAGGTCGTCATAGGCAAGTTGGCCATAGGCGAATTGTAGGGGCGGTGGCGCCTGGAGCGGCGCGGGTTTCGCCTGCGAATAACGCCGCGTTTTGTGGGCGGGGCAGGGTAGGGGGCGGGCGCTTTCCTGACCACGTAAGCGAGGCCAAGCGCGATTAGCCCCCGCCTGTGTGATAGCATTCGCGGAGCGCTATGACCGAAACGCCCACAGCCGCCAATGTCACGGGGACGCCCTAATGGGGGAACCCGTCCGGGAGGTCGTCGCGCAACAGGCGCCGTGCCTGCTGCGGCGGAGCGTGGTAGCATAGCGGCATGATGACGCAATCGGCGCAGTTGACCATTGAGGGCGAGGGCTTCGAGGAAAAGCGTCCTCCCGCCCAAAGGAGCGTTGCGCGCCCGGGCAGGAGGGCGAACGGGCTTGACGGACGCGACTGGGAGCGCTTCTCGATCAGCGTTTGGAGCGACCTACGGAAGACCGCCGAGGAGAAGAAACTGGGGCATCCGGCGATGTTCCCCTTGTCGCTGGCTTCCCGGCTGATTCGCTGCTTTACGCCTGACGGCGACTCCCTTGTGCTCGACCCGTTCGCCGGAATCGGCACGACTCCCATCGCCGCCGAGATGCTCGGCAAGACCGGCGTCGGCATAGAACTCAACGAAGAGTTCGCCGCGAAGGCCCGAACGAGGGAGGCGCAATCCGAGCAAGCCCTTGACGGCCTAGCGGAAGGCGCCGAGCGTTCGGCGGCGGGCAGAGCGTTGGGGACGCGCATAATCCACACGGACGACGCGGGCATGCTCCTGCTCCACGTTGCGCCGTCCACGGTGGACTTCGCGCTCACGTCTCCGCCGTATTGGGACATCCTCTTGCAGGAGAGGTCGGCGGACGGGAAGGAGATTCGCCACTACGGGGAAGAGGAGAAAGACCTGGGGAAGATCGCCGACTACGGCGCGTTCATCGACGAGCTCGGCAAGATATTCCGTCAAGTTTTCGTGGCGATGAAGCCCGGTGCGTATTGCGTCGTCGTGGTGATGGACATTCGCAAAAAGAGTCGCTTCTACCCGTTTCACTCGGACGTCGCCGCGATGATGCAAGATTTGGGGTTCGTGTACGACGACCTCATTATTTGGGATCGGCGGAGCGAGTACAACAATATGCGGCCTCTGGGCTACCCGTCCAAGTTTCGCATCAACAAGGCGCATGAATTCCTGCTGATATTCCAAAAGCCGGAAGAGGCGCGCTAATGCCGGACCTCGACTACATCGACCCTGACGTCGGCTACCTTCTCGGCATGCTCGTGGCGAGGGGGGAGATGATGACGACGGGCGCCGACTACCGCGTGATCATCCATTTCCCCAAGGCGTTGCTCGGGGCGCAAGGGCTAACGCCCGTGAGCGAGACGGAGGCCGAGCACGGCGTTCAGCTGAACTTGCACAAGGTCTCCGAGCGGCTGCGCGAAATCACGGGCGCGGACGACCGCATCGTGAACTACGCAGACGGCGCGGACCTGGTCCTCACGCTCACCAGGCGGACAATCGCCTTCAGAGATTTGGAGATGCTCTTCGGGGAAGCGCGGGAATTCCGGTCGTTCCAAATCCCCGACGTCGTTATGCATGCCGAAACCCCGGTGGAGATCAAGAGGGAGTTCATCCGAGGTTTCGCGGACGTCGCGGGCAACATTCGCCCCGCCAACCGCGACCAAATTGGCCGCCACCGCGTCCGGTTGGACGTGCTCAACGCGAAAGGGACTTGGAGAACTCCCGTCAAGATTTGCCAACTGCTCCAGACCGACTTAGGCGTCGAAGTCCCCGTGATCGCTTGGGGGCATCCGAATATGGGGCGGGCGTGGAGAGAGCACCAGATCAACATCTACGCCGACGACTTCCTTTCGGTTGGATTCCATTTCGAGAACAAACAGAGGGCGCTCAAGGAACTCGCCGAGTTCAATGAAACCAGCGGTCTCCATAAGCAAAGGGGTTGCCCCGGCGCTAGGAAGGTTGGCGCAAAGAAGAAAAAGGACAAGGGAGAGAACGACGCCGAACATTTGCCGGACCCATTGCTGGGCAAGCATTTCAACGCCTACTGGCGGATATGCCGGACGTTAGGCTGCCCGAGGCGGCCCAAGCCGAGGCAGCAGGCCGCGCTACTCCCTGAAGAAGACGAGGGCGGCGATGAGTAGTCGCCCATACTCGTCGGAGGCGGCGATGTACCCGGCCGTCGCCGCGTGGCTTCAGGTTCGGTTGACGGCGAGGTTCCCGTCCGCCTCCGTGCACGTGGCGGACACGCACAACGTCCGTCTGAACGAGTACATATCCCGCCATTCTTTGGGCGCGGGATTCGCGGACTCCTCGTGGCAAACCTTCGAGATACAGGTCGACGTGACGGGGTTCGTCACGGACGAAAGGGAGACGCGGTTGCACTTCGTAGAGTGCAAACTGCCGCCTTTGTCGCTGGCCCACCTCTCGCAACTGCTGGGATATTGTCGGGTCGCCTTGCCGACCGAGGCGTGGCTGCTCTCCCCCGCCGGAGTCGGCTCCGCCCTCAGCAGCCTCGTCACCGCCTACGCGAGGCGCGATGTGCTGGAGTATGACTGGCCTGAGCGGCGGAAGCCGAGGCACATCGCAGTCGCGCGATGGAATGCGGACTCGCGCTCTCCCGACCCTGCGGGCGCGCTGCCCCCCGGCGCTTGGTAGGCGCAGGAGCGCCCCGCTCCCACGCTGCAATACGCAATGACAATCTCCGCAGGGCCTTACGCATTCGAGTCGGCGCTCATTACGTGGGCGGGGCTGTTCACGCTCGCGGGACTGCTGATCGGCGGGGCGCTGTTCGCGCAGGCGATAGCGAGGCGCGGCGTCGGACGGCGGGAGGCGGCGCGCATCGTCGTCGCGGCGGTGCTGGGCGGAATCGCCGGAGCGCGGCTGCTGCACATCGCGGACTACCCGGGCTTCTACGCCGACGCGCCCTTCCAAATGCTCTACCTTTGGAACGGCGGCCTCTCGCTCTGGGGAGGCGTGATTGGCGGACTCGCCGCCGGGCTGTGGCGGGCGCGCAGGGCGGGGCTCCGCGCGGCGGAGACGGCGGACGCCGCCGCGCTGCCCGGGCTCGTCGGGCTCACCGTCGGATGGACGGGCAGCATCGTCGGGGGCGACCCTGCGGCATCCGCGTCATCGCTGCCCTGGGCGGTCGTCTACGCGCATCCCGCGTCCATTGCGTTCGCCGACGGCGCGGCGTCGCATCCCGTCGCGGCCTACGAAACGCTGCTCGCGGGAGCGCTGGCGGTCGCCGTATGGCGATGGGGGCGCCGCGCCCCGACGGGAATGCTGACGCCGCTCGCGCTCGCCGCGTGGGGCGCGGGGCGCTTCCTCATCGGATTCGTCCGCCTCGATCCGGCGTGGCTTGGCTTGCAGCAGACGCAATGGATTGCGCTCGTCGCGCTCGCGGCGGTCGGCCTCTGGGCGCTGCGCTCGCGCCTCAGGCGGCGTTAGCGCAACCGACTTTCCCCGCCCCATCGCTGCCCATGAGCGCAATTGCAACGCAAAAAACAGTGCGCCAGCCGCCTGATTATGGGGGTAGGTTCCGCTTTAGCGTGAATGACGTGGTCCCGGGAATATAGGGAGACGGGGCGCAACGCGCCTCTAGGAGTGAATTGGAGCGCCACGGCTCTGTGAAGAGGGTTATTCAAAGGACTCCTTTAGAGAGGGGGGACCTAGCGCTTGCGGGATTGCGTATAATCGGATTTCGCCAAGAGGCTGAGCGAGGCGCGGGAGCCGGGCGGGGCGCAGGGACGACGGGGAGGAGCGCGGGAGCGCGTCGGACGCGAATCCGCGCTGAGGCGAGGCCAAGCGGAAGGAGGGATGATGGAATTCATATGCGAGCAATGCGGTCAGGTTCGAGAGTACGAGGGAGTAGGCACGCCGGTGGTGTGCAGGATATGCATCGCCAAGCGTCATGAGATTCGGGCGAAGCGCTCGAAGTCGAGCAAGGCGGAGCAGTTGGAGCGGAAGCGCGCGCGGACGCCGCAGTCCAACAGCCGCAGCGCGCGCCGCAGGGACGAGGCGCAGACGAGTTAGGCCGGCGGGCATCGGGATCAGGCAGCCGGGGCGCGCCGCCCTCTGGCTTGGGGGCGAGATTCCCGCCTTCGCGGGAATGACGGAGAAGGGCGGGAATGACGGCGCAAGAGGGCGCGGGCCCGGCTGCGCGTGGCGTTAGGGAGCGCGGGAACCGGGGGCATGCTTCCGGGTCGGCCTCAGGATTAGGCGACGCCGCAGGCGTTAGGAGCGCGGGATGGACAGAATGATGGTGGAGCGAGTGGCGCGTCAGGCGATAGACGCGGCCGAGCACGCGGCGGACGCCGCCCGGCATGGGCGCAACGCCGCGGAGGAGGCGATATCGCCGACGCCCAGCCGTTCGGTCGTGAAGCACGCCGTCGAGCAGATCATTCTCGAGGCTGCCGCCACGCACGCCGCCGCCGAGGCCATCCTGGCCGCGCTCGCCGAGGACGACGCGCCGTCTCCGGAGCCGTCGCTCGAGTAGGCCGCCCGCCTACGTGCCATGACAGCGCAGACGCGAATCCCCAGAGGCGCGCAAGCGCCGCAATTCCCCCTCTCCCTATGGAGACCTTTGCATAACCCCTTGCAGCAGAGCCGGGGCGCCTCAATTCACTCCTAACATCAAGAGGAATTGCAGGCCGAAACTGAGTTATGCAAAGGTCTCTTATAAGGGGAGAGGACGCCGCGAACGCGGCGGGAGAGGGTACTGCGGACGGCGCGCAACGCGCCCTGCCCGTGGTGCTTGCGCGCCGAATGGATTCCTGCCTACGCAGGAATGACGGGCAAGGAGGAGCGACCATGCTCCGACGGCGCGGCGGGATATGCGGTAGCCTCTAGGCGCGAAAGCGAAGGAGCGTGCGGCCGCGCAGCGGCGGGAGATGCGCCTCGGAATTGCCCGCGACGACGCGCTGCGCGACCCGCCATGCAGCCGACCCTCGTCGCCATAGACGAGTCGGCGCGGGCGATTCTGCCGGACTATTGCGCGTGAGAACGCCCCGGCGCCGCTGCGATACGCAATGACAATCTCCGCAGGGCCTTACGCATTCGGATCGGCGCTCATTACGTGGGCGGGACTGTTCACGCTCGCGGGACTGCTGATCGGCGGAGCGCTGTTCGCGCAGGCGGTAGCAAGGCGCGGCGTCGCCGGAGCGCGGCTGCTGCATATCGCGGACTACCCAGGCTTCTACGCCGACGCGCCGTTCCAAATGCTCTACCTATGGAACGGCGGCCTCTCGCTTTGGGGAGGCGTGGCCGGCGGGCTCGCCGCCGGGCTATTGCGGGCGCGCCGGGCGGGGCTCCGCGCGGCGGAGACGGCGGACGCCGCCGCGCTGCCCGGGCTCGTCGGGCTCGCCGTCGGATGGACGGGCAGCGTCGTCGGGGGCGACCCGGCGGCGACGACGACGACGCTGCCCTGGGCGGTCGTCTACGCGCATCCCGCGTCTCCGGCATTAGCCGACGGCGCGGCGTCGCATCCCGTCGCGGCCTACGAAACGCTGCTCGCGGGAGCGCTGGCGCTCGCCGTATGGCGATGGGGGCGCCGCGCCCCGGCGGGTATGCTGACGCCGCTCGCGCTCGCCGCGTGGGGCGCGGGGCGCTTCCTCATCGGATTCGTCCGCCTCGACCCGGCGTGGCTGGGCTTGCAGCAAACGCAATGGATTGCGCTCATCGCGCTCGCGACGGTCGGCCTCTGGGCGCTGCGCTCGCGCCTCAGGCGGGAATAACGGCAGGAGGTAGGTTCCCGCTTTCGTGGTCAGGGCGCGGCAGGGGCATGGGCAGGACGGCATGGGGATAGGTTCCCGCTTTCGCGGGAATGACGCGGCGCCTGGGGATATGGAGACGGGACTGCGCCTCGTCTAGTGGCGCTTGGGCGCCGAATGGATTCCTGCCTACGCAGGAATGACGGCAAAGAGGGCAGGAATGACGGCATGCGGGAATGACGGGCAGGGAGGAGCGACCATGCTCCGACGGCGCCGGCGGGATATGCGGTAGCCTCTAGGCGCTAGAAGCGAAGGAGCGCGCGTTGCCAACGAAAATCTACGTGACCGGCGTCGGGATGATTACTCCCGTCGGGCTGGACGCGAAGTCGACGTGGAAGAGCCTGCTGCAAGGCAAGTCCGGCGTCGCGCCGATTCAGGCGTTCGACGCGGACGGCTTCGCAACGACCATCGCGGGCGAGGCGCCGGACTTCGACCCGACGGCCTATGTCGACCGCAAGCAGGCGCGGCGCCTCGACCGCTTCGCGCAATTCGCCGTCGGCGCGGCGGCCCAGGCGATGGAGCAGGCCGGGCTCGACCTCTCGAACGGAAGCGTGGACGCGGAGCGCGTCGGCTCCGTCATCGGCAGCGGCATCGGCGGCATTCTCACCCTCTCCGAGCAGTGGGGCGTGCTGCGCGACAAAGGCCCCGACCGCGTCAATCCGTTTCTCGTTCCGATGATGCTCGCGGATATGGCGCCCGGGCAGATCTCCATTCTCTACGGCGCGAAGGGGCCGAACTACTGCGCGGTGACGGCGTGCGCGAGCGGCGCGGACAGCATCGGCATCGCGGCGGCGATGATCCGGCGCGGCGAGATCGACGTCGCCATCGCCGGGGGGACGGAGGCGCCGATCTGCCCCATCGCCGTCGCGGGATTCAACGCTTGCATGGCGCTCTCCAAGCGCAACGACGACCCGGAGGGCGCGAGCCGCCCCTTCGACGCGGGGCGCGACGGCTTCGTGATGGGCGAGGGCGCCGGCGTTCTGATTATCGAGAGCGAGGAAAGCGCGGTTCGGCGGGGCGCGTCGCCGATTGCGGAACTCGCGGGCTACGGCGCGTCGTCCGACGCCTATCACGTGACGCAGCCCTCTCCCGGCGGCGAGGGCGGCGCGAGGGCGATGTCGCTCGCGCTGGCGGACGCGGGCATGGAGCCCGCCGCGATCAGTTACGTCAACGCGCACGGCACCAGCACGCCGATGAACGACCGGCTGGAGACGGAGGCGGTCAAGGCCGTTTTCGGCGATGAGGCGTACAAAGTCAAGATCAGTTCGACCAAGTCTATGACCGGCCATTTGCTGGGCGCGGCGGGAGGCGTCGAGGCCGCAATCTGCGCGCTCGCCGTCTCGGAGGGCGCGATTCCGCCGACGATCAACTTGGAGCGCCCGGACCCGGACTGCGACTTGGACTATACGGCGCACCACGCCCAGCGGGGCGTCGTGAACGCGGCGATGAGCAACAACCTCGGCTTCGGCGGGCACAACGCCTCGCTGATCTTCCGGCGCGTTGCCTAGCGCGCCTCCCGCCCTCGAGGGCAAGCGCCGCCGGTGGACGGTCGCCCCGGCGACCGATCCGTCCGCGCTAGGCGAAATGCCCCCCGTCGTCGGCCATTTGCTCCGTCGGCGCGGCCTGCGCTCCGCCCGCGAAGCCAGCGACTTTCTGGACGTGACCGACGCGCTCTTCGAAGACCCCGGCGCGCTGCCCGACGTCGAGCCCGCCGTGGAGCGCCTCGCCCTCGCCCGGCGGCGCGGCGAGGCCGTCGCCGTGTTCGGCGACTTCGACGCGGACGGCGTCACCGGGACGGCGCTGCTCGTCAAGGCGCTGGAGCGCTGGGGAGTCGCGGCGCTGCCCTACCTTCCGCACCGCGTGAGCGAGGGGCACGGCCTGAACCGCGGCGCCATAGAGAACCTGCGCGGGCGCGGCGCGAGCCTCATCGTCACGGTGGACTGCGGCGTCACGAATGTCGACGAGGCGGCCTACGCCAAGTCGCTCGGCGCGGACGTCATCGTCACCGACCATCACCTCGTGGGCGCCGACCTCCCGGACGCCGTCGCGGTCATCAATCCCCGCGCTCCGCATTCGCGCTACGCCTTCGAACATCTCACCGGCGTCGGCATGACGCTCAAACTCGCGCAGGCGCTGCTGGGGGCCGAGCGCGGCGCGGATTGGAGCGCCGGCCTGATGGAACTGGCCGCCATCGGCGCGATCACCGATATGGCGCCGCTGATCGGCGAGAACCGCTACATCGTCCATCACGGCCTGCGCGAACTGCGGCGGACGCAATCGGCGGGGCTGCGGGCGCTGATGAGCGTCGGACGCAACGTCGCCGAGCGCGCCGACGCGGAGACGATTGGGTTCGGCATAGGACCCCGGCTCAACGCCGCCGGACGGCTTGGCCGCGCCGACGCCGCCCTCGACCTGCTGCTGACCGGCGACGAGGGGCGCGCCGCCGAACTCGCCCGCGAACTCGACGCCTGCAACGCGCAGCGCCGGACGATCACGGAGGAGACGCTGGAGCGCGCCCGCGCCCTCGTGCCCGCTAGCGTTCCGCCGCTCATCCTCGCGGGCGAGCCCGATTTCAATCCGGGCGTCGTCGGCCTCGTCGCGGGCAGGCTCTCGGAGGAGTTCGGCGCGCCCGCCGCCGTCTACGGATTGGAGGGCGGATGCGTGATGGCGAGTTGCCGCAGCGCGCCGACGTTTCACTGGGCGGACGCGCTCGATCAGTGCGGCGACCTGCTGATGCGGCACGGCGGGCACGCGCAGGCGGCGGGATTCCGCTGCTCCGTCGAGGCGCTGCCGGCGTTGCGCGAACGGCTGGAGAGCATCGCGGCGGAGCGGATCGGCGCGGCGGCGCCCCAGATCGAGGGCGTCGTGGACGCGGAGGCGCAGCCGGACGACCTAATGGGCCCCGCGTTTCCCGCGCTGCGCCGGATGGAGCCGTTCGGCGTCGGCAACCCCGCGCCGCTGTTCCTTGCGCGCGGCCTCGAGGTCGTCAAGGCGTCCGCGATGGGCGCGGAGGGCAAGCACTTCCGGCTGAGCGTTCGCTCCGGCGGAGCGGTGTGGGAGGCGGTCGCGTTCCGCCAGCAATGGGAGAACGCCGCGAGCGTGGACGCCGTCTACGCTTTGGAGGTCGACCATTGGAACGGCCAGCCGCGCCTGCGCCTCAACATCAAGGACTACGCCTCCTCCGCCCGCCCGCGCCTCGCGCTGTGAAACGGCCCCATGACTGTCATTCCCGCGTAGGCGGGAACCCCGCCCCCCATGACTGTCATTCCCGCGTAGGCGGGAACCCCGCCCCCCATGACCGTCATTCCCGCGTAGGCGGGAACCCCGCCCCCCATGACCGTCATTCCCGCGTAGGCGGGAACCCCGCCCCCCATGACCGTCATTCCCGCGTAGGCGGGAATCCCGCCCCCGCGACACGCCCCTATTGACATCGCCTCCCTCTATGGCGAATCTTAGGCGCGGAGAGCCCAACGCTCGCGGAGAATTGCCTTGCCGGAGATAAACCTCAGCGCGCCCATACTGCCCGGCGTCGAAAACAGGACCATCGTCGTCAACGACAACCTCCCCGCCCTCCGGGCGCTCCCAGACGCCTGCATTGACCTCATCTATCTCGACCCGCCGTTCAACAGCGGACGCGCCTATCTGAATCCCATCGGGCTCGCCGAGGAGGAGGAGCGCGGCCTGCTGCAGGACATCCGTCTGCGCGTTCCTAGGCGGCGCGACCGCCGCGCCGTCCAGAGGCGGCTGGTCGGCTTCGTCGACGTGTTCACGATGGAGCCGGGCGACCCCAACTGGAAGGAGGAGTGGACCGAGGAGATCGGGGAGGTCATTCCGTCGCTGCCGCCGATCTTGGAGGGCGCGGGGCAAGCGCACTCGCCCTCGATGCAGGGCTACCTCACGTTTATGGCGGTGCGCCTCGTCGAGATGCAGCGGATCCTCAAGCCGACCGGCTCGATCTACCTGCATTGCGACGACACGTCCGGCCACTACCTGAAAGCGGTGATGGACTCCGTGTTCGGCTCGGAGCGCTTTCTGAACAACCTCATTTGGAAGCGCGCCACCTCCCACAACGACGCCCGCCGCTACGGACGCATCACCGACTACATCCTCTTCTACGCCAACGGCGACGACTACACGTGGAACGGCGAGGCGATCAAGGAGCGCAAAACCACCGCCGCCATCCGCAGGGCGTACCCGTCCGTGGACGAGCGCGGGCGCTACCGCAGTTCCGACCTCACCGGAGAGCAACCATCCGACGGAGAGTCCGGGCAGCCATGGAGAAGGTACGACGTCGCCGCGCTCGGCAGGCACTGGGCAGCCCCGCTGACCGGCGACTACGCGGACTACATAGAAGCGACGTTCATCCGGGGCTACACCGCCATCGCGGGCGTTCACGCTCGGCTGGACGCGCTCGACGCGGCGGGACTCATTCATCACCCCAAGCGCGGCAAGTGGCCGGGGCTGAAGCGGTACGCCGACGCCGACCTCGGCAACCCGCAGCAGAACCTCATCCTCGACCCCATCGGCTTCACGAACTACTCTGCGCGCCTGCCCGAATACACCGGCTACCCGACGCAGAAGCCGCTCGCCCTGCTGGAGCGCCTTGTCGAGGCGTCCAGCAATCCCGGCGACGTCGTGCTCGATCCCTTCTGCGGCTGCGCCACCGCCTGCGTCGCCGCCGAGCGCCTCGAGCGCCGATGGATCGGCATGGATATGGGCGTCGAGGCGTACCGCCAGGTCGTCAAGCGCTTGCGCGGAACCTTCCCGGAGATGGAGGTCGAGGGCGTGACCGCCGGCCTCCCAGACGGCAAGCGCGTCCACAAGGTCAACGAACTGCCCGGCCAGACCGACGACCCGATTCGCCCCGTTTCGGAGGCGGATGCGGCCGCCGCCGCCTCGCGCCGCCAATGGACGCTCGCGGAGAGGCGCGACCTCTACGGCAAGCAGGAAGCCTATTGCCTCGGCTGCGGCATCCGCACCGACTTGCGGCTGATGCACGTCGACCACGTTGTCCCGAGCAGCAGGAAAGGCCCCGACGTGATGGCGAACGCGCAACTGCTCTGCGGCCACTGCAACCTGACGAAGAAGGCGGGGACGATGCCGGAGTTGTGGAAGGTCACGCGGGACAAGGGGCTGCTGCTGAACCGGCGGCTAATGGAGTCGCTCTACCGCGAGCGCGACGCGGAGCGCATGGCGGACGAAGCGATGATGCAGCCCGGCGTCCGCGAGTTGTGGCAGTTGCCGCAAGCGTAGGGCGGGTGCCCCGCCGCTCCCGCAAGCGCCCGCACCCCCCTCTCCCGCCGCGTTCGCGGCGTCCTCTCCCCTTGTAGGAGTCCTTTGCATAACCCTCGCATCAGCGCGATCGGCAGTTCCGCGCCCCCGGAATCAGCCATTCAACCGCCCAAATCCCCCGATAACGGCCTCCACCTCCCCTGCTCGCCCCCAATTTAGGGGCTTCGCAGGGCCTCGTACCCCCAACGGGCGCAATACGCCCCTACCCATGCACAGCGCAACCCTCTCTCAACCCGTCCGCGCGCCGCAGGTTGTACGCCAGCGCCTTGAACAACGCCTCCGCCTCGTTCCTCATTAGCCCCATGTACCGAACCCGCCAGTACCCATAGCTGCGCTTCAGCGTCCCAAACACCTGCTCCACCGGCGCCCGAACCTTCGACAGCAGCCCGTTCCGCCGCCGCTGCCAATGCGGCAGCTCCGTCTGATGCTTATGCCCCCGATGCATGATCCGATCCTTCACGCCCTGCGCCCGCAGACGCTCACGACGCTCCTTCGACTCATACGCCTTGTCCGCGTACACCGCCTCTTCGTCCCCCATGATCAGCGCGTCCGCAACATCCGTGTCCGCAACGTTCGCAGGCGTGAACTCAACCCCGCGCACCAGCCCTGACCCCGCGTCCATCCCTATGTGCATCTTGTAGCCGAAATGCGACTTCTTCCCCTTCTTCGTCCACGCGGCGTCGGGGTCCGTTCCGCTCCGCGCTCCAGCCTCCGAATGCGGGCGCCGCGCCTGCGCCTCGATGATCGTCGCGTCGATCAGCGTTCCGCGCTTCACCAGCATGCCCTTCGCCTCCAACTGCCGATTCACTTCCGCGAACAGCGCCCGCGCCAGCCCCCGCTCCGTGATCTTCTTCCGAAACCGGCTGATCGTCGAGTGGTCGGGAACCGCGTCCGTCAGCGTGAGCTCCGCGAAGCGGCGGAACGACAGCCGGTCTTGGAGCGCCTCCTCCATGCCGACGTCGGAGGAGTCGTACCACTGCTGGAGGACGATGATCTTGACCATCGTGATCGGGCGGTAGGCGGGCCGTCCTTCGGGCGCGGCGTGGACATCGTCGAGTAGGGCTGCGACTTTGGGCCAATCGATGAGGCGGTCGATGCGGTCGAGTCTGTCGTTGCGGCCTGCGTTGAAAGGGAGGAAGGCGTCGATGAAGGAGGGGTCGCTGGCTTCGAGATGCATAGCAGTCTCCTCGCGGTTGCGGGTTGCGGTCATTGTGCGCGATTGCGGAAGGTTATGCAAAGGTCTCTGTAGAGAGAGGGGGGATGCGGCGCTTGCGCGCCTCCAATGGGGGCGGGATTCCCGCCTACGCGGGAATGACGGTTAGGGGAGCGATGGGAATGACGGTCATGGGGGCGATGGGAATGACGGCAGGAGCGAAATGAGGGTAAGAAGGAAGAGACGGAATGACAGCGATACGGAGCGCTATCGCAGGCGAGGCGTCCAAGACGGGGCGTGCGGCGCCCCGCCTCCCTAATCCCCACGGGCCCCGTCACTCCCGCGAAAGCGGGAACCTATCCCCCGGACCTACCCCCTACGCGAAGACCTCCTCCGGCAACTCGGGCATCGCGCCGTCGTCCATAATGCCGATGCTCGCGCCGGCGGCGGCCAGTTCCGGCTCGTCGTCAAGCAGCGCAAGCGCGGCTCCGGCGGACTCCCGGGCCGGAGCGTCTTCGATCCCCTCGTCGTCGAGCGGCGACGCGGGCTCCGGCGGCGGCGCGGGCAGGAACGACGCCTTGCCCCGCTGGCTGGGATGCTGCCGCGACTCCCGCAGCAGCACCCGAACCGCGCCCCCGTCCCCCGGCGACACGACAACCCCGTCGTACCTGTTGCCGCCGTTCATCAGCGCCGAGAGGCGCCGCGACAAACTCGGAGGCAGAATGCCGAGGCAGGAGCCGTACTCGTCGCTCACCACCACCATCGGGCCCCGAAAGCCGAGCGTGACCGGCGCGCCCGGAGCCGCCGACGCCTGCGCTCCCGCCGGAAGCAGCGCCACCTCCGCGCTCTTCGTGCTCTCCGCGATCAGCCTCCCGGACGCCCGAACCCCTTGCCCCCGGACGAACGGCGGACGCCCCGCATCCGCCTGCTCGTCCTCCGCCTCCGCCCGCAGACGCGCGACGTTCTTCAGCGCGATGGGATTGCTCGGGTGCAGCACGAGCGCGGACAGAAAGACGTCCCGCGCCTGCTCCTTCCGCCCCAACTCCGTCAACGCCTTGCCGAGGCGGTTCATCGCCTCGACGTTGGTCGGCGCGAGATCGAGAATCTCGCGGTTGACCTGCGCCGCCTCCTCCCACTCCCCCTGCGTCGCCAGGTCTATCGCCGCGCGCGTGCGCTCCTTCACCAACCGGATATCTTCCGCTTCACGAGCGATCATCTCGCAACTCCCACTCGCCGGACCCGCTTACCCCTAATCACGGCGGCGGACTTGCTTCTTTGCGCCTTCCAACTCTTACAGACGGCGATGCTCCTCCGCGATGCACTTGCCCATAACGACGCGGAGCCCTGCGGCCTCCGCCTTCGCCCCCGCCTCGCCGTGGACTATCCCCAGTTGCATCCAAACGGCGGAGGCGCCGACGCGGATGGCCTCGTCCACTACCGGCGGGACATCCACGGCTCTCCTGAATATGTCGACGACGTCGATGCGCTCCCCGACGTCCGCCAGCCTGCGGAACGGCGCCTCGCCCAGCACGGGGCCGGTCAGTTTCGGATTCACCGGAATGATCCGGTAGCCTTGCGCCTGCATATACGCGGCGACGCCGTAGGACGGCCGGTCCGGCCTGTCGGAGAGGCCGACGACCGCGATGACCTTGCTTCCCAGCAGAATCTCCCGAACGGCGGCGTCCAATCTCCCTCCGATGCGGCCTAGCGAACCGACGAACGCTAGATTGTCCCAACGCGGCGTAAGGGTCAAGCAAGTTGCCGCGAAAGTTGCGGCGATTTCCGCGCCGCCTCACGCCGGCGAACGGGGCCGCGCCCCCGACCCGGACGACGCGGACCGGCCGCCATGCCCTCTTACGGCGCGTCGGCGATCCGCGCCTCGTAAGACTCGATGACCGGGTTGGCGAGCAGTTTGGCGCACATCTCGTCCACTTGCCGGCGCGCCGACTCCGCGTCCGGCGCCTCGAGATCGAGCGTAATCAGTTTGCCGACGCGGACGGACCGCGCCCCGGAGAAGCCCAGGCTGCGGAGCCCCCCCAGCACGGCGTTCCCCTGCGGATCGTTGACGCCCGCCTTGAGCGTCACCTCGATTCGCGCCGTGAACCGCATCATCGCGGCGCTCCGACGGCGCAGAGGCGGGATTCCCGCCTTCGCGGGAATGACGATAGGGGGCGCGGGAACGGCGGCAAGGATGGGTGGGAGGAGACCAACGAGCGCGAGGCACCCGGGGACGGGGCGCAGCCCCGTCTCCCCATTCCCCCCGGGGCCACGTCATTCCCGCGAAAGCGGGAACCTACCCCATCGCGCCGATGGACACGGGATTCCCGCCTACGCGGGAATGACGGTAGGGGGCGCCCCGTGAACCGCATCATCGGGGCGCTCCGACGGCGCAGGGGCGAGCCACGAACCGCGTCACGCGCCGCTCCCGCAGCCGCCGCCGTCCGGCGAGTCCGGGCCCTCGGCGCGATGGTCGTTGACGAACTCCTGCATCGCCGCCGTGTCGCCGGGCGACGCCGTGTCCGTCCATCCCCACGCGGTCAGCGAGACTTCGCCGTCGGGGACGCCGGCATGCGGCTGCATCACGTAGCAGTCCGGGTAGCCGTCCAGCCCCTCGACGAACGCCCGTAGATCGGCGACCGCCGATTCGTCGGAGAGCGCGTAGTTGAAGACGACGCCGCCGTTGCGGAGGTTGCGGACGACGGCCTCGTTGGGCTGTTGCTCCGCGTGAACGCCCCACGAGGCGCCCTCCGCCCAACTGGGGCCGGAGGTCGGCGGATCCGTGTCGTACTCCGCCGTCTCGCCCGCCGCGAGCGTATCGCCCTGCTGAACGGCGAGTTGCGTGCCCGCGCTGGGCTCCGCCTGCGGAACGTCCGTCGTCGTGTTGACGATGCCGAACGACGGCAAGGCGAGCCCGGCGATGAGCGCGAGCGCGATGACCAGGCCGCCGAGCATATAGACGCGCCGCTTGCGCGCCCGCCGCGTCCCGGCGCGGCGCCTGCGATCCTCGCGGGCGGCGGTGCGGCGCGACGGCCCCCGGCGGTCGGCGGCGGCGCGCTGCGCGGCGGCGCTTTCGGATTGGGGCTTTTCGTTTTCGTTGGTGGTCAAGGTTGTCGCTCTCGTCTGTTTTTGTTTGGGGAGCCTGCCCCGATAGGTTACCGCTTTCGCGTGCCGGGCGGCAGGTTATGCAAGGGTCTCCGGAAAGAGAGGGCGGGATGGCGCTTGCGCGGGACGGGCGGGACGTTCCCAGTAGGTTCACGCTTTCGCGGGAATGACGATGCGCCTGGGGATCCTTGGAGACGGGGCGCGTTGCGCCTGTCCAATGGGGTAGTCGGGGAGCGCCTTCGTTAAATAGTGGCTCCATTTGGCACCATTTGGCCCCATTTACTCCTGCGCTCCGGCGTTGAGTGAGGCCAATTCGGGGCCGAAACGGGGCGTTTTGAGGCCGATTTGGGGCTGGATGAGGCCGAAATGGGGCCAGATGGAGCCACCCAACAGAGGCATCCGGTCCGCAGCGGAGGCGCTGGCGCGTGGGTCATAGGGACAAGCTTAGGGGAGAGGGGGCGAGCGGCGCAAGGGGCAGATGTCGCAGTGGGGCGGGGTAGGGCGTTGGTAGGCTTGCGCGGGGGGCGGCTCCTCCAGTAGGTTCCCGCTTTCGCGGGAATGACGAGGCCCTGAGGATGTGGGGGGAGACGGGCTACGCCTGTCTGTGGCGCTTGCGCGCCGAATGGATTCCTGCCTACGCAGGAATGACGGTCATGGGGGCGGGCGGCACGAGAGAAGGCGCCCCCTTACTGCGGGTGGCCTGACCCAGCGGCGAGGTCGCGCGCTTGCGCGGCGAGGCGGTCGCGCGTCCTCACGAACGCCGCCCACTCCTCCGACGTGTAGGGAGGGTCGGGAGCGAGGCCGTTCCTCCGCTCGTAGGCTCTGAACTTCGGCCCGCGCGGAGGCGGCAGGCTTGAGGGCAACGCGTCGTTGGCGGCGAGCAACTTCCCGCATATCCGCTCCGCCATCGCCAAGCCGTCCTTAATGTCTTCGACGTCCATCGCGTCTTTGTAGAAGTTGTAGTGATACAACTCCGCGCCGCCCAGAGCGGCCAATTCGGAGTCGCCGGTCTCCTGGGCGATGTATCTGGCGATGTCGCGGGCGTCGGCGTTGACGCTGATCGGCCAGCGCCGCTTGGCGGCGACCTCTCTGAGCGCGTGAGAGACGGCGCCCCAGATCTTCTCGGAAGCCTGGAGGCGGTCGCCGTCGGCAAGCGCCGCGCCCGCGTGATCGAGCAACCGCACGCTATGGACGCTATGGGGCTCCTGGGGGTTCTCCGCCGTGACCATCGCTGCACCTGCGAATAGGTTATGTTCCGCGTTTGAGGTTGTCAACGCCGCCCCCATTGCCGTCATTCCCGCGTAGGCGGGAATATCGCCCCATTGGAGGCGCGCAAGCGCCGAATTCCCCCTCTCCCTATAAGGGGAGAGGACGCCGCGAACGCGGCGGGAGAGGGTACTGGAGTCGGTGGCGCCTCCAGTAGGTTCCCGCTTTCGCGGGAATGACGAGGCCCCGGGGGAATAAGGAGACGGGGCGCTGCGCGCCCCGTCGTGGGCGCCGCGCCCGCTCGCGCTCGTCGGTCTCCATTCCGCCCTCCATTATCGTCACGCCCGCTATCGCCACGCCCGCTATCGCCACACCTGCTATCGCCACGCCCGCCCTCCATGATCGTCATCCTTCCCTCATCGTCATTCCTGCGTAGGCAGGAATCCATTCGGCGCGACAGCGCCATAGACGGGGCGCTAGCCCCGTCTCCACATTCTCACCGGGGCCACGTCATTCCCGCGAAAGCGGGAACCTACCCCTTGCCGCCATTCCACCTTGCCGTCATTCCCGCGAAAGCGGGAACCTACCCCCTGCCGTCTACCCCCATAGCCGCCCTGCCCGCGTAGGCGGGAATCTCGCTACCCCTCCCCGCGGGCGGCGGCGACCAGCGCCTGCACGTCAGGCGAGGCCCAGGCGTCGCGCACGCGACCGGAGACGCGGCGGGCAGCGGCCAGCGCCGCTTTCGCCTTCGGCTCGTCGCGCATCCAGCCGACGCGTCGGTTCTCGCGATGCAACTTGGGGAACGTAAAGTCCTCCTTCTTCCTGCCGTTGCACGGGCCGCAGATCAGAACGCGATTCGTGATGTAGTTTTCGCCGAGTCCGCTCTTTGGCGTGACGTGGTCCAACGTCATAAACGGCAATTCCATCTCGCGCCCGCAACCGGCGCAAACGACGAGGTCGCCCGCAGCCCCCGGTTGCGCTTGCCTCAGTATGCCGCGCATTTCGGCGTGGTTGAGGCGTTGCCACGGCTGCTGCTGAGCGCGGGAGAGCGTGTAGACGGGCTCCAAGCCTGGGGCGGCGGTTTCGCCCGTGTCCGTCCGTTGGGGCGCTTCCGTGCTGTAATGCGCGTCGTATTTGGCGAGTTGCTCGTCGAGCCATTCCGCCAAGTCGGGGCGCTTCCGTATCGTTTCCTCCGCGTCCTTGGCCTTGATGCCCGCGAGACGGCAAACGACGTGATAGCGAGCATCGGCTCGGCGGTCGACGCCGACCCAACGCCGCCCGAGGTTCCGCGCAGCGACGATGGTGGTGGCGCACCCCGCAAACGGGTCGAGCACGAGGTCGCCCGGCTTGCTGCTCGCGTCAATGATGCGCTCGTACAGGGGCAGAGGCTTTTGGTCGGGGCTTCCTGTGCGTTCCGGAGACCACGTTTGCAGCGAGTTTATGTCCGCCCACCAGTCCGGCATCGCGGCTCCCTGATCCAGATCTCTAGGACGCCCGTCAATGCTGACTCCCCCTCGCCCGCTCACGAGTTGAGTGCTCGCAGGCGAGTACGGAACTCGCTGCCTAGTAAACGTGTTCTTGCCCCCATTCGCATAGAAAAACAGGGTGTCATGTTTGCGCGCAAAGGCATTGCTTGGGACTCCGCCGCCGCGATAGCACCACACGACTTCGTTGCGGAAGTTCTTGGGCCCGAATATCGCGTCCATCGCCATGCGAATGTAGGCGTTGGCCGCGTGGTCGCAGTGCAGGTAGATGCTGCCGGTCGGCTTGAGCACGCGATGGCACTCCATCAGGCGCACGGAGAGGAAGCAGAGGAAGGCGGCGATGCCGTCGTCGTGAGCGGAGCGGGCGGCGGTTATGACGTCGTAAAGGGCGGGGTTATCGTCCTTGATCTGCTCGAGCCAGACCGGGTGCACCTCGTTCCACGCCCACTGGTCGGGGAGGATGCAGGTGTCGCCCCACTTCCAGTTGTCTACGTAGAAGCCGGCGGTTCCGCTGCGGTTGCGGCGCGTGTTGAAGGGCGGGTCAGTTGCGATGAGGTCGACGGTCGCGCTGTTCATCCCTCGGAGGACGTCGAGGTTGTCGAGTTCGTAGAGGATGTTGTCAGGGAAGTTTTGGACGGGCATAGGGGGCATGGGTTTCCTCGCTTGCGCCGGGCGTGGCTATGGCTACGATAGCGCGGAAGGGGGCGGGGATGTCAAGGGGGCAGTGTCGCGGGATGGGGGGAGTGGCCTGGGGAATTGGCGCTAAATCTGGATAAGCGCCGCTTGCGCGGGGAACACGCGTTCGCACATAATGCTTCCGTCATTCCTGCGTAGGCGGGAATCCAGTCGGCGCGGAGCGCCAAGCACACAGGAGGGTGAGCATGGATGTGACTACGTATGTGTTCGAGGCGGCGTTAGGGTCGGTGATTGGCTTCGCGGCGTATGTCCTGCTCCTGGCCGTGCTCGGAAGCGTGGCGGCCTTCGCGTGGGCCTTCGCGTGCTCCGCGAGGCGCGTCTGCGAGGCGCATGTCCGCCAGTAGGTTCCCGCTTTCGCGGGAATGACGAGGCGACGGGGGATTCATGGAGACGGGGCTGCGCCCCGTCTGTGGCGCTATCGCGCCGACTGGATTCCTGCCTACGCAGGAATGACGGGGCCGTGGGCGCTGGAATCGCGCGCGGACGGAACGGGAATGCGGCGACAGAGAGCATGGCAGCCGAGGCGCCAAGACGGGGCGCGTTGCGCCCCGTCTCCCCATTCTCCCCGGGGCCACGTCATTCCCGCGAAAGCGGGAACCTACTGGAGGCGCCCGACCGCAGTACCCTCTCCCGCCGCGTTCGCGGCGTCCTCTCCCCTTGTAGAGAGAGGGGGGTGTGGGCGCTGGGGCGCCTCAAAACTGGGGGCGAGATTCCCGCCTGCGCGGGAATGACGGGAGGTATGCGGTCAGGCAATAGGTGCGGTCAGGGGCGATTAGGTTATGCGAAGGTCTCCCGTTAGGCGGCGGTGGGCTTCCCAGTAGCGTTCGGTGGTCTTTTGGACGACGACGTCGGGCAGGGCGGGAGCGGGCGGCGTGCGGTTCCAGTCTTTTTGGGTCAGCAGCCAGTCGCGGACGAACTGCTTGTCGAAGTTCGGCTGCGACTGCCCCGGGCTGTAGCCCTCCGCGTCCCAGAATCTGCTGGAGTCGGGCGTGAGGACTTCGTCTATGAGGATGATCTCGCCGTCGCGGACGCCGAACTCGAACTTCGTGTCGGCGATGATGATGCCGCGCTCGGCGGCGATGTCGTGCGCGCGCTGAAAGACGGCGAACGACAGGTCGCGCAGCGCGCTCGCCCTGTCCGCGCCGACGAGCGCCGCGAGTTCGTCCGCGCTCAGCGGCTCGTCGTGCCCGACCTCCGCCTTCGTCGTGGGCGTGAACAGCAGTTCCGGGAACTTGCTGCCGTCCACGAGGCCGGAGGGCATCGGAAGGCCGAACACCGTTCCCGTTTTCTGGTAGTCGGCGAGCGCCGAGCCGGTGAGGTAGGCGCGGACGACGCATTCGGCGTCGATGCGCTCGGCGCGCTTCACGACCATCGCCTGCCGCGCGACCTCCGGCGGGAGGCTCCGGAGCGTCGGATGGTCGGCGAGCGGGCCGAGCGCGTCGGAGTCGTCGGCGAGCGCGACGAAGTGGTTGGGAACGACGTCGCTGGTCTGCTCGAACCAGAACTTGGAGAGCAGGGAGAGCACGCGCCCCTTGTCCGGCACGCCGTTGGGCAGCACGACGTCGAACGCGGAGATGCGGTCGGTGGCGACCATCAGCAGGAGGCCGTCGCCGAGGGTGTAGGTGTCGCGGACTTTGCCCCGGTGGAGGCGGTTCGGCAGGGGCGTGTCTATCAAGGTCATATCGTCGCTCCGTCGCCTGCGAGGCCGACGCGCTGGAAGAGGGCGTCGACGTTGGCGGTGTAGTAAGCGTAGTCGAAAAGCGCGGCGATTTGGGCGCCGCTCAGGAGGGCGCGGACATCCGGGTCGGCGGCGACGCGCTCGCGGAAGTCGCCGCCCTCCTCCCACGTCGCGGCGGCGTGGCGCTGCGCGAGGCGGTAGGCGGCTTCGCGGGGCATGCCCGCCTCGACGAGCGCGAGCATCGCGCGCTGGGAGAAGACGAGGCCGCGCGTGGATTCTATGTTGGCGAGCATTCGTTCGGGAAAGACGCGCATTCCGCGGACGACGCCGGTGAACAGATCCAGGACGTAGTCGAGCGCGGCGCAAGAGTCGGGGAGGATGACGCGCTCGGCGGACGAGTGGGAGATGTCGCGCTCGTGCCACAGCACGACGTTTTCGAGGGCGGTGAGCGCGTTGCCGCGAATGAGGCGCGCCAGCCCGCAGACACGCTCCGAGAGGTCGGGGTTGCGCTTGTGAGGCATCGCCGACGATCCGGTTTGGCCTTCCGCGAACGGCTCCTCGACCTCGTGGACCTCGGTGCGCTGCAGGCCGCGAATCTCGGTCGCGAACTTCTCCAGCGACGCCGCCGTCACCGCAAGCGTCGTCATAAAGTAGGCGTGGCGGTCGCGCTGAACGATCTGATTGGAGAGCGGCTCGTAGGGGACGCCAAGCGCCTCGCAAGCGTAGACCTCGACCTCGAGCGGGACGGAGGCGTGCGTTCCGACGACGCCGGAGATTTTGCCGACGGCGGCCTCTTCCGCGGCGCGGCGCAGGCGTTCGCGGTTCCGCAGCATCTCTTCGCGCCAAAGGGCGAGTTTCAGCCCGAATGTCGTGGGCTCGGCGTGGACGCCGTGCGTGCGCCCCATAATCAGCGTTCGCTTGCGCTCGACGGCGCGCTCGCCCAGCGCCGCGA
This sequence comes from Dehalococcoidia bacterium, assembly GCA_965201135.1. Classification (GTDB taxonomy): domain Bacteria; phylum Chloroflexota; class Dehalococcoidia; order Lucifugimonadales; family Australimonadaceae; genus Bin16. The sequence goes on from OZ241751.1 coordinate 1,203,798, forward strand.
TCAGCGTGTCCGCCCCCTCCATAAGGATCGCCGCGGCGTCGCGGATCTGCAGGCCGGTCGCCGTGTCCCAAACGTCGTTGGAGGTAAGCCCGTAGTGCACCCAGCGGCCTTCCGGCCCCAGTCCGTCCGTCACGGAGCGCAGGAAGGCCGTGACGTCGTGGCGCGTCTCGGCGAATGTCGCCTCGAGTTTGGCCGCGTCCCACGAGGCGTCGCGAATGCGCTCCATGTCCTCCGGGGGGATGACGCCCAACCGCGTCCACGCCTCGCAGACGGCGATCTCCACGGCGAGCCAGCGGTCGTACTTGCCTTCGTCCGACCAGATGCGTTTCATCGGCTCGCGGGAGTAGCGGTCAATCATCGCCGGCCTCGACTCGCGCTTTGGCGTAGGCGAGCACGGCGTGGAAATCGTCGAGCGGGGCGTGGGGAACGCCGCGCTCGCGGCATATTCCCGCCAGGGGCTCGCGGGCGAACACGAAATCGGCGCGCATGGCGGGGCAAGCGTCCGACCTCCCGTCGCCGGCGTAGACGGCGTGCTCGCCGCCGCGCCGTCGGCGCATCTCCAGCGCCTTGCACTTGCAGTTGCCCGGCCGCCAGGCGCAATTCGGGTCGGAGAAGGCGTACTCGTAAGTCTTGCCGTCCGCGCCGCTCGTCCGAACGCAATGGACCGGAACGCTTACGCCTTCCTCGTTCAGCAGCGCCTCGACGTAGTAGTCCAGTCCGTGGCTGACGACGGCGAACGCGACGCCTGCGCCGGCGCACCATTCGGCGAGTTCGGCGAATCCGGGGCGCAGCCGGGCGTTGGCGCGGACATGCGCCGTCTGCTCGCTCACGGAGGCCGTCATTTGCCGGAACGCGATTTCCTGGTACTCGGCGAGCGAGATTTCGCCGTCCGCGTAGCGTTGGAGAATCGTCCGCCAGGGGACGACGCCGGGCGCGGAGACGTCCGGCTGGAAGCGATCCAAGAGCATCGTTCCGACGTTTTGGACGGCGGCGGTGTCGTCGAAGTCCGTGAGGATGATCATTCGGCGGGGGCGGAGGGCGGCGGTCAGCGCTGGCGGAGGCGCTCCCTGTGGCGCTCCGTCTCTTCGCGTATCGTAGCATACTTGAGGCCGAGGATCTGGGCCGCGAGGAGCGCCGCGTTCCGCGCTCCCCACGCGCCGACCGCGACCGTAGCGACGGGAATCCCCGGCGGCATCTGCACGATGGAGTAGAGGGCGTCCACGCCGCCGAGTTCGCTGGACGCGATGGGGACGCCGATGACGGGCAGCGTCGTGTGGGAGGCGACGACGCCGGGCAGCGCGGCGGCGCCTCCGGCGGCGGCGACGAACACCTCGACGCCGCGCCCCGGCGCGCTCTCGACGTACTCCTGCACTTTGCGCGGGTTGCGGTGCGCGGACGCCACGACCAACTCGGCCTCGACGCCCAAGTCCGTCAGCGTCTTGACCGTGTCCTCCATAACCGGCTGGTCCGTCGCGCTCCCGACGATCACGCCCACCTGCGGCATACCGTTCTCCTCCGATGCGGCGATGCGCTCTCTTCCGGCGCAGGCTCCTCGCTCCGCCCTGCGATTGTACCGCAAGGGGATAGATCCCCGCTTGCGCGTAGGCGCGGCGACTGGGGTAGGTTCCCGCTTTCGCGGGAATGACGCGGCCCCGGGGGAGTATGGAGACGGGGCGCGTAGCGCCCCGTCCGCAAAGCGCGCAAGCGCCGCATCCCCCTCTCCTTATAAGGGGAGAGGACATAAGGGGAGAGGGGGGTCTGGCGTCCGCGTTCGCTGGCGCCGCGCCGTCATCATAGGCGGCGTTGCGCTCCGCGCTGTTGGGGGCGGGATTCCCGCCTATGCGGGAATGACGGATCGGGTTGCGCCTCCGTCCGCAGTACCCTCTCCCGCCGCGTTCGCGGCGTCCTCTCCCCTTGTAGGGAGAGGGGGAATTCGGCGCTTCGCGCCGCCAATTGGGTAGGTTCCCGCTTTCGCGCCCCGTCCGCAGTACCCTCTCCCGCCGCGTTCGCGGCGCCCTCTCCCCTTATAGGGAGAGGGGGAATTCGGCGCTTCGCGCCGCCAATTGGGTAGGTTCCCGCTTTCGCGCCCCGTCCGCAGTACCCTCTCCCGCCGCGTTCGCGGCGTCCTCTCCCCTTATGGGGAGAGGGGGAATTCGGCGCGTTGCGCCGAATGGATTCCCGCGAACGCGGCGACGTCGGTTCGATGCCGCTTGCCGTCGTAGGCGACGGCGTTCGCGGCGGCGTAGGCTTTCGTTCGCGCCTCGTCCATCGTGGAGGCGAGGCCGACGAGCGTCAGAACGCGCCCTCCGGCAGTGACGATGCCCCTACCGGATGCGTCGATGCCCCCATCGCCGGAGGCGCCGACGCTACCGTCGCGGTGGGTGGTTCCGGCGTGAAAGACGAGTGCGGATTCCGCGGCCTGCGCGAGCCCGCTGATCGGCTTGCCCGTTTCGTAGGCGCCGGGGTAGCCGCCCGAGGCGAGGACGACGCCGACGGCGCAGTCGCCGCTCCAGCGAATTTCCAGGGACGGGAGACCTCCGTCGAGCGCGGCGTCGGCTATGTCGAGGAGGTCGGTCTCGAGGCGCGGCAGGATGAGTTCGGCCTCGGGGTCGCCTAGGCGGGCGTTGAACTCGATGACGGCGGGCCCGTCGTCGGTGAGCATCAGCCCGCCGTAGAGCGCGCCGACGTAGGGCGCGCCCTGCCGCGCCAACTCGCGGATGACGGGCCCGATGCAGGTCTCGCGGACGCGCCGCTCGAGGGCGGCGTCCCACCACGGCGGCGGGCTGTAGCCCCCCATTCCGCCGGTGTTGGGGCCGCGGTCGCCGTCGAAAACGCGCTTGTAGTCGCAGGCGGCGACGAGGGGCGTCGCATACGCGCCGTCCGTGAAGCAGAACACGCTGACTTCCTGCCCGACGAGGCGCTCCTCTATGACGACGCGCTCTCCGGCGGCGCCGAACGCGCCGCCCGTCATCGCGTCGTCCACGGCGGCGGCGGCCTCGTCCACGTTGTCCGCGACGACGACGCCTTTGCCGGCGGCGAGGCCGTCCGCCTTGACGACGATGAGGGCGCCCCGCGACTGGACGTAGGCGCGGGCTTCGGCGGGGTCGTCGAAAACGGCGAACGGCGCGGTGGGGACTCCGGCGTCGCGCATCAGGCGCTTGGCGAACGCTTTGCTGCCTTCTATACGGGCGGCGGCGGCGCTTGGCCCGAAGATTCGCAGCCCCTCGGCATGGAAGCGGTCGGCGACGCCCAAGACGAGCGGCGTCTCCGGGCCGACGATGGTTAGGTCTATAGCGAGCGAGCGAGCGGCGGCGGCGAGGCCGTCTAGGTCATCCGCCGCAACGGGGAGATTCTCCGCGAGGACGGATGTTCCGGCGTTGCCCGGCGCGGCGAACAGTTGCGGGCAGCGCGGGCTTTGCGCGAGTTTCCAGAGGATGGCGTGCTCGCGGGCGCCGCCGCCCACGACCAGGACGCGCATCTAGGCGTCGCCGCTTTGCCGGAGCATCGCCGCCGCGACGAGCAGCGACGCCGCCCCTATGCTCATCGCCGCCGCGATGGCGGGCCCGCTCCAGCCGCGGGACGCGCCCACCGCCGGCCCGCCTATCAAAAAGGCGGCGCCGAGCCCTCCGAACAGCAGGCTGACCGCCCGCCGCAATCCTGCGATCATCGCGTCACTCCCACTCTATCGTTCCCGGCGGTTTGCTGGTTATATCGTACACGACGCGGTTGACGCTGGGCGTTTCGTTCACGATGCGGTTGGATATACGGGCCAGCGTGTCGTAGGGAAGCCGCGCCCAGTCCGCCGTCATCGCGTCGTCGCTCGTCACCGCCCGCAGCGCGACGACGTGGCGATAGGTGCGCTGATCGCCCATCACGCCGACGGTCCGCGTGTCCGTGAGCACGGCGAAACTCTGCCACAGTTTGTCGTAGAGGCCGTCCGCCTTGATCTCGTCCATCACGATCCAGTCCGCCGCCCGCAAAATATCCAGTTTCTCCGCCGTCACCTCTCCGATGATGCGGATGGCGAGCCCCGGCCCCGGGAACGGCTGGCGCTGCAGCATCTCCGGGGGCAGGCCCAGTTCCGCCCCGGCGAGGCGCACCTCGTCTTTGAACAGGTAGCGCAGCGGCTCGACCAGGCGCAGTTGCATTCGCTCCGGCAGCCCTCCGACGTTGTGGTGCGTTTTGATCTTGTGGGACGCGCCTTGCTCCGCCGTTTCGCTTTCGATGACGTCCGGGTAGAGCGTGCCCTGCGCGAGGAAGTCGACCGCGCCCAGCGCGCGCGCCTGCTCCTCGAACACGGCGATGAACTCGGCCCCTATGGCGCGGCGCTTGCGCTCCGGGTCCGTCACGCCTTTGAGGGCGCCGACGAACCGCTCCGCCGCGTCGACATACACGAGATTCAGGCCGAGGTTGCGCTCGAACACGGCGCGGACGCGCTCCGGCTCCTCGCGCCGCAGCAGGCCGTTGTCGACGAAGATGCAGGTCAGTTGCTCGCCGACCGCCTCGTGAACGAGTTTGGCGGTCACCGCCGAGTCCACGCCGCCGGAGAGGGCGCAGATGACGCGCCCGCCGCCGACCTGCTCCCGGATCCGCCGAACGCTCTCCGCGACGAAGTTTCCCGGCGTCCACGTTCCCGACGCGCCGCATACCTTGTAGGCGAAGTTGCGGATGATCTCCGCCCCGTGGGGCGTGTGCGCGACCTCCGGGTGAAACTGGATGCCGAGCATTCCCGCGTCGTTCGCCATCGCCGCGACCGGCGAATTGTCCGAATAGGCGATAGCGCGGAAGCCCGGCGGAATTTGGCCGATACGGTCGCCGTGGCTCATCCAAACGCCGATCTCGCCGTCCAGCCCGTCGAAGAGGTCGCTGGGCGCGTTCTTGCGAACGACGGCGAAGCCGTACTCGCGCTCGCTCGCGGGCTCGACGCTCCCCCCCAGTTGATGCGCTAGCAGTTGCATGCCGTAGCAGATGCCGAGGACCGGAACGCCGCTGTCGAGCGCCCACGGCTGCGCGAGCGGCGCGCCCTCCGAATAGACCGACGCCGGCCCTCCGGAGAGGATGATGCCCTTGAGGTCCAGCCCCGCGACGGCGTCCCGCGACGCGTCGGGAGAAATGAGTTCGCAATAGACGTTCTGCTCGCGGACGCGCCGGGCGATGAGTCTGCTGTACTGCGAGCCGTAGTCAATGACGGCGATCGCCTCCGGCTTCAGGGGCGGGGGCGCGCCTCCCGGCGGACGCTCGCGCTGCGCGTTCTCCCGCTCCTGGGCGATGCCCAGGTAGGCCGCGACTTCCACATCGCCGCTGGCGTGACGCGCGCCCGGCGAGGCCGTCGCCTCAGGTTTGCCGTCGGAATCTTCCATAGGCTCCTATCCGCAGTACCCTCTCCCGCCGCGTTCGCGGCGTCCTCTCCCCTTGTAGGGAGAGGGGGGTGCGGCTCTTCGCGCCGCTCTGGATTCCCGACCTAGCGATCAGGGCGATAGGTTAGGCAAAGGTCTCCATCGGCATTGAGCGTACCGCAGGGCGGGGCGGCGGTCAACGCTTGACGGAAGGCCCTAGCCTATCCGCCGGGCGGAATCTCCGCCTCCCATAGGCGCTCCCCGCCTGCGAACTGCCCCGTCGTGACCTCCGCAATCGGGTACGAAGGCAGAACGACGCTGACCATGCATTTCTCCTCGAACCGAACGCCCCGGCTCTCGAATGAGAAGTCCAAGTTATCGAACCCGTGCGGCTTGCGGTCGTCCGGCAGGTCGTCCGCGTTCATAGGCGTGACGTGCAGGAAGAACCGCGCCGCGCCGTCGTTCCGGCTGCATGGCGACTTGGCGTAGGCGAGCGTTCGCCCGTCGAGGTAGAGGTCGTAGGCGGAGCGGACGACCGGCTCCCCTCGCGTGAGCCCATAGTAGGCGGCGCGGAGCGCCGGGCGCGGGTTATGTCCCCTGCTGACCCTGAACACGACGCCGTCGGCCAGGTCCGCCGCGGCCTCCAACCCCGGCGTTGCGCGCAGGTCGGCGGCGTCGTGGTCCAAAGGAGTTCCGATGTCGTCGAACCAGACGACGCCGGAACCGGCGGGCGCGGACTCGGCCCAGCCCGGGACGGAATCCAAACGGGGAATCAGCCGCGGATCCGCGCCGCCCGGCGCGTAAAGAGACAGCGCCTCCACCTGGTTGGTGTAGACCTCCCCGCTCAGCGGCTCGTCCCTAAGGTAGGCGATGGTTTCGGAATGCGCCCAGCGGGGCTCTCCATACTTCCCTACGTCCCACCTCGTTATCCCGTAGGCGTTGGCCTCGCGTACGGCGACGGCGTGCAAGGCGAGCGCGAGCGCGAGCCATGCCCAAAGCGCTGCCGTCGCAGCCCCCGAAAGCGAGAGGCGAACGGAGACGCCCCCGACGGAGAACGTTCGTCCGCCGCTTTCTCTCCGGCCTAAGAGCCTGTCCAGCGCGAGCGCTCCCGCGATGAAGAGCGAGAGGTGCGCCGGAACGAGATGCCTATCCTGCGCGCCGTTCCACGTTTGCCCCAACATCAGCGCCGTCAGGTACAGCGCAATGAACGTCAGCGCGAATCCGCCGAACACGAATACGCTTCCCCAGCGCTCCCACAAAGCGGGGGCCGCGTTCCTATCTAGCGCCGCCCGCGCCGCTCCGTACCCGACCCCGACCGCCAGCGCCAGCAGAGCGGCCGCGCTCAGCGCCGAGGCGATTGGCCATTCCACAGGCTCGGGATAGAGACTATCGACGAATAGGTTGACGAACGCCCACTTGCTGACCGCCGCGACCGCGTCTCCGGCGACCGGCAGGAGAGAATAATCAATAGCCTGCTCGTGAGGCGCGACGCGCCCCGTCCGATGGACGACGCCCGCCCACCATACGGCCGTAGGAGCAGAGGCGATGAGCGCGTAGGAAGCCGCGCTCTTCGCTCTAACGGCCAGAGACGAGCCGGGGCGAATGAGCAACAGCGTACCCACCGAAACGACGATTGCTATCCCCGTGTAGTGCGTCAACCAAGTCAGCATGGAGAACAACGACGCCAGCGCGAAAGAGGAGCGTTTGCCTTCGCGGAAAAAGTCGTCCGCCTTTATGAGCGCGAGCGTCGAATGCAAGATGAAGAGCGCGACGGGAAATCCTATCGATCCCGCCCAAATCAGCGGGTGCGCGCACGCGACCGCCAATACGCTCCACGCCCCAAGAGAGGGCCGCGTGACGCGTCCTGCAAGCCATCTCCCCGCAACGAAGACCGTCGCTCCGACAATTGAGGCGTTAATCGGCGCGATGACCTCTTTGGGATCGAATGCGGACAAACTCGCCGCCGCGAGCAGCAAGGGATAGAGCGGGGGCGTGTACCAGAAAGGATCGCCGTAGCGTTGCGCGAAAAACTCCCCTTGCAGCAAATTCCGGGCAACCTCGACGTAAATCACCGAGTCGGGCCCAAGCCCGGGGCCGTGCGCGGCTTCCCGCGCCAGAACGAGCGCCGCGCCGAGAACGCCGGCGGCCGCCGCGAACAGCGTCGGGCGCTTCGGCCAACGGCGCGAAGCCGCGAGGGATCTGAGCGGGGAGGCAGAGGCCGAGCGCATAGCGGCAAGCATAGCAGGCCGCCGGCGGCGCGGGGGAGGCGTAGGACGCGCCCTTGCCTCCGCGCGGGGCGCTAGGCGGTCCAGCCTGGCGGCGCGGCGGGGAGCGTGGACGGCGGCGGCGATGCTGGTATCATTAGGCTATGCAGGTTGTGCTGAGCGCGCCCAGAGGCTTTTGCGCCGGCGTCGTCCGCGCGATAGACATCGTCGAGATCGCGCTGCGACGGTTCGGCGCGCCGGTGTACGTGCGGCACGAAATCGTCCACAACCGGCACGTGGTGGAGAGCCTCCGCAAGAAGGGCGCGGTGTTCATCGAGGAGACGGACGAAGCGCCCCCGGGCTCGGCGATCATCTTCAGCGCGCACGGCGTCGCCCCGGAGGTCTGGCGGGCGGCCGAGGAGCGCAACCTGACGGTGATAGACGCCACATGCCCGCTCGTCACCAAGGTGCACGTGGAGTCGCGGAAGTACGCCCGCGAGGGCTACTCCGTCATCGTCGTCGGGCACGAGGGGCACCCGGAGATCGTCGGGACGCTCGGCCAAGCGCCGGATGCGTCGCGCCTCGTGGACTCGCGGGACGACGCGGACGCGGTGGCGGTCGCCGACCCGGAGCGCGTGGTCGCTCTGACGCAGACGACGCTGAGCGTGGACGACACGCGGGAGATCATCGGCTCGCTGCGCGAGCGCTTCCCGAACATCGTCGCGCGGAACGACATCTGCTACGCGACGACGAACCGGCAGGATGCGGTGAAGGAACTGGGGAAGCGCGTCGACGTCGCGCTCGTGGTGGGGGCGCGGAACAGTTCCAACTGCAACCGCCTGCGCGAGGCGGCGGAGCAGGCCGGCGTTCCGGCTTATCTCATTGACGACGCGTCGGCCATCGAGCCGGAATGGATCGAGGGGGTCGAGCGCGTGGGGATTACGTCCGGAGCGTCCACGCCGGAGTCGCTCGTGGAGGGCGTGATCGACTTCCTGCGCCCCGACTCCATCGAGACGATCACCGTGGCGGAGGAGGACGTGACGTTCACGCTGCCGAAGGCGCTGCGCGACGCGGAGAGCGAGAGCCTCGCCCCGCGCTCCGAGGGCGCCTAAGCGGCGGTCTGCTCGACGAGATAGCCCCGGTCGAAGACCGCGAAGCGTCGCTCGCCGTCCTCGGCGCCCTTGCCGGAGGCGTTAGGGGAAATTATGTTCGCGCGAGTGATTGAGTTCGAAGTCGAGGGCGCCGCCGCAGGGCACGCGGAGGCGGCGCAGGCGTTCGAGCGGCTGGCCGCGCCGGAGATGCGGCGCCTCTCCGGGTACGAGGGGGCGTATCTGCTGCGGTCGGACGGCGCGCGCGGAGTAGTCGTCGTTCTGTGGGAGAGCGAGGAAGCGATGCGGTCGGCGGAGGCGAGCGCGGGGCTCGCGCGAGCGATGGAGCAATTGCGTCCCTCGCTGGGGCGCCATACGTCGAGCGCGGCTTACGAGGTGGGGTACGCCGACCACCGGATGCGGTAGCGGAGGGACGGACTCACTGGCCTACGCGGCTAGGGCGGCGCATGGGATGGGGGCGGGGAACGGGGCTACCTCGGCGGTTCGCCTACCCCGCAGGGGTCGAGCCGCTCGACCTTCGCGCGGTTCTGGGGTGTCTACCTCGGCGACGTTCTTGCCCGGCTCCTCCTTTGTTCCCTTAGCCGACCGGGTCATTTTGGCCGGCTGAAGGCGCTCCACTGCGATGAAATCGCACCGTTGGATGAGGTCTGACGTAATTCTGTGGGCTTCGTTGTGCTCGCGGACGGCTAACCGCTCGCTCTCGCGGGCTAGGCGGCGCACTTTCTTGCGCCGGTTGGCGCTGCCCTTTTTCGCGCGCGAGACGGCGCGTTGGAGGCGTTTGCGTCGCCGGTCGTCGCGGGGCTCCCGGCTAATATGCTCCGCGTCGCTGGTCGTGATGGTGGCGGCGTCGGTTTCCTCGTTGGCCACACCTATATCCAATCCGACGGCGCAGCCTGTCGGCGGGAGCGCGGCCTTTTCGACCTCGTAGACGAAGCAAACGAACACGCGGCGCCCGGACCGGGTGATTCGCGCCGCCACCGGCTTGCCCTCCGGGAGCGTTCGGGACGGGCGGATTCGGAATTCGGGCAAGCCTTTGCATGTCCAGCGGTTGTTCACCGGCTCGGCGAGCGCCTGTTTCCCGTTCGTGAGGTCAATGGTGTTGTAGCGCGAGCGCGAGCGGAAGCGGGGGAATCCGGGCTTCTCCCCGGCTTTGAGGCGGCGCAGGAACCCCGCCATCGCGTAGTCCACGTGCTTCAAGGGAGAGCGGCACGCGACTGCGGAGAGCGCGCCGAGTTCGGGGAACTCCCGCCGCATAGCGGGCATTTGCTTGGTCTGGTCGTTATACGTGGGATAGCGGCGTTCGCGTTCGGGCTTGCGCCTCTCGCGCTTGCCGACGTAGCGGCGCTCGTCCAAGGCGGCGTTGTAGACCTCGCAGAGGAGGCCAAGCGCGTCGTCCAATTGGCGATAGCCCTCTTTGGAGAGGTGCGCCCGAACCTTGTATGCGGCGGTTGCCTGCACGATGTAGCGGCGCCTCGCAAAGATTGTCTCGCCATCGTAAGCGGGAGGGAACAGGCCGCGCAAGGGGCAATTGTCGCGGGACGCGGAGGAGATTCCCGCGTAGGCGGGCAAGATGCGAGATTCCCGCGTAGGCGGGCAAGATGCGAGATTCCCGCCTACGCGGGAATGACGGGACAGAGGGGTAGGTTCCCGCTTTCGCGGGAATGACGGGGAGATGGGGATCCTTTGGAGACGGGGCGCAGCCCCGTCTATGGCGCTTGCGCGCCGAATGGATTCCTGCCTACGCAGGAATGACGGCAAGGAGGATGGGAATGATGACCATGGATGGCGGGCGTGACGAATGGATACGAGATTCCCGCCTACGCGGGAATGACGAAAGAAGGCGCGGGCGTGACGATAACGGAGGGCGAAATGGACGGCGAGCGCCGGCGATACGGCCAAGACGGGGCGTAAGCCCCGTCTCTCCATTCTCCCCGGGGACTCGTCATTCCCGCGAAAGCGGGAACCTACTGGAGGCGCCGCGCCCCGACCGCAGTACCCTCTCCCCGCCGCGTTCGCGGCGTCCTCTCCCCTTATAGGGAGAGGGGGAATTCGGCGCAATGCGCCGATGGGTTTCCCGCCCGTTGCGATGGTCAGGCTCCCTTGACGTTGAGGATTTGCTTGAGGGCGTGGACGGGGCGGACGAGGGGCTCGGCGTGGCGCATCACGATTTCGATGTCTTTGTAGGCGGCGGGGATTTCGTCGAGGAAGGCTTCGCTGCGGCGGACTTCGACGCCTTGCAGTTGGCGGTCGAAGTCGTCCATCGTGAACGTTTCGCGGGCTTTGCGGCGCGACATTCTCCGGCCCGCGCCGTGAGGGGCCGAGCAGTAGGAGTCCGCGTTGCCGAGCCCTTCGACGACGTAACTGCGCGCGCCCATCGAGCCGGGGATGAGGCCGGGCGCGCCCTCCGCCGCGCGGATCGCGCCCTTGCGCGTGAGGCGGAGCGTTCGCCCGCCGTGCTCCTCCGGCTCCATATAGTTGTGATGGCAGTTGACGGTTCGCAGCGTCTCGAACTCCCCCGCGTGATGCTGGAGCGCGTTTCGCATTCGGGTCAGCATTTCGCTGCGGTTCAGAGCGGCCATCTCCTGCGCCCAATGGAGGTCGGCGAGGTAGTCGTCGAACTCTTGCGTTCCCTCGTGAAAGGGCGCGAGGTCGGGGTCGGGCAGGGGCGCGCCGGCGTTGAGTTCCCGCGCTTTTTTGATGTGGGCGGATGCGAGGCGGTTGCCGACGCCGCGCGAGCCGGAGTGCAGCGTGAGCCAGATCAGGCCGTCCTCGTCCTCGCAGACCTCGATGAAGTGGTTGCCGCCGCCGAGCGTGCCGACCTGCTCGCGCCATCGCTTGTCCGCCTTGTCGTAGACGGGGAGGCGGTCGCCCGCCGCCGTTTCGAGGCGCTCGACGAGCGGCTGGGCGGTCTTTTTGACCTTCGGGTTGTAGCGTCCGGCGCTGGCGGGGATTTGGGACTCGATGGACTCGCGGAGCCCCTGCAGCGAGGGGATGTTCTCTTTGCGGAGGGAGGTTTGGGCGGCGATCATGCCGCATCCGATGTCCACGCCGACGGCGGCGGGCATGACGGCGCCCTCGGACGCGATGACGGAGCCGACGGTGGAGCCGAGTCCGAAGTGGACGTCGGGCATCACGGCGAGGCCGGCGACGAAGGGCATTTGCGCGGTGTTGCGGAGTTGCGCCTGCGCCTCGGGCTCGATCTCGTCCCAGGGGACGAAGAGGCGAATTTTCTCTGCGGGGTCGGCGGTCATAGGGGCAGTGTAGCAGGGGCGCCGCTCAGCCGCCGCCGCTGTGCTACACTAAGCGCGCAGCGCCCTTGAGCGTTGCGCCGTTGGATTGCAGCGTTATCCGCGCGGGCGGAGCAGAAGCGCCCGCGCCATTTCGGAACGGAGGTCGGAGCGATGGCCAAGATCGTGCTCGGAGCAGGAACGTCTCACAGCCCGATGCTCGCGCTGAACGCGGAGCAGTGGCCGAGGTACTCGCAGGGCGACCTGCAGCATCAGGAGTTGGTCTTTCCGCCGGGAGGATGGGCGATGCCCTACGACGAGGGGCTCGCCCGCGTTCCGGCGGCGGTGAAGGAGAAGCCGCTGACGAGCGAGGTGTTCGAGGCGCAGGTGGACGCCTGCCAGCGCGGCATCGCGGAACTGGCGCGGACGTTCGACGCGGTCCGCCCCGACGTCACCGTCATCATCTCCGACGACCAGGACGAGTGGTTCTTCGAGGACAACATGCCCACCTTCGCGGTGTTCTGGGGCGACTCGGTTCCGATCAAGCCCCGGACGCTCGCGGCGGGGTTCCGCGACCCCGACATTATGCAGTCCATCGCGGACGGCTACGGCGACGCGGCGATGGACGTGCCGGTCGCGTCGGACTTGGGGCGGCACGTGATCGAGCACCTCGTCTCCCGCGAGTTCGACGTCTCGCACTTCACCTACCTGCACGATCAGTACGGCGGGACGGTGGCGCGGCGCTACCCGAAGGAGCGCGGCGGCGAGTTGGACTCCTCGCGGAAGACGGCGCCCCGCGAGCAAGGGCTGCCGCACGGGTTCGCGTTCGTCGTGAAGCGGCTCTTCGACAACGAGCCCCGGACGATCCTGCCCGTGTTCGAGAACACCTGCTACCCGCCGAATCAGCCGACGGCGAAGCGCTCCTACGATTTCGGGCGCGAGGTCGCGGCGGCGATCCGCTCGTGGGAGAGCGACGCGACGGTGGCGGTCATCGGCTCCGGCGGCCTCAGCCACTTCGTCGTCGACGAGTGGCTCGACCGGACGGTGCTGAAGGCGCTGGAGGAGAAGGACGCCGAGACGCTGATGACGATTCCGCGCGAGCGCCTCTACTCTGCGGCGTCCGAGACGCAGAACTGGATCGCCGTCGGCGGCGCGATGTCGGAGACCGACCTGAACTTCGAGTTGATCGAGTACGTGCCGGTCTACCGCACCCCGGCCGGCACCGGCGGCGGCTGGGCGTTCGGAAGGTGGACGTAGCGCGCGCCTGCCCGCCGATGGCTTCCCGCCGGCCTAAGTTCGCGCCCTTCTCCGCCGAGGGCAAGGGCGCGCGCGTCTTGGCGTTAGGGAGGACGTTGCGCGCTGCGGCGCCGCCGCTTCTCCTGGCGCTTGCGTTCGGGTGGGCGATACTGCTCAATGCCGACCGCGCGCACTACTACGCGAATCTCGAATGGGACACCGCGAAGAATTTGGCGATCGCCGAAAACCTCTCACCGCAGCATAACTTCCTGATGTTCATACACCAGTCTTTCAGGGATGACGGCGAGCCTTACTACGACCTCTACGGCCGCTTCCCCATTGGCGGATTCGCGTTGATCAAATTGGCCATTCTTCCGTTCGGGGACGATATGCTTGCGAAAGTATTCGCGGCGCGGATGCTGATGCTGGGGTTTCTCGCGGGAGCCGCTTTCTTATCGTATCTCTCCATAGCGAGGATCGCCTCCAGTAAATGGATCGCTCTAACCGCCACGCTGTTCGCCTTCTCGTCATACTACGTTCTGCGCTACGGCAATTGGGTTTCGAATGAGTTCGCGATGGACTTGTTCGGCGTAATGCTGACGTTCCACGGTATGGTCGTTTTCACGCAGGAAGGACGATTTCGGCAGTTGGCGATCAAAGCGTGCGCCGCGCTGCTGATAGGCTGGCACGTCTACGCGTTGCTCGCGCCTTTTATCCTATTGGGGCTAAGCAACGAGATTACGCAAGCGATCAAAACAAGGCAAGCGTCTCCCGCGCGCTTGGCGGGAGCGATGGCGTCAATTGCGTTGCGGAGCCGCTACGCGAAGTTAGGAGCCGTCGCGCTGCTGTTCGGCGCTGGCCTTCTCGCTTTCAATCTCCTCGGCGAATACAACGCGCGGAACGGCGAAAGCCCGCTGACCGAGTTGCCGTCTTACCAGGTTATCTTCGATAGGCTGATCGGGGGACAGACGCTCGTTCCTGAGGACGGATTCAATTGGGGCGCGTTCCTGCGTCAGCAGTCCTACCGGATCGCCGGCGCCTCTTTCCCTCACGCGCTAACGCAATGGCCTGCGTTAGGGGAAATTTCTCCGGATAGCCGAGCAACCAATTTTTCGGTTCTTGGATTAATTACGATTAGCGCGGCGCTGCTTGGGGCGCTGTTTGTCCGCCGCCACTGGATTGCGCTGGGGGCGCTGGCGTTGTCCGGCTTCTCTTGGGCGCTGGCGGTTCGCTTCAGCGTGGCGTACCCTAGCCATCAGCATGAGGCGATATTCTACGCCGGCGTTCCGCTGACGCTCGCAACATTGATTCTCCTCCCGGCGAGGCATCCGCGGACCATCCGATTATTGCCTGTCGCGGCAGTCGTCGCGTTTGCGATTTTCGCGGCGTCGGCTCACCAAACGATGGCGAAGGCGTCAGACGAAGAGTTGTTCGAGCGCAGAGAAGCGGCCATCTCCGATTTGGCGAATGTCCGGAGCATCGTTCAAGGGAAAAACGTCGTGGTCGCCAACCCTGCGTCCAGCCCCGCTGCGTACGAAGGTCATGCCGCTTTGTACTTCTTGCTGTCGGGGAGCCGGCTCCGCAACTTAGGCGACGGCTTGCCCGTTCAGTATGATTTCGCTCTGATTCCTCACCGACGAGACGATTCGGCTCCTACGCTCACTCCGAACAACGAATTCTTGTTCCTCTACGAGGATATCGCTCCGCCGAATGTTGATCGCTCGTTTCTCGATTTCGTCGTCTCTTCCTACAGGCCGGCCGCGCGCGCGACTTATGACGTCTACCTCCTCGAGGGCGCGTTGGCATACGTCAAGGACCCCTGCGGCGCATCCGACCGTGAAAGCGCGTTCTTCTTGCACGTCTTCCCGGAACAAGCGGTCGACTTGCCGGAATGGCGCAAGGCGCGCGGTTTCGACAACTTGGATTTTCACTTCCCGCTTTGGGGCGCATCCTATGACGGCGCATGCGTTGCGCGCGTTCCGTTGCCGGAATACGAAACTAGGGGAGTCAGGACAGGCCAGCAAAGCGACGGGAGAACGCTTTGGGAGACGGCGTTCTCATTCGACGCCGATGCGCCCCGGGCGGCCTACGCCGCCGTCGCGTCCCGGGAGCCGGACGCGCGCGCCGAATTCAATCTCCACTTCGACGCGGAGGAGCGAACACTGACCTACGTCAAGGACCCCTGCGGCGCGCGGGACGTGGAGCGTCCGTTTTTCCTGCACGTCATTCCCGAGCGCGAGAGCGACCTGCCGCAAGGGCGTCGAGCGTCGGGGTTCGAGGCCAGGGATTTCGACTTCCGGCTGCAAGGGGCCGTGTTCGACGGGAAGTGCGCGGCGAAGGTCGCGCTGCCTGAATACGCCGTCGCCGGCGTCAGAACCGGGCAATGGGTTCGCGGCGAGGGCGAGGCGTGGGAAACGACGCTCCGGCTCTCGCGCTAGGCCGCGCACCGCGCGGGAGCCGGGAAATCGCCGGAGTTGGGGCGGGGCGGAATGCCTTGCCCGCCGGCGGCCCTCAACTGGCCGGGGCGGAGCGGAAGCGAAGAAGGGCGATGGAGAGGAACGCGGCGGCGAAAAGGGCGAGGACGCCAAGGTTCGTGAATACGTCGGACGCCTCCGCGCCGAAGAGCATCAGTTTGTTGAAGGCGTCGTTCGCCCAGCCGTGCGGAGTGAAGAGGCCGAGCGTCTGCAGCCATTCAGGCGCGATGAAGAGCGGCCACCACGACCCGCCGAGCGGAGCGAGCGTGAGCGACGTGAACACGGCGGCGGACATCGCGCTCTTCGCCGTGGTGACGAGCGACGCGAGCATCACGCCGAACGCCGCAGCCGCCGCGACCATCAGCGCGGAGACGCCCACGACCGCGACCGGGGAGACGCCGAAGTCTATGGAGAACGCGAATATCCCCGCCGGCCAGAGCACGGCGAGTTGAATGAATCCCCGGTAGAGGCCGGCGAGCAGTTTGCCGAGAATGATGGCGGAGCGGCGGACGCCGTTGGAGAGCAGCCGCTCGAGCGTCTGGGCTTGGCGCTCGCGGGCGATGGCCTCCGCGTTCATCGCCGCGATGAAGAAAACGAACATCGTGAGGTAGCCGGGCAGCGTGAAGTTGGAGGCGTTGAACGCCTCGCGCGGGCCGACCTGCTCGATTGCGAAGGAGACGAGAGGCGGCGCCTCCGCGATCCGCGCGAGCGCGGCGGGATCGAGCGCGGCGGGGCCGGCGAGTTCGACGGCGCCCTGCGCGACGAGGCTCACGGCGCCGATCCGACGGGCGACGGCGGCGGCGAGCCCCCGCAGCGCGGCCTCCGTCTCAGGCGGCGCGCCCCCCGCGAGAACGACGCGGATTTCGGCGCGCTCCCCCGTCAAAACGCGCTGCGTGAAGCCGTCCGAAAAGAGAACGTAGCCGGAGAGCGAGCCGTCCTCGACCGCGGCCGCGGCGTCCTCCAGGCTCCACAGCGTCACGCCCGATTCCGGGGCCGCGGCGAGCGCGTCAATCGCCTGCCGCGAGAGGCTGCCCTCTGCCTCCTCCGACGCGGCGGCGAGGCGGAGACGTTCGTCGTCGGGGCCGACGCCCCCAAAGGCGAGGGAGAAGCCGAAGACGAACACGAGGGGCAGGACGAGCGCGAACGCCAGCCCCGGCCGGTCTCTTACGAAGACGCGAATGTCCTTCGCGGCGAGAATGACGGCTTGGCGGGCGAGGTCGCGCATCATCTGCCCTCCGACGAGGCGCGGAAGAGGATGCGCGCCGCCGCGAGGCCGACGACCGCCGCGCCGCCCACGACCGCGAGTTCCGCCCAGCGGTCGGCGATGGTCGCCGCGCCGTCGATCACGCCGTCGAAAGCGTCTATCGCGTACTTGTTCAGCGTGAATCTGCTGAGGAGGTTGAGCGCGCCGGAGTCGCCGATGGGAAAGAACGTGCCGCCGAACACCGTCATAAACATCGTCACGAACACGGCGATCCAAGACGCCTGATCCTGCGTGCGCGCCACGGCGGCAATGATGAGCGCGACCGCGCTGGCGGACGCCGCGACGACCGACGCGATGGCGACGCTCTGCGCGAACGCGAGCGGCCCCCCCACGCGCAGCACGGCGAACGCGAGCGCGAGAAACACGAGCGCCTGCAGCATGCCCCGCCCGACGCCCTCCATAAACTTGCCCGCGAAGAGTTCCGACAAGCGAAGGCGCGTCGCAAGCAACCGCTCCAGCGTGCCGTTCCGCCGCTCCTCGACGATCGTCTGCGCGCCGAGCGTGATGGAGAACAGAAGGAACATCACGATCATGCCGGGAAGCAGGCGCGAGAAGAAGTCGGAGCCGTCCTCCGCGTCCTCGCCGAGCGATTGCGTTGCGACGCGGACGGGCGGGTCGGCGCGGGCGCCGGCGACGAGGCGTTGGAAAGTCGCGTCCAGCGCCTCGGGCTGCGCTTCCGGCGCGAGCGCGGCGACGCCGCTGCGAACGCGGCTCTCCGACGCGAGGTCGGCGGCGATGCCCCGCAGTATGGCCGTGATGATCTGCGCCGCGTCGCCGCCGTTGCCCCGCCTCAGGATACGGATCTCCGTCGGAGCGCCCGCGTCCAAATTCGCCGTGAACCCGGCGGGAATGACGAAGCCGTTGACGATGGCGGATCGGTCGAGCGCGTCGTCGAGGTCGGGCTTGGCGTAGCGGCGGACGGTCACGCCGTCCACGCGCTCGAGGCGGTCGAGCAGTTCGACGGCCGCGCGCCCGCCGTCCAAATCGGCGACGTGGGCGGTTCCGTTGAACGACGCCTCGCCGCCGAACACGCCCGTCATCAAGGCGAAGAGCGCGATGGGGAGGGCGATGCCGAACGCCAGGTCGCCCCGGTCCGCGATGAATCTCTTGACGCCGATGAGCGCGACGTGAAACGGACGGGACATCTCAGTCGCGCAGGCTCCTGCCGGTCAGATTGAGGAAGACCTCCTCCAGCGTCGTCGTCGCGGGGTCGCCGACTTGCGCCTTCAGTTCGGCGGGCTCGCCCAGCGCGATGAGCCGCCCGTTGTCCATCACGCCGATGCGGTCGCACAGGCGGTCGGCCTCCTCCATATAGTGCGTCGTGTAGAGCACGGTCATGCCCTCCCCGCGGAGGGCGAGGACGGTGTCGAAGATATGGTTGCGCGACTGCGGGTCGATGCCCACGGTGGGCTCGTCGAGGAAGAGGAGTTGCGGGCGGCTCATCAGCGCGATGGCGATGTTGACGCGGCGCTTCATGCCGCCGGAGTACTTGCGGACGGCGTCTTTGGCGCGGTCCGCGAGGCCGACGCGCTCGAGGACGTCGGCGGCGAGCGTCTTGGCGTCGCCTCCGGGGAGGCCGGCCATGCGCCCGAAGAAGACGAGGTTGTCCGTCGCGGAGAGTTCGGGGTAGAGGGCGAGTTCCTGGGGGCAAACGCCGATGCGCTTCCGCACCTCCCCGCTTTGGCGCGTCGCGGAGTAGCCGCCGATCTCGACGTCGCCGCCGTCCGGCGCCAGCACGGTGGAGAGCATCCGGATGGTGGTGGTCTTGCCCGCGCCGTTCGGCCCGAGCAGCCCGAAAATCTCCTGCGAGCGTATGGCGAAAGAGACGGAGTCCACCGCTTGGACTCCGTCGAAACGCTTGCTGAGGCTGTCCGCGACGAGAAAGTCGCCCATAGGAGAGAGTATAGCAGAGAGGGCGCGGCGGAGGGCGCGGGAATCTCGCGTCCGTCGGCGCAATGGGTAGGTTCCGCTTCGCGGGAATGACGGTCACAGGGGCGCGAGCGAGCCTCTGGATCCCGCCTGCGCCGAAATGACGATAGGTTTCGATGCGCGTATCATAGTCCGCAGACTATGGCCGCGCCTCACGACGACATCCTCCGCATCGGCGAATTTTCGTTCGCCTCGCGCCTCTTCGCCGGAACGGGGCGCCACCGCGGCGACGCCGAACTCATAGCGTCACTCGAGGCGTCCGGCGCCGAGGCGGTCACCGTCGCCGTCCGCAGGCTCGACCTCGACAACCCCAACGAGCCGTCCATTCTCGACGTGATCGACCCGGAGCGCTACACGATTCTCCCCAACACGGCGGGCTGCGCGAGCGCGGAGGACGCGCTGATGACCGCTCGCCTCGCCAGATCGCTCGGCCTGCCCAACTGGGTGAAACTAGAGGTCATCCCCGACCAGAAGTACCTGCTGCCCGACCCCGTGGGCACGCTGGAGGCCGCCAAAGCCCTCGTCGCCGACGGCTTCGCCGTGCTGCCGTACATTCACGCCGACCCCGTGCTCGCTAAACGCTTGGAGGAGGCCGGCTGCGCCGCCGTGATGCCGCTCGGCTCCGCCATCGGGTCGGGGCAGGGCATCCACACGGCGGAGGAGATCTCCATCATCATCGAGCAGGCGAGCGTTCCCGTGATCGTGGACGCGGGGCTGGCCGTGCCGTCGCACGCGGCGCAGGCGATGGAGATGGGCGCGGACGCCGTGCTCGCGAACACCGCCATCGCCCGCGCCCAAGACCCTGCGCTAATGGCCGGCGCGTTCCGTCGGGGCGTCGAGGCCGGACGCATGGCGTTTCGCGCGGGGCGCATCGCCGCGCAGCGCTACGCGCAAGCCAGCAGCCCGCTCGAGGGCGTCATTCGCTCGACCTAACCACTCACTCGAGGCAAACCGCATCGTGAACGCAGATTCTCTTCCCGCGCTCCCTTCCCCCATCGTCGCGCTCGTGACGAGCAGAGCCCTCGTCGGCGGCGAGGACGCCCTCGTCGAGGCCGTCGCGCTGGCCGTCGCCAACGGCGTGAATCTCGTGCAGATGCGCGAGAAGGACCTGCCGGACGCGGCGCAACTCGCGCTTGCGCGGCGCCTCCGCGACGCGACCGACGGCAAGGCGCTGCTCTTCGTCAACGACAGCCTCAGCGTCGCCGAGGCGTGCGGAGCCGACGGCGTCCACCTCGGCGAGCGCTCGCGGAGCGTCGCCGCCGTCCGGGCCGCGGCCGCGCGCCCGATGCTCGTGGGGCGCTCCGCGCACGACGCGGACGGAGCGCGGGCCGCGGCGGAGCAGGGCGCGTCGCTCATCGTGGCGGGGGCGATCAACCCGTCGCCCACGCACCCGGATCAGGCGCCTGCGGGAGTCGGGCTCGTGAGCGCGTGCGCCGCCGCCGGCGTTCCGGTCGTGGCCATTGGCGGCGTCACCGCCGGCAACGCGGGGGAGGCGATGCGGGCGGGGGCGGCTGGCGTCGCCGTGATCAGCGCCGTTCTCGGCGCGGCGCGCCCCGGCGAGGCCGCCGCCGAACTCGCCGCCGCCGTCCGCAGAGCGTAGGTCGCCCGCTAGGCGCAGGGCGAGGCGGGCGGAGAGCCTCGCTAGGCGCTACTATGCTCCGTAATACCCCTTAGGAGCGTTCACGTGTCTATTGCCGAAGAGCGATTGCAAGCGTTGGGGCTGACGTTGCCGGAAGTTTCGGCGCCCGTCGCCAACTACGTCCCCGCCGCGCGGACGGGAAACCTCCTGTTCGTCGCGGGGCAGGTGCCGCGAGACGATTCCGGCGCGATGATCACGGGCAAGGTCGGCTCGGATATGGACGTCGACGCCGCTTACGCCGCCGCGCGGATCTGCGCCCTCTACGCGCTCGCCGCCGCCAAAGCCGAGGTCGGCGACCTCGACAAGGTCGTCCGCGTAGTCCGCGTGATGGGCTTGGTGAACGCCGCGCCCGACTTCACGCGGCAGCCGCAGGTCATCAACGGCTTCTCCGACCTTATGGTCGAGGCGTTCGGCGAGGCGGGGCGCCACGCCCGCGTCGCCTACGGCGCGGGGTCGCTCCCCGGCGGCGCGGCGGTGGAGGTCGAGTCGCTCTTCGAAGTGAGCGGCGCCTAGCGCAAGGAGGCACGACGAAATGTCCGCAACGCACACGCTCGCAAGCGCGGTCGCCCGCGCCGGCACGAACGACCTTCCCGCGTGGACGATCCACGAGGCGAAGCGGACGCTCGTCAATATGCTCGCCGTCGGGCTGTCCGCGTCGCTCGACCCCGCCGCCCGCTCGCTGTTCGACTGGACGCGGGAGGAGGGAGCCGCGCCCAAGTCGGCGATGATGGGCTCTCCGCTGATGACGAGCCCGTTCAACGCGGCGATGGTCAACGGCTTCCTCGCGCATCTGCAGGACTATGACGACACGCACTTTCCGACCGTGCTGCATCCGACGGCGCCCGTGTGGCCCGCCGCGCTGGCCGCCGCGCAGGAGCGGGGCGCGTCCGGCAAGGAGACGCTCGCGGCGTTCGCGCTCGGCGCGGAGGCGGCCTGCCGCGTCGCTATGTCCGTTCACCCGTGGCACTACGAAATGGGCTGGCACATCACGGGCACGGCGGGCGTTTTCGGCGCGGCGGCGGCGGCGAGCAGGATTCTGCGGTTGGGGCCGGACGAGACGAACATGGCCGTCGGCGTCGCGGGAACGTTCGCCTGCGGCGTGCGCGAGGTGTTCGGAAGCCACGCGAAGGCGATGCACCCGGCGAAGGCGGCGGCGAACGGCCTGCAGGCGGCGCATCTCGCGGAGCGGGGGTTCACGGGCGCGGACGACATCATCGGCGGGCGCAGAGGGTTCTGGGAGGTGCTCTCGCCGAACGGCCACAGCGAGGAAGCGCTGCTGGGCGGATTCGGCGAGCGCTGGGAACTGGCCAACAACGGCCTCAAGCCCTACGCGAACGGCGTCGTCTCGCATCCGATTCAGGACGCGGCGATCGCGCTGCGCGGCGAGCATCGGATCGCGCCGGAGGACGTGGCGTCCATTGACGCGGAGGTCAGCCCGCTCGTGCTGGAGTTGATGAACCGGCCCGAGCCGCGGCGCGGATTGGAGGGCAAGTTCTCGTTCCAGCACTGCGCCGCCGCCGCGCTCGTGGACGGCGCCGGGCACGACGCGCAGTTCTCCGACGCCCGCGTCGCCGACCCGGTAATCGCCGCGTTGCGGGCGAAGGTGAGCGCGGTCGTGGACCCCGCGCTGCGCGAGGACGAGGTTCGCCTCTCGATCACGCTGAACGACGGCGCGACGCTGAGCCGCTACGTGGAGCACGCGAGCGGCTCGCCGGAGAATCCGATGACGGACGCGGCGCTGGAGGCGAAGTTCCGCTCGCTCGCCGTCGAGGCTGTCCCGGAGGCGCAAGCGGAGGAACTGCTGGCGGCGGTCTGGGAACTGGACGCGGCGCCCGACGTTCGGAAAGTCGCCCGGCTGATGATGGCGGGGGCGTAGGCGCCCGTCGGCGCGTCGGGCAGGGCGGCGCTTTACGCGAAAGGAGCGCGACAGGTTGACCGAGCCGATTTTTCACCACGACGCCTACGTCCGAACGTTCGACGCCCGCGTGACCGCCGTCGACGGCGCCGCCGTCGTCCTCGACCGCGGTGCCTTCTTCCCCGGAGGCGGAGGCCAGCCTTGCGACGTCGGAACGCTGACTCCGGTCGGCGGAGCCGCGCTGCGCGTGACCGGCGTCCGCCGCAAGGACGGCCGAATCCTGCACGACTTGGACGGCGCGCCGCCCGCCGAAGGCGCGGAGGTTCGCGGAGAGTTGGACTGGGAGAACCGCTACAACTTGATGCGGACGCACACGGCGCTGCACATCCTCTGCGGCGTCGTCTGGCGCGACTTCGGAGCCCACGTCACCGGCGGGAATATGACGCCGCTGGCCGCGCGCATGGATTTCGAACTCGAGCGCATGAGCGCGGACTTCGCGGAGCGCGTCGAGGAACTCGCCAACGCGGAAGTCCGGGCGGGGCGCGAGATCAGCGTCCGCTTCCTGCCCCGCGAGGAGGCGCTCGCGCACCCCGACCTCATCAGGACGAAGATCAATCTCCTGCCGGAGGGCGTCGCCGAGGTGCGGGTAATCGACATCGCGGGGCTGGACACGCAGGCGGACGGCGGCACGCACGTCGCCTCGACGTCCGAAGTCGGCCGCATCAGGGTCGTGGGGCACGAGAGCAAAGGGCGAATCAACAAGCGGCTGCGCATCGCCGTCGAGAGCGCGTAAGGCGGGAACAGGGCTATGCGAAGATCTCCGACCGCTTGCTGTCCTGAAAACTGACGAGACCGCGCGTCAGCGCCTCGTCCACGCGCATAACCGGAGCGAACCTCGCCTCGAGCGAGTCCGTCATATCGGCGATGGGCGCAACGCGCTGGCGCAAGCCGCGTCGGGGGCGAGCGTCACGCCTGCAGTTCCTCCTCGTACTCGTGGCGGCGCATCAGTTCGTTGAGGTTGCGAACGGTGTGCACGAATCCAATGTGGCTGAACGCCTGCGGGAAGTTGCCCAGCGCGCGCCCCGTCGCAGGGTCGTGCATTTCGGCGAACAGCCCCAGCGGACTCGCCGTCTCGTAGACCTTCTCGAAATGCGCGAGCGCCTCCTCCGTCTCCCCGATCACGAGAAGCGAGCCGATCAGCCAGAAACTCAGAATGTAGAAGGCGCCCTCCTCGCCCTCCAACCCGTCGTCCGTCTCGTCCACCCGGTAGCGCCGCACGAACGGGCCGTCGGCGAGTTCCTCCTGAATGCGGCGCACGGTGGAGCGCAGACGCGGATCGTCCGCGGGCAGAAAGCCCAGGAACGGAATGAGCAGCGCGCTGGCGTCCACCGCCTCCGAATCGTAGGCTTGCGTGAAGCACTGTTTTGCGTCCGACCAGCCTCGCTCCAGCACGTCGGCGCGTATCGCGTCGCGCTGCTCCCGCCAGTGCTCCACGTTGCCCGTGAAGCCGTGCGACTCCGAGAGTTTGACCGCGCGGTCGAGCGCAACCCAGCACATCACTTTGGAGTAGACGAAGTGCTGCTCCGGCCCGCGCACCTCCCATATCCCCCGGTCCGGGCGGCGCCACGTCCACGACGCCAGATCCGCCATGCGCTCCAGCAGAATCCACCCGTTGTCAGACAAGTTGCCGGAGTAGCGATGGAACACCGCGAGGCTCAGCGCGACCTCGCCGAACACGTCCAACTGCCGGTGATACGCCGCGTCGTTGCCGATCCGCACGGGGCTCGACCGCTCGTAGCCCTCCATATGCTCCAGTTCCGTTTCGGCGAGAACGCTGTCCTCCGCGATGCCGAACAGAATCTGCATATGCTCGAAACTGCCCAGGCAATGCTCGACGACCCACTCGATGTACGCCTCTCCCTCGTGCGGGTCGCCGATCCGGTAGAGGATCCCGAGCGTCCACGCGCTGTCCCGCAGCCACGAGAATCTGTAGTCCCAGTTGCGGACGCCGCCGAGCGATTCCGGCAACGACGTGGTCGGCGCGGCGACGATGGCCCCGGTGGGCTCGTAGATCAGCAGGCGGACCGTGAGGTAGGAGCGCACGAAGGCGTCGCGCAGATAGCCGTCGTAGGAGAGTTTGGCGACCGACGCGTGGTCGCGCCGGATCACGCGCTCCATCTTCCCCGCGCACTCCATCGCGCGCAGCGACGGCAAGCGGCGGACCCCGTAGGCGACGACCACCTCGACGCGCTCACCGGCGGCGACCGTGAACTCCGCGACCGCCCGCTCCCCGCCGTCGGGCGCCCCCTCGATGGCGAGAGGCAAGTCGGTGACGAGCGCGACCGGCGCGCTCTCCGCGATCTCGGCCAGCGCGCCGTTGCGGACGACCGAGATGGCGGTCGCGCCGCGCGCGTAGTCGAGACGCGGCTGAAACTCGAGGCGCATGCGCGTCTGGCCGCGGACGCCCCGGACGATACGGACGATCTCGTGCGGCGCGACGGGGCTGCGGGCCGGCGGATGCGTCATAAAGTCGGCGACGATCGCCTCGCCCTCCTCCGTCCGGTGCGCCGTCTCCAAGACGGTGGAGTCGGGCGCGTAGCGCTGCGTCACGGAGACCGCGCCGGGCGCCGCGAGCGAGCAGTAGCCGCCCTTCGCCTCGTCCAAGATCGCGGCGAACACGCTGGGAGAGTCGAATCGGGGGAAGCACGCCCAGTCAATGGAGCCCTTGCCGCTGACGAGCGCGCACGAGTTCATATCGCCGATGATCCCGTAGTCGTGGATGGGCGTGTAGGGCATAACGAACGCCGTCGGCTAACGCGTGCGGACTCCGGGCGCCGCCCGCCCGGCGCGGCGCCGACGGCGATGAGCGGGCGCGCTCACCAAAGCGAGATCGGCCGCAGCGAGCGGCGGCCGCCGCGCTCCTGGATGTAGCCGGACGGCAGATCGACCTCGTGCGAGAACACGAGAAGCCAGCCGTCCCGCACCGCCTCGTCCAGCACGGCGCGCTTGGTTTGCAGCGTCTCCTCCGGATGGAGGTCGCTCGCGGCGATGCATTCGGGAAGCAGGTGGTAGTGCGTCGGAACGAGATCGCCCAAGAAGGCGACGCGCTCGCCCCCGTGCGTGATGACGGCGATCTGATGCCCCTGATACGGCCCGCTGGCGCGCCGCGCCTGCAAGCCGGGAACGATCGTCTCCTCGCCGTCCACGAGTTGCAGCCTGCCGCTTTCGTACAGCGGAAGGTAGTCGTTGGGCACGTAGCCGTTGACGTGCCGGTCGGTGGGGGAGGCGGCCTCCTCGAGGGCCTCGCGCTGGGCGTAGTAGGTCGCGTTGGGGAAGGTGGGGACGAACTCCCCGCGCCGGTTGACGCGGGTGCAGCCGCCCGTGTGCTCGAAATGCAGGCTCGTGAGCACGACGCCGTGCACGTCGCCGGGGTTGAGCCCCTGAGTGCGCAGTTCCGAGAGCAACTGGCTCGTCGAGAGGCCGAACTGGTCCCGCTCCTCCTTGGAGCGCTTGGGGCCGACGCCCGTGTCGATGAGGAAGTTCCTCTCGCCGACGCGGACGAGCAGGCAGTTCAGGCTCAGTTTAACGCGGTTCCGCCTGTCCGCCGACATCCAGTCCTGCCACTGGCTCTTGGGCACCTGCCCGAAGAGCACGCCGCCGTCGAGACGGATGGAGCCGTCCGACAAGAGGCGCAGTTCGGTTTTTCCGGTCATAGGCAAGCCCGCCTAGCGCAAAAGAGGCGCGGGAGCGGGGCGATGCGCCGCGCTCGCGTGCAACGGCCCGTCTCGTGTATTCCCTAGGGGCGCGCGGGGAGAGGAGAGCCTGCAACGCGGGAGACTTTAGGGAGCGCCCGCCCGTCTGTCAATAAGGCGTTTTCATCCCCGCCCCGCGCCCCGCAAAGCGATAATCGCCGCCTAACCGTACGATAGCGCAAGAAAACAAGGGAATTATGCCCATAGGTCGCGCCAATTCGCGGATTTCGTCAAATTCGCGCAACGCGGAGATTCGCGGATGTTCCCGGCGGGTTGGCGGGGTAGGGGGGCGGGATTCCCGCCTACGCGGGAATGACGGCAAAGGGGCGCGGGAATGACGATAGAGAGGGGTAGGTTCCCGCTTTCGCGGGAATGACGTGGGGCAGGGGTTGGAGGAGACGGGGCTAGCGCCCCGTCTGTGGCGCTGGCGCGCCGAATGGATTTCTGCCTACGCAGGAATGACGGTACATGAGGGCGGGAGTGACGTAAGAGGGGCGGGTAGGGCGGCAATCGCGCGGGCTAGGGGTAGGAGACGATGCCCTCTATGACGTGGACGGGCTCGCGGTAGTGGACGACGCGAGGGTCCTCGACGGTTTGGGCGAGCGACGCGCCGGGGGGCACCATCGGGTAGACGTTCTCCTCGGGGGAGACGCGGAAGTCGAGGAGGTAGGGGCCGCGATGGCCGGCGGCGGCGGCGAGCGCGAAGCCGACGTCGTCCTTGTGGTCGACGCGCGCTCCGGGAATGCCGTAGGCGGCGGCGAGTTGCACGTAGTCGGGCCCGCTCATCGAGACGGACTTGTAGTGATGGTCGTAGAACAACTCCTGCCACTGGCGGACCATGCCGAGGTAGCCGTTGTTCATCACGCAGATTTTGACGGGGAGATGCTCCTGCGAGATGGTGGCGAGTTCCTGCAGCGTCATTTGGAAGCCGCCGTCGCCGCAGATGCCCCAGACGGTCGAGTTGGGGCGCGCGACTTGCGCGCCGATGAGCGCGGGCGTCTCGAAGCCCATCACGCCCAGCCCGCCGGACGAGACGAAGGAGTTGACGTTCGGCATAAAGAGGAACTGGGCGGCCCACATTTGGTGCTGGCCGACGCCGGTGACGACCACGGGGTCGGCGGCGCGCTCGACGAGTTTGTTGAGTTCGCGCAGGACGTGCTGGGGCGTCAGGACGTCGGTGTCGGGCACGTCGAGGCTGGGGTGCTCCAGTTCCAAGTCGCGCATCCGGTCGAGCCACGGGGAGCGGGCGCCGCGCTCCGCGAGGGGGAGGAGCGCCTCCAGCGCGGCCTTGACGTCGCCGACGAGCGCGACGTCGGCCTTGACGTTCTTGTTGATCTGCGACGGCTCGATGTCCAGATGGATGATGCGGGCGTTGGGGCCGAAGGTGCCCGGGCGTCCGATGACGCGGTCGTCGAAGCGCATGCCGACGCCGACGATGAGGTCGGACTCGGTGGTGGCGGCGTTGCTCCAGTACATCCCGTGCATGCCGATCATGCCGTAGGCGAGCCGGTGGTGGCGCGGGAAGGCGGACGTCCCGTGAAGAGTGTTGAGCACCGGGGCGTTGACTTTTTCGGCGAGGTCGAGGAGGGCGTCCCACGCGCCGGAGACGTGGACGCCGTGCCCCGCGATGAGGAGGGGGCGGTCGGCCTCGTTCAGCAGGCGGGCGGCCTCGCGGACGCTTTCCGGGGATGGGGCGGGGCGGGCGCCGCCGACGCTGCCGTCCGGGACGTACTCCGAGGAGTACTCGAAGTCGAGCGGCTCGGCCTGGACGTCTTTGGGAACGTCAATGAGCACGGGGCCGGGGCGGCCTTGCCGGGCGACGCGGAACGCTTCCTGCAGGATGGGGCCGATGTCGTCGGGGTCCATCACGAGGTAGGATTTTTTGACGACGGGGGCGGCCATCGCGCAGGTGTCGCACTCTTGGAACGCCTCGGTGCCGATGAACGGGCGGGCGACCTGGCCGGTGATGGCGAGGAGGGGGGTGGAGTCCATTTTGGCGGCGGCGAGGCCGGTCATAAGGTTGGTGGCGCCTGGGCCGGAGGTGGCGACGCAGACGCCGACGCCGCCGGTGAGGCGGGAGTAGGCTTCGGCGGCATGGGCGGAGGCCTGCTCGTGCCGCATCAGGACGTGGCGTATGCCCGGGTAGTGCCAGAGGGCGTCGTAGAAGGGGAGAATCGCGCCTCCGGGATGGCCGAACAGAACGTTGACGCCCTCTTTGAGCAGGGCGTCGCAGACGGCGCTGGCTCCGATCATCCGCATCGTCGCATAGTCCTCGGGCGGCGCAAGCGCGTCATTATGGGCTTGCGCGCGGCGTTAATCGTATCAGCGCATTCGCGTGAGCGTCAACGAGTTGGGGCGCGGGTAAAGGGGCGAGGGCAGGGGGGCATGCGGCGCAATGGGGTAGGGGGCGCTTTCGCGTAGACGGGCGCGATGGGGCGCGAAGGGGTAGGTTCCCGCCTTCGCGGGCAGGCGTCGAAAGAGGTTCCGCCTTCGCGGGAATGACGAGACGACTGGAGATATGGGGAGACGGGGCGCGCGGCGCTCCGTCTCTTGGGCGTGTCGCCTGCGCTTGCTGTCCATTCCGCACTCCATTATCGTCGCGCCTTGCTTCCTTTATCGTCATTCCTGCGTAGGCAGGAATCCATTCGGCGCCCAGCGCCATGACGGGGCGCAAGCCTCGTCTCCCCTGATCCCCCGCCCCCGCGTCATTCCCGCGAAAGCGGGAACCTACCCTCAATTCCCCCTCTCCCTATAAGGGGAGAGGACGCCGCGAATGCGGCGGGAGAGGGTACTGCGGTCGGGAGGCGCAACGCCCCCCGGTGCCACGTCATTCCCCCCCCCTTATACCGTCATTCCGGCGTAGGCCGGAATCCATTCGGCGCCACAGCGCCACAGACGGGGCGCATAGCGCCCCGTCTCCCCTGATCCCCACGCCCCCACGTCATTCCCGCGAAAGCGGGAACCTACCCTCAATTCCCCCTCTCCCTATAGAGTCCTTTGCATAACCCTCGCATCAGCGCGATCGGCAGTTCCGCGCCCCCGGAATCAGCCATTCAACCGCCCAAATCCCCCGATAACGGCCTCCACCTCCCCTGCTCGCCCCCAATTTAGGGGCTTCGCAGGGCCTCGTACCCCCAACGGGCGCAATACGCCCCTACCCATGCACAGCGCAACCCTCTCTCAACCCGTCCGCGCGCCGCAGGTTGTACGCCAGCGCCTTGAACAACGCCTCCGCCTCGTTCCTCATTAGCCCCATGTACCGAACCCGCCAGTACCCATAGCTGCGCTTCAGCGTCCCAAACACCTGCTCCACCGGCGCCCGAACCTTCGACAGCAGCCCGTTCCGCCGCCGCTGCCAATGCGGCAGCTCCGTCTGATGCTTATGCCCCCGATGCATGATCCGATCCTTCACGCCCTGCGCCCGCAGACGCTCACGACGCTCCTTCGACTCATACGCCTTGTCCGCGTACACCGCCTCTTCGTCCCCCATGATCAGCGCGTCCGCAACATCCGTGTCCGCAACGTTCGCAGGCGTGAACTCAACCCCGCGCACCAGCCCTGACCCCGCGTCCATCCCTATGTGCATCTTGTAGCCGAAATGCGACTTCTTCCCCTTCTTCGTCCACGCGGCGTCGGGGTCCGTTCCGCTCCGCGCTCCAGCCTCCGAATGCGGGCGCCGCGCCTGCGCCTCGATGATCGTCGCGTCGATCAGCGTTCCGCGCTTCACCAGCATGCCCTTCGCCTCCAACTGCCGATTCACTTCCGCGAACAGCGCCCGCGCCAGCCCCCGCTCCGTGATCTTCTTCCGAAACCGGCTGATCGTCGAGTGGTCGGGAACCGCGTCCGTCAGCGTGAGCTCCGCGAAGCGGCGGAACGACAGCCGGTCTTGGAGCGCCTCCTCCATGCCGACGTCGGAGGAGTCGTACCACTGCTGGAGGACGATGATCTTGACCATCGTGATCGGGCGGTAGGCGGGCCGTCCTTCGGGCGCGGCGTGGACATCGTCGAGTAGGGCTGCGACTTTGGGCCAATCGATGAGGCGGTCGATGCGGTCGAGTCTGTCGTTGCGGCCTGCGTTGAAAGGGAGGAAGGCGTCGATGAAGGAGGGGTCGCTGGCTTCGAGATGCATAGCAGTCTCCTCGCGGTTGCGGGTTGCGGTCATTGTGCGCGATTGCGGAAGGTTATGCAAAGGTCTCCTACAAGGGGAGAGGACGCCGCGAAACGCGGCGGGAGAGGGTACTGCGGACGGGAGTCAAACGGCGCCGGCGCCCGCCCTTGCCTTGTCGTTCTCAGTTTTCAAGCCGGCGCGCTTGCACGAAGGCGGCCCTGGTTGTCCGGTCAGACTCGGGCATGCTTCTGAACTTTGGGGCCATTTTGCGGCGAGGCAATCCCGGCTCCGCCGTTTCCCGCTCCACGCGCCGCGTCTCGAAGCCGTGCCGCGTCAGCAAGTCAAGGTAAGCGGTTAGCGGGCATCGGTTGAGGGATTCCCAACTTCTCGTTCGCGCGGTTGGGGACGCCGCCGGTCTGCCGCGCAGCAGTTTCCAATGGAGTTCGCCGTAAGCCCAATGGCCATCCCACGTATGGGCGGCGCCGTGCGAGCCGAAATCCACGACGTGCGCCATACGCCCGCCCGGTTTCAGCCATAAGGCCATCGCGCGAAAGAGGCGCGGGAGGTCTTCTATGTGCTCCAGCGTATGCTGAGAGAAAATCATATCCGCGCTGTTTTCCGGCATCAGAGCCGCGTCGGTCGCCGACGCGGCGTAGTACGAGATTGCGTTGGACCGCCTTGGGGAACCGCCCCGTTGCGTAATCGCCCGTTCGATGGAATCCCTGAGGGCGTTGAGTCTGCTCTCCGCCAGGACTTCCTCCAATCGGTCGGCGTCTAAAACGTGATGGGGGAAGCCGCAAGGCTCCAGCGCCCGCCCGCCCGCGCTATAAGCGGGCGCTGGTTCGCGCCGCGCGAACATCCCGGCCAGTTCGTCGAACAGCGCGGCGTTCGCCGCTACGGACGGGCGGCCTTGCGGTTCGACGGCGTGCAAGCGGCTGCTGCCGGAGATCAGCGCGGCGAGGCCAACGCCGAGCGAATCTCCGGGGCCTATCTCCACCACGGCTTCGGGGCGGTCGTCGAATCCATCCTCGCCGACAGAGGCGAGATAGCGCAGCCAGATGTTGTAGCAGTACGCCGCGGAATCCCCATGCCGCATCGGCGCGGTCTCCGGCTCTTGCGCGGGCGCGCCCCTGACGCGCCTGACGAACGCCGCGGAACGAAGCAGCGCGGCGTAGAGAGGCGGGACGTAACTGGCGGCGCCGTGAGCGAGCCGCTTGTAGTGAGGGGGGAGGTTGGCGTTCGGGTTTCGCATTTCGGAGATGGGGCGAGGGGCGGCTTGATCAATTCTCTCCCTAATGCTCTTCGCCATGCAAGCCCCGTCAGTCTCCCAATTTGCGGCGGAGCAGCGCATTCACGCTCGGAGACGCGACCATCGTCGAGCCTGGGCTGCTTAAGACCAGCAGAGGAAGCCTGCGGCTGCGCGGCCTTGCATGCGGCCGACCTGTCGAAAGCCTCTTTGGAGATATACGCGTGGAGAGGCGGCGACCACGAGCCCGCTGGAGATCCCTTCCTGGACTACATCCGGCCCGTTGCCGAAAGCATGCAGAAGGAGATAGCGGCGAACTTTGAGGACGCGAGGATAGATTTCCAATTCGCCTGGCGGTGCTCATCCAAGAGCATGCAGGGGAGTTCCGGTTTTTTGAGACGCACTTCACCTACACCGAGCGCCTCGAGATCCTCGACGAAGCCTACGTAGACGACGTCCCCGAATGGCGCGTCCGCGCCCAGGCGACGGCGGGGCGCTACTAGGGCGCGGCGCCTGGCCGTCGCGCAAGCCTCCGCCAAGACCGTCATTCCC
The DNA here is from genome assembly GCA_965201135.1 of Dehalococcoidia bacterium. Classification (GTDB taxonomy): domain Bacteria; phylum Chloroflexota; class Dehalococcoidia; order Lucifugimonadales; family Australimonadaceae; genus Bin16. Next base: position 1,235,729 of record OZ241751.1, read on the forward strand.
GCGTAGGCGGGAACCTATCGCCCAGCGCCGTCATTCCCGCCCCTCAACCGTCATTCCTGCGTAGGCAGGAATCCATTCGGCGCGCAAGCGCCATAGACGGGGCGTAGCCCCGTCTCCTCTAATCCCCATGCGCCGCGTTATTCCCGCCTCGCGGCCATGGCGCGGCGCATCTATGAGGTTCCCGCCTACGCGGGAATGACGCCCCCGTCCCCCCCTCCCCCCGCCCCGCAGCGCTACAATATGTAGCGTCGGGCGGGCGGATTGGCGCTAAATACAGGATTTTCCCGGTTGACGCGGACTGCCCTAAGGGGCATACTGCCCCCCGCTGTCCAACGGACGCGAATCCGCAGGCCCGCCCCCCAGAGGCCACGGGCCGGAGGCCGGAATGACCTATGTGATCGCACGCGACGCGGCGGACGCCGAAGCCCCCGCGCAGTCGCCCCCCAGGGAGAACTCCTCGTCCACCACGATGCGCGTCCGCAAGCGCAACGGGGGGCTCGAGACCGCCGACGTGATGAAAATCGTCCGCGCCGTCGAGCGCTCCGCCGACGGACTCGGCGAGGTCGACCCCCTCCGCGTCGCCACGCGCACCATCTCCGGCCTCTACGACGGCGCGACCACCCGCGAACTCGACGAACTCTCCATCCGCACCGCCGCCTCGCTCATCGCCGAAGAGCCGGAGTACTCCAAACTCGCCGCCCGCCTCCTCGACGTCTACATCGACAAGGAAGTGGGCAACCAGGAGGTTCACGCCTTCTCCCAGTCGGTCAAGACCGGCCACGCGCTCGGCCTCATAGACGACGCCGTCGCCGAGTTCGTCGCCGCCAACGCCCGCAAACTCAACGACGCCATCGAGCCCGCCCGCAGCGCCCTCTTCGAGTACTTCGGCATACGCACCCTCTACGACCGCTACCTCCTCAGGCGCCCAGACACGCGCCGCTCCATCGAAACGCCCCAGTACTTCTTCCTCCGCATCGCCTGCGGCCTCGCCCAAAGCCCCGCCGACGCCATCGACCTCTACACGCTGATGTCCAACTTGGACTACATGCCGAGTTCCCCCACCCTCTTCAACTCCGGCACGCGGCACTCCCAAATGTCCTCCTGCTACCTGCTCGACTCCCCGCAGGACGACCTCGAGGCGATCTACAACCGCTACACGGACATCGCCAAACTCTCCAAGTTCGCCGGCGGCATCGGCGTCTCCTTCTCGCGCGTCCGCTCGAAGGGCTCGCTGATCAGGGGCACCAACGGCGTGTCCAACGGCGTCGTCCCCTGGCTCAAGACGCTCGACTCGTCCGTCGCCGCCGTCAATCAGGGCGGCAAGCGCAAGGGCGCCGCCTGCGTCTACATCGAATCCTGGCACGCCGACATCGAGGGCTTCCTCGAACTGCGCGACAACACCGGCGACGACGCCCGCCGCGCCCACAACCTCAACCTCGCCAACTGGGTCCCCGACCTCTTTATGCGCCGCGTCGAAGAGGACGGCGTCTGGTCGCTCTTCGACCCCAAGCGCGTCCCCGAACTCGTGGACTCCTACGGCGAGGAGTTCGAGCGCGTCTACGCGCAAGCCGAAGCCGACGGCCAGTACGAGCGGCAGGTCTCCGCCCGCGAACTCTACGGCCGGATGATGCGGACGCTTGCCCAAACCGGCAACGGCTGGATGACGTTCAAAGACGCCTCCAACCGCAAGGCCAACCAGACGCTCCGCCCCGGCAACGTCATTCACCTCTCCAACCTCTGCACCGAAATCCTCGAAGTCACCAACAACGAGGAGACCGCCGTCTGCAACCTCGGCTCCATCAACCTCGGCCACTTCGTGACCGACGCCGGCGCGTTCGACTTCGACCGGCTCGGCGCCGCCGTCCGCATCGCCGTCCGCTACCTCGACCGCGTCGTGGACATCAACTACTACCCCACCGAGGCGGCGGCGCGCTCCAACGCCAAGTGGCGCCCCGTCGGACTCGGCGTTATGGGGCTGCAGGACGTCTTCTTCAAGATGCGCCTCCCGTTCGACAGCCCGGAGGCCGCCGCCCTCGCGGAGCGCATTCAGGAGGAGATCTACTTCGGCGCCCTCGCGACCTCCAACGAACTCGCCGAAGCGCGCGGCCCGCATCCCGCATTCCCCGACACCCGCGCCGCCGACGGCGACCTCCAGTTCGACCTCTGGGGCGTGACGCCCACCAAGAAGGAATGGGGCGACCTCAAGGAGCGCGTCAAGGCGCATGGCCTCCGCAACTCGCTCCTCATCGCCATCGCGCCCACGGCCACCATCGCCTCCATCTGCGGCGCCTACGAGTGCATCGAGCCCCAGGTCTCCAACCTCTTCAAGCGCGAGACGCTCTCCGGCGAATTCCTGCAGATCAACCACTACCTCGTCCGCGACCTCAAGGCGCGCGGCCTTTGGACGGAGGAGATCCGCAACAAGATCAAGATCGAGGAAGGCTCCGTGCAGGGCGTCCCGCAGATTCCGCAGGACGTCAAGGCGCTCTACCGCACCGCGTGGGAACTCCCGCAGAAGGCGCTCATAGACATGGCCGCCGCGCGCGGCCCCTACGTCGACCAGAGCCAGTCGCTCAACCTCTTTATGACCGACCCCACCATCGGCAAACTCTCCTCGATGTACCTCCACGCCTGGAAGTCCGGCCTCAAGACGACCTACTACCTCCGCTCCCGCCCTGCGACGCGCATACGCCAAACCACCGCCGCCGCCGAAGAGGAGCAGCCCGACGCGGACGCCGTCGCCTGCTCCCTCGAAAACCCGGAAACCTGCGAAGCCTGCGAGTAGCGCTCCACCCTGGCCCGCGCCCCATAACCGTCATTCCCGCGTAGGCGGGAATCTCGCCCCATTGGACGGGGCGCAAACGCGCCCCGTCTCCCTATCCCCCAGGCGCCGCGTCATTCCCGCGAAAGCGAGAACCTACCCCAGGCCCCCGACCGCAGTACGCAGTACCCTCTCCCGCCGCGTTCGCGGCGTCCTCTCCCCTTATAGGGAGAGGGGGGATTCGTCATGCCCGCGTAGGCGGGAATCGCGCCCCCTTTGACTTCCCTCCCCCGTTGCGCTATCGTTCCCTCCGTCGCCTGGACTCGCGGGCTGGAGATGACCGCAATTGCTTGACCTGAATGACCTAAGCCGTAACTTCGGCCCCGGCCTGTCCTCGACGAAAGGGCAAGACTTGGCGGACGCCGGGAGCGTGTGCTTAGAGGAGCAAGGGCACTCCGTTGGCGTTCGCCTTCGGGTTGAGGGCGACGCGAGCGTCGACAGCCACGAACTGCGATGGCTGCCCGCAACCGAGCAACTGCGCCTGACGCACGCCGACCTCCAAGAGGCCACGGAATTGGGCGCGGCGGGCATCGCCATCCTGCTCGCGGCGCAAGAAACCGGACACGCCGTCATCGAACGCGCGGGCATCGAGACAGGCATTGACTACTGGCTTGGGGACGCGCCGGGATCAGTCCAAGCGCGCTTGGAAGCATCGGGGCTCCTCCACGGAGACAGGGGAAGAACCAGCGCGAGGGTCAGTCAGAAGATAGCGCAAACCGCGCGCAGCGCCGACGCTGGGTTCCCCGTGTATGTCGTAGTCGTTGAATTCAGCGCTCCCTCCGCTCGGTTCCACGAGGTGAAGTAATGAGCATCGCAAGCGATCTCCACGACAAGGCTATGGAATGCGTGGACTTTGCGATGTCCGCGAGGCGGCGCGGCGACGAAGAGGAGGTCCGCCGCCTCTATCGGGAAGCGTTCGCCCTTGAAAACGAGGGCATAGCGGCGCTCGAAGAGCGCGAACGCCTTGAGCCGTGGTTCTCCGTCCTCCATCGCAGCGCCGCTTGGCTAGCCCTGAACGGCGACCTCCCGCGCGAAGCCGAAAGAATCGCTGCCAAGTCCCTCGCGCAAGACCCCCACCCCGCCGTCGCCGACGAATTGCGCGACGTCCTCGAGCAGGCCATCGCCCGCTTGCGAACGCCCGTCGCCGCCTCAGCATAGGCATTGGCCCCCATGTCCGTCATTCCCGCGTAGGCGGGAATCCAGTCGGCGCGCAAGCGCCATAGACGGGGCGTAGCCCCGTCTCCCCTAGTCCCCAGGCGCCACGTCATTCCCGCGAAAGCGGAATCCAATCATATGAGAAAGTATTGACACATCAGTCGGAGGTAATATATTTTCTTAACTGCAAGGAGGCGTATATGCCAAGAGAGCCCAGGCCCATACAGTCCGTGATCGACCAGATTAACGCGGCGGTCAAGGAACTCCGCAAAGAGACGCAGAAGAAGGGGGCAAACCCCGAGGTCTTGCGAAAGCAACTGCTCAGAGTCCAGGCTGCGGCCGCAGCCGGGATACGGACGGTGGATGCGGACGACTCCCGCAAGAACCAACTGAACCCGAACAACGACGCCTTCTGGCGAGCGCGCGGGTTCCCCAAGCGCCCCCCCGACTGGAAGGCCAGGCTTACCGTGAAGAAGTAGACCAAGGAGGTCGACGATGATGCCGTTCAGCCACCCGCTCCATGAGGCGCTAGGTCTCGACACCGACGCCAAGCGCGACCGCGACAACCGCTCCGTCCAATTGAATCCGAACAACGACGCCTACTGGCAAACGCATGGGCTCTCCAAGCGCCCGGCCGACTGGGAAGCCAGGATCGCTGCGGAGAAGCAGCGGCGGCCTTCGAGGTAGTCAAGCCTCATGCCATCCTTCCCGCCTACGCGGAAATCCCGCCCCCTATGACCGTCATTCCCGCGTAGGCGGGAATCTCGCTCGCCCTTCCTGCCGTTATTCCTGCGTAGGCAGGAATCCATTCGGCGCGACAGCGCCACAGACGGGGCGCAGCCCCGTCTCCCCTATCCCCCAGGGCCCCGTCATTCCCGCGAAAGCGGGAACCTACCCCAGGCCCCCGACCGCAGTACCCTCTCCCGCCGCGTTCGCGGCGTCCTCTCCCCTTCTAGGGAGAGGGGGATTCGTCATTTCCGCGTAGGCGGGAATCTCGCCCCATTGGACGGGGGCGCAACGCGCCCCGTCTCCCCTATCCCCCAGGCGCCACGTCATTCCCGCGAAAGCGGGAACTACTGGAGGCGCCCCGCCCTCCCCGCGAAAGCGGGAACCTACCCCTACCCCCCAGGCGCCATCCCCTCCCCCATCCCCGCCATACGCCCCTTGACGCGGCGCGCGCCGTCCGCGTAGCCTGTCCCCGATGCGTTCGGGCAGACGACGGAGGAACGCTTGGAAGACGTCTACGGCGAGGGCTACCGGCGGGCGCGTGAGGCCGCGCTCCTGCGGAACCCTACCTGCCAGTTCTGCGGGCTCTGCCCTTCGCAAGAGGCTCACCACTGGGCGTTTCCTAACTACCCGCCCGACAGCAAGGTCGGCCCGGACGACCTGACGGCCTTGTGCCGTCACTGCCACGAAATAGCCACCACGGTGCGCCGCCACTACCGCGACAGAGGCGGCAAGCCCCACCAGATACCCCAAGCGTTGGAGGAGGCCCTACGGCAATGCGATACCAAGTCACCATCAGGGGGCTTAACCCCCTCATCACTCACAACGGAGCGGCCGGACTCGACACCCGCTCCCCTGCCAACGTCGAAAAGGCGGAAATCGCCCGCAAGAAGGGCTCCAACCGAACCGCAACCGACGACGAGCGCCTCAAGGAACTCGAGTGCCAAACCTCGCTTTGGCTCGACGCGCGCGGAGCGGCTACGATCCCGGAAGGCGCGATCCGAGCCTGCATCGAAACCGGAGCGCGAAAGTTGAAGCAGGGCCCGCAAGTCCGCGAGGGCTTGGTGGTCGAGGGCGTCCAATCGTTCGACTACGACCGCGAAGCGCTCGGCTCGACGGTCGAGGAGTTGGGCAAGCGCGCCCAGTTCACCGTCGGCGTCGTCGTCCAGCGCAACCGTGTGCTGCGAACGCGCGCCAAGTTCGACGAGTGGTCGTGCGCGTTCACGCTCGACTGCGACGACGAACTCGTCGACAAGGATCAGTTGGAGGCGTGGCTGGACATCGCTGGGCGACGAATCGGCCTCGGCGACTGGAGGCCGGAGAAATCCGGCGTCTACGGAAGGTTCGAGGCCGAGGTGCAGCCTCTCGGTTAGTTCAGGGCCCGGCATGGCACGGCGCGGCACGGCACGGCACGGCCCGGTATGGCATGGCAGAGCCTGGCATGGCAAGGCGAGGCGAGGATATCCTCATGGCGGGGCTCGGCTAGGCAGCGCGCGGTATGGCGTGGCCTGGCATGGTATGGCCCGGCGGGGCTGGGTAAGGTACGGCAGGGCTTGGCGTGGCGAGGCAAAGTTGACTATTGCAACGACCATACAGGCCACATTTCGTGGCTTGGCGAGGCTAGGCGGGGAACGGTGAGGCGGGGTAAGGCGTGGCGCGGCTAGGCGAGGCAGGGAACTCTTGACGTGGGCGCGAAGAGGCGCATGGTTAGGCAGGCAACGATACAGGTCGTGGCGGGGCCGGGCATGGCATGGTGCGGCGTGGCGCGGCGGGGCGCGGTATGGTGAGGCGGGGCGTGGCTGGGTATGGCAAGGCAGGGACAGGGGCTGCCCATTCGGGCAGCCCCTTCTTCCCGTGCGTTGTGAGGAAGGCGGGAAAGTTTCAGAGCGCAGCATGGCCCGGCAGGGCATGGCACGGCCTGGTGTGGCTGGGCGGGGTAGGGCGCGGCACGGCATGGTTTGGCTTGGTATGGCTCGGCATGGCGTGGCTCGGCGTGGCAGGGACAGGGGGCTGCCGATTGGGCAGCCCCTCTTTCCCTTCCCCTCGTGCTGCCCGCGCAGCGGGGACATCCACCCCCTTACGCGGCTATTGCAATGCGCCGCCGCATGCGCTAGAATTGGCGCTACGGATGGAGTGAACGCTATGACCACCGCAGCAGCGACCAACCGCAAACGCCCGACCGCGAACGCCGCGACCGGGCGCGCGACCGCGAACGCCCGCGCCCGGAAGGCTCGGCGGCCTATGGACGACCCCAAGAAGCGGCGCGAAGCGATCAGGCTGGCCACGCGCATCGCCATCTTGGTGCACGGCGACGCGCTGCGGGACCTCGCCCATCGCTAAGCGGCGATACGTCTTCCTCACGACCGCCGACGTCGAAGACGTTATCTTCCACCTCGCGCCGGAGTTCTACCCGGACTACCCCGACCCTATGCCGGACTTCGCCTACCTCGGCGGAGAGCAGGGCAAAGGCCAGTTGGAGTCAGCGCTGACCGCGCCTCGCCAGACTTGGGGCGGCGTCTACTTGTCGCGGACGGTGTTCGACAAGACCGCCGTCCTGTTCCGCTCCGTCATCAAGAATCACCCGCTCGTCGACGGCAACAAGCGGCTCGGCCTGACGTGCGCTTTCGTCTTCCTGCTCGCCAATGGCTACTTCTTCTGGATGCCGCGAGCAGAGGCGGTGGCGTTCGCGGTGGACGTCGCGGAGGGGAGCCTCGACGCGGCGGAGATTGCGCGACGGCTGCGGCGCGGCGCGGTCAAGATCAGCTGGCTGCGGGGCGCGAGCCCGGCCGAGCGCAGGCGCTACTACGAGCATATCGCCGTAGCCCAGCGTTTGCTCCAACAGTTCGAGAGGGTCCGCCCCGCGTTGACCGCAACGGCGCTGTAATCCATCCCCCTCTCCTCAAACACGCCATCCGCCCCTTGCGCGCCGCTAGCCGCCTGCGGAACCTACGCCCGCCTACGGAGGGGCGGCGGCGAGCGCGTCGAGGCTCGCGTACTCCGTGACGCCCTCTCCGGCGCGGGCCTGCCGGATCGCTTCGGCCGTCGCGGCGTTGGGAACGCGGACGGCGAACGGCAGCCCGCGATGCAGCGCGACCTGCCGGTAGAACAGCGTAATCGCCTCCGTCGCCGACAAGCCAAGCGCCGAGAACGTCTCCTCCGCCTCGCGCTTCAACCCCGGCTCCACCCGCGCCCGTATCATCTCCGTCTTGGCCATGCCTCCTCCTTCCGAAAGGCTTACTCCATTGTACCGCAAACGGGATACATACGAATTCGAGAGAGGCGATGCGCCCCCCCCTCGCGCGGCGGGGACAGCCGCCCCTTGCGCGGCGCAAGCCGCCCGCGTAACCTACGCCCGACGTCGACGAAACAGGAGGAGACGCCGCGCGATGATCCTCGAACCCGGACTGAACCTCACGCTCCGCCCGATGCGCTACCCGGACTTCTACGAGATGTACAAGAACGGGATCCGCAACACGTGGACGGTCGAGGAGGTGGACTTCTCGGACGACATCAAAGACCTCGACGCCAAGTTGAGCGAGCCGGAGCGCCACCTCATCCGCCGCCTCGTCGCCTTCTTCGCCACCGGCGACTCCATCGTCGCCAACAACCTCGTGCTGAACCTCTATAAGCACGTCAACACCCCAGAGGCGCGCCTCTACCTCTCCCGCCAACTCTTCGAGGAGGCCGTCCACGTCCAGTTCTACCTCACGCTCCTCGACACCTACGTCCCCGACCACGAGGAGCGGCGCGAGATGTTCCGCGCCATAGAGACCGTCCCCTCCATCAAGAAGAAGGCGGACTTCGGCTTCAAGTGGATAGACTCGATCCACGGGCTCGACGCGCTGGACACGGAGGAGAAGAAGCGCGCCTTCCTGCTGAACCTGATCTGCTTCGCCGCCTGCATCGAGGGGCTCTTCTTCTACGCCGCGTTCGCCTACGTCTACTTTATGCGCTCCAAGGGCCTGCTGAACGGCCTCGCCTCCGGCACGAACTGGGTCTTCCGCGACGAGTCCGCCCATATGACGTTCGCCCTCGAGGTCGTCCGAACCGCCCGCGAGGAGTACCCCGCCCTCTTCGACGCCCGCATGGAGTCGGACGTTCTGCAGATGATCCAGGAGGCGGTGGACTGCGAAACGCAGTTCGCCGAGGACCTGCTGCAAGGGGGCGTCGCCGGCCTCGCCGTCGACGAGGTGCGCCAGTATCTGGAGTACGTCGCCGACCGGCGCCTCGTCGACCTGGGGATGCCCGTCTTCTACGGCTCGCGCAACCCGCTCTCCTTTATGGAACTGCAGGACGTGCAGGAACTCTCCAACTTCTTCGAGCGGCGCGTCTCCTCCTACCAGGTCGCCGTCGGCGGCTCCGTCGCCTTTGACGAGGAGTTCTGACCTACGCGTGGCGCCGCGCCGCCGGATTCCCGCCTACGCGGGCATGGCGGGGAGGGGGTAGGTTCCCGCTTTCGCGGGAATGACGGTCATGGAGGGCGCGTTGCGCCCCCGACCGCAGTACCCTCTCCCGCCGCGTTCGCGGCGTCCTCTCCCCTTATAGGGAGAGGGGGATGTGGGCGCTGGCGCGCTGACGGGGGCGAGATTCCCGCCTATGCAGGAATGACGGCAAGGGGCGGACAAGGCGGTTTGGAGTAGTTCCGCTTGGCGGCGCTCTGGCGAGGGCTGCGCCGCGCCCCTCTCCCCCCGACTAGAAGTAGAGGCCCCCCTGCGGCAGCAGGACAAGGTCCTCGATGACCTGCTTGTCGGAGAGGCTCATCGCGGCGATGATGGCGTCCGCGACCTCTGCGGCGGTCAGCATCTCCTCTTTGGGAAGCGGCGTGGGCATATCGGCCCAGATCGGCGTGTCCACGGGGCCGACGAAGGCGTTGACGACGCGGACGCCCTGCCGCCGTACCTCGGTCGAGAGCGCGCGGGCAAGGCCGGTTACGGCGTGCTTCGTCGCGCCGTAGCCCGTCATTCCGGCGTAGGCGCGGCGGGCGGCGACGGAGGAGACCATTACGATCCAGCCGCCGCCGCGACCGAGCATGCCGGGCAGCAGCGCGCGCGTGGGGTAGAGCGTTCCGTTGACGTTCGTCTCCCACAATTCGCGCCACGTCGCGTCGTCGAGTTCCGTGAGCGGGGCGGCCTTGAACACGCCGGCGGAGTTGACGAGCGCGTCCACGCCGCCCAGTTCGCGCTCGGCGCGCTCGGCCATCGCCCGGACGCTCTCCGCGTCGCGGACGTCGCAGGGCAGCGCGAGCCAGGCGTCGGCGGGCCATCCGGCGGCGGCCTCGCGGAGGCGCTCCTCGCTCCGCCCGACGAGGGCGACGCGCGCGCCCGCGGCGACGAGCCGCTCCGCGACGGCCTTGCCGATGCCGCTGGACGCGCCCGTGACGACGGCGCCCTTGCCCGCGAAAACGCTTGCGGCGTCCGTCATCGCAAGCCTCCGTGCGCGGGATGCTCGAATCGGTTGTTGCGCGTTTCGTCCAGAATGACGCGCTCCAAGAGGCCGCCGAGCGGCCCGCGCAGGCGCTCCCAGATCATCAGCGCGATGTTCTCTCCGGTGGGAACGAGATTCGCGTAGTCCTCGACGTCCAGGTTGAGATAGCGGTGGTCGTAGACGTCGAGCACGTTGCGGCGCGCGGCCTCGTCCAGATCGGCGAGCGGTGCAACGAAGCCGGTCTCCTCGCTCACGGGGCCGGAGACGACGACCGTGAGGCCGTAGTTATGGCCGTGCCCGTTGGGGTTGGCGCACTTGCCGAAAACGGCCTCGTTCTCCTCCGGGGAGAGCGCGTCGGCGTAGAGGCGGTGCGACGCGGCGAAGGAGTACCGGCGGCAGAGGCGGATGACGGGCGCGCTCACGCCGCGTCTCCGAAGCACTCGACGTAGAGGTCGTCGGCCTCGTAGAGGCGGAGGCGGGCGAGCGACGCGCAGGGAAGCGCCTCGCCGATCAGCCGCCACAGCACGGCGGCCAGGTTCTCGGTCGTCGGCTGCCGGTCGGCGAACCAGGGCGTGTCCAAGTTCAGGTTCTTGTGATCGAATCCGGTCAGGACGCCCTCGACGGCGGCCTTGAGGTCGACGAGATTGACGACCATCCCCGTGACGGGGTCGGGCTCGCCGGTGACGGCGACCTCGAGGGCGTAGTTGTGGCCGTGCCCGTTGGGGAGGGCGCAGAGGCCGAACACGCGGCGGTTCTCCTCCTCGCTCCAATCGTCGCGGTAGTAGCGGTGCGAGGCGGAGAAGTCGAAGCGGCGCGAGATGGTTACGGCGGCCATTCGGATTTACGCCTTGACGCCCCCGATGAGGATCTGGCCGTCTTCGACCTTGCACTCGTAGACGTTGATCACGTGGCCGTCGCCGCGGGCGGACTTGCCCGTCGCGGCGTCGAATTGCCACTGGTGCCACGGGCACTCCAGCACGCCGTTCTCGATCTTGCCCTCGCTGAGGGGGCCGCCGCTGTGGGGGCAGACGTAGTTGGTGATGTGATACGCGCCGTTGTCGTTCCAGACGGCGACGGGCTTGAGGCGCAGCGCGCCTTGCGTCGGCCTATAGTGGCGCGCCTCGCCGGGCTTGACGTCGTCCACGCCGCAAAGGGGCACGAATTCGGGCTGCTCGGTCATGGTTCCTCCCGTGATTGTTGGGGCTGCGCGAAAGTGTAGCACGGCGCGGGCTGCTTGACGCGGTTGCGCAAGGGTGTTCTCCGTTGGGAGTGAGGAGAGCGCAGCGCGCTTTCGCCTGCAGCGCTCACGAGCCGCTGTCGCCGCCGTCGCCGCTGTCAGCGGAGGCGGAGGCGAGGCGTTTGCGGACTTCTAGGCGGACGAGGGCGTCGCGGAGGGTTCGCGTCCGGGTCTCGTAGGCGGCGCGGCTGATCACTCCGCCGTCGTAGGCGGCGCGGAGGGCGCGGGCTTGCGCGAGCAATTGCCCGCGGGACGCGGCGGGCGCGCTCCGGCGGCGGAACGCGAGCGGCAAGAGGGCGAGCGCGGCGACGGCGACGGCGGCGGGCGCGGCGTAGCGGACATACCACTCGCCGGCGGATTCGCGCAGCGCGTCGAGCGCGGACGGACGCGGGAGACCGGAGACGGTCATCCCCACGACCTCGCCGGGCGCGACGTCTTGCCCCTCCAGGAGGCGCAGGAGGCGTCCGTTGAAGTCGGTCGCGCCGAGGTCGGCTAGGCGCGGTGACGCGGGCGCGGCGACGTCGACCGGCGCGACGAACCGCAGCGACTCGGCCCCGAACCGCATCACGCGGGAGAGGTCGAGGGAGGGCTCGTCGTAGTCGAGGCGGTAGACGAACTCGAATCGGTGCGGCTCTCCGCCGGCGGTGGGCGGAACGGGAGAGGTGAGCGCGAAGCCTCTGTCCACCTCGAGCACTTGCCCGCCGGTCAGGTTGGAGCGGACGTCGAGGTTGTAGGCGCCGGGGGGGAGGGCGAACCGCAGGAAACTGAGCATCGCGGGGCCTTCGGCGTCGGGGTCGGGCGCGAGGGTGAGGCCGCTGTCGTTGCGGATAATGGCGCGCTCCAATATCTCGACGAATCCTTCGTCCCGCACGGCGCCGGTCACGACGACGGTGTGGCTCTGGACGGCGAGGACGGACGTGTCGTGGGTGGAGTCGAACACGGTCACCACGACGGGCTCGGCGAGTTCGTCCGCGCCGCGGACGGCGGAGTAGGCGGCGCCCTGATACTCGACGGAGAAGAAGAACGTCCGGCCTTCGGCGGGGACGGCGCGGAACGCGAAGGAGCCCGTCGCGTCGGGCGACGCGGTTTCTTGGGATACGGCGGTCACGCCGTCGAGCACGTTGAGCGTCACCCGCGCCTCGGTTGGATCGAAGGACGCGGCGCCGGCGCCGTGCTCGACGCGGCCCCGGATCTCGACTGCGCCGGCGGACTGGGCGAGGGCGTGGGCGGGCGCGAGGAGCAGCGCGGCCAGCAGGGCGAGGGCGGCGGCGAGCCTCACGCCGCGTCCTCTTCGTCGTTCGGGGGGACGTCTGCGGCGGCGCGCAGTTCGGCGTCCACGCCGCGTTCGATGGCGTCGGCGGTTTCGCGGGCGCGGCGCTGTTCGCGGATGAGTTCCGCCGCTCGGACGCGGGCGGCCTGCAACCGCGCGCGGTATTCCTCGTCGCCGTCGCCGCTCAGAAAGCGCTCTTGCTGGAGGGCGCGCATCTCCTCGTACACGCGGTCGCGCGCTCTGCGGACGCCTTCCTCTAGGTCGCGGGCGGGGTCGTCGAAGCGGGCGATTCCGCGCCGCTCGGCCCAGAACGGGTAGGCGAGGACGGCGACGGATGCGAGAACGAGGAGCGTGAGGACGAGGATGGTCATTCGCGCTAGGCGGCGCCGGTGGGCGCGGCGCCCGGAAGCGGCGAAGGGGCGTAGGCGGCGGCGCGGCGGCGGGCGGGCCACAGCGCGATGAGCGATCCGAGGATGACGAACGGGCCGGCCGCCCACATCCACCAGACGAGGGGGTTCACGAGGATGCGGAATGCCGCCGTTTCGCCGTCGGGCTGCAGTTCGCTGAAGATGACGTACAGGTCTTCGCGAGGCGTGGAGCGGATGCCGGCGCGGGTCGAGAGGATGGAGAACGCGGGGTAGACGCCTTGCCAGGCGGAGAGAGCGCCGAGGTCGGCGCCGCCGCGCGTCACGCGGAGGTCCGCCACGCGCTCGGTGCGGTCGGGAAACGTTTCGGAGCGCATTCCGGCGAACTCGACGGAGTAAGCGCCGATTTGCGTCCGCTCGCCGACCGTGAGGAAGACGTCGCGCTCCTCGTTGTAGAAGGAGGATCCGATGACGCCGAACGCGAGCATAATCACGGCGAGGTGGACGACGTAGCCTCCGTAGCGCGGGCGGTTGGAGGCGACCAGTTGGGCGAAGGCGATGGGCAAGGCGGCGCCGGTCGCGCGGCTGCGGGCGAGCGTTCCGCGAATCCACTCTTGCAGCACGCTGGCGCCGGCGAACGCGCTGACGGCGGACGCGATGAGGGCGACGGGCTCGGTTATCCGCAAGGCGATGGCGGCGATTGCGGTCAGCGCGAGGGCGGCGGTTCCTGGCGCGGCGATTGCCCGGCGGACGCTGGCTTTCGTCGCGGAGCGCCAGGGCAGCAGGGGGCCGACGCCCATGAGAAAGACGAGGGCGATCATGAGGGGGCCGTTCACGCGGTTGAAGAACGGCTCGCCGACGGTGATCGAGCGCCCGGTCGCCAGTTCCGAAATGAGGGGGAACACGACGCCCCACAGCGTTACGAACGCGACGCCCAGCAGCAGGAGGTTGTTGACGAGGAACGCGGCCTCGCGGGAGAGGGCGGACTCCAGCGGGGACGCGCTCCGGAGGACGGCCATGCGGTAGAAGAAGAGGCCGAACGACGCGACCGCGGCGACGCCGAGGAACGCGAGGAAGACCCAGCCGAGCGTGGACGCTCCGAACGAATGGACGGAGGGCACGGGGCCGCCGCGGTTGATGAAGACGCCGAACGCGGCGAGCGTGAAACTAATGTTGATGAGGGCGACGTTCCACATACGGAACATGCCGCGGCGCTTCTGCACCATTATGGAGTGGACGAAGGCGGTGAGCGCGAGCCAGGGCATAAACGCGGCGTTCTCGACCGGGTCCCACGCCCAGTAGCCGCCCCAGCCGAGGATCGTGTACGCCCACCAGGAGCCTATGAGGAGGCCGACGGCGAGCAGCGCCCAGGCGACGAGCCCCCAGACGCGCCCGGCGTCGACCCAGTCGTCGTCCACGCGTCCGCGCAAGAGGGCGGCGACGGCGAGCGAGAAGGGCACCGCGACGGCGACGAGGCCGATCATTATGAGCGGGGGGTGCGCGAACATTCCCGGGTGCGTGAGCAAGGGATTGATGCCTTCTCCGTCGGCGGGCGGGCGCTCCAGCGTTGCGAAGGGGTTGGCGAGGAAGAAGAGCACGACGAGGAAGAAGAGGAGGATGAGCATCAGCGTTCCGTTCGCGTAAGGGCGGAGCGCGCCCAGTCCCCGGGAGGAGACGGCCATCGCGAGCGAGGCCATGCCGCTGAGCGCGAACGCGACGTAGAGCAGAGATCCTTCGTTGCCGGCGTAGAAAGCGACCCAGGTGTAGACGCGGGGCATCGCGAGGTTGCTGTTCTCCGCGACGTAGCGGACACTGAAGTCGTTTTGCAGGAAGGCGGCGACGAGCGCGGCGACGGAGACGGCGAGCGCGAGCGTCGTCAGGTAGTTCGCCCGCTGCGCGCTGACGATAGAGGCGGACGCGCCGCGTTTCCCTCCGGCGAACGACGCGGTCGCGCTGTAGGCCGCGAGGATCAGCGCGATGAGGATGGACGCGGAGCCTAGGCTCGCCACCGCGCTTAGTCCTTTCCTCGCGGCGCGCCGGGAGCGCCGGCGCCCAACTCGCGGTCGACCAAATCGAACGGCAACTCCTGGTCGGCGTCGGGCGGTCCGGACGGGTAGGGCGGAGCATCGGCGGGGCGCGCCCGCATATTGCGGAGCGCGAGCGCGAGCGCGGCGCCGCCAAGCAGCAGCGCGAACGGGGGAACGAGCCAGACGATCAGCGAGAAGCCTCTGGCGGGAGGCGCCGCGAGCACGCTTTCGCCGTAGGATTCGACGAGCGAGGCGATGATGGCGTCGTCGGTCGCGCCCGCGAGCAGTTGCGTCCGCACGACGCTCCGCATTGCGTCGGCGATGGGGGCGGACGATTGGTCGAGCGTCTGTCCGGCGCATTGGGGGCACATCACGCCGGCGTAGATGGCGCGGGCGCGCTCTTGGAGTTCGGGCGGCAACTCTTCGGAGACTTGCGCGACGGCGGGGGCGGGGGAGAGGGCGGCGGCTATGGCGGCGAGCGCGAGGAGCGGGGCGGCGGGGGAGAGGGCGCGGGGGAATCCGCGGCTCAGCGCGGCTCTTCGGGCGGCGCGCCGCACGTCGGCTCTCTCTCCGTCCCGGCTAGAGTTGGCCCCGCAGCCGCAGGAGTTCGAGGGCGCGCTGCTCTTCGGGGACGCCGTTGACGGCCTGCAACTCCGCTTGCCGCTCGGCGACGGCGGCGTCGAGCAGCGCGACGAGCGCCCAGCGGTCGGCTTCGGAGAGCAACCCTTCGAACGCGGGCATAAATCCGAATCCGGCGGAGACGCGGCGGTACGCCTCGCCGGCGGAGATCTCGGTCGTTCCCGTGTCGCGGATGACGGAGACGCCGTCGGCGGCGCCGAACGCGGGCGGGCGGTTGACGTTGTAGTCGGCGAGGACGCCGCCGACGTAGCCGTCGCCGTCGCCGAGGTCGCCGTGGCAGGCGGCGCAGTTCTGCTTGAAGAGGAGCGCGCCGCGCCGCATCGCGGAGGGGTCGTCCGCGAGGGGGTTGGGCATTTCGGCGATGTTTTCGATTTCGCTCACGGGGATGAAGCCGCCCGCGATGGGGTAGGAGTCCGCGGGGGGGAGGAAACGGGGGGGCTCCTGCGCCTTGTGCGTTTGGTTGTAGTGCATCTCCTGAAAGACGTCGATGGGGTAGGCGCCGGTCGAGCGGAAGGGGTCGCCCGGGGAGCAGGCGGCGGCGAGCGCGGCCAGCAGCGCGGCGGCGGCCAGGAGGGGCGCGTTGTCGCGGCGGATGAGGCGCATTGCTCGCTAGCCTTCTTCCCTCTTGATCTCTTCGGCGCCCGCGCCCATAAGGAGCGATTCGGCGCGGCTCGCGCGCTCTTCCGGGCAGGCGACGATGACGCCGATGTGCCCTTCGGTGATGCGCTCGTCGTAGAGGCCGAGTTTGCGGCGGGGGAGGCGAGACTCGAAGAGCACGCCGAGCACGGTGAAGATGATGGCGCCGAGCATCGTGTTCTCGTACATAATGACGGTCATGGGGGGGATGCTGAGGAGGGGCTTGCCGCCGGTGACGAGGGGGTAGGAGATCTGCGTGCCGGCGGTCCAGAGGAGGCCGATGGCGAAGCCGACGAGCGCGCCGACGAGGGGGAACATAAAGAGGCGCGTCTCGGGCTCGTGCTCGCCGAACGACCCTTCGGGGAAGGGGCTGCCGGAGTAGACGTCGAGGTCTTCGGTCGGGAAGCCGTCGTCCTTGAGTTGGGTCATCGCGGCGGCGACCTGCTCCGGCTCTTGGAACAGCCCCATCAGTTTTGTGTTCGCCATTGGATTCGCTCCTCGCCGGGCCGGCTAATGCTCTTTCACGAGCGCGGGAATCACGCGGTCGCCGACCTTGACCTCGTCGATCAGTTTTTGGCCTTCCTTCTCCTCCCATAGGGGAATGAGGGGGAAGAACTTGCTGAACAGCAGCAGCAGCAGGGCCACGAGCGCGATGGAGCCCACGATGATCGTGACCTCGACGGCGCTCGGTCTGTAGGTGTCGTAGGTGAACGCCCACGGGCCCTTCCGCATCAGGGCGGGCACGATGATGATGAGGCGCTCGAGGAACATGCCGACGTTGACCATCAGGCTCGTCCAGAGCATCCACGTGAAACTGCGGCGGACGCGCCTAAACAGCCATAAAGGCACCGGGATGACGTAGGAGAACACGATGAACACGAGGAAGAGCCAACTCCACGGCGGCTCGAACATACGCAAATGCCAAACCGTGATCTCCTGCTCCTCCCGCAGCCACAGGCCGAACACGATGTCGAGCCAGAAGAAGAACATCCAGGCGGTGGCGACGACGATGAGCAGGCGCGCCACGGCGTCTATGTGCTCCTCCCAGATGAAGTTCTCCAACTTATAGAGTTTCCGCATCACGATCATCAGCGTGACGACCGCCGAGACGCCGGAGTGCACGGCGCCGATGACGAAGTAGGGCGCGAACACGGTCGCGTGCCATGACGGCACTGCGGCGCTCACGCCGAAGTCCCACGACACGATGCTGTGGACGGAGACGAACACGGGCAGGATGAGCGCGGAGAGCAAAATGCCCGCGATGCCTTGCAGTTTCCACTGGCGCGGGTTGCCGTGCCAGCCGAGCGAGAGGATTCCGTAGACGGTGCGGCGCCACCCCGTGCTGCGGTCGCGTATGACGGCGAGGTCGGGGATGAGCGCGGTGTAGACGAAGAGCGTGCTGGAGGTGAGGTAGGTGATGATGGCGGTCGGGTCCCACACGAGGGGGGAGCGGACGTCGGGCCAAATGCCTCGCGCCCAGTCGTAGGGGAAGACCCAGTAGAAGATGCGCCAGGGCCTGCCCGCGTGAATGAGGGGCTGGAGGAGGGAGACGGTGAGCGCGAAGACGGTCATCGTCTCGGCGGCGCGCACCATCGGCCTGCGCCACTCGGCCTGGCTGAGGCGGAGTATGGCGGAGATCATCACGCCGGCGTGGCTGATGCCGACCCAGAAGATGAAGTTGGTGATGAAGAAGCCCCAGAAGACGGGCTGCTGGAGGCCGGTGACGCCCAGCCCCTGGTTCATCATAAAGCCGAAGGCGCTCGCCGCGCCCGCGACGATTATGCCCAGGACGGAGACGATGACGACCCACCACATCGGCGTCCTGAACACGACGTCCAGGAGTTCGCGGTTGATCTGCGCGTCGGTGAGCGTTCTGCGGTGGTACATTGCGCCGTCGTCCGTCTTTCGCCGCTAGTGCGACTTGGCTATCACTTTCGCGTAGCGGTTGAGGTACCGCCGCACTTTCACGAGCCGCAAGCCCTCGCCGATCTCCCATATGGAGACGACGGGGATGATCTTGCTGACGAGCATAAAGAGGAGAACGCATCCGGAGATCGCGCCGATGACGATGAGCAGGTCGGGCGCGGCGGGCCACTGCGTCGCCGGTCGGGGGTGCAGCACGTGCTGGCTCGGGTCGGCGACGGAGAAGGCGGAGACGTAGAGGCGCACCTGATTGACGAGCGCGCCGATGACGACGCCCGCCCCCACGAGCGCGGGGCCCCATACGCTGCGGCGCACCGGGTTCCACACGAGGGCGACGAGCGGGCCGATGAAGTTGAGGACGAAGGAGATGATCAGCGCCGTCCGGTACTCGTCGAGCATGATGAAGCGGATGATTTCGCTCTCGCCGGGCAGCCGCCCGTACCAGAAGGTGATGAAACTCGCCCACCAGAAGTAGAACCAGAGGAGGGAGAAGGCGAGCAGGGGCTTGGAGAGCGCCCAGAACTGCTCGACGCTGAAGTACTTCTCGTAGTCGCCGAGCCGGCGCATCAGGTACATCGTCACGAGCGTCAGCCCCACCGCGCCTTGCAGTCCGTTGACGACGACCGTCGCCGGGATGATGGCGTCCTTCAGGCCGGGCAGCAGTCCGTGATGGAAGTCGGAGATCATCAGCGTTTGGACGAGGGGATAGGTGAGGAGGTACATCGCGCCGGTGAGGAGCGCGCCCTGATAGAGCACGCGCCACTGGCGGAGGCTGCCGACCCATCCGAGCGAGAGCCATTTGATGACGCGGCGGCGCGGAGAGTCGGGGAGGTGGTCGCGGGCGGCGGCGAGGTCGGGGAGCGCGACGCCCCAAAGGAGCGCCAGCCCGATCAGCGCGAGCGTGCCGTAGCCGATCAGGTCCCATACGCCGGGCGCGCCCAGGGGAAACTCGAACCAGATGCTGAGGCGCCCGTCTATGGAGGGGAGCGCGATGAGCGCGGGAATGAGCATCAGCACGACGAGCAGGCCGGTGATCGCCATGTTTTCGGTGACGCGGGTGAGCGGGCGGCGCCAGTTCGCCTTGGCGAGGCGCAGCCCGGCGGAGATGACGGGCATCGCCGTGAACGTCGTCACGATGAACGCGAGCGCGGCGACGAAGTAGCCCCAGTTCGCGCGGTTCTCGTCGGCGAAGCCGTCCGAGAGGCGAATGACGAATCCGACGACGCCCAGCAGGAAGAGGAACGCGAGCACGGTGACCCAGCCCCAGTAGCGGCTCCCGAGGTCTTGGAAGCGGCCGAGGACGTCCCGGGCGACCTCCTGGTGCGTCGGGAGCGGCCCGGCCTGCAGGTCATGCTCGCCGTGATGCCCGTTACGCATCGACGTCCACCTGCTTCAGGTATTTCACGCTGGGGTTGGTGCCGAGCCCCTCGAGGACGCGGTAGGCGCGCTCGTCCTCCCACTGCCGGGAGACGCGGGAGTCCTCGTTGAGGAGGTCGCCGAACGTCATCGCGTCGGTCGGGCACGCCTGCACGCAGGCGGGGTTGAACGCCTGATCCTCGACTTTCTTGCCGCCTCGCGTCGCTCTGCGGATGCGCTGGATGCAGAAGGAGCACTTCTCCATAATGCCGCGCGTCCGGACGGTGACGTCGGGGTTCAACTGGTTGCGGAGGTCTTCCGGCCAGACGGGCTCCCAGTAGTTGAAGAGGCGGGCGTGGTAGGGGCAGTTGTTGCCGCAGAAGCGGGTGCCGACGCAGCGGTTGTAGACCTGGACGTTCAGCCCCTCGTTGTTGTGGTAGGTGGCGTACACGGGGCAGACGGACTCGCACGGGGCGTTGTCGCAGTGCTGGCACAGCACGGGGAGGAACCGGGCCTTCACGTCGGGGAAGTCGCCCTCCCAGTAGCGCTCGACGCGGATCCACTCGATGACGCGCCCGTCGCGGAACGCCTTCTCGTCGTTGATGGGGACGTTGTTCTCGGACTGGCAGGCGATGACGCACGCCTGGCAGCCGGTGCAGCGGTCGAGGTCCACGACCATGCCCCACTTGTGGGCGGGCGGTTTCGATTGTGTCTGCGCGCGCGTCGCCATTGCCGATCCTGTCCTGATCTTACGCGTGATGCGTGAAGATGAGTTCTTCCCCGTGCAACTGCCGGGCCGGTTCGATGCCTTCCAACTTGGGGACGACGTCCCTGCGGTTCGTCGCCGATATGCGGACGCGTGTTCCGCCCCAGGCGAACGCGCCCGTCTCCGTCTCCTCCGTCGGCTCCATCATGTCCAGGGGGTTCGCGCCGCGCCGCGCCGCGTACCGCGTGAAGGCGCGCCGCCCTTGCCCCATCGGAATCGCCGCGACTTGCGGGGGCGCCGCCGGGTTGACGTAGACCGGGGCGCGGAGCGTCCGCCCCGTCGGCGACTCCACGATGACGATGTCGTTGTTTTTCACGCTCAACTCGTCCGCCGTCGCCTGGTTCAACTCCACCCACGTTCCCCACGCGGCGGTCGTGATCGGGTCCGGGGCCGACTGCGCCCAGGGGAGGTGCGCGTACTGCCCCGCGCCTATGCCGACGCCCTCGAACGCCGCGAGGTAGTAGGGGTAGCGGTCCGTCGTCGTCGGCGCGGCGGGCGCCTGGGAGGGCAGCCGCGGCAAGGGGGGGCGGTCCGCGTCCGCCGTCGCGCCCGCGTCCCACCAGCCGCCGCGCTCCAGCGTCCGCTTCCAGAATTCCGCGAACGTGGGCTGGACGACGGAGCCGCGCCGTTCCTCGTGCAGTTCCTGCGCGAGCGCGCGGACGGCCTCGCGCATATTCTCCCACGGGAGCGCGGCGACGCCCAACTCGCTCGCCGTTCGCAGCAGCGCGTCGCCGAAACCGATGGTGTCGTGGTAGGGATTCACCGCGGGCTGCTGGAATCCGATGGTCGCGTAGCCCGGACCCGGGTTCGGCTCGTCCGTTCCCCACTCTTCGAGCGGGGTGTGGCAGGGGAGGATGAGGTCGGCGGTCTCCGCCGTTTCGTCGAGGAAACCGGAGAAACTGACGACCGTGTCCACGCTGCGGAGCGCGCCGGCGGCGTCCATCGCGCCCGGAAGCCCGTGGAGGATGTCCGCGTCGCGGGCGAGGACGGCGGTAATCGCGCCGGAGCGCATATCGGTCAGCGCCTGCTTCCACTCGCGCAGCGAGGCGGCGGGAACCTCCTGAGAGCGGGGGTTCGGATTGAAGACCAGCCCGCCGGGGCGGTTGACGGAGCCGACGAGGGCGTTGAGGGCGTAGACCGCCGTCATATTGAAGAGGCCGTTGGCCTGCGCCGCGGCGGGGCCGCCGCCGATGATGAGGGCGGGCTTGCGCTCCCCGATTTCGCGCGCGATTTCGCGGACCGTCTCCTCGCTCACGCCGGTTTGGGCGGCGACGCGGGAGGGCTGGAACGCTTGCAGAGCGCGAACGCCGCGCCCACCGGTCAGCGCGGACGCCGCGCTCGCGTCCGCGGCGCCGTCCTCGATGAGCGCGTGGGCGACGGCCATCGCGAGGAGCCCCTCGGAGCCCGGCGGCGCGTAGACCCAGCGGTCGGCGGCGGCGGCGGTTACGGAGTAGCGCGCTCCGACGTGCGTGAGTCTGCCGCGGGAGCGCCCCGCGCCTTGCCGGAACGCGCCGTAGCCCCGGGCGTAGTGCGTGGGGTTGCCCCACGTTCCCAGGAAATCGGCGCCGAAGTTCAGAACGCAGGCGGCGCGGGCGATGTCGAAGTCGGGCTGCGCCTTCTGGCCGTAGAGCCTCAGCGCCGCCTCGCGGACGACGCGCTCGTCGCCGAGGGGGTCGAAGCCGAGCAAGCGGACCCCGGCGCCTTCCGCGAATCCGCGCGCGACGTCCGCTATGCGGCCTCGCAGCGGCGGCGTCGCGAGGAGCGTCTGCCCCGGCTCTCGCGCTTGGAGAATCGCCGTAAGCCGCTCGATGCCCTCTCCCCATTCGATCCGGCGGAAGGGCCCGCCCTTTGCGATGCGGAGCAGCGGATACTTGATCCTGTCCGGGTGGTAGAGCGCCTGCAGCAGCGCCTCCGCCCGAATCCCGTGCTTGCCCGTGTTGACCGGGTGGTCGGGGTTGCCTTCGATCTTCTTAGCGCGCCCCTCCATCACGCGGACGAGGAGCCCTTCGCTCGCCGCTCCGAGTTGCGCGGCGGTCGCGTAGTAGTTGTCGCGCCCCGTCACGAGGTCTTCCGGCATCTCGACCGGGCTTTGGACCGCGATCTCGTGGTCGGGGACGCGGCAGCCGTTGAACACGACGGCGCCGGCGCCGGCGGCGCCCGCCCACTTGAGGAATTGTCTGCGCGTCAGCGGCATTCGCTCTTCCCGTCTAGTAGTGGCACGTCGTGCAATCGGTCGGCGCCTCGTTGTTCCGGTGGCAGTCGACGCAATCGCGCATTTTCAGGTTGCGAACCTGCTCCACCACCTCCATGCTGGCGATGTCGCCGTGGCAGGTGGAGCAGGAGAATCCCCGCTGTATGTGCGGGGCGTGGACGAACTGCACGTGGTCGGGCAGGCGGTGCACCCGCGCCCAGTTCACCGGGTCCGGCCCCTCTATGGGGTCGTCGCCGATGAGTTTAGCGATTTCCGCCTCGGCGGTGGGGGAGTCCGACTGCTCGCCGGTGATGCGGGTGAAGTCGTGGCAGAAGCGGCACTGCGCGACCGCGGGCACGGAGGCCGCCTCGTCCGTCGAGACCGTCCGGTGGCAGAACTGGCAATCCAGTCCCGCCGTCGTCACGTGCACCGTGTGGGGGAATGCGATGGGCTGCGTCGGCCCGTCGCCGAATCCGAGAACGGCGGGCGGCTGCGACCACCACGACTGGACGACGAAGTAGCCGACGAACGCGATGACGAGAGCGGCGGCGAGCCCGATGAGGGGGACGGCGATCTTGATTAGCGCGTTGCCCATAGTTCTGCGGAACGCCGCCCCGGCGCTACTGCGCCCCCCTGTAGAACAGTTCGGAGATGAGGGACAGCCGGTCGACGAACAGCGTCACCGCGTAGAGGCCGAGCCCCAGGAACACGAGCGCCGCGACATAGAGGGGAACGCGGATGCGCCGCGCCGTCCCCTCGGGGATGTCGCGCGATATGGCGAGCGACGGGATCATCCCGTGCGCCAGCAGCATGGACGCGCCGAATCCGAGCGCGGATCCGAGGAGGAACCAAAGAGCCGCGAGCAAGTCGGCGGCGCTTGCCCAATCGGACGATCCTATGTAGGCGGGGTCTGGGCCGGTCATTCCATAACGCCGAGGCGTCCGCGCGCCCGAAGAGCGGCGAGAGCCTCCCGTGTGTTTATGTCCTTTAGGATTCGCCCAGCGCCCGTACAGCGTCTGCGGCGCAGGGGACTTTACCGCAAAGCGCCTGCGCGTGTCAACTTGCGCCCGCGATGAGTTCGCGCGCGGTTCGCGTCCGGGGGCAATTCGGGGCGCGACGCGGGAAGAGCGGCGCCCCGGCGTCTCGCCGAGCGCTGCCGCCGCGTCATCTTCAATCTCCGCTATCCTGCCGCCCTATGGACACGGACGGTTTCATCGCGCTAGACGTGGAGACGGCGGGAGGCTCGATGCGAAACTTCCCGGACGGCTTCCGCCTCCTGCTGACCGGGACGCGGCAGGGTTCGCTCTACGGCATGCACACGGCGGAGCCCGCGAGCCTCGCGCTGCTGCGCGACGCGCTCGCCGCGTTCGACGGCCCCGTCGTCACCTTCAACGGCGCGAAATTCGACTTCCCCGTGCTCGACCGATGGATGCAAGACACGCTGGGCGAAGCGCTGGCCGTCCGCCGCCACTACGACCTGATGGCGGAGGTCGTCCGCGCCGCCGGACGGCGCATCAGCCTCGACAGGCTTTGCCTTTACACATTCGGCGAGGAGAAGGTCCGGTGGGACCACCGGCGGAACGATCGGGCGTGGGGGGAGACGCCGGAACTCTTGGTTCACTACAACCGCGTCGACCTCGACCTCACGCATGAACTCTTTATGCGCGTCCTGCGCGGCGAGCCGCTCTTCCTCGGCGACGCGACGGTCACGCTCCCGCCGCCGTAGCGCGCTAGTCCGCGAGAAGGTTGATGATGACCGTGACCACGACCGCGATGACGATCAGCCCGATGATGATCTTCGCCATGCCTGCGCCTCCTTTCGTTGCGTCCTTCAGATTCGCCAAGCCCTCGTCGGCGGCGTCTCCGCCGGCTTCCTCTATGCGGCTAGTTCAGGGACGGCTTCTTGTCGTCGAGTCCACGGAACAGCGCGAATGTCGTAACTGAGCAGGGCTCCGCTGACGGCTTCAGGCACAGAAGCGTCCTGATCGTTGAGTATCACGTATGCGCGGGAGTCGTTGGGGCGCGCGTCGCGCGTGTCCACCCAGGCGAACGCCATGGATTGCGCCATGTCGCGGTTCGGACGAGCGACTGTCCGGATGAGGCGTTCGGGGTGAGCCGAGGACTTGGGCACGACGAAATCGAACGAGTGGTCGTACCCGCTCGCGCCCGTGAACTTGACCTTCGGCGTGTAGCGTATGTCGCATAGGTCGAGCCAATCGACGACATCCTCGTAGAACAGGTTGGCCGTGTACGGGGACGCCAGGTAGAAGAGGTCGTTCACGGCCAGCATCGCCTGCACGAGGTTGTGCTTGCGGAGAGCAAAGGTTTGGGGCGTCGCGCGCGTCTCGATCGCTCGGTCGTTGACCTGGACGCCGAAGCCGTTCAAGGTCGTTTTGAGGAGGGTTTCCCGTTTCCCGCCCTCTATCTTGCAACCGGAGAGCGCGAGGTCCTCTAGGATGTAGCCGTCGTCCGTGAGGAGGTAGCGCCCCTGCTCCTTGCGCGCGTATATCTGGAGGTAGTCATTGTGACGGTCGAGGTAGGGCGTGGTGATCTCAGTCCAGCCCTCTCCCGCGTCGCGGATCGTGGTCTTGTCTTTGAGCCACGTCCAGTAGCCATCCACCAGGGATTGGACCTCGCCGCTCATAACAGCCCCCACTGAACCATAGGCGGCTCCACCACGTTGCAGAAGCGCATGAAGTCGTCCAGCGTCTGTCGCGCATCGGTCAAATCGACGAAATCGGCGGGCGCGGGGTACGCCCACTTGTCCCCGTACCCTTCTCTGTACAGGTGCAAGTGCGGAGAAGGCACCTCCACGTCGTCCGGGTTGCGGTGCGGCGACCCTCCGAAATCGAGCCGGGCGAGGACAATGACCTTGCGGGCTCGGGTCTGATATGTGCCCTTAGAGAGGCCAACGCGCCCCTTGCGCAAGTCAAGGAGAAACTGCTCCCGCCCTGTCCACGAGGCAAGCGGGATGGCGACGCTGCCTCCTGAGGAAGGGTAGTTCCATAGCGCAGCGTCGGCCCTGCGCTTCTCCATTTGCAAGAGAGCGTCGGCCTCCGCCTGGGGCAAGTCTACGTTGCTCATAACGACTGACTCTGGGTATCCCTCGCGCTAGCGCATCCGCGCTCCGCCGCCCTCCCCTCCGCCGTAGCGCCTAGTCCGCGAGGAGGTTGATGATGACCGTGACCACGACCGCGATGACGATCAGCCCGATGATGATCTTCGCCATGCCTGCGCCTCCTTTCGTTTGGCGGAACGCGCCGGAGCGCTTCCGCATGGAACGCGGCGCGCCGTCGCGCGCCGCCTAGAATCCGTACATATCCACCGTGCGCTCGCCGGCGTGGAGGCGGGCGATGGTGTCCGCCTCCTTCTCCTCGCGGGCTTTCGCCTTCTCCGTAACCTCCGCGACGCGGCCCGCGGGCACGACGACCACGCCGTCGCGGTCGCCCACCACCAGGTCGCCGGGGTTCACCCATATCTCGCCGATGCGGACGGGAATGTTGAGCGCGCCGTAGGCTTCCTTGTTCTTCGCCGTCCCCCGGATGCACAGCCCGGCGGAGAAGACGGGCATGCCCAACTCCTCGAGGATCGCGCCGTCGCGGACGCAGCCGTCGATCACGAGCCCCGCGACGCCGACCTGCTGCGCGGCGTGCGTCATAATCTCGCCCCAGTACCCCGCCTCGTGGAAGCCCCCCGTGTCCACCACCATCACGTCGCCCGGCCGCGTCTCGTAGATGCCCCGGTGCAGCCACAGGTTGTCTTTCGGCGGCGAGAGCACCGTCATCGCCGGGCCGCACACATGCCAGTTCTGGGCGACGGGCTTGATGTACGAGGGCAGCGCCCCGATTTGGCCTCCGGCCTCGTGGAGCGTCGCGGTTCCAATGCCGCGGACGGCCAAGTCCGCCGGCACCGTAAAGCTGCCGTGGCGCTCGCCGTCTGCTCTGAGCGCCCAACCGTCAGCGTCAACCCACACGTTGCTCTTTTCGCTGAAGTAGACCGCGTTTTTGGTGGGCCGCAGTTTGGCGTCCGTCATAAGCGTTTCTCTCCTTCCAGTCCGTCAGGCTAGCGGGCGAGCATTTGCTCGTAGTTGATGCCCATCACTTCCGCGACGGACTTGCCGTCCATCACGTCGCGGGCCATCGCCTGCTCGCGCGCGACGATGCTCTCCGCCTCAGGGACGACCTCCGCGACGCGCTCCTGCGGCACAATCACCACGCCGCTGTTGTCCGCGATCACGTAGTCGCCCGGCGCGAGCGACACGCCGCCGATCTCGATGGGCTCGTTCGTGGACTCCTCGACGACGCGTCCGCGGGCGGTCAGCGGCACGGCGGCGCGGGCGAACAGCGGCAGGCCGAGCCCCTTCGCCTCGTCGACGTCCCGCGACGCGCCGTCTATGATCACGCCCGCGACGCCCCGCGTCTTCGCCGCCGTCGAGAGGATCCCTCCCCAGCCCGCGACGTCCGTCCTGCCCCGGTGGTCGCACACGATGACGTCGCCGGGGTCGGACGCCTGCACCGCGGCGGTGCCGAGGTGGCGCGTCGTCGTCTCGCTCCCCTTCGTCTTCAGTTTGAACGTCACCGCGCGCCCGGCGATCCGCCCCGTCTCGTAGAGGGGGAGAATCCCGATGACCGTGCCCTTGATGCCCAGTTTGTCCTGCGCGTCGGAGACGGCGCACGCGTCCAGGGCGCGGAGCCGCTCGACCCATTCGTCGACCGCCATCGCTCTCTCCGGCTAGGCGCCGACGTAGGCGGTGAACTGGATTTGCATCTCCATCCCGCCGGCCAGCGCGTCGTACTGGATGGTGTGGCGCGTGGGGCGGTTCTCCTCGTCCGGGAACATAGCGACCCACTGCTCGTTGACGAGCGGGCGGATGTCGCGGCTCTTCACGTAGACGTTCATATGCGCGATGTCCTCCGTCGAGCCGCCCGCCTCGGCCATAATCCGCCGGACGTGCTCGAACGCCCACCTCGCCTGCTCCGCGAGGTCGGACGGCATCTCGTTCGTCTCCGGGTTGAGGCCGCTCACGCCCCCGGACGTCACGATGGGGCCCGTCTTCGTCGCGGGGGGAATCGGCTGCCCCGCGTGCCAGTTGCCGGGAATGTGGAGAACTTTCCTCGCCATTGCTTGCGCCTCCTCGTTGCGTTCCGCGTCGGCCTCGCGCTTCCGCGCGAAGCGCGGCGCAGTATAGCAGCCCGCGCCGCCGTTTGCCGGGTCGCTCCTGCGGACGGCCCGCCGCTATCCGCGCTCCTCGCGGTAGAACACTTCCTCCGGGAAGATCTCGTCCCAGGGCTGCTTGCGCGGGCTGAGGCCTTGCTCGACGGAGAAGGTCTGCGCCATATCCAACGCCTTCGCGTTCGCGGCGATCCCGTAGGCGAACGGGTCTGGCCCGAACACCCCGTCGACCTCTTGCTGGAACTGACGTCCGAACACGAGGAGCGTCGGGGGCATTTGCCGCAGCCGCTCGATGGCGGCGCGCTTCGACGCTTCGAACGCCTCCATCAGGCTCACGGCGACCCACGGATGCTCCTCGAGGACGCTCTCGCGCACGACCGTCACGTGGTGCGGCGGGTAGACGCCGTGCTTTTGGAAGAATCTCACTGCCTCGGCCTTCGGGTCGGAGAAGAGCGTGGGGAACTCCGGGTTGCCGATGAGGTCGGCGCTCTGCCGGCGGTCGATGCCGGAGCCCCGGGTGGAGCCGATGCCGATGGACGCGTCGAGGTCGCCGTTGAGGTACATCGCGCTGAAGTCGGTCGTCGCGTGGCGCAGGTCGAGGTCGTCCGGCAAGCCGAGTCCGGCCTCTTTCGACGCCCCGGTGTGGCTGTAGTGCTCGCTGCGCTCCATATACCACGTCATATCCTGCGGCTCGACGCCCCACTCCAACTTGAGAATCCCGCGCGTCCACAGCCCGACCGACTGCTGGTAGTCGCCGATGCCGAACCGCTTGCCCTTGAGGTCCTCCGGGTGGTCTTGGCGGACGCCGGACGCTTTGCGGATATGGACGTTTGTGTAGGAGAAGATGCGGTTGTGGAACACGGGGAGCATCCGGTAGGGGAAGCCCAGCGGCCGCATGCGCAAGTAGGACGACATGGACATTTCGAGACGTCGTAGCGGTGGAACTTGATCTGCTCGTAGAACACGCGGGGCACGGCGCCGGGCATGCCCTGGTAGTCCAGCGTGACGCCGTCGGGCTTCAGTTCGCCGGTGGTGAGCGGCGTCACGCGGTCGTAAGGGGTGATGGCGAACGAGAGTCGCAGGTCGGGCATAGCGCTCCTCCGCGCGGGCAGGTTGCGGGGATGATACCGCAGGCGCGTAGGGTAGGGGGCAACGACGGATGCCCGCGGAACGAGCGCATAGAATCCCAACGCCTAATGACGCAGGGCCTTGCCGCCTGCGTTTGGCCATAAGGAGCATCGTAATGAAGACCGGAACCCTCATTGCCTTGTCCATCGCCGCGATCATCGCCTCGATGATTGGAGCCGTCTCCGCGAGCGCGCAAACCCAACCGGACAGCGGGGACGACGCGGGGTCCGACCCGTCCACCACGCTGTCCTGCTCCAGTGGGACGGCGGTCGCGGACGCCGCGAACAACGCCTCGCTCGTCGCCGACTGCCGCATTCTGATGGGCGCGAAGGACGCGCTGCGCGGAACCGGCGCGCTGAATTGGAGTTACGGCCTAGCGATCACGTCTTGGGACGGCGTCACCGTCGCCGGGACTCCCAAGCGCGTCACGAAGATCGAATTGCCGAACCGCAGCCTCACCGGAACGTTGCCGTCGTCGCTCGGCAGCCTATCCGGGTTGACGCATCTTACTTTGCACACCAACGAATTGACCGGCGGCATACCTTCGACGTTCGGAAGCCTCGCCAATTTGCAAGAACTCAACCTTGGGGACAATCGGCTAACTGGACCAATACCCTCGACGTTCTCGAACCTCACGAACTTGAAGGTTCTTACGCTCTACGATAATGAACTGAGCGGAGACATACCGTCGCTGGCGCGCCTGACCAAGTTGCGCTACCTCCACCTCGCCGGGAATCAATTGACCGGAGGGATTCCTACAGAGTTAGGCGGACTCTTGGAATTGGGTGATATTCGGCTTGGCAGGAATCCATTGGGAGGGAGCATGCCGTCGTCGATGAGCAGCCTTACGAAATTGAAGCGACTATACCTAAGGGATAATCAATTGACCGGCGCGATCCCGTCATGGATCGGCAACTTCTCAGATATGCACTACCTCAACCTCGCCGGGAATCAATTGACTGGACGCATCCCTGCGCAATGGGCCAACCTCTCTAAGTTACAGGTGCTCAATCTTGAAGACAACCGCTTGACTGGACGGATCCCAACATGGCTAGGCAATTTGTCTAATCTAGTGAGCCTATATCTGCATCACAATCAATTGGAGGGGCCTCTGCCTTCTTCTTTGGGAAGTCTTTCGAATTTGAAGGGTCTAGATCTCGACCACAACCAGTTGAGCGGAGCGCTCCCTGCGTCGTTGGGGAGCCTCTCGTCGCTCATCCATATCGATCTTCGCGGCAACCGCTTCACTGGGTCAATCCCGCCGGCCTTCGGGAGTCTCTCGAAATTAGAGGCCATGTTCTTGGGAGGCAACCAGTTCACCGGGGCGATCCCGACTTCGTTGGGCAGCCTTTCGGAATTGAAAACACTCAACATTGCCGGCAATCAACTCACCGGCGCTTTGCCCGGTTCGCTGGGCAGTTTGTCTAATTTGACGCATCTTACCCTCAATAACAACAAATTGACCGGAACTCTTCCCTCGTCGCTGGGAAGCCTATCCAACTTGCAAGCGCTGCACCTTGGCCGCAACCAGTTCAGCGGAGCGCTCTTGTCGTCGCTGGGCAGCCTCTCGAAACTGCAGGAACTGGGACTCGACCGCAATCAATTCAGCGGAACGTGGTCCATCTCAACCTTTCGCTGAATAGACTTAGCGGGGCGCTGCCCTCATCGCTGGGCAGCCTCTCGAATCTGGAAACGCTCAACCTCAGCAACAACAAACAGTTGAGCGGAACCCTGCCTTCATCATTAGGCAGTCTCTCCAAATTGACGTTCCTCAGCATCAGCGGGAATCAGTTGAGCGGGGCGTTGCCCTCATCACTAGGGAGCCTCTCGAAGTTGACGTCGCTCGACCTCAGCCGGAATCAGTTGAGCGGGGCGCTGCCGTCCTTCCTCGGCAGCCTCTCCAACTTGAAGTCGCTCCGCATCAGCGACAACCGGCTGAGCGGCGCGCTGCCGTCCTCCCTCGGCAGTCTCTCGAAGTTGGCGCATCTCGATCTGAGCGACAACTGGCTGAGCGGAGCGATCCCTTCCTCGTTGGGCAGCATGGCCGCTCTCGAGGAACTGCGCCTGAACTATAACTGGCTGAGCGGAACGATTCCCGCGTCGCTCGCGAGCCTGACCAAACTCAAGACGCTGCATCTCCGCTACAACCGGTACGACCGGCTCCCGGGGCAGTGCGTTCCGGCGGCTCTGAGCAGCGTGAGCGACAACGATATGGGCCCCTTCCACACAGGAAAGGGTGCGCTTCTGCTCGTAGGAGACCTCCCCGCGTTCGCGGCGTCCAGTAGGTTCCCGCTTTCGCGGGAATGACGAGGGCCCCGGGGGATCTATGGAGACGGGGCTAGCGCCCCGTCATGGCGCTTGCGCGCCGAATGGATTCCTGCCTACGCAGGAATGACGGAACGCTATGCGCCCCGTCTCCCCTAATCCCCATGCGCCTCGTCATTCCCGCGAAAGCGGGAACCTACTCCCACCCCGTCCGCAGTACCCTCTCCTCGCCGCGCCGCGGCGTCCTCTCCCCTTCTAGGGAGAGGGGGATATGGGCGCTTGCGCGGCGCCCACTGGGGCGGGATTCCCGCCTACGCGGGAATGACGGAACGCTACGCGCCCCGTCCGCAGCCCCTCTCCCGCCGGCCGGGGCGCCCCTCGCGGCGGCGAGGCGAGGTCTGGTATGCTTAAGGCGGCAATCGGCGCCGGCCCCCTTCCACAGAGGAGCAGACAGATGACCACGACCGCCCCCGCCCGCCCCATCATCAGAGGCGTGAAGTCCCTAGCGGAGAAGAAAGCCTACGACTACGCCAAGAGCGTCCTCCCGTATTTGCCGGAGGAGGCCGACGACTTCGAGACGGAGGCGACGCGCTTCCTCAACGGCGAGTGGCCCAGCGAGGAGCAGTTCATTATGTACCGCCTCGTCCGGGGCGTGTACGGCCAGCGCCAGCCCGACGTTCAGATGATGCGGATCAAGATCCCCGGCGGCGCGCTCACCGCCGGCCACCTCGACGCGTTCGGCGAAGTGGTCGCCAAGCACGCGCCCCTCAAGAAGGGGCACATCACCACGCGCGAGAACATGCAGATTCACTTCGTCCCCCTCGCGGACACGCCCAGCGTTATGCGCATCCTCGGCGAGGCCGGGCTGGTGACCCGCGAGGCGTGCGGCAACACCGTGCGGAACGTCGCGGGCGACCCCCTCTCCGGCGTGAAGCCGGAGGAGCCCTTCTACGTCGCTCCGTACCTCGCCGCCTACGCGCGCTACTTCCTGCGGCACGAGTACACGCAGGCGCTCCCCCGCAAATGGAAGACGTCGTTCTCCAGCGGCGGCGACGACGAGGTCGTGGCCGACATCCACGACCTCGCGTTTCTTCCGAAACTCCGCGACAACGAAGACGGCGGCCCGCCGGAGAAAGGCTTCGAGATTCGCATTGGCGGAGGCACCTCCATAATGCCGCGCCTCGCCTGGACGCTCTACGAATTCGTCCCCGTGAGCGAGTACCTCAAGGTCGCCGAGGCCGCCATCCGCGTGTTTCACCGGACGGACGAACTTCGCAAGAACCGCATGCGCGCCCGCGTCAAGTTCTACGTCGATCGCGTCGGCATCGACGCCTTCCGCGCCGAGGTCGAGAAGGAGATGGAGGGCGAGTGGGCCGGCGCCGACTTCGACCCGTCGCCGTGGATGGAGTTGCCGCCGGAGATGATCGATCAGCCGCCGCCGCTCGTCCCCGTCGACGCCGCGCATAACGAGCCGGAGTTCCTGGCGTGGCGCGAGTCCAACGTTCGCCCCCAGCAGCAGGAGGGCTACTGCGTCGTCTACGTGACCCTCCCCCTGGGCGACATCTACGCGCATCAGTTCCCCGCGCTCGCGGAGGTCGCGCGCAAGCATGCCGGCGGCGTCCGCGCCACCACGGAGCAGAACCTCCTCTACCGCTGGGTTCCCGAGGGGCGGCTTCACGACGTCTGGACGGCGCTCAAGGCGGTCGGCCTCGCGGAGGACGGCGCGAACTCCATCACCGACGTCGTCGCCTGCCCGGGGACCGACTCCTGCAAGATGGGCATCACCTCCTCGATGGGCGTCGCGGGCGCGCTGCGCGAGAGCATCCGCCGCTACGGCGCGGACGACCCGCTGATCAAGGGCTTGCACGTCAAGGTCAGCGGCTGCCCGAACGGATGCTCGCGCCATCACATCGCCAACATCGGCTTTCACGGCGCGGCGATGAAGGGCGACGGCAACCAGGCGCCCGCCTACGAGGTCTTTCTCGCGGGCAACTACGGCAACCAGGACGCGGCGAGATTCGGCCATCGCGTCAAGAGCAAAGTCCCCGCCAAGCGCGTGCCCGCCTTCCTCGACGACGTTCTCTCGCACTACCAGGCCAACCGCTCGGAAGGCGAGGCGTTCAACGACTTCGTTGACCGCTCCGGCACGGCGCCGTTCGAGGAGATCGCCGCCAAATACCGCGAGGTCGGCGCGCTCAACAAGGAGAACCTCGACTCCTACATAGACTGGGGCAAGACGATCCTCTACAAGGTGGAGCGCGGAGAGGGCGAGTGCGCGGTGTAGCGCCCCGCGCGGCGGGAGCCCTGTCGAAGTCGAGGGCCGCGCTCGGCAAGATACTCGCCCCGCCCAACGAAGGCGGGGAGGAGCCGCCGTCTTCCGGCTGGCGAGGGCGGCTCGGCGCAAGGGCCCCGCTGATTCTCTTGACGCTTGCGCTCGCGGCGGCTCTTCTGCTCAACCTCGACAGGGAGCGTTTCTACGCTCCTCTGGAATGGGACACGGCCAAGAACCTGGCCATCGCTGAGAACCTCTCGCCCGCGCATAACTTCCTGCTGTTCCTGCGCCTGACCCCCGGCGAGGACGGCGAACTGCGCTACGCGACCTACAGCCGGTTTCCTGTCGGCGGCTACGCGCTAATCAAACTAGTTATGCTGCCGTTCGGCGACGATCTGGCCGCGAAAGCGTTCGCCGCTCGGATGCTGATGCTCGCGTTCTTCGGCGGGGCGGCCTTCCTCGCATACCATTCCATATTGCGAATATCCTCTAACCGGTGGATTGCTCTAATCGCGACGCTCACGCCTTTCTCATCGTACTATCTTCTACGATACAGTAGTTGGGTCTCCAACGAATTTGCGCCGGATCTGTTCGCGGTAATGTTGACGTTCCACGGCATGGTCATCTTCGCTCAGGAAGGCCGTTTCCGGCAGTTAGTCGTGAAAACGTGCGCCGCTACCCTATTAGGGTGGCACGTCTACGCTTTTCTCGCCCCTTTCATCCTTTTCGGATTGGGAAGCGAAATCATCAGCGCGGTCAAATCGCGGCGCGACGGCGCCTCCGATCCTACTCAAGCGAACGCGCTTCGTATCCTGTTGCGCGCGCTTGCGGGAAGCCGCTACCTCAGGCTTAGCGTCGTTGCAACGGCGTTCGGCGCCGCTGTTTTGACCTTCAATTTGGTCAACGAATACGACGCATGGAACGGCGAAAGGCCGCTGACCGACTTGCCGACGGTTCGCTCATTCACGGGCCGCGCGGGTTTGAGGTTCGGACCCGAAGACGGCTTTGCATGGGGCGATTTCGCGCGCGTCCAGTTTTCCCGCGTTGGAGGCGCATCGTTCCCGCAGGCGCTCATAAACTGGCCCGGCGTCGGAGTCGAGATGCCCCCCGCCGATTCCCCGTTCCGCTTCGTGGCCGTAGCGCCTCCCCTCCATCTCGTGGCCGTTGGATTCCTTACGACCGCCGCGTCCCTTGCCGCGCTGTTGTTCGTCCGCCGCTGGAAAATCCTGTTGGCGACGCTGGCGCTGTCCGGCTTCTTCTGGGCGCTGCCCTTTCGCGGCAACACTTTCTTTTGGATACACCAGCACGAGGCCATCTTCTACGTCGGAGCGCCGCTAACGCTCGTAACGTCGATTCTTCTTGCCGCGGCGAGGCTAGGCGCTGGCCGCATCCTCCCAGTCGTCGCCGTCGCCGCCTTTGCCGCCTTCGCGCTCTCCGCCGTCCAAATGATCGCGCCCACGCCTGAGGCGGCTAGGGTGGCCGAGCGCCAAGAGTCGGTCTTCTCCGATCTGACCCGCATCCGGCAGGTGACGCAAGGCAAGAGCGTCGTGATCGCGCAAAGCGAGGACGGCAGGAGGGCGCTCTACGGCGATTCCAACGCTTTGGACTTCCATCTGTCGGGAAGCCATATTTTGTACTCCAAGAGCGGCGCGCCCCCCAAACGCGACGTCGCATACGACTTCGTGCTCATTCCTCACCGCGACGAATCGTTTCCCTTGCTGACGCCGCATAACGAGACCGTGTTCCTTTACGGACGCGCCGACCCCGCCACTCTCCGGCGCTCGTGGGGGGACTCCATCGCGTCCGGCGCTTCAGGCGATCCCGCCGCCCGGTCCGTCTACGACGTCTCCGTAGGGGACGGCGCGTTGCTCTACGTCAAGGAGCCGTGCGAGGCCGCTGACGTCGAGCGCGAATTCTTTCTGCACGTATTCCCCAAAGACCCGGACGACCTGCCTGAGCGGCGCGGAGAGTCCGGTTTCGACAATCGAGATTTCGCGTTCTTGCAATGGGGCGTCTTGCACGACGGGCGGTGCGCGGCGCGGGTTCCGCTGCCGGCGTTCGCCGTATCCGGGATCAGAACCGGGCAGTTCGGCGCCGACGACGGAGAGCAATGGAAGGTCGAGTTCCCCTTCGACCGCGAAGCGCTGCAGGCGGCGGCGTCCGCGTCCGCGTCCAGCGAGCCCGACGCGAGAGCGGAGTTCGACCTGCGCCTAGACGAAGCGGCGCGAACGCTGACTTACGTCAAGGAGCCGTGCGATGCTTCGGATACGGAGCGTCCCTTCTTCCTGCACGTCGCGCCGGAGCGCGCGGACGACCTGCCGGAGGGCCGGCGCGGGCTCGGTTTCGACAGCAGAGGCTTTGACTTTGCTCTGAACGGCGTTGTATTC
Source organism: Dehalococcoidia bacterium (assembly GCA_965201135.1). Taxonomy (GTDB): domain Bacteria; phylum Chloroflexota; class Dehalococcoidia; order Lucifugimonadales; family Australimonadaceae; genus Bin16. The sequence continues at coordinate 1,271,489 of OZ241751.1, forward strand.
GACGGCAAGTGCGTCGCGCAGGTCGCGCTGCCGGAGTACAGGATCGCCGGCGTCCGAACGGGGCAATGGGTTCGCGGCGAAGGCGAAACATGGGAAGCGACGATTCCGTTCGGGGGCTAGGCGGTGCCCGCCGCCCCGCCTGGGTACTGAAGACGCCCCGCCGAACGGCAACAGCGCCGCCCTACGATGACCGTCATTCCCGCGTAGGCGGGAATCTCGCCCCCAAGACGGCGCGCAAGCGCCGAAATTCCCCTCTCCCTATGGAGACCTTTGCATAACCCTCTCCGACAGAGCCGGAGCGCCCCAATTCACCCCTAGCATCAAGAGGAATTGCGGGCCGCAACTGAGTTATGCAAAGGTCTCCTATAAGGGGAGAGGACGCCGCGCCCCATGACCGTCATTCCTGCGTAGGCAGGAATCCATTCGGCGCGCAAGCGCCATAGACGATGTGCGCAGCGCATCGTCTCTAATGATCCCCACGCGCCCCGTCATTCCCGCGAAAGCGGGAACCTATCCCCTTGCTGTCATTCCTGTAGATGTCAAGTAATTCGTTGACAGATCCTGCAGGGCCTGGAGGGGCGTCTTGCCCCCCAAACCCTGATGCGGACGCGCCGTGTTGTAGTACAGCAGGTAGAGCGCCAACTCCTCACGCAACTCCTCCGCCGTCTCGAACGTCGTCCCCTCCAGCAACTCCTCGTTCAGCGTCCGCCAGAACCGCTCCACCTTCCCGTTCGTCTGCGGCCGGTACGGCCGCGTGTAGCGATGCTTGATCCCCAACTCCCCCAGCAGCCGCTCCACCGGATGCCCCTCAACGTTCCCCCGCGAGGCCACCTCCGCCCCGTTGTCCGTCAACACGGCCTCGAACCGAATCCCGTACTCCGCGTTCAGCAGGTTGAGGCTCTTGAGCGCCGCGAACATCACGCTCAGGCTCTTCAGGTCGTCCGCCGCCTCCGCCCAAACCAGCCGCGTGCAGGCGTCCACCACGGACACGAGGTAGCGGCGGCTCTTGCTCCCAACGATCTGGTCCTTGCCGAGGTAATGGCAGTCAAGATGGCCCAACTCGCCGGCGCGCGTCTTGATGATCTTGCGCTTGGACTGCTGCATCGGGGGCGTCAAGCGGTTGAGGCCGTGGCGTTCGCAGATGGCGTAGATGGTGGAGGGCTTCGGGGCGCGGTCGCCCAGTCTGGGGAGGAGGATAGCGTAGGTCTCGTAGCGGTTGACGCCCTTGCGGCGCTGGTCGGGGACGAGCTGCTCGATGAAGGGGGGAGTCCGGCGGGACTTCCAGCGCGGGCCGCGCTTGGCGGGGAGGAGGGCGTTGGCGTCGCCGGACTCGCGGTGGCGGTTGTAGTACTTGGCGAAGGTCTGGCGGCTGACGCCGTGGAAGGCGTAGAAGTCCTGGACGAAGCGGAACTTGGGATGCTTCTTGGCCTTGACGAGTTCGTACTCGGCGATGAGGAATCGCCACTTCTGGGTGTAGTTGCGCTCGATGGTCCGGTCGTTGCGGTTGTCCTTCATGGTTCGTCTCCAGATGGCCTGTCGCCTTGGCCAATTCTGTCAACGAATTACCTAACATCTACAATTCCCGCGTAGGCGGGAACCTACCCCCATTGCCGTCATTCCTGCCTAGCGCACCTCCCCACGCGCCCCCGCCCCGCGCAAGCGCTAGAATCCCTCTCGGCGAAGGAGGGACGCGATGTCCGTGGCAGGCAAAGTCGCGCTGATCACAGGCGGCGCGCGCGGAATGGGCCGCGAAATGGTTCGCGCCTTCCTCAACGAAGGCGCCAAAGTCGTGGCGACCGACCTCTCGTGGACGCCCACCGGCGTCTCCAACGACGACTACGACTTCCTCGCGGAGATCGAGGGCAACCCCAACGCCCTCGCCGCCGTCATGGACGTTACGCTCCAGTCGCACGTCGACGCCGTCCACCGCAAGGCGACGGAGAAGTTCGGCCCCGTGGACGTCCTCATCAACAACGGCGGAACCCGCCAGCGCGATCTCTACCTCGACGAGCACGGCAGCGTCGGCATATTGGAGACCGACGTGAGCGAGTGGGAGCGTATGTTCGGCGCGCACGTGTTCGGCTGCCTGCGCGTCATCAAGCGGTTCGCGCCGGAGATGATCGAAAGGCGCGGCGGCAGCATCATCAACTCATCGTCCAGCATGCTGCTCAACGCGCACGCCGCCGGGCAAGGCGAGCCCGTCTTCTACGGCCTCAGCCGCGAAGGCCCCTACCAGCCCGCGAAGGCCGCCATGGGCTCGATGACGATCTACCTCGCGCAGGAACTCAAGCGCCACAACGTCGCCGTCAACCTGATGATGCCCGGCCACACCGCCACGACCGGCTCGGACGAGCAGGAGGCCGTCCGCCACGAAATACGCCTGCGGCTCGGCCAGGAGCAGCCCAACTGGACGCCGCGCCGCGTCCGCCCCGACAACGTCGTCCCGCTCGCGCTTCACCTCGCGCAGCAAGACGCGAGCGGCCTCACCGGACGCTGGATCAGTTGCATGGAGTGGAACGAAGAGAACGGGCTCGGCGGATTCGAGACGTGGGGCCATCCGCCTGACATCGAGGCCGCCCGCGCCGCCGGAACGCTCTAGCGCGGCGCGCCGCCGGAAGCCCGACGTGGCCATATCCCGAACGAAAGCGCTGGACTACGCCGAGCGGCTGATCAACCGGCCGCGCGGCGAGACGCGGGTGACGCTCCGGCGCAACAAGAACGGCTACACGCTGCTCCACAACCGGCGCGCGCTCACGAAAACGCGCGAATCCGGCGTCGGCGCGATGCAGGCGCAGGCGATGGCCGCCGCGCTGGGCATCGCGCTGCCGCAAGAGGTCGGCGAGGAGGCCGCCGCGAGCGTGGGCACGGGCGTCCTCTACCGCGCCATCGGCGCCTCGTCGCTCGACCTCCGCCGCCCCGAAGCGCAAGTCGTTCTCCGCCAGTTGCTCGAGACCGCCGCCATCCAGCGGGGCGGCTTCCCCACGCTCGAGATAGGGTAGGGCGTCCGCGTCATCCGCTATGGTTGCGCGCCGCGCGCTCGCGCCCTACGATTAGCCCGTCGCGCTCCAGCATCCATCGGACGGGGCGCGGCGCAGGAGGCGTTATGGCGAGCATCGTTCTCGGAATCGGCAGTTCGCACGGGCCCTCGATCCAGACCGACCCCGGCGGATGGCCGCGCCTCGGCGACGCCGACACGCGCGACCCGCGCTTCGACTATCAGCGTCTGCTGGCGTCGGCGCCCCCGGACATCGCGGAGCAGATCACGCCGGAGAAGCAGCGCGAGCGGCACGCCGCCGCCCACGCCGCCATCGGAAAGTTGCGCGAGGCGCTCGCGGACGCGAACCCCGACGCCGTGATCGTCGTGAGCAATCCGCATCGCGTCTGGCCGGACGAGACGCGGGCGGTGTTCGCGGCGATGCGCTCCGCGTCGCTGCCGGTGGCGGGCCGGAGTCCGTTCGATCCGGACGCGCGTTTCCGAACCAACGAGGAGCGCGCCGCGCCCGACGTCTCGCCCCGCGCCGGGCAACCGGAACTCGCGGAGCATCTCATCGCCGCGCTCAACGAGGACGGATTCGACGTCGGGTGCGCTGACGGCTCGAGGGAGGGGCAGGCGCTGGACGACGCGTTCGCCTACGCCTATCACTACCTGCTGCCGGACGACGCGCCGCCGGTCGTGCCGTTTATGGTGAGCCGCTACTTGCCGTATCAGGCCACGGCGGCGCGGTGCTACGCGCTAGGGCAAGGGCTCCGCCGCGCCGTCGAGTCGTGGGAGGCCGACGCGCGCGTCGCGCTGGTCGCGTCGGGCGGCCTCAGCCACCAGGTGATAGACGAGGCGTTGGACAGAGGCGTCATCGCGGCGCTGGAGAGCGGCGACGCGCCCGCGCTCGGCGCGCTGGAGCGGGAGCGGCTGAACGCCGCGCCCGGCACGCCGGAGATTCTGAACTGGGTGACGCTCGCGGGAGCGATGGCGCCGACCCGCATGACGCTGCTGGACTACCTCCCGTGCTACAGATCGCTCGCCGGAACGGGGCACGGTCTGACGTTCGGCGCGTGGACGTGACGGCGCGGCGGCGATAGGCGAACACAACGCAAAAAAGGCGCGCCGGAGCGCGCGTTACGCTCCCTCGCTAGCGCCGCCATCGTCTCGCTTGTCCAGTCATTGGGCCTCGCAGGGCCGGACGTCCGCGACGGCGGCGGCGTAGCCGTCGAGCGTGAACTCGTCGCCGTTGACGGTGACGCCGTCCGTTCCGCGCAGCAGGAGGTCGATCACGTCGTCCGAGCGCTCGAACGGAAAGAGGACTGCCCCTAGATCCCCTTCCCCGGACAGCGTGAGCGTCTCCTCCCCGACGGCGAACGTGACGCTCATGGATTCCCCGTCGGCCGCGCCGCCCTTCGGCCTGTAGGTGACGGCGAGGATGCTCCCGCCGTCGAATTCGGCGCAGGAGATGACGAGCGCGGGCGGATTCTCCTGATCGCCGATGAACGCGACGCGGGAGGCCGTAGTGGACGTCGTCTCCTCGAACGACTGCCAGCCCGTCGGCTCGGACGGCGTTGCGGTCGCCGTTGGGGGCGTCGCGGTTGCGGTGGACGCGGCGGTCGCGGGCGTCGCGTTGGCGGCGGGCCCGGCGGTCTCCGTTGCGGGCGCCGATGAGCAAGCCGCGAAAGCGAACAGGGCGGAAAGCGCGATGAGTATCCGGGTCACGTGAACCTCCTCGTAGTCGGCGCCGCCGGGCGAACGCAACGCAAAGCGGCGCGCCGGATCAGCCCCTGGCGGCGACGGCCTCCTCTATCTGCCGCAGCACGTCCGCGTCGGGGCGCGTCACGTCTATGTCGGCGCGGAAGGGCTGCTTCACGCCTTTCACCGAAAGCGAGTAGTACACCTCCAGCCGGTTGTCCTCCGGGTCGCGGAAGTAGACGCTCGCCGTGTTCCCGTGCGTGACGACCGAATCTATCGTCACGCCCTCCTCCGCGAACCTGCGGTGGAATTCGCGCACGTCGGCCACGCTGTCGGCGTGAAAGGAGACTTGCTGCACGACCTTGACGCCGGCGTCGCCCGTCCTTCCGGTCGTGAGGAACAACTCGTGATGCTCCTCGTCCGGCCTCGCGGAGAGAAACACCATCTGGCGCTCCGCGCTCTCGTCGGTGACGGTCATGCCGAGCACGCGAGCGTAGAAGTCCCGCATCTTGTCGAGGTCGTTCACGAACAGGCCGACGTGCCCCAACGAACTGACCTTAGCCATCGCATTCCCTCCTTGCGCGGGCTCTTGCGCGGGCTCGCGCCGCGCGCCGCGCCTAAGGATACGCCGCCGCGCCGGTCAGCGTCCGCTCGCCGCTTGCGTATGCTTCGCCGAAACTGGCGCTTCGCTCCTGCCCGAATGGCGCGATAAGCGTCGCGGTATGAGGTATGGCGCGGCGAGGTTGGTGTGGGATAATCGCAAGGCTATGGACGAGCGCGAACCGCAGGCGAGACGCCCCGACGCATCGGCCGAGGCGCTCGCGTCGGTCGACGAGCCCGCGCTGGCGGCGGCGCTGGGGAGCGCGGACGCGCCGCGCCCGTCGTCGCCGCCTTCTCCCGCGGACGGGAGAGCGCAGGGGGGCGAGATTCCCGCCTACGCGGGAATGACGGAAGATGATGATGCGGGCGCGACGGGAGAAGGCGCGGCGGAGGACGCGACTGAGGCCGCGGGGAGCGGCGCGGATGCGGATGAGGATGGCGCGGCGGCGGAGGAGGATGGCGCGGCGGCGGACGCGGGGTTTGGGGCGGCGGACGCGCTGACCGAGGAAGACCTGCTGGATATTTACGCGACGATGCTGCTGGTGCGGACGCTCGACGAGCGCGTGTGGGCGATGAACCGGCAGGGGAAGGCCGCGATCGTGGCGTCCAGCCAGGGGCACGAGGCGGCGCAGTTGGCGGCGGTTTGGGCGCTTCGCAAGAGCGCGCCCGACTTCTTCTGCTTCCCCTACTACCGCGACCTCGCCGTCACGACCGCGCTCGGGCTCACGCCGCTGGAGTCGCTGCTGGGGTTCCTGGCGAAAGAGGGCGAGCCGCTGTCGGGAGCGCGCCAGTTCCCGCAGCACGGCGCGGCGCCCGAATTGCGGTTCATCAACCACTCGAACGTGATCGGAACGCACGTCCCCCACGCGGTCGGCTGGGCGCTCGGCGTGAAGATGCGCGGCGAAAATACGGTGGTCGGCTGCTTCTTCGGCGACGGAACGACGAGCCAGGGCGACGTGCACGAGGCGATGAACTTCGCGTCCATACACAAGTTGCCCGTCGTCTTTTTCGTCGAGAACAACAAGTACGCGATCTCCGTGCCGCTGTCGCGGCAGATGGCGATAGAGCGCTACGCGATTCGGGCGGCGGGCTACGCCATGCCCGGCGTCACGGTGGACGGCACGGACGTCCGCGCGGCGTATCAGGCGGCGTCCGACGCCGTGAGTTTGGCCGCCATAGGAGGCGGGCCGAGCGTCGTGGAGTTCGACGTGGAGCGCTATTTGCCCCACACGAGCGACGACGACGACACGGTGTACCGCGACAGGGCGGAGATCGAAGAGGCGCGGAAGCGCGACCCGCTCCTGAAGTTGCAGCGCCTGCTCACAGCGGCGGGCGCGCTCACCGAGGAGCGCGACGCCGACTTGCGCCGCGCCGCGCGGTCGGAGGTGGACGCGGCGACGGACGCGGCGGAGGCCGCGCCGTTCCCGGACGCCGGCGACTTCCTCCGGCACGTCACTGCGGAGTCGCGCTGATGGCGGCCTTGACGGTCATAGAGGCCGCGCGGGAGGCGATGCGCGAGGAGATGCGGCGCGACCCGTCCGTGTTCGTTATGGGCGAAGACGTCGGGAAGCGCGGCGGCGTGTTCCTCGCCACGAAGGATTTCGTCCAGGAATTCGGCGAGGCGCGCGTTCTGGACACCCCGCTTGCGGAATCGTCCATCGCGGGCGTGGCGATAGGAGCCGCGCTCTACGGCTTGCGCCCCGTCGCCGAGGCGCAGTTCGCGGATTTCATCTGGCCGACCGTGAATCAGATCATCGGCGAGGCGTCGCGCATACGCTACGGCTCCAACGGGCGCCTGAACGTCCCGCTGACGCTCCGCTCGCCCTACGGAGGCCACGTTCGCGGCGGGCTCTACCACTCGCAAAGCGTCGAAGCGCACTTCGCCCACGCGCCCGGACTCAAAGTGATCGCGCCCTCGACGCCGTATGACATGAAAGGCTTGCTGAAGGCGGCGATCCGCGACGACGACCCCGTGGTCGCGCTCGAGCATAAGCGGACGTACCGCTCGGTGCGCGGGGAAGTCCCCGACGAGGACTACGTCGTTCCTATCGGAGCGGCGGACGTGAAGCGCGAGGGACGCGACTTGTCCGTAATTACCTACGGGCTGACGCTGCACTACGCGCTGCAGGCGGCTTCGGAGTTGGAGAGCGAGGGCGTGAGCGCGGAAGTCGTGGACTTGCGAACGCTGCGCCCTCTGGACGCTGAGGCGATTTTGGCGTCCGTCCGCAAGACGGGTAGGGCGCTGGTCGTGCAGGAGGACAACGCGGCCGTGTCGGTGGGCTCGGAAGTGAGCGCGCTGATCGCGGAGCATGCGTTCGAACATTTGGACGCGCCGGTGATGCGGCTGGCGGGGCCGGAGGTTCCGGCGATGCCGTTCGCGCCGACGCTGGAGGCGGCCTATATGCCCACCTCCGACAAAATCGCGGCGAAAATCAGGGAGATGGCGGCGTACTAACGATGAGAACGACGATAGAACTTCCGCAGGTGGGCGAATCGGTGACCGAAGGCATCATCGGCAAGTGGCTGGTGGAGCCGGGACAGCGCGTCGAGAAGTACGACCCGCTGGTGGAGGTGGTCACCGACAAAGTGAGCATGGAGGCGCCCTCCCCGTATTCGGGCGTCTTCACCCGCGCGCTAGTCGAGGAGGGGCAGACCGTCCCGATGGGCGAGCCGATCTGCGAAATGGAGGTCGACGCAGTCGCGGATGCGGCCCCGCCAGCCCCGGAGAGCGTCGCCGCGGAGCCTGCGGCGGCGCCGCCTGAGCCGGACGCGGCGGACGCGGGCGAGGATGAGGCCGTCGCGGAAGAAGCGTCGGCGCCCGCCCCGGACGACGCGGAGGAAGCGTCGGACGAGAGCGCGGACGATGCCGTCGCGGAGGAAGCGCCGGCAGCCGCCCCGGACGACGCGGAGGAAGCGTCGGACGAGAGCGCGGACGATGCCGTCGCGGAGGAAGCGCCGGCAGCCGCCCCGGACGACGCGGAGGAAGAGGCGGACGAAAGCGCGGGCGAGGCCATTGCGGAGGAAGCGCCCGCAGCGGCCCCGGACGACGCGGAGGAAGATGCGGACGAAAGCACGGGCGAGGCCGTTGCGGAGGAAGCGCCCGCAGCCGCCCCGGACGACGCAGGGGATGAGGCAGCGGACGACGGCGAGGGCCGCGTAGGCGGAGCGTGGGCGATGCCCGCCGCGCAGGACGCGGGCGCCGAGTCCGCCGTGGACGGCGAGCCCGCCGGCGAAGATTCCGCCGAACCCGAGGGAGAAGATGCGGCGGAGCGCCGCGAGGGATCGCCTTCCGCGTCCGGCCACCCCTTCGAGTTTGTGGGGAGCGTTCGGAGCGTTGGCCCGACGGGGTCGGGCGAACGAGGCGAAGGGCGCCCCGACGCGGCCCAGGATGCGAGCGCCGCGCCGCGAGAGGAATCCGCTCCGCCCCATGCCGCCGCAGAGCCCGACCGCCGCCACGTCGTCTCGCCGCTCGTGGCGAGGCTGTCCGCGCAGTACGGGATAGACCTCTCGACGGTGCGCGGCACGGGCATCGGCGGGCGCGTGACCAGCCAGGATTTGCTGAACGCGGTGAGCGCGGCGGAAGAGCAGAGGGCGGCGGAGTCCGCCCAAGCGACGCAAGAGGACGCCGACGCGGACGGCGAGCCCGCCCCCGTTGCCGAGTCGCAAGAGGAGCCTGAGCGTCCCGCCCCCGTCGCCGAATCGGAGGAGGCGCCTGAGCGTCCCGCCCCCGTCGCCGAGTCGGAGGAGGCGCCTGAGCGTCCCGCCCCCGTTGCGGAATCGGAGGAGGCGCCTGAGCGTCCCGCCCCCGTTGCGGAATCGGCAGAGGCGCCTGAGCGGCCCGCCCCCGTTGCGGAATCGGCAGAGGCGCCTGAGCGGCCCGCCCCGGTCGCCGAGTCGGAGGAGGCGCCTGAGCGTCCCGCCCCCGTCGCCGAATCGTCAGAGGCGCCTGAGCGTCCCGCCCCCGTTGCGGAGCCGCAGGAGGAGCGCGAGGAAACCGCTCCGCCCTCGGATGCGCGGCAAGACGCATCGTCCGCCGCGCCGACGTCGGACGATGCGGTCTCGACGCTGCCGGTTACGCCGATTCGCCGGGCTATCGCTGACCACATGGCGCGCTCCGCGTCGGAAATCCCGGCGGCGTGGGCGATGGTCGAGGCCGACGTCACCGGGCTCGTTCGGGCGCGAGAGGCGCATCGGGGCGCGTTCGAGCGCGAGAGCGGGATTCCGCTCACCTACCTGCCGTTCCTAGCGAGCGCGGCGGCGAGGGCGCTCCGCGCCCACCCCAGGCTGAACGCGCGCTGGGACGACGGGCGCATCGTCGTCAACAACCGCGTCAACTTGTCCGTCGCGGTTTCGACCGAGTCGGGGCTGATGGTTCCCGTCGTGCGGGACGCGGACCGGCTGAGCGTCGCGGAGTTGGCGGTCGCGCTGCGCCGCTTGACGGACGCCGCCCGGGCGGGAACGCTCACGCTGGACGACGTGCAAGGCGGAACGTTCACGCTCAACAACACCGGCGCGTTGGGGTCGGTCGTGTCCGTGCCGATCATCAACCACCCGCAGGCGGCAATCCTCACGACGGAGGCCATCGTCAAGCGCCCCGTCGTCGTGGGCGAGGACGCAATCGCGGCGCGCTCGATGATGAACCTGTGCGCCTCGTTCGACCATCGCGTCTGCGACGGCGCCGACGCAGCGGCCTTCCTGAGGGCGGTCAAGGCGCGCTTGGAGGCGATGGACGAAAGCGCGTCGCTGGAGCAGCAAGCGTGGGCGATCTGCTGATAGAGGGCGCCGCCTTCCCCCCGAGGGACGAACTGCGGGAGGCCAGGTTGATCCTCCATCAGGGGGATTGCCGAGACCTCCTCCGCGCAATGCCGCCCGGCTCGGTCGATCTGGTCGTGACCTCGCCCCCTTACAACATAGGGAAGCCCTACGAGGCGGACCTCGATATGGACGTCTACGCGCGGCAGCAAGCGGAGGTCGTGGCGGGGTGTGCGCGCGCGCTGGCGGAGGGCGGCTCCATTTGCTGGCAGGTGGGGAACTACGTTCGGCAGGGCAAGGTCATTCCGTTGGACATCCTGCTCTACCCGCTCTTCACGGACCACGGCCTCATTCTCCGCAACCGGATCGTTTGGAGTTTCGGGCACGGACTCCATGCGTCCAAGCGGTTCTCCGGGCGCTACGAAGTCGTCTTATGGTTCACGAAGGGCGACAAGTACACGTTCGACCTGGACGCGGTGCGCGTTCCGCAAAAGTACCCGGCGAAGAGGCATTTCAAAGGGCCGAACAAAGGGCGGCTGTCCGGCAATCCGTTGGGAAAGAATCCGTCGGACGTTTGGGAGATTCCCAACGTCAAGGCGAACCACGTCGAGAAAACCGAGCACCCCTGCCAATTCCCCATCGAACTCGTGGAGCGCCTCGTTTTGGCGTTGACCAAGCCCGGCGACCGCGTGCTGGATCCGTTCCTGGGCAGCGGAACCACCTGCCTCGCCGCGCTCGCGCATGGACGAAAGGCGGCGGGGTCCGAGATATTGCCCTCCTACTACGCCATCGCCGTTGAGCGAGTGCGGCTTGCCCGCGAAGGCTCTCTTCGCTTTCGCCCCGCCGAGCGCCCGGTCTACGACCCGAGCGGAAACGGCCAGGTCGTTCCCCCTCGCGCGCTCCGCCTCGGCGGCGGCCAGTTGGCTATGGCGGAGACCGGCGAGGCGCTCTCGCTCGAAGAGGCCGCCCGATGAGAGTGGTCTACGAGTACTCCCACCTGGGCGGCGGCGAGATCCTGCAGGTTCGCCATCCCGAAATCAACGCCGCCATCTACGAGGTCATCACAGAGGTCAAGGCGGAGCGAACGAAAGAGAGCAAGGAGCGGGACAAGAAGGGCAAGATGCTTTACGCTCCCAAGCCGATGAACGCTCAGTTCAGGACGGCGTTCCGCGGCAAGGGCTTCCGAGAGATGCGCGACGCCTACACGATCACCATTCCGGGCAGCGAGGTCGAGATACCCGGCGCGTACAAGCAAGTTGACTTCGTCAAGGACGGCGTGTTCGTCGAAGTCCAGTTCGGCAAGTACGCCTTTATGTTCTACGACATGGCGAAGTTTCAGTACTTCTACAACGAGAGCAAGGCGGAGGTGGGCGTCGAGATCGTCGCCGCGCACTCCTTGCAGAAAGAGATGTCGTCCGGCGTTTCCTACGGGGAGCAATTGATCTACGACATCGAGCGTCTGAAGCGGCATTTCCCCGCCGTTCCGGTGAAAGTGATGCTGCTGGACGTCGACGAGGAGCAGGATGCCTGAGAGCGAAATAGCGCTGCGCTACGGGATGAACCCGCACCAGGCTCCGGCGAAGGCGCTCGCCGAGCGCGGAGCGCTGCCGTTCGAGGTTCGCAACGGCGCGCCGGGGTATATCAACCTGCTGGACGCGCTCAATTCGTGGCAACTCGTTCGCGAGTTGCGCGCCGCGACGGGGCTGCCGGCGGCGGCGTCTTTCAAGCACGCGAGCCCGGCGGGCGCGGCGGTCGGGTCGCCGCTGAGCCCCGCGCTCGCGCAGGCGTATTTCGTCGAGGGGATGGAGTTGTCGCCGCTCGCGGCGGCCTACGCCCGCGCCCGCGGAGCCGACCGCGTGTCGTCGTTCGGCGACTGGATCGCGCTGTCGGACGAGGTCGACGAATCCGCGGCGCGCCTGATCCGCCGCGAGGTGTCGGACGGCGTGATCGCTCCGGGTTTCACCCCGGAAGCCGCCGCGTTGCTCGCCCAAAAGCAGGGCGGACGCTACTGCGTTCTGCAGGCGGACGCCTCCTACGAACCGCCGGAGGAGGAGACGCGGACGGTCTTCGGCGTCCGGCTGCAACAGCGGCGAAACGACGCGTCCGGCTGGCGCGAGCGCCTGAGCGACGCCGCTGCCGGAGACGCGCCGCTGCCGGAGTCCGCCGTCCGCGACCTCGCGACGGCGCTGATCGCGCTGAAGTACACGCAGTCCAACTCCGTGTGCCTCGCCGTGGACGGACAGGTCATCGGAAACGGCGCGGGGCAGCAGTCGCGCATTCACTGCACGCGCCTCGCCGCGTCCAAAGCGGACGCGTGGCGGCTGCGCCAGCATCCGGCGGCGCTGGGCCTGCGCTTCCGCGACGGCGTCGGCCGGCCCGAGCGCGACAACGCGGTGGACGGCTTCCTGCGCGACGACCTCTCCCCCGCTGAGGAGCGGCTGTGGCTCGAGTGGTTCGCCGAGCGCCCCCAAAGGCTCACGCCGGAGCAGCGCAGGGAGTGGCTGGACGGCATGGACGGCGTGGCGATGGCATCCGACGGCTTCATTCCGTTCCGCGACAACGTCGACCGGGCGGCGATGAGCGGCGTCCGCTACATCGCGCAGCCGGGCGGCTCCGTCCGCGACGCCGACGTCGCGGCGGCCTGCGCCGAGCACGGAATCGCAATGGTGCTGACCGGCGTCCGCCTCTTCCACCACTAGGCGCCAATGACCGTCATTCCCGCGTAGGCGGGAATCTCGCCCCCATTTTGAGGCGCGCGAGCGCCGCCTCCCCCTCTCCCTATAGAGACCTTTGCATAACTTAGTTGCAGCCCGCAATTCCTCTTAATGCTAGGAGTGAATTGAGACGCTCCGGCTCTGTAGCGGGGGGTTATGCAAAGGTCTCCCTACAAGGGGAGAGGACGCCGCGAACGCGGCGGGAGAGGGTACTGGAGTCGGGAGGCGCAACGCGCCATAGACGGGGTGCAGCCCCGTCTCCCTTTGATCCCGGGGCCTCGTCATTCCCGCGAAAGCGGGAACCTACCTCATTCCCGTCACTCCCGTTGCCGCCCCACGTCATTCCTGTAGATGTCAAGTAATTCGTTGACAGATCCTGCAGGGCCTGGAGGGGCGTCTTGCCCCCCAAACCCTGATGCGGACGCGCCGTGTCGGAGTACAGCAGGTAGAGCCCCAACTCCTCACGCAACTCCTCCGCCGTCTCGAACGTCGTCCCCTCCAGCAACTCCTCGTTCAGCGTCCGCCAGAACCGCTCCGCCTTCCCGTTCGTCCGCCGACGGTACGGCCGCGTGTACCTGTGCTTGATTCCCAACTCCCCCAGCAACCGCTCCATCGGATGCCCCGCCAAGTTCCCCCGCGAGGCCGCCTCCGCCCCGTTGTCCGTCAGCGCCGCCTCGAACCGAATCCCGTACTCCGCGTTCAGCAGGTTGAGGCTCTTGAGCGCCGCGAACATCACGCTCAGACTCTTCAGGTCGTCCACCACCTCCGCCCACGCCAGCCGCGTGCGGGCGTCGAGCATGTCGACGAGGCAGCGGCGGCTCTTGCTTCCCACGATCTGGTCCTTGCCGAGGTACCGGCAGTCGAGATGGCCCAACTCGCCGGCGCGCGTCTTGATGATCTTGCGCTTGGACTGCTGCATCGGGGTCAGCCGGTTCATGCCGTGGCGTTGGCGGATGGCGTAGATGGCGGGGGCTTCGGGGCGCGGTCGCCCAGTTTGGGGAGGAGGATAGCGTAGGTCTCGTAGCGGTTGACGCCCTTGCGGCGCTGTTCGAGGACGAGCTGTTCGATGAAGGGAGGAGTCCGGCGGGACTTCCAGCGTGGGCCGCGCTTGGCGGGGAGGAGTGCGTTGGCGTCGCCGGACTCGCGGTGGCGGTTGTAGTACTTGGCGAAGGTCTGGCGGCTGACGCCGTGGAAGGGGTGGAAGTCCTGGACGAAGCGGAACTTGGGGCGCTCTTGGCCTTGACGAGTTGGTATTCGGCGATGAGGAATCGCCACTTCTGGGTGTAGTTGCGCTCGATGGCGCCGTCGTTGCGGTTGTCCTTCATGGTTCGTCTCCAGATGGCCTGTCGCCTCGGCCAATTCTGTCAACGAATTACCTAACATCTACAATTCCCGCTTTCGCGGGAATCTCGCCCCCACAGACCGGCGCGCAGCCCGTTTAGGCGTCGTAACAGACCTCGTCGCTAGACCGCTCATCCGAGCCGATGCGGAGAATCATCGTGTCCGCGGGAATCCTCATCCACGAGTAGAACTGCACCGTTGCGCGGGGCTCTTGGCCGTCCGCTACGGCGACGTCGGCGATGCGCCACCGACCCTGACGCAGGAAGTAAAATGGGTCGTCGCCAATGCATGCCAGGTGAATGTCGCTAATGACGTCCGCTTCGGCGACGTCCTCCAACTGTTCGAGCGCTCGGGCGTCATTCTCCATAACCTCCAACCAAACCCATCCCCCGAAAGCCGCAGCCGTCCATACCGCGAGACCGACGACGGCGACCATCTGAAACTCCGCCTAAGTTTGTCGACGGCGACCGCCCCTTGCGCCGCCCAAAGGAACGGCAAGAGACAAGCGCCCCCGAACAACCCGGCGGCGAGCATAACGACCGCCGCGGCCAACGCCGCCAGAGGCGTCAACACGGCGTGGAGCAGGCTCAGCGGCGTCCACGCCCGCAAAGCGAGCATCGCCGCCAATACGACCGCCGCCGCAACGCCGCTTGCCGCTAACGCCCCGGTGAAAATTTCGGTTTCCGGGTTCGTGGGGATTAGCGCGGTGAGAATAATCGCCGCTCCCGCCGCCTGCGCCGCAAGAGCCGCGAGCATCAGCGCCGGAACAGCGCGGGAAGAGAACGGCTGGTCCGCGCTCTCGAACCGCAGCACCCTCGCCTTCATCGCGAACGCCGCGAGAAACCACAGAGCCGAGCAGACCAAAGCCGCCAGCGCCGCGATGCCGAAGCCGACCGACTCCCCGGCGGGCCAAGCCGACGCGGGGCCGACCAGCCCGACGCCGCCAAAGAAGAGAAGCCCCCCGCTTAGGAGAGGCCAGTCGCAACCCCGCGCCTTAGCGTTTTCGTTCCCGAACAGCGAACCCTCTGAGGCGTCCAGCGCAGGCATGCGAGCAGGTCGCCGCCGCTGGCGCGAACGACGCTACTTCTTGGGCTTGGGCGGGTTGTTGCCGCGGTTGCCGCCCGACGGCTTGCCCGTCGTGCTCGGCGCGTTCGCGGGCTTGCCGCCGCCCTTGCCGCCTTGCGCCATGAGGATTGCGAGATTCGCCATTGGAGTCTCCTCCGCGATGAAGATGTAAGGACAACCTACAAGCGCGCCGCTTTCGCGTCAACCCTTGTCGGTTGGTGGCCGCAGCGCGCCATGCCATCCCCCCCTTGCGCCGACGCCCCCCTCATCCCTTACGATGGACCCCGTCGCGCGCAGGCAACCCAGACGGAAAGCGGGCGAGGCGGGCAACGGGGCGCCTCATTCAGCCTCATTCCTGCCTCAAACAGCCCCAATTTCGCCTCAAAACAGCCCCAAACCTGCCTCATCGGCAACCGGATCCTACGAGTAAATGAGGCAAAATGATGCAAAATGAGGCAGCCCTATAGCAAAGAGTGCGCCAAACCGCGCTCCGCTGGGCGGGTCCGTAGAGTAGGGAAGCGCGCGAATTCGCCCCCATCCGCCAGCCGAATCTCCTTGACGGACATCCGCGTGTTGACCTAGCGCCGCCGTCCGCCTATACTTTGGCGCGGCTTGCGGGCGCGGAGCGTCCGTGGAGCCGGACCCTACGGGGAATACATCGGAAGTAGAGGAAAGAACCTATGCACCTGCGCTGCCTCCAAGAGAACCTCAGCCGAGGGCTCGGCATCGTCCAGCCCGCGGTGGCCACGAGAACGACGCTGCCCATCACCCAGCACGTCCTGCTGACCACCGACGAGGGGCGCCTGAAACTGTCCGCCACCAACCTGGAGGTCGCCATCAGCACCTGGGTCGGGGGCGACATCATCGAGGAGGGCGCCGTCACCATTCCGGCGCGCCTGCTCACCGAATTCGTCAACTCCCTCGACAAGCAGACGATGGAGATTAGGCCCCTCCCGCAAGGGCATGGCATCGCGGTGTCGGGCGACCGCACCGAGACCAACATCAAGGGCGCCGACGCCGACGAGTTCCCGCCCATTCCCAAGATCGACGAGGGCGTCGCCACCCGAATGTCCGGCCGCGCGCTCCGCGAGGCCATCCACCAGGTCGTGCTCGCCGCCGCCGTCGAAGACTCCCGCCCCGTCCTCACCGGCGTCAACGTCGAGTTGGAAGGCGACAAAGTCACCCTCGCGGCGGCGGACGGCTTCCGCCTCGCCGTGCGCCACGCCGACCTCCTCGAGCCCGTGCCGGAGAAAACGTCCGTCATCGTCCCCTCCCGCACCCTCTCCGACATCGAGCGCCTGCTCGACGGCGACGACCCCGTCGACATCGTGGTCACGCCCGTGAAGAGCCAGGCGATGTTCCGCTTCCGCAACATCGAGGTCGTCTCCCAGTTGATTCAGGGGACGTTCCCCAACTACGCGCAGTTGATCCCCCAGGAGCACACCACGCGGGCCGTCATTCCTTTGGGCGCGCTCCAGCGGGCGACCCGCACCGCCTCCATCTTCGCCAAGGACGGCTCCGGCATCATCCGGCTGCAAATGACCCCCGACGCCCCGCCGGGGCGGCTGACGATCTCGGCCCGCGCCGAAGAGGTCGGCGACAACGAAGGCCAAATGGAGGCGGAGATCGAAGGGTCGGAAGGCAAGATCGCCTTCAGCAGCCGCTACCTCAACGACGTGCTGAGCGTCGTGGGCAAGGAGAAGGTCGCGCTGGAGATGACCACCTCCTCCAGCCCCGGCGTGATCCGCCCGGTCGAGGACGGCGGCGAGTACGTCCACGTCGTTATGCCTATGTTCGTGCAGTGGTAGTCCGCGCGAGGGCGGCGCCTATGCTCGCGCGGCGGTAGTTCGCGCGGCGGCGGCGCCTATCTTGCGCGGCGGCGGGAAGCGATCGGAACGCAAAAAACGGAGGGCCCGTTGACGATGGCGAAGAGCAAAGCGTCCCAGATGATGATCCGCGCAGGGCTTGCGGCGGCGCTCGCCTGCGCCGCGCTGCTGGCGCTCGCCGGCTGCCGAAGCGACGACGGCTCCCTCTCGGGCGAGCCGGTGAAAATCGGCGCGCTGATGGACTTCACCGGCGACCTCGCCGAGTACGGCCCGCCGATGGACGACGCGATCAAACTCGCCGCCAAGCACGTCAACGACGCGGGCGGCGTGCTGAACGGGCGCCCCATCGAAGTCGTCTCGGAGGACGGCGGCACGAACGACGTCATCTCCGTGGACGCCGCACGCAAACTCGTGACGGTCGACGGCGTGTCCGCCCTGATCGGCGCGCTGGGCAGCGGCTTCACCCTCGCGGTGGCCAACGCCGTCACGGTTCCTAACCAAACGCTCCAAATCTCCCCATCCGCGTCCGCTCCGTCCATCACCCTCGTCGACGACAACGATTTCCTCTTCCGAACCAACGTCTCCGACTCCTTCCAGGGCGTCATCCTCGCCGACCTCGCCAACGCGCTTGGGTACGACTCCGTCGGCGTGATGCACATCAACAACGCCTACGGGCAAGGGCTCGCCGACCAGTTCGCGGAGTCGTTCGAAACGCTCGGCGGAACGGCGACCGTCGTCTCCCACGAGGACGGCCAGCCCTCCTACGCCTCGGAACTCGCGCGGGCGACCGCGAACGACCCGGACGCGCTCGTCGCAGTCAGTTATCCCGTGAACGGCGCCCTGTACGTCCGCGAGGCGATTGACGGCGGCGCCGCCGACACGTTCCTCTTCGTGGACGCGACGAAGTCCGCGGACCTGATCAGCGCGGTCGGGGCGGACGCGCTGGAGGGAACCTACGGCACCGCGCCCGGCGCGCTCGAGACGTCCGCGTCCGCCCAATTCGCCGGCGACTTCGAGACGGAGTACGGGCGCCCGGCGGCGCTCTTCACCGCGCAATCCTACGACGCGATGGCGCTCGTCGCGCTCGCGGTCGAGGTCGCCGGCTCCGACAACTCCGCGGCGATCCGCGACGCGCTCCGGCAGGTCTCCGGGCCGCCCGGCGTCGAGATCGGCCCCGGACAGGCGGAACTCGCGCGCGGCCTGCAACTGATCCGCGACGGGCAGGACGTCAACTACCAGGGCGCGTCCGGGCCCGTCGACCTCGACGCGAACGGCGACGTCGTGGGCGCGATGGAGGTTTGGCGCATCGCCGGCGGCGAAATCGTCTCCGAGCAAGTTGTCACCGCGCAAGGCCAAGTGGCCGTGGAGGCGCCTCCGCCCGCGCCGGCGCAAGACGCCGTCAAAATCGGCGCGCTGATGGACTTCACCGGCGAACTCGCGGAGTTCGGCGGACCGATGAATGACGCGATCGGGCTTGCGGCCCAGCACCTTAACGCAGCGGGAGGCGTGCTCGGCGGACGCGAGATACAGATCGTCGAGGCGGACGGCGAGACGAGCTCGACCGTCTCGGTGGAGGCGGCGCGGAAGTTGGTTAACGTGGACGACGTGGTCGGCGTCGTGGGTCCGCTGGGGAGCGGGGCGACGCCGGCCGTGGCGAACGCGGTGACCGTTCCGAACGGCGTGCCGCAGATCACGTCGTCCGCGACCGCGCCGTCGATCACGCTGCTGGAGGACAACGACTTCCTCTTCCGAACGGCGCCATCCGACGCCTTCCAAGGCGCGGTGCTCGCCAACCTCGCGTGGGAACTCGGCTATCGCAACGCGGGCGTTATGTACATCAACAACGCCTATGGATCAGGCTTGGCCGACCAGTTCCGCGAGACGTTCGTCGCGCTCGGCGGCGAGGTCACGACCGTCGCCCACGAGTCCGAGCAGCCCACTTACGCCTCGGAAGTCACGGACGCGACGTTCACGGAGCCCGACGTCCTCGTGGCGATGAGTTATCCCGTCAGCGCGGGCGTCTACGTGCGGGAGGCGTTGGAGAGCGGCGCGGCGGACACGTTCCTGTTCGTGGACGGCACGCGGTCTCCCGACTTCATCGCCGCGGTGGGCGCGGCCGCGCTCGAAGGCTCCTACGGCACCGCCCCCGGCCCGGTCGAGGGCCCCGCCGCCGATCAATTCGACGGAGACTACGCCGCGGCCTTCGGAGCGGAGCGCGCCAAGCAGCCCTTCCTGCGCGAATCCTACGACGCGATGGCGCTCTTCGGTCTCGCCATCGAAGCCGCAGGCTCCGACGACCGCGAGGCGGTGCGCGACGCCCTGCGCGAAGTCGCAGGCCCGCCCGGCGCCCCGATCGGCCCCGGCGTGGACGAACTGCGGCGCGGCCTGCAACTCCTCCGCGACGGGCAGGCGGTCAACTACGAAGGCGCCTCCGGCCCCGTCGACCTCGACGAGAACGGCGACGTCGCGGGCGCAATGGAGATCTGGCGCATTATGGACGGCGAAATCGTCGTCGAGCGCGTCGTCTCCGAATAGCGCAGCGGCCTCCCCCTCTTGGCCAGTAGAGAGGGGGAGGCCGTCCCAATGACCGTCATTCCCGCGAAGGCGGGAACCTCGCCCCCATTGGACGGTGCGCAAGCGCCAAGCAGCGCAGCGGCCTCCCCCTCCTGGCCAGCAGGGAGGGGGAGGCCGTCCCGCTCCCCAACTGCGCCATGACCCGCGCTTGCGCGCCGCAATTCCCCCTCTCCCTATAAGGGGAGAGGACGCCGCGAACGCGGCGGGAGAGGGTACTGCGAACGGAGCGCAACGCGCCCCGTCATTCCCACCTTACCGTCATTCCTGCGTAGGCAGGAATCCATTCGGGCGCCCCAGCGCCCACGACGGGGCGCAAGCCCCGTCTCCCCTAATCCCCAAGCGCCTCGTCATTCCCGCGAAAGCGGGAATGTGGATCCACATTCGAAGCGCAACACCTGCTGTTCGTTCCAGAATACCTCAACCGGCGTCCGGTAGCCCAGCGCCGCGCGCGGCGTGTTGTTGGAGCGCAACGCGCACAGCGTCAACTCCTCGTCCGACACCCCGTCCAAGTCCGTCTTCCGAGGCAACTCCCGCCGCAGCCGGCCTATCGCGTTCTCCACTCCCCCTTTCTGCCATGGCGACCTCACGTCGCAGAAGAACGTCTCCGTCCCTATCGCGTGCAACTCGTAATGCCGCGCAAACTCCGTCCCGTTGTCGAACGTCACGCTCCGCCGCATCTCCAACGGCAGAGCCCCCAGCGTCGCCACCATCGCTTGCGCGACAGGCTCCGCCCCCTTGCTCTCAGGCCGCAACACGAGCGACAGCCGCGACGCGCGCTCGTGCAGGATCAGCAGCGCCTGCTTCCGAACGCCGAACAGCATCGTGTCCGCCTCCCAGTGGCCGAACTCGACCCGGCCGGCGGCCTCCGGAGGCCGCTCCGCCAGCGGGCGGCGCTCACGGATGAACACGGCGGAACTGCGCCCCTTGCGGGAGCGCCGGCCCCTCTTCGCCTTCGCCTGCGGCAGGTAATGCCGCCAGCCGTAGTCCTTCTTCCTCTTCACCTGGCCGTAGATGAACCGGTAGATCGTCTCGTCCGAAATCACCGGCCTGCCCATCTCCAACGCCAAGCGCCCGGCCACTTGCTCAGGCGACGCGCCCCACGCGAGCCGCCAAAGCACGGCCTCCCG
Source organism: Dehalococcoidia bacterium (assembly GCA_965201135.1). Classification (GTDB taxonomy): domain Bacteria; phylum Chloroflexota; class Dehalococcoidia; order Lucifugimonadales; family Australimonadaceae; genus Bin16. The sequence continues at coordinate 1,292,163 of OZ241751.1, forward strand.
CAGCAAGTCGTCGCGGTCGAGGCGCGGCCCGCGCCACCGCCGCGCCTGCGCCCGCTCGTTCGCCTGCACCGGCCTGTACTCGCCTGAGCTCAACCGGTTGCGGTTGATCTCGCGAGAGATTGCCGATGGCGAGCGATCCAGACTTGCAGCGATTTGCCTGACCGCGGTCCCCGCTTTGAGTAGGCGGGCAATCTCACACCGCTCTTCGATCCCGATATGGCTGTATCCCATGGCGCCACCTTACTCTGGTGTTGCGCTTCGTTTGGGAATCCAGTGAACCTACCCTCAATCCCCCCTCTCCCTATAAGGGGAGAGGACGCCGCAACGCGGCGGGAGAGGGTACTGCGGTCGGGGGGACACGGGGTAGGTTCCCGCCTACGCGGGAATGACGGATCCCCCTCTCCCTATAAGGTGAGAGGACGCCGCGAACGCGGCGGGAGAGGGTACTGCGGTCGGGGGTATGGGGTAGGTTCCCGCTTTCGCGGGAATGACGTGGGGCCTGGGGGGCAGGGGGGACGGGGCTTGCGCCCCGCCTGTGGCGCTTGCGCGCCGAATGGATTCCCGCCTACGCGCCGGAATGACGATTAGGTTATGCGGGAGAGAGGAGGGCATAGGGATGCGGGCGACGGCGCGGTTGAGGGAGTTGCTGGCGGGCGAGGGGATGCTGCTCGCGCCGTTCGTCTATGACGGGTTCACGGCGCGCATCGCGGAGGAGGCGGGGTTTGACGCGGCGTATATGTCGGGCTTCGCCACGTCGATGTCGCGGGGTCTGCCGGACGTGGGTCTGCTGACGCAGACGGAGATGACGCAGAACGCGGCGGTCGTCGCGTCGGCGGTCGGGATTCCGGTCATCGCGGACGCGGACACGGGATACGGGAACGCGATCAGCGTTCGGCGGACGGTCCGCGAGTACGAGCGGGCGGGCGCGGCGGGCGTCCACATTGAGGATCAGGTCGCGCCGAAGAAGTGCGGCTTCTTCGACGGCAAGCAGGTCATCGGGCTAGAGGAGGCGGCGCTGAAGATTCGGGCCGCCGCGGACGCGCGGACGGACCCGGACTTCGTCGTCATCGGGCGGACGGACGCGCTGGCGGTGAACGGGTGGGACGACGCGGAGCGGAGGTGCAGGGCGTTCGCGGATGCGGGGGCGGACCTCGTGTTCGTGGACGGCGTGCGGACGCGGGACGACTTGCGCGAGTACGCGAGGCGCGTAGGCGACTTGCCGCGCATGTACAATGGGGAACTCCCGCCGGAGGAGGCGCAGGCGCTCGGATTCAAGATTCAAATTCACCGGGGGCCGGTCTTCGCGCTCTATCCGATCATCAAGGAGATGATGACGGAGTTGCGGGAGACGGGGCGCGTCGCGGCGCTGGAGCGCTACGGATCGGGCGGGGACACGCGGATGGCTATCGCCCACGCGCTCGGGCTGGGAGAGATCAACGCATTGGAGCGGCGGTACACCGGGGGACAGGAGAGCGAATGAGCGGGATTACGCTCGCGGAGGCGCAGCGCGTGATTGCGGCGTCGCTGGCGAAAGCGGAGGAGTTGGGGCTGACGGTCGCGGTGGCGGTCGTGGATCTCCAAACCAGCCTCGTCGCGTCGGCGCGGATGGACGGGACGAATCCGTTCACGCCGGACGTTACGCGGGGGAAGGCGGTCGCGACGGCGGTGACGAAGGGGACGCCCAGCGGCGTCGCGGCGTCGCGCTTTCCGCAGGGGTTGCTGGACACGGTGCGCGACCTGTACGGCGGGCGCGTCACGTGGGTTCAGGGAGCGGTTCCACTCTTCAGGGACGGCGAACTCGCGGGCGCGGTCGCGGCGGGCGGCGGGCCGCCGGACAAAGACGAAGAGGTCGCGCAGGCGGGCGCGGACGCGCTGCGCTGATCGGCGCGGACAAGGCGGAGAACGTAGCGATATGACGATGGACGCGGACGCGGCGCTGGCGGAGGCCAGGGCTAAGGCAACGGAAAAAGCGGAGACGCTGCGCGAGTACTTGGAGTACGTCTACCGCGTGTCGCCGAAAGAGGCGGGCGTGCTCACGTGCTCCGAGGACGAATCGCCCTACGAGGTGCGGCGCAACCTCGCGCTTGCGGCGGTTGTGGCGGGCGTTCCCATCGCGTCGACGGTGGAGCGCAAGGCGCGGCGCGTGACGTTCTCCATCGCCAAGCGGGCGCCCGCGAGCCGGCGCAAGGCGGAATGAACGCGCTGGAGGGGCTGAAGGTCGTAGACCTCACGACCATCGTCTCCGGCCCCTACGCCGCCGCGATTCTCGCCGACTTGGGCGCGGACGTCGTCAAAGTCGAGCCGCCCGGAGGCGAAAACGCCCGCAAGTTCGACGGGGGCGACCCGCGGCTGATGATGGGGTCGCTCACGCCTCACGTGATGAATCTCCAGCGCAACAAGCGCGGGATGGTCGTCGATCTTCGGAGCGAGGGGGGCAAGCGGATTTTCGCCGACCTCGTTCGCTGGGCCGACGTCGTTATGGACAACTACCGCCCCGGCGTGGCGGAGCGGCTCGGCGCGGACTATCCGTCGCTGCGGGCGCTCAACCGGCGCGTCATCGCGTGCTCCATCACGGGGTACGGCCTGACGGGGCCGGGGCGCGACCGGGCGGCGCTCGACGCGACGGTGCAGGCATTCGCGGGCGTGATGGGCATGACGGGCGCGCCGGACGGCGACCCGGTGCGGGCGGGGCCGCTCTACGGCGACCTCTGCGCGGGGATGGCGGGCGCGCTGGGCGTTTTGGCCGCGCTCGCGGCGCGGGAGCGGACGGGCGAGGGGCAGCAGGTGGACATATCCATGCTGGACGTGCAGATGTCGCTGATCAACTATCACGCCGTGATGCATCTGATGTCGGGGATTCCCGCGCCGCGCACGGGCAACGAGTTGCAACTGCACGTTCCGTACAACGCCTACCGCGCGAGCGACGGCTGGGTGTTCGTCGCCGTGACGGTGGACGCGCACTGGCGGGCGCTGATCGCGGCGCTGAACGGCCCCGACGCCGGGCTCGCGGGAGCGGCGCGGGACGCCGCCGCGTCGCTCGACGACGAGGCTTTCGCATCGCGCGCCGGACGCATCGCCAACCGGGAGCGGATCAACGCCGCGCTCGAAAGCGTCATCGCGGCGCGGACGCGGGAGGAGTGGGTCCGCGTTCTGTCGGACGCGGGCATTCCCGCCGCGCCGGTCAACACGCTCGACGAGGCCGTCCGGGACGCGCAGGTTCGGGCGCGCCGGATGATCGTGGACGTTCCGCATCCGGAGGGCGGAACTTACGAGGCGACGGGCAATCCGTTCAAGTTGTCGGCGGGCGGAGAGGAGCGCTTCGCGGCGCCGCCTCTGCTGGGCCAGCACACGGCGGAAGTCCTGCGCGAGGCGCTGGGCTACGACGAGGAGCGCATCGCGCAACTCTACGCGGAGGGGGCGGCGGGGTAGGGCGGCGCGCGACAGGGCATCATTGACAAGTCGCCCTCCGGCGGCCCTTCCTAGTTCCACTTAACTAGTCCGCTTGGCATCACCTTCTCCAAAGCGTTCGGCGAGGGCGAGCGTTCGGCGGGCGCGGGCGATGACGGGCTCCTCGAGAAAGGCGCCGCGATAGTTGAGAACGCCCGTGCCTTGCGCGACCGCCTCCTCGAGCGCGGCGATGACCTCGCGGGCGTAGGCGACCTCCTCAGGCGTCGGGCTGAACGCGGCGTTGATAGGGCCGATCTGCTCGGGATGAATGGCGGCCTTGCCCGTGTAGCCGAGCCTGCGCGCTTGCGCCGCCTCCGCCGCGAGGCCGTCCACATCGCCCAACTCCGTCCATATCACGTCCACCGGCTGGACGCCCGCCGCGACGCAGGCGGTCGCGGTCGCGGCGCGCTGATGCACGAGTTCCTTCGCCTCGCCCGTCCGCACGAGAGGCAAGCCCATCTCGCGGGAGAAGTCCTCGCCGCCGAACTGGACGGCGACGATGCGCGGGTCGGCGGAGCAGATCGCGTAGGCGTTGACGACGCCGAGCGGGCTCTCGACGAGGAGGCAGAGGCGGGTCGAGCCCGCCTCGACGCCCTGCTCGCGCTCCGCGTCCGCGAGGGCGGCGCTCGCCGCCTGAACCTGATCGGCGCGCTCCATCTTCGGCAGCACGACGCCCTCAACGTCGAGCGCGAGCGCGGCGCGGAGGTCGTCCGCGAACAGCCGGTCGTGACGGGGATTGTTGACGCGGACGTAGCGGCGCGGCGAGCCCGGAGGCGGCGACGGCGGCAGCGAAGCGGCGAGAACCTCTCGCGCGCGCTCCTTCTCGGCGGGCGGCACGGCGTCCTCGTAGTCGTAGATCACTGCGTCGGCGGGAAGCGCGAGCGACTTCTCGATCATGCGCGGCTTGTGCGCCGGAACGTAGAGCCACGACCTGGCGATGGCGTCGGCGGACATCAGCGCATCCTCGGAACGCCGAGTTGGTCGCAGATGCGGTCTACGATGACGTCGTCTATCTCTTCGTGGCGGGGGACTAGCGCGAACTTGCCGTCCAGCGGGAGATCCTCTTCCAAGTAAGACTGGATGCACTCCATCAAGTCGGCTCGCGCCTCTTCGGGCGTTTCCCCTTGCCCGTGGGCCAAAGGAATTTCCTCGCAGAACGCGACATAGCGCTTCGCCCCCCTCTCCACTGTGACGGTGAACAGGTTCCGCATCGCTGACCTCCCGCGCCGCAAGTATACGCCCGCCTCGCCCTAGTACGACCTCGGCATGCCCAGCGCGTTCTGCCCGAGGTAGGCGAGGATGAGGTTGTTGTTGACCGGCGCGGTGACGTAGAGGCGCGTTTCACGGAACTTGCGCTCGACGTCGTACTCGCGGGCGAAGCCGTAGCCGCCGTGCGCGTCGAGGCAAGCGTTCGCCGCCTCCCACGCGGCTTCCGACGCGAGGAGTTTCGCCATATTCGCCTCCGCCCCGCAGCGCTCCCCACGGTCGAACTTGCCGGCCGCGTCGAACCGCATCAGGTCGGCGGCCTCCGTATGCGCGTAAGACCGAGCGATGGGGAACTGAACGCCCTGATTCGCGCCGATGGGGCGCCCGAACACGACGCGCCCGCTCGCGTAGGACGCCGCCCGCTCGATGAAGAACCGCGCGTCGCCGATGGCCTCCGCCGCGATGAGAATGCGCTCCGCGTTCCACGAGTCAATGATGTAGCGGAAGCCCTTGCCCTCCTCGCCGATGAGGTTCTCCGCCGGAACCTCCAAGTCCTCGAAGAAGAGTTGATTGGTGTGCCGGTTGAACGTCATATCGATGGGCTGAATCCGCAGCCGCTCCCCCGCGTTTCTGATGTCCACCACGAACACCGACAGCCCCTCCGTCTTGTTCTCCAGTTCGTCGTAGGGCGTGGTGCGGGCGAGCAGCAGCATCAGGTCGGACTGCGCAGCGCGGGAGATGAACGTCTTTTCGCCGTTGACGACGTAGCGGTCGCCCTTGCGGACGGCGGTCGTCTCGATGCGCGTCGTCTCCGATCCGGCGTTGGGCTCGGTGACGGCGAACGCCTGCAGGCGCAGTTCGCCGCGCGCGACGCCCGGCAGATAGCGCGCCTTCTGCTCCGCGCCGCCGTGCCGCAGGATGACGCCCATAATGTACATTTGCGCGTGGCAGGCCGCCGCGTCGCCGCCGGAGCGGTTGATCTCCTCGAGAATGACGCTGGCCTCCGTCACCGACATCCCGCCGCCGCCGTGCTCCTCCGGGATGAGCGCGGAGAGCCAGCCGAGTTCCGTCATCTCCCGGACGAACGCCTCCGGGTACGCGCCCTCCTTGTCGAGCGCGCGCCAGTACGCGCCGTCGTACTTCTTGCAGGCGTCGCGGACGGCGACCCGGATATCGTTGAGCGTGTCTGGCGGTTGCGGTTGCGTCATAGCGTTGGATTGGACAGGGCGCGAGGGCGGAATGTCAAGCCAGCCCCGCCCTTACAGTCGACGGTTGGACACGACGGGCTCCGACGCGATCAGGCGGCGAAGCGCGTCCAGCCGCGGCAGCGAGAGGATTTCGGCGACGCCGTCGTCAAGGGCGCGGCGCGCGGGGCAATCCGCCATTGCGGGCAGCGGCTCGAACTCGGCCTCGCGGAGCGCGTCGTGCAACTCCGCGAGGCGCCGCGTCTGCTCCGGCGCGAGGCGGCGCAAGTCCAGCACGGGCATCCGCTCCAAGTCGGCCTTCTTGAACTTCACCCACCCGCCTTCCGTGGTGTTTCGCGTAGCCAGAAGACCTAGCAGGCCGATGCTGCTGTTGAGATAGACGGCCAGCGCCTTGTCCCAGTCGCGGCTGGGCGTCTTCACCGGCCACCAAACGTTGGAGAGGACCGGAACGTCGACGGTCATGGCGGCGACTCTTGCGGTAGTCAGCCGCAAACGTTCTGCGATGAGGAGTTGGCCTGCTTGTCGCCAAAGGCGCTCGCCGTACCCTGCCCGTTGGCCGCCCTTCGGGGTGACCAACGGCGCCAAGTAAGTATCAGGGGCGCAACGCATTGACTTGCGCTCTTCGGTGTCGTGTCCTTCGACCATCGGATAAGCCGTGACGGATTGTGTTCTGACGAAAGCGTCAACGAGCCTGCGCTGGTCGGGCCCGATTTGGCCAAGCGCGTCGCGTCTGCAGAGAGGAATGGCCGCCGTCGCCTGCTCCCCCGGAATCCATACCTCGTTGTCTTGCAGCAAGCGGACGGCGCTGCGCGTCAGGTCGGCGCGGGCGAACTGCATGCCTATCCACTTGCCGCCCCGCAGCATTGATTCAGGGATGGAAACCGTCTCGCCGACGGAGCGTCCATCCATTTCCAGCAACGCCGTTCCTGTTCCTTCTATAGGCGATGGCGAGGTCAAGGCGACCACCTGCGCCATGCGGTCCGCGTCAACGATGACATTAGGGTTCCTCCACAGATTGACGAACGTCGTCCGTTCGGCAGCAGGCGCCCCGTTCAGAGGCCGCCTCGTAGCGACGAGCAGGACCTCTGAGAGGTCTGTGCTGTCCGAGAAGTTCCACCGTTGCGGGTCATGCGACGCGATGACCATGTCAAGTGAGAAATCCTGCTCGATGATCCGGCGCGTCTGCGTCCAGGATGGGCCAGTGCAGACGGTGAGCGGCAGCACGAGCGCAAGGCGCCCTTCTCCGGGCCGGAGTTTCGGCGCGGCGGCCGCGACGAACGGCGCCCCGAGACCTGCGATGGCCGACGCCTGACGTTCCTTGATGCGCCGCGCCAGTTCGGTTTGCAGTTTCTCCCGTTCCGCCTTTGGGAGACTCCCGAACAAGAGGTTGCCGCCCACGGAACGCGTGAACGGCGGATTCATAATCGCCAAGTCGATCGGCGGCAGTTTGGCGGTTTCGCCCGCCTCAGAGCCGCGAAACCCTTGCCCCGACACACGTCGCACGCCTTGCGGTCCGCCGAATCCCTCGCCCAGCGTGTGCTGAACGGGGACTTCGTCCTGCCCCAAATACTCCAGCGACCCCAGCGACATTGTGGAGCCTTCGACGCCGAGTGGGAGCACGTGCAAGTTCATAGAATCGAACTGAATTTTGGGGTTGAGCATCGCCAGGCTGGTGGCGGCGAAATGGACGGCGGAGAGTTGCACGTCGTAGCCGTGCAGCGCTTGCTCCACCATCGCCTTGTGGAGCGCGGGGGCGTCGCCTCCGCCCGCCTCGACGTGGCGGCGCTCCGCCTCCGCCGCCACCGCCATCAGCAGCGTTCCCGTGCCGCAAGCGAGGTCGGCGACGCTCAAGGACGCCGGGAATTCGTGGTCGCTCCAATCGACGTTGGGCGGCCAGTTGTGAAACACGAGCCGCGCAAGGAGCGTCGCCGCCGGAACGGAGGTGTAGTACGCCCCCGTGAACTTGGCGTCGGTCAGCAGCGTGTGAAACAGACGCCCGGACAGGTCGTGTCCTTCCAACGAACGGGTTTCCTCAACTGCTTCGACCAGAGCGACTATGACAGAGTTCATAATGTCCCTTCGCGCAATGAGTATCTCTAGAATGTTGACCGCCGATTCGAAGACCGGCACGTAGTTTATGTCGCGGCAGATGGCAAGCCAGGCGTCCCTCAGTCCGGAGTCCCCTTGCCCGATAGCGTCGCCGATTGTGGGAACGTCGTCGTTCGCCGCAGCGAGGCGGTCGTGAAAGGCGAGCGCGTTGAAGAGAACCAAACAGCCGATGCGAACAGCGGCCGCGCGGTCTGTCTCACGGTCGGTCTTGGCAATAGTTTCGGCGGTCGAACGGGCGAGGCGCGCGTGGGCGGCAATGCGCCGAGCCGCTTGCTTGACAGCGTAGCCAACGACCCCTGCAGCGGCCTGCACACGGTCCACGCCCTCGAGTTCCAACGGCAGCGCCCGCAAGTGCGCGGCGAGACCGTTGACATCCCCGCGCCGAACCCAGCGGTCGGGTTTGGCCTCTCCGTGAGCGCCGTGCAGCCACCATTCCAGTCCGACGGACTGCGCCAGCGCGGCGCGCGTGTCCACCATCCGCCGTATTTCGTCAGGGTAGAGCACACCCACCAAGCCGACGGCTTCAGGGAATTTCCGCAGACGCTCATCGAGTTGCCGCTCCAAGGGAGTCGCCTCGCCCCACCACTTGCACTCGAGGAGGATCAAGTCGCCGCTCGACAACTCTATCGTTACGTCGGGCGCGCCCCTGCTGCCGCGACGCTCGGCCCGCGCCGGAACGCCGCGCTCCTGCAGAAGTTGCGCGAGGTGCGTGTTGACCGCCTCCTCGCGGATGTTGTCGGGATTGCTCGGCGGAGTCGTCATATCTTGCGGAGCGCCATGAGGCTTGCGCCTACCGGGTCGCCCAATAGGTTGCGCGTTCGGGCGCGGCTTGTCAATGACGCCCTGTCGCGCCCCGCCCCCCCCCCTACAGCCGCCGGTTGGACACGACGGGCTCCGACGCGATCAGGCGGCGAAGCGCGTCCAGCCGCGGCAGCGAGAGGATTTCGGCGACGCCGTCGTCGAGGGCGCGGCGCGCGGGGCAATCCGCCATCGCGGGCAGCGGCTCGAACTCGGCCTCGCGGAGCGCGTCGTGCAACTCCGCGAGGCGCCGCGTTTGCTCCGGCGCGAGGCGGCGCAAGTCCAGCACGGGCATCCGCTCCAAGTCGGCCTTCTTGAACTTCACCCACCCGCCCCGAGTCGTGTTGCGCGTCGCCAGCAGGCCAAGCATACCGATGCTGCTGTTGAGGTAAGCGGTCAACGCCTTGTCCCAATCGCGTTCCGGCGTCTTCACCGGCCACCAGACGTTGGAGAGAACGGGAACTTCGGTGGTCATTGCGACTATCCGCGCAGTGTTCAGCCACAGGCGCTCCGCGATGAGGAATTGGCCGGCCTGTCGCCACAGGCGTTCCCCGTAACCCGGCCTTTGGCCGCCCTTCGGCTCGACCAAGGGCGCCAAATAAGTATCCGGGCCGCAGCGCATTGACTTGCGCTCTCCGGTGGCGTGCCCTTCGACCATCGGATACGCCGTGACGGATTGCGTTCTGGCGAAACCGTCAACGAGCCTGCGTTGGTCGGGCCCAATTTGGCCAAGCGCGTCGCGCCTGCAGAGAGGAATGGCCGCCGTCGCCTGCTCCCCCGGAATCCATACTTCGTTGTCTCGCAGCAGGCGGACGGCGCTGCGCGTCAGGTCGGCGCGGGCGAACTGCATGCCTATCCACTTGCCGCCTCGCAGCATTGACTCCGGGACCGAGAGCGCCTCGCCGACGTGCAGGCCGTCTATTTCCAGCAAGGCGGTTCCCGTTCCCTCTATAGGGGTTGCAGGCGTCGAGGCGACTGCCTGCGCCATGCGGTGCGCGTCCACGACGCCTGCGGGGTTTCGCCACATATTGACGAATGTGGTTCGCCTCTCCTGCGCGAGCGCATGGCTGTCGTCTCGGCGAGTGGCTATCAGCAGAGCTTCGGAAAGGTCGGCGCTGTCCGAGAAGTTCCATCGCAGAGGGTCGTGAGACGTGATGACCATATCGAGGGAGAAATTCTGCTCGATGATCCGGCGCGTCTGCGCCCAGGAGGGGCCGGTGCAAACGGTGACCGGCAGCACGAGCGCGAGACGCCCTTCTCCCGCTCTGATCTTGGGAGCGGCCGCGGCGACGAAAGGGGCCCCGAGTCCGGCGGTCGCCGACGCCTGCATTATGGGATTCGCCGAGTGTTGCATCGCTTGAATGCGGCGCTTCAACTCGCTCTGCAGTTGCGCTCGCTCGGAACCCGGAAGGCTGCCGAACAGGAGGTTGCCGCCCACCGACCGCGTGAACGGCGGATTCATAATCGCCAAGTCTAGAACAGGGAGACTGACGGTCTTTCCCACCAGACCGGTTCCCGTCACCTGCTGAGCGCCGCGCTCCGCGCCGAACTCCTCTCCTAGCGTGTGCCGGACGGGAACCTCGTGGTTTCCCAAGAAATCCAAAGAGCCGAGAGACACGTCGGAGCCCGCCGCTCCAATCGGCAGCACATGCAGGTTCATATGGTCGAACCGTATGCTCGGGTTGAGCATCGCTAAACTGGTGGCGGCGAAGTGGACGGCGGAGAGTTGCACGTCGTAGCCGTGCAGCGCCTGCTCCACCATCGCCTTGTGGAGCGCGGGAGCGTCGCCTCCGCCCGCCTCGACGTGGCGGCGCTCCGCCTCCGCCGCCGCCGCCATCAGCAGCGTTCCCGTGCCGCACGCGAGGTCGGCGACGTTCAAGGACGCCGGAAACTCGTGGTCGCTCCAATCGACGTTGGGCGGCCAGTTGTGAAACACGAGCCGCGCAAGCAGCGTCGCCGCCGGAACCGAGGTGTAGTACGCGCCCGTGAACTTGGCGTCGGTCAGCAGCGTGTGAAACAGACGCCCCGACAAGTCGTGCCCCTCGATGGAGCGCGTCTCTTCGACCGCCTTGACCAGCGGCTCGACGGCCAACTCCATGATGTCCGTTCGCGCGATGAGTATCTCGAGAATGTTGACCGCCGACTCGAAAACCGGCACGTAGTCTATGTCGCGGCAGATGGCGAGCCAGGCGTCCCGCAGGCCGGAAGCGCCCTGCCCGCGCGCGCCGTAGATAGTTGGAACGTCGTCGCTGGCCGCGGCGAGGCGGTCGTGAAAGGCGAGCGCGTTGAAGAGCGCCAGGCAGCCGATGCGGACGGCGGCGGCGCGATCTTTCTCCCTGTCGGTTTTGGCGACCGCCTCCGCGACGGAGCGGAAGATGCTTGCGTGACGGTTGATCCCGCGCGCCGCCTGCTCGACGGCGTACCCGATCACTCCCGCCGCCGCCTGCACGCGGTCCACGCCCTCGAGTTCCAACGGCAGCGCCCGCAAGTGGTCCGCGAGGTCGGCGACCCTCCCGCGCCGAACTTGGCGCTCGGGGGCGGCGGCTATCCCTCGCGTTCCGTGCAGCCACCACTGCAGGCCGGACGCCCGCTCCAGCGCCGCCCGCGTGTCCGCCTCCTGCCGGATGCCGTCGGGATAGAGAACGCCGACTAGGCCAACGGCCTCCGGGAAATCCCGCAACCGGTCTCCCAGTTGCCGCTCCAAGGGAGTCGCATCGCCTTGCCACTTGCATTCCAAGAGGATCAACCCGCCGTCGGGCAACTCAATGGCGACGTCGGGCGCGCCCCTGGCGCCGCGGCGCTCGGCCCGCGCCGGAACGCCGCGCTCCTGCAAAAGTTGCGCGAGGTGCGTGTTGACCGCCTCCTCGCGGATGTTGTCGGGATTGCTCGGCGGAGTTGTCATATCTTGCGGAGCGCCATGAGGCTTGCGCCTACCGGGTCGCCCGATAGGTTGCGCCGCCGAAGGGCGGCTTGTCAATAACGCCCTGTCGCGCCGCCCTACGCGTCCAGCCGGGGCAGCGACAGGATCTCGGCGACGCCGTCGTCGAGGGCGCGGCGAGCGGCTGGGGCAGGGTAGGGGGGCATCCGCGCTGCGGCGCGCTGAACGCGGCGATGGGCATCTTTCCGAAGAACGCAAAAAGCCCGGCGTTTGGGCCAGGCCGCCGGGGAGCCCGTCCGCCGCCTTCGTCATCGCGCTCACTTAGCGGTCGGCTGGTGGAAGGTGGTTATGCGGGCTACGGCGCCCGCGCCCTCTCGCGAGGGGCGGCGCGCTAACGCGCCGTCGAGCGCGACCTTCGACGAGAGAATTATAGCACGCCATGCGGACCGACGTCGTGGCGCGCTTGCGCGAGGACGGCCCCGGCTGGCAGACGCGCGCGAACGCCGCCCTCCGCCGCGCCGTCCTCGGCTCCTGACGCCGCGAGGGGTTGACGCGCCCGCAGCCTTGTCCATACACTAATCGCATGCCTTACGAGTGGGACGAGGCCAAGCGGCGCGGCAACATCGGGAAGCACGGGATTGACTTTACGGCCATCCGCCGCTTCCGCTGGTCGACGTCCCAACGCGAGCAAGACCTCAGGCATGGGGAAGAGCGTATATTCGCTTTGGGTTACATAGGCGAACGCCTGCACGCCGTGTCTTACACAAGGCGCGGAGGGAACATCCGCATCATTAGCCTGAGGAAGGCGAACTTGAGGGAGACGAGACGCTATGACGCGCCTTAGGCCCGGAACGATATGGCCTACGCCTGAGGAAGACGCCGCAATCAACGCGGCCATCGCCGCCGACCCCGACACTCGCGAGGTGACCGGGAAGTTGATTCCGATGACGGAGGCCGACCCTGAACTAGTCGCGTGGTACCTCGCCGAGCAAGAGCGCCTCGCCGCCTGCAAGACGCGCGTGACGATCCGCCTCGACGCCGACGTCGTGGCTCGCTTGCGCGAGGACGGGCCCGGCTGGCAGACGCGAGCGAACGCCGCCCTCCGCCGCGCCGTCCTCGGCTCCTGACGTCGTCGAGCGCGGCGGTTCGCCTTGCAAAGGGGGCGGCAAGGCGCGGCAAAGCGCCCCCATCCATAGGAGGCGCGCGGCGTATGAGCGTGAAGGCCGGATGGGAAGGGCGCTACTTCGAGGACTTGCAGGTCGGCGACGTCTACCGCTCGTCGGTGGGCAGAACGCTGCTGGAAGCCGACAACACGTGGATGACGCTCCTCACCAACAACGACAACCAGATCCACTTCAACGCGGAGTACGCCAAGCAGACGCAGTTCGGGCGCCCGCTGATGAACAGCCTCGTGACGCTCGCCGTCGTGACCGGCCTCACCGTGCCCGACGTGAGCCGCAACGGGATCAACCTCGGCTGGGACAAGGTGCGCCTCCCCCATCCCGTCTACGCGGGCGACACGCTCTGGGCGGAGACGGAAGTCGTCTCGGCCCGCGAGTCGCGCTCCGACCCCCGGCGCGGCATCGTCCACATTACGACGCGGGGCGTCCAGCAAGACGGCGCAATCGTGATAGAGTTCGAGCGCGACGTAATGGTGTGGAAGAGGGAGCATGCCCCCAACGCCAACGTGTTCCCTGAGCCCGCCGCGCGGACGGCGCAAGGAGGCGCGCAATGACGGCTAACCCGACCGGCGGCGTTACGACCGCGCTCGTGGACTACGCCCACTCGCTCAAGTACGAGGACATCCCCCCGGAAGTCATTGAGCGGACGAAGCAGATGCTTCTCGACTTCCTCGGCGTCGCCTACGGCGGGCTGCGCGTCGGCGAGTCGTCCGCGCCGATCATCGGGGGCGCGCTCGATCTCGCGGCGGGCGCGGAGGGCGGCTCCGCCGTCATCGGGCGCCCGGAGCGGCTGCCCGCGCACTACGCCGCGCTCCTCAACGCGACCTTCGCGCACAGCATGGACTTCGACGACACGCACCGCGACGCCGTCATTCACGTCGGAACGCCGCTCTTCGCAACGCTCTTGGCGCTCGCCGGGGAGCGCGACGCCTCGGGGCGCGACTTCCTCGTCGCCGCCGTCGCGGGCTACGACGTGACCGGCAAGATCGGCAAAGCGCACGGGGGCGAGGCGCACGCGCGCGGCTTCCATCCCACCGCGACCACCGGCATCTTCGGGTGCGCCGCCGCCGGAGGGCGATTCCTCGGATGCTCGCCGGAGCAGACGGCCAACGCGCTGGGGCTCAACGTCAGCCAGGCCGCCGGCTCGACGCAGTTCCTCGAAAACGGCTCGTGGAACAAGCGCTTCCACACCGGCCTCGCCGCGCACAACGCCATCATCAGCCTCGTCATGGCGCGGCGCGGCTACCTCGGCGCGACCTCGCCGCTGGAGGGGCGGCGCGGCTACTTCGCCCTCTACGCCAACGGCGCCGACGCCTCCCGCTCCCTCGACGGCCTCGGCTCCGAGTTCGAGGTAATGAACACCGCCGTCAAGCCCTATCCCTGCTGCCGCTACAGCCACGCCGCCATAGACGCGGTCGCCGACGTCGCGAGATCGGAGTCGCTGGCGTTCGAGGACATCGAGCGCATAGGGGTGACGATGGGCGAGACCGGCTACGGCCTCGTCGCCGACCCGCCGGACTCGAAGCGCGAGCCGTCCAACGTCGTGGAGGGGCAGTTCAGCGTCTACTTCGCGGCGGCGGCCACCGCGCGAAACGGCGCCTACGCCTGGGACGCCTACGAGCGCCTATCCGACCCGGATGTCCGGGCGCTGATGCGCCGCGTAGACGTGACGCTCGACCCATCCTTCGGCGCCGGCATGCAAAGCGCCGTCGCCGTCCGCGCGGTCGGCGGGCGCGTCCACGAGCGATTCGTCCCCTTCCCCAAGGGCGAGCCGGAGAACCCGATGACGTGGGACGAGGTGCGCGCCAAGTTCACGGAATGGAGCGCGCCCGTCATTGGCGCCTCCCGCGCCGCGCAGGTCATCGAGCAGGTCGCCTCCCTCGAGTCGCTCGCCTCCGCGCGCGAACTCGCCGACAACCTCGGCGCGCAAGGGTAAGGGGGGCGGGAGCGGGCGGGTAGGGGGAGCGCCGGCCGCCGTTAGGCGTCGACCTCGCCCAAGTAGAGGCGGCCTACTTGGGGGTCGGCGGCGAGCGCGGGGCCGGGCCCCGTCATGCGCGTTTCCCCGTTGGTGAGGACGTAGCCGCGGTCGGATATGGAGAGGGCGCGCTTGGCGTTTTGCTCGACCATCAGGATGGCGACGCCGGACGCGTTGACGTCGCGTATGCGCTGAAAGACGACCTCCACGTAGGCGGGGGAGAGTCCGGCGGAGGGTTCGTCGAGGAGGAGGAGTTTGGGGTCGAGCATCAGGGCGCGGGCGAGCGCGAGCATTTGCCGCTGCCCGCCGGAGAGCGTTCCGGCTTTGGCGCCGCGCTTTTCGGCGAGGTCGGGGAACCGCTCGTAGAGTTCGTCGGCGCGGCGCTTGAGGCCGTCTTTGAGAAGGAAGCCGCCCATCTCCAGGTTCTCCGCGATGGTGAGGGTAGGGAAGACGTTATCGGTTTGGGGCGCGTAGCAGATGCCGAGCGGGATGCGGCGGTCGGCGGGCAGGCTTTCGATGGGGCGTCCGTCGAATCTCACGGAGCCTGCGGTCACTGGCGCGACGCCGACGACGGCCTTCATCGCGGTGGACTTGCCAGAGCCGTTCGGCCCGATGATCGTCACGATTTCGCCCGCGTCGACGGAGAGGTCGACGCCGTGGAGGATCTCGGAGCCGCCGTAGCCAGCGCGGAGGCCGGTCGCTTCCAGGAGGGGCATAGGTCAGCCTCCGAGGTAGGCGCGGACGACTTGCTCGTTGCGCTGGACGTCGGCGGGCGCGCCTTCGATGAGGACGGCGCCCTCGCTCATCACGACGACGCGGTCGCAGAGACGCATCACGAGGTCCATATCGTGCTCGATGATGAGGAAGGTTACGCCGAACTCTTGGCGGGCGCGGGAGATGCCGTCCACGAGGCGGCGCATCAGCGTGGGGTTGACGCCGGCGCCGGGCTCGTCGAGGAGGACGAGGCTGGGCTTGGCCATAAGGGAGCGGGCGAGTTCGAGGAGTTTCTTTTGCCCGCCGGAGAGGTTTTCGGCGGGGAGGTCGGCGACGTCGGCTAGGCCGACGAATTCGAGCGTGTCGCGGGCTTGGGCGGCGACGGCGCGCTCCTGCCGTCTGACGGCGCGGGGGAAGGCGAGGGCTTGGCGCATGCTCTCGCCCTTTTGCCCCGATGGGACGAGCATAAGGTTCTCGATGACGCGCATTTTTTTGAGTTCGCGGGGGATCTGGAAGGTGCGGACGACGCCTTTCTGAAAGATGCGGTAGGGGGGGAGGCCGTCTATGCGCTCGCCGCGGAAGAGCACGCGGCCGGCGGTGGGCTTGCGGACGCCCGCGATGAGGTTGAAGAGCGTGGTTTTGCCGGCGCCGTTCGGCCCGATGAGGCCGGTGATGGAGCCTTCGGCGAGGCTGATGGAGCAGTGGTCGACGGCGTGGACGCCCCCGAAGTCCATCACGAGGCTATGCGCGCTCAGTATTGCGGAGTCCATAGCGTTCGCCCTCGCTCGATGGGGGCAATCCTATCAGGCCGGGGCGGGGCGTGGGGCGGGGCGCGGCATCAAGGAGTGGGTTCCCGCCTACGCGGGAATGACGAGGCCGCCTGGGGGTAGGGGAGGCAGAGCGCGACGCGCCCTGCCGGCGGGGCGGCGTCTACTGCCCTTGCCGGTGCTTCCGCAGCATATAACTTACGAACGAAGCGCAGGCTCCCAGCATAAAGACGGCTTCGTCCTGTTGCGCAGGCGACGCGGCTTCGTCCAACCGCGCATGGCGGATGCCCTGTTCGTCCGACGTATAGCCGTACAAACTACTAAAGGCTTCCTTGAGGGCTGGATGCAGCTTGCCCATCTTCTTCAAGGCTGAACCCAGGGTTTGGGCCTCAGGCGCTATGCGGCGCGCCACCGACTCGACCGCGTTAATGCTTTCGCGCACTGACCCGGCCCAGTCCCCTGCGTTGATCAAGCGGCCGGACTCTCGCAAGTGCGATTCGGCTCCCTGCAGCTCAACCGCGCGAATGTCTTCGAGCGCGTTGCGGATAGCCGCCCCCTCCTCAGGCGTGGCGGCAGGCTGAATCGTAAGGGTTCCCTTGTCAACGAAGTAGGCCAAGCGGCAGTCCTCAAAGGTTGCGGCTACCGCGTTGATGAAGGAGGGCGGGCATTCGCGGTGCCGCATAATCATTTCCAGGATGTCGAAAATCCTGTTGAAACGGCTCCGTCGTAAGGAGCCGCCCCTTGTACTGCCTGATGAAAAGGTCCAGCCGGAAATTGAATTCGTCCGACGGGTGCCCCAGGAAGTTGATGTGGACATATAAGAGGATGTCCATCCATGACCTAAAGGACACACGATTTAGGCCGTCCGTGCCGTCCGCAACGTGCGTGTAGAGCAAACTCCACAGTTTGTTGCGCGCCTCCTCGCTGATCTCCTCCAACGCCAGCGGTCCCGGGATGGGTTCGTATCCCTGGGCTTGGGAAAAGGTCAACGGGCGGGGGTTCGTCTCGGCCAATTGGCGCCTCTTTCCGCCGAACGAGCTCACGCCCCCGGCCATCGCCACGCTGCCAAACTCTCCCCTGCGGATGCCGGTATTGTCGAAATTCTCAGGAGGGCGCATCTCGGCGAGCATGGCTTTGTGGTGCGCATCGTCGTTAGCGCGCACCAGTCTGACGGCCTGCTCTGGCGTCAAGTTAGGCGGCGACGCTCCAGCGGACGGCGCAGGCGGAGGGGCGAGACCCGCCAGGAGCCTCGCCAGTTTGTTCGTAGGCGCCGAACTTGGCGTCGGCCTGTCGCGGCTCTGCTGTTGCTCCACCATGTCCTATAACTTACCGCAAGCTCTTCACGCTTGTCAAATTTCACGCCGCCGCCGGCAATCTGCTCAGGAATGACGGCGATGGGGGACGAGGGGTAGGTTCCCTCGTTCGCGATGGCGCGGTTGGGGAGACGGGGCGCGACGCGCCCCGTCTCGTGGCGCTTGCGCGAACTACTTGCGGTAGCCCGTGGTCGGCTTACCGTCCTTCGTCTGCTGCCGCTCCCACGCCTCGGCCGACTTGCGGGTCACCCTCGGCCCCTGCTGCTCCAGGCGGCTGTTGGGGCGTTCCTGCTGGTGCTCGGCCTCCCGCCGCTCCGGGTCATTCGTTATCCCCGTGTGGATGATCTTGTTGCCCTCCTTGAGGTGGTAGCGCGCCGTGTCTCGGGGCTCCTGCTGTCCCGTCATATTCCTCTCCTTTCTCTTACTCAGTACGTGAGCAAGCATCCGGGAAATAGAATATATGATCGGATTGCCCGTGTCAACACTTCCATCCCGGGCGTTGCAATCCGGCGGGCACTGCGTTAGGGTTAGGGCTGCGACTGTCTCTTGACGATGCCCCTTGCTGGGGGCTTGGCGGGCTTGCGCGTCTGCCGAATGAACGCGCGGCGAGAGGCCAAAGGGCCTCCCGCCCCCTGCCAGTTCATTCGGGCGTCAAGAGCGCAGTCGCATGCATCTTTGGCCTCGTGCTGCAGGGGGTTCTCCCCCTGCCCAAAGGGAGATTTGCGATGCTTCGCCCGTTTTTGGCAGTTGGCCTCACCCTGACAATGCTGGTCGCGGCCTGCGCCGCTCCTACGCCTACGGCTGCTCCAGAGCCAACCGCAACGCCCACGCCAACCACGACACCGACGCCTGCGCCGACTGCAACGCCGCCGCCGATGCCAACCCCGACTCCCACCGCAACGCCTACTGCAACTCCTACACCTACCCCGATTCCAACTGCGACACCAACGCCTACTCTTACGCCCACTCCAAAGCCGCGTCCTACGGCTACGCCTCTTGCGACGCCCACACCCACGCCTATACCGCGCACTATACATGTGAATCGCGAAATTTGGGAGTGCTACGCAGATAGGCGTGAATCAGGACAAGTCGCAGGATGCAGCGGCTGGGAGAAGCCGTACGTGACGCGTTGGCACAGCAACACTGTCCGGTTCCGATTTGAAGAATCAGTCGCCGAAAGCGACAGCCGTGCAATGCGCCGTGCGATGAGCATCGCGGCCCCCGTGTTAAACCTGACTTTCATCGAAAAGCCAAACGATGCGGATTTGACAATTCGTGCGTACTGGGAGGACGCGCCGCCCCAGCCTGGGGAGATTAGGTGCCCTTCATCGCCCACCGTAGGAGCATGCGGAGGCGGGGTGGAGTACGATGGGGAAATCCGCGAAGGGTTTGTGTCTATTGTCAATAAGCGCATGCCAGCGAACAGCCGGCCAGACTATGTGGAAGAGGATCTGACCACTGGTCTAATGTTGCATGAACTGCTACATGCAGTGACTCTTATCGGACACAATGTCCGCCTAGATAGTGTAATGTCTACAAATCCCGACGCTATTCACTCACCGATCATCCTGCCATTGGAGGAGGAATTGTTTCGTTTAAACAGTCACCCTGACGTTGAGCCGGGCATGTCGATGGATGATTTAGAACAGCGTCTCTTGTTTGTAGATAACATACCCGAACCTCAAGATGTGCATGAAGTAGCCGCAACAGTATTCTTAGCAGGAACGAATGTTAAATGGACAGAATCCGTAGGATGCGGGGAACCACAAGATTCCTATTATGCGGATGTCATAAAAGTTCTAGGTAGTATCGCTCATTATCCATCTAACCCTGCGCTTCGAGCGCAGTATGGAATTGACGTGAACAGGATACGCATAGAAGGGAGCACTCAACTTAATTTCTGGGGTGATGGCCTTTGGGCAACGGGATCGGATGTGGAATTCGATATACACATTCATCCTCATACTTACCAAGTAGAGCAATTCACATTAGTGTGGATAATGCACACAACGCCTAGATACTCAGGGGTTTGCCGCCGATACATAGGGCGCGGAGGTTACTAGTGCGCTGGTGCAGCAGTTAACGCTGATTAGCCTGTTCAAATCGCAGGGCTTCGGGCGCAGGAGTCTGCACCGGATTGGCTTGAAGTCGGCATCCACATGGGCATACCAGCAAGGGCGTCTGCCACGCCATGCAGGCCAACGCGAGGTAGGGAGGAGGGGATGAACGGCGACCGCTTCAGGACGCGCTAGCCCTGCGCTCATACCGGGTAGTGGAACCCAGCCTCGGGGTTGTAGGTAACCATGGCCTGCCCAGGGCCGCGCTTTAGGGCGGGCAACTTTGCCATGTCGTGGAGCTGCGACCCGACATAAGCCATGTGCGCGATGGCTTTGGCCTGGTGCTCCGAGAAGCCCGCCACAGATAAGGCGGCGACGTGCGTCGCCATGACCTCATTCATCTCCGCGATGATCTCGTCAGGGTCCGTGGTCTCCTCAATGTAGTGATGGGCCTGGGCCATTCTATCCTCCTGTTCTTGCGCCTGGCTGCTAGGACTCGGTGACCCAGCGTTCGGTGCCGTCCTCATCCGTGACTCGGCGCTTTATCCGAGCGTCCTTCATGGTGAGATGCCCAATCAAGTGAGGGTGTTTGGTCATCTGCGTGAACTGATTGCGGTTCGCGTGGTCAAAGACCAATTTGCACGCCTCGACTATGGATTTGGCCTGCGCTATGGCCGCCGCGTCCGCCACGTCTTCCGTAAGCAGAGCCTCCAGACGCTCGAACAAACGAGCGGCAGCCTCGTAGTTCTGGCCGTAGGCGAACAGGACTTGCTCCCGAAAGATGACCTTCGAGACCTTGTCCGGCAGGTTGAGGATCACCGCCACGTCGGGCGTCTCGCTCACATGCACGCTCAGCACGCCGCGATTGTTCACCTCGAATTTGGTGATGTACCTACTTGGCATCGCTCACTCTCCTCTTTCTCGCCTACGCGTCGCTGCGGGCGGTCTCCTGTGAGGGCGGAGGCTCCGTGAACGCCTCGCCGCTGTCGAGCGCGGCTTGGAGGCGCTCATACCACGCCTGCCAGAGCGCATCGCGCTCCGTGATGGCCTCTCGGCGGATGCGCTCTTTGCGCTCCCTAAGGCGCTCGCTCAGTTTGCGTTCGACGATGGTGGACAGCACGAGAACCTCCGTTATGCCGAGCGACGTTCCCGCCGCTGCGACGGACATCGCCGCCAAGCCTGCGCCGATGTCCGATAGCGATTGTATCACGCCCCCGCCCGCCCCTCGCCCGTGGACTTCATGCCAGACAACGACGGCGGAGCCGGCGAAATGCAAGATGAGGAAGAGCGTGAGGTAGAGCCGCTGCCAGCCCTCGGTGACGCTCCATATGGATTCCCTGCGGTCTGCGTTGTCAGGCGGCAAGGGGTGGCCTCCCTCTGCTGATTGGCGTGCGGCGAACGCGCGGAATCAGTCTTGCAAGGGAGGCGAGGAGCGCGCAAGGGGCATTTGTCGCGGAATCACGGGGACGAGGTTCCGCGCGACGCCTGGTAGTCAGTCGCTGCCCCGTCCGCAGTACCCTCTCCCGCTGCGTTCGCGGCGTCCTCTCCCCTTATAGGGAGAGGGGGAATTCGGGGCTTGCGCCCCGCCCTTTCCTCCACGTCACGAGCCAGACGCTTTCGGTTCGGCGGCGGCGACAACGAGCCGGGCGCGCAATTCCTTGCGGCCGGCGGCCTCGACGCGGGTGGGCGGGCCGCTCCGGGGCGTAGGGGCGGGCAGGCCTAGGCGACGTCGGGGACTTCGGAGGCGAGGACGTCCTGCCGGGCTTTGGGGGAGCGGTTCTTCTTGGGGCTGTTGTTGAAGCCGATGTTGTCTTCGAAGGGGTGGAACTCGCGGGACTTGCCGCAGTGCTTGCATTCGCCGGCCATGGTCGCGCTGGGGGATCCGACCATCCAGTGGTGGGAGCCGGTGGGGGAGGCGGCGCAGCGGCTGGCCTCGAGGTTGATTTTCGGCTGGGTCTTCGTTGTCATCTCTCGTTCCTCCAATATCGGCATACGCAACGGGCAAGGCATGCCGTTGGTGGAGATGGGGGAGGGTCGAACTCCCCGTCCAAGAGACGCCCAGCGCGGATGTGCTACAGGCTTATCCGGCGATTGTTAGATGGTCGGGCGCGCCCGCCGGCGGGCGATGCCCGGCATCCGCCGCATTGTCTTAGGCGGCTCCTAGCGGCGTCGGAGCCGCAGCGCCCCGGCTGATGTCGCTCTCGGGGGCCGTCGGGGCGGGCTTCCCGGGAGCGTGGCTGCGCTGTCTAGGCAGCCAGAGCGACGGGTTCGTCGGCAGTTGATGTTTTGCCGTCTGATTAGCGAGTGTGCGGCGAACTCGGCCTGCAATCCTGCCAAGCAGATCCCCTGTCGAAACCACGCATCCCCACAGCGGACTTGCCTTAGGGAGCATCATACTACGCCGGGGGCGGGCGTGTCAAATTGTGGATGTCGCGCCTGGCGGGGAGGGGGGCGGGGCGCCGCCCCGCCCGATGGGGATGGGGTTCCCGCCCCTTTTACCGTCATTCCCGCGAAAGCGGGAACCTACCCATCCGTGCAGCCCTCCCCGCGCAATCCCCCACCCCCCACCCCCTATGACAAACGCCCCTTGCGCCGACGCCCCCCTCATCCCCTACGATGGACCCCGACCGGCCAAAGCCGCGCGCGGGGCAACCCGGACGGAAGAGGGCGAGGCGACGAGAGGTGGCTCCATTTGGCACCATTTCCGCCCCAAAACCCCCATTTCCGCCCCAGAACAGCCCCAAACCGGCCCCATCGGCAGCCGGATCCTACGAGTAAATGGTGCCAAATGGTGCCAAATGGAGCCACAATTATGGAACAAGGCGTGCCCGAACCCTCTGCGACCCAGATCGAGGAGCCCTACCCGGCGGAATCCCCGCCCGCGTCCGACGCCCACGACGCCGGCGCCCCTGAGCTCCGAACGCCTATCCCCCTCACCCCCAAGCAGATGCTCGCCTTCCCCTACATCGTCTCCGCCTCATCCCTCCGGCAAGCGGCGGAGGCTGCCCAAATCGGACGCAACACCCTCACCCGATGGATGCAAGACCCCCGCTTCCGCGCCGAAGTCGAACGCGCCCGCGAAGAAGTCGCCGACCCTCGCCTTCGCCGAAATCGGCGGCCTCGCCCTCAAAGGCGTCATCACCCTCGCCGACCTCCTCGAAGACCCCAGCCCCAACGTCCGCAACTACGCCGTCCGCACCGCTCTCCACAACGCCTTCAAAGCCAAAGACCAAGCCGAAACCCGCCGCAGCGTCGCCCAACTCGAAAACGCCCTCGCCCAACTCAAAAACCAAAAGTAGGAGGCCCCCTATGCCCCCTGAACCCGCCCCACGCCGTCCCCCTCCATACCGGACGGACATGGGGAGAATGACGAGTACGGGGTAGGTTCCCGCTTCGCGGGAATGACGAGGCGCCTGGGATTAAGGGAGACGGGGCTTGCGCCCGTCTATGGCGCTTGCGCGCCGAATGGATTCCTGCCTACGCAGGAATGACGGTTAGGGGGCGGGAATGACGGTTAGGGGGCGGGAATGACGGCAAGGGGCCGGGCGGGAGGCTAGGGCGGCCTCCGTTAGTCGGCGGCGAGGATGATGGTGGCGGTCGCGGAGAGGGCGCCGCCGGTTCCGTTGACGAGGGCGAGCGACGCGCCGGGAACCTGCCGGTCGCCGCACTCGCCGCGCAGTTGGCGGACGGCCTCGACGACGGGGAAGATGCCGTACATTCCGGGGTGGGTGTAGGAGAGGCCGCCGCCGTTGGCGTTGAGCGGGAAGTCGCCGCCGGGGGCGGTCCGCTGGCCGGCGACGAGGTCGGGCGCCTCGCCGGGGCCGCAGTAGCCGAGCGATTCCAACGTGACGAGGACGGTGTAGGTGAACGAATCGTAGATCATCGTCAGGTCTACGTCGGGGAGCGCGACGCCGGCCATTGCGAGGGCGGCGGGGCCGGTTACGCGGGCGGGCGTGACCGTGAGGTCGGGCATCGTCGTTATGCCGGCGTGGTCGTGATGCTCGGCGTGGCCGATCAGGAGGACGGGGCGCTTGGGGAGGGCGCGGGCGCGCTCGACGGACGTGACGACGACGGCGGCGCCGGCGTCGGTCACGAGGCAGCAGTCGAGGAGATGAAACGGCCAAGCGACCCATCGGGAGTTATGGTAATCATCGAACGACATCGGCTCGCGCATCATGGCTTTGGGGTTGAGTCGCGCCCACTTGCGGGTCGCCACTGCGATTTCGGCCATTCCTTGCCGGGCGCGGTCTTCGCCGTAGCGGTGCATATAGCGGGAGGCGGCCATCGCGTAGTTGATCGGCATGCCGATCATGCCGTAGGGCATTTCGTACATTGCGGCGGGGAGATTGGGGTCGCGGGGGACGGGGGCGCGGCTGCTGCGTCCGGCCTGCCCGTGCGTGATGAGGGCGACTTCGCAGAGGCCGCTCGCCACGGCGTTGGCGGCGTGGCCGACGTGGGCGACGAACGAGGCGCCGCCGATGGTGGTCGTGTCCGTGTAGCGCGGGGCTATGCCGAGGTAGTCGGCGAGGTCGTAGTTGGCGTAGCCGGCGGTGAGGAGTCCGTCGACGTCGGCGCGGGAGAGTCCGGCGTCGTCGAGGGCGTTGCGGGCGGCCTCGGCGTGGTGGGCGAAGGCGGACTTATGAGGGACGACGCCGATCTCGTCGGATTCAGCGACGCCCGCGACGGCGGCGATGGGCTGGCTCGGCATAGGCGGGAGTATAACTTGCGGCGTGGCGGCGCCCTCGCGCCGGGGCGTTCGGTTGCGGAGTGGGATATACTTGCGCCATTCTGCGACGGGAGAAGAGGCGATGACTACCGCAGTTGCGCTGCAGGCCGTGGACGCGGACGCTCACGTGATCGAGAGCGAGCACACGTGGGACTACCTCGACCCTGAGGACGAGAAGTTCCGCCCGCTGCTGTTCACGAACCCGGACTCGCCGGCGAGCCGGTACTGGGTGATAGACGGGCGGATCGCGGGGCTGCGTCCCCCGTCGCCGGTGGAGCGCGAACTGAAGGCGATGTCGGAGCGCGCGGGGCGCGACCTGGTGACGTCGGAGGAGGCGCGCGGGCTGGACGACGTGTCGCTCCGGCTGGCGCATATGGACCGCCTGGGGATCGACGTTCAGGTGCTGCACAACACGCTGTGGATCCGGGACGTCTCGCAGCGGCCGGAGGTCGACCGCGCGCTGTGCAAGGCGTGGAACCGCTGGATGGCGGAGGCCTGGCGGGAGTCGGCGGGGCGTTTGCGCTGGGCGGCGGCGATGCCGCTGACGGACTTGGACGCGGCCGTGGAGATGATGCCGTGGGCGAAGGAGAACGGCGCGGTGGGCGTGGTGATGAAGCCGTTCGAGGGGCATCGCTTTATGCTCGACCCGTACTTCTTCCCGTACTTCGAGGCGGCGCAGGAGCACGACCTCGCGATGACGATTCACATCGCCAACGCGAACCAAGCGTACGTGGACGCCATCGCGTCGGCCTACGATCCGAGCGGCGGGCTCCCGACGTTCCGAATGCCCACGGTGCACGCCTGCAACGGGCTGATCCTGAGCGACGTGCCGAAGCGCTTCCCCGCGCTGCGCTGGGGATTCATCGAGTCGTCGTGCCAGTGGGTGCCGTGGATTATGCACGAGACGTCGCGGCGGGCGCGGGCGGCGGGATGGAATATCCCGGAGAATCCGTTCGCGGCGTACAACATCTACGTGTCGGCGCAGACGGACGACGATTTTCCCTACGTGTTTGGCTACATCGGGGACGACAACATCGTGATCGGAACGGACTACGGGCACACGGACACCTCGAGCGAGGTGGACGCGATCGAGACGTTCCGCAAGTTGGACACGATCAGCGAGGAGTCGAAGCGCAAGGTGCTGGTGGACAACTCGGTGGCGCTCTACGGGCTGTAGGGCCGCGCCGGCGGGGCGGCAAACAGGGTAGGTTCCCGCTTTCGCGGGAATGACGTGGCGCCGCGGGATCTATGGAGACGGGGCTGTGCCCCGTCATGGCGCTGGCGCGCCGAATGGATTCCTGCCTACGCAGGAATGACGGCAAGGGTAGGGAATGGCGGGACGCTACGCGCCCGTCCGCAGTACCCTCTCCTCGCCGCGTTCGCGGCGTCCTCTCCCCTTATAGGGAGAGGGGAAATTCGACGCTTGCGCGCCGTCTTGGGGCGAGATTCCCGCCTACGCAGGAATGACGGCCTGGGGGACGCGGGCGGGTGGGGGGGTAGGTTCCCGCTTTCGCGGGAATGACGTGGCGCCGCGGGATCTATGGAGACGGGGCTGTGCCCCGTGCTGGGGCGGCGCTACGCTTCCGGTTCCTGTATGACGCCGAAGAGGTTGCCCTCCGGGTCTTCGCAGTAGGCGTGGGTTCCGACGTTGGGGATCTCTTGGGGGCCGAAGACGACTTTTCCGCCTGCGGCGCGGGTCTTTTCGAGCGCGTCGTCGAGCGAGTCCACGAGCGCGGTGTTGATGACGGGCTGGGCGAACTGGCGGCGCATAAACGCGCCGTCTATGCCGTCCGCGTCCTTCGGCCCGGTCGAGGCGATCAGGTACTCGACCTGAAAGTCCTCGGCGCCTTCCCAGGATTGGACCTCCCAACCGAGGACGGAGCGGTAGAACTCGGCGAGCCTCGCGGGGTCGTCGCCGAGGATTTCGAAGTGAATAACGCGGCCCATCTTTAGCCTCCCGTCGCGCCGCTCCGCGCTGCGATGGCGTCGGAGCGGGCGGCCATGATGAAGTCGTTGCGGTGAAGCCCGCCGAGGGCATGCGTCCACCATTGGACGGTCACTCGCCCCCATTCGGTGACGATGCGCGGGTGGTGGCCTTCCTCTTCGGCGGCCTCGCCGACGGCGTTCGTAAAGGCGAGCGCCTGGGCGAACGTCTCGAAATGGAACGCGCTCTCCAGTCTGCAGGCGCTCCCGCGGCCGCCGATGCCCCATGCGCCGACGGCGGGGTGGAGAGCGGCGATTTCCGCCGCCGAGGCGAGGACGGAGTCGGCGTTGATGGGGGCGCAATGCTCGTCGGCGAGCGTCATAGGGATAGTTTCGCAGAGACGGGGAGCGGGGGCAAGGGGCGCGCGCTACTCGCCGGGGCGAAACTCCTCTTCCCACAACTTTCCCTCGCCTCTGATGAACTGGCCGGTTCGGATTCGGGCGACGGGATAGTTGGGGAGGACGGCGGTCGTAAGGCACTTGCCGTCGAACCGCGCGCCGTGGATATCGAACGCGAAGTCGAGGTTGTCGAAGCCATGGCGTCGGCGGGCGTAGGAAAGGTCGCTTTCGTTGACGGGGAAGACGTGAAGGAAGAATCTGGCTTGCGCGTCGGCCGGGCGGCAATCCTCTTTGAGGTAGGCCAATTCGCCGTCGTTCAGGCGGATGTCGAAGACCGAAGCGACGACGGGCTCGCCGGACGCGGCCTCTGCGTAGGCGGAGCGGTAGGCGTCCAACGGGTCGCCTGCGGCGGGGGAGACGCGGAAGACGTTTCCGTCGGGCAGGCGAGCGACCGCCTCCATATCGGCGACGGAGCGAATGACGGAGGGCGCAATGACGCAGCCCGCAGCGTTGGCGAAGCCGTCGAACCAGACGATATAGGCCTCTTCGCTTTGCTCGTCGGCGCGCGAGACCCACGCGCTTACGCCGGAGGGCGTCATACAGGGGAGCAGAGCGAGGCCGTCCCTTGCGACGCCGGTGACGTAGGGAGCGACATCGATGCTGTTCGTTCCGACAACGGCGCGCCCGTCGAGGGCTTTCGCTCTGATGTCCATGATGATTGGGGAAGCGCCCCAAGTCCGGGCGTCGTGGCCGAGGGAACTGTTCAAGTGCAGGCGGTATTGTTCCGCGTAGAGGCCGATCTGAGGCAGAAGCCAGAAGGAGAGCGCCGCCGCGCTGAGCGCCGCAAGCGGGGAGGCTTTCAAGGCGGGGACGCCGCGCTTGCGCGGGGCGGCGCGGAAGCAAGCGTTCGCGGCGAGGGCTATGACGAGGATGATGGCCGGATACGCGGGAGCGAAGTGCCTTGGGCCGAACCCCTCGCTCCAGCTTGACGTGGTCACTCCTATGATCGTCGCCGTTAGATACGCAACGGCGAAGAGCGCCATCCTCATGGCCGATTCGATGATCCGCGAATGTACGGGCTCCTGCGGAGGCTTAGCCTGAAGCCTCGCCGCAGCCGCGGCTCCGGCGAGCGCCGCTAGGAGAGCGGCGCCTATGAACGCGGGAACGACGGCGCCGTCCGCGTAGGCGTAGATTCGCCGTCCGGCGACGAGCGATAGATCGGACCAGGCGAACAGCATTTCCCAGAATTCGGCTGCTGCGGCCTCAATGTTTTGCGATAGGGAATAGAAGGGTTGGTAACGCGAGTGGCTGGTGAGAAAGCCGTGCTGCAGGACGTTCCGCGCGAGCCACGCGCAGGTTGGCGCCCCGGCGACGGCGGCGTAGACGGCGGCCTCCTTCGCTCTTTGGAGGAGCGGCGCGTTCCTTTGAAGAAGCAGAAGAACAACGCCTGTTCCGATCAGCGCGGCGCCCGGGTAGCGCGTCAGGAACGCCAACGCGGCGAGGACTGCGGCGAGCGCAAGGAGGCGCCGCCGGCGCGTTTCGATGAACGCGTCGAGCGAGAAGAGCGTCGACGTCGCCAGCAGAATGAACAACGGCTCCGGCAGAATCCACGGAGTTACGTGGATGAGGGGAGGAGCGGCGACGAGGGCGACGCTCGCCCAGGTGGCCGCGAAAGCGGATTGCGTCTTTCGGCGGAGCCAGGCCGCGCAGAGGAATATGGTCGCTCCAAACGCTGCGGCGTTGATCCACGCGCCGGCGCCGGCGGGATCGAAGCCGATCAGAGCCGCGATGGCGAGAACCGCCGAGTAGAGGGGAGGAGAATTCGACAGTGGCGGGCTGTCGCCGGCTGCGATGTCTTCCGCGGCCGCCAGGTACGCCAACGAGTCTGTGCTTATCGCGACGCCGTAGTTGACTTGGCGGGTCAGGACGAGGGCGGCGCCTAAGACGGCGAGCGCGGCGAGCAGCGCCGTCAGGCGGTCGGGACGGAGGCGGGCGACGCCGTTGGCGAGGGTTCGCGCGAATGCGGAATGCATAGAAGAGTTCCGATTCCGGGATTATAGCGGCGGGGGCTACGCGCCGGGACGGAACTCGCCCTCCCACGATTCGCCTTCGCCTCTTATGAACTGGCCGGTGCGGACTACGGAGATTGGGTAGGCGGGGAGGATGGCGGTCGTAAGGCATTTGCCGTCGAATCGCGCGCCGTGAGTATCGAACGAGAAGTCGAGATTGCTGAAGCCGTGGCGCCTGCGGTCATGAGGGAGGTCATTTTCGTTAGCGGGGACGACGTGCAGGAAGAATCTAGCCTGCGCGTCGGCGGGGGCGCATGCTTCCTTGAGGTACGTAAGCGCGCCGCCGCGAAGGTGGACGTCGAAGACCGACGCGATAACGGGGTCGCCGGACGCGGCCTCGGCGTAGGCGGAGCGGTAGGCGTCCAGCGGGTCGCCCGGGTCGTTGGTTAGGCGGAACGCCGCGCCGTTGGGGAAGCGGTCGACGGTTCGCATCGGCGCGACCGCCCGGACGTCGGCGAGTCCGACGCCGCATCCGGCGGGGTAGCTCAGTCCGTCGATCCAGATGACGTAGGCGTCCCCGCGCGTCTCGCGCTCTTCGGCGATCCAGTCGTCTACGTCGGATTCGGCGGCGCAAGGGATGTAGTAGTACGGGGCGCGTATTCCCGTGAGGAAGCGGGCGATCAGAGCGTTATTGGTTCCTATGCGCATGGGGTTTTCGGACGCTTTCGCGCGGAGGGCGGCGACGGCGTCGGAGCTTTTCCACAAGCGGTTGTCTATCCCGAGCGGCTGGTTCAACTGGAGGCGGAAGAGGTCGGCGTACAGGATTGCTTGAGGAAGCAGCCAGAGGGAGAGCGCCGCCGTCAGCGCGAGAGCGATTGCGTTCGCCATCCGTCCGCGCTTGGCCTCGCCGTTTCTCAGCGCGTCGAAATCGGGGTTGGCGGGGCGGCGGCTGAGGAGCGCGTTGAGGGCAAGCGCAATGATGAGAAGGATCGGCGGCCACAGCGGGGCAAAGTACCTGAGGCTGACGCTTTCGACTCCCTGAACCGACACGCCAACGAGGAGCATGGCGGCGTAGACGGAGACGAAAGAGGCAAGGACGGCGAACGCGGGCGCGTGGGCATGCGAACGGACCCGGGACGCGGCGCTTCTCGCCCGCGCGCTCTTCGCA
The DNA here is from genome assembly GCA_965201135.1 of Dehalococcoidia bacterium. Classification (GTDB taxonomy): domain Bacteria; phylum Chloroflexota; class Dehalococcoidia; order Lucifugimonadales; family Australimonadaceae; genus Bin16. Next base: position 1,322,038 of record OZ241751.1, read on the forward strand.
AAGAGAAGAACGGCGGCGGTGAGCGCGAGCGCGGTCGCGGCGGCGGCTATCTCCGCCATGGGCGCGCCGGCGGAGCGGCCGGCGCTGACGGCGGCGCTTCCCGCGCCCGACCATCCGAACAAGGCTTCTTGGATTCTGTCGGCTAGCGCGAGGATGTTGCGCCAGAGCGAATTCACCGGCGCGTACTCTCCCTGCCAGGTGAGGCGCCCCGCCGCAAGCAGGTTTCGCAAGAGCCATGCGCTGACGGGAGCGGCGGCGATGACGGCGTAGACGGCGGCGTTCTTGGCCCGCTCGCGGAGTTCCACGCTTGGGTGAAGCAGCAGCGCCAGAACGCCCACTACGACTACGGACGCCCCGATGTAGCGGGACAGGCAGGCGAGGGCGGCGAACAGGCCTGCGGCGAGCAACGCTGAGCGGGAGCGCGAGTCCAAGAATCGGATGAGGGAAAACAGGGCGAGCATCGCGCATAGGATGAACAAAGGGCTCGCGTAGGCCCAGGTCGCCGCGTGGGTGAGCGGCGGAGCGATGAAGAGGGCGGCGGCCGTCCATGCGACGATGAGCCGTGATCGCGCTCTACGCCGCAGCCACGTTGCGCACGCGAAAAAGAGGAGGCCGAACGCGGCGGCGTTCAGGCAGGCGGACGCGTCGAGGGGCGCCGCTCCCAGCAATCCGGCGAAAGCCAAGAGCAACGGGAATAGCGGCGGGTATTCAGGGTGGAGGTATTGGGTTCGAAAGGAGAGGTCGCGCATCGCCGCCGCAAGGTTTTCGGAGGTTTGGAAATACGCGAGCGAGTCGGGCGTGACTCCTACGCCGTAGTTGACGCCGCGGGCGAAGATAAGCGCAGCGCTCAGAACGGCGAGCGCGGCCAGCAGCGGCGTGACGCGGTCGGGACGGAGGCGGGCGATGCGGACGATCAGCCCGCGGGCGGCTGCGGATTGCATAGAGACCTTCCGGCAGGGAGATTATAGCGGCGAGCGCCGCCTCTCTTGACGGATGGGGTAGGTTCCCGCTTCGCGGGAATGACGGCAAGGATGGCGCGGGGCACTGAGGGGTAGGGTAGGTTCCCGCGTTCGCGGGAATGACGTGGCGCCTGGGGATCCATGGAGATGGGCGCGTAGCGCCCCGTCTTGGCGCTTGCGCGCCGAATGGATTCCTGCCTACGCAGGAATGACGGTAAGGGGGAATGACGGTCATGGGGGCGTTGCGCCCCCGACTCCAGTACCCTCTCCCGCCGCGTTCGCGGCGTCCTCTCCCCTTATAGGGAGAGGGGATTCGGCGCCGTTTGGCTCATGCCCATCGCCTGCGGCGCCGTTGGGGGCGGGATTCCCGCCTACGCGGGAATGACGGTATGGAGGGCGGGGGAATGACGGTAAGGGGCGGGAATGACGGTAAAGGGCGTAGTCAGGGCGGCGATAGGTCTCGGTATGGCGACGGGGGCATGGGAATGACGCGCATGACGGCGTGAATGCGTGGCGGGAACGCAGGGGCGCCGTGTGCTAGCATTCGCGCGATTCGAGAGATTGGGAGCGCGGCTATGGCGTTGAGCGGGGCGCGGATCATCGCGCGGGCGCTGCGGACGGAGGGCGTGGACACGGTGTTCACGCTCGCCGGTGATCATATTCTGCCGCTGCTGGACACGCTGCACGACGAGGGATTTCGCCTCGTGGACTGCCGTCACGAGCAGGCCGCCGTCCATATGGCGGAGGCGTGGGCGCGCATCACGGGCAGGCTAGGGGTGGTCGCGGTGACGACGCCCGGGCACGCGAACGCGCTGCCGGGGCTGCTCAACGCAATGTCCACCGAGAGCCCGATTCTGAACATCGCAGGCTCCGCCGACCTGCGCCACTATCATCGCGGCGCGATGCAGGAGATCGATCAGGTCGGGATCGCGCGGACGGTGACGAAAGGGGCGTGGCTGGCGCATAACCCGCGCCGCATTCCCGACCTCATCGCGACGGCGATCCGGACGGCGTTCGAGGGCAGGCGCGGACCCACGCATATCACCGTCCCGGTGGACGTCCAGAGCGCGGTCGTCGGGGAGGAGGAGGTCAGGTTCGTCGAGGCGAACGCTTACCGGCGGACGCATGCCGTCGTTGCGCCGCGCGAGGGGGTCGCGGAGGCGGTCCGGCTGCTGCGCGAGGCGGAGCGTCCGCTGGTCGTGGCGGGAACGCCCGCCGCCTACGGCGATTGGGGCGGAATCTACGAGCGGCTGATCGAGACGACGAAGATTCCGTTTCTGACGGAGGAGGCGGCGCGCGGAATCGTTCCGGACGACCACCCGTATTGCTTTGGATTCTTCGATCTGAGCCAGCACACGGCGGCGAACTTGATCCGCGAGGCGGACGCCGTGCTCTTCCTGGGCAAGTTGTTCGACTTCACGATCGGGTTCGGGTTCGCCTCCGTGTTGCCGGAAGAGGCGAAAGTGATTCAGGTCGAGCCGGACGCGGCGCAGGCGGGGCGCAACCGGGGCGCCGACCTCGCGCTGATAGGCGACGTCGGGCCTATCGCGGCGCAGATAGCGGACGAGGCGGCGGCGAGCGCGTGGCCGGAGCGTCCGTGGGTCGGGCGGTTTCGCTCGGCGGTCGCGGAGCAGCGAGAGCGGTTCGAGGCGCTCTCGGTCGAGGAGACGCCGCTGCGCTCGATGTTCGTCCACCGGACGCTGGCGGAGCGGCTGCGGCGCGACGACGTTCTCGTGTTCGACGGCGGGGACTACGCCTATTACGGGCGCGCCTATCTGCCCGCGCTGACGCCTCGCGGCTGGCATTACTTGCCCAATTTGGGAATGCTGGGGCAGTCCGTTCCGATGGCGATAGCGGCGAAACTGGCGCGGCCGGCGTCGCGCGTGTTTTGCGTCGTGGGGGACGGCGCGTTCGGGTTCAACGCGATGGAGTTGGACACGGCGGTCCGGCATGGCCTGGGCGTCGTGTTTCTCGTGGGGAACGACGCGGCTTGGGGGATAGACAAGAATCTGCAGTTGGGGTTGTACGGGAAGGCGGTGGTCACGGACCTCGCGCCGTCGCGCTACGACCTCGTGGCGAAGGGCCTGGGCGCGCATGCGGAACTGGTGGAGCGCCCGGAGGAGTTGGGCCCCGCGCTCGACCGGGCGCTGGCGGCGGGCGGGCCGTCGCTGCTAAACATTCGGGTTCGGAGCGAGATCAGTCCGCGGGCGCAGGCGGTGGTGGCGAGTCGCCGGTTCGGCGGGGGGCTGTGAAAGGGAGGGGAAGCAGTCGCGGCGGGGGACTATAGGAGAAGGGGATGCGGCGGCTTGCGCGGGCGAATGGGGGCGAGACTCCCGCCTACGCGGGAATGACGGTCATGGGGCAAGGGGGGCGGCTGGGGGCAAGGTTCCCGCCTGCGCGGGCAGGGCGATAGGCTAAATGGAAGGTCTATGAGAGGGTAGGGGCGATTGGCAATTGACGGCGCGGGACGCAGCCTTTGCCTACGCCCGCCTGTGCTACGATGGGGCCGGCGACCCGCCCATAGGAGACGCGCTATGCTCAAGGTTGGCGACCCCGCTCCCGACTTCACCGCCCCCGACGACGCCGGAGGCGAATTCGCGCTCGCCGCCCTCCGCGGCAAGAAGGTCATCCTCTACTTCTACCCCAAAGACAACACGCCCGGCTGTACGCAGGAAGCCTGCGACTTCCGCGACCTCGCGTCCGCGGCGGAAGCGAAAGGCGCCGTCGTGGTCGGCGTTAGCCCCGACAGCCCCAAGTCCCACGCCGGCTTCAAGGCAAAGCACGCCCTTCCCTTCGCCCTCGTCGCCGACCCCGACAAGGAGATCGTCAACAAGTACGGCGTCTGGGTCGAAAAGAAAAACTACGGGCGCTCCTACATGGGCGTCGCCCGAACCACCTTCGTCCTCGACGAGCACGGCGCCGTCGCCCGCGTGTTCGAGAACGTCAAGGTCAAAGGCCACGCGAACGCCGTCGTCGAATCGCTCTAGCCCTTGCCCCGCATCATCGCCGCCGCCCTCGCGCTCGCCGCCCTCGCCCCCGCCTGCGCCTCCCCCACGGCGGAGCGCGAGCCCGCAATCCTCGTCGGCGTCGCCGCAAGCCTCCTCCCCGTCGCCGAAGCCGCCGCCCAGCGATTCGAGTCCGAGCGCGGAGCGTCCGTCACGCTCGTGACCGGCTCATCCGGCGCCCTCGCCGAGCAACTCCGACAAGGCGCGCCTCTCGACCTCATCCTCTCCGCCGACGAACGCCGCGTCGCCGACCTCGACGCGGACGGCCTCCTCGCCCCGGGCAGCGTAAGGCGCGTCGCAACCGGCGAACTCGTCGCCGTGACCTCCATCGCGGACGCAACCAACATCGCGTCTCTCCTCCGCAGCGGGCGCGTCCGGCGCGTCGCCCTCGCCAACCCCGCCGCCGCTCCCTACGGCGAAGCCGCCCGCCGCCATCTCCAAAACGCCGGCCTATGGAGAATCGCCGAGCCTCTCGCCGTCTACGGCGCCAGCGTCGCCCAGGCCCTCCAATACGTCGCCGCCGGCGACGCCGAACTCGGCTTCGTCGCCCGCTCCCTCCTCATCGCATCCGGCGACGGCTCCGGGGGCGTCCATCCCATGCCGCCGCTTCCGCCCGACGCGAGCACCGGTCTTCGCGTGACCGTAGGCGTAAGCGCGGCCTCTCCGAACGCAAAAATCGCCGGCGAATTCTCCGAATTCCTGCGCGACCCGGAGCGCGCCGAAGTCTGGACGCGCTACGGCTACGCCCCCGCCTAGCCGCGCGGCTCGCCGACCGCGAACTCCGGTGCTTGCGCGCCGCCGGATTCCCGCTTTCGCGGGAATGACGATAGAGGAGCGGAGAGGAAAGGGTAGGTTCAGGGCGGCGGGGGAGCGGCCTACCCGGGCTCATTGGCGCCCAAACTTTCGGCGAGCAACTCGAGGAGGTCTTTCGCGCTCTTCCGGTCTTGCTCGCCTTTCGCGCCGATGCCCTCCTCTAGCATTTGCAGGCAGAACGGGCAGGAGACGCCGACGGCGTCGGCCTCCGTCTCGAGGAAGTGATCCGTTCGGATATGGCTCACGCGCGTCCCCGGCTCCTCCATCCACATACGGCCGCCGCCGGCGCCGCAGCAGAATCCGCGCTCGCGGCAGCGTCCCTCGCCCATCTCGACGAGGCGGGCGCCAGGAATGGCCCGGATGATCTCGCGGGGCGCGTCGTACACGTCGTTGTGGCGTCCGAGGTAGCAGGAGTCGTGGTAGGCGACGGAGAGCGGGACGGCCTTCGCCGGGCGGATGCGCCCCTTGCGCAGCAGGTCCGCGACGAACTCCGTGTAGTGCCGAACCTCGAATTCGCCGCCGAACTGCGGGTACTCGTTCCGCATCGTGTTGAAGCAGTGCGGGCACAGCGTGACGATGCGCCGCGCCTCGTAGCCGCGCAGCGTTTCGATGTTTTGCTCTGCCATCGTTTGGAACAGGTACTCGTTTCCCATGCGGCGGGCCGGATCGCCGGTGCACGTCTCCTCGCTCCCCAGAACGCGGTAGCGGACGCCGGCCATTCTGAGCACGGACGCCATCGCGCGCGCGACCTGCTGCCCGCGTCCGTCGAGCGCGGAGGCGCATCCGACCCACAGCACGACCTCGTGCTCGGCGTCTTCGGCGAGCGTCACCGCGCCGGAGCCCTCCATCCAGTCCGTCCGGGACGCCTGCGTTCCGCGCCAGGGGTGGCCGCGCTGCTCCATCGAGGCGAGCGCGCTCATCGCGCCCTCCGGCGCGTCGGCCTCCTCCATCATAAGGAAGCGGCGCATATCCACGATGGAGTCCACGTGCTCCACGAAGGCGGGGCACGCCTCCATGCAGGCGCGGCACGTCGTGCACGACCACAGAACCTCGGGCGTGATCGCCCCGTGAACGAGGTCGGCGTCGGGCGACGGGGGCGGCGCGTCCGCGCCCTGCGCGAGCAGGACCGGGGCGCGCGACTCCATATAGGCTTTGGCGTCCTGCACGAGTTTGCGCGGCGAAAGGGGCTTGCCGCTGCGCCACGCCGGACACTGATCCTGGCAGCGTCCGCAGTTCGTGCAAGCGTCGAAATCCAGCAACTGCTTGGAGGTTAGGTGCGTGATCTCCCGCGCCCCGAATGTCTCCAACTCGTCCAAGTTTCCCATCGGACGCAGCGCGCCCTTCGGGCGGGTGACCGACGAGCGCAGCGCGAGATTGAGCGGGCTTACGAAGATATGCATCAGCGGCCCGAACCGCCAAGCGGCGTACACGAACGTCGCCGACATCAGCGCCGCGTGCGCCCACCACAGCGCGAAGTGCGAGACCTCCATCGCGTAGACGCTCATTCCCGCCCCGCGAATCGCCAGCGCGATGACGTAGGAGAAGGGCGACCAGTAGGCCGACGCCGGGCTATAGAGCGCGCTCGCCGGCTCCAACTCCGTCGCGGCCATTCGCAGCGACTGGAGGACGAACCCCGATAGGGCGCTCGCCATAAGGAACGCCAGGAGGATTCCGTTCTCCAGCATCGTGTTCAGGCGCGCCGGACGAACGACATACCGCCGCCACGCCGCCAGCCCGACGCCCGCCATCAGCATCACGCCGCCAATGTCCCAGACCAACTCCAACTGCACGGCGATCCGGCTCGTGGGGACATGCCAGCCCAAGTAGCGCTCCGCGTTGAACTCGACCGCGTCCACCGTGGTTGCGATGGAGAGAATGGCGATGCCCCAGAAGATCAGGAAGTGCATCGCGCCGGGGTAGCCCTCGTGCCGGACGAACCGTCGGTGCGCCGCCGAATCCACGAGCAGCGTCCGCGCCGCCGCCCAAACGCGCGTTCGCCAGGAGCCGAAGTCCGGGTTCGGCTTGCCGAGCCGCCAATAGCGCGACCGCCGCCACAGCGCCCACGCAATCGCCCCGGCGGAGACGACGCCTGTGAGGTACACGACCGCCCCGAGCGGGTAGCCGATGTTCCAAAAATCCAGCCGTCCGTTCAACTCAGGCGGCAATCTCGCCCTCCAAGCCTTGCATGCAGTCTAGGCTAGACGCGCAAGCGCCGCGCCGTCAACGCGGCCCGCGCCCAGGCCCTGTCGGCGCAGGCGGAATCCGCGGCGCAGCCATCCCATCAGCAGTAGGGGAGCCCCATACGATCGAAGGCGTGGTTCTCAATCGCGCGCAAAGCCGCGGGCACGCAGCCCGTCAGAGCGTTCCCGTCTAAAAGCAACTGTCCCAAGAAAGGAATATCGGCTAACTCCGCGGGAATTGCGCCCGTCAGAGCGTTGTGACTGAGACTCAGACCCCGCAAGTTGCCGAGGCGCCCCAACTCAGGCGGTATCCTTCCGGTCAGTTGATTATGGTCGAGCCACATCGTCCGCAAGTTGGCGAGGTTGCCCAATTCCGAAGGCACCGGCCCGGTCAAGAGGGTGTCTCCAATCCACAGGTTCTCTAGCCGGGCGAGGCGCCCTAACTCAGGCGGTATCCTTCCGGTCAACCCGTTCTTGACCAGCCAGAGAGATTCCAGCCGGGCGAGATTGCCCAGCTCAGGCGGTATGCTCCCGTTCAACCCGTTCCAGCCGAGATTCAACGAACTCAAGCGGGCGAGGCGGCCCAACTCAGGCGGTATCCGCCCCGTCAGCCCGTTGTAGTCAAGGTGTAAATACTCCAAACGAGCGAGGCGGCCTAATTCGCCCGGCGCCTCTCCGCTTAGGCCGTTTTGACTCAAGTACAGTCCTTCCAAACGGACAAGGTTGCCCAACTCGCGCGGGATCTCGCCGACCAGACCATTCTCACTGAGCTGCAATAGACGCAAACGAACGAGATTCCCTAACTCACGCGGTATCTCGCCGCTCAGCCCGTTATAGTTCAAACTAAGCGTTTCCAGCCTGCTGAGCCTTCCCAACTCGGCGGGCACGCCGCCCGTGAGCGCGTTGTTCGTAAGGTTCAGCGTCAGCAGGTTTGAGAGGTCGCCCAACTCAGGCGGTATCCCTCCCCGCAAAGCGTTGTCAGTGAGGTTCAGCCATGCCAAGTCGGAAAGGCGCCCCAAATCAGAGGGTATCTCTCCTGTCAATCCCCTCCCCACCAGAGACAACGCAGTTACCCGGCAGGACGTCCCGTCAACCTCCACGCCCTCCCAATCCTTCATGGGGACGCCTCTCGCCCAGTTCAACCGGGCTGCGCCCGCAAGTTTGTCTCGCGCCGCGAGCAGAATATCGCGATCCTTCGCCAATCCCGGGTTCACCCGAGCGTTAACGGGCGCGACATCGAAAAGACATTGCCCCGAAAAGGGCGTAGGCGTAGCGAGGTCGACGGGCCTCGGCGTGGGAGTAGGCGTAGGAGTGGGGGTAGGGGTAGGAGTAGGCGTGGGGGTCGGCGTAGGCGTAGGCGTGGGCGTAGGAGTAGGGGTAGGCGTGGGAGTAGGCGTAGGAGTGGGGGTAGGCGTGGGGGTAGGCGTGGGCGTGGGCGTGGGGGTAGGCGTGGGCGTGGGCGTAGGCGTGGGAGTAGGGGTAGGCGTGGGCGTGGGAGTAGAGGTAGGCGTGGGCGTCGGGGTAGGCGTGGGTGTGGGAGTAGAGGTAGGCGTGGGCGTCGGGGTAGGCGTAGGGGCGACGCAAGCGGTGCCCAGGGCCGCCGCGACGAGGGCCAACGCCAAACTCTGCAATCGTATCGCGCGAACGATGCGGCGTTCCTGCAAGCCCTCGCCCTCCCTCTCCGCGCTGAGTCTAGCGCCCGCCGTCGCAGCGGTGTAGGCAATCCGGCGTAAGCCGCGCTCCATGGGCAGCCTTGACCCCCGCGCCCTCGCGAGGCGGGAGGCCGCCCCCTGCGTTAGCAGAAAGGAAGGCCGACTTCATCGAGGTCGTGGTTCTCGACCGCGCGCAACGCCTCGGGCAGGCAGCCCGTCAGCGCGTTGTCCGCCAGGCGTAGATACTCCAAAAGGCGGATATTGCCCAACTCCGCCGGCGCCGCGCCGACTAGGGCGTTGCGGTCGAACGTCAATTCCCGCAGATTGGCCAAGCCGCCTAATTCGCGCGGTATTTCCCCGCTCAATTGATTGTTATCAAGAAGCAACGTCCGCAATTTAGCGAGGTTGCCCAACTCGGAAGGCACGGGGCCTGTCAGCGAGTTGCCGCTAGCGTACAGGTATTGCAACTGGATGAGGCGCCCCAGTTCCGGCGGGATTGGCCCCGTCAATCCATTCCAACGAATCTCCAGAGACTCCAGGCGCGGGAGGCGTCCCAATTCCGGCGGGATCGGCCCCGCCAGTCTATTCCAACTAAGGTCCAACACCTCTATGCGGGGAAGGTTTCCCAATTCCGCCGGTATCCGCCCAGTCAATTCATTGTTGGTGAGATTGAGTTGCCGTAGACGGACGAGACGTCCGAGTTCAGGAGGCATCTCTCCGCTCAGGGCGTTGCCCTCCAAGGAAAGCCCGCTAAGAAGCGCAAGATTCCCTAACTCGCGCGGTATCTCGCCGATCAAGCTATTGTCCCCTAGGTCCATTATCTGTAAACGAACGAGATTCCCCAATTCGCCGGGTATCTCGCCGATCAGTCCGTTGTGGTCTAAACCAAGCGTTTCCAGCCTAATCAGCCTTCCCAGCTCGCTGGGCACGCCGCCCGTAAGCCCGTTGGAACTAAGGTACAGCGTCACTAGGCTTTGGAGGTTGCCCAATTCCGGCGGGATTTCCCCACGCAAAGCGTTGTCGTTGAGGTACAGCCGGACCAAGTTGGCGAGGTCGCCCAACGCAGGCGGTATCTCTCCCTGCAAAGCGTTGTCGTTTAGATCCAGCAACGCCAAGCCGGCGAGTCCCCCAAGTTCAGGCGGCAACTCTCCCGTCAACCCGCGCGTATTTAGAGACAACGTCCCCACCCGGCAAGACGTCCTGTCCACCCCCACGCCCTCCCAGTCCTTCATCGGGACGCCTCGCGCCCAGTTCAACCGGGCCGCGCCCGCAAGTTTGTCTCGCGTCGCGAGCAGAATATCGTGGTCCTTCGCTAATCCGGGATTCGCCCTAGCGTCAACGGAGCGACGTCAGGAAGACATCGCCCTGAAAAGGGCGTAGGCGTAGCGAGGACGACGGGCCTCGGGGTAGGCGTGGGCGTAGGGGTAGGCGTAGGCGTGGGCGTGGGCGTAGGGGTAGGGGTAGGCGTAGGCGTAGGTGTGGGCGTAGGAGTAGGGGTAGGGGTCGGGGTCGGGGTCGGGATAGGCGTGGGCGTGGGGGTAGGCGTCGGGGTCGGGGTCGGCGTGGGGGTAGGCGTGGGAGTGGGGGTAGGGGTAGGGGTAGGGGTCAGGGTAGGCGTGGGCGTGGGGGTCGGCGTCGGGGTCGGGGTAGGCGTGGGCGTGGGGGTAGGCGTAGAAGTAGGGGTAGGCGTAGAAGTAGGGGCGACGCAAGCGGCGCCCAAGGCCGCCGCAACCACGGCCAACGCCAAACTCTGCAATCGTATCGCGCGAACGATGCGGCGTTCCTGCAATCCCTCGTCCCCTGTCCGCGCTGCGCGTTGAGTTTAGCGCCCGCCGCGCAAGACCTCGCCAATGATGCCGACCATCCGCTTATTCGTCGCGGCGTCCTTTACGGCGATGCGGACGGCGCGGTCGCCGAGCAGCGGCGCGGTCAGAGCGGCGTTCCGGAGAAACAAGCCCCGTTCCTTGCACGCCGCGATCAAAGTCTCGGACATCGGAAGTTCAGGAGAAAGACGGCAGAGCAAGAAGTTCGCCGCGCCGGGCGTCGTCTCGAATCCGCCCAACGCCTGAAGCGCGCCCGCCAACTCCTCCCGAAGCGCGCGCGTCTCGGCGTAGCGGGCGGCGTAGTAAGCGGGGTCCTCCAGCGCTTTGACGGCGGCGATTTGCGCGGGCAGACTCACGGCCCACGGCGGCGTCAAGGCGCGCAACGGCTCGATGAGCCGCGCCGGCCCGCAGAGATAGCCTACGCGCAATCCGCTGAGCGCGTAGGCTTTGGACATGGACTTGCACACGACCACGTTCTTGCTCGCCGCCGCGAACCGTTCAAGAGATTCGTCCGGGTCGACGTAGTCCACGTACGTCTCGTCAATCCAAACGACCGTCTCCGGCGGAACTTTGCTCAGCGCGTCCTCCAGCGCATCCCGCGGAATATGCCGCCCGGTCGGATTGTTTGGGTTCACGAGCGCCGCGAAGTCGTATCCCTTGCTCAGTTCCGCCTCCAAGCGCTCCGTTTCCACGAGGTAGCCATTGTCGCCGCTGAGCGGAAGCCGCCGCGTCCGGCAGCCGATGACATTCTCCAGAACATGCGCGTATTCGCCGTAGGCGGGGTCGAGGATGAGCGCCCGCGAAGACGCCGTAAGCCGCTCGCGCAGCGCGAGAAAGATGAGAGCCGACGACCCCGCTCCCGGCAGAACGAGGTCGGGCGGAACTCCGCGCGCGGCGGCGACCCGCGCGATCAAGCCTTCGCTTCCCGTCGGCGGGGAGGAGCGAATCGCCCAATCAAGGCGCGAGCCGAGCGCGTCGAGCGCGCCGGGCGCAGGCGGGAACCATGCGTCTAGAACGTCGGCGTTGATGACGCCGTCAATCCGCGAAAGGTCGTCGAACTCGCTGCCGACCGCGTCGAAGGAAGCCCCGCCGTGGTACGCCGCACGGCGGTCTCCCATCGGCGCGTCCAGCCGCCAGTCGATTCGCCGGTCTATCCAACCTCTGACGTCGGCGCGCTCCAGCAGGCGGTTATGCGCGTCGCGCACGCCGCACGTCAGCAATTCGAACGCGACGGCGCCTGCCTGGACGCGCTTGCCCGTCGGCCGCATGCCCGCTTTGACGTACAGGTCCAGCAGGTCCGTCCTGCCGATGGCGATGAGGTTCCGGCCTCCGCGCTCTTCGATCCAGCGGAGCGCCGCGTACATCAGCGCCGGCGCGATTATCCCCCCGCGACGCGCCTCGTCGACGGTGAGTATCCGCAATTCGTACAGGCCGTCGTCGAACGGGACCGGCGCCTCGCCGCGCGGAAAGTACTTGTCCACCGAGTAGGAGGGGCTGCCGGGCGGCGTGATGCTGATGAACCCCGCCAAATCGCCGCCCATTTTGGCGACGACGTAGGAGTTGAAGGCGTCGAGCGAATCCCGCAGCCTGCCTTCCGCGTTCTCCTCGTGCTGCCCTAACTCCGTCGCGTAGACCTGATGCCGCATTCGGAATATGGCGTCCATATCCTCGGGAGCCGCCATAGCGAGCGTGACGCAGGGTCCGTTGGAACTGTTCATAGCGCGTCCATCCTCAAACCGCAGGCGCGCCTAGATTATGCCGCATCCCGCCCGCCGGCGCCATATCGCGCTGGCTGCCTTCCTTTCCGCCGCGCCGAGTTTAGCGCCCCTCCCCCTCCCCCTCCCGCCGCCCCTGCTATCATTGTCTCGCGTCCCGCGGAGGGATGGCAGAGCGGACGAATGCGGCGGTCTTGAAAACCGCAGCGCCGAAACGACGGCGCCGTGGGTTCGAATCCCACTCCCTCCGCCACGCGGTCAACCCGCGCAAGCGATCAGCCGCGCCCAGCAAAGGAGGGCAACGATGGCCGAAATCGTCCTCGTCGAGGCGTGCTCCCACTCCCCGTTCCTCTACCTCGAGCCCCGCAATTGGAACGAGATCCGCAACGCCCGCCCCCGGAATCCGCGCAACCCCGAAACGTCGGAGGAGGAGAACGCCGCGCTGCACGCCCGCTGCATGGCCGCCTTCGACGTCCTCCGCGAGAAGATGGAGGCCGCCAAGCCCGACGTCGTCCTCATCTTCGGCGACGACCAGCAGGAACTCTTCGGCCTCGACAACTTCCCCGCGTTCGGCGTGTTCGTCGGCGAGGAGTTCGAGGGCTACCGGACGCTCGCCCGGCAGGGCGTCGTCCCCGGCGAGCGGCGCGGCTGGCGCGAGCGGACGCCCGAAACGTGGGTCGCCGTCAAGAATCACCCCGAACTCGCGAGGCAACTCGCCGTCGGCCTCACGCGCCGCGACTTCGACATCTCCTTCAGTTTCGACGTCCCCAACAAAGAGCACGGGATGGGCCACGCCTTTATGCGCCCGATGCACCGCATCGTTCCCGGCTTTGACGTTCCGATGATTCCCGTCTTCGTCAACTGCTACTTCGGCCCGCAGCCCTCCGCCGACCGCTGCCGGCGGCTCGGCGAAGCAACCCGCGAGGTCATCGAAGCCTCGCCCCTCGACTTGCGCGTCGCCGTCATCGGCTCCGGCGGCCTCTGGCACACCCCGGGCAGCCCCGACGCTTGGCTCGACGAGGAGTTCGACCGGCGCATTCTCTCCTTCGCGCCAACCGGCGACGCCAAGGGCATGGCCGACGCTTTCGACGCCGCCGGCGCGGAGCCCCCGCCGGGCTACGACCCCAAGAACGCCAAATGGGTGGACGGCGGCACGGGAATGTACACGGGCATCGGCAGCGGAACCGGGGAAACGCGCAACTGGGTCGCCGCGGCCGGCGCCGCCGGCGGCAAACCCGGCGTCGTCGTGGACTACGTCCCCGTCTACGCCTCCCCGTGCGGCATGGGCTTCGCCTACTGGGAAATGTAGCGCGCCGGGGCGGTCGCGTCCTCCGTCGCCGTTCCCGGTCGGGACAGGGCGAGCCTCGCCCGGCGCCGCCGCATCGACCGCGCTCTTATCTCGCTTGCCGCGCCAGTGGGGTAGGGGGCTCCTATGCGTTCGACGTCTCTCCTCTAAGAATCGGGTTCGCTTCGCGCGGTCTCTAATTCTCGCCAGGGCGGGAATGACTCCCGCCGGAAGGGTAGGGAGGGGCGGTTACGAGAGGGGCGGAGGGTTGGGGCGCGTAGGGCGCGTTTTCGAGGCTCGGACGACTCCCAAGTCATTTTGGCGTTGCAGAGGGGCTTTGCGCCGCGCTCCGCGGGTCGGCCTCTCGCGGCGCGGCGTCCGCGCGTTCGTAAGACGCTCCGATTTAGGCGTGACGCGCCTGCTCCGCGCTCCGAAAAGCGCCCCGTAGCGCATTCCGGCGATTCGCGCAAGGGGCATTTGTCATGCCGCTCCGGGCCGTAGGCGTGAGAGGAATTAGATAATCCGCTACGCCTATCCAGAGGATTGTCCAGCAGTTCCGTAGCGGATTCGCAGAGGATTGGAGAATAATGCAGGGCTAGCGCTATTGAATTTGCTGAGCGGGCGCTGGATTATTCTAGAGTCGCTCAGATAGAATGGCGGCGCGGTAGAGGATCGTTAGGAGGAAGGAGACGGCGATGGCGAAGTTGGGGCAGTTCAGTTACCCGGACATCCGGTTCGGCGACGCGGTGGAGATCGCGAACCGGATACTCAACAAGTTCAAGGGGACAGTGAGCGTCAAGGGCTTGGCGTGGGAGTTGGGGATGGCGGAGGGGAGCGGGACGCTGTTCGCCAAGGTGGCGGCCTTGCGGGACTTCGGCCTCGTGGAGGGGCGGGGGGAACTGCGCGTGTCGCAGTTGGCGCAGCGCATCCTGCATCCGGCGGGCGCGGACGACGCGCTCGACGCGACGGCGGAGGCGTTCCAGCGGGTGGAGTTGCTGAGCCAGTTGTACGTGCGCTTCGAGGGGGAGTTGCCGGACGACATGGGCTTGCTGGTGGGGCTGGAGGAGGTTACGCGGGCGCCGCGCGACGAGATCGTGAAGCGGGCGCCGCTCATTCAGAAGCATCTGACGGATGCGATCCGGGCGCTGGGGCGGCCTCTGAAGGCGGAGAGAAGGGCGGAACATTCCGTTCGCGCTCAGAGCCTTTCGGTCGAATCCTCTGAGGCGCCGGGGCAAATTGCCGCGCCGGAGCCCGGGGGCGCGGATCTGCAACTGACGGCGTCGGGCCGGCATCTGTCGGTTCCGCTGACGCCGGAGTACATCGAGGTTGCGATCAGCCTGCTGCGGGCGCTGCAGGCCGAGTTGCGCGACGGCGCGGCGGCGCACGCGGGCGTCGAGGAGGAGGACTCGCGTCCGTTTCCGGGGCTGGAGCCGGGGCTGGGGCTGGATTTGTAGGGTAGGGGGCTGGCGGGAGGACAAGCGGCGCTTGACGCTTGGGCGAGCATCGCGTAACAAGAGGCTATGTTGACCCAATCTGTTTCGGAGACGCCCACCGCGCCAACGGGCGCCGCGCCTGCCGCGCCGGACGCCGCCGGTTGCAATTTCCGCGACCCCGCGTTCACGGCCAACCGCGACGCTCCGGTTCACCGCTGGACGCCGTGGATCGCGGGCTTCTCCAAGCAATTCGTCGAAGACGCCCTCGACCGCCATGCGCCCGCGCAGAGCGTCGTGCTCGACTCTTTCGCGGGAGTCGGCACCACGCTCTTGGAGGCCGACCTCGCCGGTCACGAGGCCGTCGGATTCGAGATCAATCCCTACGCCGCGTTCGCATGCCGAGCCAAACTCGCCGCTCACCGGGTGGATTCGCCGCGCCTGCGGGATGCCATCTCCGCATTCGCCGCGTTCGGGGAGACCGCCGCAGCGAACGGCCGCGAGCCCCAATCCGCGCCCCCGGCGGGCTTTCGCACGCGAACTCCGTTCTACAGCCCGAACGTGTTGCGAAAGACGCTGCTCGCGCTCGATTTCATCCGGACGCTGGACTGCCCCCAGACCGCCGACCTCTTCAAACTGGCGTTCGCCTCGACGATGGTGCAGTATTCCAACTACTCCTACGAGCCCAGCCTGGGCCGCAAAGCGACCGCGGGACGCCCCGACGTGGACGACTTCCCCGTTTTCGAGGCGGTCGCCGCCAAATTGTCCGATATGGCCGGGGACGCCGAATGGAGCCGCAACGCCCGCTCGCGGCCCCAACGCCCCGACGGGCGCGTATTCGCTGAATCGTTCTTCGACGGCTATCGCAGCCTGCCCGCGCGGAGCGTTGACTTGATCGTCACCTCGCCGCCCTATTTGAACAACTATCACTACAACCGCAACACGCGCCCCCAACTCTACTGGCTTGGATTCTGCGAGACCCCGAGCGATTTGAAGAGGCTGGAGTCAATGAACTTCGGAACCTACTGGCAAAACGCTCGGGAGCGCGGCGTCGTGGAGGTCGCCCCGTCCGCCGCCGATCCGGAAATACTGGAGGCGGTCGCCGAAGTGCGGCGGAAGAACCCTGAGAAGGGCGTCTACGGGGGCAACGGCTGGGCGAACTACGCCGCTCAGTACTTCAATGACTGCGGGCGGTTTATGGAGGGCGCGAAGTGGTGCCTCCGCCCCGGGGGGACGGCCCTCGTCGTCATAGGCAACAGCATTCTGCAAGGCGTGCATATTCCCACTGACCGCTTTCTCGCCGTCATCGCGGAGCGGAGCGGGTTGACGGCGGCGGCGATCCACTCGCCGCGGGACGCGCGCGTCGGAAGCAGCATCGTCAACGCCCGGGTCCCGGGGAGCGGCCGCCTCTACGAATCCGTCGTGGAACTGCGCGCCTGATGCTCTACGACCCGCTCACCTACGACAACCTTATGATGGGGCTCGTCGTCCATTTCCAGAAACAACCGCAGCGTCCGCTTGGCGAGGCGGCGTCCGTCGAGGGGCCCGGCGTCTACGCGCTCTACTACGCGGGCGCTTTGCCCGCCTACGCGCCGATAGCGTCGGGCGAGGCTCCGATATACGTCGGCAAGGCCATTCCGCCCGGTTCGCGGAAGGGCGACGCGGTCGACGCGGCTGTCCCCGCCCTCCGGCGCAGAATCAACGAGCACGCCAAGTCGATTGGGCAGGCCGTCAACCTCGACGCCGACGACTTCCGCTGCAAGGCTCTGGCGGTTCAGCCCGTTTGGATAACGCTTGCGGAGCGGTTTCTCATTGACCACTTTCGCCCTGTTTGGAACCTCTGCCTCGACGGATTCGGCGATCATGATCCCGGGTCCGGCCGAAGGAACAGCGAGCGCAGTTGGTGGGACGCGATGCATCCGGGCCGCGCATGGGCGTCGCAATTGCGAAGCGTCAAAACGCAATCCGCCGCCGAGGAGCGCGTCCGCGCCTTCTGGCCGCCGTCCGGCGCGTGACGGCGCGGCGCCCGCATGCGCGGGCGCAACATTGGAGAACGTCCAGTAGGTTCTCGCCTGCACGAGAACGACGGTAAAGGGCGGCGCGTAGGGGGCGCCCGGTCCGTGCGATGCCCCCGTCTGCGGCGCTTGCGCGCCGAATGGATTCCCGCCTACGCAGGAATGACGATGAGGAAGCCCGGACGAGGGAACAAGGCGAGGTTCCCGCCTACGCAGGAATGACGGCGATGGGGGGACGAGGCGGGGGGTACGAAGGGCAAGCGGCGGGGAGGTGGCGCCCCAGACAGGATTCGAACCTGTGACCCGCTGCTTAGAAGGCAGCCGCTCTATCCACTGAGCTACTGGGGCTTCTTATGCGAATATAGTGCGCGGCGCGCTTGCGGTCAACCTCGCCGCGTCGCGGGGAAGGGCGGAACAGCGCGCCGCCGGCGAATCAACCCATCAATCCAGAGAGAGGCGCAAGCGATGGCTTACCGGACGATTCGGCTCGAAACGGAGGGCGCGCTCGGCGTTCTGACGCTGAACCGCCAAGAGCGGCTGAACGCGATCAACCGCGAGATGACCGGCGAGTTGCAGGACGCGGTCGCGCGGCTGGAGACGGACGGCGACGTCCGCGTTCTGATCGTGACGGGCGCGGGGCGGGCGTTCTGCGCCGGCGCGGACATCAAGGAGCGGGCCGAGCGTTTGGACGATATGGCCGTCGCCCGGACGTCCGCCGTGCTGTCGCCGACGTTCCGCCGGTTGGAGCGCTTGCCGCAGGTGAGCGTCGCGGCGGTCAACGGCGTCGCGGCGGGCGGCGGGCTGGAGTTGGCGATGGCGTGCGACCTCCGGATCGCCAGCACCGAGGCGCGGATGGCGCTGCCGGAGTTGACGCTCGGCATTCTGCCCGGCGCGGGCGGAACGCAGCGGCTTCCGCGCCTGGTCGGGCCGGCGCGGGCGAAGGAGATGATGCTGTTCGGGAAGTTCGTGGACGCGCCGACGGCGGAGGCGTGGGGGCTCGTGAACGCCGTCGCGCCGCCCGGCGGCCTGATGGAGGAGGCGCGGGCGTGGGCGTCGCGCCTGCTGGAGATGCCGCCGCTCTCGATTGCGAGCATCAAGAGCGCCGTGAACGTCGCTATGGACGTCGACCTCGACAGCGGGATTCAGTACGAGCAGCGCTGCTCGGCGATGCTCGCGCTCACGGAAGACCGGCGCGAGGGGCACACGGCGTTCGTCGAGAAGCGCCCCCCGGCGTTCGTCGGGCGGTAGGGTAGGGCGGGGGCGGGGGGAGGGGGATAGGGGTAGGGATTGCCCATTGGATTAGCAATAGCAGACTGCCGGCGGAAAGCGAAATCAGGAACGTGACGACCAGTCCACCTCTACCGTCCCGACCACGCCCTGTATATGCCTATCGCCAACCCCAGCGCTATCGCGGAGGCGATTATTATCGCGGCGTTGTTCACGATGATGTCCATTTCATCACGCTCCTCGGCGCCGCGCGCCCTGCGTCATTGCCTCAATGGGCAGGCGTAGGTCCACCTGTCCGCTTCAACAAGCCTACCTCAAACCCCGCGCGCGCCGCAATCCCTTGCGCCTCGCCTCGCGCAGGCGATGGGGAAGGGGGTAGGTTCCCGCTTTCGCGGGAATGACGTGGGGCGCGGGGGAAGGGGGGGACGGGTGCGTTACGCCCCGTCCCCAGCGTCCTCTCCCCCTAGCGCGCTTGCTCCTGGGACTCAGGGTCGTGAGGGATCAGAGGCGGCTCTCCCTTTCCCGTGAAGAATTGGAGAGCCAGCCACTCTTCTCCCGCCGGCGCTATGGAGAGCGTCATCCACCCCGCCTGGAGGGCCTGGTTGAGTTCCCAACAGGTGTGCTGGCGGTCATGCTCCTCACTCTCCGGCGGCACCGACCCTTCGCGATACAGAGGCCGCAACGGAACGATCCTGTACTTCTCTTCCATCAGATACCCTCCTCGTTCCGCGTAGCGAGCGCTACGCTGCATTTCCATTAGATTTGCACGGGAACGGCAGGCAAGTCAAGCCTTGTGTGGCACATCGGAGATAGGGTCGCCAAACGCACACTATTATCCTTTGCGCTAGAGGGGTTAGTCTGGAATCAAGCAATTTTCGCCATAGGAGGCGCGCAATGAGCGAAGAGCAGATCGAACAGTACAGGGAGGCGACGCGGAAGCAGGAGCCGGGCATTTACGGGTACCTCGACCCGATCGCTGGCGTGGATGTCTGGTTCCGCAGAGACTCCATTGGCCGAGCTCGCCGCATGGAGGGCAAATCCATCCACCTCTTTGTCCCTCCCGGATGGAAGCGTCGCTTTAGGCATCCCTCGTATCGCTTCGGATACGGGCGGGCAGTCGCCTGCGAGTACGGGCTGCTCGTCGATGACTTGCTCCTGGCGCATCCGCCGCGCTCTTGGCAGGCTGACGTCAAACGGGCGGCCGATGGCTTGGTGGTGCCGGATAGCCCAGCTTGGTTTTCCGGGTACCGGCCCTGGGTTGCGTATCTCCAGCGGGTCGAACGCCTTGCGGAGTCTGACAGGCCGGGGATGATGCAAGCGCTCCGCCCCGTCGCCCAGCGGCATGGCCTCGCTTGCCTGCCTTGGGGCATGGGATGGTTCGCCAGCCGGTTTGCCGTCATAGACGGCAGAGAAGACACGCAAGTCGACATGGAACGCGACGAGCCTCCTCGCGCTCAGCGCGAACCCTATATTGACGCCTTGCTCTTGTACTTGCACCTGACGGGCTACTTGCGCGACCCTCGCGCAAAGGAAATGGTCAAACCCGCCTTTGACCTGGACCTCATAGTGGACCCTGTGCGGCGCATTCAGCAAATCAAGAAGGCTTTAGGCGTTCGGCGCCCCCCCGGACGGCCGCCGAAGAGTTCGCGCCCCGACCCGGCAGCTGAGGCGGAAGTGTACGAACTCATCCAGAGTTTCGTTGACTATCTCCGGAGGTCTGGCCGATAGGCTCCCGCCTACGCGGGAGATGGGCGCGGCGTCTAGGAAGAGGCGGACGGGCGCTTGCGCGCCTCCGGATTCCCGCCTTGCAGAGTGAGGGCGAAAGATGCGACATGTCCCTATTGACAGGCTCCCTGCTAGGCGCTGGTAGGATGTTCGTATGGAAGCCGCGCGCGCCCATAAGATCGCCCTCGACCCCACGCCCGCCCAGGAGCAAGCCTTCCGGCAGGCGGCGGGCAACGCGCGCTTCGTCTACAACAAATTCCTCGAGTGGCGGCGGGGAATGATGATCGTCTACAACGAAGGCGGATGCGACGCCAAGCCCCGCATGCAGGATCTCGTCAAAGGACTCAACCGCATCAAGGCGGAGCAGTTCCCGTTCCTCACGCCGTTCCCGGTCGTCGTGGAGGGCGCGGGCAAAAACTACGAGCAGGCGTGCGGGAACTGGTGGAACCCCAAACTCAAGGCGCTCGCCCCCAAGCGGAAGAGGAAGCACGAACCCCGCAAGTTCACCGCCGCCTTGAGGGGACGGGAGATACGGATCGAAGGCAAGCGCGTCCACCTCCGCTCGTTCGGGTGGATTCGGATGCGGGAGGAGTTGAGGTTCGAGGGCGTTCCGAAGCGGGCGTTCATCAGCGAGCGCGCTGGGCGGTGGTTCATCAGCATCAGCGTGACCGGCAAGGTCGATTCGACGCACTACGCCACAGGCGAGAGCCAAGCCGTTGGCGGCGTCGACGCCGGCGTGAGCGATCACATCGCCATACTGTCCGACGGGACGAAATACGAGAACCCTCGCGCCTACCGGAACCGGCTGCGCCGCTTGCGCCGGGCGCAGCGCAAGGTGTCCAGGCGCGCCCGCAAGGACGCCAAAGGCCGCCTCCGCGGAAAGCAGAGCGCCAACTACGCCAAGGCCAAGAAGCGCGTCGAAAAGATTCACTACAAAGCGGTCTGCGTCCGCGACGACGCCATCCACAACGCCACGACCGCCATCGTCCGCAAGTGCGACGTGGTCGTGATAGAGACGCTCAACGTCGGAGGCATGCGGAGGAACCGCAGCCTCGCAATGAGCGTCTCCGACGCCGCCCCCGCCGAACTCCTCCGCCAGATCCGCTACAAAATGGACTGGGCGGGCAAGCGGGTCATCGAGGCCGACCAGTGGTTCGCCTCCTCCCAGACCTGCTCCGCCTGCGGCTACAAGAACCCCGAGGTCAAGAACCTCAAAGTGCGAAAGTGGACGTGCCCCGCTTGCGGAGCCGTCCATGACCGAGACGTTAATGCTGCGCTGACCCTTCAGGGATACGGAGAGGCTGTCATCGCAGCGGAAACACTACCGCGATGTACGCGGGAAGTTACGCCTACGGAGAGCATCGTACACCTCTGGACCACCGCGTTCGGAGGTCACTGCCTGCTCGATGAAGTAGGAAGCCCTCGCAAGGGCAGGAGTAAGCGCTCCTGATCAGGTGTGCATACCCCCCAAACGCCGAGGGCATACAGGAAGAAGAACCCGAGGCTAACGACGATCCGCGGTGTGCATACCCCCCAAACGCCGAGGGCATACAGGGCTCCTCGAAGGTCATGTCGAAGTACCTCATGGTGTGCATACCCCCCAAACGCCGAGGGCATACAGGCGTGTCAATCCGATCCTGGATGTGCTCCCCGGTGTGCATACCCCCCAAACGCCGAGGGCATACAGGGCGCTCCAATCGATCTCGTCCTCTCCAACGGGTGTGCATACCCCCCAAACGCCGAGGGCATACAGGATGGCCGCCTCACGAGCGCGACCAGCAGGAGGTGTGCATACCCCCCAAACGCCGAGGGCATACAGGATGGCCGCCTCACGAGCGCGACCAGCAGGAGGTGTGCATACCCCCCAAACGCCGAGGGCATACAGGTACGACCAGCAGCATGGCCTTCGCTCGCTGGTGTGCATACCCCCCAAACGCCGAGGGCATACAGGGCATACAGCAGGGGGCACCGAGCATACAAGGTGTGCATACCCCCCAAACGCCGAGGGCATACAGGTAGAAAATTCTGACGTCCGCCTCCGCGACGGGTGTGCATACCCCCCAAACGCCGAGGGCATACAGGCACCACGGCAGGACATCTGCCCTGATAAAATGGCCGATAATCAATGCTTGCATGCAGGCATCTCAAAAGCGTGAGGAGGTGTGTGTTGTCCAAGAACGTTGGCGTAGGGAGCTCCCTTGTCGGAGCTGCGCTCATGGGGTGGGGGCTGGTCGACGGAGGCTCAAACGTGATAGTCTTTGGTGTGGTTGCCTTGGTTGTCGGCGTAATTCTGATTCGCTTGGGAGAGTGAGAGCGGTTTCAGGGAACGAGCACAACGCGCTCGGCTGGCAACCTTCACCTGCGGCTACGCGGCTACCTCTCTCCAATAGGACGACGAGGTTGGGGTTGGTGCTTTCGCGCCTCAGAGGGGCTGGATTCTCGCCTACGCGGGAATGACGTGGCCCCGTGGATCCTTTGGAGACGGGGCGCAGCCCCGTCTGTGGCGCTATTGCGCCGAATGGATTCCTGCCTACGCAGGAATGACGGGGCGTGACGCGCTCCGACCGCAGTACCCTCTCCCGCCGCATTCGCGGCGTCCTCTCCCCTTATAGGGAGAGGGGGATATGGCGCTTGCGCGCCCCAATGGGGCGGGATTCCCGCCTACGCGGGAATGACGGTCGAGGGGCGCGAAGCGATCCTCCGGCCTACTCGGCCGGCTGATGGAACGCGCGGAGGTAGTCCATCGCCCTCGCCCGGTATCGCGCGTCTCTTGGGGGCGGCGCGTCTAGGGCGATTCGCCGGTGCGCCTTCCGCATCAGGGAGAGGAGCCGCCGCAGCCGCTTTCGCCCCATTCTGATCTGGGCGGGCGAGAGGTTGTCGTTGTAGTAGTTGCGATGGAGTTCGGACGCGTCGGAGAAGAGCGGGCTTATGTTCTCCGCGCCGTCCACCTTGCCGCCGGCGGCCTCTCCGACGTGGTCGGCGATGGCTTTCAGCGCTTCGTGGGAGTGGTGGGGCCATCCTCTTGCGCGGGCGAAGGCTTTGATCGCGTGGGCGGCGGCTCCGTATATCTCTTCGGACGAGACGGCTCTGCGCTCGGGTGCGTCCGCCTCCTTGAGGGTTCGTTCGGCGCGAGCGGCGAGGCGTCCGCTGATTTCCGCGTGAGCGGCCAGCGGCTCGGGGCGATCCAGCCACTTGTCGAAGGGCGGGGCCAATGTTCGCGCGGGTTGAGAAGTCATCGTTGGGCGCCTCGTCTCTTACGCTACACCGACTCTTCGGCGGGCGTCAAGCGCCGCGCGGGCGCGGCTGGGTGGGGGCGTTATTCCAGCATAGGCGACCGCAGTACCCTCTCCCGCCGCGTTCGCGGCATCCTCTTCCTTCTAGGGAGAGAGGGGGAGGCGACGTTTGCGCGGCGCCCAACGGGGGCGAGGTTCCCGCCTACGCGGGAATGACGGTCATGGGGGGCGGGAGATGACGGGACTGGGAAGGCTAGGCGTCGAATCTCGTGGCGACCCAGTGGAGGGGGACGGAGCCGACGCGCTTGGGCGTTACGCTGAGGATGGACATCGCGCCGACGTCGGCGGAGGTGGTGCAGCGCTCCTGGACGATGCGGCCGATGGGCCTCGCGGCGACGATGGCCATCGCGGAGTTGGAGAAGGCGCGGTTGAATCCGCGGGCGCCGCCGCCGGCGCGCTGATAGCCGTTGATGGACGCGGCGGCGGCGAGGGCGGCCGTGACGATGATGGTCGTTCCGCAGAACGGAGAGACCGCGAGGCCGCGCTCGCCGTTCTGCATCAGCCGGAGCGCTTCGCGGGCGGCCTCCTCGACGCGCCCGGTCGGGAGGTCGCCGACGATGATGAATCCCGTGGGGACGGAGTAGCCCGCGACGGGGCGTCCCGCGCCGGCGGGGCGTCCGAGCAGCAGGGAGATCGTGGCGTGCTCGAGGCCGTGGTTGCGTTTCGTCTTCCGCCAGGGGTTCACGGGCGCTCCTTGACTTGCGAACCTTCCTTTAGTTGACCGTCGTTCCCGTAGTTGATCGTCATTCCCGCGTAGGCGGGAAGCAGGCGGGCGCTCCGCGCCTATGATCGTCATTCCCGCCCCTATGACCGTCATTCCCGCGTAGGCGGGAATCTCGTATCCCTCTTCCTAGAGAGAGACAACCCCTCCGCCCTGTCCGCAGTACCCTCTCCCGCCGCGTTCACGGCGTCCTCTCCCCTTATAGGGAGAGGGGGTTCGGCGCTTTCGCGCCCATGATCGTCATTCCCGCGTAGGCGGGAATCTCGTATCCCCCTCTCCCTAGAGAGAGAGACGGCATAACCATCCGCCCTGTCCGCAGTACCCTCTCCCGCCGCGTTCGCGCCATCTCATTCTACCTTGCCGCGCCGCGTCAGGTGAGGCGGATGAGTTCGACGCCGGCGAGCGTAAGCGCGGTTACGACGGCGCCCGCGACGGCGACGCCGAGCGCGATGGCGAGGAGGCCGCGCCGCGCCGGTTCGCGGAGCGTCCAGACGATGAGCGCGCCCGTCCACGCGCCGGTGAAGGGTAGGGGGATGGCGACGGCGAGCGCGATGGCGGGGAAGCCGTAGCGTCGGACGCGGGGGCCCCACGAGCGCTCGATGCGGGCGGTGCGCCACCGGAGGACGCGGGCGCCGAGGTGCTCCTGCGCCTCGATCTTCGCGCCTATCTTCCGCAGCGCGTAGAGCACGAACGGGATAGGGAGGAAGTTGCCGGCGACCGAAAGCGCGAGCGCCTGCGGCCACGGCATATCGAAAGAGACGATGGCCAGCGGAACGGAGGCGCGGAGTTCGCCGACGGGAAGCATCGCAGTGGCCAGGATGATCAGTTCGTCGGGCAGGGCGGCGAGAACGTCTGCGATCAGGGGCGAGCCTCCGGGCGGAGACCTCGCGCTTAGCCGTCCGCCGTTCCCCTAGCCGGGAACGCCGAGGACGCGCAAGCCGCCGCCTCTTCCTTGAGTAGGGAAGGGGGTAGGGAAGGGGCCGCCGCGAACGGCGGGGCGCCTATTGGGGACGGGCGGGTTGCGCGAGGCGCGCGAGGTCTCCGAGTGTGATGAATCGCCCCCGGGCCGCATTCGCCGGCTGAGAGCGCGACGGAGATTGTAGCAGAGGCGTGGCGGGTAGGGCGCCGTCTGCGCGTCCGCCCGCAACGCCCTCGCCCGTCGCGTTCGCGGCGATTCTCGCCTGCGCGGGAATGACGCGGGGAAGTGGATGCGACGGCGTTTTCAACCCCTTGCGCGTCTCCCGCGTAGGCGTGTTCTATACGTTTCTTATACTTTGCCTAAGCAAAAGAATGGAAGGTTCGCATGCGAAACTTGACAAATAGGTCAGCCGATGGTGTAGACTCGCCCCGAACACCTTGGAGCGGGAGGATTGCAATGGCGCGCAAGACCCGGCTTATGCAGCAGGTGGAGGAGCGGTTCCACCAGCCGTTGGAGCGGCTGCTCCCCGAGAAGATCAACGAGAACGGCCTCTCGGCGACCGCGCAGGAGTTGGATGTGTCGAAGGCGACGTTGGGCTACTGGCTGCTCAAACTCGGCATCAACGTCCGCCGCGTCGCGCTCGCCCCGGGCGAGACGCTGGAGGTCAAGCGGGCGAGTTAGGCGGAGCGCGCCGCCTACGCCCGCATCGCCTCTCCAGCCGCGCTTGCGGCGTCTCCTCTCCCCTGCTAGGGGGAGGGGTGCTCCGCCTACGCGGACGAGGCCCCAATGCGAATCGGGAGGGACGGCTTGGACGCCCCCGGTTTTGACACGAACAGCGCAGTTGGTGTAAAGTGATGGAAATCACAACCGCGACGATTACGAGGTTTCCGTGCGCGTTCCCCGCTCCTTGCTCCTGATCCCCGCCGTCATCGCCCTTTTGTCAGTTATGGCGGCTTGCGGCGGCGCCGCCGCCGCCCCCGCGACGCCGGAGTGCTACCTGGCGCAGGAAGGCCGGGTCGTCGGAGCGTTCGGCGCCGACTGCGAGCCGCCCGAAGGCGTGGACGTCGAGCCCACCCCAACGTTCACGCCGATTCCCACAGGCGGCGGCGCGACCGACGGCAGGGCGCTCATCATCACCTACGGCTGCGCCACCTGCCACACGCTGGAGTCGATCCCCCAAGCGCAGGGCAAGGACGGCCCCGAACTGACCGACATCGGCTCGCTGGGCGCGGACTTCATCAGGCAATCCATCGTCGACCCGTCCGCCGTTATCACCGAAGGCTACCCCGACGGCCTTATGCCGCAGGACTTCGCGCAGCAGATGACGGCGGAGGAACTGGACGCGGTCGTCGAGTTCCTCGCGTCGCAGTAGGGGCGGGGCGGCGGCGCGACAGCGCCCGCTTACGCGGCTATGCTTGCAACAGCGAGGTGCGGCATGGCAAGGAGGTTCAAGCCTCTGGCAGGCGTCATCGCAAGCGTCGAGATTGACGAGGACGGCTTCGCCCTCATCGAAGTTGCCCATCCTGCCTGCGGAGCCCGTGGCGCATACGCCTCGGGCCCGTTGGAAGACGAGCCTCAGCCTCTCTCCTGCGGCAAATGCGGCGAGCCATTGCTGCTGCGCCTAGGGGAAGGAGCGAATGAAGAGGGCGCCTACGAGGTCGCGGACGCGAGCGCTTTGTAGCAAGGCGCTCCGGAGGACTCAAGCATGGTGCAAATTATAAGCCGCGGCTGGCGGAACGACCTCGCCGGCATCGCCTCTTCCGCGCGGCGTTCCGTTTTGGTTGTCGCGCCCTTCATCAAGTACGAGGAAGCCGATTGGCTATGCGGCCTTCTCCGTTCGGGCGTTGAGGTCATAACGCTAGCGAACATCGACGCTGCGGCGGTCAGCGCGTCGGCGTTGGACATCGCCGCGTTGCAACGCCTCGTGGAAGCCTCTCCGACTTCCCGCCTAGTCGCGTTATCCAATCTCCACGCTAAAGTGTTCGTCGCCGACGAGAAGGCGGCAATTGTCACGTCCGGCAACCTCACCCGGGCAGGCTTGGATAGCAACATCGAGTGCGGGGTCTTGATTCGCCAACCCAGGTTGGCGCGAGACTTGCGCCGAAAAATGCTGGCGTTCGCCAGTCTGGGAAGCCCTATGGACACTCTCGCAATTGGTCAATTCTTGCCGCTGGAGACCGAACTACGCGAAATGCATGCCCAGATAAGCCATTCGTCCACGCCAACCGCGATGAGGAGATTCACCGCGTTGATGCGAGACGCGAAGAGGAAGTTCGCCGCAGCGCAAGTTGGCGAACGGAGCTCGCACGCCGTGTTCGCTGACGCCATCCAATTCATTCTCGAGCGGGGGCCGCAACGAACGACGGCCATCCAGAATGAAACCCAGCAACTGATGCCGGACCTCTGCGACGATGACGATTACTTCGATATCAAAGGAGAGCCGTTTGGGAGAACGTGGAAGCGCCGTCTGCGTCACGCCCAACTGCATCTCAAAAGGAGAGGAGTCATCGCATACGACAGCAAGAATAGGACGTGGAGGCTGACAAGGGACTCCCTGCGGGAGTGAAGGCCGCCCGACGCGCTCCTGCCTCACAGCCGAGACTCCCCAACGGGCATGGAGGGGCGCAATCGGCGGCCCAAGCCCAAATCCAAGCCGCGACCTCAACGACGGCGACGTCATCTGGCTCGTCCCCGAACTCGCGCCGGACGGAGAGCGCAACCGGCTCGTCAGAGGGCACTGGGAAGTCCTTACCCTGGAGCAGTCTGCGGAGAAACTGCTTGCGGCGAGGACGGTTCGGAGAGAATCGTTCGAGCAGACGCTGCGCGCCAAACTGCGCCCGCTAGACGGAAGAGACCGGATGCTCGAGCATCCGGAAGCGATGCGCGTCTCACCAGCCTCTGCCCGCCCGGCGGGGTAGGGCGCCGCGCGCTCCGCTATAATCCCCCCAGCGCGCCAAGCGCGGAGGTTCCCTCGCCCTATGCGACTCGCCAACCGGCTCGACCAACTCCCGCCGTATCTGTTCCTCGAGATCAGCCGCAAGATCGCCGAAAAGCGCGCCCAAGGCGTCGATGTCGTCTCCTTCGGCATCGGCGACCCCGACGTCCCCACGCCCGCCCATATCCTCGACGCTCTCAAGCGGACGGCGGACGATCCGCCCAACCACCGCTACCCGGAGTCCGACGGCTTGCCGGAGACGCGCCAGGCCATCGCCCGATGGTACGCCCGCCGCTTCGGGGTCGAACTCGGCGACAAAGAGGTCGTCCCGCTCATCGGCGCGAAGGAAGGCATCGGCCATATGGCGCTCTGCCTCATCGACCCCGGCGACGTCGCCCTCGTGCCCGACCCCGCGTATCCCGTCTACTCCGTCGGAACGATGTTCGCGGGCGGCGTCTCCCATCTGATGCCGCTCCGCGAGGCCAACGCCTACCACCCCGACCTCTCCGCCGTCCCCGAAGAGGTCGCCCGCAAGGCCAAAGTCCTTTGGATCAACTACCCGAACAACCCCACCGGCGCGCTCGCGACGCCCGAACTCTTCGCGGAGGTCGTCGCGTTCGCCAAGGAGTACGACGTCGCCGTCTGCCACGACGCCTGCTACTCCGAAGTGACGTTCGACGGCTACGCCGCCCCTTCGTTCCTGCAAACGCCCGGCGCGATGGACGTCGGCATTGAGTTTCACTCGCTCTCCAAAACCTACAATATGACCGGCTGGCGCATCGGCATGGCCGCCGGCAATTCCGACCTGATCGACGCGCTCGTCCGCGTGAAGTCCAACCTCGACTCCGGCATCCCGCAGGCCGTCCAATATATGGGCGTCGAGGCGCTGGACAACGCGACGCCGGAATGGCAGCGGGCGAACAATGAGATCTACCGCAAGCGGCGCGACCGCGTGGTGGACGCGCTCACGGCCATCGGCCTGCAAGTGAACCGCCCCAAGTCCGGCTTCTACGTCTGGGCGCGATGCCCCGAAGGCTGGACGTCCGCGCAACTGGCGACCGAGTTGCTCGACAGGCATGCGGTCGTCGTGACGCCGGGGCGCGGCTACGGCGAGGCGGGCGAGGGCTACATCCGCCTCTCGCTCACCACTCCCGACGACCGCCTGGAAGAAGGGCTCCGCCGCTTGGAAGGCTGGCGTCTGCCCGACGCTCCGGCGCCGTAGGCGGGCAGGGGAGCGCCAACCCATAGCGCGGCGAAGGGCCCCCGCGGAGACCGGCGACCGGCGCGAGCGCGCCCTGCTCCTGGGCGTAGGCGTCAAAGGGACGCGCTCCCCCTGGACGCTGCAGGACTCGCTCGACGAACTCGCGCAACTCGTCGACGCCGCCGGCGCGGAGGTCGCGGGCGTGATGTCGCAGCGCCTCGACGCGCCGTCCCAAACCTACGTCGGCAAAGGCAAACTGGAGGAGATCCAGGAGGCGCGCCGCGCCGTTGGGTTCGACTCCGTCATCTGCGACGACGAACTCACGCCCACCCAGCAGCGCAACTTGGAGCGCGCGCTCGGCGAGCGCGTCAAAGTCCTCGACCGGACCGCGCTTATCCTAGACGTGTTCGCCCGCCGCGCCCGAACGCAGGAGGGCCGGCTGCAAGTCGAGTTGGCGCAAGCCGAGTATCTCCTGCCGCGCCTCGCCGGGCAATGGAGCCACCTCGAGCGGCTCGGCGGAGGCGTCGGAACGCGCGGCCCGGGCGAAACGCAGATCGAGACCGACCGCCGTCTGGCCGGCCGCCGCATCCAGCGGCTGAAGAGGGAACTGGAGCAGGTGCGCCAGCGCCGCGCCCTGCAGCGCGCCCGCCGACGCCGGCAGGCGATGCCCGTCGTCGCGCTCGTCGGCTACACCAACGCGGGCAAAAGCAGCCTGCTCAACGCCCTCGCCGGCGCCGGCGTTCCCGCCCTCGACCAACTCTTCTCCACCCTCGATCCGGTGACGCGCAAAGTGCGCCTGCCCAACGGCGGCGCCGCGCTCTTCACCGACACCGTCGGCTTCATCGCCAAACTCCCCGCCACGCTCGTCGCCGCCTTCCGCGCCACGCTGGAAGAGGCCGAAGACGCCGCCGTCCTCGTTCACGTCGTGGACATCCAACGCCCCAACGCGGCGGAGCGCGTCGAAGTCGTCGAGGAGATTCTCGACGGCCTCAGCCTGCGGAACGTTCCCCGCGTTCTCGCGCTCAACAAAGCCGACCTCCTCGCTCCCGAATCGTCCGCCGCCCTCAGCGGCGCCTACGCCGCGCCCGGCGCGGGGAGCGTGGCCGCCGCGCTCACCTCCGCCGCAACCGGCGCCGGCCTCCGCGATCTCCTGGATGCGGTCGCCGCCGAAATAGGCGATAATGCGCCCCAAAGCGAGGGGCATGCCCGCCCTGAAAGGAGCCGAATAGCATGGCGATGACGGAGACGCAAATCGAAAAATTGGCGGAGCGCGCCGAAGAGGTCGTGCTGAACCGCGTGAAGGAGATCACGGAAGCCGGCGCCGTCGGCAGGGCGACGCTCACCGCCGAGGATTACGCCTTCCTTCTGGCGTGGCTGCAGTACCGCGTTGACTACAACGAAGGCTACGACGACGAGGACGACTACGACGAGGACGACGAGGACTAGCCCGCAGGATGCGGGAGCGGCCAAGCGCGCCGCTCCCGCGGGCGGGGCCCGGCGACGGGAGAACCGGCGCGATGATCAACGGCGAAACCTTCCAAATGCCCGCGAAGCCCTTCTTCAGTTGCGAAGCCGACTGCTTCGCTATCGCCGACGGCGAGATGTCGGGAACCGCCGCGCAAGCGCTCGCCGCCGAGCCCCTCCTGAAACTCGACGTCGGCGCCGGCAACGTCTTCGAGCGCCGCCCTCTGCGCGTAACCTCCCACGACGCCTGGCGCGTCGAAGTCCAATGCGACGGAGACGAGACCGTCCGCCTCGACCTCCACGCCTTCACCGCCGGCAAAACGACCCCCGAGGGCGAATTCCTCTACCGCGGCGGCCTCGAGGACGCCAACGACGGCCTCGGCTTCATCCGCGCCCGCTAACCCGGACAGGCTTGCTCGAAGCGGCCGCTAGAATAGGAGAGAGGAGCGTTTGCGATGCCGAAAGCGCGAAGCAGAACAATCGAACGCCCGCAGACCAACGTGGAGTTGGACGACAGCAGCGACCACCCCGCGCTGACGCCGCTGATGCGGCGGCTCGCCCGCGAGAAGTGGGAAATCGTCCGGGCGAAAGCGGCGAAGCAGGGGCTCCCCATCGTCGAGGCGTGGCTTAGCCCGCGCTGGGACTTGGAAGGCGGCCCCGTGATCACCCTCGCCGTGCACTTGGACTGTTCGCGTGAGCGAGCCGACGCCTTCCACCACAGCCTCAACCCCGACTACGATCGCTGGGAGTCCCAACTCGACGACGAGGAGTTGGAGGCCGCCGTGTGGATTCCGCTGAGCCCGGAGGGCATCGCCAAGGCCCCGGCCAATGGCGCTTGATCCTGCGGATTTCCTCGCCCAAGCGCCGTTGCTGATGGAGGCGGGGGGCGAAGCCGGTTATCGCTCGGCGATCAATCGCGCCTACTACGCCTGCCATTTGGCGGCGCGCGACCGCCTGTTCGGGCTCGACGCCGCGCAGTGGGGAGGCCCAGGAAGACCGTCGCATCGCGCCGTCGTCAGATCGCTCCGTCGTTTGCCTTCAATGGGAGACGCCTCCGAGCAACTCGAACGCTTGCGGAAGGCGCGTGAGATTGCCGATTACGTCCGCGACACCCTGCACTTGGAAGCGCAGGCGCTGTTCAGTCTGCACGGCGCGTCCGGTTGGCGGGAACTAGCGCAAATCTTGCTCCCTCGCGCCCGCGAGGCGTTCGCCGCCTTGCAGAGCGTCCGCGCCCGCTAACCCGAACGCGCTAGCCGAAGTAGTAGCCGGTGTCCCAGGAAATCGTATAGATGCGGAGCGTCGCCGCGTTCTCGAACCCGTAGGTGATGAAGAAGCCGTCGCAGTGATAGCCAATCGTTCCGTACAGGAACGGGAACGGCAAGCGGATCTTCACCGTTCCGTCCGGGTAGGGATCGCTCATCAGTTGGTCTATGGCGTCCTGAACCCGCAGGCGGTCCACGACTTCCAGCGAGGCGAAAACTTCGCGCGCCCGCTGCTCCAAGAAGACGTCAACGGGCGGCGAGTTGCCGTTTGACATCGGCCCAGTTGACCCCCGGTTCGCCGGCGTCGGCGCGGCGCTTCGCCTCGTTGGAGGCGGCGACGAGTTCGGCGTTCGCCGTCATCGCGCGCGCCAAAGCCTCGCCCTCGAGCGGTTTCGTCTCGCCGGGTTTCGGTTGCGTCGCCATCGTCTCGCTCCTTGAATCGCGCATACGGCGCGGTTGCGCCTTGAGTGTACCAATGTATAGGCTGCGCTGAGCGTTGAGAGACGCCCGTTACCCTCCTTTCACCCTCCAATGGCGCACTATTATAGTTATGTAAAGTAGACGCGCGCCGGAACCCGGAACCCCCAGCCGCCTGGGACGCATCCCGCCCCCCGCCCGCCGGCGCGCCCTGCTACGATTAAACGCATGACCGCCCGACCCCATAGCGCCCTCGCTGCGGCTTGCTGCGCCGCCCTCGCGGTCGCGGCGCTCGCCGCCGCCCCGGCCTGCGCCCGTCAGGACGCGCCCCGCAGCAACCTCGACGAAGTCGTCCAGCGCCTGCAGGAAGATTTCATCGACCGCGACAAAGTCTCCGACGACGCGATGGAACTCGCCGCGATCAACGGCATCCTCGCCCACTTGGACGATCCCTACACCGCCTACCTGCCGCCGGAGCGCTACGAAGCCTTCACGCTCGCCTTGCAAGGCCAGCGCGAGGATTTCGAAGGCATCGGCGCGAGCGTAACCGAGGCCAACGGGCGCATCGTCATCCTCGGCCCGCTCCCAGGCTCCCCCGCGCTCGAGGCCGGACTGATGGCCGGCGACGTTCTGATCGGCGTCGACGGCAAGTCCGTCGAGCATCTCACGCTCCAAGAGGCCGTCGCCCTCATACGCGGGCCAAAGGGCACGCAGGTCGTGCTCACGGTCTCCCGCCCGGGCGCGCCGCGCCCCCTCGACGTCGCCATCGTCCGCGCCGAAATCGCCGCCAACTCCGTCCAATCCCGCCTGCAGGCAGACGGCGTCGGCTACGTCCGCATCGCCTCGTTCGACGCGCCGACGCCCGGCGACCTGCGCGAAGCGATCGCCGCCCTCCGCGAGCACGGCGCCCGCGCCCTCGTCCTCGATCTGCGCGGCAACGGCGGCGGCCTCGTCAACTCCGCCGTCGGCGTCGTCTCCGAATTCGTCCCCGACGGCGAGGTCATTCGCTGGGCCGACGCCGACGGCTCCGAAACCGTGGAGAGCGTGACCGGCGACGGAACCGCCTACGACCTCCCCCTCGCCGTCATCGTAGACGGCTACTCCGCGTCCGCGTCCGAAGTCGCCGCCGGCGCACTGCAAGACCACGACCGCGCCGTCATCGTCGGCGCCCGCACCTTCGGCAAAGGCTCCGTCAACGTGCTCCACGAACTAGAGTCCGGCGCAGGGCTGCACGTGACCGTCGCCCGCTGGCGAACTCCCGGCGGACGCATGATTGAGGGAGAAGGAATCGCCCCCGACGTCCGCGTCGGCGAGCAGATCGACGCGCAGGCGCTGGGGCGCATTGGCGAACTCGCGCGCGGCCTCTGCGCCGCCTACGCGCAACACGACGCGCCCGGCCTCTCAGGCTCGTTCGCCGACGCGCTGGACGCCCTTTGCGGGCCGCATCACGCCCCGGGCGACCCGCCCGCGTCCGACGACGCGCTCGACGCCGCCGTCGCGGAAGTCCGCCGAATGATGGAGCGTTGAGCCGTGCCCACCAAACGCAAAAAAAAGCAGGCGCAACAGGCCAAGCAAGCCGCCCAGCCCGCCTCCAAAGGCCCGAAAATCCGGACCATCGCCGACAACCGCCGCGCCCGGTTCGACTACGACATTATGGAGCGCGTCGAGGCCGGCATCGTCCTCGCCGGCACGGAGATCAAGTCCGTCCGCGCCGCCCGCGTGACGATCCGCGACGCCTACGCCCAAATCCGCGGCGGCCAGGCGCTCCTGCACAATATGCACATCGCCGCGTGGGAAGGCGCGGGCCCCTGGGGGCACGAGCCCATCCGCCCGCGCAAACTCCTGATGCACGCCGGCGAAATCGCCCGATTCGGGCGCGCCGCCAACGAGCGCGGCCTCACCCTCGTCCCCCTTCGCGTCTACATCAAAGGCCACTACGCCAAAGTCGAAATCGCCCTCGCCAAAGGCCGCCGCCGCTACGACAAGCGCCAGGCCATTATGCGCCGCGACGCCGACCGCGAAATCGCCCGCGCCATCCGCGGACGCGCCTAGGCCGCGCCCCCCATGACCGTCATTCCCGCGTAGGCGGGAATCCCGCCCCCATTCGGCGCGCAAGCGCCGCACCCCCTCTCCCTACAGAGACCTTTGCATAACTCAGTTTCAGCCGGCAATTCTTCTTCAATTCCTCTTAATGCTAGGAGCGAATTGAGGCGCGCCGGCTCTGTGGCGGGGGGTTATGCAAAGGTCTCTATAGGGAGAGGGGGGGCGAGGTTCCCGCCTACGCGGGAATGACGGCAAGGGGGGTAGTGGCCAACCTGTTCCTACGGCAGCACGGTGAGGCCGTAGCCGTCCATCTCCCCGTCGCGTCCGCGAAGAATCTTCGGCTCGACGACGCGCCAGTCGTCTCTGTCCGGCTTGCCAATGACATGGCGGCCGATGGGCGACACGACCAGATCCGCAAGTTCCAGCCCTGCTATGCGCTCCTTCTTGCTTTTGATTTGAAAGTCAACGATGCGCTCTCTGATCGTCTCCGCCTTGAGGTAGTTCGTTCCTTCGAGGCGGAGACTCTCCCAAGTCAATTCCAGTTCGCGGTCCAGCGCATGGTCGCGTGATTCGGCGATGATGGCTCCGCCGTTGGGCTCGTCGCCGACCGCGATGCACAATTGCTCCGCCACGACGCGGAGGCTGAGCGAATAGGGGTCGCGGTCTTTTGCGCCGCGCCGCTTGCCTTTTGCGCCGCGTCGCTTGCGGAGGTCGGGCTTGCTGATGGCGCAGGCAATGACGCGGTATTCCAGCCGGCTCATCAAGTTGTTCAGCGAGCCGTAGAACCGCTCTCTGAAAACGGCGTCCTTCAACGCCTCGAAGCCGTTCCGTTGGCGAACGATGTCCATCGTATGCAAAACGATGTCGGGCCGCCCGAACATATCCATCTTGAATCGCCCGACCTCCTCCTCCAGAGCGCGGTTGGCGTAGTCGGCGTCCACCAGAACGCCGCCAAGCACGAACACCGGGTACTCGGGGTCTATGGCCGCCAGGCTATGGTCGCCCGACTCGTCAAGGAACAGCAATTGCATAGGACTAGGATACCATGCCGGGCATCTCCCGTGGGATGACGTTCGCCCCGACCCGCGCGGGCGAGGGGGGAATTCCGGATCCGGGCGGTCGGACCTATTGACAACGCTAGGGCTATGCGTAGATAATGGAGCATGGTTGGTCACTGCGTAGCGGGGGCTGACCGCAAATGGGCTGGTCACTGCGTAGCGGGGGCCAGCCCGCGTTGCGTTCCGCGCTATGGCGGCGCGGCAAGCGCATTGTATGACCGTCATTCGCGGGAATGACGCGGGCCTTGGGCAAGGGAGACGAGGCGCAACGCGCCCGCCTTCCCCATGCCTCCCTATCCGCGCAACGCGGCGCCCTATCCTACTAACCCCAGCCCAAACCCCTCGCCGCCCTCCAGCCCCTCGCCCTCGAGTTCCTCTTCTTCTGCAAGACGCGCTTCCTCGTCCTCGAGCGAACCGTCCTCGAACGACGAATCGTCGTAGGGATACCAATCGGCCTCCGCGCTCCGCGACTCCTCGGCGGACTCCTCGTTGCGCGGCTCCTCTTCCGGCGCGTCTTCGGCGGGCGCGTCGTCGTTGCCCATGCGGGCGAGGATATTGCCGAGGAAGGCGCCCGTCAGCCGCGTTCGGTCGTTGCTCGCGTTGCTCGTCGTCATAGCGGCCTCAGTATACCCGAACGCTCGCCGCGCCTAGCGAAGTCGCCGCGCTTGACGCGGATGGCGCGGAGGCGCAAGAATGGCGGCGCGGACACGGCGACCGTAGAACGGAGGGCGGCGATGCAAGAAGAGGACTTTACCGCGCGGAGGTTGCGCGAGGCGGCGGAGCGCGCGGATGAGAACAAGGCGTTCACGCGGCGGCTGTACGAGGAGGTCTACAACAGGGGGAACGTCGCGCTGGTCGACGAGTTGTACGCGCCCGACGTGGAGTTGCATATCGCGGGCATCCTCGAAGACCCGTTCGGGCCGGAGCCGATCAAGCAATTGGTGACGATGACGCGCATGGCGTTCCCGTCCGTTCACGCGACGGTCGACGACCTCATCGCGGCGGAGGACCGGGTCGCGGCGCAGGTCTCGTTCACCGGCGCGTTTCAGGGCGTCGGCATGGGAACGTCGCCCCGGGCGAATCTGTCGTGGTGGCGGCGGATCGACGTCTACCGCATCGTCAACGGCCGGATCGTGGAGCAGTGGGGCGACCGCGACGACTTCACGATGCTGCAGCGGCTAGGCGTCGCCGTGCCCGCGTTCAACGACCCGCGCCCCACTCCTCGCGAGTTCGGCCGGCTGTAGGGCGGGCGGTCACGCCTCAGTGGGCAGGCTCTGCAAGGCGGCGAACACGTCGCGGGCGCGCAAGAGGGAGATTTGCGCCAACTCCCGCCAACTCGACACGCCGCGCAGACTGAACAGAGCCTGCGCTTCCGGATGCGCGTCATCGCGGACGTAATCGGCGATTTCCCGCGTCTTCCTCAGCCGGTCAAGGTTATAGGCGACGTCGCGCATTAACGGGCGCCTCATGAGCGCTCTGACGACGGCGCGGTGCGACGGCCTCCTTCGTTCTCCCCGTTGAGCGGCGTCGAGCCCGAATAGGCGGTCGCGCGCCATCAAGTGACAGGCGTAGTAGGCGCGATTGATCGCCGAGCGATAACCGGCTTCGCCCCCCGCCTCCATCAGCAACGGCGCTTGGGCGAGGAAGTCGGAAGGGTCAAGCGCCATTCGCGGGGGCCTTGGCGATCCCCTCCGGGTCCAGAAGAATCCACACGGCGGCCTCCAACTCCTCGGCGTCGAGTTTGGACTCCCAGCGGTCGTAGTCAGGGTTGAGGCTGCGGAGGAAGGCGTCGGCCCGCTCACGCGAGCAGTCCAAGTGCACGGCGAGGGTGATCACGGGGCCGCCCTCCGTATCCCAGCGCGGGCTGATCCACGCCTTGACGATGGGAAGCCTTTGCTTCGCCGCTCTCGCCCGGACGATCTCCCACTGCTCGCGGGCGAGCCGCCGCATCAGCGGCGTGAGCGCGGGGTGGTCGCTGCTGTCGTCCAACTCCGCGTCGGTCTGCGGGCGTTCGATTGTTCGGCTTCGCGCTTTCGCCATGGCTTACGCTCCTCGCTTGCGATTCTAGCACGAGGCGCGACGGCGAATTCGGCCGCCTGTAGGGCGGGCGTCACGCCTCAGTGGGCATGCTCTGCAAGGCGGCGAACACATCGCGGGCGCGCTGGAGGGAGATTTGCGCCAACTCCCGCCAATTGGACACGCCCTGCTTCATGAACAAACCTTGCGCTTCCGGGTGCAGAGGGTCGCGGACATAATCGGCGACCTCTCGCGTCCGCCTCAGCCGTTCGAGTTGGTCGGCTGCCTCGACCATCGAAGGCAAACGCCAGAGCGCTCTGACGACGGCGCGATGCGACGGCCTTCCTGGGCCTCCCCATCGCGCGGCGTCAACCCCGAACAGGCGGTCACGCGCCATCAAGTGGCTGGCGTAGTAGGCGCGATTGATCGCCGAGCGATAACCGGCTTCGCCCCCCGCCTCCATCAGCAACGGCGCATGGGCGAGGAAGTCCGCAGGGTCAAGCGCCATTGGCTGCGGCCTTGGCGACGCCCTCCGGGGCCAGCGGAATCCACACCGCGGCCTCCAACTCCTCCTCATTGAGTTGGGAGCGCCACCTCTCGCGACCGGAGTTGAGGCTGCGGTGGAAGGCGTCGGCCCGCTCCCGCGAGCAATCCAAGTGCACGTCGAGGGTGATCACGGGGCCGCCTTCCGTATCCCAACGCGGGCTGAGCCAGGCCCCAACGATGGGGAGCCCTTGCTCCGCCGCTTTCGCATGGACGATCTCCCACTGTTCGCGGGCGAGCCGCCGCATCAACGGCGTGAGCGCGGGGTGGTCGCTGCTGTCGTCCAACTCCGCGTCGGGCTGCGGGCGCTCGATTGTTTTGCTTCGCGCTTTCGCCATGGCTCACGCTCCTCAACTGCGATTCTAGCATGGGGGCGAGCGCCCTCGTGCTAGAACCCTCTTACCGACCAGCGTCTCCGAAGGGCGGCTGCGCGTCATCGCGCTCCGGCGCGAACCCCTCGCATTCGGGGGCGCTGAAGGCGAGGCGCTTGGCCATTATTTGCGCGGCGTCGGGGTTGTCGTCCACGAGGAGATAGCGTCTGCCGTTGCGGGCGGCGGCCTCGCCGGTCGTGCCGGAGCCCGCGAAGAAGTCGACGACGAGGTCGCCCGGATCGGAGTGGACGCGGACGATGCGCTCGAGGATGGCGAGCGGCTTCTGCGCGGGATAGCCCAAGCGCTCGCGCCCGTTCGTGGGAACGATGGTGTTCCACCAGACGTCG
The DNA here is from genome assembly GCA_965201135.1 of Dehalococcoidia bacterium. GTDB lineage: Bacteria > Chloroflexota > Dehalococcoidia > Lucifugimonadales > Australimonadaceae > Bin16. The sequence continues at coordinate 1,360,457 of OZ241751.1, forward strand.
GTCGGCGTTTTGCCGCGCTCCGCCTTCTCCGGCCCGACGAGGCCGGGCGCCATATAGGGAACGCGGTCTATCGCGTCGTAGTTGAAGACGTAGCGGTTGGGGTCTTTGGCGTGCCAGAGGATGGCGTCGTGCTTGGCGGGCCAGCGATTCTTGGGGCGTCCGCCGTAATCGTAGGCCCAGATGATCTCGTTTTTGAAGCATTCGCGTCCGAACAGCGCGTCCAGCAGCACTTTGCAGTAGTGGGACTCGCGGTAGTCGATATGCAGGAAGAGCGAGCCGTCGGGCGCGAGGATGCGATGGGCTTCGATCAAGCGCGGCTCGATGAATTCGAGGAAGTCGTCGAACGCGTCGGCGAACGAGCGCGATCCGAGTTTGAGCGTTCGGTAGCGTCGTCCGCCGAAGCCGGCGCGGTCGCCCCCTGCCTCGTCGCGGACCGTCCGCAGACGTTCGTTGCGCTGCGTTTTGCCCGTGTTGAACGGCGGATCTATGTAGATCAGCCGCGCCGCGCCGTTGGGAATCGCGGGCAGGACGTCCATATTGTCGGCGAGGACGATGCGATTCACGACGGCGCGCTCCCCTGTCCCGCCGCCGCCGATCAGATCGCGTAGAGGCGGGCGGGGTTGTCGGAGAGCGTCTTGTCGACGACGAGAGAGGGGAGCGCGCCGCTCGTTCGGAGGGCTTTCAGCGCCTCCAACTCGCTGGACGTGTCGGAGTGCCCGTAGTCGGAGCCGATGACGAAGTTGTCCTCCGATGCGTTGGCGAATATGTGGGGGAGGTCGTCGTTCGTCTGGACGGCGACGTACATCCGGCTCGCGGCCATCATATCGTCGGGGTAGGAGCGGCCTTCGCGGGCGGCGCGGTGGCGCACCTCGTTGAGAATGTACGGCACCCAGTTGGCCGCGCCCTCTATGAACGCGAAACGCAGCGTCGGGAAGCGGTCGGGCAGCCCTTTGTAGAGGATGGAGTGGAACGCGCTGATGATGGGGAGTTTGTTGCGGGAGTAGGCGTCGCCCTCCGTGAGGTCGGTGAAGGCGGGGTTGCCGCAGCCGGCGTGCACGCAGATCGGGAGGTCGAACTCCTGCGCCGCCGCGTGCAGCGGATCGAAGTAGGGGTCGATGAGGCGCCTGCCGCCTTCCCAGCCCCGCATAAACACGGCGCACGCCCCGTTCTCCTTGCCGAATCGCAACTGGCCGGCGACCTCGTCCATCGAGTCCAGCGGGGGAACGACCGCCCAGCGAAAGCGCCCTTCGCCCTCCGCCCAAATGTCCGCGAGCCAGCGGTTGTAGGACTTCGTCATCGCGAGTTCGACCGCCGGGTTTTCGGAGACGCGGGTGAGGAAGAGTGTGGGGTAGAGGACCTGCACGTCCACGCCCAACTCGTCCATATGCGCGAGGCGCGCCCCGACGTCGGAGAGCGACCTCGTCTCGACGGACGTGCGGGCGTAGCCCGACATCTCCTCCGCGAGCGAGCCCGTCCCCGCGTTGAAGAAGACGCGCTGCCGATGCTGGCCGTCTATGACCCAGATCGGGCGGTCGGGCCGGTTCGGGTCGGGCATGCCGACCGGACGGAACTCGCGGTCGGACGGGTCGAGGTAGTCCCACGTCCGCTCGGACTCGATCACGTGGCAATCCGCGTCTATGACGGCCATCGCTGCGCCTCCCCGCCGACGAATGCCGCAATGCTACGCCTTTTCGCGGGGGCGCGTCGGCGGCGTATCATTGGCGCGAACACGCGCGCCGAGTTAGGCGCAAGGAGCGGGCGATGGTCAAGAGCGGCGCGGCGACGGCGGAGGCGTATCTGGCGGAGTTGCCGCCGGAGCGGCGCGAGGCGATAGAGGCGGTGCGCCGGACGATTCTGGCGAACCTTCCCGACGGCTACGAGGAGCAAATGTCGTTCGGGATGATCGCCTACGTCGTTCCGCTGAGCCGCTACCCGGACACCTACAACAAGGAGCCGCTCGCGCTGGCGGCCCTCGCCTCGCAGAAGCGCCATATGGCCGTCTACCTCAACAACGTCTACGGCGACCCGGCGACGCTGGAGTGGTTCACGGCGGCCTACGCGGCGACCGGCAAGCGGCTGGATATGGGCAAGTCCTGCGTCCGCTTCAAGCGCCTCGCCGACCTCCCTCTCGACGTCATCGGCGAGACCATCGCCCGGACGAGCCTCGAGGAGTTCCTCGCATTCTACGAATCGGCGCGCAGCAAAGCCAAGCGCAAGTGAGGCGCCGCGCCGCCCCGCGCTTACGCAAAAAAAGAGGCTCTATGAGCGAGCAAGAGACGATACTGAGCAAACTCCGGGAGACTGCCGCCGCCCGCGCAACGGTCTACTACCAGGAGTTGGGCGACCTCATAGGCTTGGATATGTCAAACCCGAAAGACAGAGACCGCCTCTCCGACATCCTGGGCGACATCAACATCGCCGAGCACGCCGAAGGCAGGCCGCTGATTTCGGCGGTCGCGGTTTTGAAGGAGTCCGGCCAGCACGAAGGCGGGCACGCACCCGGGCATCGGCTTCTTCAACATCGCTCACGATCCGTTAGGTCTCTACAACGGAAGCAGAGACAGGGATGCGCAAGATGCGTTCTGGGTAGCCGAAATCAAGCGCCTGCGCGATTGCTGGTCGCAGGGTTAAGGCGGAGTCCGGCCGCGTAGGCGGGAATCCCGCCCCCATTGAGGCACCCCAGCGCCGCATCCCCCCTCCTAGAAGGGAGAGGACGCCGCGAAGCGGCGGGAGAGGGTGCTGCGGACGGGGCGCAACGCGCCCCGTCTCCCCATATCCCCAGGCGCCACGTCATTCCCGCGAAAGCGGGAACCTACTGGATGCCCCGCGTCATTCCCGCGCCGACGGGAAACCTCGCCCTAGGGACGGCCGGGGCGCTGCGCCTCGCTTGACGGCGCGTGATATAGTGCGCGCATCCTGTCCGGCGGAGGCGGATTATGATCGTGGGGACGAGCGACGGCGTCGTCGCGCTGAGCGAGAAGGACGGCGCGTGGGAAGAGGAGCGGCGCGGCTTGCCGGGCGTCCGCGTCGAGGCTGTCCGATCGCAAAACCACGTCGGCCCCGCTCGCGGAGCGGGAATGATCGCGGCGACCGATCAGGGCGTGTTCCGCAGCGGCGCGGCGCCCGAAACGGCGGACTGGAGCCCCGCGCTCCCCGGCGTCGACGCGCGCAGCATCGCCGTCACGCTCGACGGAACGACCTTCGTCGGCGCGGACGAGGCGAAACTCTACCGCATGCGCGAAGGCGAGGGGGCGTTCTCGGAGGTCGCCGGCTTCAAGGAACTCCCCACCTACGCGACGTGGACCTTCCCCGTCTCGCCGCACCTGCCCAACATCCGCTCGATGGCCGCGTCGCCCACGCACCCCGGGCGCGTCTACGTCGGCGTCGAGGTCGGCGGCGTGATGGCGACGGACGACGGGGGCGAGACGTGGCGCGAGGCGCGGGAGAGCATCCACCCGGACATTCACCAACTCGCCGCCGCGCCCGACGGAGACGGCGGCGACCACGTGTTCGCGGTGACCGGCGTCGGCTTCTACAACTCGCGCGACGGGGCGCAATCGTGGCGCTCGCGCTGCGACGGCCTGCAGACGCTCTACACCATCGCGCTCGCCAACGACCCGTCCGACCCGCAGCGGCTGGTCGCGTCGGCGACGCTGGGGCGCCCGCGCAACTGGAGCGCCCGGCCCGAGGGCGCCGTCGCCAAGGTCTACGAGAGCCTCGACGGGGGCGAGCGCTGGGACGCGCTGATGGACGACGGCCTTACGGAGGCCGTTGACGCGCTGGCCGTGGACGACGCGGGGACGGTGTACGCCGGCACGCACGGCGGCCAGGTCTTCGCCTGCGCTCGGGGCGCCGGCGAATGGCGCCTCATCGCGGACGGGCTCGCCCCGGTGAACTGCATCGCCGTGTAGTCCCCCTACGCTCCTCATTGCCGCCCCTACCCTACCCCGCCCTCTCCGCGTCCTTGACCACATTCCCGCCGTGCGGGATCACGCCCCGCGAGACGGCGCGCTCGCGCCCCTTACGCGGCGAGGTCGCGGCATGCGTCGCCGCCGTCCCAGATGACGGCGCGGCCGCCGGGGGCGAGGAGCGAGCGCAACTTCTCGTCGAGCGGGTAGCCCGGCGCGATGAGTTCGCGCCCGACGTTCGCCATTACGATGACGTCGAACCGCTGCGGCGTCTCGTACTCCTCGAGCGTCGTCCGGACGAGGCGGTCGCGGAAGGCGGGATGCTTCAGCGCGAACCAGCCGAGCGCGCCCGGCGACGGGTCTATTCCCGTGTAGAGGCCCGGGTCGGCGGCGAGCGCCTTGTAGCGGTAGTCCACCGTCCGCCCCGTTCCGCAGCCGACGTCGAGGACGCGGCCGGCGGGGGCTGCATGCGCGTAGAACGCCTCGATCCGCTCCGCGACCGGCGGCTGGCCGAAGAGGTCGTCGTAGGTCTGCGGGTCGCCCGCGAACGCCGTTCGGTATTGCCGCGGAGCGCGATTGATCAGCGTCCACGTGTCCGCGGGCGGATGGCCGACGTTGAAGTAGCGGTAGCCGTTCATATCGAAGTACCAGTTGGCCCAGCCCTCCTCGTCCGGCTTGCGGGGGTCGTCGAAGAATTTGCGATGCATCAGGGGGTGCATTTCGGCGCATGCGCGGGCGAACGCCGCCTCGCCCTCCTCGCCCGACCAGCCGCGCTCTCGCCCGACTGCGTGGCGCTCCGCGCTCCAATCCTTCTCGCGCGTGTAGGAGTGGGGGCAATCGGCCATCGTAACCGCGAATCGGTACGGCGCCCCTTCCAGCAACTCGATCATCTCCGTCGAAACGCTCCGCAACTCCGTCATCTCATGCTCCTCTCCATGCGTAACTGCGTTCGCAGGATATCACGCCGCACTTGCGCCCCGCCCCGCGCCCTGGTACACTCCCCCCACCCTCTTGCGGAGCGCCATCGCCCAATGACCACGAACGACGCCAACCAGACCTCGCCCGCCAACCAGATCTCGCTGCTCGCCTACCTCGCCTACAAGTTCGGCGGCCAGACGGAGACGATCGCGACGGAGGCGCTCGGCTACATCCTCTCCAGGTCGAAGGCGGCGCGGAACGCCCTGCGCGGCACGATCCGAAAGGGCAACGTGGACATGGGGCCGATTGCGCGAGTGGCCACCGAGGTCATAGGCGAAAAGATGGAGCGCGTTGACCTCTCCGGCTATAACGACGCCGACGAGGAGCGCGTCCTCATCGAGGCGAAGTTCTGGGCCGGACTCACAGACAACCAGCCCGGCGCCTACCTCGAGCGGCTCCCCAACGACGGCGAACCCGCCGCTCTCCTGTTCGTTGCGCCGGCGATGCGACTGGAGACGCTATGGCCGCACCTCCGAAGGCGAGCGGAAGGCAAGGGCTTCACTTTGGTCGACGTCTCCGAAACCGGCGACCTGCGAACGGCGACGGTCGCAGGAAGCAGCCGTTTCCTGATGCTCACGAGTTGGCGGGCAATGCTCAACGACATGCGGCTCCGCGCCAAAGATGACGGCGAGTCCTCAGCGGAGAGGGGCATCCTTGAGTTGAACGGGCTCTGCGAACAGCAGGATACAGGGGCTTTCCTACCGATCAGAGAAGGCGAATTCGGCCCCGAATTCCCCAGGCGTCTGCGGGACTTCCGCCGTCTCGTTGACGAGGCCACAGAACGAGCGCGTTCGCATGGCGTTGTGAACACCGAAGGGTTGAATGTGACGCCACGGGTAGAGGGCTACGGGAGGTATTTGCGAGTCGGGAGCAACGCGAAGGGCGTGTGGGCGCAGGCTTGGCTTGGGGTGGATTATCCACGATGGTTAGGGATGGAAGGCCGCCCGCTGTGGCTGAATTTCATCGACAGCAAAGATATGGCAATCAAGGATGTCCAAGCGAAGATCGGATACCGGCACATCCCGATCATCCTCCCTGTCGGAGAAGAGTACGACCGCGTGCTCGAGGATGCGGTCGAGCAGTTGGAGTGGTTAGCACTCAGGATATGCGGGGAGGTGGACGACGATGAGTGGAAGGGCTCTTGGCCAGGCAACGCCCAGCCGGCGACTCCCTAGCCCCGCGCTCCGCTCCGCGACTGCAAGGCCGCCTAGAGAGACGAACCTCTAATGGGAACATTCAGCGCGCCGGTTAGCATCGGAAGCCCGGACGGGGAACGCTGGACGCAGGTCGACGCCCTCGTTGACACGGGCGCGTCCATCGCGTCGGCGCCCGCGTCCGTTCTGCGCGGGCTCGGCGTGGAGCCGCTGCGAAAGGAGCGCTTCACCTTCGCGCAAGGCGAGACGCGAGAGATGGACGTCGGGCAGACGTGGGTGCGCGTCGGAGACCGCGAGGGCATTACGCTCGCGCTCTTCAACGAGGAGGGGACGGAGCCGCTGCTGGGCGCGCTTGCGCTCGAGGGCGTCTTTATGGGCGTCGACCCCGTCGGCAAACGCCTCGTTCCCGTCGGGGGCTGGATGGCGCGGGCGCGGGGGGCGCACGCGGGCGATGGGGTAGGTTCCGCTTTCGCGGGAATGACGCGGCGTCTGGGGATTTAGGGAGACGGGGCGCAACGCGCCCCGTCTATGGTACTAGCGCGCCGAATGGATTCCTGCCTACGCAGGAATGACATGTCCCCCTCTCCCTATAAGGGGAGAGGACGCCGCGAACGCGGCGGGAGAGGGTACTGGAGTCGGGGCGCTACGCCCCCAGCACGGCCTGCCGCAACGCCGAGTTCGCCCGCGTCTGCCACCCTGGGCCGTCCTCCCGCAGCCGCGACACGACATCGGCATCGAGGCGGAGCGTCACCCGCGTCTTGCCGACGGCCTTTCGCGCCTCCCGCTCCTCCTCTATCCGCTTCACCAATTGCCTGATGAAGGGGTTCTCCATCGCCGGACGCAATTCGCCCGTCACCTCCCAGGTGTCAGGGTCCGACGCGATGGCCGCGTCTATCTCGGCGTCCTCCTCAGGGGTGGGGCTGATGTGGCCTGGCTTAAGGGGCGGCATAGCGATTCTCCTCCTTCCGCTTCGCCTTCCGCATGCTGATGATGCGGGCGTTCGCTCCCCGACCTATGTAGACGACAGCGTGCAAGCGGTCGCCTATGTAGCCCAGCGCAAGAACGCGCTCCTCGCCGTGCCGCATGCTGCTCTCGTAACTCGCGGTCGTCCAATCGAAGAGATGGACGCTCTCGAAGTCTATGCCGTGCTTAGCGATATTGCCGCGCCGCTTGGCCTCGTCCCACTCGTAAGGCATACGTCTAGGTTAGCCCGCAAGCGCCGCGCCGTCAACCGGCCATTGTCCCTGTCCGCGCCCCCATAACCGTCATTCCCGCAAAGGCGCGAATCTCGCCCCCATAAATGACGCCCCCCGCTTGCGCCCGCCCCCGCGCCCGCGTACACTCCCCCTACCCTCTTGCGGAGCGCCATCGCCCAATGACTACGAACGACGCCAATCGGCCCTCGCTCCTCGGCGACCTCGCCTACAAGTTCGGCGGCGCGGAGACGACCGCGACGGAGGCGCTCGGCTACATCCTCTCCCGGTCGGACGCGGCGGATGCGGCGCGGGACGCCTTGCGGGACACGATACGAACGGACGGCGTGGACGTGGGGACGATTGCGCGGGTGTCGACCGAGGTCCCGATCAAAGTCAAGGGGAAGGAGGCGCGGGTTGACCTCGTAGGCTTCGACGAGGGGAACGCCATACGCGCGCTCATCGAGGTCAAGTTCTGGGCGGGGCTCACGGAGAACCAGCCCAACACCTACCTTAAGGAACTCCTCAAGAACCCGGCCGCCAAGCCTTCCGTGCTGCTGTTCGTCGCGCCGGTGTTGCGGCAGGAGACGCTTTGGCCCGAATTGCTGCGCCTCGCCGATGCGGGAGGGTTTTCGCTGACCGGCGTCACGAGCGCGGCCGGCGTGAGGAGCGCGACCGTCACCGACGGCCCCCATCGCCTGATGCTCACGAGTTGGCTGCACCTGCTCGGGAAATTGTCCGCCGCCACCGGAGACCCGGAGAAAGAGATACGGCAGTTGCAAGGGCTCTGCGCCCAGCAGGACAGGGCGGCGTTCCTGCCGCTGCGCGCGGGAGAAATGGGCCCCGACTTCTCCAAACGCGCTACGGACCTGCACTACCTCTACGACGACGTGATCAAGCGCCGCCTGCGGCAGCAAAAGATAGCCGGCTTCAAAGGGCTGGCCGCCTCAAAATTCGGACCGAACTACGGACGCTTCGTCCACCTAGGGAACGACGACACAGGGATCGCCGACGGGGCATGGGTCGGCGTTAACTACGAATGGGGCGCGGAGCACAGGGAGACGCCGTTCTGGGTGATGCTGGGATATGGTTACAAATATCCGAAAATTGATCAGATACGCGAGCGCCTCGCCGCCGCGCAACGGCAAGACGGCTTGGACTACATCAACGCGGAACACAACAAATGGCCGGTGTCGCTCGTCCCCATCTACCTGCCCACCGGCGTCGAGCACGACCACGTGCTCGACAGCGTGGTGGGACAGATTCGCAACATCGGCGACATCCTCGCCAGGCCTTAGCCACGCCTGGGCTGCGCTCTAGTCTCGCTTTCACGGACGGGCGATGCAGGGTAGGTTCCCGCTTTCGCAGGAATGACGAGACGCACATGGTATCAAGGGGGACGGGGCTAATGCCCCGTCTGTGGCGCTGTCGCGCCGAATGGATTCCCGCCTACGCCGGAATGACGGATCCCCCTCTCCCTAGAAGGGGAGAGGACGCCGCGAACGCGGCGGGAGAGGGTACTGCGGACGGGGCGCAACACGCCCCGTCTCCCTTATACCCCCGGGCGCCGCGTCATTCCCGCGAAAGCGGGAACCTACCCCTACCCTTGCGCGTCGGCGTGCTCATCCACGCCGCGGCACTCCGGGCACGCCTCGTCGTCGGCCACAGGCCATGCTCTCGCGTATTTCACAACCTCTCCACGCGGGACTCGTAGCTCCGCCCGACCTTCAGGCAGTGCAGCCTTACGACATCGACGAAGTCGCTCCAGTCCACAGGCAGCCTCATAGTCACGAGCGGGGGATCGGACGACGGCGCGGCGTAGTCTATGAGCGAATGCTCGGAGGTCAACGCCTCGAAGAAGCCGAGCTCGTCGGAGCCGAGCACCTGGAACTCATATCCCTTCATCACGATCACGGTGTCCGTTCCCTGGATGGTGTACGTGGTCTTGAACTCAGCCATCGGGCGCCTCCACTTGCAGGCCGCAGTCGTTGCACCACCACGACTGGACTTCCAGGTTCTCGATCTTCGGGCACAGGCTCCTGTGCATCAAGGCTACCTTCACGCCCTCGCCTTTGTCCAGAGCGAGGCGGAAGTCTGCCTGCGTTGACAACAGCTGCTCGACAGGAGGCGGGTCGCGCCTCGGAACGTCGGCCGATAGGAACTGCGGATACGGGTTGCAGTTCGCGTACTTCGACTCCAATATCTGGCGCTCCACCCGGGATTCGTACTCGCTCACCTTGACGACGTTGACCTTCACGACATCCACGCCATCTATTGACGCGACGAAGCCGGTCGGCTCCTCCCTCAGATCCGCTTTCACCGACGACGGGTAATACGGTCTCATGCCGGCAGGTCCTCGTCGTCCGTGCCGCGCTCGGCGTTCTCCAACAACGCGAACGCCATCAGCGAGTCGCTCACGAAGTGCCTGAACGTCGGCTCCGGGCCATGCGAGGTCAACCCAAGGTACAGGAAGTTGTAGTACCTGATCCTGCGGTCTCCCTCCAACTTGTCCTGACGCTCCCGGATCGCGAGCAGCTGCGCGAACAACTGAGCCCGCGTCATCTTGTCAACGTCCAAGACCTCCTGGGGGATCCTGACGAAATCGATCGGAGCGCTCAGCCGCTTGATGGCGGCCAGCCTCATCTCTTCGTTCACCTTCTCGAGCGCCGCGTTGGAAGCCTCGTTGGAAGCCTCCAGCGCATCGCCGGTCAGAGGCGTGACCTTGCCGAACCGCTCGACCAGCGAGGACATGGCGACCGAGCCGCGGTCCTCTATCTCGCCGACCCGGTGCGTGATCCACTCGGCCGTCTGCTCCAGGCCGGACTCGCCGACCACGTGCACGTTGAGCGGATAGCCGTCGCCGATGGCGACCTTCCTGACGTCTCCGTCCTTGTAGACCATATAGAGCATCCAGCCCCTCCGCGCGTATTTCGCAGCGCGCCTCTCTCTCGATGCTCCCATCCTACCACGCGCCCTCGCCGATACGCCTCTCCCCTTCCGCATAACCTATCGCCTTGTCCGCGCCCCTCGTCACTCCCGCGAAAGCGGGAAATCTCGCATCCCACTCTCCCTAGAAGGAGAGAGGACGCCGCGAACGCGGCAGGAGAGGGTACTGGGCGCGGACGGGGCGCAACACGCCCCGTCTCCCTTATACCCCCGGGCGCCTCGTCATTCCCGTGAAAGCGGGAACCTACCCCTACCCTTGCGCGTCGGCGTGCTCATCCACGCCGCGGCACTCCGGGCACGCCTCGTCGTCGGCCACAGGCCATGCTCTCGCGTATTTCACAACTTCTCCACACGGCCCTCGTAGCTCCGCCCGACCTTCAGGCAGTGAAACCTTACGACCTGGAAGTAGTCTCTCCTGTCCACAGGCAGCCTCATGGTCACGATCGGGGGATCGGACGGCGGCGCGGCGCGGTCTCCAAGAGAATTCTCGGAGGTCAACGCCTCGAAGAAGCCGAGCTCGTCGGAGCCGAGCACCTGGAACTCATAATCTCCATGCAACACGATCACGGTGTCCGTTCCCTGGATGGTGAACGTTATCTTGGACTCAGCCATCGGGAGCCTCCACTTGCAGGCCGCAGTCGTTGCACCACCACGACTGGACTTCCAGGTTCTCGATCTTAGGGTAGACCTCGCTGTGCCTCAGCACTATCTTCACGCCGCCTGCTCTCATCGCAATTCGAAATTGCGGCTGCTGGTAGATCCACTGGTTGGATTTCGGAGGGTAGACATCAGGCATACCGTCCGACAAGAACTGCGGATACGGGTCGCAGTTCGAGTACTTCGACTCAAGAACTTGGCGCTCCGTCTGGCAGTGGCTCATCTCGATTATCTTTGCCTTCACGACGTCTACGCCGTCGATTGACGCGACGTAGCCATCAGGCTCTTTGCGGAGGTCGGCGACCACGGACGATAGGTAGCGCTGTCTCATGCCGGCAGGTCCTCGTCGTCGGCGCCGCGCCCGGCCGTCCCGTTCATGTCGCCTGACCGGCGCGACGGCGGAGGCTCATCGAACGCCTCCCCGGCCGCCTGCGCCGCCGCCATGCGCTCCAGCCAAGCGTCCCACTCCGCGCGCTCCGCCAAGCGGCCCTCCCTGAGGCCATCCTGTAAGCCCTCTTGCCGCCCTTCCCGCAGGGTACGCGCCTTCCGCTCATCCAACTTCCGAGCCAGCATCGTCGACGGCATCAGCCTACGGGCGTTTGCCCGCAAGGTAGTCGCGAAGCCTTTCGAGCGTTCCCCAAGCGCCGTCTTGGCGGCCTCCTCGGCGAGGCGGCGCTCGGCGTGCTCCAACGACGCGAACGCCATCAGAGAGTCGCTCACGAAGTGCCTGAACGTCGGCTCCGGGCCATGCGCGGTCAACCCCAGGTACAGGAAGTTGTCGTACCTGATCCTGCGGTCTCCCTCCAACTTGTCCTGACGCTCCCGGATCGCGGGCAGCTGCGCGAACAACTGAGCCCGCGTCATCTTGTCCACGTCCAAGACCTCCTGGGGGATCCTGACGAAATCGATCGGAGCGCTCAGCCGCTCGCGCGCGGCCTGCCTCATCGCTTCGTTCACCTTCTCGAACGCCGCGTTGGAAGCCTCCAGCGCATCGCCGGTCAGAGGCGTGACCTTGCCGAACCGCTCGACCAGAGAGGACATGGCGGCCGAGCCGCGGTCCTCTATCTCGCCGACCCGGTGCGTGATCCACTCGGCCGTCTGCTCCAGGCCGGACTCGCCGACCACGTGCACGTTGAGAATATAGCCGTCGCCGATGGCGACCTTCCTGACGTCTCCGTCCTTGTAGACCATATAGATCATCTAGCCCCTCCGCGCGTATTTCGCAGCGCGCCTCTCCTCTCGATGCTCCCATCCTACCACGCGCCTCGCCGATGAGCGCCCCTCGCCCCCCGCCCCCGCCCTCCCGCGCTTAGCCTTCGGGGAGGGCGCCGCCGCGAGATTTCCAGAGCGCGCGGTACTCCTCGACGATTTCCTGGGGCTGGCCGGCGAGGAACGGGAAGCGCGGCGGGTAGGGCGACGGCGCGAACTGCCCGATCTCGGCGCGAATGCGCGGCAGCGGCGTCTTGACGTTGCGGGCGGGGTCGCGCAGCACGCCCTTCGGGTCGCCGCCGTCCTCCACGACCGCGAGGTCGTCCATCAGCCGCTTCCGCATCAGAATGACGCCCCGGTCGCTCTCGCCGAGGTGCTCGTTCCACCGGTCGGACACGACGCCCTGCCCCGCCCACGCCGTGAAGTCCTGATTCATAATGTGGCTCGTGATCCAGCGCCCGGTGCGCTCGTCCACGGCGGGCGACCGCCAGTGCGGGATGCGCTCCTGCTCGAACGGCTCGCTGCCGGGGACGGGGTCGATGAACCAGCCGACGCTCAGCGTGTTTTCGTCGTCCACCGGCACGCGCCACTCGAAGTGGCCGGTGTAAAGCGCGTTCGGCCAAAGGCACACGCGCCCGACCGTCCACAACTCGTTCTCCTCGTCCGTGTCCTCGCGCACGCGCAGATAGCGGTAGCCGAACTCGAACTCCTCGAAGCCGAGTCGGACGTGCGCCGGGGAGTAGTCGGGGCTTCCGTTTCGGCGCAGCGACCAGTTGGAGTGCAGCCACTCGAAGTGCACGGGGTCTATCGAGTTCTCCTGGCATTGCAGCCAGTTGCACGGCGCGTCGGAGAAGACGATTTGCTTGTAGCCGCGGTCGTAGTACCTGTCCCAGTCCCACAACTCCGGCGCGGGCGCGGGGCCGGCGTACGCCCAGACGAGGCCGGCTTTCGCCTGCGCTTTGTAGGCGCGCGCCCTGACTTTGTCCTTGAACGCTCCGTCGGGATGGACGGCCTGCTCGAACGGCTGCGCGACGCAGGCGCCGTCCGTATCGAAGAGCCAGCCGTGGTAGGAGCATCGCAAGCCGCCGCCAGGCTCGACCCACCCGTAGGAGAGGTCGGCGCGGCGGTGGGGGCACTGGCGCTCCAGCAGGCCGTAGGCGCCGCCGGCGTCCTTGAACAGCACGAGGTCCTCGCCCATCAGCCGGACGGCCTTGACGGGGTCGTCGTCCAACTCGCCGACGGCGGCGACGGGGTGCCAGTAGCGGCGGAGCAACTCGCCCATGGGCTCGCCGGGGCCGACCTTATGCAGCAAGTCATTCTGCTCGCGCGTCAGCATCGCGTCCCTCCCGGCGCGTCGCCTGGCGCCTGCGCGTAAGGTAAGCCGCGCGCCGCGGCAAGTCAAGATGCGCCAGAGGGTCCGCAAGCGTCGGCGGGAAGGCGTGGCGACAAGGGCAGCCCGATGCGCGCCAGTGGCGAGCGGCCTGCTACAATGCGCTCGACGGAGGTGAACGATGGCCAAAGCGCGAGGCACGGCGACGATGGAAGCGCCCCGCGAGGCAGCGCTCGACGTGAGCATGGAGCATCCCGCGCTCACTCCGCTCGTCCGGCGGCTCGCCAACGAGTTGTGGGAGATCGTCCGCGCGAAAGCGGAAGCGGATGGGTTGCCGATCGAGAAGGCGTGGCTGCTAGGCTACACGGACGTCGAGGGCGTAGATGAGGCGTGCGTCGCCGTGCTTTGCGCCGCTCCCGCCGAGCGGACGTTCGCCTTTCACCGAGGGCTCGGCGAAGATCGCAGGCGCTGGCGCGCCGGCATGGACGCGGAAAGCAAGGAGGCGTCGATGAGCCTCGGGCTGGAGATCAACTGGAACCAGACCCGCTTTCCGGTCTCCATCCCCAACCTGTAGCCGCCGATGCCGCTCGACCCCGAACTGTTCCTGATCCAAGCGCGGCGGTTGGCGCGTGGCGCCGAGAACGAGGCGGATTACCGCTCCGCGATCAGCCGCGCCTACTATGCCTGCCATCTCGTGGCCCGCGACGCGCTGTTTGGCGTCGACGCGGGCGGCGGCAGAAGGCCGTCGCATTGGGCAGTCATTAGGTCTGTTGCCGAGGATGAGGGGTCTGAGGAAGACGGAGACGGACTGCGGCGCCTGAAGTGGATGCGCGAGGTCGCGGATTACGTCACGGATTCGCTGCATCCCGAAGTCCGGCGCGTGTTCGAAAGGAACCAAATCGCGGATTGGGAAGGGCTCGCCGCCTCCGCGCTGGCCGTCGCGGGCGAGATCGTTCCGCGCTTGCGGCGCCTTCCGCCTGCGGGCTAGACGCCCCCTACCTCTTCGCCCGCCCGCCTTGCGCCCCTTTGCCGCCCTTCCGCGCCCCCAAGACCGTCATTCCTGCGTAGGCAGGAATCCATTCGGCGCGCCATCGCCACAGACGGGGCGCAGGGCGCCCCGTCTCTTCCATCTCAGGCGCCTCGTCATTCCCGCGAAAGCGGGAACCTACCCCTCTACCCTCATCCCCCTACCCATCATTCCTGCGTAGGCAGGAATCTATCCCTACCCCCGCTCGCGCTATAATCCCCCGCGAACGGAGGCGCCCGCGAATGGCCAGCAGCGACAACCGCAACTCGCTCCTCTCTTACATCGTCGACGAATTCACGAATCAGACCGAACTCGTCGCGACGAAGGCGCTCGCCTACATACTCGGGCGCTCCCCCGCCGCCAGGGACGCGCTCCGCGAACTGCTGCGAACCGTCGGCCCCGACGTCGGCCCCATCGTCAGCGTCGAGGCCGAGTCGGCGGACGACGACACGGGCCGCGTCGACCTCGCCCTCCGCAACGACGTCGGCGAGGAGCGCGTTCTCATCGAGGCGAAGTTCTGGGCCGGCCTCACCGGCAACCAGCCCGCCGCCTACCTCGAGCGGCTCCCGAACGACGGCAAGCCGTCCGTTCTCCTCTTCGTCGCCCCTGAGATGCGGCTGGGCACGCTCTGGCCGCTCATCCGCGCACGGGCAGAAGATGCGGGCTTCGCGCTAGGCGATGGTTCCGAAATAGGAAACCTCCGGGCTGCGCCGGTCACGGGCAGCAAACGCCGCCTCATGCTCTCCGGTTGGAGCAGGTTGCTGGGCGCGATGGCGTCCCGCGCCGATGTCGCCGGCGATACTCTGGCCGGGGAAGACCTCCGGCAGTTAGAGGCGCTCTGCGCACGGCAGGACATGGATGCGTTCCTCCCCCTGCGTTCCGAGGGACTAGGTCCCGAGTTCGCTCGTCTAATGCAGCATTTGATCCGCCTAGTGGATGCTGCGTTCAAACGCGGTAAGTCTGACGGATTCATACAAGCCGACGGTCGCCGGACCAGTGCCGATATATACGGGCATGGCCGACGCATCACTATCGGCGGCGCATATGCATGGTTTGGAATTAGCTACCAAGAATGGACTTGGAAGCGTGAGACACCGGTTTGGCTTATCCTATGGAATCCAGAACGAGTGTCCGGCGAAGACCCAAGTCGCTATACGAATTGGCGCACTGTTCGTGCACGGCTTCAGCCCGTCCTCGAGGACAAGCGGTTCGAAATCTTGGCCTACGACCACTGCTTAGAAGTCCCAATCTACTTGCCAGAGGGCGTTGAACGAGATGCCGTGCTTGATTCCGTGGTCAAACGCCTGCGTGACGTAGCGGAACTGATCAGTCCGCCAAAGGGAATACCTCGAGGACGCCCGCCCAAGCAAAAGAAGGGATAATGGGTAGCGCAAGACAATCCCGCCATCGCGGTGGGCAACTCGAACGCAAAAGACGAGGCGCAACGCCTCGCGGCGCCCGGCTAGTCGAGGAGCGCGGGGCGGCCTACCACGGGGTGAAGACGATGTACTTCACGGCGGCGACCAAGACCGTGGCGCCGATTCCGCCGCCGATCCACTTCATCCAGTTGATGGACGTCCGCAAGGAGGCGATGCTGTCCCGAATGCTGGGGCTGTCCGTGAACATCGCGGCGTAGACCTGCCTAGCCCTGCCCTCTAGGCTAATGCCGTCCGACGAGTTGCGGGGCGGGCTGGCAGTAGTCATTCGGGCAACCTCCTCTGAACTGACTGCAATCGTACCGAGAGGGGGCGGGCCTCGTCAAGCGCGCAACCCCTTGCCGTAGTCCAGCCGCCGGCTAGTCGAGGAGCGCGGGGCGCGGAGCGGGGAACGACTCCCGAACGTCCGGCGGAACGAGTTCTTCGACGCGGGCCTCCGGCGCGAGCAGCCACTTCTTGATGTCCTGCGCTCCCATCTTCTCTCTTATGCGCCGTCCCATCACGCGCTCCATCTCCCTCCACTGCTCCTCCGGAACGACCACCGCCGCTTGAACGCCGTCGCGCAGCACGACTTGCGGCCCCTCTTCGAGCGCGGCGTCGAGCAGCGCGCCCAAATCAGCGTAAGAGCCTTCCGCCGCCCATATCCGGTCCTCCGGCCACAACCCTTCCGTTTGCTCGATGCTCGTCTTGCCCATAGCCGCCCTCCTTCTCCTGCCGCTCTTCTCTTGCATAGCCTACGCCCGCGCCCGCGATACGGCAACCGCTTTCTCCTAACGGTCTCTCTTATCCCCCTCAGTGCAGGTGGCAGGCGACGAATCTTCCGGGGGCGGCTTCTTTCCATTCGGGGGCGGTCTCGGCGCAGACGGGCATTGCGAACGGGCAGCGCGGATGGAAGCGGCAGCCGGAAGGCGGATTCAGCGGACTCGGCACCTCGCCTTGCAGGATGATCTCGTCGTCGCGGCGGGCGCCGGGGCGGGCGGGGAGCGCGGCGGAGAAGAGCGCCTGCGTGTACGGATGCAGCGGACGCTCGAACAGCGCGTCGGTCTCGGCGCGCTCCACGATTTCGCCGAGGTACATCACCGCGACCTCATGCGCGAGGTAGCGCACCGTCGCGAGGTTGTGCGAGACCATCAGGTAACTCACGCCGCGCCGCTCTTGCAGGTCGCGCAGCAGGTTGAGGATTTGCGCTTGCACGGAGACGTCGAGCGCGGAGACGGGCTCGTCGAGCACGATGAGTTGCGGGGAGACGCTGAGCGCGGCGGCGATTGCGACGCGCTGGCGCTGGCCGCCGCTGAACTCGTGAGGGAAGAGGTCGGCCTGCTCCGGCCTCAGCCCGACGTCGGCGAGCAACTCCGCGACGCGCTCCCGCGCCTTGCGCTTGCCTACGCGCTTGTTGACGACGAGGGGCTCGGCGATGATGTCGCGCACGCGCATACGCGGGCTCAGCGAACTCCACGGGTCCTGAAACACCGCTTGGACGCTGGCGCGGAACTCGCGCAGTTCGCGGCCCTTCAGCGCGTGGACGTCGCGCCCCTCGATCTCGATGCTTCCGCTCGTGGGCGTCTCCAGGCGCAGCGCGAGTTTGGCGGTCGTGGTCTTGCCGCAGCCGGACTCGCCGACGAGGGCGAGCGTTTGGCCGCGCCGCGCCTCGAAACTGACGCCGTCGACCGCCCGCACCCAGCCGATGGTCTTCATCAGCACGAGCCCCTCGGTGACGGGGAAATGCTTCGCTAGGCGCTCGGCCTTCAGCAGGACATCCGCTTCCACGTTTCCTCCAGCGTCCAGCATGCCGCCGTTTGGCCGTCCGCGTTGGCGAACTCGGGGGGGTAGTCGGCCTCGCACTTCTCCCATGCGCGGGGGCAGCGGGGAGCGAAGCGGCAGCCCGGGGGCAGCGCGAAGAGCGCGGGCGGCTGGCCTTCTATGGCGGTCAGCCTATCGGAGCGCGCGTCCATGCGCGGAATGGAGCCGAGCAGCGCCTGCGTGTACGGATGCGAGGGGTTGTCGAATATCCGGGCGACGCCGCCCTGCTCGACGATGCGCCCGGCGTACATCACGGCGACGCGGTCGCACGTTCGCGCCACGACGCCGAGGTCGTGCGTGATGAAGAGCATGGCGACGCCCGTTTCGCGCTGAATCTCCTTGAGCAGGCTGAGGTACTGCGCTTGGATCGTGACGTCGAGCGCGGTGGTGGGCTCGTCGGCGATGAGGAGGCGGGGGCGGCTTTCGATGGCGATGCCGCCGACGACGCGCTGCTTCATGCCGCCGCTCATCTGATGGGGGAAGTCGGATAGGCGGCGCTCCGGGGCGGCGACGCGCATCATTCGCAAGACCTCGAGCGCGCGCTCCCGAACCGCCGAGCGCGAGCGGCTCGCCCCGGCGCGGCGGAGGCGCTCCGCGACGGACTCGCGCAACTGGTTGCCGATGGTGAACACGGGGTTGAGCGCGGTTTGCGGATCCTGCAGAATCATCGAGATTTTGCGCCCGCGCAACTCGCGCGCCTGGGCCTCGCTCATCGCCGCCACGTCGTCGCCGTCGAGCAGGATTCGCCCCCCGACGATGCGCGCCGCGTCGGGCAGCAGGCGCATCAGCGAGAGCGCGGTCATGCTCTTGCCGGAGCCGGACTCGCCGACGAGCCCGAGCGTCTCGCCTTCGCGGATGGCGAAACTCACGCCGTCGACCGCCCGCGTCACGCCCCAGCGGGTGAAGAGATGCGTCCGCAACTCCCGCGCGTCCAGCACGACGGGCGCGGCGTTCGTTCCGTTCTCTCCGCTCACTTCGCCTCCTGCGGAAGCCTATGGCGCGGTTTCGGCGCAGAAACTCAGCCCTGCGGCGTCGCTGTCCGCCAACGCCGACCGCAGCGCCGCAGGCGCGCAGCCGCTCAACTCGTTGCCGCCGAGGCGGAGACCCCGCAAGTTGGAGAGGTTGCCAAGTTCAGGCGGGATGCTCCCGCTCAACCCGTTGTCGTGAAGCAGGAGATGCCGCAGGTTGGAGAGGTTGCCGAGTTCAGGCGGAATGCTCCCGCTCAATTCGTTCCATGAAAGCAAGAGGATCGTCAAGTTGGAGAGGTTGCCGAGTTCCGACGGGATACTCCCGCTCAACCCGTTGCTATCGAGACTGAGCCACGTCAAGGTGGAGAGGTTACCGAGTTCCGGCGGGATACCACCGCTCAATCCGTTGCTATGGAGGTTGAGAATCTCCAAGTTAGAGAGGTTGCCGAGTTCAGGCGGAATGCTCCCGCTCAATCCGTTGTTGTCAAGGTCGAGCCATACTAGGTTGGAGAGGTTGCCGAGTTCAGGCGGAATGCTCCCGCTCAATCCGTTCCATGAAAGCAAGAGGATCGTCAAGTTGGAGAGGCTGCCAAGTTCCGGCGGGATGTTCCCGTTTAACTCATTGTTGTCAAGGTCGAGCCGCTCCAGGTTGGAGAGGTTGCCGAGTTCAGGCGGAATGCTCCCGCTCAATTCGTTCCATGAAAGCAAGAGGGTCGTCAAGTTAGAGAGGCTGCCGAGTTCATGCGGGATACCACCGCTCAATCCGTTGAAGTCAAGGTTGAGCCGCTCCAGGTTGGAGAGATTGCCGAGTTCAGGCGGGATGCTCCCGCTCAACCTGTTGACGTCGAGTACGAGTTCATACAGGTTGGAGAGGTCGCCGAGTTCAGGCGGGATGCTCCCGCTCAATCCGTTGTCGTGGAGGTTGAGGATCTCCAAGTCGGAGAGGTTGCCGAGGGACGACGGCATCGCGCCTGTGAGCCCCTTGTCCTGCAGTTCGACTTTCGTAACGCGCTGCGGCGTTCCGCTGACGGTGACGCCTTCCCACGTTGCGATGGGCTTGCCGTAGTCCCAGTCGAGGATCGCCGTTCCCCGCAGCATGTCCTTTCCTTCCATGAGCGCCGCGCAATCGTTGACCAAGCCCGGGTTGCTCGGTGGGGCAGGCGCGGCAATCCCGTTCGAGCACCCCATTTCGTATACGGTCGGCGTAGGAATAGGCGTTGCGGTGGGGATAGGCGTTGCGGTGGGCATAGGGGGCGTGGTTTCGGTGCAGAAACTCGTCCCTTCGCTGTACCCCACCAACCCCGACCGAAGCGCCGCAGGCGCGCAGCCGCTCAACTCGTTGCCGCCGAGGCCGAGGAACCTCAAGTTGGAGAGGTTGCCCAGTTCGGGCGGAATGACTCCGCTCAACTCGTTGCCGTGGAGGAAGAGGTCCGTCAAGTTGGAGAGGTTGCCGAGTTCGGGCGGGATGCTCCCGCTCAACTCGTTGTTTTGGAGGTAGATGCTCTTCAAGTTGGAGAGATTGCCAAGTTCAGGCGGGATGCTCCCGCTCAACTCGTTGTTGTGGAGGTAGAAACTGTTCAGGCTGGAGAGATTGCCCAGTTCGGGCGGGATGCTCCCGCTCAATCCGTTGTTGTAGAGGTGGAGTCCCCACAAATTGGAGAAGTTGCCGAATTCAGGCGGGATGCTCCCGCTCAACTTGTTGCGGCGGAAATCGATCCACTCCAAGTTGGAGAGGTTGCCGAGTTCAGACGGGATGCTCCCGCTCAACCCGTTGTCGTTGAGCAGGAGTTCCCGCAGGTTGGAGAGACTGCCGAGTTCAGGCGGGATGCTCCCGCTCAATCCGTTTTCTGAGAGATAGAGGACCTCCAGGGCGAAGAGGTTGCCGAGTTCAGGCGGAATGCTCCCGCTCAATTCGTTTTCTGAGAGATAGAGGACCTCCAGGGCGAAGAGGTTGCCGAGTTCAGGCGGAATGCTCCCGCTCAACTCGTTTTCTGAGAGACGGAGGACCTCCATGTTGCGGAGGTTGCCGAGTTCAGGCGGGATACTCCCGCTCAACCCATTGCCGGAGAGACGGAGCCACCTCACGTTGGAGAGGTTGTCGAGTTCAGGCGGAATGCTCCCGCTCAACCCATTGCCGGAGAGACCGATCTCCCACAAGTTGGAGAGGTTGCCCAGTTCAGGCGGAATGCTCCCGCTCAACCTGTTGCTGGAAAGCAAGAGGCTCGTTAAGTTGGAGAGGTCGCTGAGTTCAGATGGAATGCTCCCGCTCAACTCGTTGCGGGAGAGACGGAGCCACGTTAAGTTGGAGAGGTTGCCGAGTTCAGACGGAATGCTCCCGCTCAACCCGTTGGAATAAAGGTCGAGCCGCTCTAGTTTGGAGAGGTTGCCGAGTTCAGGCGGGATGCTCCCGCTCAATCCGTTCCATGAAAGCAAGAGGGTCGTCAAGCTAGAGAGGCTGCCGAGTTCAGGCGGAATGCTCCCGCTCAACCCACTGAGATGGAGTTGGAGGCTTGTCAAGTTGGAGAGGTCGCCGAGTTCAGACGGAATGCTTCCGCTCAACCTGTTGCCGGAGAGGTTGAGGATCTCCAACGCGAAGAGATTGCCGAAGGACGACGGCATCGCGCCTGTGAGCCCCTTGTCCTGCAGTTCGACTTTCGTAACGCGCTGCGGCGTTCCGCTAACGGTGACGCCTTCCCACGTTGTGATGGGCTTGCCGTAGTCCCAGTCAAGGGTCGCCGTTCCGCGCAACCTGTCCTTCCCTTCCATGAGCGCCGCGCAATCGCTGACCAAGCCCGGGTTGCTCGATGGGGCAGGCGCGGCAATCCCATCCGAGCAACTCGTTTCGTATATGGTCGGCGTGGGCGTGGGCATCGCAGTAGGGGTGGGCGTCGCCGTTGGGATGGGGGTGGCCGTTGGGATAGGCGTCGTTGTCGCCGTGGGCGCAGGCGCTGCAGTAGGGGTGGGCGTTGCGGGGGTGCGCGTCGCCGTTGGCGCAAGGGTCGGCGGGGGCGTCGCGGTAGGCGTTGCGGCGGGGGTAGGCGCAGGCGTCGAGGTGGGCGCGGGCTCGACGCAGGCGACGATCAACGCGAGGCAAACAGCGGCGAGCGCACTAAGCGAGGCAAGGGATTTGGCGGGCATGCCGTTGCTCAATTGCAATTTCGTCCTATGCGTTGGAAATGCGGCGTCTCATCTGGGCAAGCAACGCACGCTGTTGGATTGCGTACTCTACCCCACGGCGGCGCTCAGCGGCAAGAGCGTCACTCCCGCGTAGGCGGGAATCCATTCGGCGCGCAAGCGCCAAGGCATACAGGAGGCACGTGATGGATGGCCGGTTGACAGGGCGTCGCTTGCGGGTCTAGCCTGGGCGTATGCCTTACGAGTGGGACGAGGCCAAGCGACGCGGCAACATCGCCAAGCACGGCATAGACTTCGAGAGCGTCCGCCGCTTCGATTGGGCGACCGCGAGTTTCGAGCGCAGCGCGCGGAGCGGCGAGGAGCGCGTCTTTGCGCTAGGCTATATTGGGAGCCGGCTGCACGCCGTCGCGTACATAGACCGAGGAGAGGTCACCCGCATCATCAGCCTGCGGAAGGCGAACCCGAGGGAGGAGAATCGCTATGCCGCCCCTTAAGCCAGGCCACATCAGCCCAACGCCGGAAGAGGCCGCCGAGATAGACGCGGCCATCGCGTCGGACCCGGACACGCGGGAGGTGACGGGCGAGTTGATTCCGATGACGGAGGCGGCGCCGCACCTCGTGGCGCGGTATCTCGCCGAGCAGGAGCGCCTGAAGGCCATTGGCAAGACGCGGGTGACGCTCCGCCTCGACGCCGATGTCGTGTCGCGTCTGCGGGAGGACGGCCCCGGCTGGCAGGCGCGGGCGAACTCGGCGCTCCGGCAGGCCGTGCTGGGGGCGTGACCGGGAGTGGCCGATTCGCGGGAGTAAGGACCCTTCGGTAGGTTCCCGCTTCGCGGGAACGATGCCCTGCCCCCGCCCGCGCCCCCTCACGCCGTAGGGGCGAGGCGCTTCACCTGAATGCCGTCTGCGGCCTTTTTCGCCTGCGCGATGTCGTAGGAAGCCTGCAGCCGGTACCAGGCGTCCGCGCCTCCGCCGAACGCTTTGTCCAAACGGACCGCCATCTCCGGCGAGATTCCGGCGCGCCCGTTCACAACGTCGGAGAGGCGCTTGCGGCTTACGCCAAGCCCCTCGGCGGCCTCGGTCACGCTCAGGCCAAGCGGCTCCAAGCAATCGTGGCGGACGGACAGGCCGGGATGGGGAGGGCTATGCATAGGCATCGGCGTCTCTCTCCTAGTGGTAGTCGATCAGGTCTACGTCTCGGACATGCTTGCCTTCGAACCGGAAGGTGATGCGCCAGTTAGCGGAAACGCTGATCGCCCAGTGGCCGAAGATGTCTCCTTGCAAGGGATGGAGGCGGTAGCCGGGCAAGGCCATGTCGTTCGGGCTCTCCGCTATATCGAGACGGGCGAGCATGCGTTCTATCTTGGCGGCGTAGGCGGCTTGCACCCGCCGACGGTCTCCTTTTTCATAGAGAAGTTCGAGTCCTTTGTGCCGGAAGTTGATGATCATTGCACTTGGGGAGTGTACCCCGTCGCTTCTCAAATACGCAAGAGGCGGGCACCGTCGGCGGCGCGCCACCCCGTCCGCAGCGCCCTCTCCCGCCGCGTTCGCGGCGTCCTCTCCCCTTCTAGGAGACCTTTGCATAACCTTCCGCAATCGCGCACAATGACCGCAACCCGCAACCGCGAGGAGACTGCTATGCATCTCGAAGCCAGCGACCCCTCCTTCATCGACGCCTTCCTCCCTTTCAACGCAGGCCGCAACGACAGACTCGACCGCATCGACCGCCTCATCGATTGGCCCAAAGTCGCAGCCCTACTCGACGATGTCCACGCCGCGCCCGAAGGACGGCCCGCCTACCGCCCGATCACGATGGTCAAGATCATCGTCCTCCAGCAGTGGTACGACTCCTCCGACGTCGGCATGGAGGAGGCGCTCCAAGACCGGCTGTCGTTCCGCCGCTTCGCGGAGCTCACGCTGACGGACGCGGTTCCCGACCACTCGACGATCAGCCGGTTTCGGAAGAAGATCACGGAGCGGGGGCTGGCGCGGGCGCTGTTCGCGGAAGTGAATCGGCAGTTGGAGGCGAAGGGCATGCTGGTGAAGCGCGGAACGCTGATCGACGCGACGATCATCGAGGCGCAGGCGCGGCGCCCGCATTCGGAGGCTGGAGCGCGGAGCGGAACGGACCCCGACGCCGCGTGGACGAAGAAGGGGAAGAAGTCGCATTTCGGCTACAAGATGCACATAGGGATGGACGCGGGGTCAGGGCTGGTGCGCGGGGTTGAGTTCACGCCTGCGAACGTTGCGGACACGGATGTTGCGGACGCGCTGATCATGGGGGACGAAGAGGCGGTGTACGCGGACAAGGCGTATGAGTCGAAGGAGCGTCGTGAGCGTCTGCGGGCGCAGGGCGTGAAGGATCGGATCATGCATCGGGGGCATAAGCATCAGACGGAGCTGCCGCATTGGCAGCGGCGGCGGAACGGGCTGCTGTCGAAGGTTCGGGCGCCGGTGGAGCAGGTGTTTGGGACGCTGAAGCGCAGCTATGGGTACTGGCGGGTTCGGTACATGGGGCTAATGAGGAACGAGGCGGAGGCGTTGTTCAAGGCGCTGGCGTACAACCTGCGGCGCGCGGACGGGTTGAGAGAGGGTTGCGCTGTGCATGGGTAGGGGCGTATTGCGCCCGTTGGGGGTACGAGGCCCTGCGAAGCCCCTAAATTGGGGGCGAGCAGGGGAGGTGGAGGCCGTTATCGGGGGATTTGGGCGGTTGAATGGCTGATTCCGGGGGCGCGGAACTGCCGATCGCGCTGATGCGAGGGTTATGCAAAGGACTCTCTAGGGAGAGGGGGATGCGAGATTCCCGCCTACGCGGGAACAGCGAATCGCGGGTCGAGCGGGCGCTCGTCGCGCCAGGCGCGGTCGGCGGGCTGCCGGTACGCCTCGGAGCGGATCAGTTCGTAGTCGCGCTGCTCCCAAACGCCGGGAGGGTCGGCGCCATCCTCGGCGAGCGCGACGGCGGCCTTGAGGTAGAGTTTGCGCGCCGCAATGATCGCCGCGTCCGTCGTCCCCAGATGCTCCGCCGTCCGGTCGACGATGGGGCCCATACTCTCCTGAACGGCGTTGTCCTGAACGAAGAGGCCGCGTATGCCCGACCAACTCTCCGTCCGCATCAGTTCGCGGTCTTGCAGCCACATATTGCCGGGCCCCGCGTACTTGACGAACGTCTTGGGGTCGAAGGCGTAGTAGCCGCGGTAATCGCGCAACTCCTCCTTGAGGGCGTCGGACATCGGCGCGACTTCGTTGAAGCAGACGTCCCACGCCCAGCACGTTTCGTCGTCGCGGGGAACCCACATATTCCATATGCGGTTTTCGCCGACGGCGCCGGGCGGATAGGACGACGCGGGCATAATGTGCGGCGTGATGCGGACGTAGCGCTCGCTCTCGTCGTCGCTCCGGCGGATCGCGGCGTAGCGAAAGCCGTAGGCGGTGACCTCGATCTCCAACTTCGGCGTCGTGTCGTTGAAGAGGAGCGCGGAGCGCTGCGCGCCGGGCGCGGCCATCGGGCCCGACGCCGTGTTGTGCAGGAACGACGCGTGCACGGTGTCTATCCCGCCCTCCAGGCTCTGCAGCCAGTTCGCGTCCTGCATCCACTTGGCGGCGATGCGATGGGAGTCCGGCACGGTCGTCCAGAGGTACGCGGGGAACGGGGGCTCGCTGTCCGGCGCGCCCATATACGCCCACACGACGCCGGCGCGCTCCCGGACGGCGTAGCCTCCCGCCCGCACCTTGCGGCGGAACCCGCTTTCCGACGGCTCCGTCGGCAGATCGACGCACGCGCCCGTCCGGTCGAACTTCCAGCCGTGGTAGAGGCAGCGCAGGCCGTTCTGCTCGTTGCGCCCGAGCGCGAGCGACGCGCCCCGATGGGGGCAGCGCTCCTCGACGATCCCGACCCCGCCGTCCGTGTCGCGGAAGGCGACGAGGTCTTCGTTCAGCAGACGGAACCGCGCGGGGGCGCCGTCCGCCTCGAGTTCGGAGGACATCAGCGCGGGGAGCCAGTAGCGGCGGAAGAGCGCGCCCATTAGCGTTCCCTTGCCCGTCCGGGTGACGAGTTCGTTGTCCGCGTGGCTCAACATTTCGCGCCTCCAATCCGCTCCGGCGCCGCCCCCGTCGCCCGTTCCGGGGAGGCGAACGCTTGACTAACCCGCCGCGCCGCGCCGGCGCGCATAACCGCCCGGCGCCTAGCGTCGCATATCTTAACACCAACCCGCCCGCCTCTCTCCGAGACCTTTCATAACTTCTTTGCCCCAGTAGGTTCCCGCTTTCGCGGGAATGACGGGGCGCTTGGCTACGAGAGGAGCGGCGCTTGCGCGCCGCCTGGATTCCTCGCCTGCACAGGCAGGCCGGTAGAGGGGCCTCGCCCTACTAGGGAGAAGGCTAAGGCGAGGGCAGTATCATCACGGAGATTCACGAAAGACTGCTGGCAAACCTCGTTCCCTAGACGCGCGGCGGCGCCGTAGATTGAGACTCAAGAGGTGCGCTGAGCAAGCGCAAGAAGGGGCTGAGCCGCCAGGCTTTCCCCTCCTCCCTCACTTGCCCTGCCAGGCGCTTTGTATTACACTCAGGAGGTTAGTTATGGCGACAGAATCGCGAAGCACAGTCGACCTCACTCCGTCTATGAACCGCGTGAAAGCGGCAGCCGCCGGCAGCACGCGGGGCTACATCGGCGGACGCTCGCAGCCCACCGGCGACCGGATCCTCTGCGATGACGTCTCGCAACTCGTCGTCGGCGTCCTCGCAGGGGCGATCATCGGCGGCGAGATCGGCCGCACGACCGCCATCGTCTGGGCGATGGACGTGGCGCGGAGGCACGCGACCAGGACGTTCTAGGCTCCGAAAGAGGCTGGACGATGCCCGCAGGGTTGGCTGCAACCTCTAGGGCGCGTCCAGCCTGCTGCCTATGTCTGCCCTGCGAAAGGCGCCTTGCCGATGTCCTGCAAGCAACGCAGCGCACGGCGGCGCATATCATCGTGGAAGATTGGAAGGACTGCGTCGTCGACGCCATGCACGATTTTCGTTCAGCGCGGCAAGGGCGACTCCTGACGAGCGTCGTTGCGTCGATATGGATTTCACGGCTGCGCGGGCAGGGCGGGGCGCTGGGGGGTTGAGTAGGTTCCCGCTTTCGCGGGAATGACGCGGCGCTTACGTAGGAGAGGAGCGGCGCTCCGCGCCGCCGCGAACCACCCTATGACCGTCATTCCCGCGTAGGCGGGAATCCAGCCGGCGCGACAGCGCCCCTCCTCTTCGCAGAAGAGGAGCATGGCTACGTAGACGACGATGAGGCGCTGAAGGGCGAACGCCAGCGGCGGCCTACGCGGGTTCCTGGATTCCCGCCTACGCGAGAATGACGGGCAGTGGTGTAGGTTCCCGCCTACGCGGGAATGACGCGGCGGCCGGGGATTGATGGGGACAGGGCTTGCGCCCCGTCTTGGCGCTATCGCGCCGACGGGATTCCCCGCCTACGCGGGCAGGGCGGGACCGTGGCAAGGCGCCGCTGGGTTTGATTCCCTCTCCCGATGGCGGGAGAGGGCTAGGGTGAGGGTGGTTCCGCCAGGGTGAGGGTTGCCCACGCCCCCCGTTACCCTGAGGACAAAACCCCCTGCACGCCGTGCTTCGCGTCGAACGCCCGCTCTTGCTCGCGCGACCAGCGCGCGGCGGTCCGGATGTCGACAGGGTGGGGGTTGCGATGCGTAAAGCCCCGAACTTCGCGCACGCCAGTCAGCGACAGCGACGCCCGCTTGACCTTCCGATTGCACGGCGTGCAGAGCACGGCGCGATTGGAAAGGTCGTTCTCTCCGCCGTCGTTCTTGGGGCGCACGTGGTCGAGATCGTAGTAGTCGGTGTCGGGGTAGTCGAACGAGCAAGCCCAGCAGCGGACGCCGAATTTGTCGGTGAGCATTTGCAGCATCACCTTGTCGTTCCAACGGCGGCGGCGAAAACCGAACGTGCTCATCGGCAGCGCCTGCTCCGGGGCGGCGTTGTCTCCGGCGTCCGTGCGCGTCGGCGGCGCGGTTTGGAGGTTAATCGCGCCGCTCCACGAGCCGCCGAGAGGAGCGGGAACGCTTGCGTCTAGGCGCGACACGACGATGGGCGTCACCTTCTCCCAATAGTCGGCGCCGATCCACTGCCGTCCCAACCGCTCCGCCGCGACGCACGTCGTCGCGCAACCCGCGAACGGATCAAACACGACGTCGCCCTCGTTGGAAGATGCTTTGATGATCAGTTCATACAAAGCAAGCGGCTTCTGCGTGGGGTAGCCTGTGCGCTCCTTGTCCATCGTGTTGAGCGCAGGCATTATGATGACGTCGTCTGGAGTTTTGCCTGCCGGCGGGGCCTTGCCGGCCTTCTTGTACCGCCATTCAGTCATGCCGCTCTCGTAAGGAGCGAGCACTGCGCTTCTGTTGAAAACCCCTCGCCCGTCTTTCGCGTAGAGCAGGATATTTTCATGCGCTTTAGCGTGCTGCGCCTTGCCTCGGGATGCGTTCTTGTAATACCATATGATCTCGTTGCGGAAGGTCTTCCGTCCGAAGATCGTGTCCATCAGCATCCGCAGATAGGCGTTCGCCGTCGGGTCGCAGTGCAGGTAGATGCTGCCCGTCTCCTTCAGCACGCGCTGCATCTCCATCAGGCGCACGCCCATAAAGCACATGTAAGCCGCCATCGGCTCGTAGGTGAGCCGCACGGCCTCGATTAGCGCATGCGTCTCCGGCCAGCCGTCCTCTATCGCATCGACCCATTCCGTCTGCACGTCGTCCTTCCACGACCAGCGGTCTTGGAACGACGCGCCGGCCGCAAGCGACGCGGGCGTCGCGTGGAAGTCGCGCCCCTTGTTGAACGGCGGGTCGGTGGCGATGAGGTCAATCGTCCCGCTGTTGATGCCCCGGAGGACGGCGAGGTTGTCCATCTGGTAGAGCGAGCGGTTTTGGAAGTTGGGGTTGGGGTGCTGCATCGGGGCCTCGGCGCATCAGGATGCGGCGTCGATGCGCGCGACGTCGGTCTGGATTTCGACGACGACCTCGAGCATCGCCTGGATCTTCTCGGCGTGGGCAGCGCTTTGCTCGTTGAGCCGGCGGAGCTCCTCGTCGTTCTCCCGCATACGCCGCTCCCAGCGAGCGCGCCATTGCAAGTTGTCGAGTTCGAACTCGCCCAACTGCTGAATGAGCAGGGCGAGCCGACTGATGTTCCGCTCCATTAACTCCATTCGTTCCGGCGAACTCATTAGACGCTCCTTCTCTCCGCGTAGGCGGCGCCGCAATGGTAGCGCGTCCCGCGGGGCGCGGCAAGCGGCGGATGTCGCGCGTCGCCGGCTGCTCTTCCAAAGCGTACGCAGGTCGGCGCGCGCCTGTCAATGCGGCGTTGTCATAGGCGTTCCGCGGCCGCTGGATTCCCGCCTACGCGGGAATGACGGTACGCTTACGTAGGAGAGGAACGGCGAGCTCTGCTCGCCCTCCGGGTTCGCGTTCAGGAAGACGTTCAGCGTCGCCTCTCCTAGCGGGCTCTCTGCTACAATGGCGGCGTTATGGCCTCAGGCGACTCATACGGCGGGAGAGGCGAGCGCCCCGCCGCTCTTGCGGCATAGCGGGCGCCCACGGCGCGTAGGCGGAGAACAGACGCATATCCCGCGAACGCGGGAAGGGGAGGAACCTATGAGCGCGATACGAAGCCGCGTCCGCCTTATCGCCGTCGCCGCGGGACTGCTGTCCGCGCTGCTCGCGGCCGTCGCCTGCGAGAGTTTCCCCCCGACGGCGACGCCCGTCCCGCCGACGAACACGCCCGCGCCCGGCATGACGGCGGCGCCGGCGACGAACATGCCTACGCCCGAGCCGGCCGGCCCCGCCGTCGACCGCGTCGTTATGGCCGTCGCGCCTCCGACCGAGTTCAGCAACCTCCGGCGCATTCCCGGGCAGTCCAGCAACTGGTACATCCGCCCGCACTACGAGTACCTCGTCGGCTTCGAGAAGACCTCCGGCGCCTATATTCCGCAACTCGCCACGGAGTGGAATCTGGAGCCGGACGGCCACTCGTGGCGTTTCCAACTGCGCGAGGGCGTGCAGTTCCACGGCGGCGCCGGCGAATTCACCGCCGAGGACGTCAGATTCTCCTGGCTGATGAACTCCCTCCCCGACGACGTCGGCAGCGAAGCCAACACGCTCCGAAGAGTCGTGCTGGACGTCGAAGTCGTCGGCCCCTACGAAGTCGTCTTCCGCACCACCGGCCCCAACGCCGACGTCTTCGAGGTCGCGTCGGAAATCCAAGGCGGCATGGAGATCGCCAGCAAGGCCGACTCCTTCTCCCGAACGTCGGGGACGCTCGCCGGCAAACCGACGGCGGAATGGGCGGACACCGAGGACGACCCGGACACGGCCGGCGACGAGAGCAGACTGCGCGAACTCGCGGGCGCGAGCGACCCGGCCGCGGGCGAGCCGCCGCTCGCGGGCACCGCGCCCTACGAAATCGTCGAGATGGACGAGCAGACCGGCGTCGTCTACCGGCGCGTCGAAAATCACTGGCGCGTCGCTCCCGAATTCCCTGAGTTCGAGTTCCAGTTCATCCCGGAGGCGTCCACGCGGCTCGCCAAACTGCTCGCGGGCGAAGTCCACCTGTCCAAACTGCCGGAGGAGTTGAGCATCCGGGCGGAGGCGGACGGATTCGTCCGGTTCACGGCGCAGGTGCCGGCGGCGCGGTACTTCCTCGCGTGGCAAGGCGTCTACGTTCCGGCGGGGCCGAGCCTCGCCAACGACAGATTCGGCGAGTGGAGCGGCGAACTCGCCCAAAAGGAGTATCCCGCCTACCCCAACACGCCGATCTCCAACCTGAAGGTCCGCAAGGCGCTCAACAAGGCGATTGACCGCGAGGAACTCAACGTCGCGTTCTTCGACGGCAAGGGCCTCACGATGCACAAGAACCACTACCTCCCGGGCAATCCCCAGCGCGTCGGCTGGAACCCGGAGTGGGAGACGCGCTGGGAGGACGAGTACGGCTACGACCCCGGCGCCGCCCGCGAACTCCTCGCGCAGGGGCTTGAGGAGTTGGGCGTCGACAAACTCACGACCACGATCCAGTTGACCGTCCAACCCGCCGTGCCTTCGGGCGTGGACGTGATGCAGGCCATCGCCATCTACTGGCGCGACATCGGCGTGGAGGTGATCGAGCAGCGCGTCGACCCCAACGAGTACCGCGCGAAGCAGCGCGAGATGCGCTGGGACAACCACGTCGTCCCCATCGCCACGAGCGGCGCGCAACTCATCACGGTGCAGGTCTACGGCTCCTCGATCATTCCCGTGCTCTACATCGGCCTCCAGGATCCGCAGGCCGAGGCGATGATCCGCGAGGCGTACAGAACCAACACGCCGCAAGACCGCGACGACATCCTCCGCGAGGTGGGCGACTACTACTACAACCTCCACCAGGACATCCCGCTCTTCTGGCTCCCCAACGAGGTCGTCGCCGACCCGGACGTCGTCGCCGACTTCGTCTTCTCCGGGATGGTCTCCGGCGCCCCGGTCGACAACCTGGAGGGCCTCGTCTCCAACTAGCGGCGTCGCAAGCGCAAGTCCGAGGGGCGGGGCGCGACGCGCCCCGCCCCTTTTTGCGTTTGGTCGGCGCCGCCCTACCCTCCCCGCCCTCCGCCTGCGCCCCCGCCCTACCCTGCCGCCATATCCCCCCTTTGCCGTCACCCTCACCGTGCAGTCATTCCCCCGTCTACCGTCATTCCGGCGTAGGCCGGAATCCAGAGGCGCGCAAGCGCCGCCTCCCCCTCTCCCTATAGAGACCTTTGCATAACCTTCCGCAATCGCGCACAATGACCGCAACCCGCAACCGCGAGGAGACTGCTATGCATCTCGAAGCCAGCGACCCCTCCTTCATCGACGCCTTCCTCCCTTTCAACGCAGGCCGCAACGACAGACTCGACCGCATCGACCGCCTCATCGATTGGCCCAAAGTCGCAGCCCTACTCGACGATGTCCACGCCGCGCCCGAAGGACGGCCCGCCTACCGCCCGATCACGATGGTCAAGATCATCGTCCTCCAGCAGTGGTACGACTCCTCCGACGTCGGCATGGAGGAGGCGCTCCAAGACCGGCTGTCGTTCCGCCGCTTCGCGGAGCTCACGCTGACGGACGCGGTTCCCGACCACTCGACGATCAGCCGGTTTCGGAAGAAGATCACGGAGCGGGGGCTGGCGCGGGCGCTGTTCGCGGAAGTGAATCGGCAGTTGGAGGCGAAGGGCATGCTGGTGAAGCGCGGAACGCTGATCGACGCGACGATCATCGAGGCGCAGGCGCGGCGCCCGCATTCGGAGGCTGGAGCGCGGAGCGGAACGGACCCCGACGCCGCGTGGACGAAGAAGGGGAAGAAGTCGCATTTCGGCTACAAGATGCACATAGGGATGGACGCGGGGTCAGGGCTGGTGCGCGGGGTTGAGTTCACGCCTGCGAACGTTGCGGACACGGATGTTGCGGACGCGCTGATCATGGGGGACGAAGAGGCGGTGTACGCGGACAAGGCGTATGAGTCGAAGGAGCGTCGTGAGCGTCTGCGGGCGCAGGGCGTGAAGGATCGGATCATGCATCGGGGGCATAAGCATCAGACGGAGCTGCCGCATTGGCAGCGGCGGCGGAACGGGCTGCTGTCGAAGGTTCGGGCGCCGGTGGAGCAGGTGTTTGGGACGCTGAAGCGCAGCTATGGGTACTGGCGGGTTCGGTACATGGGGCTAATGAGGAACGAGGCGGAGGCGTTGTTCAAGGCGCTGGCGTACAACCTGCGGCGCGCGGACGGGTTGAGAGAGGGTTGCGCTGTGCATGGGTAGGGGCGTATTGCGCCCGTTGGGGGTACGAGGCCCTGCGAAGCCCCTAAATTGGGGGCGAGCAGGGGAGGTGGAGGCCGTTATCGGGGGATTTGGGCGGTTGAATGGCTGATTCCGGGGGCGCGGAACTGCCGATCGCGCTGATGCGAGGGTTATGCAAAGGACTCCTATAAGGGGAGAGGACGATAAGGGGAGAGGACGCCGCGAACGCGGCGGGAGAGGGTACTGCGGACGGGGCGCGCAGCGCGCCTGTCTCCCCTCACGCCCCGAGAACAGCCGCCGGAGCGCCGAATTCGCCTGCGCCTGCGCCCTACCCTTGCCGTCATTCCCCCCTCTGCCGCCCTTCCCCATCTACCGTCACTCCCCCCTACCGTCATTCCCGCGTAGGCGGGAACCTCGCCCCCATTCGGCGCGCAAGCGCCGCAGACGGCTGCGCCACGTCTCCCCAACATCACGGGCCGCGCGTCCCGCCCGCGTAGGCGGGGAACGCCGAAAAGGAGCCGGCCGCCAGCCGCCTCCCCCAAACCCGGTATCATTGCCGCAAGCGCCGCGAGTTGGGCGCCGGACGGACGCCGCAATGCAGCGCTACATCGTCATACGGCTCTTTCACGCGGCGCTCGCGCTCTTGGGCGTCAGCGTCATCGTGTTCGTCCTAGCCCGACTCTCCGGCAACCCCCTCGATGTCCTCGCCCCCATCGACGCCACCCCGGAGGACATCGCCCGCCTCGAAGCGCTCTGGGGCTTCGACCAGCCCCTCTATAGGCAGTACTTCCTGTTCCTGGGCAACGCCCTCACGCTGGACTTCGGCGACTCAATCAAGTTTCAGGGGCAGAGCGCGGCGGCGCTGATCCTCGACTCGCTCCCCGCGAGCCTCCAACTCGCCGGCTTCGCCCTGCTCGTCAGCGCGCTCATGGCGGTTCCCATCGGCGTCGTCTCCGCCGTCAAGAAGGGCACGCTCATAGACGCCGTCGGCAAGTTCGCCGCGCTGCTCGGCCAATCGCTCCCCCCCTTCTGGCTCGGCATCGTGCTGATCTGGATCTTCTCCGTCAACCTCGGCTGGCTGCCGGTGTCCGGGCGCGGAGGCTTCACCCACATCATTCTCCCGGGCGTCGCGCTCGGCTGGTTCTCCGTCGCCGCCTTTATGCGCCTCACCCGCTCCGCGATGCTGAACGTGCTGGACAGCGAGTACGTCAAGTTCGCGCGAATCAAGGGCGCGCCCGAATGGAAAGTAATCTGGAAGCACGCCCTGAAAAACGCCGCCATACCCCCGCTCACGCTCTTCGGCATCATCGCCGGCATTATGGTGACCGGCGTCGTGACGCTGGAGACGGTGTTCGCGTGGCCCGGCATCGGCCAGTTGTCGCTCGCCGCCGTGCTCGCCCGCGACTACGCCGTCGTGCAAGCGCTCGTAATGATGATCTCCGCAATGTTCATCGCCATCAATCTCGTCGTGGACATTCTCTACGCCTACATTGACCCGCGCGTCCGCTACGGCGGAGGAAGGGCGTAGGCGTGGCGACCTCGACGGCGAACCCCGCCCTCGGCCGGACAGCCCCGCCCGGAGCGCTCCGCCGCGCTTGGGCGGCCCTCCGACGCTATCCCGTCGTTCCCATCGGCATCCTGCTCGTCGCGCTCGTCATTCCCGCCCTCTTCGCCGAGATCATCGCGCCCCACGACCCGATAGACGGCGAACTGCGCTCCCGCCTGCTGCCCCCCGCGTGGACGGACGGCGGCGACTGGAGCCATCCGCTCGGCACCGACCGGCTGGGGCGCGACATCCTCAGCCGGATGATCCACGGGGCGCGCACGGCGGCGCTCGTCTCCCTCGCCGCGCTCGCCGTCGGCGGCGCCGTCGGCTCCTCGCTCGGACTCCTCGCGGGCTACTTCGGCGGCTGGTGGGACCACGTCATTATGCGGCTGGTCGACATTAGCCTCTCGCTGCCGCTCATCCTCCTCGCGCTCGTGCTCGTCGTGCTCTTCGAGCCCGGAACCGCCACGACGGTCGGCGTCGTCGCGCTCCTCCTCTGGTCGCGCTACGCGAGGCAAGTGCGCGCCGAGGCGCTCACGCTCAAAGAGATGGACTTCGTCGCCCGCGCCCGCGTGGCCGGAGCGTCCAACCTCCGCATCATCCTCCGCCATATCTTCCCCAACGTCGTCAACACCATCATCGTGCTCGCCACGCTGCAGGTCGGCAACGTCATCCTCCTGGAGGCGTCGCTCAGTTTCCTCGGCGCCGGCATACCGCCGCCGAACCCCGCCTGGGGCGTGATGATCGCCGAAGGCCGCGACTACATCACGACCTCCTGGTGGCTCTCCGTCATCCCAGGCCTAGCCATTATGTTCACCGTCCTCTCGATGAACCTCTTCGGCGACTGGCTCCGCGACCGCCTCGACCCCAAACTCCGGCAGTTGTAGGCGGAGAGGAGGAGGAGCGCCTATGCAATCTCCGAACGGCGTCCGCCGCATAGCGATGCTGGTGGACGGCGACAACGCGCAGCCTGCCCTGATGGGGCAAGCTCTCGCCGAAACCGCTAAACACGGAGACGTGATCACGCGCCGCGTCTACGCCAACTGGACGACCTCGGGCAAATCCGCGTGGAAGGCGGCGATCAACGCGAACGCGATGCTGCCGGTTCAGCAGTTCGCTTACGTGACGGGCAAGAACGCGACGGACATGGCGTTGATCATTGAGGCGATGGACTTGCTGCACTCCGGCAAGGTCAACGGCTTCTGCATCGTCTCGAGCGACAGCGACTACACGCGGCTCGCCGTCCGCATCCGCGACGAGGGAATGTTCGTGATGGGCATAGGCCGCGAGGACACGCCCGAATCGTTCCGGAACGCCTGCGCCGTCTTCGTGCCCACCGAGGGTTTCGCCCCGGAGAAAGGCAAGGCCGGCAAGGGGAAGGCCGCCGCCCAAACCGCGCCGAAGAACGGCGCGCGGGAAGCCGAGCCCGACGATTCGTGGGTTCCCATAATCATGCAAGCCATCCAAAACGCTGACGGTGGGGTCTACCTCAGTACCCTCGGCAGCCAGGCTCGACAAATAGACGCGTCGTTCGACCACAAGAAGTACGGGCATCGCCAATTGAGTAGACTAATAGGGTCGCGCCCCGACAAATTCGAGATAACCGGACCCCCAGCCGCGATGTACGTCAAGGCCAAGTAGCCGATAAGGTGACTGCAATGCGCCCCGCGAAAGACCTATTCGAGCAAATGCGCGCCGAGGACCCCGCGCTCCGGAGGGAGTACGCCCGGCTAGGGCCCCGGTTCGAGGCGCTGGACGCCGTCGTCAAGGCGCGGAAGCGGCTGGAGCCGGCGAACCGGCCTCCGCTCCGCTAACCGGGCGCCCTACCCTACCCCGCCGCTCCTATCGGCGGGTCAGTCGCGCCCGCCCGCAACGAACGCTAGGAGGCAAGAACGCAATGGCCAAGCCGCGCATCGCCGTCTTTTCCGGGCCGCGCTCCACTATCGCCAACACGCCCGCGCTCGTCACCGCCAACAAAGGGCGCCTCGACGGCGAGCGCAGGCTCGAGGGAAGGTTCGATCACCTCGTTCCGCAGCGCCTGAGCGAGCCCGTCCGCGTCCGCATCGAGAAGTTCAGCGCCCACCCGCTCGAAGCCGACGCCGCCGAGGTCCACCACGACGACGGCAAGCCCTACTACGAGGTCGAGTTGCGCCCGGAGGACGGCGCCTACCTCCTCCCCTACGTCGCCCGCCGCGCCGACGGGTCGCCCGACGGCGTTCCGTTCGAAGAGGCCGACCTGCGCGACGCCGCCATCGCCTACGGCGGAAGGCAGACGTTCTTTCCCGACGCCTCGCGCCTCTTCGAGGAGATCGACCGCGGGCTGGGCGGGCGCGCCCACGACGGCGCCGCCAGCGAGTTGGACCGCATCGCCGACTACGATTTCATCCGCGTTCTGCCTCCCGCCGGCTACACCAAGCAGGGCGAGGCCGCCGGCCTCGACTACTTCCCCTACAGCCCGCGCCCCATCGGCAAGTTCCCGCCAAACGCGGCGATGGCGCGCGCCGTCAACGTCGTTCAGCGAACGATTGACTCTGGCGAGCACGACGGCTTCATCTGGCTGGAGGGCAGCCCGCACGTCGAGGAGACGCTCTACTGGCTAAGCCTTACGATTGACACGGCGCTCCCGTTCGCGGGCGTGTCGTCGCAGCGTCCGCACGGGACGCTCTCCAACGATGGCGACCGCAACCTCGTGGACGCCGCCCGCTACGTCGCCTCCGGGCTCGGCGCCGGTCTGGGCGCGGTCGGCGTCGTGGACGAGCAGATATTCGCGGCGCGGACGTTCAAGAAGGGCGACGCGCGGCCCGGCGGCTACCGCGCCACCGGCGGACACGGCGGCGTGCTCGGCTCCGCCGGCGACGAAGTCCGCGTCTGGTTTCGCCCCGCCTACCGCGTCACGGGCGCGTCCGACCTCGCCGTCGCGCGGCTGCCCAATGAAGTCGCGTTCCGGGAATACGGCGACAGCCCAGCGCTCGTCCGCGTCCGGATCAAGGACGACGACGGCTCGCTGCGCGGCGACGCCATTGCCCCCGTGCACATCGTCAAGTACGGCCACTATATGGCGGAGGAGGACTCCGCCGACCCCGACGCGGAGGTTGACGTGATGGCGCGGATCGAGCGCGGGCTGGCGCAAGAGGCGTCGGCGGAGCCCGGCGCGCCCCGCTTTCACGGATTCGTCCTCGAGGCCGCCGCCGGGTCGGGCTCCGCCCTGCCGAGCCAGATGGCCGCGCTCGCCGTCGCCGCCTACAACGGCATGCCCGTCGTCCGCGTCGGGCGCGGCGACCCGGAGGGGCCTCTGCCCTCCAACCCCAACGACCTCACGATAGAGGGCAGCAACTTGGACGCGACGAAGGCGCGAATGCTGCTGCGCGCCGCGATGCTCCGGCTGGGGCGCCTGCCGAAAGCGCGCGACCCGCGCAACCCCACGCCGCAGGAGCGCGAAGCGTTGCTCGCCGCCATCGCCCGCTACCAGGAGATCTTCGACACGCACTAAGGGGCGCGAACGCTCCCGCGACACGCCCCTATTGACATCGCCCACTCTTCAGGCGAACCTTAGGCGCGGAGAGCCAAGCGCTCGCGGAGAAGACCTTGCCGGAGATAGACCTCAACGCCCCCATCCTGCACGGCGTCGAAAACCGCACCATCGTCGTCAACGACAACCTTCCCGCGCTCCGGGCGCTCCCCGACGCCTGCGTCGACCTCATCTACCTCGACCCGCCGTTCAACAGCGGACGCCCCTACCTCAATCCCATCGGGCTGGCCGAGCAGGAGGAGCGCGGACTGCTGCAGGACATCCGCCTGCCCGCGCCTATGGAGCGGCGCGACCCTCAAGTCGTTCAGGAGCGGCTCGTGGGCTTCGTCGACGTGTTCACGATGGAGCCCGGCGACCCGAACTGGAAGGTCGAATGGATCGAGGAGATCGGGCAGGTCATTCCCGCGCTGCCTCCGATATTGGAGGGCGCGGGACGGGCGCACTCGCCCTCGATGCAGGGCTACCTCACGTTTATGGCGGTCCGCCTCGTGGAGATGCAGCGCATTCTCAAGCCGACCGGCTCGATCTACCTGCACTGCGACCCGACGGCGAGCCACTATCTCAAGAGCATAATGGACTCCGTGTTCGGGGCGGCGAATTTCCGCAACGAAATCGTGTGGCACTACGCGAAATGGAGCAACGTTATAGGATACTTCCAGCGCAATCACGACGTTATCCTGTATTACTCCAAGAACAGCAAACCGGTGTTCCACAGGCAGTTCAGTTTGTCCACCGATAAGCGGCGAAAGTTGGAGGTTGGGTACCAAGTCAACCGCCCGGGCGGGATTAAGCAACTGATTGTCTACGACCGGGAGAAGGCGGCGGGGAAAATTGCGGCGGGCGACTACGACAGGGTCGTATACCGCGACGACGAGGACGCGGGCGCCCCGTTGCACGACACCTGGCACGACATAAACATCCTGAATAGCCAGGCTAAAGAGCGCACCGGCTACCCCACGCAGAAGCCGCTCGCGCTGCTGGAGCGCATCATCGAGGCGTCCAGCAACCCCGGCGACGTCGTGCTCGATCCCTTCTGCGGATGCGCCACCGCCTGCGTCGCCGCCGAGCGCCTCGAGCGCCGATGGATCGGCATGGACATGGGCGTCGAGGCGTACCGCCAGGTCGTCAAGCGCTTGCGCGGAACCTTCCCGGAGATGGAGGTCGAGGGCGTGACCGCCGGCCTCCCCGACGGCAAGCGCGTTCACCGGGTCAACGAACTGCCCGGCCAGACCGACGAGCCGATTCGCCCCGTTTCGGCGTCGGAGGCGGCCGCCGCCGCCTCTCGCCGCCAATGGACGATTGAGGAGAGGCGCGACCTCTACGGCCGGCAAGAAGGCTACTGCCTCGGCTGCGGCGTCCGGACGGACTTCCGCCAGATGCACGTTGACCATGTGATTCCGTGGATCAAGAGTGGCCCCGACGTGATGGCGAACGCGCAACTGCTCTGCGGCCACTGCAACGAGCGGAAGGGCGTAAGGACAATGCCGGAGTTGTGGAAGATGACGCGGGACAAGGGGCTGCTGGTGAATCAGCGGCAGGTGGAGTTGCTCTACCGCGAGCGCGACGCGGAGCGCATGGCGGACGAAAAGCTGTCCAAGCCGGGCTTCCGCGAGTTGTGGCAGTTGCCGGAAGAGTAGGCGGGGCACCCTAGCGCCCAGATCCCCTCTCCCTAATAGAGACCTTGTGCATAACATACCGTCATTCCGGCGTAGGCCGGAATCCAGAGGCGCGCTAGCGCCCATATCCCCCTCTCCCTATAGAGACCTTTGCATACATACCGTCATTCCGGCGTAGGCCGGAATCCAGAGGCGCGCAAGCGCCCATATCCCCCTCTCCCTATAGAGACCTTTGCATACATACCGTCATTCCGGCGTAGGCCGGAATCCAGAGGCGCGCAAGCGCCCATATCCCCCTCTCCCTATAAGGGGAGAGGACGCCGCAAACGCGGCGGGAG
The DNA here is from genome assembly GCA_965201135.1 of Dehalococcoidia bacterium. Lineage (GTDB taxonomy): Bacteria > Chloroflexota > Dehalococcoidia > Lucifugimonadales > Australimonadaceae > Bin16. The sequence continues at coordinate 1,400,016 of OZ241751.1, forward strand.
AGGTACTGCGGACGGGGCGCGCAACGCGCCCCCCATGACCGTCATTCCGGCGTAGGCCGGAATCCAGAGGCGCGCAAGCGCCGAATCCCCCTCTCCCTATAAGGGGAGAGGACGCCGCAACGCGGCGGGAGAGGGTACTGCGGACGGGGCGCAGCCCCGTCATTCCCGCGTAGGCGGGACCTCGCCCTACTCGACGCCGCGCCCCCTTGCCGCCGCCGCGCCGCCGCCTAGTCCATCATCTTCAGCGTGACATAGCCGGTGAGCGCCATCGGGAACGCAGCCGCGCCTATGGGAATAAACGCGGCGGCCCCGGCGATGCCGGCGATGCTCGCCACTATGGCGGCGACGACAAGCGCCCCTCCCGCCGCCGCGTAGGCGCTCACCGCCGCCAACTTTACGAACGTCCGCGTATCCATAACCCGCCTCCCATGACTTGCGTTACGAGTAGTGTTGCCTTCTCTCCCGCAATTGTCAACTCCCCTGCGTCACGCCCCGGTTCCATGACCGTCATTCCCGCGCAGGCGGGAATCCCGCCCCCCATGTGAGGCGCGCCAGCGCCGAATTCCCCCTCTCCCCATAGAGTCCTTTGCATAACTTAGTTGCAGCCCGCAATTCCTCTTAACGCTAGGAGTGAATTGAGACGCTCCGGCTCTGTAGCAGGGGGTTATGCAAAGGTCTCCCATAAGGGGAGAGGACGCCGCGAACGCGGCGGGGAGAGGGTACTGCGGACGGGGCGTGCAGCGTTCCGTCATTCCCCACCCTTACCGTCATTCCCGCGTAGGCGGGAATCCATTCGGCGCGATAGCGCCACAGACGGGGCGCAAGCCCCGTCTCCATAGATCCCCGGGGGCCTCGTCATTCCCGCGTAGGCGGGAACCTACCCCTACCGTCATTCCCGCCTACGCGGGAACCTACCCCTACCGTCATTCCCGCGTAGGCGGGAACCTACCCCTACCGTCATTCCCGCCTACGCGGGAACCTACCCCTACCGTCATTCCCGCGTAGGCGGGAACCTACCCTTACCGTCATTCCCGCGAAAGCGGGGAACCTACCCCAGCCGTCATTCCTGCGTAGGCAGGAATCCATTCGGCGCCCCAGCGCCCCGCCCGCCATCGGGCGCGGAGTTGTAGAATGGGCGCGCGCAAGCGCCCCGCCCTAGCGGGGCGAAGGCCGGCGCCTCGAGCGCGAGGAGGATGGCGTATGACGACCGTAGAGGCCAAGCCCCTGAAGTTGGGCGTGATCGGCATCGGCGTGGGCGCGGCGGAAATGCTCCCCCCGATGGAGCGCGCCCCCTACATCGACCTGTTCGCAGGCGCCGACGTCAACCCCGACGTGCGCGAGCGCTTCCATGCGCGCTACGAAACCGCCCGCGTCTACGAAACCGCCGAAGCGCTCGTCGCGGACCCCGACGTCGAGGCCGTCTGGATCTCGACCCCCAACCGCTTTCACGCCCCGATGACCGTCCTCGCCGCCAACCACGGCAAGCACGTCGTCGTCGAAAAGCCGATGGCGCTCGACATCCGCGAGGCGGAGGAGATGGTCGAGGCGTGCGACCGCAACGGCGTCAAACTCGTCGCCGGCCACACGCAGAGTTTTATGCCGCACGTCCGCCTGATGCGCCAAATCGTCGCGTCCGGCGAAATGGGGCAACTGGGCGCCGTCAACGCCATCGCCTACACCGACTGGGTCATTCGCCCCCGCACGGCGGACGAACTCGACCCGGAGCAGGGCGGCGGGCTCGTCTACCGCCAAACCCCCCATCAGATAGACACCATCCGCCTTATCGCCGGCGGCAAGGCGCGGAGCGTCCGCGGCGCCTACGGCCAGTGGATGAAATACCGCCCCATTCCCGGCTACTACGCCGTCTTCCTCGACTTCGAGAACGGCTCCACCGGCGTCGCCATACACAACGGCTACGGCTACTTCGTCGCGTCCGAACTCGTCCCCTGGGGCGACGCCAACACGCGCTACACCCCCAACGAGCGCAACGCCATCCGCAAGGCGATGGCCGCGGGCACGCGCCCCGAAGACGAGGAGAAACTCTCGCTTCGCATCGGCGGCGAGGCCGAGCGCCAGATATTCCGCAGCGAGCGCGGCCCTGAAAAATGGAAGCCCAACGACCTCGGCATCGTCCTCGTGAGTTGCGAGTTCGGCGAACTGCGGCAGGGGCCCGACGGCCTCTACAAGTACACCGACGACGGCCTTACGGAACTCATCGTCGACTCCGACCCGCTTCACCGCGACCAGGAACTCGAGGAACTCTACAACGCCGTCCGGCTCGGCAAGCCGGTCTTTCACAGCGGCGCGTGGGGCATGGCGACGTTGGAGGTCGGCCTCGCCGTCAACGAGTCCACGCGCACGGGCAAGAGCGTCGAACTCTCGCGCCAAATCGAAATGCCCGCCGAGTACGACTCGGAGTACGCCGTCGAGGTGCTGGAAGAGCGGCGGATCGACCGCTAGCCGCGCGCGGCCGCGGGCCTCACAGACGCGAACGCGCGCGAACGCAAAAGGAGCAGCGCAATGACTATCGCAGTGTCGCACGGCGGAGGCGCGACCGTCCTCACGGCGGACGCCCCAAGCGAAGAGGCGCTCGTTGGAACGGTCGACGGCGTCGTCCGAATCGTTCGCGGCGCGGCGGGATGGACGGCCGCGGAGCGGACGCTCGAGGGCAAGCACGTCCACGCGCTCGCGCAAGACCCCAAGAGCGGCGTCTGGTTCTGCGGCGTCGAGCGCGGCGGAATCTACGCCAGCGAGGACGACGGCCATACGTGGGAGAAGCGCGACTTCGGCGTCACGCAGCCCAACGTCTACAGCATCTCCGTCGCCGAGACGGACGGCGAGACGCTCGTGTTCGCGGGAACCGAGCCCGCCCATCTCTTCGTCAGCGACGACCTCGGACTCACGTGGACGGAGAAGCCCGCGCTCCACGCGCAGGAGACCGACGCCTGGCGCTTCCCCGCTCCGCCCCACGTCGCGCACCTCAAGCACATCAGTTTCCATCCGAACGACTCCCGCGTCGTCTACGCCAGCATTGAGCAGGGCGGCCTCTACCGCTCCGATGACGGCGGCGGCTCCTTCGCGGAGATTCCGGGTATGTACAACGATGTCCACCGGCTGATCTCCAACCCCGCGCAGCCGGAGCGTATGTTCGTGACTGGCGGAATGGGCCTCTGGCTCTCCCGCGACGCGGGCGCGACGTGGGACAACGTGTTCTCCCGCGGCAGCGCGTTCGGCGGCTACCCCGACCAACTCGTCTACAAGCCCAGCGACCCCTCCTCTATGCTCGTGACGTCCGGGCAGGAGAGCCCCGGCGCGTGGCATCGCAACAGGACGGCGGAGACGCGCATCTCCCGCAGCCGCGACGCCGGCGAAACGTGGGAGGTCGTCTCCGCCCCCGGCCTCGAGGACAAGTTCGCCGCCAGCGTCGAGGCGATGACGCTCGAAGAGGCGGGCGGCTCCGCGCAAGTCTTCGCGGCGACTTCCCACGGCGAAATCCTCTGGTCCGAGGACGGCGGCGACAACTGGACGGTCGCCGTCAGCGGCCTCCCCGCCGTCTCCAAGGGGAACCACTACCACGCCTTCGCCTCCGACCCGCGCCGGTAGCACCCGCTCAAAGGTCATCCCCCCCAGGAGCGCGCCCGCCGATGAGCGAACTGAACGTCCAAACGCGAACGCTTGCCGTGATGGACAACCTCCCGTTCCTGCGCTCCATCAACAACGAGTGCGTAGACCTCATCGCCATTGACCCGCCCTTCGCCGCCAACGAAACCTTCACGGGCAGGCCGAAGCCCCCCATCACGCCCGCCGAATTCGACGAGGAGGTCGCGCTCGCGGCGGCGCACGGCGCGCCTCACAACGAGGGCATCGGCGAGACCCGCGTCAAAGACGTCTGGGAATGGCAGGCGGACGTGCACCCGGCGTGGAAGGCCCGGATCGAGGACGACTACCCGCCGGTGTTCAAGGTGGTGGAGGCGGTGGAGGCGTCCGCGACGGAGAACGAAGCGGCGTACATCGCGTTTATGGCCGTCCGCCTGATCGAGTGCCGCCGCGTGCTGAAGCCGACGGGCAGCATCTACGTCCACTGCGACAACCACGCGAACAGTTATCTGCGGATGCTGATGGACGGCGTGTTCGGGGCGGACAACTTCCGCAACGAAATCGCGTGGTGCTACAGGGGAATGCCGTCGGCGGCGCGGATATGGCAGCGGAAGCACGACACAATCCTCTTCTACACGAAGAGCGACGACTACGCGTTCAACGTCCAGCGCGGAGAGATGACCGAAGGCTCGAAGAGGACGTACGCGAGCGCCAGGCGGCGCGGATACAACGCGAACAACTCGAAGATGATGGTCACCATCTTCGACGAAAAGAAGTACCGCAAGGCCGTCGCCGACGGGAAAATCCCCTACGGAATGAGGGAGAGTTACCACAGCGGGGGGAGCGGGCCTCCTTTGCGCTCGTGGTGGGAAGACATCAGAATACTCGGCGGCCCGAGCAACAAGGAGCGCACCGGCTACGCCACGCAGAAGCCGCTCGCCCTCTACGAGCGCATCATCAGCGCGTCGTCAAACCCCGGCGACGTCGTCCTCGACATCTTCGCGGGCTGCGCCACCACCGCCGTCGCCGCCGAGCGATTGGAGCGCCAATGGATAGCCTGCGATTGGGCCTACCGCTCCTGGACGATGCTCAAGCGCCGGTTCCACCTCGAAGGCTACGACCTCGAGGGCGCCACCGACGCCACCAAGCAAGCGCTCGCCGGCGCCGCCAAGCACAAGGGCTACGATCAGCCGCTCCCGTTCGTCAGCGTCAAAGTCATCGGGCCGGACGGACTCCCCGACCGCGGCGACGACGACCCCGCGCCTTACCATCGCCTCCAGCAGGCCGCGCGCCCGGCAAGCGTCCAATCCGCCAGTTGGTCCGGCCGCATTCCCAAAGACGCCGCCAATCGGCTGCTGATCGAGCGCTTCGGCCCCGTCTGCTGGGGCTGCGGCTTCGAGCCGAGGCGCCCCAACGGAACGATTGACGACACGACCTTGCAGGTCGACCACATCCGGGCGCGCAACCCTGCGGAGGGCGCGAAAGGCAACGACGAACTCTACAACCTCGCGCTGTTGCACTCGACTTGCAACATCACGAAGCGTCACAAGTTGACGCTTGAGGAGTTGCGGGACTACAACGCGCTGAACGGGCTGCTGTGGGTGAACGCCAAATCCGACCTGGTGGATCTTTTCGAGGCGACGCAGTTCGCGCAAGAGCGCATCGCCATGCACGTCGCGGAGCACGGCTACCAGCAGCCCTCCCCATCCGAAGAGTAGCCCTGTCGGGCCCGCTCCCGCCCGGACAGCCGCCCCTTTGCCCGCCCCGCCGATTCCTGTAAGATTGCCGCCATCCCCCAGGAGCGCGCCCGCCCAATGAGCGAACTGAACGTCCAAACGCGAACGCTTGCCGTAATGGACAACCTCCGGTTCCTGCGCTCCATCAACAACGAGTGCGTAGACCTCATCGCCATTGACCCGCCCTTCGCCGCCAACGAAACCTTCACGGGCAGGCCGAAGCCCCCCATCACGCCCGCAGAGTTCGGCGAAGAGGTCGCGCTCGCGGCGGCGCACGGCGCGCCTCACAACGAGGGCATCGGCGAGACCCGCGTCAAGGACGTCTGGGAGTGGCAGGCGGACGTGCACCCGGCGTGGAAGGCGCGTATTGAGGACGACTACCCGCCGGTGTTCAAGGTGGTGGAGGCGGTGGAGGCGTCCGCGACGGAGAACGAGGCGGCGTACATCGCGTTTATGGCCGTGCGGTTGATCGAGTGCCGCCGCGTGCTGAAGCCGACGGGCAGCATCTACGTCCACTGCGACGACCACGCCGACGGCTACCTCCGGATGCTGATGGACGGCGTGTTCGGAGCGGACAACTTCCGCAACGCGATCGCATGGAGGCGCAGCGGAGGCAAGTCGGACTCCAAGAAGTGGGGGCGGGTTCACGACACGCTGCTGTACTACACGAAAAGCGCCGACTTCACGTGGAACCCTCAATACCAGCCGCTCGACCTCGGATACGTCAAGAGAGCGTACCGCTACGACGACCAGGACGGACGCGGCCCCTACCGCAGGCTGCCCCTTCACGCGGCCGGAGCGAGCAAGGGCGAGTCGGGCGCCGCCTGGCTCGGCTACGCTCCGGGAGACCACGACAGGCACTGGGCGACGCCAACGAAGGGCATTATGCATCAGTACATCGTCGACAACGAGTTGATTCCCGATTGGCCTCGCGCCTATGCATCCACGCGTGACCGCCTGGACGCGCTCGACAAAGCGGGGCTAATCGTTCACTCGACCGGGTACTTGCCGGAAATCAAGACCTACTTGGCGGCCACGAAAGGCGCCGCCGCCGCCGATTTCATCGCGGACATCCCCATGGCGTCCAGCAAAGAGAAAACCGGCTACGCCACGCAGAAGCCGCTCGCCCTCTACGAGCGCATCATCAGCGCGTCGTCAAACCCCGGCGACGTCGTCCTCGACATCTTCGCGGGCTGCGCCACCACCGCCGTCGCCGCCGAGCGATTGGAGCGCCAATGGATAGCCTGCGATTGGGCCTACCGCTCCTGGACGATGCTCAAGCGCCGGTTCCACCTAGAAGGCTACGACCTCGAGGGCGCCACCGACGCCACCAAGCAAGCGCTCGCCGGCGCCGCCAAGCACAAAGGCTACGACCAGCCGCTCCCCTTCGTCAGCGTCAAAGTCATCGGGCCGGACGGCCTCCCCGACCGCGGCGACGACGACCCCGCGCCTTACCATCGCCTCCAGCAGGCCGCGCGCCCGGCAAGCGTCCAATCCGCCAGTTGGTCCGGCCGCATTCCCAAAGACGCCGCCAATCGACTGCTGATCGAGCGCTTCGGCCCCGTCTGCTGGGGCTGCGGCTTCGAGCCGCGGCGCCCCAACGGAACGATTGACGACACGACCTTGCAGGTCGATCACATCCGGGCGCGCAACCCTGCGGAGGGCGCGAAAGGCAACGACGAACTCTACAACCTCGCGTTGCTGCACTCGACTTGCAACATCACGAAGCGGCACAAGTTGACGCTTGAGGAGTTGCGCGACTACAACGCGCTGAACGGGCTGCTGTGGGTGAACGCCAAATCCGATCTGGTGGATCTTTTCGAGGCGACGCAGTTCGCGCAGGAGCGCATCGCCATGCACGTCGCCGAGCACGGCTACCAACAGCCCGCCCCATCCGAGGAGTAGCCCTGTCGGGCAGCCTCGCTCCCTCGCCTGGTCCGCCCCGCGCGCGGACAGCCGCCCCTATGCGCCCTACGGGGGAGATGTCTGGCCTACTCTGTTCCATCCGCGTAGATCCGGCGCGGCAATTCTCACGCGGTTCGCAAACAACACGCCTCCTGACGTCGCATTCCGTTCTCCACAGGCCAATGGGCCTACAAATCGAGGAGGGAGGCGGCGAAGAGTTCATCCATCGCGGGCTTGCGAGGGATGAAGCCTTGCTCGTGGGAGAAGTCGATCATCGTTTGGATCATCTTCTCGTTGCCCTTCACGCCGTAAGTGAACGGGTCGGGGCCGAACATCGCGCGGGTCTGGGCGAGGTACTGCCCGCCGAAGATCAGGTCGCTGGGAACCTTGCCCGCGAGTTCGGCGTACCACTCCTCTTTGGCGCGGACGAAGGCGGCGTAGAGGTTGAACGCGATCCAGGGATTCTTGCGGTGGACGTCGCCGCGGACGGCGTAGCAGTGGTTGGCGGGAATGTAGCCATGCGCGTCGAAGAAGCGCTTGCCTTCGGCGATGAAGTCGGGGAAGAGCGGCTTGACGTTGGCGAACTCCTCGGGCTTGGGGCGGATGGTGGTCGAGCGGTCAATGACGTTCTTCTCGGCGGAGAAGGCGCGGCCTATGGAGGCGGCGTCGAGTTCGCCGCGAACGAGCATCGTGGCGAGGCTTTTGTCGTTGGGAATGCGGTTGAACTTGATGCCCTCCATCGGACGGAAGCCGGTGGCGCCGCCGTGGCTCAGTTCCTCGGAGCGCTCCATCCACCACTCGACGCTGAACTGGTCGACGCCGAAGTCATGCTGGAGGACGCCGCGGGTCCAGAGGGAGGCGGTCTGCTGGTACTCGCCGACGCCGATGCGCTTGCCGGAGAGGTCGCCGGGCTTTTCGACGCCGGCGTTGACGTTGACGGAGAGGAGGGCGTGCATAAAGCGGCGGGAGGGGAAGACGGGAATGGCGACCATATCGCTGCCGCGGGCGTTGGCGATGAGGAGGGAGGAGAAGGACATCTCGCAGACCTCGAACTCCTCGAACTTCAACTGGCGCCAGAAGGTTTCGGAGGGGTCGGAGTTGGTCCAGACGAGTTCGGCGCCTTCGACGGGGACGTCGCCGTCGAGGAGTTTGGCGACGCGCTCGTTGCGGGCGGATATGAAGCTGAGTTGGACTTTCGCGGCCATTGGGTTCTCCTTCCCTACCCTATTCGGCTCTGGGGCTTGGCGCGAACATACGCCTGCGGCGGGGGCGCGTCAATGGGGGGCGGCGCTCCTGCGCTTTCGCGGGGATACGTTCTCCGGTAGGTTCCCGCTTTCGCGGGCATGGCGTTCTCCGATAGGTTCCCGCTTTCGCGGGGGTGGGCGGCGTCTCCAGTAGGTTCCCGCTTGCGCGTGAGCGGGCACCCTCCGGTGGGTTCCCGCTTGCGCGTAGGCGAGGCGCATCCAGTAGGTTCCCGCTTTCGCGGGAATGACGAGGGCCCGGGGATGGCTTGGAGACGGGGCGCGACGCGCCCCGTCTTGGGCGCCTCGCCGGCGACCGCGCTTGTTGGTCTCCATTGCGTCCCTCCGTTATCGTCACGCCCGCCCTCCAGCATCGTCATTCCTGCGTAGGCAGGAATCTCGTGTCCATCGGCGCATCCAGTAGGTTCCCGCTTTCGCGGGAATGACGTGGCCCCGGGGATGGCTTGGAGACGGGGCGCGTTGCGCCCCGTCCCTTGGGCGCCTCGCCGACGCCCGCTCGCGCTCGCTGACCTCCATTTCGCCCTTCCCTATCGTCACGCTGTCCACTCCGCTCTCCCGTATCGTCATTCCCATCCTCCTTACCGTCATTCCTGCGTAGGCAGGAATCCATTCGGCGCGATAGCGCCATAGACGGGGCGCGTCGCGCCCCGTCTACACGTTCTCCCCGGGGCCACGTCATTCCCGCGAAAGCGGGAACCTACCCCTTTGCCGTCATTCCCGCGAAAGCGGGAATCTCGTATTCGTCGCGTCATCGTCGCCATCGCCTAGAACCTGATGAAGTGGCGGTCAAGGGGGACGTCCGCCGGGTTTTGGGGCGCGGGCGAGGCGCCCGCGCCTTCTGGATTCCGGCCTACGCCGGAATGACGGTTATGGGGCGCGGCGCCGACGGCGGCGTGGGCGCCGTTGCGCTTCGCGCCGTTGGGGGCGGGATTCCCGCCTACGCGGGAATGACGGTTATGGGGCGCGGGCACCTCGCCCGCGCCTTCTGGATTCCGGCCTACGCCGGAATGACGGTCATGGGGGGTGTCGTCGTTGCCGTCATCGTCGTCGTAGGCGGCGTTGCGCTCCGCGCCATACCCATCGCCATCATCGGGAGGGTCGGGGGGGAGGGGGGCGTAGGGGACGCCGGCGGCCGGGGCGCGAGAGCGGAGGAAGGGCTCGTAGCCCGTCCAGATTTGCAGGGACGGCGGGCGCATAAACGCGAGGGCCAAAGCGTCGGCGCGGTCGGGAGACGGCATGCCCTTCTTGCGGATCGCGCGCTTGCTCTCCAACTTCACTTGGCCGGAACTCGTGACGTCGTAGCGGAGCGAGAGGAGTTCCGCTTGCAGGATTTCGTCGCTGGGGAGCGCGATGAGGCGGGCGTTCATTAGGCGCCGCAACTCCCAGAAGATCTCGGAGCGCAGGTTGGCGAACCGCGTGGGATGGGGCGCCCGCCGTCCGAATTGCACGCCGTAGACGGGCGCGCCGATCTCCTTCAAGCGGTCGCACACGCCTCCGCCGACGCCATTCTCGTCCACGAAGATCGCCTGCGCGTCGAGGTCGGCGGCCATCAGCGCGGCCTCGCCCGCCACCCGCATCGTGTCCGCGTCGCGGTCAAGGACTTTCGTCGCGATGACGCGCTGCCCTCTGCGGGCGATCAGCACGGACTTGTCCGCGCCGAATCGGGCGACGTCCACGCCGATGTAGACGGGCTCGCGCTCGTCCTCGGACTCGGTCGGGGCGCCCTCGCCGGACGGGGCGTCGTCCGCCATCGCGTCCTCGACGGCCTTGCGCCCCACGAGCGAGTTGTCCTCGGCGTCGGGGAACTCGGCGTAGACGGCGGAGCGGAAGAGCGGATGATCCTCGCCCCATATCTCCGTCTTCTCGACGATGTCCTCGGGCGTGATGAGGCCGGGCACGCGCTCGGCGCTCTCCTGGATATTGGGCGTGTCGGCGGCGGCGATTTTGAGGCGCTTGTAGGCGGCCTGCTTGGAGTGATGGGAGTCGAAAAACTCGCCGGGCTTGGGCAGGGCGTTGCCGATCATCAGCGTCTTGCTGGGGTTGAGGCGGAGCGCGGCGTCCATAAAGGGCTGCTCGACGCCGTGCGCCTCGTCTACGATGAGGAGGAGTTCCGGGGAGTGAAACCCCTGAATGCGGTCGGGTTTGTTCGTCGAGAAGGCGATGGCGAAGCGGTCGGGGGCGATGGTGTAGCGGCTTTGCGTGAGTTTGCCGGAGAGGGGAACGTCGGCGTTGGCGATGGCGGTGGCGAGTTCCGGCCAGAGGATGTGCTCGATCTGGCGCTGCGTCGGCGATATGACGACGACTTTGGCTTTGGGGCGTGTTTCGAGCCACCAGAGGATGACGCGGGCGGCGACCCAGTCTTTGCCGGCGCCGTTGCATCCGACGACGGAGACTCTTCGCTCCGTGGCGACGAGGTTGAGCATTTCGAGTTGCTTGGGATAGGGGGTTCCGGCGTTGGGGAGGGCGTGGGCGATGAAGGCGACGGGGTCGTCGCGGAATTGGACGAGGGGGGCGGGATTCCCGCCTACGCGGGAATGACGGTTGTGGGCGTCGCGGCCTTCGTCAGGCTTGGCGCGATGTCGGCGGAGGAATGCGGGAATGAGACTCATGCATGACATTATCACAACGCTAGGGGGGATGGCGATAGGGGCAAGTGTCATAGATGGGACAGGGGGATGGGGGTAGGTTCCCGCTTTCGCGGGAATGACGTGGCCCCCGGGGGACTATGGAGACGGGGCTACGCCCCGTCTGTGGCGCTTGCGCGCCGACTGGATTCCGGCCTACGCCGGAATGACGGTCATGGGGGTAGGTTCCCGCTTTCGCGGGAATGACGTGGGGGCGTGGGGATCAGGGGAGACGGGGCTGCGCCCTGGCAGAAAGGGGGAGTGGAGAACGCGATAGGCCGGCTGCGGCGGACGTTGCCTCGGAAGACGGACTTGGACGGGGCGCCTGACGAGGAGTTGGCGGTGAGCGCGTTGCGTTGCAACAACACGCCGCGCACGGTGTTGGGCTACCGGACGCCCGTTGAGGTATTCTGGAGCGAACAGCAGGCGCTGCGCTTCGAATGTGGATCCACATTCCGGCCTACGCCGGAATGACGGTCATGGGGGGCGATGGGGCAAGGGGTAGGTTCCCGCTTTCGCGGGAATGACGTGGCTCCGGGGGGATCAGGGGAGACGGGGCTTGCGCCCCCTCGTGGCGCTTGCGCGCCGAATGGATTCCGGCCTACGCCGGAATGACGGTAAGGGAGGGAATGACGGGGCGCGTTGCGCCCCGACCGCAGTACCCTCTCCCCCCGCGTTCGCGTCGTCCTCTCCCCTTGTAGGAGTCCTTTGCATAACCCTCGCATCAGCGCGATCGGCAGTTCCGCGCCCCCGGAATCAGCCATTCAACCGCCCAAATCCCCCGATAACGGCCTCCACCTCCCCTGCTCGCCCCCAATTTAGGGGCTTCGCAGGGCCTCGTACCCCCAACGGGCGCAATACGCCCCTACCCATGCACAGCGCAACCCTCTCTCAACCCGTCCGCGCGCCGCAGGTTGTACGCCAGCGCCTTGAACAACGCCTCCGCCTCGTTCCTCATTAGCCCCATGTACCGAACCCGCCAGTACCCATAGCTGCGCTTCAGCGTCCCAAACACCTGCTCCACCGGCGCCCGAACCTTCGACAGCAGCCCGTTCCGCCGCCGCTGCCAATGCGGCAGCTCCGTCTGATGCTTATGCCCCCGATGCATGATCCGATCCTTCACGCCCTGCGCCCGCAGACGCTCACGACGCTCCTTCGACTCATACGCCTTGTCCGCGTACACCGCCTCTTCGTCCCCCATGATCAGCGCGTCCGCAACATCCGTGTCCGCAACGTTCGCAGGCGTGAACTCAACCCCGCGCACCAGCCCTGACCCCGCGTCCATCCCTATGTGCATCTTGTAGCCGAAATGCGACTTCTTCCCCTTCTTCGTCCACGCGGCGTCGGGGTCCGTTCCGCTCCGCGCTCCAGCCTCCGAATGCGGGCGCCGCGCCTGCGCCTCGATGATCGTCGCGTCGATCAGCGTTCCGCGCTTCACCAGCATGCCCTTCGCCTCCAACTGCCGATTCACTTCCGCGAACAGCGCCCGCGCCAGCCCCCGCTCCGTGATCTTCTTCCGAAACCGGCTGATCGTCGAGTGGTCGGGAACCGCGTCCGTCAGCGTGAGCTCCGCGAAGCGGCGGAACGACAGCCGGTCTTGGAGCGCCTCCTCCATGCCGACGTCGGAGGAGTCGTACCACTGCTGGAGGACGATGATCTTGACCATCGTGATCGGGCGGTAGGCGGGCCGTCCTTCGGGCGCGGCGTGGACATCGTCGAGTAGGGCTGCGACTTTGGGCCAATCGATGAGGCGGTCGATGCGGTCGAGTCTGTCGTTGCGGCCTGCGTTGAAAGGGAGGAAGGCGTCGATGAAGGAGGGGTCGCTGGCTTCGAGATGCATAGCAGTCTCCTCGCGGTTGCGGGTTGCGGTCATTGTGCGCGATTGCGGAAGGTTATGCAAAGGTCTCTGTAGGGAGAGGGGGGAATGCGGCGCTTGCGCGCCGAATGGGGGCGGGGTAGGTGCGACAAATGGGGATTGCGCGATGGCGCTCTTCCTTGTGAGACTGGATTTACTGCGGCCATGCGCCGCACAAATCCGAACGCGCAAGGAGATCCCAATGCCGCCCGACAACGCGAACGACCGAGACGCCTATGAATCCGCAGCGACGACTAGGCTCATAGAGAACCGGGGCGGACGCGCCGACCGTAGAGAGTCGATCTGGAGCGTCGGCGAGCCGTGGCGGTGGCTCTACTTCACGTTCTTCCTGTTGCTGATGGGCCTGGGCTCCTCGCTCGTCGGCTGGGACACGCTGTTCGGAGAGGGCGCGAGCGAGGGCGTGGTACAATTGCTGCTGGCGGCGTTCATGGCGCAGGCTGCGGTTTCGGTGGCCTCTGCTGGGATGTCGCTGGGGATAACGGAGGTCGTGATGCTGTCGACGATGTTGGCGCGGAAGTTGGACGAGCGGAAGGCGCGCATCCTGCGCGAAGGGCGGCAAGAGGGCATGCGCGAGGGCCGCTTGGCGGAGCGGGCCGTTCGTGACGCGGAGTGGGACGCTTGGCTGGAGCGCATGGCGGCGGCGCAGGCGGCCGGGGAGGCGTTCGATGAGCCTCCGCCGTCGCGTCGGGCGGGCGACGTGAACGGGACGGCGAGGTCGGACGGGGCGTAGGGCGCGTTGCGCCTCCCGTCCGCAGTACCCTCTCCCGCCGCGTTTGCGGCGTCCTCTCCCCTTCTAGGGAGAGGGGGATCTGGGCACTGGGGCGCCGACCAATGGGGCGGGATTCCCGCCTACGCGGGAATGACGGTTAGGGGGGCCAGGGAGTAGGTTCCCGCTTTCGCGGGAATGACGAGGCCCCGGGTCTAGCGTCGCGCTTGCGGCTGCAGGGCCCGCAAACGCGGAATGAGCCGGTGCGCGACGGCCAACGCCCTGCCGGCGAGGCTCGCCCAGTCGGAGGCGCGGCCGTTGGCGAACACGCCCTGAACTTCGGGATGCGACGAATCCGTGACGTAGTCGGCGACCTCGCGCACCCGCTTCAGCCTCCGCAGCCTGTCCGCAGCGTTCTCCTCGGCTCTGGCGACGGAGTTGATGACCGCCCAGTGGGACGGCCTTCCGCCGCCGCCCGCGTCAACGCCGAACAGCGCGTCGCGCGCCGTGAGATGGCAGGCGTAGTAGGCGCGGCTGATCGCGGAGCGGTAATCCGCCTCGTTCTCCGCTGTCCGCGCCAGACGCCGCGCTTGGACGAGAAACAGATCAGGGTCGAGCGGCATCGACGGCTACAGGTCGTTGAGGAAGACCGGGAACAAGGTCTGGTCCCAGTTGACGTCTAAGCCGATGGCCATCGCCGCCGCCCGGCTTTTCGCGTCCAGTCCGGCGAGCCACCGCCTGCGGTCGCCGTTGAAGTCGTCCTCGAAGGCGAACGTCCGCTCGGCGGGCGCGGCGCAGAGCACGGCGATGTACGCCTCGTCCGCGCCTTCGACGTCCGTGTTCCCCTGAAGCCGCGCTTCCTCTATCGGCAAGCCTTCCTCTTCCGCCTTTGCGCGGACGATCTCCCACAACTCGGCGGCGAGCCGCCGCGTCAGCGGAGTGAGCGCGGGATGCTCCATGCTCGCGTCAAGGGTCGCCCTGCGCGGCGCGTCCATCGTCGCGGAGCCTTGCGCTTTCGCCATCGTCCACCTCCGTCGGCGTTATTGTAGCAGGCGGCGTAGCCCTGCCTTGTCCGCGTCGCGTGAGACTAGCGCATGCACAGGGCGGATAAGCGGCATTTTCGCACCCTATCCCCCCCTACCCCGCCGCGTCCTGCGCGGCGGAGGCGCCGGCGATTTTGCCGAAGACGGAGCCTTGCATTAGCCCCGCGCCGCCCGCGTAGTTGTGGTAGAAGAGCCCGCCGACGATCTCGCCCGCCGCGTAGAGGCCGGGGATGGGGTTGTCCGACGTGTCGAGAACCTGGGCGCGCCGGTCGATGCGGAGTCCGCCGAAGGTGAAGGTGACGCCGCAGGTTACGGCGTAGCCCTCGTAAGGGGGCGCGTCGAGCGGGAGCGCCCAGTTCGTTTTGGGCGGCTGGACGTTCTCCGTATGCACGCCGTCGAGCGCGGTCGGGTTGTACTCCCCAGGTTGGCAGGCGGCGTTGTACTCCGCGACGGTGCGGGCGAGTCCGGCGGGGTCGACGCCGAGTTGCTCGGCGAGTTCCTCCAGCGTGTCGGCCTCGCCCTTCGTCACTTGCGGAATGCGGTACTCGTCGCGGAGGAGGTGGAGCGTTTTCTGGTCGAAGATTTGGAAGGCGGCGCGCTCGGGCTGGAAGAGGATCTGCTTGCCGTACTTGGCGTAGGTGTAGTTGCGGAAGTCGGCGCCTTCGTCCACGAAGCGCTCGCCGTTGACGTTGACGATGAGGCCGAAGGGATAGGAGTGCTTCTGATAGAGGTCGGTCACGGCGCGGTTGCCGAACGGGGGCGCGTTGAGGTCCCAGGCGACGGCGTGGCAGCCGCTGTAGTGGCCGAACGCCTGCGCGCCGACCTCAAAGGCCATGTGGTGGCCGTCGCCGGTGTTGTAGCGGACGCCGCGCACTTTGGCGAGTTCCCATCCGGGGCCGAGGTAGCGGGCGCGCATCTCCGGGTTGGCCTCGAAGCCGCCGCACGCGAGGACGACCGCCCCGCCCTCGAGCGTCCGGCGCCCGTCCGGCGTCCGCGCCGTCACGCCGCAGACGCGCCCGGCGTCGTCTTGCTCGAGGCGCATCGCGGCGTGCTCGTAGCGTATGTCCACGCCGCGCTCGATGGCGATCTCGAAGAGTTGATCGGAGAGGCCCTTGCCGCCGCCGACGGCTTGCAGGCAGAGGCCGCCCCAGAAGCGGAACTTGCCGTCCACCTTGAACGCCTGGTGCGTCCACGACGGGACGAACCGGACGCCTTGCGCGTACATCCATTGCATCGTGGGGAACGATTGGCGGACGAGCGCGTTGGCCATCTCCTGGTCGGACAGGCCCTCGGTGACGCGCATTAGGTCGTCGAAGTACTTGGCCTCCGAGTAGGAGCCGACCTCCATTACGTCGAGTTCGGCTTGGGAGAGGTCGGGGACGAGTTGGCGGACGTCGTCGAGGCCGTTGTAGGCGAATCTGACGGCGCCGCCGGTGAAGTAGGTGTTGCCGCCGCGCATCGGCTCCGGGGCTTTTTCGAGGACGGCGACGGACTTGCCGGCCTCGCGGGCGGCGAGGGCGGCGCACAGGGCGGCGTTGCCCGCGCCCACGATGACGACGTCTGCGGTTTGCGTCGCGCTGGTCATAGGCGCAATGCTAGCACGAACGCGGGGCGGGCGCGGATGGGGCGCGGGCGCTATGCTTGCGCCGACGGAAGGCCCGCATGCGGGCGGGCGAATTCGGCGCGAGGAAGGAGCGGAGACGCAATGCGATTGACGTCCCAGCGCCGCATCGAGAGCCGGACGCTCGCGCGGGCGTCGGGCGCGGCGCAGGCCGTCCTCGCGCTGGGGTTCGTCGCGTTCGCGCTCGCCAACGTCAACCTCTCCGTCAACGGCCTCTTCCTCGGCGGCGTTCTCGCGCTCGGCGCAACCGGCATCACGCTCATCTACGGGCTGCTCCGCTTCGCCAACCTCGCGCAGGGCGATATGATGACGCTCGGCGCCTACGCCGCCTTCTTTCTCCTTACGAGCGTTTTGCCGGAGCGCGCCGGACTAGGCCCGTTCACCTTCGGCTTTCCGCTGCTCATCGCCATACCCGCGGGCATGGCCGCCGCCGCCGGCCTCGCCGCCGGCCTGGAACTGCTCGTGTTCCGCCGGCTCCGCGCCCGAAAAGCCAACATCGTGACGCTCTCCATCGCCTCGCTTGGCGCGGCCATCGCCGTTCGCGGCTTCATTCAGATGATTTGGGACACGCAGGTGCGGTACTTCCCCAACGAGTCCCGCACGCACTACTCCCTGCCGGGCGACGTCAGCGTCGCGCCGAACCACCTCTTCGTCGGGGCCGCCGCCCTCGCGCTCGCCGCCGCGCTGCACCTGCTGCTCACGCGCTCGAAATACGGCAAGGCGATGCGCGCCACGTCCGACAATCCCGACCTCGCCCGCGCCAGCGGCATCGACACGGACCGCGTGCTGCTGTGGGCGTGGATGATCGCCGGAGCGCTCGCGGGCGCGGCGGGGATTCTTCTCGTCGTTTTCAACGCCACGTCGCAAGTGACGCCTTCGCTCGGCTTTCAGATGCTCGTTCCGCTTTTCGCCGCCGTCATCGTCGGGGGCATCGGCAATCCCTACGGCGCGTTCGCGGGCGCGCTCCTCATCGGCGTCTCTATGGAGGCGTCGACCGCCTTCGTCCCGCCCACCTACAAGCCCGCAATCGCGTTCGCCGTGATGGTCGCCGTGCTCCTCTTCAGGCCGCGCGGCCTCTTCGGAAGCAGGGACTGACATGATCGAGTTCCTCACCGGCTTCGCGGTTCTCGTGGGCATCTACGCCGTGTTCGCGCTCGGCCTTAACGTCCAGTGGGGCTACACGGGGCTCTTCAACATCGGCGTCGCGGGATTCTTCGCGCTCGGCGCCTACGCCGCCGCCCTGCTCACGATCCGCCCGCCCCTGTCCGGGCAAGGCGAGGACTACCTCTTCTCCGGCGACCTCGCCCGCA
The DNA here is from genome assembly GCA_965201135.1 of Dehalococcoidia bacterium. Taxonomy (GTDB): domain Bacteria; phylum Chloroflexota; class Dehalococcoidia; order Lucifugimonadales; family Australimonadaceae; genus Bin16. The sequence continues at coordinate 1,417,696 of OZ241751.1, forward strand.
GAATGGACGCCATTCCCGTCGTCGGGGCGCTCGACCTGTGGTTCCTCGTCGCGCTGGGGGCGGCGGCGCTCGCAGGCGGCGTCGTCGCGCTCTTCGTCGGCGCCATCACAATTCGCCTGCGGGGCGACTACCTCGCCATCGCGACGCTCGGCATCGCCGAAAGCGCGCGCCTCGTCTTTCTCAACGAACGATGGCTCAGCAACGGCAGCCGCGGCCTGTACACGATTCCGCCCGTGTTCGAGGGCGTGGTCGAGCCGCAGCACTACGACCGCGTCTTTCTCGTCATCGTCGCGGCGGTCTTCCTCGCGCTGTTCTGCGGCGTCCGAACTCTGCTGCGCTCGCCATGGGGCCGCGTGCTGCAAGCGATCCGCGAGGACGAAGTCACCGCCGAGGCGAGCGGCAAGCACGTATTCAAATTCAAACTGCAGGCGTTCACGCTGGGCGCGGTGATTATGGCGGTGGGCGGGGCGCTCTTCGCGTTCAACATCCGCGCCATTTCGCCCGCGACGTTCACGCCGCTGCTTGGCACGTTCATCATCTGGGCGATGCTCATCACGGGGGGGAGCGGACGGCTCCACGGCCCCATCGCGGGCGCGCTCGTCATTTGGGGGATATGGAGCGGCTCGCAGTTCCTGCCGAACCTCCTCGACCGCCTGCCCGCCTTCATCGGCGACCCCGTGTCCGGCTTCCTCGACATGCTGGGGCTTCCCAACGTCAGATTCTTCGCCATTGGCGTTCTGATCGTTCTCGTGCTGCTCTACGCCCCGGACGGCGTGACGCCCGCGCTCTCCCGCCTGCGCGAGAGGCTGGCCGCCCGCGTCCGCCGCGCGCGGGGGGCGTGACGTTGGGGGCGTTTGGGCATCGCGGCGATAAGGGAGGCTCGCCGGATTGGCGCGCTCGCGCTGCTTCTCGCAAGCGCGGCGGGCGCGTGCGCCTCCGACCCCGCGCCTACGCCGCCCCCTACCCCAACGCTCGCGCTTGGGCCAACGGCCACTCCCACCGCGATGCCCACGCTCGCCCCCACGGCGACGCTCGTGCCTACCCCTACCCCAACGCCTACGCTCACGCCCACCCCTACCCTAACGGCCACTCCCACCGCGACGCCTACTCCTACGGCGACGCTCATGCCGACCCCTACGCCCACGCCGACACTCCCGCCAACGCCTAGCGCAACGCCTACGCCTACCCCAACTCCGCGCCCAACGCCAACGCCGTGGTTTGCGATAACGTATCCATCGGCGTCGCTGGACGATGGGCAAGTCTTGCGCTACGACGTGCCTATGACTGAGGAAGAAGGGGTGTATGTCAGTTTCGGCGGAGATAATTGGTTCGGCGGAGACAATTGGCATGAATTGGACACGCTGCTGGAGAGTTACCCGCACCTTGAACTCATGGAAGGGCAACCGGATGGCTTCGTTAGCATAGGCTATAACGGTGCACCATTAGAGGTGTTATGCCTTGAGGAAGGATCGTATACCGTCGAAAGAGAAAGCAATGACCTAATCCCGTCCCAAAGTTGCCTAGATAGGCATAAAGAGGCATGCGGAGAGAGTTACACGCCTGATATTTTACCAGGAAGTCCTGGTTGTTTTGACGATAGCAAGGAGGCAGCGATCTTTTTGCAAACGCTAAAGCGGTATTCCGGATCATTCATAATCCCTGACGGCGCTCGATCGTTCCAACTTGCAATGGAGAACAGACAACTATTCAACCTGACTGACCCAAACGGGAAGGAGCACGTTCGATTGGATAAGGCGTTGGATGCATTGCGTCAGGAACTATCGTCGCTCAACGTTGCGAGGAGATTCTTGCTGAGAGATGCAGGGGCCCTGCACCCTGACGGGTATCCCAAATTCGAGGCGTTAAACGCCGATCATTGGAGAAAACTCACCGAACTCAACGCCTTGAGTTTGGCGGCGTCGAGGAAACTCGAGGAGGCGGAGCGCGAGCCTTCGGTCGCTATTAGGGAACAAGGGCTTTTTACTCTTGCGATGACGGAAAACATCTCCGATCTTAGGTACTCTCATCGCGATGCGGCGATCCCAGGCGAATGGCGATTCGAAGTATTGGCATTGAGCAATCAGGCTCCTCGGTACACGGTCCTCGTCGTGAAGACGCGCAACGACGAGGACGATAAACTGCGCCTCAAGGTCGTGAACGCGACGCTGCGAACAAACGACGAGTTCCTGCCCAGCATGCGCCGATGGGAGGAAATAGCCTCGTACTACGGGATAAATTTGGAGATTAGTTCGATACATAGGATGGAGCATTTGGACGATCCACATTACGTCGAAAGGACATTATTCTATGACCTGTTTTGCGAACGCTACTGCTCAGCCGACGAGGCCGTCGTGCTGTTCACCGAGCCCGGAGGATGGAGCAGCCCCGGGCCGGGGATCGCGCTGAACATCTTGTACTATACGCATTTTCTCGTCGGGGCCGAAGTAGTGACCGACCGCTGCGTGGACTACTATCTCGGAGGCGCAATGCATGAGTTGCTCCATCACGTAGGCAATCTCGCCCATCCTTTCGAATGGCCTGCGGGATTCGAGCATTCCGTGCCCGTGGATTCGTTCGAATCAACCGGCAACGGGGCGGAGATCGTCGGCCCAGACGTGGAGATAGGCGGCGGAATCAATTATCAGCGCTTGTGGAAGGCGGGCAAACTGAATTGGATCGCCAACATTATGGTGAGCCAGCAGATCTTCCCCGACGAAGGGCTGACTGAGAACGTCGACGGCTTCGGCTGCACGACGCCCGACGGCAAACCCGAAACGTCCGTCGGCTTCATCGAGCGCCATCAGTTGCAGAACTTGAAGGACAACCCGCTGTATTGGTGAGCATTCAAGGGCGCCCTCTCCATAAGCGCTTGACAGACGCAAGCGGCTTGCGCTATGATGGCTTCACCACCCCAGTGGTTGACGCCGCTGGGCCGACGCCCCCGCAAGGGGGCGTTTCTCTTTGCGGCGACGGCGGGCGCCCCTACCCGCTCTTGCCGCGCCTAGCAACCCTTACGCCGCTTGCGCTCGCCCTTCGGCATGCCTACTCGACCGTGTTCGTGTTCCTTCCGCCCTTTGAACCACTCGATGAAGGCGGCCATCTTGCTTGTAGACTACCGCTAGGAAGGAGAACCGATGGCCATTCTCGCCCGCGCAGTGCATCCCGGGGAAATCCTGGCGGACGAACTCGAGGAGTTCGGCGTAACGCCGACGGCGTTCGCCCGCCAAATCGGAGTCCCCGCGAACCGCGTTAGCCGGATCATCGCGGGCAAGCGCTCCGTGTCCGCCGACTCCGCTTTGCGCTTCGGACGCTGGTTCGGCGTCGAGCCCCAGTTCTGGCTGAACCTGCAGTCGCAGTTCGACCTCGTCGCCGCCCAAGCGCGAGCGGACGCTGAAATCCGCGCCGTCCCAGCCTCGCCATAGGTAGGTTCCCGCTTTCGCGGGAATGACGTGGCCTGTGGGGGACTAGGGGAGACGGGGCTTGCGCCCCGTCGCAAGCCCGCCCCTACCCCGCTTGGCGCGCTAGCAGCCCTTGGGCCGTTTGCCTTTGCCGTTGCCGGCGGGAGACGGCAACGGATTCGTCGGCATGCCCACGCGGCCGCGTTCCTTCCGTCCGTTGAACCACCTCTCGAATTCGGGGATGAGGCCGTCGTTGGCCGTGCTCTTGTGTCCCCGCCCGGTGATCAAGCCAGTCAAGGCCGGGGGAAGCGGCGGGCCGTCGGCGCCCCAGTAGGTGAAGTCCTCGCTTATCAGCGCCTGCACTCCGCCGATGTCAGTCCGCAGGTGCCCCGGGTCCGTGACCCGGTTAGGGTTGTGTTGCGACCACGCCTGAACCCACTTGTTTCCGTCCCAGTGGTAGATGTTGTCGCCCAACGCTTTCTCTCCGCCTGCGCTCATGTCGGGGCGTTTGACGGAGAAGCGCGGGTCTTGCCAGTACTCCTCGAACGTCATCGGTTCCTCGGTCACCCGCATGGCGTAGACGAGGAGGTTGCCGCGCCCCCTGGGGCCAAGCCCTACGACGTAGTCGTTCTTCTTGGCCTTGCGGCGTATCGCAGGCTTGCAGCAGGCAAGCGTGCAGAAGCCCATGAACGGGTTTGGCGCGAATCCGTCGTCGTAGCGAACGATGTAGGAGAATAGCGTCGTCATTCCCAACCTCCGGTTGCGTATCCACGCCGCATGCTGGGGGCGCAGCAAGGGATTATAGCGGACGTAGAACCTCCTCTGTTACGCGGGCGCCAGCAGGATGGCGTCGGCGGCGCCGGAGCGCTCCGCTATCCAGTCGCGCAAGGCGGCTATGCGGCGCTCCTGTTCGGGGACGCTCGCGTCCAGCGTTGGGCGGCAAGAGCGCGTGTAGGAGCCGATGACCTGCAGGTCGGACTTGCCGCCGCCCCACCGCCACGGGGCGCCGTCGGCCGCCCTGAAGACCTCGTCGCAGACGTCTCGCGTGATCGGAACCGCCTTGCGGAACCTGCGCGAGCGGCTCGACCCGGCGACGCCGAGGAATCGCTCGTCGCCTCTGATGGCGTTGGCGTTCTTGGCGAATCTCTCGCGCTTGTCCGATTGCGGCGTGATGAATTCGGCGTAGTCCGCCGAGAGCCCGCCGATCAGGTGGAACCCGAATTGGCGCGTCCGCTTGCCGTCGTCCCAGCGCTCCAGCCGCGCGAGGAAGAGCAAGGCGTCGCCGGGGCGCAGCGTCGTCAGCGCGGACGAGCGCCCGTTGTCGCCGCCGTCGCCGTAGGTGAGCGTCTCGAATTCGGGGTCGTTGTGGCAGGGCGCGTCGCGGAGACGGCGCGGGATGTAGCGGAGCAAGTCGCCGTCCGGGTAGTAGTGCGAGCGCAAGTCGGCGTAGCGGACGAGGCGCGCCGACGCGCCGGCGGCGCCGCCGACCTCCGGGATTCTCTCCGGGATGGGGATGAACTCGAACGACCCGTCTTCGAAGAGCGGGCTGGCGAAGCCGTGGCTCGCGTTGGAGCCGACGTTGGCGAGGTAGACGCGCATCGCTCCTCTCCTTTTCTCCTTGCAGAGGCTGCCGCCGCCATCGTAACAGCGCTTTGGGCGCGCCTCCCTACTCCGGCCATTCGCCGGAGAAGACCTCCACCGCGTCGCCTTCCATAGAGACGGGGCCGCCGCCGGGCCAGGAGATCGTGAGCGCGCCGCCGGGAACCTCGACGCGCGCCTCGTCGCCTACGAGGCCATGCAGACGCGCCGCGACGACCATCGCGCTGGCGCCGGTGCCGCAGGCGAGCGTGAGGCCGGAGCCGCGCTCCCACGTGCGGGAGACGATGCGGTCGCGCGCCTCGACGTTGACGATATGGAAATTGACGCGGCGCGGGAAGGCCGCGTGACGCTCCACGAGCGGGCCGAGGCGGTCGAGCGGAACGTCCGCGACGGGTTCGGCGACGAACGCCGTTACGTGGGGGTTGCCCATCGAGACCGCCGTGAGCGCGAAGGCGGCGCCGTCGACCGCGAGCGGGGCGTCGAACGCGAGTTCGTCCGGGCGGACGCCGAGCGCGGCGGCGAGCGAGTCGTCGAGCGCGGCGTAGTCGCTGGGGCCGAGCGCGGCGGGGTCGACGGGCACGTCGGCGGCGCGGAGAACGGGCTCGCCCATGCTGACGCGGGCGCCGGTTACGCGGGCGCCTTCCCATCGGGGCTCGACCGCGAGGACGCCGGCGCCCGTCTCGACGCGAATCCGCGCCGGGTCGGCTTCGACAAGGCCGCGCTCCAAGACGAACTTGGCGAAGCAGCGGATGCCGTTGCCGCACATTTCGCCTTCGGAGCCGTCGGCGTTGAACATTTGCATCCGCGCGTCGGCGACGGACGAGGGGGCGACGACGATCAGGCCGTCGGCGCCGACTCCGAAATGGCGGTCGGACATCTTGCGGGCGAGGTCGGGCCAGTCGCGCCGTTCGCGCAGGCCGTCGACGTACAGGTAATCGTTGCCTGCGCCCTGCAACTTGGTGAATTGCATCTCGCCGTCCCTCGTTTTCGTAGCAGTTTTTGCGTAGCCTTCGCTCTCGCCGTCCACGCAGCACCCCTGCCCGACCGCAGCGCCCTCTCCCGCCGCGTTCGCGGCGTCCTCTCCCCTTCTAGGGAGAGGGGGAATGCGGCGCTTTGCGCGCCTCAATGGGGGCGGGATTCCCGCCTACGCGCAAGCGCCCTACCCTGCCCCGCGCCGCGGCGCCCTACCCTGCCCCGCCGCGCCTATCGGCGGGTCAGTCGTACCACTGCCCCGTGACTGTCTTGCCGTCCGCGACGCCGGGGTCGACGATGGTCGTTTTGAACGGGGGGAAGAGCACGTCCACGATCACCCGGGGCGCGGGAGCGGGGCGCGTCCGCCGCTCCACGATCTCGTCCACGCGCTTGACGTGCGCCTCCAAGACGCCTGCGATGAACCGCGCGAACTCCGGGTTTCCCGACGCCTTGACCGCCTCTTCGTCGATGAGCCCCTCGACCGCCGCCGCGACCGGATTCGCGGGCCCGGGAACGCCCCCGTGCACCTCGCCCGGCGGATTCCACGTCACCTCCGGGCGCATCTCGTCCGAGAAGTGGATGGAGAGTTCGCCGGACTCGTGCGAATGGCGGATGCCGACCTCGCCGGGTATCAGCAGCAAGGCGGTCACGAGGCACTTGTCGTTTTCGACGAGCGTGTACCACTTGCGCTTGTGCGCGCCCGGGATCGTCTCGCCGCGCCAGCCCTGCTGGTCCGCCGGCAGCGTATAGGGATTGATCGCCATCGCCAAGCCTCCTGATTCTTATCCGCCCTCTCCCTAGAGAGACCTTTGCATAACATACCGTCATTCCGGCGTAGGCCGGAATCCAGAGGCGCGCAAGCGCCCAATTCCCCCTCTCCCTATAAGGGGAGAGGACGCCGCGAAGCGGCGGGAGAGGGTACTGCGCGGATTCTAGGCTTTTCGCGCCGCCGTCATTCCCGCCCCACGACCGTATTCCCGCCCCCATGACCGTCATTCCCGCGTAGGCGGGAATCTCGCCCCCGCTTGCGGCGCGCAAGCGCCGGCATCCCCCTCTCCCTATAAGGGGAGAGGACGCCGCGAACGCGGCGAGGAGAGGGTACTGCGGTCGGGAGGCGCACGCGCCCCAGTCCGTCATTCCCACCCCACGACCGTATTCCCGCCCCTATGACCGTCATTCCCGCGTAGGCGGGAATCCCGCCCCCGCTTGCGGCGCGCAAGCGCCGCTTCCCCCCTCTCCCTACAAGGGGAGAGGACGCCGCGAACGCGGCGGGAGAGGGTACTGCGGTCGGGAGGCGCACGCGCCCCACACCGTCATTCCCGCCCCACGACCGTCATTCCCCACCCTTACCGTCATTCCGGCGTAGGCCGGAATCCATCGGCGCGATAGCGCCGAATCCCCCTCTCCCTATAAGGGGAGAGGACGCCGCGCGAATTTTAGGCTTTTCGCGCCGCCGCCAGGCGGTCCGCGTACTCCTCCATAGGCGCGCGCCCGTCGCGCAGTTCGGCGATCCGGTCGCGCCAGCGCTGCGGGATAGCGTCGAGTCCGAACCTCGCGCCGAGAATCGCGCCCGCCGCCGCCCCGTTGGTGTCCGTGTCGCCGCCCGCCTCGACGACGGCGCGGAGACCCTGCTCGAAATCCGGGGCGCGCCATAAGGAGATCAGCGCGGACTGCAGCGTTAGGAGCGTAAAGCCCATATTGGCGCGGTTATCGAACTTAATGTCGCTGATCTCGGCGCGGGCGGCGGTCGCTATCGCATCCCGCGCGACGTCCGGCATTGCCGCAGCGTAGGGATAGCGCGAGAGTTCGGACAACGACGCGCCGACCGCATCCTCCGACGCCGCGATGAGCGCGTCTGCGGAGACCGTCTCGCCGCGCAGGGCGGCGGCGGTTGCGATATTCAGCGCGACGCACGACCACCCGCACCGCGGGTCCCAATGCGTGGGAACCGCGCTGATAACGCTGTTGCGTCCGATCGCCGCCGCGTCGTCCCGCCACCGGATGGCAATGGGAGCGCAGCGCATCAGCGCGCCGTTCCCCGCTCGCCCCCCGTCCCATGCCGTCCGCGAAGCGTCCTCAATCGCCATGCCCGTAGGCTGACGCGCGTCCGCTTTCGCGCCCCAGAGAAGGCGTCGGGGGCTGTCTCCGCCGTAAAGCGTAAGGACGTCCGCCGTAAGCGCTCCCATGCCGAGGCCGTTGCGCTCTCCCCATTCCCAGAAGCGGCGCCCCAGGTCGTCCACGTTCAGCGGCCCGGCCTCCGCCGCCTCCGCAATGATGATCGATTGCGCCAGGTCGTCATCGTCCGGGTAACCCGGTCGGGCGGGGATGTCGCGCAAGCCGTTGGGAAAAGCGTTCCGCACCGCCGACCGCGACCTGCCCTCCACGGTGATGCCGAGCAGATTGCCTGCGGCGATCCCCGCCATCAGCCCGCGTTCTCTGTCGGTCGCTGCGCTCATCCCCATCCTCCCGCGCCCCTACCACAACTGATCGACCTGGTTCGCCCCTTCCTCCGTCGCGTCTATCTCCTCCGCGCTCATCACTTTCACTTGATCGGAGACCACCTGGCCGTAGGTTGGGTACGTGGAGCGGTCGATCTGCGCCGCCGGATCCCATAGCCTCGAGCGGATGAACGCCCTTCCGCAGTGCAGAAAGGCTTCCTTCACGGTCACGCGCAAGCAAGAGGGGGGAAGTTTGCCTTTGACCGACAGCGGCGCGAGCGTCTCCGGGTCGGTGACGATCTCCGCCGTCCCGCTCACGCGCAGCGTCTCGTTCATCCCCGGCACGAAGAAGAGGAGGCCGACCTCCGGGTTGCCGATGACGTTCTGCAGCGTGTCGACCTGGTTGTTGCCGGGCCGGTCGGGGAGGAGCAGCGTGCGCTCGTCGGGCGCGACGACGAATCCGGCGGGGTCGCCGCGCGGCGAGGTGTCCATCATGCCGTCCGCCCCGACCGACGTCAGGACGCAAAACGGCGAGATGGCGATGAAGTTCCGGCAGTGCTCGTCGAGGCGCGAGAGCACTTTCTGATGGGCGAGGGGTTTGGGCTCGCGGTAGGCCGTCCGCAATTCGGGCATCGTGGCGATGGACATTGAGAAGACATCCTTTCCGGCAGCGACGCGAGGGCGCGTAGACGCCGACTATGCTGATACTATAGCGCATATCGCTCCGCAGGCCAAGACCGCAGCCGGAGGCTCCGCTATGTTGAGCGCGTCGGACAACGAAATGCTGACCCAGGTGGGCAAGGGAACGCCGATGGGAAGCCTGATGCGCCGCTACTGGCTTCCGGTGATGCCCGTCGAGGAACTCGGCGAGCCCGACGCTCCGCCGCAGCGTTTCCGGCTGCTGGGGGAAGACCTCGTGCTCTTCCGCGACTCCAACGGCGACGTCGGCGTGTTCGCGGAAGCCTGCCCGCACCGGGGCGTCTCGCTCTTCTTCGGGCGCAACGAGAAGGCCGGCTTGCGCTGCGTGTACCACGGCTGGAAGTTCGACGTCTCCGGGCAGTGCGTGGATATGCCCAACGAGCCGGGCGAGAGCGCCTTCAATGACAAGATCCGCGCCGGCGCCTACCGGGGCGCGGTTCACGGCGGAGTCGTCTGGGCCTACCTCGGCGAAGGCGGCCCGCCCGGCCTCCCGCAGTTCGAGTGGGCGCTCGTCCCCGAGGATCAGCGGAAGTTCGCGCTGGCGCAGCGCGAGTGCAACTGGATGCAAGGGCTGGAGGGCGACATAGACACCAGCCACCTCTTCTTTTTGCACGGGCGCCTCAACCCGGACGACCCGCCCTCCGTCGGCGTTTGGCACGACGACAAGCATCCCACGCTCGACGTCATCCCCACGAAGTACGGCGTCGTCTACGGGGCCAACCGCGAGGAGCGGCCCGGCCTCGCCTACTGGCGCGTCACGCAGTTCCTCTTTCCCATATTCACCTTCTTCCCCGCCAACCCGGACGGCACGGTGCCGGGCCACGTGTGGGTGCCGATGGACGACGCGCACACAATGGTGTGGACGGTCGCCTGGCGGCCAACCTCGCCCCTCACGGAGTCCACCGCGATGTTCGGCTTCGGCCCCGGAACGCATCCGGCGGGCGAACTGCTCCCGGACGCGGCGGGCCCGCTCGGACGCTTCCGCCCCCGCGCCAACCGCGCCAACGATTACCTCATAGACCGCGAGGCGCAGCGCGAGGTCAACTTCACGGGCATCGCCACCGTCTTTTTGCAAGACCAGGCGGTGACGGAGAGCATGGGCGCCGTGCAGAACCGCTCGTCCGAGCATCTCGGACGCTCCGACGCGATGATCATTCAGGTGCGCCGCCGCATTCTGGACGCGGCTCGCGCCTTGCTGTACGACAACGTCGAGCCTCCGTGCGTCGAGAACCCCGAGTGGTATCGCGTGCGCTCCGCCATCGGGACGCTCCCGCAGGGCGAATCGTGGTACGAGCGCATGAGCGATTGGCTCTACGCCGAGGCCGACGAGCCGCCCGCGCTCGACCTCGCCATCGCGCGCTAGCGCCCCCTCCCCTCCCCGCCGAAGGGCAGCGCCGCCTCCCCTTGCCGTCATTCCCGCGTAGGCGGGAATCCCGTATCCGTTGGCGCGATGGGGTAGGTTCCCGCTTTCGCGGGAATGACGTGGCCCCGGGGAATAAGGAGACGGGGCGGGCAGCGTCTGTGAGTGCTGGTGGGGTAGATTCCCGCTTTCGCGGGTGGACGGTCTCCGGTAGGTTCCCGCTTTCGCGGGAATGACGAGGGCCCCGGGGAGAATAGGGAGACGGGCGCTGCGCGCCCCGTCCGGGCGTATCGCCGACGCTCGCTGTCCATTCCGCCCTCCCTTATCGTCGCGCCCGCCCCTTCTCAGTCATTCCCACCCCTTTACCGTCATTCCTGCGTAGGCAGGAATCCATTCGGCGCGACAGCGCCATAGACGGGGCGCTAGCCCCGTCTCCCTCGTCCCCCAGGCGCCGCGTCATTCCCGCGAAAGCGGGAACCTACCCCCTTCTCCGTCATTCCCGCCCCCTTTACCGTCATTCCCGCCCCTTTACCGTCATTCCCGCGTAGGCGGGAATCTCGTATCCATCGCATCCCCATCGCCTAGAAGCGGATGAAGAACCTGTCGAGGGGGACGTCGGCAGGGTCCGCGGGCGCGGGCGAGGCGCCCGCGCCTTCTGGATTCCGGCCTACGCCGGAATGACGGTCATGGGGGGCGCCGCCATCGCCATCGCCTGCGGCGCCGTTGGGGGCGGGATTCCCGCCTACGCGGGAATGACGGTTATGGGGCGCCGCCATTGCCGTCCGCGCCATATCCGGCGCCGTCCGACGCATGCCCATCGCCTGCGGCGCCGTTGCGCTCCGCGCCGTTGGGGGCGGGGCGCTGGGGGACCGGGACGCCTACGCCGTTCACGGCCACGCCGTTGCGCGCGGCGCGGAGGAAGGGCTCGTTGCCCGTCCAGATTTGCAACGACGGCGGGCGCATAAACGCCATGGCGAGCGCGTCCGCGAGGTCGGGCGAGGGAAGGCCCTTCGTCCGCATCGCCTTCTTGCTCTCCAACTTCACTTGCCCGGAACTCGACACGTCGTAGCGCAGCGTCAGCAACTGGCCGGCCAACGCGTCGTCGTTCGGCAAGGCGATGAGGCGCTCCTCCAGCAGACGCCGCAACTCCCAGAAGATCTCGGAGCGCAGGTTGCCGAACTGCACCGGATGCGGAGCCCGACCGCCGAACTGCACGCCGTAGACGGGCGCGCCGAGTTCGCGCAGCCTGTCCACGACGCCCCCGCCGACGCCCGTCTCGTCGACGAACACCGCCTCCGCGCCCAACTCGCGCGCCATTGTGCTCGCCTCCCACGACAGCCGCATCGTGTCCATGCCGACGAACGCCTTCATCGCGATGACGCGCTGCCCGCGCCTTGCGATCAGCGCCGACTTGTCGTAGCCGAACCGCGCCACGTCAACGCCGATGTAGACCGGCTGGCGCTCGTCATCCTCCGCCGTAGGCGCGCCCTCGCCGCTAGGGGCGTCGTCCGCCATCGCCGCGTCCACCGCCTTGCGCCCCGTGAGCGAATCGTCCTGCGCGTCGGGGAACTCCGCGAGCACGCCCGCCATAAACAGCGGATGGTCGCGCCCCGTGTCCGCCTCGCGGTCGGCGATGTCCTCCTCGTTCATCAGCCCGTAGATTTCGATGGGCTCGCCCGTGAAGGCGGGCGTGTCGTAGGCGGAGATCTTGACGCGCTTATAGCGGCTGCGGAGGGCGCGGTGCGACTCGTAGAACTCGCCGCTCGTGGAGAGCGCGTTGCCGACCAGCAGCACTTTGGAGGGGTTGAGGCGCTTGAGCGCTTCCTCGAAGGCCGGCTTCATCCCGTGCGCCTCGGTGACGACGACCATCATATTGGGCGAGTGAAAGCCCTGCAGGTTCTCTGGCCTGTTGGTCGAGAAGCCGATGGCGAAGCGGTCGTCGTCGATCTCGTAGCGGTTGCGGAGCATCTTGCCGGAGAGGGGGACGCTTGCCGACTTGTAAGCGATCCGCATTTCGCGCCAGACGATCTCCTCGATCTGGCGCTGCGTCGGGCCGGTGACGACGACTTTGGCGTGGGCGCGGGTTTCGAGCCACCAGAGGATGGCGCGGGCGGCGGTCCAATCCTTGCCGGAGGCGTAGCAGCCGACGACGGAGGTCTTGCGCTCCTGGGCGAGGAGTTCGAGCGTCTCGCGCTGCTTTTCGTAGGGCTCGCCGGAGTCTGGGAGGACGTCGCGGACGAATGCTACGGGGTCGTCGCGGTAGCGGGCGAGGGGGATGTGGGGCTCTGGGGGCATGGCGTCCTCCTTTCGTTATGGGTTGCGGGGGCGGGGTTCCCGCCTTCGCGGGAATGACGGTGAGGGTGGGGAATGACGGGGCGCTCTACGCGCCCCGTCCGCAGTACCCTCTCCCGCCGCGTTCGCGGCGTCCTCTCCCCTTATAGGAGTCCTTTGCATAACCCTCGCATCAGCGCGATCGGCAGTTCCGCGCCCCCGGAATCAGCCATTCAACCGCCCAAATCCCCCGATAACGGCCTCCACCTCCCCTGCTCGCCCCCAATTTAGGGGCTTCGCAGGGCCTCGTACCCCCAACGGGCGCAATACGCCCCTACCCATGCACAGCGCAACCCTCTCTCAACCCGTCCGCGCGCCGCAGGTTGTACGCCAGCGCCTTGAACAACGCCTCCGCCTCGTTCCTCATTAGCCCCATGTACCGAACCCGCCAGTACCCATAGCTGCGCTTCAGCGTCCCAAACACCTGCTCCACCGGCGCCCGAACCTTCGACAGCAGCCCGTTCCGCCGCCGCTGCCAATGCGGCAGCTCCGTCTGATGCTTATGCCCCCGATGCATGATCCGATCCTTCACGCCCTGCGCCCGCAGACGCTCACGACGCTCCTTCGACTCATACGCCTTGTCCGCGTACACCGCCTCTTCGTCCCCCATGATCAGCGCGTCCGCAACATCCGTGTCCGCTACGTTCGCAGGCGTGAACTCAACCCCGCGCACCAACCCTGAGCCCGCGTCCATGCCGATGTGCATTTTGTAGCCGAAATGCGACTTCTTCCCCTTCTTCGTCCACGCGGCGTCGGGGTCCGTTCCGCTCCGCGCTCCAGCCTCCGAATGCGGGCGCCGCGCCTGCGCCTCAATGATCGTCGCGTCGATCAGCGTTCCCCTCTTCACCAGCATGCCCTTCGCCTCCAACTGCCGGTTCACTTCCGCGAACAGCGCCCGCGCGAGCCCCCGCTCCGTGATCTTCTTCCGAAACCGGCTGATCGTCGAGTGGTCCGGAACCGCGTCCGTCAGCCTGAGCTCCGCGAAGCGCCGGAACGACAGCCGGTCTTGGAGCGCCTCCTCCATGCCGACGTCGGAGGAGTCGTACCACTGCTGGAGGACGATGATCTTGACCATCGTGATCGGGCGGTAGGCGGGCCGTCCTTCGGGCGCGGCGTGGACATCGTCGAGTAGGGCTGCGACTTTGGGCCAATCGATGAGGCGGTCGATGCGGTCGAGTCTGTCGTTGCGGCCTGCGTTGAAAGGGAGGAAGGCGTCGATGAAGGAGGGGTCGCTGGCTTCGAGATGCATAGCAGTCTCCTCGCGGTTGCGGGTTGCGGTCATTGTGCGCGATTGCGGAAGGTTATGCAAAGGTCTCTATAGGGAGAGGGGGAATTCGGGGCTTGCGCCCCGTCGTGGGCGCTGGGGCGCCCGAATGGATTCCGGCCTACGCAGGAATGACGGTCAATAATGACGGCGTTGCGTTGTGTCATTGATATGACTATACGCTTAGGCGGCGCGAATTGCAAGAGGGCGCTGTCATATTGGGGACGGTTGGAGGGAGGGGGGCGCAGGGGGTAGGTTCCCGCTTTCGCGGGAATGACGGGGCGCCGGGAGATCAGGGGAGACGGGGCTGCGCCCCGTCTGTGGCGCTGGGGCGCCGAATGGATTCCTGCCTCGCAAGAATGACGATGAGGGTAGGGAATGACGGGGCGCGTTGCGCCCCGACCGCAGTACCCTCTCCCCGCCGCGTTCGCGGCGTCCTCTCCCCTTGTAGGAGGATCGGATCATGCACCGGGGGCACAAGCATCAGTCGGGTCTTCCGCATTGGCAGCGGCGGAGGAACGGGTTGCTGTCGAAGGTTCGGGCGCCTGTTGAGCAGGCGCTAGGGACGCTCAAGCGCTGCTACGGGTACTGGCCGGTGAGGTGCATGGGGCTGATGAGGAACGAGGCGGAGGCGTTGTTCAAGGCGCTGGGGTGCAACTTGCGGCGCGCGGACGGGTTGAGAGGGGGTTGCGCTGCGCATGGGTAGGGGCGTGGTCTGCCCGTTGGGGTACGAGGCCTGCGAAGCCCCTAACCGGGGGCGGGCAGGGGAGGATGAGGCCGTTTGCGGTGGACTTGGGCAGGCGAATCGCCGATTCCGGGGGCGCGGAACTGCCGATCGCGGCGATGCGCGGGTTATGCAAAGGACTCTTCTAGGGGAGGGGGATACGAGACTTCCCGCCTACGCGGGAATGACGTGGGGCATCGCGCCGCGTCCGCAGTACCCTCTCCCGCCGCGTTCGCGGCGTCCTCTCCCATTATAGGGAGAGGGGATGCAGGCGCTTACGCGCCGCGAATGGGGGCGAGATTCCCGCCTACGCGGGAATGACGATGCGCCTGGGGATGATGGGAGACGGGGCTTGCGCCCCGTCATGGCGCTATCGCGCCGAATGGATTCCTGCCTACGCAGGAATGACGGGGCGCGTGTCGCGCCCCGTCCGTGGGGCGCCGCGAACGCGGCGGAGGGAAGGAGTGCGTCAAGAGGGCCTGTAAGCCGGATTCTGTGCCCCGGCGCGAACGCCGGGCGGCGGCCATCTCTCTGGTCCCGTCGTCGCCGGCGGGATCGATGCAGCCTACCCGGGGACAGCAGCCGGGCGCTGCGCTCCGCTCCGAGGAGCGGAGACGTCCCTCTATTTGGCCTTGCTCCGAGCGGGGCTTGCCAGCATTCCGGCTTGCGCCAGAATCTGGTGCGCTCTTACCGCACCTTTTCACCCTTGCCTGATCCCCGCGCGAACGCGGGGCCATCGGCGATCTGGTCTCTGCGGCGCTTTCCGTCGCATCGCTGCGCCTGGGCGTTACCCAGCGCTCTGCCCGGCGGAGTCCGGACTTTCCTCCCCGGCTCGAAAGCCGGAGCGGCCGCCCGGCCCTCTTGACGCCGCTTAAGCATAGCGCCGCCGCTAGCGGAGCGTAACCGCAATCTTCTTCCCGCGCAGCGGAGCTTTCGAGACGAGCGCACGGAACAGGTCGCGCCGCTCCGCCTCGCCGAGGCCGTCCCAATCGGCGAGGAAGCGCGCCGCGTTCGCCTCAGGATCGGCGGCGACGCCGCTAGCGGAGCGTAACCGCAACCTTCTTGCCGCGCAGCGGCGCTTTCGAGACGAGGGCGCGGAACAGGTCGCGCCGCTCCGCCTCGCCGAGGCCGTCCCAGCCGGCGAGGAAGCGCGCCGCGTTCGACTCGGGGTCAGGCGCCGCCGCCGCTAGCGCAGCGTAACCGCAACCTTCTTCCCGCGCAGCGTTACTTTCGAGACGAGCGCGCGGAACAGGTCGCGCCGCTCCGCCTCAGCGAGGCCACCTCAGTCGGCGAGGAAGCGCGCCGCGCTCGCCTCAGGGTCCAGGGGGCGCCGCCGCTAGCGGAGCGTAACCGCAACCTTCTTCCCGCGCAGCGTGACTTTCGAGACGAGGGCGCGGAGCAGGTCGCGCCGATCCGCCTCAGCGAGGCCGTCCCAGTCGGCGAGGAAGCGCGCCGCGTTCGCCTCGGGGTCAGGCGCCGGCGCCGCGCCGTCGTCCTCTTGCGCGGCCTTCTCCGCCAACTCGCTCTTCACCGCCCGCAACTGCTCCAAGCCGCCGCGCAGACGCGCAAGCGACAAACTGCCGCTCGCGGCGCGGCGGACGCCCTCACGGAACTGCCGGTCGAGCGACTCCATCTCCGCGAGGGCTTTCGCTTTGCCTGCGGCGCCGCGCCTCGCGACGGGGTCGGCGCCCGACCCGCGCTCGCCGCTCTCCAGCGCCTCTCGCGCCGCGCGCGCCGCCTCTTCCTCGATCTCCGACGCCTTCGCCGTTCGGTAGGCGCACTGATTTTGGTTGACGCGCGACTGGCACTGATAGTAGCGGTACTCGGCCCGCACGCGCTCGCCGTCCTTCCGCCGCCACGTTTGCCGGCGCGACACGCCCAGCATTCCGCGCCCGCAGTAGCCGCAGACGAGCAGCCCGGACAGCAGGAAGACGGGCGACGGCTTCGACTCCAGCCGCGGCGACGGCCCGCGCTCCAGCAGCCGGTCTTGCGCCTGCCGGAAGACCGACGGCGAAACGATGGGGGCGTAACTCGAGGGGATTCGCAGGCCGAACCGGCGGTACGTTCCGATGTACGCGGGGTTTCGGAGCACGTCCCGCACGGCGACGATGCTCCAGCGTTTGCCGTTGCGCGTGCGCTTCCGCCGGGCGTTCAAGGCGGCCGCGACGCTCCGCACGCTGCCGCCGGGCTCCAGGTAGCCGTCGAAGATCGCGGCGACGGTTTCCGCCTCGCCGGGGACGACGTGAAACGCGCCGTCGAACGTGAGGCGGTATCCGTAGGGGGGCTTGCCGAGGCCGAGCCCCTTCGCCGCTTTCGCCATCATTCCGGCGCGGATGCGGTCGCCGCGCAGAGCGGCTTTGTCGGAGCCGCGCAGCGCGTTCTGCAAGGGGTCGGGGAAGTCCAAGTCGTCGCACACGACCTGCGAGGCGAGCGCGTCCATCTCCAGGACGCGCGCCGTCTGATCCTCCAGCGACGCGCCCAAGCGCTCCGCGTCGGGGACGACGACCAAGTAGCCGAGTCCGCTGTCCCGAATGACGCCGGCCATCGCGCGCCAGCCGGCGCCGCCGCCCTCGCCTACGGGGTCTTCGAACGTTCCGTGGGGGACGTGGCGCCGCTCTTCGCAGTAGGCGGCGAACGCGGCGGTCAACTCGGCGCGCGCAAATCGTCCGCTTCGCGCGTTCTCGTCCACGGTGAAATAGCCAACCGCCCGCATCGACGCTACTCCGGCAACAGGATGCGCCCGCAGTTCGGGCAGCGCGTCGGCGACGGCGCGGAGCGCACTTCTTGCGCCGTCCGCGCCGGAAGGCCGACTCTGCACGCGCCGCAGGTGTTGTTATGCATCAGCGCCACCGGCTGGGGGCGCGACTTGCGAACCTGCTCGTACAGCGCCGTCTCCACCGGTGGCACGCGCGCGACGAGGGCGCCGCGCCGCTCGACGAGCGCCGCCGTTTCCCCGCGCAACCGCTCCTGCTCCTCGACCAGCGACTTTTGCTCGGCCTTCCACGTCCGCTTCATTTGCTCCAACTGCTGCGCGGAGGCGTCGCGGTTGCCCGTCGACAGGTCGAGGCCGACCATCACCTCGAGCAGCGTCTCCTCCTGGTTCCAGCGCTGGCGTTTGATCATCTCGACGTCGGCTTGCAGGCCGCGCAACTCGCGGGGGTTCACCACGACTCCGCCGTACAACTTCGCCTCGGCGGCGTTCACCTTCTCCGTGAGGTCGGCGACCGTCGCGTCCAAGTCGCGCTGACGGGAAAGCCCCTCTTCCACCTCCGCCTCCTCTTGCTTCAGCCGACGCGCGAGGGCGCGCAACGCCGAATCGTCGCCGATTCGCTTGGCGATCTCGTCGAGACGCTCGTTGCGAACGGCGAGGTCGCCGTCCACGGCTTGCAGTTCCAACAACTCGCGGGATGCGGGCATCGCGCCTCAACTCAGCAACGGCTAGCGCGATTCTACGAACCGCCATACCTATCTGTACACGAAAAAGCGATGCGCGTTAGCGGCGCGTTTGGGGAGGCGAAAGCGCGGGAGGGAGTCTTGGCTAGCGGGGATTCGGTTGCGGAGACGGCGCCGGACGCGGCGGAGCGGGCGGAGGCGGACTTTCTCTCGGCGGGTATCCATGGCCCTGCGGGTATCCACGGCTCTCACTGATTTCCCGATCAGCGTCGGCGCGCCGCTTGTTGAGTTTTCTGTCATCGAACCCATGCTGCTGCAAGGCGGGGCTGGTCACCCGGATCATTCGCCCGGCGAGTTCATTAGCGCGAGAGGAAACGTCAGGCGCGTCCGCGTCCAACCACAGCGCTTCCCACTCGTGGGCGAGTTCCATGCACTGAACCGCGATTCCGGCGGCGACGCCCGCCCTACGCGAGTAGTCCGCGTAGGACAGCCAGAAGGCCAAAGCCGAGGCGAGAAGCGCGAACGTCGGCGGAGACCATCCGGAAGCCCAGGCGGGGAGTTCGGCGAGCATCGTGACCGCCGCCCCTAGCGTGAGCGCCGCGATGACGGACAAGGCGACGCGGTTCCACCTGCTGAACTTCTCGGCGAGGCGGCTGTAGTAGCGGGTCAACCGCTCGGCATCCAGCAGCCCTCGCCAGACCTTGTTCGTCTCTTGCTGGTTCATAGCGACCGCCTTGACGACAAGCATACCACGCCGATTAGACCGGCGTTTCCTATGGGCGCCTTTGCGCCGCTATTCCCAGCGCCACTCGATCCCCAGCGCATCGCCTAGTGCGTCCGCGACGACGCAGGCCGCTTCCCTAACTTCCGGCGCGCGCCCCGTCAACGCCGCGAGCGACGTCACCGGCCTGTCCGCGATGCCGCACGGGACGATGGCGTCATACGCCCGCAGGTCGGTCGAGACGTTGAGCGCGAAGCCGTGCGTCGCGACCCCGCGCGCGACTTTCACGCCAATCGCCGCGACCTTGCCGCCGCGCGTCCATACGCCCGTAAGCCCTTCCTCGCGCCATGCGTCCGCCCCGAACTCCCTCAGCGCGGCGATGAGCGCCCGCTCGATGGCCGCGACGTACCGCCTCGGGCCCAAGCCCGCCTCCGCGAGCGATACGATGGGATAGCCAACGAGTTGCCCCGGCCCGTGGTAGGTCGTCCGTCCGCCCCGGTCGGCCTCGACGAGCGGCGCGCCGAGTTCCCCAATGACGTCCTCCGGCGGCGAGCGCCGCCCCGCCGTGTAGACGGGCGCGTGCTCCAAAAGCAGCAGCGCGTCGCCGCATGCTCCGTCGGCCCGGGCAGCCGCCGCATCCCGCTGCAATTCCCGCGCCCAGAGGTAGTCAACGCCCGCGCCCAGCCATTGCGCCGCGCCTACGCGACGCGCCGGAGACGCCGACGCGCAATCGCCCTCGCCGACTGCCGTCCGCATCCGGAACGACTCCGGCGCCGCGAGCGTCACACTGCAGCCGGCTCGCGGGAGGCGCGTTTGATATCGTCGCGTTTGATTTCGTCGGCGGACGCCAGACGCACCTGGTCCGGGGGCACAACCGCTATTCCGGCTGTCCACCCGTCGGGCTCCACGACTTCCACGGCGAACTCCGCGCCGCGCCCGTGCACGGCAATGATTGTCCCGACGTCTCCCGCCTTCAGGCCGTCCTCAGGCGCATCCGCCATAAGCACGACGACATCATGTTCTTTGAGCATCTGATCCTCCTGATGGGGTAAGCGGAGACCAGTCTCGGCTCGTCTGTCCCATGCCGTACCTCCCAAACCGTCCGAACTAGAGGGTCGCGTCCATCAGGCGAGGTCAGTATACCCTCGACGACATGCCGCTCGCCATAAGGCAACTCCTGCGCGCGGGCAATGTCGCCCCCCACTACCGTCATTCCTGCGTAGGCAGGAATCCATTCGGCGCGGCAGCGCCACCCGCGCTACGCGACCTCATCGCATATGTACCGGATTCCCGTCTGCGCGGAGAAGACGCGGTGCTTGAGTATGCCGGAGACGGGGCTACGCCCCGTCGTGGCGCTTGCGCGCCGAATGGATTCCTGCCTACGCAGGAATGACGGAACGCTACGCGCCCCGTCCGCAGTACCCTCTCCCGCCGCGTTCGCGGCGTCCTCTCCCCTTATAGGGGAGAGGGGGAATTCGGCGCTTACGCGCCTCAAATGGGGCGGGATTCCCGCCTACGAGGGAATGACGGAAACGCTACGTGCCCCGTCCGCAGTACCCTCTCCCGCCGCGTTCGCGGCGTCCTCTCCCCTTATAGGGAGAGGGGGATTCGGCGCTTGCGCGCCTCAAATGGGAGCGAGATTCCCGCCTACGCGGGAATGACGGTAGGAGGGGTTTATGAGGGTCATGGGTAGGTTCCCGCGTAGGCGGGAATGACGGGAAGGGGCGCGGGAATGACGGGACTGGGGAGGGCAGGGGGCTATCGGGAGTGAGCGGGCGCCGGGCGGGGCGTATCCTTTGCGTATGACGGCGGAGGAGATGGTCATCGCGGCGGTTCGCGTCGCCGGGGCGCTGCCCGTTCTGCGCTGGGCGTTCGCGGGGTCGCTCGCGGCGATCGCGGTCGACCTCTCCGATCTGTTCCTGATGAATCTGCTCGACTTGGGCGGCGTGCGGGACTATCAGGCGCTCGACAAGTGGCTGGACCTCGTCTATATGGGGACGTTCCTATGGGCGGCGCTGCGATGGCGGGGCCCGGCGCGGAAGATCGCGGTCGGGCTGTTCGCCTACCGGATGATCGGCGTGGCGGCGTTCGAGGCGTCGGGAAGCCGTTGGGCGCTGCTGCTCTTTCCGAACGTGTTCGAGTTCTGGGTCGTGTTCGCGGCGGGGGCGGCGCTGTTCGCGCCGGGCTACGCGCTGACTTGGCGGCGGTCGCTGGCGTGGCTGGCGCCGCTGGCCGCGCTGAAGGAGGCGCAGGAGTACGCGCTGCACGGCGCGCAATGGCTCGACAACTACCGCGCCGTCGACGTCGTCGCGGATGCGTGGCGACGGCTCATCCGATTCCAGTGGCTCGGCAAGTTGTTTTGAGGCGGGTTAGGTCAGCAGGGCTAGGACGGCGTCGTGGAGCGGGCCGTTCGTCGAGACCGCGTTGGGCTCGCGGATAGTTCGGGCGCCGCCGATGGAGGAGAAGCGTCCGCCGGCCTCTTCGACGATGGGTAGGAGCGGGGCGTTGTCCCACACGTTCATCAGCGGGTCGATCATTACGTCGGCCCTGCCAGTTGCGACGAGGCAATGGCCGTAGCAGTCGGACCAGCCGCGAACGAGGCGGACGCTCGCTAGGAGGCGGTCGAGCGCGTCGGCCTTGCCGATTTTGGCGAAGTTGTCGAAGCCGGTGGCGCAGAGGAGCGCGTCGCCGAGTTGCGCGACGGCGGAGACGCGGGCGGGGCGAGGCGCGAGCGGCTCGGAGGGCGGGCCGGCGCCGACCGCCCACCACGCGCCCTCGCCTTTGGCGGCGTAGACGACCTCGCGAAGCGCGGGAAAGCAGACCGCTCCGGCGACGGGCTCGCCGTCGATCTCGAGGGCGGCCATCGAGCCGAAGAGCGGAACGCCGCGGACGAACGACTCGGTGCCGTCCACGGGGTCGAGGAGCCATCGTCGGCCTGAGGAGCCGCTCTTTTCGCCGTACTCCTCGCCGAGGACGGCGTCGGCGGGGCATTCGGCGTCGAGGATGCGGCGGGCGATTTCCTCGGCCTCCTTATCGGCGCGGGTGACGGGCGACCTGTCGGGCTTGTAGGCGAGGCCGACGTCTTGCGCCTGGTAATAGGAGAGCGCGTGGGCGCCCGCCTCCCGCGCGATGCGGACGGCGAGTTGGAGGCGGTCGGCGAGTTCAGTCGTCATTTACGGCGCTCCAATAGGTTCCCCGCTTTCGCGGACATAACGGAGAGACGGGGCGCGCGCCTGCGCCGCCCTTACCCTCCCTCGGAGCGCGAGATGTGAGTGCCTCGCGCTTTCGTCGCCTCGCGCAATTGCTCCAGCGTCATTATTCGGGCGTTCTTGACGCTGTTGCAGGACGAGCAGAGAAGTTGCAGGTTGGCGTCAATATCGGGGCCTTCCTCCGACCTCGGATGGATGTGGTCTATCGTGAGCGCGTGAACCGGCATGCGCCACTCGCAGCCGTTGCACTTGCCCTCCTGCGCGGCGTAGAGCGCGGCCCTGACGTTGGGAGAACGGCGCGCCCCGGCGGGCGCGGGCGGCAGGTCCGTTCGCTTCGGCGCGTCCATCCGCCGCGTCACGTTCCCGACGAACCCGGAGAACGGGCGCTTCGCGCCGCGCAAGTCGTCCGAAGAGACCTGCACCTCTTTGGCGAGGCGCTCGACGACGAGGTCGTATGCCTTCTCCGAGAGGTCTATCCCAATCCACTCGCGCCCCAACTTCTCCGCCGCGACGCAGGTGGTGGCGCAGCCGCAGAAGGGGTCGAGCACGACGTCGCCCTCGTTGGACGACGCCTTGACGATGCGCTCCAGCAGCGCGATTGGCTTCTGCGTCGGGTAGCCGGTGCGCTCTTTCGACCACGCGTGCACGGGCTTGATATCGCTCCATATCGCGGTGGGAACCTGTCCCGCGCTGGAGGCGAGGTAGCGTTTGAGTTGCGGAACGCCGCCGGATTTCTGAGGCCACGCGATGAGCCCCGCCGCGTCCAGCGCGTCCAGCCTCGCCATCACGCCCTTGATATCCAAGTAGTCGGGTATGACGTTTTCGTCTATCCATTCGGCGTACTCGCCGTCGACGGGGACGGCCCAGTGGCGCTGCAGTCGCGTTGGGTCAACCCCGCGCCACGCCTGGCCGCTTTCGCCTCCGGCCGCGCCGGCCGCGGTCAAGTCGCCCACGCGGTAGACTCCCCGCTCGTCCTCGTGCCGGTAGAATCGCTGCGCGTATCCTTCGTCAAGCGACAAGCGAACCGCGTCTGCGTTGATGTCCGTTCCGCCGTAGAAGAGAATTATGTCCGCGACGCGCCCGAATCGGCGGGAGTCGTTGTGCGCGCTCGTTCTCTTCCAAGTGATGGCGTTGCGGAAGTTGGACGCGCCGAACACGGAGTCCATCACGACTTTCAGGTGGAACCCCGCCGTATCGTCGCAGTGGAGGTAGACGCCGCCCTCCGGCTTCAGGACGCGGCGCATCTCGATGAGGCGGACGGCCATATAGGTGAGGTAGCCCTGCATTGCGGGGCCGGACGAGAACCCGGCGGCTCTGATCGCGTAGTGGAGGGCGGGGTTGCGCTCTTCGATCTCGTCCACCCACTCCTCTTTCACGTCATCGAGCGTCCAGGCGTCTTTGAAGGCGGCGCCCGCCGCGACGGAGCCGACGGGGGCTCTGTAGGCCCTGCCGGAGTTGAAGGGCGGGTCTAGGTAGATGAGGTCGACGGTCGCGCTGTTCATCCCGCGCAGGACGTCGAGGTTGTCTGCGATGAAGAGTGTGCGGTTGGCTATCGTGTTCTCGGCCATGGGCTGCGCTCTGTTGGAGTCGCGGCTATTGTGCGCGAGGCGCTGGGCGCGGCGCAAGCGCCCGCTGTCCGATGGGGGGGTAGGTTCCCGCTTGCGCGGGAATGGCGGGGCGCGTTGCGCCCCGACCGCAGTACCCTCTCCCGCCGCATTCGCGGCGTCCTCTCCCCTTATAGGGAGAGGGGGAATTGAGGGTAGGTTCCCGCTTTCGCGGGAATGACGTGGGGGCGTGGGGATCAGGGGAGACGGGGCGCTATGCGCCCCGTCTGTGGCGCTGTGGCGCCGAATGGATTCCGGCCTACGCCGGAATGACGGTATAAGGGGGGGGGAATGACGTGGCACCGGGGGGCGTTGCGCCTCCCGACCGCAGTACCCTCTCCCGCCGCATTCGCGGCGTCCTCTCCCCTTATAGGAGACCTTTGCATAACCTTCCGCAATCGCGCACAATGACCGCAACCCGCAACCGCGAGGAGACTGCTATGCATCTCGAAGCCAGCGACCCCTCCTTCATCGACGCCTTCCTCCCTTTCAACGCAGGCCGCAACGACAGACTCGACCGCATCGACCGCCTCATCGATTGGCCCAAAGTCGCAGCCCTACTCGACGATGTCCACGCCGCGCCCGAAGGACGGCCCGCCTACCGCCCGATCACGATGGTCAAGATCATCGTCCTCCAGCAGTGGTACGACTCCTCCGACGTCGGCATGGAGGAGGCGCTCCAAGACCGGCTGTCGTTCCGCCGCTTCGCGGAGCTCACGCTGACGGACGCGGTTCCCGACCACTCGACGATCAGCCGGTTTCGGAAGAAGATCACGGAGCGGGGGCTGGCGCGGGCGCTGTTCGCGGAAGTGAATCGGCAGTTGGAGGCGAAGGGCATGCTGGTGAAGCGCGGAACGCTGATCGACGCGACGATCATCGAGGCGCAGGCGCGGCGCCCGCATTCGGAGGCTGGAGCGCGGAGCGGAACGGACCCCGACGCCGCGTGGACGAAGAAGGGGAAGAAGTCGCATTTCGGCTACAAGATGCACATAGGGATGGACGCGGGGTCAGGGCTGGTGCGCGGGGTTGAGTTCACGCCTGCGAACGTTGCGGACACGGATGTTGCGGACGCGCTGATCATGGGGGACGAAGAGGCGGTGTACGCGGACAAGGCGTATGAGTCGAAGGAGCGTCGTGAGCGTCTGCGGGCGCAGGGCGTGAAGGATCGGATCATGCATCGGGGGCATAAGCATCAGACGGAGCTGCCGCATTGGCAGCGGCGGCGGAACGGGCTGCTGTCGAAGGTTCGGGCGCCGGTGGAGCAGGTGTTTGGGACGCTGAAGCGCAGCTATGGGTACTGGCGGGTTCGGTACATGGGGCTAATGAGGAACGAGGCGGAGGCGTTGTTCAAGGCGCTGGCGTACAACCTGCGGCGCGCGGACGGGTTGAGAGAGGGTTGCGCTGTGCATGGGTAGGGGCGTATTGCGCCCGTTGGGGGTACGAGGCCCTGCGAAGCCCCTAAATTGGGGGCGAGCAGGGGAGGTGGAGGCCGTTATCGGGGGATTTGGGCGGTTGAATGGCTGATTCCGGGGGCGCGGAACTGCCGATCGCGCTGATGCGAGGGTTATGCAAAGGACTCTGTAGGGAGAGGGGGATTCGGCGCTTGCGCGCCGTCTTGGGGGGTGGGGTTCCCGCCTTCGCGGGAATGACGGCAAGGGCGGCGCGGCTGGTCGCCACGCCTTAGCGCCCCTACCCTGCGCCGCCTCCACGCCTTGGCCGGCCCCCCCTACCCTACGCTGCCTTTCATTTCGCGCCAGGCTTGGCGGGCCTCTTCGACGGAGCCTTCGTCCTCTATCGTCGTGATGTCGCCGGGGTCGGCGTCGAGGGTGACGGCTTTGAGGACGCGGCGCATTATTTTGCCGCTGCGCGTTTTGGGGAGCGTCCGCGCGAAGTTTACGTCGCTGACGACGGCGAACGGGCCAAGTTCGCGGCGGACGGTTTCGACGAGTTCGCCGCGCAGGCGCTCGCTGGGCTCGCGCCCCTCTTTCAGCACGACGAACGCCGAAATGACCTCGCCGCGCAACTCGTCGGGGCGGCCGGTCACGCCGGCCTCGGCGACGGCGTCGTGGCGCAGGAAGGCGGACTCGACCTCTATCGTGCCGAGCCGGTGCGCCGCGATTTTGATCACTTCGTCGGCGCGCCCGGAGAACCAAACGTAGCCGTCCTCGTCGATCTCGGCGAGGTCGCCGGTGAAGTAGACGCCGCTGACGCGCTCCCAGTAGTCGGCGCCGTAGCGGTCGGGGTCGCCCCACAGCGTGGGCGTGAGGTTGGGGAAGGGGCGTCGGAGCGTGAGGATGCCCTTCTCGCCGGGGGCGCAGGGCTCGCCCTCCGGGGTCATTACGGCCAAGTCCATGCCGGGGAGCGGCACGCCGGCGGATCCGGGCTTTTGGGGGAGCATCGCCACGCCGTAGGGGTTGCCGACGACGGGCGCGCCCGTCTCCGTCTGCCACCAGTTGTCGATCACGGGAATGCGGTCTTCGAGGCCGCGCTTCTGCAGCCACTCCCACACGGGCGGATTCAGGACCTCGCCGGCGCAGACGATGCGCTTCAGCGTCGAGAGGTCGAACCCTTTGGCGGGCTCCTCGCCGAACTTCATCAGGAGGCGGACGGCGGTCGGCGAGGTGAAGACGCCGGTAATGCGGAATTCCTCGATGAGGCGCCAGAAGACGTCGGGGCCGGGGTAGTCGAGCGCGCCTTCGTAGAGGATGGACGCCGCGCCGAAGAGGAGCGGCCCGTAGACGATGTAGGAGTGGCCGACGGCCCAGCCGAGGTCGGACGTGGCCCACCAGACGTCGCTTTGGTCGAGGCCGAAGCACCAGCGGCCTTGGCTGTAGACGCCGACGGGGTAGCCGCCGTGCGTGTGGACGGCGAGTTTCGGCGCGGCGGTGGTGCCGGACGTGGCGAGGATGTAGGCGGGCTCGTTGGCCTCCATAGGCTCGACGGCGCCGCTATGGCCCTCGCCGCGCGCGAGGAACTCGTCCCACGAGAGGTCGCGCCCGGGCGTCATAGGGACGCCGTCGTTGCGGAGCGCGACGATCTGATGCTCGACCGTATCGCAGCCGAGCGCGAGGGCGTCGTCTACGATGGCTTTGAGGTTCACCTCGGTTCCGCGGCGGTAGGCGACGTCGGCGGAGAAGACGAGCCGGGAGCCGCTGGCGCGGATGCGGTCGGCGAGCGCGGGGGCGCCGAATCCGGCGAACACGACGGAGTGAATCGCGCCGATCCGGACGGCGGCGAGCATCAGCGTGACGGTCTCGATCGCGTTGGGCATATAGATCGTGAGGCGGTCGCCCTTCCGCATGCCCATGCCGCGCAGGGCGGCGGCGGCGCGCTCGACGCGGCGGAGCAACTGCCCGTAGGTTATGACCTCGCGCCCGCCGCGCTCGTTCGCGTAGATGAACGCCGCGTGGCCGCCCCTACCCGCCTCGACCTGCTGGTCGACGCACATCCACGAGAGGTTTGTCCGCGCCCCCAGGAACCAGCGGAACGAGGGGTAGTCCGCCTCGTAGACCTTGTCCCACGTCCGCATCCAGGGGAGTTGGCGGGCGGCGGCGTCCCAGAAGGCGTCGGGGTTGTCCAAGCCGGCGCGCTGCATGCTTCTGACCACCGGGTTCACGAGGTCCATTGCGCGAATCCCTCCCGCGCGCGTTCTTTGGCCTATTAGGCGCGCTTGGCGCGAATGGTACGCGGACGCGGCGCGTTCGGCAACGATGGGGGGAGGCTCAGCAGTTGGAGAGGCTCAGGCGGGAGAGGTCGTTCGTGGAGACGCTCCGCAGCGCCGACGGAACGCAGCCCGTCAATTTGTTGCCCCCGAGGTGGAGATGCGTCACTTTGGAGAGGCTGCCGAGTTGCGTAGGAATGCTCCCGCTCAAGTCGTTGTCCGCGAGGCTGAGCCGCAGCAACCTAGAGAGGTTGCCGAGTTCCGTCGGTATGCTCCCGGTCACAACTTCAGCCTGTCGCCGATAGACGCGTTCATCTCGATGACGACGGCGGGGCTTCCCGCGAGGTTCCCTGGCCTGCGCGTCGGCTTCATCGAGACGATGTCGTCGTGGGTTCCCTACGCGATGGCGGAACTGCAGGCGCGCCGCGAGCGCTCCGGCTGGATGGGCGAGTTCGAGTTGGGGCAAGACCTCGTCCGGGAAGGCCGGTTCTACGTCGCCTGCCAAACGCACGAAGACTTGCCCTACGTGATCGAGACGACGGGCGAGGACAACCTCATCATCGGCACGGACTACACGCACGCCGACCACTCCGCCGAGATCGAGGCGCACGCCATCCTCCGCCGCCGCGAGGACATTTCGCCCCGCGCCGCCGAGAAGATCGTCCGCGACAACCCCACGCGGTTCTACGCGCTCGACTAGCCCTCGCTCATTCCTCGTCGGTCCGCCGGCCGCCGGGCGCCCCTTGCGCGCCGCCGTCCGTTCCCGTAGAGTATGCGGAGCGTTACGCAGAGGAGGCCCTCGCTATGACCACCGCGACCGCTCCGGCGCCCCAAGCGCAGCAGACCTACATCCGGACGCCCCAGTTCTACGACCGCTGGATGGAGGCGCAGGGCGTCCCCGTCTACCGCGACTACTACATCGAGGACGGGCGGACGCTCGAACTCGGCTATTGGAAGGAGCGCGGGCACAACGCCGCGTTCCTGCAACTCGCCGGACAGGAGGGCGTCTCCGAGGCGCGCATCACGGAGGTGCCCGCCGGCGGCTCCGTCCCGCCCTACAAGATGACGCTGGAGGACGTCGTGTACGTCCTCAGCGGGCGCGGCGTCGCCACGGTTTGGAAGGACGGCGGGGAGAAGAACTCCTTCGAGTGGACCGACCACGCGATGTTCCGGATCCCGGGCAACTACTGGGTGGAGTACGCGAGCATGTCCGGCGGCGAGCCGGCGCGGCTTCTGCACTACAACAACATGCCCATCGCAATGTCCGCCGCGAAGGACGCTTCGCTCTTCTTCAACACGCCGCTCCAGCCGCAGGAGGAGTTGCGGTCGTCCGACGAGTTCTACTCGGACGCCGTCATGGTGGACGACGACCCGTCCGGGCGCGGGATGGTGCGGCAGTACTGGGTCGGCAACTTCTTCCCCGATATGCGGGCTTGGGACCGGCTCGTTCCGTTCAAGGGGCGCGGCGCCGGCGGCACGACCGTGTTCGTCCAATACCCGGGCTCCGAACTCACCGCCCATATGTCGGTTTTCCCCGCCAAGACCTACAAGAAGGGGCACCGGCACGGCCCGGCCTACGTCATCGTCATTCCGGCGGGCGAGGGCTTCTCGGTGATGTGGCCCGAGGGCAAGGACAAGGTGTTCATTCCCTGGCACGAGGGGAGCATCTTCGTGCCGCCGAACCGCTGGTTCCATCAGCACTTCAACGTCGGCGAGCAGCCGGGGCGCTACCTCGCCTTCCATCCGCTCCCGCAGTTCACGGGCTTTATGGGGGAGAAGGTCGACCGCTCCGCCGATCAGTACGAGTACCACCAGGAGGCGCCGGAAATCCGGGAGCGTTTCCAGGCGGAACTGGCCAAGCGCGGCCTCGAGAGCGAAATGCCCCCGGAATGCTACTCCGACCCCAACTACAGGTTCGAGAACGAGAAGGACTAGCGGCGCAAGCGCGCGTTCATTCGTCATCGGCATTGCGGAGAGGGGGCGAACGCCGCCCCCTCTCTTGCCTACCGGAAACCCTGCCCACCGACCGGCATCGAGGTCTCGAGGCGCGTAACGCCTTGTCCTCCCGCCTCTCCCCACCGGAGGCTTGCGCGCCTTGCCGTCGTTCCTTGCGTCCCCTCATGCCGTCATTCCCGCGTAGGCGGGAATCCCGCGTCCAGAACCTCGCGGAGCGCGGCGACGTGCGTCGGCCCCGCGCCGCAGCAGCCGCCCACGATCCGGCAGCCCTCATCGAGCCACCGCGCCGCGCCGGCGGCCAGCGCCTCAGGCGTGAACGACGCGTCAAACTCCCAGTTAGGGCGCGCGTACCTTCCCCCGTGCGGATACGCCCCCAACGGCCCGTCCCACGCCTCCCGCAGCGCCGCCAGCGACGGCCCGACCGCATCGATCTCCATGTGCATCGCGAGCGCGGCGTCCACGCCCGATAGATCAATGCGCCGAAGCGAGTCGGCGAGCCGTTCGTCGGGCTCATTGAGCAGCCGGAGTTGCCCGTCGCCGTCCAATTTGCAAGAGAACCCCGCCCACACCGGCAAGCCGGCCGAGGACGCCGCCGCGAGCATCGCGTTCGCCCGGTCGACGCTCGAGAGAATCTCCGCCAGCAGCAAGTCCGCGCCCGCCTCCGCGATGATCCGCGCCTGCGACTCCAGCGCGCGCTCGCCCTCCGGGGGGCTCATCCCCGATCCGTCCGGCCCGCGAAAACTCACCGTCGTGAGGCAGCCGGCCACGAGCGCGTCGCCGCCGGCCGCGTCCCGCGCCTCCAACGCGAGCGCGACCGCCGCGCGATTCAACTCCTCCTCGCGCCCCGCGAGGCCGAACGCCGCCAGCCGCGGCTCCGAGCATCCGAACGTGTTGGCGCTGATAACGTCCGCGCCCGCCGCGAGAAAGTCCGCGTGGACGGCGCGCACCGCGTCGGGGCGCTCCGCGTTCTCCGTCGCCGCCCATGCCCGAAGCGACCCGCCGCGCCGCTGAATCTCCGTCCCGACTCCGCCGTCCAGCAGCGCCCGCCCGCCCGCCGCGAGCCGCCCCATAAGCCTGCCGTATCGCGCTCCTCGCTCCATGGGGGCAGCGCCTACTTCCGTGTGAGCATCACGATGGCCAGCGTGAGGAGCACGGCGGCAAGCACTACTCCCCACATAATCACGTCGAGCGCGAGCCACAGAACCAGGCCCTCCGGCGTGTCCAGAAATCTGCCCAGACGTCCGATCATCGTTCATCCTTCCTTGCGCCGCGCTCGCGGCCCGATCCGCATTGGCGGAGCCGCTCCCGCGCCCCTCGCCTCCCGCCCCTTACGCGGCGGCGCCCTCAGGCGCGGGCAGCCCGTAGAGAGC
Organism: Dehalococcoidia bacterium; assembly: GCA_965201135.1. Taxonomy (GTDB): domain Bacteria; phylum Chloroflexota; class Dehalococcoidia; order Lucifugimonadales; family Australimonadaceae; genus Bin16. Next base: position 1,448,395 of record OZ241751.1, read on the forward strand.
GCGCGTCCCGTTCCAGAGGATGCGCTCCTTCTGCTCGTCCGTCAGGTCGGCGCGGTCGCGGATGTAGCGCGGAGAGTCCGGCACCCGGTGCGCGTGCGGAATGTCGCTCGCGTACACCCAGCAGTCCGTCCCGTACTTGTTCACCATATACGGCAGCAGGTCGTCGTCCACCTCGAAGCCGATGAAGATCCGCCCGTCCTTGATGTACTCCATCGGCGTCGCCTCCGGCAGCCCGCGCTCCACGATAGGCTTGTGCTCCGAGCGAATCGTCCCCAACTCCAGCCGGTCTTTCACGTTGTCCAGAGTGAAGTCCATAACCGCGACGGCGAAGTCGACCCACGTGCAGCCCGTCTCCAGGAACGAGACCTTGACGCGCGGGTAGCGGTCGAGCACGCCGGAGCCGCAGATCGTCTTGAAGCCGCGCACGACCGACGTGAGGAACTGGTCGCCCGCGATGTTGCGGTACGCCTTGAGCGCGTCCTTCGCGCCCATTCCCGGGTGCACGTTCACCGGCATCTCCAAGTCCTGCGCCGCCGCCCACACGGGCTCGAACGACGGGTCGTCCAGCCCCTTGCTGCCGTAGTCGCCGAACACCATGATCCCCAGCGAGCCCATCCTCTTGGTCCGCTCCATTTCGCGGACGGCCTCCGCCGGGTCGCGCGGGTCTATGACGGTCACCCACTTCAGGCGCTCCGGCGACTGGTTGGAGACGTCCGCCACCCAGTTGTTGTAGGAGCGCGTGAGCGCCGCGTTCAGCGCAGGGTCGCTAACGATGGGCCAGTGCAGCAGCAGCGTGGGGTAGTTGACGGAGAGGTAGGTGTTTTCGGCGTCCATCACGGCGAGCCGCGCCTCCGCCGAGTGAAACTCCCCGCTCTCGTGCGGCCCGCGCCACTTCGCCATCTTCTCGTACTCGGTCGAGACGACGCCGCTCTTGCTGGACGGCGAGCCGCCGACGCGGATGCGCTCGCCGTCTATCTCCCAGATGTAGTCGTGCTCGAACTCGCCCGTCTCGACGACCCTCGGGCGCCGGTCGCGGAACGCCGGCTCCAGGTAGTCGTCCGACCACGTGGCCTCCCACTCCTCGACGTGCCCGTCGCCGTCCATCGCCAGGATGTCCATCGTCATTGCGCGCCTCCTTCCGGCGCGGGCGCTCTCCGCCGCCCGGAACGCCGCAATCCTACCACCTCGCGCGGGGCTAGCGCCTGTGAAAAACCGTCGGCGCGTCCCCCGCCCTCTTCCGCGTCTTCGTATAGCCGCCCTACCCGCCCGCGCAAGGCATAGGCGAAGGGGCGCTTGCGCCCCCCTACTCCGCAAGCCCGCGTAGGCGGACTAGAGCGCCATGACGCCGGCGCCGAGCACGACGAGGCCGGCGGACGCCCAGCGCGCCCTGCCGTCGCCGGACACATGCGGCCGGCTGAGGATCGAGCGCAGGCTGAGCGTTCCGAGCGCGACCCAGAGGAGGAGCAGCACGGGGCGGATGGACATCAGCGCCGCGCTGAGGGAGACGGGGCCGGACTCGAACGCGATGAAGCCGGTTACGAACGCCGCGAGCATCGCCGCTTGCGCCGCCCCGGAGTTCCATAGCGCCGGAGGCGACGCGAGCGCCGCCTTCAGTTGGGCGCGCTCGCCGCGCCAAGCGGCGCCGAACGTCCACGGGAGCGCGGCGAGCCAGGAGACGGCGTACAACTGCAGCACGCTCAACTCGCCCATCCCCATCGCCGCTTTCGCCAGCACGGAGTAGAGGGCTATGCCGACGGACGCGACGAGCACGGCGACGACGGAGGGATTGAGAAGGGAGACCCGGCCGCCGGGCAGCGACTGATGCTGCGACGCGATGACGACGCCCGCGACGACCATCCCCACGGCGCCCCACTTGATCGGCGTGAGCGACTCGTCGAGAAGAGCGACGGCCATTACGAGGACGAAGAGCGGATAGGCGTCGAGGACGGGAACGATGCGCGTGACGTCGGCCTCGCGGCGGAAGGCGTAGGCGGTGAGGAGTTGGATGCCCGCGTGAACGGTTCCGGCGAGGGCGATGACAACGACGCCCCACGACAGCCAGTCGGGAGGCGAGAAGAGCAGAATGACGCCCGCCACGGCCCCGTGCATCGCGCACGCCAGCGCACTGAACGCCGCCGGCCCCTGCACGTGGCGGTCCAACGCGCGCTTTTGCAGCACGGAGTACGCGGTGAACGCGACCGCGCTGACCAACGAAAACACGACCCAATTCATCTCCGGTTCTCTTTCTCGCTTGGGCTGTGCTATCGCGCTGGGCCTTACTGCGCGGGGCCTCGCATGAGGAGGCGTCGCGTCTTGGGGGCGGCCGCTCCGGGAATGGAGCGGGCGGCGGGATTGCCTCCCGCCGAAGCCGAGGCGCCGAAGCGTCTATTCTGTTCCTTCCGTTCGCTCCTGGCCGGGCTCTCCCTCTTCGTCGTCCACGCGGGTCTCTATCTCGAGCACCTCGCGGATGCCCGCGAAGTTCACGCCCTTGTCGGCGAGTTCGGCGATCCGGACGATCAACGCGACGTCAACGTCCGAATACAGCCTCGTGCCTCCCTCCGTGCGCTCCGGCTCGATGAGCCCTGCGGCCTCGAACGACCGGAGCCGCTGCTCCGAAACGTCCGTCAGCCTCGCGACGACGCCGATGGGATACTTCCCTATGTTGGCGTCTGCGTCGACCACGAGATGTAATCTATCTCCCTTCGTTAGATTATGCAATAGGGTTTCAACCCGATTTTCTAACGGATTTTAACCCCATAACCTCCGATGGCGCTCCCAGATAACCTTTCGGCGTCCGCTTAGGCGGTCTCCGCTCCCCGCCGAACGGGGTTGCGGGGAGTATAGCCGCATGGCGGCGCAGGGCAAGGGGGTGGGTTCCGCTTTCGTGGGAATGGCGCGAGAGGAGTAGGTTCCCGCTTTCGCGGGAATGACGCGGCGCCTGGGGATTTAGGGAGACGGGGCTTGCGCCCCGTCGTGGCGCTTGCGCGCCGAATGGATTCCGGCCTACGCCGGAATGACGTGGGCGGCGGGGTAGAATGGGGGGCGCGATGGCTTCCCGCGTTCGCATAAAGCCGCGAGCCGAAGAGTTCGCCGACCGCCTCCGGGCGCTCCCCGCCCAGCCGGGCGTCTATCTGATGAAGGACCGCGGCGGCGAGGTCGTCTACGTCGGCAAGGCGGCGAGCCTCCGCAACCGCGTCCGCTCCTATTTCCAAACGCCCTACGGCAAGGAGCCGCGCGTCCGCGCCCTCGTCCGACGCATCGCGGATTTCGAGTTCATCGTGACGGAGTCGGTTCAGGAGGCGCTGCTGCTCGAGAACTTGCTCATCAAGCAGCGCAAGCCGTTTTTCAACGCCAGGCTGAAAGACGACAAGACCTACCCCTACATCAAGATCGACCTCTCCGAGGCGTTCCCGCAGGTGTACTTCACGCGGCGCATTCAGGCGGACGGCGCGAGGTACTTCGGCCCGTTCGCCAGCGCGGGCTCCGTCCGCAAGACGATGGACCTGCTGAAAAAACTCTTCCCTTACCGCTCGTGCACGAAGGTCATCACGGGAACGGACGAGCGCGCCTGCTTGGAGTTTCACATCAACCGCTGCGTCGCGCCGTGCACCGGCGAGGCGGACGCGGACGCCTACCGCGACGTGATCCATCAGGTGCTGCGGTTCCTGGAGGGCGACTCCGAAAGCGTGGAGCGCGACCTGCAGGCCGCGATGGAGCGCGCCGCCGAGGATATGCGGTTCGAGCGCGCCGCCGTTCTGCGCGACCAGTTGCGCGCCATCGCGTCGGTCTCGGAGCGGCAGAAGGTCGTGTCGAACCGAAACGAGGACGCGGACGTCGTGGCGCTCGCCTACGACAAGGGCGAGGCGTGGATAGAGTTGTTCCGCGTGCGGCGCGGCAAACTCATCGGGCGCGACCATTTCGTGATGGAGGGCGGCGAGGCGGAGGACGAATCGGCGCTCATCGAGCAGTTCGTTCAGCAGTTCTACGAGGCGTCGACCGACGTTCCCGCGTCGCTGCTGACGCAGCATCCGATCGAGAACGCCGAGGCCGTCGCGGAGTGGCTGAGCGGCAAGCGGGGCAAGCGCGTCGCCGTGTCCTGCCCTATGCGCGGAGACAAGCGGCGGCTCGTGCAGATGGCCGCCGCGAACGCGATGGAGGCGCTGACGCAAAAGCGCATCAAGTGGCTGCACGAGTCGGACAAGGCGCTGCGGGCGCTCGCGGAGTTGCAGGAGGAGTTGAATCTGCCCGACTTGCCTCGCCGGATCGAGTGCTACGACATATCCAACATTCAGGGGACGAACTCGGCCGGCAGCATGGTCGTGTTCGAGAACGGGCGCCCGAAGACGGCGCACTACCGCAGATTCCAGATCAAGGGCGTCGGGGGCGTGGACGACTACGCGTCGATGCAGGAGATGCTGCGCCGGCGCTTCCGCCGCCTAGGGGAGGCGCGCGCGGAGGGCGATGGGGACGCGGACGCGCCGCATCCCCCTCTCCCTATAAGGGGAGAGGACGCCGCGAACGCGGCGGGAGAGGGCGCTGGAGACGCATCTTATGACCGTCATTCCCGCGAAGGCGGGAATCCCGCCCCATTTGAGGCGCGCAAGGCGCCGCATCCCCTTCTCTCTACAAGGGGAGAGGACGCCGCGAACGCGGCGGGAGAGGGCGCTGGAGACGCCTCTTATGACCGTCATTCCCGCGAAGGCGGGAATCCCGCCCCATTTGAGGCGCGCAAGGCGCCGCACCCCCCTCTCCCTACAAGGGGAGAGGACGCCGCGAACGCGGCGGGAGAGGGTACTGGAGATGACGACGAAAACGGCGAGCGGATGACGGCGCCGGGCGATTCGTTTGGGTTCACGCCGGGGCTCGTGATCATAGACGGCGGGAAGGGGCACTTGAGCGCGGCGCAGCAGGTCTTCTTGGAGTTGGGCGTCACCGACGTTCCGCTCTGCTCGCTCGCCAAGCGCGAGGAGGAGGTTTTTCTGCCTCACGCGCCGGAGCCCGCGCGTTTGGAGCGGCAATCGCAGGGGCTCTATCTCCTGCAGCGCGTGCGGGACGAGGCGCATCGCTTCGCGGTCACCTATCACCGGCAGCGGCGCTCGCGGGCGGCGACGCGGTCGCGCCTCGACGACGCGCCGGGCGTGGGGCCGAAACGCCGGCGGGAACTCGTCCGCCGGTTCGGCAGCGCGTCGGGGGTGCAATCGGCGAGCGTCGAGGAGATTGCGTCGCTGAAAGGGATGAGCCGCGAGTCGGCGGAGCGCCTCAAGGCGTTTCTTGGGGGCGGGGAGTGAGGGGGGATGCGCCTCCCTATACCGCCCTACCCTTACCCTCCTCCCCGCCCTCTGCGCCGTCATTCCTGCGTAGGCAGGAATCCATTCGGCGCGATAGAGCCACGGAAGAGGCGCAGCCTCGTCTCCAAGTATCCCCGGGGCCGCGTCATTCCCGCGAAAGCGGGAACCTACCCCCTTGTCCGTCATTCCCGTCCCTCTTACCGTCATTCCTGCGTAGGCAGGAATCCATTCAGCGCCACAGCGCCGTATCCTCCTCTCCCTAGAAAGGGGAGAGGACGCCGCAAACGCGGCGGGTGAGGGTGCTGCGGACGGGGCGAATAGCGTTCCGTCATTCCTGCGTAGGCAGGAATCCATTCAGCGCCACAGCGCCTTCTACCGTCATTCCCGCGAAAGCGGGAATCTCGCCCCTGTTTGCGGCGCTGCAAGCGCCGCAAACCACCCTCCCTCCTATAACGGGAGAGGACGCCCCGAACGGGAGACGAGCCGCAATGCAGCCTCCAATAGAGGAACGATGTCCTTGCTGAAACGCCTGATCGCATGGATGGCCGCCGCGCTTCCGATCGGCGTCGCCGCCGGAGCCGGCGTCTCCGCCTATTGGGGGCCGGACGCCGCCGTCGACCGCGCCACCGCCGCCGTCAACGGAGCGCTCGCCGGCTTCTGGCTCGGCCTCATCGGGGCGGTCGCCGCCGCCGTGACCACCCGCGCCGCCCGCGAGCCCCTCCGACGCGCCGGAGGCTCCGAAATCGCAACCGGCGCCGTCATCGTCGGCGGCCTCCTTGCCGCCGGCCTCGCCTTCCTCTCCCTAGCATGACAAGCGCCCCCACTGCCGTCATTCCTGCGTAGGCAGGAATCCATTCGGGCGCCTAGCGCCCACGACGGGGCGAAGCCCCGTCTCCCCCCTATTCCCCGCGCCCACGTCATTCCCGCGAAAGCGGGAACCTACTGGAAGCCCCGCGCATACTCGCGAAGCGTCAGCGGCGCGTCGGCGTCCCCCAAACCGTCATTCCCGCGAAGGCGGGAATCCCGCCCCCTGCCAGGCGCGCAAGCGCCGAATTCCCCCTCTCCCTAGAAGGGGAGAGGACGCCGCGAACGCGGCGGGAGAGGGTACTGCGCCCGGGGCGCATAGCGTCCGTCATTCCCTACTCTTACCGTCATTCCCGCGTAGGCAGGAATCCATTCGGGCGCCCTAGCGCCCACGACGGGGCGCAAGCCCCGTCTCCAAGGATCCCCCGGGGCCACGTCATTCCCGCGAAAGCGGGAACCTACTGGAAGCCCCGCGCATACCCGCGAAGCGTCAACGGCCGCCAGCGCCCCCCAAACCGTCATTCCCGCGTAGGCAGGAATCCATTCGGCGCGCGAGCGCCGCAGACGGGGCGCAAGCCCCGTCTCCCCATATCCCCTGGGGCCACGTCATTCCCGCGAAAGCGGGAATGTGGATCCACATTCGAAGCGCAACACCTGCTGTTCGCTCCAGAATACCTCAACCGGCGTCCGGTAGCCCAGCGCCGCGCGCGGCGTGTTGTTGGAGCGCAACGCGCACAGCGTCAACTCCTCGTCCGACACCCCGTCCAAGTCCGTCTTCCGAGGCAACTCCCGCCGCAGCCGGCCTATCGCGTTCTCCACTCCCCCTTTCTGCCATGGCGACCTCACGTCGCAGAAGAACGTCTCCGTCCCTATCGCGTGCAACTCGTAATGCCGCGCAAACTCCGTCCCGTTGTCGAACGTCACGCTCCGCCGCATCTCCAACGGCAGAGCCCCCAGCGTCGCCACCATCGCTTGCGCGACAGGCTCCGCCCCCTTGCTCTCAGGCCGCAACACGAGCGACAGCCGCGACGCGCGCTCGTGCAGGATCAGCAGCGCCTGCTTCCGGACGCCGAACAGCATCGTGTCCGCCTCCCAGTGGCCGAACTCGACCCGGCCGGCGGCCTCCGGAGGCCGCTCCGCCAGCGGGCGGCGCTCACGGATGAACACGGCGGAACTGCGCCCCTTGCGGGAGCGCCGCCCCCGCTTCGCCTTCGCCTGCGGCAGGTAATGCCGCCAACCGTAGTCCTTCTTCCTCTTCACCTGGCCGTAGATGAACCGGTAGATCGTCTCGTCCGAAATCACGGGCCTGCCCATCTCCAACGCCAGGCGCCCGGCCACTTGGTCAGGCGACGCGCCCCACGCGAGCCGCCACAGCACGGCCTCGCGCAGCAAGTCGTCGCGGTCGAGGCGCGGCCCGCGCCACCGCCGCGCCTGCGCTCGCTCGTTCGCCTGCGCCGGCTTGTACTCGCCTGAGCTCAACCGGTTGCGGTTGACCTCGCGAGAGATTGCCGATGGCGAGCGATCCAGACTTGCAGCGATTTGCCTGATCGCGGTCCCCGCTTTGAGTAGGCGGGCAACCTCACACCGCTCTTCGATCCCGATATGGCTGTATCCCATGGCGACACCTTACTCTGGTGTTGCGCTTCGTTTGGGAATCCAGTGAACCTACCCCCTTTGACCGTCATTCCTGCGTAGGCAGGAATCCATTCGGGCGCCCTAGCGCCCACGACGGGGCGCAAGCCCCGTCTCCCTATACCCCACGCCCCACGTCATTCCCCGCGAAAGCGGGAACCTACTGGCAACCCCCGCCGCCCTATGCGGCGCGGGAGCGCTAAAGTAGACCCCTATCCCCCCGCGCAGAGGAACGAATGATCCGCATCCGCATCTTGCTTCCCGTCGCCGCCGCCTTGCTCATCGCGCAGGCCGCTTGCGGCTCCTCAACGCCCACCCCCACGCCAATCCCCGCGCCCACGCCCACGCCAACCGTCGCGCCTAGCCCAACTCCCCCTTCCCTCCGCGCCGCGTACACGGACGACTTCTCGACGAACTACGCCATAGCCCGCGCCGACGCGCTGGAGCGTGGGTGGCCATGGGACGACGCAGCCGTCTACGCGACTAACTACGTCCTCGCGTATGACGAAGCGAGAGCGCGCGGCGATACGCGGGAGCAGGCCGCCGCCTACGCCGCCAACTACGCGGACGCCCGCTTCGCCGCCATTGACGACTTCGGCAATGGCGAGCAAGGGCGCGAGCGGGCGGGGGCCTACGCCGTCAATTACGCGGACGCCCGCGCCGTTGCGCGAGAGCGCGGCGACTCGCAAGAGCGGGCGGACCTGTACGCGGACGCTTACGCCGCCGCGATGGACTACGGCTACGCCCCGGACCGGGCGACCGTCTACGCCGACGCTTACGCGGGCGCATATATGGACAGACAGGATGAGTCCTACAGGCGCCCCTACGCTTATGCGTCCGCTTACGCCTACGCGAGGGAACGCGGACACCCGCCGCAGCGCGCCGACGTCTACGCGGACGCCTTCGAATACGCTGTCAGAAACTATGGGGACGGCGCGCCGCAGGGGTTGGCCTACGCGGACGGCTATCTATACGCAGAGGAGCGCGGCGACTCCGACGAAGAGGCGGAGACCCACGCATCCTTTCGCGCCAGCCTCTACAGCAACGTGAAATCGGAAGCCAGGTCAGCCTCCGTCGAGGAGGAGGCCGCGCAAGCGTTCGCGCTCACGTTCTCCCGCATCTACGGCGAGGAAGGGGAGCGCAGAGACTATCACCCCGATGGGAAGCAGGACATTGCGTCCGCTGTGTCCACGTACATGGCCGCAGTCAGCGCGGGCGACGCCCCGGAGCGCGCCGCCGTCTACGCCGCCGCTTACGCCGCGGCCATTGCGCGAGGAGACTCGCCTGAGCGGGCCGCCTCTTACGCCGCCGAGTACGCCGACGCCAACGCGGCGCCGGCCCATCGCGTCGAGTGGCTGCCGCGGACGGACTATTTGTCCGATCAGTGCTGCCGGTAGCCCGCGCCAGCCCTAACCCCCAACAAAGGAGCCCCGATGTCCCGCAACGGCTACAAAGTGATGGACTCCGATATGCACGTCGTCGAGCCGTCCGACCTGTTCGAGCGCTACCTTGACGCGCGGTTCGCCGACCGCGCCCCACGCATCTCCCGCGCTCCAGGCAAGCGCGGCGGCGCGTTCCTCTTCGAAGGGCGCCGCCTCCCGACCTGCGACGTCGACAACCCTCACCGTATGTACGGCATGAGCGGACGCGCCGACGAGGCGACCCGCCCGATGCGCGAGCGCAACTACGACGGGCGCTCCCAACTCGAGGCGATGGATATGGAGGGCATCGACGTCGCCGTGATGTACCCCACCGTCTGCCTCTACGTTCCCAACGGGCTGGACGGCGTGGACGGCCCGCTCTCGGCGGCGGTCTGCCGCGCCTACAACGACTGGCTCTACGACTTCTGCCAGGCCGACCCGGCGCGGATGAAGGTCGCCGCGATGCTGCCGCAGCACGATCCGAAAGAGGCGGTTCGAGAGGCGCGCCGCGCCGTCCGCGAACTCGGCGCCGTCGGCGTCTATATGCGCCCCAACTTCGTCAACGGCGTCGCGTTTCACAGCGCGGACTACGCGGAGTTGTGGGCGGCGCTGGAGGAGTTGAACGTCCCCGTCGGCTTTCACGAGGGAACGGGGTCGGCCTACCGGCAAGACGGCTCGGAGTTCGGCGACAACCGCCTGATGCTGCACGCCTGCTCGCATCCTATCGGAATGATGAAGGCGATGATCAGCATGATCTGCGGCGGCGTGTTCGAGGCGTTCCCCGGCCTCCGCGCCGCCTACCTCGAGGCGAACGCCGGGTGGGTTCCGTTCTGGCTCGGGAGAATGGATCGCGACTATGCCCTCTACCGCGAGTGGGACGCGCCGTTCCTCACGCGCCCGCCGAGCGCCTACTTCGCCCGCAACTGCTACGTCGGCACGGAGGCGGACGAGGCGGAATTGCGCTACGCGGTCGACGCCGTCGGCCACGCCAACGTCGTCTTTTCGTCGGACTACCCGCACCACGACTCCGAGTTCCCTGAGTCGGTCAACGAGTTCCTGCGCCACGACGACCTAACGGACGAGGCGAAGCGCGCCATCCTCTGGGACAACTGCGCCCGGCTCTACGCCATCGAGTAGCGCGCCGCGCAAGCGCCCCAGCGCCGTCATTCCCGCATAGGCGCATTTGCCGCCGTCATTCCCGCGTAGGCGGGAATCTCGCCCCAAGACGGCGCCACAGCGCCGAATTCCCCCTCTCCCTATAAGGGAAGAGGACGCCGCGAACGCGGCTGGAGAGGGTACTGGAGTCGGGGTATGGGGTAGGTTCCCGCCTACGCGGGAATGACGTGGCCCAGGGGAGAACGCGGAGACGAGGCATGCGCCTCGTCTATGGCGCTAGCGCGCCGAATGGATTCCCGCCTACGCAGGAACGCCGGCAAGGGCGGCGCGAATGCGGCGCATCCCCCTTCTCCATAGAAGAGGCGTTTGCATAACCTACCGTCATTCCGGCGTAGGCCGGAATCCAGAGGCGCGCAAGCGCCGAATCGCCTCTCCCTAGAAGAGGAGAGGACGCTGCGGACGGGAGCGGAGAGGTTTATGCGCAGGACTCTGCCGGACTGGGTGGCGCGCGACGCGGCGCTGGTCATCGCGGCGCGGGCGATCCATACGTTCGCGCAAGGCGTCTTGGCCGCGCTGCTGGGCGTGCACCTCGCGGCGGCCGGCCTCTCGCCGTTCCAAATAGGGCTGTTCTTCAGCCTCGGATTCGCCGGAACCGCCGCGCTCTCGTTCGTCTCCGCCCTGGCGAGCGAGCGCGTCGGGCGGCGCGGCCTGCTCGTCGGCTACACGGCGCTCGCCGCCCTCGCCGGCGCCGCCCTCGCCGCCTCCGGCGACCCCCTCGTTCTGCTCGGCGCGGCGTTCGCGGGCGCGTTCACCGGCGCCGCCGGCAACGTCGGGCCGACGCAGTCGCTGGAGCAGGCGGCGCTCGCGGGCGCGGCTCCCTCCGCGAGGCGCACGGAGTTGTTCGCGCTCTACCGCGTCGCCGCGGCCGTCGCCGCCGCATTGGGAGCGCTCGCCGCCGCGACTCCGGTCGCCCTGCAAGCGTGGGCGGGCATGAGCGAACTCGCCGCCTTGCGCTCGATGCTCGCGCTGCTCGTCGGATTGCGGCTGGGCGTCGCCGTCCTATTCGCGCTCCTCTCCGGCGAGGCGGAGGCCCCAGGCCGGCGCCGCGAGTGGGTCAACCCGCTCCGTCTGCCCTCGCGCCGACGAATCTTCACGCTCACGGCGCTCTTCAGCCTCGACCACCTCGCCGGCGCCATCGTCGTCCGCGCCCTCCTCGCGCTGTGGTTCGTCGACCGCTTCGGGCTCGACCTGACCGGCCTAGCCGCGCTCTTCTTCGGCGTCCAGGTCGTCTCCATCGGATCGCTCTGGGCGGCGGGAAAGATCGCCAAGCGCATCGGCCTGATCAACACGATGACGTGGGCGCACCTGCCCTCCGCGCTGCTGCTGATCGGCGTCGCCTTCTCGCCCTGGGCGTGGCTGGCCGTCGCGTTTCTGCTGGCGCGGTCGCTCTTCGATCAGATGGACGTGCCGGCGCGCGACTCCTACATTATGGCCGTCGTCGAGCCGCGCGAGCGCGTGGCGATGGGAAGCGTCCACATCCTGGGGCGCTCCGTCGCGGGAACGATTGGCCCCGCGCTATCGGCGGGCGTCTTGCAGGCCGTCGCATTCGCCGCCCCGCTCATAGGCTCCGGCGTCCTGAAGGCCGCCTACGTCCTCTCCCTCTGGGCGCTGTTCCGCACCGTCCGCCCGCCTGAGGAGGGGGGCAGGTTCCCGCCTACGCGGGAATAACGCGATGGGGTAGATTGCCGCTTTCGGCGGCAAGGCGCCTCCAGTAGGTTCCCGCTTTCGCGGGAATGACGGCGCAGGGGTAGGTTCTTGCCGCTTGCAGATGCGATTGCGCGTTATTTTCGGCTAGCGTCGCCGAATTCGCGGATGAGGTCGCACGCCCAGCGTTTCGCTTCGGGGTAGTAGTCGCAGTCCAAGACGAACTCTTGGCCGCGCCCCACGCTCTGGAGGTAGACATGCTCAGGGTCGTCTTTCTTGGTCGTCCAGCGATTGAACTTTGTGCGTTTGGGATCGTGATACGTCAGGGCGGACTTCCTGCCAGCAGGGTAAAACCACCGCGGCAACTTCCAGTGCGACTTGGACTGACCCGGCTCCGTGAGCAAGAGGCGATCATCGAAGCAAGGGAACACGCCCGCCCCTTTCACGCCCGTTCCCTTAAGGCCGCCGCATAGGTCCAGTTGGGCGGAAGCCACGTAGCGCGTGTTGTTGTTGCAGCACATGCACCGCAACTTGTCCTCGCCTTCTTGCGGCCTGTGTTTTTCTCCGACTTGGAGCCAACCCCACAAGACGTGTTGCTCGGGGCACTGCGTATACCGCCAGCCGTCATTCGTCCGCGCAACGCGGCGGTAGAGGCCGAAGAACAGGAAGAGGTCGCCTTCCTTCACGCCCTGGTTGTTGAGGTGCCCGACGGCGGCTTTCACTTGGTCAAACAACCTAGGGCAGCCGTCCGGTGGGTTGAGGTCAGGGCTCATGTGAACGGGGTGATTGGCATTGATGCGACCCCGAGTGAGATTCTGCGCCAACTCCCCGATGTCCGCTTGGGGATGGCGCAGGTCTCCATAGGTGAGACGAGGGCGCCCGCTATCGGGTATCGGCAGCGAGAACATCGCGTCGTCATGGAAGATAGGGCTGGCGCAGCCCCCGGAATTCTCCCCGCTGTCAAAGCCCTTCCTGCTGAGGATGAGTTTCACCATCGCCTCCTGCGCGTTGGGCGCATGATAGCAAGAAAGGGGGAGGGATTCCCGCCTACGCCGGGAATGACGATACTGGGGCGGGGACGGGACTAAGGGCGCAAGCAGGGCGGATCAGAGGAAGCCGGTCCACGTGTCCGGGTCCGACGCGATGGCCGCGGCTATCTCAGCGTCCTCCTCCGGGGTGGGCCATATCGTTCCAGGCTTAAGGGGCGGCATAGCGTTCCATCTCCTTCCGCTCTGCCTTCCGCATGCTGATGATGCGGGCGTTCGCTCCCCAACCTATGTAGACGACGGCGTGCAAGCGGTCGCCGATGTAGCCCAGCGCAAGAACGCGCTCCTCGCCGTGCCGGACGCTGCGCTCGTAACGCGCGGTCGTCCAATCGAAGAGATGGACGCTCTCGAAGTCTATGCCGTGCTTGGCGACGTTGCCGCCGCTCGTCCCGCTCGTAAGGCATACGTCTAGATTAGCCCCGCAAGCGCCGCGCCGTCAACCGGCCATTGTCCCTGACCGTCCCCTTACGACCGTCATTCCCGCGAAAGCGGGAACCTACCCCATAGGCCGCCGCCCCCCCATGCCCGTCATTCCGGCGTAGGCCGGAATCCATTCGGCGCGATAGCGCCATAGACGGGGTTGCGGCCCGTCTCCCCCGGTCCCCAGGCGCATCGTCATTCCCGCGAAAGCGGGAACCCACCCCTGCCCAACTGCGACAAACACCCCTTGCGCGAACGCCCCCTATATCCCTACGATGAACCCGGTCGGTCGAGCAATGCGGGCGCGGATCGGCCGAGGCGGCTGGAGAGGGGCGCTCCATTCTGCCCCATTCCCGCCCCAAACGTCCCCATTTCCGCCCCAAAACAGCCCCGACGGCGCCCTAAAGCGAACCCGGCGCTAGGAGTAAATGGTGCAAAATGGCGCAAAATGGCGCAGCCCTTAAAGGCGGGGCGCTCACGCAAGGCTGCTCAATAGGAACACGCCGCAAAGGAGGCGCGCTCGTGAAAGACATCATCTGGCCGTTCGCCAACGCCGAGGACATCGGCTACATCCTCTGGCCCGTCGCCGCCGGAGGCGTGATCAGCCTCGGCGCGCTGCTCATCGTCCTCAGCTTCGTCTGGCCGTAGGCGCGCCGTGGGCGAGACGCGCTTCGCAACCGTCAACGGCGTCCGCGCCGCATACGAGACGTCCGGCGACGGCTTCCCCTTGCTCTTGCTGCACGGATTCCCCCGAACGCGCAGGACGTGGGAGAAGGCCGCGCCCGCGCTCGCCGAGCGCTTCGCCGTCGTCGCGCCCGACCGCCGCGGCTACGGCGAGTCCGACGCTCCCGCCGACCCGGCGGCCTACGCGCTCGGCGATATGGCGGCGGACGCCGTCGCGCTGATGGACCATCTCGGCCACGAGCGGTTCATCGTCGTCGGGCACGACAAGGGCGCGCCGACCGCCCGCCGCGTCGCCGCCGACCTGCCGGAGCGCGTCGCCGGGATGGTTCAGATCGACGCGGCGCCGCAGGGAGTGGGCGAGGAGCGGCGCGACCCCGGCGGGCGGCAGTGGTACTTCGATTTCTTCCGCCAGCGGAACGTCGCCGAGCCGATCGTCAACGCCATTCCCGAACTCTTCTTCGGCCTCTTCCTCGACCGCAACCCGCACCTTACGCCGGAGGAGCGCGCGTTCTACGTCGCGTCGTACTCGCGCCCCGGCGTCGCGGACGCCGTAATCCAGGACTACCGCCTCGCCCTCGAGGAAGACCCCGCCTACTGGCGGGCGGAGTTGGGGGCGGGGCGCAAGGTTCGCGTCCCGACGCTGTGCGTCTGGGGGGCGTCCGGCCCCTCGGCGGGCTTGGACATGCTGGGGCTATGGCGGCAAGCGGCGGACGACGTTCGCGGCTGGCCTATCGAAGGCAGCGCGCACTATGTGCAGGAGCAGCGTCCGGACGCCGTCGCCGCCGCCATCATCGCTTTCGCCGACGAGTTGGGCGTAGGGCAAGGCGGTCATTGCGAGCGGCTTGCGGCGCGTCGTTGGCCTCCTCGCGTTGGACGAATCGCGCTCGTTGCGCTTGCTCAGCAGGCAACGCAGACGAGCGGATCGGCAAGGGGCGTATAATCACGCCTATGGATGTTCTGTTGCGGCTGTACGCTTCCTACCGCGAGAGCGCGGGGGTTGACCGCGTTGCGCTCGCGCTGCCCGCCGGCGCGACGGTCGCGGACGCCATCGCATCGCTGCTCGAGGCCGCGCCGTCGCTGCCGCGCGATTTCCGTCCGCATCTTATCGCGGTCAACGAGGAGTTCGCCAATCCCGCCTATCCGCTGAGCGACGGCGACGACGTGGCTCTGTATCCGCCCGTGAGCGGCGGGGCGGCGGACGCGCTGGTGGGGACGGACGAAATCGACGCGCGGGAGGCCGCCGACGCGGTTCGCCGGGCGTTCAACGGCGCGGTGGTGACGTTCGAGGGGACGACGCGCGACAACACGGGAGGCCGCCCCGTGCTGCGCTTGGAGTACGAGGCGGACGAGCGGGCGGCGGAGCGCGTGATCGGGCAGATACTCGTCGAGACGATGGCGCGGTTCGGCGTTCCGGCGATGACGGCGCGCCACCGGGTGGGGCGGCTCGATATCGGCGACGTGAGCCTCGTGGTGGCGGCGGGGGCGCCGCACCGGGCGGAGGCGTATTTGGCGGGGCTGTACGTCGTCGACCGGATCAAGCATATCGTTCCCGTTTGGAAGAAGGAGCATTTCGCGGACGGGGAGGTGTGGGTGGGGGCGGCGTGCGATCCGGAGACGCACGAGCTGCATCTCGCGGAGGCTCCTTACGCGGGCTTTCTCGCGGAGCGCGAGGGGGCAGTTCACGCTTAGGCGCCTCGCGCAACCCCGCCTCCCCTTCTCGCAGCGCCTTTTTCCTGCCTCCACTGTCATTCCCGCCTACGCGGTCAGGGCAACTCCCCTAAATGCTCGCCGCCGCTTCGCGGATGAGGATTGCTCACTCTCCCTCTTTCCCCCGCGCGGCCGCCGCCAGCATCTCCCGCGCCGCTTGCTCGAGGCGGGCGCCGCCGCCCAGCATTCCGGCGATTTCGGCGACGCGCTCCTCTTCGTCCAGCGCCTCCGCGCCGGAGTACGCCCGCCCGCCGCGCACGGCCTTCCCCACGCGGTAGTGCGCGTCCGCCCACGCCGCTATCTGCGGAAGGTGCGTCACGCACAGCGTCTGCGCGCTCCGCCCCACCGTCCATAGTTTCCTGCCGACCGCCTCGCCGGCGCGCGCGCCTATCCCCGCGTCCACCTCGTCGAACACGAGCGAGGCCGCGCCGGACGCGGAGCGCAGCGCGCCGTTGAGCGCCAGCATCATCCGCGACGTCTCGCCGCCCGACGCGATCTTCGCCAACGGCCTCGCCGCCTCGCCGGGGTTCGTCCGCGCCGTGAACGTCACGCGGTCGACGCCGCCATGCTGGGGGACGAGCGTTCGCCCGTCCGGCGCGGGCAGGCCGTCCTCGTCCTCTTCCTGCTCCACGAGGACGGCGATTTCGGCGCGCTCCATCCCCAACTCGCGCAACTCGACGGCGACGGCTTCGCGGAGCGCGTCCGCCGCGGCGCTCCGCGCCTGCGACAGTTCCCACGCGAGCGCGCCGGCCTCGCGGAGGGCGCTCCGCAGCGCCTGATCCAACGCGGCGCGGCGGGCGTCCGCGCTCTCGATGCTCTCCAAGCGGCGCCGCGCGTCCTCTCCGAACGCGACGACGGCGGCCTCGTCGCCGCCGTACTTGCGCTTGAGGCGGCGCAGCGTCTCAACGCGCTCCTCGATCTCCGCGAGGCGGGCCGGGTCGGGCTCGGCGGACTCCGCGACGGCGCGGATTTCGCGGGCCGCGTCGGCGATTTGCGCGGCGGCGGATTCGACGGCGTCGGCGGGGGCGCGCAGCAGGTCGCCGGCGCCGGGCGCGTGGCGGAGACGGCGCGCCGCCTCTCCGGCGAGGCCGGCGGCGTTCGCCTCGCCCTCGCTCAGCGCAAGCCACGCGGCCTCGCACGCCTCGCGGACGGACTCCGCGTTTCGCAGCAAGTCGCGCTCGCGGATAAGCGCGTCCTCCTCGCCCTCCGTCGGCGCGGCGGCTTCGATCTCGTTCGCCTGAAACTCCAGCAGGTCGCGCCGGTGCTCCGCCTCCTGCGCGGCGGCTTCGGCGTCGGCGGCTTCGCGCCTCTTGCGCCGCGCCTCCGCGACCGCGCTCTCGACGGCGGCCCGGCGCTCCGCGAGGCCGGCGAACGCGTCCAGCGCGCGCAGTTGGAAGCGCGGATCGAGCAGCGAGAGGCTTTCGCCTTGCCCGTGGATGTCCACGAGCGCGGCGCCGGCGCTTCGCAGAACGCTCGCGGGCGCGGCGCGGCCGTTCAGGCGGGAGACGGCGCGGCCTTCCCGATGCGTTTCGCGGTAGAGCGCCACGACGCCGTCATCGCCGTCGGTTTCGACGCCGAGTTCCGCGAGGCGCTCTCGCGCAAGGGGCGCGCCGCGCGCGTCGAACACGGCCTCGACGCTCATAGACGCCGCTCCGCTCCGCATCATTCCCTTGTCCGCCGGGCCGCCGAGCGCGAACGCGAGCGCGTCCACCAGCAGCGACTTTCCGGCGCCCGTCTCGCCCGTGATGACGTTGAGCCCGGGCCCGAACGCGAGGCGGGTCTCTTCAATAACGGCGAGGTTGCGGACGGCGAGTTCGACGAGCATCGGCGCGCCGATTATACGTTGCGGCGGCTAGGCGAGAGCGAGGGATTGGTTCCCGCTCACGTGGACAGGGCGGCATCCAGTAGGCGCCATTTACTCCTGCGCTCCGGCGGGTGATGAGGCCAGATTGGGGCCGAAACGGGGCGTTTTGGGGCTGAATGAGGCCGAAATGAGGCCAAATGGAGCCACTGCCGTCGCGGGGGCGTCCAGGCCGCCGTTGGGTTCGGAGCGCGAGGTCATAGGGGCAGCGTAGGGGAGAGGGGGCGGACGGCGCAAGGGGCGAATGGCAGAGGGGAGGGATCAGCGCGGGGGCGGCTCCAAGCCGAACAGGCCGAACATCTCCTCTCGGTTCAACTGCGCGGAGAGGTCGAGCGACACGTCGTCTATGAGTTGGTCGAACAGCCCCTGCTTGCGCTCCAGTATCCGGTCTATGCGCTCCTCAATGGTGTCGACGCAGGAGTATTTGATCACGTTCACCTTGACCGTTTGGCCGATGCGATGGCTGCGGTCCTCCGCTTGGCGCTCGACGGCGGGGTTCCACCACCTGTCGAGGTGAAACACGTAGGACGCCTCCTGCAGATTCAGCCCCAAGCCTCCGACGCGGAGGGAGAGGACGAGCGCCTTATGCTCGCCGCGGGATTTGAAGCGCTCGATGATGGGAGTTCGCTCTTCCTGCGGCGTGGCGCCGGTGATGGCGAGCGGGGCGAACTCGCGCAGGCGGTTGACGACCGCCTCCACGCCCGCCTCGCGGGTTACGTATTGCGAGAACACCAACGCCTTGTGCCCTTGCGCCGAGAGGAGTTCAACAGTTAGGGCCGCGCGAGTGGCGGCGGGGCGGCCGGCCTATGGACGAATAGACGCGCATTAGGATACGATTGCGCCTGTGGTGGACTTCAACCGGAATGCCCAACTCCTTGCCAGCCGTTGGCCCTCACGGGCGGGGCGATAGGAGCGAGGGCGCGATGGCGAACGCGGCGGACGCGCTCCGGCGCTACTTGGACGAGTTGCAGGCGAACATCGCCCAGGGCAACGCGACGGAGCACACGCACCGCCCCGCGCTCAAGGCGCTGCTCGAATCGCTCGGCGGGGATGTCGTCGCCACCAACGAGCCCGCGCATATCGCCGTCGGCGCGCCCGACTTCGTCGTCTCTCGAACCAGCGGGGCGCGCCTCACCGTCGGCTACGTCGAGGCCAAAGACGTCGGCGTCGATCTGAACGCCATTGAGAAGGACGCCGCCCGCGCCCGGCCGTCCACGCCCAACGGCGAGCAACTCAAGCGCTACAAGGAGAACCTCCCCAACCTGCTGCTGACGAATTACACGGAGTTCCGTTGGTGCGTCGACGGCGAGCGGCGCATGACGGCGGTCCTCGCCGAGACGGACGAGCGCGGACGGCTCGCGGGGAGCGCGGCGGCGGCGGAATCGGCGGAGCAACTGCTCGACGCTTTCCTGCGCCACAGCCTCGTCAAGGTCGCCACGGCGATGGAACTCGCGCAGCGCATGGCGCAGATCACGCGGCTAGTCCGTGACGCCGTCCGGCGCGGCTTCGAAAACAATTCGGTGTCGCAGCCCTTGCGCGACTTCTACGCGGCGTCCGAAAGCGTCCTGACGCCCGGGCAGGAGCCGGCGGAGTTCGCCGATATGTTCGCGCAAACGCTCGCCTACGGACTCTTCGCCGCCCGCGTGAACGACCGCCCCGGCACATTCCGCCGCGAGGTCGCCGCTCACCGCATACCGGCGGCCAACCCCTTCCTCCAACAACTCTTCAACACCGTCGCAGGGCCGGACCTCAGCGCGGAGCCGTTCGTGAACTTCGTGGACGACCTGACGCAACTCCTCGACCAGGCGGAGATGGACAAGGTTCTGGACGGCTTCGGGAACCGCGACGCGAAGGAAGACCCGATTCTCCACTTCTACGAGACGTTCCTCGCTGTCTACGACCCAACCCAGCGTGAGCGCAGAGGCGTCTACTACACGCCGGAGCCCGTCGTCTCCTACATCGTCCGCTCCGTCGACCTCCTGCTGCGCGACCGCTTCGATCTCCGAGAAGGGCTCGGCGACCACTCCACGACTCAATATCAGCAGGACGACGGCGACGGCGGCGCGGTCAAGAAAAAGGCGCACCGCGTCTTGATTCTCGACCCCGCCTGCGGAACGGGGACGTTCTTGTACGCGGTGATAGACCTCCTGCGCGAGAGGTTTTTCGCTAGCGGCAACGCCGGGATGTGGAATCCGTCGTACATACGAGAGGCGCTCCTGCCTCGCCTGTTCGGATTCGAGTTGCTGATGGCGCCCTACGCGATGGCGCACCTCAAGTTGGGCATGCAACTCGCCGCGATGGATATGCCGAAAGCGCGCCGCGCCACGTGGGGATACAAGTTTCGGCAGGGGGAACGGCTCGGCGTCTACCTCACCAACGCGCTGGAGCAGGAGGAGCGGCAGGTTCAGGCCGCGTTCGGCCCGATGCGCGCCATCACCGACGAGGCCAACGCCGCATCAGGCATTAAGCGCGACCTCCCCATTATGGTCGTGCTCGGCAACCCGCCGTATTCCGGCCACTCCGCCAACGCCAGTTGGCGCAACGGCAAGCGAACGTGGATCGGCCGCGCCATCGAGGACTACAAGCGCGTGGACGGCCAGCCGCTTGGCGAAAAGAATCCCAAGTGGCTGCAGGACGACTACGTCAAGTTCATCCGCTTTGGCCAGTGGCGCATTGAGCAGTCGGGCGGAGGCGTTCTCGCCTTCATCACCAACCACGCCTACCTCGACAACCCGACGTTCCGCGGTATGCGCCAGCAGTTGATGGAGACGTTCACCGACGTCTACGCGCTCGATCTGCACGGCAACGCCCGCTCCAGAGAGTCCGCGCCGGACGGCGGCCCGGACCAGAACGTCTTCGACATTCAGCAGGGCGTCGCCATCGCGCTCTTCGTCAAAGAGCCGAACAGGAGCGGCCCCGCCGAAGTGCGCCACGCCGAAATTTGGGGGACGCGGCAGGCCAAGTATGAAACGCTCGCCGCGTCCGACGTCGCGACGACCAATTGGACGCGCCTCGCGCCCGCCTCGCCCAACTACCTCTTCAAACCGTGGGACACGACGCTCGAGGAGGAATACCGCCAATGGCCAAGCGTGACGGAGATAATGCCCCTCAACTCCGTCGGCGTGGTGACCGCCCGCGACGAATTGACCATCCGCTGGACGAGCGAGGAGGCTTTCGACGTCGCGCGGGACTTCGCCGCCTTGCCGCCCGACGCGGCGCGGGCGCGGTACCGGCTGCCTAAGGACACGCGGGATTGGCAAGTCCCCCTCGCTCAGGAGGACGTTAGGGACTCCGGGGTGAACAAAGATTTGATCGCGCCGATCCAGTACCGTCCGTTCGACGCGCGCTACACCTACTACACGGGGAATAGCCGAGGATTCCTCTGTATGCCGCGCCCCGAAGTGATGCGGCATATGCTGGCGAACGGGAGGCGCAACATTGCGCTGATCGCCTGCAGGCAGCAGTCCCGCGCAGGCGAGCCGTGGAACCTCTGCGGCGTCAGCGACACGATCATCGAGGCGTGCGCCATCTCCAACATTACGAGCGAGATCAATTCGCTCTTCCCGCTCTACCTCTACCCTTCCGAGCAGGAGGCGGCGCAGGGGCTCTACGAGCCCGGTTCGCGGCGCGCCAACCTCTCCCCCGACTTCATCGCCTCCGTCGAGGAACGAACCGGCTTGCGGTTCATCGCGGACGGACGCGGCGACTTGCAAGCGGAATTCGGGCCGGAGGACATCCTGCATTACGTCTACGCCGTTTTCCACGCGCCGTCCTACCGCGAGCGTCACGGGCAGTTCCTCCGCGCCGATTTCCCCCGCGTTCCGCCGCCTGCCAACGCGCCCATCTTCCGCGCGCTCGCGGAGGTAGGAGCCGCGCTGACATCCGCGCATCTGCTGGACGCCGCCGCGCTGGACGTCTCCGACCTCCGCTTCCCCGTCGTCGGCGAGGGAACCATTGAGAAAGGCTTCCCCCGCTACTATCCGCCGGGGGAGACTCCGCCAGGCGGAGACAGCCCGCTCGAGCAGGGCAGGGTCTACGTCAACGACAGCGACCTTCTGCAGTACGGACAGTACTTCGAAGGGGTCGCGCCGGAGGTATGGGCGTTCCGCGTCGGCGGCAATCAGCCGATGGAGAAATGGCTGCGCGACCGCGTCGGGCGACCGCTCTCTTTCGATGACCAGCAGCGTTACATACAGATGGCCGCCGCCTTGCGCGACACCGTCCGGCTGATGGGCGAGGCGGACGCGGCCATCGCCGCGCACGGCGGCCTCTGGGGGGAGGGGGAGGGGTAGGCGGCGGCGGACACATTCGCGTCCACGGCGCCGACCGAGTCGCCGAGCCGGCTTTGCAACCGTTTGATAGCGGCGATGTTCCCCTCTTTGGCGGCCTTCTGCAGGTCCTTCGCCAACTTCGTGAGGGCGGACGCCGACTTCAGCGCGGCGTCCGCCGCGTTCTCCACGTCGGCGAACGCTTGCTCCAATCCGCCTATTCTGCCCATATCTTCGCGTCTCCCGCTAATGCGCCTCGCGGAATATAGCACACGCGGCGCGGGGAACGCAACGGCCGGGCGGCCGGGCGCCTAGTCCCCTACCTGCGACGCGCGCGCCATAGGAAGGCGGCCCCCGCCGCGCCGAGCGCGACCGCAGCGGCGACCGCCGCCCACGCGATGGCCGCGCCTGAGCCGCCCGCATCGGGCGCGTCGGGCGTCGCCGTGGGAACGGCGGCGGCCGTGGGAGGCGGCGCGAGCGTCGAGGCCGGGGCAAGCGCGGTCGCGGCGGCGGTAGGCGTCGGAGGATGAGTCGCCGTCGGCGTGGGCGTTGGGGCGGGCGTCGCCGTTGGCGTTGGAATCGGCGTAGGCGTCGGGGTGGGCACGACGCTCTCCGGGCACGGCGCGGCGACGGGCGGAGCGGCGCCCTCGCCGAAGCGCAGCGTGACCGGCTCGCTCACGAGGCACGGCGTTCCCAGCAGAGGGAAGGCGTAGGTCAGATCGGCCTGCAGGTCCCCGTTCAGGAGAAAAACGACCGGCTCTCCCGCGTAGTCGAATCCGGGAGGGCCCACGAGCAGGCAGAGAGCGCCGCATCCGAACCCTCCGTCGCGCACGGGAATCGCCGTCGGACGCTCCCAGTCGCCCACGCGGACGATCAACTCGCCCTCCGCGATAGGCTCGCCGTCGAGCAGCGCTATGCCGCCCTCCCCGTAGACGATTGGAAACGGCGGAAAGCCGCCGGGGGGAGCGTCTCCGTCCTGCGCGAGAAGAGCGGGCGCGAGCGCGAACGCCGCAGCGAGCAGCGCCGCGGCGGCGATGACGAGCGGGCGGGAGAGACGAACCATGGGGAGTGGATTGTAGCGCTAGGCGGCGCGGGCGGCGGGCGCGGGGGATTCCGCCTGCGCGGGCAGGATGGCGCGCCTCCCTTCGCGCCTTCTCCGCCTTCCCGCCCCCCTTGCCCGCGCGCCTGATTCGCGGTTAGTATCATTAGCCTTGCATTCCCGCCGCCCGGAGTTCTCCCTATGATCGCCAACCCGCCCCGCGAGCCCCTTCCCAAAGCCTACGACCACGCCCAGGTCGAGCGCAGGCTCTACGAGTGGTGGGAGCGCTCCGGCTACTTCAGGGCGGTCCCGGACCCGGACAAGCAGCCCTTCGCCATCATTATGCCGCCCCCGAACGTGACGGGCGAACTGCACCTCGGCCACGCAATGACCGCCGCCATTGAGGACGCGCTCATCCGCCATCGCAGAATGAAGGGCGACGCCGCGCTCTACCTCCCCGGAACCGACCACGCCGGCATCGCCACGCAAGTCGTCGTCGAGCGCCAACTCGCAGCCGAGGAGACGACGCGCCACGACATCGGCCGCGAGGCGTTCCTCGAGCGCGTGTGGGAGTGGGTCGGCAAGACCGGCGACACGATAGACAACCAGCACCGCCGGCTCGGCGCGTCGTGCGACTGGGAGCGCAAGACGTTCACGCTCGACCCGGGGCCCGTCCGCGCCGTCCGAACGACGTTCAAAAACCTCTACGACGAAGGGCTGATCTACCGCGGCGAGCGCATCATCAACTGGTGCGTCAGTTGCCGCACCGCCCTCTCCGACCTGGAGGTGGAGCACGCGGAGGAGCAGGGCAGCCTCTACTACATCCGCTACCCCTACGAGGACGGCTCCGGCCACCTCGCGGTCGCCACGACGCGCCCCGAAACGCTGCTCGGCGACGTCGCCGTCGCGGTCAATCCCGGCGACGCGCGATACGCCGGCGCGGTCGGCAAGCGCGTCCGCCTGCCCGTGCTGGGGCGCCTCATTCCCGTCATCGCCGACGAGGCCGTCTCCGCCGAGTTCGGCGCCGGCGCGCTCAAGATAACGCCCGGACACGACCCCAACGACTTCGCCATCGGCGAGCGGCACGGCCTCCCCGTCGTCAACGTCCTCAACGAGGACGGAACGCTCAGCGATGCGGCCGGCCCATACGCCGGCATGGAGCGATTCGCGGCCCGCGAGGCCGTCGCCGCCCAACTGGAGCGCGAGGGGCTGCTGGAGAAGATCGAGCCGCGCGTCCACTCCGTCGGCCACTGCCAGCGCAGCGGCGACGTCGTCGAGCCCATCGTCTCGCTCCAATGGTTCGTGAGGATCGCCCCCATCGCCGACCCCGCCCTCGCCGCCGTCCGCGACGGACGCATCCGCATCGTGCCGGAGCGCTTCGTCCGCGTCTACGAGAACTGGATGGAGAACATCCGCGACTGGTGCGTCTCCCGCCAACTCTGGTGGGGGCACCGCATCCCCGTCTGGTATTGCGCCGCCTGCGCCCATCCCACCGTCGCCGCGGACGACCCGTCGCAGTGCGAGTCGTGCGGCGGGCGAGACCTCGCGCAGGACGAGGACGTCCTCGACACGTGGTTCTCCTCCGCTCTCTGGACGCACTCCACGCTCGGCTGGCCCGACGCCAACCCCGACCTCGACTACTTCTATCCCACCTCCGTGATGGAGACGGGCTACGACATCCTCTTCTTTTGGGTCGCCCGGATGATTATGATGGGGATGAAGAATATGGGCGACGTTCCCTTCCGAACCGTCTACCTGCACGGCCTCGTCCGCGACGAGCGCGGGCAGAAGATGAGCAAGACGAAGGGGAACGTCCGCGACCCGATAGACGCCATCGAGCGCTACGGCGCCGACGCCCTCCGCTTCGCGCTCACCACGGGCAGCGCGCCGGGCAACGATCTGCGCTTCGGCGACGACCGCCTCGAGGCCGCCCGCAACTTCGCCAACAAACTCTGGAACGTCGGGCGCTTCGTCATCGCGCAGGTCGAAGGCCGGGACGACCTCGACGGCTGGAACGACCCCGCGCGCCTGCGCGACCACCGGCAAGACCGCTGGATCCTCTCCAAAGCGCAGCAGACCGCCGTCCGCGTCAACGACCTCATCGCCGAATTCCAACTCGGCGAGGCCGAGCGCGTTCTCCACGACTTCCTCTGGAGCGACTTCGCCGACTGGCACATCGAACTCGCCAAAATCCGCCTGCGGAACGGCGACGACCGCCCCCGCCGCGTCCTCGCCCACGTGCTGGAGCGCTCCCTCCGCCTCCTCCATCCCTTTATGCCCTTCGTAACGGAGGAGATCTGGCGCCGCCTGACCGCCATCCTCCCCAACGAGGCCAACCTCCCCGAATCCATAATGATCGCCCCCTATCCCGACCCGAAGGCGCGCCTCTCCGCCGAGCAACTGAACGCCCGCCGCGAGGAGGACGCCCCCGCCTCGGACGAGGTCGAACTGCTCATCGACGTCGTTCGCGCCATACGCAACGTCCGCGCCGAGTTCAAGGTCGACCCCCGCGTTTCGCTCGACGCCGCCGTCGCCGCGCCGCCCGCGGCGGCCGCCGCGCTGGAGGACGAGCGCGACGCGATACGCGCCCTCGCCCGCGTCGGCGATATTCGCTTCGGAGAGGCGGACGCCGGGCCCGACAAGGTCCGCCTCGTCGCGCGCAACGCCGCCATCGCGCTCGACGTCGTCGGCGCGGTCGACTTGCGCGCCGAGCGCGAGCGGCTGGAGGGCGAGGCGGAGCAGGAGCGGACGCGCCTCGCCGGGCTCGAGGGGCGCCTCGCCAACTCGCAGTTCGTCGAGAAGGCGCCCCCCGACGTCGTGGAGCGCGAGCGCGCCAGGCTGCGGGACGGGCGTGAGCGCTTGGAGCGCATCGCGCAACTCCTGCGCGAGATAGGCGCGTAGCGGGGCGCGGGAGAGGGAACCTCGCCCTTATTTTGAGGCGCGCAAGCGCCGAAATCCCCCTCTCCCTATAAGGGGAGAGGACGCCGCGAACGCGGCGGGAGAGGGTACTGCGGACGGGGCGCGACGCGCCCCGTCTCCCTCGTCCCCCAGGCGCCTCGTCATTCCCGCGAAGCGGGGACCTACCCCGCCCCCCCATGACCGTCATTCCCGCCCTTCTCCGTCATTCTCGCCCCTTCTCCGTCATTCCCGCGTAGGCGGGAATCTCGTATCCGTCGCATCGCATTGCCATCGCCTAGAACCTGATGAAGAACCTGTCGAGGGGGACGTCGCCCGGGTTTGGGGGCGCGGGCGCGTCGCCCGCGCCTTCTGGATTCCGGCCTACGCCGGAATGACGGTTTATGTCGCCATCGTCGGGCGCGTCCGTAGGCGGGGCGCCGCCAGTACCCTCTCCCGCCGCTTCGCGGCCTCCTCTCCCCTTATAGGGAGAGGGGGATCCGGCGCCCGCGTTCGCGGGCGCGGCGGCGGCGGCGTTGCGCTCCGCGCCGTTGGGGGCGGGATTCCCGCCTTCGCGGGAATGACGGTCATTATGGGCGGCGCCATTGCCGTCCGCGCCATACCCGGCGCCAACGCCGTCCGTCGCGCGCCTTTTGCCGTCCGGCGCATGCCCATCGCCATCGTAGGCGCCGTTGCGCTCCGCGCCGGTGGGGGCGGGGCGCTGGGGGACGGGCACGCCTATGCCGTTCACGCCGGCGGCGCCGTTGCGCGCGGCGCGGAGGAAGGGCTCGTTGCCCGTCCAGATTTGCAAGGACGGCGGGCGCATAAACGCCATCGCGAGCGCGTCGGCCAGGTCGGGCGAGGGCAGGCCCTTCGTCCGCATCGCCTTCTTGCTCTCCAACTTCACTTGGCCGGAACTCGACACGTCGTAGCGCAAGGTCAGCAACTGCCCGGCGAGGGCGTCGTCGTTCGGCAGCGCGATCAGGCGCTCCTCCAGCAGGCGCCGCAACTCCCAGAAGATCTCCGAGCGCAGGTTGCCGAACTGCACCGGATGCGGAGCGCGACCGCCGAACTGCACGCCGTAGACGGGCGCGCCCAACTCGCGCAACCGGTCAACGACGCCCCCGCCGACGCCCGTCTCGTCGACGAACACCGCCTCGGCGCCCAACTCGCGCGCCATCGAAGACGCCTCCCATGACAGCCTCATCGTGTCCATGCCGACGAACGCCTTCATGGCGATCACGCGCTGCCCGCGACGGGCGATCAGCGCCGACTTGTCGTAGCCGAACCGCGCCACGTCAACCCCGATGTAGACCGGCTGGAGCGCGTCCTCCTCCGCCGTGGGGGCGCCCTCGCCGCTTGGGGCGTCGTCCGCCATCGCCGCGTCCACCGCCTTCCGCCCCGTGAGCGAGTCGTCCTGCGCGTCCGGGAACTCCGCCAGCACGCCCGCCATAAACAAAGGATGGTCGCGCCCCGTGTCCGCCTCCCTGTCCGCGATGTCCTCCTCGTTCATCAGCCCGTATATCTCGATGGGCTCGCCCGTGAAAGCCGGCGTGTCGTAGGCGGATATCTTGACGCGCTTGTAGCGGCTGCGGAGCGCGCGGTGCGACTCGTAGAACTCCCCGCTCGTGGAGAGCGCGTTGCCGACCAGCAGCACTTTGGACGGGTTGAGGCGTTTCAGCGCTTCCTCGAACGCGGGCTTCATGCCGTGCGCCTCGGTGACGACGACCATCATATTGGGCGAGTGGAAGCCCTGCAGGTTCTCCGGCCTGTTGGTCGAGAAGCCGATGGCGAAGCGGTCGTCGTCGATTTCATACCGGTTGCGGAGCATCTTGCCGGACAACGGGACGCTCGCCGATTTGTAGGCGATCCGCATTTCGCGCCAGACGATCTCCTCGATCTGCCGCTGCGTCGGCCCCGTCACCACCACTTTGGCGTGGGGGCGGGTTTCGAGCCACCAGAGGATGGCGCGGGCGGCTGTCCAGTCTTTGCCGGAGGCGTAGCAGCCGACGACGGAGGTCTTGCGTTCCTGCGCGAGGAGTTCGAGCGTCTCGCGCTGCTTTTCGTAGGGCTCGCCGGAGTCTGGGAGGACGTCGCGGACGAAGGCGACGGGGTCGTCGCGGTATCGGGCGAGGGGGATGTGGGGCTCTGGGGGCATGGCGTCCTCCTTTCGTTTGTGGGTTGCGGGGGCGGGGTTCCCGCTTTCGCGGGAATGACGGTGAGGGTGGGGAATGACGGGGCGCTTGCGCGCCCCGACTGCAGTACCCTCTCCCGCCGCGTTCGCGGCGTCCTCTCCCCTTATAGGGAGAGGGGGACAGGGCGGCGTTGCGTTGTGTCATTGATATGACTATACGCTTAGGCGGCGCGAATTGCAATGGGGCGCTGTCATATTGGGGACGATTAGGGGGGGATTGAGGGCGAGGCGCCCAAGACGGGGCGCCGTGCGCCCGTCTCCCTATTCTCCCCGGGGCCTCGTCATTCCCGCGAAAGCGGGAACCTACTGGAGGGCCGCCCGCCTACGTGTAGCGGGAACCTACCCCATTCGCCCGACTATGGATACGGGATTCCCGCCTACGCGGGAATGACGGTCGTGGGGCGCTATCGCGGCGAATGGATTCCCGCCTACGCGGGAATGACAGTCATGGGGCGCTATCGCGGCGAATGGATTCCCGCCTACGCGGGAATGACGGTCATGGGGCGCTATCGCGGCGAATGGGTTCCCGCCTACGCGGGAATGACGGTCATGGGGCGCTATCGCGGCGAATGGGTTCCCGCCTACGCGGGAATGACGGTCATGGGGCGCTATCGCGGCGAATGGATTCCCGCCTACGCGGGAATGACGGTAAGGGTAAGGAATGACGGAACGCTACGCGCCCCGTCTCCACTACTCCACCGGGGCCGCGTCATTCCCGCGAAAGCGGGAACCTACCCTCTGTCCCCGTCATTCCCGCGTAGGCGGGAATCTCGCCACCTGCGACAAAACGCCCCTTGCGCGGACGCCCCCTCTCTCCCTTACGATGGCTCCCGTCGCGCGCAGGCGGAGCGGACGAGAGGCAAGAGCGGCGCCTCCGCCAACCTCCTCTTCCCTAAAATCGCGCTCGTTCGCGTAGAATCGCGGATAGATTATGCGAAGGGCTCCCTCAAAGAACGCCGCCGCCGGAAGGCTCCGACCCGAACTCATCATCATCGTCGGCGGGCTGGTCTCCGCCGCGCACGCCTCGATGATGATCGTGACCCCGGTGATGCCGGAGTTCATCCACCTCATCGGCGGAAGCGTCTTCACGCTCGGGCTCGCCTTCTCGTTCTACGGCGTCGGCAGGTTCATCACCAACATTCCGGCGGGCGCGCTCTCCGAAAAAGTCGGGCGCAAGTGGATCATCACCATCGGCGGACTCGGCGTCGCGGTGTTCGCCACGCTCAGCGGCGTCGCCGAGAATATCCCCACCTTCCTCGCGTTCCGCTTCTTCTGCGGCGTCGCCAGTTCTATGACCATCGTCATGGCGAATGTCGTGGCCGCCGATCTGAGCACCGTTGAGAACCGGGGCCGCGTGCTCGGCCTGATGCACGGCATGCAACTGGTGGTCGGCACGGGCAGCCCGGCGCTGGGGGGGCTCGTCGGCGAACTGTTCGGGGCGCGGGCGCCCTTCTACGTGTGCGGCGTCGCCGTGCTGCTGTTCGCGCTCTGGGGCATCGTCCGCCTCCCGGAGACGCGCCCGGCGCCCGGAAGCGAAGGCTCCGGCGAGCGCCCGCGGCATGGCAACTCCCCGCGGGGCGCCCTCTTCCTGCTGCGCGACGCCAGTTTCTTCATCGTCTGCGTAACCGGCTTCACGACGTTCTTCCTGCGCGGCGGCATGGCGACCACCCTGATCCCCGAGTTCGCCTACGACGTCCTCGACCTCGGACCGGGCGCCATCGGTCTGCTCTTCACCTTCTCCTCGCTGCTGCACGGCTCGCTGATCTATCCGGCGGGCGCGATTGCGGACAAGCACGGGCGCAAGATCATCATCGTCCCGGCGGGGATCCTCGCCGGCGTCGCCATCGTCGCGCTGCCGTTCGCGGAGACGCTGACTCCGTTCGTGGGCGCGTTCATTCTGCTGCACGTCGCGCAGGGATGGGGCGGGCAGGCGCCCGTCGCCTACGTCGCCGACCTCGCGCCGCCGGGGATGCGCGGCATGGCCATCGGCCTCTACCGGACGTTCGGCGACGCGGCGGGATTCATCGGCCCCGTGATCTCGACGAGCCTCGTCGCGTTCTCGTATCACGCGGCGTTCGGATTCAACGCGGCGATATGGACGCTCTCCATCGTCGCGTTCGCCTACGTCGCGGCGGAGACGGCGGGCAAGCGCCGCAAGCGCGGCCCCATCGCCGCCCCGGCGTAAGGGGGGGCGGCGCCCAACGAATCTAGGGCCCCGATGAGGCGCCCGCCCAGATTGCCGCTGAATTCCCTAGCCGGGGGTTGCGCCCTGTCCAACCGCGCCGAGTCGTTCACGTCGCCTGTCCGGGGCATCGGCGGAGGCTCCTCGAACGCCTCCCCGCAGCCCGCGCCGCCAGCGTACGCTCCAGCCAAGCGTCCCACCCCGCGTCCCCGAGTCGCGCTCCCATCCGCGAGGCCCGTCAAGCGGCCTCCCATGGGGCCATCCCGCCGCCTTTACGCATTGCCGAACGTCGCTTCCCATAATTCGCCTTCGCCGGGGGTGAATTGTCCTGTCCTAATCCCGGCGATTGGGTAATCGGGCAGCGGAACGCGCGCCGCGCACATGCCGTCAACGG
Source organism: Dehalococcoidia bacterium (assembly GCA_965201135.1). GTDB lineage: Bacteria > Chloroflexota > Dehalococcoidia > Lucifugimonadales > Australimonadaceae > Bin16. Next base: position 1,479,050 of record OZ241751.1, read on the forward strand.
AGGCGTCCCACCAAGCGAGGTGGAAATCCATGTTGTCAAAGCCATGCTCCTTGCGCCGTGCAGGCAAGTCGTCCGCCCGTTCGGGGAAAATGTGCAGGAAGAACCTCGGCTCGAGATCGGGGTCGCACCTCTCCTCTTTCACATAGACCAACGCTTCCTCGCCGATGTAGACGTCGTAGGCCCCGCGGGCGGCGGGCGTTCCTGAAGAGACGACGGAGTTGAGCCACGCGCGCTGAACGTCCGATGGATGCGCTCCTTTTTCGTAGAGGAACACGAATTCGTTTTCCGGCGTGGCGAGAGGAGACACGGCGTCGCGGGCATGAGGGATGAGCGCGAAGTCGTATCGAGCGGGCAATCCATCCTCTAAGTAGCGGATGCGGCTTCCCGCGAGAAGAAGGTATAACGCGCTGTGCTCTCCGTAGAGATCGAAATTCTTCCTCCTTGGATGAGCAATGAGCACGTTCTTCCCTTGAGTCGCTTTGCGAACGCTCGCCAGGTCGGAGAAGGCCGCTTCTCTGCGATCCGCCGTCCTTTCGTCAACACTCAACGCCATTAATTGGCCCGCGGAGAGCGCGAAAGCCGCCAGGGCAACGGCGGCGGCGACCGGCAGGAGGGGCGCGGCTCTCGACCGGCTCGCCCGCAAGAGAAGCAGGGTCACCAGCGTCAGCGGAACGCCGACGTAGAAGATCGCCATATATTCGTGGGGCGGGTAGGAGACATAGTTGCGCGCCAGCAGCGCCCAAATGAAGCCGGACAGCGCGAGAGACGTCAGCAACATTCGGTTGCGGCGGCAACGCAACAGCAAGGCTGCGCATAAGCCGGTCAGGAGAACGCCGACGGCTGCGTACAGGAGCGCTCGGCCGTCCGTGGACGCCCCCTCGACGGCTGGCCGCCGCGTCAGGGCGTAAGGGAGGGAGGCCGAGGCGATCCTCTGGAACTGCTGCGAAAGGAAGGGCGTCCACGCGGAGCCGCCGCCGGGAATCAACTCTTGCTCTCCGCCCAGTTTCCTCAGCATAGACTGGACGGATGGCAGTTCGGCGAAGGGCGTTTCGGCGTTCAGCGCTTGGCGCTCGCCGACGAAGTTGAACGCGAGCAGCGCGGCGCCGAACAACAAGGCGACGGCGCCCAGCAGCGAGTAGCGGCTTCTCAAGGCGGCCGCCGCGGCCCTCTTCGCCGTTTGACCGGAAGGAGCGGGGGCTCTCAATTGTTGGATGATTTCGCTTGCCAGACCCAAGACAACGAAAGGCGCCAGCAAAACATAGACTTTCCACCCTATGAGCAGAGCTACGCACGTTTTGATCAATAGTTGCCGGAACCGCCCTTCTTGCGCGAAAATGACCATGCCGTGGAACGTCAGCATTACGGCGAACAAGTCCATCATAAACTCGACTGAAACCCAATTGCCGTAGCGCAGAATATAATACGATGAGAACGCGAACAACACGGCGGTTAGAGCGATCCATCCATTGGAGGCTATCCGCGCTATGGAGCGGTACGCCAAGAAAGCGGATAGCGCGAGAAACGCCAGCATCAGCATCCGCGCCGCGAAGACTTTCGCCAGCATGTTCTCGCCGAACGGGAGCGCGGCTAATTTAATCAACGCGAAGCCGCCGACGGGGAATCGGTTGTACGCCTCGTAGGAAGGCTCCCCGTTGTCGTCGAACGATTGGTATATGAACATTCCTGAGTAATTCCGCGGCGAGAGGTTCTCGGCGATGGCCATGTTCTTCACGGTCTCCCAATCGAGGGGCGCGTAGTAATGGGCGCGGTCGGCGTTGAGCAGAAGCGTCCACGCGAGCGCAAGCCCCAAAAGGAGCGGCGGCAAGCGAGTCGACGCGAGAACGCGCGCGGCGCGAGCAGGCGTCTTCGCGGCAAGAGCGTTGGTCATAATCCCGTCGCGCCCTCCTCGCAGCGCGGCGAGTTTATTCTACGCTACGCGCCCTCCTGCAGGCAGGCGGGATTGGGGGTAGGGATGATGGGGCGGACAGGGAGTAGGTTCCCGCCTACGCGGGAATGACGGTAAGAGGGAGAATGACGGCAAGGGGGCGCGGGCGCGGCGCCTGGGGGTAGGTTCCCGCTTTAGCGGGAATGACGCAGCGCCTGGGGATTAGGGGAGACGGGGCGCGTTGCGCCCCGTCCGCAGTACCCTCTCCCGCCGCTTTGCGGCGTCCTCTCCCCTCATAGGGAGAGGGGATTCGGCGCCCGCGTTGGCCGTCCGCGCCGTCCAGCGCGGCGTTGGGGGCGAGATTCCCCCCTGCGCGGGAATGACGGTCATTATGAGGTCGCGCCGGCATAGGTAGGTTCCCTCCTATTCCCATATGGCGAACGAGTACTCTTCCATTGACGCCCGGCGGAGTATATGGTTAGGGCGACAACTCCATAGGAGGAACGCCGATGTCGCGCGAGATAGACGAGATCAAGCACGAGGTGGCCATGGCCACCCGCATCCTCTCCCATATGGGCCTCGCCACGGGCGTCACCGCCGCGCTGGGCCACGTGAGCATGCGCGTCCCCAACCAGCCCGACAAGTTCGTGGTCAAAGGCCGCGGCTACGCCATAGACGCCCTCGAGGAGATGCAGTACTACGACATGATCGTCTGCGACCTCGAGGGCTACAAGATCGACGGCCCCGCCCGCTCGACCCAGTGCTCCGAGGTCAAGATCCACTCCTGCATCTACAAAACGCGCCCCGACGTCCAGTCCGTCGTGCACGTCCACCCCCGCAACGTCGTGCTGATGACCGTGCTGGGCGAGCCGATCAAGCCGATGGCGCAGGAGGGCGCGCCGATGGTGCAGGCGCAGCCCCACGCCCTCTATCCCCACACCAAGACGGTGTGGAGCGACGAGGAGGGCATGGAACTCGCCAACACGCTCGGCTCCCGCAAGTTCGTGCTGATGCAAGGACACGGCGCGTCAATGACCGGCAAGTCCCCGGAGGACGCGGTCGTGAGCATGCTCCAATTGGAGGAGCAGGCGCGAATGAACTACTGGGCGCTCGTGGCGAAGGGCCCGGACCACCCCTTTATCCCCGACGCGCTCGTCAACGAAATCACCGACAGGCCGCCGCAAGACTCGCACCCCCACTTCAAGGAGTTGATGCGCAGCATCGGAGGCAACCCCCCGCGCGACGGCGTGTGGAACTCCTACAAGAAGAAGGTGTCCGGCAATATGGTCGCCCCGTAGCCATGGGAGACCTGCTGAAAGGCAAAGTCGCCGTCGTCACCGGCGCGGGGCGCGGCATCGGGCGGGCGCACGCAATCGCGCTCGCCGAGGAGGGCGCGAGCGTCGTCGTCAACGACCTCGGCGTCGAGCGCGACGGCTCCGGGGGCGGACGCGCTCCCGCCGACGAGGCCGTCGCCTTCATCCGCGAGAACGGCGGCGAGGCCGTCGCCAACTACGCCGATATCTCGGACTACGAGTCGGCGGGCGGTCTGATCCGCGCCGCGACGGACGCCTACGGGCGGCTGGACATCCTCGTCAACAACGCCGGCACGTTCCAATACCGCCTCTTCCACCAACTCACGGAGGCGGAGTGGGACGGGCTGATGGGCGTCCACCTGTTCGGAACGTTCAACACGTGCCATCACGCCGTCCCCCTGATGATGGCGCAGCGCTGGGGGCGCGTCATCAACACCGCGTCCAGCCAGTGGCGCAACCCGGAGGGGCGCGCGAACTACGGCGCGGCGAAGGGCGCGGTCGTCTCGCTCACGTGGGGCCTCGCCTTCGAGTTGCGGAACCACGGGATCACGGCGAACGCGATAGCGCCGATGGCCGCGACGCGCAGTTTCGGCGACGATACCTACCGCAATATGCTGGCGGAGGCGGGGCTCGACCGCAAGAAGAATCCGGCGGAGCAGGGAGACAACCGCGCCGGCCCCGAGTTCGTCTCGCCGCTGGTGGTCTGGCTCGCGTCGGACCAAGCGGCGGACGTCAACGGCGTCGTCTTCCGCGCCGGGTCGGGAAAGATCGGGCGCTACAGCCATCCGACGGAGGCGCGGACGCTCTACCGCGAGGCGGGGAACGGCGCGCCGTGGACGCTCGACGAACTCGACGCCGCGCTCCCGTCGTCCGTGATGGGCGGCGAGACGAAAGCGCCGTTCATCCCCTAGCGGCGGAGAATGGACTGCAGCCTGCGCCTCAGGGAGATGCGGCGGCATCCTCAAAGCCGACCGCTCGATCTGCCTGCGCTGCGGACTACGACGTCGCCGCGTTTCGGCAGACACTAGTCGGCGCCGTTGACGGCGACTACGCGGACTACATCGAAGCGACGTTCAGGCCCGGAGTTGCCGCAAGGCTAGGGCGGGGCGTCGCCCGCCGCTCCTCACGCGGGGCGGCGCGCGGTGGAGTCCGGCCCCATATAGACGCCGCGCTCCCACACGCGCTTGAGCGGGTCGGCCACGTGCACGGCCATCTTGCCGATGCGCTCGATCTCGATCTCCGCCGTCTCCCCGTCCTGCAAAGGACCGAGCCCCTCGTGATTCGTGCCGCAACTGAGCACGTCTCCTGACCGCAGCGTCATAATGCTGGAGGCGAACGCGATCAGTTCCGGAACGCGGTGCTCCATATCGTCCGTGTTGTAGTCGTGGCGCAGTTGGCCGTCGTTCCACAAACGGACGCGCAGATTGTTGGGGTCGGGAATCTCGTCGGCGGTGACGATGACCGGGCCGAGCGGCGCGAACGTGTCGAACGACTTGCCCATCCAACTCCCGGCGCGCCACGTCCTGCGCCCCTCGCCCCGCGCCGACACGTCGATCAGCGCCGTATAGCCGAAAACGGCGTCGGCGTAGTTCTCCTCCCGCACGTCCTTCGCCGGCCCCTTGATGACCACCGCCAACTCCGCCTCGTGCTGAAACACCCACGGCTCGGTCGTCGCCGGCAGCGTCACCGTGTCGCCCGGGCCGATCACCGCGTCGGGGTTCTTGAGGAACATATTGATCGGGCGCGGCTCCCGCTCCGCGTGCTCCCAGTAGTTGCCGATGCAGCAGAGCATCTTGCCGGGCTTCGGATGCGGCGACAGCAGACGGAACTCGCCGTCCGGCAAGGTCGGCTCCCCGGCCGCGACGCGCTCGATGTCCTCCCGCGCTTCCTCGAAGTCGCGGATGATCGACGCCATCCGCGTCTCGTCCCCAAGCATCCACTTGAGGCCCAACGCGGGGGCGAGGTCCGCCACGCCCCCTTCGACGAGGACTCCCGTCCGCGTGTCCCACGGAAAGTTCAATTGCTTGTACAGGCACAGTTTCATCGGCGGCTCCTTCCTCATCGGTCGAGGCTTGGAGATAGTGTACGCTCATTCGCGCCGCCCCCGCCCGATGACAGACACCCCCTTACGCGGTAGGCGGCGCGAATGCTAGCATTCCCCTATGGCCGACTGGCGCAACAAACTCTACTTTGGGGACAACCTCCCCATCCTGCGCGAGCGCGTCGCGGACGAGAGCGTCGATCTGATCTACCTCGATCCGCCGTTCAACTCCAACGCGACCTACAACGTGCTCTTCCGGGAGGCGGCCGGCGAACTCTCGACGGCGCAGATCCAGGCGTTCGACGACACGTGGCATTGGACCATCGAGGCAGAACTCGCCTACGAGGAGATCGTCGCCGACGCTCCGCAAGACGTCGTGAACCTCATCGGCGCGATGCGCGGCTTCCTGGGCCGGAACGATATGATGGCCTACCTTACGATGATGACGCCCCGCATCATCGAACTGCGCCGCGCGCTCAAGCCGGGGGGCAGCGTCTATCTCCACTGCGACCCCACGGCCAGCCACTACCTCAAACTGCTGATGGACGCCGTGTTCGGCAAGACGCGATTCCGCAACGAAATTACGTGGAAGCGCACGAGCGCCCACAGCGACGCGCGTCGCTTCGGGCGCGTGCACGACGTCATTCTGTACTACGCGCGGGACTCGCGTCCGCTTTGGAACGCTCCGCGCCAGCCCTATGACGAAGAGTACATGAGGGACTACTACCGCCGCTCCGATGACGACGGCAGGCGATGGATGTCCGACAACCTCAGCGCGGCCGGGCTTACGGGCGGCGGGTACGAATACGAATGGAACGGCGTGAGCCGCGTCTGGCGCGTCCCGAAAGAAACAATGGAGCGGCTCAGCAGCGAAGGCCGCCTCTTCCACACGGCCAGCGGAATGCCCCGCAGGAAGCGCTACCTCGACGAAATGCCCGGCGTTCCCCTGCAGGACGTCTGGACGGACATTCCGCCCATCGGATCCCGCGCCCGCGAGCGGCTCGGTTATCCGACGCAGAAGCCGGAGGCGCTGCTGGAGCGCGTCATTCTCTCGTCCAGCAATGAGGGCGACGTCGTCCTCGACCCCTTCTGCGGATGCGGAACCGCCATCGCCGTCGCAGAGCGCCTCAACCGCCGCTGGATCGGCGTGGACATCACCCACCTCGCCGTCTCTCTGATGAAGCACCGCCTCGCCGACTCGTTCGGCGAGCGCCTCTCGCCCTACGACGTCGTCGGCGCTCCGCAAGACGTCGCGTCCGCCCGCGCCCTAGCGTTGGCGAGCGAGCACGACGGGCGCTATCAGTTCGAGTACTGGGCGCTCGGTCTCGTGGAGGCGCGCCCCGCCCACGACCGCCGCAGAGGAGCGGACGCCGGGGTTGACGGCTACGTCAACTTTCTCGACGACGATTCGGGCAAGATCAAGCGCGTCATCGTGCAAGTGAAGAGCGGGAGGGTCGGGCGCGCCCACATTGCGACGCTGCGCGGAGATATGGAGCGGCAAGAGGCGGAGATGGGCTTGTTCATCACGCTGGAGCGTCCGACGGAGCCGATGGTCCGCGACGCGCTCGCCGCGGGATTCTACGAGCCGCGCCACTTCCCGGGTCGCCGCTTCCCCCGCGTTCAGATACGGACGGTGGAGGAGTTGCTCGCGGGGAACGCGCCCGAAATCCCCCGGCTTGGCCTTGCCGGCGACCCCACCTTCCGCCGAGCCCCGCGCCGCGCAAGCGCTCCCGGCCCCGTCGAACCCATGCTGTGATGGGGCGACGCGCTCCTACCCATCCTCCGCGAGGGGAGGCCAGCGATGCGACCACGGGCGGGCGCGCTCTATCGCGGCGGCGGCGCGCAGGACGCCCACGTCGTCATGCAGCTGCCCGACGATCTGGACGGCGAGAGGCAGTCCGTTCGAGTGAAATCCCACGGGGACGGCGGCGGCGGGGTTGTAGGCGTGGTTGAACGGCGTGTTGAAACTTTGCGGCGGGCGCGACCTGTCCGGCAGGCGGACGTCCTCTATCCGCTGCGCGGGGCCCGACTGCGGGCTGAGCAGCAGGTCGTAGTCGCGGAACCACTCCTGAACGCGGAGGGAGTAGGCGCGGTTGCGGCGGACGACGCGCCGATATTGCCACGCTTTGGCGCGCGGCCCCGCCTCGTAGACCGGACGGGCGACCTCGCTCAGGTCGTCCAGATGCTTTTCGAGGAAGCCGGGAATCATCGCCTCGGCGGCGGCGTAGTGGTCGCCGGAGTAGGCCCAAACGCCGGGCTCCAGTTCCTCCGGCTCTTCGATGGTCGGCGGATCGGCCTCCGTAACGACGCAGCCGGCGTCCTCGAAGAATCGCGCCGTCTCCCGCGTGAAGGCGACCGCCTCGGCGTCCATTGCGAAGCCGCGTCCGAAGTCGTAACTCACGGCGACGCGGAGGCCGCGCAGGTCGCCCGAGGCGAACGCGAAGTAATCGGCGACGGGCGGCAGGTTGGAGTCGGCGTCGCGGGGGTCCGCGCCGGCGAGCGCATTGAGGACGAGGGCGGCGTCGCGGACGGTTCGCGTGAGCGGGCCGTTGTGGGAGCGGCCGGGAGCGGCGCGCCACGTTTGGACGGACGGCATGCGCTGGTAGGTCGGCTTGAGGCCAAACACTCCGTTGATCGCGGCGGGCATCCGCACGGAGCCGCCGGAGTCCGTTCCGATTGCGAGGGGGCCAAGTCCAGCGGCGACCTGCGCTCCGGCGCCCCCGCTGGAGCCGCCGCAGGTATGCTCCGGGCTCCACGGGTTGCGCCCCGGCGGGCTGAGGCGGTTGTCGACCGCGCCGTGCAGGGCGAACTCCGGCAGGTTCGTTTTGCCGATGAGAACGCCGCCCTCGCGCCGGACGCGCCGCGCGATTTCGGAGTCCGGCTGGCGGTTGTCCGCGAACGGCAGCGAGCCGTAGGTGGTGGGGAGCCCCGCCATCTCGATGCTGTCTTTCAGCGAGATCGGGACGCCGCAGAGCAGGCCGCGCTCGCCGGATCCGAGCCACGCGGCTTCCGCCGCCTGCGCCGCCCGCTCCGCGCCGTCCGGGTTGAGCGCGAGGAACGCGCTCAACGTCGGATCGAGGCGCTCGACGCGCTCGAAGACCTCTCGAACGACCTCTACGGGCGAGAAGTCGCGCCGCCGATAGCCGTCCAGCAGTTCGACGGCGGAGAGCCGCCAGAAGCCGCCGCTCACGACGCCGCCAGTTGCTCTTTGAGGAGCGCGGTCTGCTTCGCCATCGGCACGCCCGCCCAGAGCGGCTCGCGGTCTTCGCGCTCGATGACGAGTTCGATGAGCGTCGGCCCAGGCGCCGCCCATATCTCCGGAAGGCGCTCGATGAGGTCTTCCGCCTTCTCGACGCGGAGCGCGTTCGCGTAGCCCGCCGCTTTGGCGAGCGCGACCCAGTCGAACCGCCCCGCCGCGGGCAGTTGCTGGTTGCCGGTGCTCTGATGCAGGCCGTTGGCGAACACGAAGTGCCGGAAGTTCTCCGGCGCCTGTCCGGCGATGGTGACGAGCGAGCCGAGTTGCATCAGCAAACTGCCGTCGCCGTCCAGAACCATCACGTTTTTGTCGGGGCGCGCCAGCGCGAGCCCGAGCCCGATGGACGACGCGCTGCCCATGCACTGCGAGGCGTCAATGTGCAGCGTCTCGCCCTGCCCGGCCTGGTGCCACGGATGCACCGATTGCATCGTGACGACGGACACGGCGCCGCCGCGCCCCTCCGCGAGAATTGCTATGGCTTCGTTGCGCTGCATTGGCTAGCCTGCCCTCTGGAGCTCTTGTCCGTTAGCCTTGGCGGGCGGCAACGCGGACTCAGGGAAGTCCTGGTCTATCCGCTCGACCAAAGCCAACGCCCTCTCCGCCACCCGCCTAGCGGCGTCACGCACGCGGAACTGGTAACTTGCGGCAGCGGAAATGTCGTGCACCAGCCCTGTGTGCACTACGACCTCCCAACCCTGCTCCCACTTTACGCAAGCGGACAAAAACTCTTCAACGCGCTCGTCCAGCGGAGGTTCGTGTCCTTTCTGGTAAGGAGTCCGAGTGTACTGTCGCCACCCTCCTACTCTGGCGTGCTCGAAAGCCTGAGCAAGGCTTGCCTCTTGATGCTCGAGGAGATAGGGCACCATCTCGGTGGAGAAGAAACGCCCATTTATCTTGTTGGCCACAATGAATTCGGCTGCGGGGGCTTGGAGGTCAGCCGGCAACCGCCCAACCGATTGAGCAATCGTGAAATTAATCGCGCCCGATTCCAACATAACCCGCACTGTCGGTTTGAGTTGCAACACGCGAACCAACTGCGGCCACTCTTGCCCCCCCCCAAGCCTTTCCCGGTAGTCATCCCACAACTCGGGGCGCTCTATGAGGCCGAGTTGGCCGAGAGCCTTCTCTAGCCCCGCTATCTTCGTGTTTGGGCTCAGCGACCTCGTCTGCATGACCCTGCTGACTTTCTTGTACAGCAGGTCTTCGTCCGACGGGCGAGAGATAACCTTAGCCCTGAGCGCAGGGATCCCGACCAACTGGGCCGCGCGCCAGCGCCGCTCTCCATCGTGGAGATCGAAGAAGCCTGCCCAGCCGCCATCGTCTCTCAGCAACGGGAAGACCGTTATCTCGTCGAACTGTCCCAACAGTTCGATGTTTTTGCCCAGGTCCATCAAGTCCGCCTCGTCGAACTCCTGGCGAAGGTTCTCCGGGTCAGGCTTGATGAGCTGAACGGGCATGTCAACGACGAGCCCGTACCAGGAAGATACGGGCGCCAACGCCAAGTGGTCCATGGTCGTAGTCATGGCCTTCTCCCCATACTGCCAAGCCTGTCCGCGGCATCTTGCAACGCTAGTTCCTGGTAATTGCGCGGTAAGCCTGTCTGGAGCATAACCCAGTTCATCAGCTCACGGCTCACACGCGCCTGAGCTTGGCGCAAACGCCTCTGGTACCGCCTGATCTCTCTTGCGGTTTGCTGGAAGCTCAGCGTGAGGTTTCCGAACGTTTGCTCGGGCAATTGCGGCAGTATCTCTTGGATGTCGGCATATGGGATTCCGTGAAGACCCGTCAGGGTCTCTCCGAGGGACTCATCCTCGGCCATACTGTCATGGATTGCCTGAAGCGTTCGGTAGTCGCCTCTTTGGAGCGCTTGGCGTTGCTCTTCGATGTTTGAGGCAGCCCGGATGGACCTAGCGGTATTCCTCCGCGTAGACAGGTCCTTGTCCCTAGCGCGCTGCATAGGCGCCAAGTCGCCTGCGAGCAGGGGAACGGTCTGAGCCTCGCCAGTCTGAGGGTTGGTCCAGACGTACCACAGCGCCTTGTAGAGGAATATCCGGCCAAACGGCACAGCGTTGAAGGTGAAGTAGCCAGGCGCCCTGGCCTTGAGTTTGTCTCTCCCGATGGCCTGAGCCCTCCTGAAGCGGCGCTCATAGGACTCGTAGGGATACGCCGGGGCGCCGACATCATAGCCCAACGCCACTTCGATCACTCGCTCAATCCGAACGCCGTAGGTGTTCGCGGCAAGGTATATGCCGATCTGGAGGTTGTCGCGCTGTTCTTCGACGCTTGGGGTTCTCGCAACCATACTAACCACCCTGCTCCATATCTTACAATGTCGGGGCGCCGACGATCAAGGCGGCGGGGCCCATCGTCTCGTGGGCGCGGTCGTAGGCGGCCCGGATATTGCCGACGTCCTCCGGGCCCTCCAGCCGGTAGTGGGGAACGCCCCAGACGTCCAGCGTCGGCTCCACCATACGCACGGCGCGCGACTTGCTCTCCTCTATGGGAAGCATGGGGTCACGCTGGTACTGTCCCACGAAGATGAGCGTCGGCACGCGGGCGTCCAGCGGAATCGCCTTGATCGTGTTGATGGAGGCGAATATCCCGTTGTTCTGGATGAGGAGCATCGGGTTCTTGCCGCCGACGTAGAGGCCCGCGTTGATCCCCATCGCCTCGTCCTCCGTGCACGCCGTGACGAAGCGGATCGCGGGGTCGTCCTGCAGGAGGGCGATGAGCGTCTTCTGATACGAGTCGGGGATGCAGACGACGTGGTCGATTCCCAACGCGCGCAACTCCGCCGCGATGACGGACGCCTCAACGCCCCGCGCGACCGGCTCGGCCGGAGCCGCTTCCGCCGGAGTCGTTCCCGTAGTCATCGCTACGCTCCCGCGATGCAGGAGAGTTCGACCTCGGCGTTGCCCGCCAAGTCCACGCCCACGATATTCATCGTCGGCGGGTCGGCGCCGAAGAATTCGCCCGCGATCTCGACGAACTCGTCCTCGAAGTAGATGTCGTCGAGGAAGACGTCGAGGCGCAGGACGCTCTCCAACGACGAGTCGAACCGGTTGAGCGCGGCGTCCAAGCGGCGGAGCGCCTGCCGCGCCTGCCCCTGCCGGTCGCCGTGCAAATCTTGCCGGACGGCGCCGGAGCGCTCGTCGGCGAGCCCGGACGCGCCGGACGCGAACACGAGGCCGTTGGCGCGGACGGCCTGCGCCCGGTTGGGGTCTTCGGAAAGCCAAGCGGTCTCTTTCGCCGCGCCGGGATTGACGGCGACCCCGCCGATCTCCATCAGGCCGCGCCCGCCGAGGAGCGTTCCGACGGAGTAGGCGGCGAACGGAACGCTCCCGCCGAACCGCCGCTTGAGGGAGGCGTAGTAGGGGGCGGCGTCGCCGACGCGCTTGAGCGCGCAGTCCGTCCGAACGAGGTCGTCCAAACTCCCGCCGCCCTTCTCCAAGTGCGAGCGCAGCCACTCGTATGTGTAGAGCAACTCCGTCTCGAACTGCTCCGGGACTTCCTCTTGCGCCTCCTCGTCGGTGAACGGGTTGGAGCGTCCGCGCACGCCGATGACGTAGGTGAAGTCGCCGCAGCGGGTGATGCGCGAGGCGCGGCCCCGGTGGGGCTGATGCACGAAGACATGGCGCTCGAGGTCGGGCGTCATCGCCATCACGACGGCAGTGAGCATATTGACGCCGGCCATCTTGCACTGCGCGCCGAAACTCACCGCGAGTTTGTGCCCCTCCTCGCCGAAGTGGTCGGGCCAGGTCGCCATGCGCTCCAGCCGCCACGACTGCCCGGACGTGAAGTTCTCGATCCAAACCGCCGCGTCGCCGCCGTAGCCGACCTGCTCGAGGCGGCGCGCCTGCCTCCCGTAGGCGTTGTTGCATTGCGGAACGGCCTGCCCGTCCAGTTCCGGATCGACGCGCTGCGTGACCAGGTCGCGGTGGCCGTCGGAGGAGGAGAGGAACACGTAGGGGCCGTACCGGAGGACGGCGGCCATGTTGCGGTTGCGCTCGTCGGCGAGCAGCGTCTCTTTCTTGTAGCGGTTCTCGGCCACGTCTACGCTCCGTTCGGGCCGCGGATCCCGAATATCCGCTGCGCGCGCGCCCAGACGACCTCATGCACCAGGTCGGGGTCGGTTCCGGTGAACATGCGCTCCATCGCGGGCGTCGCGTCCGGCCACGTCTGCCCCTGCTCGTGGGGGTAGTCGCAGCCCCATATCACGCTGTCCCGGATGAGGAACTCGGGGTCGGGGATCATCTTCGCGCCGATGTAGTCCTCCTCGAAGGTGAAGGACATATTGCGCTGCAGGTAGACCAGCGGATCCTCCTTGAGCGGGTGGATGGAGTCCGGCATGCGGTCGTTGTGGCAGCGCCGCATCCACTGGAAGAGGAACGGCAGCCATCCGATGCGGCACTCCGCGACGGAGACGTGCAGGCTGGGATGGCGGTCGAATATCCCGCTGAACACGAACTGGGCGATGTGCTTGCCCGCCGGATTGAACGGCACTTGCGAGAAGTGCGCGAGCGACTGCCCGCGCTCGTTCGGGGGGTAGGGCGTTCCCGCCGCGTCCCCGATGTGCGTGCAGACCGTCGTTCCCGTCTCCACCGCCGCCTCCCAAACGGGCTCCCAAACGGGCGACCAGACGCCCTCCGCCATGTCGTTCGGGCTCAGTTCGACGGCGCGGACGCCCTGATCGGCGAGGCGGCGCAGTTCGGCGGCGCAGGTCTCGGGGAACGCCGCGTGCAGCCAGGGGAGGACGAACAGGCGGTCGGGCGCGCGCGCGCAAGTCTCCATCGCCCAGTCGTTGAACGCGCGGTAGACCGCCTTCTCCAACTCCTTGTCCTTGAACGTCCACTTCCGCGTGTTGCCGTAGAACACGCCGGCGTACAACTCGCCGATGTCCATGTGCTGCAGAAGCACGTCGGGGTCCGAGGGCGGCAACTTGCCCTCCTCGACCTCAACGGGATCGAACCGCTTGGCGTACTTCGGCCAGTCCTTCCCGTCCGCCGCGAAGGCGTGGATGTCGCCCTCCCACTGCCACGCCGTGCCCTTGTCGGACTCGACGACTTTGGGCGCGGCGTCCTTGAACTTCGCGGGAATGCGCGACTGGATGACGTCGCGGGGGTACCACACCAGGTCGATGTGGTTGTCCGCCGATATGTACTTGTAGGCGGCCTCGTCCCCGGCGCGCGTCTCGCGGACGCTGTCGTTGCGCCTGCGGGCCGTGCCGCCGAGTTTGTCGGCGCGGACGTTCTCTTCCGGCATAATGGCTTCCTTCCCCCCGCGCGCCGCTAGCCCGCGCGGGACATGGGAATCGTAGGATTGATTCGCCTCAGTGTCAAGGACGGGGCAGGCGCTCGGCCGACCGCGCGTCGTCCTCGCTTCGGCGGCGCGCCTCTTGCGGGGACGGATGGCGCAGATAGGCCATCCGCTTCAACTCGCGCCTCCCCCGATTCACGCTGTCGAGGATGACGCCCGAGAGAAAACTCCCCAGCGCGGCGAGCCCTAGCCCTACGCATAAGACGGCGGTGGGAAGGCGGGGGACCAAGCCCGTTTCCCAAAACGTCGAGAGAAGGGGGATGCCCAAGCCCACTGCGGCCAAACCCAGCAGCGCGCTCGTGAACGTGAAGAAGCGAAACGGGTGGAACTCCTTGAGCAGCAACCCGATGGTGAAGAGAGCGCGCGCGCCGTCGTGGAACGTCCTGAGTTTGCTGAGGCTTCCCTCCGGCCTCTCGACGTACTTCGTCGGCGTCTCGCCGGCGGGCAAGCGCAGATGGGCGCAATGCGCCGCCAATTCGGGCTCGATCTCGAAATGCTGCGACGTTGCGGGGAACGACTTGACGAACCGCCGCGACATGACGCGGTAGCCGGAACTGATGTCCGTGAAATTCCCGCCGAACTGCGCGTTGATCAACCAGTTCAGCAACGCGTTGCCGAGCCGGTGCCCCCGCCTGTAGGCGTTCCGCCCGTCCGCGACGCGCGCTCCGACGACCATATCGAGGTTCTCGGAGACGAGCTGCTCGACCATAGCGGGGGCCGCCTCCGCCTCGTAAGTGCCGTCGCCGTCCACGAGCACGTAGACGTCCGCCTCGACGTCGGCGAACATTCGGCGGACGACGTTGCCTTTGCCTGCGGCGGGCTCGGACCGGACTATCGCGCCGGCGGCGCGGGCTTCGTCCGCGGTGCGGTCGGTGGACGCGTTGTCGTAGACGTAGAAGAGCGCGTCCGGGAGCGCGTTCCGAAAAGACTCGACGACTCCCGCAATCGTCTTCTCCTCGTTCCGGCAGGGCGCGAGCACGGCGATGGCCAACGGATTGGTCGTCATTCGGATTTCCATGCCTCGCATTGTCTACGATAAGCCTGCTGGTTTTCCATCCGGCTCCAAGCCTGCTCCATCGCCCAATTAATCAGCAGGAATCCGCAGAGCGCGAGCGCGGGCAGCATAACGAGCGCGTAGCGCGGCGTGGCCACGCCGGTCAGCCCGATCAAGAGAAAGTGCCCGTGAACGGCGAGCCCTGAGAGGGCGGCGGCGGCCAGCCGCCCGTCGGCGGCCCGCGCGCTCCCTCGAAGCCGACGCCCCGCGGCGAGCGCGGTCGCGGCTAATGAGACCGCCAAGCCCGCAAGCATCATTAGACGGACTCTGCGCCCCGCTTGCGGCAGGGGCTGGAACACGCGGGCATCGGCGAAGAGGTCGGTCTTCTCCAAATCTTCCGTGTACGCTTTGTAGGATGCGATGAAATCCGGGCGGTAGGCCCAGTAGGCCGTCCAAAGCCCCCAGTAGTGCGTAAGGGCGTTCAGCGCCCAAGCGCCCGGCGCTCCCCGCATCGCGGCCCAGCCGGCCTGGCCGAGGAAGTCGCCTTCTTCGATCCCGCGCTCGTCCCAAATTGGCCATAGGGTCGGCGCCAACTCGCGGAAGTACGTGGGATATTGAGCCGCCACCTCGAAGTTTCGCAACAGAAGCGCGCGCGTTTGCAAGTTAGGCGCGCCCGCGATCAACTCCCGCCCCGGCTCCATCGCCGCTCTCCCGTAATCGAGCGCAGCCGCGAGTTCGGGGTCGTCCAAGCGCGGATCCGGCGCGATGAGCAACGCTTTGGCGAACATATGCCGGTTCACGAGCCCGTCCGGCGCGCCCGCCCCGTGCCGCGTTTGCCATATCGCGCTCTCGGCCCCGATGCACAGCGCAACCGGGATGACCGCCGCCGCCGTCAAACGCATCCGCTGACCGGCGGTCCGGGGCCAGATTAGCCATAACGCGATTGGGAAGAGGGGCAAGAGGCTTATTGCGGCGGGCCGAACCGTTATCGCCAGCCCGCAAGCGAGAGCGGCGGCGGCGGTCGTTCGCCAATCGGGGCGTCTCGCCGTCAGCGCGAGGCAGCCGAGCGTGACGCACAGCAACGAAACGAACACGGACTCCGTCATAACCTGAGCGTTCAACTCCGTCAGATCGGGAATAGTCATCAGCAAAGCGGCCAGAGCGACCCCGGCGAGGAGCGACCCGAAAGCGCGGCGGACGCTCCATCCGAGAAAGGCGAACGCCGCCGCCGCGAGGAGAACCTGAGCGTTCGGAACCGCCGCGTCTCCGTCTGAAATGGAGCGGACGGCCTCTAGGAAAATGGGATATCCGGACGTCCGCGCGTTGTGAAATTCGAGATAGCCGCGGCTGTCCGGCGTCAGGACTGCGGGAGTTGACCACGCGGCCGCCGCGTAGCCGGCGGCCATGAGAACGAAGATCCCCGGCGCTATGGAACGGGCCCGCCCTGAACGCCGCTGAAGGGCGCCGCGGATCCGGTCTCGATGCCGCGCGAATCTCTTCGGCGTAACGGATTCCGAAATAGGAGCGGGCGCGAGGAGAACGGCGCCCAAGAACGTCGCGGCGAAAATCCCCGCGCCCGCCAAGAACGACCAGCCGAGAGACCCGGTGAGCGCTCCAAATGCGAAAGCGGCGGTAACGCCGGCGGCCAATAATGAGAGAAACAGACGTTGCAGGATTGGCGGCCCTGAGCGAATGAGGGCGGCGTAGAGAGAAGCGGCGAGCGTTCCAAGCATAACGGCGGCGGACGCAACCGCGACGAGAAAGGGGAAGGCCATAGGCGCAGGATACCATAGCCTCGTCCATCCCCCGTCACCGCAGCGAGCGGAGCGTCCTCGACGCGAGCATCTCCCACGCGCCGTAGAGCACGATGATGCCGCCCGCCGTCCCCAGCGCCGCGCGCCCGCCGAAGACCTCCGCGAGGCCGGTCACGCCCAGCGCCGCGATCGGGATCAGCCCGCCCATCATCGCGTTCAACGCCTGCACGCGCCCGCGCATCTCGTCCTCGGAGTGCGCCTGCAGCGCCGTGAGGTGCGCCACCGTCCGCCCGGAGTGCCCGACGCCGACGGGGAGCATCAGCAAAAGCGAAAGCCAGTACCAACTCGACGCGGCGAACGCGGCGACGCCCAGCCCGAACAGCGTGAAGAACCCCATGAGCAGCAGACCCTTCCGCTGAAAGTCGCCGAGCGACGCCGCAGTCGTCGAGCCGAGCAGCGACCCTAGCCCGAAGAAGGTGAAGAGCAGGCCGACGCCGTCCGCCTCTATGTTGAGGAACTCCTGCGCGAGCGGCAGCAAGTGCTGAAACGGCTGTCCGAACACGGTCGCGACGAGGCCGACGAGCAGGAGGTTGCGGATGATCGGCGACTGCCGCGCGTAGCGGAATCCCTCCCACGGCGAGCCGCTGCGCCGCCGCTTCCGCGCCGCGCCCGTCCCCCGCGCCGGCGTGAGGAAGAGGAGCGACAGCGCGACGACGTAGAGCGCGATGATCAGTAGGTACGCCCACTCCGGTCCGACGCGGGCGAACAGCGCGCCCGCCGCGAGGGGCATCAGCATGCGGTTCACGTTCTGCGACATCGTGTGCAGGCCGGTGGCGTTGAGCAGCCTCCCCTCGTCCACGAGACTGGGAATGATGGCGCGCCGCGTCGGGGTGATGAAGACCATCACGGAGCCCTGGAGCGCGCCGATGATCGTGACGTGGATCCACGTGAGCGCGCCCGCGGCGACGCCGACTGCGGTTACGGCGGCGAAGAGCGTCATCAGCGCCGCCGCGCCGATGAGGATGTTCCGCATCGGGGCGCGGTCGGCCAGCGCGCCCGCGAACGGCGAGAGCGCGAGCGACGGGGCGTTGTTCGCCGCTATGGCGACGCCGAGCGCGATGGGGGCGCGGTCGGCCAGTTCGAACGCGAGGATGGGGCGGACGAGGACGGTCGCCTGCATCGCGCCAAAGTAGAAGAGCATCGCGATGAAATAGTTGCGGTAGGCGGGCGCGCCGAGCGCGTCGAACGTCCGCAGCCAGCGTCGGCGGCGCGGCGGGGGCTGCTCGGTCGCGGGGGATGCGTCGGCCATGCCGCCGATGCTACGCGTCCGCGCGCTCCGCCGCCAGCGCCGCGATTGCGGGGCGATGGCGTTGAACGCGCTCCAAAGGACTACCGGTCTTCTCCGATCCTGGCTACGAGCAGTATGTGTGGACTGGAAAAAAGAGAGCGATGTCGGATGGACTCTTGCATTAGGCATAGGATTCGCAGACATAGTAAGGAAGGTCTGCACGGCCTCCTGCAAGGCGCGAGGCTCGATGCCCGCAAGGATGCCGGAGGCGAAGGCAGGACTCAATGGCCGCCCTCAACGCCCTCATTGCGTCGGCTCCATAGCCAAGCGTTGCCTGCCTCAGCGCAAGTATTGTCGCCATGTCTCGTCTCTCTGCTCTGGTTGCAGTCTCGCCCTCCTCGCCCCGCGTCCCCACGCCCCACGCCCCCCACGCGACACGCGCCTATTGACTATCTCCGCCGCTTTGGATAAGAGTTAGCGGCTCCCGCGCAGGCGAGTTTAGGCGGGCGCGGACTGCGAGGCTTTGAGCAGTGACTTCGCATCGGAACGAGCAGACGCGGACGGACGGCCTGCGCGCGCTCCTCAAAGAGCATTTCGGCTACGACGAGTTTCGTCCGCAGCAAGAGCGCGTCATCGCCAACGCTCTCGCTGGACGGCACAGTCTCGTGATTATGCCCACGGGCGGCGGCAAGTCGCTCTGCTATCAACTTCCGGCGCTGGCGTTGGACGGACTGACGCTCGTCGTGTCGCCGCTGATCGCCCTGATGAAAGATCAGGTGGACGGCCTGCGGGCCAATGGCGTTCCCGCCGCTTGCATCCACGGCGGCCTGCCGCTCGCCGAGCAGTCGGAGGCGCGGCGCGGCGCGCTGTCCGGGCGGCTCAAACTCCTCTACGCCGCTCCCGAGCGCGTGAACGCGCCGGACTTCCTGCAATTCCTGGGCCGCCTGCGCCTCGGCCTCATCGCCATAGACGAGGCGCACTGCATCAGCGAGTGGGGGCACGACTTCCGCCCCGACTACCGCAAGTTGGCCGGCCTGCGGAGCCGCTTCCCCGACGTTCCCGTTATGGCGCTCACCGCGACCGCCGCCGAGCGCGCGCGGGAGGACATCGTCCGCCAGTTGCGGCTTGACGGCTGCGAGCGGTTCGTCTCCAGTTTCGACCGCCCCAATCTCACGTACTCCGTCAAGTCGAAGAGCCGGGCGTGGGAAGACCTATTGGAGGCGCTCGACGCCCGAAAGGGAGAATCCGCCATCGTCTATTGCTTCTCCCGGCGCGAGACGGAGGAACTGGCCGAGCGGCTAACGCGGAGCGGACACCGGGCGTTGGCCTATCACGCCGGGCTCGACGCCGAAGCCAGGCGGACCGCGCAGGAGCGGTTCATAGACGGCGAGGTTCCCATCGCGACGGCCACCATCGCGTTCGGAATGGGCATAGACAAGCCCGACGTCCGCCTCGTCGTTCACGATACGCTGCCGAAATCCATAGAGGGCTACTACCAGGAAACAGGCCGCGCGGGGCGGGACGGGCAGCCGAGCGATTGCGTCCTGTTCTTCTCGGAGGGCGACTCCCGCAAGCATCTCTATTTCATCAGGCGAATAGAGGATGAGGACGCTCGGGGCGCGGCGGAGCGGCAGTTGCGGGAAATGGCGGACTACGCCCGTCTGCGCTCCTGCCGCCGCAAGCGTCTGCTGGCCTACTTCGGCGAGGCGATGGAGGGAGCGGCCTGCGGGCGCTGCGACGTCTGCCTAACGGAACGCCATGCGACGGACATCACCGTGGTCGCCCAGAAGATGCTCTCCGCCGCGATCCGCACCGGCGAGCAGTACGGAGTCGCCTACCTCAGCAACGTGCTCCTCGGCGGGGCGGACAAACGCATACGAGAGCGAGGCCACGACCGATTGAGCGTCTACGGCATCGTCGGCGACTACGACCGGAAAGGACTGCGCGCCGTCGCCGGGGAGATGGAGAGCAGCGGACTGCTCGAGCGCGGGGAATACGCCGAGATCAAGGCGACGTCGGCGGGGCGCGAGTGGCTGCGCGAACGCCGCAGTTTGATCGCGCATGCGCCCGCCGGAGCGTTCGCGCCTATGCGGACGGGGCGCAGCCGGGGCGGGAGCGCTCAGGCTGCGCTGGACCGGAGCGAATCGGGCGCACCGGAGTCCGAGCGCGACGAGGCGCTCTTCGCGTCGCTGCGGGCGCTGCGCCGACGATTGGCGGACGAGGAAGGCGTCCCCGCGTTCGTCGTGTTCAACGACGCGACGCTCCGGGCTCTCGCCGCCCGCAAGCCCTCGACGCCCGATGCGATGCTGCGCGTGAGCGGCGTGGGGCCGGCGAAACTAGCCCGCTACGCCGACCCGTTCCTGCAAGCCGTCGCCGCCCATCAGGCGCGCGACGCCCCGCCCCCGTCCCCTTAGCCCGCCGCCCCTGCTATACTCCCGCCGACCAGGCGGGAGCCCGCGTTGCCATGGCGTCCTGCGGAAGGAGCGTTGCGCGATGAAGGACGAGGAACTCCAGGGAACGGAGAAGAAGTCGAACCTGTTCAAGCGCGCCGAAGGGCACGTGCAAGGGCGGACGATCGACGGCCTCATGGAGTTGGTGCCGTTCATCCTCACCATCGTGGTCGTCGGGTTCATCGTCGGCTGGGCCGACGGCGCCATCAGGCCGGTCCTCCCGGACGGGCCGTGGGACTTCCCCGGGGTGGGGGTCATTATCTCCGCCATCATCTTCTACCTGACGGGGCTGCTCATCAAGACGAGCGCGGGGCGCGGGCTGATGATCGTCAAAGACCGCGCGCTGCGGATCATTCCGGTCGTCCGCTCGATCTTCGGCGTGGCGGAGCAGATCACGAGTTCGCTCTCGACCCAGTACAACTTCAGCCGGGTCGTGTTCTTGGAGTGGCCGCGCGAGGGGATGCTCGCGATGGGCTTCGTCACGGGGCGCGCCGTCTCCTCCGACCGCTCCATCGTGATGGTCTACATCCCGACGGTGCCGAACCCGACCTCCGGCAACCTCGCGTTCGTGGACGAGGACGACGTGATGGAGACGGACATGGACGTGGAGAAGGCGATGAAGGTCGTGTTCTCCGGCGGCATCGTGCTGCCGGACGCGATTTCGCTCGCCCGCGTGCCCATCGAGAAGAGCCCGGAGGACATCGGCATCGTCGGCCAGTTCACGACCGGGAAGTGACAGGGCGGTCGATTGATACTCCCCGCGCAGGGAAATCCGAGCGCGCCTACGCTCGCAGGCAGGATGAGCAGGCTGTGACGACAGCGTATGACCGATAGCCCGACGCCGCTCATCGCTCCCTATGGCGGAGCGCTCGTGAACCTTCTCGTCCCCCCGGAGGAGCGCGAGGAGTTGCGCGCCTACGCCGGACGCCTTCCCTCCGCGCAACTCTCCGACAGGGCGGTCTGCGATCTGGAGGCGATGGCCGTCGGCGGCTTCTCCCCGCTCGACAGGTTCCTCGGCGAGGAGGACTACGCCCGCGTCTTGGAGGAGATGCGCCTCGCGGACGGGCGCCTGTGGCCGATTCCGATAACGCTGCCCCTCGATCCGTCCGACGTCCGGTTGGACGGAGAGATCGCGCTGCGCGACGCAAAGAACAACATCCTCGCGACCCTGACGATAGAGGAAGCCTACGATTGGGACAAGGCGGAGGCGGCGCAGCGGATTTGCGGAACGCAAGACGCCCGTCACCCGCTGGTCGCGGAGATGGCGCGCTGGGGCGGCGTGAACGTATCGGGGCGCCTGCGCGTCATTGACCTCCCGCTGCATTACGACTTCCGCGACCTGCGGCTCACGCCCGCGCAGTGCCGCGAGCGGCTCGAGGCGATGGGCGCCGGGAACGTCGTCGCCTTTCAGACGCGCAACCCTATGCACCGCGCCCACGAGGAACTCACCAAACGCGCCGCCTCCGCCGTCAACGGCGTCCTTCTCCTCCATCCGGTGGTCGGGCTCACGAAACCCGGCGACGTGGACTACTACACCCGCGTCCGCGCCTACCGCGCGCTGACGGAGCGCCATTACGACCCTAGGAGCGTTCTGCTGTCGCTGCTTCCGCTTGCGATGCGGATGGCCGGCCCGCGCGAGGCGTTGTGGCACGCGCTGATCCGACGAAACTACGGCGCGAATCACCTCATCGTCGGGCGCGACCACGCGGGGCCGGGGAACGATTCGACAGGCAAGCCGTTCTACGGACCCTACGACGCGCAGGAAATGGTCGAGGCGTTCGCGGACGAGACGGGCGTAGGAGCCGCGCGCTTTCAGGAACTCGTCTACTTGCCCGACGAAGACCGCTACGAAGAGGCGGGGCGCGTCCCTCCGGGCGCGGCGACGGCCTCTTTGTCGGGGACGCAAGCGCGGGACGAGTATCTCAACAAAGGCGTCCGTCTCCCGTCGTGGTTCACCCGCCCGGAAGTCGCGGAGATCCTGGCGGAGAGTTATCCGCCCCGTCACGCGCAGGGAGTCTGCGTATGGTTCACCGGCCTCAGCGGATCCGGGAAGTCCACTACGGCGGAGGCGCTCATCGCGCTGCTGATGGAGGAAGGGCGCCGCGTCACCGCGCTGGACGGCGACGTCGTCCGGACGCACCTCTCGAAAGGTCTGGGGTTCAGCAAGGAAGACCGCGACGCGAACATCCTGCGGATCGGATTCGTCGCGTCGGAGGTCGTCCGCGCGGGCGGGGTCGCCGTCTGCGCCGCCGTTAGCCCCTACGCCGCCGCCCGCGCCGCCGTTCGCGGAATGGTGGAGTCGGACGCGAGCGGGGACAATTTCGTCGAGGCGTACGTGAACACGCCGCTCGAGGTGTGCGAGGCGCGGGACTCCAAGGGAATGTACGCGAAAGCGCGGCGGGGCGAGATCACGGGCTTCACGGGCATAGACGACCCCTACGAGGCGCCCGCCGCGCCGGAGTTGGAGTTGGAGACGACGGCCTCCTCGCCGGAGGAGAACGCGCGCCGCATCATCGGCGAATTGCGCCGCCGAGGGTTCCTGCGCGGCGAGGGAAGGGCGGCAGGCGCTTGACGACGCCTCCCCGACCGCCTCTCTCTCCTGTGTCCTCCGCCTCAGTGACGCATCGAGAAGGCCCCGGACGTCCCAATTTCCCTTGTAGAGCGCCGCGCCGACGCGCAGTTGCCGCGCCCGCCTAAGCGTCGAGACCCAGCGCGGCCATCAGTTCGCGCCATTCGCGAGGGGACATGCCGAGGGCGTCGGGGTCCGGCTCTTCGCCGGCGAGCATTCGTTTGACGGCGGCGAGCCCCTCCGCGCTGAGGCGGACGCCGCCGAGCCTGTGCCGACGGAAGGCTTTCGCGGCGAGCGGAACCCATAGGTCGACGATGTCGAGAATGACGCGGGCGTACTCCCGAATCTCCCACTGGGCGTGCTCGTCGATGCGGAGCGTGATGAAGCGGAGGAGGTTGTGGAGGTCGGTCTTCCAGTACCACTGCGTGTAGGCACTGAGGGGCAGGCCGATGCGGGCTGTCTCGCGGGCGAAGCCGGCGGAATGGAGGTTTTCGTAGAGGTCGAAGGAGCGCTCCGCGTCCGCTTGGATGGACTCGCGCGCCCGCTGCGTTTCAACGCGCCGCGCCGCGATACTCTGCTCTTCAGCCTCTCGTTCCTTTTTCGTTTTCTTGCGGCGGCCGCCCGAAGGCGGCGGCGGCGCCTCGACGGCGAGTTGGTGCGCGAGTTGCTGTCCCACGCTCGCCTCGCCCCGCCCCTGCGCGTTCGCGCTCGATTGGATCCTTAGTTGGCTCTCCGGCGGAACGTAGAACTCGCGGTCGAGGATGGAGTAGCGGGCAGAGTATTCGTTGACGCTGGCAGTGCGGTGGCGAATCCACTGGCGCGCGACGAAGATCGGCAGTTTGACGTGCAGTTTGATCTCGCACATTTCGAACGGCGAGGTGTGGTCGTTCCGCATCAGATAGTTGATGAGGCCCTGGTCGTCGCGGGAGCGCTTGGTTCCGCGTCCGTAGGAGACGCGGGCGGCCTGCACAATGGCCGCGTCGTCGCCCATATAGTCCACGACGCGGACGAAGCCGTGGTCGAGCACGGGGAGAGGCTGATAGAGGATGTCCTCGACGGCGGGGACGGTCGCCCTTCGGGTTTCGGCGCGCTCGGCGCGGAGCGCGTCTATCTCGGCTTGCTGCTGCGGGGTGACATGCATCGCGGGTTTTCGCGGAGGCGGGCGAATCGCCCGCCTCCGCGAAGGCGCTACATCATCCGCTGGAGGATGCGGTCGGCCTGCTCTTCGGTGAGGCCGCCCTCGCGCTTTGCGACGGGGCCGTCGCGGAGGACGGGCTCGAGGTCGGTGAGGGACTCCTTGTCGTTCTCGAGGTGGTAGAACTTGCCGATGTAGATCTCGTCGCCCCAGGCCATCGCCCTCTCGCAGGCCGTAGCCCAGTCGGAGGGATCGTGGCCTTCGTCCTCCAACTTGCGGATGCGGGCTTTGAAGAAGTTGTGCGAGTTGTCGAGGTTGAACGTCACGCAGGGGCTGAAGACGTCGATGAGGGCGAAGCCCTTGTGCTGGACGCCGCCCTTGATGAGGTCGGTCATGTGCCTGATCTCGCCGGAGTAGGCGCGGGCGACGTAGGTCGCGCCGTTCATAATGGCGGAGGTGATGGGGTTGATGGGGTACTCGACGCTGCCGAACGGCGTGCTCTTGGTCTTTTGGCCCACCCTGCTGGTGGGGGAGACCTGGCCGGTGGTGAGGCCGTAGATCTGGTTGTTCATCACCACGTACGTGAGGTCGACGTTGCGGCGGGCGGTGTGCGTGAAGTGGTTGCCGCCGATGCCGTAGCCGTCCCCGTCGCCGCCGGTCGCGATGACGGCGAGGTCGTGGTTGGCCATCTTGACGCCGGTCGCGAAGGCGAGGGAGCGCCCGTGCAGCGTGTGCGCGCCGTAGGTGTTGATGTAGCCGGGGAGGTTGGACGAGCAGCCGATGCCGGAGACGGTGACGATCTCGTGCGGATGGAGGCCGAGTTCGGCGGCGGCGCGCTGGAGCGCGCTGAGGACGCCGAAGTCGCCGCAGCCGGGGCACCAATCGGGGTCGACCTTGCCCTTGAAGTCCTTCGGGGTGAGTTCGATGGTCGTGGTGGTCATTGCGCGCTCCTTACGGTACGGCTAAACGATGATTTCCTGGCTGGGGACGAAGACGCCGCCCTCGCCGCCGAGCAGGTCCGCGACGCCGTCGGCGACGTGATGGGGCGCGAACGGCTCGCCGTCGTACTTGCGGACGTGCCCGTAGGCGCTGAGGCCGGTCTCGCTCCGCAAGTAGCGGGCGAACTGGCCGGAGTAGTTGTTCTCGACGATGACGAACTTGCGCCCGCCCAGGGCGGCGGCGACCTCGTCGGCGTGGAAGGGGATAAGCCACTTGACGGCGAGGCGGTTGGCGGTCACGCCGCGCTCGGCGAGGAGTTCGATGGACTCCGCGATGACCCCGGCCGTGGAGCCCCACCCGACGAGCGTGACGTCGGCGTCGGCGGGGCCTTCGATTTCGGGCGGGGCGATCAGGCCGACGGCGTCTTGGAACTTGCGCGCGCGCTTCTCGACGGAGGCGCGCCTGCGGTGGGGGTTGGTGAACTCGTCGGAGAGGAGCATAGAGTCTTCGTCGTGCTCGTCGGTGGCGACGGTGTGGACGCGCCCGGGCGTACCGGGGAGCGCGCGCGGGGAGATTCCGCTGGGGGTGTCCTTGTAGCGCAGGTACTCTTCGCCGTTGGCCCCGTCCTCCGACGCCAGCGCGCCGCGGTCGATGGCGGGGTGGAAGTCGATGTCGCGCGGGTTGATGGTGTACCTGCCCTCGGAGATGAGGAGGTCGGAGAGGATGATGCCCGGGCACTGGAGTTTGTCGGCGAGGTTGAAGAGTTCCGGGACGGTGTTGTAGGCGTCGCGGGCGTCGATGGGGCTGACGACGAAGCGCTCGAAGTCGCCCTGGCTGGCGCCCAGCGCTTGCCAAAGGTCGCCCTGCTCGGTCTTCGTCGGAACGCCGGTGGAGGGGCCCGCGCGCTGGACGTTGATGAAAACGCAGGGGATCTCCATCATCGAGGCGGCGCCGACGGCCTCCGTCATCAGAGCGAAGCCGCCGCCGGAGGTGGCGCACATCGCCCGCGCCCCCGCGTAGGCCGCGCCGACCACCATATTCGCGACGCCGATCTCGTCCTCGACTTGGCGCACCATAATGCCGAGGCTTCGGGCGTTTTGGGCGAACCAGTGGAGGACGCCAGTCGAGGGGCTCATCGGATAGGCGGCGTAGAACTTGACGCCCGCCGCCGCGCCCCCCATCGCAAGCGCCTCGTTGCCCGACCAAACCGCGAGGGGCTCGCCGCCCTCCGGCATCGGGTCGGGGAAGGGAACGAAGTTCTCCTGCGCGTGAGCGTATCCGGCGAGGGCGACGCGGACGTTTTCGTTGACGATGTCCTCGCCTTTGCGGGCGAACTGCTCCGTGATGCTCGTCTCCAGCAAGGAGAAGTCCATGCCGAGGAGGTGCATCATCGCGCCGAGCGCGACGGTGTTCTGGTTGAGGCCGACGCGCTGGAGCCCGGTGATCTCCTTGACGGGAAGAGGGCAGAGTTGGACGCCGTCGGCGGCGTCGCCCGGGGAAACGTCGTCGCTGTTGTAGAGGGCCGCCGCGCCGGAGCCCAGGAGCCGGAGGTGCCTGTCCATCGTGTCCTGGTTGAGGGCGAGCAGCATATCCAGTTTGTCGCCGTGGCTGTGAACTTCCTTCTCCGCGATGCGGACAGTGAGGAAGATGTGGCCGCCCCTGATGATGGACTGGTAGGCGTTGTAGGTGGACAGGTGAAGCCCCCGCCTTGCGACGATGCGGGCGAGCGTGTCGCCCGGGGTGGCGATGCCCTGCCCCGCCGAGCCCCCTATCGCAAGCGCGAAGTCGAAACTGCCGTTGGTCATTCGTTCCCTCCCGAACCCGTTATGGAGCGCCCTGCCGCCCTAGCGTTGAGCGGCGAGCGCGGCTTCTTTCACCGCTTCGGACATGCTGGGATGGACGTTGACCATACGCCCGACCTCATAGTCCGTTCCGTCGAGCAGCCGCGTCATGCTGAGTTCCCCCAGCAACTCGGCTACCTCGTGGCCGACGAGATGCGCGCCAAGCAGTTCGCCCGTATCCGCGTCGGCGACAATTTTAGCGAATCCTTCCTTATGGCCCGCGGCGAGCGCTTTGCCGTTGGCGATAAAGGGGAATTTGCCCACTCTCACGGCGCCGCCCCGCTCTCGCGCCTCGGCCTCCGTGAGGCCCATCCCGGCCGCCTGCGGGTCGCAGTAGGCTACGCGAGGCATCGCCTGATAGTCGAGAGGCTGCGGGTCGAGCCCGGCGGCGCGCTCCGCCGCGTAGACGCCCTCGGCCTGCGCGACGTGCGCCAGAGGAAGGCGTCCATTGACGTCGCCGACGGCGTAGACGTTCGCGCCGTTGGCGCGGAGCCGTGCGTCCACCCTGATGAACCCGCGCTCGAGCGTCGCGCCGGCGTTCTCCGCGCCGAGTCCGTCAGTGTTGGGAATGACGCCGGCGGCGATGAGCGCGCGGTCCGCGTCAAGGACGACCTCGCCCTCCGGCGCGTCTATCGTGATCCGCGCCTCGCCGCCCTGCGCGTCTAGGCGGGCGACGGTCGCGTTCACGAGGATGCGAACGCCTTGGCTCTCCAGCGCCCGCGTGAGCGACTGCGTGACCTCAGCGTCCTCTTTCGGAAGAATGCGGGGCATGCTCTCGACGAGCGTCGTCTCCGCGCCGTAGGCGTTGTAGAGATAAGCGAACTCGACGCCGGTCGCCCCGGCGCCGACGATGACCACGCGGTCGGGGACGCTCTCGTCCAGGATGGCCTCGCGGTAGGTCATCACGACCTCGCCGTCGGCCTCAATGGGGGCGGGGACGGCGGGGCGGGCGCCGGTTGCGATGACGAGCGCGCCGCAGCCGATGCGCTCGCCGTTCACGGCGACCGCCTCCGCGCCCTCTATAAAGGCGTCGCCCTCAATATAAGCGACGTCGTGCTGGCGGAAGAGATGCGCGACGCCCTTCCGCAAGCGATCCACGACGCCCCGGCTTCGGGCGACGCCGGCGGCGTAGTCGGCCTCGACGCCGCTCACGCGGATCCCGTACTCGCCGGCGCCTCTGACGGCGCGCAGCGCCTCGGCGTTCCGCAGCAGCGCCTTCGAGGGAATGCACCCCAGATTGAGGCAGACGCCCCCTAGCGTCTCGCGCTCGACGCAGACGGCGCGCAGCCCCAGTTGGGCGGCGCGAACGGCGGCGGAGTAGCCGCCGGGGCCTGAGCCGATTACCGCAACGTCGTAGTCCGCCATCGCCTGATTCTTACTCGCAGCCGCGCCGCCCGCCCGGATTGGAGCGAGGCCGCGGCATAGGGGAATGCCATGCGCCGCGAAAGCGCAGCGGGGAGTATACCTCGTCCCGCCGGCTTCGGCAAACGCAGGGGCTCGTCCCCTAAACGCGGGAGAAGAGCGGAGCGCTAGGGTTACTCCTGCGCGCGGACATAGGGGCGTATCCGCTCGTATGTCGCCGGCCCGATGCCGGACACGGCCATCACCTGATCGATGCGGGCGAACGGGCCGTTCTTCTCGCGCCACGCGATGATGCGCCCCGCCAGAACCTCGCCGATGCCGGGCAGTTCCGCTAGTTCGTCGGCGGAGGCGGCGTTGAGGTTCACGGAGAGCAGCGAGGCGTCCTGGTCGAGGGAGGCCCCGGCGGACGCGGAGGCGGCAGGCGCAAGGTCTGCGACTTCGGTGGGGGGGATGATCTCGATGCCGGGGCTTGGTTGCGGCGCGACGATCAGCCACAGAGCCCCAGCGAACGCGATGAGCGCAATAACGCTGAGGGAGATTTGGTAACCGCCGCGCCAATCCATCCGGCGGAATTTAGCACAAGCGGAAGCGCGCCGTCGGAAGGCGACGTCCCCATTATATGTGTATGAGCGCGTACACTCATTCCCCTTCTCTTCTCGCCCTTGCCTTACCCCAATTCCCCTCCCTCTCCCTCCTACCCTCGCAACCGGACAGCCGCCCCTTGCGCGGCGCGCCCCTAGCCGAGCTATCGTATCCCCACGCGCCAGGAGGTTTGCCTCTAGTGACGATGCTCGCCCCGCCGCCCGCCGAGTCCCCCGTGAGGAGCGAATCCTCTTGGGAGACGGCGCCGTCGCCCATCATCAGCATAGGGTCGGAGCGCGTCTGGCGTTCAATGGCCTGATGAAAGACCTAGGCGACAAGACGTTCGCGCTCGTCGGCGGGAGGGAGTACCTAGCGCGCTTGAACCGGATGGCGAGCGCGGAACGCTCATTGTCACGGAAGATTCCGCTGACGGCGGAATTGATTCCGAGGCGGTCGCGCGGCTGATCGGCGATCTGTTCGGGGTTTAGCCTAGTAACGCCCTGAATTGGCCGCGCCACGCCATTCGCGCAGCCGCCGGCCACCCCGTTCCCCTTGCCGCCCCGCCCCTGATAGAATCGCAGGGCGCGGCGAGGATCTCCGCGCGATAGGAGGCGGCGATGGCGAACTACATCCTCCTGATGACGCTCACCCCCGACGGGCAGCGGGCAGTGCTCGAGAATCCGGGCTCCGTCGCCGAGGCCGCCGCCCAAGCGCAGGTCGCCGACGTCACGGGGCTCGGCCTCTACGGCGTGCTCGGCCCCTACGACTTCGTCGGCATCGTTCAGGCGCCCGACAACGAGGCGGCGGCCCGCTACTCCGTCCAACTGGGCGTGCGGGTCGGAGCGCACATCACCACGCTCCCCGCCGTTCCCATATCCCTGCTCAGCGAGCCGAACGAGCCCGACATAGACGCGCTGCTCGCCGGAACGAGCCTGCCCAGGCCCGAGGGCGCCTTGCGCTAGCCGCGCCGAGGGCGCGCAAGCGCCAAATTCCCCCTCTCCCTATAAGGGGGGAGGACGCCGCGAAGCAGCGGGAGAGGGTACTGCGGACGGAGGCGCAATCGCGCCCCGTTTCCCATCCCCGGGGCCGCGTCTGCTAGAATCGGCGCCGACGACGCGGCGGGCGCGCGACACGCAACGCAAGGAGGCGGCGCTATGACGACGGCCACGGCCAACCTGGAAATCATCGTTGACGGCGACGGGCACATCATGGAGGACATCAAGGCGATGGCCGAGTTCCTTCCGCCCAAGTTCCGCGACAACCCCGCGCGCGGGCTCAACGCCTCGCTCTTCCCGCCCCTCGACCACCTCCACGCCGGCCACTTCGTCGAAACCCCGGGACGCCGCGACCGCAAGGGCGCGTTCGTCGGGCCCGACGGCTGGGAGGTCTTCCTCAGCGAAGTCGGCATAGACGCCACCGTCCTCTACCCGACGCAGGCCCTCTCCTACGGCAAGATCGTCAGCCGCGACTGGGCCATCGCCGCCGCCCAGGCCTACAACAACTGGCTCTCCGAAACGTACTGCAAGCGCGACGCCCGATTCCACGGCGTCGGCCTCATCCCTATGCAGGAGCCCGCCGAGGCCGTCGTCGAACTGCGCCGCTGCGTCGAAGACCTCGGCTTCGTCGGCGCGATGCTCCCTTCCTTCGGCCTGCCCGACCACCTCGGCTCCAAACTCTACTGGCCGGTCTACGAGGAGGCCGACCGGCTCGGGTGCGCCATCGCCGTGCACGGGGGCGCGCACAGCGGCATCGGCCTCGACCATATGAACGTCT
The DNA here is from genome assembly GCA_965201135.1 of Dehalococcoidia bacterium. GTDB lineage: Bacteria > Chloroflexota > Dehalococcoidia > Lucifugimonadales > Australimonadaceae > Bin16. Next base: position 1,509,548 of record OZ241751.1, read on the forward strand.
ACGCGCCGATTCACGCGCTCGGCCACCCTGCGGGCCAGGCCATCGCGCTCGCGGGCATGGTCTTCAACGGGGTGTTCGAGCGCTTTCCCAACGCCCGGTTCGGATTCCTCGAGGGCGGCATCGGCTGGTTCGTTATGTGCCTCGAGCGCTTCGACCGCTCCCACAGCACCCATATGGAGTACCAGTTGCGCGACGACGATATGCCCGGCCCGAAGATCGGCGACAGCGTGGCCGAATACATCCAGCGCCAGATCGACAACGACCGCCTCTTCATCGGCTGCGAGGGCGAAGAGCCCGCGCTCGCGTTCGCCGTCAGCCAGGTCGGCGCCAAGCCCTTCTTCTTCTCCACCGACTTCCCCCACGAGGTCACGACCGACTCCTGCCGCGAGGAGTTGCAGGAACTGCTCGACAACGACGCTCTCTCCGCCGAGGACAAAGAGGCCATCCTGCACAAGAACGCACGCCGCTTCTACCGCCTGGGCGGAGCGTAGGCCGGGCGGAGCGTAGGCCGCCGGTGGCGAGCGAAGCGTCCAAAGCCGAGACGTTGGCCTTCGTTCTGCGCGAGGGGTTCCGGCAGGCCGCGCCCAGATGGAGAGGCAACATCCTCAACGAAGCGGGGACGCTCTCGTTGCTGATCCTCCCCGTCCTGACGGAACTCGGCTACCCGCCGTCCCACCGCATCCCGCAGCACGGAGCGGGGCGCAACTTCATCGACGAGGCGTGCTTTCTGCGCGAGGTGGGCAGCAGCGCGGGGCAAGCCGCGCTCATCGTCGAGGCCAAAGAGTACAAAACCGACTTCGACTCCGGGCAAGGGCGCTCCGACTCCCCCGACCGCCAACTCCAGCGCTATCTCAAGCAGCACGACGCCAGCGGGCCGGGCACGCTAGGGGTCTTGACCGACGGCGTCAAGTGGCGCGTCTACCGCCGGACGAGCAACCCGGCCAACCCCGACCTCGAATTCATCGTCGAGCGCGACTTCAGCGCCGTCGCCCAAGAGGGCAAGGCCGCCCTCGAGTCGGAGGAAGTCCGCGAACTGCTGGCCGGCTTCTACGCCTTGCTCGCTCGGGAGCGCATCGAGGCGAGGCTCAAGCCGGCGGCCGCGGCGAAGGCGGCCAACCCCGCCGACTCGCTGTTCGCGGACATCGCCCAGAACAGGCTCCCCGAATACCTCGCTTGCGCGATGCTGAACGACCCCGCCGCCCTCGTCCAATCCGACCTGACGGAGGACGTGACGCTGTTGGGCGTTCGCAAAGACGCCCACGACACCGATTGGGAAGCCTACGCCTACGCCCACGGGCCCGCGCTGCGCTCCTCCAGCCCCAGTTTGGCCGGCAAGCGCGTCGTCGTCGCGGCGGTGAACTTCCGCCACGACCCCGCCTACGGACTTCCCCGGTGGGACACGGCGGTCTGCGCCCGAACATTCGCAAGCGTCAACGAATCCGGCGCGGCGGTCGTGCTGGCCCGCTGCGCGGCGCCCGACGGCGGCATCGAAGCGCGCCTCGCCGTCGCCGCAGGCGGGCAGGTCATATGACCGCCGCGTTCGATCCGACGCTGCCCTCCCCGTCCGCCCGCGCCGCCGTCGCCAAACTCCTGCTCCTTCTCCGCGCCGGCGACGGCGCGCTCACCGCCGACGGCTTGCTGTCTCCTCTGGAGGCCGCTCCGCTCCGCCAGCAGTTCTACAAGGACGTCGCGGAATGGACGGGGCGGATGCAGGCGGGGAAGGACTTGCGGGAGCGGCAAACCGTCTTGCGGCACTTGGTGCGCGTGATGTTCGCGTGGATCCTCAAAGAGGAGAGCATCATCCCGCAGGAACTGTTCGAGCGCGCCTTCGCCGAAGGCAACCTGCCCGACCTCGACCGCTACCACGAGGACACGCTGGGCTTCCTCTTCCATCGCCGCCTGAACGTCGAGCCGGACAAGCGCGAGCCTCATCCGATTCGCGCCCTAGACCAGGCGCTGGGGCAGGCGCCGTTCCTCAACGGGTCGCTCTTCGCCGAGCACATAGACGACCACGCCCTCGACCTCTCCTCCGCCGCGTACTGGAGCGCGGACGAGCACGAGCCCGGCCTCTTCACGATCCTCTCCCGCTACCACTGGACGATGGACGAGCACCGCCCCGGCGAAAGCGAGCAGACGCTCGACCCGGAGTTGCTCAGCAACCTCTTCGAGCGGCTCATCGCGCCCACCGAGAAGGGCGAAGCCCCCCTCCGCCAGCCGCAGGGAACCTACTACACGCCCGCCGACGTCGCCGACGAAATGGTGAAGGACGCGCTGGCCGCCGCCGTCAAGAACGCCGCGCCCCCGAATATGAGCGAGGCGCAATTGCTCGCCCTGTTCGACGGCGTCGACGCTCCGCCGCCGGAGTTGACGGACGCCCAGAGGGACGCGCTCGCCGACCGCGTCGCGGAACTGCGGATCTTCGACCCCGCCGTCGGCTCCGGCGAGTTCCTCTTCAGCGCGCTCCTCGCGCTCCAACGCGCCCTCCGCAACCTCGGGCGGGACGCGGACGCATCCCCCGGGCGCGTTATCAAGGAGCAACTCCTCGGGCAGGACATTCACCCGCTCGCCGTCCAAATCGCCAGGCTCCGCCTCTTCATCGCCATAACCGCCGCCCGCGCGACGGACGAGCCTCTCCCCAACTTGGAGGCGCGCATCGTCTGCGCCGACACCCTCGAGACGGTCGCCAACCACGAGTGGCGCCCGGACCGGCCCCGGCGGCTCGACGCCGCCGACCCGGAACTGATCGCCGCGCTGACCGCCGTCGCCGAGAACCGCGCCCGCTGGTTCGACGCCTACACGGAGGACGAGAAGCAGCGCCTTCTGGGGCGCGACGCCGAACTCCGCAACGCTTTGCGATTCCTCCTCCAACGCAAGGGCGAAATCGCAAGCCCCGAACTCGAACGGTTCGCGGAGTCCGAGATCTTCGCCGCCACGCCCGACCCGGCCCGCGCCGACGCCCGCCTCCTCTTCTACGAAAACCCCTGGCGCGGCTTCGACGTCGTCATCGGCAACCCGCCCTACGAGGCGTTGAGCAAGTCAATGACCCCCGAGCGGATCAAAACGCTCGGAGTCGAAACGCTCAAACCGGACGAGCAGTACAAAGCGTGGATCAAAACGCTCGAAGAGGACAAGCGCTACCAAACCACGAAGATCAAAGACCTGTACCCGCTCTTCTGCGAGGCCGCGCTCGCCCTAGCCAACCCGGACGGAGGCGTCGTCACGCTCGTCACGCCGCTCTCCATCGCCTTCGGACAATCGGAAATCGCGATCAGGAAAGTCATAAAGGAGCGGTGCCGCGAGATCAGCCTCCGGCACTACAACATCATACCCGACGCGATCTTCAACGGCGCGCCGACGCTCAAGGGTTGGAAGAACCGGCAGCGGGCGACCATCATTTGCGCCGTCTTAGGGGACGGCGAGACCGCGGTCACGTCAACCGGACTGCAGACGTGGCCAACGGCGGAGCGGGAAGGCGTTTTGGCCCAAAGGCCGGCGACGCGCCTCGTTCGGCTAGGCGAAAGCGTGGACAAGCGGGTCAGCAAGCAGTGGCTCCGAACGCCCACGGAAGAAGTCGCCCGCCTGTCGCTCGCCATCGCCGAGCAATCTCGAACCGTCGAAAGTTACCGGCTGAAACCCAACGGCGACGAACCTAAAAATCCCCAGCGGCTCGCTCTTCCCCAAACTGCGGCGTACTTCCTCGGCTGCATTCCCGAGGGAGCGGTCTCTCCCAGGAGAGAGAACGCCTTCAGCGTCGAGGACGGCGACGCGCTGCGCCTGCTGATGGCGGTTCTGAACGGACACGTGGGCTACGCCTGGTGGTCCCAGGTCGGAGACGGATTTCACATCAAATCCGTCTCCGACCTGGGACAGCTCACCGTCCCTGACGCGTGGGTTGCGAACCCGGAGCCCGCCGTCGCGCTGGGGGAGCGGCTGATCCAGGCTATGCCGGACTGCGTGACGGAGAAGAAGAACAGCGGCAAGGTCTGGCGGAACGTGAACTTCCACCTCAAGCCGGACTTGATCGAGGAGTTGGACAAACTCCACATCGCCGCGTTGGGGCTGGCGGAGGAGCCGTTGCTGACGCACCTGCGAATAATGCGCTCCAGCAGCAGTTGGGACTTCAGCCGCGCCTGGTCGCCGGATAGCGATGGCGGCGAGCCTGACGATGGCGGCGGCGAGGTTTAGGGGCGGCGGCGAGGCTTAGGAGGTTCGCGGCGGCGGCAAGGGCCGCCGCTACCGCGTTTAGGGGCGGGGTTCCTGCCTACGCGGGAATGACGGTCACGGGGGCGGGAGCCGGAGGTGGGGCTGCGCCCGCCGCCCCCGCCCTCTCCCCTCACTCCAGCGAAAGCAAGCGTATACTCCGCCGCGCTACGCGTTCAGGGTGGCTTGCGCCTCCGCCCAGGGCTTCTCGCCCGCCCACGTGCTCAGCACGCGCTCAATCGTCGACACCAGTTCGGGCGGCTCTCCCTGCTGCAACGGCATATAGCGCGTCATCCACGACACGTCCGAGAGCGCTTGCCACTTCTCCAGCGGCAGGTCTATCCGCTCGTTGACCGCCGGGTCGCGGACGACGCCCATCGGCTCGCCGCCGTCCTCCACGATGCGCGCCTGCTCGCGCAGAACCTTGCGGTAGAGAATGACGCCGCGGTCGGACTCTCCCAACTTCTCCCGCTCGCGCTCCGCGTTCGGCCCCTGCGTGATCCACGCGACGAAATCCTGATGGTTCACGAGATCGGGGATGAGGTCGCCCCGCTCGTCGTAGAGGTTCACGTTCCAGTACGGGACGCGCTCCTGCTTCGGCGGCTCCGAGCCCTCCGCGCCGCGATAGAAGAACCACGTGATGTGCATCGTATGCGTATCGTCCACCGGAACGCGGTACTGCAGGTTGCAGTTGACTACGCTGCCGACGAAGAGCACGTTGGGAAACAGCACGGGATGGCCGACCGCCCAGTCGTGGTCTTCCTCCGTCGTGCCCTCCACGACCCGGCGCTTGATCAGGCCGTAGTCGAACACGTCGAAGCCGATTTTTTGGTGCTTGCGCGGCACGGTGGGGAAGGTGTCCGCCTCCGCGAGCCCCATGCGGACGGCCTTGTCCTGCTGCTGGCGCACGCCCCAATAGCCGTGCAGCCACTCCAGGTGCACCGGGTCCATCGAGTTCTCCATGCACTGCAGCCAGTTGCACGGCAACTCGACGATGCCTATGTCGCTCCAGCCGCCCTCCCACTCGAACGTTTCCCAATGGGGCAGCAGCGGCGCGGGCGCAGGGCCCAGGTACGCGAAGACCAAGCCGCCGTAGGACTGCACGGGATAGCCCGCGACCTTCACCTTCTCTTTGAACCGCCCGTCCGGATGGACCGTCTCCTCGAACGGCTGCTCGATGCACTGGCCCGTCTCGTCCATCATCCAGCCGTGGTACATACAGCGCAGGCCGTTCTCCTCGGGGATGCCGTAGGAGAGGTCGACGCGGCGGTGGGGGCAGAAGCGCTCGATGAGGCCGAGCGTCCCCGACTTGTCCTTATAGAGGACGAGGTCTTCGCCGAGGATGCGGACGGCCTTCGTCGGATGGTCGTCGAGTTCGGCGGTCGCGGCGATGGGGTGCCAGTAGCGGCGGAAGAGTTCGCCCATCGGCGTCCCCGGCATCACGCTCGTGAGTTCCTTGTTCTCCTGCGCGGTCAGCATCGCGCTCCTCCTTGCGACTCGCTCGCGGCTCGCTTGCGGACGAGCCGATTGTAGCGCCTGCGCGGCGCGTCAGGCGCGCTTGGCGGACGCGAACGCGTCGGCGAGGCGCTTCGCGGCGGCGCGGGGGTCGTCGGCGAGCGTCACGGCGGCGATAACGCATATGCCGTCCGCCCCGGCGCGGGCGACTTCCGGCGCGTTTTCCGGCGTGACGCCGCCTATCGCCAGCAGCGGAGGCCCGCCCTCCGGCAAGGCGCTCCGGACGGCGCGCAGCGTCTCCGGCCCGGCGGGGCGGGTGTCCGTCTTCGAGTTGGTGGGGAACATTCGCCCGACGGCGACGTAGTCCGCGCCTTGCGCGGCGGAGGCGAGCGCCTCGTCCAGCAGCGCGTTGGACGTTCCGGCGATTTGCCAGGGGCGGAGGGCGGCGCGGGCGGCGGACAGGGGGAGGTCGCCTTGCCCCAGGTGAACGCCGTCCGCGTCCGCCGCCGCCGCGACGTCGGGGTGGTCGTTGACGATGAAGGCGGCGCCGGCGCCGGCGCAGAGGGCGCGGAAGTCGCGGGCGAGGGGAAGCCAGCGCCCTTTGGCGTCGTCTTTCACGCGCAGTTGGACGGCGGACGCGCCTCCGGCGACCGCCTGCTCCGCGACTTGGAGGGGGCTGCGCCCGCCCGTGAGCGCCGGGTCAACGATGACGTAGAGGCCGCGCAGGCGCTCCGCGGCGCGGCGTCGGGCGGCGGACGCGGCGGCAAGTTCGGCGCGCGCCATCGCGTCGGCGAGGTAGGCGAGATGGGGGCGGTCCGGCTCTTGCGGATTGAATGCCGCCGACGCATCGGCGAGGGCGCGGAGCGCGCCGATCAAGGCGGCGTAGCGCGCCTCCAGCCCGCCCGGCCACTCGAGGCGCGGGACTTCTTCGATGGCGCGGTCTATCGCGGCGAGCGCGTCGGCGGCGAGGGCGTCCAGTCCGAGGCGCCGCGCCGCCTCCAGCCTTGCGAGGGCGCGGTCGCCGTCCGCCTCGCCGGAGCGCGCGGCCTCGAAGTCGCCACGGACGTAGCGTAGCGCGCTCATCAGCCATTCGCGGGTGAAGTGGGGCGCTTCGGTTGGGGTCGACATTCGCATAACCTCTGGGCTTCCGTCCGCAGCACCCTCTCCCGTCGCGTTCGCGGCGTCCTCTTCCCTTCTAGGGAGAGGGGGATCCGGCGCTCGCGCGCTGGATTCCCGTCTGCGCGGGGGCCGGAATTTGGCGAAAAAGCGCTCATTCGCGCTCATTCGCTTCCCTGCGGGGCGGGGCAGCGCCCTTGATTACGGTCCATCGTAGCAGGGCAGGCGCGTCCGCGCTACGGGCTCGTGTCATATAATTGGATAGGCGTTCGTTAGGAGAGCGCGGAGGCGAGATTTCCGCCTGCGCGGGAATGCCATTATGGGGCTCGGAGGTCAAGCGGCAAGGGGGGGAGGGCGGGGCAGGGGCAATGAGCGCTCGTGAGCGCCAAATGAGCGCCGTTTGAGCGCTTTGTGAGCGCTGAATGAGCGCTTTTGAGCGCCGAATGAGCACGGGTTGGGAGGTAGGTTCCCGCCTACGCGGGAATGACGAGGCGCCTGGGGTTAGGGGAGACGGGGCGCTACGCGCCCCGTCCGCAGCACCCTCTCCCGCCCCTTCGCGGCGTCCTCTCCCCTTATAGGAGACCTTTGCATAATTCCATATTCAGCCCGCAATTCCTCACGATGTTAGGAGTGAATTGAGGCGCCCCGGCTCTGTAGCGGGGGGTTATGCAAAGGACTCTATAGGGAGAGGGGGATGGCAGCGCTTGCGCGCCTCAATGGGGCGGGATTCCCGCCTACGCGGGAATGACGGAACGCTACGCGCCCCGTCCGCAGTACCCTCTCCCGCCGCTTCGCGGCGACCTCTCCCCTTATAGGAGACCTTTGCATAATTCCATATTCAGCCCGCAATTCCTGAAAGGCCTCCTTAATGAGCGAATTGGGCGTCACGTCTCTGTATGGGGTTATGCAAGGGTTAGGAAGAGGCGGATCTGGCTGGGGGTTAGCCGTCCCCCCCGCCCTGCGTCCCCTATCCCCAAACCCCGCGCTTTCGCAGCCATCTGCGGGCGAAGGCGAACGCGGCCCAGGCGAGCGCCCACGCGAAGACGGAGCGCAGCCCCGCCTTGGACGCGGGCGGCTTGGGCGGCCTCGCGACGAGCATCATCGCCGCCGCCGCGAGAAAGAGCCCCGCGAACACCGTGAACGCGAGTTCGTAACTATCGCGCGCGTCACGAATCCATCCGGCGGCGAGCGGCCCCACCGGGTTGATGAAGGCGGTCATCAGCCCCATCTGCCCGCGTATCGCTCCCACCGAACTCCGCCCGAAGTAGTTCGGCACGACGAGCCGCTGGCAGAGCGTCCATCCCCCCTGCGCGACGCCGAACACGACGCCGAACGCCACCGCCCCGCCGAACGTGGACGCGTTGACGATGATGAGCATCGAGACGAAGTAGATCAGCGCGACGACGGCGATGACGTAGCGAACGTGAACGCGGTCCATAACCCATCCCCAGGGAATGGTCGTCACGGCGGAGACCGACGCGAAGGTGAACACGACGAGCACGGAGTTTTCGAAGGCGACGCCTCGCGTTTGGAAGTGGGGCGCGGCGTGGAGATTCGTCGCCGTCTGCGCGAAGAACATCACCGACATCGTGAGGAGGATGAGCCAGAAGGCGAGCGTCCCCCGCGCCGCGCCGGAGGTCCAGGTCGACTCCTGGGGGGCGCTCGCCCTCGCGCCCCGGGCGCCGGGCGCCCCGGTCGGCGCGGGCGCGTCGCCGTCGGGAAGCAGGCCGTAGTCTTCGGGGCGTCGGCGCAGATAGACGAGCGCGGGCGCGGTGATGAGGAGCAGCGCGGAGACGGCGAGAAGCCCGTAGGCCCAGCGCCAACTGAATAGAACGATGAGCGCCGCCGCCGCGAGCGGAACGGCCGCTTGTCCGGCGCGCAGGCCGAGCCCGGCGAGCGAGGTGGCGCGCCCGCGCTTGCGGATGAACCAGTTGGCGATGGCGACGGTGGTCCCGAGTTGCACGCCCGCGATGGCGAACGCCCGCCCCGTTCCGAAGAATATCCACATCTGCCACGGCGCCTGAATGAACGCGAGGCCGAGCATGCAGCCGGCGAGGACCATCCCGGAGACCGCCATCAGCGTCCGCGCCCCGTAGCGGTCCATCGCCCTCCCGACGACCGCCGTGAGGATGGAGCCCGCGAAACTGCCGATCGTGAACGACGCGGAGATTTCCCAGACTTTCCAGCCCGTCGCCTCGCGGATCGGCTCGACCCACACGCTGAGCACGGGGCCGTAGAAGACGGACGATGCGAAGGAGACGACGAGCGCGGTTCCGGCTATCGCCCAGCCGTAGTACGCGTCGAACGGCCAGAGCAAGCGCGCGGGCCGCCGGACGGGCGGATTGGCGGCCACGGGCTAGTTCCGCACGGGCAAGTGGAAGAAGTCCACGGCGTTTTGGACGATCATTTTGTAGACCTCGTCCTGCGGCACGCCGGCGAAGTTGTGCTCCATCACCATATCGGAATGCGGCCAGTCGGACTCCTGATGCGGAAAGTCCGCGGCCCAGATGAGGCGGTCGACGTTCATCCGGTGGCGCAGTTCGACGCCGGAGCGGTCTTGCTGAAAGCCCCAGTAGAAGTATTCGTTGAGCAACTCGCTCGGCGGCGCCTTGAGCGGCTGGAAGCCGTTCATCGCCTGCGCCCAGTGGATATGGCGGTTGTAGCGGACGTCGGCGATTTCGAGGAAGAAGGGAACCCATCCGATGGAGGTTTCGGCGAGGCAGACGCGGAGGTCGGGGAAGCGGTCGAAGAGGCCGGAGAGAAGGAGTTGGACGGCGTTGGCGCCTCCGCCCCTGGCCGCGAACCGCTGCACCTGAAACGCGAGTTCCGTCGTGAGGCGCTCGTCCTCTTTGGGATAGTCGAGCAGTCTGCCGCCCCGCGCTCCGCTCCGCTCCAACTCCACGTGAATGGAGACGGGCATCCGCAGGTCGAGCGACGCCGCCCAGAAGCGGTCGTCCTCCGGCAGAGGCCGTCCGCCGCCGTTGGGGAACGTGAGGAGTTGGACGCCGGTCAGGCCGACGGCCTTGCAATGCTCCAACTCCGCGACGGCGTCGTCGATCCCCGTGGCCGGAATCGCGCCGATGCCGAGGAGCCTGTCCGGAGCCTCCGCGCAGTACTCCTCGCCGAGCCAGGCGTTCCAGCCGTGAAAGATGGCCTTGTGCAGGCCGTCGTCCTTCGCCTGCATCCAGAGGCGCGGCCCGCAGACGACCGCCGGATAGAGGATCTCCGCGTCCAGCCCGTCCGTCTCCTGCTCGCGGACGCGCTGCTGAGGCGGGCCCGTGCCCGGGGTGGACTCGTAGGTCTGCCCGCCGGGATACCAGACGTCGCGCCCCTTGCCGCCGTAGAGGTCCATCGGGTTTTGGGCGGGCGCGAGGTCTTCGAGTTGCGTCGCGTCGGCGCCGGTGTCGAGTTTGACCGAGCGGGGGGCGCGGTCGCGGTAGGCGGGCTCGACGCGATGCGTCCAACGCTCGTTGGGGACTTCCAAGTGGGAGTCGCCGGAGATGCGCGTGTAAGGAGCCATAGCCGATGCGAGCCCTCCTCGCCCTTGCGCGGGCGGCGCCTAGTATAGCGGAGCGGCTAGCGGGCGGAGCGGCGGTTGGGCGCATGCCGGCTCTTTGGCCAGAGCGTCTCGAACGCCGCAGCGCTCCTATTTAGTCCCTGCGTCTCTTGGCGCGCGGCGCATGCGGCGCAATTCGGGTAGAATAGCCCGCACATCACGGCGGAGGCGCGAAGCATGGCGACGACGGCGGACCTGCGGGAAGCGGAAATCCCCGAAAAGATGGATATGTGGGAGGCGGGCGACCCCTACTTCGACTGGATCGAGCGCGAGGGGGTCAAGCGCATCGTCGAGTACAAGTTCGAGGACCTCGGCGACGTGGAACTGGGCGATTGGGAGCGCAAGGGCGGCAAGGGCGCCGTCATCAACATTCCGAATCCCCAACTCCCCAACGACGCGCACCTGGTCGAGATCAGGCCCGGCGGCAAGTCGGAGCCGGAGTCGCATATGTACGAGGAGGTGATGTACGTCGTCTCCGGGCGCGGCGCGACGAGCGTGTGGCTGGAGGAGGGGCAGAAGGCGACGTTCGAGTGGGCGGCGGGCAGCCTGCTGGTGATTCCGCTCAACGCCCGCTATCAGCACTTCAACGGGAGCGGGACGGAGCCCGCGCGGTACGTCTCGATGACGAACGCGCCGCCCGTGATGCGGCTGTTCCGCAGCGAGGAGTTCGTGTTCGGCAACGCGTTCCGCTTCACGGACCGGTTCTCCGGGGACGACGAGGACTTCTTCAGCGGGCAGGGGACGCTCTACCAGCGGAGGGGGACGAAGTTCGGGACGATCTGGAAGACGAACTTCGTGCCGAACGCGGACGTGATGCGGCTGTGGAAGTACCGCGACCGGGGCGCCGGGGGCATCAACACTCACTTCGACCTCGCGGGCAACGTGACGGGGGCGCACATCTCGGAGTTTCCCGTCGGCACCTACAAGAAGGGGCACCGGCACGGGCCCGGCGCGCATCTCGTGATTCTCGGCGGCGTCGGCTTCTCCGCGCTCTGGTGGGACAACGAGAAGAGGAACTACGAGATCGCGCCGTGGAAGAAGGGCGGGATGGTGATCGTTCCGGCGGACGCGACGTTCCATCAGCACTTCAACACGGGGGCGGAGCCCGCGCGCTACCTCGCGCTTCGCAGCGGCGACGGCCAGCCGAGCCAGTGGGGCGAGTCGAACGTCAGCATCAAGGAAGGCGGGATGCAGATCGAGTACGAGGACGAGGATCCGGAGATTCACCGCATCTTCGAGTCGGAACTCGCCAAGCACGGCGCGCCCTGCCGGATGAAGGCGTTCATTCCCTACTGCTCCGGGGAGGTCGGCCCGACGAGCGAGCGCGACACATAGGATGCTCCTGCGCCCCATCGCGTTCCCAATGCTCCCGATGAGCGGCGCCGCATTTTCGCGCTTGCGGGCGGCGCTCGCGCCGCATTGGGGGGCGCTGCTCGCGCTTGCGCTGTTTCTGGTCGCGGGGCTGGCCGTTCTTGACGACTACGGGCTTACGCTCGACGGGCCTTGGCAGAGAAGCGTCGTTCCCGGTCAGATTCGTTTCGTCCTCGGCGACTGGGACGCTCTCCCGATTGACCACAATAGGTTCTACGGGGTCGCGTTCGAGGCGCCGCTCCTCTGGGCCGAGGGCGCGTTTGGGCTAACGGACAGCCGCAGCGTCTATCTGGCTCGACACCTGCTGATCCACCTCGCCTTTCTGTCCGGGGGACTCTTCGCCTATCTGCTGTCGAGGCGGCTGTTCGGCGCCGGGCTCCTCGGCCTATTCGCTGTGGCGCTTTTCTTGCTGCATCCCCGCCTTTACGCGCAGGCGTTTTTCAACAGCAAGGACATCCCGTTTCTCGCGGCGTTCATCATCGCTCTCTTCCTAACGCACCGGGCGTTGAGGAGAGACAAGATTTCGGCGTTCATCTTGCTTGGCGCGGCGGTCGGAATATTGATCAACCTCCGCATTATGGGGGTTGTCCTGCTCGCGGGGGTTCCGGCGCTGCGCGCGCTCGATTTCGCGCTGGCATCAGGATGGGAGGAGCGCAAGCGCGTTCTGCTGACGTCCGGTGGATTCGCGTTGTCCTGCGCCCTCGCGGTTTTCGCGGCTCTGCCGTACTTATGGGCCGACCCGTTCGGGCGCGCGGCGGAGTGGTGGGCAACCTTGTCTCAACACCCCGCCGCTCCCTTTGAAGTATTTCGCGGGACGCTTTACCGCACCTTGGACTTTCCGCCCGAGTACCTTCCGTTGTGGTTCTCGATCACGAGTCCGCCGTTCGCGTTGGCGTTGGGCGCGGCAGGAGGGGCGGCGGTTCTCGCGGGCTGCGCGCGGTCGTTTGGTCGAGCGCCGCGAAGCGTGGAGCCGCGGTTCGCTTGGCTGCTCGTTAGCTGCTTCGCGCTGCCCGTCTTCGCAGCGCTGCTGCTGGACGCGAATATGCAGAACGGCTGGCGGCAAATGTATTTTCTGTGGGCGCCATTCTCGCTCCTCGCCGTGTTCGGTTTGCATTGGGTCGCCTCGGCGTTCCGGCAAGCGCGTTGGCGAGTCGCGGTCTACGGGGCGACGGGCGCAGGCTTGGCGGCGACGGCCATTGCAATGGCGCTCATTCATCCGAACGAGCAAGTCTATTTCAATTTCTTCGCAGACAGGGTCACGACGGAGCGCTTGCGGACGCAGTACGTTATGGACTACTCGGGCCACTCGGCGCGGCAAGCGCTGGAGCGGATTTTGGGCCAAAGCCGTTCCGCAGGCATCGCGGTGGGAACCGACCGTTCGGGCCTGCTTGAAAGCAACTTGCTCATAATGCCTCAAGCAGCGAGGGAGCGCGTATCTATTGATTCCGGCCCGGCGCCCTACCTTCAGTTCTATGCCGGAGAGCGGGGTGACGGCGCGCCGCAAGGGATTCGGGTCTACAACAATACGCTCGTGGATATCAGGGATTCGCCCCCGGAAGCGCCGGAGCCGTTGAGGGCGGCCTATGAGGCGGCCATCTTGCAAGAGCCGTACTTCCGGTCATCGTTCGATATCTTCCACGTAGACGGCGCGCTGGTTTATGTCAGAGAACCATGCGAACGGCGTACTTTCCCCGGCAGTTTCCAATTACTCGTCTACCCTGAGGACGCCGACGCGTTATTGAGAAGTGAGCGGGCTCTGGGGCGGGCTAACCTGAGTTTTCATTTCCCCCGATTCGGCGGGTTTTTCGACGGGAAGTGCGTCGCGGCGGTTCCTCTGCCCGAGTACGCCATCGCGGGGATATGGACAGGGCAGGACGAAGACGCTCCGTGGGAAGCCGCCTTTCCCTTGGCCGAACCGGGCGTCCACCGCGCTCTGCGCGGCGCCGTCGCATCCGAGGAGTCGCTTGCGCGCTCCGTATTCGATCTCTACGCAACCGGCGGGGAACTTGTATACGTCAAGGATCCTTGCGCGGAGTCGGACACCGAAGCGCGAGTCTTCCTGCACGTCGCGCCTGAGCGCCTAGACGATCTGCCGCAGGAGCGCCGCGGCGCGGGGTTCGACAACCTCGACTTCGATTTCTCTATCCGCGGGAGGCGTTTCGACGGCGCCTGCGTCGCCGCGGTTCCGCTGCCGGATTACCCCGTCGCGTCGATCCGAACGGGGCAATTCGTAAGCGGGGAAGGGGAGATTTGGAGCGCGGAGTTCGAGACCGGACGTAATTGAGGGCGCGGCGCTTCGGCGCGGGGCTAGGCGGAGTAGTCCGGCGGAAGCAGGTTGGGAACGCCCCCGCGAATCGCGTAGGCCGCGTCGCAAGAGGCGCACGCGAGCGTTCCGGCGATGACCTTGCCCTCCTCTCCCGCCTCCTCGACGGCGAGCGTCAGCGGAGCCTTGTCCGCCGGGCAAGCGAGCATATCCGCCAATTCGGGTTGCATCGGAGTTCTCCTATTCGTCGAGCGCGGCGACGCGCAGAAGATCGGAGACGAGAAAGATGACGACGCCCAAGACGACGACCATATTGACGTGGCCGAGCGCGCGGACGATTGCGCGAACGCGTCCGGCGGGCTTCGCCGCAGCCTCGACCAGCCTCTTCCGCCGGCTAATCACGATGAAGAACATCCACGCCGACAGCGCGACCTTGACGGCGATGAGCGCGACATAGCGGGGCGCGACGGACGGCTCGGAGACGCCGGCGAAGAAGAGCGCCGCGCCGCTTACGGCGATGACCCACATCGCGAAGACGGCGGCTCGCCCGAAGCGCTCGCCCACGGCGCGCGCGCTGTCAGCGGACAACGCGCCGGAGCGGACGCTGGGGCGGACGGCGACCCAGTAGAAGATTCCCCCGCCGACCCATGCGACGGCGGCGAGCGTGTGCGCCCAGCGAACAACGAGGAGAGCGGCGTCGGCCATAGGCCGTATGGTAGGCGAGCGCGAGGCGGTTCGGCAACGCGCCGCTCGCGGCGAGCAGATCTGCAACCGCCTCGCCTACTCGTCCGCAGCCATCGTCCGAACGCCGTACCGCCGCATCTGGGCGTCCGCCGTGACGATGATCAACCCATCCGCTTGCGCCTGCGCGATGAGCATCCGGTCGAACGGGTCGCGGTGGTGCATCGGCAGACTCGCCGCATGCTCCGCGTGGAGCGGCTGTATGCCGATCAACGCGAATCCTTGCTTGCGACAGGCGTCGATCAAGTCGGCCGGAGCGTTGAGGCGGCCGCTAGCGCGTTTCATCGCCAGTTCCCAAATGCTCGCAACGCTCACGAACGCCTCGTTATCCGGACTGCGGATAGCGTCGCGCGCCTGGGTTCCGAGTCGGGAACTGCTCCAGAAACTCCAGAGGAGCGTGTGGGAGTCCAGCAGCAGCCGCATCACGAACGCCGCTCGCCCTCGCTAGGCGGCCCGATGATGTCCTCTCCGAACATCTCGCGCAACTCGTCTTCCGTGAACTTTTCGTACTCCGGCTCGGGCCAGCCCTGCTCCTTGAGGATGCCGATCTTGCGCGGCTCGCGCCTCTTCTCCTCCTGATGGGGGACCAAGTCCAAGTACGGCTTGCCGTTTTTGGCGATGACGACGCGCTCTCCCTGCCGGGCGCGCTCGCCCAGCCGCGAGAGTTGCGCCTTCGCCTCGCTTATGCTCACCTGAACCATCGCTCTCCTCCTTCGTTCGCCTACTCGTCCGCCGCCATCGTTCGAACGCCGTACCGCCGCACATGGGCGTCCGTCGTTACGATGATCAGCCCTTCCGCTTGCGCCTGCGCGATGAGCATCCGGTCGAACGGGTCGCGGTGGTGCATCGGCAGGTTCGTGGCCTGCTCCGCATGGAAGAGCGATAGCGGGAGCGGAGTGAATCCGCGCCGCTCCACGATCGAGACGAGGTCGTCCGGCGCGTTCAGCTGCCCCTTCCGACGCTTCGCCCCCAGTTCCCACATACTGACGGCGCTCACGAACACCTCGTTGTCGGGAGACTCGATGGCGTCGTAGGCGACTCTCCCCAGCCGGGGAACATCGCTCAGCCACCACAGCAGAGCGTGAGAGTCGAGCAGCAGCCGCATCGTCCGCCGCCTACCAGTTCAGCGGGTCGTTCGGATCGTCGAAGTTGAGGTACTCGTCAATCTCCTCGTCCGACCACTCGAAACCCGGCCCGATCCAGATCTGCCCCTCGTAGCCTCCCGCGACGCGCGGCTCCCGCCTCTTCTCCTCCTGGTGCGGGACTAGGTCCAAATACGGTTTGCCGTTCTTGGCGATGACGACGCGTTCCCCGTTGCAGGCGAGTTCGCCCAGCCGCGAGAGTTGCGCCTTCGCCTCGTGCATGTTCACCTGAACCATCGCCCTGCTCCTTGCTATGTCCGGCGCTCGCGCCTGCGAACGCTAGCCTTAGCTAAGTCTAGGCCGGGCTCGGCTAGGCGTCAATCCTGGCGCGCGCTCCCGTAGCGCCCGTCGTAGAAGAGCAGCGCGTTCCCCTCCCGAACCTCCACGCGCTCCACCGACGCCACGAACAGCGTATGGTCGCCCGCCTCTATCCGCTGCTCGATCCGGCACGCCATCGCCGCGAGCGCGCCGTCCAGCAGCGCCGCGCCGCCGTCCAGCATCGTATGCCCCGCAGGGAGCGTTCCGCGCTCGTCCGGCGACGCCCGCGCGTAGAAGTCCGCCGCTTCCGCCTGATCGTCCGGCAGAAAGTTCACGCCGAACCGCCCCTCCCGCGCCAGATTCGCGCAGGTTTGCCCGGCCGTCCCCACGCTCAGCAGCAGCAACGGCGGATCCAGCGCAACCGACAGCAGCGCGTTCGCCGTCGTCGCGTACGGCCCGCCGTCCGCCGAGCGCGTCGTGACGATGCTCACGCCCGTCGGAAACTTCCGCCACGCCTGCCGGTAGAGATTCGCGTCAATGTCCGCCATAGGCGTAGGATAGCGCCCGCGCCCAATCCGACCCAGAGGACGAACGGCTCTCCTACTTCATCCCCAGCCACTCCGGGACGACGCGGAACAGATCCTCCTCGCGGTTGTGCCAGCCGTGATCCGCGCCCTCCAAGTCGACCCACGTCACGTTGTCCCGCCCCTCGCACAGCGCGGCTATATCCCGCCCCGCGTCGCGCATTCGGGGGTGCGTCTCCTCCGTCCCCGTGAGGATCAGCAGCGGACAGGCGATCTCGTTCGTATGCGCCTTCGTGACGTCGTAATGCTCGGAGCAATGGCGGTCGAGGTAGACGTCGGCGGAGAAATACGCGCCGGGATTCGGGAAGTCCACGAACATAATCTCGTGGCCGCGCCCGGCGGCGGCGAGCGACTTCGCCGTCTCGTAGTTTCGGAGGTGCTCCTCCGCCATCTCGCAGGAGGAGTAGTAGGCGTGCGAGAAGCGCAGCGGCGCGAGCGAAATCACCGCCGCGACGTCCGGGTCCTGATTCTTCGCCTGCGCCAGCACGACGCGCACCGCGCCCAGGCTGCTCCCCCATATCCCCACGCGCCGGTAGCCGCGCTCCGTCATCACGCCCGTCATCGCCCGCAGATCGAGATGCGTCTCCGACAGCATCTCGTAGGCGTTGCCCGTGCGAATCTTGCCCGCCCGGCCCCCGATCACGTCGTGCCCCCGCGTGTTGAACAGCGCCGTCGGAATCCCCCTGTCCCGCAGTTTCGCCGCGCGCGGATTCGACGGCGACAGGTAGAAGTTGCCCCCGGAGCCGTGAACCATAACCATCGCGTCCACGAGCAGATCCGTTCGCGGGCGCTCCGGCTCCAGAACGACCCCGCTCAGCGTAACGCCGTCCTCCGTCTTCGTATGGACCAAGTCAACGAGCATCGCCTTGCCTCCTGCGCCGCAGGCGCGCCTCCCCGCCTTGAGTGGCGCCCTTCGCAAGTCTATCGCGGCGGAGCGCGCATTGAGGGCGACGAGGAGAGGCCGCCGTTGCCCTTAGCGCGCCGTTCCGATAGCATACGCTTGTCGTGCCCGTTCGCTTCCCCAACCCGCTCAGCCGCCGCGCCGCGCTCATCGCCGCCGCGCCGCTCGCCCTCGCGCTCGCCGCCGCGTGCGGAAGCGACCCCACGCCGACGCCTGAGCCGACCCCAACTCAGCCGCCGGCGCCGACCTCGACGTCCACGCCCGCTCCGCCGCCTGCGGCCGGCCCCGCGAAAGACGGCGACCTCGTGTCCGCGCACTACCACGGCACGCTCGACGACGGCCGCGTGTTCGACTCGTCCCGCGAGCGCGACCCTCTGCAATTCACCGTCGGCGCGGGAGCCGTGATCGACGGATTCGACAGCGCCGTTCGGGGCCTCGGCGTCGGCGAGAGCGTCACCGTCCGCCTCGAGCCCGATGAGGCTTACGGGGAGCGAAACCCGGAACTTTTGATCGAGTTGCCCATTGAGAACGCCCCCGAGGGCGTCGCCGTGGGCTCCGTGCTCACTATGCCCAACGGCGCGCAAGCCCGCGTCGTCGCGCTCACCGACACGACCTTCACCATCGACGCAAACCATCCTCTCGCCGGCCAAGCCCTCACCTTCGAGATAGAACTCGTCGCCATCGAACCCGCCCCCTAGCGGAGGCTGCCTATATGCCGCCATCTCCGCCCTCCGCCCCGCGTCCCCCAATAGAGCGGGCGAGGATACTGCGGACGAGGCGCGGCGTCGGCGATGCGCCGCCTCAAAGGAGACAACCGCGTTGGACTGGGACGCGCTGCGCCTGAGCGTTCAGACGAGCATGGCGAGCACGGCGCTCGCCGCGCTGATCGGCGTGCCCGCCGCCTGGGGGCTCTCGCGCCTGCGCGGCTGGACGCACCGCGTCCTCTCCGCCGCCGTGCTCCTCCCGATGGCGCTCCCCCCGACCGCGCTGGGCTACTACCTCCTCGCCGCCTTCGGACGAAACTCCCCCCTCGGCTCCGCGCTCGACGCCGCGTTCGGCTTCTCCTTCGTCTTCGAATGGAGCGGCGCCGTCCTCGCCGCGTTCGCCGTCTCCCTTCCCTTCCTCATCCGGTCCGCGCAAGCCGGCTTCGAGTCCGTCGACCACGCGCTCGAAGACGCCGCCCGGACGCTCGGGCAAAACGAATGGAGCGTGTTCACGCGCATCACGCTCCCCCTTGCCTGGCGCTCCGTAATGACCGGCGTCAGCCTCGCGCTCGCCCGCGCGATGGGCGAATTCGGCGCGACGCTCATGGTCGCCGGAAGCATCCCCGGACGCACCCGCACTACGCCCATCGCCATCTACGAAGCCGTCCAAACTGGACAAACGAGCGAGGCGCAGGCGCTCGCCCTTACGCTCACGCTCGCGGCGGGCGGCCTTCTCGCCGCCGTCGGATTCGCAATGCGCGGCCCCCGCCCCATCTCTCGGTAGGAGCGGGCGCGTCCCATTCGCCTCAGTATGGAGACCTTGCATAACCACTCGACTCTTGTCCGCTGACATCTACAGGAATGACGTGGTCGCCGGGGGTTATGTGTAGACGGGGCTACGCCCCGTCTACGGCGCGGGCGGATGGCGATAGGTTTACGCCGGGGCTAGTCGAGGAAGTCCTTGAGTTTCTTGGAGCGGCTGGGGTGGCGGAGTTTGCGGAGGGCTTTGGCCTCGATTTGGCGAATGCGCTCGCGGGTGACGCCGAAGTCGCGCCCGACCTCCTCGAGCGTGCGGCTGCGTCCGTCCTCTATGCCGAAGCGGAGTTGGAGGACGCGGCGCTCGCGCTCGTTGAGCGTGCCGAGCGCGTTGGCGACCTCTTCCTTTCGCAGTTGGATGGTGGCGGCCTCCGGAGGCGCGGGGGCGTTGCGGTCTTCGATGAAGTCGCCGAGGTGGGAGTCCTCCTCTTCGCCGATGGGGGTTTCGAGGGAGACGGGCTCGTGGGAGACTTTGAGGATGTCGCGGACGCGCTCGGGGGTGACCTCCATGCCTTCGGCGATTTCAGGAATGGTGGGCTCGCGCCCGTACTCCTGGACGAGGCGGCGGCTGACGCGCATCAACTTGTTGATGGTTTCGACCATATGGACGGGGACGCGGATGGTGCGCGCTTGGTCGGCGATGGCGCGGGTGATGGCTTGGCGTATCCACCAGGTGGCGTAGGTGGAGAACTTATAGCCCTTGCGGTAGTCGAACTTTTCGACGGCGCGGATGAGGCCGATGTTGCCCTCCTGGATGAGGTCGAGGAGGGACATGCCGCGGCCGATGTATTTCTTGGCGACGCTGACGACGAGGCGGAGGTTGGCTTCGGCGAGGTGGCGCTGGGCGGTGACGCCGAGTTCGCGGACTTCGCCGAAGCGGGGATTGAGGGTGAAGCGCAACTCGTCGCTGTCCAGCCGCTGGGCGACGTCGGCGTCCTCGATGACTTCGGGGAAGTTGGCGACGGGGACGTCGGGGCCGATCACGTCGAGGGCGCCGTTTTGGAGGACGAGGCCGAGGACGTGGCTGTCCATCGCCATTTGGACGACCTCGACGCCCATCTCGACGGGCTCTTTGCCGTAGCGCTCGGCGAGGGACTCCAGCATTTCGACGTTGAACTCGCGGTCGATGTTGGCGCGGAGTTTCTCGTTGTCGAGGAGTTCGCGGAGGGTCATCTCCTCTTCGATGGCGAGGTATTCGACGACGGCGTCGAGGAGTTCACGGCGGTCGTAGAGGCGCTTGAGGAGGAGTCTGACGACGTCGGACTCTTTGACGGGGCGTTTGGAGTCGCCGCGGATTTCGTTTTCGCCTTTCTCGATGTGCTTGAAGGATGCGCGCTGGAGGGCGAGGCGGCGCTCGTCGGCGGCGGTGAGGAGGGAGACGCGGCCAATCTCGCGCAGGTACATACGGACGGGGTCGTCTATGACGTCGCCCTCGACGTCGTCCTGCTGGGCGTCGGAGACGGCCTCCTTGGCCTCTTCCTCGGCGGATTCGATCTCTTTAGGCCCGGGCTCTTCGGGAGCGTCTTCGTCGGACGCCTCGGCTTGCGCGGCGGCGGCGGCCACGGGGTCGTTCGGGTCGACATCGGCGTCGGGGGCGGGCGCGGCGGCTTCGGGCTGCGGGGCTGCGGCCTGCTGGTCTTGGGCGGCATCAGCGACGGGGGCGCTCTTCGAGCGCGAACGGGAGCCCGAGCGGGAGCGGGGCTTGGCGGCGGCGGCCTCTTTGGGCGCGCTAGGGGCGGGGGCACTGCTCTGCGCGGCGCTCTTCGAGCGCGAGCGGGAGCGGGGCGGCTTGGCGGCGGCGGCGTCTTTGGGCGCGCTAGGGGCGGGGGCGCTGCTCTGCGCGGCGCTCTTCGAGCGCGAGCGGGAGCGCGAGCGCGGCTTGGCGGCGACGGGCTCTTGGGCGGCGGCGCCGTTGCGCTTGGCCTTCTCCTCTTCCGACTTGGCGGTTTTCACCGGGGGCTTGGACGCTCGCGCGGCGGTTTTCGCCGGGCGCTTGGCGCGGGACTTCGCCGCGCTCTTCGCGGGTTTGGCCGTCTTGCCGTCTTTCGCCGCCGACTCTTGTTTCGTGGCCAACTGCTTTCCTCCTGGGGTCTACCGGGGGCCTACGCCGCTCTACGCGCAACCCGCCGTTCCTCTCAGAGTATAAAGCGCCTTCTCTGCGGATCCGTGAACGGCCGGGAAGACGAGTTAACGCTAGCCCGGATAAATGGTCCCGCCGGGCGAACCCGGCGCTAGGAGTAAATGGCGCCACCCTTAAAGGGCGCGTCGGAGACGCCTACCCCGCCCGCAAGACCCACGCGCGCGCATGCGGGTGCGGCGCCGATGTCTCCGCCTCGACGCGCAGGCCCGACTCCGCGATGACCCACCGCCAATCGTCCAGAGTGTACTTGTTGTGAACCCGGAACTGATCCAGCGCCCGTTGATAACGCGTCGCCTTCGGCTCGCCCGGCTCGACCATTCGCAGCGCGAGGTAGTCGCGCATCGGAACGCGGATCCAGTCGTACAGCAGAATTCGCCCGTTCGCCCCGATGACCCGCGCCGCCTGCCCGCGCAGAAACGAGAACGGATCGACGAACGTATGCAGAACCGCCGTCATCGTCAGCAAGTCAATCGCGCCGTCCGCGAACGGAAGCGGCTGGGCCTCCGCGTCCATCAGCCGCAGCGACGGGACGGGCCCCGCGTAGTCGAGCGCGGCGGCGCTCTCGATCATCGCCTCGTTCGCGTCGAGCCCGTGCAGCGACGCGCCCGGCAGCCGCGCCGAAAGGTCGCGCAGAAAGAGACCCGGCCCCGGGCCGACATCGGCGACCACGGGGCGCGGCGGCAGCCCGGGCGCGACCGCCGCGTCCCAGAAGCGCCAGAAAGCGTCGTTGAAGCGAACGGCGTAGCGCCGCAACTGCCGACGCAGGGCGCGCTCGTCCCGCCGCGTCGTCCCCCCGCCCTCGCCTTGCGCCTGCATGCCCTCGCGTCTCCTTGAATCGGCCCGCTCCGCCGCTCCGCGATCCTGCAGGAGCGGGCGCCGCGCCGCCGCTCCTTACGCCGCGGGCGGCGGCTCGCAGCGGCGCGCCGTCGTGATGAACCCGGTGTGGCCGATCATCCGGTGGTCCGGGCGGGCGCTCGTTTCGGAGAACGTCCAGGCGCGCTCCAGCAGTTCCACGGTCTCCGCGAAATGCCAGCGCGGGTCGCGGGACAGCCGCATCGTCAGTTCGTGCGTCTGCAGCACGGTGGGGAGGTACGCCGCGAACGCCCCGCCCGTCCGCAGAACGGACGCCGCCGCGTCCAGCAGCCGCCACGGCTCCGGAACGTCGGCCACGACGCGGTCGGCCTCGTCGGACCCGAGCCCGTCTTCGTAGGAGTCGCCCACGACGACGCGGTGGTTGACCGCGCCCGGCGCGAGATGCGCCACGTTCGCCTGCGCGGACGCGACGATCTCCGCCCGGATCTCATGCGTGACGACCGCGCCCTCCGGCCCGACGGCGCGCAGCAGCGCGGCGGACGCGGCGCCCGACCCCAGCCCGACCTCGATCACGCGCGCGCCGGGGTAGACGTCGGCGCGCATCAGCAGGCCGGCGAGGTCTTTCGGGTAGATCACCTGGCTTTGGCGCGGCAATTCGCGTGCGGCGTCGGCGAACGGAGGGCGCAGGACGAAGAGGAGATGGCCTTTGTTCGTGCGGAGGAAGAAGCCCTCCGTCCGCCCGATGACCGCGTCGTGGGGCGCGTAGCCGAGGTGCGTCTCGAGCAGCGCGCCGCCGCGCAGTTGGACGCGGTAGCGCCGCTTGCGCTGATCGTAGACGAGCGCGACGTCGCCCTCGGCGAACGGCGCGCGCCTAACGGCTGCTTCCCCGCGCTGATCGGTCATCGTCGCCGTCGCGGGAGGACGCGGCGGACGGAGAGCCATGCCCCGTGCGCCCGCCCGCCGCGCCGATCCGCGCTAGCCCTGCAGCCGGGCCAGTTCGCCCAGGATCGCGTCCGGGTCGGGCAGCGACCCCTGGTAGAGTTCCTTATAGCGGACGACCCCGTCCGGGTCGATGATGAAGAGCGCGCGGGCGCACATCCCCGATTCGGCGTTGAGGATGCCGTAGGCTTCCGAAACCGCGCCGTGAGGCCAGAAGTCCGACAGCAGGGGGTGCCTGAGGCCGCCCATATTGGCCGCCCACGCCCGGAGCGACGGGCGGGAGTCGGCACTGAGCCCGACGACCTGCGCGTTCTTCTCTTCGAACGTCTTCAACGCACGGTTGAAGGAGGACGTCTGGGTCGTTCAGCCTCCGGTGAAAGCGGCGGGAAAGGCGTGGACGATGACCCACGAGCCTCTCGCGCCGGCGAGCGAGAACTCCTCGCCCTCGTGGCTCTTGAGCGCGATTTCGGGAGCGGTCTGGCCAACGTCGACCATAGGGCGCCTCCTTGTCGAGCGCGGGTTGCGCGTCGCGCAGGATACCGCGCCGCCGGCCATAAGGGAAGCCTTTGGCGCCCTACTCTTCCGGCTTCCGCCAGCGGAGTTCGGGGCGGCGGGCGGCGCGGGCCTCGTCGAGGCGCGAGACGGGAGCGGCGTAGGGCGCGCCATGCAGGAACGACTCGTCCCCGGCGGCTTCCTCGTCAATGCGGCGCAGCGCCTCGACGAAGGCGTCGAGCGTCTCCTTCGATTCGGTTTCGGTGGGCTCGATCATCAGCGCATCCGGCACGACGAGGGGGAAGTACATCGTGGGCGCGTGGAAGCCGTAGTCGAGCAAGCGCTTGGAGACATCCAGCGCGCTCGCTCCGGCTCGTTTGCGGGCGGAGAACACGACCTCGTGCATTACGGGGCGGTCGAACGGCAGATCGTAGAGCGGGCGGAGTTTGGCGAGGAGGTAGTTCGCGTTGAGGACGGCGGCGCCGCTGATGTCCAGCATGCCGTCGCCGCCCAGCAGCGTTATGTAGGAGAGGGCGCGGACGAGCACGCCGAAGTTGCCCTGCGCGCCGCCGAGCCGCCCGATGCTTCGCGGAGGCGTCTCGCTCCCGTAGGAGCCGTCGTCCCGACGGACGGCGACGGGGCCGGGCAGGAAGGGCGCGAGGTCGCCGCGGACGCAGATCGGGCCCGCGCCGGGGCCGCCTCCCCCGTGCGGCGTGCTGAACGTCTTGTGCAGATTCATATGGACGACGTCGAACCCCATTTGGCCGAGTTTGGCGCGGCCCAGGAGCGCGTTCATATTGGCGCCGTCGGCGTAGACGAGCCCCCCGGCCTCGTGGACGGCGCGGCACAACTCGACGGCGTTGCGGTCGAAGAGGCCGAGCGTCGTCGGCTGCGTGAACATCACGCCCGCGATGGACTCGTCCGCCTCGGCGCGCGCGGCGTCCAAGTCTATGTCGCCGCCGGAAGCCGTTGGGACGTGAACGACCTGAAAGCCCGCCATCGCCGCCGACGCGGGGTTCGTGCCGTGCGCGACGTCCGGAATCAGCATCTTGCGGCGTCGGCCTTCGCCCCGCGCTTCGAGAGCGGCGCGAATAACGAGGACGCCCGCGAGTTCGCCCTGCGCTCCGGCGAGCGGCGCGAGGCTCGCGGCGGGCAGCCCGCTGATCTCTTGCAGGAAGGTTTGCAAGCGGAAGACCGCCTCCAGCGCGCCTTGGACCTGCCGCTCCGGCTGCGCCGGGTGCGCGAGCGCGAAGCCGGGCAGCGCGGCGACGGCCTCGTTCACCTTCGGGTTGTACTTCATCGTGCAACTGCCCAGCGGGTAGAAGTTCGTGTCCACGGAGAAGTTCAACTGGCTGAGATGCGTGAAGTAGCGAACGACCTCCCCCTCCGTCACTTCCGGCAGTTCCAGCTCGCTCCGCAGCATCGAGGCGTCGGGCATCGGCTGCGGGGGAACGTCGGACGCGGGAAGCGCGGCGCCCTCGCGCCCGGGCCGACTGCGCTCCATCAGCAGCCTGCGGCGGTCGTGGGCCTCTTCGCGCAGGGGAGCAGGCGCGTCCGGCGTCATCGCGCAATCTCCGCGAGCGCGTCCGCGAGGCGGTCTATCTCCGCGCGCGCGTTCATTTCGGTGACGCACAGCAGCATGCCGTTGGGGTAGCGGTCGCTCACGTCCAGCCCGCCGATGATTCCGGATCGCTCCAGCGCGGCGCCGATCTCGGCGGGCGGCGCGGGGCAAGAGACGACGAACTCCTGAAAGAACGTTCCCTCGATGGGGAGAGAGTAGCCGGGCAGGGCGGCGATGCGGGAGGCGGCGTAATGCGCCTTCTGGTAGGAGAGTTCCGCGATGCGGCGCAGGCCGCGCTTGCCCATCAGCGCGAGGTAGACGGCGCCCCAGAGCGCGACGAGCGCCGTGCTCGTGCAAATGTTGGAGGTTGCGCGCTCGCGGCGAATGTGCTGCTCCCGGGGCTGCAGCGTGAGCACGTACCCGACGCGCCCCTCGGCGTCGACCGTCCGTCCGGCGATGCGTCCGGGGAGTTGGCGGATATGCTCCTCCCTGCAAGTGAATATCCCGACGTAGGGCCCGCCGAAACTGGGCGGAACGCCCAGCGCCTGCCCCTCGCCGGTTGCGACGTCGGCGCCGAAATCCCCCGGGGAACGGAACAGCGCGAGCGCCGTCGGGTCGCACGACATCACGCAGAGCGCGCCCTGCTCGTGGGCGAGGTCGGCGAACGCCTGCGAGTCCTCGAAATAGCCGAAGAAGTTGGGATACTGAGAGACAAGGCAGGCCGTCTCCGGCCGCAGTTGGGGAGCCGACGGCGAGGTTTCGTAGACCTCGACGCCGTGCGGCTGGGCGTAGGCGCGGATCACGGCGCGGTAGTTGGGGTTGACTGTGTCGAGCACGGCGGCGCGGGCGCGCTTCGTGACGCGGCACGCCATCAGCGCGGCCTCCGCGAGGCTCGTCGCGCCGTCGTACATCCCGGCGTTGGAGACCTCCATGCCGAAGAGTTGCGCCGTCAGCGTCTGGAACTCGAACGTTCCCTGCAGCGTTCCCTGCGAGACTTCCGGCTGGTAGGGCGTGTACGAGGTGAGGAACTCGCCCCGCGTGACGAGCGGCGCGACGGCGGCGGGGCAGAAGCGGCGGTAGACGCCCGCGCCGAGGAAGATCGGATGCTCCCCCGCGTGGAAGTTGCGTTGCGCCAGCGCCTCCATCTCCGCCCGCAACTCCATCTCCGACATCGGCGCGGGAAGGTCCAGCCCGGGGTGGCGGAAAGCCTCGGGAATGTCGGCGAACAACTCCTCGACGGACGACGCGCCCACGGCGGCCAGCATCGCGGCGCGGTCGTCGCCGGCGCTGGGAATGAAGGGCGAGGTGAACGGCGCGCCGGGCATAGGATGCGTCACTCGGTGAAGGCGGCGTAGGCGGCGGCGTCCATAAGCGCGTCGAGCTCCGAAGCGTCGTCAATTTTGACGCGGATGAGCCAGCCGTTCTCGTGCGGGCTCTCGTTCACCAGTTCGGGGGCGCTCTTCAGGTCGCCGTTCACGTCCGCAACCTCGCCGGAGACCGGGGAGAAGAGGTCCGAGACGGCCTTGACGGACTCGATCTCGCCCATCTTGCCGAACTGGGCGACGCGCTCGCCGACCTGCGGGAGTTCCACGTAGACGACGTCGCCCAACTCATGCTGCGCGAAATCGGTCACGCCGACGCGGACGATGCCGTCGGGCTCGGCGAGCGCCCACTCGTGCTCTTTGGAGTAGCGGCGGTCTTCGGGAACGGGCATCGGCTACCTCGGCGCGGCTGCGCGGTCGGAGGATTATACCCTCTAAATCGCAATGGGGCGCGGGGAACCGCAACGGCGCAAGGCGGGAATCCAGCGCGGCGCGCAAGCGCCCATGACGGGGGCGCCCGCCCGTCTCCCGATGTCCCGGGCCGCGCCGTGCCCGCGCACAGCGGGAACCTATGTCCTTGCCCTGCCCGCGTAGGCGGGAATCCGCCGCCCAAGCGCCTACCGCCCGCGCCTGCCCTTGTGATTTAATGAACGAGCCGCGCCGCAATCGGAAATCAGGGAGGAACCGCGTTGGAGACCGCATTAGCCAAGAGCGAGTTGTTGAAAGGGCTTGCCCCCGATCAGGCGGAAAGGCTCGCGCAACTTGCCGAAAGCGTGACGGCGAAAGCCGGAGCGAACCTCTTCAAGGCCGGCGACTACGCCCAGCATATCTACGTCGTCCTCGACGGCGAGGTGGAACTGCATATGCAGGTTCCCGATTGGTGGGGCATAGACACGCCGCACCGGAAAGTCTCCACCGCGAAGGCCGGCCAGGTCATCGGCTGGTCGGCGCTCGTCGAGCCCTACGTCTACCAACTCGCGGGGGTCTGCGTCACCAACGCCACGCTCGCCAGATTCGAAGGGTCGGAGGTGACCGAGTTCGCCATCCGCGACCCGCTCGCCGGGCACCGGCTGCTGTCCCAAGTGCTCAAGGTCGTCTCCGGCCGGTTTCACACGCTCGCGGAGGCGGTGATGGCGCAGCGCGCCGTGCAGGTGTCGCAAGCCGCCAGCCGCGCCCACAACCACTAAGCGAGCTGCGCCGAGCATTTACTCCTGTGCTCCAGCGAGCGATAGGTTCCCGCTTTCGACGGAATGACGATGCGCCTGGGGATTAGGGAGACGGGGCGCGTTGCGCCCCGTCGTGGGCGCTGGGGCGCCCGAATGGATTCCTGCCTACGCAGGAATGACGGGACGCTTATGCGCCCCGTCCGCAGTACCCTCTCCCGCCGCGTTCGCGGCGTCCTCTCCCCTTTATAGGGAGAGGGGGATTCGGCGCTTTCGCGCCTCAATGGATACGTCATTCCCGCGTAGGCGGGAATGACGGTCAAGGGGGGCAGTGCCGCCTATCTCGCCCGCCGATAGAACGGGAGCGCCGTCGCATCGACCGGAATCTCCCGCCCGCGAACGTCGACGATCAGCGGCGTTCCCGGCTCGGCGAGCGCGGGCGGGACGTAGCCGAGTCCGATGTTCGCGTCAAGCGCGGGCGAGTAGCCGCCGCTCGTGACTTCCCCGACGCGCTCGCCGCCGCTGAGGATGGCGTAGCCCGCGCGCGGGGCGGGGCCGCGCTCCCTTGCGCGGAAGCCCGCGATCTTTCGGGCGGCGCCCCGCTCGTCCGCCGCCCGGAGCGCGTCCGCGCCGCAGAAGCCGCGCCCGAAGTGGACGAACCGGCGCAGCCCCGCCTCGATGGGGTTGACGCTCTCGCTGATGTCCGCGCCGTGAAGGGGCAGCCCCGCCTCGAGGCGGAGCGTATCGCGCGCGGCGAGTCCGCACGGCGCCGCGCCCGCCGCGAGCAGCGCGCGCCAGAGCGCGGGCGCGAGTTCCGACGGCGGCATAATCTCCACGCCGTCCTCGCCCGTGTAGCCCGTGCGCGCGACGAGCGTAGGCGCGCCCTGGAATCGCGTCTCGGCGGCGTTGAACGGGCGCGTCGCGCCGGGATCGAATCCGGCGACGTCGGCGGCGATGGCGACCGCGTCCGGCCCCTGCAGCGCGATCATCGCCATATCCGCCGCGCGGTCGGCGAGCGCGGCGTTGGGGAATCGTTCGGCGCGCCAGCGCTCCAGCCACGCGCTCACGCGAGAGGCGTTCGCGGCGTTGGCGACGAGCATAAAACGCTCCTCGCCCAGCCGGTAGACGATGGCGTCGTCAATGATGCCGCCGGCCTCGTTGCAGATCAGGCCGTAGCGGGCGCGGAGGACGGGCGTCGCCTCCCCGACGTCGGCGGCGTGGATCCAGTCCAGCAACTCGCGGGCGTCCGGCCCCTCGACGGAGAGGCGCCCCATATGGGAGACGTCGAACGCGCCCGCCGACGAGCGGACGGCCCGCGCCTCGGCGAGCGCGCCCGCGTACTGAATGGGCATATCGTATCCCGCGAACGGAGCCATGCGCGCGCCCAGGGCGGCGTGCTCCGCATGCAGAACGGTGCGGCTCGGCGGCGCGTCGGTCATCGGCTGCAGGGTATCACGGAGGCTGGTCGGTTGACGTCCGGCGTTCCGAATCTGCTGCCGCCGGGCTACTCGGCTTAATTGAGACATCGCGCGACCGCGGACGGCCGCCCGACGCAAGATCGGCCGAGTGCGCGAACCCCCTTTCCCTTCGCTCGCCAAGCCGCGCCTTGCCCCGCGAAAGTAGGAAAACCCGTCGGCGTATCCGAGGGCGCCGCCCCCTTGACAATTGAGACTTGCCAATGTAGAAAGCCTTTTATCGCAGCGAGGGCGCGACGAAACGCCCCCGCCAACGCACAGGAGGCGCAACATGCTCGACGGACAGCGAATCATAGATATGCACGCCCACACGGTGGCCCCGCCCGAGCTGTACGCCTTCAAGGCGACCCTCCTCTCGGGGCGCGGCTACCACGGCAAGGGCGCGTTCAACTGCTCGGACGAGCGCATTGAGCAGTTCGCGCAGAACAACCTCAAGATCATGGACAAGTTCAGCACCGACGTCCAGTTCCTCTCGCCGCGCCCCTTCCAGTTGATGCACTCCGAGAAGCCGGAGACGATCGTCCACTGGTGGTGCGAGGCGAACAACGACGTCATCGCCAAGCAGGTGAAGTCGCACCCCGACAGGTTCCAGGGCATCGCCGGCCTCCCGCATGTCTCCGGCGCGAAGGACTCCTCGCACGTCGTCCCCGAACTGGAGCGGACGGTCAACGAGCACGGCTTTATCGGCTGCCTCATCAACCCCGACCCGGAGGAGGGCAAGGGCGACCCGACGGACCCGAACCACACGCCGCCGATGGACCACGAGTACTGGTTCCCGCTCTACGAGGCGATGGTGAAACTCGACGTTCCGGGGCTCATCCACTCCGCCGCCTGCAAGAACCCGCACGAGTCGTACAGCGCGCACTTCATCACGACGGAGTCGCAGACCGTGCTGAACCTGGCGCGCCCGGCGAGCAAGGTCTTCTCGACGTTCCCCAACCTCAAGATCATCGTCGCGCACGGGGGCGGCTCCGTTCCCTACCAGATCGGGCGCTGGCGCGTCCGCCGCTACAACGACATGAAGGCGAACCCCAACCTCGAGGACTTCGACACGAGCCTCCGCAAGATGTACTACGACTCCAACCTCTACACGAAGGAGTCGCTGGACTACTGCCTGCAGATCTGCGGCCCCGACCGCGTGATGTTCGGCACGGAGAATCCGGGCAGCGGCTCGTCCGTCCATCCCGACGTGAAGTGGGAGAAGGGCAAGAAACTCCCCGCCGGCGACTTGGAAGGCTGGGAAACCGACGACCTCGCGCCCGTGATCCTCAACCAGATCGACTGGCTCACGGCGGAGGACAAGAAGAACGTGATGGAGGACAACGCCCGCCGCGTCTTCACCCGCGGCTCGTTCTAACCTATGCCCTGCGCCGGGGCCGCGCGGCCCCGGCGCGGAGCCTTCGACGCAGGGCGCGCCGCCGCGAGAGGCGGAACGGCGCGCCGAGTCGTCGCCTAGTCCCAGCGGCGCGCCCGGAACGCGGTTATTCGCCGTCCGAGCGTGCAGAGTATCGTCACGCCCTCTTGACATTGAGGCCGCGCTGATATAGAAAGCGCTATCGCGCTTAAGTCCGCGCCGAACGCGGCCCGCGAATGAACAGGAGGACGGAATATGCTCGACGGACAGCGGATCATAGACATGCACGCCCATACGGTGGCCCCGCCTGAGCTCTACGCCTTCAAGGCGACCCTCCTCTCCGGGCGCGGCTACCACGGCAAGGGCGCGCTCAACTGCTCGGACGAGCGCATTGAGCAGTTCGCGCAGAACAACCTCAAGATCATGGACAAGTTCAGCACCGACGTCCAGTTCCTCTCGCCGCGCCCCTTCCAGTTGATGCACTCCGAGAAGCCGGAGAGCATCGTCCACTGGTGGTGCGAAGCGAACAACGACGTCATCGCCAAGCAGCTGAAGTCGCACCCCGACCGCTTCCAGGGCATCGCGGGGCTGCCGCATGTCTCCGGCGCGAAGGACGCCTCGCACGTCGTGCCCGAACTGGAGCGGACGGTCAACGAGCACGGCTTCATCGGCTGCCTCATCAACCCCGACCCGGAGGAGGGCAAGGGCGACCCGACGGACCCGAACCACACGCCGCCGATGGACCACGAGTACTGGTTCCCCCTCTATGAGGCGATGGTGAAACTCGACGTTCCGGGGCTCATCCACTCCGCCGCCTGCAAGAACCCCCACGAGTCGTACAGCGCGCACTTCATCACGACGGAGTCGCAGACCGTGCTGAACCTGGCGCGCCCTGCGAGCAAGGTCTTCTCGACCTTCCCCAACCTCAAGATCATCGTCGCGCACGGGGGCGGGTCGGTTCCCTACCAGATCGGGCGCTGGCGTGTCCGCCGCTACAACGACATGAAGGCGAACCCCAACCTCGAGGACTTCGACACCAGCCTCCGCAAGATGTACTACGACTCCAACCTCTACACGAAGGAGTCGCTGGACTACTGCCTGCAGATCTGCGGCCCCGACCGCGTGATGTTCGGGACGGAGAATCCGGGCAGCGGCTCGTCCGTCCATCCCGACGTGAAGTGGGAGAAGGGCAAGAAACTCCCCGCCGGCGACTTGGAAGGCTGGGAAACCGACGACCTCGCGCCCGTGATCCTCAACCAGATCGACTGGCTCACGGCGGAGGACAAGAAGAACGTGATGGAGGACAACGCCCGCCGCGTCTTCACGCGGGGCAAGTTCTAGCCCACCCTAAGCCCTGCGCCGGGGTCCGCGCGGCTCCGGCGCAGGAGCGTCCCCCAGGAAAACGCCGCGCGCATCGTCAAGGAAGGCTTAGCGCAAATGGCAGACAGGGAACTGATCACCGTCATAGAGGGCCCCAAGGGCCGCGCCGAGGTCTACGAGGTCTCGGAGGGCGCGTCCACGACTTCCGCGACATCCGGCGTGATGTCGTCCACCTACGAGGTCGTGATGGGCGGAACGACCGAGTCCGTGATGACGCTCGGCGAGGCGTCCATCGTCGCGCACGAACTCTCCGGCGCCGACCAGTAGCCTCTCGCGCGGCATCCGCATCGCCGCCGGCGGGCGGCCTCGCGCCGCCCCGCCCGGCGAGCCCGCGCTTCGCGGCGCGCGCTCGGGGGCGGTCGCGCTAGCCGAACATGCCGACGCTGCGCGCCGCTCACGCTCTTCTCCGTCCGCACGGCGCGGCGCTCGTTATCCTCGCGCTCTTCTTGGCGGCGGGGCTCGCCGTTCTCGACGACTATGGAGCGGCGATAGACGAGCGCTTGCAGCGGCGCATCGTCCAGCAAAACCTCGACTACGTCCTCAGGGCTGACGACGGCGACATTATCGACAGCGACAAGTTCTACGGCGTCGCGTTCGAATTGCCGCTTCTGCTGGCCGAGCGCGCGATGGGCTTGCCGGACGCCCGCGGCGTCTACGTCAACCGCCATCTCCTCACGCATCTCTTCTTCCTCGCCGGGGGACTCTTCGCCTATCTCCTCGCCCGCCGGCTGTTCAGCGGGCGCGTCCTGCCCGTCGCCGCGATGCTCTTCTTCCTGCTCTCCCCTCGCCTCTACGCGCACTCGTTCTTCAACAGCAAAGACATCCCCTTCCTCGTTATGTTTATGATCGCGCTCTTTTTGGCGCGCGGCGCTTTTCGGAGGGAGACGCTTTGGAGTTTCGCTCTTCTCGGCATCGGCGTTGGCCTGCTCCTAAACCTCCGCGTTATGGGCGTCGTCCTGCTCGCGGGCGTCTTCATAATGCGGGCGCTGGACTTCGCTCTCGCGCCGGACTGGGCGTGGCGCAAGCGCGCGCTCGTTACGACGGCCGCGTTCGCGCTGACGGGCGCGCTAACCGTCTACGCGACGATGCCCTTCCTCTGGACCGATCCGCTCGAAAGATTCGCCGAGTGGTGGACCACCTCCTCCGGCCATCCCACGGTCGTTTGGCAATTGCTCGGCGGGGAGCCCGTCGTCGCCAGCGATCCTCCCGCCCGTTACCTGCCCGTCTGGTTCTCAATTACGAATTATCCCGCGTTGACGCTGCTAGGCTGCGTCGGCGCGCTCGCGGCGTGCGCGGCGGCCGGACGCTCGCCCCGGCGGCTGCTTCGCAACACGCGCTTGCGCTTCCTCTGCTTGATCGCCGCCTGCTTCCTCGCGTCCATTCTCGCCGTCATCTTGCTGAAGCCCACCATCTACAACGGCTGGCGGCAAATGCACTTCCTGCACGCCCCGTTCTCTCTCCTCGCCGCCTACGGCTTATGCGCGCTAGCGTCCGCCCTTCGCCAACGGCGCCTGCGGACGGCGGCCTACGGCGCAACCGCCGCGGCTGCGGCCGCGACGCTCGTCTCAATGACGCTCATTCACCCTCACCAGCAGGTCTACTTCAACTTCCTCGTGGATAGAACGACTTCCGACCGCTTGAGCGCGCAGTACGAGTTGGACTACTGGGGGCCGTCGGGGCTGGAAGCCCTGCGCCGTCTCCTCCGAGAGCGCCCCGGCGCGACCGTTCCCGTCGCGTCGGGCGCGCTGGAGGCGAACGCGCCGCTTCTCACGAACGCCGAACGCGCCCGGGTAGTCCTGACGGACGAGTTCACGGCCTTCACTGCGGCGGACTCCCGCAGCCTGTGGGGATCGGGGACGCTGGTCGGCGACCCTTACGCGCCGCCGCTCCATACGAGACAGCTGTACGGCAGCCCGCTCTATTCCCTCGTGAAGTTCGCGGTCGACGAAGAGGACGCCGCTCCTTATCGCGCAACCTACGACGCGCTCTCCTCCGCCGACCCGGCGCTCAGTTCCGTCTTCGACGTCTACCTCATCGGAAACTCGCTGATCTACGCGAAGGAGCGATGCGCCCCGCCGGACATAGCGCGGAACGTGTTCCTCCACGTCTATCCAGAGACTCTCGCCGACGCTCCGCAGTCGGTTCGGGCGTTCGGCTTCCAGAACATGGACTTCTATTTCCGCTACCGCGGCGCGGCGTTCGACGGCAAGTGCATGGCGGTCATTCCCCTTCCCGATTACCCCATAGCCCGCGTCGAAACCGGCCAAACGGGAGGCGACAGCCCGTGGGAGGGCGAGTTCGCAATCCGCAGAGGCGAGCCTTCGTAGACGCAGGGCGCAGCGGACGGCGCGGCGCTGCTATAATCTCGCCGCCGTTAGGCCGCCGTATGCAGCCTTCCTCCGAAGCAACCCCCGCGCCGCCGTCCCCCTTCGCCGCATCCGGCGGACGCAAACGCCTCTGCTGGTTCCTCGTCAGCATGACGCCCGTCGCGGCGCTGCTGGCGCTGCTCCTCTGGGGGCAACTCCGCCCCGACGTCAACCCCGGCGGACTGCTGGAGCACAACGCGCCCGCCGAGGCCGAAACCGCCCTCCGCGACGCGCCCGACTTCACGGGATTCGACCTCCTCACCGGCGCGCCCGTGAGCATCCAATCTATGCGCGGGCGCATCGTCGTCGTCGACTTCTGGTCGTCGTGGTGCGCCGCCTGCCGCGCCGAAGCGCAAGTCCTCGCGGATGTTCACCGCGCCTACGCCGACGCCGGCGCGCCCGTCGAGTTCGTCGGCGTCGCCATCTGGGACGCCCCGGACGACGCGCTCGCCCATCTCCGCCGCTACGGCGCCGCGTACCCCAACATCCTCGATCCCGACGGCTCCTCCGCCGTGGGCTACGGCGTTCGCGGCGTCCCCGAGAAGTTCTTTCTCGACGCCGACGGGCGGATCGTTCGGAAGGTCATCGGCCCTGTCGACGCCGGCGCCCTCCGCGACGCGCTGGACGATATGCTCGCCGCCGCCTAGCCGGTGCCCCGCGCCGCCGCATCCCGCGCGCCCGCGCCGCCCGCCGGCCTAGACGCCCGCGCTTTGCACGAGGCCGCCGCCCGGTGGTACGCGGCGAACGCCCGCGTCTTGCCGTGGCGAGGCGTCCGCGACCCCTACGCCGTTCTCGTCTCGGAGGTGATGCTGCAGCAGACGCAGGTCGAGCGCGTCATTCCCAAGTACGAAGCGTTCCTCGTCGCGTTCCCGACGCTGCGCGACCTCGCCGCCGCCGAGCCCGGCGACGTCATCCGCCTCTGGGCCGGCATGGGCTACAACCGCCGCGCCGTTCATCTCCACGCGCTCGCGCGCCGGGTAGTCGAAGAGCATAACGGGCGGCTGCCGGAGACGGCGGCCGAGCTCAGGCGGCTGCCCGGCGTGGGGCCGTACACGGCGGCGGCGGTCGCCTGCTTCGCGTTCGGCGAGCGCGTCGCCGCGCTGGACACGAACGTCCACCGGACGCTGAGCCGCGTCGTCAACGGCGTCAGCGCGCCCTCCCGAGCCGCCGTCGCGCTTCTCGCGGATGCGCTGCTGCCCGGGGACGATTCCCCCATATCGCCGTCGGACTGGCACCAGGCGCTGATGGACGTCGGCGCGACCGTCTGCGACGCGCGGCGGCCCGACTGCCCGCGCTGCCCGTTCCTGGCGAGATGCGCCGCCGCCCCGTTTCTGCGTCCGCCCGGCGACGCGGCGCTTGCGCGGGCGTCCATCCCCTACGCGCCGCGCCAATCCAAGTTTCACGGGTCGGCGCGCTACTTTCGAGGCCGCGTCGTGGACTTCCTCCGCGCCCAGCCGGACGGACAGGCGGACGAGGGGGAGGTCGAGGCGGCGGTCCGCGCCGCCGAGTCCGCGTCCGGCGCGCCGTCTCCGCGCTCCGTTCGCGAACTGCTTGACGGGTTGGAGCGCGACGGCCTCGTCCGCCGCGAGGCGGGCAGCGTCCGCCTTCCGTGAGGGAAGCGCCGCCCGCAGCGCCCGCTCCACGGTTTAACTGCGCTTCAAATGTAAATCCCCATTCCCGCCTATACGGTTGCGGCTAACTCGACGTAGCGGCAGAGGGCGTTGGCGAGGCGCATCTGATGCGGCG
This sequence comes from Dehalococcoidia bacterium, assembly GCA_965201135.1. GTDB lineage: Bacteria > Chloroflexota > Dehalococcoidia > Lucifugimonadales > Australimonadaceae > Bin16. The sequence goes on from OZ241751.1 coordinate 1,545,406, forward strand.
TCTTGCACTCCGGCCGGAAGAGGCGCGGGCTGGCCACGAGGACGCTGACGCACCGCGCCCGTGAGGTCGCCACGTTCAGGCGGTTGAGGCTGTAGAGGAAGTCCATGCCGCGAGGCGCGTCCTCCGGCGACGAGGTCGCCATTGAGTAGATGACGACGGGCGCCTCTTGCCCCTGGAACTTGTCGACGGTGCCGACGCGGGCGCGAGGCAGGAGTTTTCCGATCTCGCCCAGTTGCGCGTTGTACGGCGCGACGACGAGGACGTCGCTTTCCGTGATTTTCCGCGAGACGCCCGCCGCGTCCGTCCACGCCGCGCCGTCCGCGAGGAGTTGGCGGTGGATGGCGGCGACGCGCTCCGCCTCCTCTACGGACGAACTCTGATTGCCTTCGTGCTCCACGGGAACCAGCCGGAGCCCGGCGCCGTCGAGCGCGCCCGCGCCGCTAATCGTCTGATTGGCGAGTTCGCGCTTCGCGGTCAACTTGCTTTCGTAGAAGAGTTCCGACGTGAACGCGCAGAGGTCGGGATGCATGCGGTAGGTCATTGGGAGGAAGACGCCGCGGTCGGGCGGGATGGTTCGCCCTCCGGCGAGGAGCCGCTCAAGCGCGGAGGCGTCGGCGCCCTCCGGGTGGCTGCCCTGCTGCGGCTGCTCCAGTTGCCGCGGATCGCCGAGCAAGACGAGGTTGGCGGCGGCGGGCGCGACGGCGAGCGCGTTGGCGAGCGACATCTGCCCGGCCTCGTCAATGAACAGAACGTCGACGGAGCCGGCGAACTCCTCTCGCGCCCACATCCACGACGTTCCCGCGGCGACTTGCGCCTCGCCTGCGCCGAGGGCGCTCAGCGCGTCTTTGCGCTCTTTCGTTTCGCTGATCGCTCCGTCGTCGCGCAGGTCGGCTTTGTCCGCCGACACGAGTTGAACGCACCGGAACTCGACGCTCTCCTCTTGGGCGGCTTGCGCCGCCGCGTCGAGCAGGTTGCGAATGACGCTGTGGCTGTTGGCGGTGACGCCCACTTTCCGGCCGTCGCGGACGAGTTCGCAAATCATTCGGGCGGCGGCGTAGGTCTTGCCCGCGCCGGGCGGGCCCTGAATCGGGAGGACGCCGCCGTCGAGTTGGAGCGCGAGCCGCTTGGCGGCGTCCAGCGCCGTCTCCCCGCCCTCCGCGCCGCCACGCTTCTCAACGTAGAGCGGAGCGCCGACCTCCGGCGCGGGCGACAGGCGGGGCGTTCGGGCGAGCAGCAGGTCGCGGGCGGCCCGGTAGGCGGGGGACGGCGCGTCCACGCCGTTGTCGGCGATCCATTCGCCGATTTGCAGCAGCGACTCCTCGTGCGCGTCCGTCGAAACGGGGGGGTTGGCGGCGTAGAGCGCGGGCGGGTGGACTTCCGCCGCGGCGACTCGCTTTTTGATGGAGACCGTTCGCCGTAGGTGGTCGATCTCCTCGACAGTTCCCAGCGGCTCGCCGCCGACCTGGTGAACCGCGTCGCCCGCGCCGATGGTCGTGTCTTGCGTCTCGTAGCGGTAGCGGTGAACGGGCGCCCTGTCCGTGCCGCCGTCGCGCTCGATGAACTCGAGACCGGCGAGGCCGGCCTTCTCGTCGCGCAACTCTTCCTCGCCGACGTCGCGCAGGCGGAAGAACTCCCACCAGGTCGACTTGGCCTCGCGGCGGTGCCAGTCCATCAGGTGGGCCGCGAGCCGGCGCGCCTCTTGCTCGTCGGAGCGCTCCGCGCCGTCGTCGGGCACGCCGTCGAGCAGGCGCGACTTCAGCGCCATCGCCCTGAGTTGGCGCTCCGTGGGCGGCTTCGGCTCGACGACCTCTATGACCGGACGCGAGACAACCTCGCCTTGCGCGGCGAGCCCCGCCCTCAGTTCCTCGAGCCAGTCGCGGAGGCGCAGGGTGGAGACGCAATCGTCGCGGTTGTACTCCTGCACGACGCTCCGCATCTTCTGGACGGCGGGGCGCGTCTCCGGGTTGGCCGCCGTTTCGTGGACGCGGCCCGTTTCGAGCAGGCGCTCCAGCGCGTGGCGGTTGTCGTTCGCGGCGTGGAGTTCGGCCTCCCGCGCGTAGCCGTAGAATTGCTCCAAGTCTTTGATGGAGTAGCGCTCGACGCTTGCGCGGACGGCCTGCCGCGCCGCCGTGTGGATGTCTACGAAGAGTTCGGCGCGGAGCATATTGTCCACTTCGTCCTCGCGGGTCGCGTAGCGGCCCATCAGCCGCTTGAGCGCGCTTGGCTCGTAGGGAGCGAAGTGATGGATATGCAGGTCGGGGAACTGCTTGCGCCGCGCCTCGACGAAGTCAACGAACTCCTCGAAAACGGCGCGCTCGCCCGCCGCGAAACCGCCAGGCGAGGCGTCCTCGCCGAACGCCCACCTCGCGTGATACTCCGGCTCTCCGTCCGCGCCGATCACTGCCCATCCGAACAGATACTCGAAGCCCTGCGTTCCGACGAACGGCGCGCCTTCGATGTCGAAGAAGACGTCGCCGGGCGAGGGCTCCGGCAGGCGCGCAAGGCCGCGCCCCGGCTCGCGCCGCCAAAGTTCGTGGTAGGGCTTGTTCCGGACGCGCCCCTCGAGTTGGACGCGCGCCTGCTCGCGGGCGCGCTCGTAGGGGGCGGGCGACCCGCGCTTGGGCTTGCGCCGCAGAGGAAGCGGCTCCTGGGCGAACGCCTCAAGCGTTCGGACGCCCCAGCCCTCTATTTCGCGGCGCTGGCCGGTAGAGAGGCCGGCGACGAGCGAGAGGTGGTCGTCTTTGCGGCGCCGCGCCGCGCAGTCCAGCCGCCACCGGCAGACGTCGCAGTGCGGGACGGGCTCCGGGTAGGTTGCGATTTCGCTTGAGCCGCGCCCCGCCTCGACCGCGTCCTCCAAACTCTTCCGCATCAGCCGGAAGTAGGCTTGGTAGTCGTCGAGGCGGAACGTCTCGGCGCTGAACGGCGCGCCGGGGTCGATGCCGGGCGTTACGACGTGGGCGAACTCCGGCGCCGCGCCCTGAATTTCTGCGACGACGTTGGAGTAGAGCGCGATCTGCAGGACCGTTCCCGCTTTCGTCTCGCGGGCGAGTTTCGTGTCCGTGACCTCGTAGGCCCAATCGCCGAGCGCGCTCTCGCCCTCGATACGGCGAAGGATGTCGGCGCGTCCGCGCCAGCGCCCGCTCTCCAGGCCGGCCTGAACGATGACGTCCGCGCCTTCGCGCATCGCCGCCGCCGTGTCCGCCGGCGCTCCCTCGTCTCCGAGCATAAGGACGCTAATGCCGGGGCTCTCCTCCCGCAGGCGCTCGATGTAGTCGCGCTCGTGCCGGACGCCCTTCTCGATCAACTCATCGAGGTCGTCGTCCGCGTAAGCGGGGCGCGGCGCCTTGATCTTGCCTTCGGCGAGCGCGAGGTCGAGGTTCGCGAGGTGGCGGCACGCCAAGTGGTTGGCGAGGTCGCTCGCGGACAACTTGGTCTGCTCGCCTACGATCTGCATTCGCTTCGCGTCTCCGTCCAATTAAGGCGGAGGCGCAACCTACCACGCTCAACCGCCAGGCTCTTTAAGGGGGCGAGGTCGCGCCTAATTCTAGCGCCGGCGCGGGCGAGGCGGCGCGCTTGCGGCTCCAGGCGAGGGCGAGTAGGATGTCTTCCTATGGAGGACTATCTCCGGCAATACGGGTTCGTGCTGATGCTGGCGGTCGTCGCGGTCGCGCTGCCGGGCGGCGTGCTGCTGCTGTCGCAGTTGAGCGCGAGGATCAAGGCGCGCCCGTTCCGCCCGAATCCGCTGAAGGCGACGCCCTACGAGTGCGGGATGGAGCCGGAGCGCGGGCGCTGGGAGCGCTTCAACGTTCGCTATTACCGCTTCGCGATTCTCTTTCTGCTGTTCGACGTCGAGGTGGTGCTCCTCTTCCCGTGGGCGTCGCAGGCGAGCGCGCTGGGGTGGGCGGCGTTCGGCGCCGTGCTCTTCTTCACCGCCGTGATGGTCATCGGCTGGGGATACGAGTGGAAGCGCGGCGGAATGGAGTGGGACGAGACGCTGCCCGCGGCGGCTCCCGCCGCCGAGCCGCAGGAGCGCGCCGCCGCGTAGGAGGCGCATCGGGCTTGAGGGGAGTCCCGCTTTCGCGGGGCCGTCCGCAGTACCCTCTCCCGCCGCGTTCGCGGCGTCCTCTCCCCTTATAGGGAGAGGGGGAATTCGGCGCTTGAGCGCCGCGAATGGGGGCGAGATTCCCGCCTACGCGGGAATGACGGTCATGAGGGCGTCGCGCGCCCGGATGGAACGCGGCGCTTACGCGCCGCGCCGCTAGTCCACCGTGGGCGTCTGATGCTGCAGAAAGACTTCGCGGCGCTCGGCGCCGGAGGTTTCGACGGCGAGCAGGAGTTCGAGCGTGGCGTTGCCCCATCGGGCGTCGGCGGGAAGCGGGCGCCCCGTCGAAATGGCGTCGTAGAAGGTGTTGAGGCGCCCGTCGCGCCCGTCCTCCATCGTGACGAGCGGAATCTCTTCGCGCTCCGCGTCGCCGTAGACGACGATGCCATCGGGCGTGAGGCGGACGTCGGCGCGGTCGAAACTCGCGACGAACGGGCCGCCGAGCAGCCAGCCCGCGCTCGCGGGGCCCGTTTCGGGACGGATGGGGTCGGCGCGGCCCAGCCCGTAGCGCTCGGCGCGGGCGGCTTCCTCCTCCCAATCGGGGTTGGCGGCGGCGGCGAGTTCGCGGCGGGCGGCGGCGTGCTTGGCGGGGTCGGGAAAGACGCCGTCGCGCCCCACGCCGTAGACGAGTTCGCGGGAGTCCCAGTGATCGAGGCCGCTGTAGACGGCGGTGGCGAACGCGCCGCTCTCGAACTCTAGATAGGCGGCGTGCGCGCCGGGGACGCGGCGGGAGGAATCCCACGCCGCCGCCGTTCCGCGAACGCTGCGGACCATTCCGCCGCCGATGGTTCGGATGATGTCGAACTGATGGGGGCCTTGGCGCCAGAGGATGCCTCCGCCGGGGCCGGGCGTGAGTTCCTCGCGGGAGCGCGGGCGGTAGAGCCAGTCCTGATAACGCCAGTGGTGCAGCATTCGGAGGGCGCCGAATTCGCCGGTTCGCGCCATTTCGCGGACGCGGAGAACGCGCGGCTCGAAACTATGCTTGACGTTCACGCCCAGCAGCACGCCGTTGCGGTCGGCGGACTCGGCGAGCGCGACGCCCTCGGCGACGTCGATCGTCATCGGCTTCTCGATGAGGACGTGCTTGCCCCGCGCCATCGCCATTTCGCAGTGGGCGGTGTGCAGGTGGTTGGGCGTGGCGATGTAGGCGAGTTCGACGTTCGGGTCTTCGCAGAGCGCCTCGGCGCCGTCGTAGACCGCCGCGCCGGGGAAGTCCTGCGCGAACCGGCTGCGTATCTCCGGGTCGAGGTCGGCGGCGGCGGCGACGCGGAATCTGGGGTTGAACGCCATTTTGGGAATCATCGCCACCGCCGCTCCGCCCAGTCCGATGATTCCGATGCCCAGAGCGGGCGGGTCGTTGGCCATAGCGCTTGCTCCTTGCCGAGGCGTTGCCGGGGCGCATTCCGGCGCGGCGCAGGATAGCGCTTTGGGGGGCGCAAACGCGCCCACAGCACCGCGCCGTGGGATATACTCCCGCCCATCGCGCTCGGTTTCGGCGGGGCGCGGCGCATACGCTTTGGGCTATGCGAAAGCGAACCGCAGACATCGCCGCGCTGCAGGGAGCGCTCGCGCTCGCGGGGGCGCCAATGAAAAAGCGCGTCGTTTTCGCGCTTCTCGCCTTGCTGGTTGGGGCGACGGCACTGGCTTGCCCTCCTTCCCCTCAGGTCTGGGAACATGAGCATTGGCAGGGGTATCAGCGCCATACGGTGGGCTGGTCTCCCCAAGGCCACATCGTTTTCAGCGACGGCGGCCACTGGCGCCGGTCGATTTACGCAGTGCGTGACGACGGCTCGCTCTTGACCGCTATACAAGAATCAGACCAAGACATTACCAATATCTCGCCTGAAGTGTCCCCCGACGGCTCCGAAATTGCTTACGCAAAGTATAAAGAACACGGATGGTTCGGACTTGGGGGGACTAATAATTGGGATATTTTCACGACTCGGATCGACGGCTCTCACACGCGCAGACTTGCCGATTACAAGGGCGCGGACTCAAACCCTATCTGGTCCCCGGACGGCGAGCGTATCCTTTTTAGTTCCATTAATTGCACGCCTAGCATAGACGTTAGCACTCTGTGCATTATGAACGCCGACGGCTCCGGTGTCCGCGCTTTGCCATGGGATTACGTCGGCACTAATCCTTGGGCTTCATGGTCTCCTGATGGACGCCGTCTCGCGCTGTTTGGCCAACCTCCTGATATATCCCCGGAATATATGCTGTACGTCGCAATGGCGGATGGATCAGGCCTGACCAGAATTATGCAGACTGAGGGGATTGCAACGCCATCTTGGTCGCCGGATGGGAATCATTTAGTCTTTATAAGCGGATGTGGACTTTACTCTGGGGTGGGATGCGAGGAGAGGAAAAGGGATCGTGGAACGCTCAGCGTTTACGTCGCCTCCGTTGATGGCGAGAATGTACGGAAAATAGACGACATAGCCGCTTCTCAAGCGCTGTGGTCACCGAATGGATCGGAAATACTTGTGCTTGACGGCCGTTCAGGTTCACGTAGTATTGCGCGCATAATGAGCCCTAAAGGGCTGCTTCTTTCCAGTTGGCCTGTCATTAGTAAAGAGGTCCGATGGGCAACAGGAATTAGGCCTTCTGGCGGATTAGTCGTTGCATGGTCTCCCGACGGTTCGAAGATCGCATTCAGCGATGGGGAAGGAACGGTTTGGACGGTTAATCGAGACGGAACAGATTTCCGTTTCTTGGTCGATAGCGGCCAATTGGTCTCACCATAGGGAGAAGGGCGCAATGAGGTTTTTCATCGAACGAAAAGGGATGCTGCTCGCATGCGGAGCGCTTTTGCTTGCGCTGCTCGCTTGCGGCGGACCTGACCCCACGCCTGGTCCTGCGAACACGCAGCCGTGCTCCGGCGAGGACGCGGATTGCTCGCCCCGCGACGTCAGCGGCTACGACCTCTTTGGCCCTCGGGGAAGCGGGGCGGCCTTTACCTCAGCGGCGCCGAATTGACGGCTGCGTTCCGTCCACGGGCGACGACGATGCGTCGCTGAACGAACCGCCGCGCTTGCCTCGCGCCCGCCGGTGGGGGATACTCTGCAGGGTCGCGTTCCCTCTCGTTCGGACGAGGCGCGGCGCAGGAGGCGACGAATGACGGCGATGCCCGATTGGTATTTGGCGTTCGCGGGCGCGGTTACGGCCGCCCTCCCCGCGGACATTGACGAGGAGACGGCGCGGGCGTGGACGGCCAACCCGGGCGGGCTGCGCGGCGCGCTGGCGGACGCGCTCGGCGGAAGCCCTGACGCGGCGGAGTCCGGCCCAGCCGCTTTCGTCAACGACAAGACGGAGGACGGCTGGACGCTCGTGAAGGACGCGCCCGACGCGCCGATGATCGCGGCGGCGGACGTCATCGGCGGCGAGTTCCCTGAGGGCTCCGAAGACCTCCTCGGCGAGCCGATGGTGGACCTCATTATGGGGATGGACGGCCTGCCGGGGCAGCGGCAGGCGGAGCGCTTGCTGGCGCGCCCCGACGGCATCGCCGAGGAGTGGCGGCGGTACGCGCTCGTCTTCCCCGGCACGATTTGGCGCAGCCCCGATCAGAACCATCAGGTGCCGTGCCTCGTCCACCGCGACGGCGAGTGGGGCATCCTCTTCGGCATATTGGAGGGAGGCTTCGACTCGCGCGACCGCCTCGCGCAGTCCCGGGCGTGAGTTCCTAGCGGCTTTGCATAAGCCATCGCATACTCCCGCCCCCATGACCGTCATTCCCGCGTAGGCGGGAATCTCGTATCCCCCTCTCCCTAGAAGGGGAGAGGACGCCGCGAACGCGGCGGGAGAGGGTACTGCGGTCGGCGCGCAAGCGCCCAACCTCCCTATTACGGGAGAGGACGCTGGGGCGGGAGCCGAGAGGTTATGCAAGGGTCTCCTATGGAACAAGAAGGGCGAATGGGCGGCGGCCGGCGGAACTTGTTCGCGGCCTACGGGCCGGAGGTCGCGGCGCTCGCGGAGCAAGCGGCGTCGCTCGTTGAGCGGACGGTTCCCTCCGCGAGGCAGGCCGTCCGCGAGGGCTGGCAATGCCTCGCGTTCACGCATCCGGACATAGGCTACTTCTGCGGCGTCTTCCCTCGGTCCGGCGTTGTCCAGGTCGGCTTCGAGTTCGGAACGCTGCTGCCCGACCCCGAGGGGTTGCTGCAGGGATGCGGCGCGCAACTGCGGTATGTCGTTCTCGTTCCGGGCGAGCCCTTCCCTGCCCGCGCGCTGGCCGCCCTGCTCGAGGCGGCGGTCGCGCTTCCTCCGGACGCCTCGGTCCGGCGAAGCATGGCGCGGGCGGCGAGCGGACGCTGACCGGCGCGGCGAGAGAGTGAGCGCATTGGCGCCCGGCGGTTCCGGGCCGCGCATGGGCGCTAGCCGCGCCCGGACCAGAGATAGGCGTAATGCTTTGACTCCTGAAAGGCGGTTATTTCGCGCACGAGCGCAATTGCGAGCGCTGCAGCAACCATAAGGAGCATAGACGATCCAATATCAAGCCAATCTCCCATGATCAGAGAGTCAATGTCGTCGTTTCTCAAGTAAATTCTTAACGCGATGCCGCTAATCCATTCGCCGACCAGAAATAGCCCCCACCACCAGCCTAATAGACCGGAAACCGTCGAATCGCGCCAATCCGGTTGCTCATTGACGCTGTGGTAGTTCGATTGCCACATTTCCTTCATAACTTGGTATGGGCGAAATATGTTCATTATAGGAACGAACCACCAGCCTATGACTCCGGCCATAGAGAATCTGAGCCCTGTCACTCCAATGTAATCCGCGTTTTTTCGAATGCGGCGCTGCCACATCAGGAATGCGATTACCGTGAATATGAAGGTCGTGAGATAGAGCAGCCCGACTACGGCCTGGCGGGAATCGTTGGCGTCCAGCAGCGCCCAGAATTCCGCGTCGGGCATTGCGGCGTACTCGCCGGCGGCGATGTTCCGCAGCAGGGTTATCTCTTGAAATGTGGAAGCAGCGAGGACGGCGAGCGCAATGGCCTGTATCCCCAGGGCTATCTCCGCGAGGCGCGCCCTGCCGCGTGGAGATGCGTACATATCCGCGCTCCTCTTCCGGCTCGATCTGCGACGGCGCAGCGCCCTAAATCCGGCCGGAGCGCTGGAAGAGTTTGCCCTCGGTCGCGATGGTCGGGGCGACGACGAGTTCGGCGCGCTCGTGGAACTCGGGAATCGTCTGCGCGCCGACCATGCTCATGCAGATCTGGAGCGCGCCCACGAGATTGTGCGTTCCGTCCGTGCGATGGCTCGGGCCGAACAAGACCTGCTCGAGGCTCGCGTTGGCGCCGACGTTCACCCGGGTGCCTCGCGGGAGCGCGGGGTGCGGGCTGGCCATTCCCCAGTTGAATCCCTTGCCGGGCGCTTCGTAGGTCTGCGCGAACGGCGTTCCGATCATTACGCCGTCGGCGCCCGCCGCAATCGCCTTGCACAGGTCGCCGCCGATGCGGATGCCGCCGTCGGTCAGCACGGTCACGTACTTGCCCGTCCGCGCGCGGAACTCGTCCCGCGCCGCCGCGACGTCGAGCGTGGCCGACACTTGCGGCACGCCGACGCCGGTGACGTCGCGCGTCGTGCAAGCGGCGCCGGGGCCGACGCCGACCAGCAAGCCGTCTATGCCTTGCTCCATCAACTCCATCGCGGCGCTCGCGGTGACCATATTGCCCACGATGACGGGGGCGTCCACCTCGCGGACGAGGTCGTTCAGCCGCAGTCCGGTGAAACTATTGGAGATGTGCCGCGCCGTGGTGACGGTGGACTGCACGACGATGACGTCGGCGCCGGCCTCGACCGCGGCGGGGGCGACTCGCTTGGCGCGCTGGGGCGTGAGCGAAACCGCCGCCACGGCGCCCGCCGCTTTGATCTCCTGCACGCGCCGCCCTACGAGCGACTCGTCGAAATCGGCGGAGTAGGCGCGCTGCAGAACGTCGGTGACGCCCTCGGGCGGGGCGGAGGCGATCTCGTTCAGCGCGTCGGCGGGGTCTTCGTAGCGGCAATAGAGCCCTTCGAGGTTCATCACGCCGAGCCCGCCCGCCCGCGCCATAAGGCCGGCGAACGCAGGGTCGACGATGGCGTCCATCGCGGAGGCGACGATGGGGATGGAGAAACTGTAGGGGCCGACGTCCAGTTGCGTAACGGAGAGTTCGGGATTGGTGGTGACGTCGCCTGGGACGATGGCCACCTCCTCGAACCCGTAGGTTGCGCGAAGTTCCTTGACACGGACTCCCAGTAGCGTCATTGGTTGCCCCCCTCGGCGTTGCCGCTCGATGCAATCATATCAGCGCCGGCGATGGCGCGCTATACTGCCGCCCATCTCCCGACCCCATCCCAATTGAGGAGGGCGCGACTACGATGAACTACGCAAGCCGCTGGGCGCGATTCTTCGCGTTGATCGTGGACGACCTCGTCGTCATCGGCGTCCCCTTGGCGCTCTGGTACTGGGAGCACGTCGGCGCGAACCCGCTCGACCCCAGGGAGAACCTCGCGCAGTTCATCGGCGCTTCCGTCGTCTTCGTTCTCTACTACGTCGCGCCCACCGCGGTCTTCGGAGCGACGCTTGGCAAGGCGGCGCTTCGCATTCGCGTCGTCCGCGCCGACGGGAGCAAGCCCGGCGTCCGCGCGGCGTTGATCCGCGAGATTCTCGTCCGCTGGCTCGAGCACGCGGTCACCGTGGGCCTCGTCTACGCGCTCGGGTCGGTCCTCGTCGACTCGCGAAATCTCGCGGCCGGCCTCTCGGCCATCGGCGGCGGGCTCGTCACCCTGGCGTTCGTCCACCGGATCCTCTTCGACGAGCGGCGGCAAGGGTGGCACGACAAGGCCGCCGGCACGTTCGTCGTCAAGAAGCCCTAGCGCGCGCCGCGCGGAACGCGGCGGAACCGCGCCGCGCCGCTATTGACGCGCCCCCTTGCGCGGAGTGGTATGCTTGCCCCAAGCAGTCCGTTGGAGGAGCCGCGATGCTGACTCAAGAGCAGAACGATCGGCTGGCCCGCGTCGGCCCAGGCACCCCGGGCGGCGAGTTGCTGCGCCGCTACTGGGTCCCCTTCCTGCCCAGCGCCAAACTGGACGAAGACCCCGTCCAGCCCGTTCGCATCCTGGGGGAAGACCTCACCTGCTACCGCGACAAGTCGGGGAACATCGGCCTCGTCGGCCGGCGCTGCCTGCACCGCTCCGTCGACCTGCGCTGGGGCATTCCCGACGACCGCGGCCTCCGCTGCCCCTACCACGGGTGGCTCTACAACCAGGAGGGCGTCTGCGTCGAGGCTCCGATGGAGGCGCGCCCCGATATGTTCAACGACGGGCGGATCAGCCTCCCCGCCTACCCCGTCAGGGAAATGGGCGGCCTCCTCTTCGCCTATATGGGCCCGCAGCCCGCGCCGCTCCTCCCCCCGTGGGACCTGTTCGTGTGGCCGAACGCCGTCCGGCAGATGGGCGTCGTCAAACTCAACGCGAACTGGCTCCAGTGCCAGGAGAACACCGGCGACCCCACGCACGGCGTCTGGCTGCACGGCTTCCTCTTCAAGTACGTCTTGGAGAAGGCGGGCGACCACGACCGGCTCGCCCGCATGGCCAAGACGTTTATGGAGCAGGGCGTCGGCATCAAAGACCTCTACGTCCACGCCACCGAATACGGCATGGAGAAGGGCGTGATCTTCTCCAAGGAACTGGGCGCGAAAGAGGACAAGAAGTCGCGCCACTCCACCGTCATCTTCCCCTTCTACACGGAGCAGAACGCGGCGGGCGCCCCGTGGAGCGAGTTCCAAATCCGCGTTCCGATAGACGACGAGCACACCTACCACATCTCCTACAACTGCTACGCCGCCCCGGCCGGAGTCGAGGCGCCCAAGCAGGACAAGGTCCCCTACTACGAGGTGCCCCTCTTCGAGGAGACGGGCAGGCTGGACGAGGAGGGCAAGCCCGTCCGCAAGCCGATCCTGGACTGCATCCTGAACCAGGACTTCATCGGATGGTGGTCGCAGGGAGGGCTCGTCGACCGCTCGGCGGAGAACCTGGGCCGCACCGACATCCCCGTCGTGTTTCTGCGCCGCCAGTTGGACGAGCAGATCCGCGTCGTCGAGGACGGCGGCGACCCGATGAACGTCTTCCGCGACCCCGGCGAAATGGGCGACATCCTCTACGGAAGCGGCGTCCCCGCCGAGTCGTGGCTCGACCCGGACTGGGCCAAGACGCGCCCCGAACTCGTGCGGAACACGCGCACGCAGTACCACAAGGGCGGCGCCGTGTGGGAGTCCGACCGCTACGGCCCCGCGATCCCTCTCGTCGGTGAACTGCACCGCCGCATGGAGGAGGCCGTCCAATCGGCGGCCTCCTAGCGGCGCGGGGCGTAACGGGGGAATCCCGCGTCAGCGGCGCGACGGGGGGCATAGGTTCCCGCTTCGCGGGAAGGCCGTCGCCCGACGGCTAGTCGCGGATGTCCTGCAGGAACCACTCGGTGGGGAGTTCGCGGACACGGCCTTCGGCTTTGGCTTTTTGGTGAACGGCGGCGCCGACGGCGGCGAATTGCAGGCCCTGGTTGCCGGTGTTGAGGTAGAGCGTAATCTGGTCGCGGGAGGTTCGGGCGACGGCGCCGCTCGCGAGGTCGTTGAAGGTGGGGACGCCGACGGCGCCTTCGGAGGCGGGGCGGGCGTCGCGGAGGCGGGCGGGAAGGCGCGTCTTCTGCTCGTCGGTTCCGCCGATGTAGTCGCCGCGGTTGAAGCCCTCGCCCATGCTGCGGGCGTCTCCGTCGGGGCGGGAGTGGGAGACGCCTTGCCGGACGATGACGTCGGCGCGCTCGAAGACGGCGGCGTCGAGTTCGCCGCGCACGTCGGTGACGTGCTGGCCCGGGGAGAGCCACTCGCCCTTGAGGGCGGGCTCCATCGCGTTGGTGCAGGCGGCGACGATGTCCACGCCTTCGACGGCGGCGTCCGGCGCGTCGACGGCGCGGACGTCGATTTCGAGTTTGGCGGACATTTCGTCGGCGTAGCGCTCGCGGTTGGCTTTGGTGGGGCTGAACACCTTGACGCTGCGGATGTCGCGGACGGCGGCGAAGGCTTCGAGGTAGGTTCGCGCCATGCCGCCGGAGCCGAGCATGCCGACGGTTTGGGAGTCGGGTCGGGAGAGGTATTTGGCGCCGAGTCCCGCGCCGCCGCCGACGCGCATATGCTGGAGGACGCCGTCGTTGAGGATGGCGAGAGGCTCGCCGTCGCGGGTGCTGAAGAGGAGGATGAGGCCGCAGTAGGTTCCGGGCTCGACGCAGTACTTCTCCTCTTTCCAGAAGCCGCGCTCGTCGCGGGGCCAGTAGAGGACGTCGGACTTCATGCGGATGGCGAAGACGCCGAGCGCGTCGCTGGCGCCCTCCATCGTTCCCCATCGGTAGTAGGCGTCGGGGCGCTCGGCGGGCATATAGAGGTCGATGCGGGGGCGGTGGACGGACTCGCCGGTGGGGAGTCCTCGGAAGGCGCGGTCTTGGGCCTCGATGCACTCGCTCATCGGGAGGAGGCGCTCGACGGCGGCGTTGTCTATGAACAGCATTGCATGCTCCTTGCGGTAGCCCGGGTTCCGCGCGCCATCATAGCAGCAACGAGGGCGTGGGGCGGGATGTTCCGCAGGGGCGATGGGATATGCAATGGCTCCGTCAAGCGAACGGCAACCCCGTTTTTGGCGAGTCCGCGCTTGGCTTGGGCGCGGGCAGCGTGGGAGAATTCAGACGGCGCGGCTTGGGGAAATCGGACAGGCGGGGGTTGCGCGGACGCGCGGCGATGAGGCGTAATGGGATATAGTGAGCGGAAGGGGCCGGCTCAGGCCGGCCTCGCCGCCGCCGCGAGCGAGCGGCCCGCTTACGCAAAAAACCAAACGCGAGGGGATTCGGATATGAAGGTCATTTTTCTGGAGGACGTGGCCGGCGCCGCCGACGCGGGCGAGGTCAAGGAAGTGAAGAACGGGTTCGCGCGGAACTACCTGCTCCCGAAGGGGCTGGCCGCGCCCGCGACGCCCGCCCACCTGCAGCGCGCCCGCGCCATCGAGGAGGCCGCCAAGCAGAAGCGCCTCAAGAACTCGGAGGCGTGGTCGGAGGTCGCCGCGCTCATAGACGGGACGGAAGTCCCCGTCGAAGTGCGGGTCGGGCCGACGGGGCGCCTGTTCGGCTCCGTGACGGGGCGGAATATCGCCGACCGGCTCTCCGAGTCCACCGGGCGGACGATAGACCACCGGCAAGTGCTGCTCGGCTCCGCCATCCACGAGCCCGGCGACTACCAGGTGACCGTCCGCCTGTACCGCGAGGTGACGGCGCAAGTGAACGTGTCCGTCGTCCCGGAGGGATACGAGGCCGCCGCCGCGCAGGAGGCGGAGGAGTCCGGCGAGGAGCCCGACGAAGAGTCCGGGCCGCTTGCGGACGCGGACGAGGAGCCGGACGCCGCCGAAGACGACGCGGAGGCGGACGTCGAGGCCGGAGCGGGCGCGCGGGCGTAGCGCGGGGCGCCAATGTACGCGGAGAGACTGCCCCCTCACGACATCGCCGCCGAGGAGTCGGTGATCGGGTCGCTTCTCATAGACGGAGAGGCGATGAGCCGCATCGCGCCGCTCGTGAAGCCGGAGGACTTCTACCGCGAGCGCAACCGCTGGTGCTACGAGGCGTGCCAGTCGCTCTACCACCGGGGCGAGCCCATCGACCAGGTGAGCGTCGCCCGGGAGTTGTCGGTCAAGGAGCGGCTCGACGAGGTCGGCGGCCCGGCCTACCTCAGCCACGTGGTCACCGTCGTTCCGACCTCCGTGCACGCGGAGCACTTCGCGCAGATCGTGAACGACGCCGCGACGATGCGCCGGCTGATCGACGCCGCCGGGCGGATCGCCGCCATCGGCTACTCGGACTCCGCCGACCCCCAGCAGGCGCTGCAGTTGTCGGAGGACATCATCTTTCAGGTGCGGAACACGCAGGCGTCGCGGGACTTCGTGTCTCTCCGCGAGGCGCTCGACCAGTACCTCGAGGGGACGGCGAACATCGGCCCGCTGGATCACGGCGCCGCGCCTGTGCCCACCGGCTTCACCGACTTGGACAACTCGCTTGGGCGCCTGCAGCGGGGCGACCTCTTCATTCTGGCGGCGCGCCCCGCGCTGGGCAAGTCGACACTGGCGATGAACATCGCGCGCAACGCCGCCGGCGAGGGCGCCGTGATCGCCGTGATCAGTTTGGAGATGAGCCACGAGCAACTCGCGCTGCGCCTCCTGTCCGCCGAAGCGGAGGTCGACAGCCACCTCCTCCGGCTCGGGCTGCTCGGCGAGACGGCCCAGACGCGCGTAATGACCGGCATCGGCGCCCTCTCCGACCTCGCGATCTATATGGACGACTCCCCCGCGCAGACCGTGCTGGAGATGCGCTCCAAACTCCGCCGCCTGCACACGAGCCGCAGCATCGACCTCGTGATCGTGGACTACCTGCAACTCATATCCGGGCGGGAGAACCGGGGCGAGAACCGCGTGCAGGAGTTGAGCGACATCACCCGGCAGTTGAAGGCGATAGCCCGCGACCTGAACGTGCCCGTCATCGCCATATCGCAGTTGTCCCGCGCCATCGAGCAGCGCCCCGACCACCATCCCCAACTCTCCGACCTGCGCGAGTCGGGAAGCATCGAGCAAGACGCCGACGTCGTGGCCTTCATTCACCGCGAGGACAAGTACCTCACGCCGGAGCAGTGGGAGCAGCGCCATCCGACCGACGCCTACCCCGCGAACGTGGCGCAACTCGTCATCGCCAAGAACCGGCACGGGCCGACGCGGACGATTCACCTCTACTTCGACGGCAAGTTCTCGCGCTTCCAGACGCTGGCGACGGAGTTCGCCGGCGCGCCCGCCGGGGTATGACCGCGCCCGCCTTCGCCGGGTTCGAGGCGCGCGCGGAGCGTGCCTGCGCCCCGCTTGCGCTTGCCCGCATCGCTCGCGCGCCATCCATAGCCGTCATTCCCGCGTAGGCGGGAATCCCGCCCCCATTTGGACGCCCAGCGCCGCATTCCCCCTCTCCCTACAAGGGGAGAGGACGCCGCGAACGCGGCGGGAGAGGGTGCTGCGGTCGGGAGGCGCAACGCCCCCCTAACCGTCATTCCCGCCCTCCTGCCGTCATTCCTGCGTAGGCGGGAATCCCGCCCCATTTTGAGGTGCCCCAGCGCCGAATTTCCCCCTCTCCCTATAAGGGAGTCCTTTGCATAACCCTCGCATCAGCGCGATCGGCAGTTCCGCGCCCCCGGAATCAGCCATTCAACCGCCCAAATCCCCCGATAACGGCCTCCACCTCCCCTGCTCGCCCCCAATTTAGGGGCTTCGCAGGGCCTCGTACCCCCAACGGGCGCAATACGCCCCTACCCATGCACAGCGCAACCCTCTCTCAACCCGTCCGCGCGCCGCAGGTTGTACGCCAGCGCCTTGAACAACGCCTCCGCCTCGTTCCTCATTAGCCCCATGTACCGAACCCGCCAGTACCCATAGCTGCGCTTCAGCGTCCCAAACACCTGCTCCACCGGCGCCCGAACCTTCGACAGCAGCCCGTTCCGCCGCCGCTGCCAATGCGGCAGCTCCGTCTGATGCTTATGCCCCCGATGCATGATCCGATCCTTCACGCCCTGCGCCCGCAGACGCTCACGACGCTCCTTCGACTCATACGCCTTGTCCGCGTACACCGCCTCTTCGTCCCCCATGATCAGCGCGTCCGCAACATCCGTGTCCGCAACGTTCGCAGGCGTGAACTCAACCCCGCGCACCAGCCCTGACCCCGCGTCCATCCCTATGTGCATCTTGTAGCCGAAATGCGACTTCTTCCCCTTCTTCGTCCACGCGGCGTCGGGGTCCGTTCCGCTCCGCGCTCCAGCCTCCGAATGCGGGCGCCGCGCCTGCGCCTCGATGATCGTCGCGTCGATCAGCGTTCCGCGCTTCACCAGCATGCCCTTCGCCTCCAACTGCCGATTCACTTCCGCGAACAGCGCCCGCGCCAGCCCCCGCTCCGTGATCTTCTTCCGAAACCGGCTGATCGTCGAGTGGTCGGGAACCGCGTCCGTCAGCGTGAGCTCCGCGAAGCGGCGGAACGACAGCCGGTCTTGGAGCGCCTCCTCCATGCCGACGTCGGAGGAGTCGTACCACTGCTGGAGGACGATGATCTTGACCATCGTGATCGGGCGGTAGGCGGGCCGTCCTTCGGGCGCGGCGTGGACATCGTCGAGTAGGGCTGCGACTTTGGGCCAATCGATGAGGCGGTCGATGCGGTCGAGCCGGTCGTTGCGGCCTGCGTTGAAAGGGAGGAAGGCGTCGATGAAGGAGGGGTCGCTGGCTTCGAGATGCATAGCAGTCTCCTCGCGGTTGCGGGTTGCGGTCATTGTGCGCGATTGCGGAAGGTTATGCAAAGGTCTCTAAGGGGAGAGGACGCCGCGAAACGCGGCGGGAGAGGGTACTGCGGTCGGGAGGCGCAACGCCCCCCTAACCGTCATTCCCGCACTCCTGCCGTCATTCCCGCGTAGGCGGGAATCCCGCCCCCATTTGAGGCGAGAGCCGAATCCACTCTCCTAATAGAGAACTCAGGGGGGTTGACAATAACGAACGCTTGTTCTATGCTATGCAAAACGCTCTGCCATGCCAGGCAAGCGACCTTGCATAAGGATGGTGCGCTATGCCGCTGAACGCCGCCGCGTTGCCCGGATTCGAGGTTCGGACCGCTCCTACGCCGTTGGCCTCGTTCCCTCGCCATGCCTATGACCTGCCCCGCCCCGCGCCCGCCTTCCCAGGGTTCGAGGAGCGCGCGCGGAGCGTGCCCGTGCCCGCGCCGCTGCTGGGCGAGATGCTGGCCGAAATCACGGACGACGCGGAACTGCGCTGCGTCCTGCGCTTCCTGTGGCATCAGGCGCAAGTTCCGGGCTCGCCGAAGCGCGTGCCCGCCGAGCGGATGCGGACGGATGCCGTCCTCCTCGCGGCGCTCGGCTCCGAAGAAAACGTGGCATGCGGCGTTCGCCTCGCGCTCGAGCGGGGCTTGCTAATCGAGGCGGACGGCTGGCTGCTGCTGAACACGCCGCAGAACCGGCGGAGCGCGGAGCGGTTGGGGCGAGCCCCGGAGCCAACGGCGGCGCCCGGCGCGGCGGCGCGCCCGAACGTCTTCCAGTGCTACGAAGAGAACATCGGCATGCTGACGCCGATGATCGCGGACGAACTGAGGGACGCGGAGAAGGAGTATCCTGTAGGATGGATCGAGGACGCGATCAGGGAAGCGGCGGCGAGCAACGCCCGCAGTTGGCGGTACATCGTCAAAGCGCTGGAGCGGTGGAAGAGGGTTGGCAAAGGAGCAAAGGGGTTTGGAAAGCCTGGCCGACATACTGAGCCGCTTACAGAGGAGCAGATTCTCGAGCGGCTCCGCTGCGCCTGAGTGGGTGGAGCGGCTCGACGACGAATTCGCCGCCGCCTGTCCGATCTGCAAGGGCCAAGGGTGGGTGCGCCGCGATGTGCCGGTCGTCCACCCGGACTTCGGCCGCGCCTTTCCGTGCGTCTGCCAAACGACCGCTGACGCGGAGCGCAGGCTCTCCCGTTTGCACCGGTACAGCAACCTTGGGATCATGAGCCAGGTGAAATTCGAGAACCTGGACGAGCGCGGGCCCGGTTCGGGGGCGGAGGCCCAGGCGCGCTACCACGCCGCATTCTCCGCGTCGCGGGCGTTCGCGGACGAGCCCGCCGGGTCGCTGCTCCTCGCGGGCGGGCACGGCACGGGCAAGACCCGCCTCGCGGCGGCGGCGGCAAGCCAAATTATGGAGCGCGGCGTTCCCGTCTTTTTCGCGTTCGTCCCCGATCTGCTCCACCAGTTGCGGACCGCGTACAGCGACGACGCCGCGCTGCCGCACGACGAATTGCTCGATCAAGTGAAAAATGTCCCCGTGCTCGTTTTAGATGATATTGACGCGCACAGCGGCACGCCGTGGGCGGAGGAGAAACTCTTTCAGATCGTCAACCACCGCTACGTCAACGGCCTTCCCGCCCTCATAACATCGGCGGCGCCGCTGGAGCGGCTGGACGGGCGCTTGCAGAGCAAATTCGCCGATCCGCGCACCGGGCGCGCCATAGACCTAGGCGGGGCCGTTCAAAAGAAGGGAACGCCTCTGGGCAGCGTGGCCCCCAAGTTGCGCGAGTCCATGACATTCGAGTCGTTTGACGTAAGCAGCGGCCTGAACGCCCAAGAGCGCGGAAGTTTGCGAAAGGCTTTCGAGGCGTCCTGGGCGTTCGCCGACGAATTCACCGAAAGCGGCGACGCGAATTGGAAGCCTTGGCTCGTGCTCATAGGAATGGCTGGCCGGGGGAAGACGCACTTGGCCGTCGCGGTCGCCAACTGGCGACTAGAGCGCGGGGATGAGGTCTTCTACGCGAAAGCGTCCGACCTATTAGACCACCTCCGCAGCGCCTATAGCCCCAACAGCCCCGAAACCTACGACGAAGTCTTCGACCGGATAAGGCAAACGCCCTTGCTCATCCTGGATGACTTTGGGCGTGAGAACCCCACCCCCTGGGCGAACGAGAAACTCTACCAAATCATCGTTCATCGCCATGAAGTTCGCCTGCCCACCATGATTACGATGCTGCCTCCTGACGAAAGCCCGGAAGGCGGCGCATCCTTGATCGATAGGCTGAAGTACCGCTTTGACGACACGCGCGTAGCGGACAGGGTTGTCATTATGGCTCCCGCCTACCACAACAGGGGACGGCAAGCGTCGAGGCCCGGAGACCTCGGGAGATGACCCCGCGCGCGTCCGCGCCGGACTCCGGCGTGGACATTGAGGATTGCGCGTTCTGCGCCATCGCGGCCGGGACGCTTCCGCGCAGCGTGCGGCACCAGGACGCGGAACTGATCGCGTTCCGCAACGCGCTCGACTGGGCGCCGCTGATGTGCCTCGTCGCGCCCGTCGCGCATATGAGCCAACGCGAGTTCTGGCGGTCGCCGCTCTTCGCCCGCGCCGCCGCGCTCGCCGTCGATATAGGAGAGGCGGACGCGCCCGGCGGATTCCGCGTCGTCTCCAACTTCGGAGAGGACGCGATGCAGTCGCAGCCGCACGGCCACCTGCACGTGCTCGGCGGCGCGCACCTCGGCCTCTATATGGACTTCCCCGGCAAGAGCGACTTTTGGCTGCGCTTCTACGGAACGGCGCATCCGCCGGGCGCTCCGCCGCCCGACGCCGGAGACGGCGCGGAGACGCCGGCGTGACCGAGTTCCTCCTCGTGGGCGCGGGCGGATTCATCGGCGCGGCGTCGCGCTACGGCGTGATGCTGGGCGTCGCGCGGCTGCTGGGGCAAACCGCGTTCCCGTGGGGCGTGCTCGCCGCGAACGTGCTCGGATCGCTGCTGATCGGCGCGCTCGCCGGGCTCGCGGAGACGCGCCAGATCTTCGGGGCGAGCGCGCGCCTCTTCCTGTTCGTCGGCGTGCTCGGCGGCTTCACGACGTTCTCCGCCATTACGAACGACGCGCTCACGCTGCTGCGCGGCGGCGCATACGTCGCGGCGGCGGGGAACGTCCTGCTGAGCGTCGCGCTCGGGCTGGGCGCGGTCGCGCTCGGATACTGGGCGGCGCGGGCGGCGGGCTAGACGCGGCGCCTAGCGCCCCTTCACGCGGAGCGGCGCGTCTGCTAACATAGGGGATTGCGTCGGCGCCCCGCGCCCGGCAGTCCCATACAGAGAGAAGGAATGCTCCGCCAACTTCGCTGGAAGTCGCTCCTTGCGATTATCGTCATCGTCGGGCTCGCGTCGGCTGCGCTCTTCGTTCCGAACTACAGCATCCCCTTCGTCGGGGACCGCGGCGACGACGACATCCTCGGCCTGCAACTGGGGCTCGACCTCGCGGGCGGCACGCAACTGGTCTACGAGGCGGGCTCCGAAGACCTCGCCCCCACCGACGAGCAGATGGAGGGCTTGGTCGGCACCATCACGCGCCGCATCGACCGGCTCGGCGTCGCGGAGCCCAGCATCCAGCGGCTCGGCGACAACCGCCTGCTCATTCAGTTGCCGGGCGTCGAGGACGTGCAGCAGGCGAAAGACCTCATCGGCCAGACGGCGCAGTTGGAGATCGTAGAGCGCATCTGCGGCGACCCCACGTGCTCGAGTTACGAGGACATCGAAACCGGCCTCAGCGGCGCGGATATGGAGCGCGCGTCCCCCGCTCAGGATCAGGTGACGGGGCAGTCCGTGCTGAGTTTCGAACTGAAGCGCGGCGCCGCCCAGCAGTTCGCGGTCATCACGCAGCGCATCTACTCCACGCTCAACACGCCGGACGGCCAGGGGGAAAGCCCCGACCAACTCGCGTTCGTGCTGGACGGCGAGACGCTGGTGTCGGCGGTCGTGCAAAGCCCGATTCTCGCGGGGCTCGGCCAGATCGAGGGCAACTTCACGCCGGAAGAGGCGCGGCAACTCGCCATTCAGGTGGAGTCCGGGCGCCTGCCGGTGGACATCACGGAACTTTCATCGAGCCTCGTCGCGGCGTCGCTCGGCGCGCAATCGCTGGAGAGCGCGCTCGCCGCAGGCGGCGTCGGCCTCATCCTCGTGCTCTTCTTTATGGCCGCCTACTACCGCGTCGCCGGCCTCGTCGCGGGCGCCGCGCTCGTCTGCTACATCATCCTCGTGCTCTCCGTCTTCAAACTCATTCCCGTAACGCTCACGCTCGCCGGCCTCGCCGGGTTCATCCTCTCGCTTGGCATGGCGGTGGACGCGAACATTCTGATCTTCGAGCGCGTCAAGGAAGAGTTGCAGGTGGGGCGCACGGTGCAACTGGCGATGCAAACCGGCTTCAACCGCGCCTGGCCGTCCATCCGCGACGGCAACGTCTCGACGATCCTCATCGCGCTCGTGCTCTTCTTCTTCGGCAGCGGCTCCGCCAACTCCGCCGTCACCGGATTCGCCGTCTCCCTGCTCATCGGCGTGCTCATCAGCATGTTCACCGCCATCCTCATCAGCCGCAATCTGCTGGGCATCGCCGCCGCGACGCCCGGCCTGCGGCGCGCCGTCCGCCTCTTCACGCCCGACGCCGGTCGGCGAAGCGGCGCGGCGCAAGCGAGCAGGAGCGGCTGATGCGCGTCGCCGACTTCCGCAAGTGGTTCTTCGCCTTCTCCGCGCTGCTCGTCCTACTCTCCGCCGCCGCGCTCGTCGCGTTCCGCTTGAACCCCGGCATCGACTTCACGGGCGGCGCCGCCATCACCGCCGTCTACGAAACGGAGATTTCCGCCGACGCCGTCAGGCAAGCGCTCGACTCCGCCGGGCAGCCCGACGCCATCGTGCAGGCCGCCGAGAGCAACACCTTCTTCATCAGGCTCGGCATCTTGGAGTTGGACGAGCGCGACGCCGCCGGCGTCGTCGTCCGGCGCGGCGACGAGTCCCGCGTCCGCGACGCCCTCGGCGCGATAGGCCCCGTCGAAATCAGTTCCTTCGACTCCATCTCCGGCGTCATCGGCGCGCAGAACGTGCGGAACGCCGCCATCGCCGTGGTCGTCGCCTCCATCGTCATCCTCGTCTACGTAACGTGGGCGTTCCGGCGCGCGCCGTCGCCGTTCCGCTTCGGCGTCGCCGCCGTCGTCGCGCTGACCCACGACGTCTTCATCGTGCTGGGCGTCTTCTCCGTGCTCGGCGAGACGATCAACCTGGAAGTCAACGCGATGTTCATCACCGGGGTGCTCACCACCATCGGCTACAGCGTCAACGACACCATCGTCGTGTTCGACCGCGTGCGCGAGAACGTCGCCCGCTACTCCGGCGCGACCACCCGCGAACTCGTGAACCTCAGCGTTCGCGAAACGATCGCCCGCTCGCTCAACACGTCCATCACGCTCATGGTCGTCGTCGCCGCGCTGATGCTCTTCGCCGGGCCCGCCATACGCCCCTTGCTCTACGTGCTGCTCGCCGGCGTCGCCGTCGGAACCTACAGTTCCATCTTCATCGCCAGCCTTATGCTCGTCTCCTGGGACGAGGGCGAAATCGGCCGATTCTGGCGCCGCGTCCGCTTCAAGCGCGCGTAACCGGCGGGCGCGTCACGCCGGACGTCATCGAGGGCGGCCCCGCCGCAATCGCGCCGCTCTAACTCCCGCCGCCGCCCCTCGCGCCTATCGCGTATAATGAGCGCGTGAGCGCCCTACTCGAAAAAGCGCGGGGATACCTCCCCGACGACCGCGCCGAACTCATCGAGCGCGCGCTCGAATTCGCCAACGCCGCCCACGAAGGCCAAACCCGGCGCTCCGGCGAGCCCTACGTCGAACACCCCGTCGAAGTCGCCTCCTACCTCGCCGACCTCAACCTTGACGCCCCGACCATCGCCGCCGCCCTCCTGCACGACGTCATCGAGGACTGCGAGGTCACCGCCGACGACCTCCGCGAGCGCTTCGGCGACGACGTCGCCCGCCTCGCCGACGGCGTCACGAAACTCACCCGCCTCGACACGCTCACCGGCGGCGCCCAGCCCCTCGTCGCCAAAAGCGACAGCGAGGCCGAGAGCCTCCGCAAAATGCTCGTGGCGATGGCCAACGACATCCGCGTCGTTCTCATCAAACTCGCCGACCGCCTCCATAATATGCGGACGCTCGCCGCCCTTCCCCCCGCCCGCCGCGTCGCCATCGCCCAGGAAACGCTCGACATCTACGCCCCGCTCGCCCACCGACTCGGCATGGGCGAGGTGAAGTGGCAACTCGAAGACCTCGCCTTCCGCTACATTCAGCCCAATCAGTACCGCGCCATATCGAAACTCCTCTCCGTCAAGCGCAAGGAGCGCGAAAAATACGTCCAGCGCGTCACGGAGGAACTGCGCGCGGAACTCGCCAATGCGGGATTCTCCGCCGACGTCACCGGGCGCCCGAAGCACATCTACAGCATCCACCGCAAAGCGCAGTCCTACGCCGCGCAGGGCAAGGAAGTCGGCGACATCTTCGATCTGTTCGCCGTCCGCGTGCTCGTCGACTCCGTTCCCGACTGCTACGCCGCGCTCGGCCTCGTTCACTCCCTCTGGCGCCCCGTCCCCGGCCAGTTCGACGACTACATCGCAAGCCCCAAAGAGAATATGTACCAGTCGCTCCACACCACCGTCCGCTGCCTCGACGGCCATCCCGTCGAGGTGCAGGTGCGGACGCGCGATATGCACCGCGTCTCCGAGTACGGCGTCGCGTCCCATTGGAGTTACAAGGAAGGCGGAGCGTCCAAGGACAGCGACTTCGAAGAGCGCATGACGTGGCTCCGCCAACTCCTCGAATGGCAGCGCGACGTCAGCCCCACCGACGAGTTCCTCGAAAACGTCACCGGCGACCTCTTCCGCGATCAGGTGTTCGTCTACACGCCCCGCAACGAAATCCGCGAACTCCCCGCGGGCGCCACTCCCATTGACTTCGCCTACCGCATTCACACCGAACTCGGCCACCGCTGCATCGGCGCCAAGATCAACGGGCGCCTCGCCGCCCTCAACACGCCCCTCCGCAGCGGCGACACCGTCGAAGTCCTCACCAGCAAGGTCGCGCGCGGCCCAAGCCTCGACTGGCTGAACCCCCACCTCGACTACGTCAAGACCGCCAGCGCGAGGCAGGCGATTCGCGCATGGTTCCGCCATCAGGAGCGCGACGCCAACATCGAGCGCGGGCGCGCCGTCCTCAAGAAGGAACTCAAGCGCCTCTCCGCCCAGGTCGACGAGGCCGAGGTCGCCCGCTGGTTCCGCTACGACGCCGTCGACGACCTCTACGCCGCCATCGGCTCCGGCCTCGTCTCCATCGCGCAAGTCGCGGGGCGCCTCTCCGCCAAACATGCGGAGGACTCCGCCGCCGTCCATCCCGTCGAGGTCGACGTCCCCGCGCCCGTTCACAGCGGCGTCAGCGTGCTCGGCGTCGGCGACCTCCTCACGCGAATGGCCGAGTGCTGCGCGCCCATTCCCGGCGACGACATCCAGGGCTACATCACGCGCACCCGGGGCGTCACCGTCCACAAGGCCGCCTGCGCCAACATTCACAACGGCTCCGAGCCCGCGCGCATCGTCCCCGTCTCCTGGGGACAAACCCGCGCCGTCTTCCCCGTCCGCATCCGCGTCGAGTGCTGGGACCGCGTCGGCCTCCTCCACGACATCACCGGCGCCACCTCCTCCGAGCGCGTCAACATCGCGGGCTCCACCACGGAGCCCGGCGAGAGCGGCATCGTCGTCGTTCACATCACCGTCCAAGTCGCCAGCATCGAGCAACTCTCGCGCCTCTTCACGCGCATCGAAAGCGTCCGCGGCGTCCGCAACGTCAGCCGCGCCCTCCAGAAGCCGCGCCGAACATCACCCGCCAAAGCGACTGCCCGCTAGCCCTTCCCATAACCGTCATTCCTTCCCTCACCGTCATTCCTGCGTAGGCAGGAATCCATTCGGCGCGACAGCGCCATAGACGGGGCTACGCCCCGCCTCCGCGTTCTCCCATGCGCCCCGTCATTCCCGCGTAGGCGGGAATCCCGCCCCATTAGAGGCGCGCAAGCGCCCAATCCCCCCTCTCCCTATAAGGGGAGAGGACGCCGCGAACGCGGCGGGAAGGGTACTGCGGGCGGGGCGCAAGCCCCGTCATTCCTGCGTAGGCAAGAATCCATTCGGCGCGACAGCGCCATAGACGGGGCTGCGCCCCGTCTCCACGTTCTCCCGGGGACTCGTCATTCCCGCGAAAGCGGGAACCTACTAGAGAATTCGCCCGTGTGCGCGCTCAGACACATATGAGACTGGCGTGGAGATGAAAGAGGGCCATCCTTTAGGCGAATCCACACCACTGCGGTCGGGGCGCAAGCCCCGTCATTTCTGCGTAGGCAAGAATCCATTCGACGCGCAAAGCGCCATAGACGGGGCTTACGCCCCGTCTCCGCGTTCTCCCATGCGCCCCGTCATTCCCGCGTAGGCGGGAATCCCGCCCCATTAGAGGCGCGCAAGCGCCCAATCCCCCCTCTCCCTATAAGGGGAGAGGACGCCGCGAACGCGGCGGGAGAGGGTACTGCGGGCGGGGCGCAAGCCCCGTCTCCCCATACCCCCACGCCCCTCGTCATTCCCGCGAAAGCGGGAACCCCCCCTTGCGCCGTCCGCCCCTTTTCTCCTAAGCTGTCCCTATGATCCTCGCGCTCAATGCCCCCGCTGCGGACCACGCGCCCCCTGCCGGCGACTCCATCTGGCCTCATTCCGGCCTCATCCAGCCCCAAATCGGCCTCAAAACGCCCCGATTCGGCCCCAAATTGGCCTCATCGCCCGCCGGGGCGCAGGAGTAAATGAGTCAAAATGATGCCACCCTTATTAAAGGGATGAGCCATCCGCGCCCTCCCGGCGCAAGCGGAACCCCCCTTGCCTCCCCCGCCCGCCCCATGACCGTCATTCCCGCCCCCTCCCGTCATTCCCGCCAAAGCGGGAATGTGGATCCACATTCGAAGCGCAGCGCCTGCTGCTCGCTCCAGAGTGCCTCAACCGGCGTCCGGTAGCCCAGCGCCGCGCGCGGCGTGTTGTTGCAACGCAACGCGCACACCGCCAACTCCTCGTCCGACGCCCCGTCCAAGTCCGTCTTCCGAGGCAACTCCCGCCGAAGCCGGCCTATCGCGTTCTCCACTCCACCTTTCCGCCTAGGCGGGTCGCAGAAGAACGTCTCCGTCCCCATCGCGTGCAACTCGTAATGCCGCGCAAACTCCGTCCAGTTGTCGAACGTCACGCTCCGCCGCATCTCCAACGCCAGGCGCCCGGCGACTTGGTCAGGCGACGCGCCCCACGCGAGCCGCCAAAGCACGGCCTCCCGCAGCAAGTCGTCGCGGTCGAGGCGCGGCCCGCGCCACCGCCGCGCCTGCGCTCGCTCGTTCGCCGGCGCCGGCTTGTACTCCCCTGAGGTCAACCGGTTGCGGTTGATCTCGCGAGAGATTGCCGATGGCGAGCGATCCAGACTTGCAGCGATTGCCTGACCGAGCGCCTTCTCTTCGAGTAGGCGGGCAATCTGGCGCCGCTCTTCGATCCCGATATGGCTGTATCCCATGGCGCCATCTTACTCTGGCGCTGCGCTTCGTTTGGGAATCCAGTGAACCTACTGGAGGAAGCCGCCCGTTGACACTCCCCGCCCTCCATCCTTACAATCCCCGTCCGTGCAACGCATCATTCCGCGCCCAAGCCCCTTCCGCAGACGCCTCCGGCGCGGCTCCCGTTCCCCCTCTTTGCGTGCCTATCGTCATTCCCGCGTAGGCGGGAACCTCGCCCCCGCTTGCGGCGCCCAAGCGCCGCGTCCCCCTCTCCCTATAAGGGGAGAGGACGCCGCGAACGCGGCGGGAGAGGGCGCTGCGGTCGGCGGCGAGGGCTGCGCCGGAGGGCCCCGATGACCACCCGCTACGTCTTCGTCACCGGCGGCGTCGTCAGTTCCGTCGGGAAGGGCATCTGCGCCGCCGCAATCGGGCGCATCCTCAAGAGCCGCGGCCTCTCCGTCGCCGTCCAAAAACTCGACCCTTACCTTAACGTCGACCCCGGCACAATGTCCCCCTACCAGCACGGCGAGGTCTTCGTGACCCGCGACGGCTGCGAAACCGACCTCGACCTCGGCCACTACGAGCGGTTCATCGACATCGAACTCACGCGCAACTCCAACATCACCGCCGGGCAGGTCTACACGCGGCTGATCGGCGAGGAGCGCCGCGGCGTCCACCTCGGCGGCACCATCCAAACCGTCCCGCACGTGACGAACGTCATCAAGGAGTTTATGCGCCGCGCCGCCGACCCTCCCGCCCCCGACGTGGTTCTCGTCGAGGTCGGGGGCACCGTGGGCGACATCGAAGGCCAGCCCTTCCTCGAGGCGATCCGCCAAATGCGCGCCGAGGTCGGCCATCGCAACGCCTTCTACATTCACGTGACGCTCCTCCCCCACATCGGCGCCACCGGGGAACTCAAGACGAAGCCCACGCAGCACTCCGTCAAGGAACTGCGCGCCATCGGCATCCAGCCCGACGCGATCGTCTGCCGCTCCGACCACCCAATACCTCCCTCCATTAAGGAGAAGGTGTCGCTCTTCTGCGACGTGCAGCCCGACGCCGTCATTCCGATGCAGACGCTCGCCAACATCTACGAGGCGCCGCTCGCCCTGGACGCGGAGGGCGTCGGCGACTTGCTCGAGCGCGAACTCGGCCTCCGCGCGTCCGCCGGCCCCGGCCTCGACGGCTGGCGCGCGATGACGGAGCGCGCCGAAAACCCCAGCGGCGGCCTCCCCATCGCCGTCGTCGGCAAGTACGCCGACCTGCCCGACGCCTACCTCTCCGTGCGCGAGGCGCTCCGCCACGCCGCCCTCGACGCCGGATGCGCGCTCGAGGTGCAATGGGTGCGCTCCGAGGACATTGAGCGCGACGGCCCCCACGCATGGCTGGAGCGCGCCCACGGCGTCGTCGTCCCCGGCGGCTTCGGCCCCAGAGGCGTCGAGGGGATGATCCAGGCCGCGCGCTACGCCCGCGAACGCGAACTCCCCTACCTCGGCCTCTGCCTCGGGATGCAAGCGCTCGTGATCGAGCGCGCCCGCAACGCGCTCGGGCTCGACGGCGCCGACTCCACCGAATTCTCCCCGGACTCCCCCCATCCGGTCATCGACCTAATGCCCGGCCAGCGCAACGTCAACGAAATGGGCGGCACGATGCGCCTCGGCAACTACGCCTGCGTTCTCGCGCCGCGCTCCAAAGCCGCCGCCGCCTACGGAGCCCCGGAAGTGGACGAGCGCCACCGCCACCGCTTCGAATTCAACAACTCCTACCGCGAGACGCTCCAAGCCGCCGGGCTCCTCGCGTCCGGCCTCTCTCCCGACGGCGACCTCGTGGAGATCGTCGAGGACGCCGACCATCCCTTTATGGTCGGCGTGCAGTTCCATCCCGAGTTCCGCTCCCGCCCGGAGCGGCCGCACCCTCTCTTCCGCGCCTTCGCCCAAGCCGCGTCCGCCGTCCTCCGCGAGGGCGACCAGCGCGAACTCCCCGTCTCCTGATAAGGCGCGGCGCTCCCGCCTTGCGCGACAATGGCGCGGACGCGATGGACGGCGCGCGCTACGCGCTGGAGGGCGGCTTCTGGGGCCTCATCCGCCCGTCGGGAACGGAGCCCCTGCTGCGAATCTACGCCGAAGGCGACAGCCCCCAGCGCGTCCGAAATGCTCAGCGAACTGCGCGCCGCCGCCGGCGTCTAGCGCGAGGCCCTAACCCTCCCGCTTGCGGAGACCTTGCATAACCTATCGCCTTGCCCGCGTAGGCGGGAATCTTGTATCTCCCTCTCCCTACAAGGGGAGAGGACGCCGCGAACGCGGCGGGAGAGGGTACTGCGGTCGGGAGGCGCAACGCGCCCCCCATAACCGTCATTCCCGCCTACGCGGGAATCCCGCCCCCTTCGGGCGCCCCGGCGCCCTACGCCCCGTCCGACCTCGCCGTCCCGTTCACATCGCCCGCCCGGCGCGACGGCGGAGGCTCATCGAACGCCTCACCAGCCGCCTGCGCCGCCGCCATGCGCTCCAGCCACGCATCCCACTCAGCGTCCCGAACGGCGCGCTCCGCCATGCGGCCTTCCATAAGGCCCTCTTGCCGGCCCTCCTGCCGGCCCTCCCGCAAGATCCGCGCCTTCCGCTCGTCCAACTTCCGCGCCAACATCGTCGACAGCATCACGACCTCCGTTATCCCCAGCGACATCCCAGCAGAGGCGACCGACACCGCCGCCTCCGCCATGAACGCCGCCAGAAGCAATTGTACCATGCCCTCGTTCTCGCCTTCGCCGAACAGCGTGTCCCAGCCCACGAGCGAGGAGCCCACGCTCATCAGCAACAGGAAGAACGTGAAGTAAAGCCACCGCCACGGCTCGCCGACGCTCCAGATCGATTCTCTGCGGTCGGCGCGCGCGCCTCGGTTCTCTATGAGCCTAGTCGTCGCTGCGGACTCATAGGCGTCTCGGCCGTTCGCATTCGCGTTGTCGGGCGGCATTGGGGTCTCCTTGCGCGTTCGAATTTGCGCGGCGCATGGCCGCAGTAAATCCAGCATCGCAAGGAAGAGCGCCATCGCGCAATCCCCATTTGTCGCACCTGCCCCGCCCCTTAGACGGCTAGACGGCGCGCGCAAGCGCCGCATCCCCCTCTCCCTATAAGGGGAGGGGACGCCGCGAACGCGGCGGGAGAGGGTACTGCGGTCGGGGCGCATAGTGCCCCGTCATTCCCCACCCTTACCGTCATTCCGGCGTAGGCCGGAATCCATTCGGCGCCCCAGCGCCACAGACGGGGCGCCCCGCGCCCCGTCTCCATAGATCCCCCGCCCCCACGTCATTCCCGCGAAAGCGGGAACCTACTGGAGGCCGCCCGACCGCGAAAGCGGGAACCTACTGGAGGCCCCTCCCATGTCCAAACTATGACACGTGCCCCTATCGCCATCCCCCCTAGCGTTGTGATAATGTCATGCATGAGTCTCATTCCCGCACTCCTCCGACGCAACCGCGCCAAGCCTGGCGAAGGCCGCGACGCCCGCCGCGACGCCCACAACCGTCATTCCCGCGTAGGCGGGAATCCCGCCCCCCTGTCGCAATACCGCGACGACCCCGTCGCCTTCATCGCCCACGCCCTCCCCAACGCCGGCAAGCCCTACCCCAAGCAACTCGAAATGCTCAACCTCGTCGCGCACGAGCGAAGAGTCTCCGTCGTCGGATGCAACGGCGCTGGCAAAGATTGGGTCGCCGCCCGCGTCATCCTCTGGTGGCTCGAAACCCGCCCCAAAGCCAAAGTCGTCGTCATTTCCCCGACGCAACGCCAAATCGAGCACATCCTCTGGCCGGAGTTGGCCACCGCCATCGCCAACGCCGACGTTCCCCTCTCCGGCAAACTCACCCAGAGCCGCTACACCATCGCCCCCGACCGCTTCGCCATCGCCTTCTCCACGAACAAGCCCGACCGCATTCAGGGCTTTCACTCCCCTGAACTCCTGCTCATCGTAGACGAAGCGCACGGCGTCGAGCAGCCCTTTATGGACGCCGCGATGCGCCTCAACCCCACCAAAACCCTGATGATCGGCAACGCCCTCCCCAAGCCCGGCGAGTTCTTCGACTCCCATCACTCGAAGCAAGCGGCCTACAAGCGCCTCAAAATCGCCGCCGCCGACACGCCCAACATACAGGAGGGAGCCGAGCGCGTGCCCGGCCTCATCACGCCCGAAGACATCGTCGAGAAGACGGAGATATGGGGCGAGGATCACCCCCTCTTTCGCTCCGCCGTCTACGCGGAGTTCCCCGACGCGGAGGACAACTCGCTCGTAGGCCGCAAAGCCGTCGAGGACGCGATGGCCGAGTCCGCTCCGTCCGGCGAGGGCGCCCCAACAGAGTCCGAGGACGAGCGCGAGCCCGTCTACATCGGCGTCGACGTCGCGAGGTTCGGCGCCGACAAGTCCGTGCTCATCGCCCGCAGAGGCCAGCGCGTGGTCGCGGCGAAAGTCCTCGACCGCGACGCCGATACGATGCGGGTCGCCGGCGAGGCCGCGCTGATGGCCGCCGACCTCGACGCGCAGGCGATATTCGTGGACGAGAACGGCGTCGGCGGTGGCGTCTGCGACCGATTGAAAGAGATCGGCGCGCCCGTCTACGGCGTCCAATTCGGGCGGCGGGCGCCGCATCCGACGCGATTCGCCAACTTGCGCTCCGAGATCTTCTGGGAGTTGCGGCGCCTAATGAACGCCCGCCTCATCGCCCTCCCGTCCGACGAAATCCTGCAAGCGGAACTCCTCTCCTTGCGCTACGACGTGACCAGTTCCGGGCAAGTGAAGTTGGAGAGCAAGCGCGCGATCCGCAAGAAGGGCATGCCCTCCCCCGACCGCGCCGACGCGCTCGCGTTGGCGTTTATGCGCCCGCCGTCCTTGCAAATCTGGACGGGCTACGAGCCCTTCCTGCGCCCGCGCCCCCTCGCCGGCGTCCCCTACTACGCCCCCCTCCCCCCCGACCCTCCCGACGATGATGATGATGACGATGACGATGGCGGCGACATAAACCGTCATTCCGGCGTAGGCCGGAATCCAGAAGGCGCGGGCGCCTCGCCCGCGCCCCATAACCGTCATTCCCGCGTAGGCGGGAATCCCGCCCCCAACGGCGCCGTAGGCGCCGGATCCCCCTCTCCCTACAAGGGGAGAGGACGCCGCGAAGCGGCGGGAGAGGGTACTGGCGACGCCGGCGACGGCGCGGACGACGGCGCCGCCCCCCATGACCGTCATTCCGGCGTAGGCCGGAATCCAGAAGGCGCGGGCGCCTCGCCCGCGCCCCAAAACCCGGCCGACGTCCCCCTTGACAGGTTCTTCATCAGGTTCTAGGCAATGCGGGCGCCAGTTTTCGTAACGGGGACTTTGCATTCGGCGCCGCTGGCTTCTCGTCGCCGCGCCCGCGAACGCGTCCGATGGACTCCGTACAATGCGCCTCCTATGGACAATCTCTTGCGGCTCCGGCGCGGCGGACGCGCTCCCCTCTTCTACGGATGGCGCATCGTCGCCGTCTCGTTCCTCTCGCTCTTCATTCACGGCGCCGCGACCAGTTACCTCTTCGGGCTGCTCGTCGTGCCGATGGAGCGCGACCTCCAATGGAGCCGGACGACGCTCGTCGGCGCGCTCACACTAGCCACCTTCGTCACCGCCGGACTGGGAATGCTCATCGGCCCGCTCTTCGACCGGCGAGGCGCGAGGGCGGGAATGACGCTGAGCGCGCTGCTCGGCGGAGCGTCCCTCGTGCTGCTCGCGTTCGCCTCGACGCCGTGGCAGTACTACGCGCTGCTAGGCGTCGGCGTCGGCGCGGCGCGGACGGGACTCGAAAACCTGGGCCCGCGCGCCGCCATCGCCAACTGGTTCATTCGCCGCCGCGCGGCGGCCTTCGCCTGGTCGAGCGGCGGACGCGCCGTCTTCGGCTTTACGATGGTCCCCCTCTTCGCGCTCCTCGTCGAGCGAACCTCATGGCGCGCCGGATGGGGCGCGCTGGGCGCGGTCGAGATCCTCGTCCTCGCCCCGCTCGCATGGCTGATCATTCGCCGCCGGCCGGAGGACCACGGACTGCTGCCGGACGGCGACGCCCCCGCCGCGTCCGCGCCCCCCGGAGCGACCGCCGTCGCCGCGGAGTCCGGCGAAACGCAATGGACGCGCGGAGAGGCCATGCGGACGCGCGCCTTCTGGCTCGTCACGCTCGGCCTCGTGCTCACCGGCATGCCCGCGACCGGCGTCATCGCCAATATGGTGCCCTACTTCGTGGACGAGGGGCTGTCGCTGTCGTTCGCCTCCGCGGCGTTCGCGTTCTTCGGATTCGGCGCGATGTTCGGGCGCCCGTTCTGGGGCTGCGTGGCGGGGCGGTTCGGCGTGCGCGCCGGGCTAACGCTCTACGGCTTCGGCTACGCGCTGGCGATTGCGCTCTACGCCCTCGCGGGGTCGGAGTGGACGCTGTTCGCCGCCGCGTGGCCGGTGGGGCTGGTCGTCGGCGGAGCGCAGCAATTGCAGTCGCAGGCGTGGCCCGACTACTACGGGCGCAGGCACGTCGGCGCGATCACCGGGCTGACGATCCTGCTCGTCACGCCTGCGATGGCGGCGGGGCCGCTTGTCATGGCGGCGGCGTTCGAGGCCGCCGGAAGTTACGGGCCCGTGCTGATCGTCTACGCGGCGGGAGCGTTCCTCGCCGGCTTCTGCTTCCTCCTGGCGAAGCGCCCTCGCAAGCGCGGATGAGCAATGGCGCGAGCAGGTCGGCGCGCTCGGCGGCGGCAACCACTTCATCGAGGTCTGCGAGGACGAGGACGGCCTGATCTGGCTCACGCCGCCAAGACATCGAAATCGTGATGCGCCACGCCGAGCCCCTCGTCCGCCCCGTCCATACCCTCAAGCAAATCCTCAACGTCAAAGGCGCCTGACCTGTCCGCAACGGGCGGAAACCCATCGGCGCAATGCGCCGAATTCCCCCTCTCCCTATAAGGAGACCTTTGCATAACTCAGTTTCAGCCGGCAATTCCTCTTCAATCCCTCTTAATGCTAGGAGTGAATTGAGGCGCCCCGGCTCTGTGGGCGGGGGGTTATGCAAAGGTCTCATAAGGGAGATGACACCGCGAACGTGGATGGAGAGGATGCGGCGAACAGGCGGAGTAGGTTCCCGCTTTCGCGGGAATGACGAGGCCCCGGGAGAATAAGGAGACGGGGCGCTACGCGCCCTGTCTTGGTCGTATCGCGGCACTTCGCGAATTAGACGAAGTCTAGGTTGCCCCTCCCCTCACCCCAAACCTAGCCGTACATTCCCGCGTAGGCGGGAATGTACGGGGCGCCTGAGGATTGATGGGGGGACGGGGCGCGTTGCGCCCCGTCGTAGCCCCGACTGGATTCCTGCGGCGGTTAGGGTTTGCGCCGGCCGTTGCCGTTGGGCGGAGAGGCTTCCCAGAAGTCGCGGAAGGCGGCCATGCGAGGGTCGGCGAGGCGCTCGTCTTCCCGCTCGTTGTAGAGGTTCTCCATGCGGCGGCGGAAGACGAGATAGCCGTCCCGCTCGTTGTCGCTCCAGAGTTCCCGCATCGGCCTGGTGCGCTTGCGGTTGTTGCAGAAGCCGCAGAGGAGTTGGAAGTTCACCATATCCTCCGGCCCTACGCCCCTCGGGACGACGTGGTCGCCCTCCATCAGTTCCATGTCGGGTTTAGTCCCGCAGCCGAGGCAGAAGCCGTCCTGCTTGCCGAGCAGTTCGCGCCGTTGGGCTTTGGTCAACTCCAACTTGGGCTCCGGGGGCTCCTTCTTGTCCATTGGGGAAACGTAGGGAGCGTCGTTGTCCTGGCCGGGAAGGGCTTCCACGCGGTAGAAACGGCGGTTTTCGATGAGGGCCGATTCGCCCTCGGTGGCCATGTCGGGAAAGGTTTTGCGGATGCGGTTGACGACTTGGCGGTAGGCTTCGACGCCTCTGTCCATGCCGATCCAGCGGCGCTTGAGACCTTCGGCGGCGATGGGGGTCGTGGCGCATCCGCAGAAGGGGTCGAGCACGATGTCACCGGGGTTGGATGAGGCGAGAATAATGCGCTCCAGCAGCGCGAGCGGCTTCTGCGTTGGGTAGCCCGTGCGCTCTTTGGAAATCGTTTGCCCTAGCGATGGGACGTCCGTCCACCAAGAGGGGACGGGACTGCCAGGAACTTCGTCAAGGTATGTGCGCGTTCGCCTGCGGTATTCCTTGTAGCGGCGGCCATCCGCGTCCTCTTTCGTGAACTTGCTGATTTGGTAATCGGACAGCGGCTTGTACTGATGATGGAAGGTCGGAGCGCGGCCATTGCTGTAGTAGAACAGCACGTCGTGTTTCTGATGGAATCCGTACCTCGGCGCTCTGCCTCCCGGCGGGTAGCCCCACACGATTTCGTTGCGGAAATTCGCCTTATCGAACACGGAGTCCATGATGCCCTTGAGGTAATGGCTCGCCGTCGGGTCGCAGTGGAGGTAGATGGAGCCGGTCGGCTTGAGGACGCGGCGCATTTCGACGAGGCGGATGGCCATAAAGGTGACGTAGCCCTGCATCGAAGAGGAGTGGGAGTGGCCGATGGCGGCAATGATGGGAGGAAGAGAGGGGATGACGCGGCTGATTTCGCGCACCCACTCGGGTTTCCAATTGTCGTTGGGGGTTCCGTCTTTGTTGAATTCGTTCATATGGAATTGGTCGCGGAAGCCGGCCTGGTAGGGCTCGTTGGCGCCCGGGACAGGCATTTTGAGGTCGTACTGCAGGCCGCGCGCCTCGGCTTCGGGGAGGCCGATGGGGTTGAGGTAGTCGGCGCCGGAGTTGAAGGGCGGGTCGAGGTAGATGAGGTCGACGCAATCGTCGGGCATTGCGCGGAGGGCGGGGAGGTTGTCGCTGATGACGAGGGTGCGGTTCATCACGGGCCCAGCATCCGTGACGTAGAGGGGGCCGTCGAAGTCGACGCTGTCGGGGACGCTAATGGTTGCTGGCATTGCTTTCTCCGTGATGGAAGGCTGACGGGGGACGGGGACGAGGGAATCGTAGGGCACATGGGGCGGAGGGCGCAAGGGGCGCTTGTCGCGCCCTGCCCGCGTAGGCGGGATTCTCGCATCCCTTTCCCCGGGCGCGCGCCGCGTCTGCTATACTTGAGCCGCGCCCTATGCAGTACACGCCCGCAGAGCAGCCCCCGCCAAGCCCTCCCTCCGGCGGCGTCGCGTCCATCCTGACGCGGCGGCGCAGGCTCGTCATTCTCGGCGTCGTCCTCCTCGCGGCGTTCGGCTACTTCGGATTCACCGCCTTCCAATCCTCGATCTCCTTCTACGTCACCGTCGACGAACTGGTGGCGCGCGACGGCTTGGACGGCGCGTCCGTCCGCGTGAAGGGCGCCCTCGTGGAGGGCAGTTTCGTCCGCGAAAGCACGGACAACACCGTCGCCGAGTTCGCGCTCCACGAAAACGGCGCGCGCATCGCCGCCCGCTACGACGGCGCGCTCCCCGACCTCTTCTTCAACCCCCACTCGGAGATCGTGCTGGAGGGCGTCTACGAGCCGGGCAGCGTGTTCGTCGCCGACAGATACTGGGTGAAGTGCCCCTCCAAGTACCAGTCGCTGGACGTCGACAACCCCTACGAGTACGAGAATCCCTACGATTCGGGCGCGGGAGTCTGATGACGCAGGCCCCGCCCCGGCGTCCGCCGCAGACGTTCGCGCCCGGAGGCCGCCGCGCCCTCGACGCGCAGTGGCTCGCCTACGCGGCCGCGACGGGCGACGTCGGCGCGCTCGGCCCCGCCCAATCGGACGCCGTCGCGCAAGGCGCCGCGCAATTCAACGAAGGCCGGTTCCACGCGAGCCACGAGACGTGGGAGGAGCACTGGGTGGACGCCGCCTACCCGGAGCGCCTCTTCCTGCTCGCGCTCGCCAAACTCGCCGCGGGATTCGCCCACGCCCAGCGCCGCAACGCGCGGGGGGTGAACGGCCAGTTGGCCGACGCGCTGCGAATTCTCCGCGCTTTCGCCCCCGCCTACGCGGGACTGGACACTGCGAGGCTCGCCGAAGACGTAGGCGAATGGGCGGCGGACCGGACGCGAGCCAACGACTTCGGCCCGCCCTACCCGTCCATCGAGCGCGCGGCCTGAGCGGCGCAATGCGCGAGCGCGAGGTCGTAACATCCGATGGGGAGATACTGGACGGCGTCTGCCGCCGGACGGCGGCGATAGAGCGTTGCGCGGAAGTCGCGCCGGCCAGTCACTACTGGGTCGCAACGAAGGCGGACGGAACGCGCGTCGAGCGGGGGCCGTACAGTTGCGTCGCCGGGACGCCGCCCCTAGACCATAACCTCCTGCGGGAACCGTCCGCATTAACCCCCAAGCGGCGGCAGGCGCGTCTGGGCGAGTTGGGCCGCCGTCCATTCGAGGAGCGCCGAGTCCAGCCGCAGTTCGATCTCCTGCGCGGCGCGGGCTTCGCGGAGCCATGCGTCGAACGCGGCTTCCTCCAGCAGTTCGCGGGCGGCGGCGTCCAGCGGGCTCGCGTCGTCGCGGGCGCTTACGACGTAGACGACCGCCGCGCCGTCCTCGCGCAGGAAGGGGGGCGACAGTTCGTCGAGCGGAAGGCGTCCGAGCGCGTCGGCGGCGGCCGGCGGGAGCGCGCCGTAGGGCAGCCAGCCGAGGTCGGCGGCGGACGGGTCGAGCGAGTAGCGGCGGACGATCTCCTCGAACGAGACGCCTCGCTGCGCGTCGGCGCGGACGAGGTCGGCGGCGGCGAGGTCCGGCAGGACGAGGGAGTGGACGCGCGCTTGCGGCTGCGGGTCGGGGATTTCGCGCCCCAGCGCCTGCGTCGCCTTGCGGCGGAGCAGTTCGCCCTCGGCGAGGCTTTCGACGAGCGCGGCGCTCAGGCGGCGGGCGCCGGCGTACTGGCGCAGCGCCTCCTCCGCGCTCGCGGCGTCCAGCCCCGGGGCGAGTTGCGCCGCGAGTTCGGCGGCGACCTCCGCGCCGGAGACGGCGACGCCGATCAGCGGGGCGGCTTGGCGCAGCGTTTCGTCGTCCACGAGGCGGGCGGCGGCCTCGAACGTCTGCGCTTGCGCGTCGAACGGCGCCCCCGTGAGCGCGGCGTCTATCCGGTTGGCGCGGAGGACGTCGAGGAGAACGGCACGGGAGATGGGAACGCCATTGACGCGGGCGAACCATTGCCGGCCCGGGTCGGCGTAGACCAGCGCCAGCGCGACGCCCGCCGCAACGATAAGCGACGCGCCCACGAGCAGGACGATGAGCGCGCGGCGGCTCATCGTGGTCTCCCTACGGCGTTCCGGGTTGTCTGTCGCATCATTCGGCTAGTTTCGCTTTCGCGGTCAGGCGGGGAGTGCAGGTTCCCGCTTGCGGCGGTCAGGGCGCGGAGGGGTAGGTTCCCGCTTGCGCGAGAATGACGAGGCCCCGGGAGTATAGGGAGACGAGGCTTGCGCCTCGTCCGCAGTACCCTCTCCCGCCGCGTTCGCGGCGTCCTCTCCCCTTATAGGGAGAGGGGGATGCGGCGCTTGCGCGCCTCTGGATTCCGGCCTACGCCGGAATGACGGTCATTAGGGCGGGGCCGCCTTCGCGGGCGCGGCGCGGAGGGTAGGTTCCCGCTTGCGCGGGCGCGGCGCGGAGGGTAGGTTCCCGCTTGCGCGGGCGCGGCGCGGAGGGTAGGTTCCCGCCTTCGCGGGCGCGGCGCGGAGGGTAGGTTCCCGCCTTCGCGGGCGCGGCGCGGAGGGTAGGTTCCCGCCTTCGCGGGCGCGGCGCGGAGGGTAGGTTCCCGCTTTCGCGGGAATGACGAGGCCCCGGGGGATATAGGGAGACGGGGCTTGCGCCCCGTCCGCAGTACCTCTCCCGCCGCGTTCGCGGCGTCCTCTCCCCTCATAGGGAGAGGGGGATGCGGCGCTTGCGCGCCTCTGGATTCCGGCCTACGCCGGAATGACGGTCATTAGGGCGGGGCCGCCTTCGCGGGCGCGGCGCGGAGGGTAGGTTCCCGCCTTCGCGGGCGGGGCGCGGAGGGTAGGTTCCCGCCTTCGCGGGCGCGGCGCGGAGGGTAGGTTCCCGCTTGCGCGGGAATGACGAGGCCCCGGGGGGATATAGGGAGACGAGGCTTGCGCCTCGTCCGCAGTACCCTCTCCCGCCGCGTTCGCGGCGTCCTCTCCCCTTATAGGGAGAGGGGGATGCGGCGCTTGCGCGCCTCTGGATTCCGGCCTACGCCGGAATGACGGTCATTAGGGCGGGGCCGCCTTCGCGGGCGGGGCGCGGAGGGTAGGTTCCCGCTTGCGCGGGCGCGGCGCGGAGGGTAGGTTCCCGCTTGCGCGGGAATGACGGTCATTAGGGGGGCGGGGGCCGCTTGCGCGGGCGGGGGCGCGGAGGGACAGTTCAGGGCTCCTTCTTGCGATCTAGACGCCGTAGAGGGCGGCGGGGTTGTCGCGGAGGATCTTCTCGGCGGTCGCGGAGGGGATGTCGTCGCGGGAGCGCATCTGGTTGACCATATGCACTTGCGCGGAGGGGTCGGCGGAGAGGCGGTCGGTGGTTCCGGGCGTGTGGTGTCCGTAGTCGGTGCCGACGACGAGGCGGTCTTCGCCGACGTAGTTCATCAGGTAGGGGAGGTCTTCCTCGACCTCGTAGGAGATCCACATATTGTAGCGGTCGAAGAGGCGGGGGCCCCAGAAGCCGCCGTCGGCGCGGAGGGTGCCGCGCAACTGGTACATAGCGAAGGGGACCCAGGACGCGCCGGTTTCGATGAAGCCCCAGCGGAGGTTGGGGAAGAGTTCGGGGATTTTGTTGGAGACGAGGTTGCGGAAGGCGACGACGGGGGGAATGCGCCCGTGCGTGAAGGTGTGGCTGCGGCTGACATCGATGAGGTAGTTGAGGGCGGGCGCGCCTTGCCCCTGGTGGATGCAGATCGGGAGGCCGAGCGACTCGGCTTCCTCGTAGACGGGGAAGAAGTAGGGGTCGTCGAGCGTCTTGTCGCCCTCGATGCCGCGGAAGAAGACGCCGCAGGCGCCGTTCTCCTTGCCGAAGCGGACTTCGCTGACGGCGGCGTCGATGCTTCGGAGCGGGGGGATGACGACGTAGCGGATTTTGTCTTCGCCCTTGGCCCAGGCGTCGGCGAGGAAGCGGTTGTAGGCTTTGCACAACTCGACTTCGTAGCGGGCGTCGTGGGTGAGGTAGGCGAGGAAGAGGGTGGGGTAGACGACGTGCATATCGACGTTGGTGGCGCGCATATCCTCGAAGCGCATGGGGAGGTCGAGGAGTTCGCGGGACTTGACGTCGGGGCGGTCGCGGACGTTCTTTTGGGCGGTGGGGGTGACGAGGAAGTTGCCGCCGCGTCCGGCTGGGCGGGGGTAGATTTGGCCGTCGATGAGCCACATATGGTCGCAGCCGCCGTAGAGGGTGTCGTCGGGCACTTGCACGACGACGGGGCGTCGGGGCCGCCACTCGGGGTCGAGGAAGTCCCACATCTCCGGGGGCTCGGCGATATGGGTGTCAGCGTCCACTACTCGCGCCATTTCGGGCCTCCTCGCCGCTTGCGGGCTGATCGCTGGGCTTGCTGGGCGCAAGTATGTTCCCCAGCGCCCCGTTAGGTCAAGGGGGGAATCCGCCCCGGACCCGGCGGCGTTCCCCGAAAAAAGCGCTGAAAAGCGCTCATTTGCTCCCAGCCGAGCGGTTCGCCGACCGCCGCATTGGAGTCAGGATAGCAGGGTATGTAGCGGATTGCAATAGGCTTGTGTCATACTAGTAGGAACGGCTTTCGCGGGTTGGGGCGGTCTCGCCGGAGGGGGCTGGGGGACGGCTTGCGCCGTCCGGGGGAGGTGAGCGCTTTTTGAGCACCGTTTGAGCGCTCCGTGAGCACCGAATGAGCACTCCGTGAGCGCTGAATGAGCGCTTTTTAGCGCCAAATGAGCGCCGTTTGAGCGCTAGGGCAAAGGGGTAGGTTCCCGCTTTCGCGGTCAGGGCGGCCTCCAGTAGGTTCCCGCTTTCGCGGGAATGACGTGGCACCGGGGGAGTAAGGGAGACGGGGCGCGTTGCGCCCCGTCCGTGGCGCTTGCACGCCGAATGGATTCCTGCCTACGCAGGAATGACGGTAAGGGTGGGGAATGACGTGGCGCGTTGCGCCTCGTCCGCAGTACCCTCTCCCGCCGCGTTCGCGGCGTCCTCTCCCCTTATAGTGAGAGGGGGAATTCGGCGCCTGCGGCGCCAAAGGGGGCGGGATTCCCGCCTACGCGGGAATGACGGTTAGGGGGCGCTGCGCAGAGGACGAGGAGGGTAGGTTCCCGCTTTCGCGGGAATGACGGGGCCCCGGGATATCCAAGTAGACGGGGCTTGCGCCCCGTCATGGCGCTGGCGCGCCGAATGGATTCCTGCCTACGCGGGAAATGACGAGGCGCCTGGGGTAAGGGGAGACGGGGCGCATCGCTCCCCCGACCGCAGTACCCTCTCCCCGCCGCGTTCGCGGCGTCCTCTCCCCTTCTAGGGAGAGGGGGAATTCGGCGCCTGCGGCGCCAAAGGGGGGCGGGATTCCCGCCTACGCGGGAATGACGGTTAGGGGGCGCTGCGCAGAGGACGAGGAGGGTAGGTTCCCGCTTTCGCGGGAATGACGGGGCCCCGGGATATCCAAGTAGACGGGGCTTGCGCCCCGTCATGGCGCTGGCGCGCCGAATGGATTCCTGCCTACGCAGGAATGACGGTAAGGGTAGGGAATGACGGCAAGGGTAAGGAATGACGGTAAGGGTAGGGAATGACGGAACGCTACGCGCCCCGTCCGCAGTACCCTCTCCCGCCGCTTTCGCGGCGTCCTCTCCCCTTCTAGGGAGAGGGGGAATTGGGCGCCTGCGGCGCCGCTACGCCAGCATTGCGGCGGCGGTCGCGCCGATGTCGGCGGGGGTGTGGATGATCCGGCAGCCCGCGTCCTCCAGCGCGCGCATCTTTTCGGAGGCGAGCGCGGCTTTGCCCGTGATCACGGCGCCGGCGTGCCCCATCCGGCGGCCCGGCGGCGCCGTCTGGCCGACGATGAGCGCGGCGACCGGCTTGCGGACGTTCGCCTCGATGAACGCGGCGGCCTCTTGCTCCTTCGCGCCGCCGATCTCGCCGATCATCACGATGCCCTCGGTTTCCGGGTCGTCGTTGAACATCGCCAGAACGTCCGTGAACGCCGTGCCGGAGACGGGATCGCCGCCGATGCCGACGCACGTGGACTGTCCGATGCCGAGGCCGGTCAGTTGGCCGACGGCCTCGTAGGTGAGCGTGCCGCTGCGCGAGACCACGCCCACTTTGCCGGGCATGTGAATGGCGCCGGGCATAATGCCGACTTTCGCCTTCGCGCCGGGCGTGATGAGGCCGGGGCAGTTCGGGCCGAGCAGGCGCGTCGGCTTGCCCTCCAAGCAGCGCATCACCATCGTCGCGTCGCGCACCGGCACGCCCTCCGTGATGCAGACGGCGAGGGGGACGCCGGCGTCGGCGGCCTCCAGTATGGCGTCCGCGGCGAACGGGGGCGGCACGAAGATCAGCGCGACGTTCGCGCCGGTCGCGTCCACGGCCTCGCTCACGGAGTCGAAGACGGGGACGCGCTCGCCGAAGGTTTGGCCGCCCTTGCCCGGGGTGACGCCCGCGACGAGGTTCGTCCCGTACTCCATGCACCGCTGGGCGTGAAAACTTCCCTCGCGGCCCGTGATGCCCTGCACCAGCAGCCGCGTCTCCTCGTTGACCAGAATGCTCATCGCCGCTCCGTTGGCTGGTTATCCCTTGACGGCGGAGGCCGCCTCTTGCAGCGTGTCCGCCATTGTCGCGTTCAGGCCGGACTGGGCGAGAATGGCCTTGCCCTCGTCCGCGTTCGTGCCGAGCATGCGCGCGACGAGCGGCGGGCGCCTGTCCGCCTTGCCGTAGGCGTCCACGACGCCGCGGGCCGCCGCGTCGCAGCGCAGGATGCCCCCGAAAATGTTGACGAGCGCCTTCTCGACGTTGGGGTCGGAGAGCATCAGCAGGATGGCGC
This sequence comes from Dehalococcoidia bacterium, assembly GCA_965201135.1. Taxonomy (GTDB): domain Bacteria; phylum Chloroflexota; class Dehalococcoidia; order Lucifugimonadales; family Australimonadaceae; genus Bin16. The sequence goes on from OZ241751.1 coordinate 1,588,428, forward strand.
GGCTGATCTTCTCCTCGCCCGCGCCGCCGCCGACGTCTAGGAAGTTGGCGGGCTCCGCGCCCGCGAACTTCACGATGTCCATCGTCGCCATCGCAAGCCCCGCGCCGTTCACCATGCAGCCGACGCTCCCGTCCAGTTTGACGTAGGCGATGCCCGCCTCCGCAGCCTCGGCCTCGAGCGGGTCGTCCTGCGAGGGGTCGCGCAACTTGGCCTCCGCCGGATGGCGGAAGAGCGCGTCGTCGTCAAGACTGATCTTCGCGTCTAGCGTCAGCAGTTCCCCGTCGGCGGTGACCGCGAGCGGGTTGATTTCGATCATCGTCGCGTCTTTCTCGTCGTAGGCGCGGCAGCACGCCTCGACGAGCGCAGAGAACGGGCGGACCTGGTCGGGCGGAAGGCCAAGTTTGGCGGCGAGCCTGCGCCCCTGATACGGGCGGAAGCCGGTGACCGGATCGACGGGCTCCGTGAGCACTTTCTCCGGCTCGGTTTGGGCGATCTCCTCGATCTCCACGCCGCCCGACGCTGACGCGATAACGACGGGGCGCCGGCGCGAGCCGTCCGTCGTGACGCTGAGGTACAACTCGCGCTCGATCCGCATCGTCCGCTCGACGAGGACCTTGTGGACGGGCACGCCCTCCGGCCCCGTTTGGGGCGTGACGAGCGTGGAGCCGATGAGCGACTCCGCGATTCGGGCGGCCTCGTCCGGGGACGCGGCGACTTTGACGCCTCCCGCCTTGCCGCGCCCGCCCGCGTGGACTTGCGCCTTGACGACGGCTTCGCCGCCGAGTTTCCGCGCCGCCTCCGCCGCCTCCGCGCCGTTGGACGCGGCGTAGTTCTCGGGAACCGGCGCGCCGTAGGCGGCGAGCAGTTCCTTCGCCTGATGTTCGTGCAGTTTCATCGCCGCTCCCGCAGTGGAGTGGCCCGCCGCCGGAGCGCGCGCCCGCGCAGGCCGCAGGCAATGATAGCAGAGGGACGCGGCGGCGGGGCGCGGCGCGAGGATTCCGCAGTTGCGGAGGATTAGCGCGCCCGTGCGCCGCCGGACAAGGGCAACCGGTTATGCAGCGTCTCCGTATGGAGTAAATTGGCGCCCGCAAGGGAGGACCAGCCAATGCTCAGCCCGGAGGACAACGCGCTCATCGGACAGGTCGGGCCCGGGACGGCGATGGGCGAACTGCTGCGCCGCTTCTGGGTTCCGTTCATCGAGGCGGCCCGCGTGGAGCGCCCGGCGAGCGACCCCGTCGAGGTCGAGTTGCTCGGCGAGCGCCTCATCGCCTACCGCGACGGCGCCGGCCGCTACGCCCTCATCGAGAACGCCTGCCCCCACCGCGGCGCGCCGCTCTACTACGGGCGCAACGAGGGCGACGGCCTGCGCTGCATCTACCACGGCTGGAAGTTCGCGGCGGACGGGCGCTGCGTCGAAATGCCCTCCGAGCCCCCCAAGTCCAGTTTCAAGGAGAAGGTGCGCGTCCGCTCCTACGAGGTCAGGGAGATGGCCGGCGTCCTGTGGGCGTATATGGGCCCGCCCGAGACGACGCCCGGCCTTCCGCACATCGAGTGGGCGAACGTCCCCGCGAGCAGGCGCAACGTCGTCTCCTACAATCAGGAGTGCAACTGGGTGCAGGCGCTGGAGGGCGACATCGACTCAAGTCACGTCGGATTCCTGCACCGGGGCGCGCTCGCCCGCGAGTCGGCGGCGTCGCGGCAAGACAACGAGATGCTTCTCTACGACACGTCGCCGCGCTGGGTGGTCGAGACGACGGACTACGGCATGATGCTCGCGGCGCAGCGCTCCACCAAGGACCCGGCGCAGGACTACTGGCGCGTCAACCAGTGGCTGATGCCCTACGTGACGATGATCCCCACCGACCTGCAACTCCGCCGCGCGCACGGCCACGTCTGGACGCCGCTGAACGACGGGCGAACGCGGGTGTGGTGCGTCATCTGGTCGCCCACCGAAGACCTGCCGCAGGAGGAGCGCGACAACGTGCTGCACGGCCCGATGCCCCACATCGCGACGCTGGACGAGGCGACGGGGCGGCTGCGCGCGACGAAGGAAAACCACTTTCTGCAAGACCGCTACCGGCAGCGCAACACCGACCTGCTCAGCGGCATCGTCGGGGTGCGCGAGCAGGACACGGCGGTCGTCGAGGGGATGGGCGCGCTCGCCGACCGCTCGCGGGAGCATTTGGGCACGAGCGACATTCCGATCATCACGATGCGCCGCCGCCTGCTGCGCGACGCGAAAGCGCTGCGGGAGGGGGTGGAGCCGGTCGCGGCGTCCACGGGCGAGCATTTCGGCGTGCGCTCGTGGTCGGCGCTGCTCGACTCCGGCGCCCCGTTCCGCGAGAACCCCCGCGTCCCCGAACTGATGGCCGCGATGGCGTGAAGGGGGCGGCGGGACGAAGGGTAGGCGCGCCCGCGCCCCTAGCCCGGGCGGAAGACGCGGTCGCGGTAGTAGCGCAACTCCGCGATGCTCTCGTGAATGTCGTCGAGCGCGAGGTGGGAGCGGCGCTTGACGAGCGGAGGCAGGCGCGGGTACCAGCGTCTGACGAGTTCCTTGACGGAACTGACGTCCACGATGCGGTAGTTGAGGTAGGCCTCCAAATCCGGCATTTCGGCGCGCAAGAAGAGCCTGTCCTGATGGACGGAGTTGCCGCAGAGCGGGGCTTTCTTTTCGCGGACCCACTCGCGCAGGAAGGCGAGGGTGCGGCGCTCCGCCTCGCCGACGCTCACGCCGAACGCTTGCGCGCGCTCCAGCAGCCCGCTCTCGGAGTGGACGCGGAGGCTCCAGTCGTCAATGCGCGCCAGTTCCTCGTCGCTGCGCGCTATCGCCAGCGCCGGCCCCTCGGCGATGACGTCGAGGTCGGCGTTGGTGACGATGGTGGCGATTTCGAGCGCGACGTGGCGGTCCGGGTCGAGCCCGGTCATCTCCATGTCCATCCAGACCATTCTGCCGGAGTCAGCCGCCATGCGACGCCTTGCGCGCTTCCCGCGCCGAAAGTTCGCGGACGGCGCCGGAGGGCAGCGCGCCGAGCCGCAGTCCGCCGATGCGAACCCGCGAGAGCGTGAGGACTTCGCGCCCGACGGCGCGCATCATCAGGCGCAACTCGCGCTTCTTGCCCTCCGCCAGTTCGACGGCGTAGCGGGGCGCGCTCCTCGCCGAGCGCGAGACGGAGCGGGCGGTCGCCAAGCCGCCCTCTATGGACACGCCGCGCAGCAACTTATCGCGGTCGCGGGGGGAGAGCGGCGCGTCCAGGAGAACGTCGTACTCCTTGACGACGCCGTAGCGAGGGTGCGTTACGCGGTCTACGAACGCGCCGTCGTTGGAGAGGATGATGAGCCCGGAACTTGCGGCGTCGAGGCGTCCGGCGGGGACGAGGCCGGGAACGCGGAGCGCGGCGGGCACGAGGTCGAGGACGGCGCCGCGCCCGCGCGGGTCGCTCACGGCGGAGATGTAGCCGGGGGGCTTGTTGAGGATGAGGTAGACGGGGCGCGGCTCGCCTTGCGGGAGCGCCTCGCCGTTCACGCGCACCTCGTCGGCGGGGCTTACGAGGCGGCTGATGGCGGAGGCGGGCTCGCCGTTCACGGTCACGGCGCCGCTTCTGATGAGCGCGGCGGCGCGGCGGCGGGAGCCGGCGCCCCCGGACACGAGCCGCTTGACCAGCGGCGCGGCGCCGTTTCCATTCGAGATTTCGCTCATAGGCATAGTCTCTCGGCTCCCGACTCCAGTACCCTCTCCCGCCGCGTGCGCGGCGTCCTCTCCCCTTCTAGGGAGAGGGGGATTCGGCGCTGTGGCGCCCTTGCCGCCGCCCTTTCTCGTTCGGCGCTCCGCGCCCGACTCCAGCGCCCTCTCCCGCCGCGTTCGCGGCGTCCTCTCCCCTTCTAGGGAGAGGGGGATGAGGCGCTTGCGCGCATCCAGATTCCCGCCTACGCAGTCATGGGCGGAAGTTACGCAAAGGTCTCTCTATAGCGGGGGTAGGGTAGCACAGGGCGGGGCGGGCTGATAGAATCGGGGCGTTGGAATGGGCGAACTCATCGAGAAATTGGAACGCGCAGAGCGCGGAGCGGCGCAGCCGCTGGGCTTCGGCGCCGCCAAGCGCGCTCCCGTCGCGCCGATGCTGCTGCTGTGCGCGGCGGACGCGGGCGACGCCGCGCAGGCGAAGACCGCCGCCGCGTCGGGGGCGGACGGAGTGGTCGTCGTCGCGCACGGCGCCAAGTGGAAGGCCGCCTTTGAGAAGTCGGCCAAAGCGCTGGCGGGAATGACGCTCGGCGCGTGGACGGAGGAGGGGCTGAGCGAGGCGCCCGCCGGAGCGGACTTCGAGGCGTTTTCGTCCGCCTTGACGCCCGTCGGCGCCATCGCGGGCGAGGGGCGCTGCATTGTGATGAGCGTGGAGCCGGAACTCGACGACGGACTCCTGCGGACGATCGGCATGCTGCCGGTGGACGCGTTCGTCGTCGCGCTCGGGGCCCCGCTCACGGTGGCGGAACTGATGCGGTTCGGGCGCGTTCGGGGCGCGACGTCCAAGCGGGTTTTCGCGCATCTTCCGGCGGCGCCGTCCAAAGCGGAGGCTGAGCAGTTGCGCGACGCCGGGGCGTCGGCGCTCGTCGTGGACGCGAAGGGGCGGAGCGCGGACGAGTTCCGCGAGACGCTTGCGATGCTGCGGGAACTGCCGCGCAAGTCGCCCCGCGGCCGCGACCGCTCCGGCGCGACGATTCCCCAGCCGGGGCGGACGGACGCGGCGCCGCGGTCCGCGCCTCTCCCGGACGACGACGATGACGACGACTGGGACGACGATTAGCGCGGGCGCGGAGCGCCGCAGGCGTTCGGGACGAGGCGGAAGATGCTGCTGGCGGGCATAAACGGCCTCTTCGAAGATCCGTTCTTCGCGTTCGCGTTGTTCGTCGCGCTGGCGGTGTCGCTGCTGATCGCGATCACGTTTCACGAGGCGGCGCACGCGGTCTCGGCCAAGCGGCTGGGAGACGACACGGCGGCGCTGCTGGGCCGGGTAAGCCTGAATCCCAGGCGGCATCTCGATCCTGCGGGGACGGCGATGCTGCTCGTCGCGGGATTCGGATGGGGCAAGCCGGTGCCGGTGGATCCGCGCCGCATTCCGGGCGACAGCGTGGAGATGGCGGCGGTGTCGGCGGCGGGCCCCGCCGCGAACGTCGCGCTCGCGCTCGGATTCGCGCTGCTGTTCCGCATCGGACTGTTCGACCCCGAGGTGACGCGGCAGGGTCTGCAATCGTTCGACTTGCTCGCGTGGGGCAGTTGGATCGCGACGTACAGCGTGCTGCTGAATCTGGTTCTCGCGGCGTTCAATCTGCTGCCGCTGCAGCCTCTGGACGGCGGGGGCATTCTGATGGGGACGGCGCCGCGCGGCTGGCTGCCCACAATCGCCCGGCTGCAGCGCTACGGCCCCATTGTTCTCGTGGGGCTCATTGCGATGACCATCGCCACGGACCTCAGCCCGTTGGGCTTCATCGTCCGCCCCGCCGACAGGATAGCCGGCGTACTCATCGGCGCCTAATGGAGCGGAGGGCATAGGTTCGCGGGTGGGGGCGCGGGGCGGCGACGAGCGAGAATTAGGCTCCTCCGTTAGCCTTAGCCTCTTCCGCCTCTCTGCAAGCCCGCTCGTGCTCCCTGCGCGTGGACTCAACGTATTTATCCCACTCCCGCGAGGAGTACGGAGGATTCGGCGCGACCTTGTGCCGTCTCTCGTATCTCCTAAACCGCTCTCCATGCGGATGGAGGAGGTAGTCGGGCAACGAGGCGTCCGCTTCGCGCAGCAATTCTTTCATCGCGCGCGCCGACTCTATCCCTTCCTCAATTGCGGCCTCGTCCATCGCGTCCTCGTGAAAGTTGGCGTGGAAGCCGCGGGCGGCGGCGTACAGGGGAACAAGGTCGGGAAGGTTGGCCTCGACGCTGATGTAGCGAACGATGTCAAACTTGTCGGCGTGGTCGCGGTTCGGCCAATTCCTCTTGGCCGCGACGCCGGATATGGCGTGAGAGACGGCGCCCCAGATCTTCTCCGAAGCCTGCAAGCGGTCGCCCTGCTCCAACATAACCGGAGCGTGGCTCAGCAGCGTTTCGCTGTGGACCTCGTGAGACTCGATCATCGCCATAGCCTGTCGACTCTCTCCTATGGCCGCTATTCTAGCGACTTGGCACTCCGGGGCGCAACGTCTGGCAACGCCTATAGGAAGCGAGGCGCATCGTCTCTTCCGCTCCGGTGAGTCCACGCGCCTCCCCATCGGCGCTGACCGGGACCGCCCGCGCCGCCGGGCTCAGCGGGCGGACTTGGCGGAGTGGATCTCGTCGAGCATCATTCGCTTCATTGACTCGGCGATGCGCGCGAGGTCGTTCGCGGTGAGACGCGGGCCCATAACCTCGCGCTCATAGGCGGCGATGACGTTGACGAGCGCGCGGTCGGTGGGGGTGATGAGCGCCATTCGGGAACCTCTTCGGGAGAGTGCGGAGGGAATGATAGCGCTAGCGCGGCGAGCAGGCGCAGGAGTTGGCTGTGGTATGCTCATTAGGCAATGGCGAGCGATGAGCATGAGCAGATTCCTACGGCGCCTGAGCCCGCTTCCAAGGTGTGGGGGCTTCTTTGCCCGCATACTCACTCGGGGGTCTCCCAGACGGCGGAAGGCGATGTCCAAATGATGTGGGGCTTGCGGCGACTGCGGCAGCGTCAAGAGGTTCTATGAGCAGGCGAACCCCCGGGACGCTCTGGTTAGACACCTCTTGCTGCAGAGGGTGAAGCAAGCGCTGGGGAGAGCCTCCTACGCGCTGGCGATCGCCGTTCTCATCGCTATAGTTCTCTCCGTGGTCAACGGGAGGCTGGGAGGAGCGTGATGTCGGTCGTCAAAGTGGTTGCCGGGGTCATAGGCTTGGCCGGGGCCGCCCTGGCGATATGGGGCGGCGTCACCTATTGGGGGTGGTGGACGATGGAGGGGGGAGACGCAACCGCCGCCATCTACCAGGGCGCCTTTACGCTGTTCCTGGGGCTCGGCTTGGCCATCGCGGGTATGTGGGCGTACATCAAGGCTGAGGAAGCGGGGATTTAGCGCGGCGCTAGAATGGGCGCGCCCATTCCCGGCAGGAGCGTTCTCTAATGCGGAAGACCGCCCGGCGACCCCAGCGACTGCGCGGCGACGTCACGCCGCCCGGCGACAAGTCCATCTCGCATAGGGCGGCGATTTTCAACGCCATCGCCGAGGGCGAGGCGCGCATCGAGAACTACGGCACGGGCGCCGACCTCGCTTCGACGCTCCGCGTCCTGCGCGGGCTGGGAGCCCAGGTCGGCCGCCCCGACGCGGACGGCGCGTTCACGGTTCGCGGCGGCGCCCTCGAGGAGCCGCGGGACGTTCTGAACGCCGGCAACAGCGGAACGACGACGCGGCTGATGGCGGGCGTTCTCGCCGGCCAGCCGTTCCTCTCCGTGCTGACGGGCGACCGCTCCATACGCTCGCGTCCAATGGCGCGGATCGTGGAGCCGCTGCGCCTAATGGGGGCGCAGGCGGACGGACGGGAGGGCGGAAGGCTCGCGCCGCTGACGTTTCGCGGGGGCGCGCTGCATGGGATGCGCTATCGGATGCCGGTGGCGTCGGCGCAGGTGAAGAGCGCGCTGCTGCTCGCGGGGCTGTTCGCGGAGGGCGAGACGATTCTGGAGCAGCCCGCCCTCTCCCGCGACCACACGGAGTTGATGTTTCGGGCGATGGGCGTTCCCGTCGCGGAGGACGGCCTGACCGTGAGCGTTCGCGCCGGGCGTCTGCGGGCGATGGACGTTCGCGTTCCCGCCGACATATCGTCCGCCGCGTACTGGCTCGTCGCCGCCGTGTGCCACCCCGACGCGGAGGCGCGGGTTCGGAACGTGGGAGTCAATCCGACGCGCTCGGGCATACTCGACGCGCTGGCGATGATGGGCGCGGACGTTCGGATGGAGAACCGGCGCGAGGAGGGAGGCGAGCCGGTCGCCGACCTCGTCGCGCGGTCGAGCGCGCTGCGCGGCGTCGAAATCGCGGGCGGCCTCATTCCGCGCTTGGTGGACGAGGTTCCGATTCTCGCGCTCGCGGCCTGCTTCGCGGAGGGGACGACGGCGATCCGCGACGCCGCCGAATTGCGCGTCAAGGAGTCCGACCGGCTAGAGGCGTCGCGCATCGAGTTGTCCCGGCTTGGCGCGCAAGTCGAGGAGTTGGACGACGGCCTGCGGATCACGGGTGGGCGCAAGTTGCGAGGCGCGTCGCATAAGACGTACGGCGACCACCGCATCGCAATGACGGCGGGAGTCGCGGGGCTGCTCGCCGATGGCGAGACGGTCATTCAGGGGGCCGAGACCGCCGCCGTTTCCTATCCTTCCTTCTGGGACGACCTCGAATCGCTCGGCGAGCCCCGTTGACCGCCGCCGAGCCCCGCCCGATGCTGGTCGTCGTGTCCGGCCCGTCGGGAGCGGGCAAGGACGCCGTTCTGGGACGCGCGCGGGAACTGCGACGGGACGCGCTCTTCGCCATCACCGCGACCACGCGCCCGCCGCGCCCCGGCGAGGAGCACGGCGTTCATCACTACTTCCATACGCGGGAGGAGATGGAGGCGCTCTGGGCGCGTGGGGAGTTGCTGGAGCGCGCCGAGGTGTACGGCAATCTGTACGGCGCGCCGAAAGCCCCCGTTCGCGCCGCGCTGGCGGAGGGGCGCGACGCCGTCGTCCGGACGGACGTGCAGGGGGCGGCGTCTATCCGGGCGCTGGCGCCGGACGCGCTGCTGATCTTCATCGCGCCGCCGTCGCTCGAGGAGTTGGAGCGCCGCCTGCGCGACCGCGGAACCGAGACGCAGGAGGCGGTGGCCGTCCGCGTGGACACGGCGCGCAAAGAGATGCGCGACGCCGCATGGTTCGACGCGGTGGTCGTGAACGAGACCGACGGGGTGGAGGCCGCCGCGCAAGAGGTCGTCCGCGTGATCGAGCGGGAGCGGCTGCGCGTTCCCCCTCGCGTTGCGCGATTGTGAGGCGCTACGCCCCAAAGACGTCGAGGACGGGGCAGGAGAAGCCGGGGAGGACGTCTAGTCCGTCGAGCGCGTCGTTCTCGCCGAGCGCGGCGACCGGGCGCCCCTCGCGGTGGACGTCGACGGCGCGGGCGTCTGGATAGACGACCCATACGAGGCGGGCGCCGTAGCGCAACCACATCAAGGCTTTGTCGTTGACCGCCGTCCGGCTATCGCTGGGAGAGACGACCTCCACGACGAGGTCGGGAACGGATTCGGCGTAGCCGGGAATGTCGGCGTCAAGGGGGATCTTCTCAGCGGAGAAGAAGGCGATATCGGGCTCGCGGACGGTGTCGGGGTCGCGCTCCAGCAGCACGCCGGAGTCGGACGCGACCAGCGTTCCGAGTTTGCGGGGCTTGACGAAGTTTCGCAACTCCGCGCCCAAATTCATCACGATTTTGCCGTGCCTATGTCCTGCGGGCATCGTCTCGCTCAGTTCCCCCCGGATGAGTTCGCCGCGAACGCCCTGGGCGTCGAGCCGCAGGAGGTCGTCCGCCGTGAGCAGTTTGGGCGCGGGCTTGGCTTTCGGTTTCGTCGCGGTCGTCATATCCGTCCCTCTTCCGGTTGGCCTCTCTCGTCGCGCTACGCCCCGAAAATGTCGCGGACGGGGCAGGAGAAGCCGGGGAGGACGTCCAAGCCGTCGAACGCGTCGTTCTCGCCGAGCGCGGCGACCGGGCGCCCCTCGCGGTGGACGTCGACGGCGCGGGCGTCCGGATGGACGACCCATACGAGGCGGGCGCCGTAGCGCAGCCACATCAGCGCTTTGTCGTTGACCGCCGTCCGGCTGTCGCTAGGGGATGCGACCTCCACGACGAGGTCGGGGACTTCTTCGGCGTAGCCGGGGACGCGCCGGTTGGAGGCGCTTCTCTCCGCGGAGAAGAAGGCGATATCGGGCTCGCGGACGGTGTCCGGGTCGCGCTCCAGCCAAACGCCGGAGTCAGACGCCGTAAGGATCCCCAACTTGCGGGGCTTGACGAAGTTTCGCAACTCCGCGCTGAGGTTCACCACGATCTCGCCATGCTCGCGTCCCGTCGGCATCGTCTCGCTCAGTTCCCCCCGGATGAGTTCGCCGCGAACGCCCTGGGCGTCGAGCCGCAGGAGGTCGTCCGCCGTCAGGAGTTTCGTTGCGGGTTTCGCTTTCGGTTTCGTCGCGGTCGTCATATCCGTTCCTCTTCCGCTTGGCCTCTCCCGTCGCGCCGGCCTACGCCCCGAAAACGTCGCGGACGGGGCAGGAGAAGCCGGGAAGGATGTCTAATCCGTCGAGCGCGTCGTTCTCGCCGAGCGCGGCGACCGGGCGCCCCTCGCGGTGGACGTCGACGGCGCGGGCATCGGGATAGACGACCCATACGAGGCGGGCGCCGTAGCGTAACCACATCAGCGCTTTGTCGTTGATCGCCGCGCGCCTATCGCTGGGAGAGACGACCTCCACGACGAGGTCGGGAACGGATTCGGCGTAGCCGGGAATGTCGGCGTCAAGGGGGATCTTCTCAGCGGAGAAGAAGGCGAGGTCGGGCTCGCGCACGGTGTCGGGGTCGCGCTCCAGCCAAACGCCGGAGCCGGACGCGACGAGCGTTCCGAGTTTGCGCGGCTCGATGAAAGCGCCAAGCCGGATCGCCAACTTCATTATGATTTTGCCGTGGAGGCGCCCTGCGGGCATCGTCTCGCTCAGTTCCCCCCGGATGAGTTCGCCGCGAACGCCCTCGGCGTCGAGCCGCAGGAGGTCGTCCGCCGTGAGGAGTTTCGTTGCGGGTTTCGCTTTCGGTTTCGTCGCGGTCGTCATATCCGTTCCTCTGCGCTAGGCCGTCGCCGGAGTATAGCGCCCCGCTTCCGCTGTTCCGCCTCGCGCTTGCGATGGGCTAGCGGCTGCGGAGGTCGCCGCCGAACGGCGGAACGAAGTACTTGGTGGGGGACGCGAGGCGGGACTGGGCGGCCTCCCAGTCGGGCGGGTCTTCGCTGACGAACTCGACATAGCAGGAGCCCGGGGCCGCGAATCGCGTCGCGCGCTCGTCGGCCTCGGGGCGCGTTGGGGAGCCGCGGAACGCGAGCATCGCGTCGCGGTCGTCCCAGACGACGTAGGAGTAGAACTGGCCGCGCCACCACTTGGCGCGGATGCCGCCCGCGTAGTACCCGTCGGTCTCGCGCGCTTCGTGGTAGAGGCGCATCGAAAGGCGCATAAAGGGCAGCGTCTGGGCGCAACTCCGCAAGCGCACGTACTCGACGACGTGCACGCGGGGCTTCGCTTCGTAGACTTCGAACGATTGAACCAGCGGAGCGCTCCTGTCCGCAGCGCCATCTCCCGCCGCCTACGCGGGAATGACGGTTAGGTTTCGCGGGGCGGGATTCCCGCCTACGCGGGAATGACGGTTAGGTTATGCGGGGCGAGGTTCCCGCCTACGCGGGAATGACGGTTAGGTTATGCGGGGCGGGATTCCCGCCTTCGCGGGAATGACGGTTAGGTATGCGGGGCGAGGTTCCCGCCTACGCGGGAATGACGGTTAGGTTATGCAAGGGCTCCTACGACATATGGACGCCGCCGTTGACCTCGAGCAGCGCGCCCGTCGCGTAGGTGGAGAGGTCGGAGCAGAAGAAGACGATGGGGCCGACGGCCTCTTCGACCGACGCGGCGCGCTTGAGGGGGATGAGGTCCAGGGCTTTGCTCCGCGCCGCCTCCGGTATGCCCTGCGCCGCGCCGCCGACGTACTCGCTTTGGGACTCCATCGCCCGCGTCATTCGCGTGTCTATGAATCCGAACGCGAGGGAGTTGGCGAGCACGTTGAACATTGCGCCCTCGAGCGCGAGCGTGCGCGTGAGGCCGGCGATGCCCGCCTTCGCCGCCGAATAGTTCGCCTGCCCCAGGTTGCCGAACCCGGAGAGCGAGGAGATGGTTACGATGCGGCGCGCCGGAACCTCTTCGCCGCGCTCCTTCTCCTGGCGGGCGTGCTCGCGCATCACCTTGAAGGCGTCGCGCGCGACGCGGAAGGTTCCGCCGAGGTGCACGTTGACGACCGACTCGAACTGCTCGTCGGTCATGCGGTGAATCATGCCGTCCCAGAGGAAGCCGGCGGCGGCGACGGCGATATGCAGGCCGCCGAAACGCTCGACCGCGAGGGACGCGAGGCGCTCGCCGACGTCGGGGTCGGCGACGGACGCGGCGAGCCCGGCGGCGGAGCCGCCCGCCTCGCGGATGAGGCGCAGCGTCTCGTCCAGCGGCGCCTGGTCGAGGTCGTTGGCGACGACGCTCGCGCCCTCTTTCGCCAGACGGAGGGCGACGCCCTGTCCGATGCCGCGTCCGGCCCCGGTTACGATGGCCACGCGGCCTGCGATGCCTTCCACCATTGCGCTCGGTCTCCTCTCCTGGGTTCGCGTTGGGGGCTATTGTACTCCGCCGCGCGTCGCGCCGGGCCGCCGGACGCGCTTCGTCCCTTTAAGCGTGGCCTCATTTGGCGTCATTTGGCCTCATTTACTCCTGCGCGCCGGGGGCGAATGAGGCCAATTCGGGGCCGAAACGAGGCGTTTTGAGGCCGATTTGGGGCGAAACGAGGCCGCAATGGAGCCACTCCGCCAGGGCGTCCGTCTGCGTTGGGGGTTTCGAGGCGCGGGGTCATAGGGACAGCGTAGGGGAGCGGGGGCGGACGGCGCAAGGGGCGTTTGTCGCGGTTGTCCCTCATGGTTCGTCTCCAGATAGCCTGCCGCCTCGGCCGATTCCGTCAACGAATTACCTAACATCTACAAGGTGACGGCGAGGAGGGCGGAGGGGGGCGCTCTCTGCTAAACTGCCGCCCGCTATGGCGACTCTCGGCGACCTGCAACGCTGGATGGACAATCCGCTGCCGGCGCAGGCGGCGGAGCACGCGCTGCTGTCCGGCTCGATGGGCGAGTCGCCGTCGAAGTACTCGCGCAGCCCCGCGATGTGGAACGCGGCCTTCCGCGACGTCGGCCTCGACGCCTTTCACGCGCCTTTCGACGTTCGCCCGGAGCATCTCGCGGGGTTCGTCGAGACGGCGCGGGAGATTCCGGGCTTTATGGGGTCGAACGTCACCGTGCCGCATAAGTTGGCGATTATGGCGCTGCTGGACGAGATCGACCCCGTCGCGCGGGAGATCGGCGCCGTCAACACGTTTCTGCGCGCCGAGGACGGGCGGCTCGTCGGGTTCAACACGGACGCTGACGGGCTGATCGCGAGCATGCTGCGCCCGCTGCCCGGCAAGGCGGAGCCGTTCCTGCCGTTGCTCGCGGGGCGGAGCGTTCTGCTGCTGGGGGCGGGAGGCGCGGGGCGCGCGGCGGCGTTCGGCATCGCCCGCGAGATCGGGGGCGGGTCGCTGCTGCTGACGAACCGCTCGCCTGATCGGGCGGCGGAACTGGCGGCGCAGGCGGCGGCGGCGACAGGCGGGAGAGTCTCCGCCGTCGGGCAGGAAGAGGCGCTCGCCGCCGCCACGAGGATGGACATGATCGTCAACGCCTCGACGGTGGGGCAGTCCGGCGTTCGGCGGCTTGGCGGGGGCGAGGCGATGTCGCTCGAGGCGTTTTCCTCCCTCGCGCCGGCGTCGCCCGCAATCGTCCGCGACGACTCGGGGAGCCCTGCGTTTTGGCGCGAGTGGTTCGCGCAATCGGCGGGCGCTATCGCCGAAAACAACGCGAGGTCGGCGGAGGCCGTCGCGTCGTGCAAACCAGACGCGGCGTTCGTGGACGCGGTGTACTCGCCGGAGGAGACGGTTCTGCTGCGGCAGGCGCGCCTCTCCGGGCGCAAGACGCTCAACGGCAAGGGAATGCTGGTGATGCAGGCGGCGTTCTCGTTCGTTCACCGGATGACGCGCCGCCACTTGCAGGCCGCCGGGCTCGACCCTGACGCGCTCTACGACCGCGTCGTCGCGGCGATGGCGGACGCCTTCTAGGAGGGCGCCTCCGCCTGCAGACGCGCGGGCGGGGCGCTAATGTTGCAACGAGCGGAGAGGGAGACAATCGGCGCATGAGGGAATTGGCGCATCGCATCGCGCACGCGCGGAGGCTCCAATACCTCCTCGTCGCGCTCATCGTCGGCAGCGGCGTCTTGCAGGGCCTCGCGTACCAGTTCGACTTGGAGCAGCACTACAGGTGGATCGGAACTGCCTGGCTCCTCACGATCGCGACGCTCGTTGCGGAGGCGCTGCTCAAGATATTCGCTCTATCGCCGAGGGCGCATCGTTACTTTATGGACGGCCGGAACATTTTCGATTTCTTAGTGGTGTGTTTTCTGCTCATCGGCTTGACGGTCTACTCGCCGGCCGCCGATTACGCGGTGATCATTATGTGGGCGCGTTTGCTGAGGCTTCTTCGCAGCCTTGCGATCATTCAAGGCGTGCGCTTGCTCCTAACAGTCCTGTTTCGCTCGGTGCGGAGCGTCGCGAACGTCGCGCTTTTGATGGGCGTCATCATCTACGCCTACGCTCTCGTCGGGATCATTCTTTTCGGAGAGAACGACCCGGCGCGCTGGGGAAATCTCGGCGCCGCCGCCTCGACGTTGTTCCAAATTCTGACGCTGGACAACTGGGCCTCGATAATGCGCTCCGCCAACGAAGCCGCGCCGTTCGCGTGGGTCTATTTCGTCTCCTTTGTGATCATCAGCGGCTTCGTTGTGACCAACATATTCATCGCTATGGTCATAAAGAATCTGGACGAGTATCACGAGGAGCAAGCGCTGGCCGCGTCCGCGTCCACGGAAGAGATCCTCAGGGAATTGCGCGCCGCTCAGCAATCGCTCCGCAACCTCGAAAAGCGCTTGCGCGAGGTCTCCGATTGAATGCGAGTGTTCGTTATGCAATGGGCGAGAGTAGGTTCCCGCTTTCGCGGGAATGACGTGGCGCGTGGGGAAGAAGGGAGACGGGGCGTCAGCCCCGTCTTGTGGGCGCTTGCGCGCCCGATATGGATTCCTGCCTACGCAGGAATGACGATCATGGGGACGCGGTCAGCACGAGGGGCAAAGGGGTCCCATTGGGGGCATCGCGCGTCAACACTGCTAGAAAACGGCGGGGTCTTCGTGGTCGCCGAAGACATCGCGGAGGGCGGCCATAATCTCGCCCTCGGAGGCGTCGGCGCGGGCGGCGTCGAGGATGAAGGGCATCGTGTTGGCGTCGCCGCGGGCGGCCTGGCGGAGCGCGTCGAGAGCGGCGTCGGCGCGGGACGCGTCGCGCTCGCGGATAACGCGCTCCAAGCGCGCGATCTGCCGCTCCTCCTCGTCGTCGTCGTGCTCGTAGAGTTCGGGAGGCGGGGCGGGCGCCTCCTCGCGCTCGTTGAGGCCGAGCACCTTGTACGCGCCGTCCTCGATGCGCCGCTGATAGTCATACGCCGCCTCCGAGATTTCGCGCTCGATGTAGCCGTTCTCTATGGCGGCGAACATTCCGGGAAGGACGCCCTCGCCGCCGCCCATATCCTCGATGACGTTGATGTAGGCGCGCGCCTCCTCCTCTATCTCGTTCGTGAGGCGCTCGATGAGGAAAGAGCCGCCGAGCGGGTCCGCCGTGTTGGCGACGCCCGTCTCGTCGCCGATGATCCGCTGCGTGTTGAGCGACATCCGCATCGCGTCCTCCGACGGAATGTCGTGCGCCTCGTCGTAGCCGCTGACGTGCAGCGACTGCGTTCCGCCGAGCACCGCGGCCAGCGCCTGCGTCGAGCCGCGAATCAAGTTGTTGAGCGGCCCCTCGCGGATGAGCGTGGAGCCGAGCGTTTGCGAGTGAAAGCGGCAGAGCATCGCGCGCGGGTCGGTCGCGCCGTAGCGCTCTTTCATAATCCGCGCCCAAAGGCGGCGGGCGGCGCGCAGTTTGGCGACCTCCTCGAAAAAGTCCATATGCACGCCGAAGAAGAACGAGAGGCGCGGGCCGAACTCGTCGGGCGAGAGGCCGCGCCGCGTTCCGCCCTCCACGTAAGCCATGCCCTGCGCGAGCGTGAAGCCGACCTCCTGCCCCGCCGTCGAGCCCGCCTCGCGGGTGTGGTAGCCGGAGATGGAGATCGTGTTCCAGTTGGGGACGTTGCGCGTGCAGAACTCGACGACGTCCATCGTCATCCGGTAGGCGCCGCGAGGCGGAAGCGCGAACGTCTTCTGTCCGTGAAACTCCTTGAGCGAGTCGTTTTGCACGGTGCCGCGCAGCGACTCCCACGCGACTCCCGCCTGCTCCGCGTGCGCGAGCAGGAAACTCAGCAGGACGATGGCCGGATGGTTGATTGTGAGGGACACGCTGACCTTGTCGATGGGGATGCCGTCGAACAGGTCGGACATATCGCGGGCGGTGTCTATGGCGACGCCGAGCCTCCCGACCTCGCCCTCGGCGAGCGGATGCAGCGAGTCGTAGCCCGTAAGCGTCGGGTGGTCGAAGTCGGTCGAGAGGCCGGTCTGCCCGTGGGCGAGGAGATACTTGTAGCGCTCGTTGGTGGCGAGGGCGGTGCCGAATCCGGCGATTTGGCGGCGCGTCCACTGGCGTGCGCGGTACATCGTGGGGTAGACGCCGCGCGTGAAGGGATACGCGCCGGGGAAGCCGAGGTCGGCGGCGTAGTCGAGGTCGGGCGTCGAGGAGGGCGTGTAGAGGCGCTGCACCTCGCGGCCGGACACCGTCGCGAAGCGCTCCTGCGATTCGGGGGCGCGCTCGAGCGTCCGCCGCAGTTCGCCTCGCTCCCACTCGCGCTCCGCCTCTCGGGCGCGCTCCGCCGCTTGCTCATCGTAGATAGGCATCGCGTGCGGGATTATACGACAGCGGCGGGGGATGGGGGCGGCAACGCACCAGGACCGTCATTCCGCGTAGGCGGGAATCCATTCGGGCGCCCCAGCGCCCCCATGTGCCGTCATTCCCGCGTAGGCGGGAATCTCGTATCCATAGTCGGGGCGAATAGGTAGGTTCCCGCTTTCGCGGGCAGGGCGGTCTCCAGTAGGTTCCCGCTTTCGCGGGAATGACGAGGCCCCTGGGGAATAGAGGAGACGGGGCTGCGCCCCGTCTCCCGACGCCTCGCCCGAAAGCGGGGAACCTACCCCCCCCCCATCGTCCCCAATATGATAGCGCCCCCTTGCAATTCGCGCCGCCTAAGCGTATAGTCATATCAATGACACAACGCAACGCCGCCCTGTCCCCCTCTCCCTATAGAGACCTTTGCATAACCCTCGCATCGCCGCGATCAGATAGTTCCGCACCGCTGGAATCAGCGATTCGACTGCCCAAGTCCCCCGATAACGACCTCATCCTCCCCTGCTCGCCCCCAATTCAGGGGCTTCGCAGGGCCTCGTACCGCTAACGGGCGCAATACGCCCCTACCTATGCGCCATGCAACCCTCTCCCAACCCGTCCGCCCGCCGCAAGTTGTACCCCAGCGCCTTGAACAACGCCTCCGCCTCGTTCCTCATTAGCCCCATGTACCTCACCCGCCAGTACCCGTAGCAGCGCTTGAGCGTCCCAAAGACCTGCTCAACAGGCGCCCGAACCTTCGACAGCAACCCGTTCCGCCGCCGCTGCCAGCGCCAAAGACCCGACTGATGCTTATGCCCACGGTGCATGATCCGATCCTTCACCCCCTGCGCCCGCAGACGCTCACGGCGCTCTTTCGACTCATACGCCTTGTCCGCGTAGACCGCCTCTTCGTCCCCCATGATCAATGCGTCCGCAACGTCCGTGTCCGCAACGTTCGCAGGCGTGAACTCAACTCCGCGCACCAACCCTGACCCCGCGTCCATGCCGATGTGCATCTTGTAGCCGAAATGCGCCTTCTTTCCCTTCTTCGTCCACGCCGCGTCGGGGTCCGTTCCGCTCCGCGCCCCAGCCTCCGACTGCGGACGCCGCGCCTGCGCCTCTATGATCGTCGCGTCTATCAGCGTTCCCCTCTTCACCAGCATGCCCTTCGCCTCCAACTGCCGATTCACTTCGGCGAACAGCGCCCGCGCCAGCCCGCGCTCGGTTATCTTCTTCCGAAACCGGCTGATCGTCGAGTGGTCGGGAACCGCGTCCGTCAGCCTGAGCTCCGCGAACCGGCGGAACGACAGCCGGTCTTGGAGCGCTTCTTCCATGCCGACGTCGGAGGAGTCATACCACTGCTGGAGCACGACGATCTTGACCATCGTGATCGGGCGGTAGGCGGGCCGGCCTTCTGGGGCGGCGTGGATGTCGTCGAGTAAGGCGGCGACTTTGGGCCAATTGATGAGGCGGTCGATGCGGTCGAGTCTGTCGTTGCGGCCTGCGTTGGGAGGGAGGAAGGCGTCGATGAAGGTGGGGTCGCTGGCTTTGAGGCGCATTGCTGTCTCCTCGCGGTTGGGGTTGCGGCCATTGTGCGCGATTGCGGGAGGTTATGCAAAGGTCTCCTATAAGGGGAGAGGACGCCGCGAACGCGGCGGGAGAGGGTACTGCGGACGGGGCGCTATGCGCCCTGTCTCCCCTAACCCCTAGGCGCATCGTCATTCCCGCGTAGGCGGGAACCTACCCCATCGGCCTTACGCCCCGTTGGAGCGCGCCGTCCCGTTCACGTCGCCCGCCCGGCGCGACGGCGGAGGCTCATCGAACGCATCTCCAGCAGCCTGCGCCGTCTGCATACGCTCCAGCCAAGCGTCCCACTCAGCCCGCTCCGCCAAGCGGCCCTCCCGTCGGCCTTCGCGCAGAATGCGCGCCTTCCGCTCGTCCAACTTCCGCGCCAACATCGTCGACAGCATCACGACCTCCGTTATCCATAGGGCTACGCCCGCCGACGCCACGGACGCCGCAGCCTCGCCCGCGAATATGTCCGCCAGCGATTGTATCACCGCCTTGTCCGCAGCCCGCTCGAACGCCTCGCGCAAGAGCGTGAACGCTGATCCCGCTCCCATTAAGAGCAGGAAGAGGGCGAAGTAGAGTCGCCGCCACCCCTCGTTGACGCTCCAGACGGACTCTCTGCGGTTGGGGCGGCTGGTCCTCTTCGTTCGCGTTCCGTCAGGCATAGCCATCCTCTCCTCTCCATTCGGGAATTGCGCGGCGCAAGCCGAGTCCACGCTTTCACGGATAGGCGGCGCGCCGGGCGGACGCGCGTCATTCTCCGAATGGTATCTCGGCGCTCCAAGTCTCGCCTTCGCCGCGAATCCATTGGCCGGTTCGGAGGGCGGCGACGGGGTAGTCGGGCAACGGGACGCGGGCGGCGCACTTGCCGTCGAAGATGGCTCCGCGCTGGGGGAAGTCTACGGGCGCGCTGTCGAATCCGGCCTCGCGCCGCTCTCTGGGCAGGTCTTCCGGGCGCTCGGGGAAGACGTGCAGGAAGAAGGGGCGTTCGACGTCGGACGCGGCGCACGGCTCTTTGACGTAGGTCAGCGAGCGCGAGCGCGCATCTAGGTAGAGATCGAATTCGGCGCGGGCGTCCGGCTCGCGGGAGACGGCGGCCTCGTAGGCGGCGCGCGGGGCGGCGGGGTCGAGCGGGAAGGCGGCGCTCCAGATCTCTCCTTTGGGCGCGAACTGGCCGGTTCGGACTCCCGCGACGGGATAGCCTGGGAGCGGAACGTTGGCCGCGCACTTGCCGTCGAACTCGACGCCCCACCTGTGGAAGTTGAAAGTCAGGTTTTCGTAGCCGTCGCGCCTGAGTGGTTGGGGCAAATCTTGCGGACGCTCGGGGAAGGCGTGGAGGAAGAAGCGGGAGGCTATGTCGGCTTCGCCGCACGGCTCCTTGACGTAGACCAGCGCGCCGGGGGCGATGTGGACGTCGTAGGCGGAGCGGACGGCGGGCTCGCCGACGGCGCCGGCCGCGACGGAATCAACCCATGAGCGTTGGAGGACGGACGGATCGACGGCGCCGTAGAGGAACATAATCTCGTTTTGCGGGGTGAGCAAGGGGGCGGCCTCGTCGCGATGAGAGATAAGGACGAAGTCGTATTCGGGGGGCAAGCCTTCCTCGATGCGGCTGATGTAACTTCCCGTGAAGTAATAGTTCAACGCGTTGTCGTAACCTAGATGAACTTCCCGATATGGCGCGCTTTGGGCGACGACGACGCTCTTCCCTTGAACTATCTCGCGGATGTTCGCCGCGTCGGCGTATATCGTCTCTTGGCGATCGGCCCTTTCTTTATCCGCCGCGTTGGTCGCGGTCATCGCGTAGGCCGAAAGCGCGAAAAGGAGCGCCGCGCCGACGGATACGGCGGGGAGAAAGCGCCCCCATCCGAATCTGAAGGCGGCGAGGAGGAGCAACGTGACCAGAGCTAGGGGGACGCCGACGTAGTAGATCGCCTCGTGGTCGTGGTAGGGAACGAACGTGTTGCGGCGCATAGGCAGCGCCCAAAAGAAACCGGACAGCGCGAGGGTTGCGAGGATGAGCCTGCCGCCCTTGATCCAGAGCAGCCCGGCAAGGGACGCCGCGGTCAGCAGGACTCCAATGGCCGCGAGGGGCAAGGGCGGGACATTCGGGGGCGTCTCTAACGAAACTCCGGGCCAATTTGTGAGCGCGTAAGGGAAGGTCGCCCCGACGACGCGGGTGAATTGTCCACGCAGGAAATTGGCCCATTGGAAGCCGTCCTCGGGTCTTTCGCTCAAACTCGTTCGGTAGAGCATCGAGCGGACCGTCGGCAACTCTGAGAGCGATCTCTCGCTGTTTAGCGCGGTGTATTCCCCGAAGATGTTGAAGGCCAACACCGCGAAGCCGAACAGCAGCGCGACGGCGCCGAGCCTCGCGTAGCGGCTGCGAACGACCGCGCCTGCGACGGCGCTTCCGGCGGATTCGCCCCCGGACGCTTGCGCTCCGTCGGAACCGCCGGGGGCGTTCCCGCGCCGCTTTATCGCCCTGATTAGTTCGCTTCCGAAGCCGAGGATGATGAAAGGCGCGAGAAAGGCGTAGACGTGCCAGCCGAGGAGCAAAGCGGCGCACGTTTTGACGAGCAATTGCCGGAATCGGCCTTCTTGAACGAATACGACCATGCCGTGGAACACCAGCATCACCGCGAAAAGGTCCACCATTCTTTCAACAGAGACGAGGGCGCTGTGATGGAGAATGTAATAGGTTGAAAAGGCGGTAAGCGCTGCTGCTAGAGCGATCCATTTGTTGGACGCTATCCGCGCAATTGCGTGATAGGCTAGGAAGGCCGCCGCGCTCAAGAACGCCAGCATAAGCATCCGACCGACGAATACTTGAGCCGGGAGATTATCGCTGAACGGCTGAACGACGAGCCTCATCAACACGAATCCCCCGATGGGGAAGCGGCTGTAAAAATCGTAGTCCAACTCTCCGTCTTGGCCGGGGACTAGCCGGATGAACAATCGGAAATTATGCCGCGGAGAGAGGTTCTCCGCGATCGCCAGATTCAAACCGGTGTCGTGATCTGGAGGAGCGTAGACGCGGGCGCGGTCGGCGTTGAACAGGAAGAACGTTGACAACGCCAGCGCCAAGAGGAGCGGAGGCAATCGGCTAAGGCGCGTTTTCCGCGAGGCGGCGCGGCTCGTTTCGCCCGCGTCGTCGGATGAGGCGGGGGGCTTGCGGAGCAGACGAATCATCGTCGCATCATAGCACAGCGCGGGTAGGGTCCCGCCTGCGCGGGCAGGCGCGACGCCTGTGGATCAGGGCAAGAACTCGAAATCCCCGGCTACTCCACGGCCTACGATCTGCAGGTTTGGTCGCTGGATTGAGGGCGGGGCTATCATTCGCGGCGCAAGAGGAGGCGACCCGATGGCTAGTGATCTTGCGGAACTCGGCCTCATCACCTTCAGCGAAAGCGCGGCTGTCGCGCTCGCCCACGCCGGAGGGCTCTTCGAGCGGCATGGCGTCGCGGTGGACGTCACGCGGACGCCCAGTTCGACGGAGCAGATGCGCGGCCTGATAGAGAATCGCTGGCAGATCGCCTCGACCGCGTTCGACAACGTTCTCGCGTGGTCGGCGCGGGACGGCGGGCCGCAGGTCGTCGGCGTGGCGCAGGCGAGCGGGAGCGTCGACCTGCCGGTCTACGTCCGCCCCGAGATCGCGTCGTGGGACGACCTGCGGGGCAAGCCGCTCGCGGTGGACGCGGTGGACACGGCCTACGGCCTCGTGCTGCGGCGCATTCTGCAAGCGCAGGGGCTGGAACTCGACCGCGACTACGCGTTCGTCGCGGCGGGCGCGACGGGCTACCGGCTGGAGGCGATGGAGAAGGGCGAGGCGTTCGCCGCCGTGCTCAATCCGCCGTGGAACGCCCGCGCCGAGGAGTCGGGCATGCGCTTGATGGCGCGCCACTCCGACGTCGTTCCCGGCTATCCGGGGGGCGTCTTCGCGGTCAGCCGTCCGTGGGGCGAGGCGCATCGGGAGGAAGTCGCCGCGTTCCTGCGGGGTCTGCGCGACGCGACGCGCTGGGCGCGGTCGCCGGAGCGCCGGGGCGCGGCGGCGGCGCTCGCCGCGAGCGAGATGAGCGTGGGGCAAGAGCAGGCGGCGCGGGCGCTCGCCCGTCTGCCGGAGACGCTGCGCCTCGACCCGGCGGCGTTCGCTATTCCGCTGGAGATTCGCCTGCGCTTCGGCTTCGCGCCGCCGAACGGAACCGCGATAGCGGACTATCTCGACGCTTCGTATTTGGACGCGGCGGAGGCCGGGTAAGGCGGGACGGCGGCTCGCTTTGTTGGACTAGAGGAGACGGGGCGGGGCGCGCCCCGTCTGTGGCGCTTGCGCGCCGCATCCCCCTCTCCCTACAGAGACCTTTGCATAACCCTCTCCAACAGAGCCGGTACGCCCCAATTCACTCCTAGCATTAAGAGGAATTGCGGGCTGTAACTGAGTTATGCAAAGGTCTCTACAAGGGGAGAGGACGCCGCGAACGCGGCGGGAGAGGGTACTGCGGTCGGGATGCGCGGAGTGCCCCCATGGCCGTCATCCCCCCTACCGTCATTCCTGCGTAGGCAGGAATCCATTCGGCGCCCCAGTGCCACAGACGCGGCGCAACGCGCCCCGTCTCCCTTGATCCCCCGCCCCCACATCATTCCCGCGAAAGCGGGAACCTACTGGAGGCCGCCCTGTCCGCGAAAGCCGGGAACCTACCCTCATGAACGTCATCCCCGCCCCCAACCATGACATCCCCCCCTTGCGCCGACGCCCCCCTCATCCCTTACGATGGACCCCGTCGCGCGCAGGCGACCCAGACGGAAAGCGGGCGAGACGGGCAAGGGGGCGCCTCATTCAGCCTCATTCCTGCCTCAAACAGCCCCAATTCCGCCTCAAAACAGCCCCAAACCTGCCTCATCGGCAGCCGGAGCCTACGAGTAAATGAGGCAAAATGATGCAAAATGAGGCAGCCCTATAGCAAAGCGCGCCGCCGAGCCCGGCGCGCCCAAGCCCCCGGAGCCTCCGCCCGCCCTTGACGCGGAGCGCTCCGCGTAGTACTAATGCTCCTATCACAATGCCCAACGGAGGCGCCGCCCTATGACGCAACTCAGCCCCAAGCCCGAAGTCACGCCCGACCAGCCCCGTCTCTCCAAGGTCAGCGCCTACCAAGCGTTCGTCGAAAGCGAAGGCGTCCCCAATGTCACCGGATTCGCAGTCGACGACCTCCGCGCCGTCGAAGTCAAGCCCTGGGCCCGCCTCGACTGCCTTGGCGCCTACATCAACCTCGACGGCAACGGCGGCACCAACGACGCCTATGTCGCCGAAATCCCCCCGGGCGGCAAAATGGCCCCCGAAAAGCACCTCTTCGAGAAGAACGTCTACGTCCTGCGCGGACGAGGCGCCACCCTCGTCGGCGATGACCCCAACAGCAGGACGTCCTTCGAGTGGAAGGAAGGCAGCATCTTCTCCATCCCCCTCAACGTCTGGCACCAGCACCTCAACGGCTCCGGCGCCGAGCCCGCCCGCTTCCTCGCCGTAACCACCGCCCCCATCACGATGAACCTCTTCCACAACCCCGACTTCATCTTCAACAACCCCTTCGTCTTCGAAGACCGCATCGGCGACCCCCGCCAGTACCACGGCGAAGGCATGATGCGCACCGGCAACACCGGCCGCGTCAACGTCTGGGAGACCAACTTCATCCCCGACATCGAAACCTTCACCACCTTCTCGTGGAAGGAGCGCGGCGCCGGCGGCTCCAGCGTGATGTTCGAATTCGCCGACAACACGCAGGCCGCCCATGTCTCCCAATTCCCCGTCGGCACCTACAAGAAAGCCCACCGGCACGGCCCCGGCGCCCACGTCATCATCATCACCGGACACGGCTACAGCCTCCTCTGGCCCCGCAGCGGAAGCGTCCCCGACGACGTCGACCGCGTCGACTGGAAGCCCGGCGCGATGGTCGTCCCGCCCACCGACTGGTTCCACCAGCACTTCAACGGCGGCGTAACGCCCGCCCGCTACCTCGCCTTCCGATGGGGCTCCCAAAAGCACGGCTTCAGCCTCGGCGTTGCGATGGAGGGCGAGGCCGACGTCTCCGTCAAACTCGGCGGCGCCCAAATCGAATACGAAGACGAGGAGCCCTGGATCCACGACACGTTCGCCGAAACCCTCGCGAAAGCCGGCGGCGAATCCAAAATGGCCGACTTCATCCCGCGCCTGCGCGGATAGAGCGCCCCGAGAGGGTGCTGTGGGCGGGGCGCGTAGCGTTCCGTCATTCCCTACCCCATGACCGTCATTCCCGCGAAGGCGGGAATCCCGCCCTAGAAGGGGAGAGGACGCCGCGAACGCGGCGGGAGAGGGCGCTGCGGTCGGGGCGCAACGCGCCCCGTCTCCCCTTACTCCCAGCCCCCGGAGGCTAGAAGCCGCCGACGTCCGCCGCGCCGGGCGGGGGCGCGTAGTCCGTGTACGCCCACTCCGGCATCGTGCTCCGCAGCCCCTCCAGCCCGATCATCCGCTCGAACTCCTTGCGAATCGCCGGGTCCTGGTCCGGATACGCGATGGCGTTCCCGCCCTCTCGCGTGTCCTGCGCCCCGCCATCGCGCGCGTCCGACCCCGGCGCCGCCGACCGCCGCATCCCGGGCCCGTAAGGCCCGTCGAAGATCAGAAAGCGAATGCCGTTCGGCGACGTGCCGAAGTGCTGATGGAACCAGTCGCCCGTCATCGGCGCCGCGCTCACCATCCCCACCGGCTCGTAGTCCTGCCGCTTCACCTCGCTCCCCATCTCCGCCTCGAACGGGCGCTCTCCCAGCCTGTCCGGCCACGTGATGCTGTACCCCTTGCCCCGGATGCAGACGAGGATCGCCCCGGACGAGTGCTTGTGCGCCTTCGAGTACTGTCCCGTCTCGTACTGCCCGATCTTCATATAGAAGTTCGCGCCCGCCATGTGGGGCTCCACGCGCCGGTAGGAGAACGACCGGCGGTTGTCGCGCGGCAGATGGCAGTTCACGATGTCGGGTATCACGTTCGTGCGCCGCATCGCCAGCCCGCGCACCGGATCCGCGTGAATGTCCTCCACCGGCTTGAAGTAGTCGTCCTCCGCGTCGAACAGGTCGGTGAACTCGTAGGAGTTGTTGAGGACGAACTCGCTGTTGCGGACGAGGTTGACGATGTTGGGCGCCGTCGTCGCCGCCAGCAGCAGCGTGGGGCTGGACGTCGCGTTCACGAGCCGGTGCGTCGCGTTCAGCGGAATGCCGAACAGCGAGCCCGCGCTCCACTCGAACACCTGCTTCCTGTTCGGGTTGCTGTCCTGCCACACCTCGGTGGAGCCGCGCCCCTCCGCGACGTAGTAGATCTCCTCGTACATGTGCTTCTCCGGGTTGAGCGCGCCCGCTCCCGGAATCTCCACCACGTACATTCCCCACAGGTGCTCGGTGCCCAGCAACTGGATCGCGGTCCCGTTCCCGCCGAGCCTCTTCCACGGCTTCAGCGGCAGGTCTTGGATCCGGTGCACCCCGATGTCGCGGTGGATGTCGATCCCCTGCGCCTCGATGAACGAGTCGTAGGCCGACTTCGGCGTCTTCCAGAACCCGAAGCCCGCCTTGTTCATCCCCTCCGGCTCGCGCCAGTCCGCCAGTTCCGCCGTTTTCGTGACCATAAGCCGCGCCTCCGCGTCGTCGTGATTCGCGGCGCAGTATAGCGCCTTGCGCCGCGGCACGGCGTCGCATCGCCGTCGCTCCGCCCTTGCCGTCATTCCCGCGTAGGCGGGAATCTCGCCCCATAGCCCCCTTGCGACAAACGCCCCTTGCGCCCTCCGACCGCTCCTGGCGATGATGCGCCTATGACCGACTCCAACGCCAACTCCGACGGCGAGCGCATCCTGCGCGAGCCCGGCCCGCGCCCAACCCTCATACGCGATATGCCCGGCGGCGAGCGCCCGCGCGAACGCCTCCGCGACGCCGGCCCCGGCGCCCTCAGCGACGCCGAACTCCTCGCCATCCTCCTCCGCACGGGCACAAAGGCGGAGAGCGTCGTCGCCCTCGCATCCCGCCTCCTCTCCCAATCCGGCGGACTGGAGCGCCTCGCCCGCGTCTCCCACGCCGAACTCTGCGCCTTCCACGGCTTCGGCGAGGCCAAAGCCGCTCAACTCCTCGCCGCCCTCGAACTCGGCAAGCGCATCGCCGCATCCACAGGCGGAGACGCCAAGCCCGTCATCGCCGCGTCCCACGACGCCGCCCGCCTCGTCAAACCCGAACTGGAATTCGAGCCCCAAGAGCAACTCCGCGTCCTCTGCCTCAACGCCCGCAACCAGGTCATCGCGTCCCGCACCGTCTTCATCGGCTCCGTCGACTCCGTCAACGTCCGCCCCGTCGAAGTCTTCCGGCAAGCCGTCCAAACCAACGCCGTCGGCGTCGTTATGGCCCACAACCATCCCTCCGGCGACCCATCCCCGAGCGACGCCGACGTCGCCATCACCAAAGAGATCGCCGCCGCGGGCGAAACGCTCAACGTCAAACTGATGGACCACGTCATCGTCGCGCGCGGCGGCTACGTCAGCATGAAAGACCGGGGCGTCATCGCCTAGCGCGCGCTTGCGCGCCTCTGGATTCCGGCCTACGCCGGAATGACGGCGTGTTATGCAAGGTCTCCTGATGAACATGGGGCGCTGCAAAGATTTCCCGCTTGCCCTATGATTGACGGAGCGAGAGGCGCGCGGCCAACGCCCGCCCCAACATAAGGAGACGCGCGAATGCCTGAAATGACCAAGCACGAGCCGGGAATGTTCAACTGGGTGGACCTGATGGCCACCGACGCCGAAAACGCCAAGTACTTCTACACGCAACTGCTGGGCTGCGAAACGCAGGACAACCCCGTCGGCGACGGCTCCGTCTACACCATGCTCCTCAAGAATGGCAAGAGGGTCGCCGGCTCTTCCAAGCGCCCCCCGGCATGATGGAGCAAGGCGCGCGCGCCCGCTGGAACGCCTACGTCGCCGTCGCCAGCGTCGACGACGCCGTCGAGAAGGCCGCCGAACTCGGCGGAACCGTCATCCAGCCTCCTTTCGACGTGTCCGACGCCGGCAGGACGGCCGTCATCGTAGACCCCGCCGGCGCCGCGCTCCCCCTCTGGGAGGCCAATACCATCATCGGCGCCGAACTCATGGCCGAGCCCGGCGCCTTCTGCTGGACCGAACTCTACACGAACGACACGGCCGCCGCCGCCGACTTCTACACCGGACTCTTCGGCTGGGAGCGCAACGAAATGCAAGGCGTCGGCGACACCCACTACGCCGACTCCGTCTATCACATGTTCACGAGCGGCGGCGCTCCGGCGGGCGGCATGCTCCAAATCCGCCCGGAGTGGGGCGAGGTGCCCCCAAACTGGACGGTCTACTTTATGGTCGAAAACCTCGACGCGGCCTTCGAGCAGGTCAAAGCGATAGGCGGAAACGTCCGAATGGGCGCGATGACCGTCCCCGGCGTCGGCCTCATCGGCCTCGTCTCCGACCCCCAGCACGCCTACGTGATGCTCATGCAGCCGGAGGCGCGGGGTTAGCGCCCGCGCGCCGGTCGGGAGGCTAGCGGGGCGGCTCGCGCTAGGGCGTGGGCGGGGCCCGCGAACGCGGCGGGAGAGGACGCCGCGAACGGCAAGGGGGTAGGTTCCCGCTTTCGCGGACGGATGGTCTCCAGTAGGTTCCCGCTTCGTGGATGGATGGTCTCCAGTAGGTTCCCGCTTCGCGGACGGATGGTCTCCAGTAGGTTCCCGCTTTCGCGGGAATGACGAGGGCCCCGGGAGAATAGGGAGACGGGGCGCAGCGCGCCCCGTCTTGGATGCTTCGTCCCGCCCGCGCCCCTCTGCCCCGTCATTCCCTACCCTTACCGTCATTCCTGCGTAGGCAGGAATGCATTACGGCGCGCCAGCGCCATGACGGGCGCGAGCCCCGTCTCCATAGATTCCCCGGGGCCTCGTCATTCCCGCGTAGGCGGGAACCTACCCCCGCGCCGAGCGTCACGCCGTCACTCGTTGCGGTTGCCCCCCGTCTCCCATCGGTTACGTCGGGCGCGGGCGGATTGGGGCGGGTTGGCCGCGATTCCGCAAATTAGCGCTCAAAAGCGCTCATTCGCGCTCACTCCTCTCCTCGGATGGGGGCGGCGGGGACGCTCGATTGGGGTCCAGGATAGCAGGGGGCGTAGCGGAACGCAATGAGGTTGTGTCATAATTGAGGGAGCGGCTTGGGGAAGGCGAGGAAACGGGCTCGCGGCGGGCGCGCGGATCGCGGCTTCGCGGGTTGGGTCGAGGGGCGCCGGAGGGGCCTGGGAGGCGGTCTGCGCCGTCCGGGGGCAGTGAGCGCTCCGTGAGCACTGAATGAGCGCTTT
Organism: Dehalococcoidia bacterium; assembly: GCA_965201135.1. Classification (GTDB taxonomy): domain Bacteria; phylum Chloroflexota; class Dehalococcoidia; order Lucifugimonadales; family Australimonadaceae; genus Bin16. The sequence goes on from OZ241751.1 coordinate 1,617,072, forward strand.
ATGAGCGCCGAATGAGCGCTCCGTGAGCGCTGAATGAGCGCTTTATGAGCGCCGAATGAGCGCTCCGTGAGCGCTGAATGAGCGCTTTTTAGCGCCAAATGAGCGCCGTTTGAGCACTGGGGGGCGCGGTTGCGGGCAGGCCGCAGTACCCTCTCCCGCCGCGTTCGCGGCGTCCTCTCCCCTTCTAGGGAGAGGGGGAATTCGGCGCTTGCGCGCCGTCCAACGGGGCGAGGTTCCCGCCTACGCGGGAAGGGCGGTAAGGGGGGGCGGGGCGACAGGGGGTAGGTTCCCGCTTTCGCGGGAATGACGTTGGCGCGTGGGGTAAGGGGAGACGGGGCTGCGCCCCGTCCGGGGGGGAGGGGATGGGGGACTACCTCCTCAAGATACGCCCTAGCCCCGAGCGTTGAGAGGTGGGCGGCGCGGGTCTGTCGCCTGCGGTGATTTCGACCAACTCGTCCCAAGACAGCATATCCAGCGAGTACGACAAACCGCGCCTAGCGAGCCGCCGTCCGCTCTCCGCGATTTCCTCTCGGGTTATCTTTGGCGTGGCGGCGATGTGCGCGACTAAGGCTGCCCGCGTCTTCGGATGGTTGAGCACCGTAAGACGCTTGATCGCCGCCAGAACAAAAGTTTCCCAGATTTGTCCGCTCCGATGCAGGGCGTTATGGGCGGACTCCACCGTGAGACGTCCCTGAGCTTGGGCCGCCGCGTCTACGGCAACTCGTCGGCGCCAGTATGCTCGCGCCAGCGGGCAATCGCTGAACGCTGTAACGTTCCCTCTGATATGCGGCAAGCCGCCCAAATGCCGCAAGGCGTCTCGGGTCAAGTTGTCCAAGTTGGAGTTCCGTTTCCCCGGAGTCTTGGTCGAGAACGTTGCGATGGGGTCATTCCCCAACAGGCCATCTTCGAGCCAAGGGATGTGGCAAACCGTCCAATATGCGGGTTGCGACGCTTGCCCTGAGACGACCTGCCCCTTCCACGCCTCGTACAACTCCGCCTCCAAGTCCAGCGGCGGCTCGAAGGCTTCCTCAGCGGTCAACTGGCGCGGGAGCGCAAGCGCACCGGTCAGGTCATACCCGACCAAGTTGAGGCACATGCGGAGGTAAGACGCGAGGGCTTGGGCGCCGCCGCTCATCGCTTGGGCCAATTCTTCCTGCCGCTCCGTGATCCGCGCAGTGGAAGACTCTTCTTCCCGCCGCCGGTTGCGGGAGACCAGGCTTTGCTGCCATCGCGTGAACGGCAATGAGGGGAGGTCAAGCATCGTCATCGTCGTCTACAGCCGCGGGGATGAGGAACTTCTCAACGGCGGTGGCCGCGAGCGCGGGGTCATAGTTCTCCTCTCCCCACGCGGGCGTATCCGCATCTTCTAGTTTGGCCTTGATCGCTCGGAGCACGACGTCATCGGTCTCTTCGTCAGGCTTGTCGGCGCCGAGCAGTCCAAAGACGGCGACAAGCCCCGCCATGTGAATGTCCCTGTCCGCACGTCTCGCGTCATAGAGATTCGGGGCAAGCCCGATGATGAACCTGATGTTTCCCGACCCCAGGTCTTTCTCCACCGACATGCGTCCTTCCGCAAGATTCTCGCTACGCCGGAACGTGAGCAGCGACTCCACCAGTGGTTTGCTGATGACGGTTCTGCCCTGGGCCAGCCACCAGCCTTTGGGAATTTCGATTTCCCCAGGCCCCCAGAGGTCGAGCAGCCCATCCGCGCTCATCCGCAAGTTCTCGACGGCGACCAAGCCTGGCCGGAGATACACCGGGCCGTCCACCTCCCGCGCATCCCACTCGGCTTCGAATTTGGGCGCGGCGCTCCGCTCCGTTTTGGCGTAGAGCGTCTTGGGGCACCTGACGTCGACCACCCATTGGGCGGAGCCTTGCTGCACAAGCCGATCCAATTCCGGAGCGTCGATGAGTTCGTTCGCAACGATGCCTTTGCCGCCTTGCACTTGGATTGACGGAGCGTAGCGCGCACGCCTCCAGTCCATGCGCAGGTTGTCCTGGGTCAGCAGAGGCAGAGGTTGCAGCGCGTCAGGCATTAGCCGAGTCTCCTCCCGTTTGCGGGCGCCGCCTCACCACGTCAATTTCGATTCCGTCGGCGCCCGCGACGGGGCGCGCCAAGCGAATCTTCACCGGCGTGGGGCGGTTAGGCAAAGGCGCTTCCAAGCCGCCGCCCTGCAGCCGTTGCGTTTGGCCATCGTATTCTATCGAGGCAAGCCTGATCCATTCCGGGGGGAAGGGCTGGTCGCAGGTTTCATCCGACCCTGAAGCGACGCGAACGCGGACGGCGAGATTGGCGCTGCGCTCACCCTGCCGGGGCTCCCAAACAACGGTGAGGGAGTCAACCTGCCCGGACGAATTGGCTTCAGGTCTGATCGAAGAGCGAACCGCAACGCTGCGGCCTGGGGCGGGGCGGGTTCCGGCGCGCCTGCTGCGCCCTCCGTTGTGTTCGTGCTGCTCCGACTCGTCGCCCTTCCCACGGTTCGTGGTGCTTTCCAATCCGTCGGTTCGCAACGGACGATAACGCGGAAGCGCATCCGCTTCGCGGACGGCGTTGGCGTCAAGCGCCGCGAAATTGGGCGGCTTGTACTCCTCTTGGCCATCAGGCCGCCCGGCGGTCTCCCGCAAGAGGTCGGCGACCTTCCTCAGGCTGTCTTGGAGTTCCCGCCCATCCTTGTTTCCCAGCCGCCGCTTATCCAACCCACGATGCTCGGGCTCTTCGGCCTCGCGCACTAGCCGGTACAAGTCGCCGCCGCTGAGCGACAAGACCGCGTCGAATGGGCGGACGCCCCCAAACGCTCCTGTCCCAAGTTCGGGCGCTGAGTAAGTAATCCACATCCGTCTCTGAAGAGGTTCACTTGCGAGCGGTCGTTGGAGCCCAACTCTCGGAAGTAGACCTCAACCCCCTCGCCGAATGGCGTGTGCAGCGCGCGGCCGTCGCGGATCGTCTCCCAGGCGCGGAACGCTCGCGCTCCCGCAAGCCATCCTCCGCCTTGCGCCCTTTGCTGGGAAGCCGCCTGCGTCAAGATTGAGCCGATAGCGCTATGGTCAACTTGCCGTTCGACGCCTACGACCTCATCCTGCACGCGCACGATAAGTTCGCCCCGCTCTATCGCCGCTAGGAAGTTGATCGCTGAGACGCGGCAGATGGCGGCGACCGGGTCTTCTTCGTCGCGAAAGTTGTTGAATCCCGTGATGCACACGACGGTCCCGGTGGAGCCGACCTGATCTATTTGCTGCTGGAGCAGGGACGGAGGGTCCGCCTGGTACCGGCTGTCGTCCAAGGAGAACAGGTCGTCGTCTCGGGTGTAGTACCCGTCGGCGGACTTCAACGTACCGCCTTCGGCGTAGGCGGCGAGTATGGCATGCCCGCCTGCGGTGCTCGCGGCGGAAGCGCGGCCCGCGTAGAGGATGTAACGCAAATCGGACGCGGCGAATGCCGTCATGTGTCCGACGCCGAAGGAACCCCCGCCGCTCGAACCTTTCGACGTGTTGCCTTCGAACAGGACGCACTCTATGTCGCCTAGCCCGACTCCGTTGTCCCGGCAGAAGAGGAACCGGATCTTGTTCGCGCTGAGCGCGCCATTGATACGCTCGATCACCCTCTTCTCGTCGGCGCTCAAGTTCCCGCCTTGCCGTTCGCGGCGCAGTTCCTCCGCTGCCCTGAAAGCGCGCTCGTAGGCATCGAGACCCGGCAGGTCGCTCTTGGGGCGCTCGCTGATAACGAACACGACCTCCGCCGGGTTGTCCTGCGTTCCTCTGTCCGCTTCCTTGGCGGCGTCCAAGCCGTTTTGGAGCAACTCGCGCACGATTGGCTCCGGGTTCCCCGCGTGTTGGGTAGTGGCGTGCGTTGAGAAGCCTCGCGCTTCGTAAGTCGGGGGGAACCTGAGGTCGCTGGGCATGCTAGTCCGTGCAGTCGCAAGCGACCGTGCCGGTGGCGTAGCGCGAACGCCGCGCAACGGTTCCGCTTGCAACCTCCGCGAAGGATGGGCCAGCGACGCCCAAGAAGCCGAACTTAGAGACGCCATCGCCGTTGCGGGCCGGGGCCTCGCGCCGATAGCGCCGCTCGACGTCCGCCCACCAAGCAATGTCGGACGGAGCGCCGACCACTCGTTGCGGGTCGTTTTCCTGCCCGGCTTGCCGCAAAGCCTCTGTGCCTTTCATAAAGCAGAACACGCAGTTGCCCCCGCTTGGCGGAGCCTGCAAGTCGAAGGCTTGCCCCCGCCAGAACGCCGCCACATCATCGGCTGTTATGCCCGCGTCGTCAAGGGGGAAGTAGGGGCGCTCCCCCGGGGGCTGAGTGCGGATGGAGCATAGCCTGCCGCCCGCCCCTTCCGCTAGGAGCGTCCGCGACAGCACTCGGTCAATCCGCCGGCGTTCGTCGGCTCGCAGGCCCAGCAGGGCGACGAATTCGGCGGCGTGTTTGCCCCACATCTCAGCGGGGCGGTTCGGCGAGTTCACGTCGCCGCGCTCGATTGGGGCATCCGTGTAGTCCCTCCACAACTGGGGAGGCCGAGCGGGAGGCTGAGCGGTCATAAACTCGACCCGCTCGGCGTAAGACGTCGCTGAGGACATGCCTCCGTTCGCGAGGTGCCGCTCCGCCGCGCTTTGCGGCGTGACGAATGACCGGTTGGCGTAGTGTCCGGCGTGCGCCGGTCCAGGCCCCACGCCAAGCCACTCCGCAAGCAGCAGGTGCGACGGGTACAACTTGAGTTTGGCCGTGCAGGAGCGGGAATGCGGGTTGGGGAGCATGCCCTGATAGGAGAGCATCTCCTCGAACACTTCGCCGCGGGAGCGGTAGCCGTTGGGGTCTTCCTCAACCGGCACAGGCTTCACCAGCCTGTAGGAGAGTCTGCGGGCGTATTCCCCGCGAGAGGCGTTTTCCACCGTGCAGAACTCGTACCAGAATGACGGCAGCCCGAACTCCCGCTCCAAGCGCCGCTTGCACTCGGCGGCGAACTCGTAGGTGGCGGGATGCTCGGCAGAGGTGTTGGCGAACAGTATGACATCGCCCCGCTCAGGGCGCAACAGCCCCGCCTCCGCCAGCATAAAGGCGAGCGTCGCCGAGGAGCGTCCTCCGGAGAATTTGACCACGTGCGGCAGAGCCGCGTGACGCGCCCTGCGGTAGGGGAACGCTATCGACGGAGTCGCGGTCGCCGCCTTGCTCACTCCCACCTCCTAATAGCGCCGCTATCTTACTAGTAGCCTCTTCGCCTGTGAACCTCATTCGCAGGGGGTTCCGCGCTATTTTCCCCAAATTCGCTGCCAAGGGGCGGGGTTCCCGCCTACACGGGAATGACGGTCATGGGGGCGCGCCTTACGGCTCGTCCGTGTAGCCTTCCATATGCGAGGCGGCGCCGCGCTTGGCCAGTTCCGCCTCGAAGAGGGCGCGGACGGCCGGGTCCTCGTCGGCGAATTGCACCTGGGGGCCGCCCGTCTCCTTGAAGCGCGAGCCGACGTAGCCCGCGTAGCGGGGGTTGCCGTAGCGCAGCACGAGGTAGCGGATCGGCTCGGCGCTGCAGTTGAAGTGCTGGTGATAGCCCGTTCCCGGCGACATCAGCGTCCACGCCTTGTAGTCCAACTGCTCGCGCTCCGTTCCCGGCGCGGGGTAGACGCCCTCCGGCCATTGCAAGTCGTAGCCTTCGCCGCTGAGGAAGAGGTAGGCGACGTCGGAGACGAGCCCGGCGCGCTTGCGGTTGGCCTCGCCGGTGTGCGCCTTCTTGTAGGTTCCGGCGGGGAACTCCGACAGGTGGCAAATGAAGTGGCCGTTCGCCATATTGATCATCATATTCGCGCCCGGCCCGCGCGCCTTCCACCTGTCCAGTTCCACGCCGTGGACGTTCGGGATGAAGTTCGTCTCCATAAAGCGGCTCTCGATCTTGGACGCCTTGCCGCTGAAGTACAACTCGTCCGACGGGTCGAACCTGTCGGGGAACGTCATCGGGCAGTCGAAGACGAGTTCGGGGCTGCCGTAGAGGTTGAACGCCGTCGGCGCGTTGGTGGCCCCATAGAGGCGGACGGTCTCCTCGCCGCTCGCGTTGTAGAGTTCGTGCCAGGCGTTGAGCGGAATGGAGAACACGCTCCCCTCTCGCCATTCGAACGCAAGCCTCGGCTGCCCCTCGTTCCAGACCGCCGTGGCGCCGCGCCCCTTGACCACGAAGAAGATCTCCTCGTACATATGGCGCTCCGCCTTGAAGGTTCCCCCGGGCGGGATTTCGCACACGAACCGGATCGTCCCCTGGTTGTTGACGAGCGCGCCGTCCAGGGGGTCGGCGGTCAGGTCGAGGAGGGCGGCGCTCGTTCCCGTCCGCGCCCACGGCTCCACCTCCACGGCGCGGACGTCCTCCACCAACTGCTGCGTGTGCACCTTGAGCCCTTCGTCCGCGACCCACTTTTCGTAGGGCGTCAGGCTCCAGGGCTCGTAGCGCTCCGTGAACGAGATCATCGCGCCTCCTCTCTCTCGCCTTCGCTTCGCCCGTTGGGCGCCGCCGGCTAGGGCGATTGTACGCCGAACGGGAGCAAGAGGGGGCGCTAGCGCTCCGCTTCCGCCGCCCCGCATACGAGCGTGACCCAATCGTCGTCGCGATGCTCCTCGAGAATGGCGAGCGCCGCCGCCGCGAAAGCGTCCGCGACCTGCCCGCGCCGCTCTTGCAGAATCCCCGAGGCGACGAGCCGTCCGCCGTCGGCCATTGCGCGACGCAACTCCGGCGCAAGGTTGGCCAGCGCGACGGAGTTGACGTTGGCGAGAACGAGGCTCGCCCATCCGGGAGGGACGCGCTCGTTGGGGAGCGTTCCGGCGTAGAGGCGGACGCGCCCCGACACGCCGTTGGCGCGGACGTTGGCGCGCCCCGCTTTGAGCGCGACGCGGTCGATCTCGACGCCGAGAACGCGCGTCGCCCCCAGTTTCGCCGCGCCGATGCTCAGCACGCCGGAGCCGGCGCCGACGTCGAGCACGGCGTCGCCGGGGCGCAGCAGGCGCTCCATGCAGGCGAGCGTCCGGTTCGTCGTCGGATGGTGGCCCGTGCCGAACGCGAGGCCCGGGTCGATCTCGATGACGACGTCGTCCGGGCCGGCCTCGCCGCGCAGCCATGTGGGTTGCACGAGCAGGCGCTCGCCGACGCGCAGGGGGGTGAAGTGCGCCTTCCACGCCTCCTCCCACTCGCGCTCCTGAATCTCGCGCTCCTCCAGCGGCGGGAGGTCCGTGAGTTTGCCGACGAGTTGCAAGCCGATGTGGACGAGTTCGCGGTTGCGGCGGTAGGCCGCGGTTTGCGGCATATAGGCGCGGATGATCGCGCTCTGACGCGGCGGCGGCGACTCGCCCTCGTCGGGGTTCCAGCCGCCCGCCTCCTCGATGGCGACGCCGCCCTTGCCGTAGCGCCGGAAGAGTTCCGCGACGGGCTCCACGAACTCGAAGGGGACGCGGATCTGCAGTTCCAGCCACGGGCGGGGTGTCATTGGGGAGTACCTCGCATTGCCTATCGTCATTCCCGCGTAGGCAAGAATAACGGCGCGGGGACGACAGAACGACGGCAAGGGCGGACGGGTAGGGCGCCTCTACCTACGCCGCGCCGAAGTAGAGGATGTCCGGGTTGTCGACGAGGATGCGCTTTTGGACGGCGGGGTCGGGGGCGTAGAGGCCGAAGAGGTCGACGAGTTGGCCGTCGTTGGGCATCGAGCGGACATTGGGATGCGGGTAGTCCGTGCCCCAGAGGACCCGGTCGGGGGCGGCGGCGATGAGCGCTTGGGCGTAGGGAACGGCGTCGGAGAAGGGGGGGCCTTCGGACGAGATGCGCTCGCCGCCGCAGATCTTCACCCAGGCGTTGGGGCGCTCCATCAGGCGGAGCAACTCGCGGAAGGGCGGCTGCTCCAAACCGTCGCCGGCCTTGACGCGCGCCATGTGGTCTATGACGAAGGGGACGGGGAGGCCGAGCAGGAGCGACGAGAGTTCGCCGATGTCCTCCGCGTCGAGATGGACGACGAGGTGCCAGCCCATTTCGGCGGCGCGGTCGGCCATGCGTTTCACGACGGCGGGCTCCGGCACGCTCTCCAGATGGCGGACGAAGTTGAAGCGGACGGCGCGAATGCCGCCTTCGTGATAGCGGCGGAGGTCGGCGTCGGTCACGTCGGGCTCGACGATGGAGGTTCCCATATAGGCGCCGCCGGACGAGGCGATGGCGTCGAGCGTCGCGTCCATATAGACGCCGTGGCAACTGGCGTGAACGATGACGGCGCGCTCGACGCCGAGATGGTCGTGGAGCGCCTTGAGCGCCTCTTTGGGCGCGTCGGGCGGCGTGTAGGCGCGGTTGGGGTGATACGGGAAGACGGCGCCGGGGCCGAAGACGTGGCAATGGGCGTCGCATGCGCCCGCCGGGAGTTGGACGTCGGGCTTCTTGGGGTTGGGGTCGGGGCCGGGGATGGTTTTGATTTCGCGCTCCGCCATTACGCCATTGCTCCCGCGAGGGCGGTCTTGCCCGCCCAGATTTCGGAGGGGACGAACACCTCGCCCTCCATCAGTTTGCGCGCGGTGCGGAGGAGGGCGGCGCGCTCGACGCAGGGGTCGCCGTCGTCGCCGCTCACTTCCAACTCGACGGCGAAACTGCCGGTGGGGTGCTCCAACTCCATCAGTTTGCGGCGGCCTTCCGGGCGGACGGCGCAGCCGTAGGCCGTCGTTCCGGGGAAGACCGCCGCCGTCGCCACGGTGACCGCCGCGAGGACGCCGATGGAGGCGTGCGCGACCTTCGGAATGTAGGAGCGCGTGCAGACGGCGCCGCCGTTGACGGGCGGGGCGAGGAGGAACATTTTGGGGACGACGTTGTCCGTTGCGTCGCCGAGGTTCATCAGACGGCCGGCCTGCAGGCGGATGCGCTCTATCCGCTCCTTGAGGTCGGCGTCGGCGTTGAGTTCGTCGCGCGTCTCGTAGCCGGTTCGCCCGAGGTCGGCGGCGCGCATAGCGACGACGGGCATGCCGTTGTCCATAAGGGAGCACTCGACGCCGTCGATGAGGTCGGCGCGGTTGCCCGTCGGAAAGAGGGCGCCGCAGAAGGAGCCGGCGGCGTCCTCGACGTCGATCATTATCGGGGCGGCGGAGCCGGGCACGCCGTCTATGCGGGCGGCGCCCTGGTACTCGACGCGCCCGCCGGGCGTGAGGATGCGGGCGACCGCCTTGTCGCCGGAGTTGACCATATGGATGCGGACTTCGGTTTCGCCGTCGGCGGCGGTGACGAGGCCGTGCTCGATGGCGAAGGGGCCGACGCCGGCGAGCATATTGCCGCAGTTGGGGCTGACGTCGACGACGGCCTCGTTGACGACGACCTGCGCGAAGAGGTAGTCGACGTCGCAGTCGGCGCGGGTGGGCGGCCCGACGATGGCGACTTTGCTCGTGAGGGGGTCGGCGCCGCCGAGTCCGTCTATCTGGCGGTCGTCGGGGGAGCCCATCACGGCGAGGAGCGCCTTGTCTCGCGTCTCCGGGTCGTCCGGCAGATCGGACGCGAGGAAGAAGGGCCCTCGCGAGGTGCCGCCGCGCATAAAGACGCATCTGATCGGGGTTTGCATTGCGCTTGCTCCTGCTTTGCTTGCCGCTAGTTGGCTTGCCCGCTAGTTTGCCATACTCGTCTCTGACGCGCAGTGCCCATGACCGTCATTCCCGCGTAGGCGGGAATCTCGCCCCCATTTGCGGCGCCGCAAGCGCCCAATCCCCCCTCTCCCTACAAGGGGAGAGGACGCCGCGAACGCGGCGGGAGAGGGTACTGCAGACGGGGCACGGACGTTCCTCCAGTAAGTTCCCGCTTTCGCGGGAATGACGAGGGCGCGGGAGAATGGGGAGACGGGGCGCGCAAGCGCCCCGTCTTGGGCGTATCGCCGGCGCTCGCTCGCGCTCGCTGACATCCATTCCGCCCTTCCTTAATCGTCACGCTCGCCCTCATGGTCGTCATTCCCGCTCACCCACGACCGTCATTCCTGCGTAGGCAGGAATCCATTCGGCGCGCCAGCGCCATGACGGGGCGAAGCCCCGTCTCCATATATCCCCGGGCGCCTCGTCATTCCCGCAAAAGCGGGAACCTACCCCATCGCCGCCCTGTCCGCGAACGCGGGAGCCTACCCCCATCGCCGCCCCCACCCGCGAACCCCCTACCCCATCCCCCCCCCCGCGCAGCGCCATGACAGCAGGCCATTGACCTGGGCGGGAGGTCCCGTCAAGGGTCCCCTCGCGACTCCCCGCGCCGTCCGCTGATGCGGGGAGTCCGAGGAGCGATAGCCATCGAAGAGCCGCCCGCATACGCCATTAGCCCCGTCCCACGAATCCTCGAGGGCGATTGCCTCGACGTCCTGCGGAACGACGTCGCGCCGCAGTCCGTCGACCTCATCTTCACCTCGCCTCCCTACGCCGACCAGCGGAAGAGCGCTTACGGCGGCGTCCGCCCCGACGACTACGTGGAGTGGTTCCTGCCCCGCGCCGAAGCGATGCGGAACTGCCTCAAGCCCGCCGGGTCGTTCGTGCTGAACATCAAAGAGAAGGCGGTGAACGGCGAGCGCCATACCTACGTGCTCGAACTCATCCTCGCCCTCAGGAAGCAGGGCTGGCTCTGGGTCGAGGAGTACGTCTGGCATAAGAAGAACGCCGTGCCCGGAAAATGGCCGAACCGCTTCCGCGACTCGTGGGAGCGCCTGCTGCATTTCACCGCGTCCAAAAAATTCAAAATGAATCAGGACGCGGTGATGGCGCCGGCCGGCGACTGGAGAAAGCCGCGCCTCGCCAATATGTCGGACAACGACCGCGTCCGCAAGCCTTCCTCGACCGGCAGCGGCTTCGGCAGGCGCATCGCCAACTGGGAAGGCCGCGACTGGGCCTACCCTACGAACGTCCTGCATATGGCGGCGGAATGCGGACACAAGAACCACCCGGCGGTGTTCCCCGCGTCCCTCCCCGATTGGTTCATCCGCCTATTCACGGATCCGCTGGACGTCGTGCTCGACCCGTTCGCGGGCTCCGGCACGACCCTGCTGGCTGCGCGCCAACTAGCCCGCCACGGCGTTGGCGTAGAGATAAACCCGGGCTACTGCGACCTCATCAGGGAGCGCATACGATCAGGGCGCTAGCCACGAGCGTCGCTAGCCCGAAACCAGGCGAATCACCTTATCCCAGCGGATGGCGTCCCCCTCGCAAAACAACTCGTGCGCCTCCGCCAGCAGGCGCTCATAGGGAGATTCCATATCCGCTTGGAACATTGGCGACAACGCGGCGGCCACGTCGAGAAGTTTGACGTAGAAATCCGCGTCCCCGCTCATCTCCGCCCAGAAATCCTTGCTCGCCATCTTACGGACGCCGTCATCAACGTGCTCCCCGCGGCGGCCATAGGCATACGCTATGTTCTTGTGCGCTCTAATGTTTCTGGCTTCGAAACTGCCGGAGACCGCGCTCAAGTCGTCCAACGCCTTCTTCAGACTGGATGCGTTGTGCCCCGACGCTCCCGACTTGATGACGTACAGGAGCATCTCGCCGTCCTTCTGCACCTCCAGGTCTATCTCGCCTGTCCCATCGGGCTTAGTCCCGCCGGACAGAATCTGCGCGACGCTTTCGAAGAACAGCCCGAAGAAGTTCCCGCGCATTCCCGCGATATACTCGCTGAACGCTCTCTGGACATACTCATCGCATGTTTCGACGCCCGTCGCCCTGTAGAGGTACGGATTCTTCCGCTTAACCAACTCCTTCATGGTCATGCTAGCCAATTTCTCGGAGACCTTGTTGACGAACACGCTTTCGAAAGCGTCCACGATCATCATGCTCCGCTCAAGGCCGATCTGAATGATGGCGTTTATCTGAGCGGCGATTGCGTTCTTATCGACCATGATGCTCCTTCGCCAAGCGTCACTTGATCAGAAAACGCTTGAAGTAGTCGTCGATCTCCTCGCGCATGGCGACGCCGACCTGCTCGAAGCAGTCAAGCAGCCTGTCGTATATCGCCTCTCCCGCGAGGAAGTCCCAGAACTCGTTCCCAACCATGAGTTGCCTCTGGTTCTCAATGTCTAGCATTCCCTTGAGCGTCCACCTCTTGTAGGGCTGCGGCTCATAAGGGTTGTACGGGATGGCGACGACCACACGCACGTCGGTTTGCGGGTTCTTATGGAGAGTCGCCGCAACCCACTCGAGCAGGTTCTGCTTGACCTTCTCGAATCCGTCAACGTTAGGCTTGGCCGTCTTCAACTCCACGAGCACGACTTCGCCCTCGTTGGCGAGGAAGAGGTCGGCGTTCCGCATCTTCTTGGCCACAACCCCGCCTGACTGAGCGCAACGGCGGATCTCTCCGACTTCGGCGAGGTCGTTAGGTTCCCCTGACCCATCCGCCAAGCGGTTGACGATCCCCGTGATTGCCTCTTGCGCCTCCGTCGAGATTTCGAGGCCAACGACCCTCTGCCTCTCAGCCTCTTCGAACCGCCCCGAAGCGATTTCGAGAGCGACTTGCTCGAATATGGCCGTGCCGAAGTTCGTGTTCAGCGAGTGGATGAAGGAGAACAAGGCCATCCTGTCCTTGCCCAAGAGCCGCGTGTGGAACGGCATGTGCGACGATTCTGGGTTGTACCCTTCCATCTTCCGGCGCAAGGCGTCCGTAATGACGCGCTGGACTGCGGCGGCGGCGAACATCAGAGCAACCTCTTGCGCCGCATGTGGAATATGGACTCGCAGTACGCGCCTTTGTCCCCTTCCGCCCTGTTGAGCACGGGGCGCTTGTACTCCTTCACGATCTTCATTTCCGACATTTCTGCGATGCGCGGGTACAACCCGAACTTGTCGTTCGCAACGAGGAACACGTCGCAGTCGTCCGCCATAAACCGCTGGCAGTTCCGCAGCACGCCTGCGATGCCGTCCACGTAGGACGCTTGCGCCTGCCGGCTCTTGCCCGACCGCATTGGCCCAATCTCCGCCTCGTCGTTGCGGGGCAGCCCGAACAGTTCGTAGGCGTAGGCGTGCTGCTCGTGATAGTCAATCATGCCCACGTAGGGCGGGCTGGAGAATATCCCCTGAATTTTGCGCTCCCGCGCAAGCGCGCCGAACTGCCGGTCGGCGGCCTTAAGCCCTCCGAACAGGTCTATCTCCCGCGAATCCCCCACGAGGCAAACCTGCCTCGTAGACGTTCGCAAGCGCTCGAATTCCGCGAGCCGTTTGATCGTGTCCTTAGCGTAGCGCCGCCACCAGCCCAGCATCGAGAACAGCGGCTTGCAGACCTGGCTGTGCTTGGCGCAGTAGTAAGTCTCCGTCACGGGGCGGATGAGCGTGGCCAAATCCGAGTGCGTCGTCGCGCGCGACGACCGCACCGCCCGGCTCAGAATCAGCCGCAGCATGTCGCGGACAAGCGGGTCGCGGTGATCTTCTATGTACCGCTTCGCGCTCTCTATCTCGCTGCGGACTGAGTCCAGATACCAGTTGTCCATGAAAGCGTCGTTGCAGACGCTTATCGTGTTGCTCACGCCGTGCTTCTCCAGCAAAGCCTCGTAGACCGGCCTGAACAAGACCGCTTTCGCGCTCGCGTAAGCATCTTCGTCAATCTGCCCGGTGCGAACTTGGTAGCGGAACTCTTTGCGCGGGAAATAAGCGCAATTGAACTCCTTGAGCGCTTCGAGCAAATCCTCTTCGAATTCGCGCGCTCTCCTTCCTGACAAGTCCGACGCGATGCAGTTCTCTATGGTGTATATCGCGTTCTCCAGATCCTCCAGGTCAACGTCGGCGAGTTTCAAGTTGCTGATCATGGAGTTGAACAGCGACACGTCGACGCCGACCGCGTGCATGCCCAACTCGTTCGCCTGAACGAGCGTGGTTCCGCTCCCGCAGAAGGGGTCTAGGATGATGTCCCCGGGGCGGAAGCAGACCTCGGTCTTGAACTCGTCCACGTGCGGGTCGATGAAGTACTCGACCAGTTGCGGGATGAACTTCCCCTTGTACGGGTGGAGCCGGTGGACGTGCTTCGTCGTCTCGGCCTCTTTGTGCTCCTCGAACGACAGCCGCCAGTTGAGGTCGCTCCCGAGTTCGCTCTTGTAGGCGCTTTCGCGGCGGCCGTTGCGGGATTCGTAGTACCGCTCGAGGTCGTCCAAGCGCACTTTCAGGCCGCGCCCGTTCTCGCTCGCCCTCGGAACCAAGCCGTAATTCACCAGATAGGTGATGTTGGAGGGAGTGACCTTGTAGCCCACGCGGTCGGACGCCCACTTGCTCGCCTCGGAGGTAGTCACCAAGCGGCCTTCGGGCGCGGACGGCTCGTCCTGCCCGCCGCCTAGCGCGCTTGTGCGTTTGCCTAATGTAGCCGTCCGCTCCGCTATGACCACGTGCGCCCGTCCCGCGTAAGGTGCGGGGAGTCTATACCGAACGCCCGACGGATTCAACCCTCCCTCCCCTGCCATCCGCCCCTTGCGCCGCCGCGCCCCCGACCCCTACGACCCGCCCGGCGAACTTCGCGCTCTTCTCCCTCGCGGATAGCGCAGGCGCCTGATCCCCGTCGCGGAGACGCGGCGCTTCAGCCCGTGGGGAATCCCGGCGGACTTGTCCGTCGCGTTGGCCTCCTCCAAGAGGCCGATCAGAGACTTGGCGTTGTCCAGCCCGTCCTGCAACTCGTCCAAGTCGCGGGCGTCCTGGTGGAAGTTGACGTGGAACGCCTCCGCCGCGTTGAACCGCGTCATCAAGTCGGGGTCGCCCGACGCCTTGCGGAGATGATTGGCGAGGCGGCGGAAGCCGTCATGGCTCGACCAGCCCCACCCGCGCCGCTTGGCGATCTCCTGCAACTTATGCGCGACGGCGCCCCCACATCCACCTCTCCCTACAAGGGGAGAGGACGCCGCGAATGCGGCGGGAGAGGGTGCTGCAGTCGGGAGGTCGGGTAGGTTCCCGCTTTCGCGGGAATGACGTGGCCCCGGGGATCAAAGGGAGACGGGGCTGCGCCCCGTCTGTGGCGCTTGCGCTCCGCATCCCCACTCCCTCTATAGAGACCTTTGCATAACATACCGTCATTCCGGCGTAGGCCGGAATCCAGAGGCGCGCAAGCGCCGACATCCCCTCTCCCTACAAGGGGAGAGGACGCCGCAAACGCGGCGGGAGAGGGTACTGGAGTCGAGGCGGGCGAATGAGAAGGGGCGGGGCGCGTTCGCGCCCTGCCCCTCCACGCATCCCCGGGGCCACGTCATTCCCGCGTAGGCGGAAATCTCGCCCCACTTGAGGCGCCCCAGCGCCGAATTCCCCCTCTCCCTATAAGGGGAGAGGACGCCGCGAACGCGGCGGGAGAGGGTACTGGAGTCGGGGCGCGAAAGCGCCCCCTACCCCCCTTTGCCATCCGCCCCTTGCGCCGTCGCGCCCCCGACCCCTAAACTTGCCCCTATGAGCGCCCCGCAAGCATCCGTCGGACAGGCCCCGCGCCCGCAGGGGGGCGCTCCATCCAGCCCCATTTCAGCCCCAAAACGCCCCACCGGCGCCTCATTTCGAGCCAGGCGCTAGGAGTAAATGGGGCAGAATGGTGCAAAATGATGCAGCCCTTTAAGCAAGGCGCCCCCGGCGCCCCGCCCCGCAGGAGCGAACCCAATGGCCATCGCTGACCAAATGAACATCGGCATCGCCGCCCCCCACATCTTCCCCGACGGCCAAGTCGACGCCCCCTACGCCGCCGCCTTCGCCCGCCGCGCCGAAGCGCTCGGCTACGCATCCCTCTGGACGCAAGAGCGCGTCGCGGGCTCCCCGACCGCCCTCCACCCCCTCACCTTCCTCGCCTGGCTCGCCGGCCAAACGACCCGCGCCCGCATCGGCGTCTCCGTCCTCGTCCTCCCCCGCCACAACCCCCTCATCCTCGCCAAGCACGCCGCCGACATAGACCAACTCAGCGGCGGGCGCCTCGTCCTCGGCGTCGGACTCGGCGCCAACGCCGCCGAACTCCCAATGTACGGCGTCCATCCCGAGCGCCGCGTCAGCCGCTTCGTCGAGCAAGTCCAAGCCATCCGCGCCCTCTGGACGAACTCCCCCGCCGGCTTCGCGGGCGCCTTCTACGAACTCGCGGGCGCCAACATCGAGCCCAAACCCCTCCAAAAGCCACACCCGCCCATCATCTTCGGCGCCAACGCCGACGCCGCCCTCGCCCGCAGCGTCCGCCACGCCGACGGCTGGATGGGCGCCGGCTCATCCCCCCTCGACGACTTCCCCCGCAAAGTCGCCCTCGTCCGCTCCCTCCTCGCCGACGCCGGACGCGATCCCGCCTCCTTCCCCATCTCCAAGCGCCTCTACCTCGCCGTTGACGACGACGAGCCCCGTGCCCTCCGCCGCCTGCGCGACTGGTTCGCCTACTACTACGGCAACGCCGACAACGCCGAGCGCGCCGCCGTCTGGGGCAGCCGCGCCAAAATCGCCGAACTCCTGCACCAGTGGGCCGAACTCGGCCTCAGCGAAATCCTCCTCAACCCCGTCTTCGACCTCGACCAGCACGCCGAAACCCTCGCCGACATCGCCTCCCTCCCCTAACCCCGCCCCCCTCCCCATGTCCGTCACTACCGCCTATGCGGGAATGACGGCGGTGGAGGCCCTCGTTGGCGGTGGAGGCCTCCCGCTAGTGCATAACGTCGCCGCCGGAGACGGAGACGGCGAGGCCCGTGAGGTAGTCGGATTCGGACGAGGCGAGGAACGCGGCCATTCGCGCGACGTCCTCCGTTTCCGTAATGCGCCCCATCGGGTTGGCGGCAGCGCGCTCGGCGACCATCCGGCGGAGGTGCGCCTCGTCGGTTTCGCTCGCGTCGCGGACGGCGTCGGCGATGAAGGCGACGCGCTCCGTTTCGGCGAGGCCGGGGCAGATCGCGTTGACGTTCACTTTATGCGGCCCCAGTTCGTGCGCGACGGACTGCGTGAAGCCCACGAGCGCGAACTTGGAGGCCGCGTAGGCGGCGTACCGGGGCATCCCGCGCTTGCCGGCGGTGGAGGCGATGATGATGATCTTGCCGCCGCCGCCGCGCTCGATCATATGGCGCGCCGCCGCCCGCGCGCAGAGGAACGTTCCGCGAACGTTGACGCGCTGCACTTCGTCGAACGCCTCTTCCGCGAGATCGACCAGCGGAACGCGGTCGGGGCCGGGGCGCGACCCCGCGTTGCAGACGAGGACGTCCAGCCGCCCGAACCGGGCGATCGTCTCCCGCGTCATCCGCTCGACGTCGTCGGCGTTGGCGACGTCGCCGACGAGCGCGAGCGCCTCGCGCCCCGCCGCCGCTATCTCGCCCGCGACGGCCTCGAGGCCGCCCCAGCCTCCCGCGCCGCCGTAGGGATTCGGCTCGACGTCGTTCACGGCGACGCCGGCGCCTTCGCGGGCGAGGCGGTTGGCAATTGCGCGCCCGAATCCGCGCTCGCCGCCCGCGCCCGTCACCAGCGCGACCTTTCCCTCGAGGCCGTACACGGCGCTCACGCGAGCCCGTAGAGGCGTTGCGCGTTCAGTCCGGAGACTTTTTCGCGCTGCGCGGGCGTTAGGTCTTCGCGGGCAAGCAGGCGCCGGATGTTCTCCGGGAACTCCGCGTCCCAGTGGGGGAAGTCGGACGCGAACACGACGACGTCCTCGCCGAGGACGCGCAGCGTCTCCGGCAGCATCCGCTCGTCCGCCTCGCAGGAGATGAAGATATTGCCGGATGCGAGATACTCGCTGGGGGATTTCGTAAGGGTCGGCGCGTCCTCCCGCCCGCGCAAATGCCAGCGCTCGTCCATCCTGTCGAGCAGATAGACGGCCCAGCCGCAGCCCGCCTCGAGGAAGGCGAGTTTGAGTTCCGGGAACTTTTCGGGAACGCCGGAGAGGATGATGCTGACGAATTGCTTCATCTGCGTGAAGGCGTGGCCGAGCGAGTGAACCTGCGAGAGGTTGTCGAAGAGGAACTCGTCGTAGAGGCCGGTTAGGCGTCCGCTGCCGTGCGCCGCGAGGGGGACGCCGAGCCGTTGCGCCTCTTCGTAGAGGACGTCGAACTCCGGCTTGCCGAAGAGGTGGGGCCCTTCCGGGAGCATTCCGCCGACCATGCCCAAGTCGGTTACGGCGCGGCGCAGTTCGGCGGCGGCGGCGGGCGGATCCTGAACGGGAAGGAGGGCGACGCCCTTGAATCGGGAGTCGGCCTTGAGGTAGGCGTCGGAGAGCCAGTCGTTGTAGGCGGAGGCGCGGGCGGCGGCGAAGCCGGGCTCGCGGAGCCATCCGCAGGCGAGGCTTCCGGTGGGGTAGAGGACGGATGCGGCGAGCCCGCCGCGCTCCAGCGCGTCGAGCCAGACGTCCACGTCCACCTCGCGGGTTCCGAGCCTGTTGCCGAGCGTGTTGTCGAATCCGTCGCGCGCGACGCCGCCGCTGAGCCGGGGGCGCTCGTTGTAGGGCGGACTTATGTAGGGGCGGACGTCCTCGTCCGTGTCGCGCACGTGGCCGTCCGCGTCAATGCAGAGCGTCGCCGTCGCCGTCGTCATCGTCCGCCTCTCCTTTCGCTGCGCCCAGTCGGGCGGGGCGCCGGGGGCGCCGCCGGGCGCAAGGATAGGCCGCGCAAGGGGCTTAGGGCAAGCGCGGGCGCTCATTCGGCGCATATGAGACAGCGGGGAGCTAGGGCGCCTCCTCCAAGCGGCCATTGCGTAAGATACTCCACTGGATTCAACAGCCGTGACTGACGCGGGCGCCGGGCGTTGTAGAACGCCTCCCATTCCCGCAGCGCACGGTTCAGCGGCCCCATCGTCAACTCCCCATCGTAGAAGTTGTAGAACTCCTCGACATGCGTCCGGCGCCCGCGTAGCCGTTCAACTTCGGCGAATGCGGCGGGAGCACGAACAGCAAGACGCCGCGCTCCCTGCAGGCCTCCTCAAACGCGGTTGCGCCTTCGGCGCGAATGGCGCGCCACTGCTCCAGCAACTTCAGCCGGTCGGCGGCGGTTTGGCTGACCTCCGGCGTGCTGTTGCTGGCGGCGTGGTAGAATGGGATAGGCAGCGCGGTTGTCTGCATGGGGCCTCCTTTGGGGTGTGATTCGCCTAAAGGATGGCCCCTCTTTCATCTTTCCGCCAGTCTCATACGTGTCTGAGCGCGTACACGCGCCTGCGCCCTGCGCGTTGCTATACTCCCCGCCGAGGCGCGATCTTGAGCACGACGGACGGCGGCGCGGCGGAGTCGAGGGCGGCGGACGGCGCGGACGGCGCGCCCCGCTACGCCGACGTCGTCGTGGACGCTCTCACCGGCAAGCCCGGCGACACGTTCACCTACGCCGTTCCGCCTCATCTGAGCGTCCGCCCGGGGCATCTCGTCCGCGTTCCCTTCGGTCGCCGAACGCTGCGCGGCGTCGTGACCGGCCTGCGCGACGTTCCGAACGTTGACTACACCCGCGAAATCGCGTCGCTTTTGGACGATGAGCCGCTGCTGTCGCCGGAGCGCGTCGCGCTGGGGATGTGGATCGCGGATTACTACAGCGCGTCCCCGTTCGAGGCGCTCGCGCTAATGCTGCCGCCCGGCGTTCGCGGCGGCGGGCGGCGCTATCTCCAAGCGGCGGACGACGCTCCGCCTGACGCGGATGAGCGCCTTCCGAAAGGGGCGCGTCGGCTGCTCGAGCATCTCATAGCGAACCCGGGCAGGCATCGCGCCGCCGCGCTCGCGGCCTCGCTCGGCCCGTGGATCGCGAACGCCGCCCGCGCGCTGATCGAGGCGAAACTCGTCCGCGAGTGGACGGAGGAGCCGGAGGTCAAGCCGCCGCCCATCCGCAGGCGCCCCTCCGCTCCGAAGGCCGCGTTGGGGAAGCCGCTGCTCGTCCCCGCGGCGTCCGCGTCCGACCTGCGCGCCCGCGCAAAGGAGCGGCCTCGCGCTCCGCGTCAGGCGGCGCTCTTGCGGGAACTGGCGCGCTTCCCCGACGGGTTGGACGCGGCGGACGCGCGCAAGCGGTTCGGATGGGCGCTTCCGGCGCGCATCGTCAAAGAGGGGCTGGCGGCGGTCGTAGCGAACCCGGCGGCGAATCCCTCGCCGTTGCTGCCGACGCCCGATCAGCAGGCCGCGCTCGCCGCGATCGAGCGCGCGATGGACGACCCGTCCGTCGCGCCGCGCGTCTACTTGCTGCATGGCGCGACGGGGAGCGGCAAGACGGAGGTGTACCTGCAGGTCATCGCGCATTGCCTCGCGCAGGGGAAGCGCGCCATAGCCCTCGTTCCGGAGACGGCGCTCACGCCGCAAATGACGCAGCGTTTCGAGGAGCGCTTTCCGGGGAAGGTCGGGCTGCTGCACAGCGGGCTGCCTCCCGGCCGGCAGCGCGACGAGTGGCGGCGCGTCCTGCGGGGCGAGCGCGGCGTCGTGATCGGGGCGCGCAGCGCGCTCTTCGCCCCTATGGACAACCTGGGGCTGATCGTTCTGGACGAGGAGCACGAGTGGACGTACAAGCAAGAGGACGCGCAGCCGCGCTATCACGCCCGCGACGCCGCAGAGCGCCTCGCCGCGCTCACGGGGGCGGTCGTCGTTCTCGGCAGCGCGACGCCGGACGTCGTGACCGCGTGGCGCGCCGAGCGAGGCGCCGTCGGCAAAATCGAGATGCCGTCGCGCATCGAGCGCTCCGGGGCGCCTACGAGCCTCGCGTCGGTGGACGTCGTCGATATGCGGGAGGAGTTGCGCGACGGCAATCGCAGCGTCTTCAGCCGCCTTCTGCGGGAGCGTCTGGAGGAGACGCTGCGGGCGGGGAGACAGGCGATTCTGTTTCTGAACCGGCGCGGCGCGGCGAGCGCGGTCGTGTGCCGCAACTGCGGCCACGCGATGCGGTGCGCCCGATGCTCGACGCCGCTCGCCTACCACGCGCCGCAAGACGGGCGAGGCGCGGGGCGCTTGCGATGCCATCACTGCGGCGGGTCGCGAGGCGCGCCCGTCCGCTGCCCCCGTTGCCGCAGCGCGCGCATTCGCTACCTGGGGCTCGGCGCGCAGACGCTCGTGGACGAGGCGCTCCACGTCGCGCCCGGAGCCCGCGTGCTGCGATGGGACAGCGACTCGGCGTCCGGCGCCCGCGCTCACGAGCGCCTGCTGCGCGTTTTCGCGTCGGGAGAGGCGGACGTTCTCGTCGGCACGCAGATGGTCGCCAAGGGGCTGGACGTTCCCTCCGTCGACCTCGTGGGCGTCGCGCTGGCCGACGTCGGGCTGCACGCGCCGGACTTCCGGGCTCCTGAGCGGGCGTTTCAACTGCTCACGCAGGTCGCCGGGCGGGCGGGCAGGGGCTCGCGGCCGGGCCATGCGGTGATTCAGACCTACGCGCCGGAGCATTACGCCGTCCGCGCCGCCGCCGATCAGGATTATGAGGCGTTCTACGCGGAGGAGATGGAGCGGCGCCGCGAGTTGCGGAATCCGCCGTTCAGCAGACTCGTCCGGCTGCTCATCGCGCACACGGACGAGCGGACGGCGGCGCGGGAGGCGGACCGGCTCGCCGGCCTGCTGCGCCGGACGGCGCGGGAGTGGGGCATGAGCGAGGCGGAGGTTATCGGCCCCGCGCCCGCCTATCCCCCGCGAGTCCGCAACGCATGGCGGCGGCAAATTGTCGTCCGCGCGCCGGAGCCGCGCGTTCTGCTCGACAAGGTCGGCGTCCCTCCGGCCTGGCGCGTGGACATTGACCCGCTGCGCGCGGCGTGACGGGGGCTGTTGGGCTCGTCCCTCCCGGCTAGCCGTCCGCGCTCGCCGCGCCTTCTCGCGTATCATATAGGGATGAGCGAAGAGGGAGCGAGGGTCTGGTATCATCCCCCAGCCGCAAGCGGACGCTCATGACGCCATTCCAAGCCAGCCCATTCTTTCCGCCCGTCATGGCGGACGGCGCCCGCCGCGCCGCCGGGGCGCTGGCGCCTCACTGGGGCGCGCTGCTCGTCCTCGCGCTGTTTCTGATCGCGGGGCTTTCGATTCTCGACGATTACGGCGTCACAGTTGACGAGTCATACCAGCGCCAAACGGCGGCGCAGAACCTCGCGCATATCCGGGGAGAGCCTGACGCTCTGCCCCTTAGCCACGACAAGTTCTACGGCATCGTATTCGAGGCGCCCCTCCTCTTTGCTGAGAACGCGTTCGGCATTGAGCATCGGCGCGGCATCCACATCTCGAGGCATCTGCTCACACACCTGCTCTTTCTCTTCGGCGGCCTCTTCGCTTATCTCCTCTCCTATCGCTTGTTCGGCAACCGCCTCATCGCTCTGTTCGCAATGGCGCTCTTTCTCCTGCATCCGCGGCTATACGGCCATTCGTTCTACAACAGCAAGGACATTCCGTTTTTCGCAATGTTCATTGTCGCGCTCTATCTGACGCATCGCGCGTTCAAGAGGGGAAGGATACCCGCGTTCGTCTTGCTGGGGGCCGCCGCAGGCATACTCGTGAACCTTCGCGTTATGGGCGTTGTTCTCCCCGTTGGCATTCTTGCGATGCAAGCGGTTGATTTGGTTCGGTCTGAGGGATGGGCGGAGCGCAAGCGCGTCTTGGCGGCTGCGGGCGCGTTCGCGCTGACGGGCGCGCTGACGACCTATGTCGCGCTCCCGTATCTATGGAGCGACCCGCTGGGGCGCGTCATAGAGTGGTGGGCGTCCCTCTCCGACCACCCGACGAATCCGTATGAACTTTTCCGCGGAACGCTGTATCAGAGCAAAGATTTCCCGCGCGAGTATCTTCCGGTCTGGCTCTCAATCACGGCCCCGCCGTTCGCGGCGCTGCTGGGAGCGACGGGCATAGCGTTCATTCTCGCGCGGGGGTTGGGGTCAATCGGCCGAGCGACGCGGAACGGACGGACGCGGTTCGTCCTGCTGCTCGCCGGGTGCGTCATTCTGCCGGTTCTGTGGGTGGTCGTCGCGGGCGCGAATATGTACAACGGATGGCGGCAGATGTACTTTCTGTGGGCGCCGATTTCGTTGTTGGCGGCGTATGGCCTTCATTGGCTCGTCAGGGCGCTTGGGGGGCGCTTCCGGGCATGGGCGCTAGGCGCGGCAGGAGCTGGCTTGTCGGCGACGCTGATTTCGATGGCGCTTCTTCATCCGAACGAGCAGGTCTATTTCAATATGCTCGTGGACAGGACGACTGCGGAGCATCTGCGGACGCAATACCCGATGGACTACTGGGCCCATCCCGTCCGGCAGGTTTGGGAGAGGCTCCTCGACGCGAATCCGTCCGCGCCCGTGAGCGTTAACGGAACGGAGTTCTACTGGGGCTCGGTTATGCTCGAACGAACCTTGTGGATTCTGCCCGAGTCGGCGCGTCGGAGAGCCTCGACGGCCGTGAGCCCCGAGGCGCTCGCTCTCACCTATTGGTACAGCGCCCCGAGAGCGCGGCGGGAGAGCCCCGTCCACCAAACGCGGGTCTACAACAACGCCATAGCGTCCGTCTACGAGAAGGGAGACTTGAGCGCGATTTACGATGAGGCCGTTTCCGATTCGGGGCGTTCGTTATGGCGCGTCGCCCACCGCGAGGACGGATCGGCGGACTACGCGCTCGTCCATTCAGGGTTTTACGTCTACGTCAGAGACGGCTCCATGTCCTACGTCAGAGACTCGTGCTCCCCAACGGATATGACGCGGAGTATTTTCTCCGCGCGGCTGATCCCGAAGAGCATGAGCGACCTGCCTGAGGCATGGAGTTCCCACGGCGTGGAAATTTTGGACAGTATGCACTTTCCCGGTTATGGAGCGCGGATCGGCGGCAAGTGCGTCGCGTCATTCCCGCTCCCTAAGTATCCGCTGGCTGGATTCAGAGCAGTCGAATACACCAGAAGATTCGGCGACGTCTGGGTGACGGAATTCAAGCGCCCGCCGGACGGAGATGACCGATCGCCGGGGTCGCCGTTCGACTTGTCGCTGTCGGACGGCGCGCTGACGTACGTGAAGGAGCCTTGCGTCGAGGCGGACACGGAGCCGCGCTTTTACTTGCATATAGAGCCGGAGCGCGCGAGTGACCTGCCTGAGGAGCGGAGATCGAGAGGGTTCGACAACTTGGATTTCGATTTCTCCGAGCATGGCGTCTTGCAAGACGGCAAGTGCGTCGCGTCGGTTGAATTGCCCGACTATCGAATCGTCGGCATATCGACGGGGCAGTTTGGCGAGGGCATGGAAGGGGGGAATGCATGGAGGGCGGCGTTCAAAATGCCTCGCCTCGACCGCTTGCAAACGCTTGCAGGGGAGTGAACGAGAAGCAAACGCCGTCGGTCTCAGGAGGAGGCGAGGGCGACGATGACGGCAGGTCGGCGCGCTGGGGCCGGAGCCGCGCATTCCTCCGGACAAGCGGGCCTCTTCGCCTGACCGCCCGCGCTCGCCGCGCGCTTGCTCAATGCCCTATGCGCAGTAGGCGGAGGTGGTATCATCCGCCTCGCCGCAAGTGAACGTATGACGCCATCGCAAGCCAGCCCGTTCCCTCCGCCCGTCCTGGCGGACGGCGCCCGCCGCGCCGCCGTCGCGCTGGCGCCTCACTGGGGCGCGCTGCTCTCCCTCGCGCTGTTTCTGATCGCGGGGCTTTCGATTCTCGACGATTACGGCGTCACAGTTGACGAGTCCTGGCAGCGCCGAATAGGAGCGTGGAACATACGGCATATCTTGGGAGAGCCCGGCTCTCTGCCCTCCAATCACGATAATTTCTATGGCGTCGCCTTCGAGGCGCCTCTTCTTCTGGTCGAGAAAGCGCTCGGCGTCGATCATTCGCGCGGCATCCACATCTCGAGGCATCTGCTCACGCACCTGTTCTTTCTCTTCGGCGGCCTCTTCGCTTACCTTCTCTCTTATCGCTTGTTCGACAATCGACTCATCGCTTTGTTCGCAACGGCGCTCTTTCTCCTGCATCCACGGTTGTACGGCCATTCGTTCTACAATAGCAAAGACATTCCGTTTTTCGCAATGTTCGTCATCACGCTTTATTTGACATACGTCGCGTTCAAGAAGGGAGGGATCCCCGCATTTGCATTGCTCGGCGCCGCCGTTGGAATACTCGTGAACCTCCGTGTTATCGGCATCATCCTCCCTGCCGGAATTCTTGCGATGCAAGCGATTGATTTGGTCCGCGCAGAGGGATGGGCGGAGCGCAAGCGCGTCCTGGCCTCCGCCGGCGCGTTCGCGCTGGCGGCCGCGCTGACGACTTATATCGCGCTGCCGTATCTATGGGGCGATCCGTTTAGACACTTCATAGAGTTGTGGAGAACCAACTCCGACCACCCGGCGAATCCGTATGAACTTTTCCGCGGAACGCTGTATCAGAGCAGGGATTTCCCGCGCGAGTATCTTCCGGTCTGGCTCTCGATCACGGCTCCGCCGTTCGCGGCGCTGCTGGGAGCGACGGGCATAACGGTCATTCTGACGCGGGGGTTTAGGTCAATTAGGCAAGCGACGCGGAACGGACGGACGCGATTCGTCCTGCTGCTCGTCGGATGCGTCATTTTGCCGGTTCTGTGGGTGATCGTCGCAGGAATGAACCTGTACAACGGATGGAGGCAGATGTATTTTCTGTGGGCGCCGATTTCGTTGCTGGCGGCGTATGGCCTTCATTGGCTCGTCGGGGCGGCGGGAGCGAGATTCCGGGCGGCGGCGCTAGGCGCGGCGGGGGCTGGCTTGTCGGCGACGCTAATTTCAATGGCGCTCATCCATCCGAACGAACAGGTCTATTTCAATATGCTCGTGGACAGGACGACTGCGGAGCATCTGCGGACGCAATATCCGATGGACTACTGGGGGAATTCCATCCGGCAAACTTGGGAGCGGCTCCTCGACGCGAATCCATCCGAAACTGTGAGCGTCAACGGTATGGAGTATTTCTACGGCACGCATATGCTGCGAATCAACAGAGGCGTTTTGCCTGAGGCGGCGCGGCGGAGGGCGTCGACGGCGGTCAGCGAAGACGCGCTCGCGTTCACGCATGGATATGAGACTCACGGAGCGCCCGTGGAGGGGGCCGTCCATCAAGCGCGGCTTTACAACAGCGCCATGGCGTCCGTCTACGAAAAGAGCGACTTGAGCGCGATTTACGATGAGGCCGTATCCGATTCAGGGCGTTCACTATGGCGTATTGTCCACGGCGAGGACGGATCTGCGAACTACGCGCTCGTCCGTTCCGGCTTTCACGTCTACGTCGGAGACGGCGTCTTGGCGTATGTCAGGGAGCCGTGCTCCACGGAAGTAATGCCTACTCGCTTCACGGCGCAATTGATTCCGAAGCGCGTGGCCGACTTGCCTGAAATGTGGAGGCTGCAAGGTTGGGAATATTTGAATGATCTGCACTTTCCGGGACATGGAGCGCGGATCGGCGGCAAGTGCGTCGCGTCATTTCCGCTCTCTGACTATCCCCTGGCGGGATTCAGAGTGAACGAATACGCCCCGGAAGTCCACGATATATGGACGGCGGAATTCGCCCTCCTGCCGGGCGCGCTAGGCAAAGGCGACGACCCAGTCGAAGAGGATCGGTCGCC
The DNA here is from genome assembly GCA_965201135.1 of Dehalococcoidia bacterium. Lineage (GTDB taxonomy): Bacteria > Chloroflexota > Dehalococcoidia > Lucifugimonadales > Australimonadaceae > Bin16. The sequence continues at coordinate 1,643,451 of OZ241751.1, forward strand.
GGGGTCGCCGTTCGACTTGTCGCTGTCGGACGGCGCGCTGACGTACGTGAAGGATCCCTGCGTCGAGGCGGACACGGAGCCGCGCTTTTATTTGCATATAGCGCCGGAGCGCGCGACCGACCTGCCGGAGGCGCGGCGCTCCAGCGGGTTCGACAACCTGGATTTCGATTTCTCCGAGCACGGCGTCTTGCAAGACGGCAAGTGCGTCGCGTCGGTCGAGTTGCCCGACTATCCGGTCCTCGGCATTTCGACGGGGCAGTTCGGCGGTGGATGGGAAGGGGGAAATATATGGGAGGCGGCGTTCAACGGCCCTCGCCTCGACCGCTTGGACCGCCTCGAGCGCTTCCAGAGCGCCAACTTAAGATAAGAGGCGTCGGCGGCGAGCAAGCGCGGCGGCGAAGCCTGTGCAAACGAGTCAGTAGCGGATGAGCGAGACGACGCGTTCTTTTGGGATGCGGGCGCGCCCTTCGAGCGCCGCGATTTCGATCAGCGCGGCGAGCCCGGCGACGGAGGCTCCCGCCCGCCGGACGAGCGACGCGGCGGCGGCTATCGTTCCGCCGGTGGCGATGACGTCGTCCACGATGAGAACGTTGTGATGGGCGAGGAGCGCGTCGGCGTGCATTTCGATCTCCGCCTGCGCGTACTCCAGTTCGTAGGCGGCGGAGAAGGTTTCGCGGGGGAGTTTGCCCGCCTTCCGCAACGGAACGAACCCCGCGCCGAGTTCGAGCGCGACGGGCGCGCCGAGGATGTAGCCGCGCGCCTCGACGGCGGCCACGCGGTCGACTCCTTCGCCGCGAAAAGGCTCCGCGAGCGCGCGAACCGCCTCGCGCAAAGCGTCCGGGTCGGCGAGAAGGGGCGTGACGTCGCGGAAGACGACCCCGGGCTGCGGGAAGTCGGGGACGGCGCGGATGAGCGTTTCGTAGGGCGGATTCATCGGGATGGGGCTCCGTTGCAGTATACTCCCGCCAGTTCATTCGGAGGGAGCGGCATGCTGATGCAGGACGTTGTGATCGTGAGCGGGGCGCGGACGCCCGTGGGCAGGTTCGGCGGCGCGTTCAAGGACGTTCCGGCGTCGGACTTGGGGACGGCGGCGATCAGGGCGGCGGTGGAGCGGGCGGGCGTCCGCCCCGAGGACGTGGACGAGGTCATTATGGGCAACGTGCTGCAGGCCGACGAGACGGGATACGTCGCGCGGCGGGCGGCGCTCAAGGCCGGGCTGCCGGACTCCGTTCCGGCGATGACGGTCAACCGCGCGTGCTCGTCCGGGCTGGAGGCGATCAACCTCGCCGCGCAGTCCATCGCCGTGGGAGAGTCGGAGGTCGTCGTGGCCGGGGGCGCGGACAGCATGAGCCGCGCGCCGTACCTGATGCGCGGCGTGCGCTTCGAGGGGCCCCGGATGGGGGACTACGCGGTGACGGACGGGCTGACGATGGGCTTGAGTTGCCCGATTTACGACTACCACATGGGAGTGACGGCGGAGAACGTGGCGGAGCGTTTCGAGGTGAGCCGCGAGGCGCAGGACGAGTTGGCGGCGAGCAGCCATCAGCGGGCGGTTCGGGCGCAGGCGGAGGGCTACTTCGACGGCCAAATCGTTCCGGTGAGCGTTCCGCAGCGGCGGGGCGACCCGGAGAGCGTAGCGATGGACGAGCACCCGCGCGCGGACACGACGGCGGAGGGGCTGAGCAAGTTGCGCCCAGTGTTCAAGGATGGGGGGACGGTCACGGCGGGCAACTCGGCGGGCGTGAACGACGGCGCGGCGGCGGTGGTCGTGATGTCGCGGGAGCGCGCCGAGGCGGAGGGGCTGGAGCCGCGCCTGCGCTGGATCGGGCGCGGCGCGTCGGGCGTGGACCCCTCGGTGATGGGAATCGGGCCCGTTCCGTCGACGCGGAAGGTTCTGGAGAAGACGGGAATGGCCATCGGCGACTTGGACCTGATCGAGTTGAACGAGGCGTTCGCGGCGCAGGCGCTGCACGTGATCCGCGAGTTGGAGATGGACTGGGAGCGGACGAACGTCAACGGAAGCGGGATTTCGCTCGGGCATCCGGTGGGCGCGACGGGCGCGATTATGACGGTGAAGTTGATGGAGGAGTTGACGCGGCGCGGCGGGCAGTACGGGCTCGTCACGATGTGCGTCGGCGGAGGGCAGGGCGTCTCGACGATCTTCGAGCGGCTGAACTAGGCGGGCGGCGCCGCAACCGCGCTCGACCCGGCTTCTCAGCGCGACTCTTCCCGCCGCCCCGCCGTGTGCTATGCTTACGGGCGCGGGTCGCTCCGTAATTCCAACTGCGCGGGAGGCGTTCGGCGAAGCGTAATGGCCGGTTCGGAAGAGCAGACTCCGGCGCTGGCGTCCTCTTTCCTCACGGGGGAGGTCGGCCTGACCGTGGAGGCCGAGCGCGGCTCGCCCTACGGGCAGGCGGCGCCCGGCTGGGACGTCGACCGCATCGAGGGCGAGGCCGTCGAGCAGTTGAAGTGGAGCGCCCAGGAGGCGTTTCCCGAGCCGGCGATCAGCGTGCCGGAGGACGCGGCGCGGAACGTGGTCGTGACGTCGGTGGACGGCCTTCTGAATTGGGGGCGCCGCTCGGCGACGTGGCCGGTCGCGTTCGGGCTGGCCTGCTGCGTGTTCGAGATGATCGCGTCCGCGATGTCGAGGTTCGACCTGGCGCGGTTCGGCATGGAGGCGATGCGGGCGACGCCGCGGCAGGCGGACTTGCTGATCGTCTCCGGCACGCTCACGTGGAAGATGGCGCCCGCCGTTCGCCGGATCTACGATCAGATGGCGGAGCCGAAGTGGGTGATCGCCATGGGCGTCTGCGCGACGAGCGGGGGGCCGTACTATCAGGGGTACAGCGTCGTGCCGGGCGTGAACCACATCGTGCCGGTGGACGTCTACGTGCCGGGCTGCCCGCCCCGCCCCGACGCGCTCCTCTACGGCATTATGCAGTTGCACGACAAGATCAAGAAGTACCAACTGCGGGGCGCCGCCGCCGGAGTGGACAGGCCATGACGGAGGCGACCGCCGGAACCGAGATCGCCGGCGCGCTGCGCGACCGCTTCCCCGGCGCCGTGCAGGAGGCGGACGCGACCGCCGTTTGGATCGAGCCGTCCGCCGTCGCGGAGGTTTGCCGCTTTCTGCGCGACGACCCGGCGCACGATTACAAGATGCTGAGTTCGCTTACGGCGGTGGATTACGTGGAGCATTTCGAGGTCGTCTACCGGCTGACGTCGCTGAGCCGGAACGCGTCGGCGCTGCTGAAGGCGCGGCTGTTCGGGCGCGACGAGCCCTCTCTTCCCAGCGTCTCCGGCGTGTGGCGCGGCGCCACGCTGCAAGAGCGCGAGGTCTGGGATCTGATGGGCGTCGCGTTCGAGGGGCATCCGAATCTCAAGCGGATCCTTACGTGGGAGGGGTTTCAGGGGCATCCGCTGCGGCGCGACTACCTGGAGCCTCCGCTTCCCTACTCGTGGCCGCACGGCGGATAGGCGATGACGCTCCGCTCGGAACCGGTGGTCGTCAACGTGGGGCCGCACCACCCCAGCACGCACGGCGTGTTCCGTATGAAGTTGACGTTCGACGGCGAGAACATCCTGGACGCGGAGCCCGTGATCGGCTATCTGCACAGGGGGACGGAGAAACTGGCGGAGGAGCGGCAGTACACGCAGGTGATCACGCTGACCGACCGGCTGGACTACGTCGCCTCGATGACGAACAACCAGGCTTACGTGCTGGCGTGCGAGCGTTTGGCGGGCGTGGAGCCGCCGGAGCGCGGGAAGTATCTGCGCGTGATCGCGGCGGAGTTGCAGCGCGTCGCCAGCCATCTCATCGGCGTGGGCTTCTTCCTGCAGGAGTTGGGCGTGTTCGGGGGCACGGCGCTGATGTACGCCTTCCGCGAGCGCGAGCGCATTCTGGATATGTTCGAGATGCTGTGCGGAGCGCGCATCACGCTCTCCTATATGCGAATCGGCGGCGTTTTGCAGGACGCGCCCGAGGAGTTCTGGCCCGCCCTCCGCTCCTTCCTCGACGATATGCCGGGCTACGCGGACGAGATGCAAGCGCTCGTGTTCGAGAGCGAGATCACGCGGGCGCGGACGATAGGCGTCGCGCCGGTGTCGGCGGAGGACGCCGTCGCCGCGTCGTTCACAGGGCCGATTCTGCGGGCGTCGGGCGTCGCGTGGGACTGGCGCAAGGCCGCGCCCTACGACGCTTACGACCGCGTGGAGTTCGACGTTCCCGTCTGCGCGGGAGGCGACAACTACGACCGCTTTTGGGTGCGGATGCTGGAGGTGCGGCAGTCGCTCCGGATCATCGAGCAGTGCGTCGAGCGGATCGAGCCGGGGCCGGTGCGCGCGACGATGGCGATGCTCTTCCGTCCGCCGCCCGGCGAGGCGTATGTCCCCATTGAGGCGCCGAAGGGCGAGTTGGGCTTCTACCTCGTGAGCGACGGCTCCATCGCGCCGCACCGCTGCCACGTGCGGTCGCCGTCGTTTATGAGCCTTACGCTGTTCCGCGAGATGCTGGTGGGCTGGAAACTCGCGGACGCAATCGTGACGCTGGGCAGCCTCGACTTCAATATGGGCGAGGTCGACCGCTGATGGGCGAGACGCTGGCGGACAACGTCATCTACCGGAACGTCTACCGGATCGTCGGCGACGCGCTCGGGCCGGGCTGGGAGTGGGCGGCCTACGCGGCGGGCGGGCTCGCGATCATTCTGCTTGTCGCCAACGCGGTGATGGCCGTCGGCGCGGGCTACACGTGGTTCGAGCGGCGCCTGCTGGGGCGCTTTCAGGGGAGGCTGGGCCCGAACCGCGCGGGGCCGTTCGGCGTCTTCCAGCCCATCGCCGACGCGATCAAACTGATCTCCAAAGAGGACGTCATCGCGCTGGGGTCGGACAAGGTCGTGTTCACGCTCGCGCCGGTCGTCATGCTCGCGCCGACGATTCTCGCGCTCGCGGTCATTCCGTTCGGCGCGGGGACGTGGCTGGCCGACCTCAACGTCGCGGCGCTCTACATTGCGGCGGTCAGCGGGATCGCGACCATCGCCGTGATGATGGCGGGGTACGCCTCGCCCAACAGTTTCTCGCTGTTCGGAAGCATGCGGGCGGCGGCGATGCTGGTGAGTTACGAGGTTCCGCTCGTGATGTCGCTGCTAGGCGTGACGCTCCTCGCGCAGTCTATGTCGCTGGTGGACATGGTGGAGGCGCAGGCGCTGCCGTTTCTGATCGTGACGCCGCTGGGGGCGCTGGTGTTTCTCGCGGCGGTCTCCGCCGAACTGAACCGCGCGCCGTTCGACGTGACGGAGGCGGAGTCGGAACTGGTCGCTGGCTATATGACCGAGTACAGCGGGATGAAGTACGGCGTCTTTATGCTGGCGGAGTTCACGAACACCGTGGTGGCCGGGGCGATCTTCGCCGCGCTCTTCCTGCAAGGATGGAAGTGGCCCGTTCTCCCCTCGCACGTCTGGTTCCTCGTCAAGGTGGCGATGTTCGTGTTCGCGGCGGTCTGGGTGCGGGCGACGCTCCCGCGCTTCCGCCTCGACCAGATCCTGTCGGCGGCGTGGAAGTACCTCTTCCCGCTGAGCCTGCTGAACGCGCTGCTGCTCGCCGTCGAGGTCATCGTCTGGCCTGATCGCGGCGCGGCGGAGTTGGGGATAATGGCCGCGATCAACTGGGCGGTCTCCGTCCCCGCGGCGATGCTGTGGTCGAGGGCGGTCTCGCTGCGCTCCGCGCCCCCGGTCCGCGCCGCCGCCGCGCCGTCGCCGCAGCCGTCTCTCTCAATGGAGCGCGACAACCCGGCGCTCATCGGCGGCGCGGCTTCGCAGGAGGTCGTTTCGGCGGCGGGGAGCGCGGGAACGGAGGCCGGCTAATGTACGGAGCGGGCATACTTCGCGGGCTGGGCGTAACGCTGCGGAACTTGGCGCGGCGTCCGTTCACCATTCAGTACCCGGAGGAGCGCGTCCCCCAGCACCCGCGCTTCCGGGGGCAAGAGTTCACGTGGTACGAGCAGCGCTGCACCGGCTGCGCGAGTTGCGCCAAGTACTGCCCGCTCGGGATCATCCGGATCGTAACCGACCCTGACGGCGGCAACGAGCAGGACGGCGGCAGTTACCGGGTGGACGTCTTCGACATCGACCAGGCGCGCTGTATGTACTGCGGCCTCTGCGTCGAGGCGTGTCCTTACGACGCGCTGCATATGGGCTCCGGCTTCGAGGCGGCGCGCCATCGCCGCGAGGACCTGGTCGTCACGATAGGCGACCTCAAGGCGCGGGAGAAGCGCCCCAGCACGTGGTTCCGTCCGCAACTGGAGCGCGCGAAGGCCGATCCCCATCGCGGCGCCCCCGTCGAGTGGCGCGAAGCGGGGCGCGAGCCGTTCCCCTGGCATCCGAAGCGTCCCGCGCAGATGCCCGAGGCGATGGACCACCGCTCCAGCGCGGACGGCGATTACGGGAGCGAGCGGTAGACGTGGCGTTCGACAACCTCTTCACCGAGATTGTGTTCTGGCTCCTTGCGGCGGTCAGCGTCGGCGGGGCCGCGCTCGTCGTCCGCCTCCGCAGCATCTTCCGCGCCGCGCTGATGCTCGTCGTCAGTTTCTTCGGCGTCGCGGGGCTGTTCGCAATGGCGAACGCGGAGTTCCTCGCCGTCGCGCAGGTTCTCGTCTACGGCGGAGGCGTCGCCGTGCTCATCATTTTCGCGGTGATGATGACGCGGGACGTCGATCAGGGGAACCAGGCGACGTCGGTGCAGCCGGTCGCGCTCGCGGTGGGCGCCGCGCTCTTGGGCGCGCTCGTCTACAGCGTCGCGCAGGCGGAGTGGGCGCTTTTGCCGGACTCGCTGCCCGCGCCGCTCGCCGCCGTGTTCGTCGACGCCCCGGCCCGGCTGGGGCGCCTCCTGCTGAGCGACTACGCGCTCGCGTTCGAGGCGGCGGGCGTGCTGCTGCTGGCGGCGGTCATCGGGGCGCTCTCGCTCGTGAGGGAGCAAAACGATGCTTGAGCGCCTCCTCGTGCTGTCGGCGATTCTCTTCTGCATCGGGCTCTACGGCGTTCTGTCGCGGCGGCACGTCATCGCCGTTCTGATGTCGCTAGAGATTATGTTCAACGCGGTCAACGTCGCGCTCGTCGCGTTCTCGCGCTACGCCGCGCCCGCCGCGCTGCGGTTTCCCGGGGCGGCGGAGGGCGCGGAGCGTTTCGCGCTGGCGGGGCAGACGCTCGCGCTGTTCGTGATCGTCGTCGCGGCGGCGGAGGTCGCGCTCGGCCTCGCGCTCGTCATCGCCATCGCCCGCCGGCGCGACAGCGTCAACCTCTCCGACCTCAATATCCTGCGGCGGTAGGCGGAGTTCGCTATGTGGGTTCCCTACAAGAAGGCGCCGAACCTGATGATCGCCGAGATGTGGAAAGAGATCCTCGAGGGAGAGGGCCTGCCGGCGCGTCTGCTGCCGGAGGGCGACATCATGGACTACGGCGAGACGGCGGCGTTCAACGTGATGGTTCCGCGCGGACGCGAGCACGTGGCCGACGAGATACTGAGGAAGTTGTAGGCGATGCTTCCGGAGGCCGCAGCCTGGCTCATCATCGGCTTGCCGCTTCTCGCGGGGCTGGTCTGCGCCGGCGCGCTGCGCCCGTGGCGGCGCGGACTGTGGCCGGTCGCGGGCTACGCCGGCGTCGCGGGGACGGCGGGAGCGTTCGCGCTCAGCCTCGTCGCGGTCAACGGCGCGATGGGGCACGGGAGCGCGGGCTACGAGCCGCATACGTGGTTCGCCGTCGGCGGCGCGGGCGGCTTCACGATGACCGTCGGCGTTCTCCTCGACCCGCTCTCCGCGATTATGGCCGCCGTCGTCTCCGGCGTCAGCGCCGTCGCGCAGATATTCTCGCTGGGCTATATGCGGAAGGAGCGCGAGGCGGAGAACGGCGAGTGGAGCGACTACCCGCGCTATTTCGCCTATATGTCGCTCTTCACCGCCGCGATGCTGGGGCTCGTTCTCTCCTACAACCTCATCCAACTCTTCGTCTTTTGGGAGTTGGTGGGGCTCTTCTCCTACCTGCTCATCGGGTTTTGGCATCACCGTCCGGCCGCCGCCGCCGCTGCGAAGAAGGCGTTCATCGTGACGCGCGTCGGCGATTTCGGCTTCCTGCTGGGCATCCTCTATCTCTTCCTCAACCGGGGGGAGTTCGCGGCGCTCGGCCTGAACCCGTTCGAGATTCCGGCGATTCTCGAGGCCGCGCCAATGCTGGGGGCGGGCGTGGCGACCTGGGCGGCGCTCGGACTGTTCGCCGGGGCCGCCGGCAAGTCCGCCCAGTTCCCGCTGCACACGTGGCTTCCCGACGCGATGGAGGGCCCGACGCCGGTGAGTTCGCTGATTCACGCGGCGACGATGGTGGCGGCGGGCGTGTTCCTCGTCGCGCGCTTGTTCGGCCTCTTCGAGCAGAGCGAGGCGGCGATGAGCGCAGTCGCGCTGATCGGGGGCTTCACCGCCGTGTTCGCCGCCGCGATGGGGTTGGCCGCGAACGACATTAAGCGCGTTCTCGCCTTCTCGACGGTCAGCCAGTTGGGATATATGTTCCTCGCGCTCGGCGTGGGCGCGCCCGGCGCGGCGATGTTCCACCTCTTCAACCACGCCTTCTTCAAGTGCCTGCTCTTCCTCGCCGCGGGCTCCGTTCATCACTCCGTCCACACGTTCGATATGCGCTATATGGGCGGCGTCCGCCGTTGGATGCCCGCGACCTACGCAGTCGCGCTCGTCGGCGCGCTGAGTCTCGCGGGGATATTCCCGCTATCAGGCTTTTGGAGCAAGGACGAGATCCTCGGCGCGGCGTGGAGCGGCGGCGACGGCGTTTCGCAGGCCGTGTTCTGGCTTGCGCTCGCCGCCGCCTTTATGACCGCCTTCTACGTCTTCCGCCTCGTTCTGATGACGTTCCACGGCGAGTTCCGAGGCGGAATAGACGCCGTTCCGCAGGCGGAGCGCATCCCCGACGAGGCGCATCATCACGTCCATCGGCGCGAGTCGCCGCTCGTGATGACGCTGCCGATGATCTTGCTCGCCGCGTTCGCAATCGGATCCGGCTACGCCGCGAACTCGCTCGCCGCGCTCGGCCCGATTCCCGCGCACTGGTTTTCGCACTTCCTGCACGAGGAAGCGCCGTCGTTCAGCGTTGGGCTGGCGGCGGCGTCCACCGCCGTCGCGCTCGCGGGCGCGGGGCTCGCCGTTCTGATCTATGGAACGCGGACGCTCTCGCTCGACGGGCTCGGCGCGCCCTGGCGATTCGGACGGCGCCTGCTGGCGGAGCGCTTCTACCTCGACGCCCTCTACGAGGACTTCGTCGTCCGGCGCGTTCTCTACCGGGGGCTGTTCCTCGCGTCCGACTGGTTCGACCGGCGCGTCGTGGACGGCGTAGCGGACTTGGCCGGGTGGTTCGGGCGCAACGGAGGGCGCGCCGTCGCCCAACTGCAGACCGGCCAGGTTCAGGTCTACGGCGTCGGCGTTTCGATGGGGGCGGCGATCATTCTCATCTTCTACCTGCTGCAGCGCTGACGGATGCTCACGGCGATCGCATTCACTCCGATGGTCGGCGCGGCGCTCGCGTTCGGCGTTCGCGGCTCCGCGCGGACGACGCGCCTGATCGCGCTCGCGGCGGTTCTCGCGGAGTTCGGGCTGGCGGTTTGGATGTACGCCGCCTTCAGCGCGGCGGAGGGCGGCTATCAGTTCGTGCAGCGCGCCGACTGGGTTCCGGCGGCGGGCGTCCAATACTTAGTGGGCGTGGACGGCCTCAGCGCGCCTCTCGTGCTGCTGAACGGCATCCTCGGCGTCGCGGCCGTGCTCGTCTCGTGGCGAGTGGAGTCGCGCGTCCGCGAGTACTTCGCATGGCTCCTTCTCCTACAGGGCGCCGTAATGGGCGTCTTCGTCTCCCTCGACCTCATCCTCTTCTTCATCTTCTGGGAACTGGAACTCATCCCGATGTTCTTCCTCATCTCCGTCTGGGGAACGGGGCGGCGCGACTACTCGGCGATGAAGTTCCTGCTCTTCACCTTCCTCGGATCGGCGTTTATGTTCGCCGCCATCCTCGCCCTCTACTTCTCGTTCCCCGCCGGCGAGCGCACGTTCGATATGACCGCGCTGATCTGGAAGGATATGAGCGATCTGATTGTTCCGACCTCGCTCGTGTTCGGCGGCTTTCTGATCGCGTTCGCCGTGAAGTTGCCCCTCGTTCCGCTGCACACCTGGCTGCCGGACGCGCACACCGACGCGCCGACCGCCGTGAGCGTGATGCTCGCCGGCGTCCTGCTGAAAATGGGCGGCTACGGCCTGCTGCGGATCAACGCCGGCATGTTCCCGGACGAACTCGCGGCGTTCGCGCCGGCGCTGGCCGCGCTCGCCGTCGTCAACGTGCTCTACGGCGCGTTCATCGTCATTCGCCAAACCGACCTCAAGCGGCTCGTCGCCTACAGCAGCGTGAGCCATATGGGGTTCGTCGCGCTCGGCCTCGCGTCGGCGGGAGCGGGAGCGGCGCAACTCAACGGCGTCGGGCTCAGCGGCGCGGCGATGCAACTCTTCACGCACGGGACGATCACGGGGCTGCTCTTCGTCGTCGTCGGGCTGGTCTACGACCGCGCCCACACGCGCCATATTCCCGATATGGGCGGCCTCGCTGGACGGATGCCCCTCATCGCCGTCGGCTTTATGATCGCCGGGCTCGCCTCGCTCGGCCTGCCCCTGACGAGCGGGTTCGTCGCCGAGATTATGGTGTTCCTGGGGACGTTCCCCGTCTACGGGCTTGCGACGGCGCTCGCGGCGTTCGGCGTCGTGCTCGCGGCGGGCTACATTCTGTGGACGGCGCAGCGCGCGATGTTCGGGCCGCCCCGCGAACGCTGGAGCGCCTTGCCCGACGCGGGCTTCGTTGACGCGGCGGCGATGGCCGCGCTGATCGTCCCGATCCTCCTCTTCGGCGTCTACCCCGCGCCGCTCACCGACGTCATCGAGGCCGGCGTCGCGCCCATCGTCCGGGGGCTGGGAGGCTAGCGCGTGGGCGTCACGGCGAGAGACCTGCTCCTCATCGCGCCGGAACTCTCCCTCGCGGCGCTCGCGGCGGCGGTCGTGCTCGCCGACCTCGCGTTCCGCCGCAACGACCGCGGCCCGCAGGCGCTTGCCGTCGCGGGGCTCATCGTCCCCGCCGCGCTCTCCGCGGCGCTCTGGGCCGACGTTCACGCCAACGGCGCGCAGACCGGATTCAACGGCGCGCTGGTCGTGGACAAGTTCGCGCTCTACGTCAAGTTCCTCGTCGTCGGAGTCGCCGCGCTCACGCTGCTCGCGGGCGGAGGCTACGCGCGGCGCTTCCGCCCCTACCGTGCGGAGTTCTCCGGCCTGCTGCTGTTCTCCGCGAGCGGCCTCGCGCTGCTCGCCGCCGCCGCCGACCTCATCACGATCTACGTCGCGATCGAACTCGCCACGCTGCCCGTCGTCGCTATGGCCGCCTTCGCCAAGACGCGGGCGGAGTCGCTCGAGGCGGGCGTGAAGTACCTGCTGCTTTCGGCGGCGTCCTCCGCGTTTCTCCTCTACGGCTTCGCGTTCCTCTACGGCGCGTCCGGCGCGATGCAGGTCGTCGCGGCGGAGGGCGCGGGCCCGACCATCGCGCAGTCGCTCGCGCAGGGCGGCGGGAGCGCGCCGTTCGGCGGATTCGCGCTCATGGCCGCGGCGGTGCTGGCCGTCGCGGGATTCGGATTCAAGTTGTCCATCGTTCCGTTCCATATGTGGACGCCCGACGTCTACGAGGGCGCGCCGACGCCCGTCGGGGCGTTCCTCGCCACGGCGAGCAAAGCCGCCGCCTTCGCCGTCGCGCTGCGCGTGTTCTACGAGGCGTTCGGCGGCGCGGCGGCGGACTGGGGCGGCCTTTTCGCGGCGCTCGCCGCCGTGACGATGACGCTCGGCAACCTCGTCGCCATCGCGCAGCGCAACGTGAAGCGGCTGCTGGGCTACAGCGCCATCGCGCACGCGGGCTACCTGCTTATCGGGCTCGCGGCGGCCGGGCAAGGAGGCGGAGGGCTCGGCGCGTCGAGCATGCTCTTCTACCTCGCGGCCTACGCCGCGATGACGCTCGCCGCGTTCTTCGCCGCGATGGTACTCGCGGAGCGCGTCGGCGGCGAGCGCATCGAGGACTTGGCGGGCGCCGGACGCAGATTCCCCTTCCCCGCGCTCGTTCTCGCCGTCGCGCTCATCGGCCTCGTCGGCCTCCCCCCGACGGCGGGCTTTATGGGCAAACTCTTCCTCTTCAACGCGGCGGTCAACGCCGGGCTCGTCTGGCTCGCCGCGCTTGGCGCCGTCAACTCCGCCGTCTCCGCCTACTACTACGTCGGCGTCATACGAACGATGCACCTGCGCGACGCCCCCGCCTCCGCCGCGCCGTCCGGTGAAGAGTCCGCGCCCCGAACGCCTCTCGCGGCGGGCCTCGCCATGGGAGTGGCGGCGGCGGCCATCGTCGTCTTGGGCGTATGGCCTGGCGGATTGCTGGACGCCGCCCGCGCCGCCGCGGAGAGTTTGCTGCGGTAGGACGCGAGGCGTCCCCCGTAACGCGGGGCGCAGGCGGAACGCCTTCACTTACTGAAGCCGGAAGAGATTTGGCAAGAGCGCGTCAATTCGCGCGACGGGGGTTGACAAGCCTCTATTAGGCGTCTACGATTGCGAACACGCGTTCTTTCACAACGCCAAGGAGGCCCGATTATGACCACCGCCAAGCCGCGCGTCTCGGAGCGCCAGCGGGAGATGCTCGAGTTCATCCGCGACTACCACGCCGACCGCAGTTACATGCCGTCCATCCGCGAGATCCAACTCGGGTGCGGGATCAGTTCCACGTCGGTCGTGGACTACAACCTGCGCCTGCTGGAGCGCGACGGCCACCTCAAGCGCTCGCCGGACATCTCCCGCGCCATCGAACTCGTCGGGGCGGCGTCCCCCCGCCCCGGCTCCGGCGGCCCGGAGACGCTGCGCGTTCCGCTGCTCGGCGCCATCGCCGCAGGCGAGCCGATTCCCGTCCCCGAGGCGGGCGCCTACGCCGACGACGGCGACCGCGAGGGCGTGACGCTTCCCCCGGAGTTGACGCCCCGCGACTCGCGCGACCTCTACGCCCTGCGCGTGAAGGGCGACTCGATGATCGACGCGTTCGTCACCGACGGCGACATCGTCGTGCTGCGCCACGCGCGGGACGCGCGCAACGGGGAGATGGTCGCCGCGTGGCTGCCGCTGGAGGACTCCGCGACGCTCAAGCACTTCCACCTGGAGGGCGACAGCGTGCGGCTGATGCCCGCGAATCCCGCGATGGAGCCCATCGTCGTCCCCGCCGACCAGGTGCAGGTGCACGGCAAGGTCGTCGCGGTGATGCGGCGCGTCGCCGCCTAGACGCGCCCGCCGTCCGCTCCGCATAATGGCGGCTATGCCGTCCGCGTTCGCCGTCCGCCCCGCCGCGCCCGCCGACCTCGCGTTCATCGCGGACGCGCAGGCGGCGATGGCGCTGGAGAGCGAGGGGCTGACGCTCGACCGCGCCGCGCTCGCGGAAGGCGTCCGCGCCGTCCTCGAGGAGCGCGTCCCGGCGGCGTATCTGATCGCGGAGGAGCATGGCCGCGCCGTCGGGATGCTGATGACGGTTCCCGAATGGAGCGACTGGCGGAACGGGACCGTGCTGTGGGTGCACTCTGTCTACGTCGTTCCCGAGGCGCGGCGGCGAGGCGCGTTCGCGGCGCTCTACGCCCGCGTCCGGGCGCAAGTCGAGGAGTCGCCGGATTTGCTGGGCGTCCGCCTCTACGTTCACCGGCGCAACGCGCCCGCGCAACGCGTCTACGAGGCGCTGGGCATGACGCGCGACCGCTATCTCCTGTACGAATGGATGCGGGACGAGGACTGATCCGGCAGCGATGCGGATGCTGCGGAGCAACGCCGGGCTGGGAGCGGGCGCGCTCGCCGTTCTGCTGCTGATCGCCGCCGGCGCGGGGCGCGGCGGATCCATCGACGAGTTGCGCCTCGCCACCGCCGCCTATGAGCAAGACCTCGTTCGCTGGGAGATCGTCAACTTTCCCCGGAAGTGGCTGCGCTTGGCCGCCGGAACTTTCCGTCGCGCGCCCGAGCCGGAGGCGCGGCTGGCGGAGGCCCGGGAGTTCTTCGCGTTGGGCGACGAGATCGCGGCGCGGCGCGGCGAGTTGGAGGGCGCGATGGCGGCGCGCGCGTCGCCGGAGGAGGCCGCCGCCGCGCAGGAGGCCGTCGCCGCGCTCGAGCGGCGCAGAGACGCCATCGCGCCCGGCGTCGAGGAGACGCTCGAGGCGGCGCTGACGAGCGCGCTCGACGAGTTGGGCGTCATCGCCCGCTACGGCCCCGCGCGGTGGCCGCCGGTGGACTTCGCCTTCGAGGAGGGCGCCCACCTGCTCGTCAGATCGCCCCGCGACAAGGTCGTCCGCCTGCAGGACCGGCTGCTGAGCGCGGAGATGAGCCTCCCGCGGCAGGCGGCGCTGGAGCGCGAAATCGAAGCGCAAGACCCGGACGTCTCCGCCGTCGTCCTTCGCATCGGCGGCCTCGCGACGTATCCGGCGCAGATCACGCCCCGGACGTCGCTGCATGGCGCGCTCTCCGTCGCGGCGCACGAGTGGATGCATCACTGGCTGGCGTTCCGTCCGCTCGGACGCAAGTGGGCCGCCGGGGGCGAACTGATGAGCGTGAACGAAACCGTCGCCAACATCGCCGCCGAGGAGATCGGCGACCTGACGTTCGAGCGCCTCACCGGGCAGGCGATTTCGCGTCCGCCCTGGCGTCCCCCCGGCCCGGAGGGCGTGGAGGAACCGCCGCGCCCGACGCCGGATCCGGACGTATTCGACTTCCGCCGCGAGATGCGCGAGACGCGGGAGACGCTCGACGCTTTGCTCGCGGAGGGCGGCGCCGCGGGCGCGGAGGCGTATCTAGAGGAGCGCCGCCTCGCGTTCGTCGCCAACGGATTCGCCATACGCAGGCTCAACACGGCCTGGTTCGCGTTCCACGGAACCTACGCCGACGGCCCCGCGTCCGGGAGCAGCCCCATTGAGCCGCAACTGCGGACGCTGCGCGCGGACTCCGCGAGCCTCGCCGAGTTTCTCGACCGCGTCGCCGCGATAGACGCGGAGGGCGAGTTGGCGCGCCTCGCCGCGGAGGCGGGCTGGCGTCCGGCTGGGGGGTAGCGTGCAGCGCTAGGAGTAGGCGACCGACGTGCACGCGAACGCCCCAAGCGCCAAGAGCGCGCCCGCCGCCATCATGCCGAAACACGCGCCGCTAACTCCCATAGACGCACCTCCCGCACGGCGTTTCGTAAATACGAACGCCTGCGCCGTTCCTGTTCACTGTCACGATACCATCCTGCCCATCATAGAAAGCAATCCGCGAACTATCCGGCGACCAGGCGGCTCTCATATATGAGAAATCCGCCCTAATGGGCAATTCTAGGCGCCGCAGGCCTCTTCCATCCGGTCGAACAACATACGCGGCGTCGGCAATGAACAGGATCTCTTCGCCGTCTGGCGACCATGTCACCTGAGAGATTGGCCTCGCGCTGTCGCCTTCCCATATCACCCGATCATTCGTTCCGTCTCGGCTGATTAAATGAAGGCTTGCGCCATCGTAGTCGCTGCTTCCGAATGCAAGGTCGCGGCCATCAGGCGACCACGACGGCCCGCCGAAAGTAATGGAGTTGAGCCTAGCAGAACGTGTCTCATAAGAGGTTGCGGATGCAATTTGCAAGGGTTCGATTTTGTCAATTCCCGTGAGAAACACGCCTATTTCAACAACCTTTCTATGACCGGCATAAGAACCGACGTTTATTGCATTGATAAACGCGAATTCTTCGCTATTGGGCGACCATGCAACCGGATAAAGCAATGCGCCGCGGCTCGAGGTTCTCAACTCGCCTTTCGCATTCGCCACGTTGATAACGACGTTATTAGGCGCGAAATACCAAAGGCTTCCCCATCTAACGTCAAGCCAAGAAAGGAATACGATATGTTTTCCGTCGGGCGACCATACAGGGAAAAAATCATACGATGCGTTGTCCGTCAGCCTTATTCGATCGAGCGTAGTCCAATCGACTATCGCAATTTCCAGATCATGGTTCGACCTATAATTCGTCACGAATTCGCATGAAGTGTACGCAATAAGCGATTCGGAAGGCGATGAATCTGAATGCAATGGGAATCTCCAACCATAAGGGCTTGCATTGATAATTGTCTCAACGATTTCCGTATCCAACGAGAGTTTGCCTATCGAATCCGAAGCATTGAAGCCGATGCGGTTTTGTTGATAGTCGAATACTAAGTAGTCTCCTACTTCCGTGGTGATCCAATGAACGAAATGGTTGGGATGAGGAGGCGCTATAGGTGTAAGGGGGTGAAACCAACAGGCGGTAGGCTCTCCGTCGGGCACAGGGGTTTCCGAGGACGGCGGCGGCCACGGAGTGGGCCATTGGGCGGGCGCGAGCGTTGCCGTGGGCCTAGGCGAGGCGGCGAAAGTAGGCGTTGGAGTGAGGATAGGCGTGAACGTCGGAGTCGGAGTCGGCGTGAGGGTAGGCGTGAGGGTAGGCGTGAGGGTAGGCGTGGGGGTAGGCGTAGGAGTCGGAGTCGGAGTCGGCGTGAGGGTAGGCGTGAGAGTAGGGGTAGGGGTAGGCGCAGGGGCGACGCAAGCGGCGCACAAGGCCGCGGCAATCGCGGCCAACGCCAAACTCTGCAATCGTATCGCGCGAACGATGCGGCGTTCCTGCAATCTCTCGCCCCCTGTCCGCGCTGAGTTTAGCGCCCGCCGAATCAGCGCGGCGGCGGCCTTGTCCTCGCCGAATCAGGGCGGCTTCGTCCGCAAGGCGCCGCGCCCTCCCCCCTTAGGCGCCTAGCCTACCCGGCGGGCAATTCGATGGGGCCTCCCGGCGTCAAGGCCAGCGCTTGCAGGCCGGGATAGCCCGGGTCGTACCGGCGCGCGCCCTGCAGTTGGTTGGCGAAGCGCATCGTCCGCCGTCCGCCCACCACCGGCGGAGCCTCGCCTTGCCGCAGAATTCCATTGTCCGCGACGGGATTGACGTACTCCCAGACCTTCCCGCCGTCGGGCGCGACCTCGAAAATCACGCCCGCGTTCCCGTTGACGATCAGCGTGTTGCCGTTGGGGAGACGCTGCGCTCCCGACAGGTTGGGCGAGTAGAAGTCGCGCGGAGGGCTGCCGACGTAACTCCAAACGACGTCGGACCCGGATTCGGAGCGGTAGCCGTAGCCCTCTAGAGGGAGAGCGATCTCCTCGACGGACGAGTACAGCCTGCGGTCTTGCCGCCATAGTTCGTTGCCGTTGTTGAACACGAGCATATTGCCCGCGCCGGGCAAGCCCACGGGGATCCATTGCGCGTCGTGCTGCCAGAAGAGGCGCTGATCGTCGTAGGTTCCGGCGCGATGGGCGCGCGGGTTGCCCCAGCGATACAGCAAGTCGCCGCCCCTGCCGCCGTTCCCCCCGGCATGGCCGGCGGCCTCCTCCTCGCTCGCGCTGTGGTCAATGATCCAAACCTCGCTGAAATGGCGGACGGAGATCATAATTTGATCCAGTTCCGCGTTGTAGTCCAGAGAGTTGGCGTGCGTCCACGTGTCCCGCTCGGTTGGCCGCCCGAGCGCCGCTTTTTCGGCCAGCGTGAAGTTGACGTCCACGAGTTCGGGATGATCGGCCACGACGCCGTAGTTCGGCTTGGACGGATCGAAATCCTGAACGACGTGGTCGAATACCGACCACCGCCAGACGACTTCGCCGTCCGACGCGCCGGTTGGCCGGATCTCTAGAACCTGGTCGCCGCCCAGTCCGTCCTCGCCGACGAACTCGGGATTCGCGCCCACGGCGACGGCCTCCTCTTTCGTCAGCGTCTTCCGCGCAAGCAGCAGGAAGTTGCCGTTCGGCATTCGCAGCAGGTCGTGATGCTGCCCCCGCCACGCGTAGTCCCAGACGGCGCTTCCGTCCGGGGCGATGACGACCGCGCCTCCGCGCCCCGCGAGCAAGTCGCCGCTTTCCAGCAGCAGCGCCGGCTGCAGCCGCTCGCCCAGCGCCCATTTGCGAACGAGGCGCCCCTGATGATCGATCAAGTACGCGTTGGCGCCGCCCGCAGAGTCCTCTTTGGCGAAGAGCGTGTAGCCCTCGAACGACCCGGGCTCGTTGAGCATCAGCCCCACTGTTCGCTCGACGGGCTCGGCGGTCGGCGCGGACGTGGACGCGGGAGCCGCGGCGGTCGCAGGCGCGGGCGACTCGACCGTCGCGGGCGCGAGCGTCGGCGTCGGCTCGGCGGTCGGCTCCGGGGTCAGGTCGCCGCCGCCGGAGCACGCGGCCAGCAGCGCGAGCAAGGCCGCGAGGACCGTGGCGGGCCAGGCGTTTAGGGGAGAACGAAGACAACAGAGGCGCATCGTCAATAGTATAGCGGCGCTGCGGGGCGGACGCGGCGCAAAGTTATTGCGGCGCCCATACGTTCCATTATCCCCGCAAGTCGCCCGACGGCGGCGCGGCGGGGTCGTCCGGCTGGGCCGCGTCGGGGTCGAGCACGTGAAAGTCGGCGGGAATGGCGCCCTCGCGCTTGTTCGCGGCGTCCAGCACGCGCCGCCAGCCCTTCGCCGTGAACACGCTCACGAGCAGGCCGGCGACGACGAAGTCGTCTAGGAAGCCGAAGGCGCGGAAGTCGAACACGGCGTCGCGCGGGAAGAGGACGTAGAGCAGCGCGAGCGCGGGCAGCGCCTTCAGGCGGAGCGGAACCGCCGGATGCGTCATCAGGTAGACTACCGAGAGGAGCCGCCTCAGCAGCATCAGCATCGCCATGATCAGCCCTCCGCCCGCAATTATACGCCGAACGCGGCCATACGGCGGCGCGCCGTGATCTACGTTCTGCACGGCGACGATTCGTTCTCGGCGGCGGAGACGCTCCGCGAGTTGATCGAGGCCGTCGGGCCGCCCGACGCGCGCGACTCCAACGTGACGACCATAGAAGCGGGCGCGTTCTCCGTCGAAAAACTCGGCGCGGCGGCGATGGTCGTCCCGTTTCTCGCCGACCGCCGGGCGGTCGTGGCGCGGGGCTGGATGGGAACGGCGGAGGCGGGGCAGCGGCGCGGCAGGCGCGGGCAGGACAACGCCCAAACGAAGCCGCCGCCCGGACTCGGCGCGCTGCTCGCCGAACTCCCCCCCACGTCCGACGTCGTCTTCTTCGAGGGCAAACTCTCCGCCGCTAATCCGCTCCTCAAGGCGGTCGCCGCGGCGGGCGGCGATCAGGTCCGGACGCGGGAGTTCCCCATGCTGCGCGGCCCCCAACTGGCCGCGTGGATAGCGGAGCGCGCCGAAAAGAAGGGCGCAGCCATAGACCGCCGCGCCGTCGCGCTCCTAGCCGATCAGGTCGGCGCCAACCTCTGGGCGATGGACTCCGAGTTGGAGAAACTCGCCATTTACTGCGGCGACCGCCCCATCGGGGAGGACGACGTCCGCGCCCTCGTGACCAGCGCGAAAGAGTCCAACGTCTTCGATCTGGTGGACGCGATTATGGAACGCAGGCCGGACGCCGCCCTCTCGACGATGCAGCGGTTGCTGGACGAGGGCAAAACAGGGCTGAACCTCGTCGCGCTGATCACGGGGCAGGCGCGGCGCATCGCCCTCGCGCAGGAACTCGCCGCGCGCAACGCCCCCCGCGAGGAGTGGGGCGCGAGGCTTGGCACGGCGTCCGACTTCGCGGTGGGGAAGGCGGCGGAGCAGGCGCGGCGCTTCTCCCGCGACGCCGTCGCCGGACTCTACCGCCTGCTGCTGCAGACCGACCTCGCGCTGAAGTCCGGCTCGTCGGACGAACTCGCGCTCACGGAGATGGTCGCCCGCGCCGGCACGCTCCCCATCGCCCCCCGCCGGGGCCGCTAGCCGGCGGCGCGTTTCCTAGTCCTCTGGCTACGCAAATTGGCGCCCCCGACAGGACTCGAACCTGTAACGCCCGGGTTAAAAGCCCGGCGCTCTGCCTTTGAGCTACGGGGGCAAGCGTTTTCTATTGGAGACCTTGCGTAACTTCTCGGCTCCTGTCCGCAGCACCCTCTCCCGCCGCATCGCGGCGTCCTCTCCCTTATAGGGAGAGGGGGATGCGGCGCAAGCGTTCCCTTAAGCGTACCGCAACCGGCGGCCCGTGGGGGCGCCGCGATTCGGACGCCGCGTTTCGCGCCGCGCGTTAGCGGAAGAATTGGAGGCGGTTCAGCGGCCAGTAGGCGAACCACACTTTGCCGACGATGTTCTCCTCCGGCACGCTTCCCCACCGGCGCGAGTCGTCGCTCTCCGCCCGATTGTCGCCCAGCGCGTAGTAGTGGCCTTCCGGCACGACGCGCTCGACGATGCTCTCGCCGGAGGCGCGCTCCACGTAGGGCTCGTCGAGTAGTTCCCCGTTGCGGCGGACCTCGCCCTCGCGTATGCGTATCTCGTCGCCCGGCAGCCCGATGACGCGCTTCACGAAGTACTGCCGCTCGTCGCGGGGCCAGCGGAACACGACGACGTCGCCATGCTCCGGCTCGCCGAACGGGCGCCACGCCTCGCCCTCCTCGGCGTCGATCCACGGCAGCCAGCGCGCCGCCCGCGCCGCGTCCACCCGGAGGTAGGACAACTTATTGACGAACACGCCGTCGGACGACTCGAGCAGAGGAAACATGCTGGAGCCCTCCACGCGGTAGTTTTGGACGCCGCTCTGCATCAGGAGCAGGAGAAACGCCAGCAGCGCGGCGGTCTGGACGATTTCGCGGATGAACGGCTTCATTGGCGGGGAGCGCGCCCCGAACGAAGGCGCGCGCTCATTATACAGAGCGATGCGGCGCGGAGCGTAGAATGGCGACGGCGGGGGTAGGTTCCCGCTTTCGCGGGAATGACGAGGCTGCCTGGGATTAGGGGAGACGGGGCTTGCGGCCCCGTCTATGGCGCTCGCGCGCCGACTGGATTCCTGCCTACGCAGGAATGACGATAGAGGGGGTGGATGACGATTAAGGGGTAACGATGTAGGGGGTAACGATTAGGGGGTGGATGACGATAGGAGGGCGGATAACGGTAGGGGGGCGGCCAGGGCGATAGGTTACACAGGTCTCATTAGGGAGAAGAGATGAGCGCAAAGGAGAAGCGAATGAGCGCGCGACCGATACGAACAGCCCGACGGCGCGCCGTTCTCGGCGCCGCGCTGGCGCTCGCCGCGCTGACAGCGGGATGCGTCGGCGACGGCGAGCGCGCGAGCGTGGACGTGTCGCTCGCGCCGCCGGGCGGCGTCACCGTCGTCGGGAACGGCTCCGCGTCCGGCGAGCCGGACATAGCCGTCATATCGCTGGGCGTCGAGGCGCTCGCCGAGAGCGTGGCGGACGCCCGGGAGGAGGCCGCGCGCGCCATCGCCACAGTCGCAGGGGAACTCCGCGAGGCCGGCGTCGCGGACGACGATATCCGAACGTCATCCTTCTCCATCAGCCCGCGCTACGACTATCGGAGCGACCGCCAGCAACTGCTCGGCTACCGCGTCGCCAACACAATTAGCGTGACCGCCCGCGACTTGAGCGGCGTCGGCGCGCTGATCGACCGCGCCGCTGCGGCCGGGGGCGACGCGGCGCGCGTCGACGGCGTCTCGTTCCGCGTTGAGGACGCGTCCGCGCTGGAGCGGGAGGCGCGGATCAACGCCGTCGAGGACGCGAAGGCGAAAGCCGCCCTCTACGCGGAGCAACTGGGCGTCGCGCTTGGGGAGGTAACCGACGCGCGGGAGGCGGAGTTCGGCGCCTACCCCGTCGCGGAGTCGCGGATTCAGTTCGCGGCGGCGGACGCGGCGTCCGCGCCCACGCAACTCTTCCCCGGCGAATACGAGATCAGCGCCCGCGTGCAGGCGACGTTCGCCATCGAGTAGGGGGCGTCCGCCCTCCTTCGCAACAGGCCGTCGGGCGGGCGCGCGTCATTCCTGCGTAGGCGGGATCCACCAGGCCGCCTATCCCCCTCCAGCCGGTCCTACCTCCCGACTTCGAAATCGGCGCTCCAAACCTCTCGGCCCTCGGCGAATTGCCCGGTCCGCGCGCTTGCGACGGCGTACTCCGGCAGAGGAACCCGCGCCGCGCATCGTCCATCGAACAGCGCGCCGTTCGGAAGGAAATCGAAATCTAAGTTGTCGAACCCGCCCGCCCGACGCTCCTCAGGCAAATCGCCAACTCGCTCGGGCGTGATATGCAGGAAGAACCGCGCCTGCACGTCTGCTTGCGCGCACGGCTCTTTGATGTAGACCAACGCCCCGTCCGCCATGTGGACATCGAACGCGCTCCGTGCCAGCGGCTCGCCGGATACGGCGGCCTGATACGCCGCGCGATAGGGTTCCGCGTTCAACGCGAACCCCGCCCGCCATTCTTCGCCGCCTACGAACTGCCCCGTCCGTATGGACGCGATAGCGTAGTCCGGCAGCCGAACCCGCGCCGCGCACTTCCCATCGAACAACGCGCCGTTCGAGAAGAAATCGAAATCTAAGTTGGCGAACCCGCTCCCCCTCCGCTCCTCAGGCAAGTCGGCGACTTGCTCAGGCGTAATGTGCAGGAAGACCTTGGCCGCCGTGTCCCCCTGCTCGCAGGGCTCCTTGGCGTACACCAACGCCCCGTCCGATAGGTAGACGTCGAACGCGCTCCGGGCCAACGGCTCGCCGGATACGGCGGCCTGATAAGCCGCGCGGTAGGGTTCCGCGTTGAACGCGAACCCCGCCCTCCACTCTCCGCCACCCTCTATGGATTGCCCCGTCCGTATGGACGCGATGGGATAGTCCGGCAAGGGGAAGAACGCGACGCATCCGCCGTCCACGAACGCGCCGTACCTGTGGAAATCGATGTCGAATCGCTCGCGCCCTTGTTCCCGCAGAGACTCCGGCAAGTCCTCGGTCTGCTCCGGATACACGAACAGTTCGAACGGCTGCTCCGTCTCAAGCGGATCGCACGCCTCTCGAAGGTAGGCCAACTCGCCGTCCGCCAGGTAAACGTCATACTCGACGCTCGCCAGCAGACGCCCTTGCTCCTGGGCGCGCCGCGCTTTCTCCCGCGCATCGCCGGCGGCCAGCAGTTCCGGCGACCAAACCACCTCGAAGTCGGAGACTGGGTACGCCGGGAGAGGAAGCGACGCGACGCACTTGCCGTCGAAAAACGCCCCGTAGTCCGCCAGCCAAAAACTGCGGGGCTCGAACGTCTCGCCGCGCCGCCAGGGCGGCAAGTCGACGGGGTCGACGGGGAACGCGTTCACGGTCAACCATCCCCTCCTCTCCACGAACGCGGGAGCGCACGGCTCCATTACGAGCGCCAGCGCCCCATCGAGCCTGTGGACGTCGAACGCGCCGGCCATCGCGGGCACGCGCCCGCGAACGGCCTCGTAGACGCTACGGAGGTCGTCCCGAGATTCGACGACCATCAGCGCGTTCGCGTAGACCTCCACCCGATGCAATTCGCGGGCGGAGCGCCCCCAGGACATAACAACGGGTTGTCCCGGAACGGTGGCGAACGGAGCGGCGCTGGCCAAGCGCTCGCGGGCGGACTCCGGCAGAACCAGCGCATTCTCGATAACCCAGAATGGGCCGTTCGCCGTTGTTGGGGACGGCCCGCCCGAAGATTGCGCCGAACGCATGACAACCCATTCGAGCCCTTGCCGGATCGTATGATCCCAATAGGCCACCGGGTATTGCGAACGCAGATGCCCCGGCGCAACCCTATCCGTCAGAAGGTTGAAATAGACGTCCTCGTTCGGATGGATGAGCGCCATCGAAATGACCGTCGCCGCGAATCCCGCGCCCGCCGCCCCGTAGACCGCCATTCGCGCTCTTGCGCCAAGCGCGCCCGCCAGCCTATGGAGCCCGAATACGGCGAGCAGCGCGAACGGCGCCCACAGAAAGTACATCTGCCGCCAGCCGTTGTAAATGTTGCCGCCGGGCAGCATCACCGCCAAGGCGGGCAACGCAAAGCAGGCGACGAGCAGCAGCGCGAACCGCAGTCCCCCGCTCCGCAGCGCCTTGCGCGGAGACCGGGCGCCCCTGAGGAGGACGCACCCGGCCCCGGCGGCTCCCAGCAGCAGCGCGAACGGCGGACTCGAGATCGAGAACCAGACCGGCAAGTACTCAATGGGGAAATCATCGCTGCGATACAACGTTCCGCGAAACAAATCCGTGGGCTTGTTGGGATGATTGGAGAGCGTCGCCCACCATTCGGCCGCGCGCCCGATCGGATCGCTCCATAGATACGGCAATATTGCGTAGATGGTCAACGCGCCCGCAAGCGCGAACACGCCTGTCGTGACGAGGATGCGCTTGCGCTCCGCCCATTCTTGCGCGAACGCCAAATCGAGCGCTCGCAGCGCAAGAACCGCCGCCGGCAGGACGACCCCCATTACGCGGAGGTTGATCAGCAGTCCAACCGCCGCGCCCAGCAGCGCGAACGCGGCTACGCCGTCCCTCTTGAATGCCCAATGCGTTAGGAAGAGCGCGACCATGAACATAACGAGGAACGGAATGTCTTTGCTGTTGAAGAACGAATGCGCGTAGAGGCGCGGATGCAGCAAGAACAGCAGCATCGCGGCGACCGCCAGCGGGCGGGAGCCGAACAATCGATGGGCCAGCATATATGCGAAGAGTCCGCCGATTAGCAGAGTTAGGTGAGTAAGCAGATGACGCGCAAGGTGGACGTCTCGATCGACCTGGAGGCCGAACGCGCGCTCGATGAACAGAAGCGGCGCCTCGAACGCGATTCCGTAGAATTTGTTGTGGTCGTTTGGAAGAGCGTCCCAATCGCCGCGAAGGTAGCGAAGCGAGTCGAGCCCGATGCTTCGCTGCCAAGGCTCGTCCGCAGTGACGCCGTAGTCGTCGAGAACGGCGAGCCCCGCGATTAAGAACAGCGCAAGCGCGAGCAGCGCCGCCCAGTGCCGAGCGAGCGGCCGCATGCCCGTCCGGAGGGTTCGAGCGAACGAGCGGCTGATGAGCGTCATATCGCGCAATCGCTTCCCGTCCCGCCCCCGCCGCCCTCCAGCCTACGCCGGGCGGAGCGTTCGCTGGCCGCCCATATACGGGACGACGGCGTCCGGCAGGGTTACGGAGCCGTCCGGCTCTTGAAACGTCTCGAGCAGCGCGATGATTAGACGCGGAAGCGCGAGGCCGGAGCCATTGAGCGTGTGGACGAGTTCCGGTCGCGCTCCCTGCTCTCTCCGATGGCGAATGTTCGCCCGGCGCGCCTGGAAGTCGGCGCAGTTGGAGCACGAACTCACCTCGAGCCACTCGGCGGACGCAGGCGTCCATATCTCCACGTCGTAACTCATCACGGAAGGGAAACTCAGGTCGCCGGAGCAGAGTTGCAGAATGCGGAAGGGAAGGCCGAGCCCGCGAGCGACGTCGGAGGCGCGCTCCACGAGTTCGTCCAGCGCGGCGGGCGAGTCCTCCGGCGCGGTGAACTGATACATCTCCACTTTTTCGAACTGATGCAGGCGCTTGAGGCCGCGAACCTGCGACCCCGCCGCCGCCCGCTCCCGCCGGAAGCAAGGCGAGTGCGCGACGTATTTGATCGGCAGCGACCCCGGGGGCAGGATTTCGTCCGCGTGCAAACTCGTGAGCGGAACCTCCGCCGTCGGAATGAGCCACAGATCCTCTTCAGCGTCGCGGTAGAGCGCGTCCGCGAACTTGGGAAGGTTGCCGCTGTTCCGCATCGTCTCGCCGAGCGCGAGGAACGGCACGCCGCGCTCCTCGTAGCCGCGCTCGCGGTGCAGGTCCAGCATCCACTGAACGAGCGCGCGCTGCAGCCGCGCCCCCGTCTCGCCCAGCGCGTAGAACATTCGCCCCGCCACTTTCGCGCCGCGCTCGAAGTCCGTAATTCCCAGCGACTCCGCGAGTTCCCAGTGCATCCGCAGGGGGAAGCCGTACGTCCGGCGCCCGCCCTCATCCCGAACGACGACGTTCCCGGTCTCGTCCGGCCCGTCGGGGACGGCGTCGGCGACGATATTGGGGAGCGTCAGCATCGTCTCGCGGAAGGCGGCCTCCAGCGCCCGCGCCTCGTCCTCGAGCGCGCCGGCGCGCTCGCCCATCGCGCGCGCCTCGCCCTTGCGGGCGTCCGCCTCCTCGCGCTCGCCGCGCTTCATCAGGGCGCCGATCTCGCGGCTCGCCTCGTTTCGCTTTGCCCGGAGTTCCTCGAGTTCGCTCAGCGCCTCGCGGCGGCGGGCGTCCATCGCCGCGAGTTCGGCGACGACCGCGTCGTCCTCGCCGCGCCGGCGGAGGGAGCGCGCGATCGTCTCCGGGCTGCGCCGCAGCAGGT
This sequence comes from Dehalococcoidia bacterium, assembly GCA_965201135.1. GTDB lineage: Bacteria > Chloroflexota > Dehalococcoidia > Lucifugimonadales > Australimonadaceae > Bin16. Next base: position 1,669,725 of record OZ241751.1, read on the forward strand.
TCGCGCTCAGCATTCCGCCTCCTCCGCCGGCGTCGAACGCTCCTCTTCCTCCGTTTGCATCGAGCGGACTTGCGGGAACAGCATCACGTCGCGGATCGTCCGCTGCCCCGTGAGCAGCATCACGAGCCGGTCTATCCCGACGCCGAGCCCGCCCGTCGGCGGCATGCCGTGCTCCAGCGCGGTGAGGAAGTCCTCGTCCAGCCGGTCGAGATCCTCGCCATGGTAGCGGATTCGCAAATCCTCTTGCTCGACGAGGCGCTCGCGCTGGACGTCCGGGTCGTTGAGTTCCGTGAACGAGTTGGCGATCTCCATGCCGGCGGCGAACGCCTCGAACCGCTCCGCGTAGCGCGGGTCGGACGGGCTGGACTTGGCGAGCGGCGACATCTCCACCGGGTAGTCGATCAGAAACGCCGGCTGAATGAGCCGTGGCTCGACGAACGTCCCCACGAGTTTGTCGATGAGGCGTCCGCGGCTCTCCGCGTAGGTGGCCGGGACGTCCATCGCCCGCATGCGCTCGGCGAGCGAGGCCGCGTCCGGGTAGTCGTCCAGATTCACGTCCGCGTATTCGGCGACGGCGTCGCGCAGCGGAAGGCGGGGCCACGGCCCCGCGAGGCGGATCGTCTCGCCCCCGCGCTCGACGTTCGTCCCGCCCGTCGCCTCCAGCGCTGCCTGCGGAACGAGCGTTTCGACGAGGCGCATCACGTCGTTGTAGTCGGCGTAGGCTTCGTAGGACTCCAGCAGCGTGAACTCCGGGTTGTGGTCGGCGTCCACCCCTTCGTTGCGGAACACGCGCCCGATTTCGTAGACCTTGTCCATCCCGCCGACGATGAGGCGCTTCAAGTAGAGTTCGGTGGCGATGCGGAGGAAGAGTTTGCGGTCAAGCGCCTTGTGATGCGTCTCGAACGGCTGCGCCATCGCGCCCGCCGCGACGGGCGTAAGCGTCGGCGTGTCCACCTCCAGATAGCCGCGCGCGTCGAAGAACGCCCGCACCGCGGAGATGACGCGGCTTCGCGCCCGCATCGTCTCGTGAACCTCGCGGTTGGCGATGAGGTCGAGGTAGCGCTGGCGGTAGCGCCGCTCGACGTCGCGCAGGCCGTGAAACTTCTCGGGCGGCGGGCGGAGCGCTTTCGCCAGGAGCGTCAGACGCTCCGCGCCCAGCGACGCCTCGCCGACCTTCGTCCGCAGCATCGCGCCGGACGCGCCGACGAAGTCGCCCAGGTCGAGATCGTCTACGAGCGCGTACCCGTCCTCTCCCAGCGCGTCGCTCCGCAGGAAGAGTTGCAGGCGCCCCTCCGAATCCTCGATGTCGGCGAACGACGCCTTTCCCATGCGGCGGATGCGCGTGAGCCGCCCCGCGACGGAGGTTTCCGGGGACGCGCCGCCTGCGGACTCGGCCTCCGCGAAAGCGCGGACGGCCTCCGCCGTCGTTTGGGCGCGCCGGAAGCGCGGGGGATAGGGGTCTACGCCGCGCTCGCGCAGCCGCTCCAACTTCGCGCGCCGGCTCGCCAGCAGTTCGTCTCCGCGTTGAGGCATCGCCCTCGCTCCCGGGAAGGCGTCTCTACCGAACGGAGACGATCTTCATAGACTGCGCGCCGGACGGCGTCTTGAACTCCACCGTGTCTCCCGCCTTCTTCCCCAGCAGCGCGCGGCCAAGCGGCGACTCGTTGGAGATGCGCCCCGCGCCGGGCGAGGCTTCCGCGCTCCCCACGATCGTGTAGGTGTCCGCCTTCTTGCCCCGCGCCGACCGCACGCCTACGATGGAGCCCACCTCCACGACGTCCGACTTCGCCCCCACCTGCGAGTGGTCGGGAATGATCACCGCGTTGGCGATCATCGCCTCCAACTCCTGAATCCGCCCCTCGACGAACGCCTGCTCGTTCTTCGCCTCGTCGTACTCCGCGCTCTCCATATCGCCGGGGTCTTTCGAGTCGCGGATGCGCTCGGCGACCTCCTGCCGCCCCGCGCCCCGGAGGCGCTCCAACTCGTCCTCCAGTTCGCGCAGGCCGGCGGTCGTAAGGTATGCGACTTCGGAGGCCATCCGTCACCTCTGTGGAATCCGGGAGAATCCGCCGCGACGCCTCCGACGCTCGCGTCGGAGGCGCGGACTCTTCATCGCCATCATTCTACTCCGCCGCAGGCCGCAGGCGCAACGCCGGGGAGCGCTATCGCCGCTGCCGCCGGGCGGCGGCGAGCCGGCCCCGCAGCGCGCTCCAGCCCAGAGCCGCGAGAAACGCCCCCGCCGACACGAGCACGACCGCCGGCCCGGACGCGACGTCGAGATGCCAACTCGCGTACAGCCCCCCCAGCCCGCAGGCCGCGCCGATAGCCGTCGAGAGCAGCGCCATCCGGTTGAAGTCGTTGGTCAGCAAGCGCGCCGCGACCGGCGGAATCACAATGGCCGCCGCGATCATCGTTACCCCCAGCGTCTGCAGCGACACGACGATGACCGCCGCCAGCGTCAGCGAGAACAGCGCGTCCACCCACGCCGTCGGCACGCCGTAGAACCCCGCCGTCTCGGAGTCGAACGTTGTGAAGAGGATGTGCTTGTAGCCAACGAAGACGCCGGCCGCCGTCATCGCGCTCACCGCGAGAATCGCCAGCACGTCGCCCGCGCCCACCGCCAGAATGTTGCCGAAGAGCGCCGCGTCGAAACTCCGCGTGAACGTCTGGAAGCGGCTGATCAGCGCGACGCCGAGCGCGAAACTCGCCGTCGTCACGATGCCGATCGCGGCGTCCTCCCCGATCTTCCTCTTCCGCGCCGCGAAGTTGATCAGCATCGCCGACGCGAACCCCCATGCGCTCGCGCCCAGGAAGAAGTTGACGGAGAGCATATAACTCGCCACCGCGCCGCCGAAGATCGCGTGCGACAGGCCGTGCCCGACGTAGGCCATGCGCCGCAGCACGACGTACACGCCGATGAGCCCGCACAGCCCGCCCGCGAGCGTCGCCGCGACCGCCCCGCGAACGAAGAAGTCGTACTCAAACGGCGCCAGCATCGCCGCTCCCCTCCGCGTGAGCGCGCCCGCCGGCGCCGTAGCGATGCGGCGACTCCGTGACGAGCATCATTCCCTCGTGCTCGATCACGCGCAAGTCCGCCCCGTAGGTGCGCCTCAGCGTCGCGGGCGTCAGCGCCTCCCGCGGCGGCCCGTCCGCCACCACGCTCCCGTTCAGGCAAACGACGCGCGGCAAATGCGCGGCCACCGCGTTGATCTCGTGCGTCGTCATCAGAATCGTCACGCCCTGGTGGTTCAGGTCGTGCAGCAGATGCAGCACGTCGTCCCGCGTCTTGATGTCCACTCCCATCACCGGCTCGTCCAGCAGCAGCAAACGCGGACTGCTCGCCAGCGCCCGCGCGAGAAACGCCCGCTGCTGCTGCCCGCCCGACAGTTCGCGGATATGCCGCTTCGCCAGCCCCGCGATGCCCAAGCGCTCCAGCATTTCGAGCGCGGCGTCCCGCTCGCTCCGGCGATGCCAGGGAAACGCCCAGTTCTCCGCCGTCCGCCCCATCAGCGCGACCTGCTCCACCGTGACGGGGAATTGCCAGTCGATCGCCTCCAGTTGCGGAACGTATCCGGCGCGCGGCTTCCGCTCCCGGACGGACCGCCCCTCCACCAACGCCTCGCCCTCGAAGAGGCGCGCCGCGCCCAGAAGCGTCCGCAGCAGCGTCGTCTTGCCCGCTCCGCTCGGCCCCAGCAGCCCGACGAACTCCCCGCGTCCGACCGCCAGGTCAATGCCGGCCAGCGCGGGCGGCGACCCGTCGTAGCCGCACGCGGCGCCCCGCAACTCGACGACGGGCTCGCCCCCGGGCGGCTGATGCGGCGACGGATGCAGCATTCGGAGTCCGGCGCCCGCGCTATTGCGGATACGCCGCGCCGCCCGCCACCTGCAGCGCAGGCTCCGCGTCGAGCGCGACGAGCGCGTCCGCGCTGCCGCCCAGCGCCGCGACCATCGTCTCCGTGTTCGCCAGCATCATCCCGAGGTACGAGTGGCGCGGGTCGCCGGGCGCGCCGGGCAGGTCGTCGTCGCGCAGGCTGTCCACGAACCGCGCGCCCGACGCCTCCGCGATGCGCTCCAGCGACGGGCTCGGAAACGCCTGCGACCCGAACACCGCCGGAACGCCCGACTCCCGAACCTGCTCGATAAGCGACGCGACGCTCCGCGCCGACGGCTCCGTGAAGTCCGACGGCTGCGCCGCCGCGATCACCTCCATGCCGTAGCGCGCCGCGAAGTAGGGAAACGAGTCGTGATAGGTCAGCAGTTTGCGGTTCGCGGGCGGAATCGTCGCCACCGCCTCCGCGATGGCCCGGTCGAGCGCCTCCAGCCGCCCGCGCAGCCGCTCGTAGTTCGCGGCGTAGTAGGCCGCGTTCGCGCCGTCTAGCGCGGACAGTTCGTCGCGGATGAGCGCGGCGTAGCGAAGCGCGAGGGGCGGGCTCATCCATAGGTGCGGATTCGGATGTCCTCTCGATTCCGGGAACGACGCGCCGAACGCCCACTCCTCCCGCGAGACCGCGCGGTCGCCCAGCAGGAGAATGACCGCGCCGTCTTTCTTATTGGCCCGCGCCATCTCCAGCGCGGGCTCCTCGAGGAACAGGCCGTTCAGCGCGATGAGGTCGGCCTCCGCCATGGCGCGCGCCGCCGACGGCGCGGGCTCGAACGTATGCGAGTCCGCGCCCTCCGGCACGATGCCCTCCAGCGCGATGCGGTCGCCCCCGACGCTCTCCGCCAAACTCGTGATGGGCGACACCGACGTCACGACGCGCAGCCGCGCGTCCTCGGCGACGAAGACGCGCTCATCGGCGCCGCAGCTGACCGCCACGAGCGCCAGCGCCGCCGCAAGCGCGAGCGCAATCGCAATTGCTGTGGGCATACGGAGCGCCCTGCGCCCGCCGCTCGCCGCCGCATCCTTCCGAACGACCATAGGGGCCAATGCTAAACGCGAACGCCGCTAAGGGCAAGCGCGGCGCAGGGGGGAGGCGAGAGAGAGCGGCGGATGCGCGTCAGCGCGGCTCCGCGTCCAACGATGGGCGTTGACCGCGCCCGCGCTCCGGTGGTAGGTTATCCCCGCCGATAAGGGGGTGACGCATGAGGCTCGTGAGTTACGACGATTACCGCGTCGGCGCGCTGACCGCCGACGATAACGTGGTCGACCTGACCGGCCTGCTGCCCGACTTGCCGCCGGAGTTCGCGCCGATGCGAATGCTGCTGCTCATCGAGCGGTGGGACGCGCTCCGCCCGCAAGCCGAGGCGCTCGCGGCGGAAGGACGCGGCGCCCCTCTTGCGTCCGTCCGCCTCCTCGCGCCCGTCCCCGCGCCGCGCAAGGTCTACGCGCAGCCCGTCAACTACAAGGCGCACCACGAGGAGATGCAAAGCAGCCCGTGGAGCGGAACCGCGCCGCAGGTCTCGTCCGACCAGGGCATGTTCCTCAAGGCGTCCAGCGCCGTCTCCGGACCGAACGATCCCATCCTGCTCCCCTACGCCGACCGCGTGATTCACCACGAGTCGGAACTCGTGATGGTCATCGGCAAGGGCGGAAGCGCCATCCCCGTAGACGACGCGCTGTCCCACGTCTTCGGCTACGCCTGCGGCCTGGATATGACGGTGCGCGGACCGGAGGACAGGAGCAAGCGCAAGTCGTTCGACACGTTCGCCCCCATCGGCGCCTGCATCGTCACCGCCGACGAGGTTCCCGACCCGCAGGACTTGGAGATCAACCTGTGGGTGAACGAGGAACTGCGCCAGCACGCCTTCACGCGGGATATGATCGTGGACTGCAAGAACCAGATCGCCAATATGTCGTGGGTGGCGCGAATGGAGCCGGGCGACCTCGTGTTCACGGGCACGCCGGAGGGCGTCGGCCCCGTCGCCCCGGGCGACCTCGTGACCATCAGCATCAGCGGCGTCGGCGAACTCTCGGCGAGAGCGCAAGCCCGGGAGTAAGATAAGCGTCATTCCTGCGTAGGCGGGAACCTAGGAGAAAGAGACAGCGATGACTTTGCCGGAGTACGCGCAACTGAGGGTCGCGCAGAAGCCCCCCGATGGCTGTTGCATTCCTGTTGGGGCAGCGCCGACCATTGCCTACGGCGACCCCGACAAGGCCCGGGTCGCCACGATAGGGCTAAACCCCGGACACGGGCACCAGCGGGAGGCGCGGCGCGGCGGCAAGCCCACCGTCGACCCGAACGCCAAGGAGTCAAAGTACGGCTACGACTACTTCGAGGTTCGCCGTGACACGCCCGGCTTCTTCAACCCCCTAGAGCAGGTTATCGTCGCGTGTGGCGCGTCGTATCTCGACGGCTCCGCTTGTCACTTGGACTTGGCCCAGTGGCCGACGTCGAAAAGGTGGAGAGACTTGCCGCCCGGCGCCAAAGCCAAGTTGCTGGACGACGGCGCGCCTTTCGTGAGGCGGCAGTTGCAGGAAAGCCCCAACATCAAATTGCTGCTGGCGAACGGCGGCGGCGTCATTGACGCCCTATCTAGGGCGTTCGGAGTCAAATTCATAAAAGCCGATGCGCCGCCTATTCAGTTCGCGCGCAGGGAGGCTCCCCTGTTCATCGGTGCAATTGAGGAGACTCCTATCATTGGCTGGCGCCCTAACTTACAATCCGACCATGGAGTGTACGGAGTCACCAACGATGGGAAGGAGAAACTCGCCGAGCGCGTAGGCGAGATGGCGGCGGAGCGGGGCGTTCGCTCCTAGCGCGAGAGGAGGTCGGCGATGGCGTGGACGATGCCGGAGAGCGAGCGGGCGTTTCACGAGGAACTGGACGCGGAGAACGTCAACCCGCTGTGGGTTATGCACGCGAATCCGCCGGAGCGCCCCAAACTTGCGCCCTATGTGTGGCGCTGGGAGCGCATGCGCGAACTGGCGATGACGGCCGGCGACCTCCCCAGTTTGCGCGGGCAGGGCTTCCGCCGCGCCCTCACGATGCGGAACCCGGGCCTGAAGAATCCGCAGGCCGGCGCGACGAAGACGATGTCCGCCGCCGTCCAAATCGTCTGGCCGGGCGAAATCGCCGAGGCGCACCGCCACACCGCCGCCGCCATCCGCTTCGTCATAGAGGGCGAGGGCGCCTTCACCGTGCAGGACGGCGAGCGCTTTCGCATGGAGGAGGGCGACCTCACGCTCACGCCCTCTTGGGTGTGGCACGACCACAACAACCCGCAGGACAAGCCCGTCATCTGGCTGGACTGCCTCGACGCGCCGATGGTCGGCTATCTCGACGCGATGTTCCAGGAGCCGTACCCGGAGGACGTGCAGCCCGTCACCAAGCCGAACGGCTACACGAACGCGGCCATCGGCAACGGGCTGATGCGCGCCAACCTGAAGGACGTCGTGGGCGGCACGCTGCCGATCACGTACAAGTGGAGCGACGCTTACGGCGCGCTGCTCGGCTACGGCGAGGAAGACCCCTACGACGGCGTGACGATGGAGTACGCCAACCCGGTCACCGGCGGACACTCGATGCCCACGCTCGCGCTCAAGTTGCAGCGCATCGCGCCCAACTCGCGCGGCGAGGCGCACCGCCACACGTCCAGCGTCGTCTACCACGCCGCGAAGGGCGAGGGCTACAGCGTCATAGACGGCAAGCGGCTCGACTGGGCGAAGGGTGACACGTTCGTTCTGCCGTCATGGGCCGTCCACGAGCACGGGACGGACTCCGATGACGACGCTGTCCTCTTTTCGATGAGCGACCTGCCCGTCGTCGAGGCGATTGGCCTCTACCACGAGGAGGCCCGCCCCCGCCAAGAGGTCACGGGGAGGATCGGGTAGGGGGCTCGGGGCGCCTTGCAGGCTGCTAAACTGCGCTAGGCGGGAGCGTAGTGAGCATCCGCCTCCTGCGGTAAGGAAAGGTTGATCAGATGAGCGGACGCCGCCCCTTCAGCCAGTTGACGAAGGACTTCACCGCCGAGGATTGGGAATGGGTGGAGGCGAAGAAGGCCGAGTTGCGCGCGGAGGAGGCGCGACGCAAGAAGAGCGCGCCCGCTACGGTCTCCGCGAACGCCGTCGCTGCCCCGCGCGGCTCCCGTTCGCGCTCCTCGCTGCGGCCTGCGCCCGCCAAAGAGGGGGCGGCGTAGCAATGGCCTCGACCCGCCCCATCAAAATGGGCATTATCGGCGTGGGCGTCGGCGCGACGCAGATTATGCCGAGCATGGAGTCGCTCGACGAAATCGAGTTGATGGCCGCCGCCGACGTGAACCCCCGCGTCCGCGAGGCGTTCCGAGCGCGCTATCCCGGCTCCCGCGTCTACGACAGCGCCGAGGCGCTTTGCGCCGACCCCGACGTCGAGGCGGTTTGGGTCGCCACGCCGAACAACCTCCACAGCCGGCACGTCGTTCTCGCGGCGAACGCGGGGAAGCACGCCGTCTCCGAGAAGCCGATGGCGCTCGACATACGGGAGGCGGAGGCGATGGTCGAGGCGGCGGAGCGCAACGGCGTGAAACTGCTTTGCGGGCACACGCTCGGCTTCAGTCCGCCGGTGATGGAGATGCGCCGCGTCATCCTCTCCGGCGAGTTGGGCCCGCTCAAGGCGCTCAACAACTGGGCGTTCACCGACTGGATGCTGCAGGCGCGCCAGCCGGAGGAGTTGGACGAAAGCCTCGGCGGCGGCGTGCTCTACCGGCAGGGGCCGCATCAACTCGACAGCCTGCGCCTACTCGGCGGCGGGATGGTTCGGACGATTCGCGGAACGACGGGCAAGTGGTGGACGGAGCGCAACGCCGTCGGCTACTACTCCGCGTTTATGGAGTTCGAGAGCGGCGCGACGGCGACCGTCACGAACAACGGCTACGGCTACGCGATGACCGCCGACCTCACGCCGTGGAGCGACGAGCAGGGGCGCGGCCTCATCGAGGGCTACACGCACGACGACCGCGTTCGCATCCGCGCCGACCTCAAAGCCGGGACGCGCGACGAGTTCGAGGCGAAAGACGCGCTCCGCATCGGCTCCGACCACGAGCGCCGGTTCTGGCGCGAGCAGCCCGCCGAGCCTCCGCCGTGGCGTCCGACCAACCTGGGCATTCTCATCGCCACCTGCGAACGCGGCGATCTCCGCCAGTCGCGCTACGGTTTGCATGTCTACAAGGACGGCGGCGTGGAGGACCGTCCGCTCGCCAACCCGCGCTATCACGCGGGCAAGGAAGACCTGCTGGAGTTGCATAACGCCGTCCGCGACGGCGCGCCCGTCTACCACGACGGCCTTTGGGGGATGGCCACGCTGGAACTGATCACGGCCATAATGGAGTCGTCCCGCTCCGGCAAGGACGTCCGCCTGACGCACCAGGTTCCGATGCCGGCGGAGTACGGCGCGGCATGACCATGCCGTCATTCCCGTCCACTAACCGTCATTCCCGCCCCCATGACCGTCATTCCCGCGTAGGCGGGAATCCCGCCCCATCCGACGCCGCCTCGGGGCGTCCTACGCCGCTGCGCGAACGATGAGCGTCTTCTCTTCCGCGTCGCCGGCCCTGCGGGAGGCCATCGCCGCGCTGCTGCGGCATCGCCTCGCGCTCGTTGCGCTCGCCGCGTTTATGGTCGTCGGCATTGTCATTTCCAACGATCAGGGGATAGGCGTTGACGGGCCCGGCCAACGCGACATGGGGATAGGGAACCTCTCATATATTCTCGGAGACCCCAGTTTATTCCCCCAAAATCACGATAAGTTTTATGGAGCCGTTTTTGAGACGCCTCTCGTTCTTATCGAGCGTGCGTTAGGGCTTGAGGACAGCCGTGAAGTTTATCTCTCTCGCCTTCTGCTAACGCATTTCTTCTACTTAATTACCGGACTCTTCTCCTATTTTCTTGCCTACAGGCTGTTCGGCAATAAGGCGCTGGCCCTGTTCGGCATGCTATTGTTTCTTCTGCATCCGCGCGTGTACGCCGCCGCGTTCGGCAACAGCAGGGACGCTCCATTTGCAAGTATGTTTATGGTCACGCTGTTCCTGGCCCATCGCGCGTTTAGAAAAGACACGCTATTGGCGTTCGCGCTCCTGGGAATAGGAACAGGCATTCTGATGAACCTCCGCATAATGGGCGTCGTCTTGCTCGCGGGAACGCTTGCGGCGCAAGGGCTCCGACTTCTCTCCATATCCCGCGGGGCATCCGACCGAAAGCGCATCTTTTTGAGCGCTGCGGTGTTCGGCGCAGCCGCCGGGCTGACGGTTTACGGATCGCTCCCTTACCTCTGGCCCGACCCTGTATCTCGAAGCATTGAATGGTGGGTTACGTTATCCCGGCATCCGCAAGATCTGCCCGAACTATTCCGGGGGCAGATGATTTCCACGCAATATCCCCCTGCCGACTACATTCCAACGTGGTTCTCGATAACAAGCCCTCCGTTCATGCTCTTGCTAGGGGCCACAGGAGTGGTTGCGGTTCTCCTTAGGCGGATCAAGCTTAGGCGCCAAGCGATTAGCGATGCGGATTCGCTCTTCGAGGCGTTCATTACGGGCTGCTTCGCGGTCCCTCTTATCGCAGTTCTAGTCTTGGACCCGGTCGTCTACGCCGGGTGGAGGCAAATGTATTTTCTCTGGGCGCCGTTCTCTCTGCTGGCGGCGTATGGGCTGCGCTGGCTATTGGAGGCAGCATCCCGTGCGCGCTTGCAGGCTTTGGCTTACGGAACGGTCACGGCCGGCTTGGGGACGGCGCTCGCAACTATGGCGCTCCTCCATCCATTTCAGGCATTCCATTTCAATTTCCTCACCGATAGGACCACCCCTGAACATCTCAAGACCCAATACCGCACGAACTCGTCTGGAGGCGCGCATTATGCAATGAAGCAATTATTGGACTTTCGTCCATCCTCGCCAATTGCGCTGCGATACGACCATGCATTGGAGATGAACCGCTTTGTTTTACCGGAGTCAGACAGAAACAGGTTGGCGCTCGTGCATGAATCAATCGCAGAATTCGCCATCGAGCGCGTTCCCGGAAACCCTGATGAGAGCGCTCTGCGCACAATGAAGGTCTACAACGATACGCTATGGGCCGTCGTAAAGCAAGAACCAGGGGAGAACCCCTACCCTGCAATCTATAGGGGGGCTGTATCCGGCGTTCCAGCGGCGAGAGCTGAGTACGATATCTACGTGAACCGCGCCAACCGCTCGTTAGTCTACGTCAAAGAGCCTTGCGCTAGCCCCGTTGCGCATAGCTCCTTCTTTTTGTTGGTGTTCCCCGAAAACGTGGATGACTTGCCCGCGGAAGAGCGAAGCCTGGGTCGCGCTAACAGGAATTTTCCCTTCTATGAGTTCGGCTCTGCGTTCGAGGGGAAGTGCGTGGCCGAGGTTCCGCTTCCTGATTACAACATTGTTGGAATTAGAACCGGACAACTTAAGTTTAGAACTATAGATGGAGGTCAGCTCTGGGAAGCGACTTTCCCCTATGAAAGTCCCGCCGTCTATCGAGCCGTCTACGAGTCAGTCGCGTCCGTCGAACCCGACATACGAGCCGAATTCAACGTTCACTTCATCGATGGCCCGCCCGCGCTGATTTACACGCGCGAGCCCTGCGCTCTGCCCGACGTGGAGAACCCTTTCTTCATCCACGTGACGCCGGAGCGCGAAAGCGACCTGCCCCCGGAACGCCGGGAACTCGGTTTCGATAACTGGGGCTTCGACTTCCCTCTGCGCGGCGTCGTGTTCGACGGGAAGTGCGTCGTGCGGGCTCCGCTGCCGGACTACCCCATCGCCAGCATACGAACGGGGCAATGGATACGCGGCGAAGGCGAGGTCTGGGAGTCGACGCTCTCGCTCTCGCCCTAGGCTTCCGCCTTAGCCGGCGGATGCCGCGAACGCGGCGAGAGAGGTACTGCGGACGGGACGCATAGCGTTCCGTCATTCCTGCGTAGGCAGGAATCCATTCGGCGCGACAGCGCCATGACGGGGCGCAAGCCCCGTCTCCCGCATACTCAGGCGCATCGTCATTCCCGCGTGCTGCCAGCCATCGCAGGCGGGAATCTCTCCCTACTTGGACGCTTTCAGCAGCACGGTGCGCTCGTTGATCTCGACCGCGTCCACGCCGGAAAAGCCGGCCTCGCGCAGCCAGCGCACGTGCGTGTCCACGCCCCCGGCCTGCGCGGCGTAGTCGAGATTGGCGAACATGCCGCCCTCGGCGGTGAGGCCGTAGATGTCCTTGTAGATGCTCGCGATGAGGTCGTCGTCGTACATATTGTGGATGGCGATGGCCGACATCACGAAGTCGAACGGCCCGCCGAGTCCGGCCGCCCAGTCGCGCCGCGAGAAGTCGCTGTTGACGAATTCGGCGCGGCCGGCGTGCTCCGCGAGGCGCTCGCGGGCGTGCCCGAACATCGGCTCCGAGACGTCCTGCAGGGTGACGCGGGCGTTGGGGAAGCGCTCCAGCAAGCGGCGCGAGAGAAGCCCGTAGCCGGCCCCGACGTCGAGCGCGCGGATGGCGCGGTCGGCGGGGAACGGCGCGGCGGCCACGGCGGCCTCGATCATCGGGCCGCGCTGATCCTGCCGGCCGTCGTCGCGCGCGACCCAGTTGTCCACGAACTCCTGCTCTTGCCACTGCTCGGGCACGTCGTGCGTCTGGGCCCACTCGGCTTTGTTGTGGCGGTTCGTCATATCCGCGCCTCCTGCAATTGCGTTGCGTAGTCAGTCCATCGGGTCCGCGCCCGCGAGAATGGCCTCCGCCGAATGACGGAGCGGCTCTTTCAGCCGCGCGCCGAACGCGGCGACGACTTTGGCGGACGCGAACACGCCAAGTCTAGCAGCGTCGGCGGCGCCCATGCCATGCGTGAGGCCATAGAGCGCGCCCGCCGCGAAAGCGTCCCCCGCGCCCGTCGTGTCCACCACGGGGACGGCATAACCCGGAACGGAGAACGCCTCGCCTCCTTCGAGCGCCATCGCGCCGTTCGCGCCGCGCGTCATAAAGACAATAGGCGCGTCCTCGCCCAGCGCCCGCAGCCGCCCCTCGCTGTCGCCGCCGCCGCCCGCATAGACCTCCGCCTCCTGCTCGTTGCAAAAGAGGATGTCCGCGTACTTCCGCGCGAGGCGGCGGAACGGCTCGGCGAAATGCGCCGTCAGCGCGGGGTCGGAGAGGCTGAGGGCGACGCGCCCGCCGGATGCGGCGGCCAGGCGCATCACGAGATCAATGGCGTCCGGGCCCTGCGGCGCGCCGATCAGATAGCCCTCGACGTAGACGACGGCGCTGGATCGGACGGGCTCAGGGTCGACGTCGTCGGGGCTAATGGCCGCCGACGCGCCGAGGCTCGTGAGCATCGAGCGCTCCCCGTCCGGCGTGATCAGCGCGAGGCAGACGCCGGTCGGCTCGTCGGGGTGGACGGCGACGTCGAACGCGACGCCGGCCTCGGCGAGGCTTGCGCGGTAGAGGGCGGCGTTCATATCCGCGCCGCTCTTGCCGGCGAAAAACGCCCGCCCGCCGAATTGCGCGACGCCCGCCATCGTGTTCGCGGCGGAGCCCCCCGCGCTCCGGTGCGTTTCCCGCCCGGACAGCCCGGCGAGCGCGTCGGCGATCGTCTCCGGCGAGGCGAGCGTCATAATCCCCTTGTCGAATCCGCGCGCGGCGAGAAACGCGTCGTCCGTTTGCGCCTCGGTGTCCACCAGCGCGCTGCCGATCCCGTAGACGTCGTAGCGCGCGCTCACGGGGCGTCCACCACGTAGGCGGCGTAGAGGAGGCCGCGCTCGCCGTACTCCTCGTGCAAACGCGCCTGAGGGAAGGCCGCGAGGATCTGCGGTCCGACTTCATCCACGTAGGGGCCGAGAAGCATCCACGCCGTCGGGCCGGTCACGGTTTCGACGTCCGCCTCGCCGCTCCCTCCGAACTCGCGGCTGCCCTCCACGCGCTCGCGGTCTTCGATGAACCACCGCACCGCGGAGTTGTCCGCGGTGATGCGGCCCATATAGAAGCGCAGTTGGTGCTCCGCGCCGAGCGATTGCGCGAACCGCGCCGCCGCGACGTGCTCCCGCGTCAGCGCCCATTCGGACGCGGCGAGCCAGTCGTCGAACCGCCGCTCGTGCTGCGCGGCGTGGAGCCAGACGAACGCGGCGAGCAGCGCGGCGGCGAGCGCGGCGCCCGCCCATCCTGCGAGAATGGGAATCGGCAGCGCCTGCGTCCGCTTGCGCCAGAGGCGCAGCAGCAGCCCGGTTGCGAAGTCCAGCCCAACGGCGGCGATGGCGAGCAGAAAGAAGACGCCGGCGAGGTAGCGGCGCGCTTCCGAATCGGGCGCGATGACCGCCGGAGCCGCGGCGACGAGCCAGCCCAGCAGCAGGATTTGGGCGGAGCCGCGCCGGATGAAGAGCAGCAGAACGCCAAGCCCCAGCCAGAAGAAGAGCGCCGTCGCCGGATTCAGCAGCGGAGATCCGCCCGTTCCGGTGACGGCCTCGAACGCCGTCGGGCTTTGCGCGTAGGAGATGAGTTCGCGGAGTCTGCCGAGGATGGGCAGCGGCGAGAGCGGCGTGGCGTTGTAGAAGCCCTGCGCTTGCGAGACGCGCCCGTCCAGCGAGAAAAAGAAGAGGTTGACGAAGTGCGCGCCCGCCGCGAGCGATGCGCCGAAGAACCAGTAGACCTCCTTGCGGCGCAAGTCTTTCCGCAGGAGCAGCGCGGCGGCGAGCAGCGCCCACGTCGCCAGCGCGAGGGGAATGAACGATTGATAGACGTAGAGGCCGCACGCGAACACGGCGCCCCCGGCGGCGGCGACCTGCCACCGGCTCGTCCTGACGCCCGCGAGCAGCATCCCCATTGCGGCGATGAAGCAGAACGCGGCGGGCATCGCGCCGAAGGCGATGCGGCTGTACGCCATAAACCAAACGTGAAAAGTTACGAGCGCGGCGGCGAGAAACGCGGCGCGCATCGAGAAGAGTTGCCGCACCAGAAAATAGGCCGCCGGAACCGCTGCCGCGCCAAGCAGGGCGCTCGGCAGGCGGACGGCGGCGACGGAAGGCTCCAGCAGGCGGAACAGCAGCGCTTGCGGATACGTCATGCCGGCGGGCGAGCCGAGCGCGGCGGACGTCCACGCGCCGGGCCACTCCTCCCCGCGGGCGACGGCGAGCGCCTGAAACGCGAATTCCCCCTCGTCGTTTTGGAAGCCCGGCGGAATCAACTCCAAGTTCGAGACGCGGACGGCGAGCGCGACGAACGACAGCGCCGCGACTCCCGCCCACTCCGCCCACCGCGCCCCGGCGCCCGTCCGCGCCTCGCCGGACTCCCACCGCGCCCCGGCGCCCGCCCGCGCCTCGCCGGACTCCCGACGCTCCTCGCGGCCCGGGTACGCCTCGCCGGACTCTCGACGCTCATCGCGGCCCGGGTACGCCTCGGCTGCGGCGTCCGCCGCTCCGCCAAACGCCTGCCGGAGGCGTTGCGCCCCTTGCGCGGCCCAATCGCGCGCCGCCCCCACCAACGGCGCCGCGCTCCGAACGAGGCCGCTCGCGCTCCGAGCGATGCCGCCCGCGTTGCGGGCGAGCGCGCCCATGCTTGCGGACGGCGCTTGCGCCGCAGCGCTGCTAGGAGAGGCCTCTTGCGGCGCAGGGCGCTCGCGTCCGGCGGAAGAGGCCGCCTGCGGGCGCTCGCGTCCGGCGAGTGATTCCGCAGGCGCGGGGCGGCTTCCGCTTATGGCCGCCGTCGGCTGTCCGCAGGCGGAGCAGAAACGGGCGGAGAGGTCGTTGGCTTCGCCGCAATGTTGGCAGTGAGTGATCAAGCGCGGGCGTCCGGCGTCGGCGGAAAGAGTGATGGGTCGCGGAGGGCATTATAGCCGCAAGGCGCAGAGGCGGGTTAGGGTAGGGTAGGAGGGTAGGGAAGGGGCGGCGCCGGGGGCGGCTACGGCTCATAGCGGTGGGCGACGCGGAGGTCGGCGGGGTTGGTTACGTTGGGGTCGGCGTGCTCGTAGACGATCACGCGGCCCGAGCCGCAGTCGCCGTATGCGTCGCAACGGACGGGGCCGGTGAGCCCCTCGAAGTCGCGGGAGACGTCGGCGACGGCGGCGCGGACGGCGCCTCTGTCCACGAGGAGGCGGCCTTCGTCGTCTATGCCGACGGCGCGGGTGAAGGCGTTGCCGTCGTCGCGGACGCCGGCGCGCTGAATCGCGGCGAGGAGGAGCGCGGCGGCGTCGTAGGCGTGCGCCCAGTAGGGGGAGGCAGGACGGCCGCCGTAGGCGGCTTCGTAGCGCGCCAGCGCGGACTCCGCGCTTTGCCCGGTGTAGTTGTTGACGCCGCTGAATTGCGTCTCCGGGCCGCTGAAGTAGACGCCCACGGAATGCGGCTCCTCGAGGAAGTCGGTCACGAGGGCGGCGGCGCCGCTGATGAGCGCGACGCTCTCGAGGCCGTCGAATTCCCGCGCTTGCCGGGCGAGTTCGGACGCCTCGGCGCGGAAGAGCGGGAAGAAGACGCCGTCCGGTTCGGCGGCGGCGAATTGAGCGAGGACGCCGCTCATATCCGTGTCGCCCTTGCTCACGACGGCCCGGGCGGGAACCTCTCCGCCAAGCGCGCGGAACTCGGTTGCGAACGCTCCGGCGAGCGCGCTCGTGTAGGGGTCGCCGTCGTCCACGGTGGCGACGCGGCGGAGGCCGAGGTCGATCCACGCGAAACTGGCGACCGCCGACCCTTGATGCAGGTCGTTGTTGGAGACGCGGAAGTAGCCCGGATGATGGTCGCTCGACGGGTTGCCCATCAGGTCGGACGTGAGCGCGGGGGAGGTGTTGGAGGGAGCGATCATCACGAGTCCGCCGACGCTGATGAGGGGAGAGGCGGCGACGGCGGCGGCGGAGCAGGACGTGCCGACGACGCCCAGCGCCTGCGGGTCGGCGATGGCGATGCGGGCGGCTTCGGCGCCGCCCTCCGGGGAACATTTGCCGTCGAGGGGCTCGCCGAGGTCTATGGGGTGGCCGTGCACGCGGCGGAAGTCCTCGGCGGCCAGCCGGACTCCGTTGAGGAGAGGCTCGCCGAGCGACGCGGAACCGGTCATCGAGAGGATCGTTCGGATCCGGACGGGGGCGCCGGGGTCGATGGTCACGACGTCGCCGGTCGCGCCGGGGGCCGCTCCGGCGCCTCCGCCGCACGCGGCGAGCGCGCCGACGGCGAGCGGCGCGAGGAACGCGGCACGGAACTTCTTGGGCGAGACGCGGTTCATAGGCCCTCCCCCGACGCTCTCATCCTAGCGCCGCGCTCCTTACCAAACGCTTCCCTGCAGGCCGGGGCTGGTGACGGCGCCCTCGCTCGCGGAGGCGACGCTGCGGGCGTATTTGGCGAAGACGCCCGACGCGTAGCGCGGCGGAGGCGGGCGCCAGGCGGCGCGGCGGCGCGCCAGTTCGTCCTCGGCGACCTCCAAGTCGAGCGCGCGGCGCTCCACGTCCAGCGTAATGACGTCGCCGTCACGAACGAGGGCGAGCGGTCCGCCGTTGGCGGCTTCGGGCGCGATGTGGCCGACCATAAAGCCGTGCGTCGCGCCGGAGAAGCGTCCGTCGGTGACGAGCGCGACGGCGTCGCCGAGCCCCGCGCCTTGGATCGCGGCGGTGACGCCCAGCATTTCGCGCATGCCCGGCCCGCCGACCGGCCCCTCGTAGCGGATGACGATGACGTCGCCCTCCCGCGCCTCGCCGGACTGGACGGCGGCGAAGCAGTCCTCCTCGCGGTCGAACACGCGGGCGGGGCCGCGATGGAGGCGGCGGCCGTGCCCCGCGAGTTTGACGACGCAGCCTTCGGGCGCGAGGTTGCCGCGCAGAATCGCCACGCCTCCGCTCGGGCTGATGGGGTCGCTCGCGGAGACGACGACGCGCTGGCCCGGGGCGGCGACCGCCGCCTGCGCGACCTCGCCGAACGTCCGTCCGCTCACGTTCGGCGTCTCCGGATGCGCCAGCCCCGCGCCGACGAGTTCCCTCGAGACGAGGCCGTAGCCTCCGGCGTTGTAAAGGTCTTCCGCGACGTACTCGCCGCCCGGCTTCATATTGGCGACGACGGGCGACCTGCGCGCGATGGCGTCGAAATCGTCAATGGAGAGCGGGACGCCGGCCTCGCGGGCGATTGCGAGCAGGTGCAGCACGGCGTTGGTCGAGCCCGCGGTGGCCGCGACGCCCGCGATGGCGTTCTCGAACGCCTCCCGCGTCATTACGCTGCGGGGCGTGACGCCTTCGCGCAGGAGCGCCATCGCTTGGCGTCCAGCTTCGCGGGCGGCCTCCGCTTTGGCCGCGCCGACGGCGGGGACGGCGTTCGCGCCCGCCGGGCTGATGCCGAGGAACTCCAGCGCCATCGCCATCGTGTTGGCCGTGAATTGCCCGCCGCACGCGCCCGCGCCGGGGCAGGCGGCGTCCTCGACCGCCTTGAGGCGCGCGTCGTCTATGCGCCCCGCCCCGTGCGCGCCGACCGCCTCGAACACGTCCAAAATCGTGACGTCGCGCCCGTCTATGCGGCCGGGGGCGATGGAGCCGTTGTAGAAGGCGAGGCCAGGGAGGTCGAGGCGGGCGAGCGCCATCGCGCCGGCGGGCAGCGTCTTGTCGCAGCCGACCAGCGCCACGAGGCCGTCGAACGAGTGCCCGCGCGCGACCGTCTCGATGGAGTCGGCGATGACCTCGCGGCTGACGAGCGACCCGCGCATGCCTTCGGTGCCCATCGCCACGCCGTCGGAGACGGAGATGGTGTTGAACTCCATCGGCGTTCCGCCGGCCTCGCGGACGCCTTCCTTGACGTAGCGGGCGAGGTCGCGCTGGTTGTAGTTGCAGGGCATCGTCTCGATCCACGTCGTGGCGACGCCGATGATGGGCTTGGCGAGGTCGTCGTCGGTGAAGCCGATGGCCTTGAGCATCGCGCGCGCCGGAGCGCGGGACGGGCCGTCGGTCATTTCGGCGGAGCGGCGCTTGAGGGGGTTGGCGGGCATCGGGGGCTCCTTCGCGTGGGGCGTGGGCGCGAATTATAGCGCAAGGCGCGGGTGGGGGGCGAGGGGGGGATGACGCCCGACCGCAGTACCCTCTCCCGCCGCGTTCGCGGCGTTCCTCTCCTCTTGTAGGGAGAGGGATCCAGGCGGCGCTTCGCGCCGCAAATGGGGCGAGATTCCCGCCTACGCGGGAATGACGGTCATGGGGCGCTATGCGGGAGACGAAATCCTGCCAACCTGCCTCAGTCCAGCGACCAGATGCGGAGGCCGTTGTAGGCCGTCATCGCGCCCGCGCGCTGATTGCCCATATAACTGCCGGTTCCAAGCCATATCTCGCCGTTCGAGGGGCCGTCGCTCAGGTCGAGTTCCGCGACGAACTCGCGGTTGACGTAGAGCGCGCCCACGCCGCCCGCCGCGAGAATCAGCAGCGTGTTGCGCTCCCCCTCCGCGACGCTCAAGGGCGCCATGCCCTCGCGCCTTTCGTCGGACTCCCCGCTCCCGTCCCGCCGGACGTGCTCCCACATCCCCAAGTTGCTGAGCACCACGGAGTGGAACAGATTGCTGCGCTCCGGGTCGCTCCTGAAGCCGACGCCGTAGTCCCAGCCCCCGGCGGCGGGCGCGTAGGGGTTGACGAACGTCGCTTCCGCGATGAAGTCCCGCCCGGACGCGCCGGTGCGCCGCAGCGCCGTGAACGAATTGTCCGTATGGACGATCTCCCCCGCCGGCTCGACGCCCGCGACGCGCCGTATCTCGCGGACTTCGAAGCCGTCGTATCGGGGCTCCCGGTCCCCGAGCGCGGGATCGTTCGGAAAGTAGCGGACGGCGACGGCGACGTTGCCCCTCGCGTTGCCCCCGCTCAGGTCGAGCGACGCGGTCAGTTCGCCGTTGATGAAGAGCCAGCCGCGGTCGCCGAACGCGACGACGCGGAAGGCGTTCGACTCGCCCGCGCCGGTTCGCAGCGCGGCGGCGGGCCCCGTCGCCAGCGTTCGCGCTCCAATCCCCTCGGCCAGAACGTGGAACCAGTCGCCGCCGCTCGTCACGATGAGCCCTTGGAACCCGTAGATTCCCGCGCTCCGGATGAGCATGCCGTGATTCCATATCCCATCCGACGGCGAGAAGGGGTTTTCGATCGTGGCCTCCGCGCTGAAGTCCGCCAGGTCGACGTCGGCGCCGAACGTTCCGAAGAATCCTTCGACGTCGCCTCCGGTTGGCGGCGACGGCAGTTGCTGCGCGGGAACGGCCGACGGGGACGGCGAGGGCGCGGGCGCGCCTGAGATCAGCGTCGGCAGCGCGTTGGCCACCGTCACGGAGCAGACCGCGAAGCCCGCCCCCTCGACGCGCTCGCCGCGCTCCCCTTCCCGCACCACGAACGTGTTCACGCCGACGACCTGCCCCTGCAGATCGACGAGCGGCCCGCCGCTGTTGCCGCTGTTCATCGGCGCGTCCGTCTGCAGAATCCAGCGCCGGTTTTGCCGGTCCTCCCGCTTGCCGGACACGACGCCGCGCGTGATCACGGGCTCGTCGCCGTTCAGCGGATAGCCCATCGTAAAGACGTCGGCGCCCTGATCGGGGTGCGCGTCCCGGAACTCGGCGGCTTGGAAATCGGAGGAGCAGCAGACGGCGAGCGCGGCGATGTCCTGCGCTTTGTCGTAGCCGCGCAAGGTCGCGTCGTAGGTTCCGCCGTCGGCGCTGCGAACGCGGATGTTTCCCTTCCCGCCCGCGACGACGTGATAGTTGGTGACGATGACGGCTTCGCGGTTGGCGCCCACCTGCGCGATGATGCCGGAGCCCGACGCGTCGGGCGTAACGACCTTCACGACGCTGGGGCGCAGGCGCGCGACCAACCCGACCAGGCTGCCTTGCGGGTCGACGGTGGGAACGGGAGGATAGCCCGCGATGAGCGTCGCGCCGGCGGGAATGGAGGGCGCGGGCGTGGGCATCGGCGCGGCGGCGGTGGCAGTGGCGGCGACGGCGGCGTCTATCCGCGCCTGCTCCGCCTCGCGCGCGGACGCGGTGGCCCGCACCGAAGCGTCCACGGTCGCCTCGATGTCGGGGGCGGGGCTTGGGGCGCAGGCGAGCGCGAACGACGCGGCGAGAAGCGCCGCCCCCAGCGCAAGCCTTATTTTCGCTATCGGCAGGTCGTCAGCCATCCTTCACGAAACGTCGCGGAACGCGAGACGCAGGGGGCGCCGCCAGCGGCTCGTCCGCATCATATTGCCTCAGAGCATAGCGCTCCCTGAGCGAAGCCGCAACCCCCGCGCGCATTATGCGTCCGGAATCGCCGTCCCCGCGCCTCGCGCCGCCTATCCTGCTACCCTGCCTCCTATGCGGCCCGCACTCACGCTCAGCGTCACCGACCAGTCGCCGATGCGGCGCGGCGATTCCCCCGCCGAGGCGCTCCGCGACACTACGCGCCTCGCGCAGGCCGCCGAGCGGCTCGGCTACGCCCGCTATTGGGTCGCCGAGCACCACAACGCCGGAACCTTCGCCGGCACGAGTCCGGAGATTCTCGCCGGGCAGATTCTCGCCGCGACCGACAGGATCAGAGTCGGCAGCGGCGGCGTGATGCTCTCGCACTACTCCGCGTTGAAAGTGGCCGAGCAGTTCCGCGTTCTGGAGGCGTTCTACCCGGGCCGCGTCGACCTTGGCGTCGGGCGCGCGCCGGGGAGCGACCAACAGACCATGTTCGCCCTCGCTTACCCAAAGCGTCCGGCGGACATCGAGACGTTCCCGCAGCAGGTCGCCGACCTCGTCGGCTATCTGCGCGGCGGCTTGCAGCCTGATCATCCGTTCGCGGCGGTGAAGGCGCAGCCGGGCCCGCCTCCCGACTCCGCGCCCGAGGTCTGGCTGCTCGGCTCCAGCGACTACTCCGCCAACCTCGCGGCCTACTTGGGGCTGCCGTTCGCCTTCGCCGACTTCTTCGGCAATACGGGCACGCGCGGGCCCGCCGTCGCCGAAGTCTACCGGCGCAACTTCCGCCCGTCGGCGCTCCTCGGCGCCCCCCGCGTCAACGTAACCGCGCAGGTCGTTTGCGCTCCCACCGAAGAGGAGGCCCGATTCATCGCGTCCAGCCGCAACGTAAGCCGCGCGCGCCGGATGATCGAGGCGCAGACCGGGGAGCGCGTGGAGGGGCTCGCCCCGCCGGAAGAGGCGTCGCGGACGAAACTGACCGGCGCGGCGGGCGATTACGCCGCCCAGTTCACCGGAGGCTACCTCGACGGCGACCCCGCGCAGGTCAAGCAGGCCCTCCTCGACCTCGCCGAGCGCTACGAAACGGCGGACGTCGGCGTCGTGACCGTCGCCTACCGATTGGAGGACCGCATCCGCTCCTACGAACTCATCGCCCGCGAGTTCGGCCTAACGGGAGCGCCGGCGTTGACGGAACGCCGTCCGTCCGCTACCCTATGAGGCAGTGGCCCGCTAGCTCAATTTGGCAGAGCAGCTGACTCTTAATCAGCGGGTTGTGGGTTCGAGTCCCTCGCGGGTCACCAAAGACGTTAGGGGAGCGCAGGCGGGACGGCCTTGCGGACGCTTTGGCTCCGTTCCCGCGCTCCCTTCCGCAAAACGCCAAGTGTTCGCAAATGTCAAGGAGGCGCGCAATGGCGACGGCGCGGTTCGGCTTCCTCAGCGCCAACTACCGCAGAGGCCCCCACTACGACGACTTCCTCCGCCTCCTCCCCGACGAGGCCGACGTCGAGATCCTGCCGCTCGGCCTCTGGCGCGAGTCGCTCTACGACCTCAAGGGCAAGGCGCAGGAGCACATCGAGCGGACGACCGCGCTCGCGGCGGAGCACCGGTGGGACGCCATCGCGCTGATGGGCGCGCCGATGCAAGTGCAGAACCCGGAGCACATCAGCGCCCTCCGCGCCGCGCTGAGCATTCCCGCGACCACCGCCCTCGAAGCCGGCGCGGCGGCGGTCAAGGCGTTCGGCGCAAGCCGTCCGCTGCTGCTCACTCCGTTCGACGACGGCCTGAACGCGATGCTCAAGGAGTTCCTCGCCGCCGAGGGGCTTGACGCCGCCGTCCCCGCCGCCAACCGCGCCGACACCCGACGCGAGGACGTCGACTCCACGGAGCGGCTGAGCGCGGACGACGTTCGCCGCATGGCGATGGACGCGTTCGCCGCCGCGCCCGACGTCGACGCGGTCTACTTTCAGGGCGCGCCGCTCAATCCGCTGCGGACGCTGGAGCGCCTCGAAAGCGACCTCGGCGTTCCCGTCGTGGCGAGCAATCCCGCGATGTTCTGGCGCGCCGCCTCGCTGATCGGCGCCCATTTGCCCTCCGACGTTCCCGGCTGCGGCAAACTGCTCCGCGAGTGGCCCGCCCCGCCCGGCTAGGAGGCCTGGCATAACCGTCATTCCCGCGTAGGCGGGAATCTAGCCCCAAGACCGCGCGCAAGCGCCTATCCTCCCTCTCCCTATAAGGGGAGAGGACGCCGCGAACGCGGCGGGAGAGGGTACTGCGGATGGGGCGCGTAGCGCGCCCCATCTCCCAATCCCCCATGCGTAGCGCCGATGCGAGGAGTCGACCCAGGGAATGGCGGTCCCGTGCACGCTTCGTCCACTTGTGGACAGACGAGTCGGCGTAGATCTCACTGCTGACCTTGCCGAGGAGCAGGATGACGGCGACCTCCGGCGCGTCGCTACTCCTCTCCTATCGCGTATTCGGCGGGGGCACCGGGGAGCGCCGGCTCGCGAGGCTGCTCGTCGAACATACGCATTTGGCGGCTGCTCTTCGCCTTCCGCACGCGCGGCTTTTCGAGAAGGAAAGCGTAGGGGTCAACGCGCTCGCCGGCGATGCGGCGCTCCGCTATCCGGCAATACTCCGGGTTCAGGTCAATGCCGATGAAGTCGCGCCCCGCCGCTTTCGCCGCGACGCACGTCGCGCCCGTGCCGTTGAACATATCAAGGACGAGGTCGCCCTCGAACCCCGTCTCAGGGGACCGGGCGAACGTGTACATTTTGATCAGGCGGAGCGGAAGAGCGAGCGGAAACGGCGCCGGATGCCCGCCCGCCCGCGTCACGTCTTCCGGGTACATTGGCCAAACTTGCAGCGTGAGATTGAGCCACTCCTCCTGCGTCAGGCGGCTGGGCTCTTTGGACTGCGCGTCTATGGGCGGCGGCGCGCCGTCTTTCACAAACACGTTGATGAATTCTATCGTGTTGTCCTCGTAGATGTTCGGCGGATACGGGTAACTGCCGAACATCTTGACCGACGTCTGCTTCTGCCAAACGAACAGGCTCAAGCGCTTCAGCGAAGGGACTTCCTCGAGTATCCCGGCTTCGATGTCGGCGGCGATGTTCTTGAGATGCCGCGTGTGCTGGTCGTTGATGACCTTCTTGGGGATAGGCATTATCGGCGTGACGATAGCCAGTTTCCCGTTCGGGATCAGCACGCGCTCCGTCTCCTTCCAAACGCCCATCAAACGCGAGAGATAGGCGCCGTAGCCCGACTGCCCGATCTGTTCCGGCATTCCGCCGTAGTCAACCACGTCCCAGTAGGGCGGGCTGGTGACGGCGAGCGCGGCGCACTCGTCCGGAAGGTCGCGCAACCTATCCTCGGCGTTCCCGGTGAGCGCCTTGCCGATGAGGTTCGACGGCCAAGCCGTCCTTTCAGGTAGTCGTCGCATTGAGCCCGTGCTGCTTGAACTGAATGAACTGCTCGGCGTCGGGCTTCAGCAAGCCAATGCGCGAGTAGCGGGCGATCTGCCAGGCGAGCGGCGGAGTATGGAATTTGCCCGTGACCATGAGCGGGCCTGCGAGCCTTCCATACCCCGTTGGCAGTCCACGCTGCAGTGAACTAAACAATTAATCGCTAACTGCTTGAACGTAACGCTCCAAAGCGTCACGAACCGCAGTGATTGCGTCTATTCTCGCAACGGTGGTGGCGGCAACATAGTCGTCGTAAGATTGTAACAAACTATCCCTATAAGCATTCATGGCGCTTGATAGGCTGTTTACATCCTCATTTTCGAGAAAGGTATTGTAACTATCAACTATGCCCTCAACTTGATCATTTAGCGCTGCAACCAACACATCGCGAACAGCGTCAGCCGTCTCGTTCTGCCTAGAACTTGCTGTCGCAAGCAGCGCATCTATACTGGAAATCAACAATCTCAATTCATCAGGTTCAACATCGACTGCAGTTAGCATAAGCGTTTCTATGTTGCTAAAGGAGGCTTTTTCAGACGCATTGAAATCGTCTATGATAATAGAAAACTCCTCAAGCAACCCATCTAATTCGCTGATCGCAGAGTCTCGAACAGCACTCAGTTGAGGCTCTAGAGTTTCGATGTCTATATCTAGGCTATTAACTAAACTATTGGCAAATGCGTTTATGGTCGCTGTGTCTAGAGACTTCACAGACGCTCCGAATGCAACCAGAAAAGCATCGCTTGCCGCCTCTAATGACGCGCCGTAAGTCTGCGTGGCGACATTGATCTCATTCTTGAGGTCATCACGAGCAAGCGCAAGGTCGCCTTGCCCGACCGCGCGGTTGTCGTCGCTCCGCCCGGCTAACAGCGCAGCCACAACCAACAGGGAGATGATCACGCCTATAGCAATTATGCCTCTGCGGGTGCACATCATACTCCCTACCCCCCTATCGCCCAGGCCAGCAGCGCGACGACGGCGAACGTCAGCAGAACGGCGGCGAGCGCGGCGCCCACGGGCGGACGCCCCATCCGAGCGAGCCTCGCGGACGGCGCGGTCAGCGCGCCCGCGCGCCGCGCCGCGGCGGCGACCGCCCGCTCGCACGCCGTGAACGCGGACTCCAGCGGAACCTGCAGCCCCTGCCGGACGAGCGGCCCCGCCTTCCGATAGAGCCAGTCCGTGTCGAGCACGACGCCGTCCCGCGGCTTGAGCCACGGCAGCGCGAACCATCCGGCGACGCCCGCGAGCAGCGCCGCCTGCGCTCCGAACGCGAACGCGCTCAGCCCGACGTTCTCCGCGTGAACCTCGAGGCGGAAGAGGCTGAACAGCCAGCCCTCCTCTATCGCCGCCGCGATGGAGAGCGCCGCCGCCGCGCCCATCGCCGCGTACATACTCGCAGGAATCGGGCGCAGCATGAGCCCGCGAGGCTCGCCGAAGAATATGTAGTACGGAATCCGCAAGACCACCGCGACGATTGTGACGGCGGCCGCCGCCGCGAGAACGAGGCCCACGGCCAACTCGCTCGCGTTCGACAGCGAACTCCCAACGCTCGTTTGCAGTTGCAGAATCGCAAGCGACACCGCGCCCACGAGGTAGAGCGCGAAAACGAACCGCAGCGGACGCGCAAGCCCCCCCAATTCCGTGAGTTTCGACGTCCCCGCCGCGTACAGCACCGTTCCCGCGCCCATCACCATCAGCGATTGCCACAGCACGTGCGTGAAGGCGTGCGCCGCGACGCCCTCCAGCGCGTGCATCGTGCCGATCCCCACCTCCGCCGTCATAAACCCCACCGGGCTGATGATCTGATAGGCGATGATCCGGCGCGCGTCGTTCTGCAGCAGCGAGTAGACGCTCGCGTACAGCGTCGTGAACGATCCGACGATCACCAAAATCCCCCAGCCCGCGAACAGTTCGACGAGAACGTAGACCGCCGTCTTAGTCGTGTACGCCAAGAACACCATCCCGCTCACGCCCGACTCCGGGTAGGCGTCGGACAGCCACGAGTGGAACGGGAATCCCGCGGCGTTCACGAGCACGCCCAGCAGCGCGAGCCATCCGGCGGGCGACTGCTCGAACGTTCCGAGCGCGACGGAGCCCGTGTCGCCCGCGTGCCAGAGGATTCCGCCCAGGAACGCGGCTCCGCCCGCGACGTGCACGAAGAGGTAGCGCATCGCCGCCGCGCGGGAGTCGGGGCGTCCGCCGTTCACGATTAGCAGGAACGACGTGACCGCCATCAACTCCCAAAAGACGATCAGCGTGATGAGGTCGCCCGCGAACAGCACGCCGAACGCGCTGCCTCCGTAGGCCAGCGCCGCGCCTTGCTGAACGCGGTCGCTCAGGCGCAGCCCGAACAGCCCCCCGCCAAGCGCGACGAGCGCGAACACCGTGCCCCAAACCTCGTTGAAGTGGTTGACCTCCAGCAGCCCGAGCGAGAGGCCCGCGAGTTCGACCTCCAGATGCGAGTCGAGGTCGAGCCAGAGAACCAGGTGCGCGAGCGTGATCAAAGGCGCCGCGAGGAACGCCCATCCGCGCATCCTCGCGGGCAGCGCGGGAACGACCGCCGCTCCGGCCAGCATAATGAGGAAGGGAGGGACGCTACTCATCGCGCTCTCCCTTCCGCTCGTCATCGCCGCCGTAGTAGCCGCGCTCGCGGATCAGCCCGGCGCGGACGGCCAGCCGGGCGAGCGCGGCGGCGGCCCACACCGCGGCGAATCCGAACGCCGCCCAGAAGAGCGGCGCCGACGTCAGTCCGCCCTCGCGGTCGCCCGCCGTGGCCTCGTAGAGAATCTCCAGCGCGATCTCGATCAAGGCGGCGACGGCGAGCGCGGACGCGGGCAGCGCCCACTTCCCACGGCGCTCCAGCCAGTCGCGCAGGTCTTTCATCGTCCGCCTCCCGCCGTCAGCGCCGCCGCGCCTCCCGCGAACTCCGCGTAGCCCAGGGCGCCGGGGAAGGCGTCCGCCGCGACCCGCGACGCCAACTCCAAAAAGCCCAGGGGCAAGTCGGGCGCCGCGCCCCATAGCAGCGACAGCGCCGCCGTAATCGCAATCGGCGCCACCATCCGCTTGTCGGCCTCGCCGAACGACGGATGATCGGGCGAACTCCGCCAAAACGCGCGGAACACGATGGGGAAGAGATAGCCCGCCGCGAGCACGCCGCTCACGAGATAGACGACGAGAAACGCCTGCTGCCCGACCTCCGCCGCGCCCCAAGCGAGGTACAACTTGCTCGTGAACAGAACGAACGGCGGAATCCCGACCATGCTCAGGGCGGCGGCGGCGAACGCCCCCATCGTAATCGGCATCTGCCGCCCGATGCCGTCCAACTCGCTCACGTTCTCCTTGTGCGTTCGGACGTGAATCGCCCCCGCGACGAAGAAGAGCGTGATCTTGGTGACGCCGTGCCCGACGACGTGAAGCAGCGCGCCGATCAGCGCGAGCGGGCCGATGAGCGCGACGCCCAGCGTAATGTACGAGAGGTGGCTGATCGTCGAGTAGGCGAGCCGCCGCTTCAGATTGTCGTGCCGGAGCGCGAGCGTCGAGCCGATGAGCAGCGTCGCCGCCGAAAGAACGGCCAGCACGATCCACGCGCCCATATCGTCCAGCAAGGACGCGCCGAACACAAACACGCCTACGCGAATCATCCCGAACACGCCCGCCTTCACCACCGCGACCGCGTGCAGCAGCGCGGAAACGGGCGTCGGCGCGACCATCGCGCTCGGCAGCCAACTGTGCAGCGGCATCACGCCCGCCTTCACGCCTACGCCCCCGGCCAGCAGCGCGAACAGCCCCCACTGCGCCGCCCGGCTAAGCCCCGCGCCCTCCAGGAAACCGCCCGCCTGAAACGTTCCGTCTATGCCAAGCGCGTAGATCCACGCCGTTCCGCCGATCAGCAGCACGCCCCCGCTCAGCGTGTAGGCGAGATACTTCCGCCCCGCCGAAATCGCGCGCTCCGTCTCCCGGTGCGCCACGAGCGGATAGGTGAAGAGCGAGAGCAACTCGTAGAACACGACGAACGTCAGCAGATTCTCCGCGAGCGCGACGCCCGCCGCCGCCGCGATGCTCAGCCCGAACGCCGCGAAAAACCGCGTCTGCTTCCGCTCATGCTCGCCCCGCATATAGCCCACGGCGTACACGCCCGCCAAAACCCACAGCACGGAGACCAGCAAGCCGAAAATCATCCCCGCGGGGTCCGCCCGCAAGGCCAGTTCCACGCCCGGCGAGATCTCGACGAGCGACGTCCGGTGGACGCGTCCGTCGAGCGCGCCCGCGAGCATGGCGACGACGATGGCCGTCATTAGCAAGCCCGCGAGCGTCGCCCAGGCGTCGCGCAGATTCGGGCGGCGCTCCGTCGTGAGCGCCGCGAGCGCGGCGGCCACCGCCGGAACGAGCACGGCGAGCAGCGGAAGGGCGGACGGCGTCGTCCCGCTCACGGCGTCACCCCCGGCAGCAGCGCGCGCTCCATAATCGGCGCGTTGAACACGCCCAGCGCCACCGTCGCGGCGGCCAGCAGCGCCAGCGGAATCCAAACGTCCCACGGAGCCTCGGTCGCCCGCGCGACGACGCCGCGCACCGGCTGCTCCCCGCCCGCCGCCGGATGCGCCGCGTCGTCCCCGCCGTGATGCTCCGCCTCCGGCTCCGGCTTCGCGGGGCGCAGATAGACCTGCTCCAGCGCCCGGAAGAGATACACGGCGGTCAGCAAACTGCTCGCCAAGACGACGGCGACGACCGCCCACTGCCCCGCCTCCAAGCCCGCCTGCGCCATATACCACTTGCTGAAGAAGCCCGCCGTGGGCGGAATGCCGACCATCGCCACCGCGCCTAAGGCGAACGCCCCCATCGTCAGCGGCATACGCGGCCCCACTCCCGCGAGGTTGTGCGTCCGCTGCATCCCGACGCGCAAGCGCAAGGACGCCGCCGCGAGAAAGAGCGTCGCCTTCATCACCGCGTGATTCGCCACGTGCAGCAGCGCGGCGGCCAGCGCAAGCGGCGTCCCCAGACCGATCCCCACCGCGATGAACGCCAACTGGCTGATGCTGCTGTACGCCAGCATGCGACGCAGGTCGGTCTGCGCCGCCGCCGCGACCGAGCCGAACACGATTCCGATCAGCCCCAGAACGAGCAGCGCGTCCGCGACGGGAACGACGTCGGCGAGATAGCCCGGCGGAAACACGCTCAGCGACATCCGCAGCATCGCGTAGCCCGCCACTTTCGTCATCACCGGCGCGATCAGCGAGTTGACCGACGACGGCGCGTGCTCGTAGGCGTCCGGCAGCCACAGATGCAGCGGAACCAGCCCCATTTTCAGCCCGAGCCCCGCGAAGATGAACGCCGCTCCCGCCTGAACCGCGCGCGGACTCTCCGTCGAGGCCAGCAACTCGCGCGCCTCCGCCATGCTCAGCGTCCCCGTGGCGAAGTAGACGAACCCCACGCCCAGCAGGTAGAGCGTTCCGCCGATGGAGCCGATGATCAAGTAGCGGAAGCCCGCGACCATCGCCTTCCGTCCGCCGATGAACACGAGCGCGTAGGCGGACAGCGACGCGATCTCCAAAAAGACGAACAGGTTGAACAGGTCGCCCGTGACCACGATGCCCGTCAGCCCCGCCGTCAGCAGCAGCGCGAGGCCGTAGAAGACGCCCGGGCGGTCGCCCGCCTCGCGCTCCGCCCAGCGCCGCGTCGAGATCAGCGCGAGCAGCGACACGCTCGTCACAACCAGGCACACGAACGCCGATATTTCGTCGAGCGCGTACTCGATCCCCACCGGCGGCTCCCAGCCTCCCAGCCAGTAGCGGAACGGCCCGTCGTCCAGCACGCGGGAGAGCGTGAGCGCCGACGCGGCCGCGGACACGGCGACGCCCAGCGCGGCGACGGGCAGCGCGCTCCGCCGCCACACCCGCCCAACCAGCGGAACGACGAGCGAGAGCAGCAGCGGGGCGCCCGGTATGAGGACTGGAGCCTGATCCACCGCTACTTCCTCATCTCGTCCAGCAACTCACGCTCGTCGAGCGTTCCGAACTCGCGGTAGATCGAAACGATGAAACTCAGCGCGACGCCGATGATGGCGACGCCGACCACGATCGCCGTCAGCATCAGCACGTGCGGCAGCGGATTGACGAAATCGTCCGGGTCCGCGTGCTCCGGCCCGTGAACGCCGTGCAGAATCGGCAGCGTCGCGCCCTCCAGCAGCGACCCGCTGATGAAGAGCAAAATCACCGCCGACTGAAAGATCGTCAGCCCGATGACCTGCTTCACCAAACTGCGCTTCGCCATCATGCCGTACAGCCCGATGACGAGCAGAATCGCCGTGGCGACGTAGGGAAAGCGCGCCGCGAACTCGTCAATCATCGCTTTCCACGTCCGTCAGCAGGTCGTACAGAATCACCAGCACGCTCGCCACGCCGAAAAACACGCCCAGTTCCACGATGAAGACGCCGGCGGCGCGGCTCGTTTTCGGCTCTCCCGCGAACTGGTTGTACCAATCCACCGGAATCGCCGCGTAGTCCAAAAAATTCTCCCCCAGCAGCAGCGGAAGTATCCCCGCGAGCATATAGACGCCGAGCCCGCCGCACGCCACGACCGTCAGCAGCCATAGCGGAACGCTGTGCCCGCCCTGCCGGTTCCCAAGCGTCAGCCGCGCGAGAACGAACGCCGCCGCGACGATCGCCCCCGCCTGAAACCCTCCGCCCGGGCTGCTCTCCCCGTGCAGCAGCACGTAAATCCCGAACACGACGATCAGCGGAACCATGAACGCCCGCGCCGCGAAGTGCAGAATCACGCTGTCGTAGCGGTCAGGCATCCCCCGCCTCCTCGTCGTCGTCCCGAACGCGGCGGCTTCGCTGCAGCGCCAGCAGCGCCGCCAGCCCCGCCGTGAAGATCACGAACGTCTCTCCCAGCGTGTCGTATCCCCGGAAGTCCGCGAGCACCGCCGAGACGAGATTCGGAATCTCGATCTCCGTCTCCGTCAACTCCGTCAACTCCGGCGAGAGATGCCGGTTCGCCGGGGCGAGCGGATCCGCCCGGTCGGGGAGGTCGCCCGACGCCCAAACGAGCAGCGCGGCGAGCGCGGCGAGAAACAGCAGCGTAACGCGCTTCAATCCGGCGTCCTCCTGTCCAGCCGGCTGAACGCGCCGACCAGCAAGACGCCGGTGATGCCCGCGCCCAGCGCCGCCTCCGTCAACGCGACGTCCACCGCTCCCATCAGCGCGAGCAGCCCCGCCGCCAGGAAACTGTACGCCGTCAGCGTGGCGACCGCCGCCAGCATATCCCGCACCGTGAGCGCGACGACCGCCGCCAAGATCAGCAGGCCGAAAAACCCCAACTCCAGCCACCAGATCATTCGCCGTCCCCCTTCCGCCACGGCATTTCGCCCGCCCGCATCGCCGCGCGCGTCAGCAGGTGCGCCGCCACCGGGTTCGCTATCGCCACGAACACCGCGATCAGCCCCAACTTCAGGCTAACCAGCGTTACCCCCTCGTACAAGATCAAACCCGTCAGCACGAGCAGCAGCCCCAGCGTCTCCGACTTCGACACCGCGTGCACCCGCGCGAAGAAGTCCGGCAAGCGCGCGAGGCCCAGCGCCGTCACAGCCATAAACCCGATGCCCGCCGCGATTAGCGCGACCCCCAGCGCGTTCACGCCTCCCCCTCCTGCTCGCGCTCCGCCTCCATACGCTGCAGCATCACCCACATCTGATGCTGCCGGCTCTCCAGATACTTGCCGACCGCGACCGTTCCGATGAAGTTGAGCAGCGCGTAGGTGAGCGCGAGGTCCACGAACATATCCGGGCGCTCGAACACGAACCCCATCAGCGCCAGCAGCACGATGGCGTTCGTCCCGATCGCGCCCGCCGCCAGCAGCCGGTCGTAAGGCGTCCGCCCGACGACCAGCCTATAGAAGAGCGTCGCGGTCACGCCCGCCGTAACCGCGAGCAACGCGGCGAACAGCGTCACTGCAGCGCCTCCTCCCGCGTCGTCGCGTCGCGCGGCGTCACGGCAGCGCCTTCCTCCCGCATTGTCACGTCACGCGGCGTCACGGCAGCGCCTCTTCCCAACGTCGTCGCGTCACGCGGCGTCACGGCAGCGCCTTCCTCCCGCGTCGTCACGTCCTGCGGCGTCACGGCAGAACCTCCTCCCACGTCGTCACGTCGCGCAGCGTCACGCGCTCCGGAGCGCTCTCGCCGAAAACCCACGCGACCTTCCGCTGAATCTCTCCCTCCTCAAGCCCCTGCCGGCTCTTCGCCGAGAGGCAATGCGCCACGAACTTCCCGTTCGAGACGTCCACCGTCACCGTGCCGGGCGTCAGCGTGATGGACTGCGCCAGCAGCACCTGCGCGCTCTCCGATTGCAGCGACGTCTCGAACTCGACGAGGCTGGGAGCGACCGGCGCGCCGGGACGGAGAACGAGATAGGCGACGTACGCGCTGGAGAGGGCGATCTCCCATATCAGCCAAAGCGCGTAGGGGGCGAGGCGAAGCGCGATCCGCGCCTCGGCGCCCGCCGAGCGCGGCGCGTGCTCGTATCGCGACTCCCGCGCCCCGGCGAACAGCCAGTGCGTCGCCGCCGTCCCCGCCGCCGCCGCCAGCGCGCCCCACAGCAGAAACTCGATCTCCAAGTGGCCGGAGAACGCCAGCCACACGCCGAACAGCAGCAGCGTCTGGGCGGCCCAAGCCGCCGCGATGCGCTTCCTGCTCTCCCGCCGCCGCTCCTGTTGCGGACCGCCGCTCATCCCTGATCGCCGCTCATGCGTGACTTGTCGCTCATGGTGAATTTGCCGCTCATCCCTGATCGCCGCTATGCGTAAGGACGCCTCGTCTTCGGTTTGCGCGGCGCCCGCGCCGGGCAAACCGCAAGAACGCATACTACCGCCTAACCCCGTCCCCCTACAAGACCGCCGGCGGCGGGGGGGGGGGCATGGAATCCCGCGTAGGCGGGAATCCCGCCCCATTGCGACGCGCAAGCGCCCCATGTCCCCCTCTCCCCTTATAGGAGACCTTTGCATAACTTCCCGCAATCGCGCACAATGGCCGCAACCCGCAACCGCGAGGAGACTGCTATGCGCCTCGAAGCCAGCGACCCATCCTTCATCGACGCCCTCATCACTCCCAACGCAGGCCGCAACGACCGGCTCGACCGCATCGACCGCCTCATTGATTGGCCCAAAGTCGCAGCCATCCTCAACGACGTCCACGCCGCGCCCGAAGGCCGCCCCGCGTACCGCCCGACCACGATGGTCAAAATCATCGTCCTCCAGCAGTGGCGCGACTCCTCCGACGTGGGCATGGAGGAGGCGCTCCAAGACCGGCTGTCGTTCCGGCGGTTCACGGAGCTCAGGCTGACGGACGCGGTTCCCGACCACTCGACGATCAGCCGCTTTCGGAAGAAGATCGCCGAGCGGGGGCTTGCGCGGGCGCTGTTCGCGGAGGTGAATCGGCAGTTGGAGGCGAAGGGCATGCTGGTGAAGCGCGGAACGCTGATAGACGCGACGATCATCGAGGCGCAGGCGCGGCGTCCGCAGTCGGAGGCGGGGGCGCGGAGCGGGACTGACCCTGACGCCGCGTGGACGCGGAAGGGGAAGCAGGCGCATTTCGGCTACAAGATGCACATCGGGATGGATCGGGGGCATGGGGCTAATGAGGAACGAGGCGGAGGCGTTGTTCAAGGCGCTGGCGTACAACCTGCGGCGGGCGGACGGGTTGAGAGAGGGTTGCGCCGCGCTTGGGTAGGGGCGTGGTCTGTCCGTCGGCGGTACGAGGCCCTGCGAAGCCCTGAAACGGGGGCGAGCAGGGGAGGAGGAGGCCGCATTCGGAGGACTTGGGTGGTCGAATCGCCGATTCCGGGGGCGCGGAACTGCCGGTCGCGGCGATGCGAGGGTTATGCAAAGGTCTCTATAGGGAGAGGGGGGTATGTCGGCGCTTGCGCGCCGACCAAATGGGGCGTGATTCCCGCCTACGCGGGAATGACGGTCATCAGGGTAGGTTCCCCGCTTTCGCGGGCTAGTGCTTGCGGCCGTCGGAGTACCAGGCGCCGCCGGATCGGGTTCCGCCGGAGTCGGCCTCCTTGCCCCAGAACGGAGGCTTCGTCTCGACGCCTTCCCATTCGCTGAGGCGGGCGCCCGCCCCGGAGAGCGCGGCCTCGACGTCGGGCTTGCGCGGGACGTTTCCCCGGAAGGGGCCGCCCATCTCCTCATAGCCGGGGTAGTAGTACGACTCGCAGGGGAGGACGATGGTTCCCTCGTCCTCGCGGCGGACGTTCATCGGCTCGCCGCCGTCCTCGACGACGGCCATCTGCTCGTCGAGCATGCGGCGGTACATAATGACGCCGACGTCGGTGACGCCGAGCCGCTCGGTCGTCCGGTCGGAGACGGGCCCCTGTATGACCCAGGCGACCTGATCCTGCGCGGCCACGTAGTCGCGGACGATGCGGCCGTTCTCGTCGTGGAGGGGGCGCTCGTCGTAGGGGACTTCGGTCTGCGGGGGCTCGCCGTCGTTGCGCTGGCGGTAGTTGGTGATGATGTGCAAGGTGTGCGTATCGTCGACGGGGACGCGGATCTCGAGGCCGTGGCTGACGCGGAGGATGTTGGGAAAGAGGATGGGGTGTCCGATGGCCCAGTGGTCGTCGGACTCGGTTTCGCCTTCGACGAGCCTGCGCTTGATGACGCCGTAGTCGGTGACCTCGAAGCCGATCTTGCGGTGGTCGGCGCCGCGCGAGGCCATCACGGCGTTCCACGCGTCGCGCTCCTCCGGCGGCTTGATGCGGTTCATCTGCCATCCGCCCCAATAGCGGTGCAGCCATTGGAAGTGGAGCGGGTCGAGCGAGTTCTCCATGCACTGGAGCCAGTTGCAGGGGAGCATCGTGCCCCAGTTGTCCTTGCGGCCTTCCCACGAGAGCACGTCCCACTGGGGAAGGACGGGGGCGGGCGCGGGGCCCATATAGATCCAGACGAGGCCGCCGAGTTCCTGAACGGGGTAGGACTTGATGCGAACCTTGTCCTTGAACTTGGAGCCTTCGGGCTCGGACGGCTGGTCGACGCACTGGCCGTTCTCGTTGAAGACCCAGCCGTGGTAGGCGCAGCGGATGCCGTCGGGTTCGGGGACGCCGTAGGCGAGGCTGGCTTTGCGGTGGGCGCAAGAGGGCTCGACGCAGCCGAGCGTTCCGGAGGCGTCGCGGTAGAGGACGAGGTCTTCGCCGAGCAGCCGGACTTCCTTCGTCGGGTTGTCGGGCGTGAGTTGGGGGGCGCCGGCGACGGGATGCCAGTAGCGGCGCATCAGGTCGCCCATCGGCGTTCCGGGGCCGACGCGGGTGAGGCGTTCGTTCATCTCCTGCGTGAGCATAGTGCGCGCCTCCTCTCTGTGTTGCGTTGGAGTATAGCACGGGGCCGGCGGCGTAATTCATTGACGGAATTGGCCGAGGCGATAGACCGATATGGAGGCAACCCATGAGAGACAACCGCAACGACCGCGCCATCGGGCGCAACTACTACACCCAGAAGCGGCGCAGAGGGGTCAACCGCTGCTCGCAACCGTCCCCATAGGGCGGCCCGCGAGCCTCCCTTAGCGGCGCGCTAAGGCGCGGTAAGCGCCCGATAGAGGAATGGGCGTACAATTCGGCGGAGGCCGAGGCGAGGGAACGTCCCCCCTACGGAGCGCGCATGACGACGAGCCGGTCGGTGTTGGTGGTCGAGGACGAGGAGAATCTCCTCGCGGCGCTTCGCTACAACCTCGAGCACGACGGGCACTCCGTGCTGACGGCGGCGGACGGCGCGAAGGGGCTGGAGACGGCGCGGGCCGCCTCGCCCGACTTGATTATCTTGGACGTGATGCTGCCGGGGCTGGACGGGCTGGAGATTTGCCGGATTCTGCGGCGGGAGTCGGACGCGCCGATTCTGATGCTGACCGCGAAAGGCGAGGAGATCGACCGGGTGGTGGGGCTGGAGTTGGGCGCGGACGATTACGTCGCCAAGCCGTTCAGCATGCGCGAGTTGATGGCACGCGTTCGGGCGTTGATGAGGCGTCCGCGCAGCCGGACGGCGGGGCCGAGGGGGGAGACGCTGCAGGCGGGGCCGCTCATGCTGGATACGGAGGCGCACTCGGCGCGGCTGGGCGGCGACGAGTTGCGCCTGAAGCCGCGCGAGTTCGACTTGCTGGCGCTCTTTATGCGGAACCCGGGGCGGGCGTTCACCCGCGATCAGATTCTGGAGCGGCTGTGGGGGCACGATTACATCGGCGACGTCCGGACGGTGGACGTGCACGTGCGGTGGCTGCGCGAAAAGATAGAAGCGGAGCCCTCCGCGCCGGCGCGCATTATCACGATTCGGGGCGTGGGCTACCGCTTCGAGGGATGAGGCGAACGCGGAAATGAGGCCGCTCGCGGTTCCGGCGATTGGGCTAACGCTCCTGGGCGCGACCGCCGTCGCGCTCGCGCTTGCCGCGTCCGCGCCGCTTGCGGCTGTCGCGGCGCTCGCGCAGGCGGCGGGCTTGCTGATTTGGCTCGTTGCGGAGAGGCGGCGGCGGGCGGTGGGCGAGCGCGAGGGCGCGGCGTTCGCGGACGCGATGGAGCGCGCCGGCGGCGGAGACTTCTCGGCGCGTCCGGCGCCGCTCTCCACGCAGCCGCTCGCGGGGCTCGAAGGCGCGTTCGACGCGATGGCGAGCGCGGCGGCGGCGCTGATCGCGGAACTTTCCGGCGAGCGCGCGCAACTCTCCGCCGCGCTGGACGGCATGTCGGACGGCGTCGCGCTGATCGACGCGGAGAATCGCGTCACGCTGTGCAACCGCGCGGCGCGGGACTTGCTGGGGCTGGAGGGCGCGGACGACGAGGCGCTGCGCGACCACGAGTTGCGCGATTTGGCGGCGAGGTGCCGCGCGTCGGGAAGGGCGGAGCGGACGGAGTTGTCGCTGGCGGCGCCCCGCCTGACCGCGCGCGCGACGGCGACGCCCATCGGCGGGGGCGCGGACGGCGCGGCGCTCCTCACGCTGCGCGACTTGACGGCGCTGCGGCGGTTGGAGACGACGCGGCGCGAGTTCGCGGCGAACGTGTCGCACGAGTTGCGGAGTCCGCTGACGTCGGTGAAGGCGCTCGTGGAGACGCTCGAGGACGGCGCGGCGAGCGACCCGAAGGCGGCGGCGGACTTTCTCCGACGGATCAACCGCGAGGTCGACCGGATGACGGCGATGGTGAACGATCTGCTGGAGTTGTCGCGCATCGAGAGCGGGCAAGGCGCGCCGAGGCGGGAGCGCGTGGACGCGGCGGACTTGCTTGCGGGCGTTCGGGGCGACCTCGAGCGCGTCGCCGCGGACGCCGGCGTGTCGGTCGCGGTGGAGCGCGCGGGGGAAACGACGCTGCTGGGAGACGCGGGGCAGTTGCGGCAGGCCGCGTCGAATCTGCTCGGCAACGCGCTGCGGTTCGCGCCTCGCGGAAGCGAAGTCGCGGTTCTGGTGGACGGAGCGTCGCGCCCGGACGCCGTGACGGTTCGGGTGCGCGACGAGGGGCCGGGCGTCGCGCCGGAGCATCTGCCGCACGTGTTCGAGCGCTTCTACAAGGCGGACAAGTCGCGGCGCGACGAGGGGACGGGGCTGGGGCTGGCGATCGCCAAGCACGCGGTCGAGGCGCACGGAGGCGAGATTGGCGTCGAGAGCGCGGAGGGCGCGGGCGCGGCGTTCTGGTTCACTGTCCCGCGGCAAGGCGAGGCGGGGGCGCAAGCGGGGGATGGGTAGGTTCCCGCTTTCGCGGGAATGACGAGGCGCCTGGGGGGCGAGAGAGACGGGGCTTGGGTCCCGTCTGTGGCGCTTGCGCGCCGATTGGATTCCTGCCTACGCAGGAATGACGGTGCGCGTCGCGCCCCGACCGCAGTACCCTCTCCCGCCGCGTTCGCGGCGTCCTCTCCCCTTATAGAGACCTTTGCATAACCCCCAAATCGCCGCGATCGGCAGTTCCGCGCCCCCGGAACAGGCCATTCGCCCGCCTAAGTCCCTCCGAATGCGGCCTCCTCCGCCCCTTCTCGCCCCCAATTTAGGGGCTTCGCAGGGCCTCGTACCGCCAACGGACAGACCACGCCCTACCCATGCGCCGCGCAACCCTCTCAATCCTTCCGCCCGCCGAAAGTTGCACTCCAACGCCTTGAACGCCTCCGCCTCGTTCCTCATTAGCCCCATGCACCTCACCCGCCAGTACCCTTAGCAGCGCTTGAGCGTCCCTAGCGCTTGCTTCACAGGCGCCCGAACCTTCGACAGCAATCGCGCACAATGACCGCCAACCCGCAACCGCGAGGAGACTGCTATGCATCTCGAAGCCAGCGACCCCACCTTCATCGACGTCCTCATCACTCCCAACGCAGGCCGCAACGACAGACTCGACCGCATCGACCGCCTCATCGATTTGGCCCAAAGTCGCAGCCATCCTCGACGACGTCCACGTCGCCCCCGAAGGCCGCCCCGCCTACCGCCCGATCACAATGGTCAAGATCATCGTGCTCCAGCAGTGGCACGACGCCTCCGACGTCGGCATGGAAGAAGCGCTCCAAGACCGGCTGTCGTTCCGCCGGTTCGCGGAGCTCAGGCTGACGGACGCGGTTCCCGACCACTCGACGATCAGCCGCTTTCGGAAGAAGATCACGGAGCGGGGGCTCGCGCGGGCGCTGTTCGCGGAAGCGCTACCGGCAGTTGGAGGCGAAGGGCATGCTGGTGAAGAGGGGAACGCTGATCGACGCGACGATCATCGAGGCGCAGGCGCGGCGTCCGCAGTCGGAGGCGGGAGCGCGGA
Source organism: Dehalococcoidia bacterium (assembly GCA_965201135.1). GTDB lineage: Bacteria > Chloroflexota > Dehalococcoidia > Lucifugimonadales > Australimonadaceae > Bin16. The sequence goes on from OZ241751.1 coordinate 1,708,961, forward strand.
GCGGAACGGACCCTGACGCCGCGTGGACGAAGAAGGGGAAGAAGTCGCACTTCGGCTACAAGATGCACATCGGCATGGACGCGGGGTCAGGGCTGGTGCGCGGGGTTGAGTTCACGCCTGCGAACGTTGCGGACACGGAGGTGGCGGACGCGCTGATCATGGGGGACGAGGAGGCGGTGTACGCGGACAAGGCGTATGAGTCGAAGGAGAGGCGTGAGCGGCTGCGGGCGCAGGGGGTGAAGGATCGGATCATGCACCGTGGGCATAAGCATCAGTCGGGTCTTCCGCATTGGCAGCGGAAGAGGAACGGGTTGCTGTCGAAGGTTCGGGCGCCTGTGGAGCAAGCGCTAGGGACGCTGAAGCGCAGCTACGGATACTGGCGGGTGAGGTACATGGGGCTAATGAGGAACGAGGCGGAGGCGTTGTTCAAGGCGTTGGCGTACAACTTGCGGCGGGCGGACGGATTGAGAGGGGGTTGCATGGCGCATGGGTAGGGGCGTGGTCTGTCCGTTGGCGGTACGAGGCCCTGCGAAGCCCCTAAATTGGGGGCGGGCAGGAGAGGATGAGGCCGTTATCGGGGGACTTGGGCGGTCGAATGGCCTGTTCCGGGGGCGCGGAACTGCCGATCGCGGCGATGCGAGGGTTATGCAAAGGTCTCTATAGGGAGAGGGGGATGCGGGCGCTTGCGCGCCTGCGGACGTGGCGCGCGGCGCCCCGTTCTCCCCTATAGGGAGAGGGGGGAATTCGGCGCTTGCGCGCCTCAATGGGGCGGGATTCCCGCCTACGCGGGAATGACAGAGAGGGAGGTAAAGCCATCGCTGCGCCGGGCGCCGGCGCCCCGTATAGTTAGCGCATCATTGTGCGGAGGGCGGCCTATGGCGGAGACGCCGAGAGACGAGGACGAGCGAATCGAAGAGCAGGCGCCGGCGGTCGTCTCGAGCGAGCCGGCGGTCGTCTCGAGCGAGCCGGCGGTCGTCTCGAGCGAGATGGTCGAGGAGACCGCCGAGGCGGTGCGCGGATTCCTGGAAGGCGAGCGCGTCGGCGAGGCCGTCCGCGCCCTGCTGACGCTGCACCCCGCCGACCAGGCCGATGTCGTGCTGGACGCGCCCGGCGAGGCGCGAGAGGCGCTGATAGAGGCGATGGACGCCGCCGCCGTCGCGCCGGTGCTGGAGGAGTTGGCGCCCGAGGACGCGGCGGACGTCGCGCGGCTGCTCGCGCCGGAGGACGTCGCGCATGCGCTCGACGAACTCGCGCCCGCCGCCGCCGCCGACATTCTGCACGCCCTCCCGTCGGAGCAGGCGGAGGCGGCGCTGGCGGGCATGGCGGAGGCCGAAGAGGTCATTCCGCTGCTGCAGTACCCCGACGAGACGGCGGGCGGACTGATGTCGCGGGCGCCGGGCGTCCGCGTGGAGGCCACGGCGGAGATGGCGCTGGACCTGCTGCGGCTCGTCGCGTCGGAGGAGCGCGCCGAGCCCAACGCCGTGTTCGTCGTGGATTCCGAGGGCCGGCCGGTCGGCTACGTGAGCATCCGTCGCATCGCGCTGGCGCGTCCGCGGGCGCTCGTCGCCGACCTGATGCGTCCGCTGCAGGCGTCGGTGGAGACGGGCGCCGACCAGGAGGAGTGCGCGCGCATCGTCGAGCGGTACGACCTGTCGGAACTGGCGGTGACCGACGCATCGGGCGCGCTCGTGGGTGCGATAGACGCGGAGGACTTGCGAGACGTCGCGGAGGCGGAGGCGTCGGAGGATATGTTTCGTATGGCGGGAATGGGGCGGGAGCGTCCGTTGGCGTCGTTTCGTCGGTCGGCGCGGAGCCGCGCGCCATGGCTGGCGCTGAACTTGGCGACGACGTTCGCGGCGGCGGGCGTGATCAGCCTGTTCGAGTCCACGATTGCGCGGGCGGCGGCGCTCGCGGTGTTTCTGCCGGTGGTCGCGGGGCAAGGCGGCATCGGGGGAACGCAAACGCTGACGCTGGCGGTGCGCGGCATGGCGCTGGGGGAGATAGGGGCGCGCCGGGGAAGGCGGCTGCTGGCGCGAGAGGCGGCGCTGGGCGTGTTCAACGGCGCGTTCTTGGGCGCGCTGGTGGCGGTCGGGGCGGCGCTATGGCAGCGGAGTCCGCTGCTGGGGCTGATCGTGGGCTTGGCGATGTTCGGCAATATGATCGTCGCGGGCGTCGTGGGGGCGGGCGTGCCGCTCGCGCTGCGGCGCTTGAGGCAGGATCCGGCGGTGTCGTCGGCGGTCGTCGTCACGACGGCGACGGATGTGATGGGCTTCCTGCTGTTTCTCGGGCTGGCGACGCTGGCGATCGACCGGCTGGCGTAGGGCGACTAAGGGGCGGCGAGGCGCTTGAGGTCGGCGAGGGCGGCTTGCATTTCGGCGCTTTGATCTTCGATGACGGCGATGAGGTCGGCGGGCGTCCGGGCGTCGCCCTCGCCGGAGCGGTTGAATGCGAAGACGTCCCCGGCCATGCCGTTTTGCAGTTCTATGCGCTTCGCGCCGTCGGGGGCGGCCCACTCGCGCCAGCGGTAGGGCGGCTTGAGAGAGGGGACGAAGGGGACGCGCAACGCCTCGTTCTCCGCCGCCTCCAGTCCCTCGCGCTCGCCGGCCGCCGCGCTAAAGAAGTACGCATCAGACTCGTTCAACGGAGGGACGAACTGTCGAACTCCGCGCGCCATATCTCGCCTTCGCCGCCCGCGTGCTGCCCCGTCCGTATGGACGCGATGGCGTAGTCCGGCAGCGGAACCCGCGCCGCGCATTTCCCCTCGAACAGCGCGCCGTTCAGAAAGAATTCGAAGTCTAAGTTGTCGAACCCGCTCCCCCTCCGCGCCTCCGGCAAGTCGCCGACTTGCTCAGGCGTAATATGCAGGAAGACCTTGGCCTCCGTGTCCGACGGCGCGCACGGCTCCTTGACGTACACCAGCGCTCCGTCCGATAGGTAGACGTCGAACGCGCCCCGGGCCAGCGGCTCGCCGGATACGGCGGCCTCGTGCGCCAAGCGGTAGGGTTCGGCGTTCAAGGCGAACTCCGCCCGCCACAACTCCCCGCCGCTCTCCGCGTACTGCCCCGTCCGCACGGACGCGATGGGATAGTCCGGCAGCGCCGCCCGCGCCGCGCACTTCCCCTCGAACAGCGCTCCCCCGTTCGGGAAGAAATCGAAGTCCAAGTTGGCGAACCCGCTCGTCCTCCGCGCCTCCGGCAGATCATTCGCGCTCTCCGGAACGACGTGCAAGAAGAACCGAGCATCCGTGTCCGACGGCGCGCACGGCTCCTTAGCGTACACGAGCGCTCCCTCCGCCAATAGGATGTCAAACGCCCCACGCGCGACAGGCTCTCCCGACGCTCCGTCCATCGCCTCCGCCCATCGCCGCGCAGGCTCCAGCAAGAACTCCGCGCGCCACAAATCGCCTTCCTCTCCATCGCGCTGCCCCGTTTGGACAATGACGACGCCGGCGACGGGGTACGCCGGAAGGGGAAGCGACGCGACGCACTTGCCATCGAAATACGCTCCGTAGTCCAGCAGAGGGAAGAGGCGCGGCTCGTCCGCCTCGCCTTCCCGCCAGGGCGGCAGGTCGGCGGGGTCGACGGGGAACGCGCGCATGGTGAACCATCCCCGCCTCTCCGCGAACGACGGAGCGCAGGGCTCCATCACGAGCGCCAGCGCGCCGTCAATGCGGTGGACGTCGAACACGCCGTCGAACAAGGGCTTCCGCCCGCGAACGGCCTCGTAGACTGCCCGGAGGTCGTCCCGCGATTCAACGATCATCAGCGCGTTCCCGTAGACTTCCACCCGATGCAATTCGCGGGCGGAGCGCGCCCACGACATAGCGGGTTGCCCCCGAACGATGCGGAACGGAGCGGCGTTGGCCAAGCGCTCGCGCGCGGACTCCGGCAGAACCAGCGCATTCTCGACAACCCAGTAATGGCTGTCCGCAATAACGGCGGACGGCCCGTCCAAAGATTGCGCCGAACGCGTGAGATGCCATTCGAGCCCCTGCCGGATCGTATGGTCCCAGTAGGCCATCGAGTATTGCGAACGCAGATGCTCCGGCGCAACCCTGTCCACGAAGAAGGTGAAGTAGACGTCCTCGTTCGGATGGATGAGCGCCATCGAAATGACCGTCGCCGCGAATCCCGCGCCCGCCGCCCCGTAGACCGCCATTCGCGCCCTCCCGCCGAGCGCGCCAGCCAGACCCCGGAGCCCGAACGCGGCGAGCAGCGCGAACGGCGCCCACAGGAAGTACGTCTGCCTCCACCCGTTGTAGATGTTGCCGCCGGGCAGCATCACCGCCAAGACGGGCAGCGCGAAGCAGGCGACGAGCAGCAGCGCGAACCGCAGCCTTCCGCTCCGCAGCGCGTTGCGCGGAGCCTGGGCCGCGCGGACGAGGACGCTTGCGGCGCCGACGGCTCCCAGCAGCAGCGCAAACGGCGGACTCGAGATCGAGAACCAGACCGGCAAATACTCAACGGGGAAGCCGTCGCTGCGATACAACGTTCCGCGAAACAATTCCGTAGTCGTATAGGGATGGATGGAGAGCGTCGACCACCACTCCGCCGCGCGCCCGATCGGATCGCCCCAAAGGTACGGCATCAGCGCGTAGGCCGCGAGCGCTCCTGTCAAGGCGAACGCTCCGGTCGTTAGCAGAATCCTCTTGCGCTCAGCCCAGCCATGCGCCAGCGCGAAGTCGATCGCCCGCAGCGCTGGAACCGCCGCCAGTAGGACGATGCCCATTATGCGGAGATTGACGAGAACCCCAACCCCAACGCCCAGCAGCGCGAACGCGGAAACCTTGTCCCTTCTGAACGCCCGATGCGCTAGGAAGAGCGCGATGACGAACATCACAAGGAACGGAATGTCTTTGCTGTTGAAGAACGAATGCCCGTACAGACGCGGATGCAGCAGAAACAGCAGCATCGCCGCAAGGGCAAGGAGACGGCTGCCGAACAGCCGGAGCGCCAACAGATACGCGAAGAGCCCCCCTGCGAGAAAGAGCAAACGGGAGTGCAAATGCCGGCTTAGGTTGACTGCGCGGGCGTCGTCTATGCCGAACGCGCGCTCAGTCAGCGGAAGAGGCGCCTCGAACGCCATACCGTAGAATTTGTCATGGTGTGCCCAAACACCGCTTTTGAAAGCGTCAATGTCGCCGTCCGCAAGATAACGCAGACTCGCCTCGGCGGTTTGCCGCTGCGCGAACTCATCCCAGTGAGTTCCGTAGTCGTCGAGAACGGCGAGCCCCGCGATCAAGAACAGCGCAAGCGCGAGCAGCGCGCCCCAATGCGGAGCAAGCGCCCTCATAAGGGAGGCGGGGAATTCTCGGGTATGTCTTATGATCATCATTATTCCATCATTCGCCTTGCCGACCCGACGATTATACCCCGCTCTCCCTCGCCGCCCCCACCTATTCATTGGATGGCGCAACGCGCCGCCTCCCGTACCGCCCCCTAACCCTCCCCGCGCTCTGATAACATGCCCCAAACTCCGCGCCGCGCTGGGACGCCTATGGAATTCGGCCTCTACCTCCGCTCGTTTCTCACCGACCGCTTACGCCCGCTCCACGAGCAGATGGACGACCTCGTCGAGATCTGCCATGTCGCGCGCGACGCCGGCTTCTCCGCCGTCGCCATGCCGCAGCACTGGGCGTCGCACCCCACGATCTGGCCGCAGCCCTTCCAACTGCTCGCCCGCCTCGCGCCCGAAACCGGCGATATGCGCCTGCTCACCGGCATCCTCCTCCTCCCCCTCCACAACCCCGTGCAAGTCGCGGAAGACGTCGCCACGCTCGACCACATCTGCAAGGGGCGCTTCACGCTGGGCGTCGGCATCGGCTACCGCGAGACGGAACTCGCCGCCGCCGGCGCGACGCGCAAAGACCGCGTTCCCCGGCTCGTCGAGTCGCTAGAGATAATGACGCGCCTCTGGAGCGGCGAAGAGGTCGACTACGAAGGCCGCTACTGGCGAGTGCGCGAGGCGCGGATGGGCTTCACCCCGGTGCAGCGCCCGCGCCCGCCCGTCTGGATCGCCTGCCAGAGCGACGGCGCCGTCCGGCGCTCCGCCCGCATCGCCGACGCCTGCTACATCGCGCCGCAAGTCGGATTCGCCGACCTCCCGGCGCTCACGGACGCCTACCGCGAGGAGCGCGCCGCGTCCGGGAACGGCCCGGGGCGGCTCGCCATAACGCGCGGCGTCGCCTTCGGCGAGGACAAAGCGTCCGCCGCCGCCGAGGCGCAGGAAGCCGCCGCCTCGTCCTACCGTATGTACAGCGCGTGGGATATGCAGGAAGACACGATGCTGAAGATCAACATCGGCGCCGACTCCAAAGTCGAGGACTGGGCGGTGACCGGGAACGGCGCCGATTGCCTGGAGCAGTTCGGCGCGCTCGCCGAGCATTCCATCGACTACGTCGGCGTCACGTTCTACAACTTGCCCAAGACGCTCGAGGCGCGCAAGGACTACTTGCGGCGGTTCGGCGAGGACGTCATCCGGCGCTCGCCGTAGATATGCGCCCGTTCGAGTACATACGCCCCGCGAGCGTCGAAGAGGCGTCGCGCGTCCTGCTCGAGCGCGGCGACGGCGCGTTCGTCATCGGCGGAGGCAGCGCGGCGGTCGTGATGCTCCGGCTCGGCGTCGTCCGCCCGGAGGCCGTCGTTGACTTGGGCGGCGTCGCCGCCTTGCGCGGCCTCGAGGCGAACGGCGCCTTGCGGATCGGTGCGCTCGCGTCCATCCGCTCGCTCGAACTCGACCCTCGCGTCCGCGCCCGGTGGGGCTTGCTGGCGGAAGCCGCGTCGCAAGTGGCGAACGTCCGCGTCCGCAACGCCGCCACCGTCGGCGGAGCCGTCGCCTACGGCGAGCCGCAGACCGACACGCCGACCGCGCTCGCGGCGATGAGCGCGGTCGTCCGCGCCGCGTCCGCGCAGGGCGAGCGCGCCGTCCCCATCGGCGAGTTCTGCCTCGGCCCCTACGAAACCGCCCTCGCGCCGGGCGAAATCGTCGCCGGCGTGGACGTTCCGGCGCCCCCGCCTTTCTCCGGCGGAGCGCACCAGAAATTCACCATCGGCTCGCCCGAAAACAAGCCGGTGGCGAACGCGTCCGCGCTCGTCACGCTCGACCCGGCGTCCGGCGAGTGCGCGGGCGCGCGCGTCGTGATGGGCGCGGCAGGGCCGGCGCCGGTCGCGGCGCAAGCGGCGGCGGGGCTGGTCGGCGCCGCGACGTCGCCCGCGCGCGTCGCGGAAGTCGCGGCGGCGGCGGCGGAAGAGGCCGACCCAATGGAAGACTTGCGCGGCCCCGTTTGGCACAAGCGCCGCGTCCTGAAAGTTCTCGTGGAGCGAGCCCTACTATGCGCGACCCAGCGAGCCCAAGCCCAACTCGCCTCGTAGGACGGTCGATCCCGTCGCTCGAGGCCGCCGACAAAGCGGCGGGGCGCGTCGCCTATATGGGCGACGTCGACGTCCCCGGCATGGCGCATGCCAAGATCGTCCGCAGCCCGCTGCCCCACGCGCGCATCCTCGCCATCGACGCCTCGACGGCCCGCGCCCTCCCCGGCGTCGTCTGCGTCCTCGCCCGCGACGAGGTTCGCGCCGACCCCGACATAGAGGAGGTCTACGGGTTCGTCTACCGCGACGCGCCCCTCGTCGCCATGGAGAAGGCGCGCCACCAGGGCGACGTAATCGCGGTGGTCGTCGCGGAGGACGCCGCGACCGCCGAAGAGGCCGCCGAACTCGTCGACGTCGACTACGAGGAACTGCCCGCCGTAATGAGCGTTCGAGAGGCGCTGGCCGACGGCGCGCCCCGCGTGCACGAGCGCTTCTTCCCCATCGCGCCGGAACTGCGCCCCGTCGAAGGCACGAACATCTGCCATCAGGCGACCATCGGCTGCGGCGACGTCGAGCGCGGATTCGCGGAGGCGGACTTCGTCTACGAGGACGAATTCTCCGCGCCGCCCGTCCAGCACTGCGCGCTCGACCTCCACGCCGTCATCGCGCAGGTGGAGAACGGCCAAATCACGGTGTGGACGAACTGCCAGTCCCCCTTCCCTCTGGGGCGCGAACTGGAGCGCATCTTCAAAATGCCCGCCCGCGTCATCGTCCCCTACGTCGGCGGCGGATTCGGCAGCAAGAGCCGCGACCGCCTCGAGTGCGTGATAACCGCCGCCGCGAAACTCGCCAAGCGCCCCGTCCGATGCGTTCTCTCGCAGGAAGAGACGTTTATGACGTTCATCCGCCCCGCCTACGCCAACCGCCTGCGGACCGGCGTGAAGCGCGACGGAACCATCACGGCGCGGCGCAACACGTTCTACGTCGACGTCGGCGGCTACGCCATCAGCGGCGCCCGCAGCGCCAACAACACGCTCAAGGTCGCCACGGGCCCCTACCGCATCCCCAACGCCGAGGTCAACTGCTTTGCCGTCTACACGAACAAGCCGCCCTCCTCTCCCTACCGCGGCCTCCCCACGACCCAGCACACGATGGCCTATGAGGCCCAACTCGACCGCATCGCCCGCGACCTCGGCATCGACCGGCTGGAGATACGCCGCAAGAACCTCGTTCAGGACGGCGACGTCCATATCACCGGCGACTACCTCCGCTCCGCGCACGCCCGCGAGTGCCTGGAGCAGGCGGCGGCCGCCGTCGGCTGGGACGACCCGCTCCCCGAATCGCCGGACGGCAAGACGCTGCGCGGCAGAGGCGTCTCCTGCACGATCAAGTACACGCTCACGCCCGCCAGCAGAATGTCCGAGAACGGCGCCGAAATCGCGCTCGGCGAGGACGGCGTCTTCGAGGTTCGGATCGGCACCGTCAACATCGGGCAAGGCTCCGACACCGTGATGGCGCAAATCGCGGGCGACGCGCTCGGCGTGGGACTGGACTCGCTCCGCGTCGTCCACAGCGACACCGCCCGCGTCCCCGTCGACAGTTCCACGACCGCGAGCCGCTCCACCTACCATATGGGGCGCGCCGTCGTCGAAGCCGCCGGCGCCCTCAAACCGCGGATCCTCGAAGCCGGAGCGCAACTCCTCGAGCGCGCCCCGGACGCCCTGACGCTCACGAGCGAAGGCGTCGCGCCGTCGGAGGGCGGCGACGGCGTCGCTTACGCGGAACTCGCCCGCCGCGTCGGGTCGCCTCTCGTCGCCCAGGGCGAGTGCGTCGTCGGCGGAAACTACGACGCGCTGGACGGCAAGACCTACCCCATCGCCTCCACCTTCTGGACGTTCGCGTCCTGCGCCGCCGAGGTCGAGATCGACGCCGAAACCGGCCAGGTCCGCATCGTCAGGGCGGCGGCGGCGGCCACCACCGGCACGGCGGTGAACCCGCGCTCCATCGAAACGCAACTGGAGGGCGGCGTCGGGCAGGAACTCGGCCCCACGCTCTTCGAGCGGATGACGTGGGACGACGGCGGCCAACTCCTCAACGCCGCGCTGCTGGACTATCCGCTCCCCACGATGGAGACGATGCCCGACTACGCGCCGCGCTCCGTGGATCATCCGTTCGAGGGCGGGCCGTTCGGCGCGAAGGGCATGGGCGAGGTCGGCGCGGTCGTCGTCCCCGGCGCCGTGCTCAACGCCGTCCACGACGCGACGGGCGTCTTCTTCAACGAAGTCCCGTTGCTCCCGCACAAGATCCTCGAGGCGCTGGACGCGAAGCAAGCGAAAGAGGCGTGAGCGGCCGGGCGGGGCGCTCCGCCCGCTCAGGGGGGAATTCAGCGGCGGGCCGCCCGGCGAGGGCGCAGCGGCGAGGAGCGGGAACGGGGGCCGAGGCGCTGCGCCCTCCCCTACCCCGTCGCCGGGGGGCGCCAGCGCTTGAGGCGCAGGCTGTTCGTCACGACGGAGACGGAACTGAACGCCATCGCCAGCGCGGCCAGCATCGGATTGAGCCCGCCGCGCTCGCCCAGCGCCCAGCGCAAGCCCTCCGGCGGGCCGCCGTCGCCGAACGCGAGGATCAGCGCGCCCGCCGCGACCGGAATGAGCAGCAGGTTGTAGGCGAACGCCCACGCGAGATTCATCCGGATCGTCCGCGTCACGGCGCGGGAGAGGCTGACCGCAGCCGCGACGAGCCGCGTGTCGGCGGTCAAGAGCGCGACGTCCGCGGCCTCCATCGCCGCGTCCGTTCCGGTTCCGATGGCGACGCCGACGTCGGCCTGCGCGAGCGCGGGCGCGTCGTTCACGCCGTCGCCCACCATCGCCACGCGCTTGCCCTCCGCCTGCAGGCGGGCGACCTCCGCCGCCTTGCCGCCGGGCAAAACGCCCGCCATCACGCGCTCCACGCCGACCCGCGACGCGACGCTCTCCGCGACGGCGGAGACGTCGCCGGAGAGCATCGCCGTCCGCATGCCCATCGCGTGGAGCGTCCGAACGGCCTCCTCCGCCTCGGGGCGCGGCGCGTCCTCGACGCCGATGAGCCCGATGACGTCCTCGTTCCGCAGAACGATGACGGGCGTCTTGCCGCGCTCCGCGAGCACGCGGGCCGCCGATTCCGCCGTGCCGCCTATGGAGAGCCCCGCCGCCCGCGCGAGCCCCAGCCCGCCGACGGCGATGGAGTCCACGCCGACGCTCGCCCTCGCGCCGAGTCCGGGCGCCGATTGAAACGCGGCGGCGGGCTCCGGCGTTAGGCCGCGCTCCTTCGCGGCGTTCACAATGGCCGCCGCGACCGGATGCTCGCTGCGCGCCTCGACGGAGGCGGCGAGCGCAAGCAGTTCGTCCTCCCCGACCTCCCGCGGCAAGACCTCCGCGACGCGGGGCTTCCCCTCGGTCAACGTGCCGGTCTTGTCGAAGATCACGACGTCCAGCCGTCCGGCGCGCTCCAGGGCTTCGGCGTCGCGCATCAGAACGCCGCGCCGCGCGCCCGCGCCCGCGCCCACCATAATCGCCGTGGGCGTGGCGAGTCCCAGCGCGCACGGACAGGCGACGATGAGAACGGCGACGGCGTTGAGCATCGCGGTCTGCAAGGCGGGCTCCGGCCCGAGCGCCAGCCATCCGGCGAACGTCAGCGCGGCGACGGCCAGCACGCCGGGGACGAAGTAGGCGGCGACCTTGTCCGCGAGCCGTTGCGCGGGCGCCCGCGAGCCCTGCGCCTCCCGCACGAGCCGGATGATCTGCGCGATGGCCGTCGCGCTTCCCACTTTCGCCGCCTCGATGCGAACGCCTCCCGATGCGTTCACGGAGCCGCCCAGCAGAACATCGCCGGCGCGCTTCTCGACCGGCGCGCTCTCGCCGGTGAGCATCGACTCGTCAACGGCGGTCGCTCCCTCGATGACGACGCCGTCCACGGGGACGCGCTCGCCGGGGCGGATGAGCAGAACGTCGCCGGGGACGACGGCGCTCGCCTCGACGTCCTCTTCCGCGCCGTTCCGAATCACGTGCGCCGTTCGGGGCTGCATCTCGATGAGCGCGCGCATCGCCTCCGTCGCGCTCCCCTTCGCCCGCGCCTCCAGCATCCGCCCGAACAGCACGAGCGCGATGATGACCGCCGCCGCGTCGAAGTAGACGGCGCCCTCCCCGATCGCGCCGCCGGAGAGCGTGACCGCCGCGCTGTAGAGATAGGCGACGGACGAGCCGAGCGCGATGAGCGTGTTCATATTGGACGTTCCGCGGCGCAGAGCGCCCCAGGCGTTGGCGTAGATGTGGCGCGCCGCCCAGAACTGCACGGGCGTGGCGAGCGCGAGCGCAAGCGCGTTGACCCAATTCCGGCCAAGCGCGTCTTCGGCGGCGGGAATCATCGTCAGCGCCATAATCGCCGCCGCGCAGGCGATGCTGAAGGCGGCGCGGTTCCGCAGAGCGCGGACCTCGGCGCGCCGGGAGAGGCGCTCCAACTCCGCGTCCATTTCGTCCGCGCCCGAAACCGACGCGCCGGGGAATCCGGCCTCGGCGGCGGCCTCGCGCAGGTCGGCGGGCGCGACCGTCCCTGGAACGACCGTGACCAGCGCCTGCTCCGCTCCCGGGTTGGCCGACACGCGCAGCACGCCCTCGATCTTGGCGAGTCGCGCCTCCAGCGCTTGCGCCGCCGCGCCCGCGCCGCCCCCGTTCGCGCCGCCTGCGCTCGGTCCGCCTGCGCTCGGTCCGGGAAGCGCGAGCGCGACGCGCTCCTCGGCGACGCCGTAGCCCGCCGACCGCGCCGCGTCGCTCATCGCCGCGACCCGTCCCCCGCCTTCGGCGAACGTCACCGCCGCCGTCTCCGACGCGAGATTCACCGCGACGGCGGAGACGCCCTCGACGCGGGAGAGCGCCCCCTCGACCGCGCTGACGCAGGCCGCGCAGGTCATCCCTTCAATGGGAAGCGTGACGCGCCGCTCCCCCCCGCCGGCTCCGGGCGCGCCGGGGCTGGCGGAGGGGGAAACGGCGGACGGAGCGTTGGAATCGGGGCCGCCGGATGAAGAAACGGCGGACGCGGCGGACGGAGCGTTGGAATCGGGGCCGCCGGATGAAGAAACGGCGGACGCGGCGGACGGAGCGTCGGAATCGAGAGAAACGGATTGCGCGGATTCGGCGGCCATCGGCTAGCCTCGCGCCCATCGAATGGGCGTCGCGATGATACCACGAGCGTCGCCTGCCCGTCATTCCCGCGTAGGCGGGAATCTCGCCCCATTGAGGCGCGAAGCGCCCGGATCCCCCTCTCCCTATAAGGGGGGAGGACGCCGCGAACGCGGCGGGAGAGGGTACTGCGGACGGGGCGCGTAGCGTTCCGTCATTCCCTACCCTCACCGTCATTCCTGCGTAGGCAGGAATCCATTCGGCGCCCCAGCGCCATAGACGGGGCGCTAGCCCCCGTCTCCTTAAATCCCCGGGGCCTCGTCATTCCCGCGAAAGCGGGAACCTACCACCCATGCCCCACAACCGGGATTCCCGCGTAGGCGGGAATCCCGTACCCATCGCGCCCGCGCGCACCGTGCGGAACGTCAGCGAAAGGCGGCGCCTGCGCTCCCGCCCGCCGCGCTCCCTCCGACGCTTGGCGATGCCGTGCCGCCAGTCCCGGCGAGCCTCCCCCGTCAGCGCCAGCGCAGACCCGCGCTCCAGCAGCAGCGACGCGGTTCGCTTCCCCTCTCCCGACCGCGAAAAGTCCATCTCCCAGTCGTCGCCCAGCGACACCATCGCCACCGCGGGCCCGAACCCGGGGTGGTCGGCGTGCATCGCGATCCCCTGCCCGGGCTCGTACTCGTTGATGATGACCTGCTCCGGCGCCCGGTCGAAGCAGCCGGTCGCGTAGAGCCGTTCCGCCAGCGTTTGCAGCCAATCGGGCAGAGGGCCGATCCGCATATCGGGGGTAACCGCCCGCGCCGCGTAGTCGTAGCGCCAGCCGTACTGCTGCACGCGGCGGCTCAAGTCGGCGAGCCAAGCGCCGTCGTTGGCGTCGATGCGCCGAATCGCGTCCTCCTGCTCGGCGGGCGACAGGAACCCGGGCAAGTAGCGCAACCCCGGCACGGCGGGCTCCGCCCGCTCTTCGCGGAGGTCAGGCGGGAAGAGAGTCATCCGCTCCATCATCGTTGCGCCTCCTGGCGCGATAGTAGCACACCCCGATCCCCACTGAACCCGGTGAGCAAGCGCAATGGCTGGTTCCGCACGCCGCGCGTCTGCAATGCCGATAGCAAATTCCCCCACCCTTCCTCGAACTGACCCAAACGCTGGGCGGATGTCGCGTCGCTCGCCAGTAAGTAGACATTTCTACCAGGCAGCGTCGTGTCCACTACGGTGACTGTTATCCGCATGAACTCGCTGAGGTCATCGTCGTTATGGTTCCCGGCCAGAACATAGCCGAACGTGATGAGGCAGTCCGCGTCAATACGCTTGCTTCCCAACTTGCGGATGAAGGCATCGATGTTGTCCCCGTAATGCAAGTCAGGGTAGCAGGAGGCGTCGGGGCTTATCTTGGCGCGGAGCATCCACGCGAGCCGGATCATCTCCGCGCAGGCATCGTACCCGTGTAGGGTCACGTTGGAGCATTCGACGCCGCGATTGGCCGCCCAGTCCAGAAACGCCCAAGAGAACAGCCCCGCTCCGCAGCCGACGTCAATATGCGCCCACTTATCGCCGCGGTTGATCGGCGCGCGGTTGATCACGCGTCGGTACCGGTCGAACCGGTAATGCTCCTCTCCGTTCCCGCGCTCCGTCGCGTACCAATCCGTGTATTGCAGCGCGTCGGCCAAGGATGCGCCCGGTTGCACCGCAGGCGACGGTTGCGCTTCCGCAGGCTGAATGCCCGTATCGGCCATGACTGCGCGTATGGCCGGAATGTACAGGTCTCTGATGCTCATCGCTCCCCTCCCGCGCGAAATCCGCGCCCCGCAAGTATTAGGCAGGTCCGTCAGACCGCGCAAGCGCCTCCTGTCGCGCCGCCCTCCTTGCCCGCAAACGACGGGACTCCAAGGCCAAGGTGGGATGGAGCGCATTCGAAACGGGCGCCTGCGTCTCTACGGCGACAGCGTTCCGGGTCGGTCGCTCCATACCCAATACCCTTTGCCGACCGCTATCTCATCGCCCCGCGAGCCTTCTGAAGGACGGATTCTCCGCCAGAGGTTTTGGCGCGTGTCGTAGCCTTGCGCCGCTCGCCAAGCGATGCTGGCGAAATACCTATCGGCTTCGCCGCCGAGCGGATTGCCCAAATTGCCCATGTCGGAGTCTACAACGCCCAGCAGATTCCACCCCGCGCGCACGTTAGGTTCGGAAAGCCAGGCGCGGTCGTCAACGGGCGTTACTGTCGCAGACTCAAATGCATTGGCCAATATCCAATAACCGTAGCCGGCTGAAAAATGCGTAAGGTTTCCGCGCCAACCGCTATCAGTGTTGCACGCGACGAACCATTGGCCTTCGTAGTAGCCAAAGGCCAGATCTGCACTACTCACATCCTCGAGAACGCTGCTTACAGAAGGATCAGTCAGTGTATGCGGGAATGAGATTAGGTTCCAACCCCGGACTAAGTTTAGCGTGTATGGACGAGGCACGCGCATCATTGTGGAGGTGGCCATTCTTGGAGGCTGCATTGGCGGAGGCCCGGGCGTTGGAGTTGGAGTTGGAAGGGTCGGCCTAGAAGGCGTTGGAGTATACGGCGGAGGCGAGGATCTGTGCGGCGGAGGCAATTGCGGGAAATCCAAGTCCAACTTCTGCAATGTCCCCTTATCTGACGCAATGTATACGCTGCTCGCGGACGCCGTCGCGCCATCCGCCCAAAACTCCAATGTCGCTCCATTGTACGCGCTCGAGGAAATTGACACTGGGATTTGGTATTCCCCGGCTCTAGACCATCCAGAAAACCACAGGACGGGCTGCCCCGGCGCCAGCGCTCTTGCGAAAATCTGACGTCGCCCAGGATGGCCTCCTACACTCGTCGCGCCATAGAAGACAACAGGGAGCGGCGGCGGAGCGTCTATGCTTTCCGGAACAGGCGCCGCGTTGCGAAGGGCGGCGACCGATGGGGCGTCCCGCCCGTCTCTCCCGCTTGGCCCTCGATCGCCCCTCGGCCCGGTTGCGCCTAGCGGGCCGGTTGCCCCTACTTCGCCCTGCGGACCAGGTTGCCCCGGCCACCCCTGCGCGCCGGTCGCGCCGCGTTCGCCTTGCGGCCCTTGCGGACCGACTGCGCCTCGTTCTCCCCGCGGGCCTGCCGGGCCAACTTCTCCGCGCTCGCCCTGAATCCCTTGTTCGCCCCGAGCCCCTTGCGGTCCGACAGGTCCTCGCTCGCCTTGCGGGCCCTGCTGTCCGGGTTCGCCTTGCGCTCCATGCGCGCCGGCCTCGCCTTTGAAACCCTGCGGCCCGGCGGAGCCGGGCGGCCCTTGGCACGCGCCAAGCGCGAGCAGACCAAGTATGAGCGCCAGGTAAGCAACGACGCCGAGCCGGTGCATGCAAGAACCCTCCTGCGACCACAAGAGATGAAGGTGCTTGCCACAGCACTCCAAACCCAAGCGCGAACCGACAGGAGGGCGTAGTGCCCTCCATCTCCGGGTTCGAGGGAGGTTCGCGCTCCGCTCCAGCAGAGGACGCGAGGGATATAGGAATGCTGTGGCGATGGGATCCTACCACACCTCGTTCGGCGGCGCGTGGACGTGTGGGGTTGACAGGATGGAGCGGAGGCGGTAGGGTTGCGGCCGCGCCCGGAGGGGCGTGGCAAGGAGCGATAGGATGGCTAAGCCCGAGGCCTACGACAACATCGCGGAAGCTTTGAAAGCGAAGATCAAAATGGGGCGGCGCGTCAACAAAGACTTCCGCAGGTTCTCCTTCAAGGAGATCGATGGGGCTTTAGAGAAAGCAGGGAAGGGTACGTCAGCGAAAGAGCGACAGAACCTGGAGGATGCGTTGCTCATCCAGGGAGTGCGTGCTTACCCTCCCATGAGCCCCGGGAAGGGATACTGCCTCCTGTTCCACCACGACACCGCAGTGGCGAAACTCGTAGACGCCGTCACCAAACCGGGCGAGGATAACGACAAGAAACTGGGGAAACTGGCTAACTCTGCGAAAAGCGAGAAGAAGGTCAACCTCAAGGGCTTGTTGGACTGAAGGCTACGGCAGCACGGTGAGGCCGTAGCCGTCCGCCTCTCCGTCGCGCCCGCGAAGAATCTTCGATTCGATGACGCGCCAGTCGTCTCTGTCGGGCTTGCCGATGACATGGCGGCCAATGGGCGACACTACCAAGTCCGCAAGTTCCAGCCCCGCGATGTTCGCCTGCTTGCTTCTGATCCGGAAGTCAACAATGTTCTCTCTGATCGTCTCCGCCTTGAGGTAGTTCGTTCCCTCGAGGCGGAGGCTCTCCCAAGTCAATTCCAGTTCGCGGTCCAGCGCCGGGTCACGTGCTTCGGCGATGATGGCTCCGCCGTCGGGCTCGCCGCCGACCGCGAAGCACATTTGCTCCGCCACAATGCGGAGGCTGAGCGAATAAGGGTCGCGGACTTTCGCGCCGCGCCGCTTGAGGAGGTCGGGCTTGCGGATGGCGCAGGCAATGACGCGGTACTCCAGCCGGCTCATCAGATTGTTCAACGAACCGTAGAACCGCTCTCTGAAATCGGCGTCTTTCAACGCCTCGAAGCCGTTTCGCCGGCGAACGATGTCCGTCGTATGCAATACGATGTCCGTCCGCCCCAACGTATCCAACTTGAATTGCGCGACCTCCTCCTCCAATGCGCGATTAGCGTAGTCGCCGTCCACCAGAACGCCGCCAAGCACGAACACCGGGTACTTGGGGTTGATGGCCGCCATATTGTGGTCGCCCGACTCGTCAAGGAACAGCAGTTGCATAGGACTAGGATACCATGCCGCGCCGCGCCCATCGGACGACGCGCCCCCGGCGCAGGCGAGGCGAGAAATCCGGATACGGGCGGACGGACCTATTGACAAGTGTGTTCGGGCGGCTATAATGAGTGTAGTCGGTCACTGTGTATCGGGGGCTGACCGCACTGGCTAGTCACTGTGTATCGGGGGCTAGCCGCACTGGCTAGCCACTGTGTATCGGGGGCTAGCCGCACTGGCTAGCCACTGTGTATCGGGGGCTAGCCGCACTGGGCTGGTCACTGCGTATCGGGGGCCAGCCCGCGTTGCGTTTCCGCGCTATGCGCTATCGCGCCGACTGGATTCCGCCGAGTTCCGTCGGGCGCGGGAGCGCGTGAACTTCGCCATCCCTAGCCCGCCTCCCCGCGCGGCGGCGCGGGCATGACGACATAGCCCTCCCTGATGACGCCGCCGGCGTCGAGCGCCGGGGGCTCGCCTACGGCGTCCGCCTCGCCGATACGCAACTTGTACGCCGTCCACGCCGCGATAGCCGCGTCGAGTTGGTCGTCCGTCGGCTCCGCGTCGGGCGGCAATTGCAGGCCGAGTCCCGCGAGCATTTCGGCGCGGACGCGGCGACCCTCCGCCGTTCGCTTCGCGGGCAGGCTCGCGCCGTCCGCCAGCGCCTTCCACGCGCCGCCGGGATACGCCTCTATCAGCGTCGCGTCCGACGCCGGCGTTCCGTTGAGCCCCAGCAGGCGGAACCGGCTGCCGCCGGCGACCAGCGACGCGAACAGCCGGACCGACCCCGCGATGAGCCCCGCGTAGGGGCCGCTCCCCGGCTCCGGCGTTTCGTAGGGCGTCCGCCCGGGCGCGCGAACGAGCCGCTCCGACTCCCGAACCTTGGCCTCCGGCGCTCCGGCCAGCCCCTGCGGGCCGTCCACCGCCAAAACGAAGGAGCGGCCAATCGCCTCATCGGGAATGATGCGCGCGCCGTCCTCGCGGTACTCCCACTGGCCGAACGCGCAGACCAGGTCGGAGTCCATCACGGCGTAGTCGCACGGGCGCGGGTTCCGGGCGGTCGGGTCGGACAGGTCTAGGCCGATGAATCGCGTTCCGCCGGCGGCGTCGCGCTCTCCGCCGCTCCGCATCGTGCGGCGGCGGCGCCACTTGGCGACGTACCTCGCCGTGACCGCCGCCGCGACGACGGAGGCGCCCGCCGCGCTGTAGATTCCCGTCCGCCGCATCCGCATGCGCGCTAGTCTACCCTATGCGGCGCGGCGCGGACGCGGAAACGTTAGGCGATCAGACGGAGCGGGGCAGGCCGGCAGGCCGTTCGGGGAGATCGGCCTTGTGGCGCTCCATTGAGCGCTGCGGCCGCGCGACAGGCGACGGGCCCGGGCCGGCTTTACGGCGTCCGCCACCTAAGCGACTCCCACATATAGGAAGGGTAGAGGCCGCTCGTCGGCATCGGCGTCTTCATGCCCTCGATCAGCCAGATCTCCCAGTCGGTGACGAGGTTCGGCAGGCGGAACGCTCTGCGGCGGGCGCGCTCGTAGTCGGCCGCCGTGTCGACGTCGAGCATAACGCCGGGAAGTTTCATCGTTCGCTGCGTCGTTCCGGCGCGCTTGGCGGCCTCGCGGTGCTTGACGTAACTGTTTTCGCCCAGTTCCGGCGTTACGCGGATTCCCGCCGGCACGAGGAGCGCGTTGGTGCCGCCTCCGTTGTCCGCGGGAACGGCGACGGGCCGGTTCCCCTTCCGCGCCGCGTAGAGGAGTTCGAAGATGTCGTCTCTTCGGATGAGCGGGAGGTCGCCCGGGAGGTAGAGCGCGGCCTCGAAGCCTTGGGCGTAGGCCGCTTCCATCGAGGCGCGCACCTCGCCGTTCAGCCCTCTGCCGCCGTCGGGGCGCCAATGCGCTCCCGCCGCCGCCGCGACGCGGCGGACGTCGTCGTCGCCGCCGACGACTTCGCAATCGTATTTCGTGTCCGACCATGCGGTCACCGCGGCCAGGACTCGCTGCAGCATCAGGAGAACGAGCGCGTCCGCCGTCCGCTTGGGGACGCGCTCGCGCAGCCGCGTCTTGGACTCCGCCAGCGGCTTCATCGGCACGACGACATGCGTCCTCTTCAGGTCTTCGGGCATTCGCCGTCTCCGAAAGCGGCGCGGAGGGCGGTCTCCGCGAGAGCCGTCTTGTCCGCGTCGGACGTCATCACGGTTTGGGCGACGCGCGCCGCCATTCCCTCCGCCTCGACCGCGCCCGCCAGACGCGCGTCGCATTCGTCAATGATAAGCGCGTCGGCAAGGCCCGCGTAGCGGCGCGCCGCGCCTACCGCGCTGGGGTCTTCTCCGAGTTCCGCCATCATTTTCGCTGCGGGCCCCCTGACCGCTCGCCCGCCGACGATGGGGCTGACCGCGACGCGCGGGCCCGGGAAACGCTCGATGGCCTGCCTGACGCCCCGGACGGCCAGCACGGGATCCACGCTTACGACGGGGTTGGACGGGCAGAAGACGATGGCGTCGGCGCTCTCGAGGGCGGCGGCGAACGCGGGCGACGGCGGCGCGTCCTGCGCTCCGGCGAATCGGACGGCGACGGCGCGGGGCTCGCAGGCGCGGCGGACGAAGTAGTCCTGAAACGCCATTGCGCCGTGCTCCGCCGTCTCGATGATCGTTCGGACGGGCGCGTCCGACATCGGCGCGACGGCATGGCGAACGCCCAGCGCGGCGCATATTTCGCGCGTCGCCTCGGAGAGCGTCCGGCCCGCCGCCAGCAGTTCCGTCCGGCGCAAGTGCGTCGCCAAGTCGAGGTCGCCCAGGCGGAACCACGTCTCGCCGCCGAGCCTGCCCAGCGCCTCCATCGCGCGGAACGAATCGCCCTCCACGCCCCAGCCCGTTTCGCGGTTCGTCATTCCCGCCAGCGCGTAGACGACCGAATCAATATCGGGCGAGACATACAGGCCGTGGAACGTCTCGTCGTCGCCGGTGTTGACGACGGTGGTCAGGTCTTCCGGCGGGAGCAGGCGCGAGAGGCCGAGCGCGAGTTTCGCGCCGCCCACGCCGCCGCTGATGGCGAGCGTTCGCATAGGCGACGCCTATCTCACTGCGGCGGCGAGTGCTTCGGGGAGCGTGGGTCCCTCCAACTCCGGCGCGCGCTGCCCCTCGTAGCGGAACGCGTCCAGTTTGATCAGTTCCGCGTAGGATCCGAACCGCTCCGGCTGCGCGGCGGCCAAGTCGAGCGGCTCCGGCTCGTCGGGCTCCGCCTCGAACGCGCGGCGCGTCTCGTAGAGCGTCGTGCGCTCGACCGGAACGCGCCCGGCGTCGCGGATCCACCGGCGCAATTCGGAGGGGGGAACGAGTTGGCCGTGCGGCGCCCCGGCCGCCGTCGAGATGCTTTCGTTGATGAGCGTTCCCCCGACGTCGTTGCATCCGGCCAGCAGCAGCAGTTGCGCGAGTTTCGGCCCCTCCTTCACCCACGAGCACTGAATGTTGTCTATCCAGCCGTGCAGCATCAGCCGGGCGATTGCGTGCATACGGACGACCTCCGCGCCCGTCGCCCCGGGGCGCAATTCCCCCCGCAGCGACTTGGCGAACATCGGCGCCTCCTCGTGCACGAAGCTGAGCGGGACGAACTCCGTGAAGCCGCCCGTCGCCTTCTGCATATCGCGCAGGAGCGCCAGGTGCGCCGCCCGATGCTCGTTCGTCTCGACGTGGCCGAACATAATCGTGGAGGTCGTGGGAACGCCGAGCCGGTGCGCCGTCGTTATGACGTCCGTCCATTGCTCGACCGTGATGCGCCCGGGCGCGATCTTGTCGCGGACGCGCTGATCGAGAATCTCCGCCGACGTGCCCGGCAGCGATCCGACGCCCGCGTCGCGCAACTCGCGCAGGTACTCCGCAATCGAAACGCGCGATCTGGTCGCGCCGTACAAGACCTCCTCCGGCGAGAAGCCGTGAATGTGCAACTCCGGCGCCGCCTCTTTCAGCGCCCGCGTCAGGTCTACGTAGAGCGAGCCCTCCATCTTGGGCGGAAGCCCGGCCTGCACGCAGACCTCCGTCGCGCCCAAAGCCGACGCCTCTTTCGCCCGGCGGATGATCTCGTTCAGCGGAAGGAAGTAGCCCTCTTCGGCGCGGAAGTCTCTGCTGAACGCGCAGAAGCCGCACCGCTTGATGCAGACGTTCGTGAAGTTGACGTTGCGGTTCACGACGTAGGTGACGCGGTCGCCGTTGACGCGCCGCCGCAACTCGTCCGCCGCCGCCGCCAGCGCGAGCAGCGCCGTCCCATCCGCCTCGAACAGCCGCGCGCCCTCCTCCTCCGAGATTTCGCCGCCCTCCAGCGGCTTTGCGATGATCCCCGCGACGTCGGGCGGAACGCCGCGCAGCAGCGACTCCGTCCCTAGCGTTTCCCGTTCGCCCGACGCGCTCGCGCTCGTCAACTCCATTGCTCCAACTCCCTCTTCACGTAGCCGTCGCCGTCCGTCAACTCCGCGAGCCGCGCCGCCGCCGCCGGCGACCGCGCCCACGCGCCCGAAAGAACGTGCGACGGATGCAGCGCCGTCCGCTCCCGCAACTCGAACCCCGCGTCCTCCGTCAGCCTGCGGAGGCGCGCCGTTTGCGGCCACGCGGCCTCCGGGTTGATGAAGTCTTTCGTCAGCGGCGACACGCCGCCCCAATCGTTGATGCCGCACAGCAGATACGCCTCGAACCCGTCCGCCTGCAGATTGGGCGGCGCCTGGATGTTCATCTCCGGCCCCAGCAGCAGCCGCGCCGCCGCGAGCGTCCGCATCATCTCCAGCATCGATGGCTCCTCCGCGCTCCGCATCCGCGTTCCCCCCTTCGCCCGGAAGTTCTGCACGATCGTCTCCTGAATATTGCCGTATCGCTCTTGCGCGTCGCGTATCGCCAGCAGCGCGTCCACGCGCTCCTCACGCGTCTCGCCGATCCCGATCAGTATGCCGGTCGTCATTGCGACGCCGGCGTCCGCCGCCGCCGCGATAGTCGATAGGCGACGCTCCGGGGCTTTCGTCGCCGTCCCGTAGTGCGGCCCGCCGGGCTCGTGCAGGCGCATGCTCGCGCTCTCCAGCATAATCCCCATGCTCGCGTTCCACGGCGCGAGCGCCTCGATCTCCTCCCGGTCGAGCGTTCCGCAGTTCACGTGAGGCAGCAGCCCCGTCTCCTCCAAAACGAGTTCGCTCATCGCGGCGGCGTACTCCGGCGTTGAGCGGAAGCCCATCGCCCGCAGCGTCTCCCGCATCTCCGGATGCCGCGCTTCGGGGTGGTCGCCCAAACTGAGCAGCGCCTCCTTGCAGCCGAGTTCCGCCCCCCGGCGCGCGACCGCGACGACCTCGTCGGGCGTCATCGTATGCGCGGCCCGCTGGCGCGGGCCCTTGACGAACGCGCAATAGCCGCACCGGTCGCGGCAGAGGTTCGTGAGCGGCAGGAACACCTTGCGCGAGTAGGTCGCGCGGCGCTCCGGGCGCGCCCGGTCGTTCAGCGCCGTCGCCGCGCCAAGCAGCGCCGCCGTTTCGCCGGGTCCGTCCGCCGCCGCGAGGCGATAGCCGTCCTCTCGCGAGAGCGCGCCGCCCGCGAGCGCCTTGTCGAGAATCGCGTCTATGGAGTTGGAGAGCGTCCGCATCGCCGTCGCGCTTGCCTTCCGCATGCGAAATGCCGCCCGGCCGACGGCGAGCCGCCGCGCGGCGGGCGAGGCGCGATGGGCCTCTCACGAGGGGGGATAGTATCATATCGTGGCGCCCCGCGCATCGCTATCCCCCTTCTCCCCCGCCCGCCGCCGCGATCCTCCGCAGCAGCGCCGCCGTGTCCCCCTCTCCCTAGCAGGGGAGAGGACGCCGCGAACGCGGCGGGAGAGGGTACTGGAGACGGGGCGCGTTGCGCCCCGTCTCCCATAACCCCCGGGCCGCGTCATTCCCGCGAAAGCGGGAACCTATCCCATTTCCCCATCAACGTCATTCCCGCGTAGGCGGGAATCTCGTATCCATCGGGGGAATGGAGTAGGCAGGCGGTCATAGGCGCAACGCGCTCCAACCTGCGACAGATGCCCCTTGCGCCGTCCGCGCGCGCCTTCTTACGATGGACTGCGCCAACCCAAACCTGCGAAAGGCGCCGCAAATGATGAATCGCCCTCTCCTCAACCCAAGCCGCGAGCGGATCGAGGCCGACCTCCGCCGCCTCGCGGAGTTCACCGATCCCGACTTGCCGTACACGCGCCGCGCCTTCTCGCCGGAGTACGCGGAGGCGCGGCGGTGGCTGGCGGAGCGCTTCCGCGACGCCGGACTCGAAACCCGCGCGGACGCCGCGGGCAACCTCATCGGGCGGCTCGGCGGCGGGGACGGCCCCGTCCTGATGATGGGCTCCCACATCGACACGGTCGAGGCCGGGGGGAGATTCGACGGCGTGGTAGGCGTGCTCGGCGCGCTGGAGGTCGTCCGCCGCCTCCGCGAGTCCGGCGCCGCGCTCGCCCGCCCGCTGGAGGTCGTGGACTTCGTTTGCGAGGAGCCGACCATCGTTGACCTCAGCCCGCTAGGAAGCCGGATTATGGCGGGCGACGTGACCGCCGAGATGGTCGCCGGGGCCGCCGCGCCCTCCGGCGAGCCGCTCGGCGACGCGATTTCGGCGCTCGGCGGCGACGCGGGGCGCCTCCACGAGGCGCGGCGCAGGCCGGGCGATATCTTCGCCTATCTGGAACTGCACATTGAGCAGGGGCCCGTTCTGGAGCGCGCCGGTATGGAGGTCGGGATCGTCAGCGTCGTCGCCGCGCCTTGCCGGGCGGTCGTTTCGATCACCGGCGCGGCTGATCACGCGGGCGCGACCGCGATGGCCGACCGGCGCGACGCGCTCGCGGGCGCCGCCGAACTCACGCTCGCCGTCGAGCGCATTGCAAGCGCCCCAGACCTCGCGCAAGAGAGCGTCGGCACCGTCGGCTTTCTGCGCGTCAGCCCCAATATGGTCAACGTCATTCCGGGGCGCGTTGACCTCACGGTGGAGATTCGCAGCGCGCAAAGCGAGGCGCTCCTCTGGGCGCGGGAGGAGGTCGAGCGTTCGCTGCGCGAAATCGCCGCTCAACGCGGACTTGACGCGTCGTTGGAGTGGCGCCACTTGGAGGAACCCGTCCCCATTCCCGTAGATATGCAAGACGTCATTGCGGAATCCGCAACGGCGTTGCGAATTCGCGCTATGCGCTTGCCCAGCCGCGCCTCGCACGACGCCGCCCGCCTCGCGCCCGTCGCTCCCGTCGGCATGGTCTTCATCCCCTGCAAGGACGGGCGCAGCCACTGCCCCGAAGAGTGGGCGGAGACGGACGACATCGTAACGGGAGCGGAGGTCTTGGGGCAGGCGCTCCTCGAACTCGATAGCCGACCTTAACTCAATCGTTAACATAAATAGCGCAAAATCGTAGCGAAAACGCTTGATTCCGCTATACCCGCGTCGTATACTGACTGCGTCGGCTGAATCGCGGCGCCGCTGAGGAACGCCGGAACGAGAGCGAAGACGCGGAGAACGGAGAAGGGATACGGGAATGTTGCAATCGATCATAGGACTGTTCAGCGCTTTTGAAGAGGGGCTGGCCCTCGCGGGGATCGCCGGCCGCCACGAAAACGACCCCGCCAAGATGACCCGGGCGGTCCAGACCGCGCTCGCGGGCCGGCGCGCCCCGGCGGCGCCCCCGCTGACCCTCGCCGCAGTCGCCGAAGAGCGCGTCGAGACCAGGGAGCCGGAGAAGGCGGCGGCCTAGCCGCCTCCTCCGCGGCGCGGAATTCGCGCAAGAAACGCAAAGAAAGGAGGGCGAAAGCGATGATTCTCCTCAAGGCATGCGCCACCTGCGGCGGCGACGTTCAGCCCCGCAGAAACGCGGACGGCGTCGAGTTCCGTTGCATCCTCTGCAGCCGGACGCTCGACCTCAAGTCCGCCGCCGTCCTCATCCAGCAGCGCAAGACCGCCGCCTAGCCGGTCGTCCCGCGCCCGCCGGAACGGCGAGAGCCGGCGCAATGCTGCGCCGGCTCTTTCTCGTCGTCTCAGTGCCCTGCTCCGCCCCGAAGACCTGCGCAAAGGTCTCCGTAGGGAGAGGCGGAAGGCGCTGGCCGCAAAGCGAGGATGCGCGGTTAAGACATCGGCGAAACCCGCCGACGATCAGCCGGACGCCGCGCCGACGGCGAACCTCGCGCCCTCCGGAGGCGACGCCTCCCCGTGCGTGTCCGCTCCCCAGCAGACCGGCGAGCCGTCCAGCCGGAGGGCGCACGTATGCAGCGCGCCGCCGCTGATCGCGGCGTAGCGGTCGTCAGGGTCGGGCGGCGACGATTGCCCCTCCGCGTCGCCGCCCCAGCAGACGGCGGCCCCGTCGGAGCGCAGCGCGCACGTATGCCGCCTGCCGGCGCTCACCGCGAAGAAGGTTTGCCCCGCAGGCGGCGAGGCCTGACCGTAGGCGCCGTTGCCCCAGCACACGGCCGTTCCGTCGAACTTCACCGCGCAGGAGTGCAGGCCGCCGGCGCTGACGGACGCGAACCGCTCGCCCGCCGGCGCCTCGGTCTGGCCGTAGCGGTTGTTGCCCCAGCAGCGAGCCGTCCCGTCGGAGTAGAGGGCGCAGGTGTGCTGTCCGCCCGCGCTGACGGACGCGAACCGCTCGCCCGGCGGGGGCGTCGAGCGGCGCAGGCCGTCGTAGTACTGCGATTCGCGGGACACCGGAGTAGGCGTCGGGACTCCGGCGAGCGCGGAGCCGTCGCTGCCCCAGCAAACGGTCACGCCTTGAAGCCGGAGCGCGCAGACGTGGAAGTCGCCGCTGTCGAGCGCGACGAACTGATCGCGCGCCGGGGGCGATGCTTGCTCCTGCGCGTCGTCGCCCCAGCAGAGCGGTTCGTGGTCGCGGCGGACGGCGCACGTATGGAAGCCGCCGGCACTGAGGGAGATAAAGCGCAGCGTCTCCGGCGGAACGGGCGTTCCCTTCGCGTCCTTCAGTTCGGGGAGCGAGGATTGCTTTTGCGCGTCGCTGCCCCAGCAGACGGCCTCTCCGTCCGGCGTGAGCGCGCAGGTATGGCTCACGCCGCTGCTGATCGTGCCGACGCGGCTCCGATTGGCGCCCGCGGCGCCGAACGGCGGGCCGCCCGCCGGCGTTTCGAGCGAGAGGACGCCGCAGCCGGGCGACGCGCGGACGCCTCCGTCGGTGGGGAGGACGGCCAAGCGGAGAACGCCGCTCGCCAGCGAGCCCCCGCCGATGACGGAGTCGGGGCGGTTGCGGAAGTTGCGGTACCTGCGCCACTCGCAAGTTTCGGTCAGGGGCGCGCTGACGTAGACGCCTGGGACGACGTCGTCGCCGACGAGCCACGTGCCGGGACGGAACGCCGTCCACGGACGCGGAGGCGTCGGCGTCGCGGTCGGCCTGGGCGTAGGCGTGAGCGTCGGCGTAGGCGTCGAGGTCGGCGGCGGCGTGGGCGTGAGCGTCGGCGTCGGCGTGTTGGTGGGCGGCGGAGGCGTGGGCGTGAGCGTGGCGGTCGGGGTAAGCGTCGGCGTTGGCGTGAGCGTCGGGGTAGGCGTGGGCGTCGGCGTAAGCGTCGGGGTGGGCGTGAGCGTCGGCGTCGCGGTGGGCGCGGGCCTCATCGTAGGAGTGGGGGGTTGGAGCGGAGTAGGCGTAGGGTCGGGCTGGCCGCAGGCGGCGAGCGCGGCGCACAGGAGCGCGGCCCCTGCGCTCGCGCCTACGCGACGGAAGCGGAGGGGCGCGGCTCCGTGAGGCGGCTGCGCGCGGGAAATTCCCATGGCGGCGCGATTATACGCCTAGCCCGAATCGGCGTTTGCGCGCCCTCCAATGGGGCGAGATTCCCGCCTACGCGGGAATGACGGTTGTGATGCCGGGGGAGATAGGTTATGCGAAGGCCTCCTCGCGCCTAGCGCGTTCATGCTCCCGCCCTCGCGCCTAGCGCGCTCACGTTTCTCCCTGCGCCATGCGCCTTGCGTCCCGTCCTCGCGTCTAGCGCGCTCACGCTCCCCGCTCCCCGCGCCCAGAGCGACGTCAATTCCTCTCCGCCGCGCTCCCTGTCCGCGCTCACGTTTCCCCGCTCCCCGCGCCTAGCGCGTCCGCCGCTCTTCGGCTAGGCGGACGAAGAAGTCCAGCGCCTGCGGGTTCGCCAGCGCATCCGCGCTCGCCGCCTGATCGACGGGCGTTCCGGCCAGAATCTTCTTCACCGGAACCTCCAACTTCTTGCCGTTCAGCGTGCGCGGAACCTCGGCGATTTGGAGCGTCGCGTCGGGCGCGTGGCGCGGCGACAGATTCGCCCTAACCGCGTCCGTCACGCGCCGCCGCATCGCGTCGTCCAGCGCGAACCCCTCGCGCATCACGAGAAAAAGCAGCAGTTCGCCCTCCTCTCCCAGCCGCGTCGTGTCCACCACGAGGCTGTCCAGCACCTCCGGCAACTCCTCGACGACGCGGTAGAACTCGCTCGTCCCCATGCGCACGCCGCTCCGGTTCAGCGTCGAGTCCGACCGCCCGTAGACGACGCACGCGCCGTCCTCCGTGATCTTCAGCCAGTCGCCGTGCCGCCAAACGTCCGGGTAGGCGTCGAAGTAACTCTCCCGCAGGCGCGAGCCGTCCGGGTCGTTCAGAAAGCGGACGGGCATCGAGGGCATCGGCTCCGTCACGACGAGTTCCCCGACCTCGCCGGTCACGGGCTCGCCGCGCTCGTTGAAACTCTCCACTTTGCAGGCGAGGCAGCGACATTGGATTTCGCCGGCGCGGACGGGCAGCGTTGGGCCTCCGCCGATGAACGCCGTGAAGACGTCCGTGCCGCCGCTGATGGAGGCGAGGAGCAGGTCGCGCTTGACCTTCTCGTAGACCCACGCGAATCCTTCCGGGGGCAGCGGCGCGCCGGTGGAGCCGACGGAGCGCATCGCGCTCAGGTCGAGCGACGCGCCCGGCTCGACGCCCGCCTTGGCGCAGGCGAGGATGTAGGGCGCGCTCACGCCGAAACAGGTGACGCCCGTCCGCTCCGCGAGCCGCCACAGCGCGAGCGCGTCCGGGTAGGTGGGGCTGCCGTCGTACAGCGCGATGGACGCCCCGACGAGAAGCCCGCTCATCAGCAGGTTCCACATAATCCAGCCGGTCGTGCTGAACCAGAAGAATCGGTCGCGCTCTCCCAAGTCCATCTGCAGCGACAGGAACTTCGCGTGCTCCAGCAGCGCGCCGCCGTGCCCGTGGACGATCGCTTTCGGCGCGCCCGTCGTGCCGGACGAGTAGACGACGCAAAGCGGATGGTCGAACGGGACGGGCTCGAACGCCAACGGCTCGCCGGGGACGAGGAAATCGTCCCATAGCGTCGTCGCCGCGCTCAGGCCGCTCAGTCCGGGGTTCGGATCGAGGTACGGCAGCAGGATCGTCCGGCGCAGCGAGGGGAGCGCCTGCTGGATGGCGGCGACGGACGCGCGGGCGTCGAACGGCTTGCCCCCGTAGGCGTAGCCGTCGACGGCGAGGAGCGCCTTCGGCTGCAACTGGCGGAAGCGCTCGATGACGCTCGGCGCGCCGAATTCCGGCGGGCAACTCGACCAGGTCGCGCCGATGGCCGCCGCCGCGAGAGCCGCCGCGACCGTCTCCGGGGCGTTCGGCATATAGGCGGCCACCGCGTCGCCGCGCCCGACGCCCAACGCGCGCAGCCCCGCCGCGATTGCCGCCGTCCGCTCGCGCAGGCCGTCCCAACTCCACTCCTCCGCCGCGCCCGACTCCCGAACGCCGACGACCGCGGCGCCGCTTCCGGCGCGGGCGAGCGCATGCTCGGCGTAGTTGAGCGTCGCGCCGGGGAACCATCGCGCGCCCTCGACCCGCGTTCCGCCGGGGCCGGGCGCCAGCGCTTGGGCGTAGGGCGTATGCGCCTTCACGCCGAACCACTCCCAGAACGACGCCCAGAAGCCGCCGACGTCGCTTACCGACCAGCGCCACAGGTCTTCGTAGGAGCCGAAGCGCAGGCCGCGGGTCTCCGTAAGCCATCGCTGATAGGCGGCGAGATTCGACGCCGCGGCGCGCTCCTCGGATGGCGTCCATAGGAGCGCGCCCTCGGCGATGGGGGCCGCCGGGCGCTCTCCGCCCGCGAACTTGCCGCTAGCCATTCGCCGCCTCCGTTCGCGCCTTATGCTACACGCCCGCGCGGCGCTCTGAGGAGAGGTTGCGGCGCCTACCGTCATTCCCCGCGAACGAGGGAACCTACCCCCCCATCGGGAGGGCGGCCTATGGCGCCGCGCGGGGATTAGGTCATCGGGCGCAAGCCCGACTCTTCACGGTCCGTCCATTCCGGCCACTCGGAGACCTCGAGCGAGGCCGCCGCGGCGCGCCGGAGCGGAGGCAGGCCCGGCGGAACGCCCCACGCGCCGCCATTCGTTCGCGGGGCGGCGGGCAGCGTGACGGGAGCGCCGGTCTGCGGGTGCGGGATCACGATGAGAGGGCGGTCGAACACCGCCGAGAGCAACTCGCCGCAAAGCGCCTCCCGCGTCGCGCCCGCCGCGACGATCTCGCCGTCCGACATCACCGCGACGCGGTCGGCATGCGCTCCCGCCAGGTTGAGGTCGTGCAGAACGGCGAGCGCCGCCTTCCCCGCGTCCGCGAGGCGCCGGCATTCCTCCATCGCCATCTCCTGATGGCCGACGTCGAGCGATTCGGCGGGCTCGTCGAGCAACACGACGGGCGTGTCTTGCGCCAGCACGCGGGCGAACGAGACGCGCCGCTGCTCGCCGCCGGAGAGCGTCGGGTAGAGGCGCTCGGCCATATCCAGCATGCCCACGCGGCGCAGCGCGTCGTCCGCGGCGGCGTAGTCGCGCTCCCGCGGCGAGCGCCAACGCGGAATATGGGGATGGCGGCCCATCAGCGCGACTTCCCGCGCCGTGAACGGAAACCCGATAGACGTATGCTGCGGCAGCATCGAGCGCGTCCGCGCAAGCGACGCAGGGCTCATCCGCGAAACAGATTGCCCGCAGATCTCGACGACGCCCGCGTCCGGGCGCAGGTCTCCCGCGATGAGCGCGCACAGCGTGGACTTGCCCGCGCCGTTCGGCCCGACGACCGCCAGAACCTCGCCGCGCTCCACGTCCAGGTCGACGCCGTTGACGATTGGCCTGCCGCCCGCGCTGTAGACCGCGCCTCTCACCCGAACGCCCGGCGTCACGCGAAGCCTCCCCAACCCTTGCGGGCGCGGTGCACCAGCCACAGGAAGAACGGCCCGCCGATGAGCGCAGTGACCGCGCCGAGCGGAACCTCGGCCGGCGCGGCCACGGTCCGGGCGAGGAGGTCGGCCAGGAGCAGCGCGGTCGCCCCGCCCAAGATGCTCGCGGGCAGCAGAAACCGGTGATCAGGCCCGGCGATGAGGCGGATGACGTGGGGAACGACGAGCCCGACGAAACTGATGACGCCCGCGACGGAGACCGCCGCCCCGGCGATGAGCGCGCTGAAGACGATGACCGTCGCCCGCGTCCGCTCCGTCGAGACGCCCAAGCGCCAGGCCTCCCGGTCGCCCAGCGTCATCAGATTCAGCGAGCGCCCCCAGAGCGGCAGCGCGATCAGCCCCGCCGCGAAGAACGGCAGCGTGGACGCGACCGTCGGCCACGTCGCGCCGCCCACCGACCCGAGGAGCCAAAACGTGATGCCGCGGAGTTCGTCGTCGTCCGCGGCGGAGGTCAGCAACCCCATCACGGCGGTCGCGGTCGCGTTGACGGCGATGCCCGCGAGCACGAGCGTGACGACCTCCGTCCGCCCGTAGGTCCGCGCGACGAAGTAGACGACGCCCGTCGCCGTCAGCCCGCCGAGAAACGCGGCGGCGGCGATCAGCGCCGGCCCCGAGGCCGCGAGGCCGAGAACGATCGCGCCCGCCGCCCCGGCCGCCGCGCCGCCGGACACGCCGATGACGGCGGGCTCCGCGAGCGGGTTGCGGAAGACGCCCTGCAGCGCCGCGCCCGCCACGCCGAGCCCGCCTCCGACCAGCATCGCCAAAACGACGCGCGGCAGGCGAATGCTCCATAGCACCGCGTCCGAACGCGCATCGAACGCGACGCCGACGTCGATGCCCGCATGGCTCAGCAGAATGGCGACCGCCTGCGGCGGAGGAATCTCGACCGCCCCCATGCCGACGTTGGCGAAGACGGCGGCGATGAACAGCGCCGCGAGCGTCAGCGCAAGCAGCGTCGGGGAGAGCAGTTGCGTCTCCCTTCGCCGCCGGAAGAGCCGCGCCCCCATCGCGCCCGCCGGCGCCATTTACCGCCCGTCCGCCAACTCGGGATGGAACGCCGCGAGCAGTTCGCGCAGCAGCGCGCCCGCGCGAGGCCCGCCGCCCTGCAGATACTGCCCCTCGAAGTCCAAGATGCAGCCCTCGGCGGCGGCGTTCGTCTGCGCCACGCCGGGAATGCCCATCAGCCCGTCAACGCCCCCAATGGACTCCAAGCCCGCGGTGAACAGCACGAGGCAGTCGGGATTCGCGCTCACGAGCGCCTCGGCGGTCAGCGGAACCCAGGGGGCGCGGATGCCCGCGACCGCCCCCGCGCTCGTCGCGCCGCTCGCCTCGAACAACTCGTGGCTCAGGTCCCCGGTTCCGCCCAGCAGCACGGTGTCCCGCCCGCGAAGATAGATGAACGCCGCCGTCGGACGCTCCTCCGCCTGCGCGGCCAGCGCCCGAACCTCCGCGACCTCCGCCTCCACCTGGGCGGCGGTCTCCTCGCCCCGCTCCGGAACGCCCAGCGCCTGCGCGACGCCGCGTATCTTCTTGCCAATCCCCTCTATCGTGCTCACCGCGTCCAGTATCACGACGGGAACGCCGGTCGACCGCACTTGCTCGATGACCTCCGCCGGCCCCGCGCTCACGCTTCCGATCACGACGGACGGCTCCATCGCCAGAATCCCCTCTGCGCTGAGCATCCGCTGATAGCCGACCTTCGGCAGCCGCAGCGCCTCGCGCGGGTACGTCGCGCTGGCGTCGACCGCGACGACGTTCGCGCCGAGCCCCAGCGCGAACACGACCTCCGTGAAGTCGCCGTTCAGTACGACGATACGGCTGACGTCGTCCACGACCACCTCGTCGCCGGATGCGTCCGTAACGGTCGCCGGCAGCGACGGCCCGGCGCGTTCCGGCTCGGGAGTCGCGGTTGCCGTAGGGCGCGGGCGAGGCGTCGCGGTTGCCGTGGGGCGCGGCGGAAGCGGGGTCGCCGTCGCGGCGGGGAATGGCGTCGCCGTCGCGCGCGGGGGAAGAGGGGTCGGGTTGGGGTCGGCGCCGCAAGCGGCGAGAGCGGCGGCGGCGATCAAGGCGCCGCCTGCGAGGGCGAGCGCCCTGACGGAACGAGATGGGAAACGCATAACTTCGGACAACCTCCATGTGAGCGCGCTGCGCTAATGAGCGTAGTTAGGATAACCTAACTCATTTACATAGGATAAACGAAATCAAGGAAGCCGTCAATGCCTGCCGTGAATTATAGCATACCCGCCAACGCCCTGCGCCGTCATTCCCGCGCAGGCGGGAATCTCGTGTCCATTTGAGGCGCGCAAGCGCCCGGATCCCCCTCTCCCTATTAGAGACCTTTGCATAACCTCCCTCAATCACGCGCGATTGACCGCAAACCGCAGCCGCGAGGAGAGACAGCTATGCGCCTCGAAGCCAGCGACCCCACCTTCATCGACGCCCTCATCCCTCCCAAACGCAGGCCGCAACGACAGACTCGACCGCATCGACCGCCTCATCGATTGGCCCAAAGTCGCAGCCATCCTCGACGATGTCCACGCCGCCCCCGAAGGCCGCCCCGCGTACCCGCCGGTCACGATGGTCAAGGTCATCGTGCTCCAGCAGTGGCACGACGCCTCCGACGTGGGCATGGAGGAGGCGCTCCAAGACCGGCTGTCGTTCCGCCGGTTCGCGGAGCTCACTCTGATGGACGCGGTTCCGGACCACTCGACGATCAGCCGGTTTCGGAAGAAGATAACCGAGCGCGGGCTGGCGCGGGCGCTGTTCGCGGAGGCGCTACCGGCAGTTGGAGGCGAAGGGCATGCTGGTGAAGCGCGGGACGCTGATCGACGCGACGATCATCGAGGCGCAGGCGCGGCGTCCGCAGTCGGAGGCGGGAGCGCGGAGCGGAACGGACCCCGACGCTGCGTGGACGCGGAAGGGGAAGCGGCGGCGATGAGGGATGGGAGGTAGGTTCCCGCTTTCGCGGGAATGACGGTATTGGGCGCCCCGCGCTTAGGCGCGGGCGCTTTCGAAGGCGGCGATGTCGTCCTCGAGGCGGAGGGTGAGGCCGATGTCGTCCATGCCCTGCAGGAGGCTCTCTTTGCGGAAGGCGTCTATCTCGAACGATGCGCGGAGGCCGTGGGCGTCGCGCACCTCCTGCGCCTCGAGGTCCACGGTCACTTCGTAGCCGTCGATCTCTTGGGCGCGGGCGATGACGGCGTCCACTTCGGCGGGGGAGAGGACGACGGGCAGCAGGCCGTTCTGGTAGCAGTTGCTGCGGAAGATGTCGCCGAAACTGGGGGCGATGACGGCGCGGAAGCCGTACTGCTGGATCGCCCAGGGGGCGTGCTCGCGGGAGGAGCCGATGCCGAACTGCGGGCCGCTCACGAGCACGGAGCCGCCGGCGTAGCGCGGGTCGTTGAGCGCGAATCCGGGCTTGGGCGAGCCGTCCTCGTCGTAGCGCAACTCGTAGAAGAGCAACTCGCCGAACCCGACGCGGTCGATCTTCTTGAGGAATCGCGCGGGGATGATCTGGTCGGTGTCGACGTTCGGCATATCGTAGGGAACGACCTTGCCGGCATGCGTCGTAAAGGGCTCCATTTGTTCGCTCCGGGTTTGGATTCGAGGCGGGGGCTTGGCCTAGTTCCACTCGCGCAGGTCGGCGAAGCGCCCGGCGACGGCGGCGGCGGCGGCCATTGGGGGGCTCACGAGGTGCGTGCGGCCTCCGGGGCCTTGGCGCCCCTCGAAGTTGCGGTTGGAGGTGGAGGCGCTGCGCTCGCCGGGCGCGAGGCGGTCGGGGTTCATCGCGAGGCACATCGAGCAGCCGGCGTCGCGCCACTCGAATCCGGCCTCCGCGAACACGCGGTCGAGCCCCTCCTCTTCGGCCTGGCGCTTGACGGCCCACGAGCCGGGGACGACGAGGGCGCGGACGGAGTCGGCCTTCTTCTTGCCGCGGGCGACGTCGGCGGCGGCGCGCAAGTCCTCGATGCGGGAGTTGGTGCAGGAGCCGATGAACACCGTGTCGATTTGGACGTCCTGGATGCGCTCGCCGCCCTTGAGGCCCATATAGGCGAGCGCCTTTTCGACGGCGGCCTGCTCCTGCGACGATTCGAAGGAGTCCGCGGTGGGGACGCGCCCGTCCACGGGAATCGTCTGGGCGGGGTTCGTGCCCCAAGTGACCTGGGGCGCCATCGCGGAACCGTCGAACCGCGCGGCGGCGGCGAATTGCGCGTCGGGGTCGGTTCGGAGCGCCGTCCAGCGCTCGACGGCGGCGTCCCAGTCCGCGCCCTTCGGCGAATGCTCGCGCCCCTTGAGGTACGCGAACGTCGTTTCGTCGGGGGCGACCATGCCCGTTCGCGCGCCCGCCTCTATGGACATATTGCAGACCGTCATGCGGCCTTCCATAGACATTGCGCGGAAGACTTCGCCGGCGTACTCGATGGCGTGGCCGATGCCGCCGGAGGTTCCGATTTCGCCGATGACGGAGAGGATGACGTCTTTGGGCGTCACGCCGTAGGGGAGGCGTCCGTCCACGCGGATCTCCATCGTCTTGGGCTTGGCCTGCCAGATGCATTGGGTGGCGAGCACGTGCTCGACCTCGGAGGTGCCGACGCCGAAGGCCATTGCGCCGACGGCGCCGTGCGTGGCGGTGTGGCTGTCGCCGCAGACGATGATCATTCCCGGCTGGGTGCGGCCTTGCTCCGGGCCGATGACGTGGACGATGCCCTGGCGCTCGCTGAGCATATCGAAGTACTCGATGCCGAACTCGTCGGCGTTGCGCCGCATCGCCTCCAACTGCGCCTTCGAGACCTCGTCCTCGAGGGGCTTGTCGCGGTCGCTGGTGGGGACGTTGTGGTCCGCGACGGCGACGGTCCGGTCGAGCCGCCGGACGCGGCGGTTGTTGAGGCGCAGGCCGTCGAACGCTTGCGGAGAGGTGACCTCGTGCACGAGGTGCAGGTCGACGTAGAGCAGCGAGGGCTTGCCGGGCTCCTCGCGCACGACGTGGGAGTCCCAGATCTTTTCGAACATCGTCTTGGGGGCCATTCGCTCCTCCGGGGTCCGTCAGGCGGGGAAATCGTCAGCGGCGCAATGATAGCACGCCGCCGGCCGCGTCCCTGGTTCGGCGCGGCTCGATCCTTGCGCTTAAGGGCTTACCGCTCGGTCACGAGGATCAGGATGGCGGCGATTCGGCGCGCGGTCTCAGCGAAGAGCCGCGTCTCGTCAGGCGAAAGCGCCCGCTCCAGCGCCCGCTCCTCCCGGTAGGACAGCCATTTCTTGAGCACTTGGTAGCCGCCCAGCCGGTAGTTCCAAACGGCGGCGGGAACGTTCCGCCAGTAAGCGCGGTCGTTCAGGTAGACGTCGTAGGTCGTCTCGCCGAGGGCTGCGATGGCCCCGCCTAGCGCCGCGCGTTCGTCGTCGGCGTAGGCGCGCTCGACGGCGCGCCCCGCCCCGGGCATAACGCCGTCGCCGGGTCGAACGTACCCCCATCCTGCGGTCACGGAGAAATCCTCTCTTCGCATATCGCGCCCGTCCGTCGTGGACGGCGCGGCGATGGCGGCGAGTTCCGGGCGCAACGCGCCGGCGGTTACGCCGTCCACCGGCGAGTCCGCGTCGAGCAGCGCCGCCAGCGTTCGGCCTCGAGCGGCGGACGCCGCGATCCATTCCGCGTCGCTCGCGCCGCCGCCGTTCGGCCAGCCCGGAAGCGGAATGCGCGGCCACGCCATCCGCAGCGCGCCGGCGTTCGCCTCGCGGTAGGCCGGGTCGTGGAGCGCGGCGACGACGTGATGAAAGAGGTCGTCCGCCCCTAGCCCCAGCCGGTCGAGGCAGCGTTCCGCGGATTCCGACAGGTTGGGGCGCCGCTGGGCGTCGCGGCCGTTATGCAGGCGAAGCCCGTTCTCTTGCAGACTCGCGGGAATGCAGGTCGCGCTGCGGTCTATGAGGTCTATGCACCCGATGGCCGTGATGACCTGGGGAGGCGACCATTCGCGGCGCGGCTTCCGCTGCGTGACTAACCAGGGGTTCCCTTCCGCGACGTGCGGTTTGTAATCCGCGCGTTCGCGGTCGAGCAAGTCGCTCCCCGCTTCCCAGTACAGCCAGCGGTTGTCGAACGGACGGTAGGCGTAACGGACGAACCCCGCTTCGTTGAGGCCGCCTCGAGCGAGCAGCGCATCCCGCGTTTTCGGCGCGTCGTAGCCTGGGCGGGAGGTCATATCGCGCGGATAACGCCGCGTCATCTCCTCGTGGCTGATCGACGCGTTGAAATAGTTCGCCATTCGCTCCTTGAGCCGGTCTTTGTCTATGTCCACGAGAAACAGGTCGCGGCTGGTTTTCACCCCGGGGAACGACTGCGGCATCAATTCCGGCAGGGACGGCCAGTTCGCCCACGCGTCGTCAACGACGACAGGCATAAACGGCAACCCAAGCGCGAGGTTGGGCTTGACGTCTTCGTACAACGCGCCGGGGGCGGCGTCCGCCGTCGCGGTCAGTTCTTCGCGCTTCGCCTCGCCCCAGAGGTGACGGAACTGAACGGCCTCGGATGGCTTGTGGTCGGACTTGCGGACGAGCGTCGCGATCGCCGTCCCCACCATAATGCCGCCCGCCCTCGAGGGAACCGTGAACACGCTGCGGTCAGGCGCTCCGTCGGGGGTCTTCCCGCCTTTGCGCGTGTCTCCGTTCAGGCAATCTACGCGAATCGCGTCGAACGCCTCCAAATAGCGCTCCCTCATCCCCGGGTGGGAGAGCCCGTCCAACCACGAGTAGTTCGAGATGTAGCAAACGATGCCCTTGCCCGTTTTCTCGGCGATGCGCCGCTCCGCCATACGAAAGAACCGAACGTACAAGTCGTTCAGTCCTTGCCCCTCCGGCTGCGGCGCCCGTTTGACCGAGCGGTACGCCTCCGTCAACTCGCGCTCCTCGTCCATAGCCATGTCCGCGAAGCCGTTGTAGGGAGGATTCCCGATAATGACGAGCACCGGAGTCTCTTGCTTGACCCGCTCCGCGCGCTCGCGCTCTTCCTCCAGCGCGGGGAAGGGAAGTTGCAGCCGCTCCGCCGGCTCCCAGCCGGTGAGCGCGTTGGTGAGGAATATGCCCAGACGCCCGTCCGCTCCGTTCTCGAGTCCCGCGCCCAGCGCTTGCATCGCAAGCCCTACTTGCAGATGCGCGATGACCAGCGGAGCGGGCATAATCTCGAAGCCGAACACGCGCTCGGCGGCGGCGCGCTTCAAGAGCGCGCCCGTCAGGGCACCGGCCCCGCGTTCCCTCAGGTTGGCCTCGATGCGGCGCAGCGTCTCCGCGAGGTAAGTCCCCGTGCCGCAGCAGGGATCCAAGACGTAGACGTTCTCCGCCGCAAGCCCTCCGTCTACGCCGAGGTCGTCTCTGAGCGCCTTGTCCACCCGAGCGACCATATACCGCACGACTTCGGGCGGGGTGTACCAGACGCCCATCTGTCTGCGGAGGCCGGGGTCGAACGCCTCCAAAAACGGTTCGTAGAAATAGGGCACGGCTTCGCTCTCGTTGAACTTGGCGAAGAAGGCGCTCTTGTCCACCCTGTCGAGCGCGGCGGCGGCCCAGTCCAAAACTTCCACCAAGTTCGCGCCCCGCAAGTCGGCGGGAGTCGAGAACTGCTGGAACATCGCTTGGAGGACGGGCGCGTTGATATTCCAAACCGCCGTACGCCAGTCGAAACCCCCAACGGGGGGCGGAGTTCGCCGCGCCCAGAGAACCCACGCGGAGAACATGCCGTAGAGAAGCGTTTGCACCAGCGTCGAGCGAAAGAATGACGCGCCGCCGCTTTCGTCTTTGAACTGAACGCCCAGCGCCTGTTCGAGCGCGGAACGGACGGCGCGAAAACCCGGCGCGTTGCCCGCCGCCTCGACGCGGGCCAAACCGTCTCTAGCGTAAGAGGCGAGCAGGCGAGCGAGGTCTTGGGGCTCCGTGAGCGACGCCGGATGGGAAAGCGCGCGGCAAAGATACTCTCCTAACGCCGGCCCCAACTTGCGCGCGGAGGCGCGGGGCTTTTCCAACAGTTCGCCGAATTCCTCTTCGGAGCGCGCGGCGCGGAACGTTTCCAGTTTCACGGGCCGCCCCGTCGCATCCGCGCCGACCAAAACGAAGTCGCGGAAGTTGGTGACCAGCGCGAGACGGTAACGCTCCCAATAGCGGCTAACCTGGCCGCTTTCCGCTGCGAGCCAAGCGTCGTCGCCGACCGGCTTCACTTCGACCACCCCGCGCTCCGGCGGCTGTCCGTCACGGGATCCGTCTCCGCGGGTCTGGCGAGAGGAGTAGAGGCCAAAGTCGGGATGCCCCGCGCCCTGGTCGGCGATTTCGCCAACGCAGAACACCTTGGGGGAAAGCGCGCCGCCGACCGCGTTGAGCAGGTTGGCGAGCGGCGCGTATCCCGACCGCTCCGCAGTCGCTCCGCCCGACGCTCTGACGCGGCGAAGGTCGGCAAAGTACTGCTCTACGGACGCTATGAGCGAGGAAGCGCTTACGGCCATAAACCCCTCTGGCCGCTCCGCGAGGCGGCGCAATCCGATAGTATAACGCTCAGCGCGTTCGCGCCGAAGGCTATGCGGCTATTTGGCGGAAAGCGCCTCGCCCCAGTCGGAGGCCATCGCGCAGCCGCCGAATCAGGCCGTCTGTTCCCGACCGCAGTACCCTCTCCCGCCGCGTTCGCGGCGTCCTCTCCCCTTATAGGGAGAGGGGGATCTGGCGCTTTGCGCCGCGCGGCGCGCTAGACGGCGCCGGCGGCCTCGGGGGAGCGCGTGGTGTCGCCCATAGCGAGCAGGCGGTTGAGGGCGTTCATATAGGCGCGGGCGCACGCGACGATGATGTCGGTGTCGGCGCCGCGCCCAATGTAGGGCCTGCCGTCCTGCTCGATGCGGATGCTCACCTCGCCAACGGCGTCTATGCCCTCCGTGACGGAGTTGACGCTGAATTCGGTCAACTCGTTCGGCTCGCCGACGATGCGGTTGATCGCTTTGTAGACGGCGTCGACGGGGCCCGTTCCGGTGGCGGCGTCGGTGAAGGACTCGCCTTGCGCGCGGGAGAGGCGGACGGTGGCCGTGGGGATTTCGCCGGTGCCGCAGGTCACCTGCACGTGCTCCAGCGAGTACGTCTCCTCGACGGACGTGCGCTCGTTGCCCATCAGCGCGATGAGGTCGCGGTCGGTGACCTCGCGCTTCTTGTCGGCGAGTTCCTTGAACGCCTCGTGCGCCTTGTCGAGTTCGTCGGCGGAGAGCGCGTAGCCCAACTCTTCGAGGCGGGCGCGGAGGCCGTGCCGCCCGCTGAGTTTGCCGAGCACGAGTTCGCTGCGCGGAACGCCGACGTCTAGCGGGTTGATGATTTCGTAGGTGGTGCGCTCCTTGAGCACGCCGTCCTGGTGGATGCCGGAGGCGTGCCTGAAGGCGTTGCGTCCGACGACGGCCTTGTTCGGCTGCACGGGGAAGCCGCTGATTTGGCTCACGAGCCTGCTGGCGTTGTAGAGTTGCGTCGTGTCCACGTCCACGCCGACGTCGAAGTAGTCGGCGCGGGTGCGGAGCGCCATAACGATCTCCTCGAGGGCGGTGTTGCCGGCGCGCTCGCCGATGCCGTTGACGCAGCCCTCCACTTGCCTTGCGCCCGCCTTGACCGCCGCGAGGCTGTTGGCGACGGACATGCCGAGGTCGTCGTGGCAATGCACGGAGAGGCGGACGCTCTCGCCCAACTCGGGAATCTCCTCGCGGAGGCGCTCGATGAGGCGGGCGAACTCCTCCGGGACCGCGTAGCCGACCGTGTCTGGGATGTTGATCGTGGTCGCGCCCGCGTCCACCGCCGCCCGGACCATATGGGCGAGGAATTCGCGGTCGGTGCGGCTGGAGTCCATCGGGGAGAACTCGACGTCGTCGGTGTACCGGCGCGCGCGGGCGACGGCTTTCGCCGCCATCTCCACGACCTCCTCGCGGTTCTTATGCAACTGGTGCTGGATGTGCTGGTCGGACGAGGATATGAAGACGTGGATGCGGGGGCGCGCCGCGTCGCGGAGGGCTTCTCCGGCGCGGTCGACCGCCGCCTCGTTGGCGTGCGCGAGCGCCGCGATGATGGGCTTGCGAACTTCGCGGGCGATGCTCCGCACGGCCTCGAAGTCGCCGGGCGAACTGATCGGAAAGCCGGCCTCTATGACGTCGACGTTGAGCCGCTCCAACTGCTTCGCTATCTCGATTTTCTCGCCGACGGTCATTCCCGCGCCGGCGGACTGCTCGCCGTCGCGGAGCGTCGTGTCGAAGATGAGCACTTTGTCGTCCATTGCGTTCCTCCCGCGCTGTCCTTGGGGCTGCGGCGCGCCTACTTCTTCTTGAGGAAGGGCATCATCGCGCGCAACTCCTCGCCCACCGATTCGATCTCGTGGCTCGCGGCGGCTTCCCGCATCGCCTTGAAGCGGGGCAGCCCCTCGTGGTTCTCCGCGATCCATTCCCTGGCGAACGTCCCGTCCTGTATCTCCTTCAGCGTTTGCCGCATCGCCTCGCGCGCGTGGTCGTCCACGACGCGCGGGCCGCGGCTGTAGTCGCCGTACTCCGCCGTGTCGCTCACGGAGTAGCGCATATACTTCATGCCGCCCTCGTAGAGCAGGTCGACGATCAACTTCAACTCGTGCATCACCTCGAAGTAGGCGATCTCCGGCTGGTAGCCGGCCTCGACGAGCGTTTCGAACGCGTGCTTGATGAGGCTGGTCACGCCGCCGCAAAGCACGGTCTGCTCGCCGAAGAGGTCGGTCTCCGTCTCCTCTTTGAACGTGGTGGCGACGATGCCCGCCCGGGCCGATCCGATGCCCGCGCCGTAGGCCAGCGCGTTCCGCAGCGCGTTCCCCGAGGCGTCCTGATGGATAGCGACGAGCGACGGCACGCCCTGCCCGTCGACGAAGACCTCGCGCACGCGGTGGCCGGGCGCTTTCGGCGCGATCATCGAGACGTCCACGTCCGCCGGAGGCCGGATCTCGCCGTAGTGAATGTTGAAGCCGTGCGCGAACATCAGCGTCTTGCCCGCCGTCATATGGGGCTCGACGGACTCGCGGTAGATGGCGCCCTGCGCGGTGTCCGGCGCGAGCGACATAACGAAGTCGCACTCGGCGGCGGTTTCGGCGGGCGACGCGACGCGCAGCCCCTCCGCCTCCGCCTTGGCGCGGCTCGCGCTGCCCGCGTGCAGCCCCACCATTACGTCCACCCCGCTGTCGCGCAGGTTCAGCGCGTGCGCGTGCCCCTGGCTTCCGTAGCCGATGACGCCGACGCGCTTGCCGCTCAGCAGCCCGATGTCCGCGTCTTCCTGGTAATAGATCGTCGCCATGCCTCGCTCCTCTCTTCGCTTCGCTCGCGTCCGCCGCCTCGTTTAGGGAACGACGTCCGCGTCCGGCGCGCTTTTGCCCGCATGGGCGCGCTCCTTCGTCCCGGACGCGGCGCCTCGCGGCATTGCGATGCGCCCCGTCCGCATCGTCTCGCGGACGCCGAACGGCTGCAGCAACTTGATCATCGCGGCGACCTTCTCCTCGTTGCCCGTGATTTCGACGATGACCGCGTCCTTTCCGACGTCCACGATGGCGGCGCGGAAGATGTCCACCAACTGCATAATCTCCGCGCGCGTCTCCGCGTTCGACCGCACCTTGACGAGCGCCATCTCGCGCATCACGGCGCTCTCTTCCGCGATGTTCGCGACGCGGACGACGTCGATCAGTTTGTAGAGTTGCTTCACGACCTGCTCGACCACCCACTCTCCGCCCTCGACGACGAACGTCATCCGCGAGAGGCCGGGCGTTTCGCTGACGCCGACGGCCAAACTGGATATGTTGAAGCCGCGCCGGGCGAACATGCCCGCGATGCGCGCCAGCACGCCCGGCTTGTCGTTCACGAGCGCCGTGATCGTATGCACGGGCTCGGTATGCAGCGTTACGTCAACCACGCCGGCTCCTCCCGCCCAGCGGGCGACTCTATCGTCTCGAACACGCTCTCTCCCGCGGGAACGTGGGGATACACGTTCTCCTCCGGCTCCACTTGGAAGTCGATCAGCGCGGGGCCGTCGACCGCCGCGGCCTCCTCGATGGCCTCGCGGACTTCGGACTCGTCGCTCACGCGCCGCGCCCATATTCCGTAGGCGTCCGCGAGTTTCACGAAGTCCGGGTTGCCGGAGTAGCCCGACGCCACGCGCGCTCCGCCGTAGAAGAGATCCTGCAACTGCCGCACCAATCCCAGGTTTCCGTTGTTCAGCACGGCGAACTTCACCGGAACGTTGTGCTCCGCGATGGTCGCCAACTCCGACATCGTCATTTGGAAGCCGCCGTCCCCGGCGACGCTCCAGACGGGGCGGTCGGGCCGCGCGAACGCCGCTCCCATCGCCGCCGGAACCTCGAATCCCATCGTTCCGAGCCCGCCGGACGTGATCCACAAGTCCGGCTCCTTGAAGGCGTAGCGCTGCGCCGCCCACATCTGGTGCTGGCCGACGCCGGTCACGACGACCGCCCTGCCGTCGGTGGCCTCGCACAGTTCGCGGATGACGCGCTGGGGGCGCAGCCCCTCGCCGCTTTCCCCTTCGTAGAGCGGGTGCTCGCCGCGCAGCGCGTCGATCTCGGCGAGCCACTCGGGGCGCGACGTTTTCTCGATCTGGCCGGCGAGCGCGCGGAGCACGCGCTTCGCGTCCCCTACGATGGGCACGGTGACCCGAACGTTCTTGCCGACCTCCGCCGGGTCCACGTCGACGTGAATGACGCGGGCGTTCGGCGCGAACGCGCTGAGCCTGCCCGTCACGCGGTCGTCGAACCGCATCCCCACGCCGATGATCAGGTCGGCGCGGTCTATCGCCCAGTTATTGAAGGCTT
This sequence comes from Dehalococcoidia bacterium, assembly GCA_965201135.1. Lineage (GTDB taxonomy): Bacteria > Chloroflexota > Dehalococcoidia > Lucifugimonadales > Australimonadaceae > Bin16. The sequence goes on from OZ241751.1 coordinate 1,752,151, forward strand.
GGCCGTGCATTCCGGGCATGCCCAGGCTCAGCACGTGGTCGCCCGGGAACGCGCCGATGCCCAGCAGCGTCGTGATCACGGGAATCTGCGCCCGCTCCGCGACCTCCCGCGCCTCCTCCTCCGCTCCGGCGATGAGCGCTCCGTGCCCCAGCAGCAGCAGCGGGCGCTCCGACTCGCGGATCAGTTGCGCGGCGCGCTTGATCATCTGCCCGTGCCCGTCGAGCGTCGGCTTGTAGGAGGGCAGATTCGCGCGCTCCGGATACTCGAACTCCGCCGTTTCGGTCAGCACGTCGCGGGGCAAGTCCACCAGAACGGGCCCGGGTCGCCCCGTCCGCGCGATGTGGAACGCCTCCTTCATCACGCGGGGGATGTCCTTCACGTCCATCACCAGGTAGTTGTGCTTGGTGATGGGCATCGTAATGCCGGTGGTGTCGGTCTCCTGGAAGGCGTCGCGCCCGATGGCGGCGCGGGGCACCTGCCCTGTGATCGCCACGATCGGCGTCGAGTCCATCATCGCGGTGGCGAGCGGCGTGACCAGGTTGGTCGCGCCGGGGCCTGACGTCGCAACCGCCACGCCCGCCTTGCCCGAGGCCCGGGCGTAGCCGTCCGCCGCGTGCCCTGCGTTCTGCTCGTGCCGAACCAGAATATGACGGAGTTTCGGATACTCCGGCAACGTCTGATAGAGCGGCAGGATCGCCCCGCCGGGCAGGCCGAAGAGCGCGTCGACGCCCTCCCGCACGAGGCTCTCGCACACCATCTGCGCGCCCGTCAACCGCAAAATTCCTTCACCATCCTTCCTGCTTCGCTTCCGTCGTTCCCCAACTATCCGCAAGCGCCTACTCCAGTACCCTCTCCCGCCGCGTTCGCGGCATCCTCTCCCCTTGTAGGGAGAGGCGTTTCGGCGCTTCGCGCCGCCTGGGTCGCCGCGTTCGCGGCCGCCTCCTACTCCAGTACCCTCTCCCGCCGCGTTCGCGGCGTCCTCTCCCTTTGTAGGAGAGGGGGGTACGAGATTCCCGCGTAGGCGGGAATGACGGTTGCAAGGTCGCCGACGGGTATAAAAAAACCCGTCCCAACGAAGGGACGGGACAAATCTTCCCGCGGTGCCACCCTGCTTCCCCGGCGGCGCGCCGGGGCGACTCTATGCGCGGTAACGGCGCGCTCCGCCGGCCCTACTGCAAGTTCAGGCCTGGCCGCTCAGGGGCGAGTTCAGGGAGGCTGTGCGTCCATCGCCGGCCTCTCACCAACCGCCGGCTCGCTGCGATGCGCTTATCCCCTACTACTCCCCGTCCACGCGGACGAATATGGGAACTGCCCTACAGCATAGCACACGTCAAGGGGAGCGCGTCAAGCGTTTGCGCTCGTCAGTATGGATACGAGACTAACGGGGGGGGGGGACCTCCTGGCGGCGTCGCGCAAGATACTCCGTCGGACTCAATAGCCAAGCGGCTCACGCGCGGCGCTCCCGCGTCGGGGAGTTGGTGGACGCGGTTAAGGTGTAGCAAGCGGCGGGCGGCGCGCGCCGGAGAACGGGGTACGGGATTCCCGCCTACGCGGGAATGACGGTCAAGTGGGTGAATGACGGTCACAGGGGCGCAGGCAGGGCGGAGGACGGGGCGGGCGAGGGCGAGGGGAGGACCCGGTATAATCGTTGGGCTACAGGGCGAATGATGGAATAATGACACTGCTACGACATACCCCCCCCCCCCCGAATTTTTCGCGGGGTTCCGCTATTAGGGCGCTCGCGCCGCACTGGGGCGCGCTGCTTGGGCTTGCGCTGTTTCTTATCGCGGGGCTCGCCGTTCTCGACGACTACGGCACTCACTGGGATGAGTTCGTTCACCGGCAAACCGCCGAGGCGAATCTGCGTTATCTCGCGGACGGCGACTTCGGCGCTTTCACAAGCGGGCTCTATGTAGACCATGAGAAGTTCTACGGTATGGCGTTCGAGGCGCCTCTTCCGCTGATCGAGCGCGCGTTCGGCATAGACGACGCCCCGCGCGCAGTCCATATAAGCCGGCATTTGCACTCTCGCCTGCTCTTTCTCGCAGGCGGACTCTTCGCCTACCTGCTGGCCCTCCGGCTGTCCGGCAGCCGGTTGCTTGCCCTTGCGGCGATGCTGCTGTTTCTGCTGCATCCGCGCCTCTACGCGCATTCGTTCTTCAACAGCAAAGACATTCCGTTCCTCGTGATGTTCGTCATCGCGCTCTATCTGACGCATCGGGCGTTCAAGAGAGACACGCTTCCCTCCTTCGCGCTGCTGGGCGTTGGGATTGGGCTGCTGGTGAATCTTCGGATAATGGGCGTCGTTCTGCTGGCGGCGGTTCCCGCGCTTCGGGCGCTCGACCTCGCGCTAGCGTCAGGTTGGGCGGAGCGCAAGCGCATTCTCCTAACGTCCGGAGCGTTCGCGCTTGCGGCGGCGCTGACCGTCTACGCGCTGCTGCCGTATCTGTGGGGCGACCCAGTTGGACGCGCCGTCGAGTGGTGGACGACGCTCTCCAACCATCCTCACAAGCCTACGGAACTATTCCGCGGAACGTTGTATCGCAGCGATGATTTCCCCGTCGAGTATTTGCCGGTCTGGTTCTCGATCTCGAGTCCGCCGTTCGCGCTGCTGCTGGGCGCCGCCGGGGCCGGGTGCGTCCTCCTCAGGGGCGCCCGGTCTCCGCGCAACGCGCTGCGGAGCGGAAGGCTGCGGTTCGCGCTGCTGCTCGTCGCCTGCTTCGCGCTGCCCGTCTTGGCGGTGATGCTGCCCGGCGGCAACATCTACCAGGGCTGGCGGCATATGTACTTTCTGTGGGCGCCGTTCGCGCTCCTGGCGGCGTTCGGCTTGCAATGGCTGTTGTCGGCGCTTGAGCGCAGGCGTTTGCAGGCTGCGGCATGCGGGGCCGCGTCGGCCGGGCTGGCGGCTACGGTCGTTTCGATGGCGCTGCTTCATCCGAGTCAGCAGGAGCATTTCAATTTCCTCGTAGACAGAGCCGCGCCGGAGCGCCTCCGTTCGCAATACGAGATGGCCTCTTGGGGCCCTCCGATACTGCGAGAACTCGAACGGCATCTCGCTCATTCGGCGCAATCCTCAGGCGGGCCAACCGCGCTAACGGCAAGCCGGACAATTGACTGGCGCGACGCGCTGATGCTGACGAACTCCGCGCGTGAGCGCTTGGCCAACGCCGCTCCCTTCGACGTCATTCCAAGCCGTCCGTTGGCGTCATGGTCGCAATCCGCCCGCGAGTTGCGTCGAATGGAAGTCTACGGGAGCGCGCTATGGACGTTTGAATCGATGGACGACCCCCGGGCGGTCTACGAGGCCGTTCGCGGGCGGAAGCCCTTGTTCAACGGCGCGTTTGACGTCCACAGGATCGACGGAGCGCTGGCGCTCGTGATGGAGCCGTGCGCTCCGGCGTTCGTGGAGGAGGTGTTGCTATTGCGCGCGTTTCCCGTCGACGCCGGCGACTTGCCGGCCTGGCGGGAAGGCGAGGCGGACGAGCCCCGCAGATTCGATCTGCGGAATTACGGAGCGCACTTCGACGGCAAGTGCGTCGCGTCGCTTCCTCTTCCGGCGTACCCCGTCGCCGGCGTCGCCATTGCGCCAACCGGGGCAGCGCGATGGAGAGGAAGGCGATTCGTGGTTCGCGAGTTGCCCGCGTAGAAGCCCGTCCCCGCCCAGACGCCGCCCCGCGCCTCGCTCCCGCTTAGGTCGAGCGCGTCGACCGGCTCGCGGTTCACGGAGAGAACGCCCGCGCCCCCGACCGCCAGCAGCCACAGCGTGTTCTCGCCGCTCGCCCGCGTATCCACGCACGCCCTTCCGAAGTCACGGTGGACGCTAGTGTTGCCGCCGGCGCGCCGGAAATGCTCCCACAGGCCGTCGCTCTGGATCGTCAGCGCGTCGAAGACGTTGCGCCTGTCCGGGTCGTCCCTGAATCCGATGCCGTAGTCCCAACTCCCGACGCCGGCGGAGTAAGGATTCGTGAACGTCGCGACGACGATGAAGTCCCCTGCGCCTCCCGTTATCCGATGCGACGTGATGAGCCCGTCGGTCGTGTGCCTGAGTTCGCCCGACGCTGTCTACCCTTCCACTCCGAGCACGGAGAACCCCCGGAATCGCGTCTCGCTTCCCGGCGTCTCCGCTCCGCGGTGATAGCCCGTCATCACAGCGATGTCGCCTGACGATGCGCCGTCTTCAAGATTCAGCGTCGCTACGATTTCGTCGTTGACGTAGAGCCAGCCGACGGAGCCAATAACGGCGAGGAACAGTTCGTTAGACGCGCCCGCCTGCGTTCGCAGCGTGTTTGTCCAGCCGCTGTCTAGGTCTATTGAATTCGCGCTGCCGTCACGCAGATCGTGGACCCAGCGCCCCCGGCTGGTCAGCGCAACTACGTGGAACCTGTTTTGGCCTGCCCATCGGAACAAGAAGCCGTAGTCCCACCCTGCGGAGGAAGGGTTGACGAATGTCGCGGAGGCCCTGAAGTCTGATACATGAACGTTCGCCTCGTACGCTTCTATGTAGCCATCGTTGTCGTGATAAATTGTCCCGTCCGCCGGGCCGAAAAAGTTGCGCAACAAGCCGCCGCGAGGCGTGGGCGTAGGGCGCGGGCGCGGCGTCGGCGTCGCCCCGAACGTCCGCCCCCCCCTGAGCGCGGGCAGCAAATCAATCACGGTCTCTGACGCGACGGCGAAGCCGTACCCCTCGATGTTCAACCCGCCGGCCGTCTCGCGTTGAATGAAGGCGTTGATGCCCACCACCTCCCCGCTCATTGCGAAGAGCGGCCCGCCGCTGTTGCCGGGATTGATCTCCGCGTTGGTCTGCACCAGCCAGCGCCTCCCCCTCGTGTCAAGGAACACGCGGGAGACGACGCCGTTCGTGAGCGAGGGCTCCCCTGAGTCAAAGATGTCCACCGGATACCCCATTGCGAAGACGCTCGCCCCTTGCGGCGCCCGCGCCCCGCTCAGGCTCGCGGCTCGGAAATTGGGAGAGCAGCAGATCGAGAGCGCGGCGATGTCGCGGTCGGCGTCCGATCCCAGCACGGTCGCGTTGAACCACCGGTTGTCGTTGACCTGCACGCGGACGCGGCCCGGCGCGTCCTCTATCACGTGATGGTTCGTCACCACGACCGCCGCGCCCGACGAGTCCGTCTCGACGATGACACCCGAGCCGGCGCCGCGCCCCGCCGTTACGTAGACGACGCTCGTTCGGACGCGCGCGGCGACCTCCTCGAGGCTCTCTTGCCCTGTAGATGGGCGCAGCGGCGTGGCGGTAGGGCGAGGCGTAGGCGTATGCGTTGGCGTAGGGCGTGGACGCGGCGTTGGCGTGGGGCGGGGCGTGGGCCTGGCGGTAGGTCGGGGCGTAGGCGTCGCGGTGGGCCGGGGCGTAGGCGTCGCCGTTGGCGTAGGCGTTGCGCGTGGGTCAGGAGTGGCCGTCGGGCATGGCGGCAGCGGCGCGCCGGAAGACGCGAGCGACGCGGTTGGCGCGGGCGAGGGTGTAGACGTCGCCGTTGGCGTTGGGGTAGCGGCGGCGGCGCGGGCTTCGCGGCAACGCTGCGCGGGCGCATGGTCGCGGACGGCCTGCCCAAGCAAGCCGCGTTGGTGCCGCAGCCAGAGCGACCAGTCCTCGTGAATATGCCAGCCGGGGACTTGCGCCCGCTCGAGGCGGTGCGTTTCCACGAGGAACGCGGCTATCTCCAATTGCGTCTCCAGCATTTCGACGCGGGCGCATGCTTCGAGAAGGGGCAGCGCCGCTAGGGCGTCCAGCCCCGTCTCGAAAGCGGCGGCGCTCTCGGCGAGCGCGTCGCTCACCTGCTGGTCGCTCCACCCGCGCGCCCAGCGTCGCCATTCGTCGGTCAGCGGTTGCGGCGGCCATTCAGGCGTTGGGGTGGGCGTGGACGTCGGCGCGACCGTGGGCGTGGGCGTCGCGGTGGGATCGGCGCACGGAACCGCCGTCGGCGTCGCGGTTGGCTTGGGCGTCGGGCGCGGAGTAGGCGTCGGCGTAAATGTCGGGGCGGGCGTCCAAGTGGGCTCAGGCGTCCATGTTGGCGCGGCCATAACGGGTATGAACGTGGGCGCGGGCTCGACCTGCGGCTGCGGGTCTTGCCGATTCAGATAGACGAACGCGCCGACGATTGCCGCGAGCGCCGCGAGCGGCGCAAAGGCGACTATGAGCCTGCATCGCCTGCCGTCCGAACCTTTGCCCCCGCCGTCCGCTTCGCCGTGTTGCCGCTCGTCGGAGTCCGGCGGAGAGTCCGACGAGCCGTCCGTTTGCTCGGTTTGGGGAAACATCTCTTCTAGACGAGCGCGCTCCTCTTTGGCCGCGTCCGCGTCCGCTTGCTCTCGCGCCCGCTCGCGCCGCCGCTCCCGAACGTCCTCGCTTTCGTAGCCCAAGCCGGAGCATTGCAGGCAGCGCAGCCATCCGTCTCCCGCGCCTTGACCCACGCCCTGCGAGGAGACGTGCCCTTGCCCGTCGCATTCGGAGCAGACGCCGCCGTCCACGAACCGGACGTCGTGGCGCTGGCGGCGGTGGCGCATCAGATGCTCGCCGCAGAGAGGGCCGAGTCCGCCGGCGAACGGCGCCGCCGCGCAATAGCCGACGGCGCGCTCGCGGCACCCAACCTCGACGCAATGCGCTTGCTGGGGGTTGTGCGCGTGCATCCGCCACAGCGTCGACGCGAGCGACCTCCCGCACTGCGGGCAAGTCGTCAGATAGCCGCCGCCGGACGCGCCGCCGCTCCTGTAGTAATCCCGGTCCTCAATGCCCATCGCATCGCTCAGTATAGCGGGCGCGGCGCCCTGCTCTTATGCGCGGCGCCGCCCTCCCCTCCCCCGCCGCGTGTAGAATGCGAGGCGCAATGACCGCCTACGCCACCCACCACTTCGAGGCCGCCTCGCGCTACACCGTCTCCGTAGACTACGACCGCCGCCTCTACGCCTACGACGTCGCAGGCTCCATCGCCCACGCGCGGATGCTCGCCCGCCAGGGCGTCATCGCGCAGGCCGACGCCGACGCCATCGCCGACGGGCTCGAGGCCGTCCGCCGCGAAATCGAAAGCGGCGCCTTCCCCTGGCGCGAGGAGTGCGAAGACCTCCATATGAACATAGAGGCGCGCCTGCGCGAGTTGATCGGCGAGCCCGCCGCGCGCCTGCATACCGCGAGATCCCGCAACGACCAAGTGGCGACCGCGACGCGCCTCTACGTCCGCGACGCCGTGGACCGCGCCGTCCGCTCGCTGCGGGCGCTGCAAGGCGCGCTCGTCGCCCTCGCCGAGAGCGACGGGGACGCGCTGATGCCCGGCTACACGCACCTGCAGCGCGCCCAGCCCGTCCCGTTCGCCCACCACCTCTTGGCCTACTTCGAAATGTTCGACCGCGACGCCGCAAGATTCGCCGACGCCCGCAAGCGCGTCAACGTCCTCCCCCTCGGATCGGGCGCGCTCGCCGGCGTTCCCTATCCCGTCGACCGCGAATGGACCGCCCGCGAACTCGGCTTTGACGCCGTCTCCGCCAACTCGATGGACGCCGTCTCCGACCGCGACTACGCCGTCGAATACCTCGCCGCCGCCGCCGTCTGCATGATGCACTGCTCGCGCCTCGCCGAGGAGATCGTCCTCTGGTCGTCGCAAGAGTTCGGCTTCATCCAACTCGGACGCCAATGGGTCACCGGCTCGTCCATAATGCCGCAGAAGCGCAACCCGGACTTCGCGGAGATCGCGCGCGGCAAGACCGGCCGCGTCTACGGATCCCTCGTCGGCCTGCTGACCACGCTCAAGGGGCTCCCCCTGACCTACAACCGCGACTTGCAAGAGGACAAAGAGGGCCTCTTCGACGCCGTCGACACGCTGGATGCGACGCTCGAGGCGATGCGCGGCATGCTCGGCGACTGCGCCGTCAACGCGGAGCGCATGCGCGAGGCGGCGGAGGACAGCGCGCTGCTGGCGACCGACCTCGCCGACTACCTCGTCGGCAAAGGCGTTCCGTTCCGCGAGGCGCACGCGGCGGTCGCATCGCTCTGCAATGTCGCGTCCGAGCGCGGCGTCCCCCTCACGGCGCTCCCGCTGGAGGAAATGCAGGCGCTGCGCCCCGAGTTCGAGGCGGACGCGCGCAACCTCACCGCCGACGCCAGCGCCGCAGCCCGCGACGTTCCCGGCGGCGCCGCCCCGGCCCGCGTCCGCCAGGCGCTCGCGGCGGCGAAAGCCCGCTTGGAGGCCGCCGGTGGCTGAGGCGCGCCGCGTCAAAATCGCCCCCTCCATCCTCTCCGCCGACTTCGCCCGCCTCGGCGAGGTCGTCCGCGAGACGGAGCGCGCGGGCGCCGACGCCATCCACGTGGACGTGATGGACGGGCGCTTCGTGCCGAACCTAACCATCGGCCCGCTCGTCGTGGACGCCATCCGCCCCCACGCGAGCATCCCGATCGACGTCCACCTGATGATCGTGGAGGCGGAGCGCCTCATTCCCGATTTCGTTTCGGCGGGCGCCGACAAAATCACCGTCCACCAGGAAGCCGTCCCCCATCTGCATCGCGCCGCGCGCCTGATCAAGGAACTCGGCGCGGCGGCGGGCGTCGCGCTCAACCCCGCCACGCCGGACGCCGCGCTCGCCGAAATCCTGCCCGATCTCGACCTCGTGCTCGTGATGTCCGTCAACCCGGGCTACGGCGGGCAGACGTTCATCCCTGGCGTTCTCCCGAAGATCGAGCGCTTGCGCGCCGCGATTGACCAGCTCGGCCTCGACGTCGAGTTGGCCGTGGACGGCGGCGTCAACGCCGGCAACGCCAGGCGCGTCGCCGAAGCCGGCGCGAGCGCCATCGTCGCCGGCTCCGCCGTCTACAACGACCGCCTAAGCGTCGCCGACGCCGTCGCCTCCCTCCGCGCCGCCGCCGCGCGCCCCGCCTAGCTGGACCCGCCGCCGCGCGCAAGCGCCATAGACGGGGCGCAGCCCCGTCTCCATGGAACCCCCGTCGCATCGTCATTCCCCCCATGGCCGTCATTCCCGCGTAGGCGGGAATCCATTCGGCGCCCCAGCGCCGCAGACGGGGCTGCGCCCCGTCTCCCAATATCCCCAGGCGCATCGTCATTCCCGCGCAGGCGGGAATCTCGCCCTTGCCGCGCCCCTGCCGGCGGCATTCGCCGAGAGGCAGAGACCTGCAGTCATGTGATTATCTCGGGCCTTGGGCTCCACCGGAGCCGTTGTTCTGTTTCGGCATCCAGCAAACCCTCAATTATGGGCGGGGTGTTCTCATCGGCTTTCGCCAAATCAATTTGGTTCTGCGTAAGACCATTAGCCTCAAGTCCTCCTTCTATGAACACCGTCCCTGTCAAATCCGCGCCTTCCAGCTCGGCGTGACGAAATTTCGCTCCCTGCATATTCGCGTGAGACAAGTCCGCTCTTCTCAGTGAAGCGTTTGTGAAATTCGCTACAGCGCCTTCTACTGCGGAAAGACCGGCCCTATTCATGGAGGCTCGTTCTAGGTTCGTTCCATACAGTGTTGCGCCATGCAAGATCGCTTTGTCCAAATTCGCGGATGATAGATTGCTTATTGTGATATCAGATCCGGACAGGTCTGCGCCTTCAAAATTCCCACTAGAGAAGTTCAGGTTAATGATCTCCAAATTACGCAGGTTTGCATAGGATAGGTCTGGCACGTATTTGGAGGCTTTTTCGATTCGGATGCGATCTCCATTTCGTCCGCCTATCGCTTTAACCGCATCTCGGACATCCGGCTGTGAAGCACTGTGGTCGTGAAACGGGTTGCGAACAAACGCGCAGAGCACATGCATCACTTGGACGTGGTGTTCATTCGGATACTCCTGAGCCAGATGATCCAATGCATATATCCCTCCTAGACGAACGGCAAGAACGGGGCTGCCGATCATTTCGACGCCTTTCTGAATCCGTTCGTACGTCAGGCTTCGTTGAGCCGTATCGGCCTGTCGTCGAGCCGCTTCGGACTGCCGCTCCGCGACTCTGCTGCGCCAAACGGCCAAAACGAGAGCGACCAACGCGCCCAAAACGAGACTGATATTCCGCAAAGCCTCGCCGTTGGACTCTGCGCCGCCGCTCCGCAGCCAATCCCACCGCCACCAAGCGAGGCCGAATCCAGCGACCAACACTGCCGCTGTCAACGCAATGACTTGGCCGACCCCGAACTCACGGCAGAACCCGCGCAACCTGTCTTGTATCATATGGCCTCTCCTAGGGTAAGGGTCCAATGGCACCCCAACCCTACCTCCCTTCGCCTCGTCTGTCAACTTCCCACGCCCACACGCCCAACAGCAAACCGTTCTCCTTCTGGCGGCGACGCTTGTGCGCCCCAACATACAGGTCTGCCGTCGGGCCGAATGGCGCATGAAGAGAAGACTCCGCTGCTAATAAATGCAAGCCTCTCATTAGGTCCTGGCGACGCATTTTCAGTCGTGAACTCGAATCCCCAGCAGACCGCGCTCCCCGAAGCCCGCAATGCACAAGTATAAGAACCCCCGCTGCTGATTGACGAGAATTGTTCTCCATTAGGCGGTGATGACAGCCCTTCTAAGTCGCTTCCCCAGCAGGCTACGCTTCCATTGGTGCGGAGAGCGCAAGTGTGTACTACACCACTGCTGATCGACATGAATTGGTCGCCAACCGGTGGTGATGCTTCCCCATAACTATTGCTCCCCCAGCAGGCGGCAGCGCCATCAGCAGACAAGGCGCAGGTGTGCCAGTCTCCGCTGCTGATCGACTCAAATTGCTGATTGGGCGGCGATGCTTGGCCATTATTGTTTGCACCCCAACAAACGGGTCTGCCGTCGGCGCGCAAGGCGCAAGTGTGCCGTCCTCCACTGCTGATTGATGCGAGTTTTTCGCCATCAGGCGGCGAGGCTTGTCCATCTTCATCATTTCCCCAACAGACAGGGCTGCCATCGGGGCGCAAGGCGCATGTGTGATCCCTCCCCACGCTAATAGAAGAGAATCTTCCGTCCGGGGGCGATGCTCGCCCATAGCTGTCGTCTCCCCAACAGACAGGACTGCCATCACGCCGCAGCGCACAGGCGTGACCAAAATATACACTCATAAAGGTTGCAAGACGAGGATCCACAATTGACGATATACTAGGCGTCGAAAGCGCGGTTGAGGGAACCTGCATGCTGAACCAGCCACCCCCTTCATAATCCCTGCTTGCGCCAAACAAGAGCAAAGGAGCGTCGTCGTCGATCTCTATTTGCCATGCGCCCCACAATTCCTGCGTTGCGCCAGGCCAAAGCACTGCGTCGCTCAATTTAGGTTCCGGAGCGCCTCGTGCTCGTTCTTCATCATACGCAAACCCGGACGATGATATGACGTTGACCTCATAATTCAAGTCGTCCGCTACTCCTTCTTGGCCATCTTCATATAGAATACGCACCTTGAATAGCATCCATTCATGCTCTATTTCTGGATGTAATTCAGGATAACGTTCAAACAATTTAGCATCTGAATTATAAACCGACTCACGCCGAACTTTCTCCAGCATACGCTCGAAAGCATCACTGCCGCGCACGACCTCTATGACGGACAATTGAAACACTTTCCCGAGGTTTCCAAAGCGCGATTGACTAATGACTCTACCGGAACTCCCAAACGGCACAGGGTTGCTCCTAGTTGTACCTGGGATTGGCGTGGGCGTAGGGGTTGCAATAGGCGTGGGGGTTGGAGTCCGGGTAGGAGTTGCAGTAGGCGCGGGGGTGCTGGTCGGGGTCGGCGTGGCGGTGGACGCAGGCGTAGGCGTCAAGGTTGGCATGGGGGTAGCCGTTGGGTGGGAGTCGCGTGGCTCGGGCGCAGGCGTCACCGTAGGCGTGGGGGTGGGGGCGGCGCAAGCCGCGACGAGCGCTGTCAGAAAGAGGCCGAGGCCAATGGCCAAGAACGGGCGGAGCATAGAGAACCCTCCTGCGACCACGAGGTGAAGGGGCTTGCTACAGCGCTTCTGCCGACGTGAAACAGCAGGAGGGCGCAGAGCCCTCCATCCTGTTGATGTTTCACGCCACGCTTGTGAAGCGCGTCAATGCATCAACGCTGTAGCATTGCGTACTCTAGCAGAGGCGCACGGCTGGGGCAAGGGGCGCGCGACGCGCCAAGACGGGGCGCATTGCGCCCCGTCTCTATTGGATCCCGGCGCCTCGTCATTCGAGCGGGCTGCGGACAAGCCCGTGCTACAATCGCTCGTGGACATATTCGCGGGCGAGGCTGCGGCGTCCGTCGCGTCGGCGGGCATAGCGTTATGGATAACGGAGGTAGTGATGCTCTCCACGATGATCGGCAGGAAACTCGACGAGCGCAAAGCGCGCATCCTCCGCGAAGGCCGGCGCGAGGGCCGCGCCGCGACGGACGCGGCGTGGCGCGCCTGGTACGAGCGCATGCAGGCAGCCCGGTCGCGCGGCGAGGAGTTCGCTGAGCCTCCCCCTTCCCTCCGGGCGAGCGGGTCCGACGGCGCGTCCCGCAAGAACGGAGCCTAGCGCGCAGCCGGGAACCCCGCCCATAGGCGGGGCGCTTGCGCTCCGTCCGCAGCGCCCTCTCCCGCCGCGTTCGCGGCGTCCTCTCCCCTTATAGGGAGAGGGGGGTACGAGATTCCCGCCTACGCGGGAATGACGGTCAGGGGGCGCCTGCCAGCCCCACAGCGCCCTCTCCCGCCGCGTTCGCGGCGTCCTCTCCCCTTATAGGGAGAGGGGATGGCGACGCGCAAGCGCCGCCATCCCCGGCGCCCTAGCCGCCCAGCCCGAGCCGCAGACCGAACTCGATCAGCAGCCAGAACAGCGACGTCACGCCCGCGCTGCCGCCCATCACGAGAATGTCGCGCCGCTGGATCCGCCTGCCCTGGTAGGCCGCGCTCCCATGCGGGGCGTCGAGCAGAAAGCGCTCGATGCTCCGCAGGCGCGCGTCTATCGCCTCCAGTTTCGCCGCCCACACGCGCTCCGTCAGTTCGTGCTCGCGCGCGTGCGCCTCGCCCTCGGCCTCCAGGGCCGCCAGCCGCTCCTTTTGGGTCATCATCGTCATCGTCCTCCTCCTGCACGGTACGGCTCCAGCAGCAGCCGCACGTCCGTGTCCAAATCCGCGTCGACGTAGAACGGCTCGAACGCCGGGGCCCGCGTCCACAGCCGCGCCGCGTTGATCAGCGCGGCGCGCTCCACCGGCGCCGGCCAGCGCACGACCGAGACCGCCGTCCCCGTCCGGTGATCGGCGGGCGCGGTGCCGTTCAGACCTCGCGTCACCGTCAGCCGGTTCGACGAAATCGCCCGCACGAGCGCGCGCTCGTCGTTCAGCGCGAGCGTCTGCCCAACCGCGAAGTCCGCGCCCCGCGTCACGTCCAGCGTCGCCGATGCGGCGAGCGCCCGCGTCCGCAGCGTGGAGCCCGACGCCTCGAGCCGCTCGCCGTAGCCCCACCAGCCGCGCGCCTCGTAACGCCCTTCTCCGCGCTCGAATCTGCGTCCGCCCCGCGCCCGGAGCGCGTAGTGCGGCCCGCCCCAGTGCGCCCTCGGCTCGGCGTTCAGCGGCAGCAACTCATAGGCGCCGCGCGGCCACTCCGTCTCGCGCTCCCCGTCGCCGTCGTCGTCCGAATGGACGGACGCGACCTCGATGGCGTCCGGCAGCGCGAGCGACGCCTCGCCCGGGCCGTCGAACCGGCGCGTCGCCGCGAGCGCGTAGAAGTGCCGGTTGCAGTGGCGGTCCACCGCCTCCGACGCCGCGAGCAGCAGATTGAAGAGCGCCGCGTCCGCGTCCGACCCCGCCGCCGGGTCGTCCAGCAGCGAGCCGTCCTTCAGTTTCGTCAGGTCGCCGTACAGCGACCGGTAAGCCTCCATCGTCATCGCTAGCGCTCCTCCGTGTACTCGATGATGAACTTGTGCGCGGTCGTCGGCGTCTTCGTCCAGCGGACGCTCAGCGGCTCGTTCTTCTCGCCCGCCGGCCCCGCGCCGCGCCCCCACGTCCGCGTTCCGCCTTCGCCCTGATTCGAGACGCGCACGAACCCCACCGCCTTCTCCGGCGCCGTCGCGATGTTCGCGCCCGTCCCGAAATACACCTCGCAGAAGTGCAGGTTGTCGGACGACGTCTGGTGCGCCGTGACGTTGATCAGCCGCAGCCGCCTGCCCCGGCTTGGCCGCAGCAGCGTTTGCCGGCGCGTCGACCGCGCCCGGTCGTCCACGTACAGCGTCCGCGTGTCCGACAAGTCGGCCAGGTAGCCCGGCGTGTACCGCCGCTGCCCGTCCTGCCGCGCCGACCTGGGCCGCACCGACGGAGCGTATCCGCTCCGCTCCCGTTCCCTGCTCGCCATCGCTTCGCCTCCTTCCGACGTTCTCCCGCAAGGCGCGGAGGCGGCGCCTCCAACCCTGCGGAATTCCATCGTAGAGCGCGATGCGTGTTATTCGCAACTCCCAAATGTCATACTTGGGGAATCGCCGGAAACTGAGACCGGGGGAGGCGCGAGCGAGCCCCTCCGCAATCGGGACAGCCGCCCCTTGCGCGGCGCGACTTGCCCCCCCGGACGAGGCAGCGTTCCCCCGCAGCATAGACTACGGCGCTATAACGCGCTCCCTCCCCGGTTGCCCCTCGCTCTTGGCCGCGCCCCCATGACCGTCATTCCTGCGTAGGCGGGAATCTCGCCCCTTTACGCCCTCCCCCGGTTGCGGGCGGTGGCGGGAAGGCGTATGATGCCTGCTATGCAGAATCCGAACAGCACGCGGACAAGCGCGCTTCGCCGGGCGGCGCCGCAGTGGAAGCGGCAACTGCTTGACGTCACCGGCCGCAACCGCCTCCTGAACTACCGAGACCTCAAGTCGGGAACCATTGACCTGACGCCCGCCCCTGATTCGGGGATGGACGCTCGCGTCCTTGACACGCTGCTCGTCGGCAAGCCAGTCCGAATGACTGCGCTGTTCCCCGTTGGCGACGGCGACGAAGATACGCAGAAGGACGCCCGTAAGCGCTTCTCGGCGATCCACAAGCAAGCGCGGGAAAACCTGGAGGAGAAGGGCCTCGACACCCTGTTCCTCGCCGTTGGGCTAGCCACGTGGAAGGTGGACGCAGGCGCCGCGTCCCGCGCTCCGGTCGCGCTGATTCCCGTCGCAATCGAACCCGAAGGCGCGGGGAGATGGGAATTCGTCATCAAGCAAGCAGGCGAGCCTAGCGTCAACCCCATGCTCGTTCATGTCCTGCAGTCGCAGCACGGCCTAGATTTGTCCGCTGACGAAGAGGCCATCGCCGAAACGATGCCGAATTCGTGGGAAGGGATCGAACGCGCCTTGGAACGGTTCGAGACGAAATGGAGCAAGGCGCCCGATTTCGCCATTGAGCCGGAAATGAAACTCGGCAACTTCCGCTACGCCAATATGGCGATGGTCGCCGACCTCGAAAACAATCTGGACGCTTTCGCCCGCAACGATCTCGTGGCCGCCATCGCCGGAGCCCCGGATGCGCGTGATGCGTTGGCCGCCAAGATATGCGACCCGCCCCTCCACAAGCCCGATTACGACCCGCCTGAGTCGGAATTCCTCATACTGGACGCGGACTCCAGCCAGCACCGCGCGATCAACCGCGTTCTAGGCGGCGAGTCGCTCGTGATCTGGGGCCCTCCGGGTACAGGCAAGTCCCAGACCATCGCCAACCTGATCGCGTCATTGGCGGCAGCCGGGAAGCGTGTGCTCTTCGTAGCCGAGAAGAGGGCGGCCATCGACGTGGTCGTCGCTCGTTTGGATAGGGCGGGCTTGTCCGACTTGGTGGTGGACGCGCACGGCGGAATCAAATCCAAGCGCGAGTTCGCCCAACGCATGGACAACTCCATACGCAAGATACGTTCCACCCCCGCGCAAAGCGCTCCGCAATTGCATGACAACCTCGCTAAGACTCGCAGTCAATTGGTCGCTCATGACCAGGCGATGCATGAAAATCGAAAGCCTTGGGGAATCAGCCTGTTCGACCTGCAGGCAAGGTTGCTGGGTGCTCCAACGCCTGCCGGCGCGGGCCTTCAAATACCGAGGGACAAGGCTAGGATGTTGAATATCGCGGCAATGCCAAGCCTGAGGTCGGACATCCAAGAGTGGGTGGACATAGGAGGCCATACCTTCCGAACCGACTACCCGGAATGGGGCAAGTCCGCTGTTTCGACGGAAACAGAAGCCCGTGAAGCGTTGGAAATGGCTCGCGGCCTTGCGAGCGGAACGCTGTCGGAGGCGGAAAGCATCGCTTGCGCTTCGCTGGAAGCGGCGGGGCTGCCCTCTCCCAATACCGTAGCCGACTGGCGCAAGCCGCTGAGGTGGTTGGCGGACGAGCGTCAGTTCCAAGCGCGCTATGGCTGCAACGTCTATGAGATTGATCTTGCATCCGTTTCCGCCGCGCTCACGCCCGCCAACTCGTTCTTCTCAAGGCTCTTCGCCTCCGCGTTTTCGGCGGAGTACAAAAACGCCAGGGACGCGGCGCGAGCAGCGCTGTCCAACCAGGGAACGCCCCTGCCCGACATCGGTCTGTTGAACACGCTCGACGAGGCGGCGGGGCGGTTAGCGCAATACCAAGAATTCGGCGGACACGGCGCTCCCCGTGTTCCTAGCAACCTCGAGGCGGCGTTGTCCGCAGTGCGTTCGCTAGCCAAGAAAGTCAAGGAACTGGAGCAAGTTTTTCACCTAACAGGGCTGCTCAACGAGCCGATCAACCGGCTGATGGAAACTGTGAGACTCCTTGCGTCTCAAGGAGAGGCGGCGGCGAAGTTGCCGCGCGTCAGAGAACTGGAGCGCCGTTTCGAAGATGTGGGAATTGACCATGTCCTCGGCGCGGTCGGAGCGCAAATTCCGCCCGAACTCGCTGCGGACGCTGCGGAGCATTCTTGGCTAAACACGGTTTGGGATGACTTGTCTTTCGATGTCGACGGTTTCACCCCAAGCCTTCACAACCGCCGACGCAGCGACTTCGTTGAACTCGATAAGAAACACCTGGCGGCGCAGGCGCGCCGGGTCCAACGGCGATCCGCCGAGAACGCGATAGATATGATGAACGCCTACCCGGACGAGGCGGCTCTCATACGGCGCGAAGCCGCCAAGAAGGCCAGGCATCTGCCAATTCGCAGGTTGTTTCGGCAGGCGCCGCACGTGCTCACGGCTATCCGCCCTTGCTGGACAATGTCGCCCTTGCTCGCGGCGGAACTGACCCCCGCCGGCGCCGAGTTGTTCGACGTGGTTATCTTCGACGAGGCTTCGCAGGTTCCGCCCGCCGAGGCGATAGGCAGCCTCGCCCGGGCTCCGCAGGCGGTCGTTGCGGGCGACGACCGTCAACTGCCGCCGACAACCTTCTTCAGCGGAGGCGACGACGACGATGAAAATGAAGACGATGACGACGCGGACGACGCGCAAAACCTAGTCCAAACTGAAGGTATGGGATCCATCCTGGATGTCGTTAAGGCGGGCGCTCTCAGGGAAGAACTCTTGCAGTGGCACTACCGTAGCAAAGACGGACGTTTGATCGCTTTTTCGAACGCTCACATCTACGGAGAATCCCTGACCGCGTTTCCTGACGCCGCCAAGGATGTTCCTCTGTTGCATCACCTCGTTCCCTTCCGCAGTCTGCCGCAGAGGCATACCGTCTCCCACCCGGACGAGGTGGATAAAGTGGTGGATATGGCCATAGAGCACGCGCGTCAGCATCCCAGCGAGTCGCTCGGCGTCATCGCTTTCGGAATCCGGCACGCCAACAACATTGAGGAGCGGTGGCGCCTCCGCCTGCGGGAATTGGCGGATCCGGCGTTGGAGGAATTCTTCAGCGACGGCGCGGATGAGCGCTTTTTCGTGAAGAGCATCGAGCGCGTGCAGGGCGACGAGCGCGACGTCATCATACTCAGCGTCGGCTACCACAAGACCGCCAACGGCGCGTTGCCCTACCGGTTCGGGCCGCTCAATCAGGACGGCGGCGAGCGGCGCCTCAATGTCGCCGTCACTCGCGCCAGGTCGCGCATGCACGTGGTGTCGTCGTTTTCGCACCGCGATATGGACCCAGGTCGGTCGTCCGCGCGAGGAGTGGAACTGCTGCGCCAGTACTTGGAATTCGCCGAATCCGGCGGGGCGGAGTTGGGAGCGGCGTTGACCGACATCCCGCTCAACGCTTTCGAGTTGGATGTGCTGCATCGCCTGCAGGAGCGCGGAATCCCGGTGACGCCCCAATACGGCGTGGCCGGCTATTGGATAGATTTCGCCTGCGCCCACCCCGACCAGCCCGGGCGAATGGTCCTTGCGATAGAGGCCGACGGCGCGAGGTACCACTCCGGGCATACCGCCCGCGAGCGCGACCGCCTCCGGCAAGAGCAACTGGAAGCCAGAGGCTGGACGTTCCACCGCATCTGGTCAACCGATTGGTTCAAGAACCGCGGCGAAGCGCTGGAGCGCGCGGCGGCGGCATGGAAAGCGGCGGTCAGCGAGGCGAACCGCAAAGACGAGGCGGGAAGCGATGACTCTTCGCCCATGGATGAGCCCGCTCCAACGCAACCTTCCGTCGCGCCTGCCGCCCAGATTCCCGCGAGGGGCCCAAGGCCGCCAATCCCGCCCGGCTACTCCATAAGCGAATACTCGCGCAGCGAACTCGTCGCGCTGGTGAAATGGATCCTCTCGGACACGCTCCTCCGCGCCGAGGAGGAAATAATGGCCGAGATGCGGCGTGAACTCGGCTTCAAGCGTCGCGGCTCGCGCATCGACGAGGCCATGCGAGAGGCTATCGCGGCGGCCCGCCGCCCCCGCTCCTGACGCGCCGGTTTCGCCAACAGCGAGCCCCGTCCCCCAATATGTCAGCGCCCCTCTCGCCTGTCATTCCCGCGAAAGCGGGAACCTACCCCGCCGCCTGATTGCCAGGCTCCCCCTTGCGCCGCCCCGCCTGCCCATGACCGTCATTCCTGTGTAGTCAGGAATCCATTCGGCGCGCCAGCGCCGCAGACGGGGCGCAACGCGCCCCGTCTCCATGGATCCCCGGGGCCACGTCATTCCCGCGAAAGCGGGAACCTACTCCGAAACCCCCTGCGACAATCGCCCCTTGCGCCGCGCGCCCCCTCTCCCCTACGCTGTCTCTATGACCCTGCGCTCGAACCCAACGACGCACGGACGCCCCCCTGACGGCGGCGCCTCATTTGGCCTCATTTCCGCCTCAAACAGCCCCAAAAACGCCTCAAAACAGCCTCAAACCGGCCCATCCGCCCGCTGGAGCGCAGGAGTAAATGAGTCAAAATGAGGCCACCCCTAAAGCAGCCTCCCCCTCCCCTCCCCCGCAATCGGACAACCGCCCCTTGCGCGGCGCGCCCCTAGCCGCGCTATCGTGTCCCCCATGCGAGCACAGACAGTTGACAATCCACGAGTGGTTTGGTATGGTTCCTGCCAAGAATGCCGCTCTTTCGGAATGAGGAGGCTCCGATATGCCCAGCGGGAAGGTCGTTGTCCGGACTTCGCTCTCCACCGAGAGCCTGAAGAACGGCGAAGTGTACGCCGCCCACCTGAATGGGATGGGGCTCACTGGCTACGGGCGCGCTCCGAGCGAAGCGAGGGAAGCCGTCAAGCGCCTCTTCAAGGTCTGGGTGGACGGCTACCGTGCGCTCGGCGTCCTCGAGGCGAGGCTCGACCGCATCGGCGCGGACTGGCGAAGGTACGAGGACTACCAGGGCGACGTTCCCGTTGAGGACGTCGCGCCCGGCGTAACGCCGCATTCCGCCGCACCCGCTCGCCGGGCGGTCGGAATGCGGCAAGAGACGGCCTGGGCCGAGGACCAGCCCGTGGCGATGGCGGCTTAGCCTCCGCTATGCCCGACGAGGAACTCGCAGTCGTCCGGCTCTCAACGGTTCGGAGGGCGTTGGAGGAGGCGGGTTCGTAGAGGAAGAGCCTTGCGTCTTCCGCTATGTCTTCGGAAGAGACCAGTTGTGGCGTCTCGTCTTGGCGCCGGACCCGGACGGCGACCTAACCATTCGGCATGTCCTCCGAGACATCGCGGAGCAGTTCCCCGACCTGTCCGTCGGAGTCCGCAACTGGATCGCGAGAAACTTCGAATAGAGGATGAGGAAGCCCATAGGCGTACCCCTCCCCTCCCGCAATCGGACAACCGCCCCTTGCGCGGCGCGCCCCTAGCCGTGCTATCGTATCCCCCACGTACGCAGGAGGTGCCCCCAGTGACGACGCTTGCCCCGCCGCCCGTCGAGTCCCCCGTGAGGAGCGAATCCTCTTGGGAGACGGCGGAGTCGCCCGTCATCAGCATAGGGTCGGAGCGCGTCTGCTCCTGCCCGCCCACCCACTTGAACTGCCTCACGGCCAAAGAGTGGATGAAGAGCCAGATCGGCGTTTGGCAATTCACCTACAACGGCAAGGACGTCCGCGATAAGGCGCTCCACCCCGCCGTGTTCCCCGTCTCCCTCGCGGAGCACGTGATCAAACTCTTCACGCACAAGGGAGAACTCGTCGTTGACCCCTTCGTCGGAAGCGGCACGACCCTCGTGGCGGCCCAAGACCTCGGGCGCAACGCCATCGGCGCGGACCTCTCGCAAGAGTACGTCGACATCAGCAACAGCAGGCTAAGGTTCCAGGAAGAGGACGGCTCCCGTCAGATAGCCGTCGTGCAGGATGCGCGCAACCTCTCCGACCTCCTTGCGCCCGGTTCCGTGAAACTCCTATTCGCCTCCCCGCCCTACGCCAATATGCTGAACCACCGCCGCGCCAACAAGAGCCGCCGCAGCGTTGACCGCCGCAACGAGCAGTTCGGCAAGGTCGAGCAATACTCCCAAGACGTCCGCGACCTGGGCACGCTCGATCCGGACGCCTACGGGCGCGCGCTCGGCGAAATCTACGGGCGGCTGCTTCCCGCGCTCAAACCCGGCGGGCACGCCGTCATCAACGTCAACGACCTCTGGCGAAAAGACCAGCGCGTGCCGCTGCACTCCATCGTCACCGAAGAGTTGCAGTCCGCAGGCTACCTCTTCAAGAACATCGTCATCTGGGACAGAACCAACATCGTGAACCGGATAGGCATCTTCGGTTGGCCTAGCAACTACATCACGATGGGCACGACCTTCGAGTACATCCTGCACTTTAGGAAGCCGTCGTAATGGCTAGCCGCCCTACCATACCGTCCTCGGAGGAGATCGTCCGAGAGGCCGCGCTCGAACTGGGCGTCGCCGGCTTGCCGCCTGCCGACGCGCGTCTGGCGTTCAATGGCCTGATGAAAGACCTCGGCGACAAGACGTTCGAAATCTACGAACGCTACGAGCAAGCCGCCAACTCCGACGCCATTCCGAAGAGGCTGCTCGACGGCAATCCCCAGCAAGTCAGCGAGGCGGAAGGCGTTAGCGCAAGCAAAGGGTTTCGGGCGGGCGCGCTCGCCTTGCTCACCTCGCTTTACCCGGAAATGCGAAGGGCGTTCCTGTCCGTGAGCCAAGGCCGCAAGGCCCGAGGCGGCAAGAGTTTCGAGGACCAGTTCGCTTGCCTCCTAACGCTCGCCGGATTCTCCTACGCGCGGCAGCATCGGGAGTACCGCACAGACTTCACGCTGCCCAGCGACGGCGCGTTCGAGCGAAACCGAACGGTCTGCGCCGTCGCCTCCCTCAAGCGGACGCTCCGCGAGCGGTGGCAGGAAGTCGCGGGAGAACTGACCCAGTTGCGCGCGCCGAACGTCTTCCTGGTCACCGCGGACCCTAAAGTGTCCGACGGCCACGTGCGCGGGATCTGCGACGCGAACCTCCTCCACCTCGTCGTCTGGGACGAGGTCAAGGCGAAGAAGTTCCCGCGCCACCCGCGTGTGCTGGGATACACCCAATTCGCCGGCGAACGTTTGCCCCAACTGCAAGAGCAGTGGCGCAACCAAGGGCTTGAGTAAGCATGTCTCTCCCGAAGTTGTCGCTCAAAATGGCAAGGTGCGCAGCATCAGCGTTGCTTGCCGCCGTCGAGGTGTACAACAAGCCTACCTTTGAGCACCGCGAGCAGACTTTTGCTATGCTGACCGTAAACGCATGGGAAATCCTCCTGAAGGCGCGGATTGTTCAGGAGAACGACGAGAAAATTCGCAGCATCTACCGTCGCAACGCCACATCAGGTAAGTATCTAACTCACCAAAAAACAGGAGAAAAAATGACTATTCCTATCACTTCAGCATTGAAACAAATCGCTATTCAGAACAATGTCAAGATTAATCTATATGGAATAATTGAAATTCGTAACCGTGCGACTCACCTCGGCATTCTAAAAGGTCAAGCGAGCGAGTAAGTCTTGAAGTTTGGAGCGGCAAGCGTTCAGAATTTCATTACTCTATACTACACATGGTTCAAAGAAAAGATCAATATCCCGTACCTATTACCAATTGCTTTCACAGGAGAAGCGATTTTGGTTTCCCCAGGTTACCCGAAAGGCCAGAAGGAATTAATCAAAGCCCTTGCTTCCATCAGCTCTAATGCTGACCCTAGTGATACATTGCACTCGGTAACTCTTTCGATTGACATTAAACTTAACCCTATATTCTCAGGAGGAGCAACTGTGGGTATCACTAGCGATCCCTCTGCGCCAAAAGTCCAAATTTCGGATGATGAATTCTTACAGGAATTCCCTGCAACTTACCGCGAAATTGTTGCAGAATGCAAACAACGCTATCCCAATTTTAAGGCGGATGCTCACTTCCGCAGCATAATGAATTCCGTGAAATCCGACCCGACGTGTTCTCACCAGCGTCGCCTTGATCCTCGTAGCAACCAACCTGGTAGGTGGTTTTACAACCGTAAGGAAACGCTCCGTATCCTTGATGCGGAGTACGCAAACGAGTAACCCCCGCCATCCCCCCATTGACAGCCCCGCCGCCTGCCGCTACGCTAGGCGCAGGCATAGGACGAGAGGGAGGAGACGCCTATGAGCGCGCCCCACAGCGTGTTGGACGTCGCGGAGTACATCCTGCAGCGGAAGCCGGGGGTTTCGACGCTGAAACTCCAGAAACTCTGCTACTACGCGCAGGCGTGGTCGCTCGTGTGGGACGGCGAGCCGCTCTTCGGGGAGAAGGTGCAGGCTTGGGCGAACGGCCCGGTCGTGCGGGAGTTGTACGACGCGCACAAGGGAGAGTTCCGGGTCAAGTCCGTTGACGGCGACCCGGGTGCCTTGCGCCCCGAGGCCGTGGAGACCGTCGAGGCCGTCTTGGAAGCCTACGGCGACAAGGAGGGCGAGTTCCTCAGCGAACTGACGCACTCCGAGTCCCCGTGGCGGAGCGCCCGGCAGCGGGCGGGGCTGAAGTTCGGCAGGAAGGGCGACCCCGAGATCACCCTGCAGGACATGCAGAGGCACTACGGACGCTTGTACGACAGGGCGTCGGAAGGCTAACGCTATGCCGCCTCGCAGAGCGCGTCCTCGCAACGTTCCGTCTCTGGACGGCAAGAACATAGGGTGGCGGTTTGACCTTATGGATGACGAGCGGTGGCCGTTCCCCGCCCCTCGAGACGGCCTCTATCCTATATTCCTGGATAGCCTAGTCCGCATAGGCGGCATCCCTCTCGCGACATGGGATTCGCCCGCTCATAAAGAGCCGTTGACGAACCTCGCGCCCGCCGCTCAGGCCCGGTTGCACGACTTGGACCTGGAAGGGGTGACTGGGGGCGAACTCTCCAAGTTCCAAGTCACCGAAATAGCCGGCCATGCGCGGATGTGGGCAATCAAGAACGACAACGTCTACTTCCTGCTCTGGTGGGACCCGGACCACGAAGTGGAGCGCGCCGCGCCGTCCCGCCGGCTGAGAAGGAAACTGCGCGACCGCCGCTAGCCCCCCTTGCCGTCATTCCCGCGTAGGCGGGAACCCACTGGAAGGCCGTCCGCCCGCGCAAGCGGAACCGCCGCCCTAAACCTCCATCATGCGCTTGTTCTGCACCGTGCGGAGGCACCTCGTGCAAACCTTCACACGCTTCGTCCGCCCCTTGATCGTCAGCATCGCCTGCTGAATGTTCGGCAGGAACCAGCGGTTCGTGTGCCGGTTGGAATGGCTCACGTTCTTGCCTGCCCGCCTGCGGGCGCCGCACAACTCGCAACTCGCCATAACGCTCTCTCTCCCGCCGGATACCGACGGCCGGGAATGACGTGCGTCGCAAAGACGCACCACCCTAGTATAGCGCTCCCCGCGCCCCGCCGCGCAAAACCCCCGCTCGCGTGAACGAACCAATTGCAAGGCGTCCCCGCCTGATCGAGCGCGGACGCCTCCCTACCTCCTCCTCCGCCTACGCGGCGTTGGCCGCCCGCTACGCGCCGGCGCCGCCGGCGGCTCTTCCGCATCGGCGCGCTCCCCCTCGGGCTCCGCGCGCTCCGGCGGCGCGTCCTGATCGCGGAACTGCGCCCGCCGAAAGCGAATGATCGCTCCCGCCATGCCCAATTGGATGCTCGCCAGCACTAGCCAGCGGACGACTTGCTCGCCGTACTCCGTGAGCGTCAGGTCTCCCCGGAGCGCGGGAACCTCCCACCCGGCGAGCGCGCCGTGCCCCAGCGCAAGCGCCACGATCCAGAGCGCGGCGGACATCGCGGAGGAGTCCGCCGCCTCTACGAGCCGCCGCGCAAGCCAGGCGAGAACGGCGAGTTCGATGGCCGCCCGTCCGAACGCCGCGAGCGTGAGCAGCCCCGCGTTCGCCGTCGGCCCCTCGCCGTCCGCGCCGAACACGGGGAAGCGCGCCGCCTGCGTAAGCGCGAAAAACGCGACGAACGCAATGGCGACCGGGGCCCCGTTCGAGGCTATCGCCGTGGCGATGGCGAGCACGAGCAGGTAGACGAAGCCGAACGCGATGATGAACGCAAGCCCCGTGAGTTGGTCTTGCGCTCCCGCGGCGAAGAAGCCGGTGGAGAGCAGCACGACGGCGCCCTGCCCGGCGGGCAGCCACGTGATCATCGAGAGGGGCAGTTTGCGGCGGAGCGCGTAGGCGGACGCGGCCACGGACAGCGCGAGGAGAACGAAACTCGGCGGCGTGAGCGTCCCGAGCGCGCCCGGCGCGCCGAGCGCGCGCCACGGCCACTCGACGAGCGACGCGAGCAGCAGGAGCGCGTAGGGCGCCCCCAGCGTAAGCAGCAGTTTGCGCCGGTCGGCGAGCCGATGCTCCGGCGCCGTCGCGGAGGCCATCAGGCGGCTAGGCGCGGCGGCGTCCGCCCCGCCCTCTGCGCGGCGCGCGCGCATCGCCCGTCGCGCTCACCACCACGCGCCGGTCCGGGCCCTCGCCCTCGCTCTGCGTCTCGACGCCGTCGTAGTCCGAAAGCGCGGAGTGAATCACGCGCCGGTCCGCGGGCGGCATCGGATCGAGCGCGATGGCGCCCCCGCTCGAGGCGACCCGGTGCGCCGTCCGGTTGGCGAGCGCCGCGAGTTGGCGGGCGCGCCGGTCGCGGTAGCCCTCGACGTCCAGAGCGACGCCCGTCGCGTGCCCTTCTCCTCTGCCAAGCGAGATGTTGACGAGGAACTGGAAGGCGCGGAGCGTCTCCCCCCGGTGGCCGATCAGCAGCCCCGCGTCCTCGCCGTGAATGTCTATGACGGGCAGGTCGTCCCCGTCCTCGCCGCCGCCGCTCCGGATGGTCGGGTCGGCGTCGACGTTCAGCCAGTCGAGGAAGCGCTCGACGATGCTGAGCGCGGCGGAGGCGGTCGCGCCGCCGGACAGGCGTCGGACGCGGACTTTCGCGTCCTCGGCGCCGATGCCGAGAATGCCGGAGCGCCCGGCGCTAATGACGTCGACTTCGATTTCGTCGCGGCCTACGCCGAGTTCCAGGGTTGCGAGTTCGATCGCCTCCTCCACCGTCTTGGCCGACCGGACGAGGCTCTCCTCTTCCATCGCTCTCCTCCTTGACCGGCGGGGCCGCGCTGAGCGTCGGGCCGAGTTTCGGCGCGCCCGCGCTCCTCGCCTCCTCCCGTTGCGGGAACAGCCCGCCCCATCCGGTGACGAAATACTGCATTACGATGCCGATCAGGGTGGACGCAACCCAATAGACGACGAGCCCGAGCGGGAAGAAGAGGCTGAACATCCCGAACATCACCGGGAACATAAACAGCATCATCCGCTGCGTGCTCTGCTGCTGCGGGTCCGCCGACGCCACCTGGCTCATCTTCTGCTGCACGAACATGCTGAAGCCGGACAGCGCGACGAGGACGTACCCCAGCAAACTCCCCGCGCGCATCGGCTCCAGCGCGAGGTCCATCCCCAGGAAGCCCCGCTCGACGGGCACGACGCTGTCGAGGAACGGCAGCCAACTGTACAGCCGCCCGGAGAGCCCCGCGAGGTTCTCCGGCGTGAACGGCAGCACGCCGTTGATCGCCCAAAAGAGGCCGATGAAGATAGGCATCTGAATCACCAGCGGGCCCAAGCAGCCCACCGGATTCACCCCCATCTCCTTGTAGAGTTTCATCACCTCTTGCCCGCGGACCTGGGGGTTGTTCTTGTACTTCTCGTTGATGTCCTTGATGCGCGGCTGCAGCCCCTGCAGTTTCCGGGTCTGGCGCAACTGGCGCACGACGAGCGGGTAGGTCAGCGCGCGCACGATGACCGTGAAGGCGATGATGGCGAAGCCCAAGTTCGTCCCCAGCGCGACGTACAGCACGAGCAGGCTGTTGGTCATCGGCTTGGTGATGACCTCCGTCCAGAGCAGCGAGAGAAATTCCATTGACGATCCGCCCCTCTCTACCGCGCGTCGCTCAGACTGCGTTCCCAGACGAGTTGCTTCGTGTCCAAGTCAATCGCCGTGATCGTCTCGTCGAGCGAGTGCAGAAACACAATTGAGCCGGCCGTCGTGAGCGGAGCGCGAACCTCGTTTCGCGCGCGCCTGTCCCACAGGCGGTTCCCGCTTCGCGCGTCCAAAACCGCCAGCACGCCGGAGTCCGACGCGTAGACGAGGCGGTCGCCCGCGACCACGGGCGCGGCGAGCGCGGGCTCGTTCGGCTCGTCGCCGCCGGGATATATCCAAGCGATGCGCTTCGCCGCTGCGTCGTAGGCGTAGATGTTCCCGTCCATATTCGGAACGTACAGCATCGAGCCGTCCGCCGCGGCGCCTCCCCAGAACCACCCGCCCGCCTCGAACAGCCGTTCCGTCGCTCCCGTCGCCGCGTCCACCGCGTAGAACTCGCGGTCGAACGCGCCGAGGTGCAAGCGTCCGTTCACGATGACCGGCGGCGCGACGATCGCCCCGCCCAGTTTCGCGGGCGCGTCCCATATCGGCCGGCAATCCGACAGCGAAACGGCGTGAACCTGATGGCTGAGGTCGCCGAAATACGCCGCGCCGTCGCGGATGACCGGCGTCGTCCATAGTTGCCCCGCCGGAGGCTCGTTGCGCGCAGGGTAGCGGCAGCGCTCCACGAGATTCGCCGCATCCAAAACGTAGAGCCGGCCCGCCCCCGCGTCCTCCGCCGCCGCGACTACGACCGCGCCCCCGTCCACCGCGACGCTCCCCGCGATGCCTTTCGCCAAGTCGTTCCCGTCTATCTCGAACGCGCGCGCGTCGCCCAAACTCGACGCGTCCAGCGAGAACACGACGCCGTTGTACGTGCCCGCGTACACGCGCCCGCCGCTGACCACCGGCGTCCCGTAGATCGCCGGGAATCCCTGCCCCTGGTCCGGCTGCGGCGCCTGATAGGGAGCCAGTTGCGCCACGCCGCCCTCAATGGAAAGTTGGACGAGCCGCCCCTCGCGGTTGCCCACGAACACGGACTCCCCCGCGACGGCGACGCCCGACCAACTCTGCGTCGCGGCGTTCCGGCTCTGCGTGCATCCCGCCAGCAGGGCCAAGAGCGCCGCGAGCGCCAGCGCCGCGAGCGCGGGAGCGCGCCCCGTCCCGCCGGCGTAAAGCCCGGTTCGAATCACCTGCCTATCCTTACCGCGGAGCGGGCTCGGCGCCGCGCGCCGCCCGTCCGTCTCGACTAATCGGAGCGGCGGCCCTGCGCCGAGCCCGCTCCGGCATTCTCTTTTCCTGCGATGCGCCCCGGCGGAACGGGGTCGTAGCCGCGGCCTCCCCACGGCCCGCAGCGGACGATCCGCCGCGCCGCGAGCCAGCCGCCCCTCGCCGCGCCATGCGCCCTGACCGCATCCCGCGCATAGTGCGAGCACGTCGGCGTGTACCGGCACGACGACGGCCAGTAGGGAGACAGCGCCCGCTGATAGAGCGCGATCAGCCCCAATGCGGCCTTACGCGTCATCGCTCCCGCCCTTCGCCTCCGGCGGGCGCTCCTGCCCGTCCAGCAGGCGCAGCCGCCGCGCAAGCGACCCGACCGTGCTCCGCAGCGTCGCGTAGTCCGTGTTCGGCGTCTCCTTCCGCGCGATGATCAGCACGTCCCACCCGGGCTGAAACGCGACGGTTCGGACGGCCTCCTTGAGCCGCCGCCGGATCTTGTTCCGGGCGACCGCCAGCCGCGAGACCTTCTTGCTGATGATGAACCCGAAGCGGGAGCGCGGCAGCGCGTTGGGGAGCGCGCGCATCACCAAGAGCGGATGCGCCCGGGAGTCGGCGCGCTCGCGCAGCGCCTCGAAATCCTTCCGGCGGCGAAGCCGCCGCTCGCGGCTGAGCCCTTGCCCCGTCATGCGGCGGCGATTCCCGCAAGGCGAAACCCCTGCGCCCTAGACCGCAAGGCGACGGCGGCCCTTGAGCCGCCTCGCGCTCAGCACGCGCCGCCCGCCCGGCGTATGCATGCGCGCCATGAACCCGTGCCGCCGCTGCCGGCGCCGCTTCTTCGGTTGCCAAGTCCGCTTAGGCACGTCCCCGCGACCCTCCGCTCGGGCGAAACGCCCAACGACAGAGTATAGCCCCGCGCCCCGCGTTCTGTCAAAGCGAGGCGCGTCGCTCCCCGCCGCCTGCGGCCGCGCAGGCGGGAACTCAACGGCGCGCAAGCGCCGAATCCGCCTCTCCTAGAAGGGGAGAGGACGCCGCGAATGCGGCGGGAGAGGGTACTGCGGACGGGGCGCAGCCCCGTCATTCCTGCGTAGGCAGGAATCCAGTCGGCGCCCCGTCTCCAAGGATCCACCGGGGCCGCGTCATTCCCGCGTAGGCGGGAACCTACCCCCATTTGCGGCGCGACCCTCGCCCCCTTGACCGTGCCCGCGAAGCCGGAACCTATCCCGCCCCGCCTTCACGGGCGGGCGGGGCGAGGGGCGGGAGCGCCGGGGCGCTTGACGAGCGTCTCGCGGGCGCCGAAGAGCAGCAGAGCCGCCGCGATCAGCAGAACGGGCGCGTAGACGAGAAACGCGAGCCCCGCGCCGTAGCCCACGGCGAGTATGCCGCCGAGCAGCGGGCCGCTGATGGCGCCCACCTCCGCGAACGTCCGCCGCGCCGCCTGCAACCGCGCCCGCGCCGCGTCCGGCACCACGTCGTAGGTGGACGTCGCCACCGACCCAAGCGACAGCCCGTTCGAGAAGCCCATTAGCGCCGCTATCGCCGCAAGCCCCGCGAAGCCGTCCGTCATCGGAATGAACAGGAACGCGACGCCGGGAATCGCCGTGCTCGGCACCGTCGCCCACTTGCGCCCAATCTTGTCGACGACGAATCCCGCCGGGAGGATCATCACCAGCGAGCCCGCCGTCATCACGGAAAAGAGGAAGCCGATCTCTCCGGACGAAAGGCCGATCTCGTCCGCGTAGACGGGCAGCACGCCCTGATACGACATCCGGTAGAGCATCATCGCCATCGTGGCGAACACGAGCGCGAGGTAGGTCGTCCGCAGAGAAGGGTCTATTTGCAGGAAGAGGCTCTTCAGCCGGACGAGCCAGTTCCCGCCTTGCGCCTCGGGGCGCGCCGCGCTCCGCTCCGGCGCTTGCGAGTTCGGAATGAACAGCCCTAGCGCGAAAACGGCGGCGGCGAGCGCCGTGTAGATGACGAACACGAGCCGGAAGCCGACCTCGTCGCCGATGAGCCCGCCGGCGAGCGCGCCGATTCCCATGCCGACGGAGTTGAACCCCATAAAGCCGCTCATCAGCCTGCCGCGCTGCTCCGGCTTCACGAGATCGACGCCGGCCACCTCGCGCCCCAGCATCCACCCGCTGTCGGCGGCGCCGGCGACGAACAGCGCGGCGAGCAGCGGCCACAGCCACGGCGTCACGACGCCCGCGAACACGGCGAGCGTGATGACGACGGGGCCGAACGTCACCGCCGGGCGCGTTCCGAACTTGTCGATGAGCGCTCCGCCGAGCGGCTGCCCGACGAGGCGCCCCGCCGCGAACGCCGTCACCGTCTGCGCCGCGATCCCTCCTTCGACGCCGAACTCGCCCGCGATGAGCGGAATGACGGGGAAGAGCATGCCGTGCCCGACGCCCATGAGGATGGTCGTCAGGTAGAGCATCGTCAGCCCGCGCGCAATCCGGCCCATCGAGCCCTCCCGCTCCGCCCGCCGGAGCCGCCTGCCTCACTATACGCGCATTGCTCCCTGCGCGGGCTCACGCACAGCCTCCGAACGCCCCGCCGCGCCCAGCGCCGTCATTCCCGCGTAGACGAGAATCTCGCCTCCATTTGAGACGCGCAAGCACCGAATCCCTCTCTCCCTAGAAGGGGAGAGGACGCCGCGAACGCGGCGGGAGAGGGTACTGCGGTCGGGGCGCGCCGCGTTGGGGTAGGTTCCCCCTTTGCGCGTAGGCGAGGCGCTCTCCGGTAGGTTCCCGCTTTCGCGGGAATGACGATGCGCCTGAGGATACGGGGAGACAGGGCGCGACGCGCCCCGTCCTATGGCGCTTGCGCGCCGGAATGGATTCCTGCCTACCGCAGGAATGACGGCGTAGGGGGCGCTGTGCGGTGAGGTGAAGGGGGTAGGTTACGACCCCAACTTCGCGTCCGCGAACGCGGCGGCGTAGAGGCGCGCCTCATCCTCCGTCGCGCCGTCATTGATCTGTGACATGTACGCTTCCTCGTAGGCAGTCGCGTAAGTCGCCGCGTCCACGTTGGAGCGCCTCCTGTGTGCTTGGCGCTCCGCGCCGACCGGATTCCCGCCTACGCGGGAATGACGGGGCAGGGGGTAGGTTCCCGCTTTCGCGGGAATGACGCGGCGCGTTGCGCCCCGTCCGCAGTACCCTCTCCCGCCGCGTTCGCGGCGTCCTCTCCCCTTCTAGGAGACCTTTGCATAACCCCTCACTACAGAGCCGGGGCGCCCCAATTCACTCCTAGCATTAAGAGGAATTGCGGGCCGCAACTGAGTTATGCAAAGGTCTCTTATAGGGAGAGGGGGAATTCGGCGCTTGCGCGCCTCAATAGGGGCGAGGTTCCCGCTTTTGCGGGAATGACGGGCAGGGGGCGTCGCGCCGCACCGTGCGCCCGCATCCCGCCCGCTAGGGGCGGAACGGGTTCTCCCCGATAATCCGTGCGCCGTGCGCTTCCCATAGGAACACAATGGCGGGAACGAACGCGAACGCGAGCAGCATTGGCCCCGTTTCGAGCCACCAGCGGGCGGAGAACGCGATCATCGGAAGGACGAGCGGCAATGAGAACGCGCCCGCTAACGATAGCGTAAGCCGTCGTCGCTTGCTTACGACCGCGAGCAATCCGAACGCGGCGACGGGCAGCGGAATGACCCAGTAAAGCGCGAGGAAGAGGCGCTGGATGCCCAGGTCAGGGACGCCCCACCGCGCCATTACGTAGACCGCGGCGCTCCATCCGATGTAGAGCGACATGCCGATCGCCGCGCCTACGCAAGGGGAGCCGCGCAGCCGACGCCCAACGAAGAGCGCGCCTGCGCCGCAGGCCGCCGCGCCTCCGAGAAGCAGCAGGGCCGCCATAGCCGGCGCCTATCCTACGGCTGTCGCGTAGCAGGCGGGGCAAAGCGGTTTGGCGTAAGTCGTCGGGGCGGACGCGCCGCACTTGTGGCAGTGCTTTTCGCGGTAGTTGGGGTTCCTAAAGCGGCTCCACTCCGCATAGCAGCGCTCGCATAGCGGCTTGTCCGACGGAGCGTATTTGATGACCTTTCGGCAACGAACGCAGCGCCCGCGCTTCAGCAGCGTCTGCGCCCGCTTCAGCGCCCTTAGCGCCTTGCCCGGCGCCTCCGCTCTGATCCGGTCGAGCCTGTCTCGAACGGAACCGTCGCCTTGCGGCTCTCGCGGACTCTCCTCCGCGCGGGCGCGTCCGTCTTCGGTTGGCCGCTCGACGCGCTCGCCGAGTTTCGTAAGGCGAACCGCGTAGTCGCGCAGGGCCGCGTAGGCGGCGCCGCCGTTCACCAGCATGCCGACGTCCATCGAGTTTCTGCTGGAGCGCTCCGTCAAGTTCATCGACGAAAGCAGCGCGGCGGACTCGTTGAGGTACAACTTCGCGTGGAGGTTCGGCAGCCGGTAGACCGTCGCGCCCGTTCCCATAAGCCACTCGTTGCCGTCGCCGCGCGAGTAGCCGTTGGGGTTGTAGATGGCGGTGACGCGAACTTTCCGCTCTATGGCGAACGTGATCTCGTTCTTGAGGTGCGTCCAGAACGCGTTGTAGGGCGAGACCAAGACGACGTACTTTTTCGCCTCTCTGATGAGGGCGAGCGCCGTCTGAGCGACGGCGTCGTCCGTGACCACGTGAATGCCTGATTCGTTGCTTGCGCCCACCGGCTTGCGCCTCGCCTTGCTCCGGGCGGCGATTATAGCCTACGCCCGCTGGCCGACGCGAGGAGGATCCCGCGCGGATTACCGCTTGCGTCGGAGTCCGCGCTCCATGGGAACGGCTCGCCGCCCTCCGCCCTCCTTGCGCCTACGACCCCAACTTCGCGTCCGCAAACGCGGCGGCGTAGAGGCGCGCCTCCTCCTCCGTCGCGCCGCCATTGATCTGCGACGTGTACGCTTCCTCGTAGGCCGCCGCGTAAGTCGCCGCCTCCTGATCCTCGCGCCCCGCGAGTTTCGCGTCGGCGTAGGACGAGGCGTAGATGTGCGCCCGGTCCTCCGACCAGCCGGCGAGGACTTTCTGGTTGAAATAGATGCGATAATAATCCCAGGCGTAAGAGTCATGCGCGTCCTCTGCTAGCCCCTTTTCAGTGGCATAGTGGACGCCTCTGAAGTACGAATCGGCATTAAGGTATGCAGATTGATCAGAAAATCCAAGATCCACTTTCCCTAAGGCAAATATCCTAGCGTATTCATACGCAGCATACCCAGGGTTGTCCCAGCCCCTGCTCTCGGCTCTACTTAGCCCTCGGCCATAGGCATCGGCGTAGGCCGCCGCCCAGACGTAAATCTGGTGTTCCTCGGTGTAGCCTTGCTCAGGCTCCGCCCTCCAAACTGCCTCTTCGTAGCCTCTCCGGTACGCTACTCCGTAATTGATCCGCTGCAGAACGTTCTTAGAACGCGACCTCTCATAGCCGCGCACAGACGCATCGGCAAGGTTGGCCGCTTCTTCTTCCATGTTCCCACTGTAAATATATCCTGCATAGACCGAAGCGTAGACGTGAGCAGTTATTCCTGTCGCATCCGTTTGCGCGAAGGCGACCGCATAGGTTTCCTCGAACGATGCTTCGGTGGAGTCATTTTCGGATGAGAACGGCCACCAGCCGTTGCGCCGCGCCGCCTCGCTTGCGCGCCCCAGCGCATCCGCCAGCGGCAAAGGCGAATCGCCGACCACCGCCTCTGCGAAGGCTGCGGTGTAGTCCGCAAGAGCGGCTTTGTCGTCCTCTTCGGTGAAACCATTGCGGGCAGCGACAGCCGAATGGTAGACGACGCCGCTGGCATAGGCGCGAGCGTCGGCGTTGCCCAGCCTCAACGCTTTCGCATCCGCAAACGCGCCAGCGTAAGTCTCCGCGTCGCCATCCTCCAATCCTTCCGCGCCGGCATAGCCGAGCCCGGCGGTGTACTCGGGAGGGCGTGGCGTAGGCGTGGGCGTCGCCGCAGGAGTCGGCGTTGCGGTGGGACGCGGCGTCGCAGTTGGGGTCGGCGTTGGCCGCGGCCGAGGAGTTGCGGTCGGGCGAGGCGTTGGGGTCGCGGTGGGAGACGGCGTTGCGGTTGGCGTCGCCGTTGGTCGCGGCGTCAAGGTAGGCGTTGCCGTCGGCTGCGGCGTAGGCGTGGGAGTGGGTTCCGCCGTTGGCGTGGGCGGCGGCGTAGCCGTCGGTTCGGGCGTAGGCGTAGGCGAGGCGCACCCCGCGACGATGATGAGCAGAACGGACAGACCGACGACGGCAAACGCTTTGCAAGCCATAGAACCCTCCTGTGACACGGAGCGAAGGTGCTTGCAACATGTCTTCAGCCCGACGTGGCTCGACAGGAGGGCGCACGGCCCTCCGTCCGCGATAACCGAGCCACAAGCGTGCGCACGGGGCGCAGCAAGGCCTCAGACATGTTGCGGAGCGTACTCTAGCAGGCGGGGCGGGGGATGGCAAGGGGGGTTGACAGGGAATGGCCAGATCAGGTAAGGTGATGGTAGGAGGCTTGGACGATGCTGATCCGTGCGGAGTACGTTGTCCGGTTGTCTACACCGATATACATCTGCCCCGACTTGGAGGGACCTGTCCCTTCGATAAAGTTCGACCGCCAGGGCTTCGCCGTTGAGATTAACAGGTGGGGCTTCACAAGCCATCAGCCTATTCCTGACGGCGGCTTCGACCCTGGGGAAATGTCCGCTGTCAGCGTGAGGATAACAGGGGACGAACCTGGGGGGTTGACAATCAAGGCTTTGCCAAGCGACATCCAGGAGAAGTACGAGGGGGTGTTGATTGCCAGCCTCATGGAATTCGTGAATTGGGTTCGCATAAGAACGCAACAAACGCACCTGAACAATCGGTTCCCTGTGCGGGAGTATGACGTTGTATTTTTCTCTGAAGAGGGAATTATATCTCAACAGCAAACCGTCAAAAATCCTAGGCGCGGCGCTTTCTCGATGCACCCAGATAACTTCGTTGGTTCATTAGGGTCATGCGAATGGCAAGACATAGGCGAGTCGCTTCGCCAAGGCGGACCGCCGCATAGCGTGGACACCTTGGTATATCAGGCCAAGGCTTTGCTCAGTGAAGGGTTCAATGGCCCTGCGCTGATCATTGCGGTCACTGCTCTTGAATACTATTGCTGGAACGCGATTCCTGAAGATAAGCGATTCCGTAACACACATAAGGGGAAATCGCCGAAAGGGGTTAAAGAGTTATTTAAAACGCTAGTGGAGATGATTGGCAAGGACGCCATGCTCCCCATCGACGGTAAGCTTATTGGGCAAATCATAGAACGCCGTAATGCCGTAACACATGGAAGGGAAGACGAATCCACCCGGTCAGATATAAACTACATTATCCGCGCCATACGCGCAATTCGGAGGGAACGTTCCGGCGGTAAGCGTTCGGTGAAGCAGTCCTAGTAACAGGGTGCTTTCGGTGCTTGCGCGCCGCTGGGTTCCTGCCTACGCGGGAATGACGGTAGAGAGCCCCTACCGGGCGACGCCTTGCGCGGTTCGGTCGTCGCCTTGCGCGGCGAGGCGGGCGGCGGCGGACGCGATGAGGCTGCCCATCGCCGTCTCCGACCAGAACCAGCGCTGGCGGTCTTCCTCGCTTTCGTTGGGGCGCCGGCAGAGGCGCGCCTCCATAAAGAACGCCTTGAGGTCGTCGCAGGCGAGGCGGAGAAAGCGGGCGGACGGCGTTCCTTCGGGCGCGTCGGGATACGGCGCGTCGTCTCCGGCGGCGAACGCCTGCATCCACCGGACGAGACCGCGAAACCGGCGCTGGGGCGTTCCGCTGAGGCCGACCATCGTGCGGCCCTTCTCCGCGACCCAGCGCTCGTAGTAGCCGCGCAGCGCGGTGACCTCGCCGGCGGGGTCGCCGTCGCGGTTGGCGGCGTCCGCTTGCGCCACGCTCGCCTGCAGGAGGACGGGAGGCGCGTCGGCGTCCTCCGGGAACTCGGCGAGCGCGGGGACGGCCTGCGCCTGCAGCAGCCCGAGCGCGGCGGCGAGAACCTTATGCTGAAAGGCGGGGGCGTCCGGCTTGCCGAGCGCGAAACCGAAGGGGAACGGCGCCCAAAGCGCGCGGGGCGGCTTCACGCGCTGCGCGTGCTCCTTGACGAGCGCGATTGCGACGGTGGGCAAGCCCGTCTCCTCTATGGCTCGCGCCAGCACACTGACCGTGTGCGTGCAGTTCGGTCAGGTGGGCGTGAGCAGCGCGGCGTCCGCGCCCTCCTCCAGCAGGAGGCGGCCGACCTCCGGCCCCGTCTCGCTTTCGATGCGGCGGGGGCTGCGCTGCGCGCCCATAAACGAATAACAGCGCTCCGCGAGCGAGCCGACCTCTCCGCGCTCGACGAGTTCCCGCATGCGGTCTATCGGAAACGTGACGTTCACGTCGCGCATAATGCCGGTGCGGTCGAACCCGATGCTCATATGGCTCTGGATGAGGTCGGCGGCTTGGGCGCCGGACGGAATGACGCGGTAGGACTCGTCGCCGGACGAGAAGGGAGCGTCGCCGCGCAAGTGCAGCCCGGCGGTGGTGACCAGCGCGACTTTGGCCTCGGCGAGCGGCTTCGAGAACGGCGCGAACGGGGCGTCGTCGTGGTCGAACGCGGGAAAGTTCAGCATCGCCTGCCGGGCTGCGTCGGGCAGATCTTCCAATCGCGGCATCGGCGTCTCCTTCGCTAGCGGAACGGATTTGCGGGGTATTGCGCCGCGCCGCATTTCGGCCTCGACGGGACGAGTGCGACATTCGGCGCTTGCGCGGCGGCTTCCGCGCTCCCTATCGTAGCGCCCGCGCTTCGCAAAGCGTATGCTAAACTCAGGGGAGGGCGAGGACATGGTTATGACGATGCAAGACCCGCGGGCAGCCGAAGACCGCCTCAGCAGGCTCGATGGAGCCTATGAGCAGGTGGACAAGCGCATGGCCGAGCAGACGATGGCGACGGCGGCGCTTGCGGCGAAAGTGGACGCGCTCGGCGCGGAGTTGCGGCAGGAACTCCAGACGCAGTTTTCCGAGTTGCGCCGAGAGATCCGGGCCGACTTCAGAGTGCTGCGCCTCTTCGTGGGCGGCGCGTGGGTTTCGCTCGCCGCGCTCGTGGTCGGGCTCTACTTCGCGCGGTAGGCTCAGGGAGCGGGGGCGGCGGACGGCCTACTCTTCCTCGTCCCCGTCGCCGGACAAGGGCGAGCGCGCTTTCTTGGCGCCGCCTCTGCGCCGCTTCTCCTCCAGCCTGCGCTCCGCCGCGGCCGGAGAGGGGCGCGTCGGTCGGCGCGTCGCTTGGGGCTCGGCGGCGCGCCGGAGGAGGCTCACGAGCCGCTCGACGGCGTCGTCGCGGTTGCGCTCCTGGCTGCGGTAGCGCTGCGCCTTGATGACGAGCGTTCCGTCGGAGGCGAGCCTGCGCCCGGCGACGCTTCGCAAGCGCCTCTTCACGTCGTCGGGCAGCGAGGGCGAGTTGGCGGCGTCAAAGCGCAGGTGGGCGGCGGCGGCCACGCGGTTCACGTTCTGCCCGCCGGGCCCGGAGGCCGTTACGTAGCGAAACTCCAACTCGCTCTCGGCGAGGCGAATGGCGCCGGTTACGGGGATCATTTGCTCGAATCGTCCTGCGGGATGCCGGCTACAGGATAGCGGGGAGGCGCTCCATCCGCATACGGATCAGCCGCCCGATTCTCCGCGAGCGTTCAGGGCGAACTCCTCTTCCGGCGAGCGGACGAGCCGCTTGCGGCCCGCGACCGCGAAGTAGAGGAGCCACGCGGCGAACCAGACGACGCACCCGTAGATTCCGGCGCGGTAGTCGGGGTTGGCGAGCAGAAGGACGAACGTCGCGAAGGCGATGATGCCCGCCGTGACCGCGCCCGCGCTCCCCAGCGGGCTGACATGCGGGCGCTCAATGCGGGGGAAGCGGCTCCGCAGGCGGACGAACGCGGCCATTTGCAGGACGTAGGCGATGACGGCGCCGAAAACGGCCATATTCAGGAGCGCCGCGCCGACGGGAACGCCCTCGCCGAACCAGTCGCCGCCGAACTCGATGAGGAGCGCGACGGCGTAGCCGATGACGGCGCCCGCGAGAAGCGCGGCGAGCGGCGTCTTGGTCTTGGGATGCGTCAGCGAGAGCGCGCGGGGGAAGTAGCCGGCGCGGGAGAGCGAGTAGATGCGGCGTCCGTAGGCGTAGATGATGGCGTGGAAACTGGCGACGAGGCCCAGGAGGGCGGCGAGGGACAGGGCGGACGCGGCGGCGCCGCTCCCCAGGATCGTCTCGAAGGCGAGCAGGAGCGGCTCGTCGGACTCGCCAATCGCCGCCGCGCCGGGCGCGATGCCCGCGTTGAGGAACAGCGTGAGGACGGAGGCGGCGATGAGCGTGAGGACGCCCCAGCGCAGCGCCTTCGGCATATCGCGGACGGGGTTGCGGGACTCCTCCGCCGCGAGCGGAACCTGCTCGATGGCGAGGTAGAACCAGATGGCGAACGGCATCGCGTAGGCGACGCCCAGCCAGCCGAACGGCAGGAAGCGCGAGGCGCCGCTCTCCGGCGCGATGTTGAGGGCGGCGTCCCAACTGAATTGGGGAATCGCGGCGATCCAGAATACGATCAGAACGGCGAGCGCGAGGAGCGCGAAGACGACCGCTCCGCGGAACGCCGCCCTCGCGCCCGCGGCGTTGACGCCCACGAAGACGGCGTAGAACGCGATCCACCAAACGGGCGCGGGAACGTCGACGCCGAAGAGGTCGTTGATGGCGCGGCCGGCGTAGCCGCCGATACCGACGACGATGACGGCGGGCGTGAGAATGTACTCGACGCTCTCGGCCAAGCCGGCGGCGAATCCGCCCCAGGGCCCCATCGCGGTTCGGGCGTAGGAGTAGGCGCCGCCGGTATGGGGCAAGGCCGCCGACATCTCCGCGATGGAGTAGGCCATGCAGAGGTACATAAAGGCGACGACGGCGGTCGCAATGAGGAGGCCGCCGAAGCCGCCGGCGGAGAGGCCGTAGTTCCAGCCGAAGAAGTCGCCGGAGATGACCGCGGCGACGCCGAGCGCCCACAGCGACCATACGCCCGCGTAGCGCCGCAGACCTCGCCGCTCGAAGTACGCGCCGTCGACCGGCTGATATTCCGCCTGTCCGATTTTCAATCCGCCTCGTTCGCTCATACGCTCCCGCTTCGAAGGCCGCTCCGATTCTACTACGGGCGGGATTCTGCGCCGTCTTCCGACGGAAGGGCGACGGGATGGCCGTGGGGAGTAGCGAGGTAGGCGCGGCGCCAGGCTTCCTTGCGGCGCTCCGCCTCTTCCGAGGAGACGAGGCCGCGCTCGGCGCAGAGGTGCTCCAGGGCGCGCGTCCAGTGGCGGTAGTATCCGCCGCTGAGGTCCGGGTCGCCGGATTCCCCGGCGACGCGTATCTCCCCGGCGAGCGCGTCCGCCCACTCGCTCCACGTGAAGAGTCCCGCGGCGGAGAGGCGGACGGCGAGCGCGAACGCCGACGCTTCCCACGGCTCGGCGAACACTGGCGCGCCCTCGTCGTCGAGCGGAACGCCGCCGAGGATCGAGAGGTCGGCGGTCGGCGGGGACTCCCCGCCCTTATGAGGCGTTTGCATATTCTCGGCTCCTGTTCGGCGGCGCCCTCTCCCTCAACTCCGCAGCGTCCCACGCGAATTGTCTTCCGTCTCTTGCTCTTCTCCGCCGGATTCGAACTCCCCTTGCTTGTAGGATTGATCAACCAGGGGGGTGACCACCTCGATATATTGCCGGATCATGTCGGCGAACTTCTCTGCGAAGTCGTCCGTGAGTTCCTCAACTCCGAAAAGCAGCGTCCAATTGGCGTACTTCTGGATGTGTGCATCCACATGGATGCCTTCTATGCCCTGTTTCACCGTTTCGTAAAGGCTACCGGGGAGACTGCGTTCGTGTCCGAGATGAATTGCAGCAAGCCATTCCTCTTCGACCATGTCGAGGGCTTTCTTGTCTAGCAACGATCGAGCGTCATTCTTCCTTCGCAGTATGATCCTATAGCAGCACACCTTGTTCTCCCAAGGTTTGCGTCCATACCAGAGACGCCACCATCCCCGTGCCGCCCCCCTGCGTTCCCATTGCGTCACGTTGATAGCTTCTAACCTGCCGTCGACTAAATTAAGTACGTTCTGTAAGACATTTCGGATATCGTTGGCGTCAGGGTTGACGCGAGTCGGTCGCAAGCCCAGATTCTCGTCCCCAATCCCAATACGATAGCCTTCCGTGCCGGGGGCAGGGATGATTGTGTTCGCTTGCAGGTAGAGGGAATCGCCGTCTTGGTAGGGCGTCAGTTGGACGCAGGCGATCACGTCCTCGCTCATCCTTTCGTTGAGCCAAAGGACGGCCGACGTCACTTCCCGCGCGAATCGGTGGCTGGCGATGATGATGCGCTGGCTGCGGTTAAGGCTGTCAAGGTCGCCCGTATCGAGGTGGCGGAGCAGTTTTTCCTGCGCCTCTTCTTCGGAAGCCCCGGTGTAGTCCGCGAGCATCCCGACTATGTCGGCGGCGTTGGCGCGGTGGAGGTAACTGGCGTACTTGATGGACTGCCAGTGGACGTCCGCTCCCGTGTCGTCGCGCTTGAGTTCGATGATGACGAGGTTGCCGAGCCTGTCCACCGCCAGCAAGTCGAGCCGCTCGTTCGTCCAGTCGAACTTGTCGTACTCCTTGGCGATGATCAAGAGGTCGTCGCCGAGGATGGTCGGGTTCAAGGCTATCCATTCCTGGATGTCGTGGCGCTCCTGGAACCCAAGCGCGGCGAAATCCGCCTCACGGACTCGCTCGGAGGTCTTCTTGACGGCGTTGACGCGAAAGAGTTGGGGCGCGGGGCTCATCGGGCCTCCATCGGATGGGCTAGGCGGGCAGCATAGCGCGGCCTGCGGTGTTCCGCAAGGCGAGCCGCCGCCCCGCGTTCACCCCGCAGGCTCGAGGTAGTCTTCCCAGAGGTCGACGTAGACGGCGGCGTTGGGGTTGGCGGACTCGCCCCACAGTTCGCGGGCGTCGAACCGGACGCTGTAGAGGTGGCGCCCCTCGTCAACGCCCTCCGCGCTGAGGTCGGGGAAGACCTGCGCGCCGTAATGCTCGCGGACGACGCCCTCGCGGCCTCTGACGTAGCGCGGCTCGCGGGTGTGGCCCCGCGGATGGCGGTTGCGCGCGCGCACGCGGTCGCCCGGGGCGAATCGCGGGGGCGCGGATTCGGGGCGCGCGTAACTCGTGGTCATTATCGGCGCGGCGCGGACTTGCTCCGGGCGGACGGCGCGGGCGGCGATTTCCGGGGGCGCGGGAGAGGCGGCTTCGCCGCTCCGCAACTCGTCGAGGGAGACGAGGCCGCGCTCCGTCAACTGCGTCTCCATCCCGGCGAGCCAACTCTCGTAGTACGAGCGGGCGAGGTAATCGGCGGGGCGCTGGCGCTCGCGGGCGTGGCGCGCCATATCCAAGTTCCACAGCCCAAGCCGCCCGATGAGGCGCGCAAGGCCGTAGACGCGCCCCTCCCACGCGGCGTGAAAGACGGGCTCATCCGACTCCGGCTCCGGGACGACGGGGCCGAATCCGTCCATGCCGCCGAGGTCGTGGACGCCGTTCATCGCGCGGCGGCCATTTCCGGCGACTTGGCGGTCTCGACGCCGACCATCGAGTTGCGCGTCACGAGCGTTGCGAGGCGCTCCTCGTCCCAGCCGTCGGTTCCGTCGGGGCGTTGCGGGAGGACGAGGTAGCGCATCTCGGACGTGGAGTCCCACACGCGGACTTCGGCGTCTTCGGGCGCATCCTCGCCGAACGCCTTGAGGACGCCGCGAGGGTCGGCGACGGCCTGCGCGCGGTAGGGCGCGGACTTGTACCAAACGGGGGGCAGGCCGAGCAGCGGCCAGGGGTAGCAGGAGCAGAGCGTGCAGACGACGAGGTTGCGGACGGCGTCGGTGTTCTCGACGACGCGCATCTGCTCGCCCTGCGCCGCGACGTAGCCCATCGAGGCGACGGCTTCGACGGGCTCGGCGAGCAGGCGGCGCTTGAAGGCGGGGTCGGCCCACGCCCGGGCGACGACGCGCTTGCCGTTCGCGGGCCCGATCTTGTCCTCGTAGAGGTCGACGATCTCGTCGAGCGCGTCCGCGTCCACGAGCCCCTTCTCGATGAGGAGGGACTCCAGCGCCTTGACGCGCAGTTCTATGTCGGAGGGCGGCTCCGCGTGGTCGTGTCCGTTATGGCGGTCGCTCATTGGCTTCTCCGTTGCGGGCGTCAATAACCCCAAGCATACCCTACTGCCGTTGCCAGCGCCCTCTTGCCGTGATTCCCGCATAGGCGGGAATCACGTCCCATTTAAAGGCGCGCAAGCGCCTGCATCCCCCTCTCCCTAGAAGGGGAGAGGGCGCCGCGAACGTGGCGGGAGAGGGTACTGCGGACAGGGCGCAATGCGCCCCGTCATTCCCGCGAAAGCGGGAATCCCGCCCCCACTTGAGGCGCCCCAGCGCCGCAGACGGGGCGCAGCCCCGTCTCCATAGAATCCCCGGCGCATCGTCATTCCCGCGAAAGCGGGAATGTGGATCCACATTCGAAGCGCAACACCTGCTGTTCGTTCCAGAATACCTCAACCGGCGTCCGGTAGCCCAGCGCCGCGCGCGGCGTGTTGTTGGAGCGCAACGCGCACAGCGTCAACTCCTCGTCCGACACCCCGTCCAAGTCCGTCTTCCGAGGCAACTCCCGCCGCAGCCGGCCTATCGCGTTCTCCACTCCCCCTTTCTGCCATGGCGACCTCACGTCGCAGAAGAACGTCTCCGTCCCTATCGCGTGCAACTCGTAATGCCGCGCAAACTCCGTCCCGTTGTCGAACGTCACGCTCCGCCGCATCTCCAACGGCAGAGCCCCCAGCGTCGCCACCATCGCTTGCGCGACAGGCTCCGCCCCCTTGCTCTCAGGCCGCAACACGAGCGACAGCCGCGACGCGCGCTCGTGCAGGATCAGCAGCGCCTGCTTCCGAACGCCGAACAGCATCGTGTCCGCCTCCCAGTGGCCGAACTCGACCCGGCCGGCGGCCTCCGGAGGCCGCTCCGCCAGCGGGCGGCGCTCACGGATGAACACGGCGGAACTGCGCCCCTTGCGGGAGCGCCGGCCCCTCTTCGCCTTCGCCTGCGGCAGGTAATGCCGCCAGCCGTAGTCCTTCTTCCTCTTCACCTGGCCGTAGATGAACCGGTAGATCGTCTCGTCCGAAATCACCGGCCTGCCCATCTCCAACGCCAAGCGCCCGGCCACTTGCTCAGGCGACGCGCCCCACGCGAGCCGCCAAAGCACGGCCTCCCGCAGCAAGTCGTCGCGGTCGAGGCGCGGCCCGCGCCACCGCCGCGCCTGCGCCCGCTCGTTCGCCTGCACCGGCCTGTACTCGCCTGAGCTCAACCGGTTGCGGTTGATCTCGCGAGAGATTGCCGATGGCGAGCGATCCAGACTTGCAGCGATTTGCCTGACCGCGGTCCCCGCTTTGAGTAGGCGGGCAATCTCACACCGCTCTTCGATCCCGATATGGCTGTATCCCATGGCGCCACCTTACTCTGGTGTTGCGCTTCGTTTGGGAATCCAGTGAACCTACCCCGCTCGCCGCCGGATACGTTGTTCCCGCGAAAGCGGGAACGACTGCAAGGGACGGCAGGGCGGCAAAGGGCGCTGCGCCGTAGGGGGTTCTAGCAGGCGGAGGGCTCCACCTTGGCGCGGAGGCGGTTGAAGAACTCGTCTATGACCTGCATGCCGGTGGCGCGGAGGATCATATCGCCGACGATGCCGAGCCGGCCCTTGATGTTGACCTCGGCGGCGTAGGCGAGTTCGCAGCCGCCGTCCGCCTCGGCGAGCGTCATCTCTATCGCGGCGGTCATCGCGCTTTTCGTGAGGGAGTCCTCGCCTTCGACGCGGGCGGCGAGGCGGACGGGCTCCTCGGCCTCGACGATTTCGGCGCGGAAGGCGAAGTCGCCGGAGACGGGGCCGACCTTCGCGCTCATTCCGCCCTCGAAGGTTCGGTCGTCTATCTTGACGACGTTCTGGACGCCGGGCATGCACTCGGCGAATTGCTCGATGTCGAGAGCGACGCGCCAGACGTCGGCGGGGGCAGCGCGGAAGTCGACTTTGCCGTGATATTTCATGCGTCTCCTCTCGCGGCGCGGATTGGCGCGAGGGGCAAGATTACCGCAACGAGAGCGCGGAGGGCAACGGCGGCGCGCCCTACAGCGCGTAGAGGCGGCGCGGGTTGTCGGAGAGGATCTTGCGCTTGGCGTCCTCGCCGATCCCGTAGTCGGCGGCGCGAAACACGCCGATGGCGTCCGTCTCGCTCGATATGTCCGTGTGGCCGTAGTCCGTGCCGATGACGATGTTGTCCTCGCCCGCGTACTTGAGGATGAACTCCAGATCGTCGTCGGTCTCGCAGGCGGCGTATATCCGGTATTCGGGGAAGATGTCCCAGGGGACGTCGCGTCCCAGTTTGCGGGAGCGGCGGCGCGCCTCTTTGACGAGCCACGGCGCCCATTGCGCGCTCACCTCGATGAACCCCCAGCGCAACTGGGGGAAGAGCGACGGAACCTCGCTCATAATGTACTCGTGGCAACTGGTGACGGTGGGGACGCGCAGGTGGGAGAAGGAGGAGCCGAGGTCGTACTGCGACTTCAGCCGGTCGGCGAGGAGAGCGTCGGCGTTGGAGACGTGCACGATGATGGCGAGGTCGAGGCGCTGGGCCTCTTCGTAGATCGGATAGAAGTAGGGGTCTATGAGGTGGCGGTTGGCCTCGTGGGCGCGGAGGCAGACGGCGACCGCGCCGTTCTCTTTCGCGCCGCGCATCTGGACGAGCGATTCCGAAATCGTCAGCGTGGGGAGCACGCACGACCAGCGCAGGCGGCCCTGTCCGCGCCGGTGGACGTCGGCCATCCAGCGGTTCCAGCAGCGGCAGAGGACGGCCTCCGTGTCGGGGCGCTCGGCGACGTTGG
This sequence comes from Dehalococcoidia bacterium, assembly GCA_965201135.1. GTDB lineage: Bacteria > Chloroflexota > Dehalococcoidia > Lucifugimonadales > Australimonadaceae > Bin16. Next base: position 1,796,856 of record OZ241751.1, read on the forward strand.
TGATCCAGAGCGTGTTGTGGAGCACCTGCACGTCCACGCCCAACTCGTCCATATGGTTCAGGCGCAGTTCCACGTCGTCCATTTCGCGGGCGGCGACCGGAGTGACGACGTTGTAGCCGGAGCGGCGGGAGATCTCCTCCAGTTGCTTCTCGGCGAGCGTCGGCAGTTTCGTGCCGCGCGTCTTGCCGTCTATGAACCAGAACTCCTGCTCCGGGCGCGTCGGCGAGCCGTAGAGCGCGGGGCGGCAGCGCTCCTCGTCCGGGTCCAGGAAGTCCCACGTGCGGGCGGACTCCACCACGTGCGCGTCCGCGTCTATGATCAGCGTCTCCGTTTGCGTCGCCATCGCGGTCTCCTTTCTTCTCTCTCCGTCAGCCGGGGACGCGCCCGCCGTTGACGTCCAGCACGGCGCCGGTCACGTAGGACGCCTCGTCCGACGCGAGGTAGAGGACGGCGGCCGCGACGTCGGCGACGGTTCCGGCGCGTCGGACGGCGGTCGTCTGCTCGACGGGGGCGCGGCCTTGCGCGTAGGGATGGACGGCGGCGCGGTCGGGGTGCTCCACGCTGCCTGGTGCGACGGCGTTGACGCGGACGGGCGCCCACTCCGCCGCCATCGTGCGGGTGAGGGAGATGACGCCGGCCTTCGCCGCGCCGTAGGCGCCGTTGCCCGGGCTCGGCCCCTGGCCGGATATGGACGCGAGGTTGACGATCGCGCCGCCTCCGCGCTCCAGCATCGCGGGGGCGGCGGCGCGCCCGCACAGAAACACGCTCGCCAGATTCAGCCGCAGGCACTCGTGAAAATCGGAGGGCGAGAGGTCGAGGAGCGGCGCCATTTTGAACGTCTCGCCCCAAGTCGCGCCCGCGTTGTTGACGAGGACATCGAGCCGTCCGAAGGCGGCGAGCGTCTGCTCGACGATGCGCTGCGCCTCATCGGGCTCGCGGACGTCGGCGAGAATGCCGACGGCCTTGCGGCCCATCGCCTCTATCTCGCGGACGACGGGCTCGACGGGGCGGTGGATGCGCTCCGATCCGGCGGTCACGGCCTCCGGCGCGCGGGCGACGACGGCGACGTTCGCGCCATGCTCAGCGAGCGCGAGCGCGACGCCGCGCCCGATGCCCTGGCTCGCGCCGGTCACCACCGCGGCCTTTCCGGAGATGTCCAACGACGGCATAGGGTCGCTGCGCTCCTTTCCCGCTTATGGGGACGCGGGCGGATGTTACGCTATTCGCTCTCAGCGCGCAGGCTCCGCGCTTGCGCCATCCGCCCCGCGCTCGCAAGAGCCCCTCGCGCTCCGCGCTGCAATGCTTTACCCTTAAGCCTTGCGGCGCCGCGAGGCGCCGAACACGCCAGCATAAGCGGAGGCGACCACAAATGGCGATTCTCATCACCGGCGGAATGGGGTTCATCGGCCTGCACGCGGCCAAGGCGTTCGTGGACGCGGGCGAGGACGTCGTCGTCACCTACTACCAGACGTGGCGCGAGCCCTCCTTCATCAAAGACGAGTTCGGCAAGCGCGTCATCGTCGAGAAGGCCGACGTCTCCCAGCCCAGCGTCATCGAGGAACTCGCCAAGAAGCACAAGACGGAGCACATCGTCCACCTCGCCGTCCCCGGCGTCGCCGCGCTCGGCCCCTACGAGGACTACCGGGTCAATATGAACGGGCTCATCGGGGTTCTCGAGGCCGCCCGCAACGCCGAGGTCAAACGCCTCTCCCTCGCGTCCTCCATCGCCGTCTACCACAGCCTGCCCGCGGGCCCCTTCCGCGAGACCGATACGCTCCCCGTCGAGTCCAGCAACCCGACCGAAACGTTCAAGAAGGCGTGGGAGATCCTCGCCTTCCATTACGCCGACCGCACGGGGCTGGAGGTCGTCTCGATGCGGATCGGCGGCATCTGGGGGCCGCTCTACCACTCGATGATGAACCTCCCCAGCAGGCTGGCGCACGCCGCGATGAAGGGCGATGAGCCGGACTACTCGCGAGGCGGCGTCCCCTTCGCCGACGACCACTGGGACCTCTGCTACGTCAAGGACTGCGCGCAGGGGATCAGACTCGTCCAACTCGCCGACAACCTCAGCCACCGGATCTACAACGTCAGTTCCGGCTCCGCCGTCTCCAACCAAATGCTCGTGGACGCCGTGAAAGCCGCCAAGCCGGACGCGAATCTCCCGCTGCGGCAGGGCAAAGGCCCCGCCTACAAGGAGAGCAACTACCTGGATATGAGCCGCGCCCGCGACGAACTCGGCTTCGCCAACGCCTACACGCCGCAAACCGCGATGGCCGACTACCTCGCGTGGCTCGGCGAGGGCAACGAGAAGTAGAGGCGCTCCTCATGGCTGCCCCATCCCCATAACCGTCATTCCGGCGTAGGCCGGAATCCAGAGGCGCGAAAGCGCCGCATTTCCCCTCTCCCTATAAGGGGAGAGGACGCCATAAGGGGAGAGGACGCCGCGAACGCGGCGGGAGAGGGTACTGTGGTCGGGAGGCGCAACGCGCCCCCCATAACCGTCATTCCGGCGTAGGCCGGAATCCAGAGGCGCGAAAGCGCCGCATCCCCTCTCCCTAGAAGGGGAGAGGACGCCGCGAACGCGGCGGGAGAGGGTGCTGTGGTCGGGAGGCGCAACGCGCCCCCCATAACCGTCATTCCGGCGTAGGCCGGAATCCAGAGGCGCGAAAGCGCCGCATTCCCCTCTCCCTAGAAGGGGAGAGGACGCCGCGAACGCGGCGGGAGAGGGTACTGCGGGCTGAGCGGCGGGGTTATGCAAGGGTCGCCTAGAAGGGGAGAGAACGCGGCGGGAGAAGGCGCTGCGGACAAGAGCGAAGAGGTTATGCCAATGTCCCCGCTGAGCATAGGAGTCGTCGGATGCGGCGCGATAGGCCGCGCCATTCTCCGCGCCGCCGACGAAGGCGCGCTAGACGTCGAGGTCGCCGGCGCCGCGAGCCGCTCGGAACCCCCGGCCCGCGAGTTCCTCTCGACGCTCCGCGAGCCTCCGCCCTATCTGAGCGTCGGCGAGTTGATCGAGCAGGCCGACCTCATCGTGGAGGCCGCCGGCGCGTCCGCCGCCCCCGGCCTGGTGGACGCCGCGTTCGCCGCCGGCAAGGGCGCGATGGTCATCAGCGTCGGCGCCCTTATCGCCCATCCCGAGTTGCTGGAGAAGGCGCGCAAGACCGGCTGCCGCCTCCTGATGCCCTCCGGCGCCATTATCGGGCTGGACGGCGTCAAGGCCGCGTCGGAGGGCCGCGTAGACCGCGTCGTGATGGAGTCGCGCAAGGGCCCCGCCGCGCTCGACGGCGCCCCGCATATCGTCCAAAGCGGCCTCGACCTCTGGGCACTGGACGAGGAGAGCGTCGTCTTCTCCGGCTCCGCGCGCGAGGCGTGCGCCGCCTTCCCCGCCAACCTCAACGTCTCCGCCGCCGTCAGTTTCGCCGGAATCGGCCCCGACCGGACCGAGGTCCGGATGATCGCCGTCCCAGGCCTCGAGCGCAACTGCCACGACGTGGAGGTCGAGGGCGAATTCGGCCTGATGCGCCTCCACTTAGAGAACATCCCCGGCGAAAATCCCAAGACCGGGCGCCTCACCGCAATGTCCATCATCCGCGCCCTCCGCCAGGAAACCGACCCCGTCCGCTTGGGAACGTAGCGCCTTCAAGCCTCTGCGCGCCCCATGCCGCCTCCCCGCCCATGCCGCCTCTCGTGCCCCCCTTGCCTCCTGCCCGCCCCAGGCCCCTGCGCGCCCCTTGTCCCGTCATTCCGGCGTAGGCCGGAATCCAGAGGCGCGCGAGCGCCGAATTCCCCTCTCCCCTTATAGAGACCTTTGCATAACCCCCAAATCGGCGCGATCGGCAGTTCCGCGCCCCCGGAACAGGCCATTCGCCCGCCTAAGTCCCTCCGAATGCGGCCTCCTCCGCCCCTTCTCGCCCCCAATTTAGGGGCTTCGCAGGGCCTCGTACCGCCAACGGACAGACCACGCCCTACCCATGCGCCGCGCAACCCTCTCAATCCTTCCGCCCGCCGAAAGTTGCACGCCAACGCCTTGAACGCCTCCGCCTCGTTCCTCATTAGCCCCATGCACCTCACCCGCCAGTACCCTTAGCAGCGCTTGAGCGTCCCTAGCGCCTGCTCCACAGGCGCCCGAACCTTCGACAGCAATCGCGCACAATAACCGCAACCCCCAACCGCGAGGAGACAGCTATGCGCCTCGAAGCCAGCGACCCCTCCTTCATCGACGCCTTCCTCCCTTCCAACGCAGGCCGCAACGACAGGCTCGACCGCATCGACGCCTCATCGATTGGCCCAAAGTCGCAGCCATCCTCGACGACGTCCACGCCGCCCCCGAAGGCCGCCCCGCGTACCGCCCAGTCACGATGGTCAAGACCATCGTCCTCCAGCAGTGGCACGACACGTCCGACGTGGGCATGGAGGAGGCGCTCCAAGACCGGCTGTCGTTCCGGCGGTTCGCGGAGCTCACGCTGACGGACGCGGTTCCGGACCACTCGACGATCAGCCGGTTTCGGAAGAAGATCACGGAGCGGGGCTGGCGCGGGCGCTGTTCGCGGAAGTGAACCGGCAGTTGGAGGCGAAGGGCATGCTGGTGAAGCGCGGAACGCTGATCGACGCGACGATCATCGAGGCGCAGGCGCGGCGTCCGCAGTCGGAGGCTGGGGCGCGGAGCGGAACGGACCCCGACGCTGCGTGGACGCGGAAGAGGAAGAAGGCGCATTCGGCTGCAGGGTGCACATCGGCATGGACGCGGGGTCGGGGCTGATACGGGGGGTTGAGTTCACGCCAGCGAACGTAGCGGACACGGAGGCAGCGGACGCGCTGATCATGGGGGACGAGGAAGCGGTGCACGCGGACAAGGCGTATGAGTCGAAGGAGCGGCGTGAGCATCTGCGTTCGCAAGGCGTGAAGGATCGGATCATGCACAGGGGGCACAAGCATCAGACGGAGCTCCGCATTGGCAGCGGAGGAGGAATGGGCTGCTGTCGAAGGTGCGGGCGCCTGTGGAGCAGGCGCTAGGGACGCTCAAGCGCTGCTAAGGGTACTGGCGGGTTCGGTATATGGGTCTCGGGATGAACGAGGCGGAGGCGTTGTTCAAGGCGCTGGGGTGCAACTTGCGACGGGCGGACGGGTTGAGAGAGGGTTGCGCTGCGCATGGGTAGGGGCGTATTGCGCCCGTTGGCGGTTTGAGGCCCTGCGAGCCCCTGAGTTGGGGGCGGGTAGGGGAGGAGGAGGCCGCGTTCGGAGGACTTGGGCGGTCGAATGGCCTGTTCCGGGGGCGCGGAACTGCCGATCGCGGCGATGCGAGGGTTATGCAAAGGTCTCTATAGGGAGAGGGGGATTGGGCGCTTGCGCGCCTCTGGATTCCGGCCTACGCCGGAATGACGGGACAAGGGGCACGGTGGCGCTGGGCTAAGGCGGGGCGGATACGCCCTGCGGCGGGGATTGCCTGCGGGCCGTGCGGCTACGCGCAAGGCGCGCGCTCTGCTATGCTAGGCGCTCCCAAACCCCTCGCCATTGCATGGAGGAGCCGCGGATGACCACTCAGCCAAGCGTCGTCGGAATGCCCGTTCCCCGCGTGGACGGGCGCGACAAAGTGACCGGCGCGTCCGTCTACGGCGCGGACGTCGATATTCCCGGGACGCTGTGGGCGAAGACCGTCCGCAGCCCGTTCCCGCACGCGCGCATCTTGTCGTTGGACGCGTCCGCCGCCCGCGCGCTGCCGGGCGTCCACGCCGTGCTGACGGGCGCGGACATTCCCGCGAATATGCGCTGGGGCCGCCGCATCGCCGACGTTCCGGTGCTGGCGCAGGGCGAGGTCAGGTTCGTCGGCGAGCAGGTCGCGGCGGTCGTGGCGGACGACGAGGAGATCGCGCAACGCGGCGTCGAACTCGTGGACGTCGAGTACGAAGAGTTGCCGGCCGTAACCGACCCGGAAGAGGCGATGCGGAACGAGTTGCTCGTCAACCCGGATATGACGTCGTTCAAGGGTCTGCTCTACGAGACGCCGGAGCCGACGAACGTGGTCGTGCACTGGGAATGGAGCAGGGGCGACGTCGAGGCGGGAATGGCGGAGGCCGACCTGGTCGTCGAGAACACGTACACGACGCCGTCGCAGCATCAGACGTATATGGAGGCGCACAACGCCACCGTGCGCGTCAACCCGGACGGCACGGCGGACGTTTGGACGCCTGGGAAAGCGCCCTACGCGGTGCGCTCGCAGATTTCGGGGCCGCTGGGCGCCGATCCGGAGAGCATCGTGTTTCATCCGGTGACGATTGGGGGGGACTTCGGGGGGAAGGGGTCGCCGATGAACGTCGCGCTGGGCTACCTCCTCTCCAAAGCGGTCGGCGGGCGCCCGGTGAAGATGGTGTTCGACTACAGCGAGGAGTTTATGGCGGCCAATCCGCGCCACTACGCCAAACTGCGGATGCGGACGGGCGTCAAGCGGGACGGCTCCATCACGGCGCACGAGGCGCGGATCGTGTTCGACAGCGGCGCCTACGCGGGATTCAAGCCCGCCGGGCACTTGGGCGGGGCGAAAGCCGCCGGCGGGCCGTACCGGACGGCGAACGCCCGGGTCGTCGAGGATATGGTCTACACGCACAACACGCCGTGCGGCCATATGCGCGGCCCCGGCGAGCCGCAGGCGGTCTTCGCCCTGGAGTCGCACGTTGACGAGGTCGCCAAGGCTCTGGGCATGGACCCGGTCGAGTTCCGGCTGATGAACCTGGTGACGGACGGGGAGCCGACGGCGCTGGGGGACGTGTTCGTCGAGAACCGCGCGGCCCCCGCGCTCGAGGCCGCCGTCGAGGCGTCGGGCTACCGCGCGCCCAAAGCGCAAGGCGTGGGGCGCGGCGTGTCGGTCGGCGAGCGGCCTCCCGGCGGCGGGCGCATCAACTCGCAGGTGTCGCTGGAGGCGGACGGCTCGGTCGTGATCACGACGCCGCTCTTCGAGCAGGGCGCGGGCGCGTACACCGTGCTGCAGCAGGTCGTCGCGGAGGACTTGGGGCTGCCGGCCGACGGCGTCCGCATCGTCGTCGCGGACACGGGGCTGTTCGATATGGACCAGGGCGTCGGGGGAAGCCGCGTCACCAATCTGGGGACGGTCGCCACGCACGACGCGGTCGGGCAGGCGCAGGGCGAACTCTTCAAACTCGCTGCCGAACTGCAGAACTGGCCGGAGGAGCGGCTGGAGATTCGCGGGCCGATGCTGGTGCGGACGGACACCGGGGAGTCGCAGCCGTGGAGCGGCCTGATCGCGCGGGTGGGCGCGCCGGTCGTGGGGCGCGGCGTCGCGTCCGGGGGCTACGAGAACCCGGTGACGGGCTACTGCGCGCAAGTCGCGGAGGTGGAGGTGGACGAGGAAACCGGCCAAGTCCGCCTAACGAAACTGACCACCGCGCACGACACGGGGACGATCATCAACCCCATCGGGCATCAGGGGCAGATCAACGGCGGCGCGATTATGGGCGTCGGGTTCGGCCTGCAGGAGGAACTCGTCCGGGAGAACGGGTTCGTCTCCACGCTCTCGTTCGCGGACTACAAGATTCCGAACATTGCGGACATCCCGGAGTTGGAGACGGTGATCTTGGACGAGCCGGCGCAGGGGGTTGGGCCGTACAATATCAAGGCGATTGGGGAGAGCCCGAACGCGCCGACCGCCGCCGCCATCGCCAACGCCATCGCCGACGCGGTGGGCGTTCGCGCCCGGGACTTGCCCGCGACCGCCGAGAAAGTCCGCGCCGCCCTCCGCAACGCCTAACGGAGCGAGCGCCCTATGGACGAGTTGCGCCCCATCGCAGAGGTCGCCCGCGCCGCCGGCATCCCGCCGAAGCATCTCATTCCCTACGGCGCCTCGAAAGCGAAGGTCGCGCTCGACGCCGTCTTGCCGGAGCGGACGGGCAAACTGATCGTCGTCACGGGCGTAACGCCCACTCCGGCGGGCGAGGGCAAGACGACGACCACCGTCGCGCTGACGCAGGGGCTGGGCAAGATCGGCAAGAAGGCCGCCGCGACGCTGCGTGAGCCCTCGCTCGGCCCGATCTTCGGCATCAAGGGAGGCGGAACGGGCGGGGGGAAGTCGCGCGTCGTCCCCGAGGACGAGATCAACGTGCACTTCACGGGCGACGCGCACGCGGTGGGGTCGGCGCACAACCTGCTGGGGGCGATTGCGGAGAACGCGGCGCAACGCGGGCTCATTCCGGGCATTTCGCCGCAGGACATCACGTGGCGGCGCGTCGTGGACATCGAAGACCGGGCGCTCCGCAGCATCGTCTCCGGGCTAGGGGGCTCGGCGAACGCGCCCCTGCGCGAGAGCGGCTTCGACATCGTGACCGCGTCGGAGATTATGGCGACGCTGGCGCTGTCGTCCGACCTCGCGGACTTGCGGGCGCGGCTCGGCAGAATCACGGTGGCGTCAGGCGTGGGAGGCAAGCGCGCGACGGCCTCGGACGTCGGCGCGGTCGGGTCGCTGATGGCGCTGCTGCGGCACGCGCTGATTCCCAACCTCGTTCAGACGCTGGAGGGGCAGCCCGCCTTCGTGCACACGGGCCCGTTCGGCAACATCGCGCACGGCTGCAGTTCCGTCGTCGCCGACCGGCTGGCGCTGGGCTACGCCGACTACGTAGTGACGGAGGCCGGCTTCGGCGCCGATCTGGGATTCGAGAAGTTTATGCACATCAAATGCCGCTCGTCCGGCCTGCGGCCAAGCGCCGCCGTGCTGGTCGGCACCGCGCGGGCGATGAAGCATCACGGGGGCGTTCCCGCGAACAGTCTCGACCGCCCCGATCCCTTCTCCGTCCGCATCGGAACCGCGAATTTGCAGCATATGATCGGCATCATCCGCGCCTTCGGGCTTCCGGTGGTCGTCGCCGTCAACCACTTCCCGACGGACACGCCGGAGGAGACGGTGATTATGCAGGACGTGGCGATCGAGGCGGGAGCGTCCGCCGCCGTGGTCTGCTCCGGCTTCGCCGACGGAGGCGACGGGGCGACGGAACTCGCGGAGGCCGTCGTCCGCGCCGCCGACGGCGATCCGCCGGAGATAAGTTATCTCTATCCGACGGAGGCGCCGATCCGCGAGAAGGCGCTCGCGCTCGCCAAGACCGTCTACGGCGCCGCGGACGTCCGGTGGAGCCCGGAGGCGTCGCGGCGGCTCGACGGCTTCGAGCGGCAGGGGCTCGGCGGCCTGCCCGTCTGCATGGCGAAAACGCCGCTCTCCATATCGCACGACTCGTCGCTCAAGAACCGCCCGTCCGGCTACACGTTCGAGATATCGGACGTCCGCGCCTCGACGGGGGCGGGCTTCGTGTACCCGGTCGCCGGAAACATCGTGACGATGCCCGGCCTGCCCAAAACGCCCCGCGCGCTCGACGTGGACGCGGAGGGGAACATCGTCGGGCTGTAGGGCGCGCCCGCCACGTCCGGGGCACCGCCCCGGACGCATCGCCTGCCGCCCCGTCAGCCCATAATGAGCCTCGCGCAATGCGTCGCCTTGCCGCCCGTCGCGCGCCCATGACCGTCATTCCCGCGTAGGCGGGAATCCCGCCCCATTGAGGCGCGCAAGCGCCTAATTCCCCCTCTCCCTACAAGGGGAGAGGACGCCGCGAACGCGGCGGGAGAGGGTACTGCGGTCGGGCGCAACCCGCGCCCCGTCATTCCCCCCCACCCTACCGTCATTCCTGCGTAGGCAGGAATCCATTCGGCGCGCCAGCGCCACAGACGGGGCGCGGGGCGCCCCGTCTCCCCTGATCCCCCGCCCCACGTCATTCCCGCGAAAGCGGGAACCTACTGGAACACATCCACGCGCCGCGCAAGCCCAGGCAGGCCTCGCCCCGCGCGACGGGGATGCGAGATTCCCGCCTATGCGGGAATGACGGGGCGCGTCGCGCCTCGCCCCCAATCCTCCCCCCGCACCGCCCGCGCCCTCACCCGCCGCCGACCTCTTCCGTTCGAGTCCCTAATCCCAGCGGGTGGACGGCTTCGGCTCGAGCGCGCCGTCCACGTAGACGTCCGCCTTGCCTTGCGCGAAGCAGACGTAGCCCGCGATCTTCGCCGCCTCCGCCGTCGGATAGCGGTACGTCCACGCGGCGCTCTCGACCGTCGCGCCGCCCGCCTCGACGTGGAGCATCTCCGCCTCGCCCTTGTACGGCGACCCAACGACGCGCCCGCTCGGACGCAGCGCCTCCATGCGAACGTCGGCGCCGGGGATGTAGTAGCGATGCGGAAGCCCCGTCTCCAGCAGCAGCACGGGCGCGCTCGTCTCCGCGACGACCGCGCCGTTGACCTCGACCCTGACGCGGCGGGAACTCCGAAGGCAGTCGATCCGCGTGTACGGGTCTTTCGGCCCCGTGAAGACCTCCTCTTCCTCCTCGAACCAGGCGTCCATCTTGCCCCAGTAGAGCCCGACGTAGTCCCGCGCGTCCACGCAGCCCTCGAGCGGCTCCGGGTAGCGCCAGACCGCGTTCTCCTCGACGCGCTCGCCGACCTTGACGCTCCAGTACTGGGCGTCTCCCTTGATTGGTCAGCGCGACGAGTGCGCCGTCTCCTCGAGGAACTCCCATCGGACGTCGCGCGTCGGGAGGTAGTACACGGGCTGATGGCGCGTCTCGTGCATAATGACGGCGCTCGTCGTGTCCGCGATCGTCTCGCCGCCGAAGACGGCGCGAATGCGCTTCGGCGTCGGCTCCAGGAACGCGCGATGCTCCTCCGCCGCGCTCGCCGCGCCCGCCTCCCGCGCCCTAAACGCTTGCGTCATCGGCTCTCTCCTTTCCGTAGACCTTGCCTGCCCCCGTCCCTCCCAGAGCACCCTCTCCCGCCGCGTTCGCGGCGTCCTCTCCCCTTCTAGGGAGAGGGGGATTCGGCGCTTGCGCGCCTCTGGATTCCGGCCTACGCCGGAATGACGTCAGGTTTACGCAAGGTCTCTTTTGCGATTCCGCGCATCGTCCGCGCCCGGCTAGTTCCAGATCGTGACGCCCATCAGCACGTCGCCGTGGTGCACGTCCGCAATCGCCTCGTTGATCTGCTCGAATCCGTAGCGTTTCGTGATGAACGAGCCCAACTCGATGCGTCCCTGCGCCACGAGGTCGAGCACCTCGGTGACGTCGCTCGTCCGGCGCATCGCCACCCCTGTCACTTTGATCTCCTTGAAGGGGAAGCGCGAATCGTTGATCGTGATCGGGCCGGGGGGCATCGCGCCGACGACGGTCGCCGTTCCGGTGGGGCGCGTCGCCCGCACGATCTGGTCGGCGGTCGCGGGGTTGCCGATCGCCTCGAACGTCTTGCGCGCCCCGCCTTTCGTGATCTCCACCGTCGCCTCGACGGGGTCCTCGGACGAGGCGTTGACGACGTGCGTCGCGCCGTAGGAGAGCGCCGCCTCCAACTTGGTTCCGACGACATCGACGGCGACGATGGGGTAGGCGCCGAACAGCCGCAGCATCTGAATGATGTTCAGGCCGACGCCGCCGCAGCCGATCACCATCGCGGACTCGCCGGGGGCGAGTTGCGCGCCGTTCTTCACGGCGTTGTAGGCGGTCGTCACGCGGCAGCCGACGATGCTGGACTCCTCGAGGCCAACGCCGTCCGGCAGGTGAAAGACCATATAGGCGGGCACGGAGAGCGTTTGCGTGAAGCCCCCGACGTTCCAGCGCGTCACCTCCGCGCCGTTCGGCCTGACGTAGGGGGAGCCGAGCGGCATTTGCTGGCAGAGGTTCGGCAGCCCTGTTATGCAGAACTCGCACCGCCCGCAGCGGAAGCGCATGCCGACGGTGACGCGGTCGCCTTCCTTGAAATGCTCGCGCTGATTCTTGCCCGCGCCCGCGACGACGCCGGAGACCTCGTGCCCCAGCACGGCGGGCAGGCTGGTGGGGATGGAGCCGTCCTGCACCTTGAGGTCGGTGTGGCAGACGCCGCAGGCGGACACCTGCAGCAGCACGTCGTCGTCCTCCACGAGCGGGTCGCGGAAGTCTTCAATTGCGAGGTCCTGGTCGATGTCCTGCATCACGGCGGCTTTCATCGCGGCGTCCCTCCTTGCGCGCGCAAGCGGCGCGGGCGGGATTCTAGCGCATCGCGCCGCGCGGGGGCGGGGGCGGGCGGGGGGGACGGCGCAAGACCGCTCCGCGCGTCAGGAGATAGGAAGGCGCGCCCCTAGACGGAGATACCGTAGAACTCCAGCGCGTTCCGCCCCAGGATGTCGTCCACGACCTCCGCGGGGACGCCGCCCTCCTCGCGGATGATCCGCAGCGCCTCAATCTCGCTCGACTGATCCTGGTGGCCGTAGTCCGTCCCGATGAGCAGATGGCGGTGGTTGACGTACCGCAGCACTTCCGGCAGGTTGTCGTCCGTTTGCGCCGTCACCCAGATGTTGTACGCTCCGAGCACGTCTTCCTCGAGTTCGCGGCCCCGCGTCTCCAGCCTGCGGCGGAGGTCGTGAATGGCGTAGGGAAGCCACTGGCTGCTCGCCTCGATGTAGCCCCACCGGAGGCTGGGGAACTTCTTCGGCGTCTCCGTCGTGACGAGTTGGTGGAACGACGCGACGGACATAAGGCGGAGGCCGCCGAACGTTCCGCCGATGCCGTCCTTCGCCATAAGCCCGCGGATGTAGGCGTTGGAGTTGCCGATGTGCACGGCGATGGGCTGGTTGAGGCGGGCGGCCTCTTCGTAGACGGGGTGGAAGTACTCGTCGATCAGCAGGCGCTCGTCCTCGATCGTCCGCATCGTGACGCCGCAGGCGCCGTGGTCGGCGGACCAGCGCAGTTGCTCCAGCGCCTCGTCCATCGTGGCGAGGGGAATGATGGACGTCCAGCGGAGGCGCCCGCCGCTCTCCTCCCAGATGTCCGCGAGCCAGCGGTTGTAACTGCGGGCGAGCGCGGCCTCCGTGTCCGGGTCGTCGCACATTCGCCCGATGTACATCGTGGGGTAGAGCACCTGGACGTCGATGCCCAACTCGTCCATATGGGCGACGCGGCCGGGGATGTCCTCCATATACCGCTTGGCGTCGTCGGTGACCATATTGCGGGCGACCTTGGCGGAGAGCCCTTGCGCGGCGACGGGCCCGCGGGCGCGGGAGCGGATCTTGCCGTCGATCTTCCAGAAGAGCGCTCCGGTGCCGTCGTCCACGACTTGGGGGCGGCGCTTCTCGTCGCCCGGGTCCATATAGTCCCAGGTGCGTTCCGTCTCGACCACGTGCGCGTCGGAGTCTATGACCGGCATAGCGAGCCTCCTTGCCGTCCGCGTTCCGCTCGACGGCGCGAACGCTAGCGCTCCGGGCGCGGATTGTCAAAGGGGGCGCTTCGGCGCTTGCGCGCTTCAAATGGGGTAGGCTCCCGCTTGCGCGGGAATGACGGGGCGCCTGGGGTCACGGGAGACGGCGCGTGGCGCCCGTCTATGGCGCTTGCGCGCCGATGATCGTCCTTGACACGAACGTCGTATCGGAGTTGATGCGGAGCGCCCGCAGCCGGAAGTTCTCGCTTGGGCGGACGGGCATCCGGCGAACACGCTGTTCACCACCGCCATCACCGAAGCGGAGGGCCGGGCGGGAATCGCCGTGCTGCCCGAAGGAACGCGTCGGCGATGGCTGGCCGAAGCGGCGGAGCGCCTCTTCGCCGTCGCCTTCGCCGAGCGCATCCTTGCCTTCGACAGCGAAGCGTCGCCCGTCCCCTCCACGCCGCTTGCCCTGCGCGGCGCGGAGGCGTAGGCTTGCCCCCAGACGCCAGCGAGGAGGGCGCGCGATGTACGACCTGCTGATCAGGAACGGCCGAGTCGCCGACGGATCGGGAATGCCGTCGTTCCACGCCGACGTCGGCGTCGTGGACGGGCGCGTGGCGGACATGGGGCGCCTCTCCGGTCCGACGCGCCGCGAGATCGACGCGGAGGAGCGCGTCGTCGCCCCCGGCTTCATCGACAATCACTGCCACTTCGACGCGCAGGCGACGTGGGACCCGCTCTGCACGTTCTCTCCGCAGCACGGCGTCACGTCCGTCATCTTCGGCAACTGCTCGCTCACGCTCGCGCCGGTCAAGCCCGACGACCACGACGCGCTTGCGATGATGCTCTCGCGGGTCGAGGCGATTCCGATGGAGAGCCTGCAGGCGGGCATTCCGTGGGAGTGGACGACGTTCGGGGGCTACCTGGACTATCTCGACCGGCGGCTGGGCGTGAACGCGGGCGCGCTCGTGGGGCACTCCGCCGTCCGCAGATGGGTTATGGGCGACGACGCCCATCAGCGCGCCGAGGCGACTCCCGCCGAAATGGAGGAGATGAAGAGCCTCGTCCGCGACTCCGTGCGGCAGGGCGCGCTCGGCGTTTCGTTCAACCGGAACAGCGGGCACATGGACTTGCTTGGGCGCCCGATTCCGGGCATCGTTCCGCCGGTCGACGAGTTGTACGAACTCGCGGGGGCGCTCCGTGACGTCGGGGCCGGGGTCGTGCAGTGCGGCGCGGCGTACCCGCTCGAGATCCGTGACGGCTTCGCCACGAAACTGGGCGAGCGGTCGCAGCGGCCGGTCGTCTACAACCAGATCGTGCACAACGCGAGCGAGCCCGACCGCTGGCGGACGCATATGGAGATCGTGGAGCGCGGCATCGCCGAGGGGCGGCAGGTGTACCCGGTGGTGAATCCGCGTCCGTCGGCGCAGCGGTTCACGATGCGGAACGCGCAGGTGTTCGACCGCCTTCCCGCGTGGCGCGAGGTGATGCTGGGGTCGGTCGAGGAGAAGGCGGCGGCGTTCCGCGACCCGGCGACGCGGAGCCGTCTGCGGGCGGAGGCGGTCGAGGGGCGCGACTTGCCGACGGGGGCGCTGCCGATCAACTGGGAGCGCATCTTCATCACGCGGACGCTGAAGGAGCGCAACGCCGCCTACAAGGGCATGAGCGTCGCGCAGGTGGCGGCGGCGCAGAACAAGGACATGCTCGACGGCTTTCTCGACCTCGTGCTGGACGAGGATCTGGGCACGGGGCTGCAGAACAGCCAGTCGGGGGCGGACGGCGGCGTGATGGGGCGGCTCGTGGCGAGCCCGCACACGGTGATCGGGCTGTCGGACGCGGGGGCGCACGTGGTGTTCGAGGCGGGCTACGGCTACAGCACGCTGGTGCTGGGGCACTGGGTTCGGGACGAGGGCGCGCTCTCGCTGGAGGAGGCCGTCCGCAAATTGTCGTTTATGCAGGCGTCGCTCTTCGGGCTGCACGACCGCGGCCTGTTGCGCCCGGGCTACGCCGCCGACGTCGTCGTCTTCGATCCGGAGACCGTCGCCGCGGAGGAGCCGGACGAGGTGAGCGACCTTCCCGGCGGGCTGACGCGCCTGCGCCAGAAGGCGGTCGGCGTGGACTACACCATCGTCAACGGCGAGGTTCTGCTGGAGGCCGGGGAGCACACGGGGGCCTTCCCGGGGCGGACGCTCCGCAGCCGCGCGCCCGTCGCGGCGGGCTGACGGCGGGAGGCGAGGGAGGAAATCCGGCGGATGAGTTCGGGGGAAGAGACGAACGAATTGCGGGAGCGCGTGTTCGCGGTCGGCGCGGTCGTGCGCGAGTTGACGCGAGGCCGGACGCCTCTCCGGATGTCCGCCGAGGAGCAGGATTTGGAGAAGGCTGCGCGCGACGCGCAGGCGTTCGTCAACGCGAACGCGAAGGAGATGCGCGCCGTCCGCGCCCGGCTGGCCTCGGTCCAGGCCGTCCTCGCCCGCCGCGCCTCCTCCTAGCCGCGATGGGCGCGGGGGCATAGGGGTGGGTAGGTTCCCGCTTTCGCGGGAATGACGGGGCGCGTTGCGCCCCAACCGCAGTACCCTCTCCCGCCGCGTTCGCGGCGTCCTCTCCCCTTATAGGAGACCTTTGCATAACCTTCCGCAATCGCGCACAATGACCGCAACCCGCAACCGCGAGGAGACTGCTATGCATCTCGAAGCCAGCGACCCCTCCTTCATCGACGCCTTCCTCCCTTTCAACGCAGGCCGCAACGACAGACTCGACCGCATCGACCGCCTCATCGATTGGCCCAAAGTCGCAGCCCTACTCGACGATGTCCACGCCGCGCCCGAAGGACGGCCCGCCTACCGCCCGATCACGATGGTCAAGATCATCGTCCTCCAGCAGTGGTACGACTCCTCCGACGTCGGCATGGAGGAGGCGCTCCAAGACCGGCTGTCGTTCCGCCGCTTCGCGGAGCTCACGCTGACGGACGCGGTTCCCGACCACTCGACGATCAGCCGGTTTCGGAAGAAGATCACGGAGCGGGGGCTGGCGCGGGCGCTGTTCGCGGAAGTGAATCGGCAGTTGGAGGCGAAGGGCATGCTGGTGAAGCGCGGAACGCTGATCGACGCGACGATCATCGAGGCGCAGGCGCGGCGCCCGCATTCGGAGGCTGGAGCGCGGAGCGGAACGGACCCCGACGCCGCGTGGACGAAGAAGGGGAAGAAGTCGCATTTCGGCTACAAGATGCACATAGGGATGGACGCGGGGTCAGGGCTGGTGCGCGGGGTTGAGTTCACGCCTGCGAACGTTGCGGACACGGATGTTGCGGACGCGCTGATCATGGGGGACGAAGAGGCGGTGTACGCGGACAAGGCGTATGAGTCGAAGGAGCGTCGTGAGCGTCTGCGGGCGCAGGGCGTGAAGGATCGGATCATGCATCGGGGGCATAAGCATCAGACGGAGCTGCCGCATTGGCAGCGGCGGCGGAACGGGCTGCTGTCGAAGGTTCGGGCGCCGGTGGAGCAGGTGTTTGGGACGCTGAAGCGCAGCTATGGGTACTGGCGGGTTCGGTACATGGGGCTAATGAGGAACGAGGCGGAGGCGTTGTTCAAGGCGCTGGCGTACAACCTGCGGCGCGCGGACGGGTTGAGAGAGGGTTGCGCTGTGCATGGGTAGGGGCGTATTGCGCCCGTTGGGGGTACGAGGCCCTGCGAAGCCCCTAAATTGGGGGCGAGCAGGGGAGGTGGAGGCCGTTATCGGGGGATTTGGGCGGTTGAATGGCTGATTCCGGGGGCGCGGAACTGCCGATCGCGCTGATGCGAGGGTTATGCAAAGGACTCTATAGGGAGAGGGGGAATGCGGCGCTTATGCGCCCGACTGGATTCCTTGCTACGCAGGCAGGCGGCGGGTTATGCAAAAGTTCCGCTAACCGGAGCGCTGCTCCGGCGGGAAGACGGCGACCGGGCCGTTGACGCCAATCCGCAGCCGCTCGCCTGCCTCTATGGGAACGCCCGCGCCCACGCCCACGATGGACATGACCTCCGCGCCGCAAGCGAGGCGCAGAAAGACGGCCTTGTAGGCGCCCCGGAACTCGACGGACGTCGCTTCCGCCTCGACCGTCGGGCCCCTCTCAGGACGCAGGCGGATCGTTTCGGGGCGAACGGAGACTTTGACGGCGCCGTCAAGGGCGCCGGCGTTGGCGACGCGCAGCGTTCCCAACGCGCACGCCACGCTTCCGCCGACGCGCTCGCCGTCGAGGATGTTGGCCGCGCCGAGGAATCGCGCCGCCTCCAGCGAAACGGGCGAGAGGCATACGTCCTCCGGCGGGCCGCATTGGACGACGGCGCCGCGCAGCATAATGCAGACGGCGTCGGCGAGGGCGAACGCTTCGTCCTGATCGTGCGTCACGAATACGGCGGTCGCGCCGGCCTCGCGGAGGATCCGGCGCGTCTCGCCGCGGACGCGCTGCCGCAGGTCGGCGTCCAGGTTCGAGAACGGCTCGTCGAGCAGCACGACGCTCGGCTTGGCCGCGAGCGCGCGGGCGAGGGCGACGCGCTGCTGCTGCCCGCCGGAGAGTTCGTGAGGCAGGCGCTCGGCCTCCGGGCGAACGCCGACGAGGTCGAGCGCGGCGTCCACGGCGCGGTCGCGCCCCTCTCCCCGCGGAACGCCGAACGCGACGTTTTTTCGGACCGTGAGGTGCGGGAAGAGCGCGTAGTCCTGAAAGACCATTCCGACGCGGCGGCGCTCCGGCGGCGTGAACGAGGTAGGCGACGCGACGACCGCGCCGTCCACCGACACGCTGCCGGCGTCGGGCGCCTCGAAGCCCGCGATGAGGCGGAGGATAGTGGTTTTGCCGCATCCGCTAGGGCCGAGGAGCGCCGTCATGCTTCCGCGGGCGGCCTCGAAGGAGGCGCCGGCGACGGCTTGCGCGTCGCCGAAGCGTTTGGCGAGCGCCTCGACGCGGACGGCGGGGCCGTCGAGGGGCGGTGCGGGGCGGGAGGCGCTCCGGCGGGAAAATACGACGCGCATACCCTAACGATACGCGCATGCGATGCGCGGCGCAATGGACGGACGAAGCCTAACGCGCTCCGCGCGCTTTTGGCGGCGGGGCGGGGTCCGTCGCAGCGCAGGGAAGGGGCGTTCGCGCAAGAGGGTGGGGTAGGTTCCCGCTTTCGCGGGAATGACGCGGCCCCTGGGGATTGAGGAGACGGGCTACGCCCGTCTGTGGCGCCGTGGCGCCGAATGGATTCCTGCCTACGCAGGAATGACGGCAAGGAGGATGGAATGATGCGGCGCGTTGCGCCCCGTCCGCAGTACCCTCTCCCGCCGCGTTCGCGGCGTCCTCTCCCCTTCTAGGGGGGGCCATCATTCCCGCGAACGCGGAAATCCGCTCTACTTCCCCGTCGCCTTGAGCGCGTCCACCTCGCTCTGCAGCGATGCGACCTGCGCCCGAAGCGAGGCCAGTTCCCCCCGCATCTGCTTGATCTCGACCTCGATGACCGTCAGTTCGGATTTCGTAACCATCCCATGCTCCTGGAGGCCGCGGCCTATCCCTGATTTCCCTGACCGGAGCGGAACGCCCCGCTCCGAGGCACGCGCAGCGTGTAGCCCTCTTTCGACGCGAACACCGACGGCAGACGCCCCGCCTCCTTACCGCACAACGGACACTCCGCCGGGCTGTCCGCCTCGCTCATCGGCTTGCGCCGCTCGAACTCCTCGCCGCAGTCCGAGCAGCGGTATTCGTACAACGCCATCTCTTCCGCTCCTTCCAATGTCGCCGAGCCTCGCCATCCGCCGGACGCATCATAGTCTACTCCCCAAGCCTGACGGCGGGCGAGGCGGCTTTGCTACAATCATCGCCCAGCGCAGGAGGACAATTCCCTATGGGCGTGCCCGCGTCGCAGGCTTGGACGGTCGCCGCCTACGTGCTCAAGCAGCGCGTCAGGCGCCGCGAGCGCTATCCGCTTGTCCTAATGCTGGAGCCCCTCCTGCGCTGCAACCTCGCCTGCGCCGGATGCGGCAAGATCCAGTATCCCCCGCATGTCCTCAAGCGCGCCCTCTCCGTCGAGCAATGCCTCGCCGCCGTCGAGGAGTGCGGCGCCCCCATCGTCAGCATCCCCGGCGGCGAGCCGCTCCTCTATCCCCATATCGGCGAACTCGTCAAGGAACTCGTCCGCCGCAAGAAATACGTCTACCTCTGCACGAACGCCCTGCTGCTGAGCGAAAAGTTGGCCGAGGGCGTGTTCGCGCCCTCCAAGCGCCTCACCTTCAGCGTCCATATGGACGGCCTCCGCGAGGAGCACGACGCGTCCGTCTGCCGCGCCGGCGTCTACGACATAGCGACCGACGCCATACGCGACGCCATACGCCGCGGCTTCCGCGTAACCACCAACACCACGCTCTTCAGCGCGTCCGAGCCCGCCCGCGTCCGCGACTTCTTCGACGCGATGACGGACCTCGGCGTCGAAGGAATGATGATCTCCCCGGGCTACTCCTACGAGAACGCGCCCGACCAAAACTCCTTCCTAGAGCGCGAGAAAACCCGCGAACTCTTCGCCCAAGCGCTCGCCGGCAAGAAGAAGCGCTGGCGGTTCAACCAGTCCCCCCTCTTCCTGCAGTTCCTGATGGGCAAGCGCGAGTTCGAATGCCTGCCCTGGGGCAACCCCCTCTACACCATCTTCGGATGGCAGCGCCCTTGCTACCTCCTGCAAGACGGCTACGCCCCGACCTTCCGCCAACTGATGGACGAGACCCCGTGGGAGGAGTACGGGCGCGCCAGCGGCAACCCTCAATGCGCCGACTGCATGGTGCACTCCGGCTACGAGCCCGCCGCCGTCCACGCGACGTTCGCCACCTGGCGCGGCCTCCGCGACGCCGCAGCCGCCACGCTCTCCGGCAGGCTCTAAATAGACCTTCGCCCACCCTCAACAAGCCTCGCCAGCCGCCCGCCCATGACCGTCATTCCCGCGCAAGCGGGAATCTCGCCCCATTGAGGCGCGCAAGCGCCGAATTCCCCCTCTCCCTATAGGGGAGAGGACGCCGCAAACGCGGCGGGAGAGGGTACTGCGGACGGGGCGCGTAGCGTCCCGTCATTCCCCACCCTTACCGTCATTCCGGCGTAGGCCGGAATCCATTCGGCGCCCCAGCGCCACAGACGGGCGCAAGCCCGTCTCCATAGATCCCCCGGGCGCCTCGTCATTCCCGCGAAAGCGGGAACCTACCCCCGCGCCGCTTCCCCTCTACCGTCATTCCGGCGTAGGCCGGAATCCATTCGGCGCCCCAGCGCCACAGACGGGCGCAAGCCCGTCTCCATAGATCCCCCGGGCGCCCCGTCATTCTCGCGAAAGCGGGAACCTACCCCTCGCCCCACCCCCATCGTGCTACGATGATCCCTATGAACGAGCGCATAGCATCGCCTTCCGCCACGGAAGAAGAGAGACGCGGCGAAAGCGCCCCCGTCGCCGATCTCATCGAGCGCGCCTTCCGCTTCCGCGGCGACGTAACCCTCACGACGGCGGACGGCGCCGAGATCACCGGCTATCTCTACAACCGCGACGGCGCAAGCGTCCAACTCTTCGAAACCGCCACCGGCCGCGACCTCTCCCTGCCCTACTCCGCCCTAACCGCCGTCCGCCTCACCGGACGCGACACGGCGACCGGCAAGCATTTCGAATCCTTCCAGCGCCGCCGCGCCCGGCAATGACCTCCCCCGCCATCCTCATCGTCGCCCCCACGAAGCGCGAACTCGGCGGCCTGCGCGAAACGAACGCCCGCTCTTCCCTCTCCGCAGCGAAACGCGAAGAGAACGCCCGCGCCCCTATTCGCGAAACAGAACGCGATGAAGACGCCTACGCCGCCGAACGCGAGATCGAGCGCGAGACGGACGACCGCGCTCGAATTGCCCTTTGCGGAATCGGGCGCGAAGCCGGAGAGCGCGTCGCCGCCCTCCTGGACGCCGCCCCATGCTCCCTGGTCGTCTCGCTTGGCTTCGCAGGCGCCCTCGACCCCGCCCTCCGCCCCGGCGCCCTCATCGTCGCCGACGCCTTCCTCTACGCCGACGCGCCCCCTCTAGCCCCGCCCGCCCCCCTCTCCCTACAGAGACCTTTGCATAACATACCGTCATTCCGGCGTAGGCCGGAATCCAGAGGCGCGCAAGCGCCGAATCCCCCTCTCCCTATAAGGGGAGAGGACGCCGCGAACGCGGCGGGAGAGGGTACTGCGGACGGGGCGGCGGGGTTATGCAAAGGTCTCCTACAAGGGGAGAGGGCGGGGGAGAGGGTACTGGCGACAGGAGATGAGCGAAGCATTGACGGGGCGCAGCCCCGTCTCCACGATGAATCATCGGGCCGCGTCATTCCCGCGAAAGCGGGAACCTACCCCTCCGGCGCGCTCCTCACCGTCGACGCGCCCCTCCTTACGCCCGCCGCCAAGCGCCGCGCGCGAGCCGCATCCGGCGCCGCCGTCGTGGATATGGAGGGGCGCCGCATCGCCGAGGCCGCAGCCGAGCGCGGCGTCCCCATCGTCGCCGTCCGCGCCGTGATCGACGAGGCCGACTTCGCGCTCCCGCCGTTCGCCGCCGAAATCGCCGCCGCACGCGGACACGACGAACGGGCGCGCGCGTTCCGCGCCGCCGCCAACCCCCGCGAGGCCGCCGGCATGCTCCTCCTCGCGCTCCGCGCCCGAAAAGCCGCCCGCAGCCTCCGCCGCGCCGCCGACGCCATCCTCGCCGCCCAGCCGGAGCGCCCGTGACGCGCATCCTCGTAACCGGAGCGTCCGGCTTCATCGGTCGCCACGCGGCGGCCGCCGCCGCGGCCCGAGGCTACGAGGTCGTCGCGCTCGTCCGCGACCCCCAAACCTACCGCCTGCCCGACCATCCCGTCATCGTCGCGGAGGGCGACGCGCGCGACCCCATAGCCGTCCGCTCCGCCCTCGACGGCTGCGGCGCGCTCCTCCATATCGCCGGGCTCTACACGTTCGATCCCGCGAAAGCCGCGCTGATGCGCGAGGTCAACGTCGGCGGAACGCGCAACGTCCTCCGCCAAGCGCTCGCCGCCGGAGTCGAGCGGATCGTCTACACCGGCACCGTCGGCGGCTCCGCCTTCTCCGACGACCGCCTCGCCGACGAGCGCGACCTCGCCGGGCCCGAGGCGATGCGCGGCCCTTACAAACGCTCCAAGTTCGAGGCCGAGCGCGTCGTCCGGCGAATGGCCGCGCAAGGCGCCCCCATCGTCACCGTCTGCCCCACCGCGCCTATAGGCCCCGGCGACGAGAAGCCCACGCCCACGGGCAAAATCACGCTGGACTTTATGCGCCGACGCCTTCCCGCCTACGTGGATACCGGCCTCAATTTCGTCCACGTGCGCGACGTCGCCGAGGGGCACCTCCTCGCGCTGGAGCGCGGCGCGCCGGGAGGCCGCTACCTGCTGGGGAACGCCGACGGCAACCTCACGCTCGCCGAGGCGCTCCGCATCCTCTCCGCGATCACCGGCCTCCCCGCGCCGCGCCTTCGCGTCCCCCGCGCCGCCGCGCTCGCCGCCGCCCGCGCAACCGCCGCCGTCGCCGGAGCGCTCCGCCGCCCGCCTCCCATCCCGACGGAAGCCGCGCAAATGGCCTCCCAGCGTATGTGGGTTGACCCCAGCCGCAGCGTCCGCGAACTCGGGCTGCCCCAAACGCCCGTCCGCCAAGCCTTCCGCGAAGCCGTCGAATGGTTCGCGCAGCATGGCCTTGCGTAGCGCGGCGGCGCGCCTGCCCGCGCCCCCGAATCGCGTATCCTACCGCCGATGTCCCGCAACGAAGCCGACACCAGAGCGCAACTCATCGCTAGGCCGGCAGGGCGAATGATGGAATAATGATGCTGCTACGACATACCCCCCCCCCGAATTTTCGCCGGGGTTCCGCTATGAGAGCGCTCGCGCCGCACTGGGGCGCGCTGCTTGGGCTTGCGCTGTTTCTTATCGCGGGGCTCGCCGTTCTCGACGACTACGGCGCTCACTGGGATGAGTTCGTTCACCGGCAAACCGCCGAGGCGAGTCTGCGTTATCTCACGGACGGCGACTTCGGCGCTTTCACAAGCGGGCTCTATGTAGACCATGAGAAGTTCTACGGTATGGCGTTCGAGGCGCCTCTTCCGCTGATCGAGCGCGCGTTCGGCATAGACGACGCCCCGCGCGCAGTCCATATAAGCCGGCATTTGCACTCTCGCCTGCTCTTTCTCGCAGGCGGACTCTTCGCCTACCTGCTGGCCCTCCGGCTGTCCGGCAGCCGGTTGCTTGCCCTTGCGGCGATGCTGCTGTTTCTGCTGCATCCGCGCCTCTACGCGCATTCGTTCTTCAACAGCAAAGACATTCCGTTCCTCGTGATGTTCGTCATCGCGCTCTATCTGACGCATCGGGCGTTCAGAAGGGACAAGGTTTCCGCGTTCGTTCTGCTGGGCGTTGGGGTTGGGCTGCTGGTGAATCTCCGCATTATGGGCGTCGTTCTGCTTGCGGCGGTTCCCGCGCTGCGAGCGCTGGACTTCGCGCTGGCGTCGGGCTGGGCGGAGCGCAAGCGCATTCTTCTTACGACCGGGGGATTCGCGTTTGCCGGCGCGCTAACCGTCTACGCGTTGCTGCCGTATCTATGGGGCGACCCGATCGGGCGCGCGGCGGAGTGGTGGACGACGCTCTCCAATCATCCCAACGTCGTCTCGGAACTGTTTCGCGGAACATTGTATCACAGCGACGGCTTCCCCGTCGAGTATTTGCCGGTCTGGTTCTCCATCACGAGTCCGCCGTTCGCGCTGCTGCTGGGAGCCGTCGGGGCCGCAAGCGTCCTCGTCCATGCGGCTCGGGCTCCGCGCAACGCGCTGCGGAGCGGAAGGCTGCGGTTCGCGCTGCTGCTCGTCGCCTGCTTCGCGCTGCCTGTCTTGGCGGTGATGCTGCCCGGCGGCAACATCTACAACGGCTGGCGGCAGACGTACTTTCTGTGGGCGCCGTTCGCGCTGCTATCCGCGTTGGGGCTCCGGTGGATGGCTAGCGCGCTCGGCGGAAGGGCGCGAATAGCGGTCTACGGGGCGGCTGGCGCGGGATTCGCGGCGACGGTCATTTCGATGGCGTTGATCCATCCGAACCAGCAGACCTATTTCACTTTCTTCGTGGACAGGGTTGCGCCGGATCATCTGCGCTCGCAATACTCGATGGCCTATTGGGATCATACGATCCGGCAGGGACTCGAATGGGTTGTCATGCGTTCGGCGCAATCTTCGGACGGGCCGCGCCTGGGAACGGCGAACCGCTCATCCTGGGTTGTCGAGAATGCGCTGGTTCTGCCGGAGTCCGCGCGTGAACGCTTGGCCAACGCGGCTCCGTTCACTACCGCTCCGGGACGACCCGCTATGTCGTGGGCGCGCTCCGCCCGCGAATTGCATCGGGTGGAAGTCTACGGGAACACGCTGTGGACCGTTGAGTCGCAGGACAACCTCCGCAGCGTCTACGAATCTGTCCACGGGCGGGAGCCTGCGGTTGACGGCGCGTTCGACGTCCATCGCATTGACGGGGCGCTGGCGCTCGTGATGGAGCCGTGCGCTCCGGCGTTCGTGGAGAGGCGGGGATGGTTGACCGCGCGCGCGTTTCCCGTCGATCCCGCCGACCTGCCGCCCTGGCGGCGCGGCGAGACGTTCGAGCCGCGCAGTTTTTGGCTGGCGGACTACGGGGCGCACTTCGACGGCAAGTGCGTCGCGTCGCTCCCTCTTCCGGCGTACCCCGTCGCCGATTTCGAGTTGCGCTGGCCGCAGCCGGAACTGCTGGACGCCGGCGAGGCGCGGGAGAAAGCGCGGCGGGCGAGAGAGCAAGGGCGTCTGCTGGCGAGCGCCGAGTATGACGTTTACCTGGCGGACGGCGAGTTGGTCTACGTCAACGATGCGTGCGATCCGCTCGATACGGAGCAGCCGTTCGAACTGATCGCGCACCCGGAGCGGGCGGAGGACTTGCCGGAGGCCCTGCGGAGACAGGGCTACGAGTGGTTCGGACTCTATTTCCACAAGTACGGCGCGTTCGTGGACGGCGGATGCGTCGCGTTCTTCCCCTTGCCGGACTACCCCATCGCGTCCATTCGGACGGGGCAATCCATAGAGGGCGGCGGGGAGTGGAGAGCAGGGTTCGCGTTGAACGCCGAACCCTACCGCTTGGCGTATGATGCCGCCGTATCCGGCGAGCCGCTGGCGCAGGGCGCGTTCGACGTCTACCTATCGGACGGGGCGTTGGTCTACGTCAAAGAGCCGTGCGCGCAGTCGGATACGGACGCCAAGTTCTTCTTGCATATCAGGCCGGAGCAAGTCGCCGATTTGCCTGAGGAGCGGAGAGAGAGCGGGTTCGACAACTTGGACTTCGATTTCTTTCCGAACGGGGCGCTGTTCGATGGACGATGCGCGGCGCGGGTTCCTCTGCC
Organism: Dehalococcoidia bacterium; assembly: GCA_965201135.1. Lineage (GTDB taxonomy): Bacteria > Chloroflexota > Dehalococcoidia > Lucifugimonadales > Australimonadaceae > Bin16. The sequence goes on from OZ241751.1 coordinate 1,822,461, forward strand.
GGAGTACGTCGTCGCGTCCATACGGACGGGGCAGTACGTAGGCGGCGTTGGGGAGATATGGAGCGCGGAGTTCGCGGTCGGGAGGTGAGGCGCTGGGGGAAGGCGGGATACGAGATTCCGCCTTCGCGGGAATGACGGCAGGTCAATGCGAGGTCTCTGTCGGGAGAGGGAATGCGGCGCTTGCGCCGGCGCATAAAGGGCGCGGCCCAGCCGCCCGCGCCGGGCGAGACCGCCTACGGACGCAGAACGATGCGCCCGTAGACCTCGCGGCGCTTGAGCGCGCGGTAAGCGGAGGCGACGGACTCAGCGGACAGCGGGAGCGCATCGTGAATGACGGGAGCGACTAGCCCATCCCGCATCAATTGCATAGCGCGCTCCGCGTGGCGGCGCTCCGCGCCGAGGCTGCCTATGATCGAGAGTTCGCGGAAGACGGCCTCGGCTGGGGCGAACGGGGCGCCGCTCCGCTCCACCTGCCCGACGAGCGCAATGCGCCCCCCGCGCCGGAGCGACGCAGCGAGGCGTCCGAGCGCAGTTCCCGTCGCGTCGAGCGCGGCGTCCGCGCCTTCGCCGTCCGTGAGCGCGGCGACGGCCTCCCCCCATGGCTCGTCGTCAAGGAGAACGGCGTGGAGCCAGGGCTCGCCCTGCAAGCGGCGCGCTTTCTCCGGCAAGCCGGTTATCCCGATGACGCGGGCGCCGAGCGCGGCTGCGGCTTGCGCGGCAAGTCCCCCTACTCCGCCGCTGACGCCGGTGACGACGAGCGTTTGGCCTTCGGCGAGACCGCAGACCTCCAGCGCCTTGAGCGCGACGCCGGCAGGCGAGACGAGCAGCGCGCCGCTCGCGGCGTCCATGTCCGCAGGCAACGGAATGAGGGAATCGGCGGGCGCGGTGAGCATTTCGGCGAATCCGCCGTCGCGCCGGTGTCCGATTTCGCCGAGGATAACGGCGGCGCGCTCGCCGAGGAGTCGGGGGTCCGCGCCCTCGCCGACGGCGCAGACGACGCCTGCGGCCTCGTGGCCGAGCGCGCGGGGAAGAGTGACGCCCCGCCGGAGGACGCCCTCCATAATGAGCGCGTCGTGATGGGAGAAGCCGCACGCCTCGACGCGCAGCAGCGCCTCGCCGGGGCCGGGCGCAGGGTCGGGGAGCAGCGCGTCGCGCAGGGACGGCTCAGGCCCGGGCGCGTCTAGGACGACGGCTTTCATAGAGCGTATCGTAGGGGATTGAGGGCGCCGCCGCCTAGCGGCGGCGCGGGCGAGGGGGCGGGATTCCCGCCTACGCGGGAACGACGGTTGTGGGGCGTGGACGGGGCGCGGTCAGGCGATAGGCTATGCGCTTCTGCCGGAGACGGCGCCGCGCCGCCGCCGGGCAAAGGACTTCGTTGGAGACGGCGCGGGGGCGCCGTTGGCGAGCGCGCCCATCAGGCGGAGGTGGTCGTTCAGGAGGCGCGTGGTGAGGAATTGGTCGCGGACGCGCTCTTTGCCCGCGCGGCCAAGCCGCTTGCGCGCGCCGGGGTCGTCGAGGAGGCCGCCGATGGCGTCCGCGAACTCCTGCGTGGTTCCGGCGATTGCGCCGGCGCGCCCGTAGTCCAGTTGGAGCGGAATGCCGCCGGCCTCGCTGCCGACGAGAGCCTTCGCCTTCCATAGGGCTTCCGATATGACGAGCCCAAAGCCCTCGCGGATGGACTTTTGCAGCAGCACGTCGGCGGCGCGCTGGAAGGCGTTGACCTCCAGATTGCCGACGCCGTTGAGATTGGTGAGCACGTGAATGTCGAAGTCCTCGCCCGCTTTGCGGACGATGCGCTCGTAGAACGACCATGCTTCGGGGTCGTCGTTGGCCATCGCCGCGACCATCAGCAGTTGGAGGCCGGGGCGCCGCTCTTTGAGGATGCGGTAGACGTCGAGGACGCCGAGCGGGTCTTTCCACGGGTCGAAGCGCGAGATTTGGGCGATGATGGGCCGGTCCGGGTCGATCTCGTACCGGGCGAGGATGTCGCGCACGACGGGCGCGGGTATCTCCGAGTTTTTGGCGCTGGCGGGGTCTATGGCGGGCCAGATGATCTCGAGGAGCGGGCCGGGTATGGGCTCCTTGACGTATTCGGGGAGCGTGAACACGAGGGCGTCGTAGCCGGAGACGTAGCCTTTGAGGAAGTTCCAGACTTCGGGGAGAGCGTCGGTGGTGTCGAGGTGGCATCGCCAGAGCCACTTGGCGCCGAGCGCGTCCGGGTCGCGTTCGCGGAGATGCGCGAGGACGCCGGCGGGCTGGGGGTCGTGGACGTAGACGAAGTCGTAGGCGCCGTCGAGCGTTTCGGCGTTGGCGGCATTAGTCTCGCGCCAGAGGTCGGCCATCGCCTTGTTCCAGGGAATGTACATACCCTGGAGGGCGTTGTGCATACTCTTGGAGACGTTGAAGAACTCGGCGGAGGCTTGCATCACGCGCCATTCGGCGTCGACGCCCAAGTCGCGGAGGAGGGGGATGAAACTGTTGAGGATTTCGGCGACGCCTCCGCCGAACGAGGTTGCGTTCAGGTGCAGGACGCGGGCGCCTTCGAGGGGCGCGGCGAGCGCGCGGAGTTCGGCCAGCCGCTCCGCGCCGACGTGGGCCTCGTACTCGTCCAGCGCTTTGGGGGCGACGAAAACGGGAACGGTCATCGGCGCCCCGCCGCGGGCCGTCGCTTCAGCATTCGCTGGAAGACGCGGAGGTAGCCGGCCAGGTAGTGCGTGATGAGGGAGCGCTTGGCGACGTGGGCGTGAGCGGCGCGTCCGAGCCGCGCGGCCTCCCTCGGCTTGGCGAGCAGGCGCTCCAGGGCGGCCGCCTGCTCCTCCGCGCCGTCGGCGAGGAGCGCGGTCTTGCCGTCCAGCAGCATCGTCTCGGCGACGGAACTGCGCGCGCTGACGATAGGGCGCGACTGCCACATCTCCTCGAGCAACTCCATCGAGATGCCGCGCGGATAGCCTTCGTGAATGAGGACGTGCGCCTCCTCGCGGAGGGCGGAGAGTTCGACGTTGCCGACGCGGTCCATTTCGGAGAGCACGAGGACGTCGCCGATGTCGCGGGCGCGTTCGCGGAGCGCGGTCAGTTTCTCGACGAGGGCGGGCGCGTGAGGGACGAGGTTGGTGATGACGAGTTGCACGTCGGGGCGACGGCGCTTGACGAGCGCGTAAGCGTCGAGGACGCGGTCGGGGTCGTCCTCGCGCATACTGAGCACGATCTGCCCGATGACGGGGCGGTTCACGTCGACGCCGCGCTGCGTGAGGATCGTCTCCTGCACTTCGCTGGAGACGGGGCGCGCGCTGGGGCTAAGGGGATCGACGCCCGGAGGGATGACGAACGTCGGCTGCTCGGGGGCGTCGGGGCGGATGAAGGGCTTGTAGTCGTAGACGGACGCGGCGAAGTTGTCGGCTTGCTGGCGCACGAGCGACCACGATTGCGGCGTCGCGGAGCGGTAGTCGCGGTGGGAGTTCCAGATCCAGACGCCTTCCGGTGAGCGTCCGCGCAGTTGAGTGAGAGCGGCGCGCAGGCCGACGGAGCCGGCGTGATGGACGACGACGACGTCGAAGTCCTCGTCGAAGAGTTGGGCGTTGGCCTGGTTGAACTCCCACCACTCGCGCTCGTGGTGGTCGCGCCATCCGCCGCCGTAGCCGGAGAGGGCGCGGCGGAGTTCGCGGTCCATCGCGACGTGCTCGGCGCCGACGCGCACTTGCTGCCAGTGTACGTCGAGGCCGAGGTCGGCGAGGAGCGGGACGGCGCCGCCGAGCATGCCGCGGACGGCGTTGCTCGCGGCGGGAGAGGAGAGGTGCAGAACGCGGACGCCTTGGAGGGGGGCGGCGGCGGCGCGAAGAGCCTCCGCCGCCTGCTCGCCGGCGTAGGGAGCGTACTGGTCTATGGAGCGTCCGCTCGCGGCGACGCCGCCGAACATCGCGCAGCCTCTCTCCCTTCCTGGGGATTTCGCGGGAACTTGGGAATCGCCGGAGCGTCCCGGCGCGCCGCTAATTATCGGCTATGGGGGCGTGGAGGTCAACAGGGGAGGGGCGCGTCGCCGGTTACGCGGGCGCGCCTACGCGCTCCTGCGCGGCGGGAGGCTTGAGGGCGATGGTCCCGCGCAGGTCGCGGAGGCTGAGGGCGCCGCTCTCGAGGAGGGCGCCGCGAACGCCGGGGCGGCGGCGCGGACGGACGTCGACCGCGACGAGCGAGTAGCCCTCGGCGAGCAGCCCCTCGTATTCGGCGGCGCGCTCGTCGTCCAGCCCTTGCTCTCCGGCGGACATCGCGCCGAGCCACGCGCCGAAGCCCGCGCCGAACTTCCAGAGCGTCGCGCCCAGCAAAACCTTGACGTTGATGTCCAGGGGAACGAGGAGCAGCGCGATGAGCGTCGGAATCTCCACGATGAGCGAGCCCAAGACGCACCACTTGATCGCGGCGCGCAGCATCCGCTCGCCCCGACGGGCAAGCCGGGGCGGTGCGCCGACCGGGGGATGCGCCGCGCTCGTCCGCTCGCCCAAGCCCGCGTCGTCGAGCAGGCGTTCGGCGGCTTCGGCGCAGGCGCGGTCGTCGAACACGCCGACGACGGCGGTCATCGCGGGGCCTGCCGCGTCTTGAGCGCGCCGTCGAAGAAGGCGATGAGTTTCGGCCAGGCGTCCGCCGAAACCTCCGGGTCGTAGCGGACGGGGTTGTAGGGGTCGTTGAAGGCGTGCTGCGCGTTGGGGTAACGGTGAAACTCGAAGGGCTTGCCGTGCTCGCGGAGGGCGGCCTCGAGTTTGTCGACGTCGGCGGGCGTCGGGTTGGCGTCGAGGTCGCCGAAGAAGCCTGCGAGGGGGCAATTCAGGTTGGCCGTGAGGCTCAGCGGGTCGGGCTCGCCCTCGCCCCAGGGGAGGTCGACGTCCACGCCGTAGAAGTCGGCGCAGGCGGCGAACTCGCGCGTCCGAACGGCCATCATATAGGCGATGCGCCCGCCGATGCAGAAGCCGGTTACGCCGAACGGCCCGGAGACGTCGGGCAAAGCGCGGAGCGCGTTCAGTCCGGCGCCCATGTCGGCGATCAATTCGGAGTCGCGCAGGGCGTCCTTGAGGGGCATCGCAATCTCGCGCCGGGCGGGGTCTTCGAAGGCGTAGGCGGTGAGTTGGGCGTTGGAGACGCCGGAGCGGTGGAAGAGGTAGGGCGCGACGGCGGCGTAGCCTGCGACGGCGAGTTCGTCGCACTTCTCCTGCACGAAGCGGTCTATCCCGAAGACGTGCATCGCCACGACGACGCCCGGATGCGGCCCGGGGCCGTCCGGCAGCGCGAGGTAGGCGTCCGCCGGCTCGCCGTCAACGTCGATGCGCGTCCACTGAGAAGGCATGCGCCCATCGTAGCGTCGCGTCGCGCGTATGGCAAGCGGCGGGCTCCGGCTTACTCCCGCGCGCGGACGTCGAAATTAGCGCAGGCGCCGGCCGGCGGGCGCTACCGGCGGAAGGCGACGCGACGGAAGACCTCCGCGTAGGCGAAGGAATGCCCATGCTCGGCGGCGCGCTCGGCGGCGGCCTCCGCCCGGCGTTTCACGAACCCCTCGACGCGGGCGAAGTCCGCCGAGAGTTGGCTCTCGTGCGCGGCGAGCGCTCGCATCTTCGTCTCCACCGTCTCACCGATGTCCACGACCGCGTTGGGCGACTCCGTTCCCCACAGCAGCATCGCGCCCGTCTTGTGGGGCTCCAGGCCGCTTGCGGCGTGCTCCGGGTAGTGGAGCCGGTCGCGGGCGTAGGGGAAGCATGCGTCCATCGCCGCTTGCCCCGACACGCGATGGTCGCGGTGCCCGTGCGACTCCTTGCGGACGGGGTCCATCGCCAGCACGACGTCGGGCTTCCAGCGGCGCACCTGCTCGACGAGGCGGCCCCTGAACTCTCGCGTGTCCTCGAGTTCGCCGTCGCCGTAGCCCAGAAAGACGACCTCCTCCGCGCCCGCGACGGCCGCCGCCTTGCGCTGCTCCTCTTCCCGTATTCCCGCAAGACGCTCGCTCGTCATCTCAGGGTCGGACGCGCCCTTGTCGCCGTTCGTGCAGACGACGTAGAGAACGCGGCAGCCCTCTCGCGCCCACTTGGCGACGCTCCCCGCCGCGCCGGACTCGCCGTCGTCCGGGTGGGGAATCACGAGCATCGCCCGTTCGGGAGTCTCCGCTATCTCCATACGCCTCCGCAAAGCCGCAACTTGGCGCTGCTATGATAGCGCCGCGTCCCGCCCCGCTTATGACAAACCCTGTCAGCATACGGTCCTACGCGCCCGATGACTTGCGGACGCTGGCGGGCTTGCGGCTGGGCCGCGCTCCGTCCGGCGAGGACGCCGCCGCGCTCGCCCGATGGCTTGGGCAGCCGAACCTCGACCCCGAGCGCGACTGCATGCTCGCGTTCGACGCGGCGGGCGCGCCCGCGGGGTACGCCGTTCTCACGCGGGAGCCGGCGGTAGGCCGCGGCGCGCTGGAGATTCAGGGCGGCGGAACGCATCGCGGAGGCGGCGCGGGCGACGCGCTGTTGCGCGAGGCGGCGGCGCGGGCGCGGGCGGCGAATCTGGACGTTCTGCACGTGGACGTTCCCGAGGCGGACGAGGCGCGTCAGGCCGCGTTCGCCGAGCGCGGATGGACGCATATTCGAACGCACCTGCATCTCCGCAGAGACCGCGCTCCCCGCGCCGGCGTCGGCGTTCCGGCGGGCGCGGCGCAGGGGCAGGCGGAGCGCGGGGACGCGGCGGAGGTCGCCGCCTTGCAAAACGCCGCGTTCGCCGGCAGTTGGGGCTACGCCCCGAACACGGCGGAGGAGATCGCCTACCGCGTCTTCGATCTGCACGCGCGCCCCGACCGCGTCGTCACGCTGAGGGACGCGGACAGCGCAGACCTCATCGCCTACTGCTGGAGCCGTCTCGATGGCGGGCGGGGCGTCGTCGGGATGGTGGGCGTCGCGCCGGAGCGGCAGGGGCAAGGGCTGGGGCGCGTCGTCACGGGGCTCGGCGTCAACGATCTCATCGACCTCGGGGCGGAGACGCTCGAAATCACGGTGGACAGCGAAAACCCCGCCGCTATCCGCGTCTACGAGAGCCTCGGCTTCACGCGGGACTGGCGCTCGCTCTGGCGCGAACTGCGGCTCGCGGGCTAGGCGCTCAGCGCAAGAGGCGCGTGGGCGCACCCGCTCCCCCCAACCTGCGCTATAATGGCGCTCCGCATAGGAGCGCAGCGCTTGAACAAGCCAACCGCCACTCAACCCGCGACGTCGCTCAACACGCGCAGGCAGACGCTGCTGGAGATCATCGTCAGCGACTACATTGAGACCGCCGTCCCCGTCGCTTCCCAGCAACTCGCCCGCCGCTACGAACTGCGCCTGAGCCCCGCGACGATCCGCAACGATATGGCCGAACTCGAGGAGATGGGCTATATCTCGCGTCCGCACTCCTCCGCCGGAGGCGTGCCGTCCGACCCCGGCTACCGCTTCTACGTGGAGCGCGCGGGAGGGGACGCCCCGCCCTCTCGCCGCTTTCGGGAGCAGGCCCGGGGAGCGATCGACTTCGACGAGGCCGACCCGGCCGCTTGGGCGCGCAGCGCCGCCCGCCTCCTCGCCGGCGCGCTGGGCAACCTCGCCATCGCCACCACGGTCAAGCCCGCCGTCGCCCGCGTCAAGCACGCGCAACTGGTGCATTTGCGCGACCGCGAGGCGCTGCTCGTCGTCGTGATGCAGGAAGCGCGGCTCGGCCAGCGCATCATTCACCTCGAGGCGGACGCGACGCAGGACGAGCTCAGCGAGGCCGCCGTCCGCCTCAACCGCATCGCCGCGGGGAGAAGCGCCGCCGAACTGCAGGCGCTTGCCGAATCCGGCCAGCCGCTGCCTATCGCGGTCGCCGCCGCCCTCGCGGAGACGATTCGCATCCTCTCCGACGAAGGGCGCGACGAAACGCGGGAGCGCTACCTCAACGGCCTCAGCCTGATGCTGAATCAGCCGGAGTTCCAATCCAGCAAGAGCGCGCAGGACGCCGCCGAGGTATTGGACGACGACTCGCTCACGCGCCTCTTCGAGGAGTCCGCGGAGCCCGCCGAGGTGCGCGTCGTCATCGGAGAGGAGAGCCGCGACGAGCGCTTGCGGCCGTACAGCGTCGTCTACGCGACCTACGGCGCGCCCGACGGAGCGACCGGCGTCGTCGGGGCTATGGGGCCAACCCGAATGGACTACGCCCGCGCGATGTCCAGCGTCCGCTATCTCGCGGCGTTCCTCAGCGAGTTCGTGCAGGCGTTGAACGCGCCCGATTCCGGGCAGGCGTGACGGCGATGGCGGCGAAGCGCGACTACTACGAGACGCTCGGCGTCAGCCCGCAAGCGTCCGAGGAGGAGATCCGCAAAGCCTTCCGCAAGAAGGCGATGGAGCATCACCCCGACCGCAACAAAGCGAGCGACGCGTCGGAGCGGTTCAAGGAAGTCAACGAGGCGTATCAGACGCTGAGCGACCCGGAGCGGCGGAGCAATTACGACCGTTTCGGACACGCCGCTTCGAACGGCGGAGGCGCCGGGCCCGGCGGATTCGACGGCTTCGATCTGTTCGGCGGGTTCGGCACGATCTTCGACTCGTTTTTCGGCAGCGCGGGGGGCTCGCGCTCGCGGACGCGGGCGGGAAGCGACCGCCACGTCGAGATGAGCGTCACGTTCGAGGAGGCGGCGTTCGGGGTCTCGCGCGAGGTCGCCGTCGGGCGCGTCGAACTGTGCGGCGCGTGCAAAGGGTCCAAATCAGAGCCCGGCTCGGAGCCGGAGACGTGCGGGAATTGCCGGGGCAGCGGGCGCGTCCGCCGCTCCCAACGCTCCGTGTTCGGGCAATTCGTTACGGAGGCCTACTGCAACGTCTGCGGCGGCGGCGGCCAGCGCGTCGTCAATCCGTGCAAGCAATGCCGGGGGATCGGGCGCGAGGAAGCGAGACGCCGGATCGAGGTCGCCGTGCCGGCGGGCGTCCACGACGGCGCGACGCTGGAGTTGCGCGGGCAGGGCGACGCCGGGCTGGGCGGCGGCCCTCCGGGGAGCCTGCTTGTGACCGTCAACGTTCAGAGACACCCCGAGTTTCGCCGACGCGAAAACAGCGCGGACGTGCTCTTCGATTTAGACGTGACGTTCCCGGCGGCGGCGATGGGCATCGAAGTGGAGGTTCCGACGCTCGACGGCGGCGCGAAACTCAAAGTCCCCGCCGGAACGCAATCGGGCAGCGTGCTCCGCATGAAGGGCAAAGGCATCCCGCACCTCGGGCGCGACGGGCGGCGCGGCGACCAACTCGTCGCCGTCCGCGTCCGCACTCCGGAGAAACTCTCCAAGGACCAGAAGCGCCTGCTCGAGGAATTGCAGCGCTCGTTTGAGAGGAATTAGGGAGGGGCGGGCGCCGCGAACGCGGCGGGAGAGGGTACTGCGGACGGGGCACGTCGCGCTCCGTCCCCCATCCCCAGGCGCCGCATCATTCCCGCTCGTCAGCCCTACCCCAGCAGTCCATTGTGCGGTTCGCGGAGACAGAGATACGCCCGGTAGTGCTCCTGCCATAGGCTGAAGTCGTTTATCACCGACTCGATTTGAATGGCGTTGCCGCCGTAGCATTCCACGAAAATGTACCACGCAAGCGGGGTCCTTCCGTCGCTGATGTAGGTGTACAGACGGCCGCCGCGCTCCTCCAGCCTGTAGTGGCGCTGCCCTTCGAACCACGCGGGAGTAGGCGTAAGCGTCGGCGTCGGCGTGAACGTAGGAGTAGGCGTAAGCGTCGGCGTCGGCGTGTTCGTGGGAACCGGCGTCGGCGTAGGCTGAGGAGTCCACGTGGGCGCGGGCGTAGGCGTAGGCGTCCACGTGGGAACCGGCGTCCACGTGGGGACGGGAGTCCAAGTCGGCTGCGGGGTGGGCGTCGGGGCGGGAGTGGCCGTCGGGACGGGGGTCGCCGTGGGGACGGGAGTCCAAGTCGGCTGCGAGGTGGGCGTCGGGGCGGAGGTGGCCGTCGGCGCCGGAGCCTGGGCCGTGGTGCACGCGGCCAGCAGGATAGTCACCGCTCCCGCGACGGCGATCATCTTCATGACATCCTCCCCTTCAGCGCTTGTCTGAGCGGAGCCGCCAGCCGTACAGCGCGAGGTTAGGATACACCAGGCGGTCGGAGGGCGTTGGGCGGGAGTAGGTTGCCGCTTTCCCCGCGGGAATGACGGACATGGGCGCGGGCAGGGCGGTAGGCGCGCCGTCGCGAAGCCTGCCCCGAACGCTCCCAGTCGGCGCGGGCGACCTCCATGAGGATGAAGTTGCGGCTGCCAACGGCGGACTGGCCTCGCTTCGCGGAAGCCGCAGGCGGCGAAGCAGCGGCGCGCGCGGACGTTTAGGAATGCCGATGTCCCAACCGGAGACATAGGTAACGCTAGCCCGGATACATGGGGTAACGCCCTGACGGGGGATTATACGCAGGGCGTAGCCCATCCCAGGGCGCCGCGTCATTCCCGCGCCATTCCCGTCATCCCGCGCCCTCTACCGTCATTCCCGCGTAGGCGGGAACCCCGCCCCATTGGAGGCGCGCAAGCGCCGCATCCCCCTCTCCCTATAAGGGGAGAGGACGCCGCGAACGCGGCGGGAGAGGGTACTGCGGACGGGGCGCAATCGCGCCCCGTCTCCTTATACCGCAAGTGCCTCGTCATTCCCGCATAGGCGGGAACATACCCCCTACCCCTTGTCCCCTCTCCCGCCAAATGCCCCCACCCCCAGTTGACCCCGCGCCCCGGCGCGCCTACACTCCCACTATGGCCATCTACCGCTACTCCCAATGGGACGGCTCGCAGGATGTCGCCCTCCCGTCCGCCGACGACCTGTTCGACCGCCTCTCCGAGCAGATCCTGCAAGGCGACGACCTCCGCAGCGCGCTGAACAGGATGATGCGCCACGGTATGCGCGGCGAAGGCCAGCGCGGCGCCGGCCTCCAGGAACTGCTGGAGCGCCTCCGCGACGCCAGAGAGCGCAACCTCGACCGCTACAACCTCTCCTCGATGTTCGACGGCGTCCAGGAGCGGCTCGACGAGATCGTCAAAAAGGAGCGCGAGGGCATCGCGGAGCGCCTCAGGGAGATCGAGCCGCCCGCCGAGAGCGCCGGCGAAGGCGGCGAGCCCGGCGCGCAAGGCGGCGAGGCTCCCCCGGACGACCTCGCGGATATGCTGCGGAAGATGGCCAACCGCCGCCTCGAGCAGTTGGACGCGCTCCCCCCCGGACCGGGAGGCCGCGTCAAGCAGTTGCGCGACTACGACTTTATGGACGCCGGCGCCCGCGAGGACTTCGACGCGCTGATGAAGGAACTGCAAGGGCAACTCCTCCAGCAGTACTTCCAGGGCATGCAGGAGAGCCTCCGGAATATGACGCAGGCCGACCTCTCCCAAATCGCGGAGATGGTGCGCGACCTCAACGAACTCGTGAAGCGCAAGTTGCAGGGCGAAGACCCGGACATCGCCCCGTTTATGGCCAAGTGGGGCGCAATGTTCCCCCCCGGCATCGAGACGTTCGACCAGTTGATGGACTATATGTCCCGCCAAATGGCGCAGATGCAGTCGCTGATGAACTCGATGACCCCCGAGATGCGCCGCCAGTTGGAAGAGATGATGGACGGCCTGATGCAGGACAACCGCCTCGCGTGGGATATGTTCGAATTGGGCGTCAACCTAGAGCGGCTGAACCCCAGCCGGTTCCCCGACAACGAGTTCCGAATGTTCGGCGACGAGCCCGTCACGCTGCAGGACGCGCTCCGGCTGATGGGCGATTTGAACGACATCGAGGAGTTGGAGTCCCAGGTGCGCCGCGCCATCCGCTCCAACGACGCCACGCAGATAGACGCGGACGCGCTCGGCGACGCGCTCGGCGAGGAGGCGCGCCGCTACGCCCAAGACCTCCAGCGCCTCACGAAGGAACTCGAAGAAGCCGGCCTCATCCGCAAAGGCGGGCAGGGCTGGGAACTCACGCCCCAGGCCATGCGGAAGATCGGCGACAAAGCGCTCACGGACATCTTCAACCGCATCCGCGGCGACGGCCTCGGCGACCACAACCGCGACAAAAGCGGCGTCGGCGTCGAAATCACGGACGAGACGAAGCGCTGGGAGTTCGGCGACCCCCTCCACCTCAACACGCTCCGCACCGTCAGCAACGCCGTGATGCGCCAGGGGCAAGGAACGCCCGTCCGCGTGCGCCCCGACGACTTCGAGATCGACCGGACCATCTCGCAAACCCGCGCCTCCACCGTCATCGCCATAGATATGTCCTACTCGATGTTCTGGGACGGCGCCTTCCAAGCCGGCCAGCGCGTCGGCCTCGCCCTCGACACGCTCATCCGCTCCAAGTACCCGAAAGACCAGGTGAGCGTCGTCGCGTTCTCCTACTTCGTGCTGCCCCTGCAGTCCAATATGCTGCTCGACAACTACTGGGTCGAGTTCGGGGGCGGCACGAACTTCGAGGAAGTCCTGCGGCAGTCGCGCCGCATCCTCGGCAGGCAAGGCGGAACGAACAAGCAGATCATCCTCATCACCGACGGCGAGCCGACCACCTACAACTGGGCGGAAGGCGGGCGCTCCGGCTACGAAGGCCGCAGACGCCGCAGCCGGCGCGACGGCGGCCTCCTCGAGGCGACGATGCGCGAGGTGATGCGCTGCACCCGCGACAACATCACCATCAACACCTTTATGCTCGACCAGAGCCCGTCGCTGCTGCGCTTCGTCCAACTGATGACCAAGATCAACAAAGGCCGCGCGTTCGTCGCGAGCCCCCATAGCCTCGGCTCCTACGTCGTCTCCGACTACGTCGCCAACCGCAACCGCGTCATCCGCTAGCCCGCTCAGTGCCCCGGAAAGCGCGGCGGCCTCTTCTCGCGGAACGCGCGCGCCCTCACTCCACCACGGCCACCACCTCGATCTGCGCCTTCATCCCTCCGGGCGGCGGATCGTACTTCATGGTGTGCCGCGCGGGGCGGTCGTTCTCGTCCGGGTACATCTCCAACCACGGCTCGTTCAGCGCGGGGCGGTCCGCCAAATCCGCGAGGAAGCACGTCATCCGCACCACGTCGTCCGGCGACGCCCCCGCGCGCTCCAAGAACGTCCGCAAGTTGCGGAAGCACTGCCGCGCCTGCTCGTACACGTCCTCCGGCAATTCGCCGGTGTCCGCGTTTATGCCCTGAATCGCCGAACTATAGACCACGCCCCCGACGCGCGCGCCGTAGGGAATGGGCGCGCTGTGCCGAACCCCGGGAATGTGAATCGTTCGCCGTCTGCCCATCGCCTCGTCCTCCTTGCCGCGCGAGGTCTCCCCTCGCGGCGTCGCAATAGTACCCTAGGCGGCAACTGCGGGAAGCCGCCCCCGGAGGTCGATGCGCTGGAGACGCTCGCCGAAGCGGTGGTTCGCTGCGAAAAAGGCGGGCGAATTCGGAACGCGCGCTATCCTAGATGTTATGGTGCGCGACGAGGCACGTCGGCTGGCTGGAGACGTAGACTGAGGCGGTCGGACAGGTCGGGATCGAGAACCACCTGGCGCAGAATATCCGGGAGTAGCGCAAACCCGGACGAGCGCAGCCCCGGAACGAGGAGCGCGATGTCCCCCGAAATCAATCCGTTCGAACTGCCGGACGAGCGCAAGGGCTGGCGCGGTCTGGAAATCTCCGGACGCCCGCGCAGGCGCGTCTACACCGTGCTGGAGACGGAGCACGTGCTCGTGACGGCGCTCCTGCAGATCCCCGGCGAGCCCGGCGTGCGCCACAGCCACGAGAGCGGCGAACTCTCCTTCCGCTGGGGCGGCGATATGGCCCCGTTCATCACGTGGCATCCCCCCGGCGAATGGCACGGCGGCATGGCGGAGGCCAAAGCCGACAAGTCCAAAGAGGTCGCGGAGGGCGTCGCGCTCCTGCGCTCGCAACTCGAGACCGGCGCGGCGGAGGTCAAAGCGCTCCTCGACGTCGCGGAGACGCTGCAAGAGCAGATAGACGCATTGCGGCATCAGGCGCGCAACGCGACGGGCCCGGCGGGCGGCCCCGGCCTGCTGATAGACCTCCTCTTCCCGCCCTTCCGCACTACGATAGACGACCCCGCCTACCCGGAGCCCCGCGTCATCACCGGCCAGTGGTACGACTAAGCGGCATCCTGTCTGCCCGCCGCAGGTATTGTGGAGACGAGACTGGCGCCCGACGGGATTCCCGCCTGCGCGGGCAGGGAGGACCAAGGCGGTTCCGCAAGGGCGGCAAGGAGGCGGCGAAAGCGAGCGGCGCGGGGGCGGTATACTCGTTGGGCCGGCAGGGAGAATAATGGAATAATGACGCTGCTACGACATATTCACCCCACGCAAATTTCGCAGAGTTCCGTTAGGAAGGCGCTCGCCCCGCATTGGGGGGCGCTGCTCGCGCTTGCGCTGTTCTTGATCGCGGGGCTCGCCGTTCTCGACGACTACGGCGCTCACAGGGATGAGTCCGCGCAGCGCACAAACGCCGATGTGAATCTGCGTTACCTTGCGGACGGCGACTTCGGCGCTTTCACAAGCGGTCTCTATGTGGACCATGACAAGTTCTACGGGATGGCGTTTGAGGCGCCTCTTCTGCTGACTGAGCGCGCGTTCGGCATAGACGACGACCCCCGCGCAGTCAATCTGAGCCGGCATTTGCACTCCCGTCTGCTCTTTCTCGCCGGGGGGCTCTTCGCTTATCTGCTGGCGCTCCGGCTGTTCGGCAGTCGGTTGCTTGCGCTCTTCGCAATGGGGTTCTTTCTGCTGCATCCGCGTCTCTACGGGCACTCGTTCTTCAACGCCAAAGACATTCCGTTTCTCGTGATGTTCGTCATCGCGCTCTTCCTAGCGCATCGAGCGTTCAGAAGGGACGGCATAGCCGCGTTCGCGCTCCTTGGCGCGGCTGTTGGTATGCTGATCAACCTCCGCGTAATGGGCGTCGTTCTGCTGGCGGCGGTTCCGTCGCTGCGGGCGCTCGACCTCGCGCTAGCGTCAGGTTGGGCGGAGCGCAAGCTCATTCTGCTAACGTCCGGAGCGTTCGCGCTTGCGGCGGCGCTGACCGTCTACGCGCTGCTGCCGTATCTGTGGGGCGATCCGATCGGGCGCGCGGCGGAGTGGTGGTCGACGCTCTCCAATCATCCCAACGTCGTCTCGGAACTGTTTCGCGGAACGTTTTATATCAGCGATGATTTCCCCGTCGAGTATTTGCCGGTCTGGTTCTCGATCTCGAGTCCTCCGTTCGCGCTGCTGCTAGGCGCCGTCGGGGCCGCAAGCGTCCTCGTCCGCGCGGCCCAGGCTCCGCGCAAGGCGCTGCGGAACGGAAGGCTGCGGTTCGCGCTGCTGCTCGTCGGTTGCTTCGCGCTGCCCGTCTTGACGGTGATGCTGCCCGGCGGCAACATCTACAACGGGTGGCGGCAGATGTACTTCCTGTGGGCGCCGTTCGCGCTGCTCGCCGTATTCGGGCTCCATAGGCTGGCGGGCGCGCTCGGCGGGAGGGCGCGAATGGCGGTCTACGGGGCGGCGGGCGCGGGGTTCGCGGCGACGGTCATTTCGATGGCGCTCATCCATCCGAACGAGGACTTCTATTTCAACCTTCTGGCGGACAGGGTTGCGCCGGATCATCTGCGTTCGCAATACCCGATGGCCTATTGGGATCATACGATCCGGCAGGGACTCGAATGGGTTGTCATGCGTTCGGCGCAATCTTCGGGCGGGCCGTCCGCGGCGACGGCGAATCCCCGCCCTAACTGGGTTGTCGAGAATGCGCTGGTTCTGCCGGAGTCCGCGCGCGAGCGCTTGGCCAACGCCGCTCCGTTCCGCATCGCTCGCGGCGTTCCATCTCTGTCCTGGTCGCGCTCCGCCCGCGAATTGCATCGAGTGGAAGTCTACGGGAACGCGCTGATGATCGTTGAATCGCGGGACGACCTCCGCAGCGTCTACGAGGCCGTTCGCGGGCGGAAGCCGCTGGTGGACGGCGCGTTCGACATCCACCGCATTGACGGGGCGCTGGCGCTCGTGAAGGAGCCGTGCGCTCCGGCGGTCGTGGAAAGGCGGGGATGGTTCACCGTGAACGCGTTCCCCGACGACCCCGGCGACCTGCCGGCCTGGCGGGAAGGCGAGGCGGACGAGCCCCGCCTCTTCCCTCTGCTGGACTATGGAGCGTATTTCGACGGCAAGTGCGTCGCGTCGATTCCCCTTCCGGCGTACCCCGTCGCCGGCGTCGTCATTGTCCAAACAGGGCAGCGCGATGGAGAGGAAGGCGATTTGTGGCGCGCGGAGTTCTTGCTGGAGCCTGCGCGGCGATGGTCGGAGGCGATGGACGGAGCGTCGGGAGAGCCCCTCGCGCATGGGGCGTTTGACGTCCTATTGGCGGAGGGCGCGCTGGTGTACGCTAAGGAGCCGTGCGCGCCGTCGGACACGGATGCTCGGTTCTTCTTGCACGTCGTTCCGGAGAGCGCGAATGATCTGCCGGAGGCGCGGAGGGGGAGCGGGTTCGCCAACTTGGATTTCGATTTCTTCCCGACCGGGGCGCTGTTCGAGGGGAAGTGCGCGGCGCGGGCGGCGCTGCCGGACTATCCCATCGCGTCCGCGCGGACGGGGCAGTCCGCGGAGGGCGGCGTGGAGTTGTGGCGGGCGGAGTTCGCCTTGAACGCCGAACCCTACCGCTTGGCGTATGAGGCCGCCGTATCCGGCGAGCCGCTGGCCCGGGGCGCGTTCGACGTCTACTTGGCGGACAGGGCGCTCGTGTACGCGAAGGAGCCGTGTGAGCAGGGGGACGCGCAGGCGCGGTTCTTTCTGCATATCGTCCCCGAACGGGTGGGTGATTTGCCTGAGGAGCGTCGGGGGAGCGGGTTCGACAATTTAGATTTCTATTTCTTCTCGAACGGCGCGCTGTTCGAGGGGAGTTGCGCGGCGCGTGTTCCGCTGCCGGACTACGCCGTCGCGTTCATTCGGACGGGGCAGTACGCGGGCGAAGGCGAGATATGGAGCGCGGAGTTCGAAGTTGGGAGGTAGAGCGGCGGCGCGACCAGCAAGTTCCGCGTTGGTGGAAGGCCATTCGCCCGCACCCCCCCGCCAACAAAAGGCGGGCCCCGGGGACGAATCCGTCGGGGCCCGGTTGGCCCGCTCCCGTGGCGCGTCGAGAGGGGCCGACGGAGGGGAGACATCCGGAAGCGCGGACGAAGCCGCGCCCTCCGGGAGTCATGCGTCGTGATCGCCGTCTCCGGCAATCCGTCCACAGCGCAGTAGGAGACGGGCTTGCGCCCGTCTTGCGGGGCGTCCTGCGGGGCGTTATTCCCGCCTACGCGGGAATAACGGCAAGGCGTGGGAATGACGTGGCCGGCTGGGATATAGGAGACGGGCGCTGCGTCCGTCTTGCGGGCGGGATTCCCGCCTACGCGGGAATGACGGCAGGGGGGCGACGCGTGGGGAAGCGTTACGACAGCGCGGCGGGCTGCGTGATGCGCGGCCGGCGCCCTCTGCGTCCGGGGCGCTTGGCCGGAACCGCGAACGCGTTCGGGATCAGTTCCAGTTGGCCCGGAGAGTCCGCCGACGGAGGCTCGGACTGGAAGCCCTGCGCCTCCTTGATGAACCCCTCCAGCGAGTCGAAGTCGCGGTAGACGCTCGCGTAGCGCACGTAGGCGACGGGGTCGAGTTCGCGGATGCGCGCCAGCGCCGTGTCGCCGATGACCGACGTCGGAATGTCGGCGCGCCCCAACTCGCGCAGGTCGCTCTCGATTTCGCCCGCGAGTTTCTCGAGCGTCCCGGAGGGAATCGGGCGCTTGGCGCACGCGAGCCTGACGCTCCGAAGCAGTTTGTCGAGGTCGAAATCCTCGCGCCGCCCGTCGCGCTTGACGACTTGCAGGCTCGCCTGCTGGAGACGCTCGTAGGTCGTGAACCGCGCCCCGCAATGTCCGCACTCGCGCCGCCTCCGAACCTCCTGGCCGGAGTTGCGCGAGTCCGCGACATGCGTGTTGGAGTCCCCGCACTGAGGGCATTGCATAAGGTCGTTCCGCCCGTCCCGCGTTCGGAAGCCGCGACCAGCGCGGCATCCGATGCCGGAGACAACGATATAGGCGATGTTAAGGCGCGAGCCCCGCCGCATAAAGCGCTTTCGCTAGCGGGAACCGCATTCTTTGCGAACGCGCGCGAAATGTCAAGGGGTAATTCGGGGCTTTCCCCAACCAGGGGCGCAATCCGGTGCCATCGAGCGCTAGATATACGCTAATTGAGCGCTTGCGCGCCGACCGCCGGGCGCAAAACGGCGACTTGCCCGAATTTGCCGGACTCTCCCCCCTCCCGTCCACCCCGCCTTGCCCCCCTCCCCCGCGCAACGCGAAAAGCCCCCGGACGTTCGTCCGGGGGCTCGATTCCGTCGCTTGCGGAGCGCGCCTGGGGATGCGCCGCCCCGCGCCCGCCGCGCCGTTAGGGGAACGGCGCGCGCGGATTGCGGACTGGCTGCTGTGCGGCGCCGCGCCTACGCGCTCATCGCAGGCCGCGAGGCGCGCAGGAACGGCGGAAGGTCGAAATCCGCCTCGTCGCTGATCGCCCGGCGCAAAAACTCCGCGATGCTGTCGTCGTTCAGACTCATCCGCTCGATGCTCGGCAGACCCGTCGCGATGATCGTCACGCAGATCTCGTCCTCCATCTTCGGATCCGTCACCATCCCGAAGATAATGTTCGCGTCCGGGTCGACCGACTCCGCGATCACGCCCGCCGCCTTCTGCACTTCCTTCAGCGTCATGTTCATGCCGCCCGTGATGTTCAGCAGCACGCCGCGCGCGCCCTCTATGTTCACGTCCAGCATCGGGCTGTTGATCGCGCTCTTCGCCGCCTCCGCCGCCCGGTCGGCCCCGTGAGCCGAGCCGATCGACATCCACGCGGGGCCCGCCCCGCTCATAATCGTCTTGATGTCCGCGAAGTCCAAGTTGATCTCCCCGGGCACCGTCACCAACTCCGCGATGGACTTCACCCCGAGCCGGAGCACGTCGTCCGCCAGACGGAACGCGTCCTCCGCCGAGATGCTGTCGTCGCACATCGCGCCCAGCCGGTCGTTCGGCACGACGATCAGCGTGTCCACGACCTCGCGCAGGCGCGCCAGCCCGTCGTCCGCGTTCTTGCTGCGCCGGCGCCCCTCGAAACTGAACGGCTTCGTCACCACCGCGATCGTCAGGGCTCCCGTCTCTCGCGCGACCTCCGCCACCACGGGCGCCGCGCCGGTGCCCGTGCCTCCGCCCATTCCCCCCGCGATGAACAGCATGTCCGCGCCGCGCACCGACTCGTAAATCTCCTCGCGGGACTCGTCCGCCGCGGCCCGACCGACCTCGGGGTCGCCCCCCACGCCCAAGCCCCGCGTCAGCGTGTCGCCGATGCGAATCTTCACCGGAACGTCCAGCCGCACCAAGTGCTGCGCGTCCGTGTTCACCGCCAGGTACTCCACGTGCGGCACCCGCTCCCGGTACATCCGGTTGACCGCGTTCGACCCCCCTCCGCCGACCCCGATCACCTTGACGCGCGCGATCCCGTCAACCTCGGGTCTGTGCTCGTTGCCGAAAAGCTCCATTGTCATAGCGGTTCCCCTCGCTTCGCCGTTGGCGTCTTCTGTTCGCTTGCGCCCGCTCCGACGGAGCGAACGCGAAATGTTCCTCGTCCGCGGCGCCCCCGCCCGGCAAGCCGGCGAGGCGCGCCCTGTCTCTCTCTCTCTCTCTCTATGCGTTCGCCCCCGCCGGCTGCCGCCCCATAAGCCTGGAGAGCCAGCCCCCGGAGCGTGGAGCGCTCGCCGCGGGTTGCGCCTTCCGGTCCGCCGCCCGCGCCGCGTTACGCTGCCGGATCGCCCACAGCAGCAGGCCCACCGAAGTGGAGTACGCCGCGTTGGACAACTCCTCCGGCAAACCCCACACGCTCGACGGAACGCCGATCCGAACGGCGCACTTCCCGTAGTCCGCCACGATCTCGGAGAGCCCCGGCAGCGCCGCGCTCCCCCCCGTCAGCACCACCCCGCCCGACGGAATCCGGATGACTCCGTTGGACGCCAGCCGCTGCATCATCAGACGCACCAGTTCGACGGCGCGGTCGTGCAATAGGCGGTTCAGCGCCTTCCGATTCACCGGGCGCGCGTGCCCCCCGGGCCCCGACTGCGCCTCCACCGTCTCCTTCGCGTCGACTTCCTCGAACCGCGTGGAGCCGTACAGCAACTTCAGCCGCTCGGCGGCGTTCGGCGGCGTCCCTAGTCCGGCGGCCACGTCGTTCGTGAAGTGCTGCCCCGCCACGGGAATGCTCCCCGTCAGCCAAACCGACCCCTCGCGGTAGGCGGCGATGTCCGTGGACCCGCCCCCGATGTCCGCCAATATCACGCCCACCAGCCGCTCCTCCGACGTCAGAACCGCCTCCGAACTCGCCAGGTGCTCCAGCGCCAGGCTGTGCACCTGCACTCCGGCCGACCGGATCGTCGAGAGCAGCGTGTCCACCGACACGACGTCGCCCATCACAATGTGCGAGCCCTGCGCCGCGCTCTTCCCGAACGCGCCCGGCGAGTCGGAGCCGTCGAAGCCGTTCGCGCCGCTTCCTCTCGGCGCCTCCTGCACCACGCGCATCCCAATCGAGTCCGCGAGACGCGCCGGGGACTGCAGGGCGTTCCCCGACGACCCCTTGAAATGCCCATTCTCCGGCAGGCCGCTCACCGGAAAAGTCACCGGGTCGTCGCTGTTGCGCGACTTCAGATGGCTTCCCGTTATGCCCGCGACGACGGGCGGAATCTTCCGCTTCAGCGACGTCTCCGCCTGCCGGACCGACGCCGCGATGGACTCGCGCACCGCCTCCGGGCTCACGACCATCCCCTTCCGCATCCCCACGGACGGCGCGTAGCCCTCCGCCACGATGTCCAGCGAGCCGCTCGGTTTCGCCTTCCCCACCAGCGTCACCACCTTCGTGGTGCCCACGTCCAGGGCGGCGTAGAGTTGTTCGCGCGCGTTGCCCATATCTTTCCCTCCGCGCCCTAGACCCGCTCGGCGACGCGCATCCGCGCGCTCCGGCTCCGCCTGTTCCGGGCGGCCTCGTCCTTGTCCGGCCTAATGACGCGCTTGTTCACGGGGCGAACGCCCCCTCCGCCGATGAACCGCTTGATCTCCCGATCCTCCAGCGAGTGGTACGCAATAGTCACCAGCCGCCCGCCCGACGCGAGAACCGACGCCGCGTGCGCGAGCCCTCGCCGCAAATTCCCTATCTCGTCGTTCGCCGCGATGCGGAGCGCCTGAAACGTCCGCGTCGCCGGATGCGTCCGCCCCCGGCGGTAGCCCGACGCCCGCGCCGCGACCTCCGCCAGTTGCAGCGCCCCCGTGATGGGACGCTCCGCGACGATCGCCCGCGCGATGCGCCTCGACCTCGGCTCCTCGCCGTAGGCGTAGATCAAATCCGCCAACTCGCCCTCCGGCAAAGCGTTGACCAAGTCCCCGGCGGACTCGCCCTCCGGCGTGAACCTCATATCCAGCGGCGCGTCCCGCCGGAAACTGAACCCGCGGTCCTCCGCGTCCAACTGCCGCGACGACACGCCCAAGTCGAACAGCGCCCCGTCCGCAGGAACGAAGCCGCGCGCCCGAGCGTGAACGTCCAGCGACCCGAAGTTGCCGTTGACCACGCAAGAGCGCTCCCCGTAAGAGCGCAGTCGCGCCGACGCGGGCCCGATAGCCTCCGGATCGGCGTCCAAGCCGAGCAGACGCCCGTCCGGCGCCGACGCATCCAGAATCGCGCAGGCGTGCCCCGCGTCCCCCAGCGTGCAATCGAGATACGCTCCGCCGGGGCGCGCGGCGAGCCCCGCGACGACTTGCGCGGTCATCACCGGCTCGTGATAGATGGGGCTGTTCGGCTGCATCCGGGCTCCCTGCGGGGCTTGGCCTTCCGATGAGAAGGCGAGAGCAAACATTAGCCGTTGTATAAAACCGAATCAATGCGTTTTCCTAGCATTCAATCGGATTTCCGGCGGCGCGCCGCCGCCGTCGGCAAGCCGTTCGCGCCCTTCCGACGCGCCCCAAACCACAACCGCGCCGCCCTCCCCGCCGGCGACAACGCAATATCTAGCGCTATGTCTAAAACTCGTTCAAGAAATCGCCGGAAGCGCGGGGCCCCGCCTAAGGCGGGAGTCCAGTCGGCGCCTAGCGCCCAATTCCCCTCTCCCTATAGAGACCTTTGCATAACTCAGTTTAGCCCGCAAATTCCTCTTAATTTAATGTTAGGAGTAAATTGGGACGCCACGGCTCTATGAAGAGGGGTTATGCAAAGGTCTCCTACAAGGGGAGAGGACGCCGCGAACGCGGCAGGAGAGGGTACTGCAGCCGGGAGGCGCAACGCGCCCCCATGGCCGTCATTCCCCCCTCCGTCTGTTCGTCATTCCCGCGTAGGCGGGAATCCCGCCCCTGCAGGTGCCCCAGCGCCCAGATCCACCTCTCCCTATAGAGACCTTTGCATAACTTAGTTGCAGCCCGCAATTCCTCTTAATGCTAGGAGTGAATTGGGACGCCACGGCTCTATGAAGAGGGGTTATGCAAAGGTCTCCTATAAGGGGAGAGAACGCCGCGAACGCGACGGGAGAGGGTACCGCGGACGGGCGCGCTGCGCCCCCTTGTACCGCCATTCCCTGCGTAGGCAGGAATCCATTCGGCGCCCCCGAAGCCCCCCGTCCCCCTACTAGCCCATTCCGTAGTAGCGCGCCGGGTTGTCCGCCAGAATCTTGCGAACGAGGCCCGCGTCGAGGTCGCCGCGCCGCTCCATCACGCCCACCATGCCGTTGTCCCTCGACTGATCCTGATGGCCGTAGTCCGACCCCATAATGATGTTGTCCTCGCCGATGTAGCCGGCGAGATAGGGAATGTCCTCGTCCGTCTCGGCGGCTACGTAGAGGCGGTAGTCGCGGAAGAGGGCGGGGCCGAAGTCCAGGGCGGCGTCCGGGTTGCCCCGCGAGTTCGTCCGCGTCGAGCGCCTCAGATGATGCACGACGTAGGGAACCCACGACGCCGACGCCTCGATGAAGCCGAACCGCAGCGCGGGAAAGCGCTCCGGAATCTTGTGCGCCACGAGGTCGCGGAACGCGAACAGCGGCAGCGACCGCACGTGCGGCAGGTTGTGCGACACGGAGCGGTCGAACACTTGCAGCATCCCCGGCGAGCCGCCGCCCGTGTGGACGCTGATCGCCATATCCAGCCGCTGCGCGGTCTCGTACACGGGGAAGAAGTAGGGCTCCGCGAGCGACCTGTCGCCCTCAACGCCCCGGAAGAAGACGCCGACCGCGCCGTTCTCCCGCGCCGTCTCGATCTCCCTGAGCGACGCCTCGAGGTCGCGCAGCGGCGGCGCGGCGACCCAGCGCATGCGGTCGCCCGCCTCGCGCCAAGCGGTCGCCATATAGCGGTTGTAACTGCGGCAGATCGCGGTCTCCAACTCGACGTCGTCGGTCACGTAGGCCAGCAGCATCGTGGGGAACACGACCTCCGCGTCCACGCCGCGCTTGTCCATATCCTCCACGCGGGCGGCGGGGTCCGTGATGTAGCGCACCTCTTTGCGAATGTCCGTCCGCCGCTCCTCCGACTCCGACCCGCCGACCGCGACGGCGTAACTCCCCTTGCCGTGCCGCTTCGGCACCGCGTTGCCGTTGATCATCCAAACG
This sequence comes from Dehalococcoidia bacterium, assembly GCA_965201135.1. GTDB lineage: Bacteria > Chloroflexota > Dehalococcoidia > Lucifugimonadales > Australimonadaceae > Bin16. The sequence goes on from OZ241751.1 coordinate 1,846,067, forward strand.
TAATCGCGGGCGCCGTCGGCCCCCGCCGGCGCGACCGAGGCCAGCAGCGGCCTGCGCTCGTAGAGCGCCGGATCGAAATGCTCCCACACCCCCGGGTGCTCGATGATGTGCGTGTCCGCGTCAATGATGCCCGACATCGCCTTCTCCTCCTATGCGCGGCCTGCGCGGCGCTCCGCCGCCGGCCGCCCGCGAGTATACGCCCGCGCGGAGCGGCGTGGTATCCTGGAACGCGCTGCCCGACGGGGAGGAGCGCGATGGTCAACGAGACGGCGGAGAAGACGTCCGCGCAGGTGGACGAGGCGGAGTTCGCGGCGAAATGCCTCGAACTGCTGGACGAAGTCGCCCGGAGCGGCGGCGAGGTCGTCATCACCCGGAACGGGCGCCCCGTGTCGCGGCTCGTCGCCTGCGCCGCGCCGCCCGCCACGCCGGAGAAGAAGGGCGCGATGGAGTTCGGCGCCTACGGGGCGGAGAAGGCAGGGGGCTCCATGTTCGGCGCCGACCGCGGACGGCTTCGCATCCTCGGCGATGTCGTCTCGCCTATGCCGGTGGAGTGGTACGCAGACCCTGACGCAAACGGCCATGAGGGCGAGGACGGCAAGGGTTGCTGATTCTCTATACCCACGCGCTGCTCTGGCTACGCTCCGGTGATAGCCAACTCGGGCCGAATGCGCGTCAAGAGATTGACCACGCGCTGCGGAACGGAGAACTCGCGGTCTCGGCAATTTCGTTTTGGGAGATAGCCCTGATGCGCGAGAAGAATCGGTTGGAGGCGGACTTCAACGTCAGCGCTTGGCGCGTCGCGCTCCTCGATTCCGGGGTCGTTGAGATGCCTCTCGACGGAGAAATCGGAATTCGCGCCACGGCGTTGGCTGGCCTGCCGCGCGACCCCGCTGACCGATTCATCGTCGCCGCGGCGCTCGACGGCCACCGACTGCTGACCGCCGACGGCCCTATCCTCGCATGGCCGGGCGACTTGGAGCGCATCCGCGCCGACGCCTAACGGCGCGCCAAATGGAAGAGCAACCTTCGACTGACCGCGAAACTTCGCCGCCATCGGACGGGGCGCAAACGCGCCCCGTCTTCTTTATCCCCCGGGGCCACGTCATTCCCGCGTAGGCGGGAACCTACTGATCCCCCGGGGGCCGCGTTATTCCCGCGTAGGCGGGAACCTACTGATCCCCCGGGGCCGCGTCATTCCCGCGTAGGCGGGAACCTACTGCCCCCCGGGGCCGCGTCATTCCCGCGAAAGCGGGAACCTACCCCCCGCCGCCTACCCGTCCCCCTACGCCACGCTTGCGATCTCCACGCCTTCCTCTTTCGCGGCGCGCTGAATGACGAGCGTCGTCGTGATGGCGAGAATGCCGTGCGCGCCCGCTTTCGCAAGCGCGTCCGTGCTGACCGTCCGCAAGGCGGCGGCCTGCTCCTCCGTCAGCCCGAACTCGGCGGAGACGCCGTCCATATCGCGGACGAACCGCCGACGGAGCGCCTCGTCGCGCCGCAACTCGAAGAGCGCCTTGTTGATCGGGTAGGTCTCGAGCGTGGGGTATTTGTAGAACTCGTAGCCCTGCCCCTTGAATTGGAATCCGCCGAACTTCGGCGTCTCCCGATGCTCCTGCCCGCGCCCGCCCCGGTCGGGAATGAATCTCATCACGCCGTGCCCGTGGTGGGACGTGGGCTGGTAACTGAGCAACTCGCCGCGACGCGGCCCGGTCGCGCCCAGCATCACGAGCCACGGCAACAGTTCCGTGTTGCCCACCTCGTCCAACTGCTCGCCGGTCAACTCCAGCAGCGACTCCGGCCTGCCCTCCTCCAACTCCTGAATGACCCAGTGGTCGAACTCGTACTCCGGATCGAAGTACTTCCACGTGCCGGGGTAGTGGGAAAGTCCGCCGCTTGCGAGGATGGCGACCTTCTCGGGGCGCGCGTCGATGACTTTGCGGATCGCCTCGCCGACTTGCGCGCAGCGTCGCGTCGTCGGCAGCGGCGGGAGGTAGACGTTGACGAACATCGGCACAATGGGAATGGCGCGCCCCTGGTGTATGTACTCCAGGGGCGTGGCGAAGGCGTGGCCCAGCAGCGCCTCGTGCGCGTAAGCGAGATCCACCCCCTCTGCGACGAGGCCGTTGAGCAGCGCGGTCGCCGTCTCCTGATGGATCGGAACCTCGTACTCGTAGCCGGCGTACTCCGCCGTCGCCGTCTTGCCGGTGATGACGGCGAACGCGGGAACGGAGCCGGGGAAGAACGTTTCGACGTGGTCTATGCCGATGAGGATGAGGACGTCGGGGTCTGCGGCGTCCAGTTCGGCGCCGAGAACGCCCATCGCGTCGATGCCGGCCTGCAGTTGCGCCTGATCTTCCTGCGGCGGCCTCGTGAGCAGTTGCGGCGCGTGCACGGATCCTGCGGCCCAGACGATTTCTCCCATAACGCTCGCTCCTCGCCGCCGAACGCGGCCTCGCTCATATCGTAGAGGAGCGCGGGCGCCGGCGCAACGGGCATGGGGAGCGCGGCGATGCGCCCCCGCGCGCGCCTACGGGCGGCACAGGCGAACGCCCCCTACGCGACCGCGACGGGCGCCTCGACTTTGTAGAACCGGGCGCAGTTGTCCCAGAGGATCTTGCGCTTGTCCTCCTCGGCGATGTCCAGGTCGAGGAAGGCGTTGACGGCGTTGGGGTAGCGCGAGTCGCCGTGCGGGTAGTCGGTGGAGAAGACGAGTTGGTCGGCGCCGGCGTAGTCAATGGCGTACTTGGCGGGCGTCTCGTCGGGCTCGACGGAGACCCAGCACTGCCGCTTGAACAGGTCGGTCGGCGACTCCCGGAGTTCGGGCATATAGGCGTCCAACTCCAGTTCGTGCATCTCCTCGACGCGCCAGAGGAGCCAGGGCAGCCAGGCGCAGTTGGCCTCGAGGAACGCGGCGCGGAGGTTGGGGTGGCGCTCCAGCACGCCGCCGCCGATGAAACTGCCCAAGCCCATCATCTGCTCGAACGGCTGGGCGTAGACGCGGCGCAGCATAAAGTTGTCGAAGTGCTCGCCGGCCTGCTTGGACATCGAGCCCGACGCCTCGTGGAAGCCGATGGGGACGTCCAACTCCTCGAGCGTCTCCCAGAGCGGCTCGTAGCGCGGGTCGTGCCAGTTCTTGCCGTTGACGACGTTGGAGCGGACGAAGACGGCCTTGAAGCCGAGTTCGCGGACGGCGCGGCGCGTTTCGGCGACGGCGTCGCTCACGTCGTAGACGGAGATCATCCCCGCGCCGAACATGCGGTTGGGGTCGAGCGCGCAGAAGTCGTACATCCAGTCGTTGTAGGCGCGGGCGACGGCGGCGGCGAGGCCGGGGTCCATATCGGGGCGCGTGAGGACGCTGAGGCCGCGGCTGGGGAACATCACGGCGGCGTCTATCCCCTCGATCTCCATCGCCTCCATCTGGCAGGCGGAGTCCCACCCGCGAGAGGCGTGGTCGCGGTAGAGGATCTGGTTCTTCTCGTAGTTATGCCCTTTGCGGTTGATGCCCGTCGCGCCCGTGCCGTCCCTGACCTCCGCGAGGTCGGGCCAGCGGACGCGGAGGTCGCGCACGTTCTCGGACGTCACGCCGACGGGAGCGGCGCTCCTGTAGCGGTCGTCTATGTAGCGCTCCCAGAGGTCGGGGGGCTCCATGATGTGCATATCGCTGTCGAAGACGAGGAAGCCGTTCTTGGCCATTGGCGCGCCTCCTTATTTGGGTCTTGGCGTTGCGCGCATCATACACGGTTGGGGACGGGGGCGCCGAATCATCCTTCCCTAAACGGGAGAGGGCGATGCGGTCGGGGTCCAGCCCCCCATATCCCTCAGCCCCTCGCCCTCCCGCGAAAGAAGCCCCAATCCCCAACTATGCCATCTGCCCCTTGCGCCCCCCGCCCCCTCTCCCCTACGCTATCCCTATGACCCCGCGCTCTAAACCCGCCAGCGAACGGCGCCCCCTTGCGACGGTGGCTCCATTTGGCCCCATTTCGGCCCCATCCAGCCTCGTTTCGGCCTCAAAACGCCCCGTTTCGGCCCCAAATTGGCCTCATCCGAAGCCGGAGCGCAGGAGTAAATGGTGCCAAATAGTGCCAAATGGTGCCACTATTTAACGAAGGTGCCCCCGCCCCCATCGTTCACGGAGACGGCGAAAGGGCGTGGCGGACAGGAGGACTAAGAGGCGATGCGAATGTCCCTAATGCGCCGGGCCGCGCAAGGCGCCGTCTGCGCGATGGCCGCCGCGATGCTCGCCGCCGCGTGCGCCGCCGACCCTACCCCCACCCCCTCCGCGACGCCCGAGGAAGTCCGCGACCGCGCCGCCGACGCGCTCCGCGCCCTCTCCTCCGCCCATTTCCGCGTACGCACGAGGCCGACGCGAGCACCAACATCGGCTTCGCCTCGCTCACGGAGGCCGAAGGCGACGGCCTCTTTCCCGACCGTGCGCGATTCACGCTCCAAGCCTCGACCGCCCTCTTCCCCAACGCCGCGCTCCAAATCGACGTCGTCCAGATCGGCGAGACGACCTACCTGCGCGACGGCATTAGCCGGCAATGGCAAATCCTGCCCGCCGGAACGCTCGGCATCGACTTCTCCGACGTCGCGGGCAGCGTCGCCGACGCCCTCGCCTCGATGCGGAGCCCCGAACTCGCGGACGGCGGCGGAGACTCCCGCCGGCTGAGCGGCGTCGTGGACGCGGCGGCGCTGCGCGGATTCGTCCCCGCCGCCCCGGAAGACGGAACGCTGCACGTCGACGTATGGGCAGGACGCGAGGATTACCTCGCCCGCAGAATCCGCGTCGTGGGCGCGCTCTTCCCCGACGACCCGCCGGACATCGCGCGCACGCTGGAGGTCTCGCGCTACGACGAGCCCGTCGTCATCGAGCCGCCAATCTAAGGAGGGCGCTCCGAATCCCCTCTCCCTATAGAGACCTTTGCATAACCCCCAAATCGCCGCGATCGGCAGTTCCGCGCCCCCGGAACAGGCCATTCGCCCGCCTAAGTCCCTCCGAATGCGGCCTCCTCCGCCCCTTCTCGCCCCCAATTTAGGGGCCTCGCAGGGCCTCGTAACGCTAACGGGCGCAATACGCCCCTACCCACACGCAGCGCAACCCTCTCTCAACCCGTCCGCCCGCCGCAAGTTGCACCCCAGCGCCTTGAACAACGCCTCCGCCTCGTTCCTCATTAGCCCCATATACCTCACTTGCCAATACCCGTAGCAGCGCTTGAGCGTCCCAAACACTTGCTCAACAGGCGCCCGAACCTTCGACAGCCACCGCCTCTTCGTCTCCCATGATCAGCGCGTCCGCCACCTCCGTGTCCGCAACGTTCGCAGGCGTGAACTCAACCCCGCGAATCAGCCCTGAGCCCGCGTCCATGCCGATGCGCACCCTGCAGCCGAAGTGCGCCTTCTTTCCCTTCCGCGTCCACGCCGCGTCAGGGTCCGTCCCGCTCCGCGCCCCAGCCTCCGACTGCGGACGCCGCGCCTGCGCCTCGATGATCGTCGCGTCGATCAGCGTTCCCCTCTTCACCAGCATGCCCTTCGCCTCCAACTGCCGGTTCACTTCCGCGAACAACGCCCGCGCGAGCCCGCGCTCGGCGATCTTCTTCCGAAACCGGCTGATCGTCGAGTGGTCGGGAACCGCGTCCATCAGCGTGAGCTCCGCGAACCGGCGGAACGACAGCCGGTCTTGGAGCGCCTCCTCCATGCCCACGTCGGAGGCGTCGCGCCACTGCTGGAGCACGATGATCTTGACCATCGTGACCGGGCGATAGGCGGGCCGGCCTTCGGGCGCGGCGTGGACGTCGTCGAGGATGGCGGCGACTTTGGGCCAGTCGATGAGGCGGTCGATGCGGTCGAGTCTGTCGTTGCGGCCTGTGTTGGAAGGGATGAGGACGTCGATGAAGGTGGGGTCGCTGGCTTCGAGATGCATAGCAGTCTCCTTGCGTTGGGGGTTGCGGTCAGTTGCGGTCATTGTGCGCGATTGCTGTCGAAGGTTCGGGCGCCTGTGGAGCAGGCGCTAGGGACGCTCAAGCGCTGCTAAGGGTACTGGCGGGTGAGGTGCATGGGGCTAATGAGGAACGAGGCGGAGGCGTTCAAGGCGTTGGCGTGCAACTTTCGGCGGGCGGAAGGATTGAGAGGGTTGCGCGGCGCATGGGTAGGGCGTGGTCTGTCCGTTGGCGGTGCGAGGCCCTGCGAAGCCCCTAAATTGGGGGCGAGAAGGGGCGGAGGAGGCCGCATTCGGAGGGACTTAGGCGGGCGAATGGCCTGTTCCGGGGGCGCGGAACTGCCGATCTCGCCGATTTGGGGGTTATGCAAAGGTCTCTATAAGGGGAGAGGGGAATTCGGCGCTCGCGCGCCTCTGGATTCCGGCCTACGCCGGAATGACGGCAGGGTTACGCAAAGGCGCTAGCGGTTATGGCTGTTCCCCTCCCGCCATGCGCGCCAGACGCGCTCGCTGAGGAGGGGCATATCGAGGCCGCTGACCGACGCGCCGCCGCGGGAGAGGGCGTCGGCGACGGCGTTGGCGACGGCGACAGGGGCGGCGACGGTGGGCAGTTCGCCTATGCCTTTGATGCCCAGAGGGTTCGTGGGCGAGGGCGTTTGCCGGTTGTCGAGGGCGAACGGGGGGAGGGATTCGGCGATGGGGATTCCGTAGGTCATAAAGCCGCCGGCGAGCGGATGGCCGGCGTCGGTGTAGCGCATTCCCTCGCTGAGCGCCTGCCCGACCCCTTGCGCGACGCCGCCCTGAATCTGGCCGCGCACGATCACAGGGTTGATCATCGGCCCGCAGTCGTGGACGGCGGCGTAGGCGGTCAGCCGCGCGTCGCCGGTCTCCGCGTCCAGTTCGACGACGGCGACGTGGGCGGCGAATCCGAAGGGGTTGGCGGGCAGTTCGTACTCCGCCTCGACGGTCAGGCCGTCCGGGGGGACGGCGCCGTTCGCCGCGTCGAGGCGCTCGCGGGCCTTGAGGAGGGCGGCGTAGACGGCGTTGCCGCCGACGGCGAGGCCGCGGCTGGAGGTGGTGCCGCCGCCTGCGGCGAGGTCGTCGGTGTCGCCGTGCCGCGTCTCGACGGCGTCGGGGTCGACGCCTAGAACGTCCGCCGCGATCTGGGCGAACGAGGTCGCGGTGCCTTGTCCGTGCGGAGAGACGTCGGTGAAGAGGATGACGCGTCCGTCGGGGGTTATTTGGACGCGGGCGCCGCTTTTGCGGACGCCCGCCTTGCCGCCGGACGCTTTGGTCACCGTTGCGACGCCGACGCCGGTGCGGAGCGGCCCGCGCTCCGAGGTCTGGCGTTTGCGCAAGGCGGAGTAGCCGGCCATTTCGAGGGCGCGGTCGAGCGCGGGCTCGAAGTCGCCGGAGTCGTACTTGAGACCGGTGGCGGTCTCGTAGGGGAAGGCGTCTGGGGGAATGAAGTTGCGGCGGCGGATCTCGGCGGGGTCGATGCCGAGCCTGCGGGCGCCCTCGTCAATGATGCGCTCAATGGGGACGGCGGCCTCCGGGCCTCCGGCGCCGCGGTAGGGGCCGGTGGGCGGGCGGTTGGTGGTTACGCCGAGGCACTCGACCTCCATTGCGGGGATGGCGTAGGGGCCTGCGACGCGCTGGACGGCGTTGCCGAGCGGCCCGCCGCTGGAGGTGAGGAAGTAGGCGCCCATATCGGCGATCATTTTGATGCGGACGCCGAGGATGCGGCCGTCGTCGCGGAAGGCGGCTTGCGCGTCGGCGGTGAAGCCGCGCCCGTGCGACGCGAGCGCGCTTTCCGAGCGCTGCTCCGTCCACTTGACGGGCGCGCCCAGTTGCGTCGCGGCGTAGGCGACGGCGACCTCCTCCGGCCACACCTCGATCTTTCGCCCGAATCCTCCGCCGACGTCGGGCGTGATGACGCGGACGTCCCAGTCGCCGGGCAGCAGCGCCGCGAGGTAGGTCTTGACGCGGTGCGGGACTTGCGTCGACGTCCAGATCGTGAGGCGGCGGCGCTCCGCGTCCGGGGCTGCGACGATGCCGCGGCACTCCATCGGCATCGCAACGAGGCGGGGAATCTCGTAAGACGCCTCGACGATTTCGTCGGCGGCCTCGAACGCCTCCGCGACGTCGCCTGCGCCGGCGGCCGTCCGCATCACGACGTTCGATCCGATATGGGGATGCAAGGGAGCGGCGTCACGCGCGGCTTCGCGGGGATCGAGGAGCGGGGGCAAGGGCTCGCAGCGCGGGGCGAGGCGGTCGCGGGCGTCGAGCGCTTGGGCGAGCGTGGCGGCGACCACGAGGGCGACGGGCTGCCCGACGTAGCAGACGCGGTCGCGGGCGAGCGCGGGATGCTCGGGGACGGGCGACTCGCCCATGCCTTCTCGGCGTATGGCGCCGATGTCGGGCACGACGCCGTCGAGGTCGGCGCCCGTGTAGACGGCGGCGACGCCGGGGGAAGTGAGGGCGTCGGCGCAGTCCACGCCGCGCAGGAGGGCGTGGGGCTCGGCGCTGCGGAGGACGGCGGCATGCAGCGTTCCGTCGAGGCGGACGTCGTCGACGAACCGTCCGGCGCCGCGCAGGAGCCGGTCGTCCTCCATTCGGGGAACGCCTTGCCCGCGATAGGAGGCCATCGCCTACTCCGCGGGCAGGACGGGCGCAGGGATTTGCAGGTAGGTTCCGGGGATCTGCTGCCAGCAGAGGAAGCGCAGTTCCTCGTCGTGGGGGTTCAGCGTCTCGTGGCGCGTTCCAGCAGGAATGCAGGAGAAGTCGCCCGCGCGGACATGGATGCGCTGCTCGCCGATGACCTCGACGCCCTCGCCGCTGAGGTAGTAGCGGACGGCGTCGACGGACGTATGGGGCGCGCCGGTCTCGGTTTTGCCGGGCGCGTTCTCCATAAAGAGTTGGAAGGAGTAGATGTCGAAGCCCAGTTCGGGCGAGATGATGTGATGCCTGCCGGGGCCCCACTCCGTCAGCGGGGCGTCTTCGGCGGGGACATGCAGCCTTTTCCGCTCGCGTCTGCGCTGGACCTCGAGCGCGACGCGCCCGAACGCCATCTGCTCCTCGAGGTAGCGCAGGTAGAGGGGCCACGGCTCCAGTTTGCCCAGTTCCTCGTCGGAGAGGTCGCTGACCTCCGGCGCTTGGTGGGGAGCCGCGAGGTGCACGAACGGCGTGGGGACTTGGCGGTAGGTGCCGGGGAATTGCTGCGCCGCGAGGAAGACCAGAGGATCGGGGTTCGGGTTCTCGGTGCCATGCCAGACGTTGGCGGGCACGTGGCAGAAGTCGCCGACCTTGACGTCGAACCGGGCGTCTTCGATGAGTTCTTGGCCGCCGCCCTTGACGTAGTACTTCAGCGCGTCGCCGTGCGTGTGGTAGCGCTCGGAGCCGCCGGCGCGCCCGGAGGTGAACACGTGCAGGTTGTGGACGTTGAAGCCCAACTCCGGGCCGATGATGACGCGCTGATTCGGCCCCGCGTTCGCCACGTCGGCCTCGTTGGCGGGCACGTGGACGCGCCCTTGTCGACTGCGCTTGTCGATTGCGAGGGCGGCGCGGCCGAAGTTCTCCTGCTTCTCCATGTAGAGCGCGTACAACTCGTCCGGCGCGAGTTGGGCCAGTTCCTCCGGAACTACGCTTGCGGTCGCCGTCATCGCTCCCTCCCGGCGCGTCCGCAATTTCGCGCGGCGCGCGCCCGTGAGCGTAAGGCGTAAGCGGCGGCGCGTCAATAGCCGGCGAAACGAGCGCGCAGGCGCTTGCATTCCGATTGCGATGCTGTCATAATGCATAGAGCGAATGCGAACGGAAGGCGGCGCTTGCGTATTGATTGCGAAGCCTGTATCATGCGTTCGCATAGCGAGAGCGAAAGGAGGAGGCGATGACGCAGTTGACGATCAGGAGCGTCCCGGAGGGAGTCCGCGACACGCTCGCGTCCCGCGCGGCGGCGCGCCGCCAGTCGATGCAGGAGTTCATCCTGGGCGAGTTGGAGCGCATCGCGGCGGCGCCGTCCATAGAGGAGTGGCTGGACGGGGTCCGCCTCCGCAAGGCCGCGTCGGGGACGAGGATCAGCGCGGTGGACATACTGCAGGCGCGCGACGAAGACCGCAAGTAGCGAGCGGAGCGCAGGAGGAAGATGACGGCCGTCGTTGACTCGTCCGTGATCGTCGCGGCGCTCACCGACTCGGGAAGGGACGGAGAGTGGGCCGAATCGGTTATCGCCGACGGCTCGCTCTTCGCCCCGGAACTCCTCCTCGCCGAAGCCGCCAACGTTCTGCGGCGCTTGGAATTCGAGGGCAAGTTGCCGCGGGTCGAGGCGAACCTCGCTCTGGGAGACCTCCTGCGCCTCAGCATCGATCTGCTCGCGTTCAAGCCGTTCGCCCATCGCGTTTGGGCGTTGCGCCATAACGTAACGGCCTACGACGCTTGGTACGCCGCCATCGCGGAGATGCTCGAGTGCCCGCTGTTCACGCTGGATCGGAAGTTGAGTCGCGCAAGCGGCCCGACCTGCCCCATCCAAACGCCGCCCTACGCCTCCTAGACCGCGCCCGCCGCGTATAATTCGGGCGAGGGCACTACGCCCAGCGCGTCCCAACCTGGCCCGCCATCCGCCGAGAGGAGAGGGCGCATGCCCAACATTACGATACGAAACCTCGAACTGCGCTTCAAGCTCGAGTTGCGCCGCAGGGCGGCTGAGCGCGGCTGCTCCCTCGAGGATGAGGCGCGCGACATACTCCGCGCCGCCCTTAGTCGTCGGCCCGCCGGCCGCAGAGCCGAGGCCGGACGCGCCATGGCTGGCCGTTCCGAGGACGTCGTCCTCGACGCGCCGCTGATCGACCGCTCCGAGGGCGTCGTCCTTGACGCGCCGCTGCCCGAATCGCCGTTCGCGCCGCGATGAGCCCGCCGACCGGCTCCCTCCCAGACGCGCTCGCCGCCATCGTCGGCGCGGAGCATGTTCTGACGGACGACGAATCCCTCGAGCGCTGGTCGTTCGACGCTGTGACGCCCGCGCGGCTCGGCGACCGCGCCGATCTCGCCTACGCCCGCGTCGAGGCCGTCGCCCGCCCAAGCAACGCCTGCGAGGTCGCGGCGATCCTCATGCTCGCGGCGCGGCGCGGCGTCCCCGTCGTTCCTTACGGCGGCGGCACCGGCGTGATGGGCGCGGTCGTTCCCGTTCGCGGCGGCGTCGCGCTGGATACGGGCAGGATGAACCGCATCATGGAAATCAGCCGGGAAGCCCGCGCCGCTCGCGTCCAGCCCGGCGTGATTCTCGCCGACTTGAACGCCGCCGCCGAAAAGCATGGAATGGCGCTTGGCCACGACCCGTGGAGCCTCCCCATCGCCACGGTGGGCGGCGCGATCTCCACCGACAGCGTCGGCTACCGCGCGTCCAAATACGGCTCGATGGGGCAGCAGGTTCGCGCCCTCGAAGTCGCCCTGGCGAGCGGCGAGATCGTCCGAACGCGCCCCATCCGGCAGAGCGCGGGCCCGATGCTCAACGGCCTCTTCGCAGGCGCCGAGGGGACGATGGGCGTCATCACGGAGGCGACCGTCGACCTGCACGCGCTCCCGGAGGCGCGGGAGTTCGCGTCCGCCGGCTTCGCGTCGTTCGAGCAGGGCTATCCGGCGGCGGCGCGGCTGTTCGACCTCGGCCTCGTCCCCGCGCTGTTCGATCTCACGGAGGAGCGCGGCGCGGCGGACGCTCCCGCCCCCTGCATCCTCTACCTGATGTTCGAGGGCTATCGCGAGGAGGTCGCCGCGCAGCGAGCCCGGGCGATGGCGGAGGCGCTCGCGGCGGGCGGACGCGACCTCGGCCCTGCGCCGACGCGCGAGTATTGGGAGACGCGCCACGCCGTCGCCGAACGATGGCGCGACCGGACGGCGCCCCTCCGCCCGACGGAGCGCTGGCGCGAGCGGCGATGGCGTTACGCCGATTACCTGCACGTTGCGCTGCCCGTCTCCCGCGTTCCGGAGTTCAAGCGGTTCTGCGAGCAGGCCGCCGCCCGCGAGGGGCTGGAGATCCGCGAGTCCGCCGTATGGACGCGCGCCGACCTCTTCTCCGTGTTCGTCCGCGTTCCCGGCGGCGAGGACGAAAGAGACGGCGCGCGGGACGACGGCGCCGAGGTTGCGCTTCGCCGGGGCGTGGACGCGATGCTCGATGAGGCGCTGCGGCTCGGAGGCGGCGTTGAGTACTGCCACGGGCTCGGCGTCAAACTCGCGGGATGGGCCGAGCGCGATTGGGGCGGCGCCCTCCCGCTCGCCCGCCTGCTGAAGCGCGCCGCCGACCCCAACGGCGTCCTGAATCCGGGGAAACTCGGCCTATGAGCGTATCCCTCGCAGTCGTCGCGGGCGCGTCCGGCGTCATCGGCTCCGAAGTCGTCCGCGAGTTGCAAGCGCGGGGCGTCCGCGTCCGCGCCCTCGTCCGCGAGCCCGCCCGCCTCTCGACCGAACCGGAGGAGATATTCGTCGGCAACCTGCTCAACCCGCGAACGCTGGAGGGCGTCTGCGCCGGCGCCGACGCGGTCGTTTCGTGCGCCGGCGCGCCCCTCGCATCGACTAAGATCTTCACCGGGCGGAGCGAGACGTTTCACGCGGTGAACGACCTCGGCTCCCGCGCCCTGCTGCGCGAGGCGGAGACGGCGGGCGTCCGCCGGTTCGCTTGCGCGTCGCTCTACGCCGGCAGATTCCTCGGCATGATGGAGTGCGTCCGCGCCCACGAGTCGTTCGCCGCCGCGCTGCTCGACTCCCAAACTGAGCCGCTCGTCGTCCGCTGCGCGCCGACGTTCGCCCGCGTCGCCGGACTCGTCGATCTCGCCCGCAAGCGCAGTCGCCTCTCGATCCCGGGAACGGGGCAGGCCAAAACGAACCCCATTCACGAGCGCGACGCCGCCGTCGTTCTCGTCGACGCGCTCGAAGGCCGCGCCCGCGAGTTGGACGCCGGCGGGCCGGACACGCTTACGCGACAGGAGATCGCGGAGATGGCGGCCGAGGCGGCGGGCGGCGTTCCGCTGCGCTTCACGCGTCTCTGGCCGGCGCAATGCCGCGCCTCCCTCCGACGGTTCGCCGGACGGCACGGGCACGACGCCGCCCTCTACCGCATCGCCGAGGGGGAGGTCGACGTCGTCGCGCCCGCCGTTGGGAAGCGGCGCTTGGGGGAGTATTTCGCGACGGTGGGAGGTTAGGGGAGTATTGACATGCAATCGTGCGGCGCTGTAAATTAAGTCTATGGCGTAAATTTAGAGAGAGGAGCGAAAGACTATGACAACCGCGTCCTTCCGCAACCCGTTCCGGCCCGGCGCCGGGCATATGCCGCCCTACCTCGCGGGGCGCGAAACCGAAAAAACGGAGTTCCATAGGCTCTTGACGCAAGAGGCCATCGTGGACAACCTCGTCCTCACCGGCCTCCGCGGCGTGGGCAAGACCGTCCTCTTGGACACGCTGAAGCCGATAGCGCTGGACAACGGATGGCTGTGGGCCGGAAACGACCTCTCGGAAGCGTCCAGCCTCACGGAGTCCAACCTCGGCTCGCGCTTGCTGACCGACCTCGCCGTCGCCGTCTCGTCGGTGGTCGTCGGCCACCGCCCCGCACGGCGCATAGGGCTGACCAGTTCCGAGGAGTCCGTTCCGAAGGCGCTCGACTTCCGGGCGTTGCAGGCGATCTGGGACGCCACGCCCGGGCTGGCGTCGGACAAACTGAAAGCCGTGCTCGAGACGACGTGGGCGGAACTGGAGCGGCGGAACGTTCCGGGCGTCGTTTTCGCCTATGACGAGGCGCAAAACCTCTCCGACCACTCCGCCCGCCACGAATACCCCATCGCGTTGCTGCTGGACGTGTTTCAGTCCATCCAGCGCAAGGACGTCCGCTTTATGCTGACGCTCGCCGGACTGCCGACGCTCTTCCCCAAACTCGTCGAATCCCGTACGTTCGCGGAGCGGATGTTTCGCGTGCTGACGCTCGACCGCCTGAGCGAGGCCGATTGCAGAGACGCCGTTCTCAAGCCTGTCCAAGACGCGAACGCTCCCGTGCAGTTCGCGCCGGAGTCCGTTGGGCTGGTCTACGAAATGAGCAGAGGCTACCCTTACTTCGTGCAATACGTTTGCCGCGAAGCCTTCGATGTCTGGACGGTGCAAGAGGACGCGTCCATTCCGGTGGAGGACATTATGCGGAAATTGGACGCCGATTTTTTCGCGGGGCGTTGGGCGAGGGCCACCGAACGGCAGCGGGACTTGCTCACGACCATCGCCCACTTGCGCAACTCGGCGCGAGAGTTCACCGTCCGCGATATTGTCGCAGGATCGAAATGCTCCCCCCAGCCGTTCGGCCCCAGCCAAGTCAGCCAAATGCTCGCCACGCTGAGCGAAGCCGGCCTTATCTACAAGAACAGGTGGGGGCGGTATTCGCTCGCCGTTCCCCTCTTGGACGAATTCATCCGCCGTCAAGAGGCGGACGCGGCCCGCCGATAGCGCGGGATAGCGGCGCGCGGCGATTAGCCCAGCCCGACGACCGGCGCCAGGCGAACGCCGGCGCCGCGACTGCTTCGCAGGGCTAGGGGGCTAGTACATCCATGGGAGCGAAGCGCTGCAGGCGTTGACAATCCCATGGCCGCTCAGGTATGCTTACCCTGCGGTTGGGAGAGCTGCCCTTGCGGTTCGCTGAGACGTGGTTCTCACTCGGCCGCCTTATCACCATGAGCATCGCAAAAAGAAATCACATAACCCCCCGTATGTACCTTGCGCCGTTCGCAATACCCGCAAGGCCAGGATTCGTATTCCAGAAGATGCTTGGGCAGGAAATCCAGGTGGTCTCAATACGCAACGCCTCCGTTATCAAGGGCTTCTATGCTCCCGATACCGAAGCGAAACTCGCATCCATTGAAAGTGACGCGAAATCCGTCATAGACCAGTGTTTGCAAGAGCAAACGCTCACTGGGATTGGGTTCGATTCCCGGGCAATGTTGGCGAAATACATGCACGTTTCGGAGTTCCGTACTCCGCACTGTCTGAACGAAACCATGGAAGGGATAAAGGAAGGGAGACTCATTAGCGAGGTTGCCAGAGACCTGGTGCAGACGCTTGAAAATAAAGGAGTAGACATAAAGCAGTCTCTCGCCGCAGAAGCATACAAGAGAGACATTGTTAGTGGACATGCTCACAGCAAGGGTGTCAGTGTTGACGTTCGAACGTATTCAGATGTTTACGAATTGGCGGAGGCAATTGTTGCCAAATACGCAGAATACCTCTCGACAACAGAGTATGTATTTAACGATGTTCTGTGATCTGGAATTCCAGATGAGGAGCGCATAATGGAGGTCATTGCGCGTTCCGCATGGGTGTTGTTTCAAGCAGGCGAAGGCATAGAATTCATTACGAGCAATAATTTTGTGTGGAGAAGTGAGGGAATAGCGCAAGACGATTTCCAAATGTTATGCCAATATCCCCATCATTCGGAATATACATATCCAGATATAACCCCAACGACAGCCACTTCGCCCGTCGGGTATCGAATCAATGGGTAAGGCAAATAAATGACAGTTTGTTTGTCCAATCGGGCATTCTGTTTGGGTCAAATTCGAGGATTCTGGAAACAACGGCCTCCAGGAGATGGAAACTGCCTAAACCCATCACGCCTTTTCCAAAAGGCCGATTCGTCCCTTGCCTAGAGTGGCGGGAATAGCACGAACAGACGTAGACATGATCGGAACAAGCGGGGCAAGCAGCACTAGCCCCCCACTCACAAGATCAGCATCCGATCCTGCGTGTCGCCCACGAGCGAGCGCGGGTCGACCGGCGGGAGTTTCGGGCGCTCGCCGTGACGCAGCATCTCCTCGACGCTCAACGCTTGCATCACCGGATAGTCCACCGCGCCCTCCTCCTGCGTCGTGATCGTCACGCGCCCCTGCTCAGCGGCGAACACCCGCAGCGACTCCGGCGGCGGATACAGGCTCACCATTATGGACATCGGCGCGTGCAATCCGCGATTGTTCATTCGCGCCTGCACGCCCAGCAGCCGGTCCATATCGGGGCGCCCGACCGACGACGCGCGGTGCATTTTCACCTGAATCGGAATGATCACGCCCTCCTTACGCTCGACGTCCATCGCGCCGAAGTACCGCGCGTCCACGCCGCCGTCGCCGACCTTGCGCTCGTTCGGCACGGCGTTCAGCAGCGCGGCGACGCGATCCTCCGCCCACGCCCAGCCGGGGATGCCGTCCTCGACGTCGTCCAGCTCGCCCGGCGAAACGGCTTGCCCCGCGTCCTCTTCGCCCGGCAAAACGTCCGGCTTCCCCGCGCCAGCCTCCATCGGCGAAGCGGATGGGCCGGCGCCTCGGCCTGCGGGCGGATTTCCGCGACGGGCGCGCCCCGATAGGAGACGGCCACGGTCTCGCCGTTGCGGACGCGGCGCAGGAGTTCCGCGAATCGGGCTCTCGCTTCGCGGGCAGTGTAGACGACGGCACTCATAGGAATAGGATACGCAGTCGGGGGCGGCCGGTCGACCCGCGCTTGTCGCGTCCCCGCGTCGCGCCCTCGATGCCCGCCCCGCCCCCCTTACGCCGTCATTCCCGCATAGGCGGCGCGGCGCAGGCGGACAAGGCTGCCGCCTGAGCGGCGGGCCGCTCGATAGACTCAATAGCCTTGTCCCCGCGCTCCTGCTCGTCTACTATGCCAGCCGCGTATGGCGATTCGACGATGAGAACGGGAACGACGCGGAGCCGCGCGATAGCCGCCGCGCTCGGGCTGCTCGCCCTCGCGGGGGCGTCCGCTTGCGGCGGCGGAGACGGCGGGAGCGCGGACATTGATGAGGGCGAGCGTCTGTTCAACGCGAACTGCGCGGCCTGCCACGGCTTGGAGGCGGCGGGAACGCAGAGCGGGCCTCCGCTCGTTCATCTCTACTACGCGCCCGGCCATCACAACGACGCCGCCTTCCGCCGGGCCGTCCGGAACGGCGTCCCGCAGCATCACTGGTTCTTCGGTGATATGCCGCCCGTCGCGGGCGTCTCCGACGAGGAGATTGAGCGCGTCATCGCCTATGTCCGCGAAATTCAGCGGGCGAACGGGATAGAGTAGGCGGGCGGCTTCTCTATGAAAAACATCGTCGCGCTGGGATCCACCGGCTCCATCGGGACGCAGACGCTCGACGTCGCCCGGGCGCTGCCGGGCGAGTTCCGCGTCGTCGGGCTGGCGGCGGGGCGCAACGCGGCGCTGCTGGCCGATCAGGTCGCGGAGTTCGCGCCGCGCATGGCGTGGGCGGAGGAAGGCCGCGAGCGCATCGCCGGCGCCGCGCTCACGCCGCCCGAGGAGATGGTCGCGGAGCCCGACGTCGATCTCGTGATGATGGCGACGACGGGGCGCGCGGGGCTGATTCCGACGCTCGCCGCGCTCCGGGCGGGCAAGGCGGTCGCGCTCGCCAACAAGGAAGTCATCGTGATGGCGGGCGAACTCGTGACGCGCGCCTCCGCCAAGCATAACGCTCCGCTCCTTCCGGTCGACAGCGAGCCGTCCGCCCTGTGGCAGTGCCTGCGCGGAGAGGCGGAGCCCGTCCGCAGGCTGATCATCACCGCGTCGGGCGGGCCGTTCCGAACGCGCCCCCTCGACGAGATCGAAAGCGTCACGCCGGCCGAGGCGCTCGCCCATCCGACGTGGGTGATGGGGCGCAAAATTACGATAGACTCGGCGACGCTGATGAACAAGGGATTCGAGGTCATAGAGAGCCGCTGGCTCTTCGGCGTTCCGTTCGAGCGGATCGAGGTCGCGGTGCACCCGCAGAGCGTCATTCACTCGATGGTCGAGTGCGCGGACGGCTCGGTGAAGGCGCAGATGGGGCCGCCGGATATGCGGTTGCCGATACAGGCGGCGCTCTCCTATCCGGCGCGGCTGGACAACGGCGCGCTGCCCCGGTACGACCCGCTCGCGTGGCCGTCGCTCACGTTCGAGCCGCTGGACGCGGCGAGATACCCGTGCTTCGGCGCCGCGCTGGAGGCCGGACGCGCAGGGCGGACGTATCCCGCCGTTCTGAGCGGCGCCGACGAGGAGGCCGTCCATCTCTTCCTCGACGGGCGGATCGGCTTCGGGGACATTCACCGCGTCGTTCGGAGCGCGCTGGACAGACACGAGCCGTTCGAGGTCTCGTCGGCGGAGGCGGCGCTGGAGGCGGACGCGTGGGGGCGGCGGCAAGCGCGCGAGGCCGCGGAGGGAGCGCGGCGGTGATCGTCACGATCCTCCTCTTCGTCGCCGTGCTCGGCTTTCTCGTCGTGATGCACGAGTTGGGGCACTTCGCGGTCGCCAAACTGGCGAAAGTGCGCGTCTTGGAGTTCGGCGTCGGCATTCCGCCGCGCGTCTGGGGCTTCACGCGGGGCGGCACGACCTACTCGCTGAATCTCTTGCCCATCGGCGGGTTCGTCCGAATGCTGGGCGAGGAGGCGCCGTCGTCGCCGGATAGTTTCGCGGCCAAGCCCGCCTGGCAGCGGCTGGCGATTCTCGCGGCGGGGCCCGCGATGAACGCGCTGCTGCCCATCGCGCTGCTCACCGCCGTCTTTATGCTTCCGCAGAGCGTTCCCGTGACCGACGTCGCGATCACGGAAGTCGCGCCCGGCTCGCCCGCCGAGGCTGCGGGCGTCCGCGCAGGCGACCTCGCGCGGGAGGCGGACGGCAGGCGCGTCCGAACGTCCGGCGACTTGATCACGGCGATCAATCTGCGGCTTGGCGCGGACACGACATGGATCGTCGAGCGCGACGGGCGGCTTATCGAACTGCGGATCGCCGAGGCGCGCGTCGACCCGCCGCCGGGGCAGGGCGCGGTCGGCGTCCGGCTCGCCGACGGCGGGCTGACCGTCGCCGGCGTCGCGTCGGACTCGCCCGCCGGGCTCGCCGGCCTCCGCGAGGGCGACCTCATCCTCAGCGCGGGAGGCCGACGCGTTCTCGACGCGGACGGCCTTCGCGCCGCGCTCGCCCCGACCGATGAGCCGCAAGCCGGGGATGCGGGGGCGGGCGCGACGGCGGAGATTCAGGCGCTGCGGGGCGCGGACGTCGTGACGCTGACTTTGCCTCGCGGCGCGGGCGCGGCGGACGGACTGAGCGTGACGGCGAAGCCCGGGGAGCGGCGGTCGCTGGGGCCGGTCGCGGCGTTCGGCGCGGGCGTGGGGCGCATCGGCGACATTCTGCTGCTCGTCCGCAACGAGGCTTCGCGCTGGATAGCGGGGTCGGCGGGCATCGAGTTGGCCGGCCCCATCGGCATAGCCCAGATCACGGGCGACGTGGCGCGGATCGGCCTGAGCCCGCTGGTCACGTGGACGGCGCTCCTCTCGCTGAACCTCGCCATTGTGAATCTGCTGCCGATTCCGGCGCTGGACGGAGGGCGCATCGCGTTCGTGCTGGTGGAAATGGCGCGCGGGGGTCGCCGCCTCGCGCCGCAGAAGGAGCGCCTCGTCCACGCGGTGGGCTTCGCCCTCCTCATCGGCGCGATCATCGCGGTCTCCGTCAACGACGTCCGCCGCCTCCTATCGGGCTGGAGCCTCTAACCCCTGCGGCCGCCTTGCGCCCCGTCTTGGGGGGTGCATCATTCCCGCCTATGCGGGAATTGTAGATGTTAGGTAATTCGTTGACAGAATTGGCCAAGGCGACAGGCCATCTGGAGACGAACCATGAAGGACAACCGCAACGACCGGACCATCGAGCGCAACTACACCCAGAAGTGGCGATTCCTCATCGCCGAATACCAACTCGTCAAGGCCAAGAAGCATCCCAAGTTCCGCTTCGTCCAGGACTTCTACGCCTTCCACGGCGTCAGCCGCCAGACCTTCGCCAAGTACTACAACCGCCACCGCGAGTCCGGCGACGCCAACGCCCTCCTCCCCGCCAAGCGCGGCCCGCGCTGGAAGTCCCGCCGGACTCCCCCCTTCATCGAGCAGCTCGTCCCCGACCAGCGCCGCAAGGGCGTCAACTGCTACGAGACCTACGCTATCCTCCTCCCCAGACTGGGCGACCGCGCCCCGAAGCCCTCCACCATCTACGCCATCTGCGAACGCCACGGCCTCAACCGCTTGACGCCCCCGATGCAGCAGTCCAAGCGCAAGATCATCAAGACGCGCGCCGGCGAGTTGGGCCATCTTGACTGCCATTACCTCGGCAAGGACCAGATCGTTGGGAGCAAGAGCCGCCGCTACCTCGTGTCCGTGGTGGACGCCTGCACGCGGCTGGTTTGGGCGGAGGCGGCGGACGACCTGAAGAGCCTGAGCGTGATGTTCGCGGCGCTCAAGAGCCTCAACCTGCTGAACGCGGAGTACGGGATTCGGTTCGAGGCCGTGTTGACGGACAACGGGGCGGAGGTGGCCTCGCGGGGGAACGTTGAGGGGCATCCGGTGGAGCGGCTGCTGGGGGAGTTGGGGATCAAGCATCGCTACACGCGGCCGTACCGGCCGCAGACGAACGGGAAGGTGGAGCGGTACTGGCGGACGCTGAACGAGGAGTTGCTGGAGGGGACGACGTTCGAGACGGCGGAGGAGTTGCGTGAGGAGTTGGGGCTCTACCTGCTGTACTCCGACACGGCGCGTCCGCATCAGGGTTTGGGGGGCAAGACGCCCCTCCAGGCCCTGCAGGATCTGTCAACGAATTACTTGACATCTACAGGAATGACGGGATTGGGTAGGTTCACTGGATTCCCAAACGAAGCGCAACACCAGAGTAAGGTGGCGCCATGGGATACAGCCATATCGGGATCGAAGAGCGGTGTGAGATTGCCCGCCTACTCAAAGCGGGGACCGCGGTCAGGCAAATCGCTGCAAGTCTGGATCGCTCGCCATCGGCAATCTCTCGCGAGATCAACCGCAACCGGTTGAGCTCAGGCGAGTACAGGCCGGTGCAGGCGAACGAGCGGGCGCAGGCGCGGCGGTGGCGCGGGCCGCGCCTCGACCGCGACGACTTGCTGCGGGAGGCCGTGCTTTGGCGGCTCGCGTGGGGCGCGTCGCCTGAGCAAGTGGCCGGGCGCTTGGCGTTGGAGATGGGCAGGCCGGTGATTTCGGACGAGACGATCTACCGGTTCATCTACGGCCAGGTGAAGAGGAAGAAGGACTACGACTGGCGGCATTACCTGCCGCAGGCGAAGGCGAAGAGGGGCCGGCGCTCCCGCAAGGGGCGCAGTTCCGCCGTGTTCATCCGTGAGCGCCGCCCGCTGGCGGAGCGGCCTCCGGAGGCCGCCGGCCGGGTCGAGTTCGGCCACTGGGAGGCGGACACGATGCTGTTCGGCGTTCGGAAGCAGGCGCTGCTGATCCTGCACGAGCGCGCGTCGCGGCTGTCGCTCGTGTTGCGGCCTGAGAGCAAGGGGGCGGAGCCTGTCGCGCAAGCGATGGTGGCGACGCTGGGGGCTCTGCCGTTGGAGATGCGGCGGAGCGTGACGTTCGACAACGGGACGGAGTTTGCGCGGCATTACGAGTTGCACGCGATAGGGACGGAGACGTTCTTCTGCGACGTGAGGTCGCCATGGCAGAAAGGGGGAGTGGAGAACGCGATAGGCCGGCTGCGGCGGGAGTTGCCTCGGAAGACGGACTTGGACGGGGTGTCGGACGAGGAGTTGACGCTGTGCGCGTTGCGCTCCAACAACACGCCGCGCGCGGCGCTGGGCTACCGGACGCCGGTTGAGGTATTCTGGAACGAACAGCAGGTGTTGCGCTTCGAATGTGGATCCACATTCCCGCTTTCGCGGGAATGACGATCTCCAGTAGGTTCCTGCTTGCGCGGGAATGACGAGGCCCCGGGGGATCCATAGAGACGGGGCTTGCGCCCCGTTGTGGCGCTATCGCGCCGAATGGATTCCCGCCTTCGCGGGAATGACGGAACGCTACGCGCCCCGTCCGCAGTACCCTCTCCCGCCGCGTTCGCGGCGTCCTCTCCCCTTGTAGGAGACTAGCCGCTTCGCAGGCCCGGGGTCATATCGCCCGCGTTGTACTGACGGAGCGTGTGGAGGAGAGAGGCGGCGGACGGGCGGTCGCCGATGCTGCTCCCCACGTGGAGGGCGACCAGGCTGTCGGAGTCCACGATGAAGGTCGCGGGGGCGGCCACGCCGTCGCCGAGCAGATCGAACACGCGGTACGCCTCGGCTGTCGCGCGGGTGGGGTCGGCCAGGACGGGGAACGTCGCGCCGACGGTCTGCTGCATCCGCTGCGCTCCGCCGATGTCGTCGGTGCTGATCGTGAGGAGTTCGGCTCCCTGCTCGCGTATTTCCTCGTAGGCTTCTTCCAACTCGCCGAGTTGGGTGCGGCAAATGCCTCAGAAGAAGCCGCGATAGAAAACGATGACGGCGAGGTCGTTCTCGACGAGCGTGTCGGAGAGGCTGACGAGGCCGCCCTGCGCGGCGGCGAGTTCGAAGTCGGGGAAGGGCAGGCCGGACGCCGCGTCGGTCGCGGGCGGAGCGGGGCCGCCGCCGCCGCAGGAGAGCAGGAACGTGGGCACGAGGAAGGCGAGGACGATGAGGAGGGAGAAGGCGACGAATACGCGCCGCCAGAGCGGACGCTGCAGGAAGGGGACGTGGTCGTCCGTCAGGCGGTTGAGTTCCTCGATCTCGGCGAGTTCGCGCTCGGTGAACCCGTGATCGTTGCGGTTGCGGTCGGGCATTGGCGGGCGGGGCTAGGCCGCGCCTCCCGCGACGGCGGGGACGATGCTGACCTCGTCGCCGTCGTTGACGGGAGTGGCGAGGCCGTCGAGGAAGCGGACGTCCTCGTTGTTGAGGTAGAGGTTGACGAAGTAGCGGAGGGCGCCGTTCTCGTCGAGGATGCGGTCCTGAATGCCGGGGTGCGCGGCCTCGAGTTCGGCGATGACGCCGCCGAGCGTTTCGGCGGTGACGGACGCCTTGTCGACGCCGTTGGTGATCCGGCGCAAGGGGCCGGGAATGCGGACGGTGACGCTCATATTGTTCAGTTCCTCCCTAGCGCTGCGGGGCCGCGGAGCCGGGGCGCCGCTTCCCCCGCTCGCCTAATGATACCAGAGCGCGAGGCGGAACGGGGCGCGGCGCCGGCGCGGGTTAGGGCTCGATGAGGTCGCCGAGCGCGGGGTCGACGCGGACGCCGAGCGAGCGCACCCACTCCAAGCCGCGCTCGATTTCGTCGGGCTCGCCCTCCACTTCCAGGATGACCCACCCGACGCCTTCCTGCACGTCGGCGCGCCGGATGTTGGTGGCGACGTCGAAGTTGCGGCCCATCCGGTAGATGACGGGCTCTTTGATCATCCGGTCGAGGAAGGTGAGGCGGACGCGCTGCATCGCGGGCATAGGTTCACGCGGGGGCGAGGGCATGCTCCTCGAACGCCGCCACCGTGCCCTCGATGACGATGGGGCGCACCACGTCGCTGACGATCTCGGTCGTTTTGAGGCCGTTGCCGGTGATGTAGACGACGGTCGGCTCGTCGCGCTGAATTTCGCCGCGCTCAACGAGGCGCTTGAGCCCCGCGATTGCGACGCCCCCCGCGCCCTCGGTGAAGATGCCCTCCGTCTGCGCGAGGAGTTTAATGCACTCGGCGACCTCGTGCTCTTCGGCGATGACGGCGGAGCCGCCGGACGCCTCTATCGTCTTGAGCGCGTAGTAGCCGTCGGCGGGGTTGCCGATGCCGAGCGACTTGGCGATGGTGGCGGGCTTGACGGGGCGGATGACGAAGCGCTCCTCCTCGTAGGCGGTTGCGATGGGGGAGCAGCCGCGCGCTTGGGCGCAGTGCATCCGCGTTCGCGCGGGGCCGATGATCCCCGTCTGCTCGAACTCCTTGAAGCCCTGGAATATCTTGGTGAACATCGCGCCGGAGGCGGACGGGGCGACCGCGTGCGCCGGGGCGCGCCAGCCCAGTTGCTCCGCGACCTCGTAGCCGAGCGTCTTGCTGCCGTCGGCGTAGAAGGGGCGGACATTGATGTTGACGAACGCCCACGGATGCTGGTCGGCGAGTTCGCTGCAGAGGCGGTTGACGTCGTCGTAGTTGCCGTTGACGGCGACCATCGTGGGAGCGTAGACGGCGGCGCCGAGCACTTTGCCGTGCTCGAGGTCGGCGGGAATGAAGACGTAGGCGGTCATTCCGGCGCGGGCGGCGTGGGCGGCGACGGAGCAGGCGAGGTTGCCCGTGGAGGCGCAGGCGAGCGTGTCGAATCCGAGTTCCAGCGCTTTGGCGGTCGCCACGGCGACGACGCGGTCTTTGAACGAGTAGGAGGGGTTGACGCTGTCGTTCTTGATCCAGAGTTCGTCGAGGCCGAGGCGGTCGGCGAGCCCCCGCGAGCGAATGAGGGGAGTGAAGCCGGCGTTGATGTCGACGTCCGGGTTGTAATCCGCTGGGAGGAAGTCCGCGTAGCGCCAGAGGCTGGCGGGGCCGGCCTCGATGCGCTCGCGGGATGCGACGGCGGCGATGCCTTCTATGTCGTAGACGACTTCGAGCGGGCCGAAGCAGAAGTCGCAGACGTTGAAAGCGCCGACGGGGTACTCGCGGGAGCACTCTTTGCAGCGGAGAGCGGTGACGTGAACCATTGGCAACCTCCTGGGCGCGTGAGCGCAACGGCGCGCGCGGCGGTTCGCCTACTCCGCGCGCGCAGCCCATAGGTCTCCCCCGCGCAAGGCGTCGGGAGGGCGGGCGGCGCATCATTCGCGCAAAGGGCAGGATAGCAGGGCGCGGGGCAAGGCGGCAAGGGCGGCGTGGCGGGGGGCTCCGCCCGCTCTACGGGCGATTTAGCGCGAAGGCCCCGCGCCGTCCAGAATGGCGAGCGCTTCGGAGAGGTCGCTGATCGTGAACGCGCCGGGGACGTTCACTCCCGCGAACAGGCAACCCGCCGCTTCGGCCGCCCGGCGGTCCGACTCCGACGCCCCGATAACGAGCGCCTCCCACGGCGGAATCCCCAGAACCTCGCAGGCGCGGAGCAGCATATCCGGCGCGGGGCGAGGCTTCGGCGCGTCGTCGGCGCCGACGAGCGCGTGAGGAATCACGCCGACGGACTCGAGCAGCGCCCGCGCCTGAGCGGACGGCCCATCCGTGAGCGCCGCCGACGCGACGCATCGGGCATCGAGCCCCGCGATCAACTCCG
Organism: Dehalococcoidia bacterium; assembly: GCA_965201135.1. Lineage (GTDB taxonomy): Bacteria > Chloroflexota > Dehalococcoidia > Lucifugimonadales > Australimonadaceae > Bin16. Next base: position 1,871,044 of record OZ241751.1, read on the forward strand.
CCGCGCCCAGCCTCGCCGACGATCCATCCATCAGCGCGCCTTCGACGGAGACTAGAGCCGCGCTCAACTGCATATTCGCAGGATACCTTCGCTCCAGACCTTCCCGTGCAAGCGGGAATCAGGTATCCCCCTCCCGTAACATGGAGAGGACGTCGCGTCCCGCGAAAGCGGGAACCTACCCCTACGCCGCCAGGCGCGCAAGCGCCTAATTCCCTTCTCCCTACGGAGACCTTTGCATAGCCCTGTTGCAGCCCGAAGTTCCTCTTAATGTTAGGAGTGAATTAGGGCGCCGGGTGCTTCAATTCACTCCTAACATTAAGAGGAATTGCCGACTGAAACTGAGTTATGCAAAGGTCTCCTGATAGGGCCTGGCCATTCGATGGTCAACGGCCTCTTTTCGGGAGTCAGCTGCGCTAGCGTCTCGGTGGGTTTTCGCGAGACCGCTGCTCCCCCGCGCCGAGACGCCGCCCTAGTCCCGCCGCTCGCGGAGCGTGAGGAGCGCGGCGGGGACGCCGGCGGCGAGGATCAGCAGAATCGCCGGCGCCGCCGCCCGCGCGAAGAACGCCTCCGACGCCGCGCTCCAGACCGACGTCGCCAGCGTGCGGAACTCCGTCGGCGCGAGAATCAACGTCGCCGGCAACTCCTTCATTGTGAGGAGGAACACGAGCGCCGCGCCCGCCGCCACGCCTCTCGACAGCAGAGGCAACGTCGCCAGGCGGAAGGCGTGGAACGGCGTTTTGCCGAGGCTGCGCGCCGCCTCCTCTATGCGCGGGCTCACCTGCCGCAGCGCCGTTTGCGTCGCGCCGAGCGACGCCGGCAAGAAGAGCGTGACGTAGGCCGCGATCAGGAGAAACGTCGTCTGATAGAGCGGCGTGAGAACGGACGCGCCGAAGAAGACGAACACGAGCGCGACCGCGAGGCCGGGCAGCGCGAATCCGACGTAGGCGAGGCGCTCCAGCAGAGACGCCGCCCACCCCGGGTGGCGCGCGCTGAGCAGCGCGACGGGCGCCGCGCCTATCGCCGCCGCTCCCGCCGCGAGCGCCGAAACGTAGAGGGTGTTGAGCGCGTTCGACCACAGCAGGTCGAGCGGCTCGCCCGCCGAAACGCCGCGAACGACCCAGTAGCCCAGCACGGCCATAGGCGCCGCGAGCGAGAGCGCGACGACGCCCCCGGCGAAGGCGGCGGCCGGCCATCGCCAGCGTCCGAGCCGGACAACGCGGGGCTCGCGCTGCGCGCCAGGCGTCGCCCGGTGGTAGGCGGCGCGGCCCCTGGTGCGGCTTTCGGCGACGAGAAGCGCGAGCGCCAGCCCCGTGAGCGCAAGCGAGAGCGCGGCGGCGACGCTCCGGTCGAACGCGGTCTCGTATTGAATGAAGATCGACCAGGTGAACGTCTGATAGCGCAGGAGCGAGACCGCCCCGAAGTCGCTCAGCGTGTAGAGCGCGGCGAGCAGCGATCCGGAGACGATGGCCGGGCGCAGGAGGGGCAGCGTAACGCGAAAGAACGCGCCGCGCGCGCTCCGGCCCAGGCTTCGGGCGGCCTCCTCCGTCGCGGGGTCTATGCGGCGCAGCGCGGCTTTCACTGGCAGCAGAACGTAGGGAAACGAGAGCAGGATGAGCGTGAGCGCCGCGCCCGGCAGCCCGAACAGTGACGGCAGCCGCTCCACGCCAAGCGGCTCGAGCCAGCCTTGCAGCATGCCTTTCGGCCCGAGCGCGGCGATCACGAGCAGCGCGAAGACGTAACTGGGAATGGCGAGCGGCAGCGCGGTCAGGACGCCGAACGCGCGGCGGAACGGCAGATCGGTTCGGAGCGTCAGCCACGCCAGCGCGACGCCCAAGACGGCGCACGCGGCGGTCACGACGCCGACGAGGATGATGGTGCGGATCAGGATGGCTAGCGTCCGCCCGCTGAGCAGAATGTCCAGCGCCTGCGTCCCCGACTCGGCGGCGCGGACGAGCAGGTAGACGGGGGGCAGGAGCATCAGGAGCGCGACGGCGGCGGCGGGCAGCCAGATGAACACGGGCGGCCCGGCATGCGAGGGGCGGCGCTTGATGGCGTAGGCGGCGTTCCGCATAGGCGCTAGGTTATATCCGCAACGGGGCGGCGGTTGGGGGCGCGACGCGCCCTGCACGATGGGGCGAGATTCCCGCGTAGGCGGGAATGACGGTTATGGGAAGTAGGTTCCCGCTTTCGCGGGAATTGTAGATGTTAGGTAATTCGTTGACAGAATTGGCCAAGGCGACAGGCCATCTGGAGACGAACCATGAAGGACAACCGCAACGACCGGACCATCGAGCGCAACTACACCCAGAAGTGGCGATTCCTCATCGCCGAGTACGAACTCGTCAAGGCCAAGAAGCATCCCAAGTTCCGCTTCGTCCAGGACTTCTACGCCTTCCACGGCGTCAGCCGCCAGACCTTCGCCAAGTACTACAACCGCCACCGCGAGTCCGGCGACGCCAACGCCCTCCTCCCCGCCAAGCGCGGCCCGCGCTGGAAGTCCCGCCGCACTCCCCCCTTCATCATGCGGCTCGTCCTCGAACAGCGCCGCAAGGGCGTCAACCGCTACGAGACCTACGCTATCCTCCTTCCCAAACTGGGCGACCGCGCGCCGAAGCCCTCCACCATCTACGCCATCTGCGAACGCCACGGCCTGAACCGCTTGACCCCGCCGATGCAGCAGTCCAAACGCAAGATCATCAAGACGCGCGCCGGCGAGTTGGGCCATCTCGACTGCCATTACCTCGGCAAGGACCAGATCGTTGGGAGCAAGAGCCGCCGCTACCTCGTGTCCGTGGTGGACGCCTGCACGCGGCTGGCTTGGGCGGAGGCGGCGGACGACCTGAAGAGTCTGAGCGTGATGTTCGCGGCGCTCAGGAGCCTCAACCTGCTGAACGCGGAGTACGGGATTCGGTTCGAGGCCGTGTTGACGGACAACGGGGCGGAGGCGGCCTCGCGGGGGAACTTGGCGGGGCATCCGATGGAGCGGCTGCTGGGGGAGTTGGGGATCAAGCACAAGTACACGCGGCCGTACCGTCGGCGGACGAACGGGAAGGCGGAGCGGTACTGGCGGACGCTGAACGAGGAGTTGCTGGAGGGGACGACGTTCGAGACGGCGGAGGAGTTGCGTGAGGAGTTGGGGCTCTACCTGCTGTACTCCGACACGGCGCGTCCGCATCAGGGTTTGGGGGGCAAGACGCCCCTCCAGGCCCTGCAGGATCTGTCAACGAATTACTTGACATCTACAGGAATGACGCGGCGCCTGGGGGTAAGAGAGACGGGGCTAGCGCCCCGTCTCTGGCGCTACCGCGCCGAATGGATTCCTGCCTACTCAGGAATGACGGTGAAGGGAGGAGGGCGTAACGATAATGGAGGGCGGAATGGAGGTCAGCGAGCGCGAGCGCCCGCTGAGGCCCCCGGACGGGCGCGGCGCGCCAGTCTCCATACTCCCCGGGCCACGTCATTCCCGCGAAAGCGGGAACCTACTGGAGAACCGTCATTCCCGCGAAAGCGGGAACCTACCCCCTCTCTCCTACCCGCGCAGGGCACCGCGTATGGGGTAGACTTGCGGGCGCGAGTCCGCCGGAAGGAGGCGCTGCGATGGAAGTGAAGGAACTGGGGCATGTCGTGCTGTTCGTCAAGGACGTCGAGCGGTCGCGGCGCTTCTACGGCGAGACGCTGGGATGGCGCGAAGTCCGCCGCGAAGGGGCGCGCCCGAACACGGCGACCTTCTCGACAGGGCGCACGCACCACGAGTTGTACCTGATGCAGGTCGGCGACGACGCGCAGCCCGTTCAGCGGGGGCGCCGCCTCGGGCTCTACCACATCGGCGTGAAGATCGGCACCACCGACGAGGAATTGCGGGACGCGCTCGCGGAGTTGCGTGAGGCGGGCGTCGAGGTGGTCGGCTCGTCGGACCACGGCTTCACGCACAGCCTCTACATCCTCGACCCGGACGGCAACGAGATCGAGTTGTACATCGACGTGCAGCCGGAGGTCTGGCGCGAGGAGTTCGCGGACGCGGCCCCCGCGCGGGCGCTCGCCGTCTAGCGCGGCCTCCGCCGCCTTTCGCAGGCGTTGGGGCGGGGCTAGAATCTCCCTCGTGGCCAGCGCAGTTCGCAATCAGTACCTGGAGATCAAGGCGCAACGCCCGGACGCGCTGCTCCTCTACCGCCTCGGCGACTTCTACGAGACGTTCGACGAGGACGCCCGCGTAATGGCGCGCGACCTGGAGATCGTGCTCACGCAGCGCGATATGGGGCAAGGCGAGGTCGTCCCGCTCGCGGGCATTCCCTATCACGCGCTCGACGGCTACCTGGCGAAACTCGTCCGCAAGGGCCATCGCGTCGCCATCGCCGAGCAGGTCACGGAGCCGGACGGCAAGAGCATCGTCGGGCGCGAGGTCGTCCGCGTCGTCACGCCCGGGACGGTGATCGAGCCGGGCATGCTGGAGTCCGGCGCGAACAACTACCTCGCGGCGGTGGCGTCGGGAGGCGCGCAGGCGGGCGTCGCGTTCGCGGACGTCACCACGGGCGAGTTCGCGGCGACGCAGTTGCCCGCCGGGGCGGTCGCGCAGGAACTGGCGCGCCTCGCGCCCGCCGAAGCGCTCGTCGCGGAGTCCGACAAAACGAGCGTCGACCCGGACGCCGCGCCCTTTCACGTGACGCGGACGCCGGACGCGCGGTTCGCGCCCAACGCAGCCCGCCGGCGCATCCTCGATCACTTCGGCGCCCGCTCCCTGGACGCCTACGGCTGCGAGGGGCTGCCGCTGGCGGCGACGGCCGCGGCCGTCGTGCTGGACTATCTGGGCGAGACGAATCGCGCCGTTCTGTCGCTGCTGACGGGGCTGCGGACGTACTCGACGGACGCCTATATGGCGCTCGATCCGCAGACGCGGCGGAACTTGGAACTCTTCGAGGGCGGGCGCTGGGGCGCGAAAGACCAGTCGCTGCTGAGCGTGCTCGATCTCACGGAGACGCCGATGGGGGCGCGGATGCTGCGCCGCTGGCTCGGCCAGCCGCTGCTGGACCTGCCCGCGATAGAGCGGCGCCTCGACGCCGTCGCGTGGCTGCTGGAGTCCGACGTCCGGCGGCGGCGAATCCGCGCGGAACTGGCGGAGATTTCGGACATCGAGCGCGCGATGCAGCGCGTCGGGGCGGGCGCGGCCTACCCCCGCGAACTCGTCGGGCTGCGCCGCTCGCTCGAGCGCGTCCCTTCGCTGCGCGATCTGACGGCGGAGGGCGGCGCCGCGCTCGCCTGGCTCGCGGACGGCCTGCGGCCTTGCGAGGCCGCCGCGGAGCGCGTCCGCGAGGCGATCGTGGACGACCCGCAAGGCGACGTGGGGCAGGGCAAGATCGTGCGCGAGGGCTACTCGCGGGAGATGGACGAGGCGCGGTCGGCGGCGCAGGACGCGCGCTCCTACATCGCGGGGCTGGAGCGCAGAGAGCGCGAGCGAACCGGCATCCCAAGCCTCAAGGTCGGCTACAACAAGGTCTTCGGCTACTACATCGAGGTCTCCAACGCGCACCGCGGGAAAACGCCGGACGACTACGTCCGACGGCAGACGCTCGCCAACGCGGAGCGGTTCTACACGCAGGAGTTGAAAGAGCACGAGAGCCGCGCGCTTGGGGCGGGCGATCAGTTGGAGGAGTTGGAGACGGCGATTTACCGCCAGGTTTGCCGCGACGTCGCCGCGCACGCGACGGAGGCGCTGGAGACGGCGGGCGCGCTCGCCGCGCTGGACGCCCTCCTCTCGTTCGCGGAGGCCGCCGCGCGATACGGCTACGTCCGCCCCGCGCTCGACGCCGGAGAGCGCATCGTCCTGCGCGGCGCCCGCCACCCCGTCGTCGAGCGCTTCCTCCCCAGCGGAGCGTTCGTCCCCAACGACGCCGACCTCTCGACGGACGACGCGCAACTGATCGTGCTCACGGGCCCGAATATGGCGGGAAAGTCCACCTATCTGCGGCAAGTCGCGGTCGCCGCGCTGATGGCGCAGATCGGCTCGTTCGTTCCCGCCTCCGAGGCGCGCGTCGGGCTGGTCGACCGCATTTTCACCCGCGTCGGCCTGCAAGACGACCTCGCGTCCGGGCAGTCTACGTTTATGGTGGAGATGGTGGAGACGGCGGCGATTCTGCATCACGCGACGCGGCGGTCGCTCGTGATTCTCGACGAGATCGGGCGCGGCACCTCGACGTTCGACGGCCTCTCCATCGCGCAGGCGGTGGCGGAGCACCTGCACAACGCGCCGAACCTCGGCTGCCGCGCGCTGTTCGCCACGCACTACCACGAGTTGACCGCGCTCCCGGAGCGGCTGCCCCGCGCCCGCAACCTCAGCGTCGCCGCGTCGGAGCAAGACGGCGAGGTCGTGTTCCTGCATCGCATCGTCCCCGGCGGCGCGGACCGCAGTTACGGCGTGCACGTCGCGCAACTCGCGGGGCTGCCGAGGCCGCTCATCGCGCGGGCGAAGGAGTTGCTCGCCGAGCACGAGGGCGAAGGGCGGCAGGGGCGCGTTCGCGGCAAGCGTCCCCTGCCCGGCGCGCCGCCCCAGGGCGCGATGACGCTCTTCGGCGGCTCTCCGGCGGGATCGGACGGCGTCCTCGACGCGCTGCGGAGCCTCGACCTCGACGGCCTGACGCCGCGCCAGGCGCTCGACAAACTCGCGGAGTTGCGCGAGCGGGCGCAAGGCGCGTGAGCGCGTGAATCCGCCGCCGCAAGCGTTCGCGGACGGCAACGCATGAATCCCCCGGCGCAAGCGTTCGTAGACGGCAACAGCGTAATGGGCGCGGGCGCAAGGCGCGTGAGCGCGTGAATCCGCCGCCGCAAGCGTTCGTGGACGGCAACAACGTGATGGGGGCGCGCCCGGACGGCTGGTGGCTCGACCGCGACGCCGCCCAGCGGCGCCTCATCGCCGACCTCGAAGCCGCGGCCCGCGGGTCGGGGCGCGAGTGGACGCTCGTGTTCGACGGCGCGCCGCCCTCCCGCGTCCGAGGCAAAGCCTCCGCGCCGCCGGAGGAAGAAGCGGGCGCCTCGCCGGACGGCGTTCGCGTAGAGCGCGCCAAGCGCAAGGGCGCGAACGCGGCGGACGACCGCATCGTCGAACTGCTCAAGGCGCTGCCGGAGGGAACGGACGCCGTCGTCTACACGTCCGACCGCGGATTGCGTGAGCGCGCCGCCGCGCTGGGGGCGCGGGTCGAAGGCGCGGGCGCGCTGCTGCGGAGGATCGCAGCGGCGGGAGGGGGAGAAGGGGATTAGCGCGCGCGGGGCGCACGGACGCGATTATCCTGCGCCCCTATGCTACCAGAGCCGCCTATTGCAGAGAGAGCGGAGTCCGCTGTGCTCACCCCTTACGGCCATCATGGATCCATGAGAGTATCTCTTCCCGTGTGATGCCGGCGGGCTTCAACTCCTCCCGAAACTTCCTCAACCGCTCCATAGCGGCAGCGACCTCCTCTTCCGAGAGGGGCGGGCGCGCAGGCTCTTGCGGCGCAGGGGCGAGGCGCGCCACCGTCTTGCCGTCGCAGGCTATGGCGACCGATTCGCCGCGCTCGACGTCGCGGACCAGTTCCGCGAATCGCGCTTGGGCCTCCGCGACCTCCAGCGTCCGCATCGTCCGGCTCCGGCGGGCTGTCCCCGCGTTCCTATGCTGTCAGAGCCGCCTATTGCAGCGTTCCGCCGTCCGCACGACGCCTCCCCGCCCCTTACGCGCTGCGCCGCCGTCTGCTATCGTCTCTTGCGCGGCGAGCCAACCGCCGCCGCATCGCGGGAGGACGCGGACTATGCCCCAAATGACCGGCGGACAGGCGCTCATTCGCTCGATGCGCCGCGAAGGCGCGGAGGTCGTGTTCGGACTCCCGGGCGTCCAGATGTACCACGCCGCCGACCCCATCCTCGACGAGCCCGGGATGAGGTTCATCTCCGTCCGCCACGAGCAGGCGACGGCGTATATGGCCGACGGCTTCACGCGGGCGGGCGGCGGAACGGGAACGGCGATGGTCGTCCCCGGGCCGGGGCTGCTGAACGCCGCCGCAGGCATCGGCACCGCCTACGCCGCGTCGTCCCCCATCCTCGTCGTCTCCGGGCAGGTGCAGCGCGACCTCATCGGCAAGGATGTGGGGATTCTGCACGAGGTGAACGACCAGCAGGACGCGATTCGCCCGATCACGAAGGCCGCCTTTCGCGTCCTCAACGCCGCCGACGTCCCGGCCGCCGTTCACGAGGCGTTCCGCGAACTCCGAACGGGCCGCCCGCGCCCCGTCGAGATCGAGATGCCGCCGGAGGCGCTGGCGGAGTCCGCCGACGTCGACCTGCTGGAGCCGGGCGCGTACCGCCGCGAGGCCGCGTCCGACGCCGACGTGGAGCGGGCGGCGCGGGCGCTGGCGGGCGCGAAGGCGCCCATCGTTTGGGCGGGCGGAGGCGCGGTCTCGTCGGGCGCGTCCGACGCCTTGCTGCGCGTCGCGGAGCATTTGCAGGCGCCGGTGATGACGACGCACGAGGGCAAAGGCGCGATCCCCGACTCGCACTATCTGAGCATGGGCTCGCTGAAGTCCCGCGCCGACGACTTCCGCGCCCATCTCGCGCATCACGACGTCTTTCTCGCGGTGGGCACGCGCTTCGCAACGACGCAACTGACGCATAACGCGCTCGTCGTGCAGGTCGACGTCGACCCGGACGAGATTGGCCGAAACTTCGCCAATACGCTTGCCGTGGTGGGCGACGCGAAGGAGACGCTGGAGAAACTCGCCGCCGCCCTCGAGGAAGCCGTTCCGCCTGCGGAGAGCAAGAGCGCGATGCTGGAGAAGTTGCGCGCGGCGCGGTTCGGCCCGGCGCTCCGCATCGAGCCGCTGGACTCGTATCTGCGCGCCGTCCGCGCCGCCATTCCGCCCGACGGGATTCTGGTCGCGGGAATGACGCAACTGGGCTACTACAGCCGCCTCTTCTATCCGGTCGAGCGGCCGGGAACGTATCTCAACTCCTCGTATTTCGGCAATCTCGGATTCGCCTGGCCGACGGCCATCGGCGCGAAGGCGGCGCAGCCGCAGCGGGCGGTCGTCGCGGTCTCCGGCGACGGCGGCTTCCTCTTCAACTCGCAGGAACTCGCCACCGCCGTCCAGCACGGGATCAACGCCGTCGTCGTCGTGTTCAACGACAACGCCTACGGCAATGTGCTGCGCGACTTGGAGGATCGGTTCGACGGCAGATTGGTCGGGGCGCGGCTCCGCAACCCCGATTTCGTGAAACTCGCCGAGGCTTACGGCGCGCGCGGGCTCCGCGTTGAGAGCCCCGCCGCGCTCGAGGCCGCGCTTCGCAGCGCCGTCGAGGCGGACGATGCGCCCACGCTGATAGAGGTTCCGTTCGGGCCGGTGGCGTCGCCGCTTTAGGCGGCGTCTTGGCGGACATCGGGCGCGATAGTCTCCACTACGCGCGGGGCGACGACAACGCAGACAGCGGATCACCCAAGCGGCGGGGCGGGCGGGCGCCAGCCCAACTCGCGCAGGACGCGGAGGTCGCTTTCGTCGAGCGCGGCGTCCGCGAGCATATCGGGGCGGCGCTCCAGCGTGCGCCGAAGAGCCTCGCGCCGACGCCACCGCGCAATGGCCGCGTGGTCGCCGGACAGCAGAACATCCGGGACGGCCAGCCCCTCGACCTCGGCGGGGCGCGTGTATTGCGGATGCTGCAGCAGGCCGGAGGTGTGCGAGTCGTCGGCGAGCGCCTCTTCGCCGTGTCCGAGCGCGCCGGGGAGAAGCCGGACGACGGCGTCCACGACGAGCATCGCGGGGATCTCGCCGCCGCTGACCACGTAGTCGCCGACGCTGACCTCCTCGGCGGCCAGGCGCTGGACGGCGCGCTCGTCTATCCCCTCGTAGCGCCCGCAAACGAGGACGACGCGCTCTTGCGCCGCGAGCCGCTCCGCCGTCCGCTGCGTGAAAGGCGCGCCCTGCGGCGTGAGAAACGCGACGCTCGCGTCAGGGGGAAGGCGCAGAGAGGCGACGGCCTCGATGATCGGAGCGGCGAGCATCACCATGCCCGGGCCGCCGCCGAACGGGGCGTCGTCGGCGGAGCGGCGCGCGTCATGGGCGAAGGCGCGGAGGTCGTGGACGCGCAGGTCGGCGGCGCCGTTGCGGATGGCGCGGCCTACGATTCCCGTCGACAGAACGGGCGCGAACATATCGGGGAAGACGGTGACGACGTCTATCCGCATCGCGCCGGATCAGTGGCCGCGGTCTTGGCCGGTGAGTTGGCCGAGCGCGTGGGGCAGGATGGGCAGCAGCGTCTCCAGCCCTTCGCGGACGCCTTTGGGGCTGCCGGGAAGGTTGACGATGAGCGTCCGCCCACGCGCGCCGGCGACGCCCCGGCTGAGCGCGGCCATCGGCGTTTTCTCGCGTCCGTAGGCGCGCATCGCCTCGGCGATCCCGGGGGCGATGCGGTCAACGACGGCGAGCGTCGCCTCGGGCGCGACGTCGCGGTCGGAGAGGCCGGTGCCGCCGGTGGTGAGGATGAGGTCGAGGCCGCGCTCGTCCGCCCACGCCCGCAGCGTCCGCTCGATCACGCCCTGGTCGTCGGGGACGACGGCGTACTCGGCGACGGCGTAGTCGGGGGGCGCGAGCGCCTCGCGGATGATCGCGCCGCTCGCGTCCTCGCGCTCGCCTCTCGCGCCCGCGTCGCTGCTGGTGAGAACGCCAACTTGGTACATAGGGGGACCTTTCGCAAGCCTATCGCTGTTCCGCGAAAGCGGGAATCAGCGCGCAAGCGCCTTGTCCGACCGGAGACGTGGGTAACGCCAGCCCGGATACATGGGTAACCCCTGACGGAGTCTTGATTATACGCAGGGTATGGCCGTCCAACCGCCCAATCTCCAAATGGCCGAACCGGACCGTCCAAAAGCCGGTCGTCATACGGCGCGAGCCCAACCGGCTCGCCAACTAACGCCTCGCTCATGAACACGCGCTCCGCCTATCTCTTCGGTCCGGACCCCGGTCCGCCTGCACGGGCGACTGACGCTCTAGTCCCCCTCCTCCCGCAAGGCGGCGACGGTTTGGGCGACGCCGTCGGCGAAGGGGACGGCGGCGCGCCAGCCTAGGTCGCGGTCGGCGCGTCGGACGTCCAAGCGTATGCGCCGCGCGTCGCCCGGGCGCTCCGCCGCGTAGGTCGGCGGGCCGTCGTAGTTCGCGGCGGCCGCGACCGCCCGAAACACCTCGCCGACCGTCGTCCCGACGCCGGTTCCGACGTGGTAGACGCCGTTATCCTCGCGACGGAGCGCGAGGACGTTCGCCTCGACGACGTCGTCGACGTGCACGTAGTCGCGCTCGTGCTCGCCGTCGCCGAAGATGACGGGGGGCTCGCCGCGCAGCGCCGCCCGCGCGAATATGGCGACGACGCCCGCCTCGCCGAACGGGTCCTGCCGCGGGCCGTAGACGTTGCCGTAGCGCAGAATCGCGTAGGAGACGCCTGCGGACTCGCAGAGCGTTCGGACGTAGACCTCCCCGGCGGCTTTGGACGCGCCGTAGGGGGAGATAGGCAGCATAGGATGGTCTTCGTCCACCGGAAGGCGCCGCGGCTCGCCGTAGAGGGCGCCCCCCGTCGAACTGAACACGAAGCGTCGGACGCCGCGCTCGGCGCAGAGGCGCAAGACGTTGACCGTGCCCAGCACGTTCGCCTCCGCGTCGCCGACGGGGTCGCGGACGGATTCGCTGACGCTTGCGTGGGCGGCGGCGTGAAAGACAGCCTCCGGCTGGGCGGCGTCGAACGCGGCGGCGAGCGCCTCGCCCCGGACGTCGGCCTCGAAGAGCGCGGCTTTGGGGTTGACGTAGGCGCGCTTGCCCGCGGCGAGCGAGTCGGCCACGGCGACGCGGTGGCCGTCGGCGATAAGCCTATCCACGAGGTGCGAGCCGATGAAGCCCGCCCCGCCCGTCACGAGAATGTTCATTCGTCTCCGGCCGGACGCCCGCCGTCTGCGGCGCGTTGGGCTCGGCGGCGGCGTGGAGCGCGGGGGAATAGCGCTAGGATAGCGTTCGCGCCGCGCCCGGGCCGTCCGCCTCTCCGCGCGGCCTAGCGTATCTTACTCGCCCGGAGCGCGCGATGACTTGGGTTACGGCGGCGCTGATCAGCACGTCGCTCTTCGCCGTCGTGACCGTTCTCGACAAGCGGCTTACGACCAATCTCTTCCCCAGCGCGGGGTCGTTCAACGTCGGATTCGGCGTGATGCAGGTCTGCATCGCCTGCGTCTATTTCGCGGCGGTCGTCCCCACGGTGGGATTCGACGGCGGCGCGGGCGTTCCCTGGGCGGTCGCCAGCGGGCTGCTTTGGGCGCTCGGCCTGTCGCTCTTCTTTCACGGGCTGCGCTTGGAGGAGGTCTCCCGCGCCGTTCCGCTGCAGCAGGTCGGGCCGGTGTTCGCGGCGGCGGCGGGCGTGCTCCTGCTCGGCGAGACGCTGACGGCGCCGCAGTGGGGGGCGGTCGCGCTCGTTATCGCGGGGGCGATGCTCGTGTCGGCGAGGCCGGAGACGGGGCTGTTCCGGTTGGCGCGCGGACGGGCGTTTTTCATTCTGCTCGGCGGCAGTTTCTCGTTGGGGATGGCGTTCGCCGCGAGCGAGCAGGCGACGCGGGAGATGAACGTATGGGCGATTCAGGCGGTGCGCGCCGCGACGATGAGCGCGGGCGTCTTTCTGTTTTCGGCGCGCCCGCGAACCGTTCGGGAGTTCCGGGGCGCGGCGCGGAGCATGCGGACGCTCGCGGCGCTCTTCGTCGCGGAGGGGCTGCTGGCGCCGTTGGCCGCGCTGATGTTCATCGTCGCGCTTGACCTGGGGCCCGTGTCGTCGGTGAGCGTCGTAACGTCGTCGCGGCCGCTCTTCACGCTCGCGCTCGGCGCCGCGCTCAGCACGAGGTATTGGAACGTGCTGAACGAGCCGCTCGACCGGCGGACGCTAGGCTGGAAGGCGCTCGCCGTAGCGATGATCACGGTCGGCGTCGCCGCGCTGAGTTTGGGGTGAGGGGGGTGGGGGATTCCCGCTTTTGCGGTAATGACGATTGCGCTTGGGCGCATGGAACGAGCACACGCCGTTGCGTTCGACGAGGCGCGAGCGCTACAATGGCTTGCGCGAATTGAGGTGACCGCCATGCCGACCGCAGCCCCCGCCGCCAAAGCCGCGTCCCGGAGGACTCTGCGGCCTCTGGACGACCCCAAGAAGCAGCGCGAATTGGTCAAGGTGGCCGTTGTTCTCGCCCCCCTGGCCGCGCTCGCGCTGGCGGTCGGCTGCTCGTCCGCGCCGTCAGGCGATTACGACGCGGACGACGACGGGCTCATCGAAATTGCCTTCTTGGAGCAACTGGACGCCGTTCGCTGGGACCTGAACGGGGACGGCGCGCCGGACGCGGGAGCGGACGCGGACGCCTACGCATCGGCGTTCGAGGACGCGGCGGAGGGCATGGGCTGCCCGGACGCCGGATGCGCGGGCTACGAACTGGCGCGGAGCCTCGACTTCGAGGACGGCGGAAGTCACTCGTCGGGCTCGGCGAGCGCGGCGTGGACGCAGGGAGACGGCTGGCTGCCCATCGGCTCTCCCAAAGCGCCGTTCGCAGGCGTGTTCGACGGCGGAGGCGGGGTCGTCGCCAATCTCTTCATAGACCGCCCCGCCACGGCCTATGTTGGCCTGTTCGGGGAGATTGCGGGAGAGGCTCGCGACCTGGGGTTGGAGGACGTCCGCGTCAGGGGCGGGGCGCCGACGGGAGCGTTCGCGGGCGCGAACAGCGGAACGATCAGCGGGAGTTACGTCACGGGCGAGGCGGAAGCCTTCCGCGACGCGGGAGGCTTGGTTGGCGCGAACAGCGGAACGATCAGCGGGAGTTACGCCGACGTCGTGGTGTCCGGCGTGAACGTGGTCGGCGGCCTCGTGGCCGCGAACTACAGCGGCGGGCGCATCGAGGATAGCCGCGCGGCGGGGGAGACGCGGGGCCGCGGACGGGTGGCGGGCGGGCTTGCCGGCCTCAACTTCGGCGCGATCACAGGGAGCCGCAACGCCGCCGCAGTATCGTCGAGCGCCGTGGTCGGCGGGCTGGTCGGCCTCAATCAAGGCCCGATCAGCGCGAGTTCCAACACGGGCGCGGTTGAGGGAGTCACCGACGACGTCGGCGGGATCGCGGGAGCCAACTACAGCCCGATCACGCGGAGCCGCAGCGCGGGCGACGTGTCGGGCTGGCACCGCATCGGCGGGCTGGTCGGCGTCAATATGCGCTCGGGCGAGGCGATGGGGACGATCACGGAGAGTTACGCCACGGGGAACGTGACGGGCTCCATTGGCTCCGGCGGACTCGCCGGATGGAACGTCGGGGCGATCAGAAGCGGCTACGCGACGGGCGAGGTCATGGGAACCGGAGACGATATGGGCGGCCTGGTGGGGAGGAACCTGGGCGAGGTGCGGAACAGTTACGCGACGGGGCCGGTGTCCGGCTATCACCGCGTGGGCGGGCTCATTGGATACAACGACACGACGGGAACGGTCGCCGCGTCCTACGCGACCGGCGGCGTGAGAGGCGATTTCGAGTCCGGCGGCCTGCTGGGATGGAACCACGGCGAGGTTCGGGAGAGTTACGCCGCCGGCGCCGTGGCGGGGAAGCGGGACATCGGAGGGTTCGTCGGCGAGAACACCGGCGCGTTCGCCGCGAGTTACTGGGACGCCGAGGCTTCGGGCCTGGCGGAGGGCGTCGGCTACGGACCGTCCGCCGGGGCGGAGGGAAAGACGACCGCCGAGTTGCAATCGCCCACCGATTACACGGGCGTCTACGCGGCCTGGCGCCGCGAGGGAAGCCCGTGGGACTTCGGGTCGCCGGGCGATTATCCGAGGCTGCGGGCGGACGTCAACGGCGACGGAACGGCGACGGCGGAAGAGTTCGGCGCGCGGTGAGCGATGGGGAAGCGTCTATCTCCCTGGCCGGCGCAGCGGCGCATGCCGCCAACCTTTGGCGCCCCAACGCAGGCGCCTCGTAGGCGGGGTAGGTTCCCGCGAAAGCGGCCAGACGGAGCCGGACCGCCGCCTAGCCCGCAGGCGGAAGGCGCCGCAAGCGCGGGATGAGCGCGCCCGCGACAGCCAGCGCCCGCGCCGCAAGGCCCGCCCAATCGGAGACTCTCGACGCGCCGAACTGCTCTTGAACTTCGGGGTGCAGCGAGTCCGTGACGTAATCCGCGACCTCGCGCATCCTCTTCAGCGCCCACAACTCATTCGCGTCGATGTCATGCCCTTCGATTTTGGCGACGATTCCAATGATTGTCCAGTGCGAGGGCCTTCTGCCGCCGCCCGCGTCAACGCCGAACAGCGCGTCGCGGGCCGCAAGATGGCAGGCGTAGTAGGCGCGGCTGATCGCGGAGCGGTAATCCGCCTCGTTCTCAGCGTCGCGCGCCAACCGCCGCGCTTGGATCAGGAACAATTCGGGGTCGAGCGGCATCAGCGGCTACAGATCGGCGATGGAGACAGGGAAGAGCGTCTGATCCCAGTTCACGCTCAACATGAGGTTCGTCGCCGCCTCTCTGCTTTCCGCGTCCATGCCGGCGCGCCAGCGCCTGCGGTCGTCGCTGAGCCCCCGGTGAAAGGCGAACGTCCGCTCGGCGGGCGCGGCGCAAAGCACAGCGACATACGCCTCGTGCACGCCCTCGACGTCGGTGTGGCCGCGCAGCCACGCCTTCTCGATCGGCAACCCCTCCGCTTCCGCCTTCGCCCGGACGATCTCCCACAACTCGTCGGCGAGCCGCCGGACAAGCGGAGTGAGCGCGGGATGCTCCATGCTTGCGTCGAGCGCTGCCTTGCGGGGCGCCTCCATCGTCGCCAATCCTTGCGCTTTCGCCATAGCGCACCTCCCAGCGGGAGGCATTATAGCATGCGCCGTAGCCTTGCCGCCGCGACATCCGCTAGGGAGAGGCGATTGGCGCTTGCGCGCCTCAATTGGCGGGATTCCCGTCTACGCGGGAATGACGGCTAGGGGGATGAGGGGCGCCGCTAAGCGGGCGCGAACGCCGGCGCGAATTCGTTGCTTGTGAATATTACTTTACCGGTTTTTGAAACCTCTTCCTTAATGCGACGGTTCACTATCGCATCAGTGAATGTCCTAGCCAGAGTTGAAGCAAGAGCAATCCGAGTTTCGTTTGTCAAGTGGCCAAAGTTATCAATAACGTATCTCTCGATGACGCCAACAATATCAGTCGTTTCGAGCTGCCCCGATGTCAATAGTAAATTTGGCGCATCTCTGATCAATTTTAGCACTCTTTTGCATGCAGCGCGAGCACACGGTCGCATTTGGCCAGCGATACCGCAGCACTAGCGTCAAGCCGCGCCCGTTTCAACCACAACCTCACGTAGTCCAAGCATGTCCACTGCATCCTCCACTAACTGGGGCGGCGCGCCACCCTCACTTCAGCCAGCATAAGCCTGCGCCAACAGGCGCACAACCCTTGTGGGACCGAATTCCATGCCAATTTTCCGGCCTCTGCAGGCGGCAACTCCCTTTGATTCCTATATGAACGCCGCCGTCGTCGGATGCGCCCTGTCCCACTCTTGCTCCTTCTGCACCGCCCAGTCCCGCGCCGTGACCACGTCAATCGGGTGAACGTTCCTGCCCGTGTAGCCGCGCCGCTGCCGGACGCCCGCCAGAGTTAGCGAGTCGCGCTTCACCTTTTGGTTGCATGGCTTGCAGAGGATAGCGCGGTTGTTCAAGTCGTTGGGGCCGCCGATGCTCTTCGGCGTTATGTGGTCAAGATCATAGAAGTCGGGATCAGGGTGCGCGAAATCGCACGCCCAACAGCGCGTTCCCCACTGCGCGAACAGCATATCCCTCATCTCGCGGTCGCTCCATCGCCGCCGCTTGAATCCCAGGGTGCTCATTGGCGTCGCCATTGAGGGGGCCGCTGCGGACTCGCCGTCTGTCCGCGCGGGAGCGTCGGTCAAATGGGTTATCGAGTCCTTCCAAACAACTTGGGGTATATTGACGTTCAATCGCCGAATGATGAGGTCAATCGTCCCGTTCCAGTAGTCAACGCCTACCCACCGGTGCGCCAGACGCTCCGCCGCAACGCAGGTTGTCGCGCAACCCGCGAACGGATCGAGGACGAGATCGCCGGGGTTGGACGAGGCTTTGATTATCCGCTCGTAGAGCGCAAGAGGCTTCTGCGTTGGGTAACCGGTGCGCTCAGCGGATGACGTGTTCAACTGCAACCCGTCTTCCACCCACAGGGAGCCTATCGCCGACCCGGGTTGCTTGTCCAGGTAAATCCTGCGATTCTCGCCGGTGAGTTGGTAACGGCGGCCCCAGGCTTCCCTGTAGAGGCGGCCTTCCTCGTCTCTCATCTTGTATTTCTTCTGGATTTCCTTGTCGGAAATCGGCTCGTACAAGATGTTAAATGGCGCAGCGCCCGTCTTGACATAGAAGAGTATCGTCTCCTGTTGGGTGGAGAACTTGCGCGTCGCGTTGTTCTTGCGCCCGGCATACTTTCTCCATACGATCTCGTTGCGGAAACTCTCTCTCTCCCGAAGATAGTGTCCATCAATAGCCGCAAGTAGGCGTTCGCCGACCAGTCGCAGTGCAGGTAGATGCTGCCCGTGTCCTTCAACACGCGCTTCATCTCCATTAGCCTCACTCCCATAAAGCACAGGTACGCGGCCATCGACTCGTCAGTCATTCGCATCGCCTCGATGAGCGCGTGCGTTTCCGGCCAGCCGTCCTGGATCTGCTCCACCCAAACGGGTTGGATGTCATCCTCCCAACTCCACTTGTCTTGGAAGGATGCGCCGCTCGCCAACGACTCCGGCGTCGAGTGGAAGTCGCGTCCCTTGCAGAACGGCGGGTCGGTGGCTATCAGGTCAATCGTCCCGCTGTTGATGCCCCGCAAGACGACGAGGTTATCCATCTGGAACAGCGCGCGGTTCACGAAGTTGGGGTTGGGGTGCTGCATAGGGCTACGCGAACGCCGGCGCGAATTCCCCCGACGCGGCGCCTTGGGGCTCGGCGGGAGCGCGCCGCTGCGCCAACCAGGGGAGATAGACGCTCCACTCGTCGGGCAGCGGGCGGTGCATCAGGTGGTAGTAGGGATTCGCCTTCGGGGGGAGGGGGTCGCGCTGCAAGCGCATCCGCGCCTGCGTCGGCGTCCGCCCCGCCTTGCGGTGATTGCAGGGGACGCACGCCGCGACGACGTTCTCCCACGTATGCGGCCCGTTCAGCACGCGCGGCACGACGTGGTCGAGCGTCAACTCCCGCGTCTGTTTCCCGCAGTACTGGCAGGTGAACTGGTCGCGCCAGAACACCTCGCGCCGCGAGAGGCGCCGCGTGAACAGCGGACGCTTCACCATATACAGCAGCCGGATGACCGACGGGATGGCGAACGTTTCCGACACGGAGCGGTACTCGCCCGCGCCGAGTTCCAGCGCCTGCGCCTTCCGGCCGAGCACTAGCAGCAAAGCCCGACGAACGCCGCAAACGTTCAACGGCTCGTAGTTCTGATTCAGGATGAGGACTCCCGCGCTCAGAGCGTCTCCCCCTGCGGGCCGCGTTCTCCGACGGCGGCTCGTCCGCCAATATCATACGAGCCTGCGGGCGTTGCGGCAACCTTTGCGCTCGCCGCTCTACGGCAGGAGGGCGCGGACGGCGGCGAGGTCGGGCGGGGAGGCGCCGCGATGCACGACCACCGCGTCGTCGAATCCGACGCCGGCGAGCCTGCGGAGGCGGTCGGCGGCGGCGTCCGGTGCGCAGCGGAGGTGATAGGCGCTCGCCGAATCATCGAGCGGCTCCGCAGACGCGGCGAGGTCGAGCGATATGTTGGTGACGACGGCGCGCTTCCCTCCGGCGGCGCGGTAACGCTCGGCGCCGCTCCGCAGCGTGTCGAAGCCGGAAAAGAAGGCGGAGGCGACCCAGCCGTCGTAGCCCGCCGCGGCGCTGGCGATCCAGCGCGGCCCCGCCCAACTTCCGATCAGCACGGGCGGCCCGCCGCGGACGGCCTGCGCGGGCGAGAGGTTCGCGCCGTCCACGGTTTCGCCGCGCCACAGCCGGCGCATCGCGTCGAGCCCGCTCCGCAGGAGCGCCATGCGGTCGGCGAACGCCTTGCCGACGGCGTCGAAATCGCCTTTGGTGGAGCCCGCGCCGACGCCGAGCAGCAGCCGCCCCTCGCAGATCAGTTGCGTCGTGAGGACGCGGTGCGCGAGTTCGACCGGATGGCGCAGCGGAACTTGCAGGACGCCGACGCCGATCTCCACGCGCTCGGTCGCGGCGCCTGCGACGGCGGCGGCCGCGAGCGGGTCGAGCGACATTCGCCCGCGCCCGATGGAGTCGAAGAACCACACGCTGTCGAAGCCCTGCGCCTCCGCCTCTCTCGCGCCGTTGGAGACGACGTCGCCCGCAGGCTCGGCGTCGAAGTCGAGGGGCAGCGCTATGCCTAACCGCATCGGACGCTCCTTATCGTTGGGCAAGGGGCAAGGTTACCGCTTGCGCGGGCGGGCTGCGCCTTGGGGATTGGGGGAGACGGGGCGCGCCTTCGTTAAATAGTGGCTCCATTTGGCGCCATTTGGCACCATTTACTCCTGCGCTCAGGCGGTGAATGAGGCCAATTCGGGGCCGAAACGGGGCGTTTTGAGGCCGATTTGGGGCTGGATGAGGCCGGAATGGGGCCAGATGGAGCCACTCGACAGGGGGCGTACGGTCCGCCGTGAGGCACTGAGCGCGTGGGTCATAGGGACAGCGTAGGGGAGAAGGGGCGGACGGCGCAAGGGGCGTTTGTCGCGGTTGCGCTCCATCCAATGGGGTAGGTTCCCGCTTTCGCGGGAATGACCGGGCACTTGGGGGATAAGAGGGGGCGGGGCGCGCTTTGCGCGCCCCGCCCCCTCTATTCGGCGCTCGCAGCGCCCGCTATCGCTTCCAGTACCCTCTCCCGCCGCGTTCGCGGCGTCCTCTCCCCTTCTAGGAAACCTTTTGCATAACTCAGTTTCAGCCGGCAATTCCTCTTAATGTTAGGAGTGAATTAAGGCGCCTCGGCTCTATGGCGGGGGGGTTATGCAAAGGTCTCTCTAGGAGAGGGGGAATTCGGCGCTTGCGTTCGCGGGCGCGTCGGCGTCGTCGGCGTTGCGCTCCGCGCCGGTGGGGGCGGGATTCCCGCCTTCGCGGGAATGACGGTCATGGGGTAGGTTCCCGCTTTCGCGGGAATGACGGCAGGTTATGACGCATCCGAAGAGGAGCCTACCCCTCACGCGCCGCCGATGCCCCATTGCTCGCGCCACGCCTCGAACATTAGGACGGTCCGCAACTGGTACTCCGTGGTTCCGCTCCCTGAGCAGTGGTCGGCCCAGGCTTTGCGGATCGGCGCCGGATCGAAGAAGCCGCCCCGCTTGAGCCGGGACTCCGCGAGCAAGTCCTCGGCCCACTCGCGCAAGGCGCCCCGCATCCAGTGGCCGAAGGGCGCGCCGAACCCCGCCTTCGGGCGGTCGGTCAAGCGCGAGGGAACATGCTTGTCCAGCGCTTGCCGCAGCAGCCAGCGCTGCCTGCCGTTGCGCCTCTTCATCGCGGGCGGGAGGCGCCAGGCGAACTCGACGACGCGGTGGTCGAGCAAGGGCACCCGCGCCTCCAGCCCGACGGCCATCGAAGCGCGGTCGACCTTGGCGAGCAGCAGTTCCGGGAGGTCGGTGGCGAATTCCACGAATTGCATGCGCTCCGTGAAGCCCGGAACGTCGCGCCGCAACGACTGATCCCAGTAGAGGCCGTCGGGCTCGCGTCCGCCGATGACGATTTTCTCGGGCTCGTGCCAGTGCAGAAGCCAGCGGTAGTAGGCGTCTTGCCGGTCGGCGCGGAGGAGGGCGGCGAGGCGGCGCGCCCGGGGGACGGCGGGCGGAAGCGCGCTCAGCGCGGACGCGAGCGGGGCGCGGACGGGGCGCGGCAGCCCCGCGAGAAGCCTCGCGGCCCTAACGGACTTGTCGTAGTAGCGCGTGTAGCCGCCGAAAACCTCGTCGCCGCCGTCGCCGCTCAGCGCGACGGTCACCGATTCCCTGGCCATTTTGGAGACGAGGTAGGTGGGGATTTGCGAGCCGTCGGCGAGGGGCTCGTCGAGCGATTCGGCGACGGCGGGGAGCGACTCCAGCGCGCGGGCGGGCGAGCAGTAGAGTTCGGCGTGCTCCGTTCCGATGTGCTCCGCGACGCGCCTGGCGTGGGCGGCCTCGTCGAAGCCGTCCTCCTCGAAGCCGATGGCGAACGACTTCACGGGCCGGGCGCTTTGCGCCTGCATCAGCGCGGAGACGGTGGAACTGTCTATGCCGCCGGAGAGAAACACGCCGACGGGGACGTCGGCGGCCATTCGCAGGCGAACGGCGTCGGCGATGAGCGCCTCCAATTCCTCGGCGGCGTCCGCGTCGCTTGAGGCGAGGGGGTTTCGCAATCCGTCCCGCGCCGCCTCCCGCAAACTCCAGTAACGGCGGCGCGCCTCGCTCCCGTCGGGCCCGATTTCGACGAGGCAGCCCGGCTCCACCTTCTCGATGCCTTTGAAGATGGAGCGCGGCGCGGGGACGTAACTGTGGCGGAGGTAGGCGGTGAGCGCGTCTCTGTCCACATCGGGGCGCCAGGCGGGGTGATCGAAGAAACTGCGGGGCTGCGAGCCGAAGAAGAGCGTCCCGCCGACGCGCCCCCAGTAGAGCGGCTTGATGCCGACGCGGTCGCGGACGAGCGTGAGGCGGCGGGCGTCGTTCTCCCAGAAGGCGAACGCGAACATGCCGTTCAGACGCTCGACGGCGCGCTCGACGCCCCACGCCTCGCACGCCTCCAGCACGACCTCCGTGTCGGACGCTCCGCGGAAGCGCCGGCCCGACGCCTCCAACTCTCGCCGGATGCCCGCGAAGTTGTAGACCTCGCCGTTGTAGGCGATGACGGAGCGTCCGCTCGCGGAGACCATCGGCTGGCGCCCGGCGGGGGAGAGGTCCATCACGGCGAGGCGGCGGACGCCCATCGCGGCGCCGGCCGGCTCGGACGCCCACGCGCCGGCGTCGTCCGGGCCGCGGCTCTCCATGCGGTCGGCCATTCGCGCGACGAGCCGCTCGAGCGCGACGGCGTCCATCGCGCCCGGCTCTCCGATGAAGCCTACGAAGCCGCAGATGACGTGTTCCTCGGTTGGGGAGTGGCGGCGCCCGATGATAGGGGCTCCGGCAGAGGAGCGCTGAACAGCCTCCGCGAGAGAATGTATCACACGCTCGCCGTCCTGACCGCGCAGGCGGGAACCTCGTATCCGTCCACGTCGCATCGCATCGTCGTCGCCCTAGAACCTGGTGAAGAACCTGTCGAGGTGGACGTCGGAAGGATCCGGGGGCGCGGGCGCTTCCGTGGGCGGGGCGTCTCCAGCGCCCTCTCCCGCCGCGTTTGCGGCGCTCTCTCCCCTAATAGAGAGAGGGGGAATGCGGCGCCGTCCAGCGCATGCTCATCGCCTGCAGCGCCGTTGCGCTCCGGGGGGACGGGGACGCCGGCGGGGGCGCATACCCCGCTCCTACGTTCACGCCCACGCCTACTCCCCGCTTGGTTCAAAGGGCAGCGCCACTACAGGCTGGAGGAGCGCGGCGGCCGCCTGTAGCGCTGTCGGGCGTATCTCTGTCTCCGCGAACCGTACAACGGCCTGCTGGGGTAGGGCTGACGAGCGGGAACTGCGATGCGCCAGTCCCGGGAGCGTCGAAATGACGGCGACGGGGTAGGTTCCCGCTTCGCGGGAATGACGCAGCCCCGGGGATAATGGAGACGGGCTGCGCCCCGTCCAGTGGGACGAGATTCCCGCCTGCGCGGGAATGACGGTCCTGGGGGGGGAGATTCCCGCGCGCGATGAGCGCGTCCATCAGTTCGCCCTGCGCGGGAATGACGGTCCTGGGGGGAGATTCCCGCCTACGCGGGGAGCGAGGCCGAGGCGTTCCGCCCGTCGCGCTAGCGCAAGGCGGTCGCGGCCCAGTTGTCGCCGCTGTCGGCGGGGCGAGGGCCCCAGCGTCCGGCTTCCGCCTGCGCGAGGAATTCGGCGACGACGGCGTTGAACGCGGCGGGCTCCTCCAGATTACAGGCGTGCCCCGTGTGCGGCAGGACGGCGAGCCCGCAGTTCGGAACGACGCGCTTAAGGAACAGCGACGGCTCGATGCATGGGTCGTCCTCGTCGCCGCAGATGACGAGCAGCGGAACGTCGAGCCGGGCGAGGTCGGCCTCTCGCGTGTAGATGCTTGGGCGGCGCCCCTGAAACCCGCGCAGCGTGTTGGCGGAGCCCTGCAGCGAGTGGGCGCGGAAGAGCGCGGCGAACCGCTCCCATCCGGCGGGGTCTTTCTCGCGGAACCGGATGCGCGTCGTGCCCGACAGGTACGCCTCCATGCCGTTCATCCCATGCGCCTCCAGCATCTCGGCGCGCTCTTCGGACTCGCGCAGGAATGCGGCGGGGTCTGCGCTGCCCGTGCCGACGCCCGCCGCGACGACGGCGATGCACCGCTCCGGGTGGGCGAGCGCGAACTGGACGGCGGTGTAGGCGCCCATCGAGAGGCCGCAGATATAGGCGCGCTCCGCCCCAATGTGGTCGAGCAACTCCAGCAGCACGCGAACCTGCCGCTCCCACGCGTACTCCTCCCAGCGGGGCGGAGCGTCGGACGGCGGGTAGCCTTTGGCGTTGTAGGCGATGGCGCGGCAGCGTCGGGAGAAGTAGCCGATCTGCTGCTCCCAACTCTCCATGCTGCCCGCGAACTCGTGGCAGAAGACGAGGGGCGGGCCGCTTCCGGCCTCCGTGTAGGCGATAGTCGCGCCGTCCAGCGTCGCGGTGGGCATCGTCTCGCGCTCTCCTTCGCTCCGTGTTCTCTCTCGCCTAGCGGGAGGCGGCTTCCGATTCGCTCCTCGCTCCAGCCGGTCGCATCGCGTCCGCCGCCGCTTGGACGGAGCGGAGGATGCCGGCGTAGCCGGTGCACCGGCAGACGTTGCCGCCCATATAGCGGACGATCTCCTCCCGCGAGGGCGCGGGGTTCTCGTCCAGCAGCGCCTTCGCCAAGAGGATCATCCCCGGGGTGCAGTAGCCGCACTGCAGGCCGAAGTTGTCCACGAACGCTTGCTGAATCGGGTGCAGCCCCTCGGCGGGAGTCAGCCCCTCGATGGTGAGAATGTCTTTGCCTTCCATCTGCGGAGCGAGGAGGCTGCACGAACTGACGGCTTGGCCGTCGGCGATGACCGCGCAGGCGCCGCAGACGCCGCTATGGCAGTACTCCTTCGTTCCGCGCAGGCCGAGCCGGTCGCGCAGAAGATCGAGGAGCGTCTCGGAAGGGGGCGCGTCTATGGAGACGGGCTCGCCGTTGAGCGTGAAGGATGTGTTCACGGCGTCGCGGGGGCGGGCGGCGGTCATGGGCGGTCTCCTCTGCGCGGTGATGGCGCAAGCCTACTACAACGCGGCACGCGGCGGGGAAAACGCGGAGCTTACGCCGATTGTCCCCGCTGCCGCCGCCGCGACGACTCGCTAGCCCTCGCGCGTCAATTCTCCTTGCCCGCGTAAGCGAGAGATTCTAGCGGCGCAAGCCGGGGCCGCCCGCCCTACCGCCTACAGGCTTCCCACCAGCCGCAGAATCGCGGCCTCGGGGTCGCCTTCCAAGCGGATGCGGACGACGCGGCGGCCCGCCTCTTTGAGCGCTTCGTAGTCGCCGATGGCTTGCGCCTGCGCGAGAGCGCGGAAGCCGAACGGCTCGCCCGGGATGGGCAGGTCGCGCTCGCCGGCGTCGACCAGTTGCAGGAAGAGCCCCGTGTTGGGTCCGCCTTTGTGGAGTTGGCCGGTCGAGTGCAGGAAGCGGGGGCCGTAGCCCAGCGTGGTCGCGATGCTATGCCGACGCATCGCATGCCGCCGGATTTTGTCCACGGCGTTCGTCACGCCTTCCGTCTCCTCGACGTAGGCCATCACCGCCAGGTAGTCCCCGGGTTGCGCCGCGCTCAGCAGGTCGGCGGCGGAGCCGGTTTCGCCGGAGGGCAATTCGCCTTCGTTGACGTAGGTCTCCAGCATGCGGCCGGCGGCGTCTTTCGCCTGCTGGACGTTCGGCTGATCGAAGGGATGGACGCCCAGGATATGGCCCGCGACGGCGGTCGCCATTTCCCAGCGAAAGAACTCGCCGCCGACGTCGTGCTCGTCGTCGAGGTCGAGCGTGATGACGGGATGGCCGGCGCCGCGCAGCCGCTCCAACGCGACGTCTTCGGCGGCGTTCTCCGCGTCGGCGAGGCGGACGTGGACGAACGCGCGGTCGTCGCCGTAGGCGTCGGGCTCCAGCAGCGGCTCGCCGACGACGGGGACGACGCCCGCACCGTTCTTGCCGAGGCTTTCCGCGATCAGTTGCTCCGCCCAAAGGCCGAAACTCGCGAGCGGAGGGGAGGCGGCGATGGCGAGTTTGTCGCGCCCCGCGAGCGCGAGCGCGCCTATCGCGATGCCGAGCCACGCGCCGGGATTCTTTCGCGCCCCGACGCTCGGCTCGCACCGCGCCGCCATGCGGTTCACTCGGTCGAGCAGTTTGGCGCAGTCCATGCCGCAGAGCGCGGCAGGGACGAGGCCGAAGAGCGAGGCGACGGAGTAGCGCCCGCCGATGTCCGTCGGATTCTCGAAGACGCGGCGGAAGCCGTCCGCCTCGCCGAGCGCGGCGAGCGACGTTCCGGGGTCGGTGATCGCGGCGAATCGGGAGCCGGCCTGCTCGGGGCCGACGGCGCGTTCGACGGCGGCGCGGAAATGCTTGTAGAACGAGTTGGGCTCGATGGTGCCGCCGGACTTGGAGGAGACGACGAAGAGCGTTCGAGCGGGGTCCACGGCGCGGGTCACGGATGCGACGCGGTCGGGGACGGTGGAGTCGAGGACGGCGAGCGCGGGGTAGCCCGGCGCGCCGCCGATGCACCGCCCAAGCACCTCGGGGCCGAGGCTGCTGCCGCCCATGCCGAGGAGCACGACGTCCTGCACGCCGTCTCTGCGGACGTCGTTGGCGAACCTCCGCAAATCCGGCAGACGCTCCGTCATATCGCGGGAGACGGAGAGCCAGCCGAGCCGGTCGCTTATCTCCGTTGGGTCGTCGCGCCAAACGGAGTGGTCTTTGTCCCAGATGCGGGCGACGACGTTGTCGCGGGCGAGGTCGTTGAGCGCGGCGGTTACGTTGTCGGCGTACTGGCCGAGGATGGATCCGGATTGCCGCGTCCGCTGGGTTGTCATAACGATGCCTCCGTCGGTTGAGCGAGGGATCGCTCATTATAGGGCGCCCGCGCGGGGCGGGATTCCCGCCTACGCGGGAATGACGGTTCTCCAGTAGGTTCCCGCTTTCGCGGGAATGACGTGGGGCCTGGGGATTAGGGGAGACGGGGCTGCGCCCCGTCTGTGGCGCTTGCGCGCCGAATGGATTCCTGCCTACGCAGGAATGACGGCAAGAGGGCGCTGCGCGCCCCCGACTCCAGTACCCTCTCCCGCTGCGTTCGCGGCGTCCTCTCCCCTTGTAGGGAGAGGGGGATTTCGGCGCTTGCGCGCCGTCCGATGGGGCGAGGTTCCCGCCTTCGCGGGAATGACGGTTCTCCAGTAGGTTCCCGCTTTCGCGGGAATGACGTGGCGCCTGGGGGATAGGGGAGACGGGGCTTGCGCCCCGTCCGCAGTACCCTCTCCCGCCGCGTTCGCGGCGTCCTCTCCCCTTGTAGGGAGAGGGGGATTCGGCGCTTGCGCGCCGTCCGATGGGGCGAGGTTCCCGCCTTCGCGGGAATGACGGTAAGGAGGGCGCGGCGGCGATAAGGGCGAGTAGGGGCATGGGGTTAGGGGAAGCCGCGCATGTAGTCGGCGGGGCCGGGGAGGGGGACGCGGGCGGGGCATTTGCAGGTTTTGCCTCGGGGGCCGCGGACTTCGGCGAAGCCGTGGACGATGGTTTCGATGACGCGGCGCTCGTTGGGGATCGCCTTGCGGTCTTTGCAGTCTCGGAGGTAGCGGTCGAGGACGTTGATGGTGAGGAAGGGGACTTCGTCTTTGGCGGCGGCTCCGACGAGTTCGAGCATGTCGGGGAGGGGCTGGCCGAGTTCGCGGGCGTCGATCCAGCGGTCGACGAAGTCTTCGACGATGGGCTCGAGTTTGGCTTGGGCGAGTTGGCAGACGAGGGCGCGTTCGAGGGATCGGGTTCGGGGCGGCATAAGGAGCCTCCTACTTTTGGTTTTTGAGTTGGGCGAGGGCGTTTTCGAGTTGGGCGACGCTGCGGCGGGTTTCGGCTTGGTCTTTGGCTTTGAAGGCGTTGTGGAGGGCGGTGCGGACGGCGTAATTGCGGATATTGGGGCTGGGGTCTTCGAGGAGGTCGGCGAGGGTGATGACGCTTTTGAAGGCGAGGCCGCCGATTTCGGCGAGGGCGAGGTCGGCGACTTCTTCGCGGGCGCGTTCGACTTCGGCGCGGAAGCGGGGGTCTTGCATCCAGCGGGTGAGGGAGGCGCGGCCGACTTGGGCGGCCTCCGCCGCTTTGGAGAGGGACGGGGCGGAGACGATGTAGGGGAAGGCGAGCATTTGCTTGGGGGTGAGGGGGACGGGGGCGCGGAGCTCAGGAACGCCGGCGTCGTGGACGTCGGGCGCGGGCGGGGAGTTTCACCCGGACAAGCCGCCTGTGAAGGGAGCGCTACGCGAGTGGCTGAGCGAGCACACGCGAGGGATGGAGTGGGTCGCGGACGTAGTGGACAAGGCGAACGCCCGGCTGAGGGAGCGCGACGCGACGGAGGCGGCCGTCGGGCCGAGTTACTTTATGCAGCCGGGGCTCGACGAGGAGAAGGTCGAGCGCATCTGGAAGCACAGCGTGCTGCCGTACATCGAGGAGCGGCTGAATGACGGGGCCCCGGGGATCTGGGGGGCACTGCGCGCCTCGTCCGCAGTACCCTCTCCCGCCGCGTTCGCGGCGTCCTCTCCCCTTGTAGGAGACCTTTGCATAACCCCTCGTCACAGAGCCGTGGCACCTCAATTCACTCCTAACATCAAGAGGAATTGCCGGCTGAAACTGAGTTATGCAAAGGTCTCTGTAGGGAGAGGGGGATCCGTCATTGCTGCGCCCCGCGTCATTCCCGCGAAAGCGGGAAACCTACCCCATGCGCCGCGTCCGCAGCGCCCTCTCCGCCGCCGTCTAGCGGGCCAGCGTCACCTCGAAGTTGTAGAGGTCTTCGATGGCGCCGTCTTTGAACTGCCAGACGCCCATCGTGTGCGAGACGAGTTCGCCGCGGTCGTCCCAGTCGAGCGTGGAGGCTTCCCCGTCGAGGTCGATCTCCTCGCCGTTGCGGATAGCCTGCAGCGCGTCCCTGATGCCTTGCGCGCTGGCGGGGAAGCGCCTGCCCGGCGGCCCGGCGATGGAGTGCAGGGAGTCGCGGAGCGCCTCGCCGTCCGTGGACCGGGCGTGCTCGGCGGCGAGCATCAGAGCGACGGCGGAGTCGTAAGTTTCGCGGACATAAGGCGCGTGAGGCGGCTCGTCGAGGCCGTACTCGGCCATGTAGTCGGCCTCCCAGTGGCCTTCCGCCTCGGTTACGTGGAGTCCGTAGGACGCGACGCCTTTGGCGCCCTCGAGGAGGTCGGGGTATTGCTCGTAGAGTTCGAGGGAGCGCAGGTCGCCGAAGAGGAGAAACTCCTCGAAATGGTTATGCTCATCCGCTTCGTCCAGCGCGGCGGCGGTGACGTCGGCGAAGGTGAAGAGGACGAGGACGGGCGCGTCGGAGGACGCCGCCCGCCGGAGTTCGTCCGCAAATTCGGTTCCCTCCGGGTGCAAGGCGACGATGTCCGCCTGTCCATCGAATCGGTCGGCGAACGCGCGGACGATGTCGTTGCCCCACGCGTCGTCGAGGTGGACGGCGGCGACGGAGTCGTATCCGTCGTCAGCGGCGAGCCGCGCGAGCGCGTAGGCTTGCGCCTCGTCGTTGATGGACGCGCGGAAGATGAAGCCCGCGTCGTCGTGATCGGCGACGAACGGCGCGGTGGAGGACGGCGAGACGAACGGAACGCGGCGGTCGCGCGCGACCGAATCGGCGACGGCGACGACTCCCTCGCTGCTGGCGGGTCCGACGAACGCGTGAACGCCCTCCTGCGCGATCATCTCTTCGGCGAGCGCGGCCTCGCCCGCCCCTATGTCAAATGTGTCGCCGAACGCATGCTCGACGGGCTTGCCGAAGACGCCGCCCGCGTCGTTGACGTGCTCGATGGCGAGCAGCGCCGCGCGGTAGGCGGGGCCGGCGTTCTCGATTTGCTCCTGATCGGCGTACTCCAAAGGAACGCCGCTGATAAAGAAATCCTGCAGGCCGATGTTGATCAAGCCGAGCCGGAACGGTTCGGCGGGCGCCGCCGGCTCGCTCCTGCAAGCGGCGAGCGCGGCGAGCAGGACGAGCGTCAGCGCGCCTACGGCGGCGGCGCGATGGAGACCTCGCATAACCTATCGGCTCCTGTCCGCAGCGCCCTCTCCCGTCATAGGGAGAGGGGGGTATGAGGCGCTTGCGCGCCTCGCAATAAGGGGCGAGATTCCCGCCCTCTCTACCGTCATTCCCCCGCCCTTGTCGTCATTCCTGCGTAGGCAGGAATCCATTCGGCGCCCCAGCGCCATGGACGGGGCGCAAGCCCCGTCTCCCCTGATCCCCTGGGGCCCCGTCATTCCCGCGAAAGCGGGAACCTACCCCATCGGCCTACCCGCCCCCTGTCCCGTCATTCCCGCGAAGGCGGGAACCTCGCCCCATTGAGGCGCGCAAGCGCCCAATTCCCCCTCTCCCTAGAAGGGGAGAGGACGCCGCGAACGCGGCGAGGAGAGGGTACTGCGGACGGGGCGCGTAGCGTTCAGTCATTCCCGCGTAGGCGGGAATCTCGCCCCATTCCGGCCCCGCAAGCGCGAACGGGGCGGCCTACGCTCCGTTGCGCCTCGCCGTCCCGTTCACATCGCCCGCCCGGCGCGACGGCGGAGGCTCATCGAACGCCTCCCCGGCCGCCTGCGCCGCCAGCATACGCTCCAGCCAGGCGTCCCACTCAACGTCCCGCACGGCGCTCCCCTCCGCGAGTCCCGCTAAGCGGCCCTCCTGCAGGATCCGCGCCTTCCGCTCGTCCAACTTCCGCGCCAACATCGTCGACAGCATCACGACCTCCGTTATCCCCAGCGACATCCCAGCGGACGCGACCGAAACCGCAGCCTGCGCCATGAACGCCGCCAGCAGCAATTGTACCAGGCCCTCGCTCGCGCCCTCCCCGAACAGCGTGTCCCAGCCCACCAACGTGGAGCCGCTGCCCATCAGCAGCAGGAAGAACGTGAAGTAGAGCCACCGCCACGGCTCGCCGACGCTCCAGATCGACTCTCTGCGTTCGGCGCTCCATATCCTGCGTTCGGCGCGCTCGCTGGGCTCGTGGGCGTGTTGGGCGTTCGCGTTGTCGGGCGGCATGGGATCTCCTTGCGCGTTCGGATTTGCGCGGCGCATGGCCGCGGCGACCCCAGTCTCACAAGGAGACGCGCCATCGCGCTACCCCCATTTGTCGCGCCTACCCATCCCCACCACGTACCCCCCACTACCGTCATTCTCGCCCTCTCTACCGTCATTCCCGCCCTCTCTACCGTCATTCCCGCGAAAGCGGGAACCTCGCCCCATTGAGGCGCGCAAGCGCCCAATTCCCCCTCTCCCTAGAAGGGGAGAGGACGCCGCGAACGCGGCGAGGAGAGGGTACTGCGAACGGGGCACGTAGCGTTCCGTCATTCCCTACCCTTACCGTCATTCCCTACCCTTACCGTCATTCCTGCGTAGGCAGGAATCCATTCGGCGCCCCAGCGCCATAGACGGGGCGCAAGCCCCGTCTCCCCTGATCCCCCGGGGGCCACGTCATTCCCGCGAGGCGGGAACCTACTGGAGGATCGTCATTCCCGCGAAATTCCCGCGAAAGCGGGAACCTACCCCATGCCCTCCGACCGCAGCGCCCTCTCCCGCCGCATTCCCGGGCTACTGGCCGGCGACGGCGCCCTCGGCGTGGTCGAGCACGATCTCGAAGTGGCGGATGTCCTCGATGGCGCCGTCTTTGAACTGCCAGACGCCCATCGTGTGCGAGACGAGTTCGCCGCGGTCGTCCCAGTCGAGCGTGGACGCTTCGCCGTCGAGGTCGATCTCCTCGCCGTTGCGGATAGCCTGGAGCGCGTCCCTAACGCCTTGCGCGCTGGCGGGGAAGCGTTTGCCCGGCGGGCCGGCGATAGCCTGGAGGGAGTCGCGGATGGACTCGCCGTCGGTTGTCCGGGCGCGCTCGGCGGCGAGCATCAGCGCGACGGCGGCGTCGTAGGTCTCGCGGACGAACGGCGCGTGCGGCGGCTCGTCCGCCCCGAACGCCTTCATATAGTGTTGCTCCCAGTGGCCTTCCGCCTCCGTGACGTGCAGGCCGTAGGACGCGACGCCCTTCGAGCCCTCCAGCGCTTCGGGGTACTGCTCGTAGAGAGCGAGCGTCCGCAGCGACTCGAAGAGCAGGAACTCCTCAAAGTGATTGTGCTTGACGACCTCATCCATCACCGCGTTGGTGATGTCGCGGAACGTGAAGAGCGCAAGGGCGGGCGCGGCGTCGGCGGCGACCTGCCGCACTTCGTCCGCGAAATTGGTTGACTCGGGGTGCAGCGCGACCGCGTCCACGCGCCCGTCGAAGTGGTCGATGAACGCTTCGGTAAGTTCCCGGCCCCAGGCTTCGTCGACATAGGTTACGGCGACGTAATCGAAACCGTCATCCTCCGCGACTTGCGCGAGCGCGTACGCCTGCGCCAAGTCGCTGATGGACGTTCGGAAGATGAAGCCGTCGTCGTCGAGGTTGGCCACGGACGGCGCGGAAGAGAAGGACGCCACGAGCGGAACGCGGACGCGTTTGAGCAGGTCGGGCATAGCGAGAACGCCCCTGCTGGAGATTCCGACGAGCGCGTGCGCGCCGTCCGCGATCAAGTCTTCGGCGAGTTCGACCTCCCCCGCGCCGGGCGGGAAGACGTCGCCGAAGGAAGCCTCGACGGGCTTGCCCCAGACGCCGCCCGCGGCGTTGACGTGCTCAATGGCGAGCAGCGCCGCCCGGTAGGTGGGGCCGGAATCCTCGATCCGCTCCCGATCGGCGTATTCGACCGGAACGCCGCTGATGAGGAAATCGAGCGTGCCGAGGTTGATCAAGCCGAGTTTGAACGGCTCGGCGGGCGCGGGGATGGGCGTGGCCGTGGGCGTCGCCGTCGGCGCGGCGGTCGGCGTGGCAGTGGCGGTCGGCGTTGGAACGGGCGTCGCGGTGGGGGTGGGCGTCGGTTCGCTCCTGCAGGCGGCGAGCGCCGTAAGCAGGCAGACGGCGAGCGCGGCGAGCGCGACGATGAGGCGAGGCTTCGGCATCGGGTCTCCTCGGAAAGTCCGTCGTGGAATCGCGGGGCTGCGCGATTATAGCCCGCGGCTTCGGCGCTCCGCTAGGCGCGTCAGTCCCGGATGTCCTGCAGGAGCCACTCCGTGGGGAGTTCGCGGCCGAGCCCTTTGGCCTTGGCGAGTTCGTAGGCGCGCCCCGCGACCGCGAAGAACTGTGCGCCTTGGATGTTCCCGCGCTCCGAGTACGTTACGGCGGACGGTCCGGGCCGCCCCTCCGCGCCTTCGAGCAGGCGACGGAGGAAGACGACTCGATCCTCCGCGATGACGCCGTGCGCCCGGCCGCTGCGCGAGCGCGATTGCCGGGCGGAGGCCGGGGAGCCGTCCGGGTTGTTCGCCTCGTAGGCGACGTATTCGTCGTGGAGCGCCATTTCGGGAATGCCGACGGGCGCGGGCGCGGAGCCCAGCCGCAAGGAGCGGTCTATCCGCTCCAGCGCCTCGCCATCCAGCGTTCCGCCCACGCAGGTGACGTGCGTGCCGTCCTCTATGTCCTTGCCGAAGATGACGGGCTCGACGGCGTCGGTGCACCCCGCGACGATGTGAGCGCCCTTGCACGCTTCGGCGGCGGACGCGACGGGAATGACCTCTACGCCGAGTTGGGCCTGGATCTCGGCGGCGTAGGCTTCGCGGTTGGCGGGCGTGGGGCTGTAGACCTGGATGCGGCGGACGTCGCGGACGGCGGCGAACGACTCGGCGTGCGTCCGCGCCATGCCCCCGGAGCCGATCATCGCCACGACGGACGCGTCCTCGCGCGCCATATAGGAGGCGCCGATGCCGGAGTCCGCGCCGACGCGCATATGCTGGAGATGGCCGTCGTTCATAATGGCGAGCGGCTCCCCGTTCTCGACGCTCATCAGAAAGATGAGGCCGCAGAAGAGGCCGGGCCGGACGCAGTACTTCTCCTCCGTCCGCGTCCCGGCGTACTCGCGCTCGTAGATGACGTCGGACTTCATGCGGATGGCGAAGTAGCCGGACGCGGAGCCGCCCTCCATCGTTCCCCACTGGTACATTTTGGCGGGGTCGGAGGTGGGAATGCGAATGTCGATGCGCGGGCGGCAGACGGCCTCCGTTCGCGCCAGTTCCTCGTAAGAGGCGGTCAGCGCGTCTATGGTGTCGCGCATCGTCAGCACGGACGCGACGTCGTCGTTGTTGAGGATAAGGGTCATTGGGGTTGCTGCTCCTTTACGGGCTCTCCAGCGTAACGCTCCCGGTCGTTCCGTCGTAAGTCATTATGAGGCGGCGGAGGATATTCCTGCCGATAAGCGCAAAATGAGGCTGCCCTCCCGCCGTTAGGTGGGCGCCTGCGAATTCGCCGTAGATGACTATGCCAAGGCTGGGGATGTGGACTTGGGCGAGATGCATATTGAGCGTGGCTCGTCCATGAGCCCCCGATACGCTTCTTTGGTTGACCACGGGCAAATCCAACTCTCTGGCCAGAGAGGAGTCAATGCAAGTGATTGCCGCTCCCGTGTCCACCAGCGCGGGCATATCAGTATGCGCAAGGCGCGGACGCAGACCGACTCCAGGCGCAAACGTTGGGTCGAATCCGATGTCGACGGAAAGCGTCGGCCCATGCAAGGCCAACCTGTCGGGGTTGCCATCGAAGCCGCACGAGACCGACGGCATCAGCGCAGCCCGAAGAGCAACGAAGCGGGGAGCGTGACAGGCCCCTCCCCAACTTGCCGGATGAGGTACGGGCCGCGCCCAAAGTTGCGAACGGCGTCTACGGCGGCCTCTTCGAAATTGGCGTACGTTCCGATGAGTTCGCCGTCGTGGACGACGACCCACTCGCCGAAGTGGTCGGCTTCGAGCACGTCTTGCATCCGCTCGTAGGCGGCGATCTCCTCGCTCAACTTGGCCATCGCGCCCTCCCGCGGCGGCTTGCGCCTGCCTCGCCTAGCGTCGCTCCTACGCGCGCCGGCGCGTCCGGCCGGCTGTCGAACCCGCGCAAGACGGATAGCATCAGCGCAGCCCGAAGAGCAACGAGGCGGGGAGCGTGACGGGCCCCTCCCCAACCTGCCGGATGAGGTACGGGCCGCGCCCAAAGCGGCGCCTAGCGGTCAGAGCGGCGTCCTCGAACGCGGCGTACGTTCCGATCAGTTCGCCGTCGTGGACGACGACCCACTCCCCGAAGTGGTCGGTTTCGAGCAGGTCTTGCATCCGCTCGTAGGCGGCGATCTCCTCGCTCAACTTGGCCATCGCGCCCCTCCCGCGGCGGCTTGCGCCTACCTCGCGGCGACCGCCGCCTCACGCTGGTCGAGGATCGGGGAGTACATCGTCGCGGCGCCCTGCCGGGTGGAGGTGTCCACGTAGTTGTGCTGCTCCGTCATAAACGGAATGTAGGCGTTCCGCTCCGGGTCGCGGTAGACCTCCATCGGGTCGCCGCCGTCCTCCACGATGCGAATGTTGTCCTCCAGCATCTGCCGGAACATAATGATGCCCTTGTCGGAGCGGCCCAAGTGCTCGCCGGTGCGGTCGGCGATGGCGCCTTGCGTGATCCACGCGGCGGGATCCTGCGCCGAGTTGCTGCGGAGTTCCGGGTAGACGGGCTGATCGTTCTCGTCGAGTTGCGGGACGGGCGGGCGGTAGAAGGGAATGTCCCCCGGCGCCTGCTCCGCGTCGCCGTCGATCATCGGGTAGCACGCGACCCACCAGTGGCCGGTGCGCTCGTCGTCGATCGGCGTGCGAATCTGGAACGCGGGCCCCATCGAGAAGTTGCCGCGGTAAGTTCCGGCGGCGAGGTTGAAGCCGTCGCCGCCCTGCCGCAGGTAGTTGGGGAACACGATGGGATGGCCGTCCTTCCACTCCGTGTCCTCTTCGGAGCCGCCCTCCCATATGCGGCGCTTGATGATGCCGTGCTCAAAGGCGTCGAAGTGAATGACCTTGTGGGGGCGGCGCGTCCGCCGCTCCGCGTCGCCGTTCATCTCGCGGATGAAGTTCGCCCACGCGACGTGCAGCCACTCCAAGTGCACCGGGTCGAGCGAGTTCTCCTGGCACTGCAGCCAGTTGCAGTCGAGTTCCGCGTAGCCGATGTCCCGCAGAACGCCGTCGGCGGCGAAGACGTCGTAGTTCGGCACGAGCGGCGCCGGCGCGGGCCCCAGATACGCGAACAGCAGCCCCGCCTTCGACTCCACCGGATACGCGCGCATCTTCACCTTGTCCTTGAACCGCGCCTCCGGGTCCTCCGTCTCCTCGTACGGCTGCTCAACGCACTGCCCCGTCTCGTCGAACAGCCACCCGTGATACGGGCAGCGAATGCCGTGCTCCTCCGGGATGCCGTAGATCAGGTTCATGCGGCGGTGGGCGCAGTGGGGCTCGATGAGGCCGAAGCCGCCGGAGCGGTCCTTGTAGAGGATGAGGTCTTCGCCGAGGAGGCGGACCTTCATCGTCCACTTGTCGTTCATTTGGGAGACGGCGGCGACGGGGTGCCAGTAGCGGCGCATGAGTTCGCCCGTCGGCGTGCCGGGGCCGACTCTCGTGTAGCGGTCGTTCGCTTCCTGCGTCAGCATGGCGCGTTCTCCTTGCCTGCCGGCTGCGATATGCCGGGCTGCGATGCCGGGTTGCGCGGCTCCCCCGCGCGTCGCCCGCATTATAGCAAGCCGCGCGTTTGTCAACCGGCGCCGCGGGGGGCGGGGGCTGGGTTCGCGTCTGCGCGGGAATGTTCCCGGTAGGTTCCCGCTTTCGCGTAGGCCGCAGCGCGATGGGGTAGGTTCCCGCTTTCGCGCGCACGGCCCTCCAGTAGGTTCCCTCTTCGCGGGAATGACGTGGGGCGTGGGGAATAGGGGAGACGGGGCCAGCGCCCCGTCGTGGGCGCTGGGGGCCAGAATGGATTCCCGCCTACGCGGGAATGACGGTAAGGGTAGGGAATGACGGGGCGCGTCGCGCCCCGACCGCAGTACCCTCTCCCCGCCGCGTTCGCGGCGTCCTCTCCCCTTGTAGGGAGAGGGGGATGCGGGCGCTTTGCGCCCGTCGTGGGCGCTAGGGGCCCGAATGGATTCCTGCCTACGCAGGAATGACGGTAAGGGTAGGAATGACGGGGCGCGTCGCGTCCAAATGGGGCGAGATTCCCGCCTACGCGGAGACAAGAAATAGACGAACGGCTTTGGCTCGCGGTCGCAGGCGCGTTCGGAGCGCCGCAGGCAACTACGGGCATGCTCCTATTGCAGCGCTCCCCTGCCCTACCGCCGGCCGCCGTCCGCCTCTATCGCCGCGCCGGTGATGTAGCCGCCCAGGTCGGAGACGAGCCACAGCACGGTTCCGGCATGCTCGTCCGGCGTGCCGAGGCGCCCCATCGCGTTGCGGCTCGTCGTCGCGGAGCGGGCGCTCTCATGCCACATCGGGCGGTGGGGCGTCTCGATGCCGCCGAGCGCGATGGCGTTCACGCGCACTTCGGGCGCCCACTCGTAGGCCATTGACTTGGACATATTGATGACGGCGGCCTTCGCCGCGCCGTAGGCCGCCTGCCCCGTCCCCGGATTCACGCCCGCCTGCGACGCGACGTTGACGATGGCGCCCTTGCCCTGCGCCTTCATCGCCGGCTGCACGGCTTTGGCGCACATAAACGCCGTCAGCACGTTCACGCGGTAGCACTCGATGAAGTCGTGGGGCTCCAACTCCAGCAGAGGGCCGGAGCGGAACGTCTCTCCCCAACTGCCGCCGACCACGTTCACGAGGATGTCTATGCGCCCGAACTCGTCCAGCGTCCGCGCCGCGAGCGCGTCCACTTCGTCCTGGTTGCGGACGTCCGCCGTGACGCCGATGGCGCGGCTGCCTATCGCGCGCAACTCGTCGACGACGGGGCGCACCGGGGCGTGCGGACGCTCCCGCCCGACGGTGACGTCCTCGGGCTCGCGCGCCGCGACGACGACGTTCGCGCCTTGCCGCGCAAGGCCCAGGGCGATGGCTTTGCCGAATCCCTGCGAGCCGCCGGTCACGATGGCCGCTCTGTCGGTGAGGTCGAACGTCGGCATAGCGCTCCTCCTAATCGGCGCGTGAGATTCATCGGCGCCGCGCCGCGATGATACACCGTCTCTGGGCGTTCCCTAACTCTTGAAGTGACCTAGGGGAGCCGCGCCTTCGTTAAATAGCGGCTCCATTTGGCATCCTTTGGCCCCATTTACTCCTGCGCTCCGGCGGCGGATGAGGCCAATTCGGGGCCAAAACGGGGCGTTTTGAGGCCGTTTTGGGGCTGGATGGAGCCACCGACGGGGGGCGTCCGGTCCGCGGCGAGGGCCCCTGAGCGCGAGGATCATAGGGAACAGACTAGGGGAGAGGGGGCGGACGGCGCAAGGGGCGTTTGTCGCAGATGGGGGGATGAGGCGCCGCCGGCGGGCTGCTCGCCGCGATGGGCGCCGCGGCCGGCCTCGTTCACCTGCTCGACGGCGTCGAGAGCCGCGTCTGGCCCGCGCTCGCGCTGGGGCTCGCCATTGGCGTCGCGGCGCAGGCGGGCGACTTGCTGGAGTCCAAACTCAAGCGCATGGCGGGCGCCAAAAACTCCGGGCGCCTCATCCCCGGACACGGCGGGCTGCTCGACAGGCTAGACAGCCTTGTCCCCGTGTTCCCGCTCGTGTACTACGCCAGCCGCGTTTGGTGATTCGGCGCGTTTTGGCGCCGCCGCGACCGCCGGGGCAACGCGGGATAGACACCCCTCTCGCCTGCCTCGTCCGCTTCCCGCTCGGTGTCGCCTGCGCGCGACGGGGTCCATCGTAGCGCAGGGAGGGGGCGTTCGCGCAAGGGGCGTTTGTCATGGGGGGTGGGTTCCCGCTTTCACGGAATGACGGTAGAGGGGGTAGGTTCCCGCCTTCGCGGGAATGACGGTAGAGGGGGTAGGTTCCCGCCTTCGCGGGAATGACGGTAGAGGGGGTAGGTTCCCGCCTTCGCGGGAATGACGCGGCCCCGGTGGATAATGGGGGGGCGGGGCGCAGCCCCGCCCCTTGCCCGTCATCCTGCGCCCCATCCGGCGAGGCGCCGCGATGAGATGGCCTGCGCGCCCCGCCGATCAGCAGGACGCGCAGGCCGTTAGCCCACTAACTCGCCGGGCTAGCGGGCGTGGTAGGGGTAGTGGGGGTCGTAGGCGTTGTGGAGGTTGTAGGCGTGGTAGGGGTAGTGGGGGTCGTGGGCGTGGTAGGGGTAGTAGGCGTGGTAGGCGTTGTCGTGGACGTCCTGCGCTCCGCCCGCACTTCGTCATACGCGGCGTTGAAGCCGTAGGCCGTCCCGTTGCGGAACACAAGCCCAGTGCGAATCTCGACCGACCGCCGAACGACCTCCCAGTCGTTCATCTTCGGGTCCGCCAAGTTGAGCAACGCCGCCGACGTGTACGGCTTCAAGTCATCCGCCTTGATCCGCAACAGGTCCGGGTCGGCCTCGCGGACATCCCCAGACAAGGCGTACAGGTAGCCGTTCTCGTGCACGAGCGAGTTGACGTGCCCGTTCGTGCGGTAGATCGCATCAATTCCCGTGTCGTTCAACTTCAGCAGCCCATGCTTGCTGCGCTTGTTGGCTCCGGCGAACGGCCAAGACGCCGCAACCCACAGGTTCGTCCCGTCGTGGGCAACCCCTTCCGCGTGATACTCCCCGCCTTCGGGCGGCGTTCTCAGCGCCGTGAGATCAGGCACAGGAAGAGCGGACTCACTCGTCTGCGGCATCCATGCGTACACGCGCGGGGGCTGATTCATAACGGCGACGATTTGCGTTCCATCGGACGTGGGGCGGGTCGTGAGGCCGCGGACGACGCCGCTCATGTAGCCCGACAACAAGTTGCCCTCCGCCTTGATGCGCCGCTCATAAGTCCCCGTGTCCGAGAAGATAGAGATATACTTATCTGAGTTATCGCGCCCCCAGCCGCCCACGTACCATTTGTTCCCCAACCGCGTAAGACCCCGAGGCTTCAAGTTCCCAATATGCGGCGTGAGCGCGAAGAGGCGTTCAACGGACGGCTGCCGCGCCTTGCGCACTTCGTCATACGCGGCGTTGAAGCCGTAGGCGGTCCCGTTGCGGAACGCCAGCCCAGTGCGAATCCCGACCGACCGCCGAACGACCTCCCAGTCGTTCATCGGCGGATCTCCCACGCCGATGAACGCCGCCTGCGTGTACGGCTTCAAGGTCGAGCCCGCGATTCGCAATAAGTCCGGGTCTGCCTCGCGGACATCCCCAGACAGGGCGTACAGGTAGCCGTTCTCGTGCACGAGCGAGTTGACGTGCCCGTTCGTGCGGTAGATCGCATCAATTCCCGTGTCGTTCAACTTCAGCAGCCCGTGCTTGCTGCGCTTGTTGGCTCCATTTTTCGGCCAAGACGCCGCAACCCACAGGTTCGTCCCGTCGTAGGCGATTCCCTCAGCGTGATACTCCCCGCCCCCGCGCGGCGCACGCAACGACGTGATGGAGGAATACGATGGAACAGAGGCGCCGTTCGTCTGCGGCGTCCACTCGAACACGCGCAGGGGAGAGCTATTCGTGACGGCGACGAGTTTCGTTCCTTTGGTCGTGAGGCCGCGGACAACGCCGTTATTGTAGACGCCCGATGAGCCGCCCTCCACTCTGAGGCGCCGCTCGTATGTTCCCGTATCCGAGAAGACGGAGATGTACTTATCTGAGTTGTTGGGCGCCCAGCCGCCCACGTACCACTTGTTTCCCAACCGCGTCAGCCCACGAGGATTCAAGTTCCCAATATGTGGCGTGAGCGCGAAGAGCCGCTCCGGGGACGGCTGCCGCGCCTTCCGCACTTTGTCCTGCGCGGCGTTGAAGCCGTAGGCCACGCCATTGCGGAACACAAGGCCGTTGTGAATCTCGACCGACCGCCGAACGACCTCCCAGTTGTTCATCGGCGGATCTCCCACGCCGATGAACGCCGCCTGCGTGTACGGCTTCAAGGTCGAGCCCGCGATTCGCAATAAGTCCGGGTCTGCCTCGCGGACATCCCCAGACAGGGCGTACAGGTAGCCGTTCTCGTGCACGAGCGAGTTGACGTGCCCGTTCGTGCGGTAGATCGCATCAATTCCCGTGTCGTTCAACTTCAGCAGCCCGTGCTTGCTGCGCTTGTTGGCTCCATTTTTCGGCCAAGACGCCGCAACCCACAGGTTCGTCCCGTCGTAGGCGATTCCCTCAGCGTGATACTCCCCGCCCCCGCGCGGCGCACGCAACGACGTGATGGAGGAATACGATGGAACAGAGGCGCCGTTCGTCTGCGGCGTCCACTCGAACACGCGCAGGGGAGAGCTATTCGTGACGGCGACGAGTTTCGTTCCTTTGGTCGTGAGGCCGCGGACAACGCCGTTATTGTAGATGCCCGATGAGCCGCCCTCCACTCTGAGGCGCCGCTCGTAGGTTCCGGTATCCGAGAAGATGTGGATATAGCCCGTGGGGAACCCGCCCACGTACCACTTGTTCCCCATCCGCGTCAGCCCGCGCGGCCTCAAGTCCCCGATATGGGGTTTGAGGGCGAACGACTCCAACGGCGCGGGCGTGGCCGTAGCCGTGGGAGTCGCGGTTGCGGTGGCCGTTGCGGTGGTTGCCGCCGTCGAGTCGCCGCCGGTTTGGGCGACGGCGGGACTGGGAGCGACGACGGCGGCGAAGCCGATAACGGCAAGCGCCGCGAAGACTGCGAGCATTCTGGTCAGCATACGAATCGAGCCTCCTGGGCTAAAGGGTTGCGGCGAGGCGTCTCCGCCAAGCCGTGCGGAACCATAGCCTAGCGGGGGGGGGGGGCTGTCAACCCCCATGCGCTCGTTCGGCGAGCGTGAGGCATATGAGACGACATGGGTTAGGGGCGCGCTCCTTTTACGCTACGCGATGAGTATAGCGGGCACTGCTCATTAGGCAGGTTCCCGCTTTCGCGGGAACGACGTGGGGCTTGGGGGATCCATGGAGAGGGGGCTTCGCCCCGTCGTGGGCGCTGGGGCGCCCGAATGGATTCCTGCCTACGCAGGAATGACGGAACGCTACGCGCCCCGACCGCAGTACCCTCTCCCGCCGCGTTCGCGGCGTCCTCTCCCCTTATAGGGAGAGGGGAAATGGCGGCGCTTCGCGCGCCGCAGGGTCGAGTTCCCGCCTTCGCGGGAATGACGGGCGGCGCAGGGGGGCGAGGCGCCGCGCGGACGGATTAGACTCGCGGGGAGCACGGGGCGGCGGGCATCGCGACGCCGCATAAGGAGAGGCCGATGAACGTAAGACTGCCCTTCCGCCGCAAGAGCGTCGAGGAGCGCGGGAAAGCGATCTACCGCGAGAAGGTGCGCCCGCTCGTCTATCCGCAAGAGACGGGCAAGGTCGTCGTGATAGACGTCCGCACCGGCGACTACGAGATGGGAGCCGACCAGTGGGACGAAATTCCACCTGAGGAGCGCCTTCTGGCGCGCCGCCCGGACGCGGTGGTCTGGAGGAAGCGCATCGGCTTCCAAACCGTCCATGCCTTCGGGGGGCTGCGGGTGGACAAGGATGGCTAGCGGCGCCGTCAGGGGCCTCGTCCCCAT
Organism: Dehalococcoidia bacterium; assembly: GCA_965201135.1. Taxonomy (GTDB): domain Bacteria; phylum Chloroflexota; class Dehalococcoidia; order Lucifugimonadales; family Australimonadaceae; genus Bin16. Next base: position 1,912,843 of record OZ241751.1, read on the forward strand.
CGTTCCGGTGTCCGTTATGGGGAAAGACGGCGCTTTGCGGCGGTTCCAAGCGATCCTGGACACCGGCTTCACCGGAACGGTCGCTCTGCCTGTCGCCGACGTTCGTCGGCTAGGGCTGTCCAACCCCCAATCGCAACAGGTCACGTTTGCAAACGGGGAGTCAGGGAACTGCGACGTCTACCCCGCGAACGTGGTCTGGAACGGAGAAACGAAGCCCGCGCGCCTCTACGCCATCGGCGCCGAGCCGCTCGTGGGCATGGCTTTGCTGCGGGGCAGCCGCGTGACGATAGGCGTCGCCGAGGGCGGACAGATCGTGATCGAGCCGCTCTAGGGAGAGGCGAACCCAGGCTGGCGCGCCGCGCGGGAACCTAACCCCGCCCCCGTCGGCAGTACCCTCTCCCGCCGCGTTCGCGGCGTCCTCTCCCCTTCTAGGGAGAGGGGGGATTCGGCGCTGGCGCGCCCCCATCGGACAGGGCGGTCAGCGGCGCGGGCGGAGGCGGTCGGCGGAGTCCAAGATCAGCGTGACCGGGCCGTCGTTGACGAGTTCCACGTCCATCATTTCCTGAAAACGCCCGGTTTGGACGGGCAGGCCCGCGGCGCGGAACCGCTCGACGAGCCCGGCGAACCGCGCCTGCGCCTCGGCTGGCGGAGCGGCGTCCGTGAACGACGGCCTGCGCCCTTTGCGCGCGTCTCCGTACAGCGTGAACTGACTTACCACTAGCAGCGAGGCGCCCGCGTCGAGAGCGGAGCGGTCGAACCTCCCCGCGTCGTCCGGGAACACGCGCAGATTGACGATCTTGTCGACGAGATAATCGGCGTCCGCGTCCGCGTCGTCTTTGCCGACGGCGGCGAAAACGAGCAGCCCCGCGCCAATGGACGCGATGGTCTCGCCGCCGACCGACACGGAGGCGCGGCTGACGCGTTGAACGACGGCGCGCATCGCCTAGTCGGACGTGGCGGACGCTTTCGCGGCGGGCTCGGCCGGCTTGGCGGACTCGCTCTTCTCGGAGGAGGACGAGCCGTTGGACGACGACGACCCCGAACCCGCCCCGGGCGAGGAGTCGCCTCCCTTGCGGGCGTAGTCGGTCGTGTAGAAGCCGGAGCCCTTGTAGATCACGGCGGGGAGCGCGAGCCTGCGGCGGCTCACGCCCGCGCAATCCGGGCAGGGATGCTCCGGATCCGCGTCGAACCCTTGCTTGAGGTCGTACTCATTGCCGCACGACTGGCACTGATAAGCGTAAATCGGCATCTTGCGGTCGCCTCGGCGGTTAGCAGTCACGCGCGGCGACTGCTAACGCAACGATACCTTGCGGCGGGGGCGCGTGTCAACTCCGTGTACTTGTTCGGCACACATGAGACAGCAAGGGGTTAGGAGGCCTCCTCCAAGCTCTGCTCCGCGGGTCGGCGTAGCGCCTCCGCCGCGCCGCCAGGGAGAGGCGGCGCCTCCGCCTACCCGACGTCCCCGTCCAGCAGGTTGATCGTGACGCCGCTCGGCAGTTTCGGGTGGAAGTACGTGCTCTTGCGCGGCAGCCGGATCCCCGCTCCAACGATCGAGCGGAACGTGTCGGGCGGAACGCCCTTGACGAAAAACGCCATCTGGCCGTCGCCGCGCTCCGCCGTCGCCATCGCCTCCGCGCCGTCGTGCACGTAGGCGACGTGCTCCGCGAAGCCATCGCCGAACACGGGGCGCAGCAGCATCTCCTGCAGCGCGAACGCCTCCACCGACCGCGCTTGCGTCTCCGGCGGCGCGTCGGGGTCCGGCTCCGGGATAATGTCGTTCGCGGGCGTCAGGACGCGCGGCGGCTTCCCCCGCTCCACGACGCCGAGCGCCGTCTGCCCTTGCCCCAGCGCCGCGACGACCGCGTCCAACTGCCCGGCGTCTCCGGGCGGGGTGCCGGACGGGCGCGACACGAAATAGAGCGACAGCAAAGCGTTCAGTTTCGCCGTCTGCGCCGCCGTCGCGCCGTGCAGGACGCGGTAGTACGGCAGAATCGCCAGCCCCGGATCGTCGAACGCGATGAGGCCGACGAGCGTGAAGTCGGCGGCGCCGCCCGCCTCGCCGCGATAGACGAGCGCCGTCTCGTAGCGGTGATGCCCGTCCGCGACATAGACCGGCCCGCCCGCGAGCGCCTCTCTTATCGCGCCGACCGCCTCCGCGTCGCGAATCGCCCACAGCGCGAAGCGCTCGCCTCCCGCCGCGAACTCCGCGTCCGGCGCCGACGCCGACGCCGCGTCGAGCGTCCGCCCCGCCGCGTCCGTCGGATCGTCGTAAAGCATCATCAGCGGGCTGAAGTTCGCGCGGCACGCCCGCATCAGCGCGAGGCGGTCCTCTTTCGGCCCCGGCGCCGTATGCTCGTGCGGCAATACGCCCGCGCCGAACTCCTCCAGCCGCAGCGCCCCCAGCAGGCAGCGCCGCTCGCGCTCCGCTCCGCCCAACGCGAACCGCTGCCGCAGCAGATAGTAGGCGGGCTCCTCGTCCCGCGCGAGCGCGCCCGACGCCAGCATCTCCCGCAGCGCGGACGCCGCGCCCTCGTATCTCGACGCGGGCGGCGACGCGGGGGGCTCTCCCAACTCGAGCCGGACCATATTGGTGGGGCTGCGCGCCAGCAATTCGCGTTCCGCCTCAGGCCCAATCACGTCGTAAGGCGGACAAATCAGGTCGTCCAGCCGGCCTGCGCTCTCCGCGTAGCGAACCGCTCGGAACGGGCGAAAGTCAACCATGCGAATCCTCCTGCCGTTTGCGCCGCAGTATAGCGGGCGCGCGCCATGCGCCGCGCTTGCCCTTGCGTAGCCTATCGTCATTCCCGCGTAGGCGGGAATCTCGCGTCCATCGGGCGGAGCGCGAAAGCGCCGTATCCCCCTCTCCCTATAAGGGGAGAGGACGCCGCGAACGCGGCGGGAGAGGGTACTGCGGTCGGGGCGCCGCGTTGGGGTAGGTTCCCGCTTCGCGTAGGCGAGGCGCATCCAGTAGGGTTCCCGCTTTCGCATAGGCGACGACCCTCCAGTAGGTTCCCGCTTTCGCGGGAATGACGTGGCCCCGGGGGAATAGGGAGACGGGGCGCCTCGCGCCCCGTCCCTTGAGCGTGTCGCCGTGCGCTCGCGTCCAGTTCGCCCTCCGTGATCGTCATTCCCGCGTAGGCGGGAATCTCGCGCCCATTCGTCACGCCCATGCCCCCGTATCGTCATTCCCATCCCCATTGCCGTCATTCCTGCGTAGGCAGGAATCCGTTCGGCGCGCAAGCGCCATAGACGGGGCGCTAGCCGCGTCTCCACGTTCTCCCCGGGGCCACGTCATTCCCGCGTAGGCGGGAACCTGCTGGGAGGTCGTCATTTCCCGCATAGGCGAAAAATCCACCGGATGCGCCGCGCCCCTAACCCCAATGTCGCCTCACGCGCGCCGAACGAGCGCATGGGGTTGACGCCCCCCGCTAGGCTATGTTTCCGCTCGGCTTGGCGGAGACGCCTTGCCGCAACCCTTTAGCCTCAGGAGGCTTGAACGTATGCTGACCAGAATGCTCGCAGTCTTCGCGGCGCTTGCCGTTATCGGCTTCGCCGCCGCCGTCGCTCCCAGCCCCGCCGTCGCCCAAACCGGCGGCGACTCGACGGCGACAACCACCGCAACGGCCACCGCAACCGCGACTCCCACGGCCACCCCTGCGCCGGGTCCGGAGTCGTTCTCGCTCACGTCGGCTGTTGGAAAATTTAGTCCTCGGGGGCTTACGCGGTTGGGGAACAAGTGGTACGTGGCCGGGTTCCAAACCATCCGCCTCCACATCTTCTCCGACGCCGGAACTTACGAGCGGCGCATCAACACCGCGGGCAGGCTCATGCCAGGTTCGAGCATCCGCGGGCTGACGGCCATCGGAACCGATCTGCTCGCCATTTCGGGCGACGTTCCGCGCTTGGTCAGGTGGACGCCGCAGGCGAACGCCAGTACTGAGGCGACGCCGACTTGGACGCAAGCGCTGCCTGCGCCGCCGGGCGGCGGCAGGTACACTGGGCAGGGAGTCGCCTACGATGGGACGCATGCTTGGGTCGCGGCGTCCCATGCAGGGAAACGCGTTCTGCTGAAGTACAACCCGACAACGTCCAGTGGCGGGCTCGTGGCCACTTACCGGATGAACTGGGCAGTCAATTCGCTGGTGCACGAGAACGGCTACCTGTACGCCATCGGGGGCGGCGACTTGCTGCGCGTATCCCCAACCTCGCTTTCGACCACCACCACTAACAACTGGGATATAGTTCGGCGGTCGGTCGAGATTCACAATGGCCTGGTGTTCCGCAACGGGACGGCCTACGGCTTCAACGCCGCCCAGGACAAGGTGCGGAAGGCGCGGCAGCCGTCCGCTGAGCGGCTCTTCTCGCTCACGCCGTCTGTTGGGAAATTCAATCCTCGGGGGCTTACGCGGTTGGGGAACAAATGGTACGTGGCCGGGCACGAAACCATCAACCTCTACATCTTCTCGGATGCCGGAACTTACGAGCGGAGCATTAGCACGGCGGGCAGGCGCATGCCGGGCGCGAGCATCCGCGGGCTAACGGTCATCGGAACTGACCTGCTCGTCATTTCGGGCGACGTTCCGCGCTTGCATAGATGGACGCCGCAAGCGACCGGGGAAGCGACCCCCAGTTGGGTTCAGGCCTTGCCGGCGCCGCCGGGCGGCGGCAGATACCTTGGGCAGGGAGTCGCCTACGACGGGACGCACGTCTGGGTCGCGGCGTCTGGGCCGAGTACCGGGGCGAACGCCTATACGAAGCACGTGCTGCTGAAGTACAACCCGTCATTGTCCACGGCGCTCGTGGCCACGTACCGGATGAACCAGATAGTCAACTCGCTGGTGTACGAGAACGGCTACCTGTACGCCATCGGGGGCGGCGACTTGCTGCGCATATCCCCTTCGGCTTCAACGTTTTCGACTACGACCACGAACAACTGGGAAATCGTCCGGCGGGCAGTCGAGATTCGGAGCGGTCTGGTGTTCCGCAACGGGACGGCCTACGGTTTCAACCAGTTCCAGGACGAAGTGCGGAAGGCGCGGCAGCCGTCCGCTGAGCGCCTGTTCGCCCTCACGCCCAGCATCGGGAACTTGAATCCGCAGAGTCTGGCGCGGTTAGGGAACAAGTGGTACGTGGGCGGACACTCAGGCGACGGCTACATCCATGTCTTCAATAACGATGGAACAACGCCGCCCTCTCCATCCCCAAGCCGCATCAAAAAGCCAGCCGCGGAGATACGAGGACTGACATCCGACGGAACAAACCTCATCGCAGCAGCCGTCTCCCGCGCCGAGGCCATCGCGTTCGCCGACGGCTCCCGCGTCGCCGTCCGCGTTCCCCACGTCTACAAATGGACTCCGCAGACCAACTCGACCGCCTCCGTATCCGCGACGCCCTTCTGCATCCCCAACGCGCTCGGCTACACCCCCAACGGCGTCGCCCACGACGGAACCCATATCTGGGTCGCCCTCGACTCTCCCGCCCGCAACATCCTCGTGAAACTGAACGGAACAACCGGCGCGCATGTCGGAACCTACCGAATGAACGCGTCCGTCGCGGGTCTGACTTACCAGAACGGCGCCTTGTACGGCTTGTCCGGCGGGAACATCGTGATAGCGATAGCCTCTCACCTGAAGACGTCGGCGGCGACGTGGGTGAACAACTGGGAGGTGGTCAAGCGGGACTCCGGCCTAGCCGACGGCCTAGCGTTCCGCAACGGGACGGCCTACGGCTTCAACGCGGCGCAGGACGAAGTGCGGGCGGAGCGCGGCAACCCCACGATCTCGCCTACTACGCCCACCACTCCCACCACGACTACGCCTACAACCCCCACCACGCCGACCACGCCGACGACCCCTACTACGCCCACTAGCCCGGCGAGTTAGCGGGCTGACGGCCTGCGCGTCCTGCTGATCGGCGGGGCGCGCAGGCCGTTCTCATCGCGGCGCCTCTGGATTCCCGCGCCCCACGTCGTTCCTACCCCCATGACCGTCATTCCCGCGTAGGCGGGAACCTCGTATCCGTCGCGTCGCCATCGTCGCCATTGCCTAGAACCTGATGAAGTGGCGGTCGAGGGGGACGTCCGCCGGGTTTTGGGGCGCGGGCGAGGCGCCCGCGCCTTCTGGATTCCGGCCTACGCCGGAATGACGGTTTATGTCGGCGCGGGCGTCCGCGCCATCGCCGGCGCCTCCAGTACCCTCTCCCGCCGCTTCGCGGCGTCCTCTCCCCTTATAGGGAGAGGGGGATCCGCCCGCGTTCGCGGGCGCGTCGGCGGCGCCATCGTCATCATCGTCATCACCGCCATCGCCGTCGTCGGGAGGGTCGGGGGGGAGGGGGGCGTAGGGGACGCCGGCGAGGGGCCGCTGGCGCAGGAAGGGCTCGTAGCCCGTCCAGATTTGCAAGGACGGCGGGCGCATAAACGCTAGCGCGAGCGCGTCGGCGCGGTCGGGAGAGGGCATGCCCTTCTTGCGGATCGCGCGCTTGCTCTCCAACTTCACTTGCCCGGAACTCGTGACGTCGTAGCGCAAGGAGAGGAGTTCCGCCTGCAGGATTTCGTCGGACGGGAGCGAGATGAGGCGGGCGTTCATTAGGCGCCGCAACTCCCAGAAGATCTCGGAGCGGAGGTTGGCGAACCGCGTCGGGTGCGGGGCGCGACGCCCGAATTGCACGCCGTAGACGGGCGCGCCGATCTCTTTGAGGCGGTCGCACACGCCCCCGCCGACGCCGTTCTCGTCCACGAATATCGCTTGCGCGTCGAGGTCGGCGGCCATCAGCGCGGCCTCGCCGGCGACGCGCATCGTATCGGCGTCGCGGTCGAGGACTTTCGCCGCGATCACGCGCTGCCCGCGCCTTGCGATCAGCACGGACTTGTCGGCGCCGAACCTCGCGACGTCCACGCCGATGTAGACGGGCTCGCGCTCGTCCTCGGACTCCGTGGGGGCGCCTTCGCCGGAGGGGGCGTCGTCGGCCATCGCGTCCTCGACGGCTTTGCGGCCCACGAGCGAGTTGTCCTCGGCGTCGGGAAACTCGGCGTAGACGGCGGAGCGGAAGAGCGGGTGATCCTCGCCCCATATCTCCGTCTTCTCCGCGATGTCCTCCGGCGTGATGAGGCCGGGCACGCGCTCGGCGCCTTCTTGGATGTTAGGGGTGTCGGCGGCGGCGATCTTGAGGCGTTTGTAGGCGGCCTGCTTGGAATGGTGGGAGTCGAAAAACTCGCCGGGCTTGGGGAGCGCGTTGCCGATCATCAGCGTTTTGCTGGGGTTGAGGCGCATGGCCGCGTCCATAAAGGGCTGCTCGACGCCGTGCGCTTCGTCCACGATGAGGAGCAACTCCGGCGAGTGAAAGCCTTGGATGCGGTCGGGCTTGTTGGTGGAGAAGGCGATGGCGAAGCGGTCGGGGGCGATGGTGTAGCGGCTCTGGGTGAGTTTGCCGGAGAGGGGAACGTCGGCGTTGGCGATGGCGGTGGCCAACTCCGGCCAGAGGATGTGCTCGATTTGGCGCTGCGTCGGCGAGATGACGACGACTTTGGCGGCTGGGCGTGTTTCGAGCCACCAGAGGATGACGCGGGCGGCGACCCAGTCTTTGCCGGCGCCGTTGCAGCCGACGACGGAGACTCTTCGCTCTTTGGCGACGAGTTCGAGCATTTCGAGTTGCTTGGGGTAGGGCGTTCCGGCGTTGGGGAGGGCGTGGGCGATGAAGGCGACGGGGTCGTCGCGGTATTGGGCATTGGGGGCGGGATTCCCGCCTACGCGGGAATGACGGTTGTGGGCGTCGCGGCGGGCGTCGCGGCCTTCGCCAGGCTTGGCGCGATGTCGGCGGAGGATTGCGGGAATGAGACTCATGCATGACATTATCACAACGCTAGGGGGGATGGCGCTAGGGGCAAGTGTCATGGTTTGGACATGGTGGGGCCTCCAGTAGGTTCCCGCTTTCGCGGGAATGACGTGGGGCGGGGGATCAGGGGAGACGGGGCGCGTAGCGCCCCGTCTGTGGCGCTGTGGCGCCGAATGGATTCCCGCCTACGCGGGAATGACGGTAGAGGGGGGGCTAACATGGCGCGGACGCGGGAGGATGCCGCATCGCTGGGGTTGACACGGCGCAAGGAATGTGGTAGGATTCGCGGGTCGGCAAGAAATCGCCAAGCGGCGCGAAGGATTGAACCATGATGAAGACCAACGTCTTGACTCCTCGCGATCTGTTCCAGAAAGAGATCTGCTACGTCATACCAGAGTTCCAGCGGCCTTACGTTTGGGACGGGGATGGCAGGTGGGGGCCGCTCTGGGAGGATGTCCAGAACACGGCCGACAGGTACTTGGAGCGCCTTGACCAGTACAAAGGAGACAAGGCGAAGGCGGAGGGGCAAACGAATCCCCACTTCCTGGGCGCGGTCGTCGTCCAGCAGGAGCGCACTGCAACGGACGAAATCGAACAGCGGGTCGTCGTTGACGGACAACAGCGCATAACGACGCTCCAGCTGCTGCTCGCTGCGGTGGAGGGGGTGTGCAAGGAGGCGGAGAAGCCCAACGCTTCGAAGAGGTTGCTCAAACTCGTGAAGAACGACGAGATGTACCAGGAGGACGACCGCTACAAATTGCGACCGGGCCTTGGGGACAAGGAGCCTTTCCAGCGAGCCATAGACGCCGTTTCGGATATGGATAGCCGTGACGCTCCCTTAGTCGTGCAAGCCTACGGCTACTTCCGCGCGCAAGCGGCGGGATGGGTCCATGATGGCGGTCCCGATGAGATCGGGCGTCGCGTAGAAGCGTTGGAAGCCGCGGTGACCAGTCTCGTTCACATGGTCGTGATAGACCTGGGGGAACTGGATGACCCGCACGTGATCTTCGAGACGCTCAACGCTCGCGGAACTCCTTTGCTGCAGTCGGACCTCATCAAGAACTACGTGCTATCCCGCTTGGACGAGAAAGACCAAGAGAGGATATGGAACGACCTAGAAGAGGAGTGGTGGCGAAGGGAGATAACACAAGGACGTCTTATCCGACCGCAGATAGACGTTGCGCTGCATTACTACCTTACGATGCGGAAGGCCGACGAGGTTTCCGCTTCGAAGGTGTTCATAGGGTTCAAAGACTACGCTGACAGCAAAGACGTTATTGAAGTCGTGCGTGACGTCAAGAGCGTCTTGGGCAAGTACCGTGAGTTCCGAACCAGCGATGACCTCTTCCGCACCCGCATGGATGTTATGCAAATGGGAGTCGTTACTCCTGTGTTGCTCCGCTTGTTGGCCTCCTACGACCAGAGCGACGAGCGGTTCATACAGGCTCTCTACGCGCTGGAAAGTTTCATGGTTCGGCGAATGGTTTGCCGCATGACCACGAAAGACTACAACAGCATGATGCAGAGCCTCTTGAGGGCGCTCCCTGAGGAAGGGATGTCCGCTGTGGACAACACGGTGGTGAAGTTCCTCAAGGAACAGGAGGCGGACGCCAGGATATGGCCCGACGATAAGGCGGTCAGGGAGAGTTTCCAGACCCTGCCCATATACCGCCAACTCACGAGAGGTCGGCTGCGTCTCGTGCTGGAGGGGATCGAGAATCAGCTCAGGGACGACGACAAGTACGCTGAGCACGAGGCCGCGCCTACTGGGTTGTCCATAGAGCACGTCATGCCTCAGGCGTGGAGGGCAAATTGGCCTCTCGACCCTTCGACTGCGGACGGGGAAGAAGCCGAGCGTGAGCGTGGCCGCCACCTGCACACAATGGGCAACCTCACCTTGACCAGGTTCCGCTTGAACGCGAGGCTGTCTAACGCTTCGTGGGAATCGAAGAGGCAGACCCTTGGCGACCACAGCGTTCTCTTCCTCAACAAGGAACTGGTTCGCCACGAGACTTGGGACGAACAGGCCATCGCGGCCCGAAGCGAGGCGCTTGCCACCGCGTTCGCCCGTGCGTGGCCGGGGCCGGACTCGCCCTACTGGGAGAGCTAGTCCACGCGGTGGAGGGGTAGGTTCCCGCTTTCGTGGGAATGACGAGGCGCTCGGGGATACATGGAGACGGGGCTTGCGCCCCGTCTGTGGCGCTATCGCGCCGAATGGATTCCGGCCTACGCCGGAATGACGGTTAGGAGGGGAATGACGGTCATGGGGGCGCGTTGCGCCTCCCGACCGCAGCGCCCTCTCCCGCCGCATTCGCGGCGTCCTCTCCCCTTATAGGGAGAGGGGGAATGCGGCGCTTGCGCGCCGCGAATGGGGGCGGGATTCCCGCCTACGCGGGAATGACGCGGCGCCGCTTTTGGCGAGACGCGCGCCGCCACCTCGTTATTGGGCAGGCGCGCGGTTCCGCCAGCCCTCCGCGCGGCGACGTCTTTTAGCGCCTGAGCGCCCGCGAACGCGCTTCCCGAATCCTCCCGCCGTTTGCGCCGCGGCATAGCGGGCGCGTACAATGCGCCGCGAGCAACCTCAGGAGGAGCGCTATGGCGACCCCGAAGGCCGACGTCTACTACGACTTCCGCTGACCGTTCGTCTTCAATGCAGCCGTGTGGCTGGATATGACGCGGGAGGCGATGGGCGGCGAGACGCCGCTCGAGGTGACCTGGAAGCCCTTCTCCCTCGCCCAGGTGAACCAGCAGAACGGGCCGGACTACCGGGCCTGGGACGAGCCCGACGAGAGCCTCGACCCCAGCCTCTGGGGTCTGCGCGCCGGGCAGGCCGCGCGGCGGCAGGGCGAGGACGCGCTCCGCGCCTACCTTCCGCTCCTCCTCAAGGCGCGCCACCAGGACAGGGTCGAACTCAACGACGAGCCCCTTCTGCGCCGCCTCGCGCAAGAGGCCGGACTCGACGCCCAGCGCTTCGACGCCGACCTCCGCGACCGCTCGACGCTCGACGAGATCGCAGCGAGCCACGCCTACGCCGTCGAGGAGGTGGGCGTGTTCGGCACGCCGACGTTCGTGTTCGAGGGCGGCGGCTCCGCCTTCCTCAAACTCATCAGGCCCCGCGAGCCGGCGCAAGCCCTCAGCGCCTTCGAGTCGCTCATCGGCCTGATGCGCGACGAGGCGTTCGTCGGCGAGGTCAAGCGCCCCCAGCCCCCGTGGCCGAAGGGCGTCTTTGACTAACGCCTGCCCGCAGAGCCTCGCGGCGCTCCAACGCTCGCTCGGCGCGCGATTCAACGACGAGCGCCTGCTGGTTCAGGCGCTCGTCCACCGCTCCTATCTCAACGAGCAGCCCGACCGCGCGCTCGCCAGTTACGACCGCCTCGAATACCTCGGTGACGCCTTCCTCGGGTGGGTCGCCGCCCGCGAACTTTACGCCCGATTTCCCAACTACGGCGAGGGCGAACTCACCCGCGCCCGCGCCGCCCTCGCGCGGGGCGAAACGCTCGCGGAGGCGGCGCGCTCCCTCAGGCTCGGCGAGCATCTGCTGCTCGGGCAGGGCGAGGAGCGCAGCGGCGGACGCGACCGCGACCGCAATCTCGCGGGCGTCCTCGAGGCCGTCACCGGCGCGATGCTCCTCGACGCCGGGGAGGACGCCGCCCGCGCCTTCACGCTCCGCTGGCTCGCCCCGCTGCTCGAGGAGCGCGCGGGCGCCGAGCGCGACCCGAAAACCGCCTTGCAGGAACTCGTCCAGAGCCGCGGTCTTCCGCTGCCCGTCTACGAGACCGTCGCCGACGAGGGCAAGCCGCACGCGAAAACCTTCGCCGTCCGGGCGCTCGTGGACGGCCGGGAGGCCGGCGCGGGGGAAGGCCGCCGGAAGGCCGAGGCGGAGCAGAACGCCGCCCGGCAAGCCCTCGCCTCGCTCTCCGCGCCGCGCTGACGCGCGCGGCTAGCCGGCGACGGCGCCGGCGACGTCAGTGGCGTAGAAGTCCACCGCGTCGAGGTCGAGTTCCACGCCGAGCCCGGGGAGGTGGGGGACGGTGATGTGCCCTCGCGCAGGGGCGAGCGGTTTCGTGAGCAGGTCGCTCTCCAATCGCGCGCTCGCGCCGAGCCCGGCGGGGGCGGCCTTGCCGAGCGACGCGGCGAGATGCAGCCCGGCCGCCGTCCCGACGCCCGTCTCGAGGGGCGAGGCGACCGCGCTTCGCAATCCCCGCTCGGCGGCGAACGCCATCACCGCTTGCGCGGCGCGGAGTCCGCCCGCCCGCGATCCCTTCACGACGAGCGCGTCCGCCGCGTCCGCCTCCGCGACCTTCACGGCGTCGCTCATTCCGCCGACGGCCTCGTCCGCCGCGATGGGCACCGGCGACGCCCGCCGGATGCGCGCCATGCCCGTGAGGTCTTCGGCGATGACGGGCTGCTCGACCAACTCCAGCCGGTAGGGGCGCAGGCGCTCCAAGACGCCGATGGCGCGCTCGGCGGTCCAGCCTTCGTCTATGTCGGCGCGGAGGGCGACTCCCCAGCCGACGGCGTCCCGGACGCGGCGGACGGTTTCGACGTCCGCATCGGGGTCGCGGGCGCCGAGCGAGACTTTCAGGCATTCGTAGCCTTGCGCGGCGGCGGCCCGCGCCTGCTCCGCCGCCTCTTCCGGGGGCAGGAAGTCGAGGAGCGCGACGATGGGAACCCAGTCGATCACGCCGCCGAGGAGGTCGGTTACGGGGCGTCCGGCGTTCTTGCCCATCGCGTCGAAGGCGGCGGTCTCGACGCCGAAGCGGAGCGCGTCGCCGATGCTTCCGCGAGGCGCGAGCGCCGATAGGACGTCGGACGCGATGATGGGGTGCAGGCCCAGCGCGGAGGGCGCGAGGTCTTGCAGGACGTCCGCGAGTTCGGCGACGCCGGGAGGGCGCCCCGGGCCTGCGGGGGCGGCTTCGCCGACGCCTACGAGGCCGTTGTCCATAAGCATTCGGACGATGAGCGCGTTGCGCCCGGCCTTGGAGGGATCCAAGGCTCGTTCGGGCTGCCGCATAGGGACGCGGACGCCCCGCCATTCCAATCCGCTGACGCGCATAGCGGGGCGCATTATGCGGGCGGGCGGGGGAAGAGGCAAGCGGGGGGCAATAGCGTTGGGCTTGACAATCGCCGGGCGTCGGGTATGCTAGACGTTGCAACAGAGCGCTTGGGTTGGCCCAAGCCACGTTATTCGTGTTTGTGTCCGTCCGTCTTGTGATGGAAGGGGCTTGCGCCCCCTGCGGACACATTGGGCACGAAGCGCTCTGTTGCAGGAAACCTTCCATCCCACAGGAAGCAGGGGGTACTGCGTATGCCGTTTGGCTTTGGGTGGCCGGAATTCACCATATTGCTCCTCTTTGTGGCCGTTGCCGTGGGGAGCATTGTTCTTATGTCGAAGGCAGACAAGGAACCCCGGTCCCCCTCTTCGTTCTCAACGTACAGATCAACGGACACGTCGGGAGACGACAAGGATGCTATGCCGGCGAACGCCGCCCCTTACAACCCTGAAGAACCAAAGGAGACGATGATGACTGACGAATCTTGGAGCCAAGGCAGGCTTGCCCCGGAGAGGCTCTCGCCGGGAACGGGAGCGCGGTACATCCACGAATATCTGCGCGCCTCCACGATAGCGGAATCCAAAGGCGGGTTCGGCATGGGAATGGCGCAGGAGAAAGCGAGCCCTTACTCCGTCGACAGGGTCGAAGCGCACCTCAACAGCAGGGCGAAAGAGGGCTGGCGGCTCGTGTCTATGGAACCGCACTGGTGGCACGAGCGGCAGGCCATCAGCGGCGCAATGTCCATCACGAGGCCGCTGGCCATCGTGGGGTGGTACCTGACGTTTGAGCGGCGGGAGTAGAGGCGAGGTGGCGGCGAGGCGAGCCAACCCCGGGGCCCGCCGGGACCGAAACGCCCCCGCCCTGGCCAACACCAACCTGAACGCCGTACATAATTTTGAGCCGAAACTCGTTCAATTCTATGGATAAAATTGAGCGATTGAGTTCTAATTTCTAGGGTTGTAGTTCTCAATTACAGTCAGATTTCACGGAATTTATGATGCGAAACTGGCGGACGGTTTGCTGAGAAATAACACGGATTAAGAGTACCGTTCCGTGATTGCCCGAGCGGATTCGTCTAGGCCGGGGAACAGAGTTTCCCGAGTAACGCCTAGCAAGCGCAGTTCTTTCAGTATCTGCTCTTTACTGGCTTGAGGAACCTGCAAGTCGTACTCGTCGTAGATAGGAATATTGCGAATTTCGCGTCGCGCCTCGCTTGCTTCGAACCTTTCATGGAACGCGGAGACGAGGAAGGCAGCATCCTGCGCCCTGATACGCTCAATGGATTGTTGCGGCTCCACAATGAAAATACGATAGAATTCTCTAGCATCGATTCTATCGACGAAATAAGCCTTTTCCGCTTTTATTCCTTGCAGAAGACGCTCTATTGCTTCTTTGTATGAAAGAGCTTTGCCGGCGGGCACTGTGTTCATAAGCACGCGCTTGTCGTCATCGGATAACTTGGCGAAGTTGGCTATGACGCTGACAGCATCACTGTCATACTGCTTGATTAATGACGGAACGATCGGCTCGCCTACTGCGAACACTCGGAGACGTCCGATAGTTGACATCTTTTGGTCATAACCCCCGCAAGCAAAAAACAGGCCGACTAATGGATTTTTAGTAATGTCCAAGAATCGCGTTTTCAGGCCGTGATGCTGGGCGAGCATCCATTGGGCTAAAGCGGAAGTCGTGCTAGCGAATTCGCTGGGGTGACGCGAAATGAGGGTGCGCAACATACTGCTTTCGTGTTGGGCATAGCCTCCTCTGTGCACGGATGGCCTCAACTCCCATGTACTCTTCGCTTCACCTCGGAAGTAGAGGACGGGTTCAGTCCCGTCACTCTCATAAAGACTTTGTATGTATTCTACAGATTCCAGCAATTCAGCAACCTTTTCGATCTGCTTCCCAATAAGTTTGGGACGTACCGATAGAATTATTTCAGGGAAAAGCATGGCGTCTTTGAGACTGACCCCCAGGAAGTCAACCCTTGTTATCTTTGCAGTTGCAAGATTTGCTTCGATAAGTTTGGAGTTAATGAGAGTGGCATTGATGAGGGTGCAGCCGGAGAGGTTGGCACCGGAGAGGTTGGCATTGGAGAGGTCGACGCTGGAGAGGTTGGCATTGGAGAGGTCGGCGTAAGAGAGGTCGGTGTAAGAGAGGTCGGCGTAAGAGAGGTCGGCGCGGGAGAGGTCGGCATAAGAGAGGTCGGCACGGGAGAGGTCGGCATAAGAGAGGTCAACGCCGGAGAGGTTAGCACCGGGGAGGTTGGCTTCGGAGAGGTTGGCTTCGGAGAGGTTGGCTTCGGAGAGGTTGGCTTCGGAGAGGTTGGCTTCGGAGAGGTTGGCGCGGAAGAGGTTGGCTTCGGAGAGGTTGGCGCGGAAGAGGTTGGCTTCGGAGAGGTTGGCGCGGGAGAGGTTGACTTCGGAGAAGTCAACGTTGACGAGGACTTCGCTGGCGAGGTCGGCACCCGAGAGGTCAGGAGTGTACGCGACATCACGCCAGGCGTTCCACGCCTCCACGCCTTCTTCGCGCAACCGTCGCAGATCTCGTTCGTTCGGCATAACTAACCACTGCCTTCGTTCGGCAAATCAGTGCGGGTAGGCACATCGCCACCAACTATGATTTGCAAATGCGCATGCTCCTGCTCGTATTCGATTTTCTTGTGCTGCACCTCTCCTGCTCTCTTGGTGAGACTGAGTTCCTCTTCAACACGCTGAACCGCTATCTCGTAGGCTTCTTGCCGAATGTCTATCCCGATCCAATGACGGGGAGCGGGTTGCAGCGATGGATATTCCTTGTCCATAAGAGTTACCGTTACCCCTTCCGCCGCGATGCAAGCAGTAGCGGAGCCGCAGAAAGGGTCAAGCACGACATCGTTTGGGTTGGAAGAAACGCTAATGATGCGTTCCAAGAGCGCTCGGGGCTTCTGGGTTGGGAAACCTGTTGCCTCTTGTCTACTCCTGTCTGGTTGGTAAGGTCGCAGCGGCCTCAGATCCGACCAGACGTTAGAAAGCGGAACGTCCGTCCGGTATTCGTACACACGGGAGCCGTTACGCCTGTGTGATGAGGGGACGCCTCTAGCGTCGTTCAGAGTGGATGAACGGACGCGACTATTCGCCGGGTACTCCACACGCTGGATATTGTAAGTATGCTTGCCGTAGGACTTGGCATAGACCAGCAGCACGTCGTGCGCTTGGATCGGCTTTCTACCCGCAGTGGGCCCGCTTGAACGCCTGCCGTAGGCCCAGACGACTTCGCTCAAAAAGTTCCGATGCCCGAAGATGGAGTCCATCGCAGACTTGAGGTAGTGGCTGACGGTCGGGTCGCAGTGGAGGTAGATGGAGCCGGTGTCCTTCAGGACACGGCGCATTTCGATGAGGCGGATGCTCATATAGGCGAGGTACGCCTGCATAGATTCGCTGTGAGAAACAGCGGCGGCACTGATGGTCTGGTCGAGAGCGGGCAGGTCACGGCGGATGTCCACAAGCCACTCATCCCGCACCAGGCCCTTCGTCCAGACATCCCTATAGGAGCGCGCATCCGAGCCGAACGGGCTCTGGGCCATGTCCGTACTCAGGGGCGGGTCAAGGTAGATGAGGTCAATGCACCCGCTGTTCATCCCGCGGAGCACATCGAGGTTGTCGGCGGTGAAGATCGTGCTGGGCGCGATGCCCTTGCCGAATATGATGTCGTACGCGTCGAGAGTTTCGGTTGCCGTCGTCATCGCGTCATCCTGCTCGCTCGTCAAGCATAGGGGTATAGTACACGAGGGAAGGGTCGTTGTCAAGGGGCGTGGGCGCGGGGTGGGGGTGGGCGTGCTAGCGCCCGCGCCGGGCTAAGCCGCCGCCGTACTCGGCTTACTCAGGCCAAAGGTTCGGGCGGGAGGTACTTGCGCTCGGCGGCTGCGATGAAGGGAGGGCGTTCCGCCCAGGGCGTTTCGCCCTTCTCGCGCATTCGCGCGTCCAGGTCGGCCATTGTGCCCTCGCCTTTCATGCTGTTGTGGCTCTGGCACATAAGTTGGATGTTGCCGTCTACGTTAGGGCCGTTGTACCGTTTCTGCGAGACGACGTGCTCTGTGTTGAGGTGGCGAAGGGCGAGTTTTTCGCCGTCGGCGGCGCAGCGGCCGTCCTGCTGAATGTAGCGGATCTCGCGGATGTTCGGGGAGCGCGTCTCGATTTCTTGGGGTTCGGCGGACTCTTCAATATCGGTGCGCTTGGGCGCGTCACCGCCGACGAGGCGCCAGAGGTTGCCTTTGAGGTCCTCTTTGACGTAGCGCAGGACTCTGTGCGTCACTTCGCCGGCGTGGGTGAGGAGGCGGTCGTTCGCGCCGCGCTCTTTGACGCCGAGTTCGGACTCCATCCGCCGGAGCACCATATCGTAGGCCGTCGGGCTGACGTCTATGCCGATCCAGCGGCGGGGCGCCGGTATGAGCGAGCGTTCGCCGTTCGTCTTGAGCGTCGTCATACCCTCCGCCGCGACGCAGGCGGTGGCGCAGCCGCAGAAGGGGTCGAGCACGACGTCGTTCGGGTTGGTGGAGACGCTGATGATGCGCTCTAATAGGGCGCGGGGCTTTTGCGTGGGGTAGCCCGTGCGCTCGTCGTTCTTTCGGCGAAACCATCCGGATGAGCCGTACAACTGCATCACGTCGGACCAGACGTTGGAGAGCGGAACGCCCGGGCTCTCGTCGAGGTATTGCTTGACGATCTGTCCGCTGCGCGACCGCGTTTGGAATTTGCGTCCGTCGTCATCGACGTGCCGGAACCAATCGGATTGATACTTTTCGCTGTACGGCGTGTACTGGCGATTATAGACGTGCTCGCCGTAAGACTTGGCGTAGACGAGCAGCGTGTCGTGAACCTTGACGGGCTTCTTGCCCGCTGCGCGTCCGCCGGAGGGCGTGCCGTAGTTCCAGACGACCTCGTCCACGAAGTTGCGATGCCCGAAGACGTAGTCCATCGCAGCCTTCAGGTAGTGGCTGGCGGTCGGGTCGCAGTGGAGGTAGATGGAGCCGGTCTCCTTCAAGACGCGATGCATTTCGACGAGGCGGATGCTCATATAGGCGAGGTACGCCTGCATAGACTCGTCGTGGGTGATGGCGGCTCCCGTGATGATGTGGTTGAGGGCGGGCTGCTTTTGCTGGAGGTCTCTGATCCACTCCTTTCGCACCTTGTCCATCGTCCAGACGTCGTGGAAGCGCACCTCGCGGTCGAACGGGTTCTGATATTCGGCGTTGCTGTTGAAGGGCGGGTCGAGGTAGATGAGGTCGATGCACTCGCTGTTCATCCCGCGGAGCACGTCGAGGTTGTCGGCGGTGAAGATCGTGCTGGGCGCGATGCCCTTGCCGAACTCGCGGTCGGTTGCGCTGAGGGTTTCGGTCGCGTCAAGCATAGGCGCAATGATACGCGAGGGGCGGGGTCGGCGGCAAGGGGTGGGGGGCGGGGACGTGGTGGGGGCCTATGCGGGGATGGGGAGGTCGATCTCGTACTGGGCGAGGAGAGCGTCGAGGAAGGCGGCGGTTGAGGCGTCGGCCTCGACAAGGGGGAGGCGCAGACCGCCGACGCGGAATCCGGCGCGGTTGAGGCAGTATTTGACGGGGATGGGGTTGGAGACGGCGAAGAGTCCGGTCGCCAGGGGGAGTTGGCGTTTGTGCTCCGCCGCGGCGCCGGCGAGGTCGCCTGCGATGGTCATTTCGATCATCTTGGCGATTCGCCGCCCGATGAGGTGGGACGCGACGCTGACGACGCCCCATCCGCCGAGGCTGACGACGGCGAACGTGTCGCTGTCGTTGCCGCTCCATACGCGGAAGCCGTCCGGGGCGTCGCGGATGATCGCGGCGATCTGGGCGAGGTCGCCGGACGCCTCTTTGATTCCGACGACGTTGGGGGCGTCGCGGGCGATGCGGAGCGTCGTCTCGGCGGCCATATTGACGATGGTCCGGCTTGGCACGTTGTAGAGGATGCAGGGGATGCGGGCGCTGTCGGCGACGGCCATAAAGTGGCGGTAGAGCCCTTCCTGCGTGGGCTTGTTGTAGTAGGGGACGACGAGGAGGTGGGCGTCGGCGCCGGCCTGCTCGGCCATTCGCGCGAGTTGGATGGTTTCGCCGGTTCCGTTGGTGCCGGAGCCTGCGACGACGGCGGCGGAGTCGCCCACGGCCTGCTTGACCTCCGTCCAGATGCGGAGATTCTCCTCGTGGGCGAGCGACGGGTTCTCGCCGGTGGTGCCGGTGACGACGAGGGCGTCGCTGCCTGACTCGACGAGGGCTTGGGCGAGGCGCCGCGCCTGGGCGTAGTCGATCTCCATCGCCTGATCGAAGGGGGTCACCATCGCGGTGACGAGGCGTCCGACGCCGCTCATAGCCGTCCTCCCGCGCAGGGGCGCAGGGTTATGATAGCAGGAGGGCGTGGGCGCGGCAGGACGCGGAAGGGGTGGGTTCCCCCGCCTGGGGCGAGAATGGCGCGGAGCCGGGGATCAGGAGACGGGGCGACGCCCCGTCTTATGGCGCTTGCGCGCCGACTGGATTCCCGCCTAGGCGGGAATGACGGGGGGCGTTGCGCCTCCGACCGCAGTACCCTCTCCCGCCGCGTTTGCGGCGTCCTCTCCCCTTGTAGGGAGAGGGGGAATGCGGGATTCCCGCGTAGGCGGGAATGACGGCGCAAGGGGGCGGGCGGCGAGCGCGGCGTAGTGCTTCCAGACGCCGCTGGGCTTGCGGGGCGTCGGCGCGACTTCGGGCGCGAGGTGGTCGGCCTCGCCCATCGATCTCATATTGGCGGCGAATTCGGCGCATTGCTCCGGCGTCAGGGATGCGTGGCCGCTTCCCGCCGCGCAGACCGCGAGGTAGTTCATTCGCGCCTGCTCTTCGAGGTGAAGCATATTGAGGACGGCGTCCTCCATATCGCCGCCGACGGTCGCCGCGCCGTGCCCCTGCAGGAGAATTGCGCTATGGCCGCCGAGCAGCCCGGCGACTTCCTTGCCGTCTCTTTCGTGAATAATCAGGCGCGGGCTGGGGAACAGCGGGAGCGGGTCGGCGAACATTTGCAGCCCTTCGATCCGCATCGGGGCGATGCGCCGCCGCAGAACGCTCATCAGCACGGCGTATCGGGGATGGACGTGGACGACGGAGTTGACGTCGGGCCGCTCTCGCAGGATGCACGAGTGCATCTTCACCTCGTTCGGGAGGTTCAGTTCCGGCGGGCCGCCGGCCTTGCGCCCGTCCATATCCACGATAACGACGTGCTCGGCGTAGGTTTGGGAGAGCGCGGGGCCGAGCGCCTTGACGGCGAACCGCCCGGGGTCGTCCGGCAGGCGGAGGCTGACGTGGCCGCGCTCGATGGTCGAGGCGTCGGCGAGCCCCGTCTCGTAGAGCATCCGGCTCGCCAGAGCGACGTCTTCGGCTAGGGCGGGCAAGTCCGTCATCGCGTCGCCTCCTTTGGGGACGGCGCAATCATATCGCATTGCCGCGTTCGGTCTCTGTCGGGGAACGACGCATAGCGAGGATTAGGGAGACGCGGCGCGGCGGGCGTCCCGCCGGCTGAGCGGCGTTGGCGTGATAGCCTTGGCCTATCCGCAGGGTTTGGATGAACGGGCGCGGGGGAAGTGGCGGAACGGCAGACGCGCATGATTTAGGATCATGTGCCGCAAGGCGTGGGAGTTCGAGTCTCCCCTTCCCCACCATGGCCGCGCGGGCGGCGGCTCAGGCGGCGAACAATATGCGCTGTCCTCATTAGGTTATCCTCTACCGCATGGAGACTCTTCGATGACCATTTGGCGCGAGGTCACGCTCACCGGCTGGGGCCGGGCGCTTCGCGCGCCCACCCGGGCGGCGAGGCCTGAACGGGCAAGCCAACTGATTGAGGCGCTCGACGCGGCGGGGCCCAGCCTTTGCCTCTACGGCGCCGGGCGTTCCTACGGGGACGCGGCGCTCAACTCAGGCGGGGCGACCGTCATTACGTCGCGCCTCGACCGTGTCCTGTCGTTTGACGACGCGACGGGAGAGATCGAAGTCGAGCCGGGCGCGACTATCGGGGGATTGCTGAGGGACTTCGGCCCGCGCGGCTGGGCGCCCCCCGTCGCTCCCGGCACGGGATTCGTCACCGTCGGAGGCGCGATAGCGAACGACATTCACGGCAAGAACCACCAAGGGGCCGGCTCTTTCGGGCAGCACGTTGCGCGGATTACGCTGCGGACGGGCGCAGGAGAGACGCTTACGCTCCAACCGGAGAACGAGGCTTTTCGCGCCACGGTCGGCGGCGTCGGCCTGACCGGAGCAATCCTGTCCGCCCGCTTGCGGATGCGCCGGATTCCCGGAGTCAACGCGGCGGTGCGCGAGCGGCGCATGCCTTGTCTCGACGCGTTCATAGAGGCGTTCGCGGAGTCAGACCAGTACTACAGCGTCGGCTGGGTGGACGCCGGCGCAACCGGGGCGTCGCTTGGCCGGGGCATCCTCGAAGAGGGAGAAGCCACCGGCGAGCCCAGCCGGGAACGCCCCCGTCGCGCCCGGTCCGTCCCTTTCGACGCGCCGCCGTTCCTGCTGTCCGGGCCTGTCGCTCGCGCGTTCAACGCGGCCTACTACGCTCGCGTTCCGAAAGAGGGGCGGACGCGCATTCGCCCGCTGCCCGCGTTTCTGTTCCCGCTGGACGCCATCGCCGATTGGAACCGGCTCTACGGGAAGCGCGGGTTTCACCATTTCCAGTGCGTGGTCCCGATGGACGCGACGGAGCCCCTTCGCGCGATCTTGACGGAGGCGTCGGGGAGCGGAATGACGTCTCCGCTCTCCGTGCTCAAACGGCTAGGGCCGGGCCGGGCGGGGATGCTCTCGTTCCCGATGGAGGGCTGGACGCTCAACCTTGACTTTCCGTCTACGCAAGCGTCCGCCGACTTGCTCGGACGGCTCGGCGCGATGGCGCTGGACGCGGGCGGGCGCGTCTACCTGGCGAAGGACGCGCTGCTTCCGCCGAGCGCGATTCCGCGTATGCACCCTGAGTTGGACGCGTTCCGCGCGGTCTGCGACCGCCTCGACCCGGAGGGGCGCGTAACCTCCGATATGGCGCGGCGGTTGCGGATCAGGAGGCCGGCGGATGAGTGAGCGCGAAACGTGGATCATCCTCGGCGCGACGTCCTCCATAGCGCGGGCGTTCGCCCGCCTCGCCGCCGCTGACGGCGCGGACTTGCTGCTCGCGGGCCGCGACCTGGGCGATATGGAGCGCGCCGCCGCCGACCTCGCCGTCCGATACGGAGCGGAGGCCCAGGTTATGCGGTTCGACGTCCTGGATCCCGCCGACCGCCTTGCGCTGGCGGAAGCCGCCGCCGCGCGTCCGGGGACGCTGAACGCCGCCGTTTTTCTGGGCGCGATGCCGGCGCAAGCGGAGATCGACGCCGACCCCGACTTAGCGGCGGGCGTCATTGCGAACAACCTGGGCGGAGTCGCCGCCGCCTTGCAACGCCTGGCGCCGGTCATCGAAGAGCGCGGAGCGGGCGTCGTCATCGGCGTCGGATCGGTCGCGGGAGACCGCGGACGATTGAGGCATTACGTCTACGGAGCGTCCAAGGCGGGGTTTCATACCTACCTCTCGGGGCTGCGGAGCCGTATGGCGCGCAAGGGAGTTCACGTAATGACCGTGAAGCCCGGATTCGTAGACACCGCGATGACGTGGGGGCACGACTCGCGGCCTCTGGCGGCCTCGCCCGAGTCCGTCGCCGCCGACATCTTCCGGGCGGCCAAGCGCAGGAAGGACGTGCTCTACACGCCCTGGTTCTGGCGCTGGATTATGCGCGTCGTCCAACTCATCCCCGAGCGCGTCTTCAAGCGGACGTCGTTCTAGTTAGGCGCCCCGCGCTAGAGCGCCGCGGCCGCGACGACGACGAGAACGGCGAGCGCCGCCGCGTAACTGGACCGGTCGCGGAGCGCGTAGACCACCGGGTCGTCGGGCATTTTGCCTTGCGCTCCTCGTTGGAAGACGCGGGCAAGCCAAGCGCCTGCGGGCAGCGCCGTCAGCGCAAGCAGTTCCGGCCTCGCGTAGAGCGTTTGCGCGTTGGGAGAGACGAATCCGTAGGCGATGAGAACGGCGAGCGCGCCCGCCGACGCGGTCAATCCGGCCGCCGTCACCCAGCGAATGTCGCTCGCCTTGTAGCCGCGCCCCGCGACGCGACGCTCCCCGTTCGCGTGGCTCGTCAATTCGGTTTGCCGCTTGACCGCCGCGAGCGCGAAGAAGAGCGTGAAGCAGAGCGCGACGAACGCAACCGTGAGGGGAACGGAACTCGCCACGCCGCCGCTCGCGGCGCGCAGAACGTAGAAGCCGCTTAGCGCGACGATGTCCAGAAGGACGACCCGCTTCAGATAGGCGGAGTAGGCGAGCGACATCACGACGTAGCCGAGCAGAACGAGCGCGAACGCGGGATTCGCCGCCGCCGACAGCAGCGCGGAGAGGACGAACAGCCCGCCGGCCAGCGGCGCGGCCCGGCGCAGGGAGAGGTCTCCCGCCGCGATGGGGCGCCGCCGCTTGGACGGATGGCGGCGGTCGGCGTCAAGGTCGAGCATATCGTTGATCAGGTACAGGCCGGAGGCGCACGCGCAAAACGCCGCGAACCCCAGCGCCGAGAGCGCCCAAGCGTTGACGGACGCGCTGTGCGCGGCGGTCACGGGGAGAAACACGAGGAGATTCTTCACCCACTGATGCGGGCGCATCGCGCGCAGCCACGCGCGCCTCGAACGGCCTTCCGATGCAATAACTTGCGCCTCGCCGTATCTCGCCCGAACGCGCGCGAGCATCCGGGGCGATGGGTCGACGACGGCGACGCCGCCCGCCTGATCCCAAACCGCGAAGTCGGCCTGCGAATCGCCCACGTAGTCGAATCCGCCCCGCCCGTAGGCGGCGCGGAGCGCGTCCGCCTTCGCCTCGCCCCGCAGGTTCGTCTCGCCGTCCGACGCGAACGTCCGGGCGACGCCGAACCGTTTGGCGACGGCCTCAACGACGCTCCGGTCCGACGCGGACGCGAACGCGACCTCCCGCCCCTCCGCCTGAGCCTTCCGCGCCATCGCGGCGACGCCCTCGTGCGCGGGCAGCGCGTCAATATCAATGGCGGAGCCGTCGGAGAGGCGCCGCTTGAGCCCCGCTTTGCCCCCGCGCCCAAACAGCGCGGCGAGCGCGCTCAACGGATTCGCGGCGACGCGCCGCCAGAACGCCTCGTGAAGCAGGTCCGTCCGCAGCAGGCTATGGTCGAGGTCCACCACGAGCGGGCGCGCGGGGTCGGCGCGTCGAAGGGAAGCCGGCGCGTCCGCGCCGGCGGCGGGAACGGCGCGCGCGTCGCCGGGGTAGGAGCGAGATTCTTCAATGAGCGTCGTATCGGACATAACGCAATCAATCAGTTTATCATAGGCGTAGGCGCGGGCCGTCGCTTCCGGCGTCCTCCGCCCGGAGGCTGCGTTCGAGTCCCGCAGGTCGTCCGAATCCTTGTCGGAGGCGGCTGAAGTTGGCGTTGGACACCGGCATAACCGACGGCGAGACTCCCATTCGGGACGGGTACAAGCCTTGCTTCGACATTGGCCTCTTGGCGGTCGCGCACATTCTGCTCTTTCCGCTCTGGGCGCTGCTCTGGGCGGCGATTCCGCTTGCGATATGGGCGTGCGACCGCGGCCCCGTGTTCTACACGCAGCGACGGCTAGGGCGCGGAGGCAAGACGTTCACGATCATCAAGTTCCGCACCATGGCTCACGGGGCGGAGGCGGACGGCCCGGGCAATAAGGCTCCGCGAGTTACGCTGATCGGGAAGGCGCTGCGCCCGCTCCGTCTCGACGAAATGCCGCAGATCATTAACATCCTGCGGGGCGAGATGAGTCTGGTGGGGCCTCGGCCCGAGCGGCCCGAAAGAGCGGACGACATCGCCCGCGAGTGCCCGGATTTCTTCCGCCGCCTCAGGGTCAAGCCGGGCATCGCCGGCCTGGCGCAGGCGCGAGGGGGCTACTCGCTGGAGCCCTGCAGGAAAACCCGGTACGACAACTTGTACATCGATCGGATGAGCCCGTGGATGGACTTGCGCTTGCTCTTCCTATCCGTAGGCGTCGTCTTGGGCCGCCTCTTCCAGGGGAAGTCGCACTAACCGCTCCCTTCGCCCGCTCCCTCAGTCAGCCGGGCGAAGAGCGCCTCGTAGTCCGCCGCCATCCGGCGCTCGTCGAAATCCTCGGCGCGGCGCTTGGCCTCCTCCACCGCGGGCGCGTCGCCGTCGAGCGCGGCGATGATCGCCCTCGCAAGCGCGGGAGGGTCGGACACCGGCGCGAGCGTCCCCCACTTGCCTCCGCCGAGTATCTCGCTCGGCCCCGTCGGGCAGTCCGTGCTGACGACCGGCGTTCCGCAGGCCATCGCTTCGATGAGAACGGTCGGGAACGCCTC
Organism: Dehalococcoidia bacterium; assembly: GCA_965201135.1. Taxonomy (GTDB): domain Bacteria; phylum Chloroflexota; class Dehalococcoidia; order Lucifugimonadales; family Australimonadaceae; genus Bin16. Next base: position 1,938,110 of record OZ241751.1, read on the forward strand.
CCACCAAGACGAAAGAGCGAACACCGCCGCTCTTCGCATATGCCGGTACGGATTCTCGTCGAAGTCCGCAAACGTCACGTCTTGCTCCGCGCCGTGCTCCCGAGCGATTGAGAGGAGACTCGTCTTATAGTTGCGCGGACTGCTCCCCATTATCGCCAGCCGCGCTTCGCGCTCTCGCCGAACAAGACCAAACGCCTCGACCAGCGTCGGGTGATCCTTGAGGGGCGCGTCGCTCCCTACGGTCAAGATGACGGGCGGGCCGTCGTCGTTGAACCACTCGTGGGAGGGCGCATCCTCGCTCATTCGCCGGATTTCCCCGATAGGGAGGCCGTTGTAGATGGCGTGGATTCTCTCGGATGCAATCCCCAAACGCTCCGAAGCGTCGGCGGCGACTGCAGTCGAAACTGCGGCGAACGCGCTCGCCTTGGGATAGAGCGCCCGCGCCCGGGCCAGTTGCTCCTCCGTGTAGGCGAGGCCGACGAGATAGTGCAATCCGATGACGAGCGGGATTTGGGCGTTCGCCAATTCCATGCCCAAAACCGCGGCGGCGTTGGCCATCGGCAGCGCGGACAACAGCGCGTCCGGACGCGCTTCCCGAAGATACGCCGCGACGCCCAGCGCGTAGTATGCGCTGCCGGGCCTGATCCGGATCCCCGGACGCCGCCGCCTGAGCGCCAGCCATGCCCGGGCGGCTGACGCGGGGCTGACGCCCATAGACGCGGCGGCTATCCCCCGCTCCTCGCAATGGCGCAGCAGACTGCGGTCGGCCTTCCAGCGCCCCGGATAATAGAGGCGTCCGCCCTGCGGAACGCCCTCGCGGTACGCGCCCCGGCATTGCGCGAGGAACAGATCCACGCGGTGGCCGCGCTCGATCAGCGCGTTCGCAAGCGTCAGCGTAACCCGCTCCGCTCCCCCTCCCCTAAGGGACGACAGCGCCATGCCAATGTGAAGACTCTTCATAGGCGCCGCGCTCCCGCCTCCGGCTCCGCCGCGTCTCGCGCCTCGCCGCCATCGCGTCCGCGTCGCCCGCGCTCCTCTCGCAGGCGGAGCGTCCGCTCGATGAGTTCTATGTAGCGCGCGTTGAATTCGTCCGCCGAGAGCGACTCCTCCGCCCGCCTGCGGCTCTCGGCGCGCATCGCCGCTCGCGTTTCGGCGGGCGACGCGGCGAACCGCAGGATCGCGTCCGCAATGTCCGACGGCGAACGCGGATCGAACAGGAACCCGTTGCGCCCGTCCGCGACGAGCCTCGGATTGTCGCCGACCGCGCTGACGAGCAGGGGGAGCCCGCACGCCATCGCCTCGCAAACGACGTTCGGCGTCCCCTCGTAGACGGACGGCAAGATTAGAGCGTCGGCGGCGTGGTAGAGAGGCGGAACCTCCCGCGCGGCCGGGCGCAGACGGAAGCGGTCTTGCAGACCCAACCGCGCGACGGCTTGATCGAACCGCTCCGCGTACTCCGTATGCCCGCGCCGCCGAGCCCGCGCCCACTTGGACGCGCGGCCGCCGCCTTCGGTTACCCGGTCGCCATGCCAGTCGACGCTTACGTCGAGCGCGGGCGCTTTCTCGCGCAGCGTAGCGAGCGCCTCCAACAGCGCGAACGGATTCTTCTGCGGCTGCAGCCTGGCGAGCGCGAGCAACCGCAGTTGGTCGTTTCGCGCGGGCGGAGGGGCAGGCGGCGGCGCGAACGCTTTTAGATCCACGCCGTTCACGATGACGCTCGCGCGGTCCGCCAGGAAGGGAGCGATTTCGCTTATGCGGTCGCGTTGCGCGTAGGAGTTGGCGACGACGGCGTCCGCGATGCGGTGGAGGGCGTAGCGCGCCGTTCGCCTGAGCCCGTTCCTTTGCGTGTCCAGATTCAACTCCAGGGCGATGAGCGCGAAGTTCCGGCGCGGCGCCGCCGCCAATTCCGCGAGCGCGTTCGCGCCCCGCAGAAACGAAACGACGACGTCGGGGCGGCTCCGGCGGACCGCCCGGCGCATCGCCCAGATCAGGTGGAGGCGGTTGCGCGAGCGCACGAGCGTCACGGGAACTCCGACCCGCGCGAGGTCGCTTGCGAAAAAGTCGCCGGGCCAGTAAGCGAGCACGGACGTTTCGTATCTCGCGGCGGCGAGGCCGCCGGCGAGTCGAACCAAGTCACGCTGGGCTCCGCCGGAGTTCAACTCGTCTATGACCAGCGTAACGCGGCGCGGCTTACGCATGGGCGGCGCGCCTGCTCAGCATCCGGCGGGCGGCGTCTCTGCCCTCCGCCCAGGCGTAGACGAAATCGCTGCGTTTGGGGAGCCACGTCGCCGCGACGGGCGCGCCGCTCGCCCTGTGAAAAACGACGGCCATCAGCAGCGCCCGCGCGATGAAGCCGGCGCTCATCGCCCAAGCGGCGCCCTGCAGCCCGGCGACCGGGTGCGCGGCGAACAGAACGGCGGCGTTCACGCCTATTCCCGTCCAAATAATGACGGACAGCGCGCCCGGCCGATTGGAGCCCATCATATAGGTCGCCAATATCGCGGCGCTGGCGTGCGCGAGACCTCCCGGCGCGAGCCAAATGAGCAAGTCCACCACGGGAAGAAACCGCTTGGTGAAGATGATGGGCACCACCGGCGAGGCGACGGCGAGAACGAGGAAAACCGCCATCGCCCCGAGCGTGGTCGCGAAGACGAGGCGGATGCAGAGCGCCACGAGTTCGGGGCGGCTGTCCGCGTCTTCCGTCACGCGGGGGAAGAGCACGCTGCCGACCATGCTGGCGATCACGCCGAATTGCAGCATCAGCGCGAGCGCGAGGTCGAAGAGCCCGACGTCGCGGGTCGATCCGATGATCCCGAGCAGCAGCACGCCGATCCGCGCCTCCGCCGCCATCGCTATCCGGGCGGAGTGAAACCGCCAGCCGTAGTTGAGCGCCATCGAAAGGCCGGAGCGCGACGGCGTCCGTCCCGTCAATCCGTAGCCCCCCCGCAGACGGAAGAGGCAGGCGGCCATCAGAAACGCTTGCCCCGCCGCGAACGACGCAATGGCGCCGTTGACTCCCATATCCATCCCCACGACGAGGATGAGCAGCGCAATCAAGTTCACGACGGCGCGCAGAACCCAGAATCCCGCGAGCGACCCGAATCCGCGCAGCCCCACGAGCAGTTGCTCGACGGCGGACGCCGCGGAGGTCAGCGGGATGAGGATGAGCGCGAGGCGGAAGGAGAAGGGGTCGGCGGCGGCGAAGAATCCGACGCCGGTCGCGATCAACGGCAAGGCGACGGCGGCGGCGGCGGCCGTCCCGACCGCGCTGATCGCCATGGCGACGGCCACTCCCCGCGACACGCTCATCCGTCCCGTGACGACGTTGTAGGTGACTCCCTTGTCTATGCCGGGCGTGACGATCACGCCGGCGAGCACGGCGAACGTTACGCAAACGGCGTAGGAGCCGCGGCCTTCCGGGAGCAGGAAGTAGGCGATGAGCGCCTGTATGAGCAACCCGAACGATAGGACGCTCGCCCGGGCGGAGAAGAGCATCGCCACTTCCTGCGCGCCGGACGTTCGGCGTTTCGCTTCGACCGGCGCGCTCACCGCGCCCCCGCCGCCGAGCGCGCCGCCTCGCCATGGCCGCCGCGCTCGGCGCGCCCCTCGCGAAAGAAGAGCCCGTCCCCAAGCGGCTCCGACGCGTCCTCCGCGACCGCGCGGCACGCGGCGAAACTCTCGTCCAGCGAACGCGCGGTCGCCGCGCTCAATCGCGGAACGCCGCGCTCTCCCGTCGCCGCGGGCGCGAAGAAGAAACGCCGGACGGAGCGGCTGTCCTTCGCTCGCTGCAGGAGGCGGCGAAGCCCCAAGCGGCGCAGCGCAACCGCGACCGCCTTCCCTCCGGCGGCGAGCGGCGCGTTCCGAGCGCGAACGGATTCGTTCACGACCGCCGGCGCGGATTCGGGGAACGGAGCGGCGCCGCAGAGGTCGGCGAGCGCGCTCAGCGACCCCGTCGTGTTCTCCGTCAGCGCGGAGAAGCGCAGCGTCAGGACGTCCGCGCCAAGCCCGTAGATCTCGTGGAGCGCCTCAGGCGTCAGCCGGTCGCGCGCGACGGCGCGCTCTAGCCGGCGCGCCCCGAAAAGCGCGGAGAACTCGCCCCGGCTCTTCCGAAACCGCATCATCGAAACGGCGCGGTCGCGGTGCGCGCGCAGAAGAATCACGAGCAGGACGCGGCGCCCGGCGCCGGCCAGCCGCCGAACGCCCGGCCCGAGCGCCGGGTCTTGGTAGCCGAGGTTGGCCACGTCCGCCAGTATCCTCTTCCCGTCGCGGTTCGCCCGCCGCAAGGCTTTCTCGAATCTCGCCGGAGAGCGGTAGTAATAGCCCTCCTTGATCTCGGGGAACGCGAAATCCGCATGGCTCCGCAGACGCTCGTAGAGCAAGTCGCTGCCCGAGCGCCCCGGCCCCGCGACGAGCAAGTAATCGTATTTCAGAGGGCTATCCACGATGGAGCGCGGTCGGAGCCTTTGCCTCCCAATTGGGCGCGGGGCGGAGCGTCGAGGCGTTGCGCGTTACCGCCCTCAGGCGCCGCCGGCGCATAGCGCGCCGCGGCAAGCGCCCGACGCCTCAGCGGGAGCGCTTCGTGAATCCGAATCGCACGCGCTTCCCGTTGCGCGTTTCGTCTTTCTTGCTCACCCGCGCGACGAACTGCTCCGTCGTCTCGGCGGGCTTCTCCTTCTTCGGCTTCTTGACGCGAGGCATATCCGGTCTCCTCAATCTGCGGCGCTCGTTAGGGCGAGGAAGAGTATAGCAGCATCGCTCCGATTCGGAGCGCTCCAAGCGGGCGCGGCGCCGGTCCGCCCTACGGATTCTCTCCGTCGGAGTCGCGGTCTAGGCGCTCCAGGTGGCCGACGTCGCTCCATCCGATGAGCGCGGCGTGGCCGTCGCGCCGCCTGCGGATCCGCGTTATCCCCGCCGACCCGTGCCCTGAGATCGCCCAGAACGCCTCGTCCGGCAGGCGCAACGAGCGCGCGACGAGCGCGCGCAGCGCGGCGCCGTGCCCGACCACCAGGATGTCGTCGTTGGGATGCCGCTCCTCCAGCGCCGCCGCGAATGCGCCCAGCCGGTCCAGCAACTCGCGGTACGATTCCCCGCCCTCGGGCCGGTAGTCCAAGTCGCGCTGATCCTGCCGGACGTGGAGCCCGGAGCCGCGCGCCTCGATTTCCGCCCACGTCATCCCTTCCAACTCGCCGAACGCGACTTCCCGCAGGCGGGCGTCGAAAACGACGTCGGGCGGGCCGGCCTCGCTCGCCGCGGCGATGATCTCCGCCGTCTCGCGGGCGCGGCTCATATCGCTCGCGTAGATTGCGCGAAAGCGGACGCGCGCCAGCCGCCTCCCCGTGAGCGCGGCCTGCCTGCGCCCCGTCTCGTTCAGCGGAACGTCCGTCTGCCCTTGCACGCGCTGCTCCGCGTTCCATTGCGTCTCCCCGTGCCGGACGAGATGCCATACGCTCATCGCGCGGGCGCCTCCGGGCGCGGCGTCGGGCCGTCGCTGTCAATCGCCGCGCCCCGCCCCTCCCACCACGACGTGAGCGCGTCCAACTCGTCCAAGTCCTCCGCGCTCAACCGCCAATCGACCGCCTTCACGTTCGCGTCAACGTGCTCAGGCTTGTCGAATCCCGTGAGCGCGACCGCGACCTCGGGGCGCGCGGCGACCCACGCGAGCGCGAGTTCGGCGACCGTATGTCCGCGTTCGCCCGCGAACGCCTCCAGGCGCGGAACGAGCCGCTCGACGCGCTCGGAGCGCAAGCGCGTCACGATGCCCGTGGGGACTTTCGCGGCGCGGCTGCCCGCCGGATACGGCTCGCCCGGCCGGTACGCTCCCGTCAGCCAGCCCCCGCCCAGAGGGAAGTACGCCAGCAGCGATTTCCCGTAGGCGGCGCAGAACGGCAGCAACTCCAACTCCGCGTGCCGGTGCAGCAGGCTGTAGTGATTCTGCGTGGACTGAAACTCCGCCAGCCCGCGCTCCCGCGAAACGGCGATCTCGTCCCGCCAGCGCCACGCCGCCGTGTTGCAGTTGCCGATCCAGCGAACCTTGCCCTCGCGGACGAGGTCGTCAAGCGGGCCGAGCAACTCCTCGTGGGGAACGTCCGGCGTTGCGAAGTGAACCTGAAACAGGTCTATCCGGTCCGCGCGGAGTTTCCGCAGCGCCTCCTCGCATCGGGCGTAGACGCGCTCGCGGGGCGTCCGCCCGCCGAGGCTCCGCAGGTTGAACTTCGTCGAGAGATAGACCTCGCCGCGCTTGCCCGCGAGCGCCTCGCCGAGGAACTCCTCGCTCCGCCCCTCGCCGTACACGTCCGACGTGTCGAAGAAGTTGATCCCGCGCTCTATGGCACGGGCCACGACCGCCGCCGTCTCCTCGCGCCCCAGCAGCGGCGGGCCGAACGGGTAGCCCCCCGCGCCGATGACCGAGACCTGCATGTCCGTTTCGCCGAGCCGCCGGTACTCCATAGCGCCTACGCCCCCTCCGGTTGCTGGCCCGGGAACACGAGCGACTTGATGACCACCGGCGCGGCGCCGGACGACGGAATGATCTCGCCTATGTCGATGTAGTCGAACTCCCGCAACTCGACGCCGTCTATGGAGATGACCGGATTCGGGAGGCCGACCTCCTCGCGCAGGTGCAGCCCGATCAGGCCGCCGACGTCGCCGTCGCTCACGAGCACGAGCGGCGCGCCCTTGCTCAGCGGCCCGCGCATCGCCGACGCCACGCCCCGCGTGAAGGCGTCCAGCCGGCGGAACGTCGCCGACCCGCCCCAGCGAAAGCCCACCGCGACCGCCGTCTCCGCGTCCAGCAAATCCAGACGGACGAGCCCCGCGCGCGCCGCGCCCGCTATGGCGTCCGCGTCCAAGTCGTCGCCGCTCAGGTCGAAGTCGGGCGTCATCACCGGCACGTTGCGGATCGGCGTGGCCTCGATGGGCGAGATGAACACCGTGCTGCCGCTCACCTGCGCCGTGTACTGCGACGCTCCGACGACCGTGGCGCGTATTCCCGCGGCGGGCGTCATCAGCATCGCGCCCAGTTCGGGGACGCGCGCCCGCGCCGCCCGCGCGATCTGCGGGCCCAAGTCGCCGAAACTTCCCTTCTCGTAGCCGTAGACGAACTCCGCGACGCCGCCGGAGAAGATCACGGCGTCCACCTCGCCGTCGTAGGCCAACTCCGGCAAGCGCAGCAGGGCGCGCGTTTCGTCCGAGACGCCTCCGCGCCGCGCCGTCTCCATAATCCGCGCCGCGATCCTCTCCGCGATAGATTCTTTCGCCTCTTCCGACAGGCGCTCGCCCAGCGCGGCCTCGAATCCGGCCTCATGGGCGTAGAGGCGCCCCGCCTCCTCTACGCGGACGATCCGGCTCTCCTCGTCGAACGCGAGGATGCGCGCCCCGCCCTCCAGCGCCGTCGCTTCGACGACGCGCCCGCCCCGGCACACGGCCAGTTTCGTCGTGCCGCCGCCGACGTCGACGTTCAGCACGGCGTTCCGCGCGCGCTCCGACTCCGCGACCGCCCCGGAGCCGTGCGCCGCCATCACCGCCTCGAGGCCGTCGCCCGCGCTCACGGCGACGAACTTTCCGGCCTCTTGCGCGAACAGGTCGGCGATGGCGCGGGCGTTCCGCCGCCGCACCGCGACGCCCGTCAGGATGAGCGCGCCCGTGTCTATCTGCTCGCGCCGCAGCCCGGCGGCCTCGTACTGCGCGTCGATGAACGCGCCCAGCGCCTGCGCGTCTATCGTCGCGCCCTCGTCAACGTAGGGCGTGAGCAGAATGTCGGACTCGCGGATAATGGCGCGCTTGACGATGACGTAGCGCGTGTTGCGCCGCTCCAACTCCAGCGCGGAGAACACGAGGTGCGAGGTCGAGGAGCCGATGTCGACGCCGACGCTCGTAAGCCGCAACTCCTCCTCGCCGAGGAAGGAGCGGTCGGCGCCGGTGAATCCTTCGCGTCGCTGCGTCAAACGAAACTCCTCGAAACCTATGCGTACCCTAATCGCCCGGCCGCGCAGGCGAGACTTTGCATAGTCTACCGTCATTCCCGCGCCCCGTCATTCCCGCGTAGGCGCCCTGGTACCGTCATTCCCGCGTAGGCGGGAATCCCGCCCCATTTGCGGGGCGCAAGCGCCCAATTCCCCCTCTCCCTATAAGGGGAGAGGACGCCGCGAACGCGGCGGGAGAGGGTACTGCGGACGGGGCGCGTAGCGGGCGTGGTACGATGGGGTAAGTTCCCGCTTGCGCGGGCGGACGGCCTCCAGTAGGTTCCCGCTTTCGCGGGCGGACGGTCTCCGGTAGGTTCCCGCTTTCGCGGGAATGACGAGGGCCCCGGGGAGAATAGGGAGACGGGCGCTGCGCGCCCCGTCCGGGCGTATCGCCGACGCTCGCTGTCCATTCCGCCCTCCCTTATCGTCACGCCCGTCCCTTCTCAGTCATTCCCACCCCTTTACCGTCATTCCCACCCCTTTACCGTCATTCCCGCGCCTTCTCCGTCATTCCCGCGTAGGCGGGAATCTCGTATCCGTTGCATCCCCATCGCCGTCGCCTAGAACCTGATGAAGAACCTGTCGAGGGGGACGTCGGCCGGGTTTGGGGGCGCGGGCGCGTCCGCGCCTTCTGGATTCCGGCCTACGCCGGAATGACGGTTTATGTCGCCATCGTCGGGCGCGTCCGTAGGCGGGGCGCCGCCAGTACCCTCTCCCGCCGCTTCGCGGCCTCCTCTCCCCTTATAGGGAGAGGGGGATCCGGCGCCCGCGTTCGCGGGCGCGGCATCGGCGCCATTGCCATCCGGCGCATGCCCATCGCCGACGGCGCCGTTGGGGGCGGGATTCCCGCCTTCGCGGGAATGACGGTCATTATGGGCGGCGCCATTGCCGTCCGCGCCATACCAATCGCCATGGTAGGCGCCGTTGCGCTCCGCGCCGTTGGGGGCGGGGCGCAGGGGGACGGGCACGCCTACGCCGTTCACGGCGGCGCCGTTGCGCGCGGCGCGGAGGAAGGGCTCGTTGCCCGTCCAGATTTGCAGCGACGGCGGGCGCATAAACGCCATAGCCAACGCGTCGGCGAGGTCGGGCGACGGCAAGCCCTTCGTCCGCATCGCCTTCTTGCTCTCCAACTTCACTTGCCCGGAACTCGACACGTCGTAGCGCAGCGTCAGCAACTGGCCCGCCAACTCGTCATCGTTCGGCAAGGCGATGAGGCGCTCCTCCAGCAGGCGCCGCAACTCCCAGAAGATCTCGGAGCGCAGGTTGCCGAACTGCACAGGGTGCGGCGCGCGCCCGCCGAATTGCACGCCGTAGACGGGCGCGCCGAGTTCGCGCAGCCTGTCAACGACGCCCCCGCCGACGCCCGTCTCGTCGACGAACACCGCCTCCGCGCCCAACTCACGCGCCATCGAAGACGCCTCCCACGACAGGCGCATCGTGTCCATGCCGACGAACGCCTTCATCGCAATCACGCGCTGCCCCCGCCTTGCGATGAGCGCCGACTTGTCGTAGCCGAAACGCGCGACGTCAACCCCGATGTACACCGGCTGGAGCGCGTCCTCCTCCGCCGTCGGCGCGCCCTCGCCGCTAGGGGCGTCGTCCGCCATCGCCGCGTCCACCGCCTTGCGCCCCGTCAGCGAGTCGTCTTGCGCGTCCGGGAACTCCGCCAGCACGCCCGCCATAAAGAGCGGATGGTCGCGCCCCGTGTCCGCCTCCCTATCCGCGATGTCCTCCTCGTTCATCAGCCCGTAGATTTCGATGGGCTCGCCCGTGAAGGCAGGGGTGTCGTAGGCCGAGATCTTCACGCGCTTGTACCGGCTGCGGAGCGCGCGATGCGACTCGTAGAACTCGCCGCTAGTCGAGAGGGCGTTGCCGACGAGCAGCACTTTGGACGGGTTGAGGCGCTTGAGCGCTTCCTCGAAGGCCGGCTTCATCCCGTGCGCCTCGGTGACGACGACCATCATGTTGGGCGAGTGAAAGCCCTGCAGGTTCTCCGGCCTGTTCGTCGAGAAGCCGATGGCGAAGCGGTCGTCGTCTATCTCGTAGCGGTTGCGGAGCATCTTGCCGGAGAGGGGGACGCTCGCCGACTTGTAGGCGATCCGCATCTCGCGCCAGACGATCTCCTCGATCTGGCGCTGCGTCGGGCCGGTGACGACGACTTTGGCGTGGGCGCGGGTTTCGAGCCACCAGAGGATGGCGCGGGCGGCTGTCCAGTCTTTGCCCGATGCGTAGCAGCCGACGACGGAGGTCTTGCGCTCTTGGGCGAGGAGTTCGAGCGTTTCGCGCTGCTTTTCGTAGGGCTCGCCGGAGTCTGGGAGGACGTCGCGGACGAAGGCTACGGGGTCGTCGCGGTAGCGCGCGAGGGGTACGTGGGGCTCTGCGATCATGGGCGTCCTCCTTTCGTTTGTGGTTGCGGGGGCGGGGTTCCCGCCTTCGCGGGAATGACGGTGAGAGTGGGGAATGACGGGGCGCTCTACGCGCCTCGTCCGCAGTATCCTCTCCCGCCGCGTTCGCGGCGTCCTCTCCCCTTATAGGGAGAGGGGGAATTCGGGGCTTGCGCCCCGTCCGTGGGCGCTGGGGCGCCCGACTGGATTCCGGCCTACGCCGGAATGACGGTATTAGGGGTTTATGGGGTAGGTTCCCGCTTTCGCGGGAATGACGTGGCCCCGGGGATATGGGAGACGGGGCTTGCGCCCCGTCGTGGGCGCTGGGGCGCCCGAATGGATTCCTGCCTACGCCGGAATGACGGTAAGGGTGGGGAATGACGGAACGGGTAGGGAATGACGGAACGCTGCGCGCCCCTACCGCAGTACCCTCTCCCCGCCGCGTTCGCGGCGTCCTCTCCCCTTGTAGGGAGAGGGGGAATGCCCCCTATGGAGAGGGGGACAGGGCGGCGCTGCGTTGTGTCATTGATATGACTATACGCTTAGGCGGCGCGAATTGCAAGAGGGCGCTGTCATATTTGGGACGATGGGGGGAGCTTGCGAGCGAGGCGCAGGGAGACGGGGCTGCGCCCCGTCTCCCCTATTCCACCGGGGCCACGTCATTCCCGCGAAAGCGGGAACCTACTGGGAGGACCGTCCGCCTACGCGAAAGCGGGAACCTACTCATTCGCACGACTATGGATACGGGATTCCCGCCTTCGCGGGAATGACCGTCATGGGGGCGCTTGCGCGCGAATGGATTCCTGCCTACGCAGGAATGACGGTAAGGGTAGGGAATGACGGTAAGGGTAAGGAATGACGGAACCGCTATGCGCCCCGACCGCAGTACCCTCTCCCGCCGCGTTCGCGGCGTCCTCTCCCCTTGTAGGGAGAGGGGAATTCGGCGCTGGCGCGCCTCAATGGGGCGGGATTCCCGCCTTCGCGGGAATGACGGGGCGCTGCGCCCCGTCTCCACTAACCCCCACGGCCTCGTCATTCCCGCGAAAGCGGGAACCTACCCATTCGCCCGACTATGGATACGAGATTCCCGCCTACGCGGGAATGACGGTTATGGGGGCGCGGGAATCACGGCAAGGGCGGCGCGCGCCTAGCGCGAACGCTCCCAGTCGGCGCGGGCGATCTCCATGAGGATGAAGTTGCGGCCGCCGCGGCGGACTGGCCGCACTTCGCGGAAGCCGCAGGCGGCGAAGCAGCGGCGCGCGCGGACGTTCCATTCCAACGTATGGAGGTACAGCCGCTTCATCGAGGGCGATTCGAAGCGCTTGGCGATGAGCAGCCGGAGCGCGTCGCGTCCGTAGCCGCCGTTCCAGTAGCCTCGGTCGCCGAGGATGATGCCGATCTCGCACTGCCCGTTGATGACGTCTATGTCGTAGACCATGCAGTTGCCGATGTGGACGCCCTCGAGCGTGTCTATGGCGTAGCGTAGCGTCCATGGCGTCGGATTGCTCAACTCCGCCTCGTAGTCGCGCAGGTAGTCCGTCAGCGGCTGGCGGAGCCTAGGGGCGGCGTCGAGTTCGGCGAGTTCCTCGTCGGAGCGCCAGCGGTGGTCGTCCGGGCCGTCGGCGAGGGCTTTCTCGCGGAGCACGACCTTCGTCCCGCGCTCGACGACCGTGGTCATCGGGCGGCCTCCCGCCCAGCGAGGGCTTTCTCGCGGAGCACGACCTTCGCCCCGCGCTCGACGACCGTCGTCATCGGACGGCCTCCCGCCCGGCGAGGGCTTTCTCGCGGAGCACGACCTTCGTCCCGCGCTCGACGACCGTCGTCATCGGACGGCCTCCCGCCCGGCGAGGGCTTTCTCGCGGAGCACGACCTTCGCCCCGCGCTCGACGACCGTCGTCATCGGGCGGCCTCGCGCCCGGCGAGGGCTTTCTCGCGGAGCACGACCTTCGCTCCGCGCTCGGCGACCGTCGTCATCGGACGGCCTCGCGCCCGGCGAGGACGTCGAGGGCGCGGCGGACGACGTCGCGCTCCGTGGGGTGCGTGAGCGCGGCGAGCGCCTCGTCCGCGTCCATCCATTGCGCGACGTCGAACTCCGGGTCGTGCTGATCGAACGAGCCGCCCACGGCGCGCATCAGGTAGAAGTGCACGCGCTTATGGATGCGCCTGCCCTCCCGCGTGAACCAGTACTCAATGTGGCCCAGCGGCGCCTCCGCCTCGACCTGCAGGCCCGTCTCCTCGCGGACTTCGCGGAGGGCGGTCTCCTGCAGCGCCTCTCCGTCGTCGGGCGTGCCCTTGGGGAGCGCCCATAGGCCGGATTCGGCGCGTCCGCAAACGGCGACGCGGAGGCCGGCGGACGCCGGATCGTAGACGACGCCTCCGGCGGAGACGGCTTCGGGGAAGCGCGGGTCGCTGGGCATCGTCAGCGCTCCGGCGGCGGCGGGATGAGGTCGGGCACGGGCGCCGCTACTCCTTGCTGGCGACGGAGACTCCGCCGACGGCGATGGGGGGAGCGTGGAGGCCGCCGCCGACCCAGCGCCCCTCGCCGCCGACGGCGATGAGGTCGCTCAGGGCGCGGTAGGCGTTGCCGGAGACCATCGTGTTTTTCACGCGCCCGGCGACTCTTCCGCGCTCCACTTTGTAGCCCAGCAGCACGTTGGCGTTGAAATCGCCCCCCAACAGGTTGCCCTGCCCCGCGCCGAGCAGCCGCTCGACGATCAGCCCCTCGTCCATTCCGACGATGAGGTCGTCCAGAGACGCCTCGCCTTCCTCCACGAGCAGCACGCTGACGCCGGGCTCCGGGAGCGAGCCGAGCCCGCGCTCTCCGCAGGACGTGGTCTCGGCGCCCGCCTGCCCCGCCGTCTGCAGATCGTAGAAGAAGGCGGAGACGGCGCCGCGCTCGATGAGGGGCAAGCGGCGGCTGGGGACGCCCTCGTCGTCGAGGGGTCGCGCGTTCGCCGCGCCGGGCGCGGTCGGGTCGTGAACGAGCGTGAAGCGCTCGTCAACGACGCGCTCGCCGAGCCGCCCGACGAGGGGCGAGGTTTCGCGCAGCACGGAGCGTCCGCTGAGCCCGGCGAGGAGCGGGCCGAGGATGATGCTGCGAATGGCGGTCGGCATCAGAATGACGGGCATCGTCTTCGTTTCGGCGGCGGCGGTCTCCTTCGCCCACTCCAACTGGCGCAGGATGGACGCGACGACGGGCGAGGGGTCGCCGAGGGCGGCGACGCCGCTCTTGCTCTCCGACGTGAAGAGCATATCCTCGCCGCGTATCACCGTTCCCTGGAAGCCGATTTGGAAGCGCGAGCGACGGTGCGCCGCGCCCCCGCCCTTGCTGTTGAGGACGGCGATGGTCGAGTCGGACTTGCCGACGCCGCCCTCGACCTGGACGTCGGAGGAGTAGGCGCGGATTTCGGCGACCGCGCGCTCGCCCAGCGCGACCATCTCCTCCAGCGTCGTCTCGCCTGCGGACGGATCGTAGGGGCGGACGTCGGGGCAAGGCAGCGCGGGAGGGAACTCGAAGCGCGCCTCGGCGCCGAAGGGGGCGGTCTCGAGCGCGGCGTCCACTAGGGCTTGGGGATTCGCCAGGTCGGACGAGGAGCCGAAGCCGACGCGCCCGTCCTTGATGACGCGGAGCGCCGCGCCGGCGGAGTCGTTGGCGTCCACGCCCTTTACCGCGTTCGCCTCGAACCGCGCGGGGACGCTCGACGACGCGACGTAGAAGACCTCCGCGTCGTCAACGGAGCGGAGCGCGAGGGCGAGGACGCGCTCCGCCGTTTCGACGGCCTGCTCAGGGGAGACGGCGATGGCTACGCCCCCCCGATGAGGCACTTGCGGATGCGGACGTGCGGGCTGCCGTTGGACACGGGAAGGGGGCTCTGCCCGGCCTTGCCGCATCCGCCGCCTTCGTTCATATCCAGGTCGTCGGCGATGGCGTCTATGTTCCAAAGCGTCGTGAAGACGTTGCCGGAGAGCATCACCGGTCGGCAGAGTTCCGCGATCTTTCCGTTGCGGACGCGGTAGGTCTCGCCCGCCGAAAAGGTGAACATCTCCATAGAGGTTTGGCCGCCGTACCAGTTCTTGACGTAGAGGCCGTCCTCCACGTCGGCGAAGAGGTCGTCCACGCTCGCCTCGCCCGGGACGATGAACGTGTTGGTCATGCGGACGATGGGAGCGAAGCGGTAGTTGAGGGCGCGGGCGTTGCCGGTGGGGCGCTCGCCGAGTTTCGCGGCGGTTTCGCGGGAGTGGAGCCGCCCCACGAGCACGCCCTCGCGGATGAGGTCGGTCTCCTGCCCCTGCACGCCCTCGTCGTCGTAGAGATACGAGCCGCGCAGCGTCGGGCGCGGGACGGTCGCGCCGTCCTTGACGTTCAGATGGGCGCCGCCGAATCGCTTGCCCGGCCTCATCAGTTCCTGCAGGCGCGGCTCCGCGTAGATGTGGTCGGCCTCCGAGAGGTGGCCGAACGCCTCGTGAATGAACACGCCCGCGAGCACCGGATCCAGGATGACGGTGTACTCGCCGCCCTTCACCTCCGGCGCGTCGAGCAGGGCGACGGCCTTCTCCGCCGCCTCCTGCGCGCTCTCCCGGAGATTAGCCGCGAACTCGAAATCGCCCAGGCTGCCCAGGCTCACGCCGTACTGCTGCACGTTCGCGCCGTTGCGCGCCTGCGCGTTGAGGCGGACGCTCACGTCCACGCGCTCCTGATCCACGTAGGAGCCTTCGGAGTTGGCGTAGACCATCCGGCGGCGCGCGTCCGCGTAGCCCACGACGGACGACTGCACGCCGGGCGCGCTCGTCATAACGTCGGCGTACTCGTCGAGAACGGCCTTCTTGTCCGCGAGCGCCATTGCGGTCGGGTCGCGCCCGATGACGGGCGGAACGCGGTCGACGACGGGGGGCGTCTCGGCGAGTTCGACGCGCTCGCCGCCGATGACGCGCGCCTGCTCGACGGCCTGCCGCGCCTTCGCCTCGAGGCTGTCGAGGTCGTTGAACGACGCGAATCCCCAGCCGCCGCCGGCGAGCGCGCGGACATTCCCGCCGACGGCGCCGCCGCGCCCGATCTCCTCGAGGTCGCGTCCCCGGTAGCGGATCGTCGAGGATGACGCCTCCTCGATATGCACTTCCACGTATTGCCCGCCCGCGCCCTTGATGGCGGCTTCGATGCGGTCGCGCGTCCCGTCGTCCATACGTTTTCGCTCCCTGCGGCGATTCGCCCGCCGCGCCGGCTACGCGGCCTCTTTGCGTTCGCGTCCGATTTCGGCGAGTTCGTGGATGGCGACCGACGCCCAGAGGACGAGCGTCGCCGCGCTCGTGATCACGTCGGCGGCGACCCTGAGGGCTTCCGAGGAGTCGGTGTGCCCGCCCGACGCGTACGTGCCCGCGGACGTTGCGACGAGTTCGACGGCGACTCCGACGATGACCACGGCGAACGCGGACTCGAAGAGGATGCGGTAGCCCGGGCCGTTCGTGTGGGCGAGCACGGCGTGGAGAGCGATGATGAACGAACTTGCGAACAGAAACGCGATGATGACGGTCGACACGGGGTGAGACACCCCGAATTCTCCCTCGAAGGGAGTGATGAATCTAACGGCGGCGGCGATGATGATGACGGCGAGGCCGCCCGCGACGATCAGCGCCCGCGAACGGGGCGAGCCCTCGTCGGACCCGACGCGCAGCGCGAGCAGGATGGCGGCGGATATCGAAATTGCGTAGAGCGCGCCCAGGGCGGTCCCCCCGCCGCCTGACCAAGTTGTCTCGTCCGCGCCGATGGAGGACGCGGCCCACCAGACGAGCCGGAACGCCGCGAGGCCGGCGACCGCTTGCCCGAACAGCCGCAGGACGCGGTCTTTGCGGAGAATGAGCATCGCCGCGACGATGAGCAAGCCGATGATCTCGTGCCAGTGGCTAATCTGGACGAGGACCTGCTCTCCGTAGAAGTTCAGGTTGTTCATTGCGCTGCTCTTGTCCTTGCGGGGTAGGGCGGGGCGATTGTAGCAGGCGGCGCGCGGCGGGCTACGATTCGCGGAGGGCGCGGTAGACTTTCTCGGCGGTGACGGGGAGGTCGCGGACGCGGACGCCGACGGCGTCGGCGACGGCGTTGGCGATGGCGGGGGCGGTCTGGGAGTTGGACTGCTCGCCGATGCCTTTGATGCGGTAGGGCCCCCAGCCGCCGCCTTCCTCCTCGTCGAGGATCGCCGTCCGCAACTCGGGAAGGTCGGCCATTGTGGGGATTTTGTAGTCGGCGAAGGACGCGGTGACGACGCGCCCGTCCTCCACCACGAGTTCCTCTTGCAGGCCGAAGCCGACGCCTTGCACGAGGCCACCGTTGATCTGCCCCTGGTGGCCGATGGGGTTGAGGATTTTGCCGGTGTCGTGGGCGGTGGTCATCGTCAGCAGTTTGATCCGGCCGGTTTCGCGGTCGACGGCGACCTCGGCGACCTGCGCGGTGAAGGCGGTGTAGGGATTCTTGGCGGTGTCCTGCACATCGCCGAGCCCGGTGACAGGGGCGCCGACGCGCCTGACGAGGGAGGCCCACGCGACGGATTCGGCGGCGTCCGTCCGGCGGAGCGTTTCGCCGTCGATCTCCGTCGCGTCTTCGGGCCAGCCGAGGATGTCGGCTGCGAGTTTGCGGAGTTCGGCTTTGGCGGCTTGCGCGGCTTCCCAGACGGCGGCGCTGGCCATGCGGGTCACGCGGGCGCCGCCGATGCCGGAGTCGAACGCGGCGCTCGCGGTGTCCCAGACGGCGACGCTGACGCTTTCGGCGGGGAGGCGGAGTTCGTCGGCGACGATTTGCTGCATCACGGTGTAGGAGCCGGTGCCTTGCTCGAAGACGGAGGTGTTGACGACGACGGAGCCTTCGGGGTTGAGCGTTACGGCGGCGTGGGTTTCGCCGCCTGCTTGCACGCGCTCGCCGATGGCGACGCCTCTGCCGTAGGCGACGCGGGCGTCGGAGGGGAGGGGCTCGGCGTAGCGCGCGGCGTCAAGGGCGGCGTCGAGCGTTTCGAGGGAGCGCACCTGGCTGAAGAGCGTGCCGAGCGAGTCCTCCTGCCCTTCGGTTACGAGATTCTTGCGGCGGAGTTCGACGGGGCTTATGCCGAGTTCGGCGGCGAGGCAGTCCATTTGGGACTCGACGGCGAACATCGCTTGGGGCTCGCCGGGGCCGCGCATATAGCCGCAGGGGACGTTGTTGGTGTAGACCTGATGCTCGACGATGCGGGTGTTGGGGGCGCGGTAGGGGCCGGCCGCCGCGCTCGCGCCCCCGAGGTGTCCGCCGGGCTTGAATCCGGCGTAGGCGCCGCTGTCGTACTCGACGAGCGCTTCGTGGGCGACGATGACGCCGTCGCGCGTCGCGCCCGTCCGCATCGTTACGCGGGAGGCGTGGCGCGGGTTGGCGGACGCGAGGTCTTCGGCGTAGTCGAAAACGAGTTTGACGGGCTTGCCCGTCCGCCGGGAGAGCATCCACGCGGCGGGAATGGCCATCGCGGAGCCCTTGCCGCCGAAGTCGCCGCCGATGGTGACGGGGTTGAACACGACGTCGGCGGGGTCTAGTCCGATGGCGGCGGCGACCATGCGCTTGCCGGGGTGCGGGGACTTGTTGCCCGCCCAGACGTCCACTTTGCCGGAGGGATGGGCGAGCACGAGGCAGGAGTGGGGCTCGAGGTACGCCTGATGCTGGCGCGGCGTGGTGAAGACGTTCTCGACGACGACGTCGGCCTGCGCCATTCCCGCGTCCGCGTCGCCTTTCGCCCATTCCCACACGGTGTAGACGTTGCTGGGCTCGGAGACCTCTTTGGGGTAGCCCTTGATCTCGAGCATATCCTCGTGGACGAGGGGGGCGCCGGCGGCTTTCGCCTCGTCCATCGCGAGGACGGCGGGAATCTCCTCGTAGTCCACGTCGATGAGGTCGAGGGCGCGCTGGGCGGCCTCCTCGTCGTCGGCGGCGACGGCGGCGACCTGCTCGCCGATGAATCGGGCGACGCCCTGCGCGAGGACGGGGACATCGAGGACGGCGCGTCCGTGCCTTGCGCCTGGGCGGATGTCGTTCCCCGTGACGACGGCGCGGACGCCCGGTAGCCGCTCGGCTTGGGAGACGTCGATGGAGCGGATGCGGGCGTGGGGGTAGGGCGAGCGGAGGATTTTGGCGAAGAGGGCGCCGTCGAGTTGGACGTCGGCGGTGTAGGCGGCGCGCCCGGTGGTTTTGTCGACGCCGTCGACGCGGGGAGTGGGCGCGCCGACGACGCGGTCGGCGGGTTGGCTGGTCATAGCGGCTCCAAGCGCGGGATTAGGGATATGAGGATAGCACGGGCGGAGGGCGGGGGGGATGGGGGGCAGGCGCGCTCGTAAGGTCTGGCTGCCGACGAGGCAGGTCTGGGGCTGTTTTGAGGCGGAATTGAGGGCGTTTGAGGCAGGAATGAGGCTGAATGAGGCGCCCCCTTGCCATGGGGCGTCCGGGTCCGTCGTTGGGTTCGAGCGCGGGGTCATAGAGCCAGCGTAGGGGAGACGGGGCGGGCGGCGTCTATGGCGCTTGCGCGCCGAATGGATTCCTGCCTACGCAGGAATGACGGAACGCTATGCGCCCCGTCCGCAGCACCCTCTCCCGCCGCGTTCGCGGCGTCCTCTCCCCTTATAGGGAGAGGGGGAATTCGGCGCGTCTCCAATGGGGCGAGATTCCCGCCTACGCGGGAATGACGGCAAGGGGGCAGGAATGGCGATGAGGGCGGGGATGTACGGGCAAAGGGGTAGGTTCCCGCTTTCGAGGGAATGACGTGGAGCCGGGGGTTATGTGGAGACGGGGCTGCGCCCCGTCTATGGCGCTTGCGCGCCGAATGGATTCCTGCCTACGCAGGAA
This sequence comes from Dehalococcoidia bacterium, assembly GCA_965201135.1. Classification (GTDB taxonomy): domain Bacteria; phylum Chloroflexota; class Dehalococcoidia; order Lucifugimonadales; family Australimonadaceae; genus Bin16. Next base: position 1,957,297 of record OZ241751.1, read on the forward strand.
ATGATGGTGAGGATGGAATGACGGACATGGGTAGGTTCCCGCCTACGCGTAAGCGGGCGCATCCAGTAGGTTCCCGCTTTCGCGGGAATGACGATGCGCCGGGGGATCAGGAGAGACGGGGCGTAGCCCCGTCTATGGCGCTTGCGCGCCGAATGGATTCCTGCCTACGCAGGAATGACGGAACGCTACGCGCCCCGTCCGCAGCACCCTCTCCCGCCGCGTTCGCGGCGTCCTCTCCCCTTATAGGGAGAGGGGGAATTCGGCGCGTCTCCAATGGGGCGAGATTCCCGCCTACGCGGGAATGACGGCAAGGGGGCAGGAATGGCGATGAGGGCGGGGATGTACGGGCAAAGGGGTAGGTTCCCGCTTTCGAGGGAATGACGTGGAGCCGGGGGTTATGTGGAGACGGGGCTGCGCCCCGTCTATGGCGCTTGCGCGCCGAATGGATTCCTGCCTACGCAGGAAATGATGGTGAGGATGGAATGACGGACATGGGTAGGTTCCCGCCTACGCGTAAGCGGGCGCATCCAGTAGGTTCCCGCTTTCGCGGGAATGACGAGGCGCAGGGGGATCAGGGGAGACGGGGCGCGCGGCGTCTATGGCGCTTGCGCGCCGAATGGATTCCTGCCTACGCAGGAATGACGGGGCGCGTCGCGCCCCGTCCGCAGCACCCTCTCCCGCCGCGTTCGCGGCGTCCTCTCCCCTTATAGGGAGAGGGGGAATTCGGCGCGTCTCCAATGGGGCGAGATTCCCGCCTACGCGGGAATGACGGCAAGGGGGCAGGAATGGCGATGAGGGCGGGGATGTACGGGCAAAGGGGTAGGTTCCCGCTTTCGCGGGAATGACGTGGAGCCGGGGGTTATGTGGAGACGGGGCTGCGCCCCGTCTATGGCGCTTGCGCGCCGAATGGATTCCTGCCTACGCAGGAAATGATGGTGAGGATGGAATGACGGACATGGGTAGGTTCCCGCCTACGCGTAAGCGGGCGCATCCAGTAGGTTCCCGCTTTCGCGGGAATGACGATGCGCCGGGGGATCAGGGGAGACGGGGCGCGCGGCGTCTATGGCGCTTGCGCGCCGAATGGATTCCTGCCTACGCAGGAATGACGGAACGCTACGCGCCCCGTCCGCAGCACCCTCTCCCGCCGCGTTCGCGGCGTCCTCTCCCCTTATAGGGAGAGGGGGATGCGGGCGCTTGCGCGCCCGAAAGGGGCGGGGTTCCCGCGTAGGCGGGAATGACTGCAAAGGGGGGGATTCCCGCCTACGCGGGAATGACGGGGCAAGGGGGGCGCCGTTGCGCGGGACATCCCCTATCCCTAAGGCTCCGCGGGTTTGCCTAAGGCGCGGCGGGGTTCTAACCCCCGGCGGGTTTGCGGGCGAACGTCAGGCCCGCGTCGGAGGCGTCCACGATGATCGCGTCGCCGTCGCGGTACTCGCCGGCGAGGATGCGCTTGGCGATGACGTTCTCGATCCGGCGCTCGACGGCGCGGCGCAGCGGACGCGCTCCGTACACCGGATCGAACCCCTCCTCCTCGAGGCGGTCTTTGGCGGCCTCGGTGACCTCGATGCTGATGGAGCGCTCCGCGAGCCGACGGCGCACCTCGTCGAGCATCAGATCGATGATCTCGTGCAGTTCGGGGCGGGCGAGCGGGCGGAAGACGACGTACTCGTCCACGCGGTTGAGGAACTCAGGCTTGAAGCGCTTCTTGAGCGCGTCCGTCACGGCCTGCCGGTGACGCTCCTCCTCGGCGGCGGGCTGCCCGGCGCGGAAGCCGATGCCCCCCTTGCTGAACTCCTCCGTGCCGACGTTGCTCGTCATAATGATGATCGTCTGGCTGAAGTCCACCGTCCGCCCGCGCCCGTCGGTGAGGCGCCCGTCCTCCAGGATCTGGAGCATCACGTTGAAGACGTCGGGGTGCGCCTTCTCGATCTCGTCGAAGAGCACGACGCGGTAGGGGCGGCGGCGGACGGCCTCCGTGAGTTGGCCGGCGTCGTCGTAGCCGACGTAGCCCGGGGGCGCGCCGATCATCCGCGAGACGGCGTGGCGCTCGCCGTACTCCGACATATCCACGCGCACCATATTCGCCTCGTCGTCGAAGAGGAGTTCGGCGAGCGCGCGGGCGAGTTCGGTTTTGCCGACGCCGGTGGGGCCGAGGAACATAAAGGAGCCGACGGGGCGGCGCTCGTCGCGGAGGCCGGCGCGGGCGCGTCGGATGGCGTCGGAGACGGCGGAGACGGCGTCGTTTTGGCCGACGACGCGGCGGTGCAGGCGCTCCTCCAAGCGCAGGAGGCGCTCGGACTCGCCCTCCATCAGGCGCTGGGCGGGTATGCCCGTCCACTGGGCGATGATGCCGGCGATGTCGTCGGCGCGGACGACGAGGTCTTCGTGGTCGCGTCCCAGGAGGGCGCCGCGCCCGGCGTCGAACTCCTCTTCTATGCGGACGCGGTCGGTCTTGAGGCGGGCGGCGGCCTCGTAGTCGCCGCGCTGGGCGGCGGACTCCTCCTCTTCGAGGAGTTTGCGGATTTCGCGCTGCTTGGCGTTCAACTCCGGCGGCAGGCTCTCGACGTCGAGGCGGAGTTTCGCGGCGGCCTCGTCTATGAGGTCGACGGCTTTGTCCGGCATCTGGCGCCCGGATATGTAGCGCGCGCTGAGGCGCGCCGCCGCGACGAGCGCGTCGTCGTCGAGCCGGACGTTGTGATGGGCCTCGTAGCGCGGCCTGAGCCCCCGCAGGATTTCGATGGCCTGGTCGACCGTGGGCTCCTCCAGCCAGATCGTCTGGAATCTGCGCTCCAGGGCGGAGTCTTTCTCTATGTGCTTGCGGTACTCGTCGGGCGTGGTCGCGCCGACGACCTGCAACTCGCCTCGGGCGAGCGCGGGCTTCATAATGTTGGCGGCGTCCAGTCCGCCCTCGCCGCCGCCCGCCCCGACGACGGTGTGCATCTCGTCTATGAAGAGGACCACCTCGCGGTGCGCCTCCTTCATTTCGTCAATGACCGACTTGAGGCGCTCCTCGAACTCGCCGCGGAACTTGGCGCCCGCGACGAGCGCGGCCATATCGAGCGCGAGCACGCGCTTGCCCCGCAGCGACTCCGGCGCGTCCTCCGAGACGATGCTTTGCGCCAGCCCCTCCACGACGGCGGTCTTGCCGACGCCGGCGCCCCCGATGATGACGGGGTTGTCCTTCGTGCGGCGCGTGAGCGTCTGCATCACGCGGCGGATCTCGTCCTGCCGCCCGATGACGGGGTCGAGTTTGCCCTCGCGGGCGAGCGCGGTGAGGTCCACGGAGTAGCGCTCCAGCGCCTGATAGCGGCTCTCGGCGCGCTGATCGGTGACGCGATGGCCGCCGCGCATCCGCATCAGCGCCTGATAGACGCGCTCCTTCGTGACGCCATGCTCCGCGAGGATGCGAACGGAGTCGCCTTGCCCCTCGGAGAGCGCGCCGAGCAGGAGGTGCTCCGCCGCGACGTACCTGTCGGACATGCGCTCCGCCTCGCTCTTGGCGGCCTGGAGCAGCGCGTTGACGCGGGGCGTCGCGAAGATCTGGTTGGACTCGTAGGCGAGTTGCGGCGTCTTGCGGAGGGCGATCTCCAGTTCGCCCCGCGTCCGCTCGACGTTGACGCCCATCTCGGCGATCAGGCGCGCTGGGACGGAGTCGGCGCGCTCCAGCAGCGCGAGCGTCACGTGCTCCGCGTCCCACTGCGAGTGGCGGAAGCGCCGCACGATCTCCTGGCTCTCCGCGACGACGGCGATGGCCTGCTCGGTGAACTCTTCCTGCTTGAAAACCATAACGGCGCTCCGATCAGCGTCGGGCGCGCGGCGGATTGGCCGCGCCCAGGCGCTCTTGCAATAGGCGGACTTCTCGCTCCAGTTCGGCGATGCGGGCCTGCATTCTGATGAGCACCTCCACGCCGGCGAGGTTGATGCCCAAGTCGTCCATCAGCGACTTGATCCAGATTGCGCGGGAGACGTCGGCGGGCGAGAAGAGGCGGACGTTGCCCCTCGACCTGGCGGGCTCGAGCAGGCCGAGCCGCTCGTAGGAGCGGAGCGTCTGCGCGTGGACGCCGACCATCCGGGACGCGACGCTGATGACGTAGCAGGGCTCGTGGGCGTCCGACGCGTCAGCGGGGCGGGCGCTCCGCGTTGCGCGGACGATGACGGCGCGTTGGGGCATCGCGGGCCTCCTACGCCGGCGCCGCCGCGCCGCGCTCGGCCTCGCGCAGGCGCTCGAAAAGCGCGCGCTGCTCACCGGTCAGTTCGGTGGGGAGGACGGCCGTGACGGCGACGAGGAGGTCGCCGTAGCCGCCGCCGCGCTTGGGCATGCCCTTGCCGCGCAAGCGAATGACGCGCCCGTTCTGCGTTCCGGGGGGAATCGAGACAGCGACGCGCTTGCCGTCGAGGGTGGGGACGGCGGCCTCGCCGCCGAGCACGGCGTCGAGCATCGGGACGCGGGCGGAGAAGCGGAGGTCGTCGCCGTCGCGCTCGAAATCGGCGTGGGGCTCGACCGTGACGAGGAGGGCGAACGCTCCGCCCTCGGCGTTGACGCGGACGCGCTCGCCGCTCTTGACGCCGGGGGGAATGCGAACCTCCAGCCGCTTGCCGCCGGGCGCATGCGCGACGCGGGTCGTTCCGGCGTAGGCTTCCTCCAGCGTGATGACCGCGGGCGCGTCCGGCGCGGGTTGGCGTCCGCGCCTGCGCCCGACGCCGCGCGCGCCGCTCCAGAAGTCGTCGAACGCGCCGCCGAACTCGCCGACGTGGAACTCGACGCGGGGGCCGCCCGCGCCCGCCTGCGCGTTGCGGAAGAACGCGAACGGCGGCGCGCCGGCGCGGGGCCCGGCGGACTGGAACTGCTCGGCATGGCGCCAGTCCGCGCCGAACCGGTCGTACTTCTTGCGCGATTCGGGGTCGGAGAGCGTCCGGTACGCCTCGTTGACCTCTTTGAAACGCTCCTCGGCGCGCTTGTCGCCCTGGTTGACGTCGGGGTGATGCTTGCGCGCGAGGCGGCGGAACGCGGAGCGAATCTCCTTCTCCGACGCGCTCCGCGCCACTCCCAGCGTCTCGTAGTAATCGTTCGCCATCGCGGCCCCGCCTCTCAATGCATTCTCTCTAATCGCATTATAGCAAAGTTGAGCGTAATGTTGTCAAGTCGTTCGCCCAAGCCCGCGAAGCGTCGCGCTTGGGCGGAGGGAACCTATGCGATAATAGCGGACGTTATGCGGACGCTCATCGTCAGCGACGTTCACAGCAATCTCGCCGCGCTGGAGGCCGTGATTCGCGCCGCCGAATCCGAAGGCCCGCTCGACGGCGCGTGGTGCATGGGCGACGTGGTGGGCTACGGCCCCCGGCCCGTCGAGACGGTCCGCCTGCTGCGGTCGCTGGGGGCGCTCTGCGTTATGGGCAACCACGACGCGGGCGTGATCGGACGCATCAGCCTGGAGGACTTCAACGAGGATTGCCGCGTCGCCGACGAATGGAACGCGGCGCGTTTGGACGACGAGACGCGGGAGCACCTCGCCGCGCTGCCGGAGACGGCGGAGGCCGACGGCTTCACGCTCGTTCACGGCTCGCCCGCCGCGCCGCTATGGGATTACCTGGGCTTCACCTCCGACCCGGAGGACGCGCTCGCGCTCGCGCCCACGCCCGACGTTCTCGTCGGCCACTCGCACTTTCAGTTCGTGAACCGCGACGGCGCGTTCGAGGGCGGATTGGGGCGCCGCGCCGTCCGCCCGGAGCGAACCGTCTTGCGGGGCGAGGGCCGGCTCATCGTGAATCCGGGCAGCGTCGGCCAGCCGCGGGACGGCGATCCTCGCGCCGCCTACGCCGTGCACGACGGCGAGGAGCGAACGCTGTCGCTTCGCAGCGCGGCCTACGACGTCCGGGCCACGCAGCGCGCGATGGAGCGCGCCGGCCTGCCCGAATGGCTCATCGTCCGCCTGAGCCAGGGGCGGTAGAGGAAGCAGGCGGGTTCCGCCGGCGCGGCGGGGCGGCTCCTTCTTCATTACAGGCCGCGCTCTTGGCGGGCCTCGTCGACCGTGAGGATGCCGGCCTGCACGAGGGCGACTTGGCGGCGGGTGCGCTCGCTTTCGGTTTCGGAGAGCGCCTCGACTTGGGAGAGGTCGAAGGCGACGGAGAGGCCGCGCGCGGCGGGGCCGAGCCGGGGCATCAGCCCTTCGTTGATCGCGCCCGCGAGGAAGAGCAATTCCGGGACGACGGTTTTCTCCCAGAACATCCGGCGCGCTTCGCGGACGTTGTTGAGCGTCGCGTGGCTGAAGTCCTCGAGGAGGGGCAGCGGGACGCCGTAGACGCGGGCGACGCCCTCGAGGCTCCAGCGCAGGCCGGCGAGCCATTCCATATCGCGCTGGCTGAGGCCGAGCCTCTGCACGTCCCAGCCGTCGCCCGCGACGATGGGGCGATGGGCGCGGGCGGGGCCGACGTGCCGCTCTTCGATGCGGGCGTAGAACTCGGAGAGTTGGGCGTCGGTGACGGGGCCTTGCGAGCGGAAGACGACGTCTTGCGGCTGGGCGCCGTTGCGGAAGAACTCGCGGTTGAAGCGAAGGGCGTCCATGCCCATATCGGCGGTGAGGCGGGCGGCGGCGAGCGGGGAGAAGCCCGCGAACTCCTCCATCGGGTTGAAGTAGCGGAACCAGACGACCTCATCCGGCAGGAGGGCGGTCTCTTTGCCGCGCTCTTCGTAGACGAACCCCGCGACGTAGCGGTTGGCGTCGCGGACGACGCGGACGCGGTCGGGGCGGAGCGTCCAGATTTCGTCGGGCGCGGAGGCGGCGTTGTCGGAGCGCGCGAGCAGCCAGAAGGCGGCGCCCCACAGGCAGAGGTAGGTTTCGGTTGCGATGAGGAGGTCGCTGCGGCTCCACCAGCCGTTGACCGCGTCGAGCAGGCGCTGGACGGGGTGCTCCGGGCCGACCCATCGCGCCGCGCCCGCCGCGTCGGTCTCGCGGACTTGCAGGGGCGGCCGGGAGACGGCCTCGGCGCGGAGTTTGACGGCGGCGTAGACGTCGGCGCTTTTGGCGTAGTAGTCGCCGTAGATGGGCGATTGCCACTCCGGGCCCACGCCTCTGTCGGGCGCGAGCGTCCGGACGGCCGAGGCGAGGGGGGCGTTCGCCTTGCGCGCCGGCAGCGCTCCTTGCATCACGTTCCGCAGCGTGTCGATCATATTGGCCTCCTTGCGCCGTCGTCGCGGCGTTTGCGGGGCTCAGAGTACGCGGCGGATGCGCGTCGGCGCAACGGGCATTTGTCATAAGCGCGACGAGTAGGGGATGGGAGCGGGATTCCCGCGTAGGCGGGAATGACGGCAGGAGGGGGTAGGTTCCCGCCTTCGCGGGAATGACGTTGGCGCATGGGGATGTTAGGAAGACGGGGCGCCCCGCGCCCCGTCCGCAGTACCCTCACCCGCCGCGTTCGCGGCGTCCTCTCCCCTTATAGGGAGAGGGGGATTTTGACGCTTGCGCGCCGCGAATGGGGCGAGGTTCCCGCCTACGCGGGAATGACGGTATGAGGGGCGCGGGATGACGGCCATGGGGCGCGGGAATGACGGCATGAGGGGCGCGGGGCGGGGGAGGACGAGGGGTAGGTTCCCGCTTTCGCGGGAATAACGGTCATGGGGCGCAATAGCGCCCTCGGAGGGCGGACTGGCGCGGTGCGTTCCGGGGAGGTGAGGCGTCGGCGGCGTAGCCCGCGCCCCGGGCGCGCCCGGTCAGCGCACCGTGGCGTAGCCGCCGGGCACGCCGCGTTTGGAGAGCACGATCTGCCAGAGTTGGATGTGGCGCGAGCGGAAGCCGCCGGCGCAGGAGAGAAGGTAGAAGTTCCACATTCGGCGGAAGCGCTCCCCGTATTTCTCCGCGAGCGACGGCCAGTTGGACTCGAATTTGCGGTGCCACGCGACGAGCGTCTTGTCGTAGTCGGGGCCGAAGTTGTGCCAGTCCTCGACGACGAACCGCCCCTCGACGGCGCGTCCGATCTGAGCGACGGAAGGAAGGACGCCGTTGATGAAGATGTACTTGTCCATCCACGGGTCTATGGCGTTCACGGACTTGTTCGCGCCAATGGTGTGGAGAAGGAAGAGGCCGTCGTCTTTCAGAAGGCGCTCCGCCGTTTGGAAGTAGGCGGGGTAGTTGCGGGGCCCGACGTGCTCGAACATGCCCATCGAGACGACGTGGTCGAACGCTCCTTGCGCGTCGCGGTAGTCCATCAGATGGGCGGTCACCGGGAGATGGGCGTAGCGTTCGCGGATGTATTTGACCTGTTCTTCGGAGATCGTGACGCCTTCGCACGCCGCGCCGTACTTCTCGGCGGCGAAGCCCATAAAGGCGCCCCAGCCGCAGCCGACGTCGAACACGGACTGCCCGGCTTGGAGGCCGACCTTGCGGCAGATGAGGTCAAGTTTGGCGTCTTGCGCGGCGTCGAGGTCTTGGGCGTCCTTCCAGTAGCCGCAACTGCCGGTGAGCCGCGAGTCGAAGGTCGCGGCGAAGAGGTCGTTGCCGAGGTTGTAGTGCTGGTCGCCGACGTCCCAAGCGCGCTTCTTGTTCTGGCGGTTCGTCCATCTGGCGGCGAGGGCGAGTTTGACGGCGCCCAGGTTTCGGGGGATGAGGCGCTGAACGCCGGAGCCGAGGATGCGCGCCATCGTCTCGTCCAGTTGGGCGGAGTCCCACCAGCCGTCCATATAGGACTCGCCGAAGCCGAGGGAGCCTTCCGCGAAGACGCGGGGGAAGAACCGCTCGTCGTGAACCTGCATATCCCAGGGGGCTTGCCCGTTGACCGCCACCTCCGCGCGCGCCAAAAGGCGCTCCGCCTGCTCTCTGAACTTCGCATTCGCCATACGGGTCGCAACGCTCCTCGCCGCTTGCGGCGTTTCCGGCGCAAGAGTATAGCGCGGCGCGGATGGCGGCTTTGCGGTCAAGCCATGGACACGGGTCAGGTTTCCCGGCTTCCCAACGAAGCGCTAGCGCCGGAGCGAAGGCGCCGCCTGGGCGCCTTCCTCCGCCAGTCGCATTACGCGGGAACCGCGACCCGATCCGTAGCGGACGGCGCGGCGGCCTCCTCCGCAGGAAGACCGGCGGGAACCGGCGCGGCGACCGCCTCGCGCCTCCGCGTCTCCTTCTCCGGCGCCGCGGTCTTGCCCGCGCTGAACGCCGCGATGCTCTCCAACTCGCTCGCCCGCACCCACTCGTCGCGTCCGACGGGCGCCACGAGCCAGTTCTCGTTCGCCGCCTGACGCTTCACCTCGCTCTTCGTCCGCGCCGACGCCTCCGGGTTCCAGTCGAACGCCGCGTTGACCGAGGGCGAAAGGTGCATTGAGGTGGGCGTGAGGATCCCGAGGAAGGCGTAGGTCGCCTTCCCCTGCTGGCAAAGCACGATCTGATGGCCCGCCGTCGGCCCCGGCGCGGGCTCGACCCACACGCCGGAGCAAATCTCCGCGCTCCCGTCGACCGTCTCCAACTGACCGCTCTCCAGCAGCGGCTCGTAGTCGTCGTGGCGATAGCGGCGGAAGTTGCGCCTGCTGGGGCGCGCCGCCTCCTCCAGCGCGGCCTTGTGCGCGACGTAGCGCGCGTTGGGGAACGTCGCCATCACGCGCCCGGAGGAGGTCATATGCGTGCCGCCTCCCGCGTGCTCCGAGTGCAGGTGCGTGTAGACCACCACCGCGATGTCCTTCGGCATCAGCCCCAGTTGCTTGATCTCCCTCGTCAGCGACGACCTGCTGCGCTGCCGCGCGACGTCGGTCGAAAGCGGCGGCTTCTCCCCGGGCCCCGCGTTCACCAGCACCCAGCCGTCCGGGTGGTTGATCAGCAGGCTGTAATTTCCGACGCTCACCCGGTTCTGCCTGTCCGGCGGAACGAACTGCTCCCACTGCTCCTTCGCGGTCGCCCCGAACAGGCAGCCTCCGTCCTCGCGGGTCGTGCTTACGCGAATCAGCCTCGCGTAGGGCTTGCTCGCCTTCCCCATTCGGATCTCCTTCATGCGCGCTCGGCGCCCGCCGACGCTTGAGGATGGCCGCAATTATGCGCGAGTTTTCACATTTGTCAAGACTTGTCTAATCTCTGTTTAGGAATTTGACCAAAATCGCTTACGCCGCGTAAGGGGTCATTCGGCGAATCCTGCCCCTCCCGACCGCAGCACCCTCTCCCGCCGCGTTCGCGGCGTCCTCTCCCCTTGTAGGGAGAGGGGGATGCGGCGCTTGCGCGCCTCTGGATTCCGGCCTACGCCGGAATGACGGTGCCGCGTTGCGCCTCCCGACCGCAGCACCCTCTCCCGCCGCGTTCGCGGCGTCCTCTCCCCTTGTAGGGAGAGGGGGATGCGGCGCTTGCGCGCCTCTGGATTCCGGCCTACGCCGGAATGACGGTGCGCGTTGCGCCTCCCGACCGCAGCACCCTCTCCCGCCGCGTTCGCATCCCCCTCTCCCCTTGTAGGGAGAGGGGGATGCGGCGCTTGCGCGCCTCTGGATTCCGGCCTACGCCGGAATGACGGTGCGCGTTGCGCCTCCCGACCGCAGTACCCTCTCCCGCCGCGTTCGCGGCGTCCTCTCCCCTTGTAGGGAGAGGGGGATGCGGCGCTTGCGCGCCTCTGGATTCCGGCCTACGCCGGAATGACGGTGCGCGTTGCGCCTCCCGACCGCAGTACCCTCTCCCGCCGCGTTCGCGGCGTCCTCTCCCCTTGTAGGGAGAGGGGGATGCGGCGCTTGCGCGCCTCTGGATTCCGGCCTACGCCGGAATGACGGTGCGCGTTGCGCCTCCCGACCGCAGTACCCTCTCCCGCCGCGTTCGCGGCGTCCTCTCCCCTTATAGGGAGAGGGGAATTCGGGCGCTGGCGCGCCTCTGGATTCCGGCCTACGCCGGAATGACGGTGCGCGTTGCGCCCCGACCGCAGTACCCTCTCCCGCCGCGTTCGCGGCGTCCTCTCCCCTTATAGGGAGAGGGGAATTCGGGCGCTGGCGCGCCGCAGGGTCAGGCGAGGCCAAACTCGCGCTCCGTCGCGGTGAGCGCGCGCTCGAATATCGCCGTCATTTCGTCCACGTCGTCCTCGCCGACGGTGAGCGGGGGCGCGAAGAACGCTTGCTTCGCCGCGCGTATGTAGAGGCCGCCCTCGTCGAGGCGGCGGCTCAGCCCTTCGACCGCGCCCGGCGTATCGGCGAGCGGCGTTTTGGATCGCTTGTCGGAGACGAGTTCGACGGCGCACATTAGGCCGAGCCCGCGAACGTCGCCGACCGCCGGATGGCCGCGCATCGCCTCCAGGCGCTCCAGCAGACGCTTCCCCATCCGCTCGCTGTTGCCGACGAGGTCTTCGCGCTCGATGACGGCGGCGTTGGCCAGCCCCGCCGCGCCGCCGGCCGGGTGGCCGCCGTAGGTGATGCCGTGCTTGTAGGTTTTCTCCGGCCCGCCCTTGAACTCTTCGAACACGGCGTCGCGGGCGACGCACGCTCCGACGGGGAAGTAGCCGCTCGTGATGCCTTTGGCCATCGTCATCAGGTCGGGGACGACGCCCCAATGCTCGACGCCGAACCACTTGCCGGAGCGCCCCCATCCGGTGATCACCTCGTCGGCGATGAGCAGAACGCCGTGCCGGTCGCATATCTCGCGCAGGGCCGGCCAGTATTCGGGAGCGGGGACGGCGACGCCCGCCGAGAAGGAGACGGGCTCGGCGATCACGGCGGCGACGGTCTCCGGCCCCTCTTCGAGGATGACGTCCTCGACGGCTTGGGCGCATTGGACGCTGAACTCGGAGGGCGAGAGCGACTCGTCGGCGCGGCGGTAGTAGGCGGGCTGGGGCGCGAGGCGGAAGTTGTCGGGCAGGATGGCGTCGTACTCGCTTCTGCCGAGCACGGGGGAGGTGGAGACGCTGAGGGCGCCGCGGGTCGTGCCGTGGTAGGAGCCTTCGCGCCCGATGAACTTGCGGCGGCCGGCCTCGCCGCGGTTGTAGTGATAGCGGTAGGCGATCTTCAGGGCGGTTTCGACGGCCTCGGAGCCGCCGCTCGTGAAGTAGACGCGGTTGAGGTCGCCGGGCGCAAGGGACGCGACTTTGGCGGCGAAGCGGGCGGCGGGCTCGGAGCCGTACTTGAAGGTGTTGGCGTAGTGCAGCCTGCCGAGTTGGGCGGCGACGGCGTCCACGATCTCTTGGCGTCCGTGCCCGACGTTGACGAGCATCAGCCCGGCCATGCCGTCGTAGCCCCAGCGTCCGTCCGCGTTTTTGATGCGAACGCCGTTGGCCTCCGTGAAGAAGGGGACGCCGTTCTCGGCGAGTTCGCTCCAATCCTGCGTGGGCATCCACAGGTGCGCGAGGGCGGCTTCCTGGAGGTCGTCTAGGGATTCGCGGGGCATTGCTCTTCCTTCCTAACCATCGCCCTGACCGCGCAGGCGGGAATGACGGGTCTAGGATACCTCATTAGGCGTCCGGCGGGCCGAGACCGCCTGCGGCGTGGGGTAGCGTGAGTTCGTAGGGCTCCATTGGTTCGTCTTCCTCGCCCGGCGCGCTTGGCCTCCCTGCTGCGCCGCCTCGCCGCCCGTTTCCGCGAAATTGCGCTCAAAAGCGCTCATTTGCGCTCATTCGCTCTCGCGGGATGGGCGGGGCGGAGCGCGCATTGGAGTCAGGATAGCAGAGGGCGTAGCGGAACGCAATGGGGTTGTGTCATAATAGCGTGAGCGGCTTGGGGAAGGCGGGAAAGGAGTTTGCGGCGCGGCGGAGATCGGGCGGGGTTGTCGGTCTCTCAGGCGGGGATGCGGAGCGCCTCAGGCGGGTGAGGGGGCTATGAATGGGGTGAGCGCTTTTTGAGCGCCGTTTGAGCGCTTTTTGAGCACTGAATGAGCGCTCCGTGAGTGCTGAATGAGCGCTTTTTAGCGCCAAATGAGCGCCGTTTGAGCGCTGGGGGGCGCGATGGAGTAGGTTCCCGCCTACGCGGGAATGACGGTATGAGGGGGAGCGCCGTTCAATGGGGGCGAGGTTCCCGCCTACGCGGGACAGGGGGCAAGGGGTAGGTTCCCGCTTTCGCGGGAATGACGGGGCCCCGGGGGATCCTTGGAGACGGGCGTAGCCCCGTCTGTGGCGCTTGCGCGCCGAATGGATTCCTGCCTACGCAGGAATGACGGTAAGGGTGGGGAATGACGCGGCGCTACGCGCCCGTCCGCAGTACCCTCTCCCGCCGCGTTCGCGGCGTCCTCTCCCCTTATAGGAGACCTTTGCATAACTCAGTTCCAGCCCGCAATTCCTTTTGATGTTAGGAGTGAATTGGGGCGCGCCGGCCTTGCGGCAGGGGGTTATGCAAAGGTCTCTATAGGGAGAGGGGGAGCGCGGCGCTTGCGCGCCGTCCGATGGGGTAGGTTCCCGCTTTCGCGGGAATGACGGGCATGAGGGGTAGGTCTCCGCTTTCGCGGGAATGACATGGGGCGTGGGGATCAGGGAAGACGGGGCTTCGCCCCGTCGTGGCGCTGGGGCACCGAATGGATTCCTGCCTACGCAGGAATGACGGTCATGGGCAGGAATAACGGGGGCAAGGAATGACGGCGCGAACGCGCCCCGTCCGCAGTACGCTCTCCCGCCGCGTTCGCGGCGCCCTCGCCGCGTCAGCGATAGTTGTAGAGCGCCCCGCCGTCGAACATCGTGTTCCCGCTCACGGACTCGCTTGGAACCCCGAACTGGGTTATGTCCCAGTGCTCCGCGATCTTCCCGTTCTCCAAGCGGAAGATATCCGCGACCGCCCCGGAGCCGGGCGCCCAGTCGTTCCCCCGATGCTCCTTCGCCGTCGTGTAGTGCGTGTGCGTCACCACCAAATCGCCTTCCGCCACCACGCGCTTGACGTCCGCGTGAACGTCCGGCATCCGCCGCATCATCCCGCCGAGGAACGCCTTGAGGCTCTCGCGCCCGTTCGGCTCCCCCGGGTTGTGCGCGACCCAATCCTCCGCCATCACTTCGTCCAAGACGTCGAGCCTCTGCTCGTTGATGACCTCTTGCATATACCGCAAGACGACGGCCTTGTTCTCCTCCGCGCTCATCGGGCCTCCTGCGGCGCGCGCGCCGGACGCGCCAGTATACCGCGCCGCGCCCCCGCGAGGAGCGGCGTACAATCCCCAGCGGCGCGGCGCCGCAAGGAGGAGCCCGATGAGCGATGTTTTCGGCTACGGCGAGTTCCGCTACGAGCATGTCCCAGGCTGGCCGACCGTCCCCGACGGCTGCGCGCTCGTGGAGTGCCCGGGCGTTGCGGTGGACTCCCAAGACAACGTGTTCCTCCTCACGCGCGGCGAGCGCCCGCTGATGCAATTCGACATGGACGGAAACTTCGTCAAGTCGTTCGGCGAGGGGCTCTTCAGCGAGCGGACGCACGGGCTCTACGCCGCGCATGACGACACGTTGCTCGTCGCGGACGACGGGATCCATACGATTCAGCGGTTCAACGCGGCGGGGGAGCGGCTCTCCGAGTTGGGCGAGCGCGGCGCGCCCGCTCCGAAGTGGAGCGGCGCCCCGTTCAACCGCCCCACCTCCGCCGCGATTCGCCCCTCCAACGGCGACTGGTACGTCTCCGACGGCTACGGCAACGCCCGCATTCACGTCTACAGCCCGCAAGGAGAGCATAAGTTCTCGTGGGGCGCGCCCGGCATCGACCCGGGCGAATTTATGCGCCCCCACAACATCGCTATAGACGCCGACGAGCGCGTGTACGTCGCCGACCGCGAGGCGCACCGCATCCAGATATTCGATCCGGACGGGCGGTTCGTCGCAATGTGGAGCAACGTCCACCGGCCCGACGCGATGGTGCTCTGGGGCGGCCATATCTACGTGGGCGAACTCAACGCCATCGGCGGATTCGACTCGCCCAATATGGGACACCGGGTCGAGGTGTTCGACCTGACCGGCAAACTGGTCAGCCGGTTCGGCGCGGCGCAAGAGGGCGAAGGCCCCGGCGAATTCGTCGCGCCCCACGGCGTCGCGGTGGACTCGCAGGGCAGCCTCTACGTCGCGGAGGTCTCGTACACGATCAGAGGCAAGCATCTCGACCCGCCCCGCGAAATGCGGAGCATCTCGAAATATCGGCGCGTGTAGGCGTGACGCTCCGCCTCCTCGCCCCCGCGAAAGTCAACCTGACGTTCGAGGCGCTTGGCCGGCGCTCCGACGGCTATCACGAGGTCCGCACCGTGATGCAGGCGGTCAGCATCGCCGACGAGATCGAGTTCGCGCCCGCCGCCGGGTTGAGCCTGACGATAGCGCATGGCGCGCCCGCGTTCGCCGCGCCGCCGGGAGAGGACAATCTCGCGATGCGGGCGGCTCGTCTGCTGCAGCGAGAGGCCGGCGCGGCGCGGGGAGCGGCGATCCTCTTGCGGAAGCGCATTCCCGCGGCGGCGGGCTTGGGCGGAGGCAGCAGCGACGCGGCGGCGGCGTTGCTGGGGCTGCGCCGTCTCTGGGAACTAGACGTGGACGCGGACGCGCTCCGCGAACTGGCGGCGCGGCTGGGCAGCGACGTTCCGTTCTTCGTATCGGGCGGAACGGCGCTCGCGGAAGGCAGAGGCGAGCGGCTTACCCCGCTGCCGACGCCGCAAGGGAGCGCGGTCGTCGCGTATCCCCAAGACGTCGCGGGCGACGGCAAGACGGCGTCGCTGTACGCAATGCTCGCGCCGGAGCATTTCTCGGACGGACGGGCGTCGGAGCACCTCGCCGCGAAACTGCGCGCCGGCGCTTCCCTATCAAGCGACGACCTCCGCAACGCTTTCGATGCCGTCGCCCCGCGGGCATACCCCTCCTACGCGGCGATGCGCGAGGCGTTCGAGGCCGAGGATATGCGCCCGCTCCTGTGCGGGGCCGGCCCCGCGACGTTCGCGTTCGCGCCCGACGGCGAGCCGCCGGAATCATTGGCGGCGCGCCTGGCGCACCGCGGCGTCTCCGTCATGCCCGCCCGGTTCCTCGGTCGCTGGGGGTTAGAGGGCGTCGAGCGCTTGAGCGCATAAAGGAGCGCGGCCCCGCGCGCGCCGTTAGGCTCCTTAGCCGCCGGAGGCCGTCGCTTCATTTCTCCGGAGGGAACACGGTTACGAGAGGGGCTCCCCCGCCTGAGCCCCGCCAAGTTCCGCTGCGCTCACGCGCCCGCGCAGCATGCGGAGGTAGTTCGCGGTCGTCGCGGCGGCGACGGTTTCGACGTCAACGCCCTTGAGTTCGGCGAGTTTGGCCGCGACTTGCGGGAGATGCCAGGGCTCCGTCCGCCGGATCGGATTCTTCTTGAACGGCTGAGGGTAGGAGTCCGTCTCGATGACGATCCGGTCGAGCGGGATTTGGGCGGCGGCCCGTTGCAGTTCGGGCAGGCGGAGCAAGGGCTTGGCGAGCGAGACGTAGAATCCGAGTTCCATTATCCGCTCGGCAAGGGGCAAGCCGCCCTGGAAGTAGTGCCACGCGCCGCCGACCTCGGCGGCGCCTTCCTCGCGCAGGATGCGGAGCGCGTCCTCGTCGGCGTTGCGGGAGTGCGTCACCATGGGCAGGCCGAACTCGCGGGCGAGGCGCGCCTGCTTGCGGAAGGCGTCTTGCTGAAGATCGTAGGCCGGGGAGCGCGGCATATAGTCGAGCCCCGTCTCGCTCCACTCGACGACGCCGGAGCGCGTTGCGAGGCGGCGCAGTTCGGCGAGCGTCTCGTCGTCGAGCCATCCGTCGAGGTCGGCGGGGTGGAGTCCGACGCCGGCGCGGATCCGCGGGCGGGCGTCGGCGAGGGCGCAGACGCGCCGGCACGACTCCAGCGTGACGCCCGCCGCTATAATGAGGCCGACGTTGGATGACTCCGCGCGCGCCAAGAGCGGGTCGAGGTCGGCGGGCGCGAACTGGTCTACGTGCGTGTGGCCGTCGATCAGAGGATGGCGGGGCGGCGAGATTTCGGTTGCGTCGGCCTCCATAGACGGATTGTAGCCGATGAGCGTTCGTCCGCAGGGGAAAGCCGCGCCGCGCCGCGCCGTCGTTCCGTTCGCGCTGGCGTTCGCCGCGCTCGCCGGGGCGTGCGCGAACCCCGCGCCATCCGCCGTCGGGCCGTCGGCGCCTTCGCCTACGGCGACCGCGACGATTGCGCCTACGGCGACGCCCGCCCCCCCGCCCGCCGGAACGCTTCGGGTCGCGGTTACGGGCGCCGCGCCGCACTTGGACATGCACGCGACGGCGTCGGAGTGGGCGGCGCTGTTCGGCCCCGGCCCCAGCCACGGGCGGCTCATGCGCTTCGTCATCGAGGAGGGAGCGCCCCCCACGCTGGAGACGGAGTGCGGCCTATGCGAGTCGTGGAGGTTCACGGACGCGGCGACGCTCGATTTCGCCCTCAGCCCCAACGCGCGATGGCAACCGGCGGAGGGATTCGCGTCGAGGCCGGTTACGTCGCAGGACGTCGTGTTCAGTTTCAACCGCATGCGCGAGCCCGGTCGTCCGCATGCGGCGCTGTTCGACGCCGTCGAGAGCGCGGAGCCGCGGGGCGAGCGCGGCGTCCGGTTCAATCTGCGCTACCCCGACCCGGACTTGCCGCTGAAACTGGCGAGCCCTTACGCGGCGGTCCTCGCGCCGGAGACGCTGGACGGCGTGGACGCTCGGACGCAGCCGGTGGCGGGCGCGGGCCCATGGCTCTATCGGCGGAGCGCGTCCGGCCAAGCGACGCTCACGGCATGGGAGGGGCACGCGACCGGCGTGAAAGCGGAGAGCATCGAGTTTCATCCGGCTGCGAACAGGCCGTTGACGGCACGGCTGCTTCTGCAAGGGCGCGTCGATATGGCGCAAGCATCGGAATCGGACTGGCCCGCGCTCGAGGAAGCGGGGTTTTCGTCGTCGGTCGTGGAGCGTCCGGGCGGGAGGGGAACGCTCTTCGGCCTAAACGCGGCGCGCCCGCCGTTTGACGATAGAGAGGTTCGGCGGGCGGCGTTTCTCGCGCTCTCGCCGCAGGAGGCGTTGGAGGCAACGCTCGGCGTCGGGTCGGCGTCGGCGGGCGTCCCGCTCGCCGACGAGCGCTGGATCATCGGCGAGGACGAGTTCGCGTCCGCGTTCGGGGACGCGGCGCGGGCGCGGCGGACGTTGGAGCGGGCGGGCGGCGGGCGGCGGGTAAGGCTCGTCGTCGCCAATTTCGGGGAGGCGCGCGTCGCGCACGGGAGGCTTTTGGGCGCGCAACTGGAGGCGGCCGGGTTTGACGTCGATGCGGAGGTTCTGAGCAGGGCGGCCTACTTGCGCCGCGTTTGGGAAGAGCGCGACTACGACGCTTTCGTCGGCCCGATGCCGCCCGCCGACGCGCCGAACGGATTTCTGCTCGGGCTGGCGCACTCGCGGGGAGCGTTCAACGTGACGGACGGGACGGCGGAGTTGGACGCGCTGATCGAGCGTCAGGCGACGGAGACGGACGGAGCGGCGCGCGCGGAGTTGGCGCGAGAGATACAGCGCGTCATCCTGAGCGAGGCGTTGTTCTTTATGGCGGCGGGAGCGGCGGAGCGATGGGCGCTCAGCGACCGGGTGACGGGCTTCGTTCCGCATTTTCCGATGGGCGCGGGCGACCTATGGGCGTTCGTGGGCGCGGCGGACGGCGGCGGGGCGCGACGATAAGCGCATGGCGGCGGGGGTATGCTGATGGCGTATATGGCGTATACTGATAAGAGGATGCGCGCCGGCGCTCGAGTCCGGCGGGAGCGAAGGGAGGTCTGACGATGGCGAAACCCGAAGCCGTGACCGACGCCGATTTCGAGGCGTCGGTGCTGAAGAGCGAGATGCCCGTGCTGGTGGACTTCTGGGCCGACTGGTGCGGGCCGTGCAAGATGATCGCGCCGGTCGTGGACGAACTGGCCGACGAGTACGAGGGGAAGTTCTCGTTCGCCAAGTTGGACGTGGACGCGAACCCGCGGACGGCGATGCAGTTCGGCATCCGCAGCATCCCCGCGCTGCTGCTGTTCAAGGACGGCGCGGTGGCCGACAACGTCGTGGGCGCGGCGCCCAAAGCCGTGCTGAAGAAGAAGATCGACAAGGTTCTGGGCGCGGAGTAAGCCGCGGATCAGCGTCGATGCGATGCGCCCGGCGCTCCTATAGCGGAGCGCCGGGCGCTTTCGTTAGGCGTTCAGCCAGTTGCGGACGGGCATCGCCAGAAAGTCCTCGACGGGGATGCCGTCTCCGCCCACGAGCAACGCGCGGGCGGAGGGGAAGGCTTTGGAGAACGCCTCCATGCCTGCGGGCGTCTCGCGGACTCTGCCGCTTTTCACTTCGATGCCGACCGTCCGCCGTCCGTCCATCACGACGAAGTCCACCTCGCGGTTCCGCTCGCGCCAGTAGTAGAGGCGGAAGCGCTCGGCGGCGGCGGCGTTCGCCAGGTGCGCGCCGACTGCGGATTCGACGAGCCGCCCCCAAAAGCCGCCGTCGGCCCGCGCTTCTTCCGGCGTAAGCCCCGACTGCGCCGTCATCAGGGCGGTGTTGAGCGCTTGCAGTTTGGGGCTGGACGCCCGTCTGCGCGCCTCGCCCCCGGCGTATTTCTGCAAGCCCGCCACCATCCCGCTGCCGCTCAGCAAATCCAGGTAGTGCGCGAGCGTGGTCGTGTTGCCGGCGTCTTGCAACTGGCCGAGTATCTTCGTGTAGGAAAGGATTTGCCCGGAGTAGGCGCACCCCAATTCGAGGAGCCGGCGCAGCAGCGCGGGCTTGTCCACGCGCGAGAGCAGCAGCACGTCCCTCGAGATCGTAGGCTCGATGAGCGAGTCACGGACGTAACTCGCCCAGCGCGCGTGGTCGCCGGCGAGCGACGCCGCGCCCGGATACGCCCCGAAGAAGACGTACTGATCGACCGTCCAGCCGAAGGCGGCGCGCATTTCGGGGTAACTCCAATGGGGGAGTTGCAGGAGTTCGAACCGCCCCGCAAGGCTTTCGCTAAGGCCGCGCTGGACGAGCAGCGGCGCGGAGCCGAGGAGCATCACCTTGAGCGGCCTGCCCGCCCGCGTGTCCTCGTCCCAGAGGCGCTTGAGCGTCTCCGACCACCCCGTGATCTTCTGGGCCTCGTCCAGGATGAGCAGCGCGCCCTCGCCGCCGGATTCTCCCGCCAGCGCCCGCCCGATTTCCCATTGCTGCTCGATCCACGGCGCTCCGCGCAGCGTGGGCTCGTCCGCGCTCGCGTACCAGTACTTGATGGGGAGGCTTTTGGCGACCTGCGTAGCCAGGGTCGTCTTGCCGACCTGACGCGCCCCGGCGAGCGCCTGCATGAAGCGGCGCGGCTCCATGACGCGGTTGGCCAACTCCCCGGCGTAGGGGCGGACATAGGCGTTATTCGGGTTACTCACCATAGTGAGTAATTTTACTCAATGCATTGAGTATTTTGTCAAGCAGTATTGAGTAATTTTACTCAATGAATTGAGTAAAATGCAGGAATCAGGCCGTCATGGGATAAAATGGGGCGTCGTTATCCCCGCGCGCCGCGCAACCGAACGCGCCGTCCGGTATACTGCCGGCGTTGCGGTGAGGGAGCGGATGGGCCCCGGTGGGTTTCGCGGTCTTCAAAACCGTTGCCGGGCCAGCTTCCTGGTTCGGGGAGGGTTCGACTCCCTCGCGCTCCCGCCGCCTAGAGCCCCAGGAAACGGATCGTGCTATGCGCCTTGTGAATGCGATTGACGTTCACGAGAAGCGCGGTCAACTCCTCGACGTAGCGCGAATTGGCGAGCGGGCCCGCGTCCACCCCCCGCAGCGACGGCATCGCCTCCGCGATCTCGAGCGTCTCCCGCCGAGCGCGCTCATCGTCGGCGCAGACGGCGACGTCGCCCTCCAGCGGACGCTCGGCGCGCAACAGATCCCGGGCGCTCAGGTTCTGGAACGCGGACGCCACGCGGCTATCCGGGAGCAGATCCCGCGTCAGTTCCCCCGCAGACCCTTCGGGCACGCCGACCGCCCGCATCTGCCCGTCCGCGAACTCCATCGGCGCGACGATGCTCACGACCAAGCGCCCCGCG
Source organism: Dehalococcoidia bacterium (assembly GCA_965201135.1). GTDB lineage: Bacteria > Chloroflexota > Dehalococcoidia > Lucifugimonadales > Australimonadaceae > Bin16. The sequence continues at coordinate 1,978,200 of OZ241751.1, forward strand.
AGTTCCGAGCGCAGCGCCTCCGCCGTAGGGCGCAGCCCCTCGAACGGAACCGCCAGCAGAACGGCGTCCGCCTCCCGCGCCGCGTCCGCGTTGGCCGCCCCGCTGACCGCCAGCCCCTCGCGCCCCTCCGTCAGCCCCGACGCGGCGTCCGCGGCGCGGGAGGGGTCGCGCGACCCGATGACGACGTCGCGCCCCGCCATGGCCAAGCGCAGCGCGAGACCGCGCCCCTCCGGCCCCGTTCCCCCGATAATTGCGATTCGCCCCATTCGCCTCGTTCCTTTCGTCCGCCGCCGCAGGCGGCGCAAGACCGCTTGCGGGAGCAATTATCGTAGGGGAGCCGGCGCGCTCCGCGCAACGCAGCGCCGGGGGTTATTGCGTGTCCCGCGCGAACGCGAGGCCATACACGCGCTCCGCCCCCGCCTCGCGGAGCGCCTGCGCCGCCGCCGACAGCGTCGCGCCTGTCGTCGCGACGTCGTCCACCAAGACCGCCGTCCCGCCGTCGACGCGCCGAACCGGCGCGAACGAGCCGCGAACGTTCGCCAAGCGTTCCGCGAAGTTCGCCATCGAGACTTGCGGGGGCGTGTCGCGCTCGCGCTTGATTACGCCGGTCAGCAACGGCGCGCCCAGCGCGCCGGCGACCTCCCGCGCCAGCAGTTCCGCCTGGTTGTAGCCCCGCTCGCGCAAGCGCTTCGCGTGCAGCGGAGCGGGCGCGAGCGCGAACGGCGGCGGCGCGGCCAGCGCAAGTTCGCGGGTCATCGGCTTCGCCATATCGGGCGCGAGCGCCCGCGCGCCGTGATACTTCAAGCGGCGAACGGCCTCGCGGGGAACGCCCGCGTAAGCGAACGGAGCGAGAATATCCTCGAGCGGGCCGCCTTCGGGCGGGCGTTCCGGCCGGGGCCGCTCCGCGCTCTCCGCGCAGGTCTCGCACAGATACGCCCCGCCGGCGCCGCATCCGAGGCATCGGCGCGGCAGCAGCAGATCGAGCGCGGAGCGCAGCAGACCGGACGCGATGCTCAGCGCGGCCCCCTTTGATAACCTCTCCCTATGATACGCGCCGTCTTCTTCGATTTTTACGGCACGCTCGCGGACTGGCCGCAGGCGCACTACATCCAGCGGGACGCGGCGGCGGCCGAGGGCATCGTTCTCGATCCCTCCGCCATTATCCGCGCCTACGCCGCCGCCAACGCCTATATGGACGCCGAAAACGCCCGCGACCTCGTGTACGGGCGACCGCAAGCGGAGCGCGACGCCTTCTACGCCGAGTACGAGCGCAGGATCCTCGCCGGCGCGGGCGCGGCGGACGTGAGCATCGAGACGGCGGCGCGCGTCTGGAGCCGCCTCCTCGACGCGCCGTCCGACCTCGCCCTGTTCCCCGACGCGAAGGACGCGCTCGAGGAACTGCGCGGACTAGGGCTTGCGCTCGGCGTCATCTCCAACATCGGCATGAGCCTGGACGACCACTTGGACGGGTTCGGGATCGGACATCTGCTGACGGTGCGCGTCACAACGCTCGACGTTATGGTCGGCAAGCCGGACGCGCGCATTTTTCGGCGCGCCTTGGAACTGGCGCAAGTCGAACCGTCGGAGGCCGTCCATATCGGCGACAGCGTGTTCACCGACGTTCGGGGCGCGCAAAACGCCGGCGTCGCGCCCGTGCTCGTTCGCCGCGCCCTGTCCATCGAGTCTCCGCCGGAGGGCGTCCCGGTCGCCGCGTCGCTGCGGGAAGCGGCGGCGATAGCGCGCTCGATGGCGCAGGCCGGCTAGCCTACCCGCCGAACGCGACCGCCGCCTCCCATGTCTCTCTTCCCTCTTTCGTGAACTGCCCCGTCCGCAAGCGCTCAATCGCGTAGTCCGGCAGCGGCAAGACCGCCGCGCATTTGCCGTCGAACAGAATGCCCCGCGTAAAGTATTCGAAATCCAAATTGTCGAAGCCGGACTCGCGCCGATCCTCGGAGAGGTCGGCTACGCGCTCCGGCGCGATATGCAGAAAGAACTTGCGCTCGACGTCGGACGAAGCGCACGGCTCTTTGACGTAGATCAGCGCTCGCGCTTGCCTGTCTAAATAGAGATCAAACGCTGCGCGAGCGTCCGGGTCTCTGCCCTCTGCGGCTTCGTAGGCCGCGTAATGCGCCTCCGCCGCTAGAGGGAACAGCGCGTCCCAGTATCTCGTATTGGAGTATCCCTTGCGCTGACTTGCGAGGACGTTCAATACGGGATAGTCCGGCAGCGGCGCCAACGCCACGCACTTTCCGTCGAACAGAGAACCGCGTTCAAGGAACCAGAACCGCGTTTCCTCATAGCCTGCCCATCGCCATTCTTCGGGCAGGTTATCCGGGGACAGGGGGTAGAATCGCAAAAAGAAGTCACCCCCGAAGTCGTCCGCATCGCAAGGCTCTTTCACGTAGGTCAACACGCGATTGATCGCGTACAGGTCGAAGCCTGATCGGACGATTGGGTCGAGGGAGAGCGCCGTCTCATAGGCCGCGGGGAAGGGATTTTCTCCCGGTTGCTCTCTCACGAGAGCGAAGAGCGCGTTGTTGTAGACCTCGATTGTCCGCAGCGTTTCCGCGCCGTCCTCCGGCCTGCCCGCTCTGATGGAGAAATCGGCGAGCGCCGGGTTCACGACGCTTGCCCGTTCGCGGTCGGACTCAGGGAGAAGATTTAGATTACCTAGTCGGCCGTAGGCGTGGTATTGGATAGTCAGGGTTGACGGCTCCTCATTCAAGAGATGTCTGTAGAGTTCGTATAGCGAGAGATTCCAATAATCCATAACGTAGCGCTCGCTCAGCCGGTCCTGCGTGACTCTGTCCTCAATGAAGTTGAAATAGATCTGCTGGTTCGGATGCAGAAGAGCCATGGAGACCACCACCGCGCCTACGCCGATTCCCGCCGCGCCGTAGGCCATCGCCCGCGCCCGCCGTTGCGCGAAGGCGCCGGATAGCCAATGCAGGCCGAACGCCGCCAGCAGCGAGAACGGCGCCCAGAGGAAATACAGGTGCCGCCAGTCGTTGTAGAGGGTGGAGCGCAGAAGTATCACTGCGGCGATGGGCGCGACGAAACTGCCGACTAGCAGCAGGCCAAAGCGCAGGCGCGTGTTCCGAAGGCCGGCGCGAGGACGCGCTCCTCCTCGCCAAACGAGCGTGAGCGCGCCTATGCAACCGAGCAACAGCGCGGGCGGCGGCGCCGTTATGGAGAACCACGCCGGGACGTAATCTGCAGGCGGGTCGCCGGATGAAACCGTTGTCCCTCTGAACAAGAAATCAAATATCACGTCGTACCGGCTCAGATGCGCGAACGATTCGACGAAACGGCCAATCGCGTCGCCCCACAGATATGGCCAAGCCGCATATAGCGTCAGCGTCCCTGCGAGAACGAAAGCCCATACGCTTGCCATAACACGCTTCCGCTCGTCTGGTCCGGACGCCGTCAATAAGTCGAATCCGCGCATCGCTAGTATCGCGAGAATCAGCAGCGCTCCCACAACTCTGATGTTCATCAGCATTCCAACCCCCGCTCCCAGGAGCGCGAACACCCACAGATTATCTCTCTTGAACGCCCAATGAACGAGGAACAGCGCAATGATGAACATAACGAGAAACGGGATGTCTTGGGCATTCACGAATGAATGAACGTACAGTCTTGGATGCAGCAGGAACAGCAGCGCAACGACCAGCGCCAGCGGCATGCCGCTGAAAAGCCGCAGTGCGAGCAGATATGCGAATAACCCGCCCGCTAAGAAAAAGAGGTGCGTAACTAAATGGCGAACGATATATAAGGCGCGGATGTCGTCGAGCACGACGCGTTCGGCGAATGCAAGCGGCAATCTGAATCCCATCCCGTATGTCCTGTCCGGGAGTTGAAGGATGTCTTCACTGTTGCCCAGAACGTAATCCGCCGTCGCAGATGCGTGAAACCAGTGGATTCCTTCGTCCGGCGACACGCCGTAATCGTCCAAAACGGCCAAGCCGACCAGCAGAAACAGCCCTAACGCAACGAAGAGAGACCAATGTCGCCCCAGGACGGCTGCGGCCTCGTTCAGAGGCGAATTCGGCGTCGGAGCGGAGGAATCGGTCATCAGCCGCGCGGCATCCTTTCATCAGGAATCGAGCCCAGGCCGCGATTGTAGCGCTCTGCAGGCGTCCGCGTCCGGGCCGCCAACGCCAACGCAAAAAAGGGGAGGGCGCATTCGCGCCCTCCCCCCGTCCAGCCCCCGCGTCGAGCGGCGCGGCGCTACGCCGGGCTCTTCACGTTGTAGTGCAGCGCCGTGTGCTTCGCCGAACTGCGCGAGCCCGTCCGCTCCGCGAACGCCACCCGCATGCTCACGACCATCACGTTCTGCCGCTTCCGCGCGTCCCGGTCCGTCTCGATCAGCAACTCGCGCCGGAAGCCCTTGCGCCACTGCGTCCGGTTCACCAGCAGCAGCCGCCCCGCGCCCGCCGAGTTCCCGCCCGACGTCACCTTGCCGTCCGCGTCCGCCGTCCGCAACTGCTCCGACACGATCACCGGGACGCCCTCGACCGACCCCAACTGCCCCGTCAGCAGCGTCGCGCGCGGGCCCAACTTGTCGATCGTCTGGAAGGCGTCCAGCGTCTGCATCCCGATGTACGTCGGCACGTCCGTGATGAAGGCGAGTTCCGACGGGCGCAGGCCGTATTTGCCCATCAGCCGCCGCAACTTGTTGAACATGTCCGCCGAGGGGACGGCGTTGAAGTTGTTGCTCATCGAGGCGTTGTCCACCAGCGGCTGGTGCACGAGGCCGTCGAACCCGACGAGGTAGTGCGCCGACCCCGCCGTGGAGGCCGTCAGCGTCCCGCCGTCGTAGTTCACGTTCCCCGTCGCGGACGCGTCGGCGTTGAGGATGACGTCGTCGAGCGCCTGCGCCGCGTTGCGGATCAGCGTGCTCCGCACCTCCGCCATCATCGCGATCACCGCGTCCTCCTCGAGTTCGTAGGCCCAGGGCACCATCCCGACGAGTTCGTAGGCCGTCAGCGTCTGCTTCGCCGTCGCGAGGTCGGTTCCCGTCGGCGCCGTGTTCGCCGCGCCGGGATACCAGTTGACGTCCCCCAACTGGAGCGGCACGTCGAACGGGTTGGTCGGCATCGTCACCGTCTCGAAGAGCGAGGCGACGGCGGTGCCGACGTTCACGTCCGCCCACAACTGCCGCGCCTCCTCCTGCGGGACGAGTTCGTCGCCCGACCCCGCCGTGACGGAGTCCATCGCCTTCGTCACGCTCTCCTCCCACGCCCTGAGCGAGCGCGGGTCGTAGTCGTGCGGGCGCGCCTGCTGCGCCGCGAGCAGGCTCCGCATCACGGCGAGGTCGAGCAGGTCGAACCCGTCGAGTTTCCCGCCGCGGGCGCGCAGCCGCCCGTTCGCGCCCTTCCGCAGCACCTCCTCCCGCCGCGTCTCGCGCTCCCGCTCCAGAACGCGCCGGACTTCCGCCGACAGCCGCTGCTGCTCCTCCCGCATCAGCGTCAACTCCTTCGTAACGGGGCCGAGCCGCTCCCGCACGAACTCCTGCGTCTCCACGATCTCCTTCTGCATCTCGTCCATCGTCGCCATCGTTATCCTCCTTCGGATTTCTCTCTCGTCATCCCGCGAAAGCGGGAACCTATCCTTTTGCCGCCGCGCGGCCCTCCCTGCCGTCATTCCCGCGTAGGCGGGAATCTCGCCCCCAAGACGGGGCGAAGCCCCGTCTCCCTATGCCCCCCGGGGCCTCGTCATTCCCGCGAAAGCGGGAACCTACCCCTGCGCCCTCCCCGCGCAGGCGAGGAACCTACCCCTGCCTCCTTTCCCCCGCGACCGGGGCGGCCTCGACCGCCTGCGCGAGTTCCTCGCCGAACCGACGCGCCGCCTCCGCGAGCGCCGACCGCTCGCCGAGCGTCAGCCCGTCCGGCGCCGACCGCACCGCCTCCTGCATCAGGCGCGCCCCGCTCTCCAGCGCGTCCGCCGCCTCCGGCGCGACCCGGCACAGGCCGTCCACCAGCCGCGCCGCCTGAACCGCCCTCCGAACCATCCGAACGATCTTCATGCCGTCTCCTCCTTCTCCCCAGGCTCCGCCGGGGGCCTTTCCTTGCATCGTTATGCCGTTCCGCGTTAGGCGACCATCCGGCGCAAGCGCCGCAACTCGCTCAGCACGCGCTCCGCGTCCTCGGGGCCGAGAGGCGCCGACGGCGCGTCGAACGTGAACAGAGGCCGAAGCCGCGGCGCGCTCAGCCCGCCGTCCAGCGCCTTCGCCAGCGCGTGGGGATTCGCCGGCACGGGCACCGCGCTCAACTCCAGCAACTCCTGCTCCTTGTACTCGATCCCCTCGACCGCCCCGTCCCTCGCCTTGCGGAACGAGAACGCCCGCGCCCGAAACCCCACGCTCACCGCCCGCAGAAACCGCTGCCGGTAGAGCGTCTCGACCTCCCTCGCGAAATCCGTCGGCGCGAACTCCAGCGTCGCCGTCAAGCGCGGGCCCTCCACCCCGACCCACGCGCTGCGTCCGATGGGCGTCCGCGTGTAGTCGTGCGCCCACAGAAACACCGGATTCCGCCGGTACGCCTGCAAGTCCCACCCGTCCGCCCGCACCACGTCGCCGAGCCGGTCCTCCGACTCCTCCGACGCGACCACCGTCAGCGGACGGCCCTCGTTCGGCGAGACCGCGCGGCTCACCGCGAACTTCTGCACCAACGGCGCGTCGACCAGCCCGCGCCGATACGCCTCCAGCGACTCCAGCAGCCGCTCCCGCTCCCAGCGCTCCCTGCCACTCGCCCCTTGCGCCTCCCGCTCCCAGCGCTCCCTGCCACTCGCCCCTTGCGCCTCCCGCTCCAAACGCTCCCTGTCATTCGCCCCTTGCGCCTCCCGCTCCGCCGTCGTCATCATGTCTGCAGCCTCCTTCCTCAGCCGGTTGAGTCGCCTATGCGACTTGAATCTGTCATTAGATTATCACAACGGAACGCAATTTGCAACGCCCTAATGTCATAACGTTGTCTTTGGCCGAAAAACGCCCCTCCCGCCCATGACCGCCCTGCCCGCGTAGGCGGGAATCTCGCCTCCCTTCGGACGGCCCGCAAGCGCCCCATGACCGTCATTCCCGCGTAGGCGGGAATCCCGCCCCATTGCGGCGCGCAAGCGCCTCACGACCGTCATTCCCGCGTAGGCGGGAATCTCGCCCCATTAGCGGCGCGCAAGCGCCCCACGACCGTCATTCCCGCGAAGGCGGGAATCTCGCCCCATTGCGGCGCGCAAGCGCCCCACGACCGTCATTCCCGCGTAGGCGGGAATCTCGCCCCATTGGCCGGCGCGCCAGCGCCCCTCAACCGTCATTCTCGCGAGGGCGGGAACCTCGCCCCATTAGCGGCGCGCAAGCGCCGAATTCCCCCTCTCCCTATAACGGGAGAGGATGCCGCGAAAGCGGCGGGAGAGGGCGCTGGGGACGGGAGGCGAGGTCTCCGGCGAACCGATGCCCGCCTGCGCGATATACTCCAACCCGCCGCCGGCCCCCGCGCCCTGAGCGGAACCAGGCGGCTGAACGGAGGGCGAATCTATGGACCTCGGACTGACGGGCAAACGCGCCCTGGTGACCGGCGGAACGCGAGGCATCGGCTACGCGACCGCGCTCGAACTCGCCCGCGAAGGCGCGAGCGTTGCGCTCTGCGCTCGCGACGGCGACGCGGCGCAAGAGGCGGCGGCGCGCATCGCGTCGGAGTCCGGCGCGCAGGCGTTCGGCTTCCGCGCCGACACCGGCGTCGCGGACGACGTAACGCGCCTCGTCGCGGACGCCGCCGACGCGCTCGGCGGGCTTGACATCCTCGTCAACAACGCCGCCCGCGTCGGCGGAACCGGCGGGCCGGACTCGCTCGCCCAGTTGAACGAGGCGATGCTGCGCGGCGACTTCGAGGTGAAGATTATGGGCTACCTCCGCTGCGCCCGGGCCGCCGCCCCCTATATGGAGCGCGCCGGATGGGGGCGCATCGTGAATATGGACGGCATGGCCGCGCGCAACGCCGCCGGCGTCAGCGGAGGAATGCGGAACGCCGCCGTGATGAACTTCACTAAGGTGCTGTCCGAGGAACTCGGGCCGAAAGGCATCACCGTTAACGCCGTCCACCCCGCCGTCAGCCGGACGACCGCGCTGGTGGAGCGGCTGCAAGAGACCGCCAAGCGCGAGGGAATCACGCCGGAGGAGGCCGAGGGACGCATCGCCAAGAACAACGCCATCCGCCGCCTCGTCACCGCCGAGGAGGTCGCCTCCGTCGTCGCGTTCCTCTGCTCGCGGCAAGCGGGCTGCATCACCGGCGAGGCCGTCGCGCCGGCGGGCGGGAACTCGCGCTCCGTCTTCTACTAGCGATGCCGCGCGTCAACGTCTCCGGCAACAGCCCGTGGGAAGACCGCGTCGGCTTCTCCCGCGCCGTCCGCGCCGGCTCCGCCGTGTACGTGTCGGGAACCGCCGCCACCGGAGACGACGGCGAGGTCGTCGGGAAGGGCGACGCTTACGCGCAAGCGGCGCAGACGCTGCGAAACATCGAGACGGCGCTCCGGCAAGCCGGCGCCTCGCTCGCCGACGTGACGCGGACGCGAATCTACGTCGTGAGCATCGCGGACTGGGAGGCGGTCGCCCGCGCCCACCGCGAGGCGTTCGGAGCCGTCCGCCCCGCCTCGACGCTCGTGGAGACGCCCCGCCTCGCGGACCCGGAGATGCTGGTCGAGATAGAGGCGGACGCCGTCGCAGGCTCAGGCGCCTGCTAGAGCGTCGCCGCGCCTTCCCGTTGAGCGGCGCGGAGCAAGGCGGCGTCCAGGCTGACGAGAACGGCCTCGCGCCGAAGCGTCAACTCCAGATAGAGCGCGTCGTAGAAGGAGAGGCCATGCGCCCGGGCGAGCGTCATCGCCGCGTCGAGATCGGGCGAATCGTCGGTGGTCACCGGCAGTCCATTGAGCGCCGCCGCCGTTTGCGCCGCTTGATCAAGCGATATGCGTCCCCGCCGTTCGTTGGAGATAACGGCGTTCCGCACCTCGAAATGCCAGAGTCGCGGAACGAATGCTCCCTCAATAAGAATGCGCTGATAAGGAGCCGCGACCTGCGGCGTCGTCTCGCTCTCGAGAATTGCGGCGACGGCGGCGGAAGCGTCGAGCACGATGCTCATATCTTGTGTCCGTCGTGGATCGAGGCGAGTATCTCCTCTCGCGTGATGCCGGCGGGCTTCAACTCCTCCCGCAACTTCCTCAACCGCTCCATAGCGGCTTCGACCTCCTCTTCCGAGAGGGGCGGGCGCGCGGGCTCCTGCGGCGCAGGGGCGAGGCGGGCCACGGTCTTGCCGTCGCAGGCTATGGCGACGGATTCGCCGCGCTCGACGTCGCGGATCAGTTCCGCGAATCGCGCTTGCGCCTCCGCGACCTCCAGAGTCCGCATCGTCCGCTCCGGCGGGCTGTCCCCGCGCTCCTATGCTACCAGAACCGCCTATTGCAGCGGGAGCGGCGAGCGTCTGCTGTGCTCACCCCTTGCGGCCTTCATGGATCCAAGCGAGAATCTCCTCCCGCGTGACGTTCACCGGCTTCCATGCGGCTTTCTCGCGCAAGAATTGGGTCAACGCCTCGCCGCGCGATGCGGCGTCCCGCTCCTGGGGCGCTGGGGCGAGGCGCGCCACCGTCTTGCCGTCGCAGGCTATGGCGACGGATTCGCCGCGCTCGACGTCGCGGATCAGTTCCGCGAATCGCGCTTGGGCCTCGGCGACCTCCAGCGTGCGCATCGTCCGGCTCCGGCGGGCTGTCCCCGCGCTCCTATGCTACCAGAGCCGCCTATTGCAGCGGGAGCGGAGGCTGGAGCCACGCGCCCGTCGTGTTGACCTCGATGCGCGTCACCCACTTCACCCACTCGAAGCCGCGTTTGCCCGGGACGACGAGGCGCAGCGGAGCGCCGTGCCCGACCGACAGCGGCTCGCCGCCGACTCGCGTCGCCAGCAGCAAGCCCTCGGCTCGACGGAGCGGGAAACGGCGGTAGTAGCCTGTCGCCGACGTCACCGTGACGCTCGCGGCGGCGGCATGCGGGCGGGCGCGGGCGAGCAGCGGGCCGAGTCGCGCTCCCCGCCACGTCTGCGTCGAATGCCAGCCGCCGGTGCAGTCGAGCAGCGCCGTCTCCTCCGCGTCCGCCGGCAGGTCGGCGTAGCGAAGCGCCAGCGGAGCGTCCACCGCGCCGGCTATCTCGAGCGTCCATGCGTCGCGGTCGACCGCGGGCGCCTCGTCGTTGAACCATGAGGTCGTGGGGAAGGCGTTGCCGGTGAAGTCGCCTGCGGGGTAGGAGCCGGTGAAGCGCTTGGCTTGCGCGAGGCCGGTCGCCCCGTTCAGCCGCGCCCCGACTTGCCAGAGGAGCGCGCCCGCGACGGCGAGACCGGCGATTCGGAGCGCGGAGCGCCGCTCGGCCCAGTAGCGCGGGCGGAGCAGTTTGCGGTAGCGCATAACGTGGAGCAGGATCATCGGCGCGATGAGGAGCGCGAGCAGCGCGTGCCACGTCACGCCGGAGCCGCCGAGGTAGGAAAACTTCCCAAGATGCGCCCACGCGACGCCGAGCAGGACGTCGGTCAGCAGGAGCGCAAGCGCGGCGACGGCGAGCCAGTCTTGCCCCGTCCACGCGCCCCAGCGCCGCTTCAGCGGGCGGACGACGTTCGGCAACTTCCACGCGAGGACGGCGACGACGGCGAAGCCCGCGACGCGGTGCGCGGATACGTGCCACGCCTGCCCCGGCTCGCCCGCCGCGAACGCGAAATAGCCCGTGATGAGCGACCCCGCCGCGAGCAGCAGGACGAATGCGTTGGCCCACGGATGCTTCATCGGCGCCTCTCGCGTCCCCGTTCGTTCCCGCCTATCGTACTCGCTCCGCTGCTAGAATGGGGCGCGCAGAGGGAGAAGAGCATGACGGCACTGAGCGACCTGACAACCGATGAGGGGGAGTTGGCCGTCCCGCCGAAGGGTCTTCGGGGCGTCATATACGAAGGCGACTGCTTGGAAGTTATGCGGACGCTGCCGGACGAGTCCGCGCGGGTCGTCGTCACCTCTCCGCCGTACAACCTTATGAACAGCACGGGCAGTGGGCTCAAGGGCAAGCAAAGGGGGCGGTGGCCCAACGCCGCGATCAGGCAGGGGTACGCTTCGCACGGAGACGCGCTGCCTTACGCCGACTACGTCGCGTGGCAGAGAGAATGCTTGTCGGAAATGATGCGCCTGCTTCGTCCCGACGGCGCGATCTTCTACAATCACAAATGGCGCGTTCAGAACGGGTTGCTCCAAGACCGCCGCGAGATCGTCGAAGGGTTTCCCGTTCGACAGATCATTATTTGGCACAGGGCGGGCGGGTTCAACTGGAACCCGGGCTACTTCTTGCCGGACTATGAGGTCATCTACTTGATCGCCAAGCCCGATTTCGCACTGGCTCCGAAAGCGAACGCATTAGGGTCCGTTTGGCGGATCAACCAGGAGCGCAACACCTCGCATCCCGCGCCCTTCCCGGTCGCGTTGGCCGCGCGGTGCATCCAATCCGTGGGAGCGGGGCCGGTCTTGGATCCGTTCTTGGGCAGCGGCTCCACGGCCATAGCGGCCGAGCAAGCGGGCGTTGACTGGATTGGCATTGAGAAGGCGCCTGAATACGTCCGCATGGCGAGAGAGCGGCTGGAACTCGCGGCGAGCCGGTTGCTGTAAGCGGGGCTATCGCACCAATTTCCCCGACAAGGGAACCACAGGCACGGCTTCGGCGAAGCGGATCGCCTTAATTCTCTTTAGGAGTTCATCGTACTCAGGCGAGTCCGCGCGCAAGCAATCGGTCAAGCCAACAATCGTTTCGTTTTGGATTTTCGCCCGAATACTCTTATATTCTTCAGATAAGGTAAGCAGGTAAGACTGAGCGGCGCCATAGATTCCTTTCAGAAGGTAGCCCTCGAAGGCTGCTTGCTTGTAACGCTCCCTCAAGGATGTCTTCGCGGACAGAACGACCGGGCGTTCGGGGTGGTAGCACACAATGTCGAAGTCCACGATGGGAGCGAAGGCGAATTTGGCTTGGTGGTAGAAAGGCGTAATCCCCGCCCTGACGAGGGTTTCGCAGATCGCCAACTCGAAGACCGCCCCGTTGACGGTGTTCGACGTCTTGGAGTTATTCCCCTTGTAGGCGTCGTAGAGGTCGCGGACGAACTCGTGAGGCAGCGCGTAGCCGCTCACTTTGCTTATCGCGCTGAGGTAGGCGGCTGCCGCTACGCTCTTTATGTTGGTCAAGGCAATTGCAGTTTGCATTCGCGCTCTATCCTTTCCGACGCGAGGCGGTGGTAGCGCTCTTCCTTCTCCACGCCTATGGCTACGCGGTTGTTGGCGATCGCCTCGATCATCGTCGTGCCGCTGCCCACGAACGGATCCAGCACCGCGTCCCCGACGAACGAGAACAACTTGATGCACCGCTTGGGCAGTTCGCGCGGGAAGGGGGCCTCGTGCCCTATGCGCTTCCCGCTTTCGCCGTTGAACGTCCACATGCCCTTGACCCAGTTCTTGAACTCCGCCGCAGTGATGTCGCTGCAGCCGCGCGGCTCCTTCTTCCAACTGTCCTTGTAGAGGACGATGACGGTCTCGACCGGGGCGATCACGTGCGGCGCGGAGGCGGATTTCCAACTCCCCCACGCCGTCGCGCGGGAGATGTTTCCCTCGTTCCACACGATGGTGGCGTGGTATTGCCAGCCGGCGTCCATCGCAAGGCAGGTGGCGTCCGCCGAGAGCGGCTGCTTCCCGTGCTTGTTCTTGTCCAAGGACACATTGACGCAGATCCGGCCCGTGGGCCGCGTCCACTCGTAGCAGTTCCGCAGCCAGTTGTAGGTGAACTCCCGGTAATCCGCGTAGGACACGCCGTCGTCGCTCTCGTCCCCGGAGTAAGCCTTCCCGACGTTGTACGGCGGGGAGGTGACGATCAGGTCGACGCTCTCCGGCGCGAGGAGAGACGGGACGAGCGAGTCTCCGTGCACGAGCCGATGCTCCCGCGCCGGCACGACCTGCGGCGCCGTGATTGGCCGGGGCTTCTCCGCTACGACCATTGCTGGCCTCCTTCTCAATGAGTCTAGCAGAGACGATAGCACGCCTGCTCCGGCGGTTCGCAAGGGGCATGTGTCGCACTGCCCGGATCGGCGGGGAACGGATTCATCTCCCGCGCCGCGCCTCCGCTGCTAGAATGGGGCGCGCAGAGGGGAGAGGAACATGACGGCGCTGAGCGACCGGACGATACGCGAAGAGTTGGCGGCGGGGCGGATCGTGATCGACCCGCTGGCGGACGGGGCGATCCAGCCGGCCAGCGTCGATCTGCGCCTCGGCCGCGCGATTCTCGTGTTCCGCAACAACCGCGTTCCGTACATCGACGTGCGTTCGATGAACGAGCGGCTGACGGAAGAGGTCGTCATTGGGGACGACGACCCGTTTATGCTGCATCCGGGCGAGTTCGTGCTGGGGAGCACGCTGGAGCGCGTGGAGGTGCCGTCGGATCTGGTGGCGCGGCTGGAGGGAAAGAGTTCGCTGGGGCGCGTCGGCCTGCTGATTCACTCCACCGCCGGGTACGTCGACCCCGGATGGAAGGGGCGGCTGACGCTGGAGTTGAGCAACGTGTCCAGTCTGCCCATCACGCTATACCACCGGATGAAGATCGGGCAAATCTCCTTTCTGCGGCTGACGACGCCGGCGGAGCGGCTGTACGGGTCGGCGGAGTTGGGCTCCAAGTATCAGGGGCAGCGCGACCCGACGCCGAGCCGCGGGCATCTCGATTACGGGGAGCGGGGATAGGCGCGCTAGCCGTCGCCGCCCCCGAAGAGGCCGCGGATGCGGTCGGCGATGCCGCCGACGGCGTCGGAGAGGAGCGTCTGCAGGAACTCCCAGAGCATCGCCAGTTGGTCGCGGAGGTAGGCGACGGTCTCGACGAGGCCGTCTATCTGCGCCTGCATTCCCGACTGGACGCTTTCGATGGCGTCGAGCGTTCCGATGACGACGCGAGCGGCGTACCAGAAGACGACGATGGCGATTGCGGCGACGATGAGCGCGGCGATTTTCAGGGCTGTGGTCAGCATTGCGTCGTCTCCGATCTGCGTAGAAGAGGCCGTGCACCCCTCGTCGAGCCGGGAGCCCGCCGCGTAGCCGCTAGGACGGCGAACTCGAGCCAGGCTTGTCTGCGGCGCCCGGAGCGCGCCGCTGAGCGCTGCTTCCTTCCGGACCTGACGCGGTTCACGGGGCTCCGCCGCGCAGGACCCGGCTCTCAACGTCCGCTGTCCTGACCAGAGGCGCCGAGACCGACCCTCTAGAGAGGAGTTCAACCCCGCTGAAGCGGATTTCGGGTGCAGGGCACCGCTAGCTCCCCGTCTAGCACGGCCATCCCCAATCCTACGCTCCCGGCGCCGCGCGGTCAACGGGGTGTACTCGTTCGGCGCATATTGAGACAGCGAGGGGTTAGGAGGCCTCCTCCCTGCGCTGCTCCGCGCGCTGTCCAACCCGCCGCCCACGGCGCGCCCGCTACAATGCCGCGCTATGCCCGACGCCGACGCGCATCCTAACGCCGACGCCGACGCCCTCCGCCGCATCCTCGACGCGAGTTTCGTCATCCGCGTCTCCCACGCCGGGCGGCGCAGCGGCCTTCCCCGCATCCTCGAAACGACGTTCCATTGGAACGGCGCGGACAAAATCGTCCTCTCCGGCTATCCCGGCAAGCGCGACTGGGTCGCCAATATGGGCGCGAGCCCCAGCGTCGTCGTCTACACCGTCGAGGGCGCCCCGCGGCTCGCCGTCCCCGCCGCCGCCCGCGTCTTGCGGTCGAGGGAGGAGCGGACGCCCGCCCTCGTCGCCTACGTCCAACGCTGGCTGCGCCTGCCGGGCAGCCGGCGCGCGCTCATCCGCTGCGCCCTGCGCGCCGTGGCCGTCAACCGCGCGCTGCGCCTGCCCTGGTGGGGCCCCTTCTACTGCGTCCGCCGGATATTCGACGCGATGCCCTGCGTCGAACTCACGCTCACGGGCCCGCCCGTCCGCCGGAGCGAGCCGCCTCCCGCGCCCACGCTCCCCCGGCGAGGCGCCGCCTGATCCGGCGCCTCGCGCCGTCCGGGTCAGCGGGTGTGCTAGAATGGGAGCGCAGCGCGGAGAGATGGCTGAGCGGTTTAAGGCGGCGGTCTCGAAAACCGTTGTGGGGGCCTCCTCCACCGTGGGTTCGAATCCCACTCTCTCCGCCAATACGCGCTTGCCCCGCCGGACGCGCCCCCGCCGCGCTTCGGCGTCGCCCACGCTAGGGAGAGGTGCCGGAGCGGCCGAACGGGCACGACTGGAAATCGTGTAGGGATGCAAGTCTCTCGCGGGTTCGAATCCCGCCCTCTCCGCCAGCCCGCCCCCGCGAGGCGCGCCACCCGCCCCTTGCCGCCCGCGCCCCGCAACGGCGACAATAGCCCCGCCGGAACGCCAAGCCTATGCGCCTCATATCCGTGAACACCGCCAAACCGCGTCTCCTGACGGGAACCGCCAAGGGCGACGTCCTGTCGGCGATTGACAAGATTCCGCAGGAAGGGCCCGTGATGATTCGCCGCCTCAACCTCGACGGCGACGCGCAGGGCGACCTCGCCGTCCACGGCGGCCCGGACGCGGCGGTCTACGTCTACGCCTACGAGGATTACGCCTATTGGGCGGAGGAACTGCGCCGCGAGCCGCCTTCGTTCGGATGGTTCGGCGAGAATCTCACGGTGGAGGGCGCGTCGTCGGACGTGATATGCTTCGGCGACGTTTGGCGCGTCGGCGAGGCCGTGCTGCAGGCGACGAAGCCTCGCTCGCCCTGCTACAAACTCGACCGCAAGGTCGGGTTGCGGAATTTCGCGGCGAAGTTCCGCAAGAGCGGGCGCGTCGGCTTCTACAACCGCGTTTTGCAGGAGGGCGCCGTGAAAGCCGGGGACGCGGCGGAGGTCATCGAGCCGCATCCGGCGCGGGCGTCCATCCGGCTGCTGAGCGACGTGCGCCACTCCTCCGGCGTCGCGCTGGAGGACGTCGAGCGCGCGCTGTCGCTGGAGGGGCTGTCCGACGCGTGGCGCGGCTACGCGCTCCGCCGCCTCGAGCGCATCCGGAAGCGGCGTCCGCAGTGACCGACGACCGCCGCGACCTGCCCTATTGGATAGCGTTCTCCCTCGTGCCGACGGTGGGGCCGGTGCGCGTCGGTCTTCTGGAGGAGCGGTTCGGGTCGCTGGAGGCGGCGTGGGGCGCGCCTGAGAGCGAACTCGCCGCCGCCGGGCTCACGACCGGGGCGGTGGACGCGGTCGCGCAGGTTCGGAAAGTCGTGGAGCCGGAGCGCGAAATGGAGCGGACGCTGAAGGCGGGCGTCGCGGCGCTGACGTGGCATAGCCCGGAGTATCCGCGCCTGCTGCGCGACATCGCCGACCCTCCTCCCGTGCTCTACGTGAAGGGCGAGATCGATCCGGGGGACGACCTGAGCGTCGCGGTCGTGGGGACGCGCCGCGCCACCGCCTACGGGAAGCAGGCGGCGAAGCATCTCGCCGGAGACTTGGCGCGTTCGGGGCTGACGGTGGTCAGCGGGCTGGCGCGGGGGATAGACGGCGTGGCGCATCAGGCGGCGTTGGACGCGGGCGGCAGAACGCTCGCGGTGATGGGCTCCGGCTTGGACGTCGTCTATCCGCCGGAGCACCGGGCGCTGCTGGGGCGCGTTTTGGAGAGCGGCGCCGCGCTGTCGGAGTGCCCGCTCGGAGCGAAGCCTGACGCGCGGAACTTTCCGCGTCGGAACCGGCTCCTCAGCGGGCTGAGCCGCGCCACGCTCGTGATCGAGGCGCCGGAGGACAGCGGCGTGATGTCCACGGTGAAGTCCGCGCTGGAGCAGAACAGGGAAGTCCTGTGCGTTCCCGGCAGCATCTACTCGCCGAACAGCGGCGCGCCGAACCGGCTGATCAAAGAGGGGGCGAAACTCGTCATGTCGGCGGAGGACGTCCTCGAGGAATTGAACATACGCGCCGTCGCGCCGCCGGAGCCGCTTCCCGGCCTTTCGCCCGCGCCCGACTCCGAGGAGGAGGCGCGTTTGCTGGAGGCGCTGGCGCACGAGCCGCGCCACATAGACGAACTGAGCCGCGCGGCGGGCGTGCCGATCGTGCAGGCGACGAGCGCGCTGGCGCTGATGGAGATGAAGGGCTCCGCTCTGCAGGTCGGGCGGATGCACTACATTCGCGCGCGGACGCCCGCCGGGAGCCGGCGCTCTTGACAACGGGCTTGCGTTAGCCTGTATCTTGAATATATGGCTGCGAAAACGAAAACCCAAGCCAAAACGAAAACTGGCGCGGCGAAGTCCGCGTCCCGCAAGGCGTCCGCTCCGGCGAGATCGCCCCGAACCGCGAGCGCGCGCTCCGGCGGCGGCGCGGGCGCCCGGAATCTCGTGATCGTGGAGTCGCCGGCGAAGGCGAGCACGATCGGCAGGTTCCTGGGGCGGGACTACGCGGTGAAAGCCTCGATGGGGCACGTGCGCGACCTCCCCCAGCGCAAACTCGGCGTGAACACCGAGCAAGACTTCAGGCCGTGGTACGAAGTCCTGGACGACAAGCGCAAAGTCGTCGGCGAGATCAAAGAGGCGGGCGACCGCGCCGACGGCATCTACCTGGCGACCGACCCTGACCGCGAAGGAGAGGCGATCGCCTGGCACGTCGTCGAGGCGGCGGGCTGGCGGAGCAAGCCGGTGCGGCGCGTCGTCTTTCACTCCATCACGGAGGAGGCCGTCAAGGAGGCGTTCGAGAACGAGCGCGCCATTGACATGGAACTCGTCAACGCGCAGCAGGCGCGGCGCATCGAAGACCGGCTCGTCGGCTTCAAACTCAGCCCGCTGCTCAAGCCGCTCGTCGGGCAGGAGATCAACCGGCGTATCCAGAGCGACGGGCTGGACGCCGCGAACGTCGAGGCGGGCTCCGTCCTCTCCGCCGGGCGCGTGCAATCGGTCGCCCTGCGGCTCGTCGTGGAGCGCGACGACGCGATAGACGCTTTCGTCCCCGTCGAGTACTGGTCGATCAAGGCGAGCCTGGCGACGAGCGAAGGCGCGTCGTTCGGCGCCGCGCTGAACCGCCGCGCCGGGGAGCCGGACGAAATCGAGTTGCCGGACGAGGCGTCCGCCAGCGCCGTGCTCGCCGACCTCGATGGCGCGGTCTACCGGGTCGCGTCGGTGACGCGGCGGCAGGTGAACCGCCGGCCGGCCGCCCCCTTCATCACGAGCACGCTGCAGCAGGAGGCGTCGCGCCGGCTGGGCTTCTCGGCGACGAAGACGATGAGCGTGGCGCAGCAGTTGTACGAAGGCGTCGCCGTCGGCGCGGAGGGTCGGCAGGGGCTGATCACCTATATGCGGACGGACTCGCCGCAGGTCGCGCCGAGCGCCATAGCGGAGACGCGGCGGTACGTCGAGGAGCGCTGGGGGAAGGAATATCTGCCGAAGACGGCCCGGCGCTACGCGGCGCGCTCCGCCGTCGCGCAGGAGGCGCACGAGGCGATCAGACCGACGGCGATTCGCCGCGCTCCGGAGTCCATCCGCCAGCATCTCTCCGGCGATCAGGCGCGCCTCTACGAACTGATCTGGAACCGGATGGTCGCCAGCCAGATGGCCGACGCCGTGCTCGACTCCACCCGGGTCGACATTGACGCGGGCGCGCCCGGCAAGCCGGCGTATCTCTTCCGCGCGACGGGCTCCGTCGTTCGGTTCGCGGGCTTCCGCGCGCTCTACGCGGAGCAGCGCGACGAGTCCGAGTCCGCCGACGCGGAGGACGAGGGCGGCGGTCAGCGCGCCCTGCCCCCGCTCGACGACGGGCAGCCGCTGGATTGCCGGGGACTGGAGCCGGCGCAGCATTTCACGCAGCCTCCGCCGCGATTCACGGAGGCCAGTTTGGTGCGGACGCTGGAGGAGCACGGCATCGGGCGCCCCAGCACCTACGCCGCCACGATCAACACCATCGTTCAGCGCAAGTACGTCGACCGCGAGCGGCGGACGCTGCGGTCGACGAGCCTCGGCAAACTCGTCTGCAGGCAACTCGTCGCCCACTTCCCCGACATTATGGACGCGCGGTTCACCAAGCGAATGGAGGAGCGCCTGGACGAGGTCGCCGCCGGCAAGGAGGAGTGGGTTGAATTGCTGCGCGGCTTCTACGGGCCGTTCAGCGCGGACTTGGACAAGGCGCGGAAGGCGATCAAAGAGGCGGAGGCGGACGCGGCGTCGGGGCCCGCGGCGGAGCCGTGCGGCGTCTGCGGCAGGCCGATGCTCGTCAAGATGGGGCGCTACGGGCCGTTCCTCGCGTGCTCCGGTTATCCGGAGTGCAAGAACAGCAAGGACATTCCGCGCGCGGGCGAAGAGCCGGACGAGGAAGGCGAGAATGCGACCGACGAGGTCTGCGGCGTCTGCGGCAAGCCGATGGCCGTCAGGCGCGGGCGCTTCGGCCCCTTCCTCTCCTGCACCGGTTACCCGGAGTGCAAGAACCTGAAGAACATCCGCAAGGAGTCCGGGGTCGCGTGTCCCAAGTGCGATGGAAGCCTCGTCGAGCGGCGGAGCAAGCGCGGCCCCTTCTACGGCTGCTCCAACTATCCGACCTGCTCCTTCCTCGTCAACCGCCCCCCGCTGCGTCAGCCGTGCCCGGAGTGCGACGGCTTGCTGGTCGAGGCGGCGAAAGGCCAGGCGCGCTGCGTGAACTGCGTTTGGAAGGGCCCCGTCCCCGCGGATGAGCCCGCCGGGGTTGCTTAGGGAGGGGGCGGCCTCGCTTGGCCGTCCCGCCCCCCCATTTGACCTTGCGCCCCTTCTCTGGGAGAATGTCCCGTCGGCAGAGAGATAAGCGGAGCGCCCCGCCGCGCCCGCGACTATGGAGGTAGCCGCTATATGGAAGGCCTGATCCTGGCCGTCGTCGCGGGCGTCGTCGCGCTCGCGTTCGCCGCGTTCCTCGCTATGCGCGTGCTCAGCGCCGACGAGGGCACCGACCGCATGAAGGAGATCGGCGCCGCGATTCAGGAGGGCGCCAACGCCTTCCTCAAGCGCGAGTACACCGTCCTCGCGGGATTCGTCGTCATCGTGTTCGCCGCGCTCCTCATCCTCGGCGTCGTCCGCGAAGAGCAAGACGAAATGACCGCCGTCGCCTACCTCGCCGGCGCGGCCGCCTCCGCGCTCGCCGGCTTCGTCGGCATGCGGATCGCCGTCAAGTCCAATATGCGGACGGCCTCCGCGGCGCGAACCGGGCTGAACCGCGCCTTGCGCGTCGCGTTCTCCAGCGGGGGCGTGATGGGCGTCACCGTCGTCGGCGTCGGGCTGCTCGGCGCCGTCATCCTCTGGATGATCTTCGCCGACCCGAACATCGTCGCGGGCTTCTCCTTCGGCGCGTCCAGCATCGCGCTCTTCGCGCGCGTGGGCGGCGGCATCTACACCAAAGCCGCCGACGTCGGAGGCGACCTCGCGGGCAAAGTCGAGGCCGGCATTCCCGAAGACGACCCGCGCAACGCCGCCGTCATCGCCGACAACGTGGGCGACAACGTCGGAGACGTCGCCGGCATGGGCGCCGACCTCTTCGAGTCCTACGTCGGCTCCATCATCGCAAGCCTCGCCCTCGCCGCCACCGGCACGGCCTTCCTCATCGGCATAGACGACCCCTCCCGCGTGAGCATCGAGGCCGACTCCGGGCTCGCCGTGCTGCCGTTCGTCATCGCCGCCGTCGGCATCGCCGCGTCCATCATCGGCACGTTCATCGTCCGAACGGGGGAGACGACGAGCATCGGCAGCCTCCTCTGGTCGCTGCGGCGCGGGATATTCGCCGCCGGCGCCCTCGCGCTCATCGGCTCGTTCGGCGCGATCTACTGGATGCTGGACAGCGTCGGAATCGGCGTCGAGAAAGTCTGGCAACTCTGGGGCGCGGTGGCCGTCGGGCTTGGCGCCGGCGTCATCATCGGCGTGAGCACGGAGTACTACACCAGTTACGAGTACCGCCCCACGAAGGGCATCGCCGGACGCTCCGTCACCGGCCCCGCGACCGTCATCATCAGCGGATTCGCAACCGGGATGCTTAGCACGGTTATTCCGCTGATCGTCATCGCCGCCGCCGTGATCGGCGCGCACCAACTCGCCGGGCTATACGGCATCGCCATCGCCGCCGTCGGCATGCTCTCCACGCTCGGCATCACGCTCGCCACCGACGCCTACGGGCCCGTCGCGGACAACGCGGGCGCCATCGCCGAGCAGGCGCATCTCGACCCCGAGGTGCGGGAGCGCACCGACGCGCTCGACTCGCTCGGCAACACGACGGCGGCGACGGGCAAGGGATTCGCCATCGGCTCCGCCGTGCTCACCTCGCTTGCGCTGATGGCCGCCTACGCGCAGGTCGTCGGCTTGCGCGCCATTGACCTGCTCGAGGTCTCGACGCTCGTCGGGCTGCTCATCGGCGCCCTTATGCCGTTCGTGTTCAGCGCGCTGACGATGGAGGCGGTGGGCCGCGCGGCGCAGGATATGGTGCAGGAGGTCCGCCGTCAGTTCAACGAGATTCCGGGCCTGCGCGAGGGCAAGGAGGGCGTTCGCGCCGAGTACGCCAGATGCGTCGACATCAGCACGAAGGGCGCCCTGCGCGAGATGATCGTCCCCGGCCTGCTCGCCGTCGTCGTCCCCATCGCCGTGGGCGTCACGCCGTTTCTGGGCAAGGAGGCGGTCGGCGGCCTGCTGATCGGCGCCATCGCGGCGGGCTCGCTGCTCGCCATTACGATGGCCAACTCCGGCGGCGCGTGGGACAACGCCAAGAAGTACATTGAGGCGGGCGCGCACGGGGGCAAGGGCACGGACGAGCACGCCGCCGCCGTCGTGGGCGACACCGTCGGCGACCCGTTCAAGGACACCTCCGGGCCTTCGCTGAACATTCTCATCAAACTGATGTCCATCGTCGCGGTGGTGTTCGGCACGGTGTTCGCGGGGTAGGGGGCGGTCCGCCGCGTCGCGCGCGAAGCGGGAACCCGCTGGGCGCCCCGACCGCAGTGCCCTCTCCCGCCGCGTTCGCGGCGTCCTCTCCCCTTCTGTCAAGGCGCCTCCGGTTAGCGCCGCCTCCCATTGCGCGCTTTGACGCGGCGGCGCCCGTCCGGTAGAGTAGGCGCCGTCATGCGCTTTCGCGCCCCGGAGGACGATCTATGCCCGCTTTGGATAATCTCGACGGACTGCTGGCGCAGAGCAACGTCGTCGTGTTCACGACGTTCCGGCGGGACGGCATGCCCCAGCAGAGCCTCGTCACCGTGGGGAAGGCGGACGGCGGGCTCGCCTTCACGACGCGCTCGGTCAACGCGAAAGCGCGCAACCTCGCCCGCGACCCGCGCTGCGCGATGATGATCGTCAGCCCCGACAGGCGCGCCTTCGCCGTGCTCGACGGCAAAGCGGAGGTGACGGGGGCGGACAACGCCGACGCCGAAGCCCTCCGCCTCCGCCTCCGCGAAGTCTACCGCGCCGCCGCCGGCAAGGAGCACCCGGACTGGGACGAGTACGACCGCGTGATGGTCGAGCAGGGGCGCGTCGCCGTGCTGCTGCGCCCCGACCGCATCGCGGGGCAGGGCGTCTAGCGCGGCGCGGCCTCAGCGGTCTGCCTTCGCCGCCCGCCTTCGCGTGATGGAGACCTTTGCATAACCCGCCGTCCCCCTCCGCAGTACCCTCTCCCGCCGCGTTCGCGGCGTCCTCTCCCTTTATAGGGAGAGGGGGATGCGGCGCCTTGCGGCGCCTCTGGATTCCGGCCTACGCCGGAATGACGGTTAGGTTATGCAAAAGTCTCTATAGGGAGAGGGGGATGCGGCGCCTTGCGGCGCCTCTGGATTCCGGCCTACGCCGGAATGACGGTTAGGTTATGCAAAGGTCTCTGTAGGGAGAGGGGGATGCGGCGCTTGCGCGGCTGCGGCCCGACCGCGTCGCGGGGCAGGGCGTCCAGCGCGCAGAGCGAGCGGCTTTACCTCTCGCCCTCGGACTCGTCCTCTTCCGCCTCGTCCACCGGAACCTCCTCCAGCGTGAGGTCGAAGGTCAGATGCACCGCGGCCCGCGCGACGCCGAGCGTGACGGCGTCGCCGACGCGGTAGTCCGTCAGAAGCGTCCGCACCAACTGGCTCGTGCTCGTCACTTGCAGGTCGTCGAGCCGGACGATCACGTCGTCCTCTTCGATGCCGGCGCGCTCCGCCGGGCCGCCGGGCGCGACGGAGACGACGAGCGCGCCCTCGTCCACCGCCAGGCCGCGCTCCGTCGCCGTCGTTGGCGTGACGTCTTGCACCGTTACGCCGATGCGCGGGCGGACGACGCGCCCGAACTCGATGAGGTGGTCGGAGACGGGCGCCGCCGTGTCCGCGCTGACGGCGAACCCGATGCCGTCCACCGGAACGAACCCGGTCTGCCGGATGACGCGCGTGTTGATGCCGACGACCTCTCCGTCGAGGTTCAGCAGCGGGCCTCCGCTGTTGCCCGGGTTGATGACGGCGTCCGTCTGCACGAGGTCGTTGTGGCGGTCGGCGCCGGAGCCGAGCGAGCGGCCCTTGGCGCTGACGACGCCGACGCTCACGGAGCCTTGGAATCCGAGCGGGCTGCCGATGGCGATGACCCACTCTCCGACCCGCATCGCGTCCGCGCTGCCCAAGCGGGCGACCGCGACGTCTCCGTCAATATCGTCGGGATTGACCTTCAGCACGGCGAGGTCGGTCGCCTCGTCCATGCCCACCACTTCCGCGGGGAGGCGCTGGCGGTTCGAGAGGACGGCCTCGATGCTGGCCGCGTCCGCAATGACGTGCTCGTTCGTGAGCAGATAGCCGTCGTCCCGGAAGAAGAACCCCGATCCCTGGCTGACGCCGGGCGCGGCGATGCCCATCACGGTCCGCTCTTCCAGAGTGGAGATGATTTGCACGACGGCGGGCATCGCGCCTTCGACGACGGACGCGACGTCGGGGAGGCCGGCGCCGGCGTTCGCGTCCGGCTGAGGCGCGTCGGCGACCGGCGCGGGCGTCGGGGCCGCGGTCGGGTCGCTCGTGGGGGTGGGCGACGGCGCGGCGGCGCTCGCGCATCCGGCGAGCGCAAGCGCGGCGAGCGCGGCGAGAAGGAGCGGCGCGACCCTGCGGGCGAGGCGGAGCGGAGCGGCCATAGGGCTACGCCGCCGTTACCCGCCGGACGGCGTCGGCCTGCAGTTCCAGCAACTCGCGGATGCCGGCCGCCGCCAACTCCAGCATCTCGTCGAACGCGGCGCGGGAGAACGGGCGCTCCTCGCCGGTGCCTTGCACCTCGACGAACTCGCCCTTGTCCGTCATCACGACGTTCAGGTCAACGGCGGCGCGGGAGTCCTCCTCGTAGCAGAGGTCGAGCATCGGCTCGCCGCCGACGACGCCGACGCTCGTCGCGGCGACGCATCCGATGAGCGGAACGCGGTGGAGGGCTCCGTGCCGGACGAGGGCGAGCAGCGCCTGATGGAGCGCGACGTAGGCCCCGGTGACCGCCGCCGTCCGCGTGCCGCCGTCGGCCTGCAGGACGTCGCAGTCTATGGTGATGGTGCGCTCGCCGAGTTTGTCGAGTTGGGCGACGGAGCGCAGAGAGCGCCCGATCAGCCGCTGAATCTCGTGCGTTCGCCCGCTGCCGGCTGATCGGGCGCGAGGGGTGCGGGTGAGCGTCGAGCGCGGCAGCATGCCGTACTCGGCGGTGACCCAGCCCTTGCCCTGCCCGCGCAGGAACACGGGCGCCTTCTCCTCGATGGACGCGGCGCAAACGACGCGCGTCTGCCCTGCCTCCACGAGGACGGAGCCCTCGGCGAACTCCTGAAAGCCGACCGTGATCTTGGCGGGGCGTATCTCGTCGTTGCGTCTGCCGTCTATTCGGGGCACGCGGCGCTCCTCGTCGGTGGATGGGGGACGCGGTTAAGTATAGCAAGCGGCGGGCGGCGCGCGCCGGGGGCTACGAGATTCCCGCCTGCGCGGGAATGACGGTCATGGGCGCCCGGGGATGGGGGCGAATGACGGTCACAGAGGCGCGGGCAGGGCGGGAGGACGTGGCGGCGCGAGGAGGGCGGGGTATAATCGTCGGGGCAGGCAAGGCGAATGATGGAATAATGACGCTGATACGACATACCCCTTCAAGCTTAGGGAACTGTTTCGCGGAACGGTTTATCGAAGCGGCGAATTCCCTGTCTATTATCTGCCGGTCTGGTTCTCCATCACGGCTCCGCCGTTCGCGCTGCTGCTGGGGAGCGTTGGGGGAGGGGCGATTCTCGTCGCGGCGGCTCGGGCTCCGCGCAAGGCACTGCGAAACGGAAGGCTGCGGTTCGGGCTGCTGCTCGTCGGCTGCTTCGCGCTGCCCGTGTTGGCGGTGCGGGGAATGACGGCATGGGCGAAATGACGCTCCCCGCCCGGGGCCGGCTAAGTTCCGCCGTGGAGGTCGAGGTAGGCGCCGTTGAAGAAGGCGCCGGCGTCGGAGGCGATGAAGACGGCGGCGGCGGCGATGTCTTGCGGCTCGCCGAATCTGCCGATTTCGATCTCGGCGAGGCTTCGGGCGCGCCGCTCGGGGCTCTCGGTTCGGGCGCGGCGCGGCGTGATGAAATGCCCGGCGTTGATGCAGTTGACGCGCACGGCGGGCGCCCACTCCTTCGCCATGCTGCGCGTGAGGTGCATCACGGCGGCCTTCGTCATATTGTAGACGCTCATTCCCGTCTCCGGCAGGCGGTAGTCGCGCGCGCCGATGCTCGCCATATTGACGACGACGCCCTTCCCCCGCTCAAGCATCGAGGGGACGACCGCTTGCGCGCAGAGGAACGCGCTCGTTACGTTGACGTTGAACGCTTCGTTGAAGTCCTGCTTCGTAATTTCCAGCAGCGGGCCGCGGTTGAAGGTGGGGCCTTGCGATCCGCCGACCACATTCATCAGGACGTCGATTTGGCCGAAGCCCTCGATGGCGGCGGCGGCGAGGGCGCGCGCGTCGTCGGGGTCGGTGGCGTCGGCGCGGACGCCGATGGCCTCATGCCCTTTGGCGCGAATCTCCGCGACGACCCGCTCGATCTTCTCCTCGCCTCTGGCGGAGACGACGACGCTCGCGCCGGCGTCGGCGAAGCCATGCGCGATCATTCTGCCGATGCCGTCGCTGCCGCCGGAGACGATGGCCGTCCGCCCCGCGAGGGAGAAGGCGTCCAGGCCGAACTGCGGGACTTGCTCCGCGCCGTCCGCGGGGCCGCCGGTCATCGCCGCCATCCGAAGCCGTCGAAGTAGCCGCGCAGGTAGGCGATCTGTCCGGCGTGCTGCGTGTTGTCGGAGAGCACGCTGACGAGGCGGACGCCGACGGTGGGGAGCGGGTCGTACTGCGGCTCGTTCAGCACGCGGTCGAAGTCCTCCGGCTTCAGGCCGGCGAGGCAGCGCTTGGTGCGCTCGTAGACGGCGTCGTTATAGGCGATGAGGACGTCGGGGGAGTCTACGCGGAAGGCGGCGACCTGCTCGAGCGTGTGCCCCATGCCGTGGTCGGCGTCGTCCGGGGGCATGCCGAATCTCGCGTGCCAGCCCTCGCTCGTCCAGAGTTGGGGGGCGCCTTCGAGCGCGGCGATATGGTCGTCCTGAATGCGCGTGAGGTGCCAGGCAAGCCACGCCATCGAGTTGGAGTCGGGGTTGGGCATCTTGTTGAGCGTCTCGGCGGACGCTCCGGTTAGAGAGCGATGCAGCAAGCGGTTGACTCTGCCGAGTCCGTCGGCGATCAGTTCATGGCCTTCCATAGGGCGTCCTCCGTTGGGGGGGCGATTCGGCGGGGACGCATTGTACAGGTTGGGGGGCCCATTTGAGGCGCGCAAGCGCCGAATTCACATCTCCCCTTCTAGGAGACGCCGCCATCCTCGACGGCGTCCACGCCGCGCCCGAAGGCCGTCCCGCCTACCCACCGCTCACGATGGTCAAGATCATCGTCCTCCAGCAGTGGCGCCACGCCTCCGACGCGGGCATGGAAGAGGCGCTCCAAGACCGGCCCTGTCGTTCCGCCGGTTCGCGGAGCTCAGGCTGGCGAACGCGGTTCCTGGCCACTCGACGATCAGCCGGTTTCGGAAGGGGCAGGCGCGGCAGTCCCGTTCGAGCAACCTGCTTTGTATATGGCCGGCGTCGGAGTAGGCGTCGCAGTAGGCCGGGACCGCAGGCGGCAACGCGCCCCGTCTCCCCTACCCCCGCCACCCTAAGACCGCCCTGCCGGGAACTTACTGCAGAACGTCCGAGTCCGAGTCCGAGTCCGCGGACGCCGCGACCGCTGGGCCGCCTGACGATTGCAGGAACCGGAAGAGGTCGGAGTCGGCGGGGAGAACGAGCGTCGTGTTGTCCCTGAGGAAGGCGGCGTAGGCTTCCAAACTGCGGCGGAACGCGAAGAACTCGGGGTCTTGCTCCAGGGCGGACGCGAGAATGCCGATCGCCTCTCCTTCGCCCTCGCCGCGCAGTTGGTTGGCTTCCTTGTCCGCGTCGGCGGCGATGATCTCGACCTGCCGGTCGACGTCCGCGATGCGGGTGCGGTATTGCTGCTCGCCCTCGGCGCGGAGGCGCTGCGCCTGAACCGACCGCTCCGTCCGCATGCGCGTGAAGATGTTCTCCTGCGTCGCCTCGGGGAAGTCGGCGCGCTTGATCCGGACGTCCACGATGGAGACGCCGAAGTCGTTCTCGGCGGACTGAACGACCTGATTGGCGGTGGCGAGCGCGCGGGCGACGATGGCGGCGCGCGTGTCCACGCCGTCGGCGTTCCGCAGGCGCTCGACCTCCGTGCGGTCTTCCTGAATGCCGATGAGGCGCCCGCCGATGATCTGCGGCTGCGTGGAGCGGCCTATCTCGTCGCGGAGAGCGGCTATGACGATCTGCTGAATCGTGGCGCGCGCGTTGTTCTCGTTCCGCAGGCGCTCGATAAACTTGCGCGGCTCCATAATCCGGTATCTGACGTAGGCGTCCACTTCCAGGAACTGGTTGTCGACGTCGGGCATCGAGGTGGGCGGCACGTCTATGCGGAGGATGCGCTTGTCCAGGCGGTTCGCCGTGTCTATGAACGGCGCCTTGACCTTGAGGCCGGGCGTCCGCTCGACGCCGGTGATCTCGCCGAAGCGCGTGACCACGACGAACTGCGTCTCGTCCACCGTGTAGAGCGCCTGCGGGGCGACGACGACGGCGGCGATGACGAGAATGATCAGGAGCCCGACGAGGAACCGCATCATCAGCCGCCTCCTCCCGCCGTCCCGGCCGTCGAGCCGACGGTCGGGACGCCGTCCGTGAGCGGCAGGAACGGGAGCACGCCGCCGGTGCTCTCGTCGACGATGAACAGCGTCACGCCGGGGAGAATCTGCTCCATCGCCTCGAGGTAGAGGCGCGTGCGCGTGACGTCCTGCGAGTTGCGGTACTCGTCGAAGATGGCGCTGAACTGATCGGCCTCGCCTTGCGCCCTTGCGATTCGGGCGTCCTTGAACGCTTGGGCCGCCTGCGTCACCTGCTGCGCCGCGCCGCGCGCCCGCGGGATCCTGTCCTGCTCGTAGGCGAGCGACTCGTTGATGCGGCTCTCCCTGTCCACCCGCGCGCGGTTGACGTCGTCGAAGGCGTCGCGCACGGGGTCCGGCGGCTGCACCGTCT
Source organism: Dehalococcoidia bacterium (assembly GCA_965201135.1). Taxonomy (GTDB): domain Bacteria; phylum Chloroflexota; class Dehalococcoidia; order Lucifugimonadales; family Australimonadaceae; genus Bin16. Next base: position 2,006,772 of record OZ241751.1, read on the forward strand.
GCAACTGCACGCTGAGGATCTCGATGCCGGCCGAGTAGTGGTCGACGATCTGCTGCAAGAGAAAACGCGTGTCCTCCTGCACCGCCTCGCGCTCGACGCGGAGCGGGTCGTCAATGGAGCGCTGGCCGACGACCTGCCGGAGCGCGGCCTCGGTCGCGTCCTTCAGCGTCCGCCCGTCCGGGCGCCCCTCTCCCGCCTCGGGGCGGTCGGCGTCGCCGGGGTCGGCGACGTTGAAGAGGAAGTTCTCCAGATTCTTGATGCGGTACTGGACGACCAGGTCAATGTCCACGATGTTGAGGTCGCCTGTGATCATCTGCGATTCGACCGGGATTTCGCGGTCGGGCTGCGTTCGGAAGCCCAACTCCATGCGCCGCGTCTCCTCGACGGAGACGACGTCCACCGTTCCGACGGGAGAGGGCATATACCAGTGAAGGCCGGCGTCCTCGGTGCCGCGGAACGCTCCGAAGAGGCGGACGGCGGCGAGTTCCGACGGCTGCACCGTGTAGAAGCCGGTGGCGAGCCAGCCGCCCGCGGCGACGACGATGAGCGCGAGGATGAGCCAGCGCGACCCGCCGCCTCCGGGGAGGCGCGAGCGGAAGCCGTCCCAGCCTCGCTTGAGGTTCTGGGCGATCTGATCGGGATCGAAATCCGGCCGGCGTTCGCCGTACATCTAAACGCGACTCTCTTCCTATGCGCCCCGCGAATTGCGGCCTCCGCGACGGGGCGGACGCTAGTCTACGCGCCCCGCGCGGGAATGTCAAGCGCAAGGCGCTCGTTCGGCGCATATTGAGACAGCGAGGGGGTTAGGAGGCGTCCTCCATGCGCTGCGCTCCGCAAGGCGCTCCACCGGACTCAACCAGCCAAGCCACCGGCGCCGATTCTCGTAGAGGAACGAGCCTCCCACTCCCGCAGCGCGCGGTTCAGCGGCCCCATCGAAAAACTGGAGCGGAAGACGGGATTTGAACCCGCGACCTTCTCCTTGGCAAGGAGACGCTCTACCACTGAGCCACTTCCGCTCGCTACGCCGCCCGGCGCGGACGCCGGGAGTCGAGGCCTATCTGGCGCCGAGGCCCAGACTTGAACTGGGGACACCAGCATTTTCAGTGCTGTGCTCTACCAACTGAGCTACCTCGGCCCGACGCTTTCTATCCTACGGCTCCGCCCTGCCCATGTCAAGCGCGCGCGCTCGTTCGGCATATGCGAGACGGCGAGGGGTTAGGGGGCCTCCTCCAAGCGCCGCTGCGCAAGATACTCCACCGGACTCCGCCGGCCAAGCGACTAACGCCGATTCTCGTAGAGGAACGCGCCTCCCGCTCCCGCAGCGCGAGGTTCAACGGCGCGCAAGCGCCATAGACGGGGCATGCGCCCCGTTCGCGTCGTCGCATCCCCATCGCATCGTCATCGCCTAGAATCTGATGAAGAACCTGTCGAGGGGAAACGTCGGCCGGGTCCGGGGGGCGGGCGTCGCCCGCCCCGACCGCAGTACCCTCTCCCGCCGCGTTCGCAGCGTCCTCTCCCCTTATAGGAGACCTTGTACGCGCTCAGACACATATGAGACTGGCGTGGAGATGAAAGAGGGGCCATCCTTTAGGCGAATCACACCCGACTGAAGGCCGCGTCATTCCCGCGCAGGCGGGAATCCGTTCGCCACGCAGCGCCCCCATGACCATCATTCCCGCGTAGGCGGGAATCCCGTATCCATAGTCGGGCGAATGGGGTAGGCTCCCGCTACACGTAGGCGGGCGGCCCTCCAGTAGGTTCCCGCTTTCGCGGGAATGACGCGGCCCCGGGGAAATAGGGGAGACGGGCTGCGCCCCGTCTCCCGGCGCCTCGCCCTCACCCCCCCCAGCGTCCCCAATATGACAGCGCCCCCTTGCAATTCGCGCCGCCTAAGCGTATAGTCATATCAATGACACAACGCAGCGCCGTCATATCCCCCGCAGACGGGGCGCAACCCGCCCCGTCATTCCCCACCCTTACCGTCATTCCGGCGTAGGCCGGAATCCATTCGGGCGCCCCAGCGCCCACGACGGGGCGCAAGCCCGTCTCCCCATATCCCCCGGGGCCGCGTCATTCCCGCGAAAGCGGGAACCTACCCCATAAACCCCTAATACCGTCATTCCGGCGTAGGCCGGAATCCAGTCGGGCGCCCCAGCGCCCACGACGGGGCGCAAGCCCCGTCTCCCCATATCCCCCGGGGCCACGTCATTCCCGCGAAAGCGGGAACCCCGCCCCGCAACAAGCACAACGAAAGGAGGACGCCCCATGATCGCAGAGCCCCACATCCCCCTCGCCCAGTACCGCGACGATCCTGTAGCCTTCGTCCGCGACGTCCTCCCCGACTCCGGCGAGCCCTACGCGAAGCAGCGCGAGACGCTCGAACTCCTCGCCCAGGAGCGCAAGACCTCCGTCGTCGGCTGCTACGCCTCCGGCAAAGACTGGACCGCCGCCCGCGCCATCCTCTGGTGGCTGGAAACCCACGCCCACGCCAAAGTGGTGGTGACGGGGCCGACGCAGCGCCAGATCGAGGAGATCGTCTGGCGCGAAATGCGGATCGCCTACAAATCGGCGAGCGTCCCGCTGTCCGGCAAGATGCTCCGCAACCGCTACGAGATCGACGACGACCGCTTCGCCATCGGCTTCTCCACGAACAGGCCGGAGAACCTGCAGGGCTTTCACTCCCCCAACATGATGGTCGTGGTCACCGAAGCGCACGGGATGAAGCCGGCGTTCGAGGAAGCGCTCAAGCGCCTCAACCCCTCGAAAGTGCTCCTCGTCGGCAACGCCCTCTCCACGAGCGGCGAGTTCTACGAGTCGCATCGCGCCCTCCGCAGCCGCTACAAGCGCGTCAAGATCTCCGCCTACGACACGCCGGCCTTCACGGGCGAGCCCATCGAAATCTACGGCCTGATGAACGAGGAGGACATCGCCGACCGCGAGGCGGACACGGGGCGCGACCATCCGCTGTTTATGGCGGGCGTGCTTGCGGAGTTCCCGGACGCGCAGGACGACTCCCTCACGGGGCGCAAGGCGGTGGACGCGGCGATGGCGGTGGACGCCCCAAGCGGCGAGGGCGCGCCGACGGCGGAGGATGACGAGCGCCAGCCGGTCTACATCGGGGTTGACGTCGCGCGGTTCGGCTACGACAAGTCGGCGCTGATCGCCCGTCGAGGGCAGCGGGTCATTGCGATGAAGGCGTTCGTCGGCATGGACACGATGCGCTTGTCGTGGGAGGCGTCTTCGATGGCGCGGGAGTTGGGGGCGGAGGCGGTGTTCGTAGACGAGACGGGCGTCGGGGGCGGCGTCGTTGACCGGTTGCGCGAACTCGGCGCGCCCGTCTACGGCGTGCAGTTTGGCGGTCGCGCGCCGCACCCCGTGCAGTTCGGCAACCTGCGCTCCGAGATCTTCTGGGAGTTGCGCCGTCTCCTCGAGGAGCGTCTCATCGCCTTGCCGAACGACGACGCGTTGGCGGGGCAGTTGCTGACGCTGCGCTACGACGTGTCCAGTTCGGGGCAAGTGAAGTTGGAGAGCAAGAAGGCGATGCGGACGAAGGGCTTGCCGTCGCCCGACCTCGCCGACGCGCTCGCCATGGCGTTTATGCGCCCGCCGTCGTTGCAGATCTGGACGGGCAACGAGCCCTTCCTCCGCGCCGCGCGCAACGGCGTGGCCGTGAACGGCGTAGGCGTCCCCGTCCCCCAGCGCCCCGCCCCCAACGGCGCGGAGCGCAATGGTGCCGCAGGCGATGGGCATGCGCCGGACGACGCCGGATATGGCGCGGACGGCAATGGCGGCGCCCATGATGACCGTCATTCCGGCGTAGGCCGGAATCCAGAAGGCGCGGGCGCCTCGCCCGCGCCCGCGGACCCTGCCGACGTCCCCCTCGACAGGTTCTTCATCAGGTTCTAGGCGATGGCGATGGGGATGCAACGGATACGAGATTCCCGCCTACGCGGGAATGACGGTCATGGGCGGGAATGACGGTAAAGGGGTGGGAATGACGGAGAAGGGATAGGTTCCCGCTTTCGCGGGAATGACGCGGCGCCTGGGGGACGAGGGAGACGGGGCGCGACGCGCCCCGTCTATGGCGCTGTCGCGCCGAATGGATTCCTGCCTACGCAGGAATGACGGTAAAGAGGTGGGAATGACTGAGAAGGGGCGGGCGTGACGATAAGGGAGGGCGGAATGGACAGCGAGCGTCGGCGATACGCCCAAGAGACGGGGCGCACAGCGCCCGTCTCCCTATTCTCCCCGGGGCCCTCGTCATTCCCGCGAAAGCGGGAACCTACCGGAGACCGTCCACCCGCGAAAGCGGGAACCTACCCCCTCGTGCCGCGCTCCGTCCGCAGCGCCCTCTCCCGCCGCGTTCGCGGCGTCCTCTCCCCTTATAGGGAGAGGGGGAATTCGGCGCTGGGGCGCCTCAATGGGGCGGGATTCTCGCCTACGCGGGGATGACAGAGAAGAGGCGGTCATGACGATAACGGAGGACGGAATGGAGGTCAGCGAGCGCTGGCTATACGCCCGAGGGACGGGGCGCTGCGCGCCCCGTCCCCAAGTCATCCCCGGGGCCCTCGTCATTCCCGCGAAAGCGGGAACCTACCCCATCGCGCCCTGCAGCGAAAGCGGGAACCTTCCGGAGGCGCCCTGCCCGCGAAAGCGGGAACCTTCCCCATCGCGACCTGCAGCGAAAGCGGGAACCTTCCCCATCGCGCCGCGCCCGCGCCGCGTCCCCGACCGCAGTACCCTCTCCCGCCGCGTTCGCGGCGTCCTCTCCCCTTATAGGGAAAGGGGGATTCGGCGCTTGCGCGCCTCAAATGGGGGCGAGATTCCCGCCTACGCAGGAATGACGGTCATAGAGGTGGGAATGACGGAGAAGAGGCGGACGTGCACGATAATGGAGCGCGGAATGTACAGCGGACGCGAGCGAGTCGCCCGGAAGACGGGGCGCGCGGCGCCTCGTCTCCTTATTCTCCCCGGGGCCACGTCATTCCCGCGAAAGCGGGAACCTACCGGAGGTCGTCCGCCCGCGAAAGCGGGAGCCTACCGAATGCGCCCCGCCTGCGCGAAAGCGGGAACCTACCCCGCTCCCGCCTCCCCTCACACCGCCTTCTGATGCCGCAGATGGACTTCCCGCCGCGTTCGCGCCGACTCCAGCGCGGCGAGGCAAACCTCCAAGTTCGCCTTCCCCCAGCGCCCGTCGTGGAGCGGCGGAACGCCATCCCGAACCGCGGCATGCAGTTCCGTCAGGATGTTGTCCCGCCCCGACGTTCCCAGCGGCAGTTCCACCTCGCGCCGCTCGTCCTCCGTGTAGACGAGCAGGCCCTGGGGCGACTGCCGAACGTCGCCGCGCTCGCAGGAGGCGATGGTGACCCCGTAGAACGGGTGGTTCGGGGCGGGAGCGCGGCTGCGGGCGCCGGACGCCCCGTAGCGGACGCTCCGCTTCAGCGCTTGCTCATGCGCCTCGCCCCCGGACCGGAGCGCCGCCCGCGACGCGCCGTAGGCCGACAGATCGGCGGGCTGCCCGTTCTCTCCCACGTTGTAGCCGAGTTCCGCCGTGCGGAACCTGTCGTACCCATTGTAGACGGCGGTCGCCGCCGCCCCGTCCTCGAACTCCAAAAACACCGTGTGCGCGCCCGGCGCCTTCCGCGACGGATCGAACACGCCCGTCATCGCCCGGACGCTCCGAACGAGCCCGCCGCCCAGCAAGCGCAGAATGTCGAACTGATGCGACCCCTGCCGGAACGTGACGCCTCCGCCGAGCGCGACGTCCAATTCCTCAGGGTTGCGCGGGCGGTGCATCCAATCCGTGAAATACCAGTTGTGCGCCATGCGCAGCGGGCCGATTTCGCCCCCCTCGACGACCTCCCGCATCGCCTTGATCGGCGCCTCGTAGCCGAACGAGTGGCCGACCATCAGGACGACGCCCGCCTTCTCCGCCGCCTCGATCATCGCGTCCGCGTCGTCAAGATTCACCGCCAGCGGCTTCTCCGTGACGACGTGCTTTCCGTTGGCGGCGGCGGCGAGGACGTGCCCCGTATGCAGTTGCGTCGGCGTCGCGATGAACAGCGCGTCCACGTTCGGCGACGCGGCGATGGCCTCGACGGACGCGAACGTCTCCGCCTGCGGGAAGTCGGCCTTGAACCGCGCCAGCGTCTCCTCGTCGAGGTCGGCGGCGGCGGCCATCTCGAAGTGGGGGCTCTTGACCGCCGGGCCGACAAGCGCGCTTCCGGCGGTTCCCAGCCCGACGATGCCGAACCGGATGGGGGCGTCGGTAGTCATAGGGCGCACTATACTAGAAAGCGGCGCGGTACGGCGCGGGGGAGTCAGGAGTTCGGAGCAGCGGGCTTTTCGAAGGCGATTTGCAGGTCGTCTATCGCGCCGGCGAGGAAGCCGGCCTCGCAGGCGGCGAGATAGTAGTCCCACGTGCGGATGAAGCGCTCGTCGTAGCCTTGCCGCCGGACGTCGGCGATGCGCTCCCAAAACGCCTCGCGCCACCGGCGCAGCGTAACGGCGTAGTGGCGCCCGATATGGTCGAGCGACGCGACGATGAGCCTCGTTTCGGCGTTGGCGCGCTCCATTTCGGCGAGCGAGGGAAGGACGCCGCCGGGGAAGACGTGCTTCTGTATCCAGTTCACGCCGTTCTTTTGGGCGGCGAAGTTGCGGTCGGGCACGGTGATGACTTGCATCGCCAGAACGCCGCCGGGCTCGAGGAGGGACGCGCACTTGCGGAAGAACGTTTCGAAGTATTCGGCGCCGACGGCCTCGAACATTTCGATGGAGACGATGGCGTCGAACGACCCTTCGGCGTCGCGGTAGTCCGTGAGGCGGACGTCCACGAGCGACTCCAGCCCGGCGTCGCGGACGCGCTGGGAGGCGAGGTCGAACTGCTCCTGCGAGATCGTGAGGGAGGTTACGCGGCAGCCATGCTCGGCGGCGGCGTAGAGCGCGAAGCCGCCCCATCCGCCGCCGATCTCCAGAACGCGGCTGCTCGGGCCGATGCGGGCGAACTCGCACATACGGCGATATTTCTCGCGCTGCGCGTCCGCGAGCGGCTGGCCGTCGTAGGCGAACACCGCGCTGGAGTAGGTGAGCGTCTCGTCGAGAAACAGCGCGAAGAACTCGTTGCCGAGGTCGTAGTGCGCGTGAATGTTGTCTTTGCTGCGCTCCTTCGTGTTGGAGCGGGAGCGGTGCAGCCGGAGGTTGGCGCGCTTGGAGAGCAGGCGCATCGGGCCGCGGTTGAGGTCCACCGCTTGGCGGTTGAGGATGGCGAGCGTGAGCAGTTGAACGAGGTCCGGGGAGTCGCAAAGGCCGTCCTGATAGGCTTCGCCGAAGCCGATCTCGCCGCCGGCGACGACGCGCCTGAAGAACGACCGGTCGCGCGCTCGCAGGACGGCGCGGGGGCCCGGCGCGCCGGAGTCGAAGTCGAGCGTCTCGCCGCCGGGCGTCTCGACGCGGAGCGCGCCTATTTTAATGCGAGAGGCGGCGGCGAGGAAGACGCGCCGGGCGAGGAGGTCGGCGGCGGGCGCGACGGCGGCTTTCGCGGCGCGCGCCGGGGGGCGGAGAATCGCGAGGGGCGAGGGGATGGCGCCTAGACCTCGCCGATGATGGAGGCGACTTCCACGCGCTGCGCGATCATCGCGCGGACGCGGGAGCGGAAGGCGTCGTACATCCGCGGAGGCAGGCTAACGGGGCCGGTTTGGCTCGCGGAGGAGGGGCGCGGGATGCCGAACTTGTCGAGCACCGCCTCGCCGATGAGTCCGTAGCCGGGCCCGCCGACCTTGTCGAGCGCGCTTCGGGCGGCGGAGAGCGGAACGGGGCCGACGCGGACGCCGCGCCGCGCCGCGAGCTCGACGAACATTTGGCCCGCGCGCCTCACGTTGCCGGCGATCTGCTGGAAGTTGCGGACGAAGTCTCTGGCGATGCGCGCGAAGTCCACGTTCGCCTTGCTCATCCACTCGAGCGAGCGAGCGCCCAGTTCGGGGACGAGCCGCGTGCCCGGCATTTGGAACGTGTGCACCGTGCCGGCGACCATGCCGATTATGTCGGGGTTCTCCTCGACCTGGATGGCGGTCATCTCGCGGTACCAGGTCGTGTGGAGCGTCTCGCGGCGCTTAACCATCGCGGAGCACTTGGCGGCGTAGGGGGCGCCGGGCTTGAGGATGCGGCTGATCATCCCGTGCCAGTTGTCGGTCAGGTACTCCTGGATGACGCCGTAGGTGGTGAGTTCCGCCGGAGTGCGCCCGCAGCAGTGCTCGTACTGATGCGCCTGCACCTCGCGCATCTCGCGGTCCAGTTGCTCCTCGGAGTAGCCGAGCGACTGGAGCATGAGTTTGTAGGGGGTGTAGTGCGTGTGCTCGTCGGGCGTCCAGACGCGCTGGTTGAACCGGGCGAGCCACGGAGCGTCGAATCTCTGGGCGCCCTCCATAAAGACGGCGGAGTAGGAGTCCGTCGCGCACTCGGTGAGCATCGCCAGTTTGAGGATGCCGACCAGGTCTTCGGAGGTCAACCCTTCGGGAAGGCGCTCGACGACGGCGCGGACGTCGAGGTCTTCGGAGGCGGCGCGGAGTTCGGCGGGGTCGAGGAGTTGGCCGGGGTTGGCCTCGATGCCGTCCACCAGCCGCTCCAGTTTCGGAACGGCGCTCGGGGGCAGGTAAAAGCCTACGGGGGCGCTCATAGCGAGATGCTCCTGCTCATAGGGGTATGGTCGTCCTATCTTATGGGGAAGGGGCGGCGCGATGCGCGGGCGCTCCCTAACGATTGGCGCTGCGTTGGCGTATGCGCTCCTCACTCTACGCGGCGCCGGCCGCGATGTCAATGATTGCGCGGCGGCGCAAGGCGCCGGATTAGGCGCGGCGCTACCGCGGGGCGCCACACTAGCCCTACGCGGAAGAGGATCAGGGAGGCGGGGGACGAGGGGTAGGTTCCCGCTTTCGCGGGAATGACGATGGCGCATGGGAGATGTAGGAGAGGGGGCGCAACGCGCCCCGACCGCAGTACCCTCTCCCGCCGCGTTCGCGGCGTCCTCTCCCCTTGTAGGGAGAGGGGGGATGCGGCGCTTGCGCGCCGTCTTGGGGGGGCGAGATTCCCGCCTGCGCGGGAATGACGATACCATAGGCGGGGGCCGTCGCCGTTCGACTCCCGTCCGCAGTACCCTCTCCCGCCGCGTTCGCGGCGTCCTCTCCCCTTGTAGGAGACCTTTGCATAACTCACTTTCAGCCCGCAATTCCTCTTAATGTTAGGAGTGAATTGAGGCGCCCCGGCTCTGCGGCAGGGGGTTATGCAAAGGTCTCTGTAGGGAGAGGGGGGATGCGGCGCTGGCGCGCCGTCTTGGGGGCGAGGTTCCCGCCTGCGCGGGAATGACGGTACCATAGGCGGGGGCCGTCGCCGTTCGACTCCCGTCCGCAGTACCCTCTCCCGCCGCGTTCGCGGCGTCCTCTCCCCTTGTAGGGAGAGGGGGAATTCGGCGCTTGCGCGCCGCCTTGGGGGCGAGATTCCCGCCTGCGCGGGAATGACGACATAGGGTAGGTTCCCGCTTCGCGGGGAATGGCGATGGGTTATGCAAGGTCTCAACTATGCCATGACTCACATAAGGACGTCCTATGCCGGCCACTAACGCAGGAGCATCGAGAAGCATCGCCGCGCGGCTCCGGCCCGACGCCGTCACGCTGCTCTTGGCTGCGGCCGCCTTGATCGGGGCCGCGCTCATTCTCGCCCGGGAAGTCAACTACGGCGTCGGGGCGAATCTCGATTCGGCGGCCTACGTCTCCGCCGCCCGGAACGCGGCGGACGGCAACGGATTCGTCGTTCTTCATAATCAGAGCCCCTACGTCAACTACCCTCCGCTGTTTCCGGCGGCGCTCGCGCTCGGCGACCTGGCCGGCCTCGATCCGCTGACGTTCGCCGGCTGGCTCAACGCCGCCGCGTTCGGACTCGCCGTCTTCATCGCTTCTCTGTGGCTGCGGCGCAGAGTTCAGTCGAGATTCATCCTCGCGTGGGCGGTCGTCGCGCTCGTCATAGCGCCCCCGCTCGTCTACGTCGGAACGCGGGCCGTCGCGGAGGCGCTGTTCGTCCTGCTGACGCTGTTGGGGCTCTTCGCGCTCAACGCCTTACTCGAGCGCAAGCCCGACCGCTCGTTGCTCGTCCTCGCGGCTTTGCTGGCGGGGCTGGCGCTGCTTACTCGCTGGTTCGGGCTTCCTCTCGTCGTCACCGGCGCGGCTCTGCTCTTGCTGAGGCGCGACGCGGCCTTCGCCTACCGCTTCGGAAGCGCCTTGCTTTACTCGGCGATTGCGATGACTCCGATCTGTTTTTGGCTTGCGCGGAACGTATTGCGGATCGGCATGCTTAGTAATCACGGCGACATCCCGCCCGCGTTTTCGTTCGCGCACAACCTGTCGAGGCTCGTCCTGCGGCTCGCCGAGACGCTGTTCGGCTGGTCAATGCTGGAGCGCTTCATCGCCTCCAGGGTGGCCGAATACGCGGACGGCGCTGGACTAATCGCGGCGGCGGTCGGCGCGGCATCTCTGCTCGCCGTAGGCGCTCTCGCGGCGGCGCTGCTGTATTTGAAGATCGGCAAACCCCGCCCGCGCTGGCCGCGTCCGCCCAGCGCCGCGCTCGCGCTCGGCCTCTTCGCGGTCGTCTACGCCGTCATTGTCACTGCGGCGATTTCCTATCGGGGCGTCGAGAGTTTCGGAATACGTTATTGGGCGCCCGTCTACGCGCCTATTCTCTTGGCCGCCGCGCTCTCGCTCGACCGGGTTGTCGCGGCGCGGCGCAATCGCCGCGACGACAAAGACGTCGAGGACTCCTCTCCAACAGCACTCCTCGGACGGAACCGAATCGCCGTGGCGGTCGCCGTCGTCTTGGTCGTATGGCTCTTGCCGCAGGCCAATCTCTACGCAGAGCGGTTCCAACTGCACTTGACCGAGGGGGTCGGCATCACTTCGAAGGAGTGGCGGGAGTCGGGGGTTGTCCGCTATCTGAAGGCGAATCCGCCTCAGGGCGCATACGACCTCGCCAGCAACATACGAGGCGAGTTGCACTTGCTGGTCGGTTTGCCCGCCACGCACCACCAGATTCCCTGCCGGCCCGAGGATCTGCGCGGGTTGGCGCATTGGATGCATTCCGACGGCAAAGACCTCTACGTTATCTGGTCGGACCTGGAGGAACTCTGCATAGCCCCCAGTGAAATCGAGGCCGCGCTGAACGCGGAGGTCGAGGCGGAATTTTCGGACGGAGGCGTGCTCGCGGCGCGGAAGCCTGGGTAAAGCCGCCGTCACCCCGTCAGCGCGCGCATCGCGCGCTTGCGCGTCGTCTTGGGGGCGAGGTTCCCGCCTACGCGGGAATGACGGTCGAGGGGATAGGTTCCCGCTTTCGCGGGAATGACGGTCAAGGGGATAGGTTCCCGCTTTCGCGGGAATGACGGGGGCGCCTGGGGATATAGGGGAGACGAGGCGCGACGCGCGCCTCGTCCGCAGTACCCTCTCCCGCCGCGTTCGCGGCGTCCTCTCCCCTTATAGGAGACCTTTGCATAACCCCCCACTACAGAGCCGGGGCGCCCCAATTCACTCCTAGCATTAAGAGGAATTGCGGGCCGCAACTGAGTTATGCAAAGGTCTCTATAGGGAGAGGGGGATCTGGGCGCTTGCGCGCCGGCAACGGGGGCGGGATTCCCGCTTTCGCGGGAATGACGGTCGCGCGCTGAGGGGGTAAAGCCGCCGTCACCCCGTCAGCGCGCGCATCGCGGCGCGGAAGCCGGGCGCGGCGCCCTCCAGCGTCGCCTGATCCACGCAATAGGAGACGCGGAAGCGGCCGGGCATGCCGAATCCGCGCCCGGGCACGACGAGCACGCCCTCCGCCTGCAACGCCTCCACGACCGCCATTTCGTCGGGAACGGGCGACTGCGGAAACGCGTAGAACGCGCCCTCCGGCTTGCGGACGCGGTAGCCCGCGTCGGTCAGCGCGCCGCAGAGATAGCCGCGCTTCGCCTGATAATCGCCTACGTCCACCGACGCGCCCTGCAACTTCTCGACGAGGCGCTGCATTATCGCCGGCGCGTTCACGAACCCCAGCACGCGGTTGCAGAAAATGAACGCGTCCATCAGGCCGGCGGCGTCCGGGCAATCGGGGTGAACGGCCAGATAGCCGATGCGGTCGCCGGGGAGCGCGAGGTCTTTCGCGTGCGACGTCGCCGTGACCGTCCGCTCGTAATGCAATTGCGGAAACGGATAGGCGAGGCCGTCGTAGATGACGCGGCGGTACGGCTCGTCGCTCACGAGATAGACGTCCGCGCCCAGTTCCGCGCTCCTGCGGCGCAGCAAGTCCGCGAGGTCCGCCGTGAACGCGGCGGAGTAGACGGCGCCCGTCGGATTGTTGGGCGAGTTGAGCAAGACGACTTTCGAGCGCGGCGTAAGTTTGCGCTCCAAGTCCGCGAGGTCGGGCGTGAACTCCTCGTCGCAGCCGACGACGACCGGAACGGCGCCGTGGTTGCGCGCGTAGAAGAGATACTCCGCGAAGTAGGGCGCGAATATGACGACCTCGTCCCCGGGGTCGCAGAGCGCGTGGATAGCGACGTTGAGCGCGCCCGCCGCGCCCACGCTCATCATCACGTGGCGCCCCTCGTAGGGCAGGCCGGTCTCGCCCGCGAGCGCGTCCGCGACGGCTTGGCGCGTCTCCGGGTAGCCCGCGTTCGGCATATAGCGGTGCGCTCCCGGCGGGGGAGCGTCCGCCATCTCGCGCAGCGCCGCGAAGAACTCCGGCGGGGGCTCCGCCACCGGATTGCCCAGCGACAGGTCGTAGACGTTCTCCTCGCCGCGCTCGCGCTTCAGCGCCGCGCCCAACTCGAACATCCGCCGTATCCACGAGCCCTCCGCCATCCCCTCCGCGACGCCTCGCGCGACGGCCATGCTTGCGCCTCCTTGCGCGCCGCGCAAAGACGGCCCGCCGCCTGCTACTATATCCCCGATTGGCCTCATTGCGCCCGGAGGAACGGATGCGAGCGGAGACCGGCAAGCGATTGGAGTGCGCCGAACACGGGGCGCAGTACATCATCACCAAAGGCGGCGACGCCGAACTCGCCTGCGCGCCCGCGCCCGACGGCGAGGCCGACCAACTGGGCAAGCGCTATCAGGACGAGGCGACCGGCGTGATGATCCTGTGCACGAAAGCCGGAACGTCTCGCGTGCACTGCGACGGCCGCCCGATGGAGATGCTCGCGCCGCGCTCGCTGCCGTCGTCGGATTAGGCGACGTTGTACGCGCTCTAGAGAGGCGGCTACGAGATTCCCGCCTACGCGGGAATGACGGCAAAGAGACGGGCGGCGCATGGTACAATTGACCGCGAGAGGAGCAGCGCTATGCCTGCGACCAAGATAGACACGATAGAAGACCTGATCCGCGTCCTCGACGACCACCCCGAGTGGCTCGAGGCCCTGCGCATGCGCTTGCTCACCCGCGAACTCCTCGAACTCCCCCAGAGGCTGGCCGAGTTCATAGAGGCCGCGAACCAGCGGTTCGACCGGGTGGAGGAACGCCTCGACCGGATTGAGGGGCGCCAAGACCGCGCGGAAACGCTCCTCGGCAAACTCATCGACAACGTGGGCAACCTGAAGGGCGCCCACGCCAAGAGCGTCGCCAAAGAGGAAGCCGACATCATCGCCAATAGCCTCGGGCTCAGGCTGACGCGCCTGCTCACGGGCCAGGAGGTCGGGGAACTCGCGGTCGGGCAAGACGCCGCGGACCTCCCCCGGAACGAACTGCTGAGTTTCCGCCGCGCCGACATCGTTATGGAGACCGCCGACGCCGACGGCGCCCCCTGCTACGTCGCCGTCGAAGTCTCCTACACCGTCAACGGGCGCGACACGACCCGCGCCATTCGCAACGCCGATATGCTGACGCGCTTCACGGGCAAACCCGCCCGCGCCGTCGTCGCCGGTCTCCAAATTGACGACCGCGTTCGGATCGACGTCGAATCCGGCGCAATCTTCTGGCATGAAATGGTCGAGGACGTGGTGCAGGCGGACTAGGGCGCTGCGCCCGCCCCCTGCGGCGCGCCGACGGAGAACGAGCGAATGGCCGAACGCATCTACATCCTCGACGGAGGCAATCTGCAGCCGATGGAGGAGCAAAGGTTCGCGTTGGAAGACGACCTGCAGAAACTGCTCGCCGAGCATCCGCACTTGCTGGACGGCGAGCAGGTGAGCCCGGGCAACCCGCGCCGCTGGCTGCTCATCAAGCGCGAAATGGGCGTGCCCGTCGCCGCAGGCGAATCCGACCAGTTTTCGCTCGACCACCTGTTGGTGGACCAGGACGCCATTCCGACGCTCGTCGAGGTGAAACGCGGCTCGAACACGCAGATCAGGCGCGAGGTCGTCGGCCAAATGCTGGACTACGCCGCCAACGCCTCGCAGTTCTGGACGCTGGAGGACTTGCGCCGCTCCTTCGAGGAGACGTGGGGAGACGACGCCAACGAGCGGTTGCGCGAGTTGCTCCAGAACGAGGACGAGGAGCCGGACGCGGACGCGTTTTGGAGCGAAGTCGCGACGAATCTCGCCGCCAAGCGCATGCGCCTCCTTTTCGTAGCCGACGCCATCCCTATCGAACTCCAGCGCATCGTGGAGTTCCTCAACGCCCAGTTCCGTGACAACATCGAGGCGCTGGCCGTCGAGGTCAAGCAGTTCAAGAGCGACAGCGCCGACTCGGGAAGCGCGCTCGTGCCCCGCGTCATTGGGAGAACGGCGGCGGCTCCCGGCAAGAGCGCCGCCGGGGCGCGCGTCCGCTCCAAGATTTCCCGCAGCGAATTCCTGTCCTTGCTGCCCAGCGACGAGGCGCGCGACGCGACTGAGCGTCTCTTTGCCGTTTGCGGAAAACACGGCGCCAAAATCGAACCGGGCGACAAGGGCTTCTCCATCAGAGTGAAATTGCCCGAAGAAGACTATCGCTACCCCGTAACGGTGGCGTGGTTCTACCCCCCCGACGGCGTCTTCTGGATGGGCCTGAGGAATTACGCATTCGGCGAAAGCTCCACCGACAATAACCCAGCCTTGCCCGCTAACCGCCGAGAGGCATTGCGCAACTGGGTGGGACAGTTCGAGGGCGATTCCTTTGGGGAGCAGCACCACCGACCTGACACCGTGCGCGCCCGCATAATCACGCACCAAGACGTGGCGGCGAACATAGACACGCTAGAGGCGCGGCTTGCCAAAGTGCTCGACGACCTCCAAGCCCCCTAACCCCAACCACGCCCGCTGCGTTGCGACTGGCCCGATGCTCGCAGAGGCTGCGCTGAAGCAGCAGAGGAGGCGCGCGGTGCACTACACGCGATTCACGGACAAAGATCAGGAGTACGTGGCGTTCGGAGAGAACCCGGACATCCAGAATGTCCACCGCGTCGAGGAGGGCCGGCTCGTCCAGACGCCTAAGATCTGGTCGGACTGGCGCGGGGGCGAGATGTTCCGGAACGGGACGGCGCTGGAGCGGGGCGAAATCGCGTTCGACGAGTTGGTCGACAGGTTCGGCGCCATCAAGGCGCCGCCGCGCCGGGAGTTGGAGGCGTACCGCAAGAGCGCGGGAGAGGTCGAGGCGGCGCTCGATCGGCTGAGCGCGCCGGTGGAACTCGTGAGGGTTCCCGACGAGGTTCGAGAGATTCCGAATCTGACGGACGCGCAGCTCGCGGAGAAGGCCGTCGACGTCGAGCGTCTGCGCGCCCGCGTCCGCTGATCGGCGCGTTGCGGGGGCGCGGGATTCCCGCCGGAATGACGGTAAGGGTATGGAATGACGGAACGCTACGCGCCCCGTCCGCAGTACCCTCTCCCGCCGCGTTCGCGGCGTCCTCTCCCTTTATAGGGAGAGGGGATGCGGCGCTTGCGCGCCTCTGGATTCCGGCCTACGCCGGAACGACGATTAGGGGGTAGGTTCCCGCTTTCGCGGGAATGACGAGGCCCCGGGGGATCTATGGAGACGGGCTTGCGCCCCGTCGTGGCGCTATCGCGCCGAATGGATTCCGGCCTACGCCGGAATGACGGTAAGGGTGTGGAATGACGGAACGCTATGCGCCCCGTCCGCAGTTCCCTCTCCCGCCGCGTTCGCGGCGTCCTCTCCCCTGATAGAGAGGGGGATGCGGCGCTTGCGCGCCTCTGGATTCCGGCCTACGCCGGAATGACGATTAGGGGGTAGGTTCCCGCTTTCGCGGGAATGACGAGGCCCCGGGGGATCTATGGAGACGGGCTTGCGCCCCGTCGTGGCGCTATCGCGCCGAATGGATTCCGGCCTACGCCGGAATGACGGTAAGGGTGTGGAATGACGGAACGCTATGCGCCCCGTCCGCAGTACCCTCTCCCGCCGCTTCCGCGGCGTCCTCTCCCCTTCTAGGAGACCTTTGCATAACCTTCCGCAATCGCGCACAATGACCGCAACCCGCAACCGCGAGGAGACTGCTATGCATCTCGAAGCCAGCGACCCCTCCTTCATCGACGCCTTCCTCCCTTTCAACGCAGGCCGCAACGACCGACTCGACCGCATCGACCGCCTCATCGATTGGCCCAAAGTCGCAGCCCTACTCGACGATGTCCACGCCGCGCCCGAAGGACGGCCCGCCTACCGCCCGATCACGATGGTCAAGATCATCGTCCTCCAGCAGTGGTACGACTCCTCCGACGTCGGCATGGAGGAGGCGCTCCAAGACCGGCTGTCGTTCCGCCGCTTCGCGGAGCTCACGCTGACGGACGCGGTTCCCGACCACTCGACGATCAGCCGGTTTCGGAAGAAGATCACGGAGCGGGGGCTGGCGCGGGCGCTGTTCGCGGAAGTGAATCGGCAGTTGGAGGCGAAGGGCATGCTGGTGAAGCGCGGAACGCTGATCGACGCGACGATCATCGAGGCGCAGGCGCGGCGCCCGCATTCGGAGGCTGGAGCGCGGAGCGGAACGGACCCCGACGCCGCGTGGACGAAGAAGGGGAAGAAGTCGCATTTCGGCTACAAGATGCACATAGGGATGGACGCGGGGTCAGGGCTGGTGCGCGGGGTTGAGTTCACGCCTGCGAACGTTGCGGACACGGATGTTGCGGACGCGCTGATCATGGGGGACGAAGAGGCGGTGTACGCGGACAAGGCGTATGAGTCGAAGGAGCGTCGTGAGCGTCTGCGGGCGCAGGGCGTGAAGGATCGGATCATGCATCGGGGGCATAAGCATCAGACGGAGCTGCCGCATTGGCAGCGGCGGCGGAACGGGCTGCTGTCGAAGGTTCGGGCGCCGGTGGAGCAGGTGTTTGGGACGCTGAAGCGCAGCTATGGGTACTGGCGGGTTCGGTACATGGGGCTAATGAGGAACGAGGCGGAGGCGTTGTTCAAGGCGCTGGCGTACAACCTGCGGCGCGCGGACGGGTTGAGAGAGGGTTGCGCTGTGCATGGGTAGGGGCGTATTGCGCCCGTTGGGGGTACGAGGCCCTGCGAAGCCCCTAAATTGGGGGCGAGCAGGGGAGGTGGAGGCCGTTATCGGGGGATTTGGGCGGTTGAATGGCTGATTCCGGGGGCGCGGAACTGCCGATCGCGCTGATGCGAGGGTTATGCAAAGGACTCTCTAGGGAGAGGGGGGATGCGGGATTCCCGCGTAGGCGGGAACCTACTGGGGACCGGCCGCAACGCAAAAAGCGGACAGGGGCAGGCTTTGTAGGATATGGCTATGCGGGAAATTAGCCTCCGCGAATACCAACCGAAAGAAGAGCGCCTCTCCGAGGGCGAACTCAGCGCGCTAACGCAGGCGAAGAAAGACCTCGGCCTCTCCATAGCGCCTAGCGGTCACGATGCCTACACGATCAGGCCATCGTCCGTCGTCGGCGCCGACGAGGTCGGCGGCCTCTCCGTCATCATCGAGCCGAAGATCGGGGTCGGGCAATTGATCTCGCTCGCGTGCTACGCGATGGCGCGCGGACGCAAGGGTCTCGTCGAGTTTGGCGGCGATTTCGCCTATGCCGAGGAGACTGCGCTGCCGGAGTTTCTCGCTCGCGCGTTCGCCGACGCCGCCGAAAAAGCGTTCGCTCGCGGACTGCTGCGGGGCTATGTCGCGCGGGAAGAGGCGCTGCAGACGATTCGCGGGCGCATCCGGTTCGACGATCAGATCCGGCGGAGGTTCGGCTTGCCGCTGCCGGTTGAGGTTCGCTACGACGAGTTCACGGACGACATCCTATCGAACCGCCTCGTGAAGGCGGCGAACCGGCTTCTGCGGCGCGCGGGGCCGCTGTCGTCGGGGACGCGCCGCCGGCTAGGGCGGATCGACGCGCTGCTCGACGGCGTGTCGCTTTGCGGCTATCCGCGCAACGCCGTCCCGGAGGTCAAGTTCGACCGGCTGAACGCGCATTACGAAGCCGTCGTCTCGCTGGCGCGTCTCGTCCTGCGCTACGGCGCGCACGAAGCGGAGCGCGGCGACGTTCGGGCGTCCGGCTTCACGATGGATATGAACGCGGTGTTTCAGGAGTTCGTCACCGTCGCGCTGCGGGAGAAACTCGCGCCCTACGGGGGCAAATTGCGGTCGGACAAGGGTTCGCCTGTCGCCTACTTGGACGAGGAGCGGCGCGTTGCGCTCTACCCCGACCTCGCGTGGCAAGAGGGCGGGCGCTGCGTGTTCGTGGGCGACGCCAAGTACAAGCGCATTCCGAACCGCGAGCGCGACGACCGCGCCCCGAACGCCGACCTCTATCAGATCCTCGCCTACGCGACGGCGCTCGACCTTCCGGGCGGCATGCTGATCTACGCCAAAGACGACCAGAGCGAAGCGAACGAGACGACCTACACGGTTCGGCACGCGGGCAAGCGTCTGCAAGTGGCCGCGCTCGATCTGTCGGAGACGCTGGACGCCGTCTTGGCGCGCGTCGGGGCGATTGCCGAGGACGCGCGGGCGTTGCGGAACGATGCTGTTCGGGCGCGCCAGCGCGCGGCGTGACGGGGGCGGCGATGTCTACGCGCCAGTGGACGCGCTGAGGCCGATGACCGCCGCGACGGTCGCGCCTGCGCCCGCCCATTGCAAGGCGCGGGGGCGTTCGCGCAGAACGGCGACGGCGAGCGCGACGGTGACGACGGGATGCGCCGCCGCGATGGGCGCGACGAGCGCGACGGGCGCGGCGTCCACGCCGAGGTTGTAGGCGGCGTAGCCCCCGGCGTCCAGCGCCGCCGCCGCGATGAGCAGCGTCCGGCCTCGCGCTCCGCGCGGCAGGCGAACGGCCTCCCCGCGCGAGCGGATGAGGATGAGCGTGGGGACGGCGGAGAGGGCGCGGACGACGAGCACGGCCAGCATCGGGTTCGACGCCTCGGTCGCTCTGTCGAGGAACGCGAGGGCGAGTCCGATGCCGGCCATCGCGCCGATCCCCCAGGGCACCCCCGCGCTTCCGCCTGATCGCGTGGTCGGCTGCGCGGAGAGCATGAGAATGCCCGCGAGCGCGCCCGCCATCAGCGCGGCCTGCGCCGCGGAGACGCGCTCGCCGAAGAAGACGACCGCGGCGATGATGGTCACCGCGAGCCAGGCGGACGCGGAACTCGTGACGACGGAGACGGCGCCGCGCCGGAGTCCCGTGTAGTAGCAGAGGTAGCCGGCGCTGAGGAACGCCGCGCTCAGCGCGCTCCAGAGCGCCGCCGCTCCCCAGTCGGCGTCCAGCCCGCCGGACGCGGCTTGCGCGAGAACGAACGGGAGCGGCAGCGCGAGGCCAAGCGTTTGAATCAGAAAGACGGCGCTGAGGCTGCCGAGGCGCATTGAGACGCCCCGCGCCAGGTAGTCGGCGACGCCCCACGAGAGGAGTCCGGCGCCGCCCCAGAAGATGCCCTCCGCCGCGTTGATGGCGTTCGCCTAGATAAGGTAGACGCCTTCGCGGAGGCGGAGGTCCTCGATGGCGCGGACGGCGCGGGCCTGCGCGGCGAACTCGGCGAAGGGAACGCCCGCGAGAAGCCCCGACGCGGTCAGCATTTCGTGCAGGTCGGGGAAGAGGCGCTCCGCCGACGGGTCGACGTTCAGAAAGTCGCCCGCGAAGTGATAAGGCAGGAACTCCGGCTGGAATCTCAAGAAGTTCTCGCGGAGGATGCGCCGCTCCTCGCCTTGCGCGGCGGAGCATCTCGCCTCGACGTAGGCGGCGGTGAGCGGCGGGGAGAAGTCGACGTACCGCAGGCGCCCGGCCTCGCCGACGAAGTTTTTGATATGAGGGTCGAGGGGCAGCCCCGCCTCGACTGCGCGACGGATGACGGCGACGGCTTCCGCGAGCGCGTCCGCCTGCGCGGGGACGCGCGGGTCGGGGGCGGCGTAACGCTCGACGAGGTTCGGCCCGCCGTCCTCGCAGAGATAGACGACGCCGCCCGCTCCGTCCTCCCATCGCTCGGAGACGGCGGGCATCGGAACGCCCGCGCCCGTCAGCGCCGCGCGGTAGGCGTCCATCTCGCGCGCCAGTTCCGCGAGGGAAAGGGGCAGCGGCGCATTGGGGCGTATCGTCTTTTCGACGACGGAGACGCCGTTGACGGCGCGCCTGCGGATGCGGGTGTTGTGGACGGAGAATCGGTCTGCGCCGGGCATAAGGGGCATTGTACGCGAGGGATGGGCGCCCAATTAAGGCGCGTAAGCGCGGGAGTCGACGTTCTGCGGCTTCCTAGCCGCGATCCATTGAGGCGGCGCGCTCCTATCCTAGCGCGGAGAAGCCGTCGGGGAGGGGGCCCCGGCCCGTCGCGGCGAGCGCGAGTTGCGCGCCGCGCCCCGACTCCAGAGCGAGGTCGGCGAGCGTCCGGAGCGCGAGGGCGAGCGCGTCGCGGGGAGGCGGCGCCTCGACGCCGACGGCGTGCGCCAGGTCGAGCGCGTGGATGACGAGTTCGAAGACGCGCGTCTCGAGGTAGTCACGGAAGAGGATGCCGCCGTTGTCGTAGGCGATGATTTCGTCTTCCGCCGTAGCGTTCAGAACTTGCTCCGCGCGCGCCCAGTCCTCCCGCATCGCGGCGAGCGGGTCGTCGCCGAGCGTTCGCCCGGCCTCGCGCCCGCGCTCGGCGACCTGCGCGTTGGCGTTGGGGCGTCCGAGCGACCGCCGGTAGTGGGCGGCGGCGGAGGGCACGTCGACGGCGGGGGCGCGGCGCGCTCCGAACTCCTCCACGCGGGTGATGGAGCGGCTGGCGTGGCCTACGAGGTCGCGGACGCTCCACTCGCCGAGCGCGGGCGCGTCCCACTGCTCCGGCCGGACCCGGGCGGCGACGTCTAGGAAGAGCGCGACGGCCTGGCGGTAGGCGGACTTGCTCACTTCGCCTTCCGCATCTCTTTCGCCGCGGCGACCATATTGCGGAGCGACGGCTCGACTTCCTCCCAGCGGCGCGTCTTCAGGCCGCAGTCCGGGTTGACCCACAAGCGCTCCCGGGGAATCGCCTCCGCCGCCCGCCGGAGCATAGCGACCGCCTCCTTGCGCTCCATAACGCGGGGGGAGTGGATGTCGTAGACGCCCGGCCCGATCTCGTTCGGATAGGGATGCTCGCGGAACGTCTCCAGCAGGGCGCCGTCGGAGCGGGAGTTCTCCATCGAGATCACGTCCGCGTCCATTGCGGCGACCGCGTCGATGATGTCGTCGTAGGCGGCGTAGCACATATGCGTGTGCATTTGGGTGCGGTCGTCCACGCCGGAGGTCGCGAGGCGGAAGCACTCGACGGCCCACTCGAGGTAGGCGTCCCAGTCCTCGCGGCGCAGCGGGAGCCCTTCGCGTATGGCGGGCTCGTCCACTTGAATGACGCGAACGCCGGCGCGCTCCAGATCGCCCACCTCGTCGCGGATGGCGAGGGCGAGTTGCCGGCAGGTGTCGCCGCGGGGCTGGTCGTCGCGCGCGAACGACCACTGCAGCATTGTGACGGGCCCGGTGAGCATCCCCTTGACCGGGAGGCTCGTGAGGGACTGCGCGTAGCCGATCCAGTCCACGGTCATCGGCGCGGGGCGGCTGACGTCGCCGAAGATGATCGGCGGCTTGACGGCCCGCGAGCCGTAGGATTGCACCCAGCCGTTGGAGGTTGAGGCGTAGCCTTTCAGCCGCTCGCCGAAGTACTCGACCATATCGTTGCGCTCCGGCTCGCCGTGCACGAGCACGTCTAGCCCCGTTCGCTCTTGGAAGCGGATGGAGCGGGCGACCTCCTCGCGGATGAAGCCTTCGTACTCATCGTCGGTGAGTTCGCCCCGGTTGCGGCTCGCCCGCGCCTTGCGGATTTCGGGCGTCTGGGGGAAGGAGCCGATCGTGGTCGTGGGGTACGCCGGAAGCCGGAGCGCCTGCTCTTGCGCCTTGCGCCGCTCCGGGTAGGGGCTGGCGCGCTCCGCCATTTCGGGGGTCGCGGCGGCGGCGCGCTCCTTCACCGCAGGGTCGTGAATGCGCTTGGAGGCGCGCCGGGCGGCGACCGCCGCCGCGTTCGCGTCCAACTCGCCCGACGCGGACGGGTCGCCGTTCACCGCCGCCGTGATGACCGCGACCTCTCGCGCCTTCTGCTTGGCGAACGCCATCCAAGACTTCATTTCGTCGTCCATTCCCGTCTCGGCGTCGAGGTCGACGGGGGAGTGGAGGAGGGAGCAGGAGGGGGCGATGAGCACGCGGTCGGAGCCGAGCGCGGAGGCCGCCTTGCGGGCGGCGGCGACCGCCTCGGCGAGGTCGGTCTTCCAGACGTTCCGCCCGTCCACTAGTCCGAGCGAGAGCGTCATATCCTGCCGCAGTTTCGGCAAGAGGTTCTCCATGTCTCTTCTGCCGCGGACGAGGTCGACGTGGAGCCCCTGCGTGGGGAGCGCGAGCGCGGCCCTTGCGTTCTCCCGCAAGTCGCTGAAGTAGACGGCGGCCATAATCTTGAGGGTGGGGGAGGCGGCGACGAGCCGGGCGTAGGCGCGCCCGAACGCCGACCGCTGCCGGTTGTCGAGCGTCAGGCCGAGCGCGGGCTCGTCCATCTGCACCCAGTCCGCGCCTGCGGCGGCGAGTTGCCGCAGAACGGACTCGTAAGCGTCCACGAGGCCGTCGAGGAGCGTGAGCGGGTCGAACGCGGGGTCGGCCGACTTGGAGAGCAGGAGATAGGTGACGGGGCCGAGCAGCGCGGGGCGCGTGTGAATCCCCAGCGCCTTCGCCTCGCGGAACTCGTCGACCGGCTTTTCGGAGCGGACGACGAATATCTGCCCTTTGTTTATCTCGGGGACGATGTAGTGGTAGTTCGTGTCGAACCACTTGGTCATCTCCATGGCGGAGACGCTTGGTCTGTCGGGCGAGGCGGCGCGGCCCCGCGCCATAGCGAAGTAGGTGTCGAGGCCGATGGTCCCGTCCGGGTCTTCGTAGCGTTCGGGGATGGCGCCGACCATCACGCTGGTGTCGAGCACGTGGTCGTAGAGGGAGAAGTCGTTGGAGGGGATGTGCTCGATGCCGGCGTCGCGCTGGAGCGTCCAGTTGCGGCGGCGTATCTCGGCGGCGCGGCGGAGCAACTCGCGCCGGTCTATCTTGCCGGCCCAGTAGGCTTCGACGGCCCACTTCAGTTCGCGGTTCGCGCCGATGCGCGGAAAACCGAGGTTCGTCGACGTGGCCAACGGCGTTCTCCTCCGCCTTCGCGGGGGAGCGTCGGGCTCCGCGCGCGGAAGTCGGGTATTCGTGTGCTGCGGGACTGCGGGACAGGGCGCGGGGGCATTGTACCCGAAAGGCGCTCCCGCGCGCTAGTGCCTGTACTCGTTCGGCGCATAAACGGCGGGCGCTCCCTAGCGTCCGCTTGCGCGAGGCCGCTTGGGAAGGCAGCCGGGCGCGCCGGGGATAGGCGCGGGAAGCCGCATA
This sequence comes from Dehalococcoidia bacterium, assembly GCA_965201135.1. Taxonomy (GTDB): domain Bacteria; phylum Chloroflexota; class Dehalococcoidia; order Lucifugimonadales; family Australimonadaceae; genus Bin16. The sequence goes on from OZ241751.1 coordinate 2,030,545, forward strand.
CAAGCGCCCCAAAAACTATTGACCTGCGGCGCGGGCTTTACTATGATTCCCTCTGCTGTCCGCGTCACTAGGGCTTGTCCGCGCGGGCTTGGATGGGGTAGGCTTGAATTAATGAACGAGGCTAGCCTCCCCCGAGGGTCGCTTCGTACGATTCGGAAAGGGGGTTCGATGAACCGCTTCAGCGTGAGGAACATAACTTTGGCGCTCTTGGTGGCCCTGCTGGGCCTCTTGGCGGCTGCCTGCGCCGGCGCAGACGGCGCGCAGGGACCGCAAGGCCCCGCAGGCCCGGCGGGCGCGGCGGGCGCGGACGGCGGACAGGGACCGCAAGGCCCCGCAGGCCCGGCGGGCGGACGCGGCCCGGCCGGCCCGACCGGTGCGCAAGGCCCTCCCGGACCTCCAGGTGCTGACGGCTCGGCGGGAGCGGCGGGCGTCCCCGGCGTCCCCGGCGTCCCCGGCGAGGACGGCGGCGCGAGAGCCGTCACACTGCTGCGGGACACCTTCGCCGCCAGCCTCCCCGTCAGCACGAGCGCGGTCTTCACCGGATTCGACGCCGGAGAAGACGTCGACGTATCGCTCGTTTTCGCTGACGGCAGCACGATGGCGATGGGAACCGGAACCGCCAACGCGGGCGGCATAGCGTCCGTCGACATACGGCACGACGGCCTCGACGCCGGCACCTACGCCATCGTCGGCGGAGCGGCCAGCGCCCCCCTCATCGTCAAGTAGCGACCGCCAAGCATAAGGAACGCGAAGGCCATCGCCTGCGCCCCCGGAATTCCGGGGGCGCAGGCTTGGCCTATTTGCTTGTCTGAAAGGCGCTCGCCCGCGCAGGCGATAATCCCACGCCATGCCCAATCTTCCCGCGTAAGTCGGGGAATCCAGAGGTGCGCGGGGGCGCAAGCGGAACCCGAACCGTGAGCGCGGCGTTACGCGGCGGACTCTCCTGAGGGGTCCGGCTCGTTGAGGACGGGCCGGCTGACGAGGACGCGGCGCACTCTGCGCCCCGTGGTCGTCAGCACGCGCAACTCGAGGCCGTTCTCCCGCGCGACGTCGCCCACCGCCGGAACCTTCCCCAGCCGGGCGAACATTAGCCCCCCGACCGAATCGAAGCCCTCGCCCTCCACGGCGGCGCCGAACGCGGCATTGAAATCGTCCACGGACATCTTGCCTTCGACGACCGCCGTTCCGTCGCCGCGCCGCTGAATGTCCGGTTGCCCCTTGTCGAATTCGTCCTCGATCTCGCCGACGATCTCTTCGAGGAGGTCTTCGATGGTGACGAGTCCGGCGAGGCTGCCGTACTCGTCAATGACGATCGCCATGTGAACGCGGCGCTCCTGGAACTCCTGCAGCATCTCGTCCACGCGCTTGGTTTCGGGGACGAAGAAGGCGGGGCGCATCAGGGCGTCGAGGGGCTTGCCGAGTCCGCCGCTCGACGCGTCGGCGAGGAGGTCGCGGCTGTAGAGAACGCCGGCGATGGCGTCCGGGGTTTCCCGGTAGACGGGCAAGCGGCTGTGGCCGGCGTCCAGCATTCGCGCCGCCGCCCGCTCGACGCCGGCGTTCGCCTCGACGCTTACGATATCCACGCGCGGAACCATAATCTCCCGCACGAGCGTCTTATCGAGATGGAGGATGGCGCGGATCATCGCCTCTTCGTGGCGCTCTAGGGGCTCTTCGGCGATCTCCTCGTGGACGTCGAGCGCGGGGGCCGCCGGCTCGGCGCCCGGCGCGCCGGACTGCTCCGCGTCCTGATCGCTTCCGGTGAAGCGGAGCCCTGCGCGGAAGAAGCGTCGGGCGGGCAAGAGCGGCAGGAGCGTGGCCTGCGCGACGACTCCCGTCGTGGCGAGTTGCGCGGGGGAGAGGCGCCCCATAAGGTATTTCACGAGCGGAACCAGCAGGAGCAGCGCCGTCCACAAGCCGGTCAACGCGCCTGCGACCGCCGGCCAGGGGAGGGAGAAGAGCCTGATGAACAGCGCCAGCGCCGAGGCGGATATCGCCGCCGCGCTCATCATAAGCAGCAACGAGATCAGTTCTTCGTAATCTTGCCGTCCGGCGCGCAAGCGCCGCGCCGCCGCCGCCCGCGCTCCGCTCTCCGGCAAGGCGCCTCTCGCCCCCGCGCGGCGCAGGAGCGGCATCGCCGCAACGCCGGCGTGCAAGCCCAAGAAGGCCAGCGCGGACGCCGCGAGCACGAACGCTAATATAGTACTGCCGCTATCCAAAGGATGTTCCCCCCTCCTTGTCGGACGCGGACGCGGCGCCGGGAGCGGCGGCTTTGCGCTTCGACCGCAGCGGCCTCGCGGGGACGCCCGCGACCCGTCCGCCCGGCGGCACGTCGCGGTTCACGACCGCTCCGGCGCCCGTCACGGCATGCGCGCCGACGCTGACGGGCGCGACGAGGATGCTGTCGCTTCCGATGAACGCGCCCTCTCCTATCCGCGTCTCGCGTTTGGCGATTCCGTCGAAATTGCAGGTGACCGTTCCCGCGCCGATGTTCGCGCCCGCGCCGATCAGCGCGTCGCCGATGTAACTGAAGTGGCCGATATGGGCGCCTGCCCCGACGCGGCTCGCCTTGATCTCCGCGTGGGAGCCGACGTAGGCGCCGTCCTCCAGCGCGCTGCCCTGCCGGACGTGCGAGAAGGGCCCGATGTGCGCGCCCGCGCCCACGACGCATCCGTCGAGCACGGCGGAGTCCACCCGCGAGTCCGGCCCGACCTCCGCATCGCGCAACTGAGCGTTGGGCCCGATTTCGGCGCCCCGCGCAACCCTGGAGGCTCCGCCGACGCGCGTGTTCGGATGGACGACGACGTCCGGCTCCAGCGCGGCGGCCTCGTCGAGGTAGGTCGTTTCGGGGTCGATCAAGGTCGCGCCTGCGGCCATTGCGGCGCTCCGCAATCTGCGCTGGGCGGCGCGCTCGGCGCGGGCCAAGTCCTCGCGGGTGTTCACGCCGATGGCCTCGTCCGGGTCCTGCGTTGAATGGGTCTCGACGCGCTTGCCGTCGGCGACGGCGCGGGCGACGAGGTCGGTGATATAGCGCTCGCCCGATGGGCGGGGCTTGAGGTCGCCGAGCGCGCGGCGGAGCCATGCGGCTTCGAACGCGTAGACGCCGACGTTCACCTCCGCCTCGCCGGAGTCGGGCGGGGGCGCGTCGCCGGGCTCCGCCACGCCGATGGCTTTGCCCCGGGCGCCGCGCTGCACGAGCCCGACGCCCTGGGCTGCGGATGCGCTCATTACGCAGGAGAGCAGCGTGACGGTCGCCTTGCGCCGCTCGTGGAGGGCGGCGAGGGCGCGGACGGTCTCTTGGCGAATCAGCGGCGCGTCGCCGTTCAGCGCGAGGACGCGCTTCGCGTCTTGGGGGAGCGCGATGAGCGCGGCGGCGAGGGCGCGCCCCGTGCCGAGCGGGTCGGGCTGGGCGATGATCTCCGCGTCGGGGACGGCGGCGCTCATCTCTTCGCCGCTTTCCGGGGGCGCGACGACGATCAGCCTTCCGCCGACCGCGCGGGCGGCGGCGGCGGCGCGCGCCGCCATGGGAAGGCCGGCCACCGCGTGCAGCGGCTTCGGGCGCGACGAACGCATCCGCGTCCCCCTGCCCGCCGCCAGCACAATGGCTGTCCAGTCGCTCATCGTCGCCGCCCGCAGTCCGAACGCCGCAGGCTCGTCCTTCTCCTCATCCCAACGAGGCGCATCCGCCTGCGCCTATTCTACCCCACCGCGCCCGCTGATCCGCGGCTCGAGGGCGGACCTTATGGCCGCGCGTAAGCCTCCCCCCTTAATTCAGCCGGTAGAAGCGCTCCGAGTTGGCGTGCAGGATCGCGGCCTTGTCCGCGGCGGTCAGCGACGGGTTCTCCCGCAACTCCGCGATCTCCTCCTTGCACGTCTCGTGATTGACCTCGTGCGGGAAGTCCGACGAGAAGATGAACGGCTTGTTGCCCGCCACCTTCACCGCGAACGGCAGCGTGAGTTCGTCCCCCTCGACCCCGACGTAGACGCGCCCCTCGTCCACGTGCTTGAGGATGTAGTCGGTGACGGACTCCCCGTCCTTCAACTGCATAAAGCGCTCGTTGGGGTCGTATTGGATGTGGCTGTCCCACGAGCGCTGGAAGCGCTCCAGGCAGCCGACGAACCACGCCGCGCCCGCCTCCAGGAAGCCGAACCTCGCGTTGGGATAGCGCTCCAGCACGCCGTTGAACACGATGCCCGCGAAGTTGACCATCTGCCCGAACGGGTGGCCGAGCGCGTTGACCGGCGCGTAGGGGCTCATATCGTCGAGCCCCATATGGTCGTGAACGCCCCCGTGAATCCCGATGGCGCAGCCCAGCCGGTCGGCCTCCTCGTAGATCGGCCAGTACTTGGGGTCGCCGAGGTGGTTCTGCAGTTGCAGCGCGCCCGTGCCGGGCAGCATCGCGCCCGTGAAGCCCAGTTCCTTGACGATCCGCCGCAACTCGATCACCGCCTCCGCCGGCTCCTGCAGCGGGACGAGGCCCATCGCCTGGAAGCGGGCGTCCTTGCCGACGTACTCGTCGTAGACCCAGTTGTTGTAGGCGCGCGCGAGTTCGATGGCCCAGTCGCGGCTGACGACGCGCCCGAAGGCGAGCCCGTTCGACGTGTAGAGCACCGTCTTGTCGACCCCGACGTCCTGCAGGAAGTCGATCCAGCCCTCGCGGCCCACGCGGGCGAACGCGCCCTCCGGCAGGAAGTGCCGGTTGGCCGCGTGCAGATGGTCGTTCGGCGGGAACGGCCCCCGCGTGGTCACGAAACTGCGGTCGCGGTAGATCTCCGGCATGCGCTCCCAGATCGCCGCGTGGTCCTCGACCAAGTGGCCGTCGCCGTCCACGACGCGCTCGATGTTTTCCGTTGTCATAGGCTCCCTCTCCTTGCTCCCGGTCGTATGGAAGGCGGCGCGGCTAGTTCGCGGCCAGCCGGTAGAAACGGGCGGCGTTGCGGAACATAATCGCCTCCTTGTCGTCCGCCGACATATCCGCGTTCTCCCGCAATTCGTCCAATTCCGCCTTGCAGGTGTTGGCGTCGACCTCGTGCGGATAGTCCGACGAGAAGAGATACGGCTTGTTCCCCGTGAGGCGGACGGCCTCCGGGAGCGCGAGTTCGTCGCCCTCGACGCCGACGAAGATGCGGTCCTCGTCGATGTGCCGGCAGATGTAGTCGGAGACGCGCTCGCCGTCGCGCAGTTGCAGGAAGCGCCCGCGCGGGTCGTACTGCACGTGCGACGCCCACGATCCGTTGAAGCGCTCCATGCACGTCAGCAGCCACGCGGCGCCCGCCTCGAGGAAGCCGATGCGGACGCCGGGGTATTTGTCGAAGACGCCGTTGAAGACGATGCCGGCGAAGGCGACCATCTGCCCCATCGGATGGCCGAGCGCGTTGATCGGCGCGTAGGGGCTCATATCGTCCATCAGAAAGCCCTCGTGCGCGCCCCCGTGAATCCCCAGCGCGCAGCCCAGCCGCTCCGCCTCCGCGTACACCGGCCCGAACTTGGCGTCGCCCAAGTGCGACTGCTGCGCGCCCGTCGAGGGAAGCATCGCGCCGACGAATCCCAACTCCTCCACGATTCGCCGCAACTCCTCGGCGGCCGCGGCGGGCTCCTGCAGCGGCAGCAAGCCCATCGCTTGGAAGCGGTCGCCCCGCGAGACGTAGGTGTCGTAGACCCAGTTGTTGTAGGCGCGGGCGAGCATCACGGCCCAGTCGCGGCTCACGATCTTGCCGAAGCCGAGCCCGCTCGTCGTGTAGAGCACCGTCGAGTCCACGCCGACGTCGTCGAGGAACTCCATCCAGCCGTCCGGCCCGACGTTGGCGAACGCGCCCGGCGGCGTGATGTGCCGGTTGGCGGAGTGCAGGTGGTCTATCGGCGGGAACGGATTGCGCTCCGCCCGCGCCTCGCCGAAACTCTTCCCCCGGAACTCCTCCGGCATATACGAGACGATGCCGGCGATGTCCTCCATGATGTGGCCGTCGCCGTCAATAATGCGCTCCAAGTTCGCGGTGGCCATACGCTCCCTCCTAACGGTTGCGGTTCCCGGCGCGCGGGATTGTACGGCTATCGCCGTCAATCGGCAACCTGCGGCGAGAGAGGGGCGCGGGCGGCCTCCGGCGCGAGACCGGAAGACGTTCCTGCGTCGCCGCCCGCCCGGAGCGCTCAGCCTCTCATGCCGGCGCCGGTTCGCGGCCTGAAGAGGGCGAACGAACTGGTGTAGCCGTGCAGGTAGGTCGTTCCGCCGACGGGGCCGATTTCGCCGTTGCAGAAGAAGCCGCCGAGCGGGAGCGGCCCGAGCGCGTCGCGGAAGACGCCGGCGTCGTGGTCGGGCGTTCCGTAGAGGCGGCGCCCGCGCCCGGTGCAGGAGAAGAGGAGCGCGCCCGCCGCGCCGCGCTCTCCGGCGGCGTTCGCGTAGCCCGCGAGCGAGTCGCGCAAGTCTTCGGCGGAGGTTTCGGCGTCGCGTGCGTGAAACTGAACGAGTTGCCCCTCGCGGACGAGCGCGGCCACGGCGACCGCCCCGGCGCGCGGGTCTATTCCCATTACGTTGCGAATCAGAAACTCGCCCCCGGCGGCGTGCTCGGCGAGCGGGTCCATCGCTATGCCGATGAAGAGGTTGCGCCGGATGAGTTCCTGGTCGCGCGGGGAGAGGGAGTCGTAGACGCGGCGGAGGCGGTCGAGGGATGACTCGCCGTCGAGCGTGTAGAGCATATTGCGCTCCGCCCCGGTTACGCGCATCGGCGACCCGATGGGGCGGCAGCCCTGCGCGACGACGCTGTCGATGACGACGTTGCCGGAGAACGCGACGCCGACCGCGCCCTGCCGCAGCGCCTCGCCGTTGCGGAAGAGGCTGTGCGGCGCGAGTTGGTTGCCGCCGCTGGCGAGCCCGCCGATCTTGACGGAGCGAGGGTAGGCGTAGTCGAGCCCGGCGAGAAGCGCCTCGCCGTCCATCGAGAACGGCTCGCAAAGCACGACGAAGTGCGGCTCGTCGCCGGGGGACGCGCCAATCAGGGCATGCCAAGCGTCGGGCGGCGCGTCGGGAGAGGGCAGGTCTTCGGCGCGGACGTGAAAGGTCGCCGCCGCCGCGCCGGGAAGGGAGCCTGCGGTTACGGAGAGCGCGGGCTGGTCCTCCTCCTCGCGTCCGGAGCCGATGACGCCCGCGCCGGAGCAGCCGATGAGAGCGGCGTTGGGGAACCTGGACGCGGCGGCGGCGGCGAGCGCGCCGGCCTGCCTATTGAAGCGCGGGGAGGCGAATAGGGCTGCGAAGTCGGCGGCGTCCGCTCCGCCGAGCGACGCGCCGATTGCGGCGGCGCACTCGTCGAGCGCGGCGTCGAGGTCGTTCTGGCGCGAGAGGCTCGATTCCCATCGCATCGGTTGACCGCTCCGTCTCCGTCCGCGCGCGGGCCCGCCGGTCTAGCCCTGCACGCGCTTCGTCAGGTTGCGCCCGAACTCTTGCATAATGCCGTCCGTCTTGCGCTTGATGATCCCCTGCCCGAACTCGCCTAGTTTGCCCATAATGTTCGCGTCCGAGCGCACGACGAGGTTGCTCTCCCCGCCGCCCGCGTCCTCGACCGCCATCTCGATCTTCACGCGAACGTTGCCGGGCACTTTGCGGTCCGCGCCCTCGCCCGTCATTGCGACGCGCATCGCCGCGTCGTCGCGCGCGTCAATCGACAGCCTGCCCGCGAGCCCCAGCGCGACGGGCCCGACGCGCACTTTGACCGTGCCCGTGTACGCCCCGTCGCTCTCCGCGACGTCGGACGCGCCGGGGATGCAGGCGCCGACGGACGGAATGTCGGTGACGAACGCCCACAGCGCGTTCGGGGGCGCGCTCACTTTGTACGTGTAGTTGAATTCCATGCAGCGCCTTCGTTTGAGGATGGTTCCGCCGCCTGCGGCGGGCGTTCCTATGATAGCAGCGAGCGCCGCGGGCGCGGCTTGTCGCGGATAAGCAATCATTCGCTCCGTCCCTATCCCTGCCACGGCAGCGACGGCTCCGCCGCGAGGGCGAGGAACGCCAGCGCGAGGTAGAGCAGCGAGTATTTGTACGCCGCCCGCGTCTGTTTCGCGCTCGCCCCATGCAGCAGCGGCCACGCGAGGCGCAGCCAGTTCGCGCCCAGCAGCGTCGTCGCTACGGCGAACGTCCATCCGCCGTAGCCCGCCGCGAGCGGCAGCCACGCCATCGCCGTCAGCAGCGTGACATAGAGCAGAATCTGCGCCGCCGTGTCGCGCGCGCTCGCCACGACGCCGAGCATCGGCGTTTTCGCAGCGGCGTAGTCCTCTCGCAGCAGCAGCGAGAGCGCCCAGAAGTGCGGCGGCGTCCAAAAGAAGACGAACGCGAACATATAGAGCCCCGCCGGCGTGATTTCGCCCGCGACCGCCGCGGAGCCGATGAGCGGGGGGAACGCTCCCGCCGCGCCGCCGATGACGATGTTGTTCCAAGAGCGCCGCTTCAGCAGCATCGTGTAGACGAACACGTAGACGGCGGCGGCGGCGAGCGTGAGCGCGGCGGCGAGCGCGTTCGCCCCCGCGAGCATCAGCGCGCACGCCAGCGCGATCAAAACGGCGCCCGTGATCACGGCGCCGCGCGCGCTCATTTGCTCCGACGGCACGGGGCGCGTCCGCGTCCGCCGCATCACGGCGTCCATATCGGCGTCGAGCCCCTGGTTCACCGCGTTCGCGCCCGCCGCCGCAAGCGCGCCCGCCGCGATCACCGTGAGCAAGACAACGCCGTCGGGAACGCCGCCCGCCTCCTTCCACGCGCCCGCCGCGCCGGTCACGACCAGCAGCGATATGACGCGCAACTTGGCCAGCGCGGCGACGCGCCGGAGAAAGCCCGTCATCGCGGATTGCGCCCGATCAGCGCGAAAGTCGCTTGCGCCGACACGCCCCACCACATCGCCGCCGCGAGCCCTAAGTGCAGCACGCGCAGTTCCTCCGGCAAGCGCAGCCACACCGCGCTCACGCCGACCGCGAACTGCGCCAGCGCGACGACCGCGACGGCGATGCTCATTGCGAACGCCGCGCCGCCCAGCCTGCGGTCTTGCCAGGCCGTCCACAGGAACGCCAAAACGAGCGCGGTCGCGGCGACGCGGTGCACGCTGTGAATCCCCGCGGCCTCCGCGCTGCTGCGCGCGTCGCACAGCGGCAGCCCGGGGCAACCCGCGCTCTGCCCCGTCCCCACGATTGCCCCGCCCGCGAGCACGACGAACGCCGCGGCGACGCCGAGCGCGCGCCATCTCCTGACGCCCGGAGGCGCCGCGAGCCGGACGTCCAGCGCCTTGATCGCGCCGCCCGTGAGCAGCGAGAGCGTGAGCAGCGAGAACGTCAGGTGCGCGAGGCGGACCATCCCGTGCAACTCCGTCAGCACCGTGAGGCCGCCCAGCGCGGCTTGAGCGAGAATCGCGGCGAGCGCGCCCGCGAGCAGCCGTGCCGAGGCCGGATCGCGCCGCCGGGCGCGGAACGCGAAGAGCCACGCGACGGCGGTCGTCAGCATCACGGCGCCCGCGTAGACGCGGTGGCCGAACTCGACGCCCGTCGCGCCCTCCAGCGCGGGAACCAGCGCGCCCTCGCACAGCGGCCACTCGAGAACGCCGCCCGCGTCGCCGCACCCCAACCCCGACCCGGACACGCGCACCCATGCGCCGTAGGCGATGAGCCCCAGCGTCAACGCCGCCGCGACGAGCGCGGTCCATCCCGCCCGGCGGGAGTCCGCGCGACGCGTTTCGCGCTCATCCATCGCTACGGCGCTCCCTGCCCGTCGGCGTCCGCATTACCGTTGCGCTCATCCATTGCTACGGCGCTCCCATGCCGGCGGCGTCCGCGTCATCGCCCCGCTCCCCAAGAGACGACGGCGAGCAGCGCGATAAGCCCGGCGGGAAGGAGCGTCCATACGACCTCGGCGGGGCGGGAGCCGGCGATGCCTCGGGCGTAGCCGGGCTGAACCCTGATGCGCAGCGCGGCGGCGATTATCGCCGCTTCCGCGAGCGCCATGAGGGAGACGACTATCCAAAATCCTGCGGATGATGCCATGCGCGACGGTCGCCGGGCCGCGCCCTCGCCCGCAGGCGCCGCGCAGCCGGGTCTTCGCTATCTTATCACGCCGGTGCTGCGCCTTTGCCGTCATTCCCGCATTCCCGCGTAGGCGGGAATCTCGCGTCCATTCGTCACGCCCGCACTCCATGATCGTCATTCCTATACTTCTTGCCGTCATTCCTGCGTCGGCGGGAATCCATTCGGGTGCGCAAGTGCCATAGACGGGCGCTAGCCCCGTCTCCCTCGTCCCCCAAGTGCCGCGTTATTCCCGCCTACGCGGGCATGGTGGTGAGGAGAACGCGACGGCGGCGCGGTCATCGTTCCCCTCCCCCCCCCGTGTGATAGCATCCCCTGCGCGATGACGGGCGAGGCGCAGTTGCAGGCGTTGCGGGAGCAGGTCGCGCTGGCGAACCGGCTGCTGCGTCACTACGGGCTCGGCGCGTATCAGGGGCACGTCAGCGCGCGGGTTCCGGACTCCGACCTCGTCTTGATCCGCGCGACGCCCGCCGTCAGCCTGGAGCGCGTCGAGGCCGCCCATCTGATGCTGATCGACCTCGACGGGAACGTCGCGGCGGCGCATCCGGATTATCCCGGGCGGGTCGGCTCGTGGGCGCTGCACACGGAGATCTACAAGGCGCGGCCCGAGGTGAACGCCGTGACGCACACGCATCAGAAGTGGTGCGCGGTGTTCGGGCTGGCGGGGCGCGACGTTCTGCCGGTGATTCACCCGCCGACGGCGTCGGTGGCGGCGGAGCCGTGGCCGGTCTACACGGGCCCGCCGGGCTCGGCGGACTCGCAGGAGGAGGGCGCGGCGGTCGCGGCGCTGCTCGGGGGGAACGTCGCGTGCCATTTGCGCGGGCATGGGATGGTTTTCGTAGGCACGACGGTCTCGAAGTCTATGCTGGCGGCGGCGGACGCGGAGGAGCAGGCGGAACTGACTTGGCGGGCGATGCTGGTCGGCGCGCCGGAGGCGATCGAGCCGCGCTATTTGGCGAGCGACGCCGCGAAGCGCTGGGAGCCGCCCCGAGCCGACGTCCGCGACGGGGTTGCGCGGGGCGAGTGGGGGAATCAGGAGTGGCTCGACGCGCACCCGGACGCCTCCTACGTTCGCGGCGTCGGGTTGTGAGGGAGCGGGCGATGGACGAGCAGGCGCTGGCGGCGCTGCGCGAGACGACGGCGATTTCGCACCGGCTGCTCTATCGGACGGGGCTGGGGACGACGCGGGGGCACACGAGCGTGCGCATTCCGGGGACGGACTCGTTCATCATCAAGCCGTGGCCGCACGTTCAGATGCATCGCGTCCGCGCCGACGACCTCATCGTGATGGACTTCGACGGGAACGTCGCGGGCGCGGAGGGGCGGAGCGTCACGAAGGTGAGCGAGTGGCCCATTCACGCGGAGATCTACCGCGCCCACCCCGGCGTCGGCGCCGTCATCCATACGCATCAGAAGTGGGCGACGATGATGGGCTTGGCGGGAGCGACGATTCTGCCGGTCGTCGACCCGGAACTTTCGGCGGCGGTCGCGCATGAGCCCGCGATGTTCGACGAAGACAAAGCGCTGATTCGGAGCGTCGAGCAGGGCAAGGCCGTCGCCAGGCGAATGAGCGGCGCCAACGCTTGCCACTTGCAGAATCACGGCATGGTGTTCACGGGGCCGAACGTCGAGACGGCGACGGTGGACGCCATCGCGGTCGAGCATCTCGCGGAAATGACGTGGCGGGCGCGGCTGATCGGATCGCCGGAGGCGCTGTCGTCGCTATCGCTGCGGCCGGCGCTGGACCGTCGCGCGCGGGGGGAAGTCCCCGAGTCGTGGGAGCATTATTGGAAGTGGGTTGACGCGAACCCGGAGTCTCTGCGCCCGCGCTCGGCGGATATTTAAGGGCGTGTCCCCTCCTAGCCCACAAGCAGCGCGTCCGCGCCCCGGCGGTAGCCCCGCAGCGACTGCGACGGGTCGCGGTTCACGAGTTCGCGCCCCCACATCGGATGCCCCATGCTCCGAACCTCGTGCTCCAACTGGTACAGCGTCTTGCCCGTGCCGGGGTCGACGATGTCCGTGAAGCGGTACTGAAACTCGTTGCTTTCTTCGGTGATCAGCCCCATCTCCGCGAGTTTGCGGTGCGGGCCGGAGAAGTCGGCGATGTAGACCGCGATATGGTGGTTGTCGTAGGGGCGCGTCTCGTCCGGGTCCTCGCGGAAGAGGAGCGCCTGATGCAGTCCCGCCTGCACTCGCGCCGCCGGAGCGCCGCGCCGCTCGACGACGTCCGCCTTCGCGCCGATGATCTCCGCGTAGAATCGCGCGACGCCCTCCGCCGCGCCCGGCGGAACGTTGAGGATGAGATACTCCAGCCCCAGCCTCGCGCCGCCCATCCGCTCGCCGTCCGCCGGATGGCAGCGAATGCGGTTGCCCCACGGGCAGGTCACGTCCAAGTTGCGCCCCTCGCGCTCGAACGCGAATTGCGTTCCCTCGAGCCGCCCGGCGATTGCGGCGAGCCGATCCTCGAGCGCGGCGACGTCCGGCGTCACGAGGCCGATGCGCCCCCGCAGAACTTGCGCGCTGTCGCGGGTGGGCAGGTGGAACTGCTGCCTGCCGACGTTCACCCACATATTGTCCAGCCCGACCGTGAGGTACGGGTCGCGCGTGTTTCCCATCCCCACGATGTGGAAGAGCGAGGCCGCTTGCTGATCCGTGACCGTGAGGTTCACGTGATCGAGCGACGCGAGATTGCCGATGTCCTGACTCCGCCTGTCGAACGCCGCCATGCAACGCCTCCTTCGCCCGAACGGGGCGACTTTCGCGCGATTATCGTAGCGCTACTCCGGCGCGAACGCAGGAGTCCCGGCTGGACGCGTACAATGCAGCGCGCCCCATCCCCAACGGCAAGGAGGAACGTCGCGTGCTGCCCGAATTCAAGGCCAACTACGGCAAATTGCGGAATCTGGTCAACGGCGAGTGGGTCGAGCCGGACGGCGACGCCTGGCTCGACGTCGAGAATCCGGCGACTGCGGGCGTCATCGCGCAGGTTCCCCTCTCGACCGCGAGCGACGTCGGCGCGGCGGTCGCGGCGGCCAAAGCCGCGTTCCCCGAATGGCGCGACACGCCTCCCGTGATTCGCGCCCGCCGCCTCTTCGCGCTCAAGGCGCTGATGGAGGAGCGTTTCGAGGAGTTCGCCCGCGTCATCGTGCAAGAGCACGGCAAGACGATCGAGGACGCTCGCGGCGAGACGCGCAGGGCCATCGAGAACGTCGAGGTCGCCGCCGGCATCCCCACGCTGATGCAGGGCTACGGCCTGGAGAACGTGGCGAGCGGGATAGACGCGGAGGCCGTCCGCCAGCCGCTCGGCGTGTTCGCCGTCATCGGCCCGTTCAACTTCCCGCTGATGGTGCCGAACTGGTTCATTCCCTACGCCATTGCGACGGGCAACACGGTCGTCGTGAAGCCGTCGGAGCAGACGCCCCTCGCGCAGACGCGCATGGCGGAACTGGCGCTGGAGGCGGGCATTCCCCCGGGCGTGCTGAACGTCGCGCACGGCGCGAAGGACGCCGTGAACGCGCTGCTGGAGCATCCCGACGTCCGAGGCGTCTCCTTCGTCGGGTCGTCGCCGGTGGCGCGCTACGTCTACGCGAAAGCGTCGGCGGAAGGCAAGCGCGCGCAGTGCGGCGGCGGCGCGAAGAACTTCCTCGTCGCGATGCCCGACGCGCAAATGGACCCGGCGGTCGACAATATGATGGGCTCCATCTTCGGCGCCGCCGGACAGCGCTGCCTCGCCGGGTCCGTCGTCGTGACCGTGGGCCACGCCTACGAGAGCGTCCGCGACCGCCTCGCGGAGGGCGCGCGCAATCTCAAGTTGGGCTACGGGCTCGACGAAAGCGTCGGCATGGGGCCCGTCATCTCCCAAGCCTCGCTCGACCGCGTGCTCTCCTATGTCGACAAAGGCGTCGAGGAGGGAGCGCGCCTGATCGTCGACCGCCGCTCCGCCCGCCGGGACGAGGAGTTGCCGGGCTACTTCGCCGGGCCTTGCGTGTTCGACGACGTCGAGCCGGATATGGCGATAGCGCGCGAGGAGATATTCGGCCCCGTCGCGGCGATTATGCGCGCCGGCTCCCTCGACGAGGCGATAGAGCGCATCGAGAGCCTTCCGTTCGGCAACGCCGCGAGCATCTTCACGTCGAGCGGGGGCGCGGCGCGCGAGTTCAAACGGCGCGTCACCGCCGGCAACGTCGGCGTCAACGTCGGCGTGGCCGCGCCGATGGCGTTCTTCCCATTCGGCGGAATGAAAGACTCCTTCTTCGGCGCCGTCCACGCGCAAGGCCGCGAAGTGGTCGACTTCTTCACCGACCGCAAGGTCGTGATCAGCAGGTGGCCCTAGCGATGCGCGCCGCCGTCTTCTCCCAGCCCGGACAGCCGATGACGCTGGAGGACCTCCCCGTCCCCGAGCCCAAGCGCGCCGAGGTTCGCCTGAAAGTCGCCGCCTGCGGCGTATGCCACACCGACCTGCACGTCCTGAAGGGCGAGGTCGCCTTCCCGACGCCCGCCGTGCTGGGGCACGAGGTCTCCGGCGTCGTGGACGCCGTCGGCCCCGACGTCGCCAACGCCGCGCCCGGCGACCGCGTCGCCTGCTCGTTCATTATGCCCTGCGGCGCCTGCGCCTACTGCGCCAAAGGCCGCGAAGACCTCTGCGAAACGTTCTTCGCCTACAACCGACTCAAAGGCCAACTCTACGACGGAAGCACGCGCCTTAGCAGACCGGACGGCGAGCCCGTCGCAATGTACAGCATGGGCGGCCTCGCCGAGTACGCCGTCACTCCCGCAACCTCCGTGTTCCCGCTGCCCGACGGCATCCCCCTCGCCGACGCCGCCATCATCGGCTGCTCGATCTTCACCGCCTACGGCGCCGTCCGCAATCAGGCCGACGTCCGCCCCGGGCAAAGCGTCGCCGTGTTCGCCGTCGGCGGCGTCGGGACGCAAGTCCTGCAGATGGCGCGCGCGTTCGGCGCGCATCCGATCATCGCCGTGGACGTGCGCGGCGACAAGTTGGAGAAAGCGTTGGAGATGGGCGCGACCGACGTCGTCAACGGCGCGGCGGAGGACGCTCCCGCCCGCGTGCGCGAACTTACGGGCGGACGCGGCGCCGACGTCGCCATAGAGGCGCTCGGCTCCCCCGTCACCGTCCGGCAGGCGTTCGAGTCCGTCCGCGACGGCGGAAAAGTCGCGCTGATCGGCATCGCCGCCGTGGGCGTCGAGGTTCCGCTCGAGATCACGCGGTTCGTGCGGCGGGGTATTACGGTCGTCGGATCCTACGGCGCGAAGGCGCGGAGCGATATGCCCGAGATCATCGAACTCGTTCGCCGCGGCGCGGTGGACGCGAGCGCCCCCATCACGCGCCGCTACCCGCTCGACGCCGTGAACGACGCCTACGCCGCGCTCGCCGCCGGCGAAATCGTAGGCCGCGCCCTCATTGAGATGGGCTAGGAATTGCTTACCGCGCAGAAATTCGAGGCTTTCCTGTCCGACGACGGTAAACGCATCGTAGGCGACATAGCGTGGGAGCGCGCGCCCAGCGGCCATCCGGCGTTGAATTTCCGCAAGGAAATAGTCTCGACAAGCGGCTACGCAGTCCAAGTCCACGGGTGGTATAACTCGTCCAACGGCAAACTGACCTATACTCTACTTCCACGGCAAGGATGGGCGTATCTACGGGCTGGACTTGGGCAAAGGGCATGAGAATCCGACAGGGGAGCAAGTGGGCGATAAGCACAAGCATAGGTGGACGCCAGCGACAACAGACAAGGCGGCTTATGTCCCGGACGACATTACCGAGCCGTGGCATCGCCCCGTGGCGGTGTGGCGCCAGTTTTGCGCGGAGGCTCGGATCAGGCATGAGGGAACGATGAGCCCCCCGGACGAAGAGGAAGAGGTTACGCTATGACTCCCGAATACCTGCGCGGCCTGATCAGCGGCGGCCTGCCCGACCTGTTTGAGTGCTCGCCTGCGCCGAAAGAGGGCGTTCGGGTGAGGACGCCGATGATGCTGCCCGACGGCGACCTCGTGGACGTGTTCGTCCTGGAGCGGGACGGCGAGTGCATAGTCACCGATTTCGGCGACACGCTCGGCTGGCTCTGGCAGCGGTCCCATCGCTCCAGCCTCACCAAGAAGCAGTTGGCGATGGTTGACGACGCTTGCTTCACGCTGGGCGTCGAACTGCGCGACGGGCAACTGGTCATTCGCGGCGTCCCGTCCGAGCGCGTCGTCAAGGCCGTGCTGCGGCTTGGTCAGGCGGCGATGCGCGTCGCCGACGTCAGTTTCGTCTTCCCCTCCTTCCACCCGGCTCCGGCGCGTCTCGCTGAAATCGACCCGGTCGCCGCCACCGCTTACGAAGTGGAGACTTGGCTCAAGAAGCAGCGGTTCTCCTCAGTCGAGCGAAACGTCAAGAGGCTCGGCGGTTCAGGCCGCGATTGGCAAGCCGACTACGAAGTGTCGGCGGGCCGCCAAACCTCGCTCGTTTTCCTGCTCACGGCGGAGTCGAGAGGCAAAGCGCGGCGCATGACGGAGCATGTTTTGGCCGGCTGCCTTGACCTCCAGGAAAGCAAAGACCTGCAGGTCAGCGAATCCGCGGTCTCGTTCGTGTCGCTCTTTGACGACGCCCGCGGCGTCTGGCGGGAAGAGGACTTCCGTCTCGTCGAGGGCGTGTCCGAAGTCGCTCTCTGGTCTCGCCCCGACGAATTCCATCGCATCCTCGCTCCCGCCTAGCCCTCTCGCCTCCGCGCAAGCGCCCCGCCTCCTGCGCCGCTCCCGCTCCCCCGCCGTCATTCCCGCTCCCCTGCCGTCATTCCCGC
This sequence comes from Dehalococcoidia bacterium, assembly GCA_965201135.1. Taxonomy (GTDB): domain Bacteria; phylum Chloroflexota; class Dehalococcoidia; order Lucifugimonadales; family Australimonadaceae; genus Bin16. Next base: position 2,047,396 of record OZ241751.1, read on the forward strand.
TCCCCTGCCGTCATTCCCGCGTAGGCGGGAACCTACCCAATCCTGAACGTCATTCCCGCGTAGGCGGGAACCTACCCAATCCTGAACGTCATTCCCGCGTAGGCGGGAATCGCGCCCCATCCCCCCACCCGCGACAACGCCCCTTGCGCGAACGCTCCATCCCTCCCTTACGATGGACCCCGACCGGCCAAAAGCCGCGCGGGCAACCGGGCGGGAAGAGGAGGGAGGCGGGCAAGAGAGGGCGCACCATTCTGCACCATTCCTGCCCCAAACGCCCCCATTTCCGCCCCAAAACAGCCCCCAACGGCGCCCTAAAGCGAACCCGGCGCTAGGAAGTAAATGGCGCAAAATGGTGCAGAATGGTGCAACTCTTAAAGGGTGCGTCCGTCGCCTTGCCCGCGCCTCCGCCCCTCCCGTCCCTGTGGGACCCTACTTCCCCGCCGCATACGCCGCCCGGCGCGTTACGCCCAAGTCGCGCGCGACCTGCGCCGCGGCGTCGCGTCGGCTTAGGCCGGAGGCGCGGGCCGCCGCCATCGCCTGCGCGACGCGCTCCGCGTCCGGCGGCGCCGCGGCCCTCTTGCGGGGGCGCCCCGCCCCCTCGACGACAATAGTGAACTCCCCTCGCGGCGCGGCGAAATGAGCGGTTGCCTCGCTGACGGTTCCGCGAAAGACCTCCTCGTGCGCCTTCGTCAATTCGCGGCAAACGGCGACGCGGCGGTCGCCGAGCGCATCCAGGACGTCGGCGAGCGCCGCCGCCAGCCGGTGAGGCGCCTCGAACAGCACGAGCGGCGCGGCGAGCGCGGACGCCTCGGCGAGCGCGCCGCGCCGCGCCTTCCCCGTTCGCGGAAGGAATCCGAGAAAGTGAAAGGCGTCCGCGGGAAACCCGGACGCCGCGAGCGCCGCGGTCACCGCCGACGGCCCGGGAACGCTCACGACCGCGAATCCGGCCCGCGCCGCCGCGTCCGCCAACTCCGCGCCGGGGTCGCTCACGGCGGGCGCGCCGGCGTCGGTGACGAGCGCGACGTCGCCGCCTTCGCGGAGCGCGTCCAGCAGCGCGGGAAGCCGCTTGCGCGCGTTGTGGCGGTGATAACTCGCCGTCCGCGTCCGCGCCCCGACGCGATCCAGCAGCGCGCGCGTCCGCCGCGTGTCCTCCGCCGCGACGAGCGCCGCCTCGCGCAGAACGCGCGCCGCCCGCGGCGACAGATCATCCAGATTGCCGATAGGCGTGGCGACGAGATAGAGCGTTCCGGTCATGCCCTCATGCTACAAGAGCCGCCTGCCCGACCGGCGCAGACCGAAGAGATGGCGACGGCAACCGGACGCATTAGGCAACGCCTCGCCCGGCCATCCCGAACAGAATGCGCGCCGCGAACGCGGCGGGAGAGGGCGCTGCGGACAGGGCGCCGCCTATGATGACCGTCATTCCCGCCTACGCGGGATCCACCGACGCGCGCCCGCCTATCGCGCGGCGTGCTAGACTTGGCGGCGCTCGACGACCCTGCCCCGCGAAATCGCGTATGCCGCAAACCGACGAATCGTCCCCTCGACTTGAAGGTCCTCATCCTCGCGCCGCTCAGCGCGCGTCGGCGGGAGCCGCGAGGATGACGGCTGCGCCCGGCTCGGGGCGGCGGGCTTCGTTGGGGCGGTTCGCGCTCCTCTACGCCGCGGTCTTGCTCGCCGGCTCCGCGCTCTTCTTCGCGCTCCACTACGTAGGCAACAGCATCTCTTACGACGCGGCGTTGGAAAGAGTAACAACGGAATTGGCGTCGGATCAGCCGGACTTGGGGCATCTGTCGGGTCTCAGCGCTCTTCTCGACTATTGCCACCGCGCCTCCTCGGTCCTGGCCGCCGCCAAGCCGCTTCCAGGCGATAATTCGCTTGTCGACGCGATCCTTCCCCGTTTCATTATCACTGGCGAATCAGGGAACTACTGCGACGGGCTTCGGCGCCTTTCGAGCAGCGGCGTGGTGGGCAAAGGAGCGCTTACGTACCGTTACTGGTGGGGAAGCGCCCCTATCTACGCCCTTGCCCTGAGATTCCTATCCGACGCCGATATACGCGAATGGACGCGCATGCTCACCATTTTCGCTTGGGGAGCGCTGGCCGCGCCCCTATGGTTTCTTTCCCGCAAGGCGTTTCTAGCGGTTATCCCGCTCGCCGTCTTCGCCAGTTTCTTCTCAGGGCTTCAATACTTTTCCGACGCGGCCAGCGGCTTCCCGTTTCTCTTGGCGCCGCTTTCCGGCGCCGCGCTCGCGCTCGCAATGCGCCGCCGCTCCCATGCCGCGGCGTCGCTGTGCTGCTTCATCATCGGAATGGCCTCTTCTTACCTATGGCTGTTCGATGGCCACAACATTCTCATAGTCGTTCTAATTGGCCTCATCGCCTACTTCGGAAGCGCGGCCTCAGCGCGCCAACGAGCCGCTACCGGCGCCCGCCTCGTCGGGTTATACGCCGCAGGGTTCATACTCTGCCACGCGGTCAACCAACTTGTCAAAGCGGCCGTCGCCCAGTGGGGCGTCCGTTGGGCGGAGGGCGAGCATGTCTTTCGAGGATTCTTCCACCAAGTCTCCGCTCGCAACGACCGGCTGGGCGACACGCTAACCCAAGCCTTCGCCGGAAACTGGACGGACGTCCCGATGATCCGAGACTTCGCGCCCTACTGGATAATAGGGCCGGACCGCGTCGCGTTCGGGCAAACGGTCACGTTACTCAGCGCGCTCGCCTTCGCAGTCGCCTTGGCATTCGCGGCGGCGCTGTTCGTCAAGGGCGCGAAATCTCTCCTAGCGGATATGTCATTCATCATCGTTCTGATTGCAGTGACCACTCTGCAATTCATCCTCCCCGACGACTTGCCGTATAGAAGTCCGCGCTATCTTGTCATCGCCCACGCGCTCTGCTGGTCGAGTTTCCTGCTCGCGTCCAAAGAGGCGTTCGCCCGCTGGAGAGAATCGACCGCCCCGGCGGAAGCGGCCGCGCCGGCGAGCGCGCAAGTCAACCGGCGGTCCCGCCGCGCGGCGGAGCGCAGGCGTCCCTCCTCCCCGCGCCTGCGCCTTCGCCTCTCTTCCCTGCGTCCGCGCCTTCGCCTCCCCAAAGACGCCGCCCTCCGCGCCTTCCTCGCTATGACCGCCGCCGCCGCCGTCGCCGGCGCCTTGTTCGGGTCCACGATGCTTCGCTCCAACGCCGCGTTCGCCCGCGAGACCGTCCAAGAGACGCAACCCCGCCTATTCGGCCCGTTCAACGTCTATTACAACGAGAGCAAAATTGTCTACGAACGGGCGGAATGCGGCGAATACGACACGGCGCCGCGCTTCTTCCTCCACGTCCTTCCCGTCAATCCGGAAGAACTCGCTGCGGAACGCCAAGATTTCGCGTTCGACAATCTCGATTTCTACTTCACGGAGCGCAAGGTTTCTTACGGAGCCGGCTGCGCCGCAGTGGTCAATTTGCCGGACTACGAAATCGCGGCGGTCTCCACAGGCCAACACATCAGGGGCGACCGTCAACTCTGGCAAGGCGAGTTTCGACCTGATCAACCGCCCCAAGTGAACGTCGCGTCGGCGACCGCGCTGCTGAACGGCGCGGAACTGCTCGCGCAGTCCGAATTCAACGTCCATCGCAACGGAAATACGCTGCTTCTTACCAGGCTCTCCTGCGACAGCGAAGACTTACTGCCGAGGTTTTTCCTTCACGTTGTTCCCGATAACGCGGACGACCTCCCGGAGGAGCGCAAGCAGTCCGGGTTCGAGAATCTCGATTTCAACTTCCTTGATTACGGGGCGCTGCTGCTCCAAGAGGAAACGTGCATCGTCGCCCGGGAACTCCCCGACTACCCGGTGACAGCCGTGAATGTCGGGCAGTACACGAACGAAGGACCCGTCTGGGGCTCGACCATCTACCTCGCGCGCCGGCGGACGCCCCCGATAAACGTCGCCGAGGCGACCGCGCTGCTAAACGGCGCGGAACTGCTCGCGCAGTCCGAATTCAACGTCCATCGCAATGGAAATACGCTGCTTTTGACCAAGAGCCCTTGCGCCAACGAAGACATTCTCCCACGGTTCTTCCTCCACCTCCTTCCCGTGAACAGAGACGACCTCTCTGAGGAGCGTAGGATTCACGGATTCGACAACCTCGACTTCAACTTCCTCAATCACGGAGCGCTGCTGTTCCAAGAGAAAAGATGCATCGCGGCCCGGGAACTCCCCGATTATCCGCTAGCCGCCGTGAGCGTCGGGCAGTACACGAGCGAGGGAGCGCTATGGGTTGAGACATTCGAACTCCGCCGATAACCGCTCGCCTACCCCTTGCCCTCCGCGCCCGCGCCCGTCATCATCATTTCCGCCCTATACCGTCCATTCCCGCGTAGGCGGGAACCTCGCCCCGTTAGACGCGCACAAGCGCCGAATTCTCCCTCTCCCTACAAGGGGAGAGGACGCCGCGAATGCGGCGGGAGAGGGTACTGCGGACGGGGCGCGTTGCGCCCGTCTCCCATTTACCCCCAGGCGTCTCGTCATTCCCGCGTAGGCGGGAACCTACTGGATGCGCCTCGTCGTTCCCGCGAGAGCGGGAACCTACCCCATGACCGCCATTCCCGTCTTCGCGGAAATCCCCCCGCCTACGCCGCGAACAGTTCCTCGAGCGTCCAGCGCTTGCGAATGATGCCCGCGTCGTAGAGATAGCCCGCCAGCGCGAGAACCGACGCGCCGTGCGCGGCGAGCCCTTGCGGACGCGGGAAGAGGCCCATCCGCCGCAACTCGCCGACGCGCAAGCCCTGATGCATCGCCTCGTCCGGCTCTTCCTCCATATAGATCGCCGTCGCCTCGTCCATCGCGGCCCGGACGGCGTCGGCGAGGCCGGGGCTCTCCGCCGCGGACTCCTCGCGCATCACCAGGAGCGTGTTGATGGGGAAGACGCCCGTCTGCGCGTGATAACGCCGCAGGAGCGGATAGGGGTCGTCGAGCAGCAGGCGCGCGGGCGGAGCGGGCGCGGCGGCGCCTCCCGCAACGACGAGCGCGTCGATCTCCCCGGCGGCGAGGCGCGCCTCCAAGTCGGTCATTCGCTCGCGGGCGAACCGCTCCGGCTTCGGGTAAGGCACGCCGCTGAGGGAGTCGTTCTCGCCCTCGACCCACGTGATCGACGCCGGGTCGACGCCGTGCTGGGCGGCGAGGATGCCGCGCAGCCATACGGCGGGGTTGGACGCGAACCCCAGCGGAACGCCGACGCGCTTGCCGGCCAAGTCCTCCGGCGCGGCGACGCCCGCGTCCGCGTTCACCGTGACCCCGGTGAGCGGGTAGAAGAGGTTGGGGAAGACGGGAAGCCCCGTAAGGCGGACGCCGTTGTCCTTCGCAATGATGAAGTTGCCGATGGTCAGTTCGCCCACGTCGTAGGGGCGCGTGGTCACCATCGCCGGAAAGATGGGCGCCGGCGCGGGCCCCGCGTCAATGACCTCGACGCCCGGCCAATCTATTGCGGCGCGCCCGCTCAGCAGATGCCGCGTGATGAGGCGGCTGCCGACCGCGACGGACGCGCTCATTACGGATTGACCGTCGTCGCGGAGGCGAATGTCGCGCTGCGCCCGCTCTCGACGTCGTAGCGGTGGCGCTGCACGCCCTCCAAGGCCATGCTCGTAATGCGGACGTAGACCGTCTCCTCGTCCGTCGAGCCCTGCGCGCTGTGGATCTCCCCGGGCAGGAAGTAGTCCACGTCGCCCGGCCCCTGCGGAATCTCCTGGATCTTCTCGAACGAAGGCAGTTGCGAGCGGTCGCCGCCGTAGCGGTAGGCGTATCTCGTCTGCATGTTGGCGCCCCGCTTCACGCCGTAGACGACCCAGCAGACGCCGTGGTCGTGGGGGGCGGGGCGCTTGATCTGCTGCGGAGGCTGCCGGTACGCGAGAACGACGAACCCGGGGTCGGGGTGCCCGCGCTCCGCGTCGCGGTGAATCTCGTAGGTTCCGTCGCCGTCGCCGAACTTCGGGCTGTTCTCCGGCCAGCCGCTCTCGAACGCGCGCCGCAGATGGGCGGCGACGGCGTGCGCCTGATGCATCGGGTCGCGATGCTCCTCGAACGCGCCCTGCAGGTCGGCGATGAACGCCTGCTCCGTGTAAGTCGCCGTCTCCGTCGTCATAAGATGCTCCTCTCCATGCGGCCTGCTCAGCGCAGGCTGCAAAGTTACTACCGTCATCCCTGCGTACGCAAGATTCCACGCGGCGCGCAAGCGCCGAACCCCCCTCTCCCTACAAGGGGAGAGGACGCCGCGAACGCGGTGGGAGAGGGTACTGCGGTTGGGCGCAGAACAGCAACGCCGTCGCCTATGATGACCGTCATTCCCGCGAAGGCGGGAATCCCGCCCCATTGAGGCGCGCCAGCGCCCAATTCCCCCTCTCCCTAGAAGGGGAGGGGACGCCGCGAACGCGGCGGGAGAGGGTACTGCGGACGGGGGCGCGATGGCGGGCGCGGCGCGATGGGGTAGGTTCCCGCTTTCTGGCGGCAAGGCGACCTCCAGTAGGTTCCCGCTGTGCATAGGCAAGGCGCGACGGGGTAGGTTCCCGCTTTCGCGGGAATGACGAGGCCCCGGGGAGAATAGGGAGACGGGCGCACGGCGCCCCGTCTTGGGCGCCTCGCCCGCTCGCGCTCGCTGATCTCCATTCTGCCCTCCATCATCGTCACGCCCGCCCTCCACGATCGTCATTCCTTCCCTCACCGTCATTCCTGCGTAGGCAGGAATCCATTCGGCGCGATAGCGCCACAGACGGGGCGCAAGCCCGTCTCCCCTAACCCACAGGCGCCTCGTCATTCCCGCGAAAGCGGGAACCTACCCCGCCCCACTATCGCCCGCCCCCATAACCGTCATTCCCGCGTAGGCAGGAATCCATTCGGCGCGATAGCGCCACAGACGGGGCGCAAGCCCGTCTCCCCTAACCCACAGGCGCCTCGTCATTCCCGCGAAAGCGGGAACCTACCCCGAAACCCCACTGCGACAATCGCCCCTTGCGCCGCTCGCCCCCTCTCCCCTACGCTGTCTCTATGACTCAGCGCTCGAACCCCAGCGGCGGACCGGACGCCCCGGCTGCAGTGGATCCGTTGTGGCCTCATTTCGCTCTAAAGTGGCCTCGAAACGCCCCAAAACAGCCCCAAAACGGCCCGCAGGCGAACCCGGCGCTAGGAGTAAATGAGTCAAAATGATGCCAAATGATGCCACCTTTAAATGGCAGAGCGCCTCCGCGCCCGGCGCGAGCGCCGCTATCCCCGCACCATGACGAAGCGAGGCGACGTCGACCAAATCCGATTGGGGATCGGGGCGTGGGAAAGAGGGAAAGGGCGAGGCGCCCCCGGCTGTGGGCTAGCGCCTGCCGCCGGGAGTCCGCTCCTTGATGCGGGCGGCTTTGCCGGAGAGCCCGCGCAGGTAGTACAACTTGGCGCGGCGCACCTTGCCCTGCCGGACGAGTTCGACGCTCTCGACGTTCGGCGAATGGAAGAAGAACGAACGCTCGACGCCGACGCCCGAGGCGACGCGGCGTACTGTGAAGGAACTGGCCGGGCCGCCCCCGCGCTTGCGGATGACGACGCCCTGGAAACTCTGCTGCCGCTGGCGCTCCCCCTCCCGGATCCAGACGTTCACCTTGACGGTGTCGCCGGGGCGGAACTCGGCTATCTTGTCGTTGGTCTGCAGCGCAACGGCTTCCCGCGCTTCCATAGACATCTCCTCGCGCCGTTGGGCGCCTCGCAGCCCGGCGTCTCCGCAACGGGCGGCGCGCATAGTATACGGCAGCGCGGGGCGACGGGCAAGCGCTTGCGCTCGTGAGCGTCGCGCCGGCGCTATCATTCCCGCGCTATGACGAGGACGAGGCGGCGGCGACCAACCCGATTGGGGCTCGGCGCGTGGGCGCGAGTCGCATGGCTCGCCGCGAGCGCGGCGGCCCTTGCGCTCGGGATGGCGGGCGCCGCTCTCGCCCAATCGCGCGGCGAGATTCACGTCGTCCGCGTAGACGGCGTGATCAGCCCCATCACCGACCGCTACGTCCAGCGCGCGGTCGACGGCGCGGCGCGAAGCGGCGCGCAGGCCGTCGTCACCACCATCGACACCCCGGGCGGACTCCTCAACTCGACGCGGGGCGTCACCGAAACGCTCCTCGCCGCCCCCTTGCCCGTCATCGCCTACGTCTCTCCGCCCGGCGCCCACGCCGCCTCCGCCGGAACGTTCATCGCCGCCGCCGCCCATATCGCCGCGATGGCGCCCGGAACGAACATCGGGGCCGCGAGCCCCGTCGGCGGGCAAGGCGAGGACTTGGGGGAAACCGTCCGCAGCAAGGCGTTCGAGGACGCGGCGGCGATGATGCGCGCCATCGCCGAAGCCACGGGCAGGCCGTCCGCCCCGCTCGAAGCCGCCGTGCTCGAGGCGAAAGCGTACACGGCGGAGGAAGCCCTCGACCTCGGCGTCGTGGACGCGGTCGCGCCCACTCTCGCCGACCTTCTGACGCAACTCGACGGGCGGAGCGTCACGCTCAGAACGGCGGACGGCCCGCGAACCGTCACGCTCGCCACGGCGGGCGCCTCTCTCCGGGGCGTTCCGATGGGCATCTTCGACCGCATCCTCTCCTACATCGCCGACCCCAACGTCTCGTTCCTGCTCATCTCGCTCGGCGGGCTCGGACTCTTCGTCGAGTTCTGGAACCCCGGCCTCATCTTCCCCGGCGTCGGCGGACTGATCGCCCTCGTGCTCGGGCTCGCCGCGCTCGGCAGCCTGCCCGGCAACTGGGCCGGCGTCGCGCTCATACTGCTCGCCTTCGTTCTCTTCAGCGTCGAGTTCACTATTGACGGATTCGGCGTCGCGGGCGCGCTCGGCGTCGCCAGTTTCGTCCTCGGCGGGATTCTCCTCTTCTCCCACTTCGGCGCACCCTCGCCCGTCCTGCCCAGCCTCTCCGTCAGCCCGTGGGCGCTCGCGCCCGCCGCAGGAGCTCTCGCGCTCGGCGTTCTCCTCTTCGCTCGCGAGGCGCGGAGGGCGCGCAAAGCGCAGCGCGGCAAAGGCGTCCCGCAGCCCGTCGTCGTCGGAATGACCGGAACCGTCGCCGAGGCTCTTGCGCCCGACGGCAAAGTGCGCGTGCGCGGCGAAACGTGGAACGCCCGCGCCTCCGACGGAGCCCGCGTCGAGGCCGGCGCCTCCGTCATCGTCCGCCAGGAGCGCGGCGCCACGCTGGAAGTCGAGCCTCTCCCCACGCCGCCCCAAGACGAGCGCCCCTAGTCGGCCAACCCCGCGCATCGCTTCCCAATGCAAGCCCTGCCCGCGCAGGCAAGACCTCGCCCCGCGGCATCCGCGCTCTCAACCGCCCCGCGCCAACCGAATCATCGCCGCGACGTCCTCCTCGCCCAGCCCTTGCCCTATCGCCTCGTCGAACAGCGCCCGCGCCCGCTCCGCCAGCGGCAGCGGCAAACCCATCTCACGCGCCGCGTCCGCGACGAGCCACAGGTCTTTGGCGAGCAATCTGATGGGCGCGAGCGACCCGTAGTCGCCCGACAGCAGCAGCGGCCAGTTGCGCGCCAGCATCGCGCTCGCCCCCCACGACGAACTCAGCGCCTCGCCCAACTGCGCCCCGTCCGCCCCCGCCGCCGCCCCGAACGCGAATCCCTCGCATGCCGCGAGCGTATGGATTCCCACTAGCAACTGATTCGTCAGTTTCATCAAACTGCCTTGCCCGACGGCGCCGGCGTGATGAACGGCCGACCCCACCGCCTCCAGCGCGGGGCGCGCCGCCTCGACATCCCGCTCCGACCCGCCGGCCATAATCGTCAGCGTTCCGCTCTCGGCGCGCTCCACGCCGCCGGAGACGGGCGCGTCGACGTAGCCCGCGCCCCGCGCCGCGAGCGCCTCCGCGACCTCGACCGCCAGCGACGGCGCAATCGTCCCGTGTTCGACGAGCGTTTGCCCCGCCCGCGCGTTCGCCGCAAGCCCGCCCTCGCCGAGAAAAACGCTCCGCGACGCCGCGACGTCGGGCAAACAGGAGCACACGATCTCCGCCCTCGACGCGACGTCGGCGAGCGACGCGCCTTCCTCCGCTCCCGCCTCGACGAGTTCCTCGACGGGCCCGCGCGACCGCGACAGCGCGACGACGCCGAATCCGGCGCGCAGCAGATTCAGCGCCATCGGCTTCCCCATCCGCCCCAGCCCGATGAACCCGATCGTCTCCATAGCCGCATCATCGCATACTTGCCGCCCCGCCCGCGCAACGGGCAATAACGCTCCTGGCCGAACGACGCCCGTCCGCGAAATGGGGGCTTGACAAATAAGTTAGTACGCACTAACCTATTAAGTAAGTTAGCCTTAACGCATAAGGAGGCGCCTGCCCAATGAGACTTTTCGCGCGCAATCTCTTCGCCCTCGCGGTCGCGCTCGCCGCCGCGCTCGCGGTTTCGGCCTGCGGCAGCGACCCGACCCCGACCTCCGCTCCGCGTCAGGCGGAGCCGACGGCGACGCCCATCCCGCCCGCCGCGCAATCGCCGGGGTCGCTCGTCATCTACTCCGGACGCGGCGAGAGCCTCGTCGACCCTATCCTGCGGCAATTCGGCGACGCGACCGGCGTGGACGTTCAGGTGAAGTACGGCGGAACGGCGTCGCTGGCGGCGACGCTGCTGGAGGAGGGCGCGAACAGCCCGGCGGACGTGTTCTACGCGCAAGACCCCGGCGGGCTGGGCGCGGTCGAGTCGCTCCTCTCGCCGCTGCCGGACGACGTTCTGGAGCGCGCCCCGGAGTGGGCGCGGTCGCCGGACGGCCTGTGGACGGGCATATCGGGCCGCGCCCGCGTCGTCGTCTACAGCCCGGCGCGCGTTCCGGAGAGCGATCTGCCCGCCGACCTCTTCGAACTGACCGACCCCAAGTGGAAGGGGCGCGTCGGCTGGGCGCCCACGAACGGCTCGTTCCTCACAATGGTGACGGGCATGCGGAAGATTTGGGGCGAGGAGCGGACGGCGGAGTGGATTCGCGGCATGGTCGCCAACAACGCGGTCGTCTACCCGAAGAACACGCCGCAGGTCGCGGCGGTCGCGGCGGGAGAGATTGATCTGGGCCTCGTGAACCACTACTACCTCTACAGGTTCATCGCGGAGGAGGGCGAGGAGTTCGCGGCGCGCAACTATCACCCGTCCGGCGGCGGCCCCGGCGCGCTCGTGATGGTGTCCGGCGCGGGAATTCTCTCGACCGCCGAGAACCGGGAGAACGCCGAGCGGTTCGTCCGCTTTATGCTGGGAACCGTGGCGCAGCAGTACTTCGCGGGGCAGACCTACGAGTACCCCCTTGCCGGCGGCGTGAACGTCAGCCGTCTGCTGACGCCGCTGGACGAGATCGCCAGGCCGGACATTGCGCTCGCCGATCTCGCCGACCTCGAGGGCACGACGGCGATGCTGCGCGAACTCGGCGCGCTGCCTTAGGCGCTCGAGGCGCGACTTTGCGCGAAGGTTGGCGGGCGCGCCTCGCGCGCCTCGCTTTCCAATCAGCCCCGGCGCGGATCCTCCCCCGCGCCGGGGCGTTTGGGCAGGGGGCGGGGAGGGGGCGGGATGAAGCTGCAGGTCCGTTGGGAATTCGCGGGGAGGGGGCGGTGGCGCCCCGCGTGCGCCTCGCGCTTCTAACTCGTAAAGGAGGGTTAGCATGAACATCCGCGCTCACGACAAGCGGGGCAAGCCGCCCACGGTGACGCCGCCGCCGTCCCCTCAGCCCCCTCCGAAGTCCGCCGCGCAGCGGTAGCCCCACCCTCACAAAATCAGCATCCGATCCTGCGTGTCGCCCACGAGCGAGCGCGGGTCGACCGGCGGGAGTTTCGGGCGCTCGCCGTGACGCAGCATCTCCTCGACGCTCAACGCTTGCATCACCGGATAATCCACCGCGCCCTCCTCCTGCGTCGTGATCGTCACGCGCCCCTGCTCCGCCGCGAACACGCGCAGCGACTCCGGCGGCGGATACAGGCTCACCATTATGGACATCGGCGCGTGCAATCCGCGATTGTTCATTCGCGCCTGCACGCCCAGCAGCCGGTCCATATCGGGGCGCCCGACCGACGACGCGCGGTGCATCTTCACCTGAATCGGAATGATCACGCCCTCCTTGCGCTCGACGTCCATCGCGCCGAAATACCGCGCGTCCACGCCGCCGTCGCCGACCTTGCGCTCGTTCGGCACGGCGTTCAGCAGCGCGGCGACCCTATCCTCCGCCCACGCCCAGCCGGGGATGCCGTCCTCGACGTCGTCGCGTTGCGCGAGCGCGCGGCGCTCGAACGCCTCCCACTCGAACTCGTCCCACGTGAGGCCGTAGACGACCGGCGCCGCGACGTCGCCCCGCGACTCCAATCGCTGCTGCATCAGGCGCACGGCGATGCCGCTGATGTCGATGCCGAGGTACTTCCGCCCCAGCGACGCCGCGGCGTCCGCCGCCGTTCCGCATCCGCAGAACGGATCGAGCACGAGGTCGCCCGGGTTCGACGAGGCTTTGATGACGCGCTCCAGCAACGCGACCGGCTTCTGCGTCGGATAGCCGAGTCGCTCAGGGCTATTCGTAGCAGTGCCAAATGAGGGTATGTCCGCCCACCAGGATGGCACTGGCCGGCCTTTCTGCTTGTCATAGTAGGAACGCCCGCCCGGGGACTCCTTGTACAAGCGTCCGTCTTCGTCCATGCGGTTGTAGGTGGCCCGCGTTTTCGGATCCATCTCCGTATGTAAGTGATGGAAACGCGGCGCCTTCCCTTTGGAGTAGTACAAGAGGTCGTCGTGCTTCCGATGGAACCCATACCGAGGCGGGGCGCCGGAGGGGGCGTATGCCCAAATGATTTCGTTCCGGTAGTTTTGGCTGCCGAATATCGCATCCATCAGGATCCGGAGGTAGGCGTTGGCATGCCAATCGCAGTGGAGGTAAATGCTGCCGGACGACTTGAGCACGCGGCGCATCTCGGCGAGGCGGACGCCCATAAACACGGCGTAGGCCGCCATCGGCGACTTCTCGCCCGCCTGCAGGCGAATCCCGCGCAGGCTGTCGCGCAGTTGGCCGCGCGGCAGACGGTCGAACGCGTTTTGCGACTCCACCGTCCAGCGCCAGATGTCGCGCAACTGGCTCGCCACCATGCCCTTGTCCCCGAACGCCGCGACGTAGAACTGGTTGGAGTTGAACGGCGGGTCGAGGTAGACGAGGTCGATGCACTCGTCCGGCAACTCGCGGAGCGCGGCGTAGCTGTCGCCGCACACGAGCGCGTTGCCCGCGAGGTAGCGGTGCTCGGCCATGCAAGAACCCCCTTGTCTGCACAAGGCACAGGACTTGCTACGACCCTGAATCTGCGCTGGACGACAAGGGGGCGCGGGGGTCCGCGCCCTGAGAGACTTGTCCAGCGCAATGGACGGAGGCAGGGCAGGGTCGTAGCGAGGGAGACTATACCGCAACGGGGGCGGGGAGGCTAGGGGGATGGGGGGGCTTGCGCCTCACGCGCCTTTGCGTATACATTAGAGGAACCAGCAAACAATTGACTGGAGCGGTCATCAATGGCTACCTACAGAGAACGATTCAATGATCTGGCGCGCCACGCCGAGGAGGCGCAAAGCGGCGTGCGCCAGAATGTGGACGCCATCGTCGAGGAGGCGAGAGGCGCGGTAGGCCAAGCCCAGCAGAGTATGGACGCCATCGTCGAGGAGACGAGAGGTGCGGTAGGCCAAGCCCAGCAGAATATGGATGCCATCGTCGAGGAGGCGAGAGGCGCAACAGGCCAAGCCCAGCAGAATATGGACGCTATCGTCGAAGAGGCGAGAGGCGCGGCAGGCCAAGCCCAGCAGAATATGGACACTATCGTCGAAGAGGCGAGAGGCGCCGTAGACCAAGCGCGCCAAGATATGGACGCCATCGTCGGCGAGACGCGGTCAAAGGTTGCTGCTGCTGTTTCCGATGCTGACACCAGGCTGAGCAAAGTGATCGACGACGCTCTGGTGAGCAAACTTGGGGCAGCCTATGACGTAGCCAGACAAAGGAATCAGTCGGTGGCCAATCGGTGGTATGGCGCCGGGATGGCGGCTCTGGCTTTCTCTGTTCTGGGGGCTGCCGTAACACTCGCCGTAATCCCCGCTGCAGCAAGCGCGGAACTGTGGTTTGTGGTCATAACGAGGCTGGGCATAAGCGCGCCGACCGCCGCCTTCGCGTTCTATGCGTTCTCCGTCGCGTCCAAGCACAGGACGAAAGCGTTACAAGACGAACAGTACGCCAGCGAACTGACCACGCTCCTGGCGTTGTTCGACTCACTGGATCATCAGCAAGCGCAGGTGCAACTAGGTTCCCTCAAGGAAACGCTTCTTAAGAACTATTTCCCCGGCGCCGAGCGGGAGATGCAACTCTCCAAGAGGCCAGAGGGTTTTCAAGTAACAGGCAAGTTCCTCGCCACCGCCGCCGGCGCGGCCATAGCAGTGATACTGACGCTGTCCGCGCTGCTGGCCGTCATCCTAGCGCGCTAGCCGCGCCTCGCACGGGGGACGCGGCCGTCTGTGGCATGCTTGTTGGAACAATTAAGAACCCCCCGCCGATGGCGGGGGGATAGCCCTATGACGGGGATGCTCTGGGAGCGCCGGGGCCTTGTCAATCCAGCGGCGGGGGGTTCGATTCCCCCCATCTCCACCCACCGGGCCAGTTGTAAGTATAGAGTACGCCGATGATTCGTCAACCCCTACGCAAGCGTTCGTATCGCCGATTTCAGATGTCGCCGTTCAAGGCGACCACGAGCGCCTGCGCGCTTCGCTGCGCCCCACTGCTATCCCAAGCCGGCGCGACCGCCGCATCGGGCTCAAGCGCAGCCTGCGGCGACAGCGAGCGCACGGCAGACCTCGCGCATTTTGGCCTCGCTCAGCGTTCCAACGTACTGCCTAAGCCCGCGTTGGTCGACGGTCTGGACGTGATCCAGGTTGACTGCGGATTCGCCCTTCAGACCTTCCTCGACGCCTAGGATGACCTCGCTTGGCAGTCCCCGAATTGTGGACGTAACAGGCGCGACCATAGCAGTGCGGAGCAGGGGTAGGGCCTCGGCGCGGGTGAGAACCACAACGGGACGGCGTTTGTCCGGCGCTTGGAAGTGATAACGCCATACCTCGCCTCGCCGGGGGCCGTCTACTCCGGCCATACGCCCTCGTCCGCCCAGCCGCTCAGTTCGGCGTCGGCGGGGTTGGCGCCGTAGCCCGCCTGATAGCGCAGCGCGGCCTCTTCCGCCTCCTTCCGCCGCAAGTAATCCGCGACGGCTTCCCTGATCGCCGCCGACCGCCCGCTCGCCCGCGCCGCGCAATAGCGGTCGAGTTTGTCCAGCAGCCCCTCGTCGAATGTCGCCTGCACAGCCTTCATAGGCGTACCTTACCACACTCGGGGCGCCGCAGGGCTTGCCTACGCCCCGCGCTTATCGTGCGCTCCGCAGGGGAGGGCGGCGCCGACGCCCATCTGGTCGTATATCGAACGAGCACAAGGGGAAGGGGGGTTGCGCCAATCTGCGGGGCGCCCCACGCGCTGCGGCGTTCCGCCTATAATGAGCGCAATGATGACTATCAGCCTCATTAGCCGGCGCTTGGGGGAGTGACAGGGCGTTATGGTTACGAGCGAATCTCGCGCGGACAAGTGGGCGACGCCATCAATGCTTACGTGGGAGCGGGAGCAGATGGGGCTGGCCATAGAGGACGCGGCCGGCAAATTGGGAGAGCCGCCCGGTTTGGTGAGCGCCTGGGAGGATGGCGACGCCTTGCCGTCCCTCGCCGCCCTCCGCCGCCTCGCCGACCTGTACTTCTGCCCCGTCGGCCATTTCTTTACGGATAGCCCTCAGCCCCGAGAGGAGAATCTCGACTTCAGAGGTCTCGACGAGACGAAGACCCTGTCGCACGCGTCTAGGAAGCAGATCCGGCGGTTTGTCCGGCTTATGGAGATAGCCTCGGACTGGCAACGGCGCTTAGGCGCTCCGCTCGAAACGCGCGTGCCTTCGCTGCCGCTCCGCCAACCCGAGGAAACCGCTGGAGCGTTGACCGAGTTCCTCGGCGTTGACTGGGCGTCCCGGGATGCTTGGCGGTCGCCTGATGAAGCGTTCGCAGGCTGGCGGGCGGCGATTGAGGAGCGCGGGGTATTCGTGTTCTCCTTCGCGCTGCCGTCCGGCGAGGCGCGCGGCGCTTCGGCGTGGACCGAGGACGGAGCGCCGGGGATACTCGTCAACCGATCCGACGTGGAATCCTCGACTGGGCGCATCTTCACCCTTCTCCACGAGTTCACGCATCTGCTCGTCAGGCGCGCGGGCATCGTCTGCGATTTCAGGGGACAGCAGGAAATCGAGACGTTCGCCAACCGCGTGGCGGCGCGGGCGCTCGCGCCCGTGGACAGGCTACGCAACCGCCTATCCGAAGTCGGGTTGGACAGTCCCCGCGCCGCGTGGCCCGACAAAGACTTGGACGCGGCGCGGACGCCGTTCCACGCCAGCCGCGACACCATCCTCATCCTCTTGGAAGAGATCGGATTAGCCGAGCGCGGCTACTATCGCCAGCGCAGAGCGGCCTGGGACGAAAGGAAGGCGTTCGGCAGAAGGAAGGCCGGGACCCCAGTCGACACGAAGCCTGTTCGCAAATTCAAGGAACTAGGCGCGCGCATGTCCAATTTGGCGTTGTCCGCCGTCGAAAGCGATGTCATTGCCCCCCTGGACATCGCCGACATATTGGATATGCCTTTGCGTCGGCTCCCCGAATTCGCTCAGGCGGCGCGCGGGCGGTAATTTGCAATGACTTCGCAGGGCCGCGCCATTTTCTGCTGCGACGCCAACGCGCTGATCTATTTCGCAAGGGCGGGGCGTTTCATGGAATTGGACGCTCTTGCGCGACAGGGACTGCTGCGAATTCCGATGGGCGTCTACGACGAGGTCTTCTCGCATCAGCGCGAAGGCCGAGAGAAAAGGCTGCTCGCTCGGTGGAAAGAAGACGCGCGAGTGGCGGTAAGCCTAGACGACGATGCTGAGGCCAGGTCGCTGCTCCCAGGCATCGAGAGAGCGTATGGCCCGCAGTTCCGCATCGGAGGCGTCACATACGCCGGATTCTGGAACAGCAAGGCCGGCCGCGACGCCGCAGACGGAGAGGTGGTTGCATTTGCGAAGGCTTATGGCTGGACGGTGGTGTCGAACGACGGCTCTGTGCGCGGCGCATGCTTACTGGAGGGCATCGAATGCCACAGTTGGGAGCAACTCGCGCACAGGTTGGATACGGACGGGTCGCAGCCCGCTTCGTCTCAGCAACTTCCGTTCCAATTGACCTAGCGCGCCTTCCAGTGAGAATGCGCCGACCGCCTTCGCGGGAATGACGCTAGGCGGCCCCCTACGTGACCGTCAGGTTCAAGACCGCCAAGATGACGAAGATGACGCCGAGCGCAATGGTGAATTGGAAGAGCGAGCGCTCCAAGCCGCGCCGCGTGCGGTACGACTGAATCGAGCCCGCGCCGAACAGCCCGCCGCCCGCGCCTTTCACCTGCATCAGCACGCTCGCGACGAGCAGCCCGACGACGATGATGACCGCAATGCTAATGTACGTTCCCACGCCTCTACTCCTGCGCTTTCATCGCGCTCAGCCGCTCCGCGACTAGTTCGGCGGCGACCGACGGGTTCGCCTTCCCCCGAGTCGCCTTCATCACTTGCCCGACGAGAAACTTGGCCGCCGTCTCCTTCCCCGCGAGGTAGTCCGCGACGGCCTGCGGATTGTCGGCGATGGCCTGCGCCGCCGCGCCCGCGAGTTCGCCGGAGTCCGTAATCTGCTCCAGCCCCAGCGCCGTCATAACCTCGCGGGCGGACTTGCCCGTTCGGAACATCTCTTCTACGGCGCGCTTCGCCTGCGCGGTGCCCAACTCTCCGCTCTCCAGCAGGCCGAGCAGTTCGGCGAGGCGCTCCGGCCCGACCGGCGACTCGTGAATCTCGATGCGCGCCTCGTTGGCGAGACGCCCCAACTCCGTAATCGTCCAGTTCGCCGCCGCTTTCGCCGTTCGCTCCGTTCCGCCCCGCGCCCGCGCCGCCGCGACCGCCGCCTCGTAGTAGTCCGCCAGCCCCGGCGACGCCGTGAGCAGCGACGCGTCGTAGGCGGGCAGCCCGTACTCCCCGGCGAACCGCCGCCTGCGCTCCTCCGGCAGTTCCGGCAGCAGTTCCGCGATCTCCGCGACCCACGCGGCGTCGAGGCTCAACGGCGGAAGGTCGGGCTCCGGGAAGTAGCGGTAGTCGTTCGCCTCCTCCTTGCTGCGGAGGGAGACGGTGACGCCCTTGTCCTCGAGCCAGCCCCGCGTCTCCTGGGCGACGCGCCCGCCTGAGCGCAGCGCCGCCGCCTGCCGCTCCGCCTCGTGCTCGATGGCGCGGAACACGGAGCGGAACGAGTTCATATTCTTCACCTCCACCTTCGTCCCGAACGCCTCGCTTCCCTTCGGGCGGACGCTCACGTTCGCGTCGCAGCGGAACGACCCCTCGTCCATATTCGCCGTCGAGACGCCCAAGTAGCGCAGGATGGACTGATACGCCATCAGGTACTGGCGCGCCTCCTCGGCGGAGCGGATGTCCGGGCGGCTCACCATCTCGACGAGCGGCACGCCGGAGCGGTTGACGTCCACCAGCGAGTAGCCCTCGCCCGACGCCGGGTCCGCGTGGTGGCTGAGCTTGGCGACGTCCTCCTCCATATGGACGCGCTCGATGCCGACCCGCCGCGTTTCGCCGTCGACCGTCACGTCCAGGTAGCCGCCTGAGCAGACGGGAAGGTCGTACTGGGAGATCTGATAGCCCTTCATCAGATCGGGATAGGGGTAGTTCTTGCGGTCGAACTTGCTGCGCTCCGCGATGGAGCAGTGGAGGGCGAGGCCGATCATCACGATGGACTTGATCGCCTCGCGGTTGATGACGGGGAGCGAGCCCGGCAGCCCGAGGCAAACGGGGCAGACGCGGGTGTTGGGCTCGGCGTCCTGGTAATCGGCGGGGCAGGCGCAATACATCTTGCTGCGCGTCCGCAGTTGCGCGTGCACCTCCAGCCCGATGACGGTTTCGTAGTCGGTCATAGGAGGGGCGATTATAGCGCAAGGGCGGGGCGGGGGCAGGGTAGCAGGGCGCGACGGGAGGCGAGGTTCCCGCTTGCGCGGGAATGACGTTCTCCGGTAGGTTCCCGCTTGCGCGGGAATGACGTTCTCCGGTAGGTTCCCGCTTGCGCGGGAATGACGTTCTCCGGTAGGTTCCCGCTTGCGCGGGAATGACGTTCTCCGGTAGGTTCCCGCTTTCGCGGGAATGACGTTCTCCGGTAGGTTCCCGCTTTCGCGGGAATGACGTTCTCCGGTAGGTTCCCGCTTTCGCGGGAATGACGAGGCCCCGGGGATGGCTTGGGGACGGGGCGCAACGCGCCCCGTCCCTTGGGCGTATCGCCGGCGCTCGCTGTCCATTTCCGTCCTCTCCTCATCGTCACGCCCGCCCTTCATGATCGTCATTCCTTACCACTACCGTCATTCCTGCGTAGGCAGGAATCCATTCGGCGCGCTAGCGCCACAGACGGGGCGCTAGCCCTGTCTCCCTCGTCTCCCCGGGGCCACGTCATTCCCGCGAAAGCGGGAATGTGGATCCACATTCGAAGCGCAACACCTGCTGTTCGTTCCAGAATACCTCAACCGGCGTCCGGTAGCCCAGCGCCGCGCGCGGCGTGTTGTTGGAGCGCAACGCGCACAGCGTCAACTCCTCGTCCGACACCCCGTCCAAGTCCGTCTTCCGAGGCAACTCCCGCCGCAGCCGGCCTATCGCGTTCTCCACTCCCCCTTTCTGCCATGGCGACCTCACGTCGCAGAAGAACGTCTCCGTCCCTATCGCGTGCAACTCGTAATGCCGCGCAAACTCCGTCCCGTTGTCGAACGTCACGCTCCGCCGCATCTCCAACGGCAGAGCCCCCAGCGTCGCCACCATCGCTTGCGCGACAGGCTCCGCCCCCTTGCTCTCAGGCCGCAACACGAGCGACAGCCGCGACGCGCGCTCGTGCAGGATCAGCAGCGCCTGCTTCCGAACGCCGAACAGCATCGTGTCCGCCTCCCAGTGGCCGAACTCGACCCGGCCGGCGGCCTCCGGAGGCCGCTCCGCCAGCGGGCGGCGCTCACGGATGAACACGGCGGAACTGCGCCCCTTGCGGGAGCGCCGGCCCCTCTTCGCCTTCGCCTGCGGCAGGTAATGCCGCCAGCCGTAGTCCTTCTTCCTCTTCACCTGGCCGTAGATGAACCGGTAGATCGTCTCGTCCGAAATCACCGGCCTGCCCATCTCCAACGCCAAGCGCCCGGCCACTTGCTCAGGCGACGCGCCCCACGCGAGCCGCCAAAGCACGGCCTCCCGCAGCAAGTCGTCGCGGTCGAGGCGCGGCCCGCGCCACCGCCGCGCCTGCGCCCGCTCGTTCGCCTGCACCGGCCTGTACTCGCCTGAGCTCAACCGGTTGCGGTTGATCTCGCGAGAGATTGCCGATGGCGAGCGATCCAGACTTGCAGCGATTTGCCTGACCGCGGTCCCCGCTTTGAGTAGGCGGGCAATCTCACACCGCTCTTCGATCCCGATATGGCTGTATCCCATGGCGCCACCTTACTCTGGTGTTGCGCTTCGTTTGGGAATCCAGTGAACCTACCGCCTTGCCGTCATTCCCGCGTAGGCGGGAATCTCGCGTCCATCGTGTCGCCATCGCCTAGAACCTGATGAAGAACCTGTCGAGGGGGACGTCGGCCGGGTTTTGGGGCGCGGGCGAGGCGCCCGCGCCTTCTGGATTCCGGCCTACGCCGGAATGACGATTTATGTCGCCATCGTCGTCGTGGGCGGCGTTGCGCTCCGCGGCGTTGGGGGCGTCTCCAGTACCCTCTCCCGCCGCTTCGCGGCGTCCTCTCCCCTTATGAGACCTTTGCATAACTTCCGCAATCGCGCACAATGACCGCAACCCGCAACCGCGAGGAGACTGCTATGCATCTCGAAGCCAGCGACCCCTCCTTCATCGACGCCTTCCTCCCTTTCAACGCAGGCCGCAACGACAGACTCGACCGCATCGACCGCCTCATCGATTGGCCCAAAGTCGCAGCCCTACTCGACGATGTCCACGCCGCGCCCGAAGGACGGCCCGCCTACCGCCCGATCACGATGGTCAAGATCATCGTCCTCCAGCAGTGGTACGACTCCTCCGACGTCGGCATGGAGGAGGCGCTCCAAGACCGGCTGTCGTTCCGCCGCTTCGCGGAGCTCACGCTGACGGACGCGGTTCCCGACCACTCGACGATCAGCCGGTTTCGGAAGAAGATCACGGAGCGGGGGCTGGCGCGGGCGCTGTTCGCGGAAGTGAATCGGCAGTTGGAGGCGAAGGGCATGCTGGTGAAGCGCGGAACGCTGATCGACGCGACGATCATCGAGGCGCAGGCGCGGCGCCCGCATTCGGAGGCTGGAGCGCGGAGCGGAACGGACCCCGACGCCGCGTGGACGAAGAAGGGGAAGAAGTCGCATTTCGGCTACAAGATGCACATAGGGATGGACGCGGGGTCAGGGCTGGTGCGCGGGGTTGAGTTCACGCCTGCGAACGTTGCGGACACGGATGTTGCGGACGCGCTGATCATGGGGGACGAAGAGGCGGTGTACGCGGACAAGGCGTATGAGTCGAAGGAGCGTCGTGAGCGTCTGCGGGCGCAGGGCGTGAAGGATCGGATCATGCATCGGGGGCATAAGCATCAGACGGAGCTGCCGCATTGGCAGCGGCGGCGGAACGGGCTGCTGTCGAAGGTTCGGGCGCCGGTGGAGCAGGTGTTTGGGACGCTGAAGCGCAGCTATGGGTACTGGCGGGTTCGGTACATGGGGCTAATGAGGAACGAGGCGGAGGCGTTGTTCAAGGCGCTGGCGTACAACCTGCGGCGCGCGGACGGGTTGAGAGAGGGTTGCGCTGTGCATGGGTAGGGGCGTATTGCGCCCGTTGGGGGTACGAGGCCCTGCGAAGCCCCTAAATTGGGGGCGAGCAGGGGAGGTGGAGGCCGTTATCGGGGGATTTGGGCGGTTGAATGGCTGATTCCGGGGGCGCGGAACTGCCGATCGCGCTGATGCGAGGGTTATGCAAAGGACTCTGTAGGGAGAGGGGGATGCGGCGCTTGCGCGCCTCTGGATTCCGGCCTACGCCGGAATGACGGTGCGCGTTGCGCCTCCCGACCGCAGCACCCTCTCCCGCCGCGTTCGCATCCCCCTCTCCCCTTGTAGGGAGAGGGGGATGCGGCGCTTGCGCGCCTCTGGATTCCGGCCTACGCCGGAATGACGGTGCGCGTTGCGCCTCCCGACCGCAGTACCCTCTCCCGCCGCGTTCGCGGCGTCCTCTCCCCTTGTAGGGAGAGGGGGATGCGGCGCTTGCGCGCCTCTGGATTCCGGCCTACGCCGGAATGACGGTGCGCGTTGCGCCTCCCGACCGCAGTACCCTCTCCCGCCGCGTTCGCGGCGTCCTCTCCCCTTGTAGGGAGAGGGGGATGCGGCGCTTGCGCGCCTCTGGATTCCGGCCTACGCCGGAATGACGGTGCGCGTTGCGCCTCCCGACCGCAGTACCCTCTCCCGCCGCGTTCGCGGCGTCCTCTCCCCTTATAGGGAGAGGGGAATTCGGGCGCTGGCGCGCCTCTGGATTCCGGCCTACGCCGGAATGACGGTGCGCGTTGCGCCCCGACCGCAGTACCCTCTCCCGCCGCGTTCGCGGCGTCCTCTCCCCTTATAGGGAGAGGGGAATTCGGGCGCTGGCGCGCCGCAGGGTCAGGCGAGGCCAAACTCGCGCTCCGTCGCGGTGAGCGCGCGCTCGAATATCGCCGTCATTTCGTCCACGTCGTCCTCGCCGACGGTGAGCGGGGGCGCGAAGAACGCTTGCTTCGCCGCGCGAATGTAGAGGCCGCCCTCGTCGAGGCGGCGGCTCAGCCCTTCGACCGCGCCCGGCGTATCGGCGAGCGGCGTTTTGGATCGCTTGTCGGAGACGAGTTCGACGGCGCACATTAGGCCAAGCCCGCGAACGTCGCCGACCGCCGGATGGCCGCGCATCGCCTCTAGGCGCTCCAGCAGGCGCTTGCCCATCCGCTCGCTGTTGCCGACGAGGTCTTCGCGCTCGATGACGGCGGCGTTGGCCAGCCCCGCCGCGCCGCCGGCCGGGTGGCCGCCGTAGGTGATGCCGTGCTTGTAGGTTTTCTCCGGCCCGCCCTTGAACTCTTCGAACACGGCGTCGCGGGCGACGCACGCTCCGACGGGGAAGTAGCCGCTCGTGATGCCTTTGGCCATCGTCATCAGGTCGGGGACGACGCCCCAATGCTCGACGCCGAACCACTTGCCGGAGCGCCCCCATCCGGTGATCACCTCGTCGGCGATGAGCAGAACGCCGTGCCGGTCGCATATCTCGCGCAGGGTAGGCCAGTACTCGGGAGCGGGGACGGCGACGCCCGCCGAGAAGGAGACGGGCTCGGCGATCACGGCGGCGACGGTCTCCGGCCCCTCTTCGAGGATGACGTTCTCGACGGCTTGGGCGCATTGGACGCTGAACTCGGAGGGCGAGAGCGACTCGTCTGCGCGGCGGTAGTAGGCGGGCTGGGGCGCGAGGCGGAAGTTGTCGGGCAGGATGGCGTCGTACTCGCTTCTGCCGAGCACGGGGGATGTGGAGACGCTGAGGGCGCCGCGGGTCGTGCCGTGGTAGGAGCCTTCGCGCCCGATGAACTTGCGGCGGCCGGCCTCGCCGCGGTTGTAGTGATAGCGGTAGGCGATCTTCAGGGCGGTTTCGACGGCCTCGGAGCCGCCGCTCGTGAAGTAGACGCGGTTGAGGTCGCCGGGCGCAAGGGACGCGACTTTGGCGGCGAAGCGGGCGGCGGGCTCGGAGCCGTACTTGAAGGTGTTGGCGTAGTGCAGCCTGCCGAGTTGGGCGGCGACGGCGTCCACGATCTCTTGGCGTCCGTGCCCGACGTTGACGAGCATCAGCCCGGCCATGCCGTCGTAGCCCCAGCGTCCGTCCGCGTTTTTGATGCGGACTCCGTCGGCCTCCGTGAAGAAGGGGACGCCGTTCTCGGCGAGTTCGCTCCAATCCTGCGTGGGCATCCACAGGTGCGCGAGCGCGGCTTCCTGAAGGTCGTCTAGGGATTCGCGGGGCATTGCTCTTCCTTCCTAACCTATCGGCCTGACCGCGCAGGCGGGAATGACGGGTTTAGGATACCTCATTAGGCGTCCGGCGGGCCGAGACCGCCTGCGGCGTGGGGTAGCGTGAGTTCGTAGGGCTCCATTGGTTCGTCTTCCTCGCCCGGCGCGCTTGGCCTCCCTGCTGCGCCGCCTCGCCGCCCGTTTCCGCGAAATTGCGCTCAAAAGCGCTCATTTGCGCTCATTCGCTCTCGCGGGATGGGCGGGGCGGAGCGCGCATTGGAGTCAGGATAGCAGAGGGCGTAGCGGAACGCAATGGGGTTGTGTCATAATAGCGTGAGCGGCTTGGGGAAGGCGGGAAAGGAGTTTGCGGCGCGGCGGAGATCGGGCGGGGTTGTCGGTCTCTCAGGCGGGGATGCGGAGCGCCTCAGGCGGGTGAGGGGGCTATGAATGGGGTGAGCGCTTTTTGAGCGCCGTTTGAGCGCTTTTTGAGCACTGAATGAGCGCTCCGTGAGTGCTGAATGAGCGCTTTTTAGCGCCAAATGAGCGCCGTTTGAGCGCTGGGGGGCGCGATGGAGTAGGTTCCCGCCTACGCGGGAATGACGGTATGAGGGGGAGCGCCGTTCAATGGGGGCGAGGTTCCCGCCTACGCGGGACAGGGGGCAAGGGGTAGGTTCCCGCTTTCGCGGGAATGACGGGGCCCCGGGGGATCCTTGGAGACGGGCGTAGCCCCGTCTGTGGCGCTTGCGCGCCGAATGGATTCCGGCCTACGCCGGAATGACGGTCATGGGGGGCGACGGCCTACGGGGTAGGTTCCCGCTTTCGCGCGGGCAGGGCGGCCTCCAGTAGGTTCCCGCTTTCGCGGGCAGGGCGGGCCTCCAGTAGATTCCCGCTTTCGCGGGAATGACGTGGCCCCGGGGGATCTATGGAGACGGGGCGCGTAGCGCCCCGTCTATGGCGCTGGGGCGCCGAATGGATTCCTGCCTACGCAGGAATGACGGCAAGGAGGTGGGGGAGTGACGGTGATGGGGTAGGAATGACGGCAGGAGGGGGCTGTCAGGCCGCCGTTTCGACGAGCGGGGCGATGGCGGTCACGTCGGTTGCGGCGCGAGCGGCCTCCAAGTCATGCATACGCTGGAGGTTGAGCCAGAAGTCGGGGGTCATACGCAGGGCTTGGCCGATGCGAAGGGCGGTGTCCGCCGTGATCGCCCGCTTCCCGCGAACGATTTGGCTGATGCGGACAGGCGGAACGCCGATGGCTTTCGCCAAGCGGTACTGGCTGACGCCGAGGTCTTGCAGGATGTCCGCGAGGTGCTCGCCCGGATGGATTGGGCCTGCGTCCGTCATATCGCCCTCTCCTAGCGGCGGTAGTCCACGATTTCGATCTCCGCCGCGCCTTCCGACGTCCAGCGGAAGCATACGCGCCACTGGTCGTTGACGCGGATGCTGAGTTGGCCTGCTCTGCTCCCGCGCAGCCGCTCGAGCCTGTGGGATGGCGGAACGGCGAGGTCGCCGAGGCTGGCCGCCGCGACGACGCGCTGCAGCCTCATCCGCGCGCGCCGCCGGAGGTCGGGCGGGAACTCTCGGACGGGCAGTCCTAGAAAGAGCCGCTCTGCATCCTTGTCCTTGAAGCGGTTCAAACCGCGCGGGATAGTATCGCATCGCGTTACTATTGTCAATCGTTCGGAATGAATCCGACTGCGCGGGAATGACGGCAAGGGGGGGCAGGGCGCCCCCGTCACTCCCCGAACGTCTGCTCTTTGCCGGGGACGAACCATCGGTAGAGGGCGGGGAAGACGAGGCCGGCGGCGATGAAGACGGCGCCCGACGCCCAGAGCGTCACCTGTAGGCTGGCCGCCGCCGCGAGCGCGCCGAATCCTATCGGCGCGAGCAGTTGCGCCGTCCCCCAATAGAGGCCGACGTAGGCCATCGCCATGCCGCGCCGCTCCGGCGCGCTGTGGTCCGCTCCCGCGATGGGGTAGAGGATGCTGAGCGACGCGCGGAAGACGCCGTAGGCGAGCATCAGCGGAACGAGCGTGAGGTACGCGCCCGCGCCCTGCGCGACGCCGATCATAGCGAGGCCGTTGAGCGCGAGCGCGAGCGTGTGCGTTCGGCGCCGCCCCAGCCGCGCGAGAATGGGGCCGAACGCCATCCCCAGCGCGACGCTCCCGCCGACGCCGACGGCCTGCATTCCGCCGTTGACGGCCTCGCTGTAGTCCAGTTCCGTGAGATAGGGGACGAAGAGAACGCTCGGCGTGATCATCGCCACGGAGGCGGCGAACGCCGCGAATCCGGCGAGCCCCATTCCTCGATGGCGGGCGATGGACGGAATCTGCGCGAGCGGAGCGCGGAAGCCCCGCCGGACCGACCTCGCCGCGAGCGGCGGAAGCGCGAGGCTGCCCGCGAGCCCCGCGAGCGCGACGCCGCCCATCACGGCGAACGCGGCGGAGTAGCCCAGCGCGGACGCGAGAACGCCGCTGAGGAGCGCGCCGATGAGGCCGCCCGCGTTGCCGAATGCGTTGACGCGTCCGTAGATCGCGCCGGAGCGCTCGGGGTCGATCCGGCTGACGTAGGACTGCGTGGCCGTCCAGTAGGTGGCGCGCGAGTAGCCGACGAACGATTGGGCGGCGATGAGCGTCCACAGCGCGTCGGAGACGACGAAGACGGCGGCGCCCGCGACCATCGTCGTGAAACTCGCCCACAGCACCCACCGCTCGCCGAACTGGTCGGCTATCGCGCCCGCGAAGAGCCGCAGCAGGAGGCCGAACACCGCTTGCGACGCGACGATGACGCCCAGCAGCGCCAAGTCGTAGTTCAGGTGCAGCGCGTAGAGCGGGACGAGCACCTGCACGAGGCCGAGCGTGATCTGATAGGAGAACGCCGCCCCATAGGTGAGCGGCGCGGCGCGGCGGGCGCTCGCAACGACCACGTCGCGCCGGCTCGTCGCGTCCACTCCGCGCCCCCTGGCCGCAAGCGCGGCCCGCCGATTGTAGCGCGTCGAGGGCTAGGGGAGGAGGATTAGTAGTCATCCGCCGTCAGGGGCTCGCCTGCGAAAGGGTCGGCTCCGTAGTACCCGATCCCCACGAACGCCTTGCGCCGCTTGCGCGCTGCCCTGCGACGGCAGATCAATCCGCAATAGCGGGCATCGGTAGGTCGGGCTGATATGTCCTTTCCGCAATGCTCGCAGGTCCTCTTCGCACTCTCCTTCTTGTTCACGAGCAACCTCCTTATCCGCGCGCTACGCCAACTCGATCCAGCGCCGCCTGCCGACCGCCGCTATGAGTTCGGGCGGAGCCCCAATGCCGAGGCGCATGGTCATTAAGTAGACGCGGGCGTCCCTGTCGCGCAGGTCTTTGATGAGGTCTACGTAGGCGACGTTCGTCGCAACCAGGAACACCACGGACCTCGACGGGTTCTGTCCGGCGTCGCTGAGGGCTTGGTCGTAGACGGCTTCCTCCAAGTCTGCGGCGAAGCGCTGGGGCTGCCAGATTCGCCAAACAGGGTCGGTGGGCTGCGAGGCGAGGCTGGGGAAGGTCAGGAACGCCTTAAACATTTCGCGGGTCGCGTGAGGGACGCGCCTCCTCGCCTCGGATAGGATGAGGGACTCCAGATGCTTCGAGAACGGCAAGGCTCCCGAGAGGTCCCAGTAGACGAGGGCGATGTCGCGCGGCGGGGCCTTCTGTTTGACGGGGACGAAGAAGTTGGGCGTCACGCCTTTCTCCATCCCGAGCGAGTAGATCGCCGCGAGCGACTCGGCGTCCGGGGTCGTTTCGCCGCGCTCCCAGCGGGAGACGGTGTTCTTGGGCAGGTCGAGCATCGCCGCCATCGCCGACTGCGACAGGCCGAGGGTCTGCCGCATCTCTGCGATGCTCTCTTTGCGGAACCGGTAGGCGCCTTGCTTCGCGGGAGTCATGCCGAATAGCATACCTATATTTGGGGTTGCTGTCAACAGAGGCGACGACGCAAATCCGCCCAGTCGCGCGGGGATGGGGGCTAGGGGCGAGGTTCCCGCCTACGCGGGAATGACGGTAAGGGGACGGGGCTGTCTCCGGCGCCTCGTCCGCAGTACCCTCTCCCGCCGCGTTCGCGGCGTCCTCTCCCTTATGAGACCTTTGCATAACTCAGTTGCGGCCCGCAATTCCTCTTAATGCTAGGAGTGAATTGGGGCGCCCCGGCTCTGTAGTGGGGGGTTTTATACAAAGGTCTCCTTATAGGGAGAGGGGGATGGCAGCGCTTGCGCGCCTGCGGACGGGGCGCTAACGCGCCCCGTCCCCAAGCCATCCCATGGCCTCGTCATTCCCGCGAAAGCGGGAACCTACTGGATGCGCCCGCCTACGCGAAAAGCGGGAACCTACCCTATGTCGCGCCGCCAGACACGAGATTCCCGCCTACGCGGGAATGACGGTCATGGGGGCGGCGCGGGCGCGCAATGGGGGCGAGATTCCCGCCTACGCGGGAATGACGGTCATGGGGGCGGCGCGGGCGCGCAATGGGGGCGAGGTTCCCGCCTACGCGGGAATGACGGTCATGGGGGCGGCGCGGGCGCGCAATGGGGGCGGGATTTCCGCCTGTGCGGGAATGACGGTCATGGGGGCGGCGCGGGCGCGCAATGGGGGCGAGATTCCCGCCTACGCGGGAATGACGGTCATGGGGGCGCGCGTTAGCGCGTGATGTCGCGGCGGTGGAAGCGGACGAGCGCGAGCGCGAAGCAGACGGCGGCGGCGGCGAGCAGTACGGCGACGTCGCGCCATACCGTCGAGCCCCCAATCGCGACGGCCAGCGGATCGAAGTAGTAGAAGAAGCCGAACGGCGCGATAGGCCCCGCAGGCTCCCAAATCACGGAGATGAAGTCCACGAAGTACATCGCCGTGAGGATGCCCGCCGTCCACGCGACCGCCCGGCCGCCGTCGGAGCCGCCGGACGAGATGAGGAGCGCGACGGCGCCGGAGGCGAGGAGGAGCGCGGCGGCGTTCAGTTGCGCGAGGAGGAGCGTTCCGTTGTCGAGGCTGTCGGCGGCGCCGGTGAGCAGCGCGCCCGCGAGCGAGCCCAGCCACGCCGCGATGCAGATGACGGCGACGCCCAGGATGAGCGCGCCGATCTTGGCGGCGAGGTAGCGCCAGCGCGGGATCGGGGCGGCGAGCAGCATCAGCGCGGTTCCGCGCTCGATTTCGCGGGCCGCCGCGCCGCTCGCCAGCGACAGGACGAACGCCATCGCCGCGATGACGTAGACGGGATGGCGGTAGTCGAGCGCGACGTAGGAGGTCAGCGTGGAGCCGAAGCCGCCTTGCGCGCGGAACATCGCCGTGAACACGTCGGGGAGGGAGTCGTAGAGGTCGGACAACTGGCTCGCGCCGCCGAGCGCGTCGAAGGTGTAGACGATGATGAGGCTGATCAGGAAGAGGCCGAGCGAGGCGGCGGCGAGCCCTGTTCGGTGGGAGCGGAGCGTTTGCAGAAAGACGCTACGCATCGCCGCGCTCCCCGCCGGCGCTTTGCCCGTAGAAGCCCATAAGGACGATGATGAGGCTGATCAGGAAGAGGCCGAGCGAGGCGGCGGCGAGCCCCGTTCGGTGGGAGCGGAGCGTTTGCAGAAAGACGCTACGCATCGCCGCGCTCCCCGCCGGCGCTTTGCCCGTAGAAGCCCATATAGACGATGATGAGGCTGATCAGGAAGAGGCCGAGCGATACGGCGGCGAGCCCCGTTCGGTGGGAGCGGAGCGTTTGCAGAAAGACGCTACGCATCGCCGCGCTCCCCGCCGGCGCTTTGCCCGTAGAAGCCCATATAGACGATGATGAGGCTGATCAGGAAGAGGCCGAGCGATACGGCGGCGAGCCCCGTCCGGTGGGCGCGGAGCGTTTGCAGAAAGACGCTACGCATCGCCGCGCTCCCCGCCGGCGCTTTGCCCGTAGAAGCCCATATAGACGATGATGAGGCTGATCAGGAAGAGGCCGAGCGAGGCGGCGGCGAGCCCCGTCCGGTGGGCGCGGAGCGTTTGCAGAAAGACGCTACGCATCGCCGCGCTCCCCGCCGGCGCTTTGCCCGTAGAAGCCCATAAAGAGGTCTTCCAGGCTGAGGCGCTCGTAGACGACGTCGGCGAGGTCGTGCTTGGCGAGTTCGCGGACGACGGCGTTGACTTCGCCCTCGACGGCGAGGCGCAGGCGGGCTCCGTCGCGCGCGGCGATCTCGGCGCCGGGGACGGCGAAGTCGTCCGGGGGCGCGCCTCGGAACTCGATCTCCAGCGTTCGCGGCTTGCCCTCGCGCAGCGCGTCCACCGACCCGGTCTCGACGATGGCGCCGCCGCGGATGAGGGCGACGCGCTCGCAGACCTCTTGCACGTCGGGCAGCACGTGGGAGGACATAAAGACGGTGGTTCCCCGGTCGCGCATCTCTCTGACGACGGCGAAGAGTTCCTGGCGCACCAGGGGGTCGAGCGCCTCGGTGGGCTCGTCCATAACGAGGAGGTCGGGGTCGTGGCGCATCGCGTGGACGAGGGCGAGTTTCTTGGCCATGCCGGAGGAGTAGCCTTTGACGCTTCGGCGGAGGGCGGCGTCCGGCAACTCGAGCCGGTCGAGCAACTCTTTTTGGCGCGGGAGGGGTCCGCGGATTCCGCGCAGGCGCGCCGTGTAGTCGAGGAACGCCTGGCCGGTGAAGCCGGGGGCGAACGCGACGACGTCGGGCAGGAAGCCGAGCCTGGCCTTCACGGCGACCGCGTCGCGCCAAGCGTCCATTCCCAGCGCGCGCGCCTCGCCCTGATCGGCGCGGATGAAGCCCGTGAGGATGCGGATGGTCGTTGTTTTGCCCGCGCCGTTGGGGCCGAGGAAGCCGAACACCTCGCCGCGCTCGACCGCGAGGTCGACGCCCTTGAGCGCGTCCACGCCGCCGAAGCGCTTTCGCAGCCCCGCCGTCCGCAGCGCGCCGCCGGCGTCCGCCGCGCTCACGCGGACGCTTCCGGGATGATGCGCCCCCCATTGACGCGCAGCACGCGGGCGCGGGCGAGGAACTCGCGGGGGACGGCGTTGAGGTCGGCGGTGGTCACGATGACTTGAGGATAACCGACGATCTCCTCGAGCGCGAGGGCGCGGCGGCGCTCGTCGAGTTCGGAGAGCGCGTCGTCGAGCAGCAGGAGGGGGGGATCGCCCTTGCGCTCGGCGAGGAGGCGCGCCTCGCCGAGGCGCATCGCCAGGGCCGCGACGCGCGCCTGCCCGCGCGAGGCGTGGCGCGCCGCCGCCGCGCCGTCGAGCGTGAGACGCAGGTCGTCGCGGTGGGGCCCGACGACGGTCATCGCCTGCGCCCGCTCCTGCCGGCGCGACGCCGCCAGCGCGCTCCGCAATGCGGCGGCGGGGCCGTCCGACGAGCGCTCGGCGGTTCCGGCGTAGTCGAGGGCGAGCGCGCCGCCGCCGGACAGCCGCTCGAACGCCGCCGCGACATGGCCGCTGATCGCGGGCATGCAGTTCCATCGCTCGCCGACCACGACCGCGCCTTCCGCCGCGAGCGACTCGTCCCAGAAGGCGAGTTCGTCCTCGCGGGCGCGGCCTTCGCGGAGCGCGCGGAGGAGCGCGTTGCGCTGCGCGAGCGTTTTCTGATAGCGCGCGAGCGCCAGCGCGTAGGGGCGCGACGCTTGGGCGAGCAGCGCGTCGAGGTAGCGGCGGCGTCCGGCGGGCGGGCCGAACACGAGCGCGACGTCCTCGGCCTCGAAGAGCGCCGCGCTCATTAGGCCGACGAGGTCGAGCGCGCGCTTGGGGACGCCGTTGACGCGGACGCGCTTGACGGCGCCTGGGCCTTCGCGGCAATCGAGGGCGACGCGCAGTTCGAGCGGGCCGCCTCGCCCCTCGAGCGACGCGGCGAGCATCGCGTATCCGCCTTCCTCCGCCGCCTGCCAAGACACGAGGTCGCGCTCCGAGGCCGCCCGGCGCGACTTGCCGATGGCGAGGAGGTAGACGGCCTCCAGCAGGTTGCTCTTGCCTTGCGCGTTCTCCCCCGCGACGACGGAGAGTCCGGGGCCGAGCGCGAGGTCGAGTTGGCGGTAGGAGCGGAAGTTGGTGAGCGAGAGGTTGGCGAGCCGCACGCGGGAATCTTACGCTACGCGGGGCGGGTAGGGCGGGGCGCTTGACGAAAGCGCTACAATCGTCGCGCGGGGGGATGGGGCGACGGGGACAAGGGCGTAAGGCCGCAGGAAGCGCGATGCGCGAGGAGGGGTTGCGATGCTCAGCGTGCAAGAGAACGAACGCTTGGCGAGGGTGGGACAGGGAACGCCGATGGGCGAGTTGATGCGCCGCTACTGGCATCCCATCGCCGCCGCCGCCGAACTCGACGACCGCCCAACCAAACCCGTCCGGCTGCTCGGCGAAGACCTCGTCCTCTACAAGGACAAGTCCGGGACGCTCGGCCTCATCGAGCGCTTCTGCCCCCACCGCCGCGTGGATCTCTCCTACGGCATCCCGGAGGAGCACGGCCTGCGCTGTATGTACCACGGCTGGATGATGGACGAGACCGGGCAGTGCATCGAGCAGCCGTTCGAGGAGACGGTGCATCCCGACGGGCGCTTCAAGGAGAAGGTGAAGGTCGCGGGCTACCCCGTCCAGACGCTCGCGGGGATGGTGTTCGCGTATCTCGGCCCCGCGCCCGCGCCGCTCCTGCCGAACTGGGAGCCCTTCACGTGGGCGGACGGCTGGAGCGAGGTCGCGCTCGCGCCGCTCCCGTGCAACTGGCTGCAGTGCATGGAGAACTCGCTCGACCCCGTGCACTTGGAGTGGCTGCACGGCTATTGGGGCGTCCGCCAGCAGCATGACAAGGCCGTCCGGCTCGGGCTCGCCAAGCCCGACGAGGTCGGCATCCTGCCGAAGCGCCATCAGAAGATCGGGTTCGACGTGTTTGACTACGGCGTCGTCAAGCGCCGTGTAACGGAAGGCATAGACGAGACGCACGGCGACTGGGCCGTCGGCCACCCCGTGATGTTCCCGCAAATCCTCTTCGTCGGGAGTTCCGTCCGCTGCTCGATGCAGTTCCGAACGCCGGTGGACGACGAGAACACGCTGCACGTGACGTGGTTCTTCTACCGCGCCGCGCCCGGGCAGGCCGTCCGCCCCCAGGGGACGATTCCGTACTTCGACGTGCCGCTCTACGGAGACGACGGGCGCCTCATCGAAGACCTCGTGAACCATCAGGACTTCGTCGCGTGGATCACGCAGGGAGAGATCGCGCCGCGCCACCGCGAGCATCTCGGCGAGTCCGACCGCGGCGTCATCCTCTACCGCAAACTGCTCGCGGAGCAAATGGCGGTCGTGGCGGACGGAGGCGAGCCGATGGGCGTCGTCCGCGACGAGGGCGAGAACGAGTGCATCCGCCTTCCGCTGGAGCATTGGCCGGCGATGAACAACCCGGCGCGCTTGGCGCGATTCACGCCCGCGCAGGCGGGGCAAAGCGCTGATCATCTGCGCGAGATCGAGACGTTCCTGCGCCCGTGGGCGGAGGCCCCGCCCTGGCAAGAGGCCGCCGCCGCTCGCTAGGGCGCCTTCGCCGCGCTTCGGATAAGCGCCGCCGGCGTCCTGAGCGTCGTTCCGTTGGAGCGCGACCGCCTGGCCGGGTGAACGGAAGTCAGCGCAAGGGGCGGCCTTACAGCGCCGCGGGGAGAGGAGTGGGCGTCCGATGCGGCGTTGGGGTAGGCGTAAGCGCAACGTTTGGCGGCGCGGTGACGGCGTTCGGCCCCCCGAAGTTCGAATAGGCCGCGACGCTTGATGCTTCACCAGAGGGAAAGGCGCGAAGCCCATCTGAGAAATAGTCGACCCGAACTTGCACGATCCTTCCGGCGGAGTCTATCCAGAAGTCCCGAACATCGCGGAGTTCGCCTTCGGTCTCGGCCGCCGCTGCTTCGGTGTATTGCGCTGCGAAATCAACGGTGAACCGCTGGGTTGGCCGTCCATCGACGGTTTCCTCTCCGACATGCCGGAAGGCGGAGGCATTCGCGTGTTCGCAGGTTTCAGCCGCAGGATCAACAGTTAGTACAGGATCGGGATAAGGAAATTGGTCGCGGCTGGCTATGGCGGCTTTCCTCATAGTCCAATTGGCCCACCCCCCGCTTGAAAATCCGGAACGCTGGTAGATGTAGTCTCCTACGCGTATGGTTTCGGTTGGATACACGCCGATCCCTTCTAGAGCAGCAAGCTGACCGTCGCGCATTGGGGGCTCAATGAGCCAGATGTGGTAGTCCCCGCTTCCTTCGAAAGCAAACAGATGACGATAATCTTCGCCGTTGAACTGCGCATCCACCGTCCATCGGCGCGCAGTTCCGCTGGCGTAGGCCGCAGACGATTCGCCTTCCACGCGAACGTCCACCGCGCCCCGCTCTGCGACAGCGGCGCACGCCGCGCCGACCACGGCCTGCGCGTCGGGAGGCTCGTCCGCTCCCAGTCCGCACCCGACGGCGACCGACGCGGCAATAGCCGCCGCAATTGCGCTCTCCCACCGCATAGGCGACGCCTAGACCGGCTTGCCGGTGGCGTGCGTCGAGTAGAACGTGATGCGCTTGAACTCCAGCATTCGGCCCACCTCGCTCCGAATTCGCGTTCCCGCGTTCGCTCCCATTCTACGCTAGCCATGGGACTTGGGCGCGCAAGGGCAGGGTAGGGCGTGGCGAGCGTTCGGGTATCCTGATGCGGCTATGACGACGAGCAACGACCGAACGCGGCTGACGTTGGCGGATTCTAGGCCAGGCCCGGGGCAGGTTCCCGCTTCCGCAGGCGGGCGGATGTCTGAAGGAATGGAGGAGACGGGGCGCGCCGGCTGCTGTCCGCAGTACCCTCTCCCGCCGCGTTCGCGGCGTCCTCTCCCCTTAGAGAGAGAGGCGATTCGGCGCTTGCGCGCCTCTGGATTCCCGCCTACGCGGGAATGACGGACCGGGGAGGCAGGGCGGGGTCTAGGGGAGGGAGGCGAGGTCGGCGAGGGTTTCGGCGTGGCGGTCGAGGTCGAAGACGGGGTTGAGGAGGATTTCGCTGAGGCCGAGTTCGGCCCACTGATGCAGGAGTTCGGCGATTTTGGCTCGCCCGCCCCAGACGGCGGCGCGCTCGGCGTTGTCGGCGTTGCCGTAGTAGTAGGCGAACCAGTCGCGCAGGCGGCGGAGGGCGCGGGGCTCGTCGTCGTCAACGGCGAGGTAGAGGCGCTTGGAGATGGGGAAGGAGGCGGGGTCGCGTCCGGCGTTGGCGAGGAGGGAGCGGACGAGGGCGACTTTGCGGGGGAAGTCGTCGAGGGGAGAGGAGCCGGCGCCCATCCAGCCGTCGGCGTGGCGGACGCTGCGGGCGAGGGCGGCGTCGGCGTTGGCGCCGAAGATGATGGGCGGGTGGGGCTTTTGGAGGGGCTTGGGCTCGATGTTGGCGCCCGCGAGTTCGTAGAAAGCGCCGGTGAAGCCGGAGGGGGAGTTCGTCCAGAGGGCGCGGATGGCTTGGACTTGTTCGACGAAGCGGCTGACGCGGCGCTCGGGATGGACGCCGTACATTGGAAGTTCGGCGGCGTTGGCGCCGAGTCCGACGCCGAGGACGAGGCGCCCGCCGCTGAGAGCGTCATTCCCGCGTAGGCGGGAATCCAGTCGGCGCGCAAGCGCCCCATCCCCACCCCCAACCACGACAAACGCCCCTTGCGCCGACGCCCCCTCTATCCCTTACGATGGATCCATCGCACGCAAACGACGAAGCGTGAAGCGGACGAGGCAAGCGAGAGGGGGCGCTCCATTTTGCCCCATTCCCGCCCCAAACAGCCCCATTTTCGCCCCAAAACAGCCCCACAGGCGCCCTATAGAGCGCCCGGCGCTAGGAGTAAATTGGCGCTAAATGGCGCTGAATGGAGCGCCCCTTAAAGGCAGGGCGCGTCTTGCGGCCCGAACCCCGGCGGCCCGGGACCGAGGCTGCGAAGGTTTTGTAAGGAGAAGCCGCGAATGCGAATCGGCGCAGTGTTCCCCCAAACCGAAATCGGCGAAGACCCCGCCGCCGTCCGCGAGTTCGCCCAAGCCGCCGAGGAACTCGGCTACGCCCACCTCCTCCTCTACGACCACGTCCTCGGCGCGGACACGCGCGTCAGGCCGGACTGGCAAGGCCCCTACTCCCACGAGAGCGCGTTTCACGAGCCGCTCGTCACCTTCGGCTACCTCGCCGCCATCACCGAGCGCATCGAACTCGTCACAGGCGTCATCATCCTTCCGCAGAGGCAGACCGCCCTCGTCGCCAAGCAGGCGGCGCAGGCCGACCTCCTCAGTGGCGGGCGTGTCCGGCTCGGCGTCGGCGTCGGCTGGAACCCCGTCGAATACGAGGCGCTCGGCGAGAACTTCCGCGACCGCGGCAAACGCTCCGAAGAGCAAGTGGAACTCCTGCGCGCCTTATGGACGAGCGAGACCGTGGACTTCCGCGGCAAATGGCACGCCGTCCCCGGCGCGGGCATCAAGCCGCTCCCCGTTCAGCGCCCCATCCCCATCTGGTTCGGCGGCGGACGCTCCGACGCCGTGCTGCGCCGCATCGCCCGCATCGGCGACGGCTGGTTCCCCCAGCATCAGCCCGACGACGAGGGCAAGGCGAGGCTCGCCCGGTTCCGCGAACTGATCGCCGAGTCCGGCCGCCCGCCGGAGAGCCTGGGCGTCGAGCCGCGCGTAGCGCTCCAGCGAGGCGGACTCGACGGCGCGCTCCGCGACCTCGAGGCGTGGCGCGAACTCGGCGCGACCCACGTCTCGTTCGGAACGATGCGCGCCGGCTTAGACTCCCCCGCCGACCACGTCGCCGCCATCCGCCGCTTCAAAGAAGCGCTCGGCTAAAGGCGCGGCGCAAGCAAGAGAGAGGAGACCCTATGAACCCCGCCGTCATCATCCTGGATATGGCCAAAGGCTACGGCTGGACGCCCGGCTCCTACGGCTACGATATGGTCGCCAACGTCCGGCGCCTCAAAGACGCCGCCTACGCCGCCGCCGTCCCCGTCATCCACGTCAACTCGATGCGCCGACGAACCGACGAGGTCGGCGAGTGGTCCCGCGTGATGATGAAAGAGGGAACCGACGCCCTCGACGTCATCCCCGAACTCCAACCCGTCGACCGCGACGTGATCGTCTACAAGCGCTACCTCAGCGGCTTCTCCCACAACGACCTTGACTACGTCCTCCGGACGATGAAGCGCGACGCCGTCATCATCGCCGGCGCGTCCACCGACAACACCGTCCTCTGGACGTCGGCGGACGCCTTCCAACTGCGCTACAAAGTCGTCGTCGTGGAGGACTGCACGATGGTGCACCGCGAGGACGAGCCCCCGGAGGTCAAGGACTACGCCCTCCGCATCGTGCGGAACGTCCTCCACAGCGACGTCCTCCCCCTCGACGAGGTCGTCGCCCGCTTCCTCAGTTGACCGGCGGAATGACGCTGCGGCGAGCGCGACGCTTGGCGATGCTTAAGGAGGCGGCGTGAGCGGACTGTTCATTACGTTCGAGGGAGGCGAAGGCGTCGGCAAGACGACCCAAGCGCGGCTGCTGGCGGAGCGCCTCGCCGCCGAGGGGCGGCGCGTCGTCTCCGTCCATGAGCCGGGCGGCACGCCGCTAGGGGAATACATCCGCAACTGGGTGAAGTCGCAGAGCGCGCCGCTCACGCCGGAGGCGGAACTGCTGCTGTTCACGGCGGCGCGGGCGGAACTCGCGCAGCGCGTGATCAAACCCGCGCTCGAGGAAGGCGCGGTCGTCATCGCCGACCGCTACGCGGATTCGACGACGGTCTATCAGGGTTGCGCGCGCGGCCTTCCCGCCGACCGCGTCCGCGCCGCCAACGACGCGGCGACGGACGGCCTTTGGCCGGACATTACCTTTCTGCTGGACGCGCCGCCCGAAGCCGGAATGCGCCGCGTCCGCCTTCAGACGTCGTTCGACGAGGCGGGCCAAGTCGAGCCGATTCCCCGGGCGGAGGAATCCGGCAAGCGCCGCTTCGAGGAGTTGGGGCTGGCGTTTCACCGCAAAGTGCGGGAGGGCTACTTGCAGTTGGCGCAGGCGGATCCGGAGCGCTGGGTCGCGCTGGACGCCGCGCGGTCCATTGAGGACGCGCAGGCGCGGATATGGGAGCGCGTCAAAGAGTTGGGCTAAGCGCGAAATATAGGCGCGCGGCTTGTGCGTCCTGCCCCCTTGACCGCTGTGCTATGCTTACGGCGAACCGCATAAGTGGAACGCGCCGGGCGTGCGCAAGCGCCCGGATAGAGCAAAGGAGGGAGCCGATGCTCACTGCGGAACAGAACGAGCGCCTCACCAGAGTCGGACAGGGCACGCCGATGGGCGAGTTGATGCGCCGCTACTGGCACCCCGTCGCCGCAAGCGTCGAACTCGACGCCGACAACCCCACCAAGGAGGTGCGCCTGCTCGGCGAAGACCTTGTCCTCTACCGCGACGCCTCCGGGACGCTCGGCCTCATCGAGCCCTCCTGCGCCCACCGCAAGGCCAGCCTCGCCTACGGCGTCCCCGAGCCCAACGGCATCCGCTGCGCCTACCACGGCTGGGTCTTCAACGAGCAAGGCCAGTGCGTAGACCAGCCGTCCGAGCCCGAAGGCTCCAAGTTCAAGGACAAGGTTCGCATCAAGGCGTACCAGGCGCAGGAGCTCGGCGGCGTCGTCTTCGCCTATATGGGCCCCGCGCCCGCGCCGCTCCTCCCCCGCGTCGACGTCCTCGTTTGGCCCGGCGTCCGCCGCACTCAGTCCATAATGCTCCCCTGTAACTGGCTCCAGTGCCACGAAAACTCGCTCGACCCGCTGCACTTCCAGTGGCTGCACCGCTACTGGGGCGGCTGGGTGATGAACCGCCAGAAGCCCCCGGAAGAGCGCGACGCTTGGAACGCCCGCATCGGAGCGCGCGGCGCCGACCACCGCAAAATCGGCTTCGAAATCACCAACTACGGCGTCATCAAGCGCCGCCTCGTCGGCGACGAGACCGAGCAGGACGACCACTGGCAGATGGGCCACCCCATCCTCTTCCCCAACATCCTCCACATCACCTCCAACCTCCAGTACCGCGTCCCCGTCGACGACACCCACACCCTCCACTTCGTCGTCGACCTCAGGCAGCCGGAGCCCGGACAGGAGGCGCCCGACGTCGTCACCCACGAGCGCGTCCCCGCCTTCAACGAGGACGGCACGATCAAGTCCGACTGGGTGCTCGGCCAAGACCAAGCCGCCTGGATAATGCAGGGCCCCGTCACCGACCGGACGACCGAGCGGCTCGGCGTCTCCGACGTCGGCGTCATTATGTTCCGGCGCATGCTAGAGGAGCAGATGCGAATCGTCGCCGACGGCGGCGACCCGATGAACGTCATCCGCAACCCCGACGAGAACGAAATCCTCGTCTACCCCGTCGAGCACTTCGAGTACCCCGGCTACGAGGGCGGACTCCGCGGCCCGTTCAAGGACATCGTCGTCCGCAACGACGTCGAGGCCGAACTCTCCGGCGTAGGCGCCGCCCTCCCCGAGTGGGAGGGCGTCAAGATAGACGACCCGTCCAAAGTCGGCCGCGGCCGCCTCGTCGGCGACGTGCTCTAGCGCCGGGGGCTGTTCTACGACCGCGAGGGCGCGGAAGCGCGGCGCGGGCGCCGCATAAGGCGGCGCCCGAAGCCCCGTCATTCCCGCGTAGGCGGGAATCTCGCCCCCCATTTGCGGCGCCCCAGCGCCCGGATCCCCCTCTCCCTAGAAGGGGAGAGGACGCCGCGAACGCGGCGGGAGAGGGTACTGCGGTCGGCGCGCACTGCCCCCCCTACCGCCCCCGCAGCCGCCGAACGGCCAGCGCGGCCAGCGCCAGCGGAACGGCCAGCGCGATGAACCCAATAACCCCCGCCACCACGAGCGGGCCCTGCCCCAACACGCCGTCCACCCCCTGTACGAGCCACTCCAGCAACTCGGGGTCCGTCGGCTCGGAGTGATGCGCCCGAACGCCCATCGCCGCCCCCTACGCCTCCGCCAAGCGAACGGGATTGAATCGCGCCGAATACTCCCGCTCGCGCAGAACCCACGCGAGCAGCGACGCCGCGGCGAGCGTCCCCGCCGACACTAGCCACACGCCATCGTAGGAGCCCAGCCAATCGTAGGCCAGCCCCGCCGCGAGCACCGCGACCGCCCCCGCCAGCATATGCACCATCGTCAGCATTCCCGTAATCGCCCCGGAATTCCGAATTCCGTAGATCTCCGCCGCCAGCGCGCTCGTCTGCGGCACCGTCGCAAGCCACGAACTCCCCGCCACCACCGCGAAAACCCACAGCCCGCTCGACACGGGCAAAACGAGCAGCGCGAGAAACCCCACGCCCCGAACCGCGTAGATCACTGCGAGCGCGTTCTTTCGCAGCAATCGGTCGGACACCACGCCCATCGCCAGCACGCCCGCCATATTCATAAAACTCAGCAGCCCGAACGCGTAGGCCGCCGTCGTCTCCGGAACCCCCTCCGTCTTGGCGAACGTCACGAAATGCACCGAAATAATCGCCGTCGTCACCCCGCAAACGACGTACGTCAGCGTCAGTTGCCACATCGGGGCGGAGCGGTAAGCGTTGCGCCATCGGTCGACCGTCAGCGGCCCCTGAGGCATCGGGTCGCGCCGCGCCCCGCCCTCCCCGCCGGGAGCGTCGCCGTCCGGCGAAAGCCCCATCTCCCCCGGGCTGTCCCGCAGCACGAGCAGCACGAGCGGCAGCGCCAGCAGCAGCGTCATGCCCGCGATAACCCCAATGGCGACGCGCCAATTCCACAGCGCCTCGATATTCGCCGCGAGCGGAATCAGCAGCATCGCGCCCGCCGAGCCCCCCGCCGTCAGCACGCTCAGCGCCGCGCCCCGCCGGCGGACGAACCAGCGCGCGATCAACGGCGTCACCGGCGTGAACTGCGCCCCCGCGATGGCGAACGACGCGAGCGTCGCGTAGAAAAACGCCAGCGTCCATACGTTCGGCGCCAGCGCCATCCCCGCGACGCTGCACCCCAGAACCGCCAAACTCAGTGCCGTCACCTTCCGCGCCCCGTGCGTGTCCGCCAGCGCTCCCACCACCGGCTGCGCCAAACCGTTCACCACCCACCCCGCCGACGCAATGACCGAGAACATGGTGACCGACGCGCCGAAATCGTCTCGCCAGGCCGGCACGAAGAGGCCGTAGCCCTGCCGGAACCCGGCGGACACGAACACCATAAACGACGCTGCGCCGACGATATGCCAGCCGTAGAAAACGCCGCGCCCGCTCCCCGCGCCTGCCTGCTGATCCGCCAATTGCCGCGCTCCCCTCCGCGCCATCGCGCCGCGAATGCTACCACAGGGGGAGGGCTACGCGAGGCGGCTAAGTAGTGTATGATCGGGGAGAGCCACGCTTCATCGGGAGAATCCGCTTGCTCGACGACCTCGCACAGTCCATTGAGACGCTGCAAGAGCGCATCAAGGCGCACGGCAAGTCCATCGGAGACTACGAGAGCCGCACCCGCGTCACGCTCATAGACCCGATGCTGTGCGCCTTGGGATGGGAGGTCTCCGACCCCAGCCGCGTGCAGATAGAGCCCCGCACTGCGAACGGCTGGGCGGACTACGCCTTGCTCGGCAGCAACGGCAGGCCCGTCGTGTTCATTGAGGCCAAAGCCTTACCCGTAACCAAGCCTCCCGTCCTGCAAACGGTCAGCTACGCCGTGGCGGAGAACACGGAAAGCGCCGTGAAGGTCGATTACTGCGCGTGGACGAACGGCGACGAGTGGGCGGTGTTCGATGTCTTCAGGCAGGACGCGGTTACGCGGGTGTCTCTCGCGCGTGAGGACTCTGCGAAATGC
The DNA here is from genome assembly GCA_965201135.1 of Dehalococcoidia bacterium. GTDB lineage: Bacteria > Chloroflexota > Dehalococcoidia > Lucifugimonadales > Australimonadaceae > Bin16. The sequence continues at coordinate 2,089,275 of OZ241751.1, forward strand.
GCCCTGAAACTCCTCTGCCTCTGGCGGCGTAGCCTTATGGACGGCAGCCTGGATATGCCCGTCGAACCCATAATCGATTTGGAGCCGCCGCCGGTCATCACGCCCAGTAGCACGTTGCCTATGGTTATTTCTCCTACGGATACCCAATGGCTCCCGCTCACGGCGAAATTCTCATCCAAGGGCAGTCCTCCCCCGAAGGCAATCAGAATGCCGGATGGCGTGGAGAAGACCTTGAAATCTTGGAGGGGAGTCCTCCTAGAGACGGCGCTCTGGCTCCACGGCCGAGGACTGCTCACGCGAGAAAATTGCCGAATCCACAGAGGGCGGATTCGGTTACTCTTCAGCCCGGATGGGAAACATTCAACTGGGACTCCGTTCCACAGCCCTGTTCGTGTGGGAGACACAGGCATTCAGATGGAAGGCAGCTTCGAGCCCGATCAGTTCGTGTCCAATACGCACATTTTGCTAGTTCATTTTGGTCAAAACCCGTCCAGCATGCACTTGAAATTGGCGTAAGTAGAACCGAATACAAGCAGGATTTCAGGCATTATCAGAGCCACTTCGCATAGGCTTGCACGTCTATCATAGGCACAGTCCCGCTGGCCTGAAGCCGCGTAATTAAGTTAAGGAGAAAGAGGGTTGCGGCCTTATCCGTAGGCTGGGGCCTGTACAGACAAGCCTCGTTGTCGTATATGAAACATCCATGCGCAGCCACACAGCCCATATCGAGCCTACCAGATTGGGCAACGCCATTGAGAGAATTGATCAAGGGCTCCCCCAGCGGAGGACTCCAGTTACTCTCAAGCGTCAACAACCCGCTATAGATGTGAATTAGGGGTTTTGCCAGGTATTCTCCTCCTGCATGAGGAATGTCCATGCTAGTCCTGTGTAAACGGCGCACGCTCAGAACTTTTTCCGACGCATACCGAATCACATTAGCATCGATGGTCTGCTTGGCTTCGAACACTGCGTAGACGCTCTCCGCAGGAATGATTTTCTCTCCTTCGTGATGGAAGATCAGTGGAGAGTATTGCCGATCGTACACCACGATGTCTATCTGGTCGCTGAAATCTCCGTTGCTATCGACGATATGCGCCGAGTCTACCCGGTAGCGCCGAGGCAGGTACGCCTTCAAGATATCCAACCAACCCCTTTCGCTCGCGTTGCCCTTAGCAACAGGGTGGGCAAGGCTTTCGCGAGCGATCCGCAAGTTCTGTTCGAGGGTGCCGTGCAGGTTAGCCAGCAGTTTCGCTAATGACCAGCCGCTCATATCTCCTCCTCTTGGAATGGAGCCGTAGGGACCATGCTCTGGGTGATCTCTACCGCCCTTTCAGGGTTAACCTTATCATCAGGGTAAGCACTTAGCAATATCCCTGGCAGCAACCGCTGAACGAGATCGGAGAAAGAGAACCCGCAACTGCGATGTTCGCCGGGCCCGGTTGCCTTGACCATGGCCTTAATGTGCTCGTCTGATAATCCTATGCCCCGGCAGAGAGGCTCCAGTACGGCTCGACGCTGCTCGTCATTAGGCCGAGTGAACTTCAAGACAACTGCTGCTCGACGGAGGATGGCCGGGTCAAGGGCCCCGGGGCGATTTGTACACATAATGACAGCGGCAGGCGCTTTGCGGCGCCCCAGGATGTCTATGCCGCGAATCAGAGCGTTTACGCCTGCCCGGTCTTCATGGTGCATCTGCGCCGCTTCGCGAGATTGCGCCAGTGCGTCCGCTTCGTCAATCAGAAGTAGCGTCGCGCCACGAGACTTTCCCGATCCGTTCGCCGTTAGCTTCTCTGCCTCTTCCGTGACATGCCGAAATGCGGACGATAGGAGTTGCGTCATCTCCCCAACACGTCCTTGTCCCCGTGTCGCGAGGCTGAGCGGGAACAAGGTAATGTCAATGTCCTCTTGCCGCGCAACTTCGTCGCCGATGAACTCGGCGAGAGCCGTCTTGCCGGTTCCGACGTCTCCGGCAAGCACGACGAGAGGCGGCATTCCCAGCGCGGCGATTACCGCATCTTTGGCGCCGGGGTGGAACTCGTCCGCCCATTCGCCGACGCCTGCAGGGTTGACCAGAATCCTTAGGACCTTCGTCAAACGGGTTTTGTGCTCGTCCAAGCCCACGAGCCGAGCCAACCGCTCCCGCGCATCGATGTCCGGGTAGGTTATCCGAGGCTCGAACAGATCGTCAAGGTCGATCTGCGTTGTCATCCGCCGCGCCTCAGGGTGAATCGGTCCAAGGAGCGGCCGCCTGCTGAGTAGGTCAGGTCTCGGCTCCAGTAACCGTCAACGCCCGGCTCATCCGCAGGACTCCTGCGGATGAGGCCTTGAGCGTACATCTCTTCTCTCTGCCTGTCAAGCAGACTAGACCAGGCAGGGCTATAGGTGAGGGAGCTGTAGAACCCAGCATTGCTGATGTCCGCGCCTGGGGGCACCTTCCCCGGATCGTCATTCGTAGCGCCGGTAAGGTCGTTCGCCTGATAGGACAGGGTTGGCTCTACCCAGCGTCCGTTCCTTTGGAACCCGTACGTAACGGATTCGAGGTAACCGTGCGTGAGAAGCACTGTTGCCTCAACCTCGTAGGCGTTGATGGCGACGGCAGAGGGCTTGCCGTAGAACCGCTGCATGCGCTTGAGGTCGGTCGCCACCTTAGCCGCGATGTGCTTGGCATGGGTGACGGTGAACGTGGTTGCTTGGGTAATCGTGTTGCTGAGGGTCATGCTTTGCCTCGCTAAGCCTGAAACGCCGATCCGAAGACCTTCCGCCAATAGTATAGCGTCTCTTGCTTCGTAGGCGCGCGAAGCGCGGCGTCAATTGCATCGCCCGCCTCAAGAGCGGCGTCTACGATGGCGTCAGCCTCTGCGTGTGTGTACAACTGGCTAACGTTGTTGGCGGGGTTCACCGGGTCAACGATTTGCACCGGCGCATCGAATGAACCAACCGCTTTCGCCGGGTAATAGTCGGTGAAGAAAATCTTCTCCCTGAGGTTGCGCGTAGCGATATAGGTGAAGAACGCCTGGAGCGACTCGGGGTAGTCGGAGAAGTCTGCGCCACGGTCGCACAGGCGACACAAGATCATCTCGACCATGAAGGACTTGAACCGGAAATCCTGTTGCTCAGCCTTGACCCGCCTCACCCAGAATTTCACCAACCTGACCACTTGGGCCAGGTTCGCATGGGAGCCCTTGCGCTTGCGTATGAATTCGAGGTGACGGGGTATGCAGGTCTGCAAGAACGATCCGTCGTCCTGGCTGACCAGACGGCCGTGCCATTCAGGGTCGCCGTCATAGAGCACAGGCACTACGTCAACGTCAAGGCCCGATCCTCGGAAGGAGACTTGGACGCTGTAGGTCTGGGGAGTCACTTGGTCAGGGCTGAAGTTGGGGAACGCGTTCTGGAGACGCTCCACCAGATAGTCAAGCAGGTCGGCCACCTCGCTAGGAGCCTCGGCGCCGCTGATGTAGCAGGCCAAGTCTATGTCATTCAGCGACCTCAGGGCCGTTCCCTTCGCGATGCTCCCGGAGAGAAGCATCTTCTTGAGGCTGAAGTCAGGATTCTCGACCAGGTAGCCGTCCAACCTCTCCCTGAGCCTCTGCGCTTGGGCGCGGTGAGACGACGCCTTGTCGCGAGGAAGGTTAACCCTGTCCTCGGCAAAGCTGAGAATTTCGCGGTGCCCGACATGCTCTCGTGTCATCTCTGGCCTGCTCCTAGTGGCGACCTATGGCCTCAATCTACCATATCCTGTAGAAGAATGCAATACCCTGCAGCAAATCTAGTATGAGCCCGAACCGTAGCCACGCTCGTAGAGGCTGCGGCGGAGCAGGAGGCGACCTATGGACTACGAATACAAAGTCCTGCGGAGCAAGAGCGGAGTGCTGCGCTACGCCGCCCGCCGCCCGGTGTTCGTCACGACCTACACGCCGGACGAGTCCGTGAGCGTCCGCGTAAGAGGCGAAGGAATAGACGACGTCATCGCGGCGGCGCAGATGGGCAACTACGCTCTGCTGGGGCTTCGGATGGAGCACGGCCTCTTCTTGGAGGTCGTCGAGGACTGGCACGCGAAAGAGACCATCGCACGGGCCGTCGCGGACGCGAACGAGGCGTAAGAGGACTCCCGCGTGTCTTCGAACCTACCCCTTGACCGTCATTCCTGCGTAGGCAGGAATCCATTCGGCGCGCAAGCGCCACAGACGGGGCGTAGCCCCGTCTCCCCTCATCCCCACGCGCCCCCGTCATTCCCGCGAAAGCGGGAACACCCCCATCGCACTGCTGCAGCGCCCTACCCCATTCTCCCTAACCGCCCCTCCCGTGTAGGCGAGAACCGACCTCCCTACCCCAGACGCCTCGCGCGCGACGGCCTGCGGCGGATCCCTATGAGCAGCGCGAGCAGCAACAGCGCGGCAAGCGTCAGGCTGCCAGGCGTCACGCCGTCGCCGCCTCCGCCCCCGGATGAAACGCCCGCCGCGGACCCGCCCATCCCGTCAGAGCCAGAGCCGCCGCCGTCCCCGGCCTCGCCCTCTTCCGCGAACGTCGAGGAACCGCCCTCGTCTCCGTCCGCGCCGCCGCTCCAGCCTTCCGCGACCAGAGACGCCGACCCGCCTCCGCCGGTCGCGCCGCGCTCAGGCGGCGTTAGACGCCACTGAGCCATCGGCTCGGGCGTCGGGGCCGACAGCGGCGCGCCCCCCGACGCTATCGGTATCTCCCGCGAGTCCAACGGCGGCGGCGCCAGTCGGCCAGGCCCTCCTCGAGGCGACGCAGGAGGGTCTATCCGATTCGGCCCAAACCAACCGGGCGTAGGCGTCGGGGTTGGCGTGGGGGTTGGCGTCGGCGTTGCGGCGAGTTCAGGCGCAGGGATTCGACGATGCGTAGGGGTAGGCGTAGGAGTGGGCGTGGGAGTGGGCGTAGGAGTCGCAGTCGCGTCGGCCTCGGATTCCCCTCTCCGGGTTCGTTGATCAGGAGCGGGCGTTGGCGTTGGCGTAGGCGTCGCGGTCGGAGTAGGCGTCGCCGTCGGGGTAGGCGTAGGAGTGGGCGTCGCCGTTGCGGGGAGGATGGGCGGCGGCGACTCCAAGGCCGGCGGAGTCGGCGTGGGCGTAGGCGTCGCCGTGGGGTCAACGCCGCCTCCCGCTGGCGCGCCGGGCGGGGCGACCACTGGCGACTCCGACGTAGGCGTTGGGGTAGGAGTAGGCGTTGGGGTCGCGGTTTCGACGACTTCACGCGTGAGGACGAGGATCTCAACCACCGGGGTCGGTGTAGGAGTGGGCGTAGGTGTTGCCGTTGGCGTGGGGGTAGGGGTGGGCGTTGCTGTTGGGGTGGGGGTAGGGGTTGGCGTTGGGGTCGCGGTTTCGACGACTTCACGCGTGAGAACGAGGATCTCAACCACCGGGGTCGGTGTAGGAGTAGGCGTAGGAGTAGGGGTTGGGGTTGGGGTTGCCGTAGGCGTTGCCGTAGGCGTTGCCGTGGGCGTAGGCGTTGGAGTAGGCGTCGGGGTAGGAGTCGACGTGGGGGTAGGGGTGGGCGTAGGCGTTGCTGTTGGCGTAGGCGTGGGCGTAGGGGGGAGTTCGGGCGCGAGGACTTGAGACGCGGGCGTAGGCGTCGGCGTTGGGGTTGGAGTTGCAGTTGCGAACACAGGCGGCAAGAGTCCCACCACGGGAGTAGGAGTCGGGGTAGGGGTTGGAGTAGGCGTTGGGGTCGCGGTTTCGACGACTTCACGCGTGAGAACGAGGATCTCAATCACCGGGGTCGGTGTAGGAGTAGGCGTGGCGGTCGCGGTAGGCGTAGGCGTTGCCGTTGGGGTAGGCGTAGGCGTAGCGGTTGGAGTAGGCGTTGGCGTCGCTGTTGGGGTAGGCGTAGGCGTTGCCGTTGGGGTAGGCGTTGCCGTTGGCGTAGGCGTAGGCGTAGCGGTTGGCGTAGGCGTTGGCGTCGCTGTTGGGGTTGGCGTAGGCGTAGGAGTAGGCGTTGGCGTAGGGGTCGCGGTAGGAGTCGGCGTCGGGGTTGCCGTCGGGGTCGGCGTAGGCGTTGCCGTTGGGGTAGGAGTAGGCGTAGGCGTAGGCGTTGCCGTTGGCGTCGCGGTCGGCGTAGGCGTAGGGGTCGCCGTAGGCGTAGGCGTAGGGGTTGCTGTAGGCGTAGGCGTAGGGGTTGCTGTAGGCGTAGGCGTAGGCGCAGGCGTAGGCGTAGGGGTTGCCGTTGGCGTAGGCGTCGCGGTCGGCGTAGGCGTTGCGGTTGGGGTCGGCGTGGGGGTTGCGGTCGGCGTAGGAGTAGGCGTCGCCGTTGCGGTCGGCGTAGGAGTAGGCGTCGCGGTCGGCGTCGGCGTTGCTGTCGCCGTAGGAGTAGGCGTTGCCGTTGCGGTCGGCGTAGGAGTAGGCGTCGCGGTCGGCGTCGGCGTCGCGGTCGGGTCCACGACGAGAACGGGCGGAGACAGGGGCTGCGGCGGGGTCGGCGTGGGCGTAGGCGTCAAAGGAGAAACGCATGGCGGGGAAGGAGGCAGGTCGAAGGCGCCGGGACCCGGGCCCACGGGGTCGCCGACGTTGCCCGGCCGCCGGCAGCCCGGCTCGCCAGGCCCATCCCCTCTCGGGCCTCCGGGTTCGTTCACCAACGTCTGGGATCCGTCGTCGCGAGTGGGGGTCGGCGTAGGCGTAGGAGTGGGCGTAGGCGTAGGAGTGGGCGTCGGCGTCGGCGTGGCGGTAGGCGTTGGCGTAGGAGTAGGCGTGGCGGTCGGGTCCACGACGAGAACGGGCGGAGATAGGGGCTGCGGCGGGGTCGGCGTGGGCGTAGGCGTCAAAGGAGAAACGCACGGCGGAGAAGGGGGCAGATCGAAGGCGCCGGGACCCGGGCCCACGGGGTCGCCGACGTTGCCCGGCCGTCGACAGCCCGGCTCGCCTGGCCCGTCCCCTCTCGGGCCTCCGGGTTCGTTCACCAACGTCTGAGATCCGTCGTCGCGAGTGGGAGTCGGCGTAGGAGTAGGAGTAGGCGTAGGGGCGGGCGTAGGCGTAGGGGTTGCAGCAGGGGTCGGCGTTGGGGTAGAGGTAGGCGTCGGCGTAGGCGTAGGCGCGCACGACGAAGAAGGCGGGAGGTCGAAGGGGTCGGGGCCCGGGCCGACGGGGTCGCCGACATTGCCCGGCCGCCGGCAGCCCGGCTCGCCCGGACCGCCCCCTCCGGGGCCTCCCGGGTCGACTGCTGGCGGCGGCGGTCCGGCGACGGCCGTGGGCGTAGGGGTAGGCGTAGGAGTAGGCGTTGGGGTAGGGGTTGGGGTTGGCGTGGATGTAGGAGTGGGCGTAGGCGTGGGGATGGAAATGCAGGACTGCGAAGGGGACAGGTCTAGGGGGTCGGGGCCCGGGCCTACGGGGTCGCCGACGTTGCCCGGCCGCCTGCAGCCTGGCGCGCCCGGCCCGTCCCCTCCTGGGCCTACGGGGTCGGTCGACGGCGTCGTCGATTCCGCGGAGGGGGTAGGCGTAGGCGTAGGCGTCGCGCCGCCAGGCGCGAAGACGCCTGTCTGGCCTTGCACAGGCGGCATAGCGGAGAGCGCGACGACGACCGCCGCCGCCGCGACGACGGCGACGCCCAGCATGCGCGAAATGTTCAATGACACGCTGCCTAGCCCCTTTGCCAAAGCGAACGGACGCAAGCGAAGCCGCAACCTCGCCCGGGCGCCGTTCATTCGCGGAGACGGGCCCCTACGCAAAGCCCCATCCGTCCGCGTTTGTGAAATCCTACACAAGCCCGCGCCAATACGCAATAGGGCTGGCGCAAGAAGTTATGAGGCGATTATGCAATAGGCGCCCGACGGGGGCATAGGGCCGCCGCCGACGCGCAAGCCGCGCCCAATCGGCGCCGGCGCCCCTCATCCCCACAGCCGCTCGCTGGCGATGGCCGCGCCCTCCGCTTGCGCCTCCAACTTGCGAAACACGATGTCCGGGTCCATCTTGCCGTAGCCCGCGAACGTGCCGAAGCCGCAGTCGGAGCCCGCGATGACGCGCTCGCGCCCCACGAGCGCGGCGAACGCCTCAATCCGCTGCGCGACCAGTTCCGGATGCTCGATGAAGTTGCTCGTGGAGTCCAGAACGCCCGGGATGAGGACTTTGTCGTCCGGGAGTTTGGCGTCGCGCCAGTCCTTCCATTCGTGCGCGTGCCGCGGATTGGACGCCTCGAACTGAATCGCCGACGGCTTGGCGCGCAGAATGATCGGCATAATCTTGGCGACGGGAATGTCGCGGTCGTGCGGCCCCTCGTAGTTGCCCCAGCAAACGTGCATCCGGACGGACTCGGCGGGAACGTTGGCGAGCGCGCCGTTCAGCGTCTCGACGTGATGCTCCGCCCGCTTGAGGAACGCGGCCTCGTCCAGGTCCTGAAAGCCGGTGTGAAACGCCATCGCCAGATCGGGGCAGTCCACCTGCAGGACGAATCCCGCCCCGACGATCGCCTCGTACTCCTCTTTCATCGCCTCGCCGATCGCCTCGACGTAAGCCTCATGCGTCGGATAGTAGGCGTTCGGCATAAACATCGAGGCGACGCCGGGCGACGAGGAGGTCATAAACGCGTCGGGGGCGTCCGCGCCTTCCAGCGCCGCCTTGAAGTTGGCGAGGTCTTTCTCCAGCGGCGCGCGGTCTTTGACCCGGACGGGGCCGACGCACTGCGGGCGGCGCATCGGCTGGTCGCCGGTCATCCGCGCCATCTTCTCGCGGAAGGCGGGATAGGGCGCGACGTCCAAGTTCGGGCGGCGGGGGCTGTCGCCCTCGAATCCCGTGAGCCGGTCTTTCGCGTAGGTGGAGTAGGCGATCTTGCTCATCTCGCCGTCGCTCACGACGTCCACGCCCGCGCCGCGTTGCCGCGCGACGACCTCCGCGACGCCCTCGCGGACGAGCGCGTCGAGTTCGGCGGGGTCGTAAGGCTCCTCCCGCTCCTTCTTGAGGAGCAGGGCGGCCACGCCGTCGGGGCGCGGCAAACTGCCGACATGCGTCGTGAGAATGCGGTCGGTCGAGAGCCTCATCGCGTCCCTCCCTCAGCGTGATGATGAGGGATTATAGGCGACGGGGCGCGCTTAAAACAAAGCCCTCCCGTTCAGGGAGGGCTAATGATGGGCGGTCGGCCTTGCAGGACTGGTGGGCCTGGCAACCCGTACCGTCAACGATCGCAACGCGAACGCCGCGCAGCGGCGCAAGCGGAGACTCTAACGCCCCCCGCGCGGTCTTGTCAACACTTTCGCAACGAATTTTTCACAGTTTCTTAACATTTTACCGGAGCGCTCCCTTGCATAACCCCTCGCCCCGCCTACGTTGGCGGGAATCCAGAGGTGCGCAAGCGCCGAATGCACTCTCCATACAGAGACCTCTGCGTCCGATGGACGTCTCCGCCTGTGCGGGGCGCGTCGCCCTTATGATTTGCGGAGGGCGCGGCCGGGGAAGGCCCCGGTATGGCGGCCATGCTCCCAGACGAGCGTTCCGTTGACGAAGACGAATTCGATGCCCTCGGCGAACTGCTTGGGCGCGTCGAAGGTCGCGAGGGCGCGGACGCGCTCCGGGTCGAACACGACGACGTCGGCTTTCGCGCCGTCGCGGAGGACGCCGCGGTCGCGGAGTCCGAGCCGCCGGGCGGGCGCGCCGGTCATCTTATGGACGGCGTCCTCGAGGCGGAGCGTTCCCTCCTGTACGGCCTGCCCCAGCAGCCAGGGGAAGGTTCCGTAGGAGCGCGGGTTGGGCATTTCGCCCGTGAGGAGGCCGTCGCTGCCGACCATCTGCGCGGGGTGGCGCATAATCTCGCGCACATTGTCGGGGTTGCCGGTCCGGGCGACGAACGCGACCTCGAGACGCTCCTCGATGAGCAGGTCGCAGATCGCGTCCACCATGCGCTTGCCCTGCGCGTCGGCCATATCCTGCAGGGAGCGCCCCTCCCACTCCTTGTTCTTGTCGGAGCCGACGTGGGCGAACTTGTAGTCGGCGAGGGAGCCGCCCCACTGGGGATACACGTCGTCGGCGATGCGGTCGCGGACGTCGGGGTCGGCGATGCGGCGCAGAAGTTCGGCGGGGCCGCCATCGTGAACCCACGGGGGAACGAGCGAGAGAAGGATCGTGCTCGCGGCGGGATAGGGATACTGATCGAAGGTGACGTCCACGCCGTCGTCGCGGGCGTCGTCCACGAGGGCGGTCATTCGCTCGCCCATTCCGTGGACGGGGCTGTGGTAGTGGGAGATGTGCGCGGGAACGCCGGCGCCCTTGCCGACGGCGACGGCCTCGCGGAAGGGGTCGAGAAGGCGGTCGCCGAGTCCGTAGCGGGCGTGGGTTACGTAGAGGCCGCCGTAGGGGGCGACGGCGCGGGAGATTTCCGTGAGTTCGCGCGTGTCGCTGTAGACGTTGGGGACGTAAGTGAGGCCGGTGGAGAAGCCGAAGGCGCCGTCGCGCATCGCTTCGTCGGCGAGGGCGCGCATTCGGGCGAGTTCGGCGTCCGTCGGCAGGCGGTTCGCCCAGCCCATCGCCTCCACGCGGAGCGCGGCGTGCGGGACGAAGAAGACGACGTTGCAGGACGACGCGCCGTCGAAGAGGGCGAGGAAGGACGCGACGGACGTCCATTCGGCGTCGTCGGGCGGGCGTCCGTTGACGGCGGCGAGGTAGTCCACGAGATGGGGGCGATTGGCGGGAGAGACGGGCGCGTAGGAGAGGCCGTCCTGCCCCAGCGCCTCGGTCGTGACGCCTTGGCTGACCTTCGGCTCGTGGCGGGGGTTCGTCAGGAGCGCGAAGTCGGAGTGGGAGTGCATATCTATGAAGCCGGGGCAGACGGCGAGGCCCTCGGCGTCTATGACGCGGGCGGCTTCGACGGCGTCGGGGTCGCCTTCGACGAGCGTTATCGCGTCGCCTGCGACGCCGACGGCGGCGCGGAACCATGCGCGGCCCGCGCCGTCTATAACCTTGCCGTTGACGATGAGCGCATCGAACATAGCCCGTCGGTCTCCCGGCTTCGCGCGAAGCCGTTGGCAAGTCTACGCGGCTCGCCGGACATTGCGAGCTTGCCGGGCGGGGCGAGGGCAGCGAGTGCTCTACGGGCCTGGTACGAGGGCGGACGCGGCGGTCTGCGGGTCGAGGCCGTAGGTTTCGACGGCGGCGCGTTCGGTGACGACGCCGTTGCGGAGGTCGCTGATTACTTTGGCGCGGTCGCGCTTCTTGGGGTCGCCGACGCCGCCCGCGCCGCTCGTCCGCGCCTCGAGGAGGCAGCCGGCGGGCAGCGGGATGTTGGAGACGAGGCCGAGATGCGTTTCAGCGCTCGCGCCGGAGTTGGAGTTGGCGGCGGGGGGCTGTGGTTCGGCGCTTGCGCCTGAGTTGGGGTTGGCGGCGTCGTAAGGGGGAGGGGTTACGGTCACGCCGCCGGGGGCGCCGTCCGCGCCTCCGGCGAGGCCATGCGGAGGGCGGAGGTTGCGCGGGTTGCCGCCGGCGAATCTGCTTTCGGCGCGGACGCAGTAGACGCGGCGCAGGCCGGGGCCGCCTCGGTGCTTGCCCGCGCCGCCGGAGTCGGGAATGATTTCGAAGCGCTCGACCTCCGCGTCGAACTCGGACTCGATGATTTCGACGCTGGTGAACTTGGAGCCGCCGCTGGCGGAGTGGGCGGTTCCGGTCCAGCCGTCGCCGCCGTCATAGGCGCCGTTGCCGGAGCGCAGCAGTTCGTATTGGACGTAGCGTTTGCCTTTGCCGCCGACGGCGCCAATGACGACGAGGTTCGGGGGCGCGTTGTGGGCGACGAGGGGGCGGCCGGCGATTTTGCTCATCGCCTCGAAGAGGACGTCTTCGACGACGGGGATGGTCATCGAGTAGAAGCCGGTGGGCGCGGGGTAGGCCGGGTTGACGACGCTGCCGGGCCGGAAGCGGAAGTCGACGCATCGGGCGAGGCCGTCGTTGCCGGGGAGGTTGGGGTCGATCATTGCGATCAGGGCGAAGTGCGCCATGCCGTAGATGAACGGCGGGCGGACGTTGATGGGGCCGGGGCTTTGGTCGTCGGAGCCGGAGAAGTCGGCGGCGAGCCGGTCGCCGGATTTTTCGACGCGGACGTGGATCCGGACGGCTTGGGTTTTGTCGACGATATCGTCCACGAAGCCCTCGGCCTCGGCGGCGCCGTCGGGCCACTGAGCGATGGCGGCGCGGACGCGGGCCTCGGTGCGTCGGGCGACGTCGCGGAAGGCGTCGGCCACGGTCGCGGCGCCGAATTGGGCGGCGAGTTCCTTGAGGCGTCTCGCGCCTATGGCGTGCATTGCGCCGGCCTGCGCGTTGAGGTCGCCGATGACGAGTTCGGGCGCGCGGCTGTTGGCTCTGATGAACTGCAGGACATCTTTGACGGGCTCGCGGCGGGAGTGAAAGCGGACGGGCGGGATGGCGAGCCCTTCGCCGAAGACGTCGCGGGCGGCGGCGTTGCGGCTGCCGGGCGATTGCCCGCCGATGTCGCTCTTGTGCCCCATCGAGGAGCAGAAGGCGATGACTCGCCCATCGGCGGCGACGGGCGTGACGACGGCCATATCGTTTGGGTGGGGGCAGCCGGAGGAGTAGGGATCGGAGACGAGGAAGCAGTCGCCGTCCTCCATCTCGTCTATGGGGTAGTGGCGGAGGACGCCCTTGACGCAATCGGGATAGGCGCCGCGGTGCTGGAGGAGGGCGGAATGCTGGCCGACGGTGGCGCCGTCGCGGTCGGTTATGCCTGCGGAGAAGTCGTGGGACTCGCGGATAATGGTGGAGAAGCCGGTTCGCATCACGGCGGCCTGCATCTCGCGCATCACGCCGTCTACGCGGGCGCGGATGACTTCCTGCGTAATGACGTCGGCGGTCATAGGGCGATGGTAGCAGACGGGGAGGGGGCGGCGGGGGCTGTCGTCTACTACGTCCGCTCCGTCGACACGCTCCTCGACCCCGAGGAGAACTGGGTGAGCGGCGAGAAGATCAGGGCGCTGCAGACCGCCTCCTGGTAGCGCGCCCCTAGAACGCCGCGCCGCCCGACTTCGCCCGGTCGCGCTCGGCGCGCTCCTGCCGCAGGCCCGAGAAGAGATAGGTGACGGCGAGCCCGCGATACGGCTTCCAACGCTCCTCCGCGAACCGCTCCAACTCCGCCTCCGAGAGCCGGCGGCCGCCGAAGTAGCGCTCGCCCACGACGCGCTGCAGCGCGAGGTCGCCCGCCGGCAGCGCGTCCGGCCTGCCCAACGCGCGCATCAGCGTCCACTGCGCCGTCCAACGCCCGACGCCGCGAATGGCGACCATGCGCTCCGTGATCTCCTCGTCGTCGAGAGGCGCGAGGACGTCGTAGTCGAGGTCGCCCGCGAGCGCCGCCTCCGCGATGCCGACGACGTACTCCGCCTTGCGCGCGCTGAGTTTCAGCGACCGCAGCGCGTCCGCCCCCGCCGCGATCAGCGTTTCGGGGCGCGGGAAGGCGTAGACGGAATGACCGTCGGGGCGAACCTCCGCCCCGTGCGCCGTTACGACGCCGTCGCGGATGATCCGCGCCACCGCGCCCGACACCTGCTGCCCGACCACCGCGTGCACCAGCGCCTCCCAAACCGTCTCCGTCCGCGCCTGCCGCAGCCCGCGCAGCGACCCCACCGCGTCGGACAGCGCAGGGTCGCGTTCGAGCATCGCGTAGAAGCCGTCCAGCGGCGCGTCGAACCCGAACAGCCACGCGACGCGCTCCGCCGCCGCGTCCAGCGCTCCGGGCGGGCCGCCGTCCGGCAGCGAGACCTCTAAGCCGCCGGGGACGGGGCGCGCGACGGCGCCGACGGGCTCGCCGTCGATCCAGAGCGCGCGGTAGTACGTCCCGTCGACAAAGAGGTCGGAGCCCGCGCTCCCGCGATAGTTGGTCTGATGCGCGGCGGTGAGCGCGAAGTCGAACGGCTCCGGCGCGGGGATAACCTTCGCGGCCGCGGGCTTTCGCTTGGGCGCGGCCACGTCAGTTCTTCACGAGCCCGCCCGGCTGGCAGGCGCGGCACCAACTGGTGACCTTCTGATTCGGGCCGATCTCGGAGATGGGCGCGCCGCAGCGCGGGCAGGGCTCGCCGCCTTTGCGGTGCGCCTTGAGGAAGTCACGCACTTTCACGTGAATGTTGGGGGGCATACGCTCCCGCGTGACGGCGGTCGCCTCGTTCAGCGTTTTCGGAATCGCGTCGAACAGGCGGCGCAACTCCTCGTCGGAGAGCGACTTGCGCTTGCGGAACGGCGAGATGCGCGCCTCCCACAAAATCTCGTCGACATAGGCGTTGCCGACGCCGGCCACGACCTTGCCGCGCGCGATGACGCCCTTGATCTCGCCGGAGTATGGCCGCAGACGCTCGACGAAGTCCTCGAACGTCGCGTCGGGGTCGAGCGCGTCTGGCCCTTGCTCGCGCAATCGGCGCAACTCGTTCAACTGATCCGTCCGAACGTAGTTGAGCCGCCCCATCGAGCGGTCGTCGAGGTAGCGCAGGTCGAAATCCTCGCCGCCGAGCAGGAAGTAGAGGCGCTTGGAGCGCTTGGCGTCCGGCTCCGCGTACTGGAGTCGCCCGGTGAGCATCAGATTCGCGGCGAGGACGCGGTCGTCTCCGATGGGAATGAGGAGGTCTTTGCCTTTCCGCAAGATGCGCCCGAACTTGCGTCCGACGACGTCGGCGAAGAAGTCGTCCGCCGCGAGCGACCGGACGATCCACGGCTTCGGCCCCTCGGCGCGGGCGATCTCGCGCCCCGCGAGGCGGTCGTTCAGAAACTCGCGGATGACTTCCAGGTCGGGTATCTCGGGCACGGGACGCTCCGGGCGGCGCGGGCCGCGCTTGGGCGAGTATAGCAACGCGGGGGAGGGGCGCAAAGAGGAGAAGCGAACTCCTCGGCCTCCGCAGGGCGGCGTGGCGCCGCCGCGCCTGCTAGAATGGGCGCGGGCACATCGTATGACGGAACGCATTTTCATCGGGGCCGCGTGGCCCTACGCCAACGGCCCGCTGCATCTCGGCCACGTCGCGGGGGCGTATCTTCCCGCCGACGTTTTCGCCCGCTATCACCGGATGCGCGGCGCCGACGTGCTGATGGTGTCCGGCAGCGACTCGCACGGCGCGCCCATCACGATACGCGCCGACCAGGAGGGCGTCCCGCCCCGCGAACTCGTCGAGCGCTATCACGCCTCGTTCCTCGACTCGTGGGAGCGGCTCGGCGTCTCGTTCGATCTGTTCACGACGACGATGACGGACAACCACCGCGAGACGACGCACGCGCTCTGGCGCGCCCTCAAGGAGCGCGGCTACATTTACGAGTCGGAGATGAAGGTGGCGTACTCGCCCGACTTCAACCGCTTCCTCCCCGACAGGTACGTGCGCGGCGTCTGCCCCGTCTGCAAGTTCGAGGACGCCCGGGGCGACCAGTGCGACGAGTGCGGCTCGATCCTCGATCCGGTCGACCTGGGCAATCCGACCTACAACCGGGACGGCGGGCGCCATCCGGTCGAAATCCGGGACGCGGAGCATCAGTTCCTGCGGCTGAGCGCGTTCCGCGACCAACTCGCCGAGTGGGTGGAGCGTCAGACGCACTGGCGCCCCAACGTCCGCAACTTTACGCTGGGCATTCTGCGCGAGGGGCTGAAAGACCGCGCCATCACGCGCAACTTGGACTGGGGCATTCCCGTGCCGGAGCCGGGCTACGACGACCGCCGCGTCTACGTGTGGTTCGAGGCGGTGACGGGGTATCTCTCGGCGAGCGTCGAGTGGGCGGAGCGGAAGGGCGAGCCCGACGCATGGCGTCCGTTCTGGGAAGACCCGGCGACGCGCGCCTACTACTTCATCGGCAAAGACAACATTCCCTTCCACACGATCATCTGGCCCGCGATGCTGATGGGGCAGGGCTCGCGCATCCTGCCCTACGACGCGCCCGCCAACGAGTTCCTCAACTTGGAGGGGCGGCAGTTCTCGACGAGCCGCAACTGGGCGGTCTGGCTTCCCGACTACTTGGAGCGCTTCCCGCCCGATCCGCTGCGCTACCACCTCGCGGCCAATCTGCCGGACACGGGCGACGCCGACTTCACGTGGGCGGACTACGTCCGGCGAAACAACGACGAACTCGTCGCGACGTTCGGCAATCTCGTTCACCGAACGCTGACGCAAGTCCATCGCAACTTCGAGGGGCGCGTCCCGGATCCGGGCGAAATCGGGGAGGCCGACGCCGACCTCGTCGGCAAGGCGGAGTCCGCGCTCGCGTCGGTCGCGGCGTCCATAGAGGGCGTCCGGATCCGGGAGGCGCTGCACGCCGCGATGGGGATCGCCCGCGAGGCGAACCGCTACTTGGACGCGCAGGCGCCGTGGCGAACGGTGAAGAGCGACAAGGCGGCGGCGGGCCGCGCGCTGCATACGGCGATGCGCGCGCTGTCGGCGCTCCGCGTCGCGCTCTATCCGTTCCTGCCGTTCAGCGCGCAGCGCCTGCACGAGTCGCTGGGAATGAGCGGGCGCGTGGAGGACGGCGGCTGGCGGCTGGAGACGCCGCAGCCGGGGACGCCTATCCCGGAGCCAGCGCCGCTCTTCACGAAACTCGACGAGGCGGTGGCGGAGGAGATGCGCGCCAAGTTGCGGCGGGGCGAAGTGGAATGAGCGGAGCGGCGGCGGCGCGGGAGCGGCTCGACGAGACGGCGCGATTCATCTACGAGCCGGCGGCGGGCGGCTTGGAACTGGTGATGGAGAACTTGGGGGCGCTCGCGGAGAGTTCCGGCGTTCCCCGCGGCATGCTCTCCCACGTCGTCGAAGGCGGAGGCAAACTGCTGCGCCCCACGATCACGCTCCTCGCGGGCGGACTCCGCCCCGGGCAGGAGGAGCGCGTCGTCCGGATGGCCACCGCCGTCGAATTGCTGCACGTCGCCACGCTCGTCCACGACGACACCGTCGACCGCTCCGAAAAGCGGCGCGGGCGCGCCACCGTCAGCAGCGTCTGGGGGGACGACGTCGCCGTGCTGCTGGGCGACTACGTGTTCGCCGCCTCCGCGACGTTCGTCTGCGACACCGGGGACATTCGCGTGATCCGGCGCTTCTCGGAGACGATTATGGAGTTGGCGCGCGGGGAACTCGCGGAGCGGATGAGCAAGCACGATTGGACGCAGACGCTGGACGATTATCAGCGGCGGATCTACGACAAGACGGCCTCGCTGATCTGCACGGCGGCGGAGTCCGGGGGCGCACTGAGCGGCGCGCCGGAGGAGGAGACCCGCGCGCTGCGCTCGTTCGGCTACAACGTCGGCATGGCGTTTCAGATCGTGGACGACGTGCTGGACTTCACCGGCAGCGAGGAGGAGTTGGGGAAGCCGGCGGGGAACGACCTGCTGCAGGGGACGCTGACGCTGCCGGCGCTGCTGTTCGCGGCGCGCCGCCCGGAGGAGCCCGCGGTGCGGCGTCTGCGCGACGGGAGCCGCGACGAGGCGGATCTGGCCGCCGTCGTGGAACTCGTGCGGAACTCCTCGGCGATAGCGGAGTCGCTTACAGAGTTGGATGGCTACCGCCGCGCCGCCCGATCCGCGCTCGCCGCCCTCCCCGACGCCCGCGAGCGCCAATCGCTCGACGCGCTCGTGGACTACGTGACGGACCGCCGGAATTAGCGGGGGCGCGTTGTTCGCCGTTCAGCGAACGTTCAATAATCCCCGCCTGCGCGGGGGACGGCGGGCTACGCCTCTTTGGATTCGCGCTTGCGGGCGTCTTCCTGCTCGCCGCGCTCGAAGGCGGCGACGACGGCGAGCACGAACGCTCCGAATCCGCCGACGATCACGATCCCCGCGATGACGGGAATCCCATCCTCCAGCAAGGCGGCGAAGATCGCCCCGATGATTCCGCAAACGACGAACCCGATGGCTGCGGCTATTGCTACGGTCATCATTGTCTTCTCTCCTCCGCGCAGCATTGTACCAGCGCCGCCCCGTTCCCGTACAGCTAGCCCCCTACCCCCTTGCCGCGCCCGCCCCTACTCTCTACACTTGCGTCCGCCATCCTTATGAGCGAGAGACGCCTATGACCATGCAGCGCCACGCGACGATACGCAAGCCCGCCACGACCCGCGACGACCCCAACCTCCGCGACTACGACGCCGCGCGCGAGACATTCGACTGGGCCGACGTCGAGCGCGAACTCGACTGGCTTCCCGGCGGTGGCCTCAACCTCGCCTACGAGGCGATCGACCGCCACGCCGCGCATGGGAACGGCGCCAAGCCCGCGATGCTCTGGGAAGGCAAGGGCGGCGAGAGGGAAACCTACTCCTACGAGGATATGCGCCGCGAGACCAACCGCTTCGCCAACGTCCTCGCCGCGCTCGGCCTCGAGAAGGGCGACCGCGTCTTCACCTTTATGGAGCGCGTCCCCGAGATCTACTTCGCCGTCTTCGGAACGCTCAAGGCGGGCTGCGTAACCGGCCCCCTCTTCTCCGCGTTCGGCCCCGACCCGGTGAAAGACCGCCTCGAGGACAGCGGCGCCAAAGTCCTCGTGACGCAGCCGGAACTCCGCGCCAAGATCGCCGCCGTCATCCCCCAACTCCCCGAACTCCGCCACGTCATCGTCGTCAACAAGAACAACCGCTCGCCCGACCCTCTCGCGCCCGGCGACCTCGACTACTACGCGCTTATGCGCGAGGCGTCCCCCGAATTCGGCCCCATCGCCACGACGCGCGACGACTACTCCATTATGCACTACACCTCCGGCACGACGGGCAAACCGAAGGGCGCCGTCCACCGCCACAACGCCGTCATTCAGCACTACCTCACCGGCAAGTGGTGCCTCGACCTCCGCCCGTCCGACGTCTATTGGTGCACCGCCGACCCCGGATGGGTCACCGGCACGTCCTACGGCATGTCCGCCCCATGGACGAACGGCGTGACGCAAGTCATCTACGAGGGCGGATTCAACGCGCGCGCCTGGTGGCGGATTCTGCAGGACTGCAAGGTCAACGTCTGGTACACCGCGCCGACCGCCATCCGCATGCTGATGAAGTCGGGCGCCGACCTGCCCAAGACGTTCGACCTCTCCGCGCTCCGCTTCGCCGCGTCCGTCGGCGAGCCGCTGAACCCGGAGGCCGTCGAGTGGGGCGTCGAGGCCATCGGCATGCCGTTCCACGACAACTGGTGGCAGACCGAGACCGGCGGCGTTATGATCGCCAACTACGCCTCGACCGACATCCGCCCCGGCTCGATGGGCAAGCCGCTCCCCGGCGTCCAGCCCGGAATCATCGACGCGGAGGGCGTCGAACTCCCGGACGGCAAGGAGGGCAACCTCGCCGTCCGGACGCCGTGGCCGTCGATGTTCCAAACCTACTGGCGGCAGCAAGAGCGCTACGACTCCCGCTTCGTCAACGGCTGGTACGTCACGGGCGACGAGGCCGTCCGCGACGCCGACGGCTACTACTGGTTCATCGGACGCTCCGACGACGTGATCAACACCGCCGGGCACCTCGTCGGCCCGTTCGAGGTCGAGTCCGCCCTCATCGAGCATCCGGCGGTCGCCGAGGCCGGGGTCATCGGCAAGCCCGACCCCATTGCGATGGAGGTGGTCAAGGCGTTCGTCTCGCTCAAGGACGGCTACGAGGCGTCGGACGCGCTGCGGCGGGAACTGATGGGATTCGCCCGCGAGAAACTCGCCGCCGCCGTCGCGCCGCGCGAAATCGAGATCATTCCCGGCCTCCCGAAGACGCGGAGCGGCAAGATAATGCGGCGCCTCCTCAAAGCCCGCGAACTCGGCCTCGACGAAGGCGACACGTCCACCCTCGAGGAGGACTAGGCGCGGGGGCCTTGCCTGCGCCGCCAACGGCTCATCCTACGCTACGGCGGAACCCTCAGGCCCCGATGCCCCGTTCCCTTCCGCGCCGCTCGTCCCGGAGCGTAAGGCGCTATAATGGCGCTATGCGCTTGGGAGGGACTTGGCGATGGGACTGCAACTGCAAGTCAACGTCGCGCAACTGCTCAAGGAGCGCGTCGGAGCCGTCCGCGCGCTCGAGATCGATGGGCCGGACCTCGAGATGGACGACGGTCCTCCGGCCTACGTTCGCGGGACGCTGCGGCTCACGCGAACGGACCGGGGCGTCTGGGCGTCGGGCCCCGTCGCCTACGCGGTGGAGCACGTTTGCAGCCGATGCCTGGCGCCGTTCGCGTCATGGGCGCAGGCGCAGGTGGACGACGTGTTCCTTCCGGCCGTGGACTTGGCGACGGGCGCGAAAATTCGCCGTGAGGACGACGAAGACGCGGACGCGAACAGCATAGACGAGCGGCACGTGCTCGACCTGAGCGAGACGCTGCGCCAGTACCGGCTGGCGGCCATCGAAATGGCCCCGGTCTGCAAAGAGGACTGCAAGGGCATCTGCGCCGAGTGCGGCGCCGATATGAACGCGAGCGCTTGCTCTTGCGAGCGCTACCTCGATCAGCGGTGGTCCGTCCTCCGCGAACTGATCAAGTAGAACGAGAGAGGGAAAATGCCTCCGCTGCCAAAGAGAAAACGCTCCAAGTCCCGCGTCGGGACGCACCGCGCCCATCAGGGGAAGACGCTCGTCAACCTGGTCGAGTGCCCTCGCTGCCGCGAGGCGATGAAGCCCCACCGCGTCTGCCCGTCCTGCGGCTTCTACCGGGGGCTCAACGCGCTTCGGATGGACAGCGACCTCTCCTAGCGCGTCCGCCTGATGACCGTCGCCTTCCTCTTTCCCGGGCAGGGAGCGCAAGCCGTCGGCATGGGCGCGGACGCCTACGCCGGGTCGCCCGCCGCCCGCGCCGTTTTCGACGAGGCCGACGCCGCGCTCGAAATGCCGCTGTCGCGCCTCATCCTGGAGGGCCCCGCCGAGGAGTTGACGCGGACGGAGAACGCGCAGCCGGCTATGCTCTGCGTGAGCGCCGCTCTGCTGCGCGCGGCGGAGGAGCGCCTCGGAGGGGCTATGCCGCGTCCGGCGTTCGTCGCGGGGCATAGCGTGGGGGAGTACGCGGCGCTCGTCGCCGCAGGCGCGCTCTCCCTCGCGGACGGCCTGCGCCTCGTTCGGACGCGGGGCGAACTGATGCAGGCGGCCTGCGACGAGACGCCGAGCGGAATGGCCGCCCTCATCGGCCTCGCGCTCGAGCCCGCCTTGCGCGCCTGCGAGGGAACCGGGGCGCAGGTCGCCAACGTCAACTCCGCCGAGCAGATCGTCATCGGCGGCCCGAACGCCGCGCTGGAGCAGGCGGTCGCCAACGCGAAAGAGGCCGGAGCGCGGCGCGCGATTCCTCTGGACGTCGCCGGGGCGTTTCACACGGAGGCGATGCGCCCGGCGCAAAGCGCGATGGACGCTGCGCTGGAGCGCGCCGCGATCGCCGCGCCCTCCGCGCCCGTCGTGGCGAACGCGACCGCGCAGCCGCTGAGCGACCCCGAAGAGTTGCGGGGCGAACTCTCGGCGCAACTCTGCGGCTGCGTCCGCTGGATGCAGTCCGTCGAATACATAGCGTCGGCGGGCGTGACGCGGTTCGTCGAGTTCGGCCCGGGCAAGACGCTCACGGGGCTCGCCAAGCGCATCGCGCCGAACGCGTCCGCGCTGGCCGTCGCAGACCTAGACGCAATCGGCGCGATGGCGTAAGATAGTCGCGGACGGCGCGCCGGCGACAGGACCGGAGCGTCTCTTTAACAGCCGATGACGGAGTCTTCCACGCCCACGCGGACGGCGGGACGCGCCCGCCGGAGCAAGCGCGCCCGGCAAGGGCGCGAACTCGCGCTGCAGACGCTCTACGAGCATGACCTCACCGGGCACGACTGGCGCGCCGCGCTGGACAGACGCGCCGAAGAGACGCGGGCCTCCGACGAGGCGCGGACGCTCGCGGAGGAATGGGTCGGGGGAACGCTCGCTTGCCGGGAGGAACTGGACGCCTTCATCAGCCTCCGCGCTCCTCTCTGGCCGGTCGGGCAACTCGCCGCGATTGACCGGGCCATTCTGCGGCTGGGGCTCTACGAGTTGCGGGAGGGCTCGCCCACTCCGCCGCTCGCGGCGATCAACGAGGCGGTGGAACTCGCCAAAGCGTATGGGGGCGAGAACTCGGGAAGATTCGTCAACGGCTTGCTTGGCGCCCGCTACAACGAGCGCCGCGACACAACATCGCTGAGGACGTAAAGATATGGCGACAGTGTACGACCGCGTGAAAAAGGTGGTGGTGGACAGGCTCGGCGCCGACGAGGCGGCGGTGACGATGGAGGCGTCCTTCGTGGACGACCTCAACGCCGACTCGCTCGATCTGGTCGAGTTGATCATGGCGTTCGAGGAGGAGTTCTCCACGGAGGGCGCGGCGCTGAAGATCCCGGACGAAGAGGCCGAGGGGATCCGCACCATCCAGAACGCCGTGGACTACATCAAGGGCAAGGGCGTTTCGGACTAGCGGGGGCCCGCGCATGGCTGACCTCGAGGCGCTCCACCAGCGGATACGCGCCTGCGCGGAGTGCGCGCTCCACAGCGGACGCGCGAACGCCGTCCCCGGCGAAGGAGACCCCCGCGCCGCGCTGATGTTCATCGGCGAAGGCCCCGGCTTCAACGAAGACCGCCAGGGCAGGCCGTTCGTCGGCCCCGCCGGGCAGTTCCTCGACGACCTGCTGCGCTCCATCGGCCTCAGGCGGGAGGACGTGTTCATCACCAATATGGTGAAGTGCCGCCCGCCCAACAACCGCGACCCCTTCCCCGGCGAGATCAACGCCTGCGCCCACTACTTGGACGACCAGATCGCCGCCATCGCCCCGAAGGTCATCGTTCCGCTGGGGCGCCACGCGCTCGCCCGCTGGTTCCCGCGCGACTCCATCAGCAAAGTCCGCGCCCGCCCCCGCGTGTTCGGCGGCGTCACGATCTTCCCGCTCTACCATCCCGCCGCCGCGCTCCACAACGGCGCGCTGAGGGCGGCGATAGAAACCGACTTCGCCAAACTGGGCGAACTCCTCCGGCAGCCCGCTCCGCCTCCCGGTTCCGGCGACGGCCTCGCCCTCGCCGAAGACGACGGCTCGCAGCAGATGAGCATGCTCTAGAATGCCGCCGCCTCTCCGCATCATTCCCCTCGGAGGGCTCGGCGAGGTCGGCGTGAATATGCTGTGCGTCGAGTGCGGCGAAGACATCGTCGTCATAGACGCCGGCCTTATGTTTCCGAAGGCCGACACGCCGGGCGTCGACCTCGCGCTCCCCGACGCCTCCTATCTTTTCGCCAACGCCGACCGCGTCCGCGCCGTGCTCGTCACGCACGGCCACGAAGACCACGTCGGCGCGCTTCCGTACCTGCTGCCGAGGCTTCCCGTTCCCGTCTACGCCCCGCCTCTGGCGCGAGACCTCATCGACGTGAAACTCCGGCGGCAGCGCGTCAAGGGCTGCGACCTGCGCGAGGCCGACGCAGGCAGCGTCGTCGCGCTCGGCGGCATAGAGGCCGAGTATTTCCGCGTCTGCCACAGCATCCCGGACGCTTGCGGCGTCGCGCTTCGCACTCCCGCCGGGCTCGTCGTCCACACCGGCGACTTCAAGATAGACCACACGCCGGTGGACGGGCGCCTCACGGACTTGCGGCGCCTCGCGCAACTTGGCGACGAGGACGTTCTGCTGCTCCTCTCCGACTCCACCTACGCGGAATCGCCGGGCTACACGCCGTCCGAAAGCGTCGTCTCCGCTGCGCTCGACCAGGTCGTCGGCGCCGCCGAGGGGCGCGTGCTCGTGGCGACGTTCGCGTCGCTCATCGCCCGCGTTCAGCAGACGCTCGACGCCGCGGTCAAGCATGGGCGAAAGGTCGCGCCCGCCGGACGGTCAATGATCGACAACGCTCGGATGGCCGCCGCGAAGGGCTATCTCAAGGCGCCGCCGGGCGCGCTCGTCGACCTCGGCGCGCTCTCTTCCTTGCCTCCCAACGAGCAAGTCATCGTCCTGACCGGCGCGCAAGGAGAGCCGCTCTCGGCGCTCGCCCGCGCCGCCAGCGGAGGCCGGCCCGACATCGCCGTCCGCGAAAACGACACGGTCGTTCTTTCCGCGACGGCGATCCCCGGCAACGAGACGACCATCGCCTCCGTTATGGACAACCTCGCGCGGCGCGGCGCGAAAGTCCTCACGCGAGCCTCCTCGCCCGGCGTCCACGTTCCCGGCCACGCCAGCCAGGAGGAACTCAAACTGATGCTCCGGCTGATGAAGCCGCGCTACTTTGTTCCCGTGCACGGCGAGTACCGGATGCTCGCCGCCCACGCGAGCCTCGCCCGGAACGCCGGCGTCGCGCCCGAAAACGTCTTCGTGATGGAGGACGGCGACGTCTTGGAGATAGACGATGACGGCGCGCGCCCCGCCGGCCGCGTCCCCGCGGGCCGCGTCTACGTGGACGGCCTGCATATGCGGACCGAAAACGACGCCGCGCTCCGCGACCGCCGCAGACTCGCGCGCGACGGCTTCGTCGTGGTCGTCGTCCCCGTCGACCGCGCCGCCGGCAAGGTCCGCGGCGAGCCCGAAATCGTCTCCGGCGGATTCGCCGCCCCGGACGAAGACGACTCTCTGACGGAGCGCGCCGCCGCCGTCGCCGCCGACGCCCTGCGCGCGCCCGGCCTCGACCTCGGCGACGGGGGCTCTATCGACGGGGGATCTATAGAGAAGCGCGTCCGCGACGCGGTCGGCCGCTTCCTCTACAAGGAGACGCGCCGCCGCCCGATGATCATCGCCGTTCCGATGGACGCCTAAGTCGGCTATATTCGCGTAATCCGCGAGGCTATCGGGCTTACAAGCCGGGGGCGGCGCGGTATCTTCCAACCTATGAAGTCCCGCACCCCAGCGCGAGCGTCTCAACAGCCGCGGAGTTCGCGGCTCGGCTCGCTCCTGTTCAATCAGGTCGGCGTCCTGCTCGTCCTCATTCTGATGGCGCTGACGGCCTACGTCGTCATCGGCCGGCCGCCGTGGGCGATAGACCCGCTCCGCTCAGCCGCGTCCGGCGTCCTCAGCGGAGTCGGGGCGTCGCTCGTTCTGATCGTCGCGTGGGCGGTCTGGATCGTATGGCTGCTCTCTCGCGGGCCCGGCGAAACGCTGCGGAAGTGGCGCTACGCGATTGGCTTCGGGTTGCTCGTCTTGGGCGCGTCGTCCTTGCTTTCCTATTTCAGCGTCTCGTTTCCGTTGATCGGGGAGTCGCCGCTAGGGGGCGCGTTCGGCGAGCGGGCGCGTGGGGCCGACGGCGCGCTGGGCGCGCTCGGCACAGGCGTCCTTCTTACGTTCGGGGCGTGGCTCGTGGCGCCGGTCGCTTTCAACTATCTCGCGCTTGGGGCGGGGCGGAGCGCCGTCGCAGCAGGGCGGGGAACGCGGGCCGCCGGACGCGGCGCGAGGATCGCGGGGAGCGCCGCCGGACGCGGGATCGGCAATATGCGCCGCCCCCGGACGGTCAGCGAGGAACTCGACGATTTCTTCGCGGCGAACGACTCCGGGCAGCCTTCCGCGGGCAAGCGCAGCGTTGGGGCGGAGTACTACGACGCGGCCGCGCGCGCGACGGACCCCTACGGGGGGACGCGGGCGCCCGGAGGCGCGGCGCGTCCGTCCGCGTCGGCGCCGTCGGCGCCGGGGCTCGCCTACCTCAATCCCGCCTCTTCGCGCCCCGCCGTCGCCCCGCGCCCCGGGCCGCCGCCTCCGTCCGCGCCGCCTCCGCCTTCGATAGCGCGTTCAGCCGCGCCGCCCGCGCAGAAGCCGAACTTCTGGCCAGGGCTCGTCCCGGGCGAGGAAGAGGAGCCGGAAGAGCGAGGAGGCGCGGCGTCCGCCGTTTTGGAGCGCGAGCCCGAGGAGCGCGGATCTGAGGAAGAGGAATCTCTTGCGGATGAGCCGTTAGACGCAGCGGATATCCTGGGCGCCGCCGTCGCGGAAGCGGTCGCCGCCGCGCAGATCGACCCGGAAGAGGAAGCGCCTTACGAAGAGATAGCCGCCGCGGAAGACGGGCTTCCCTCTTCCATTTTCGAGCCGGCGCCGGCGGACGCGCTGACGGGCAACGGCTTTTACGACGTCGGGCA
This sequence comes from Dehalococcoidia bacterium, assembly GCA_965201135.1. Taxonomy (GTDB): domain Bacteria; phylum Chloroflexota; class Dehalococcoidia; order Lucifugimonadales; family Australimonadaceae; genus Bin16. Next base: position 2,115,190 of record OZ241751.1, read on the forward strand.
TGCCGTTGAGGCTCCGGAGAGCGAATTCTCCGTCAACGGCGTTCACGAGAACGGCGCGGCCGCAGTCGCCGAAGTTCAGCCGGCGGCACCCGCCTTCGCGCCGGAGAGCCGGCAGCCCCCCGCGCCCGAGCCCTTCCCGCTCCCGCCGCTCGGCATGCTCGCGCCCGGCGTCGCGGCGTCGGCGATTTCGCAGGAGCACTTGGAGACGGCGGCGCTCATCGAGGAGACGCTCGCGCAGCACGGCGTGGAGGTCAGCGTTTCGGAGATACGCCCCGGCCCCAGCGTGACGATGTTCGGCCTCGTTCCCGGATGGAATCGGAAGGCGATGACCGCCCGCGCCAGAGCGCTCGCCGCGCAGGAGGAGCGGGAGGCGCAGGCGGAAGTCCGCAACCGCGTCAAAGTGGACAGCATACTCGCCCGCGAGAAAGACCTGGCGCTCGCGCTGGCGGCTCCCACGCTCCGCATTCAGGCGCCCGTTCCGGGCGAGCCGCTCGTGGGCGTCGAGATGCCCAACAAGTCCTCCTCGATGGTCACCATCCGGACGGTGATGGAGTCGCGGGAGTACGACACGACGCTGGCCGGCGGGGGGCTTCCCGTCGCGCTCGGCCTCGCCACCGCCGGCGACCCGGTGGTGATAGACCTGCTCAAGATGCCGCACTTGCTCATCGCAGGGGCGACCGGCTCGGGCAAGAGCGTCTGCATCAACACGATCATCTCCTCCATCATTTGCCATCAGGATCCCGCGAAGGTCCGGATGCTCCTCGTCGACCCGAAGCGCGTGGAACTCACGCCCTACAACGGCATTCCGCACCTCGTCACTCCCGTCGTCGTCGACCCCGACAAAGTCGTCCGCCTTCTGCGCGGGGCGATACAGGAGATGATGCGCCGCTACAAACTGCTGGAGGAGGCGGGGGCGCGCAACATCGTCTCCTACAACCGGAGCCCGCGCGCGACGGAGCGGATGCCCTACTTCGTCATCTGCATTGACGAACTCGCCGACCTGATGATGACCGCGTCGTTCGACGTGGAGCAATCGCTCTGCCGCCTCGCCCAACTGGGGCGCGCCACCGGGATACACCTGATCGTCGCGACGCAGCGCCCGTCGGTGGACGTGCTGACGGGGCTCATCAAGGCCAACTTCCCCAGCCGCATCGCGTTCGCCGTCGCGTCGCAGGTGGACTCGCGGACGATCCTCGACTCCGTCGGCGCGGAGCGTCTCATTGGGCGCGGCGATATGCTGTTCTTGTCGTCGGACTCGCCGAAGCCGCGCCGCGTGCAGGGCGTCTACATATCGGAGGACGAGACCGCCGCGCTGGGCGAGCACTGGCGCCAACTGCCCGTTCGCTCCGACCTGCCCGCCGTTCCCCTCGAGGATATGGCGCGCGAGGCCGAGACGTCGGAGGCCGCGGCCGAAGGCCCCGACCTCGACGAGTCCGACTCGCTCTACGACCGCGCGCTGCAACTCGCGGCGACGAACCGGCAGTTGTCCACGTCGCTGCTCCAGCGTCGGCTGCGGATCGGCTATCCCCGCGCCGCGCGCCTGATGGACCAGTTGGAGGACGACGGCGTAGTCGCCTCGTCCGGCGAGCCCGGCAAGCCGCGGGAGGTCATCGGCATCCCCGGCGAGCCTTCCGGCTTCGCCGACCGCGCCGCCGACCCCGACGACGAGTAGGGGCGCTGCGGGGGGTTATCTCAGTATTCCCTCTGAACTGAGATAACGCGGTTCGTTATTTCAATCTTTGACATAACGGACGCGCTTGTTTCGAAAACCCCGCTGAATCCGTGTCTGGTAGGATGCGCCGATGAAGTTCGGTCTCTCCCTATCGGGGCTGCTGCAAGACGCCGCCGGCGGCGATATGACGCGCCGGTTCGCCGACGCGCTCCATCTCGTCCGCGTCGGGCGCGAGTTGGGGTTCGAGTACGTCTACGCGGGGCAGCACTACCTCTCGCACCCCTACCAGACAATGCAGCCGCTGATCGCGCTCGCCCGAATCAGCGCCGAGGCCGAGGGCATGGACGTTCTCTCGACCGTCCTCGCCGCGCTGCAGAATCCCGTGCAGATGGCGGAGGACGTCGCGACGCTGGACGTGATCACGAACGGGCGCGTGATCGTCAACGCCGCGCTGGGCTACCGCGACGAGGAGTACGAGGCGTTCGGCGTCGCGCATAGCGACCGCGTCGCCCGAATGTTCGAGAATCTCCGCCTCGCGCGGCTGCTTTGGGAGGGCGAGGAGGTCACGTTCGAGGGGCGCTTCACGCGGGTGACGGGCGCGCGCATCGGCGTCCGCCCCGTCCAGCGCCCTCATCCCCGCGCGTGGGTCGCCGCGAACGGCGACGGCATGGTGAAGCGCATCGCCGCCGCCGGAGAGACGTGGTACTTGAATCCGCACGCCTCTTACGAGACGCTGGCGCGGCAAACGGCGATGTACAAGGAGATTCGCGCCGAGCGCGGCCACCCGCCGCCGGACACGCTGCCGATGTCACGGGAGACGTTCGTGGCGGAGACGCGGGAGAAGGCGACCGCGACGGCGCGTCCGTTCTTGGAGGGCAAATACAAGACCTACGCGGCTTGGGGGCAGGACAAGGCGCTGCCGGGCAACGAGGACTTCACGGCGCCGTTTGAGGAACTGGCGGCGGGGCGTTTCATCGTCGGAAACCCGGACGACGTCGCCGCGGACCTGCGGCGGTTCGCCGATATCGGCGTTACGCACGCGTCGCTGCGATTCGGCTGGCCGGGCACGCCCCGCGAGGTCGTGGAGGGCGCGATGCGCCTCGCCGCGCGCGAGGTTCTCCCCGCGCTGCGCTGACCCGCGCGCCGCCGGTCTTGCGGCGGCGCCCGGCTCGCCTAACGCAATTGATCGCAACCCGCAACGCGAGAGGAGGCAGCAATGCGCCGCAAGCCAGACGCCATCCTCCATAGACATCCTCATCCTCCGTCCACGCGCCTAGCGGACACGGACATCGCGGAGGCGTTCCCCTCGCCGGAATGACGGCGTAGGGGGCGTAGGTTATGCGCAGGTATTCCTGACCGCCGCGCGGGAGCGGGCGCATTCCCGCCGCGTGAAAGCGTTTGCCGTTAGGCAAGCGACTGCTAACATTCCCGCCGCTTTGCCGAACTCGAACGCGACCCGCCCAGACTCTTGTCCCTGCCCAAGCGCTTTGCCGCCTCGCCCTCGCCCCTTTTCGTCATTCCCGCGCAGACGAGAATCCCACAGGCGCATGGCGACGGCGGAGGCGCTATGAGGTCGAACGGCTGGCGGGCGCGGCCCGGCGACCGCGTGGTCAGGCGACCGCGCGAGCGGGAGACCGCGCCCGCGCGCATCCGGGCGCCGCGCCGCCGCCGGCGCATAACGCTGCCCGCCGCCTCGAGCGCGCTGCTTTCGCTCGCGGGGGGGTTCGCGCTGCTCATCGCGGTGGGGACGGGGCTGCTGATGCTGCCGGCGGCGACGGCGGGGCGCGAGGCTGCGCCGTTCGTCACGGCGCTCTTCACGTCGACCTCGGCGGTCTGCGTCACGGGGCTGGTGGTGGAGTCCAGCGCGGCGTACTGGAGCGGGTTCGGGCAGGCCGCGCTCGTCGCGCTGATGTTCACGGGCGGGCTGGGGATTATGAGCGCCGGGCTCGTGATGCTGACGGCGGGGGGGAAGCGCATCACGCTCAACCAGCGGCTGCTCGTGCGGGAGACGCTCGGCGGGGCCGCGCTCGGGAGCGCGGTGCGCCTCGCGCGGTACATACTCATTTTCGCGGTGGCGGCGCAGGCGCTGGGGTTCGCGCTGCTGTTCGCGCGCCTCATCTTCTCCTATCCCGCGCCGCAGGCGCTCTGGCAGAGTTTGTTTCACAGCGTCTCGGCGTTCAACAACGCGGGCTTCACGATCTTCCCGGACTCCGACAGCCTCTCCGCGTTCCGCTCCGACCCGGCGACGCTGGGCATTATCGGGGGCGGCATTGTTTTGGGCGCGCTGAGTTTCTCCGTCGTGAACGAGGTCGCGCGGCGCAGAGGCGTCAGCCGGTGGACGCTGGACACGCGGCTGGTCGTGATCGGAACGCTGGGGCTGTGGGCGGTGGGCGCGCTGACGATGCTGGCGTTCGAGTGGGGCAACCCCTCGACGCTTGGCGGGATGTCTTTGCCGGACAGGGTCGTCAACGGGGCGTTTCAGGCGACGACGGCGCGGACGGCGGGGTTTAGTTCCATAGATTTCGCGCAGGCGGAGGCGGGGTCAGGCTTTCTCTATATGATTATGATGTTCGTGGGAGGCGCGTCGGGCTCGGTGGCGGGAGGGATCAAGATCAACACGATGATGGTCGTCGTCGTGGCGGCGCTGGCGATTCTGGGAGGGCGCCCGCGGGCGGAGTTCGACCGGCGGGAGATTCCGTATTCGCAGGTGGCGCGCGCGCTGGCGCTGCTTATGCTGGGCGCGCTGGGCGTCGCGCTGTTCGTCGCGGCGCTCGCGTGGTCGGAGCGCGGGAGCATCGCCTCCGGGGACTTCACGTTCGCGGGCGTGATGTTCGAGGCGGTCTCGGCGTTCGGAACGGTGGGGTTGTCGCACGGCGTCACGCCGGATCTGTCCGAGCCGGGCAAGATAATCGTCACGCTTGCGATGTACGTCGGGCGGCTTGGGCCGCTGACGATTGCGCTGGGGATCGCGCTGCGCGAGCGCCGGGCGGTGTACCGCTACGCCGAGGAACGGGTTAGAATCGGGTGAGAGGAGCGAGATGGCGCATCAGGTGGCCGTTATCGGCATGGGCAGGTTCGGCATCAGCCTCGCCCAAGAGTTGTACCGCGCCGGGCACGACGTGCTCGCGGTCGACCGCGACGAGGCGCTGTCGCAGATGATGATGGGGCAGGTCACCTATTCGGTCACCGGCGACTCCACCTCGATGGAGTTTTTGGAGGAGGTCGGGATCCGCAACTTCGACACGGCGGCCATCGCCATTGGCACCGACCTGCAGTCGAGCGTGCTGACGACCGTTCTGCTGAAGCAGACGTTCGGGGTGCCGCAGGTGCTGGCGCGCGCGATCAGCGACATTCACGGCAGGACGCTGGTCGCGGTGGGCGCCGACCGCGTCGTCTACCCCGAGCAAGAGACGGGGGCGCGCGCCGCGCACAGCCTGTTTCAGCGCGACGTGCTGGAATATATGGAACTGGCGGCGGGCTTCGGATTCAGCAAGGTGAACGTTCCCGACTCGCTCGTGGGGAAGACGCTGGAGCAGGCCGGATTCAGCGGGGCGCGCGACCGGTACGGCGCGGCGGTCGTCGCGATCCGGAGAGGCCGGGAGCCCATCCTCTCGCCGTCGAAAGACGAGGCGCTGCGCGAGGGCGACGTGCTCGTCCTCGCGGGGAACGAGGGAACGCTGGAGCGTTTCGGGCTGCGGTAGGCTATGGCGGACATCGAGAGCGCGCTCGCGGTCGTTTCCGGAACGCCGACCGACAAGCAGGTCGTGTCGGTGGCGTGCGATTTGGTTCGGCCTTGCAAGGGGCGGGTTTGGGCGCTGTACGTGATCGAGGTTCCGCCGAAGTTGCCGGTGGACGCGGACGCGCCGAACGAGGCGGCGCGGGGGGAGCGCGTTTTGGAGCGGATGGAGGAGCACGGGCGCGCGCTCAAAAGCAGAGTGGAAGGCTCTATCCTGCAGGCGCGGGACGCGGGCGCGGCGATTGTCTGCGAGGCGGTCGAGCGCGAGATGGACGTTATCGTGATCGGAATGCCTTACACGGAGCGCTACGGGAGCCCCTCGCTGGGCGAGACGGTTCCCTACGTACTGCGCCGCAGTCCGCTCCGCGTGGTCGTCTGCCGCGACCGCCGGCTGGACGCGGCGGGCGAGCCGCGATGACGCAGCGCGTGATGATCGTCGGCTGCGGGCGGTTGGGCGCGAGCGTGGCCGCCGCGCTGATTGAGCGCGGAGACCACGTCACCGTTCTGGACACTGACGCGGAGAACTTCCGCCGCCTGCGCGCCCATCCCCGCTTGAATATGCGCGTGGGCGACGGCGTTTCGCACGAGACGCTGCGGGGCGCGGGCGTCGAGTCGGCGGACGCATTCGTCGCGGCGACGGGGCAGGACACGACGAACGCGCTCGCCGCGCAATCGGCTCGCTCGACCTTCGGCGTCGCCCACGTCGTCTGCCGGATCAACGACCCGGTCAGGAGCGAGATGTACCGGGGGCTGGGGCTAACCACCGTGAATCCGAGCCGCCTTCTGCTCGACCTCGTGCTCGACGCGATGGAGCCGTAGGATGTACGTCATCGTCATCGGCGCCGGCAAGATCGGGTTCTATCTGACCCGCGCTCTGCTCTCGGCCAATCACGAGGTCACGCTGATTGAGCGCGACGCGCATATCGCCGCCGCCGCCGCCGAGGAGTTCGGCTCCATCGTGATTACGAGCGACGGAACCGAGCCGTCGGTGCTGGAGGAGGCGGGCGCGCGCAGGTGCGACATTCTGGTCTCGACCAGCGGGCGCGACGCGACGAACCTCACGGCGTGCCAAGCGGCGAAGCGGCTGTTCAACGTTCCGCAGGCGATCGCGGTGGTCACCGACCCGGACCACGTGCCGCTCTTCCGCGAGTTGGGCGTGGACGTCACGATCAGCACCACGGAGTTGATTATGGCGCGCGTCGAAGAGGAGTTGACCGGCGGGCCGTTCGTGCACGTGCTGCCGATGCAGGGCGGAAAGCGCGGCATCGTCTCGATCAAGGTTCCCGGCGACTCCCCCGTGATCGGGCGGAGCGTATCCAGGATTAACCTGCCGGAGGGGACGCTCTTGGTCGCGGCGCTCCGCAAGGCGGGCGACCTCCGTCCCGCAGCCGACGACCCCGAACTGTCGCCCGACGACGAGATCGTGGCGATCACGCCGCCGGAGAAGGAAGACGACCTCCGGCGCGCGCTTACAGGAGAGGCGAAACTATGAGATTGGCCTACCTGGGCCCGCCCGGAACGTTTTCGGAGCAGGCGGCGCTGAACTACGCGGCGGACGCCGAACTCGTGGAGCGCTCCTCCATCGCCGCCGCCGCTCACGCCGTTCTCTCCGGAGACGCCGACGAGGCGGTGTGCCCCATCGAGAACAGCCTGCAGGGCGCCGTCACGGACACGCTGGACGCGCTCCTCTACGAGGACGGGCTGCAGATCCGGCAGGAACTCGGTCTGGACGTCGTGCACGACCTGATGGTGAAGCCGGGGACGCCGCTCGCCTCCGTGAAGCGCGTCTACTCGCATCCGCAGGCGCTCGGCCAGTGCAGGCGCTACTTGGAGCGGCACTTGCCGAACGCGGAACTCGCCGCCGCGCTGAGCACGGCGGGAGCGGTCGAGCAGGCGATGGGCTCGGACGAGCCCGCCGCGGCGATAGCGCCGGCGCGGGCGGCGGAACTCTACGGCGCGCAGGTCGTCGCGCCCGGCGTTCAGGACGACGACAACAACGTCACGCGGTTCGTCGTGCTCGCGCGGGACGACCACCCGCCCACCGGAGACGACCTCACGTCGGTGGCGATGGCGTTCTCCCACGACCGCCCCGGCCAGTTGTTCGGCGTGCTGAGCGAGTTCGCCGACCGCAACCTCAACCTCACGAAAATAGAGTCGCGCCCCACGCGGCTGGGGCTCGGCAAGTACTACATTCTGATGGACGTCGAGGGGCACCGGAGCGACCCGGTGATCGCGTCGGCGCTCGACGGCGTTCGGGAGCGCGCCTCGCGCCTCGTCGTGTTCGGCTCCTACCCGCGCATGAACATCAAGGCGTATCTTTCGGCGCTCGTCCGTGAGAGCGCGGCGCTCCATCGCTTCCGCTCCGAGGAGCAGGCGACGCGGGGGGGCGTTCCGGTGGACGTGCTGCTGCGCGACGGCGGAGAGCGCGAGGTCGGGGTCGCGGTGCGCGCCGGCTCGTCCTACGGGCGGACGCGGGAGACGGCGGAGGAGTTCCGCGAAGCGGGGCTGTCGCGGGCGGTGTTCGTGTTCGCCGATCCTGCGGTCGCGGAGCGGGCGCAAGCCGCCGCGAAGGATTGGCCTGACGACCTCGCGGCGTTCTCGGCCTTCACGCTCGCCGACCGCGTGGGGTCGCTTCTGTAGTGGGGGTAAGGAATAGGTTCCCGCTTTCGCGGGAATGACGCGGCGGCGCATGGGATTGACAGGGCATGGCAGTATGGATTATAGTGCCGCCCTGTTACGAGACTCCCAGCGAGGCAATCCTATGGACAACTATACGCTGTTGCTCCCCACGCTCTTCCAGCAGCGCATATTCCTGATTCCCGACTATCAGCGCGGCTACGCTTGGGAGAAGGAGCAGGTCGGCGAACTCTTGGAAGACCTCGAAATGCTCAACGCCCCTCGGCGTCACTACGCGGGCACCATCGTCCTTTGCAAAACTGCCGACGCGCCGATAATGGGCAACGACGGAACGCTCTACGCGACACACGCCGTCGTGGATGGGCAGCAGCGGCTCACGACCATCGTGCTGCTGCTGAACGAACTGAGCCGGGCTCTGGCGGCCTACCCGGACTGCGCCGACCTCGCGGAGGGCATCAGGAAGAACTACGTCCAGACGAAAAGCCGCGATAACTGGCCAATCTACAAGTTGTCGCTCAATAAGGACACACACGCTTTCTACAGGGACAGCGTCCTGCCGGAGACGCCGAGCATCGATCAGCCGCCAGTGCGGGCGGCGGCGCGGCTTCGAGATGCCAAGAAGCAGATCGAAGATTACCTCCGGCGCGCGGACGACGAACTCGAGTCAGAGCATAGGGAATCGCTGACGGAGTGGCACGCCAAACTGACGCAGCAACTGCACTTCAACCTGTACGAAGTCGAAAAGGAGGCCGAGGTCGGGGTCATCTTCGAGGTGATGAACGACCGCGGCAAGCCTCTGACCGAGTTGGAAAAAGTGAAGAACTATTTGCTCTACGCCGCGTCGTCGCTTGACGTGGATGAGTTCGCGCGAGACGGGTTGGCCAACTCGGTGAACGACGCTTGGGCCAAGATACTGAGCAATCTGATGACTGCAGGTTTGGGTTCGTCCGGCCACGAAGACCAGTTGCTGCAAATGCACTGGATTATGCAGTGCGAGCCGCAGGCGAGGAATTGGGACGGCGTCAAGAGCGTTAAAGGGAAGTTTGGTTTGCGCAAGTACGCGGAACGGCACAACGACCTCCTTGTTGACCTGCGCAAGTACGCGGAAGGACTCCGCGACTCGAGCGTCGCCTACTGCGATGCGCGAAATCCGAACCGCAGCGGAGCGTTCGGCGAGTTCCAAGAGAACGACCGCAGCGAACTGCGGCGCTGGAACTCGAAACTCATGCGGATCGGCGTGAGGCGACCGTTCTTGCCGCTGCTGATGGCGGTCAGACAACGCTGGCCATCCGAACCGCAGAAGTACCTTGAGGCGCTCAAACTCTGCGAAGCGTTCGCCTTCCGCATATACAGCGTCGGGAGAGCCTATTCGAACTACAGGGAACCTGCGATGTTTCGCCTCGCCTACGCCGTGGCGCATGGCTTGGACTTCGACGAGGCGGTCGCGCGAATGAAGCGCGACTATGGGGGAGGATGGGCGAGGCGCGCCTTTGACTCATTCACGAACGCCGCCGGTCCGTCGCCTGACTACGGCTACTCGTGGAGTAGCCTCCGGTACTTCCTCTACGAATACGAGGAACATCTAGCGGCGGAGAAAGGCGCGGAGCCCAAAGTCGCCTGGCAGGAATTCGCCCACGCCACCCTCAAAGACACCATCGAGCACGTGCTTCCCCAGTACATCGAAAAACAGCCGTACTGGCAGAAGCAGTTCACCGATTCCGAGCATGAGGAGTACGTGCATGACGTGGGCAACTTGGCGCTGACCAAATGGAACTCCCATTACAGCAACAAGCCCTTCCCTGAGAAGAGGGGCGCGTTTGGTTCCGGGGCGAAGTGCTACGCCGAGGCTCCCTTCTACCAGGAACTGGAACTCGCGCAGCAGGAGAACTGGACGAAAGAGTCCATTGACGCCCGCCGAGCCAAACTGAACGCTTGGGCGAAAGAGCGGTGGCGCGTGGACTTCAGCGACGTGGATGGCACGAGCAAGGAAGACGTCGAGCCGGACGAGGATGAGATGGACGACGAGGCGGACATAGAGGACGAGAACGCGGCGGACGAGCAGGGCTAGGATGGGACACGGGTTGCGGCTGCCTTCGCCCGCTCAACGAGCCGGTCCTGGCGCCTTCGGTCGCCGGAGCGCCTTTGCATAACGCTTGACAAGAGGCTGGAGATTATGTTCTACGCTGTCTACTTCAAAGGGAAAGAAGTCGCTTTCGGGCGCCACGTGAATCTCCTCAACGCGCACAGGGTCTCGGAAGGGAAACTGATCCAAATCTACGCTTGGTTCCCCGCTCTGGCCAAGTTCGGCGGGGTCGACGTTACGGAGGACGGGGAGATGGAGCTCCCTGACATCATCCAGCGGTTCGGGCCCATCGTTCCGCTGACTGGCGCAGAAGCCGAAGCAGTGCGGCGCCAAGAGGCCGAGTGGGACGAGAACTACATCTCGACATCCACGAAGCACGTGCCGGAGACCGTCCAGCGCGTCCGCCAGATGGACGCCAACGAAATCGGCATCCAGATGGGCCTCGTCGCCGAAGAGATCGAGCACCTGGGCCCCGACGACCTCGAGGCGTTCAACCGCGCTATGGCGGACAGGCTCCCCGGGCTCCACGAGGCCCCGGAATTCCCGACCGTCGATTGGCTGCGCTTCGCCATCACGAGCCTGCAGTACGTCAAGGAAGAGCGCGTCCGCAAAGGAGTCCCCGCATGACCAACGCGCCATCCACTAGACGACAATCGCCCTCCCCGTCATCGTCATTCCTGCGTAGGCAGGAATCCAGTCGGCGCCCCGGCGCCACAGACGGGGCGCAAGCCCCGTCTCCCCTGATCCTCAGGCGAGTCATTCCCGCGAAAGCGGGAACCTACCCCCACAGCGCCCCCCACTACCGTCATTCCCGCGTAGGCGGGAACCTCGCCCCATCGGACGGCGCGCAAGTGCCCACATCCCCCTCTCCCTATAGAGACCTTTGCATAACTCACTTTCAGCCCGCAATTCCTCTTAATGTTAGGAGTGAATTGAGGCGCCCCGGCTCTGCGGCAGGGGGTTATGCAAAGGTCTCCTATAAGGGGAGAGGACGCCGCGAACGCGGCGGGAGAGGGTACTGGAGTCGGGGCGCGGAGCGCCGACGAGAAAAGGCGGCGCTTGCGCGGGGCTAGCGAGGTCTCCCGCGCAGGCCGGAGAGGAGGCCGATGAGGATGCCCATTCCGTTGGCGAACGACGCCGCCTTCCCCTCGTTGGCGGGAGCGGTCATAAACTTGACCGCCGACTCCGACGCCTTGTTGACGTTCTCGGCGGCTTTGTTGACGTTGTCCGCCGCGCTCGTCATTGCGCCGATCAACCTGCGGACCGCCTTGAAAAGCAGGCAGGAGATCACGAGGAGGAAGAGCGTCAGGAGAATCCCTACGGCCAGGTAGGCGCTGAGGAGGATGTCCCGCGCCACCGCTACGGTCGATTCGTCCGGCAAGGAGGTCTCCTCTCTATCGGCGCGGGCTTGCCGCCCGCCGCGCATCGTTGCGGATATTCTAGCGCACTCGCAGGGCGACCGCAGGCGCGCGGGGGGAGGCGCGGCGCCTCCGCGTTATCGGGGCTTGCGGCCTGGTCTCTCTCCGGAGACCTTTGCATAACCTAACCGTCGTTCCCGCGTAGGCGGGAATCCCGCCCCATTTTGAGGCGCGCAAGCGCCGCATCTCCCTCTCCCTATAAGGGGAGAGGACGCCGCGAAAGCGGCGGGAGAGGGTACTGCGGATGGGGACGGTGGGTTATGCAAGGTCTCCTCCGGGGCGGGGCGCGCCGCTGCCAACTAGCGCCGCATCAGCCGCGACCGAGCAGGCCGCGCAGCAGGCCGGACGCGACGCGCTTGTCCAACGGAAAGTTGTTGTTGCCGCACTTGGGCGATTGAATGCAGGAGGGGCAGCCGTCCGCGCAGCCGCACTCCTCGACCACGTTCAGCGTCGCGATCAGCAGTTCCTCGATGACGGCGTAGGCGTGCTCCGCGATGCCGACCCCTCCCGGATGGCCGTCGTAGATGAAGACCTGCGGCGCGCCGGTGTCCGGGTGCATCGCGGTGGACACGCCGCCGACGTCGTTGCGGTCGCAGAGCGCGAACAGCGGCAAAACGCCGATGGCCGCGTGCTCCATCGCGTGCAGCCCGCCGGGGAGGTCGAGCCGCTCCTGTTTGACGCGCGCCTCCAGATCGGGCGGGAGGTCGAACCAGACGGCCGCCGTCGGGAAGACGTGCGGAGGCAGCCGCAGCCCGGTTTCGCCGAGGCTCTCGTTGCGCTTCTCCGCCGAATAGAAGTTGCGCTTGCGGAACCCGACCACCTGCCGGGAGACCTCCACCTCGCCGAAGCAGACCTCCGCGCCGCGCAAGCCCTTCGCCGTTTTGGTCTCCGTCACGCGGATGTCGGTCAACTCCCGGGCGTCCGTGTAGTAGGGGACGTCGCTCCGCGTCAGGTAGGCCGTCCGCGCCTCGATGTCCAGCGACTCCACGACGTAGGACTCGCCGAGGTGCAGGTAGACGGCGCCGGGATGCAACTGGCTGAACGCGGACGATTCGTCGATGCTCTCCAAGACGCGCCCGGATCCCGACTCCACCACGGCGTACTCGGAGCGCGACGCGGAGCGGATGTTGACGTCCGCCGCCGGATACTGAACGGACGGGTCGACATGCCATCGTCCGTTCTCGCGGCGGAGCGCGCCTTCCTTGCTGAGGGCGTTCGCCTGCGCCTCGAAGCCGCCGCCGAAGAGCGCCGCGTCCTCCGCCCGCAGCGGCAGTTCGTAGGCCGCCGCCTTGAGGTGGGGGCGCAGCACGTAGGGGTTGTCGGAGCGGATGCGGGCGTGCTCGCGGGGGCGCCCGAAAACGAAGTCGGGATGGCGCATCAAGTACTGGTCCAACGGGTCGTCGCGGGCGATCAGCACGCTCAGGGAATCGTCTTTGCCGCGTCCGCTGCGCCCGGCCTGCTGCCACGCGCTGGCGACGCTGCCGGGGTAGCCCGCGAGCGCGGTCGCGTCCAGCCCGCCGACGTCTATGCCGAGTTCCAGCGCGTTCGTCGCCACCACGCCCAGCAATTCGCCCTCCAGCATGCCCTTTTCGACGGCGCGGCGCTCTTCGGGGAGATACGTTCCTCTGTAGGGGCGGACGCGAGCGGCGAGGGCCGCGTCGTCGGCGCGGAGGCGGTCGCGCGCCGCCATAAACACCAGTTCCGCCTGCCGGCGCGTCCGCGTGAAGACGAGCGTCCGCGCTCCGCTCCGCATCAGCGTCTCCAGCAGCGTCGCGGCGACGCTTGGCGCGGACGCCCGCGACCCCTCGGCGTCGATCACGGGCGGATTCCAAAAGACGAACCGCTTTTCGCCATGCGGCGCGCCGTCCTCGTCCACCACCTCGGCGGGCCTGCCGGTCAGCCCTTCCGCGAGTTCGCCCGCGTTGGCGATGGTGGCGGAGCAAAAGATGAACGCGGGGTCGCTCCCATAGCGCTCGCAGAGGCGGCGGAGGCGGCGCAGCACGTTCGCCACGTGCGACCCGAACACGCCCCGGTAGACGTGCATTTCGTCCACGACGACGTAGCGGAGCGAGCGCAGCGTCCGCGCCCAGTGCGAATGGCGGGGCAGCATGCCGACGTGCAGCATATCCGGGTTGGTGAACACCGCTCGCGCCGACCGCCGAATCGCGCCCCGCTCTCCCCACGGCGTGTCGCCGTCGAATATCCCGACTTGGGCCGCGAGTTTCGGGGGGAGGAGCCCGCGCAATCCGCGCAACTGATCCTGCGCGAGGGCTTTCGTCGGGAAGAGGTAGAGCGCGCGAGCGGAGGGGTCGGTCAGCATCGCCTGCGCGACGGGGACGTGGTAGCAGAGGCTCTTGCCGCTCGCGGTGGGCGTGACGAGGGCGACGTCGCGCCCGCGCAGCGCGGATTCGATTGCGCGCGTCTGGTGCGCGTAGAGCGGCAGCAGCCCGCGCTCGCCAAGCGCGGCTTCGACGCGCGGATCGAGTCCTTCCGGAGCGTCCCCGTTCGACGCCGGGCGGGCGGGGATTTCCTGGACGTGCGCGAGTTCCCCGCGCAGCCCGCCGGCGCGGAGATGCTCGACGAACCGCGCGGCGTCCACGTCAGCCCCGATCCGCGGCGGCGCGGAGATGCTCGACGAACCGCGCGGCGTCCACGTCAGCCCCGATCCGCGGCGTCGACGGAGCGCTCGACGCTCACGAGTTCGGCGTCGGACGGGTGCGCCTCGGCGAAGGCGGCGGCCTTGTCGAGCATCTCCGCCGCGTGGGAGTAGTCGTTGCTGACGCAGACGACGCCGATCACGAGGCGGCGATGCTCGCCGACGGCGTCGACCTCGGCGGCGGCCACGTTGAAGCGATGGCGCAGCCGCTCGATGAGCGAGCGCGACGCTCTGCGCTTGCCCTTGAGCGAGTCGTTGCCGGGCAATCGGAAGGCGAGGATGCAGGAGCCGATGTACAAAGCCGCTCCGGGCGGGGGGGATTCGCGCCTCACTATAGCGCTCCGCCGGCGCGGGCTCGCCAGCCCCGCGCGTCCGTGACGTGGCCCTTTTACCGTCATTCCCGCGTAGGCGGGAATCTCGTATCCATTGGCGCGATGGGAAGTAGGCTCCCCGCTTGCGCGTAAGCGGGCGCGATAGGGTAGGTTCCCGCTTTCGCGGGCGAGGCGCATCCAGTAGGATCCCGCTTGCGCGGGAATGACGAGGCCCCGGGGATGGCTTGGAGACGGGGCGCTACGCGCCCCGTCCGCAGGCGCGCAAGCGCCGGATCCCCCTCTCCCTATAGAGATCTTTGCATAACCCTCGAACCGGCGCGATTAGATAGTTCCGCGCCCCCTGAATCGGCAATTCGCCCGCTCCGCGACCGCAGTATCGGCGAAATCTCCTCCGAATGCGGCCTCCTCCTCCCCTGCCCGTCCCCGTTTCAGGGGCTTCACAGGGGCCTCGTACCGCCGACGGACACACCACGCCCCTACCCATGCGCCATGCAACCCTCTCTCAACCCGTCCGCCCGCCGAAAGTTGCACCCTAGCGCCTTGAACAACGCCTCCGACCCGTTCCGCCCAAGACCCATATACCGAACCCGCCAATACCCGTAGCAGCGCTTGAGCGTCCCTAGCGCTTGCTCCACAGGAGCACGCACCTTCGACAGCAGCCCGTTCCTCCGCCGCTGCCAATGCGGAAGACCCGACTGATGCTTATGCCCCCGGTGCATGATCCGATCCTTCACGCCCTGCGCCCGCAGACGCTCACGACGCTCACGCGACTCATACGCCTTGTGGGGTCGCTGGGTTCAAGGCGCATAGCTGTCTCCTCGCGGTTGGAGTTGCGGCCAATCGCGCGCGATTGCGGGAAGTTATGCAATGTCTTCTGTGGAGAGGCGGATTCGCCGCTTGCGCGGTAGGGCATTTAGGCTTTGGTCTCCGCGAAGAGGGCGCGGAGGCGCTCGTTGATCTCTAGGGCCTGGGCGTTGACGGATTGGAGGTAGCCGGGGTCGGCGCGGGCGCTTTCGTCCGTCGCGTCGGAGGAGAGCGCGGCCTCTTCCTGCGCTTTCAACTCGCGGAGGCGCCGGACGCTCAGCCTTCGCAGGCAGCCCTCCCATTCCGCCGCCCGCTGCAGCCGGTCGGACGGGGGGAGTTCCTCCACCGACAGCCTGAGCAGGCGGTCGGCCAGGTCGTCGTCGAGTTGGGCGAGCGCTCCTTCTATGCCGCCTGATTCGCGCAGCGCGGACAAGACGGCGCGGTTTTCGGGGCGGGCGAACGTCTCCTCGTCGACTTCGGCGGCGCGGGCGAGCAACTCCTCGTCCTGGGCGAGGAGGGCGAGCGTTCGCTCTTCGATGGGGTCGCGCTCGGCGACGGCGAAGACGGACTCGACGCGCCCGTTGCGCGTTGGGGCGGAGGCGCGGGGGCGTCGGCGCTCCCTCAGCGGCGTTTGCATCCGCCCGACGGCGGCCTCGAGGGAGGCGGGGGAGACGCCGGAGATTTCGGCGAGCCGGGAGAAGTAGCGCTCCTGGTCGGCCCAGTTGGGCGCGGCGTAGATGACGGGGAGGAGGCGCTCGACGAGGGCGGACTTGCCTTGCGCGGACGAGAGGTCTACGCGGTCGGCCTCCGCCTGCATAAGGAACTCGACCGCCGGGGCGGCGTCCGCGATGAGGCGGCACCACTGGGCGGGGTCGGAGCGGATCAGTTCGTCGGGGTCTTTGCCGCCAGCGACGAGGGCGACGCGGAGGGAGGCGGCGTCGCCGGGGCGGTTGAGCACGTCTATGCCGCGGTTGGCGGAGGCGAGGCTGCCGACGAGTTCCCACGTCGAGCGGAGGGATTGGAGCGTGGCTTCCTGGCCTGCGGCGTCGGCGTCGAGCGCGAGGACGACCTTTTTGGCGCGGGCTTTGACGAGGGCGACTTGCGCTTCGGTGAGCGCGGTTCCCATAGAGGCGACGACGTTGCGGCCGCCTTGCTCGTGGGCGGCGATGACGTCCATATAGCCTTCGACGACGACGGCCTCTCCTTCGGCGGCGATGGCGTCGCGGGCGCGGTCGAGGCCGTAGAGCATTCGCCCTTTGTCGAAGACGGGGGTTTGGGGCGTGTTGATGTACTTGGGGCTGGAGCCGTCAAGGGAGCGCCCGGCGAAGCCGGCGACGCGCCCGTCCTCGTCGCGGAGGGGGAACATTAGGCGTCCGCGGAACATATCGCGGGGCGGGCCGTTCTCGGCGCGGAGGGCGAGGCCGGCGGCGAAGAGCGTCTCTTCGGCGAAGCCGAGCGCGCCGAGGCTGCGGAGGAGTTCGGCGCCGGTGGAGGGGGCGTAGCCTAGCCCGAAGCGGACGACGGCCTCCTCGCCGATGCGGCGGCCCTCGGCGTAGGCGCGTGCTTGGGCGCCGCGGTCGGCGTTGTAGGCTTGCCTGAAGAATTGCTGGGCGGCGTCGTTGGCGGCGTAGAGGGGGTTGCCTTCGGCCGCGCGCTCGCGGCGCTCCTCGAGGCGGACGCCGGCCTGCGCCGCGAGGAGCCGGAGGGCGCCGGAGAAGTCGGTGTTTTCGGCGCGCGCGACGAAGGAGAAGAGTTCGCCGCCGCTGGCGCAGGCGCCGAAGCAGCGCCACGTCTGTCTGTCGGGAAAGACGAAGAAGGAGGGGGTCTGCTCGTTGTGGAACGGGCAGCGCGCCTTGAAGTTTTTGCCCGCGCGCTTGAGGTCGGGGACATAGGCGGAGACGACGTCGACGATGTCGAGGCGGGCGCGGATGTCGTCGACGGCGGTCATAGCGCGATGGGCGCGCGCGGGCGCTCCGTCCGGGCGCGGGGGCTCTGTCCCCTGCGCGCGCTTATCCCTTCGTTTCCCCCGCCGTCCTGCGTCATTGGCGTCATCCGCTCCATTCCCGCGGTCGCTTGCGCGACGCTTCCGGGCAAGCATATTAGGCGGCGGGGGCGCGGCGGCGCAAGGGGCGCCTGGCGGGGTACGGCGGGAGGGGGGGCCGCGATTCCGTAAATTAGCGCTCAAAAGCGCTCATTCGCGCTCACTCCTCTCCTCGGACGGTGCACCTGGAACGCTCGATTGGGGTCCATGATAGCAGTGGGCGTAGCGGAACGCAATGGGGTTGTGTCATAATGGCGGGAGCGTCTTGGGGAAGGCGGGGAACGGGTCGCGGCGAGGGCGGTCGGGCTACGGCTTACGCCGTGTTGGGTCAGGGCGCCGGAGGGGCATAGGAGGCGGTCTGCGCCGTCCGGGGGCAATGAGCGCTCATGAGCGCCAAATGAGCGCCGTTTGAGCGCTCGGTGAGCGCTGAATGAGCGCTTTATGAGCGCTTTATGAGCGCTAATGAGCACGGGGGGAGGGGAGTTGGCAGACCGCAGTACCCTCTCCCGCCGCATTCGCGGCGTCCTCTCCCCTTATAGGGAGAGGGGGAATTCGGCGCTTGCGCGCCGGCCAATGGGGGCGGGATTCCCGCCTACGCGGGAATGACGGTAAAGGGGGCGGCGTTGCGCGAGGCGAAGGGGGTAGGTTCCGTTTTCACGGACGGATGGTCTCCAGTAGGCATATGCGTCATTCGGTTGCGGAGGCGAAGGTTGAGCCACTTGTAAGAGGTTTCGACAACGGCCCGGTAATAGAGGCTGAAGCCGTCTATGTAGAGGTTGGTTATATGGACACGGCTCCTCCCGCCAGACTCAGTAAGAGGCCGCCCACGCGGGCGGCCTCAACCCTACCGGCGAAGCGGATAGGGGCGGTAGCGTCATAATCGCATATGCGGGTCGGTTTGTCAAGCGCCGCATACGCGGACGACAGCGCCCAACACGACTTCACGCCATATCCGGGGTCACCGCGGCGGAGAGGCGCTCGACGGCGGCGAGGAGGCCGGGAGCGCCGCTGAGGTCGGGGTCGGCGGCGAGTATGGCGCCCGCCTGCTCGCGGGACGACTCCATCAAGTCGCGGTCGTCCATAGTCGCCATTCGGATTGCGTCGGCGCCGGACTGCCGCGCGCCGAAGAACTCGCCCTGCCCGCGCATGCGGAGGTCGGCCTCGGCGATCTCGAAGCCGTCGTTCGTGCGGGCGAGCGCGTCGAGGCGCTCGCGGCCCGACTCGGCCTGCGCGACGGCGCGCCTAAACCATTGCTCAGCCTCTTGCGGGTCGGCGCCGGCGGACGCGCGGCTCCGGCGCGCCTCGCCCAACCGGCGGAGCGCGGCGCCTTCCGATTCGGCGATGAGGAAGCAGTAACTGCGATGCGCGCCGCGCCCGACGCGCCCGCGCAACTGGTGCAACTGCGCGAGCCCGAACCGCGCCGGGCTGCGAATCATCATCACCGTCGCGTTCGGCACGTCTATGCCGACCTCGATCACCGGCGTCGAGACGAGCGCGTCCACGCGGCCGGCGCGGAACTCCTCCATCGCCGCCTGCTTCTCCTGCAGCGGCATCCGCCCGTGCAGCAGGCCAACGCGGACGGACGAGAGCGTCGTGGAGCGCAGGCGCTCGTACTCGGGAACGGCGGCGAGCGGGGGCGGCGCGGCGGACTCCGGAGCGGCGTCGGAGTTCTCGTCGCCCCCGTCGTCGGCGTCATCGTCGGCGGAGTCGTCCGCGTCGTCTATGCGGGGGTAGACGATGAAGCACTGGCGCCCGGCGCGGATCTGCTCGACGAGGTAGCCCTCCGCGTCGGCGGCGCGGTCGGCGTCCACGACGTGGGTGACGATCTCCTGTCGGCCTTTGGGCAACTCGCGGATGGTGGAGATTTCGAGCCCGCCGTAGATTGTGAGCGCGAGGGAGCGCGGGATGGGGGTGGCGGACATCAGCAGGAGGTGGGGCTCGCCGACGGCGCTCTTGCCTCGGAGCGCGTCGCGCTGGAGCACGCCGAAGCGATGCTGCTCGTCGCCGACGGCGAGCGCGAGTTTCGGCAGTTCGACGCCTCGCTGAATGAGCGCGTGCGTGCCGATGAGGACGTCTAAGGAGCCTTCCGCCGCCATGCGGAGCAGTTCGCGGCGGGGCGCGGCGCGAATACTGCCGGTGAGCAGCCCGACGGTGACGGGCTCGGCGCGGCCTGGGAGCGGGACGGCGAACCAGTTGGGGTTGCCGAGCACCTGCTCGCTCCCTTGCAGCAGCAGCCGCAGATTGAGGAAGTGCTGCTCCGCGAGGACCTCCGTCGGGGCCATCATCGCGCCCTGATAGCCGGCGGCGACGGCGGCGAGCAGCATCGCGGCGGCCACGACCGTCTTGCCGGAGCCGACGTCGCCTTGCAGGAGGCGGCTCATCGGCCTGCCGCCGCGCGACGCGTCGTCCATCGCCTCGCGGAGCGCGCCTTGCTGTCCGCCGGTCAACTCGAAGGGCAGCGACGCGATGAACGCCTGAACGAGCGGGGGGAACGGCGCGATGGGAATGCCCGCCTGCGCGGCGGTGTAGTTGCGCTCCATGCCGAGTTTCAGTTGGATGGCGAGGAGTTCGTCGAAGGCGAGCCTGCGCCGCGCTTGCTCCTTCACGTCTTCGGAGTCGGGGTAGTGCGCCTGCTCGATGGCGCGCGCCAGCGGGAGAACGGCGGCGGCGCGGCGCGAGGCGTCCGGCAACGGGTCGGGCGCGCCGCGCGGCTTGACGCTGTCCAGCGCCTCGCGGACGATTTCGCGCATTCTGCGCGGCGGGATGCGGCGGCCCTTCGTCGTGGCGACGGACGGATAGACGGGAACGAGTCCGCCGGTGTGGACGCCGGAGGATGCGTCCGCGCCGACGATCTCCCACTCCGGCGACTCCATCTGGCGCTTGCCTTGGAAGATCGTGACCTTGCCGCTGAGGGCGACGCGGGGGACGCCGTTGGCGGTCTGGGCGGCCTCGGCGATGGCGCGGTTGAGGCGCTCGGCGATCCACGGGTTGCCCCACCAGATCACGCGGAGGTTGCCGGTGTCGTCGCCGACGGTTGCGTGGGTCGCGCGGATGCGTCCGCCGCGCCCCAGCCGCGCCTCGTAGGCCTCCCACAGCGCCGCCGTGAGCGTCTGATGCTCGCCGACGCGCAGTTGCGCGACCGTCCGCTGCTGCGTGTAGTCAATGTGGCGCAGCGGAAAGAAGTAGAGGAGGTCGCCCACGCCCGGCTCGCCCTCCCGCCTGAGTGCGCCGCGCTTGAGGAGCGCCCGGCGGATGGCGGCGGCCTGCGCCCGGTTGACGCTCCGCAGTCCGCTCAGCGGCGCATCGAGCGGATTTTCCGTCTCCCGCGCCGGCGCTGCAGCCTCGCTCTCCTGCTTTGCGCCCCCGCCCGCAGACGCGGCGCCGCCTTCATCCACGCCTCCGCGCAGACTGTCCGCGTCGCCAGGCGCCCCATCGCCCCGACTCCGCGCCCCATCGCCCTGCCCCCGTGCTCCGCCGTCCTGCCCGCGCCCCCCATCGTCCTGCCCGCGCCCCCTATCGTCATTCCCGCGTAGGCGGGAATCTCGCCCGGCGGGCCCCCCAGGGGCGGGCGCGGCGGACGGCGCGGACGATGGCGCGGGGAGGAAGCGTTGGACTTCCCGGGCCCAGCGTTCGCGCTGCGGGGCGTCGAGTTCGGCGTAGGCGACGGAGAGAAGGCCGCGCTCCGTCAGCGGCGTCAGGGCGGGGTCGGCGTCCGCCTCCCGGCGGAGCGTCGCCAGGAACTTGTCGAGCCCGCCCTTGACGGCCTTGTTGGGAAAGCCCTCGCCGGCCTCCATAGCGAGGATGTTCCGCAAGGCCGGAACTTTGGATGCGCTTGCGCCGCGTTTCGTCGTCACGGGGGACAGGTTAGCGGATAGGCGAGGGCGCTTGCATGGGGGGGGGAGCAGCGCATCCAGCGCAGGTTCTCAACCTGCGATTCACGGCGCTCTACGCTGCGGCGCGACGCGCTACGCCGTCTCCTCGCCCGCCGCGAGGCGGGCGGCGCGCAGCGTGTTCGTCAGCAGCATCGCTATCGTCATCGGGCCGACGCCGCCCGGCACGGGCGAAATCGCCGACGCCTTCTCCGCCAACGCCTCGTAGTCCGCGTCGCCCACCAGCCGGTAGCCCGACTTGCGGGTCGAGTCCTCCACGCGGTTGATCCCGACGTCGATCACGACCGCGCCGTCGGCGACCATATCCGCCGTGAGCGCGCGCGGCCTGCCGACCGCCGCGACGACGATGTCGGCCTGGCGCGTGATCGCGCCCGCGTCCGGCGTGCCCGTGTGGCAAACCGTCACCGTCGCGTTCGCTCCCGCCGCCTTCTGCATAAGCATCGCGGCCAGAGGCTTGCCGACGATGTTGCTGCGCCCCAGGATAGCGACGCGCTTGCCGGCCGGGTCGGCGCCGGAGCGGACGAGCATTTGCTGCACGCCCGCAGGCGTGGCCGGGGGAAAGCGCGGGTTCCCCTCCAGCAGGCGCCCGCCGTTGAGCGGATGCATTCCGTCGACGTCTTTGTCCGGGTCTATGGCGAGGATGACCTCGCGCTCGCTGACGTGGGCGGGCAGCGGAAGTTGCGCGAGGATGCCGTGAAAACGCGCGTCGGCGTTGAGTTGGCGGATGAGGCGAAGCAATTCCTCTTGCGGCGTCTCTTCCGACAGCGCGAACGTCTCGCTGAACATTCCCGCCTCGTCGCAGGCGAGCCGCTTGTTCCGAACGTAGACGGCGGACGCGGGGTCGTCGCCGACGAGCACGGCGGCGAGGCCGGGCGTGACGCCGGAGCGCTCGCGCAGCGCCCGGACGCCTTCGGCGACCTCCGCGCGAATCTCCTCCGCCATCCGCTTGCCGTCCAGCACGGTCGCAGCCACGCGCTCTTGCCCTCCGATAGCCGCCTCAAAGCGGTCTTGGCCGATGATATCAGCAGGCGCTCTAGGCGCCCCCGCCGAGCACGCGGTAGACGGACGCTTCCCCGTTCGTGAAGATTCGCTCCAGCGAGGAGCCGGCCATCGCGTCGAACTTGTCGAGGCCGGGGCCGGGGAAGTAGACGCGCTCGGCGGGGCCGAGGTAGACGTACTCAACGCCGTACTTCCGCGCCGTATCCAGGAACAGCGCGGGACTCTCCGTCTCGTACATTAGGGCGACGTCGGCCATTCGGTCGCGCACGGCATGGGGCTCGGCTCCGCCGGCTCCGCGCTGCTGGATTTCGCGCAAGAGGCAAGTGTCCGATCCGCTCGCTCGTTACGAAAACGTCAGGCGGCGCTGCGGCGACGGCGCGGCGGCTTTCGACTTTTTCCCGCCGTGGACCGAAGGCTCGGCGCAGAGTTTCAGGCGCAGCAGATCGATGCTGGGCATCAACTCGGAAGGAACGCCGAGCACGTCCACGAGCAGGCGGCGGTCGAGTTCCTGGCGGACTTCGTCCTCCGCAGCCTCGTTGAGCGGGCGCATCGGCCTCGCTTTCAGGTCTTCGAAGAGGGCGTTGGCCTGCGCGACCCGATCGTCGCTGAGCGCGCCAACGTCAAGGGTGGGCATCGTTGCGGCTTGGGTACGCGGCATTAGACCTCGTCCGGACTGCTGCTTGGAGGAATGCCACCAGTAGAGGAAGCAGCCGAGCGTGGAGTTGGCCCACAGGACATGCGCCATCTCACGGTCGGTCTGGTTGAGGATGATGTTTGGCCACGAGGAGCCCCCTAATGTCGGATGCTCCGTGAAAGCGACCGGACCAACCTGGGAATTGAATCGGAAATCGGGGTTATGGTGCGTTCGGCTTCGGGAACCCCATATCTGCAAAGCGCGCTGCCGCTTGCCCTCTCTGATGCGCGCCTCCGAATCCGGTTCGACGATCATAGCGCGTTGACGGATTGCGTCATGTTTCCAGAGCGTGGGGTACGAGGCTGAGGCGCTGCATGGCCCGCTAATGTCGAAAGCCCCGCGTCCCCCGCCTCCGTTGATGTCGCGGTGGAGGAATCCCAACCTGCCGATATTTTCGAGTCGGGTTATGGGCAGCATGGGGGCATCCTCTTCGCTGAGCGTGGGCAGCCAGAGGCGTCCAAACGCCAACTGGTATGCGGTTTGGGCGAGTTCGAGATCAATGATGCCTGCGGCGGACCACTGGGCGCCCTTCACGAGCGGGCAGTCCAGGACTTCGTCCACTTGCTCCTCTCCGACGAAGATGACGGAGCCGCCGCTGGGGCCGGCCTCCAGAGTCCGGATGCCGCCTGCTGCGACCATTCGGAGAACCTGCTCGCCGATCTCCTCGCCTTCCATCGGATTTTTGGGGCGGCGCACGAGGTTGACGAAGATGCCTCGCTTGTTCTGGGTCGCGCCGTTGCGCTTCCTTGCGATGATCAGCGCTTCTCCCATAGCGGTGTCAGCGGAGAAGGACTTATCTCGGGATTTTTCCCCGGCGATAGAGACGACGATAACGTCAGAGTATGCGTCGAAGAACAGGTCGCGGACTTTCTGCCAACTCTCGCCTTGCAAGACGGCGAGGGGGAGCACGACCGCGGTGGTTCCAGAATCCTCGACCATCTTGTCGGCCAGCGCGATGAAATAAGAAGCAAGCCCCGCGTTGCCGTCGCCGCATGTGCCGCGCGCCAGCGACTTAGCGCGTTTTCCCATGATATCTTGCCCCTCTTCGTCCGTGCCTAAGCCTGCGAAAGCAGGGTTAGGAATGTCGCTGTGGGACCCCGAGTGGTTGGTGGGGCGGGTGAACGGGGGATTCATAATGACGAGATCGAAATCGCCCGGCTTGAGGTCGAGTTTCTCCACGACGCGCTCCTCGCCTTTGCCAGTCGCGCGGACGGGCGCGCCGGTGCGGAACAACGGCTGAATTTGCGCGTCTTCGGAGAGCAGGTCGAGCGACCCCAGCGCGTAGTGGCCTTCCGTCTGCCTGGCGTAAGGGAGCGTGTAGAGCCTCGTGTTGGCGAATTGCCTCGTGGGGTAGGCGGACGCCAGCATCGAGGCGGCGAGGTGAACGGACATCGGCAGGATGTCCGCGCCGACGATGCCTTGCTCCATCGCGTAGCGGTGGAATTCCTCCGCGTTCCCCCCTTGCTTCTCGTGGAGCATGGCGAGGCGGCGGTAGCCGGCGGAAAGGAGCGTGCCGGTGCCGCAGGAGAAGTCCGCGATCTTGAATTGGCCGTAGTCCGCCTGGCGGTCGGGCAGCGCCAGGGTTGCGAGGAGGGCGGCGGCGGACGGCGTCGTGTAGAAGGTGGCGAGGAACTTCCGGTCGGCGATGAGCCGCTGAAAGACGACGCCGGAGAGGTCGTGCGAGCGGGTCACGCCCTCGTCTATCAGTCCCGTGGCGGTGGCGGAGAGCAACTCGAACACGTCGGACGCCAGGCCCTCGGGCAGTTGCGACATAATCTGATGCGCGATGTCGAAGATGGGGTAGTAGTTGACGCCGAGGATGTTGCGCCACTCGTCGAGAACCGCCATTTTCGAGAACCGCCCGCTGGGGCTCCGCAACGCGTCGAGGTGCTTGACGCCGTGGGAGCCTGCGAGATTCGCGTGAAAGACGAGCGCGTTGGTGACGATAGCCATCGCCATACGCCGCGTCTGAACGCCGTCTTGCTGATGGACGCGCTCGGATATCCACGGGCCGACGTCGGGGCGGAGTTCGATAGTTTCGCTCAGGCGCTCGGAGGCGGCGCGGACGCCCTGCTCGAGGCGGTCGGCGGCGTTCTCGATGGCGCGCAAGGGGATGCTCGCCTGATAAGCGAGGCGCGCGAGGTCCGTCGCGCCGCCGACGAGCCATCCCGCGTCGGGGAACCGGTCGTGCTGATCGCGTGACGCCCCGGCGAGCAGCGCGTACTCGAGGCCGGCGTCGGTTCGGCGGAGCGCGTTGCGGAGCGCCTCGCCCTCGAGGTCGCGGAACCTGATGGGGACGCGGACGGCGATGGCGGCGAAGATGAGCGAGCCGTCGGTGAGCGCGGCGCCGAGCCGGTCGCGGGCGTCGTCCTCGACCGTCGCGGCGGGGGCGACCTCCGTCTCGATGACGACGGGCGCGGACGCGGTCGCGGTGACGAGGATGTCGGGCTGGCCGCGCGAGCCCTGCAGCCGCCCCAGCCGCTCGCCGCTGACGCGCCAGTTGGCGCGAAGCGCGTCGAGCGTCTCCGCGAGGGCTATGTTGATTTCGGGTTCGCTAGTGGCCATTGACGCCGTTCCCGCCGGCGAGGCATAGCCTATGCGTAAGGCGGGCGGTTCGGCAAGCGCCCCCTGTCGCGCGCTCGCGGCGCGGCAAACGCCGGAGCGCGTGTCCTACGCCTTACGCTCCCCTTTGTAGACTGCGACCAGCAGACGCGACCAGCGCAGGTGCTCGACGAGAAGCGTGTCGCCAACCTCGAAGCGGCGGTGCGTCTCCAAGTCGACGGGGAAGGGAACGGCGCCGACGGCGGTCACGTAGGGCTTGGGCGGCAGAGGGTTGAGACGCTGCCGGCGGTAGACGGGGCCGAGTTTGCCCGTCACGAATCCGTGCTGCGCGTAGAGGCCGAATCCGCCCAGCAGCGCGCGGGTGAAGAAGAGCACGGCGACAACCAGGAAGAGGGACGAGAGGGGAAATCCCCCCACCGCGACGCCGAAAAACTGCGTGACCACGAGGAGCGCGAGGCCGATCAGGGCGTAGACGAGATTGCGCGTCGTCGGGCGGACGAGCCCCGTCCTGTCGGACTGCCACGCGAGGCGGAACTCCATGCCGCAGTGGACGCACGTCGCGTCGGCGGCGCCCGCCGGAGCGTCGGGATTCCTGCGCCGCAGGTACAGATGGCGGCACTCGCCGGAGGCGTCCACCTGCTGCGGCGCTTGCGCGCGGCGCCTCAGCATACGGGCATATCTCCCGCCTCGTAGCGCTCCGCCCACCCCGCGAGCCAGTCGAAGAGTTTGCCGAAACTGCGCGGAACCTCCTTCGCGCGCTCCGGGTGGCACTGCACCGCGATCAGCCACGGATGCGCCGGACTCTCCAGCGCCTCGACGAGGCCGTCCCCCGGATGAAAGGCCGACGCCATGAGCGACGGCGCGCGCTGCGCCTCCCGCAGCCCCTGATGGTGGCGGCTGTTCGTCTTGTAGACCGCGCCCACCCCGATGATCGCGGCGAGACGGCTGCCCGGCGCGACGTAGACCTCGTGCATCGCCGACTCGAATTCCGGCAGCGTGTGGCCCGGCAGGTCCTGAATCAAACTGCCGCCCATCGCAACGTTCACGAGTTGCATTCCCCGGCATATCCCCAGCGTCGGCATATTGCGGCGGACGGCGTAGTCGAAGAGGGCGAACTCCATCGCGTCGCGCTCGGGCTCCGCCTGATGCGCGCCGTTCGGCGCCTGCCCGTAGCGCGACGGGTCGACGTCGGCGCCGCCCGTGAGCAGCAGCCCGGACGCGCCGTCCATCGCCTCCTCCGGCGACGCGAAACCCTCCGGCCTGATCACGCGCGCCTCCGCGCCCCGCGACTCCAGCGACGCGACGTAGTTCTTCGGGAAGCCGGCGCCGCCCGTCGTCACCGCGACCACCGCCACGCGCTACCCTCCGACCGCCGCGCTCAAGGCGGCGGCGTCCAGCCGCTCCAGCGCCATCGCGCCCGCGCGCTCCGCTTTCGCCGGATGATGAACCGTCACGGCGGCGCCCAGCGTTTCGAGCGCGGCGGCGGTCTGATGCGTGTCGCGCTCCGCGACGGCGATCAGCGGAACGTCCAGTTCCTCGGCGCGCTGATGGACGTATTGCGCGGGCGCGGCGCATCCCGTGAGAAAGAGCGCGTTGAGCGGGAAGTTGAGCGCGCTCATCTGAATGTCTATCCGGCCTCCGCGCGCGATGACGGCCTGGTTGGGCAGCCGCCCGAAGTAGGCGCCCCCCCATTCGGCGATGAGCCCGCCGATGAGAAAGTTTTCGATGAGCGCGTCCGCGCCGTCCTCCCCCGCGAAATACGCGCCGTTCAGCAGCGAGGCGGTCTGCCCCACGGTGGGGGCGAGCAGCAGCCGCTCCTCCGGCAGAACGCCGAAAACGGGCATGCCGCCCCGCTCGAGTTCGGGCGCGAGGCGCGCGCAAGCGTCATGCCCGGCGTAGCGCGTCCGCTTGTTGACGACGCACCCCGCGAGCAGCGCGCCGAACGACTCGCGCCACGCGGCGCCGACCTCGCCGCCGTCGAGCGTCCGTTCGTAGGGAATCACGCCCACGACCGGCGCGCCGAGGCGCTGCGCGAGCGCGGCGGACGCTCCGTCCGGCGCGTCCAGCGGCGGACCCTCGACGATGATGTCGCTCCCGCCCGCCGCCGCGTCCCGGACGATTCGCGCGGCCTCGTCGAGTTGCGCGTCCGACGGCGCCCCGCCTGCGTTCACGGCGACGGTGGCCGCCAATCCGCCAAGCGACGCGAAGAACGCGGGGTCGGCGTCGCCGCTTTCGCCGTTGCCGCCGCTCAGGGAGAGAGGCTTGACCAGCGCCGCGCCGCGCCCCTCCGCCCGGCGCAGAGCGGCGAGGCCGCATGCGACCGTCGTGGCGCCCGCGCCCGAACGCGCGCCCGCAACGTAAATGACGCTCATCGAATGATCGGCGCTCCTCCGAGGAATGCGCCAAGTATAGCAGGCGCCTTCCGCGGCGCCCTCAGCGTCGCCTTGCCCTCATTCCCGCCGCGCTCTCTTTACCGTCCATTCCCGCGCAGGCGGAATCTCGTCTCCTCCGGGCGAGTCGCGCCCCCTCTTGACATCGTCGCCCTCTTACCGTCATTCCTGCGTAGGCGAGAATCTCACACCATTGAGGCGCGCAAGCGCCGAATTCCCCCTCTCCTACAGAGGCCTTTGCATAACGCGCCGCCGAAATCGGCGGTTCGCCCGCCTAAGTCCCCCGATGACGGCCTCATCCTCCCCTGCCCGCCCTCGTTTCAGGGGCTTCGCAGTGCCTCGTACCGCCGACGGACAGACCACGCTCCTACCCATACGTCGCGCAACCCTCTCTCAACCCGTCCGCGCTCCGCAGGTTGCACCCCAGCGCCTTGAACAGCGCCTCCGACTCGTTCCTCATGGCCGTGTTCTCGGAGAAGAAGGGGCACTCGGGGTCGTGGATGCTGACGATCAGCTTCCGCTCCGCCCCGGCCAGTTGAGGGCGGTCGCCGGCTTCCGATAGCGGACGGGCTTGCGCCGGGCGCGGTCTATTCGTCTTCAGTTTCGTCGCCGCCTGCGCCGCCCTCTTCCTCCTCATCTTCCGCGCCGTCGGCCTCCGCTTCCTCCGCCTCGTCGTCGCCGTTTTCGCGGAGGACGCCGTAACGCCTGTCGGTGACGGACGGCTCGCGGGACAACTCGCGGCGGATTCGGGCGACGCGCTCGGGGTCGAGGGCGAGCGCGTCGACGACGGCGTCGTCTATCTCGCGGCGCGCCGGGTCCGCGTCGAGGTAAGGGAACGCGCGCAGCGTCCGCGTTTGCAGCCTCTTGAACGCGGACGCCATCGCCTCCCGCGCGCCTGGGAAGGCGTCGAGGTCGGGGACGCGGACGCCGCGCAACGCCTTCATCGAGAAATCGGGGTAGACCTGGATCCTGTTGCCGCGTCCGCCCAGCAGCGCGAGCAGGCCGATGGACGAGTTGAGGTAGAGCGTCCACGCCTCTTCCGTTTCCGCAGACTCGTCGTTCGGGTGCGCCGGAGTCCAGAGCGACCCCACCGTTCGCTCGGAGACGATGACCGCGCCGACGCGGGCGAGCGGCAGCGCCAATTTCATCGGCAGCAGCAGGCGCCCGCGCCTGTCCCAGTAGCGCCCTGCGGCATCGGTTCTCGCGGCGATATGCGTGTCCGTGTGGGCGAGCATCGAGCGGCGCAACCCTGACTTGTGATGCCAGAGGGCGCGCCATCCGCCGGTGGTCGGCATAACGCTGCGCCGAAAGTGCTGCCGGATCGCGCGGCCCGCCGGATCGAGGGAGGCCATATCGCCGAGCGGGGCGAGACCCTCCGCCGTCTGCAGCGCGAGGTATTCCTCGTTTAGAACGGGCGCGAGGAAGTTCGCCGCGAACCAGTCTCCTTGCGCGATGCGTTCGGGCGGGATTCGCTGCTCCGTGAAATCGCCGTCCTCCTCTCCTCGCCGTATTCGCTCCGCGAGGCGCAGCGCGTCGATGCGCGTCGCGGGGTTGCGCGTGAGGTTGATGATCCGCGTCGGGGGCTTCGCGCCGCGCTCGCGGTCGTCCCGCCTTCTGGCGATCACCAAGCATTCGCCGATGGCCGTGTTCTCGGAGAAGAAGGGGCGCTCGGGGTCGTGGATGCTGACGATCAGATCGATATGGAAATTCCGCGCGAGGAACCGGCGGTATGCCTGGTTCGCCGCGCCGGACAACACCACGGTGGGGAGCACCATCGCCATCGTCCCGGCGTCGCGCTTCACGAGCCAGTCGCCGAGCACGCCGAACGCGCCGCCGGACGAGTGGAGCCCCGCCGCCGCGAGCGCGCCCGTCTTGGAGAGAATCTCCCGCTCCTTGCGCTTGATCGCTTTCTCTTCCGCCTCGCCGAATTGGTCGTGCCGGATGTCGTTGCGCGTGAAGGGCGGATTCATAATCACGAGGTCGGCCTGCGGCGGGTGGTGCGGCCGCGTGTCCTGCTCTTCTATGTGGTGCGCGAGCGTCGGCCACAGGGCGAGCGGCTGCTGGCCGTCGATGAATCCGACCGATCCGATGTAGGTTTCGGGGTTGTCGGACTTTCGCGTCACGCGGTAAGGCCGCTTCTCTTCGTCCAATTTGTGCCAGCCGAGCAGAGCGCGGTGGATGTTCATATTGACGAACTTGACGGAGGGGGAGTCCATGCCGAGCGTCGTCGCCGCGAGGTGCGCCGCGGTCAGATTGATGTCGTAGCCCCACAAGACGTCCTCGACGAGACGCCGGTCGAACTCATCCTCGTCCGCGCCGTCGGAGCGCAGGTCGCGCAGGCGCGCCGCCGCCGTCATCAGCAGCGTGCCCGTTCCGCACGCGGGGTCGCAGACGCGCAGCGACAGGGGGTCGGCGGCGCTCTCATCCTCTATCGCCAGTTCCGCCAGCAGCGTCGCGGCGGCGGTGGACGTGTAGTACGAGCCGTCGTAGCGGGCGGATTCCAGCACGCGGTGAAAGATGCGCCCGACGAGGTCGTGGCGGCTTCCGGTCGTCTTCTGGGAGCATTCGACGGCGGCGCGCCCCAAGTCGCGGAGCATCCGGGCATAGGGAGGCAAATTGGCGAGCGCCTTCCGCGCCGTCTCGAATATCGGCTTGTAGTCCACGAGCAGGATCAGCGCCCAAGCGTCGTCGAACGCCGTGTACGCGAAGCCGGACTCCGCGCAATCCTGTACGCTCGTCGGCGGCCATTCCCCCTCGTGCCCATCGGGGCGGGGCTGGGACTGCAGCCGGAACTGGAAGAGCATCGCGGCCGCGATGACCAGCAATCCGCGCTTGGCCGCCGTTTCGTACGTCCGCTGCTCGCGCTCTTTGCCGTTCTTGTCTTTGCGCTTGACTCTCTTCGGCGGGAGGTCGAGCGCCCGCGCGAGGTTTTCGCGCTCCTGCGGCTTCAGCATGAGAACGGCGTCGTCCAGCGCGTTGGAGAGGATGCGCGCCGCGAGGTTCGTCTGGTCCACCTGCTGCGGCGCAAGCCGGATCTCGCGCGCCAGATCAGCCGCGGTCCCCTCCCTCCACGGGACGGTCACGTCGGGGTCTTGCCGGATCTGCCACGTCAGCGTGTCCGTGGGGAGCGTGGCGAGCGTCGCGTCGTCCGGGTAGCAGAGCGCGAACGCGACGTCCGCATGTCCGGCGCGCAAGCGTTTGTCCGCGTCCCGCGCCGCCTGGCGCCTCCGCAGCGTGGCTTGCCCCTTCTTCGCCTCCACCGCTACCCTGACGTCCTCGAGCAGGATGAACACGTCGAGGAACTTGCCCCCGGCAAACGACTGCGTGACCGCTTCCGGCAAGCCGTAGCGCTCGTTGAAGAGCAGCGTGAGCCGCGTGGTGAGGGTGTCTTCGATGTCTCGGGCCATATTCGCTTGCGCCTCCCGCGTCCGCGTCTTGCGCGCCAATCTAAGGGCGGGGGCGCGCCTCGCGCAAGGGGCTCATGTCCGGCGAGCGCGTGGAGGCTGGGGCGGGGCGCATTGTACAGGGTTGGGGCGTAGGCGCGGGGAGCGCGCGGGGCTTGCCTCCTCTTCTGGATGCTCAAGAGCCCTGCCCGGCGCGGGGCGGGCGGACGCGCTATCATTAGGGGGAAGGCCGGGCGCGGGAGGCGCGGCCGGCGAGGAGGATTGTCCGATGATTCAGCGGCAAGGCGTTGGCCGCGACAACCAACTGCGGGCGCGGATGCTCTTCACGATGCTCCTGCTCGGGGTCGTCTACGGCCTGTTCCTGTGGTTCCTCGTGCGGGTCGCCGGCGCGGGCGTGATGCTCGCCGTCGCCGCCGGGCTCGTGCTCATTCAGTTCATCCTCTCCGACAAACTCGTGCTCGTCTCGATGCGGGCAAAGGTCGTGACGCCGGAGGAGGCGCCTGACTTGCACGCGGCGGTCGAGCGTCTCGCGTTCGCGGCGGGCATTCCCAAGCCGAAAGTGGCGGTCGCGGATATGAACGCGCCCAACGCCTTCGCGACGGGGCGCAGCCAAAAGCACGCCGCCGTCGCGGTGACCACCGGCCTGCTCCGCGTCCTGAACGAGCGGGAGTTGGAGGGCGTGCTCGCGCACGAGATCAGCCACATCGCGTCCCGCGACGTGCAGGTGATGACCTACGCGAGTTTCCTCTCCGTCGTCGCCTCGACGCTGATGAGCCTGCTCTTTTGGTCGTCGCTGTTCGGGGGCGGGTTCGGGCGCAACCGCGACAGCGGCGGAGGCGGCGCGATTATGATCGCCTACGTCGTGACGATCCTCGTGTGGGTGGTCAGCCAGATTTTGGTGGCCGCGCTCTCCCGCTACCGCGAGTACTCGGCGGACCGCGGCGCCGCGGTCCTCACGCAGCGCCCGCGCGACCTCGCCAGCGCGCTGCAGCGCATCAGCGGCGCGATGACGGGCCTGCCGCAGGACGACCTCCGCCGCGCCGAAACGATGAACGCCTTCTTCATTATGCCGGCCATCGGCGACGGCTTCGCCAGCCTCTTCTCCACTCATCCGCCGATGGAGAAGCGCATCGAGCGTCTGCGGGAACTCGAGCGGACGCTGATGGTCGCGGGGTAGGGCGGCGATGTGCAAGTTCCTCTCATCCGGGAACCGGCGCGCGGGGGAATGGGGCCCCGCGCACGAGGCGATGGGACGCGCCGCCCAGGTGTTCGAGCAGGCGCTGGACACCTACACGACCGGCAAGGCGGGCGTGCTCGCGCGCCCCTCCGACGATCAGGACGGGCCGCAGGCGAAAGCCGAACTGGAGCGCGCGCTCGCGCACCTGACATCGTCGCAAGCGAGATGGGACATCGAGATGGACGGCTCGGAGCGCCCCCATCCGTGGGTCGTCGTTCGGGGCTCCGGCTTGCCCGAACTGGCGAACGCCGTCCGCGTCGTTGGGGAGTCGCTCGTCGCGGTGGGCATCGGCCCTCGCGTGCTGGCGGCGGTCTATCCGTTCACGTGGAAGGAGCAGCGGATCTACTGGGTCTACCAGCCGCGCGTCAAAGCGTTCACTCCGTTCGTTCCCGCGCCGGACGGAGGGGACGACAAGCGCGACCACGCGCTCGAACTGCGGATGGAGCAAGCGGCGCGGCGCGACATTCCCACTACGCGCGCCATCAAGGAGTGGTACCCGATCTGGGGTATGCCGCTGTAGGGGGGCGTATCATAGACGCGCCGCGCAAGAGGGGCCGAGTCCCGGCGCGGCGGAAGCGCGCCGCAAGGCGCGGAACATAACGCAAGGAGAGGGAACCGCTATGGACATTACGGCGCTCGCGCAGACCGCCCAGGCCCTCGTCGCGCCCGCGAAGGGGATTCTCGCCGCCGACGAAAGTTCCGGAACGATCAAGCGCAGGTTCGACTCCATTGGTGTGGAGAACACGGAGGAGAACCGCCGCGACTACCGCGAGATGCTCTTCCGCGCGGAGGGCGCCGAGAACTACGTCAGCGGGGTCATTCTCTACGACGAGACGATCCGGCAGAAGGGGGCGGACGGAACGCCGCTCGTCGACGTCCTGCGGGGCAAGGGCGTCATTCCCGGGATCAAGGTGGACACCGGCGCGATGCCGCTCGCGGGCTCTCCGGGCGAACTCGTCACGGAGGGGCTGGACGGGCTGCGCCCGCGCCTCGAGGAGTACTACGGCATCGGGGCGCGGTTCGCCAAGTGGCGCGCCGTCATCACGATTGGGGACGGCGTTCCTAGCGAAAAGTGCCTTGCGGCCAACGCGCACGCCCTCGCCCGCTACGCATCCCTCTGCCAGGAGGCCGGCCTCGTCCCCATCGTCGAGCCGGAAGTTCTGATAGACGGCGCGCACGACATCGAGACCGACCAGCGCGTCACCGAGCGGACGCTTCGGGAGGTCTACGCCGCGCTCGCCCTCTTCGGCGTCGCGTTGGAAGGGACGCTCCTCAAGCCGAACATGGTCACTTCCGGCTCGACGGCGCCTAGCCGTGCGCCCGCGAGGGAGGTCGCCGTCCGCACCGTGGACGTTTTCCTGCACGCCGTTCCCGCCGCCGTGCCGGGCATCGTGTTCCTGTCCGGCGGGCAGCCGGACGACGAGGCGACGCTGAATATGCACGAGATCGCCCGGCGGGGCGCGGAGGTCAACGGGCCGTGGGAGTTGAGTTACTCCTTCGGGCGGGGCCTGCAGGCGCTGCCGCTGAGCGCGTGGCTTGGCGAGTCCGCGAACGTCCCCGCCGCGCAGAGGGCGTATCTCCATCGCTGCAAACTCACCAGCGCGGCGCGGCAGGGCGCCTATTCGGAGGCGATGGAGAAGGAGTACGCGGCGGCGTAGCGCCGGGGGCACGGCCATAACCTCCTGCCGTCCTAACCGGCAGCGGAGCGCCGGACAGCAGGAGAGCGGAGCTCGCGTTCCCTCACTCGCCTTGCGTTCCGGCCCAGCCGTGGACGGAGAGGTCGAATGTGACGCCGTCCGGCCCGGTGAACTTGACCTCGACGTTGCCGGCGCGGTCGAGGTTGTTGTACGCCTCGCGGATCTTGGGCTCGACGTGCTCGACGGCGCCCGCCGAGAGAACCTGCGCGAACGCTTTTTCGGCGGCGTCGGCGAACGCGCGAGCGAGAAACTCCGGCAGCGCAGTCTCCTCGGCATAGGCGAAATCGCCGCCAAACTCGACGAGACCCTTGCGTCCGCGCGCCATCGCGTAGCACGCGAGCGAGATCAATTGCCCGACCCCGATCTTCGGCTCGATGATGACGGAGAGGCCGCCGACCTCGTCGGCGCCGACGACGGACGATGGCCTGATCGTGTAGGCATCGTGACCGCTAGGCGCTATGGAGAGGCCGAGGTCTTTCTTCGCCTGCGTTAGCGCGCTGAGTTCGCCCTCGGAGAGGCGCTCTTCTTTCGGTTGGTATTCGCGGAGGCTAATTTCCCGCATAGCCATATCCTACAAAGCCTGCCCCTGTCCGCTTTTTGCGTTGCGGCCGGTCCCCAGTAGGTTCCCGCCTACGCGGGAATCCCGCATCCCCCCTCTCCCTAGAAGGGGAGAGGACGCCGCGAACGCGGCGGGAGAGGGTACTGCGGTCGGGGGTATGGGTAGGTTTCCCGCCTACGCGGGAATGACGCGGCCCCGGGGATCCATGGAGACGGGCTTGCGCACCGTCTATGGCGCTAGCGCGCCGAATGGATTCCTGCCTACGCAGGAATGACGGGGCGCGTCGCGCCCCGTCTCCTGATATTCCCATGCTCCGCGTCCATTCCCGCGAAAGCGGGAACCTACCTCCTACGCCGTCAATTCGCGCCCCCTATAACCGTCATTCCTGCCCTCTTGACCGTCATTCCCGCGTAGGCGGGAATCTCGTATCCCCCCTCTCCCTATAGAGACCTTTGCATAACCTTCCGCAATCGCGCACAATGACCGCAACCCGCAACCGCGAGGAGACTGCTATGCATCTCGAAGCCAGCGACCCCTCCTTCATCGACGCCTTCCTCCCTTTCAACGCAGGCCGCAACGACAGACTCGACCGCATCGACCGCCTCATCGATTGGCCCAAAGTCGCAGCCCTACTCGACGATGTCCACGCCGCGCCCGAAGGACGGCCCGCCTACCGCCCGATCACGATGGTCAAGATCATCGTCCTCCAGCAGTGGTACGACTCCTCCGACGTCGGCATGGAGGAGGCGCTCCAAGACCGGCTGTCGTTCCGCCGCTTCGCGGAGCTCACGCTGACGGACGCGGTTCCCGACCACTCGACGATCAGCCGGTTTCGGAAGAAGATCACGGAGCGGGGGCTGGCGCGGGCGCTGTTCGCGGAAGTGAATCGGCAGTTGGAGGCGAAGGGCATGCTGGTGAAGCGCGGAACGCTGATCGACGCGACGATCATCGAGGCGCAGGCGCGGCGCCCGCATTCGGAGGCTGGAGCGCGGAGCGGAACGGACCCCGACGCCGCGTGGACGAAGAAGGGGAAGAAGTCGCATTTCGGCTACAAGATGCACATAGGGATGGACGCGGGGTCAGGGCTGGTGCGCGGGGTTGAGTTCACGCCTGCGAACGTTGCGGACACGGATGTTGCGGACGCGCTGATCATGGGGGACGAAGAGGCGGTGTACGCGGACAAGGCGTATGAGTCGAAGGAGCGTCGTGAGCGTCTGCGGGCGCAGGGCGTGAAGGATCGGATCATGCATCGGGGGCATAAGCATCAGACGGAGCTGCCGCATTGGCAGCGGCGGCGGAACGGGCTGCTGTCGAAGGTTCGGGCGCCGGTGGAGCAGGTGTTTGGGACGCTGAAGCGCAGCTATGGGTACTGGCGGGTTCGGTACATGGGGCTAATGAGGAACGAGGCGGAGGCGTTGTTCAAGGCGCTGGCGTACAACCTGCGGCGCGCGGACGGGTTGAGAGAGGGTTGCGCTGTGCATGGGTAGGGGCGTATTGCGCCCGTTGGGGGTACGAGGCCCTGCGAAGCCCCTAAATTGGGGGCGAGCAGGGGAGGTGGAGGCCGTTATCGGGGGATTTGGGCGGTTGAATGGCTGATTCCGGGGGCGCGGAACTGCCGATCGCGCTGATGCGAGGGTTATGCAAAGGACTCCTATAAGGGGAGAGGACGCCGCGAACGCGGCGGGAGAGGGTACTGCGGTCGGGGCGCATAGCGCCCCGTCTCCCCGTCTCCCCAAGCGCCTCGTCATTCCCGCCCGCGAAAGCGGGAACCTACGCCTCCTCGCCCGCCTGCGGTTCCTCGTCCCCGCCGACGTCGCCGGACGGCGAGGCGCCGCCGCCCGCCGACTCGCCGCGCAACTTGGCCAGCGCGAACGCATCCGCAACGCCCTCAACGCCGAACAGCCGCTCCTTGATGTACGGCAGCACGCTGTGCTTCCAGATGCGCTCGACCTTCTCCTCGTCGAGCCCCGGCTGCATAAAGTAACTCGGACCGACGGCCGCCTCTGCCGCGCCACGATCCTTCAACAGGGCATTCGCCTTGTCCACTACGTCCGCGACCCATTCCATCCCGGGCGAGCGCTCGCTCAAGCATCGGCGCAGCGCTCCCTTCACGGGCGGCTCGTCCGGGTGGAACTCGACGAAGTAGAACCGGCGGCGCAGCGCCAAGTCCACCAGCGCGATGGAGCGGTCGGCGGTGTTCATCGTGCCGATAACGTAGAGGTTGCCCGGCAGCGAGAACGCCTCGTCTTCCTCGCGAGAATACTGCAGCGGTATGCCGTCGTCGCGGTACTCTAGCAGGTAGTAGAGTTCGCCGAAGACCTTGCCGAGGTTGCCCCGGTTGATCTCGTCTATGACGAGAAAGTGCATCGGCGGCTCGTTTCCCGACTGCTCAGCGGCCTCGTAGTCCCTACGCGCTGCAGCCGCGGCCTGCAGCAACGGCCCATCCTTGAGTTCGTAGCCCAACTGCCCGCCGTTGAGCGTGGGGCGGTAGCCCTGCACGAAATCCTCGTAGGCGTAGGACGGATGGAACTGCACGAGCGTCACGCGATACTCATCGTCGTCCGCGAGATGCGTGGCAAGCGCTTTCGCCACGTAGGTCTTGCCCGTGCCGGGCGGGCCGTAGAAGATGACCTGCTTCTTGTCTTTCAGCAAGGCCACGATGTTCTCGAGGTCTGCGGTGTCCTCGAAGTAGAGTTGCGCGGCCAGTTCAGCAAGACGGGAAGGGGATGGAGGGAGGTCTATCTCCCCCAATGGCGTCCTGTCGTTCTCTTCCATCGCCTCCTTCACCAAACGGTCAACAGCGTCAGCATCCTTCCCCAGTTTGTAAACAACGGCAGATCGCGTCAACCGGATGTTAGTGCCGGGTATCCCGAAGCCCTCCCTGGGTCTGGTCCGATGCCACTTGACCGACCGGCGGTGCGGGTAAGGGCGCGACTCAACGAACTGGTACGGTCCTGTCACTTCGCCTATGTGATAGACGCTTCGCGTTTGCAAAGGAACCAACACGTAGTCCCCAACCTCGATGCTGTCCCTAAACGCCTTCAGTCGCCGAACGCCGCGCTTAGGGTCTTTGCCAACGCGAGCCCTGGTGACGAGATCAGTGAGCACATCGTCGCCAAGATGCCTGATGTCGCCCAAGGCGGCTCCACCGAATCTGATCCCCACGAATTCGTCGGGTTCAACGATGTCTTGTATGTCCTCGCCTGCCCAAACCACCCAAATTGGTCATACGCGCCCCCTTGCCATCTCAGAAGTTATGGGCTGAAGTACACGCTATTTGTCAGCATATGTCAACCTCGCGCTGGCGGGTCGGGCGGGGGGGGGTAGGTTTCCGCTTTCGCGGGAATGACGGGGCGTATGGGGGCGGGCAGGACGATGCGGGGGCGGGCTGCTCTTCGTCTCAGTAGGGCGACGCCGCCCTCTATGCGCTATACTTGCCCCCAAAGCCCCCGTAGCTCAGAGGATAGAGCGCCGGCCTCCGGAGCCGGGCGCGGGAGTTCGAGTCTCCCCGGGGGTACCACACCCTACTTGCGCCCAAAGATTTCGCTCGCCCCGGCGGGCGGGGCGCGCCGAGGTTCCGTATGCCCTCTTCCTCTTCTCACCGCTTGCCCGATAGCGTCCGCCCCGTTTGCTACCGCCTCAGCCTAGAGCCCGACCTCGCGGCGTTCACGTTCGCCGGACGCGCCGAGATCGAGGCGGACGCGGCGGAGCCGACGCCGCAGATCACGCTCAACGCCGCCGAACTCAGCATCGCGTCCGCGAGCGCCGAAACCCCGGACGGCGCGGTCGTGGAGGCCGACGCCATCGATCTCGACGCGAAGGCGGAGCGGGCGACGCTGCGCTTCCCCTCGCCGATCCCGGCGGGGCGCGTCGTTCTGCGGATGGAGTTCGCGGGCGTCCTCAACGACCAACTCTGCGGCTTCTACCGCAGCAAGTACACGGACGCCGCCGGGGCGGAGCGTTCCCTGGCCGCGACGCAGTTCGAGGCGACCGACGCCCGGCGGGCGTTCCCTTGCTGGGACGAGCCCGCGATCAAGGCGGCGTTCGAGGTCACGCTGATCGCGCCGGAGGAACTGCAAGCGCTGTCCAATATGCCCGTCGCCCGCGTAGAGCCCGCCGGAGACGGCAAGAAGGCGGTGACGTTCGAGCGGACGCCTCCTATGTCGACGTACCTCCTCGCGTTCGTGGTCGGCGATATGGCCTGCGTGGAGAAGACGGCGGACGACGGAACGCTCGTGCGCGTGTGGGCGACGCGGGGGAAAGAGGAGTTGGGGCGCTTCGCGTTGGAGAACAGCGTCGCCGCGCTCGCCTATATGAACGACTACTTCGGCGTTTCGTACCCCCTGGCGAAAATGGACCATATCGCCGTCCCCGACTTCGCCGCCGGCGCGATGGAGAACTGGGGCGCCATCATCTACCGCGAGACCGCCCTGCTGCACGACCCGGAGAACTCCGCGCCGCAGGCGAGGCAGCGCGTCCTCGAGGTCGTCGCGCACGAAATGGCGCATATGTGGTTCGGCGACCTCGTGACAATGGAGTGGTGGGACGACCTCTGGCTCAACGAGTCGTTCGCCTCGTGGATGGGCGACAAAACGGTCGACCGCCTCTACCCGGAGTGGGAGATGTGGACGCAGTTCGTCTCCCACGACGCCCATGCCGCGCTCGGCCTCGACGGCCTCCGCAACTCCCACCCCATCGAGGCGAGCGTGGACGACCCGGCGGAGATACGCGAACTCTTCGACGCGATCAGTTACAGCAAGGGCGGCTCCGTCCTCCGCATGCTCGAGGACTACGTCGGCCCGGAGACGTTCCGCAACGGCCTGCGCTCCTACCTCACCCGCCACGCCTACGGAAACGCGCGCGGCGCCCACCTCTGGGAGGCCATCGGCGAGGCGGCGGACGAAAGCGGCGCGGACCTGCCGATGCCCGTCGTTCCCCTCATGGAGGCGTGGATCAAGCAGACCGGCTACCCGGCGCTGAGCGTCCAAATCACGCGAGAGGCGGGAGAGACGCGAATCGACGCCGCGCAGTCGCGGTTCCTCTACGACCACCTGCTCGGCGAGCCGGAAGGCGACGCCCTGTGGCCGACGCCGCTCTCGATCATCTCCGGCGGCGGCGAAACCGCCAAGCGGCTGCTCTCCGGCGGCGAGGAGAGCTTCGTCGTCGGCGCGGACGGCGGATGGACGAAACTGAACGCGGGGCAGACCGGATTCTTCCGCGTCGCCTACGCCGAGGACGAGTGGCGCAGGCTCGGCGAGGCGGTCGCCGCGCAATCGCTCCCCGCGGTCGACCGCCTCGGCCTGCAGAACGACGCCTACGCGCTCGTAAGGGCGGGCCGCCTGCCGGCGACGGTCTTCCTCGAACTGGCGCAGTCCTACACAGCCGAGCGCGACGCCATCGTCTGGAGCGACCTCGCCGCCAACCTGCGCGGCCTCGAGAACCTGCTGGCGTCCGCGCCGTGCTTGGAGGCGTTCCGCGCCTACGCCCGCAGCCTGTTCGCAAACGTCGCCCGCGAGGTCGGATGGGACCCCCAACCCGGCGACGGCCACCTCGAGGCCCTCCGCCGGAGCGCCGTCATCAGCGCCTTCGGCGGCTACGGCGATCCCGACACCCAGCGCGAGGCGCGCGCCCGGTTCCAACTGCACGCCGAAGGCGGCGCGTCCATCGCGCCCGAAGTCCGGGGGGCCGCCTTCAACCTCGCGGCGCAGCAGGGCGGGCGCGCCGTCTACGACGAATTGTGGCGCATCCACCGCGACGCCCACTTGCAGGAGGAGAAAGCGCGCGTCCTCGCCGCCCTGACCCGAACGCGCGACGACGCCCTCCTCGCCGACCTGCTACGCCGCTTGATGAGCGACGAGGTGCGCTCGCAGGACGCGCCGCTCGCGCTTACGCAAGCGGGGGCGCTCCCGGATGCGCGCGCGCGGACGTGGGAGTTCGTCAAGGAGAACTGGGAGGAGATCGACCGCCGCTACGGCAAGGGCGGATTCGCCGTGATGCGGATCGTCGCCATCCCCACCGGATTCGCAAGCGCCGAGCGCGAAGAGGACGTCCGGGCGTTCTTCGAAGCGCATCCCGCGCCGTCCGCCGCGCGCTCCATCCAGCAAACGCTGGAGAGCATCCGCCTCAACGCGCGCTGGCTAGAGGTCAACGGCGCCGCCGCCTGCGAGTGGCTAGCGGAGAGGGGAGGGTAGGGCGAAGAGGCCTGACGGCAATACGAGGCGGGACTCGCGCAGGGTGCGAGTCCCGCCTTGCGGACGCCGCCTGTGACGCCTCATAGGGAGTCACGCGTGACGCCTCAGGGGAGTCACCTGAGCGTCCAACTCTTACTCTACCAGCGCATGGCAAGCCTGTCAACCCCAGCCGCGCCCTCTTCGGAACCTCCCTGCGCCCCGTCAGCGCAAATCCAGCGCGAGGCGCGTGGCTAACGCTTGCAATCGCCCGTCGCAGAATATAAGGTTGCGCGCACGATGAGGGAGGGGCGGACTGCCGCGAATGAGCGAGCCCGACCGACAACTGACCGCAGGTTGCCTGTTCAGCGGCATGGGAGGTCTCGCCTCCGGCCTCGAGAGCGCGGGCTTCGCAATCCGCTGGGCGAGCGACAACGACGAATACGCCAGCGCCGCCTTCCGCCACCGCTTCCCCGAGGTGCGGTTCATAGAGAAGGACGTTTGCGACCTCTCGGCGGCGAAAGATCGGTTGGCCGGCGTGGACGTGTTGGCCGGCGGCTTTCCCTGCCAAAGTTTCTCCCAAGCCGGCGTCCGCGCGGGGTTCGACGACCCGCGCGGGACGTTGTTCTTCGAGATTCCGCGCCTCTTGGCGGAAATGGAGACTGACGAACGCCCCCGTCTCCTCATCCTAGAGAACGTGCCTCACCTCCGCTACGGGGAGGGTGGGGAGTGGTTCGACCAGATTCAGAATGCGCTGAGGCGGGCGGGGTACTGGTTCAGAGACAGCGCCTGTTTGACGGCGAACGTCAAGGACTACACCGAGTTGCCCCAAGATCGCGAGCGGCTGTTTATGGTCGCGGCGTCGAAAGCGCATTTCACCTGCAACCCCTTCGATCCGTCCGTGATTGAGCGCCGCCCCTCCTGCAAACGCCGCCCGCTCAGCGCGTTCATCGACCGCTCTCGTCGCGCCCCCGAAGAGGCGTACCTCCCGGAGGAGAACCGCTACTACAAGATGATAAGCCGAGAGATGGATGCGGGAGAATCCGTTGAGAACGTCTACCAGTTGCGCCGCTCGTATGTGCGGGAGAAAAAAGAAGGGCTCTGCCCAACGCTGACCGCCAATATGGGCATAGGCGGCCACAACGTCCCCTTCGTGCGCGACGAGTGGGGCATCCGCAAGATGAGCGTCAACGAGGTGGCCGGACTGCAAGGGTTCAAGACCTGCGAACCCCTGTTTCCCGACGCCATGCCCGAAACCGAAAGGTACAGACTGGTGGGGAACGCCGCTTGCGTTCACCTGACCGCTCTGGTAGGGTTGGCCTGCGCTCGAATTCTGACGGAGGCGGCTTGATGGCTTCGGAAGTGGGTTGGAAGTTCCCGCCGACCAACGGCGGGAAGGAAGACGGCTGGAACGACCCCGGGATCGCCAACTTCACTGGCGCGCCCCTGTCCAGCCTCGCCCGCGAAACAATCCAGAATTCGCTCGACGCGAGGAGGGTGGATACCCAACCCGTGGAGGTTGAGTTCGAAGTCCTCCGCCTCAGCGTCGATGTGGTCGGAGGGATGGAACTGCGGGATGCGGTCGTCGCTTCCGCGCAGGTTGCTGATGAGCTGGGAGACGTCGGGGCAAGACAAGCGCTAGTCGCGGCTCGGGACATGCTCGGTCTGGCGGAATTCCCTTGCTTAAGGGTATCCGACCGCAACACCACCGGCTTGCTTGAGAAAAACTGGCACGCCCTTGTCAAGATGCAGGGGCTCAGCCAGAAAGAAGGGCGTCTGGGCGCAGGCGGGTCTTACGGCATCGGCAAATACGCTCCCTTCGCTGTCTCCGCCCTCCGCACGGTGTTTTACTGGACCTGCTACGAAGAGAACGGCGTAACGGTGGAGAAATTCCAAGGCAAAGCCGTGCTTATGTCGCATGGCGACGTGGCGAACAGAACGCAAGGGACTGGATTCTACGGAATCAAAGAGGCTTGCGAGGCGTTGCATGGCTCCGCACCTCCGCGGGTTCGCATTAAGGGCAGGGACGGGCGCCCTCTGCCCGGCACGTCCGCCGTGCTCATTGCCGGCTTCAACGAAGAGCGCAACTGGCAGCGGCGCATCGCCTCCAGCGTGATCGAAAACTACTTCTACGCGATAGACAAAGGGAACTTGAAGGTCATGCTCGAGCCCGACTCGAATGGCTCGACCGAACTCGAAATTGACAGCGCCACGCTCGCGGGTTGGTTCGAGATGCTCGAAGATTATTCCACGAGCGGAGAAGAAGAGGACGTTACTGCGCTCAAAAGGGCTAGGGCTTACTGGGAATTAGTTGACGGCGGCGTAGAGCCGCTGGAGAAGCAGGATCACGACCTCGGACATTGTAAATTGTTCATACGTGTAGGCGAAGGACTGCATAGGGGAGTTGCGTTGATTCGCCGCACTGGTATGCTGGTGACCGACCGGCAGGATGGCTTAATCCGCTTCTCCATGCACCAAGAGTTTGCCGCGATGTGCATATTCGAGGATCCGTCCGGCAACGAACTGCTGAGGCGAATGGAGAACCCTCAGCATGACAAATTCGAACCCGAGCGCCTGCCCGAAGAAGAACGAGAGAAAGGGCGCAATGCGCTGGCGCGCATCACAAAATGGATACGCGAGGAAATCCGCAAGAAGGCAGGGCCAAGAGATACCGGCAAGACCGTGGCGCTCTCTGAGCTCAACGCTCTCTTGCCCGACCTAAACCCGGACGAACCCTTTGACGACGCGGCCGCTGAAGGCGACGCGGGAACAAAAGAGCGAGGGTTTGGTGACAAGATAACCTTGAAACTCAAGCCTATTCGCCGATCAGCGGCGGCGTTGCCTCAAGCGGAGCAGGACGACGACGAAGGCTACGGCGACGATGTCGGCGGCAGCGGCGGGGGAGGCGGAAGCGGCAATGGCGGAGGCGGAGGAACAGGCGGCCCAGGAGAAGGCGAAGGAGAAGGCGGCTCGGGCGGACAGTCGGGCGGCGCAGTCAGAAAACTGCTCCCGATTTCCGCTGTCCGCGTTCTCCCGATTCCGGGAACCGACAACCGCTACCGACTCAGTTTCAAGTCTCATCGCGCTGGAACCGCCCGCATTCAGATTCAAGAGGCGGGCGATTCGAACGCCAGCCCGCTAGAAGATGTCCGCGCCGCTGACCGC
The DNA here is from genome assembly GCA_965201135.1 of Dehalococcoidia bacterium. GTDB lineage: Bacteria > Chloroflexota > Dehalococcoidia > Lucifugimonadales > Australimonadaceae > Bin16. Next base: position 2,159,333 of record OZ241751.1, read on the forward strand.
GACGCGCTTACGAAAACCTTGATCGCAGGCGGGCGCGCCTCATTGGAAATCATCGCCGACAACCCGATCCGAGAGCGGGCGCTCCGCGTGGAGGCAGTGGAGGTGTCTGCAAATGAGGATTGACGCCGGCAAGGGCTGGCCGCACCCCGTCTTGCGCCCTCGCGAGTACGGAGACGACTACCCCAACGCGGAGTTTGAGGTCACCATAGACGTCAAACTCGCCCCGGGCAGCGTCGCCGTCGACCTGACCGCCGGGTTCGAACTCAGCGACCCTGACCTGCGGCAACTGGTCGGCGGTGGCGCAGCCGAATACGTCTTGCTCGTCCAGTCGCCCAAAACGCACTTCCGCCAAGAGTTCCGCTCCACCGAGCCGCTCATTGAGCGCCCGTTCAGAGGCGAACTGTCCGGTCGCGTGGAATTCTCGCCGTTCCTCATATGCGTTGAACCCCAGCGCAGCTTCGTCGCGCAGGGCTGGCATGCGGACTTCGCCGGGCTCGCTTTTGACCTTGCGCCTGGCGTTGTGCTTGCCGAGGACAAGCCGAAGGAATGCTGGGTCGATGCGGCGGATGAGGCTCCCTTGGGGACGATATTCGAGTACCGGAAGGGCGGCCCAAAGGATGGTCGGTGGGACTGCAACCTAGAGAGCAACCGGGTGCAGATCCTCTTCTCCGACGCTGACTCCAAGCGTTTCGAATCCGCTCGCGACCAAGCGAACAATACGCCTGAAGGTCAATACCTGATGAACGGGCTATACTTGCCCGTTCTGATCCATGTCTTGAAGGAAGCGGACAAATCCCGCGACGAATTCGAGGAATTCAGATGGTTCGATTCGTTGAATCATCGCCTTGAGGCAGTGGGATGCGAACCGATTGGCTCAACATCAGCCAACCGTGCGCTCGATGCCCAGAAAGTGCTGGAGTCCCCGTTCGCCAAGATGCCGATGATAGCCGAGCATGGGAAGGATTCCTAATGGCCCAACTCCGCTACTACACCGCTCAAGCAGTCGAGGAGTTGCGCGCGGGCATCGCCGACCGCTTGGACTGGTACTACGCGCCGCAGGGAAGCCGCCCTCCGATTCCGCCGGGGAGCGTGCGCGAGTCCCGTTTGCCTTCTCCCGACCTGAGCAGCCTCCTGATCAACCCCGCCAAGCCCTCCCGCACCGACGACGACAACGCCCTCGTCGTCTACCAAGCCTTGCCTGCCCTTACCCCGCACCAGGCGTCGGACGAGCGGCTGTGGACGTACTTGGCCCACCAAGAGTGCCCGCAGTACGTTGCGGGGCGCTGGCTCGACAGCCGCCCCGCCGATGACAACGCCGCCGTCCGCGAAGTGCGGAACCACTTCTTCGCGGTCGGCAATCGGGCGTTGATACGCGACAACGGCGTCTCGCGGTTGTGGTGGCTAGGCAAGATCGCCTCCGACGTCGCCCCGGAAAACCCCAGCGAGTTCCTAACCATCCTTCTCCACCGCCAAGACGTGCGGTCAGCGCTCATAGAGCGCCCGTCGGTGTCTAGGAACAGGCGCACGCTGCGCGTAATCTACGAGGAAATGCGGAGCCACTGGAAGAACGGCGGCAAATTGTTCGAGCGGGAGACCTTCCGCAGTTGGATGCGCGCCCTGGACCGTCGCGGAGGCGTCATCCTGCTTGATGCCTTGCCCGACAAGGCCCTCGCCGACTTGGTTCGGGAGGAGGCGAGCCGCTCTCTCTCGGAGCGCAACCCGTAGAAGGACGGAATGGCCGACAACCTGAGCCCTGAGGATCGCTCGCGGTGCATGTCCCGCATCCGCTCGCAGGGCATGAAACCGGAGATGGCCGTCCGCTCCATCGTCCACAGCCTCGGCTACAGGTTCCGCCTGCACCGGCGCGATTTGCCCGGCTCGCCCGACTTGACGCTCCCGCGCCGTCGCGCCGTGATATTCGTCAACGGCTGCTTCTGGCACTGGCATCCCGACCCTTCCTGCCCCATCGCCGGGCTTCCCAAGTCCAACTTGGACTATTGGGAGCCCAAACTCGCCCGCACACGCGACCGCGACCAACAGCACGTCGCCGCCCTCCAGGCCAAAGGCTGGCGCCCGCTGACGATATGGGAATGCGAACTCCGCGACATCCCCTCCGTCCTGACCCGCATCCGCGCCTTCCTTGACTAACCCCGCCCCGCCCATAACGCCCCCCCAGACGGGGCGCCGCCCCGTCTCCATGGATCCCCATGCCCCACGTCATTCCCGCGAAAGCGGGAACCTACCCCCTGTCGCCGAGCGCCCCCCCCCCCCCCGTTGGCCGGCGCGCAAGCGCCGAATTCCCCTCTCCCTAGAAAGGGAGAGGACGCCGCGAACGCGGCGGAAGAGGGGCGCTGCGGCCTGCCCGCAACCGCGCCCCCAGTGCTCAAACGGCGCTCATTTGGCGCTAAAAAGCGCTCATTCAGCGCTCACGGAGTGCTCATTCGGCGCTCAAAAAGCGCTCAAACGGCGCTCAAAAAGTGCTCACCGCCCCCGGACGGCGCAGACCGCCTCCCCAGGCCCCGCCGGCGCCCCTCGACCCAACCCTGAAGCCTGCAATCGCCCTTCTGCCGCGAACCCGATCCTCGCCTTCCCCAAGCCTCGTGCGCCATTATGACACAACCCCATTGCGTTCCGCTACTCCCCCTGCTATCCTGGACCCCAATCGAGCGTCCCCGCCGCCCCGCCCGAGGAGAGGAGTGAGCGCGAATGAGCGCTTTTGAGCGCTAATTTGCGGAATCGCGGCGCTACGCTTACCAAGACATCGCCAATGGAGACACGCGAATATGACCACCATCGTCACCGGCGGGCTGGGATTCATCGGAGCGCACGTCGTTCGGGCGTTCGCGCAGGCGGGCGAGCCCGTCGTCGCCACGTCCTACGAAAGCGCCCGCGTTCCCTCGTTCCTGCAGCCCTACGTCGGCGCGGGCGGCGCGACGCTGGAGCGCTGCGACGTCGGCGCGCCCGGCGAGATAGAGGCGCTCGCCCGCAAGCACGGCGCCGACGGCCTTGTTCACCTCGCCATTCACCGCCGCGCCTCCGCCGACCCCGGCGAGGACGTCCGCGTCAATATGGACAAACTCTCGCGGATGCTTGACGGCGCGCTGGCCGCCGGCGTCCGCCGCGTCTGCTGGGCGTCCAACGGCGCCGTCTTCGCCGAACTCCCCGAAGGCCCGTTTCACGAGGAGACGCCCGTCCCCCTCACGGGCCGCGTCCAGCCCGGCGCGTTCAAGAAGGCGTGGGAAGTTCTCGCCCACAACTACGCCAACAACTACGCCGCGAGCGCCGAAATGGAGGTCGTCTCGATGCGGATCAGCGGCGTGTTCGGCCCAACCTACCGCTCGATGCTCAACCTGCCCAGCCGCCTCTGCCATGCCGCCTCGAAAGGCGAGGCGCCGGACTTCTCCGAGCGTTTCGGCGGCGTCCCGTTCGCCGAGGACGCGTTTGACCTAACCTACGCGCCCGACGCGGCGGAGGCGATTCGCTCGCTCCAACTCGCGCCCGCGCTTGCCCACCGCGTCTACAACGTCGGACGCGGCGAAATCGTGACCGCCGCCCAACTCGTCAAGGCTGTCCGCGCCGTCAAGCCCGAATTCGAGGCGCTCCTCCAACCCGGACGCGGCCCGCGCCATCGCCCGAACGCCTGCCTCGCCAACGAGCGCATCGCGGGCGAGACGGGCTGGCGCCCGGCCTACGCCATCCCGGAAGCCGTCGCCGACTACATCGCCTGGCTCGACTCCGGCGAGGAGTTTTGATCAGACTCGCTAAGGACGCGCCCGCCCCCGCCTTTGCCCCTACGCCTCCTTCGCGGAGGTGGGGCCCACGACGCCGCCGCAGTAGGAGATGAAGGCTTTCATCCGGCAGGTGACGCCGTTCTTCTCCAACTCGCCCTCGAAGATGTCGTGGATCTTCTTGTCCTCGTCCTCGTACTCGATCTGGTAGCCGCCGGCCTTGAAACTCTGGTCGGCGCCCTGCCCGCGCGGAATGGGGGCGCGGAGGCCGTGCGTGCCGGGCGTGAGCGCCATGTAGCGGGCGCGGCGACCGCCGGAGTTGAAGTGCTGGTGATAGGTGCCGTCGCTGGGCACGATGACGAGCGAGCCGACCCTCCAGTCGGCCTTGCGGAGGTCGGACATATCGTCCTTCGTCCAGATGAGGGAGAAGCCGGCGTCGCCGCTGAGGAGCACGAGGTTCGCGCCGGGGCCGTGGCGGTGCGCCTTCTTGTAGGTGCCGACGGGGAACTCGGAGATATGGGCTTTCGAGAGGTTGCCGGCCATCTCGAACATGGAGTTGATCCCGCCGGCGCCGCGCTCGTTCCAGGCGTAGAGGGCCATATCCGGGGCGTTGGGCATAAAGTTGGACGCCCAGATGCGGCGGTTGTACAACTTCCCGTTGCCGCTGAAGAAGTCGTCCTCGCCGCCGTAGCGGCCGGCGAACGGGTAGTCGCAGTTGAAGATGAAGTCGTTGTCGTTGAAGAGGCGCATATTCGGCGGGGCGGTGGTCACGGAGAGGTAGCGGGCGGGCTCGGCGCCGCTGCCGTTGAAGTGCTCGTACCAGCAGTTGAGCGGAATGGAGAAGAGGCTGCCCTTGCGCCACTCGAACGTCTTCTTCTCGGACGAGCCTTGCGGCCAGATGCTGGTCGCGCCGCGCCCGGAGACGACGTAGACGTACTCCTCGTAGACGTGGTGCTCGGGCTCGGACTTGCCGCCCGGGTCGATCTCGACGACGTGGGTGTCGTTGGTGAGGACGTGGTAGGGGATGTTGATGACGGCGCCCTTGCCGCCTTTGCGCTCCCACGGGCCCAACTCGACGTTGGCGATGTCGTCGAAGGCGTAGTCCACGATGACCTTCACGCCTTCGGCCTTGAGCCAGTCGGCGTAGGCGTCGGGGATGGCGAACTCCTCCAGCCCTTCGGGGGTGGGGGCGTACTTGATCGCGGCGTCGGAATCGGCGGTCGTCATCGGCGTTCCTCCTCGCTGAGGGGTATGGGGGCATCATACGCCAACGGCGCGGGGATTGCGCGCTTGACTATCGCGGGCGATGGGCGCACACTAGCGGCATGCAGGTCGCCGTGCGCGACGAAAGGAGGCGCCCTATGGTCACAGAGACGAGGACCCGGACAGCCCTTGACGCGTTCGTGGAGAAGGCGCGGGAGTTGTTCGCCCGCGAGGACGACCTCGACCGCCGGTGGGAGGCGCTCGCGCCCGTTTTGGCCGAACTGCTCGCCGACCCGTCGGTGGTCGAGGCGTCGCGGTCGTGGCCAGACTGCGTGCCCGCCGACGGGCGCGCGGAGAACCTCCTCTTCTACGAAGACCCGGACTACGGCTTCGCCGTGAACGGGCTGACGAAGGGGCAGGCGCGGCAGGGCGTCCGCTCGCGCATCCACGACCACGCGCACATCTACACGCTCTACGGCGTGCTCGACGGCCGCGAGCGCATCGAGCGCTACGACCGGCTGGACGACCGCTCCCGCCCGGACTACGCGGAGATCAGCCTCGCCTCCGACAAGTTGGTCGGCCCCGGCGAGATCGACCTCGTGAAGCCCTACGAGATCCACACGGAGAACACCGTGGGCGAGCGGACGGTCGCGGTGATCATCCGCAGCGAGAAGTCGGGCGGCTTCAACCAGGGCCGCTACAACCCGGAGACGAACGAGTACTGGGAGAGCCTCGGCCCGCGCCAAACCCCGGTCTCCATGTTCGGGGATTAGGCGCGCGCGTCACGCAGGGCGCGCCAGACGCGCTCCGGCGTGAGGGGGAGCGACTTGACGCGGACGCCCGTCGCGTTGAACACGGCGTTGGCGACCGCCGGAGCGACGCAGACGATGCCCCCCTCGCCCACGCCTTTCGCGCCGTAAGGCCCGGGGCCGTTGCCCGTCTCCAGCAGCACCGTCTCGAACTCGTCCGGCAGGTCGGTGAAGAGCGGCACGCGGTAGTCCACGAGGTTCGGATTCAGCAGTTGGCCGTCCTCGTAGAGCATCTCTTCGAAGAGCGTGTGGCCGATGGCCTGCATCGCGGCGCCCTCGTCTTGCCCCTCGACCTGCTTCGGATTGATCGCCTTGCCGGGGTCGGAGGCGGAGTAGTAGCGCAGAAGGCGGATTTCGCCGGTCGCCGCGTCCACCTCGATTTCCGCCGCGCCGATGCTGACCTCCCAGAAGACGGGATCCTGGCGCAGTTTGCCGCCGGGGTGCTTGGGCGTGACGTAGCCGCGCCCGATGAGTTCGCCGCCGGAGCCGCCGAACATTTCGCGGACGAGCGCGGCGAACGTCACGCTCTCGCCCTTGAACGACGCTTGCCCGTCCTCCGCCTCGATCTCATCGGGGAACGCCTCGAAATGGTCGGCGGCGAGGCGCAGCAGTTGCTCGCGGACGTCAATGGCGGCGTCGTGAACGGCGAGCCCCATCAGCGTCGTCGAGCGCGACGAGCCGGTCGAGCGGTCCCAGGGCACGGCGGCGGTGTCGGACGCGACGACGCGGACTTTCTCGTAGGGGATTCGCAACTCCTCGGCGGCGACCTGCGCCATTGCGGAGCGCGACCCCTGCCCCATCTCCGCGCTGCCGATATAGACGGTCGCGCTGCCGTCGGCGTGCAGACGGACGAGCGAGGTGGACGTCGGGCTCGCGCCGGAGTTGGTGACGGCGCACGCGAAGCCGACGCCGCGCTTTGCGCCGGCCTCCGCCGACCCGGACGCGGCGCGTTCGCGGGCCTCTTGCCAGCCGAACGCGTCGGCGACGCTGCGGAGGGCGGCCTCCAAGTCGCCTTCGATGGGGCGCTTGCCGCGGCGAACCTCCTCGCCCTGCCGGACGAGGTTCTTGACGCGGAATTCGAACGGGTCCATCCCCAGCGCGTCGGCGATGACGTCCATCTGCGACTCGCACGCCCAGACCGCTTGCGGCCCGCCGATGGAGCGGTAGGAGCCCGCCGGCGTGGAGTTCGTGAAAAGGCCGTAAGACTTCACGCGGACGTGCGGAATGGCGTAGGGGCCGGGCATCCGGTCGGCCAGGCGCTCCGTCACGCGGACGCCGTTGTCGGTGTAGCCGCCGGTGTCGACGTAGCCGACGCAATCGCGCGCGATGATCGTTCCGTCGTTCATCACGCCCGTTCGGATGGTCGCTTTCGCGGCGTGGCGCCGCACCGTTCGCATCGCCTCTTCGACGCTGAGCGCCAGGCGGACGGGCCTGCCCGCCTCGCGGCTCAACGCCGTGACGAGCGGCTCGATCTTCGTGTACGACTTGCTGCCGTAGCCCCCGCCGACGAACGGAACGACGACCTGCACCTGATCGAGTTGGAGGCGGAAGAGGCGCGCGATCTCCGCCTGCACGAGAAACGGGTGCTGCGCCGACGTCCACAGGCGAATGCGGCCCGGCTCGTAACTCGCCACGCAAACGTGCGGCTCCATCGCGTAGTGATAGACCATCGGAAACGTGAACGTATCCTCGAACACGCGGTCGCAGCCGTGAAACGCGGCGTCGGCGTCGCCCCATTCGTAGCCGTACTCGTGGCAGAGGTTGGACTCGTGAACGGGCTCGCCCTTCCAGTCCAGCGCCGCGTCCACGCCGGAGACGACGGGCAACTCGTCGTATTCGATCTCGACGAGTTCGGCGGCGGCCTCGGCGGTCGCCAGGTCAACGGCGGCGACGGCGGCGACGGGCTCGCCCTGAAAGCGCACCTTGTCCATAGCGACGACCGGCCTGTCCTTCTTGTCGGAGCCGTAGCGCGCCTCCATATTGACGAGTTCAGCGGCGGTGAGGACGGCGTAGACGCCCGGGAGCGCCCGCGCCGGGGCGGCGTCCAACCGGACGATCCGGGCGTGGGGCAGCGGGCTGGGGACGAGTTTGGCGAACGCCATGCCGGGGATGGTCAGGTCGCCGGCGAACTGAGCGCGGCCGGAGAGTTTGTCGTCGGCGTCCACGCGGCGAACGGCTTTGCCGACGGTTCGGAATTCGCGCTCGCTCATCGCGCCGCCTCCGCCGCTTCCCGCGCGGCCTCCACGATCTTCTTGTAGCCGGTGCACCGGCAGACGTTCCCGCGCAGCGCGTCCTTGATCGCCTCGTCGGAGGGCGCGGGGTCGGCGTCGAGCAGCGCTTTCGTCGTAAGCAGCATTCCCGGCGTGCAGAACCCGCACTGGAACGCCGCGTTGTTCACGAACGCCTCCAAGAGCGGCGCGGAGCGCTCGTCCGCCGCGAGCCCCTCGACGGTGAGCACGGCCTTGCCCCGCGCCTCGAACGCGGGGAGCGAGCACGAACTCACGGGCTGGCCGTCCAGCAGCACGGCGCACGCTCCGCACACCTGCGCGTCGCACGAGCGTTTCGTTCCCGTCAGCCCGAACTCGCCGCGCAGCAGGTCTATCAGCGGCGTCCGCGGGGCGACGACGGCCTCAGCCTCCGCGCCGTTGAGCGTGAAACGCATGGGAATCTCCGTCTTGCCCTCACGCATCGCCATCGCTCCCGTTGCGCGCCAGAGCCCGCAGCAGCGTCCGCTCCAAAAACACGCGCGTCAGATGCTCCTTGTAGTCCGCCTCGCCGTGCAAGTCCGCGACCGCCTCCGCGTCCTCGGCGGCGAGGCGGCAGGCCTCCCGCACCGGCGGAGCGTCCGCCGCGAGGCCGTCCACGCGCTCGCCGCGCAAGACGCTCTCGGAGCGCGGAAGGCGCCGCGCGACAGGCGAGACGCAGCCGACGGCGAGGCGCGCCTCCGCGACGCGCCCGTCCTCGACGGCGACCGCCGCCGCGACGCCCAGCGTCGGGCGGTGATGGCGGCCGAACTTCGCGTACGCGCCGCTCATTCCGGCGGGGAACGCGGGAACGCGGACCGCCGTGACCATTTCGTCGGGCGCGAGCGAGGTCTCGTAGGAGTTCGTTTGCAACTCTCCGATAGGCATGCGCCGGGCGGCGGACGGCCCCTGAACGTCCAACTCCGCCTCGTAGACCAGCAGGAGCGCCGCCGGATCGGAGTGCGGCTCGGCGAAGCAAAGGTTGCCCGCGAGCGTTCCGACGTTCCGCACGCGGACGTTGGCGACGCTATGCGTGACCTCCGCGAGCAGCGGCAGCCGCTCGCGGACGAGCGGATCGCGCTCGACGGCGCTGTGCGTCGCCGCCGCGCCGATGACGACGCTCCCGCCGCCGTCCGCCGAGACGGCGTCCAGCCCCGCGACGCTCTTGACGTTGATCAGCGCGTCGTAGGCGAGCAGCCCTGCCTTCATCGCGAGCAGCAACTCCGTGCCGCCCGCGTAGAGCGCGGCGGCGCCGCTCTCTTGGGCGAGGAGGGCGGCGGCCTCCTGCGGCGCGCCGGGCTCGTGCAGCCGGAAGGGTTTCATCGCGCGGGGAATCCTACCACTGCCCCGCCGCTCGCGGGCAAGCGGCGGGGGGGGCGCGCGCTCAGCGCAGGGGCGAGAACGCGGCGGGAACCATGTGCCGCACGAGTTGGCGGACGGCCTGCTCCTCCGTGTGCGGGGGCCAAATGCCCTGCGAGAGGTAGACGCTCCGCAGTTCGTCGCGGTGCGCCCAGTCCTTGTACGGCCAGAGTTGGTAGAAGCGGTTCAACTGCCCCAGTTCGCTGGCGAAGAAGCAGCCGGGGTGCAGTTCCAGCCGCTTGGGCGCCTGCTCGGAGAACTGCCGCATCACGGAGCGGACGGCGCCGGCGGGGTACGTGTACATTCGCAACTCGTAGAGGTTGCCCCACGAGCGCGGGCCGTCCAGGGCGTCGTTGACCGGCGACGGCGCGAGGATGTCGCTCTCCATCGAGACGGCGAACTCCGTGATGTCGGGCGGCCAGATCTTGTCGGCGATGGCCTGAGCGCGGACGTCGGCGCGCTGCTGCAGCGACTCGTAGGCCCAGAGGTGGACGATTTGGTTGAGCGGGCCGATGTCGGTATGCCAGAAGCCGACCATCGGGGAGAGGCGCATGCGCGCCTCGATCTTCTCGGCGAAGCGGCGCTCGACCTCCGGGACAGAGTTGGGCGTGAGGTTGTAGGTTCGCAGTTCGTACAGCATCGCGGGCGCTCCTATGGGCGGGCGGGTTGCCGCAAGTGTACAACGGCGGCGCGGGAACTGCGCGAAAATCATTGAAAAATGCGCGCTCAATGGGCTTGCGGATAGGAGCGCGCTGTGCGAAAGCATTGGCGACACGGGGCCGCGCTCCGCGCCAAGAGCGCGCAGGAGCAGATAGACGCCCCAAGAGGAGGGCGACAATGGAGGCGTACTGCGTGAAGTGCCGGGAGAAGCGCGACATGAAGGACGCGCGCGACGAGACGACCAAGAACGGGAAGCCCATCATCAAGGGCAACTGCACGGTCTGCAACACCGGCCTGAACATCATCGGCAAGACCGTGGCCAGCATGACGTAGGGGCCCGTTCGGACCTAGGGGGCGAGCCCGCGCGCCGCAGCCGGGGCTCTCCCCCCTATCTCTAACGCCAGAGACCCGTCCTCTTCACCTACGCGGGGCGGAGGCGGAAGGCGCGGCGCAGCATCGCCCAGCGCAGCGTAGGCCACGACGCTTCCGCGTCGCGCAGCGCGTTGAGCGGAACGCGGCCGGGAGCGTAGCGGCGCAATTCGTAGGCGGCGGCGACCCGCCGGACTTCTCCGGCGAGCGGCGGCATTTCCGCCGCCAGCGCGTCGGCGTACTCGCGCGGCGTCTGATCGGGGCGCTTGGGGACGCCCATCACGGATCCGAGGCGTGCCATCTTGGCGAAGAGTTCGTCGGAGCGCGGCAGCCGCCCCAATCTCCACCACCAGTGCCGCCAAGCGAACGCGGGCGCGGCGACGGCAAGCGCGCCAAGCGCCCCAAGCAATCCCATAAGCCAGGCGGGAACCTCGCGGCGAGGCGCGAAGTCCACCGCAAACCCGATTTCGTCCTCGTCTTCCGGGATCTCGCCGAACTCGATGTCCGGCTGCTCCGCGAGCACGGGCGGAGGGCCGAGTTCCTGCCCTCCGAACTCGATGGCGGTCGGCGGCGTCGGCTCGAACGGAATCCAACCGTAGCCCGGGAAGTACGCCTCGACCCACGCGTGATAGTTGAGCCCGGTGACGCGGTGCGCGCCGATGGCGGCGTCGTAGGCGCCGGTCGCGTAGCCGACCACGTAGCGGCTGGGGATTCCGGCGGCGCGCATAAGCACGGCTGCGGCGGACGCGTGATAGTCGCAGTAGCCCTCCCGCGACTCGAACAGAAAGTGATCGACGCCGTCCGCGCCCTCCGGCGGAGCGGCGACGTCCAGCCGGTACGGCACGCGAATCACGTGGTCGCGGATCGCCAGCGCCGCGTCGTAGGGATTCTCCGCGCCGGCGGCGAGGCTCTCGGCGAGGGCGCGGACGCGCTCCGGCAGCGTCTCCGGCAGTTTCAGATGCGCCGCCGTCCATTCGGGGTACTCCTCTCCTGCGCGGCGCAACTGGAACGGCGCGGCGGACGACTCCAGCCCGGTGCTGACGTAGGTCAGATTGACGCGCGTCGGGAAGTACTCGCGCCCCTCGGAGAAGCGCGCCTGCAGCACGCCCGGGCCCGCGCCGTCGGCGGTCATTCCCTCGGCGGGGCGGTCGAACGCGGCGGGCAATCCGCCGGAGAAGAGCGTGTCCGTCGCCGCCGCGACGCGGAACTCGTGCGTTTGCGGCGTCCGGTTTCTCCCCTCCGGCGCCGGCGCGTTCCGGAACGGGGCGTAGTCCGCCCCCGGCGCGGTGTCCCAGCCCTCCCCGGTGTAGACGCCGTAGGAGCGGGCGCGCCAGTACGTCGGCGGGCCCTGCGCCGTGAACAGCAACTCCTCCGTGAGGTTCGGCTCGCCCTGGAAGACGGTGCGTCGGTCGAACGTGATGGTGTGATAGTCGCGCCGGGCCGGAAGCGCGCTGAAGAGGCGGGCGAAATGCGCGCCCGCCGCCTGCGCCGCGCCGTCGAGCGCGCGCGCCGCCGCTCCGAACGGCGCGGCTGACGGCGCGGGAAAGACCGCCGCGAACGCGGTTACGAGCAACCCGGCGCCCAGAATGACCCCGGAGTGCGCGAGCGTGGAGCGCGAGTCGAACGCCACGCCCCGGGAACGCCATCCCGCCATTCGCCGCGCCGCGCTGAGGTGAATCAGCAGCGCCGCCGCCGCCGTCATAAACGCCGCCAGCCGCAGCGCCGCCCATCCCGCGAGATGGGAGACGGCGAAAGCGGCCATCACGCCGCCCAGCAGCGCGGTCGTCCATCCGTGCGCCCGCCGCAGCGCGAGCCAAACGCCGGAGGCGGCGAACGCCCACACGACGAGCGTAAGGAACATTGCGAACTCGACGAGTCCGGCGCGCGTCTCGTCCGTCGGCACGGCGGCGGCCCAGTCCGCGACGTCGGCGAAAGCGTTGGCGAGGCGCGAGGGGACGCCCGCGCCGTCCGCGACCGACGCGCCCGCGGCGACCGCCAGCGCAAGCCCCGCGCCGGCCCCGGCGAGCGACGTCCGCAGCGCGCCCCATCCGAGGCGGTGGGCGGCGTAGCCCGCCGCTCCGCCAAGCGCTGCGATGAGCAGCGGGGGCGGCATACCCGGCGCCCAGTTCCCCTGCTGCAAGGGCAGCGCGACGGAGAGCAGCGCGAGAGACGCGAGCGTCAGCGTCAGCCCCTCTCCGGCGACGAACCGCTCCCAGAGGAGGACGGCGCGCCCAGGCGCGGGCGCGCCAATCGCTCCGTACGCGCCGGGCGGACTCGTCATCGCCGCGCCGCCTGCGATTCCGGCGCGGGCGCGGCCAGCCCCGCCGGCGCGGAGCGGTAGTCGAGCCGCCTGCCGATCTCGTCGCCCTTGCGAATCACGTAGGCGTCGAGCCCGCCCGTTCCGGCGGACGCCGCGCCTGCGGAGCCGGGCGCGAAACTCGCCGCGTCCACGAGCACGGGGACGACCGCCGCCCCCGCCGCGCGCAGGGCGTTCGCGGGCGGCCCGACCGCCTCCGGCGGCGACGCCGAGACGAGCACGACGCAGGCGCCCGCGATCAGCGCGCCGCGAACGGCGTCCGCCGCCTCCTGCGGGCCGCCTCTCGCGCCGGGCTCGATCAGCGCGAGCGCGTGAAAGACGCGCCCCAACTGCGCCACCCCCGCCGCGGGCCGGATGAGAACGCGCTCGCGCCCCGACAGCGCCGCGCCGACCGTCCGCCCCGCGTCGAGAAATCGTTTGGCGACGGAGGCGGCGATAGTGACGGCGTACTCCGCCGCGCTCTCCGTCCCCTCTCCGGCCTCCGCGCGCTCGCTCAGGTCGAGCGCCACCCACACGGCGTCGGCGGGGCCGGACGGCTCGCGGTCGAACTCCTTCACCATCAGCCTGCCCGCGTGGGCGGTCGCGGGCCAGTGCACGCGGCTCACGGCGTCGGCGGTCGTGTGCTCGCGCACGCCGGACGCGATGGGGCTCGGCGTGAACGTCCGCCCGCGCATCACGCCCTCCGTCCATCCCCTGCCGGACGGCACGAAGAAGCCCGACAGATCGACCGTCGCGGGGTAGATGAGCGCGGTCTGCTTGCGCCCTAGCCGCGTCGTTCTGCGGAACAGGCCGAACGGGTCGCGGCTCGTTATCTCCATTTCGCCGAACGCGTAGACGCCTCGACGCTCGCACCGGCGGGAGTCCGTCCACTCCGTCGAGCGGAACGGCCACAGCGTCACCACGCGCCCGGAGCGTCCGAACGGCTCCGTCTCGTGCTGCGCCTCCAGCAGGAGTTTCGGCCACCAGTGCGTGTTGCGGAGCGTTACGCGCTCCTCTAGGACGTCGCCCACTTGCAAATAGGCGGTGAGGCGGCGGACGCCGCCCTCGAGTCGCCGCGCCGAGAGCGCGCTCGCCGCGTAGCCGAGCAGCGGAACGGCGAGCATGCCCAGAGTGAGGCGGTAGTAGAGCGCGGCGCCGGTCGCCAGCGCGAGCGCGAAAACGGCGGCGCCCAGCGCGAGCCACGCGGCGGCGCCCGCCGCGCCGGGCGCGATTCGGAGCCTGCGCGTCCGCGCCCGCTCTGCGCTCATAACGGGAATGCTAGCAGACTGCGAACGCAGCGCGATTTCCCGCTTTCGCGGTCAGGGTTACGCCTTCTCTTTGAATAAGCCGTAGCCCCCGAATACCTGCACGTACACAGGGGGCCCGCCTACTCCGCCGCGTGCTCCTTGAGGAGGCTGCGCGCGATGACGATGCGCTGCACCTCGGACGTGCCCTCGTAGATCTCCGTGATGCGCTGGTCGCGGTACATCCGCTCCACCGGGTTCTCCCTGAAGAAGCCGTAGCCGCCGAATATCTGCACCGCCTTGTCCACGCAGAAGTGCGCCGCCTCCGAAGCGTAGAGTTTCGCCATCGCCGACTCGCGGTTGTGCGGCAGGCCGGCGTCCTTCAACTGGGCGGAGCGCCGCGTAAGCAGCCGCGCCGCGTCTATCCGCGTCGCCATGTCCGCCAGCATAAACTGAATCGCCTGCCGCTCCTTGAGCAGTTCGCCGAACGTCTCCCGTTGCTGAACGTAGCGGACGGCGGCCTCGAACGCCCCCTGCGCCAAGCCCACCGACTGCGCGGCGAGAGACACGCGGCTGGAGTCCAAAATCGTCATCGCCACGCGGAAGCCGTCCCCCTCCTCCCCAAGGCGGGCGCCGGCGGGAACCTCCACGTCGGTGAAGTAGATCTCCGCCGTGCCGGAGCCGCGAATGCCGAGTTTGCCGTGCATGCCCCGCATCTCGATCCCCGGCGCGCCGCTCTCGACGACGAACGCCGTCGTCCCGCGGTGGCCCTTCTCGCGGTCGGTCGAGGCGAAGACGACGATGAGGCCGGACTGCTCGGCGTTGGTGATGAAGATTTTGGAGCCGTTGAGGACGTAGGCGCCGGCGCCGTTGCGCTTGGCGGAGGTCTGCATATCGGCGGCGTCGCTGCCGGAACTGGGCTCGGAGAGCGCCCACGCGACGATCACATCGCCGGCGCACGCCGCCGGGAGGAAGCGCTCCGCCTGCTCGCCGTCCGCGAACCGGTCGATCGTGGAGACGCCGAGCGAGAGGTGCGCGAGGAGCGTCGTGCTGGACGTCATGCAGACGCGGGCGACCTCCTCGGCGGCGATGGCGAGTTCCGCGTAGGACGCGCCCGACCCGCCGTGCTCGGACTTGGCGGTCAGGCCCATCAGCCCCATGCGCTTCATCGCCTCGACGCTTGCCCAGGGGAACTCCTCGTTCTCGTCCCAGCGGGCGGCGTTGGGGGCAAGTTCCGCGTCGGCGAACTCGCGCATCGCGTTGCGGACCAGGCGTTCCTCTTCGGTGTACAGCGCGTCCATCGCAACCTCTCTCCTACTGCGTTGCCGGGCGCGCAATAGTATAGGGGACGGTGGGGGCGGCAAGACGGCGACCGGCAGGTCGCCGACCTCGCAAGGCTCTTCACGACGACTTGTCGAGTGAGGTCGACTGGGATGCCTCACTGGGAGCGTCCCCCGAGCAGACGTCCGGGCGCCTCGCGTTGGAGGCGGTCGCTCGCTCGCGCTTTGGTCGGAGAGCATAGGGAGCGGACCGGGTTGCGCAAGCGATGATTGACGGCTCTGGGGCGCCGCTGTTGACCTCCGCGCGCTTTCGGGGTAGCGTTGCATAAGCGCCGCGCCGGAGGAGGTTGCAATGCCGAACGAATTGACGCCTGAGGCGTTCGCGTCGTGGGCCCGCGCCGTCGGGTTGACGGCGGACGCCGCGCACTTGGAGGCGCTGCGCCCCGAAGTCCAGGCGATGCTCGGCCGCATTGCGCCGCTGGACGCGATAGCCGTTGACGGCTCGCCCGTCGAGCGGGCCATCGGAGGCGCGGAATGACCCTGCTGACCGAGCGCTCCGCGTCCGACCTCGCCCGGATGATCGCCGCGCGCGAAGTCTCCTCCTTCGAGGCGACGCAGGCGTTCGTCGAGCGGGCGGACGCCCTCGAGCCGGACGTCGGCGCGTTCATCACGCGGACGACGACGCGGGCGCTCGCCTCAGCGCTCCGGGCGGACAAGGAACTCGCCGACGGCGCGTCGCGCGGCCCGCTCAACGGCGTCCCCTTCGGCGTGAAGGATATCTTCAATCTCGGAGGCGTCCGAATCACCAATGGGTCGCTGCTCGACCAAGACGCCATCGCCGACTCCGACGCGACCGCCGTCCGCCTGCTGCTGCGGGCGGGCGCCGTTCCCGTCGGCAAGACGAACACCGTCGAGTTCGCGTTCGATCCGACGGGGCGCAACGCCGCCTACGGCATGCCGCGCAACCCCTGGGGGCGCGACCGCATGCCCGGCGGGTCGTCCAGTGGAACGGGGGCGGGCGTCGCGGCAGGCTTCTTCCCGATGGGGCTCGGCTCCGACACCGGCGGCTCCATCCGCATCCCCTCCGCGCTGTGCGGCATTTCCGGCCTCAAGCCCACGTTCGGGCTGGTCAGCAGGCGCGGCGTCACGCCGCTTTCGCACTCGCTCGACACGGCGGGCCCGATGGCGCGGACGGCGGAGGACCTCGCGCTGATGATGAACGCGCTCGCGGGCTACGACGACGCCGACCCGGCATCGATCTCCGCGCCCGCCGTTGACTACGCGGCGGCGTTGGAGGGCGGCGTGGACGGCCTCGTGATCGGCGTTCCGGTGCAGTACGTATGGGAGCCGGTGGACGCGGAGGTCGCGCTCGCGTTCGAGTCGGCGATGCGGACGATGGAGTCGCTCGGCGCCCACGTGACCGAGGTCTCGCTGCCGGAGTTGGAGTGGACGCCCGCGCTGGCGGTTTGCATCACGACGGCGGAGGCGGCGATGGCGCAGGGCGAGCGCGTGATCGCGGAGGGCGACCGTATGGACCCCGCGGTGCGGCGGCGATTCGAGTCCGGCCTGTTCATATCGGCGGCGGCCTACGCCAAAGCGCAGCGCGCCCGCGTCGCTTACGCCCGCGCCGTCGCCGCCGCGTTCGAGCGCGTGGACTTGCTGGCGACGCCCGCCGTCGCCGCGCCCGCGCCCTTCCGCGATCAGGAGACGATAACGATAGGGGGCGGCGAGGTCTCGTCCCGCGAGGCGCTGCTGCGGCTGACTCGCGTGTTCAACCTCAGCCGCTCGCCGAGCGCGTCCGTTCCGTGCGGCTTCTCGAAGGACGGCTTGCCCATCGGCCTGATGCTGAGCGGAGCGCGCCTGCGCGACGCGCTCGTCCTGCGCGCCGCCCACGCCTATCAGTCCGCGACGGACTGGCACGCGCGGCAGGCGCCGTTGGAGTGACGGGGTCTTCGCTTCGGATAAACTAGCCCTATGGTCGGCGTAACCAGCCCGCAAGGCGCCCCGCCTCTATCGCCCCGCCGCTTGCCCGTTCGCGCTGCGCTTATGCTATAGTCAATGGGCGGATTTGGCGTCCGCAATCCAAAGGCAGGCGGAACGACGGCATTATGGCTGACCATGACGTTCTCGTTGTGGGGGCGGGGCTCGCGGGGATGCGCGCGGCCATCGCCGCCCACCGCGTCGGCGCAAACGTTGCGATGATGAGCAAGGTGCATCCGGTGCGGAGCCACTCCAACGCCGCGCAGGGAGGCATCAACGCCGCGCTCCGGGGCGCGGAGGACTCGGTCGACTCCCACGTGTTCGACACCGTGAAGGGCTCCGACTATCTCGGCGACCAGGACGCCATCGAATATATGTGCGCGGAGGCGCCGGCGGAGATCATCGCGCTGGAGCACATGGGCGTGATCTTCAACCGCGACGAGGAGGGGCGGCTCGGCACGCGGGCGTTCGGCGGGGCGAGTTACGCCCGCACGTTCTTCGTCGCCGACATCACCGGGCAGGCCATTCTGCACGTGATGTACGAGCAGATTATGAAGGCGGGCGTGCGCTCCTACGAGGAGTGGTTCGTAACCGACCTCATCATTGAGGACGGCGCGTGCAAGGGCGTAATCGCCATGGAGATGCTGACGGGCAAACTCCGCGCCGTGACCGCGAAGGCGGTCATTCTCGCGTCCGGCGGAGTGGGGCGGGCGTTCGAGCCCAGCACCAACGCGCTGATTTGCACGGGCGACGGCATGGCGCTGGCCTACCGCGCCGGCGCGACGCTGCTGGATATGGAGATGGTGCAGTACCATCCGACGACGCTCGCGGGCAACGGCGTGCTGCTGTCGGAAGCGGCGCGGGGCGAGGGCGCGTATCTCCTGAACTCTAAGGGCGAGCGCTTTATGGAGCATTACGCTCCGAAGATGAAGGAACTCGCCTCCCGCGACGTCGTGTCACGCTCCGAGCAGACGGAGATAGAGGAGGGGCGCGGGGTGGACGGCTGCGTGCTGCTCGACCTCCGGCATCTCGGGCGGGAACTCATCCTCACGAAGTTGAAGTACATCTACGAAGCGGCGCGGGACTACGCGGGCGTGGATATGGCGGAGTCGCCCGTGCCGATCCGTCCGGGCCAGCACTACATTATGGGCGGGGTCAAGACGGACGTTGACGGGCGCGCTTGGGACATCGGCGGCGAGGCGGGCTGGGACGGCCCTCGGGGGCTCTTCGCGGCGGGGGAGGCGGCGTGCGTCAGCGTGCACGGGGGCAACCGGCTGGGCGCCAACTCGCTGCTGGAGACGGTCGTCTTCGGCAAGCGCGCCGGGGAGGTCGCGGCGGACTACGCGCGGGAGACGCCGGAGTTCGCGGTTCCGCCGTCGCGCCTCGCGGACGCGGAGCGCGGCCTCAAGGATCTGCTCGACCGCCCGGACAACGGAGAAATGACGGCGGCGCTCCGGCTGGAGTTGGGGCGCGTGATGAACGAGCACTTGGCCGTCTTCCGAACGGAGGAGGGGATGCAGGCCGCGCTCGCGGCGACGCGGTCGCTGCAGGAGCGCTACCGCGCCCTCCCGGTCAAGCACAAGGGCGGGGTGTACAACACCGACCTGATCTTCCACTTCGAGTTGGGCTATATGCTGGACTCTTCGGAGGCGATCATTGCGTCCGGGCTGCTTCGCAAGGAGAGCCGCGGGGCGCACTTCCGGCGCGACTTGCCGGAGCGGAACGACAAGGAGTGGCTGAAGCACACCACCGCCCGGCTGGGCGCGGACGGCCCGGAGGTCGGGACGCTGCCGGTCACGGTGACGCGGTGGGAGCCGCAGGCGAGGGTCTACTAGTGCGCCTAATGACGCGGGGCTTGCTTCGGAGCGGGGCCGTTGCGCTCGGAGCGCTGACGCTCGCCGCATGCGGCGGCGCGTCCGACGAGCCCGTTCCCTCCATCGCAACGCTCTACGCGCCGCCGGACGCGGGGATGGTCGCCTGGGTCGACGCGCGGCAAGCGTCCGCCTACGCCAGGGAGTGGCTGGACGCTCTGCAGGGGGATGCGGGCGGCCTCCTCGAAATGCTCGATCTCGACGAGGCTCTGGACGAAATGGCGGAGGAGCAGGGGTTCGAGTTCGCGGGAATCTCCGAAATTATGGCGTTCGCCAACGCGGAGTTGGACGGGGGAGCGGTCGTTATCGGCGGCGGCTTCGCGGACGATTTCCTGCAAAGCGTTCGGACGCTCGCGGAGGGGGTCGAATTCGAGGAGACAACCTATCGGGGCGCCGCGATGATCGAGTCGTCCGGCTTCTTCGGGATCGGCGCGTTCGCCGCCGCCGTCGTATGGGACGGCGAGAACGGCGACGGTCCCGAGCGGAACATCGTCGGAACGTCGGACGAGGTGCGGGCCGCGATAGACCGGCGCGCCGACTCACGGGAAGGAAACGCCGTCGCCGACGTCGACAGCCCCGCCCTCGATGCGCTGCGCGAGATCGGCGGCGGGTGGGTCCGCTTTGCGATGGCCGTTCCCGACGGCGCGTTCGACGATCTGACGGACGCCATGACGGACGCGCTGCCGGACGGCTACGGCGAAATGTTCGCGGGCGTGGACGTCGGCGCGCTCTCCGGCATGACGCTCGCCGGTTTCGCGGCGAACCGCGATGATGACGGGGGGGAGCGCTGGACGCTGCGGCTCGAATACGGCGAGGCGGGCGACGCGGAGCGCGCGAGGAGTTTCGCGGAGGGCGCGATTGCGATGAGCAAGGCGCTGACTCCCGCAGGCGCGTCGCTGGACGTCTTGGAGGCGATGGAGGTCTCGCTCAACGGAACGGCGGTCACGGTCGTCTCCGAGGCGACGGCGGAGCAAATTGAGGCGCTCCGGGCGGAGTCGGTCGAGGCGCTCATGGATCAGATGGGAATCCTGGGGACGGCGCTCTGAGGCGCGTCTCCCCGGAGTAAGGACGGCGATAGGAATGCAAGCGAAAATTCGCGTTCAGCGCTACGACCCGGAGAGTTCCGCGCAGCCGACGCTGCAAGAGTACGAGGTCGACGCGCCCGAGCATTACTCGGTGCTTGACGCGCTGGTCAAGATTCGGGAGGAGATCGACCCCAGCCTCGCGCTTCGGTGCTCGTGCCGCGCGGCGATCTGCGGCTCTTGCGCGATGCGCGTGAACGACCAAGCCCGCCTGGCGTGCAACACGCGCCTCTCCTCCGTCGTGGATGACGGCGGGGAGTTGAAGGTGGAGCCGATGGGCAACCAGCGCGTCGTCAAGGACCTCGTGGTCGACCTGCAACTCTTCTGGGGCAAGGTGCGCGCCGTCCAGCCCTACCTGCAGCCGGACGCGGAGCCCTTCGCGGACGAGGAGTTCATCGCGTCCAACGAGTCGATGCTCAATCTCCTCACGCCGATGGGCTGCATTATGTGCGGCGCCTGCGTTTCGGACTGCACGGCGCTGGAGGTGGACGGGAACTTCCTGGGCCCTGCGGCGCTCGCCAAGTCGTACCGGTTCGTCGCCGACCCGCGGGACGGGAAGAGCGGGGAGCGCTTGAGCGCGCTCAACGAGTACAGCGGGGTGTGGGACTGCGCGAGATGTTATATGTGCGTTGAGGTCTGTCCGAAGGGCGTCGCGCCGATGGACCGCATTATGGAGTTGCGGGAGTCGGTGATGGAGTCCGGGGCGCCGAGCACGGCCGGGTCGCGGCACGTCCAATCGTTCGCCAAATCGGTCGCGAGGTCGGGCTGGCTGGACGAGACGATGCTGGCCGTGGACTCGTGGGGCAAGCGGAACGTCCCGAAACTGCTGAGCGAGGCGCCGCTGGGCATTAGGGCGCTCCGGCGGGGCAAGTTTCCGATGCCCGCGTTTCTCCATCACAAGAGGCCCGGCCACAAGAACGTCCGCCGGATATTCGAGCGGGCGGAGGCGGGGAAGGAGCAGGGATGAAGTACGCGTTCTACCCCGGCTGCGTTTCGCGCGGCGGGACGCCCGAACTCTACACGTCCACGATGGCCGTGGCGGGCAAACTCGGGCTGGAGTTGGAGGAGATTCACGGCGCGTCCTGCACGGGCGCGGGCGTGCTGCAGGAGAAGGGACAAAAACTCGGCGACGCGCTCAACGCCCGGACGTTCGCAATGGCGGAGCGCATGGGGCTCACCACGATCCTCAACATCTGCTCCACGTGCCAGGGCGTGATGGCGCAGGCGAACCACCGGCTGCTCGGCGACCCCGACTACCTCGTCGAGGTGAACCGCGAACTGGCGGAGGAGGGTCTCGAGTACACGGGGCGCGTCGTCATCAAGCATCTCGCGTGGGCGATCGTGGAGGAGGTCGGGCTGGACGCGCTCAAGAGCATGGTCGTGACACCGCTGCGGGAGTTGAAGGTCGCGCCGTTCTACGGCTGCTACATCCTCCGCCCGTCGTGGGCGCTGGGGCTCGACGAGAATCCCGGGCGCGAGCAGTATCTGGAGCGCATCATCGAAGCCTGCGGAGCGGAGCCCGTCAACTTCCCCGGGCGGACGAAGTGCTGCGGGTTTCCGATTATGCTCATCAACGAGCGCAACTCGATGGCGATGGTCGCCAATCACACGACGAGCGCGCGCGATCACGGAGCGGACGCGATGGTCACGCCGTGCCCGCTCTGCCATCTGAACTTGGACGGGCAGCAGCCCAAGGCGGCCTCTCAGCGCGGCGAGAAGATCAATCTGCCGATTCTCCATCTCCCGCAGATGATCGGCATGGCGATGGGCCTCCCGCGCAAGGAACTGGGCTTGGGGCGGCACATCGTCAGCGCGAAGCCGCTTATGGAGAAGGCGAGCGTCAGGGTCTAACAACGCCCGCGCCCCGGCGAAACGCGGCGCGGAACCCGCTAGGAGGAGTCTCGAAATGCGGCAGTGGGCGATTGCGGCGGTTCTGCTTATGGCGCTCGGCCTTATGGCCGCGGCGTGCCAGGGCGCGGAGGGCGCGCAGGGGCCGGAGGGTCCAGCAGGCCCGCCCGGGGCGGCCGGACAGCAAGGCCCCGCCGGCCCGGCCGGCGACAGCGGCCCCGCCGGCGACCCAGGCCCGGCTGGCCCTCAGGGCGCGGCCGGCCCGCAAGGCCCCGCAGGCCCCGCCGGAGCGCGAGGCTCCGTAGGGGCGCGAGGCCCCGCCGGGGCGCGAGGCCCTGCAGGAGCGCAAGGCCCCGCCGGCCCGGCAGGCGCCCCGCCCCTCGCTCCAACCGGCGACGCGCCGACGAAGTCCGAGCCGGGCGCGTTCACGCAGGCGTTCGTGCAATCGGCGATTGACCGCTACGAGCGGGACGGACGCCAATCGACGGTTGACTACTACAACTCCGGCGACGGCAACGACGGCGAGTGGTACGTCTTCATCATCGGCGAGGACGACCGCATCATCGCTCAGGGAGGCTTTCCGGCGCGCGTCGGCCTCGACATTACGACGAGGACGGACGTGACCGGGTACGCCTACGGCGCGGAACTCGCGGAGGCGACCGAGGACGGGAACTGGGTGAGTTACGTCTTCCTCAACCCGGAGACGGGGCGGCAGAACGCCAAGCATTCCTGGGTCGTCCGCCGCGACGGGCTGGTGTTCGGCTCCGGCTGGTACGAGCGGACGTTCGAGCCCGCGCCTACGAAGTCCGAGCCCGGCGCCTACACCAAAGCCTTCACGCAAGCGGCGATCAGCCGCTATATGAGCCAGGGCCGCGAGGCGGCGATCGCCTACTACAACACGCCCGAAAGCGTGGACGGCGAGTGGTACGTCTTCATCGCCGACGAGGACAACCGCATCGTCGCCCACGCGACTCTTCCCGACAACGTCGGCATGGACATCGCGGGCCCGGCCGGCACGGACATCACCGGCTACGAATTCGGCGCGGATATGATCACGGCGACGGGAGCGGGCAAGTGGGTGAACTACCGCTACCGCAACCCCGCGCGGGGCGGCGCCGTCGAACTGAAGCACGCGTGGGTCGTCCGGCACGACGGGCTGCTGTTCGGCTCCGGCTGGTACGAGCGGTCGTCGCAGGCCGCGCCGACGAAAGCCGACCCGCGCGCCTACACGGTCGCGTTCGTGGAGGACGCGCTGCGCCGCTACGAGCGCGACGGCCTAGACGCGGCGAAGGCTTACTACAACGACGCGGACAACACGGACGGCGAGTGGTACGTCTTCATCATCGACGCGGACGGCGTCAACGTCGCGCACCCCAACCCGGACGTTCGCGGCCAGAACCTGAACGGCCCTCTGGGGACGGACGTGACCGGTTACGAGTTCGGGCCGGAGATGCTCGCCGCGCCCGAATCGGGCAAGTGGGTGGAGTACGTGTTCCTCAACCTGGAGTCGATGCAACAGGAGATCAAGAGGTCGTGGGTCGTGAAGCGCGACGGCCTGATCTTCGGCTCCGGCTGGTACGAGCACTACTTCGGCCCGCTCGCGGCGTCGGGCTCCGGTTAGCGCGGGGCGGCGCCGCCCGGGCAAGACGACGGAGGGCGGCGCTCAGCCGGATTAGCCCGGCGGGCGCCGCCCATCGCCGGAGCGTCCCCGCCGCCGGGACATGCGGGCGTTGCCCCGCCTCGCGCGGAGGGCATAGACTCGCCGACGGGCGCCGCAATCCGCCGGAGGAGAAGCCGATGAACGTCAGACTGCCCTTCCGCCGCAAGAGCGTCGGGGAGCGCGGGAAAGCGATCTACCGCGAGAAGGTGCGCCCGCTCGTCTACCCGCAGGAGACGGGCAAGATCGTCGTCATAGACATCCGCACGGGCGACTACGAGATGGTGGCGAATCCGCGGGACGAAGTCTCTGCGGAGATGCGGCTTCTCGCGCGCCGCCCCGACGCGGAGATATGGAGAAAGCGGGTCGGCTTCCAAACCGTCCACGCCTTCGGTGGACTGCAAGTGGACAAGGATGGCTAGCGGCGTAGTCAGGGGCCTCGTTCCCATCGTAACCGTGTCCGTTATGGGGAAGGACGGCGCTCTGCGGCGGTTCCAAGCGGTCATGGACACCGGCTTCACCGGAGCGGTTGCGCTGCCCGCGCCAGACGTCCAACGGCTAGGGCTGTCCAGTCCCCAGCCGGAAGAGGTCAGGTTCGCAAATGGGGAGTCTGGGAACTGCGAGGTCTACTTGGCGAACGTGATCTGGGACGGAGAACACCGGACCGAGCGCCTCCACGCCCTCGGCGTCGAGCCGCTCGTGGGCATGGCCTTGCTCGACGGCAGCCGCGTGACGATGGACGTCGCCGAGGGCGGAGCAGTCGTCATCGAGCCGCTCTAACGCGCGCCGCTCATCACAATAGAACCCGCTTCGCGTTGGCAGCCGCCGTTTAACACTGACAGGATTTCCCCCTACTCCCCAAATCCAACGTCCGCTTCGTAGGCGGCCATCATTTCGGCGGCGAGTTCCTGCAGCGACTCGAACGGAGGAGCGTTTTCCTCTCCCTCCAGCGGGGGCGCAGATGGCGCGGGGGCGTCTTCCTCCGGTGGCAGGGCGCCCGGGGGCGGGGCGCGCATCGCGTCCTCCAGCGAGCGGTTGACGGCGTTGCGGAGGACGAGCGCGGCGGAGCGGCTCACGCGGGCGAGCAGCAGCCCGTACTCGAAACTCATGCTGACCGCGTTCTGCGCCGTCTCCGCGTCAACGCGCTCCGTTTCGTCCAGCGTCTCGAGCAGGTCGTAGAGGAAATCGTCGGCGGCGAGCGTCTCGGTGGACTGCCGGGCGGCGGCGACTTGGCGCTCCAGGGGCTCGGCGCACTCCGCCGCGATGCGCTCCGACTCGCCCGGATGCGTCTGCTCCAGGATGGGGAGGACGCGGTCGGGGAAGTCCACGCCGACGGCGCAGCCCAAGCCGAAGGCGCCGACGGCGGCCTCCGCGACGGGGTCGCTCTCGAAGAGCGTGTCGCGCCCATGCTCTTGGGATGGCGCGGCCTGCAGGTGCAGGAGAACGACGACGTCGGTGAACGCGAGCGCGCCGCGGTCGCCGTCATCGCCGCCGCCCGGCGGAACGGGCTCGAGCGGAATGACGCGGTTGGGCAAGACGGCCTCGCGTCAGTTCGCGGGGGCGGTCGCCATCACCTCGACGAGTTCGCGGACAGCGTCCGCCGACTTGTCGAGCGCGGCCTTCTCGTCCGCCGTGAGGTCGAGTTCGACGACGCGCTCGACGCCGCCCGCTCCGAGGATGACGGGAACGCCCATATAGACGCCGTCGATGCCGTACTCGCCCTCGAGGAGCGCGGCGCAGGGGAGCAGTCGCTTCTGGTCCAGGAGGATGGCGTCGACCATTTCGGCGACGGCCGCGGATGGCGCGTAGAACGCGCTGCCCGTCTTGAGGAGCGCGACGATCTCGCCGCCGCCGCCCTGCGTCCGCTTGACGATGCGCTCCAGCGCCTCCGCGCTCAGCAGGTCGCTGATCGGAACGCCTCCGACCGTGGTGTATTTCGTGAGCGGCACCATCTGGTCGCCGTGCCCGCCGAGCACGTACGCCTGCACGTCTTTGACGGAGACGCCCAACTCCCGCGCGAGGAACGTTCGGAAGCGCGCGGTGTCGAGCACGCCGGCCATGCCGACGACGCGGCTCTTGGGCAGCCCCGCGAGCGAGTAGGCGTGCTGCACCATCGCGTCGAGCGGGTTGGAGACGACGATGAGCGCCGCGTCCGGGGAGCGGCTGACGACCTCGCCGACGACAGAGCCGACGATTTTCATATTCGTGAAGAGGAGGTCGTCGCGGCTCATCCCCGGCTTGCGGGCGATGCCCGCCGTGACGACGACGACGTCGGAGCCAGACGTCTCGTCGTAGCCGTTCGATCCGGTGATCGCCGCGTCTATGCCCAGCACGGGGCCGGACTCGGCGATGTCGAGGGCTTTGCCCTGGGGCATATCCTCAACGACGTCCACGAGGACGACGTCTATGTATCCGCGCTCGTAGAGGCGCTGGGCGGTGGTCGCGCCGACGTTTCCCGCGCCGACGACGGCGGCTTTCTTGCGTGGCATTTGCTCGTCTTGCTCCTTATCGTGGGTTGGAACCGAAAGGGTCGCGCTCCCTGCGCTTCCGCGCTTCTTACGGCGCGCGCGCTAACGCTCGCTGATGCCGCTTCTCGTAGCCCTTGTAGTCTCTCCCGCGCGGCGGCGCGAGGGAGAGAGGCAGCGTCTCGTCTAACGTCGTCAGGAGAGACACCAACCGCTCGGCGTTCCGCAATCCTCTTCGGATGTCCGGCACCGACAGAGTGTCCCTGTAGAAGTTCTCGTGGTACGACTCCGCCGCCTTGAAGCCGATGAAGAGCGAATCAGTCTCGCCGCTCAGGTAGGAGCCTTTGTCGCTCAGGTAGCGGGCGATGTCCCGCAAGTCCTCATGGGAGGAGCAGGGCCACCGGCGACGGCGCGCGACCTGTTTGACCGCGTGAGCGGCGGCGCCCCATATCTTCTCCGACGCTTGCAGCCGGTCGCGCTTGTCTAGCATTTCCTCGGCGTGGCGCAGGAACCGATCGCGGTGGACGCTATGCCCTTCCACCATCTTCGGCTGCCGCGTCGTCCTTGGGGCGGACGGGCGCAGACCGACCTTCCCTTCGAGTTTCGCCATATCGGTCGCTCCCTTGCTCCTTATCGTGGATTAGAACCTGAAGGGGTCGCGCTCCCTGCGTTTCTGCGCGGTCTTCGCCTTTTTCGCCGCAACCTCCTTCGCCACCGCCTCGAACTTGGCAAGCGGTATGGACCTGACCGGCGGCAATGTTGCGGGAAGGACGGACGCGAACCGTTTGCGGAACTGCGCGTCGGTAAGGTCGCCCTTGCGGCGGTTGCAGGGTGCGCACAGCAGTTGCATGTTCTTGGGGGTTTCCTTCCCTACCCCGAGAGAAGGCGCGGGTCTTGTGGTCTACCTCCCCATCTCCTTCGCGGAGTTTCACTCCGCAATACATGCACTTGCCCTTCTGCACCGTGTGCAGCATTCCCTTCCAGTCCTTCAGCGAGGGGCGCCTGCGCCCGCTGCCTGTCCCGAAGAAATCGTCCCAGATGTCCATCGTCCCTACCTCTTGCCCTAGCGGCTAGGCGTAGACGTAGCCTTCCCACGTGTTCTTGAGGTTGGAGTCGCTGACGGTTGCGACGACGTAGTCGCCGAACTCGGCGGTGGTCGCGCCCGTGTCGCGTCCGGTGGTGACGGCCTTGCGCTCGTACTGGCCGCAGACGTCCAGCGCCATGTTGACTTTCTGCGCAAGGTCGGCGAAGCCGATGTGATCGAGGAGCATCGCGCCCGCGCGGATCATTGAGGAGGGGTCGGCGTACTGGGCGCGGCCCTCGACGACCATGCGCGGGGCGCTGCCGTGGATCGCCTCGAACATCGCGTAGGCGGTTCCGATGTTGGCGGAGCCCGCCGTGCCGACGCCGCCCTGAATCTGCGCCGCCTCGTCGGTGAGGATGTCGCCGTACATATTCGGCAGTGCGAGGACTTGGAACTCGTTGCGGCGCGCCGTGTCGATCAGTTTGGCCGTCATAATGTCGATGTACCAGGCGTCCCACGAGATGCCGGGGTAGCGCTCGGCGACCTCCCGGGCGACGTCGAGGAACTTGCCGTCCGTCGTCTTGACGATGTTGGCCTTGGTGACGATGGTCACGCGCTCCTTGCCCGTCTTTTGGGCGTGGGCGAAGGCGGCGTTGATGATGCGCCGCGAGCCCTGCGTCGTGATGACGCGGAAGTCCATGGCGAGGTCGTCGGTCACGTTGATGCCGTTGGAGCCGAGCGCGTACATATCCTCCGTGTTCTCGCGGAAGAACGTCCAGTCTATGTCCTCGGCGGGTATGCGGACGGGGCGGACGTTGGCGAAGAGGTCGAGCGCCTTCCGCATCGAGACGTTCGCGCTCTCGATGTTCGGCCAGCCGTCGCCCTTCTCCGGCGTGTGCGTGGGCCCCTTGAGCGTGACGTGGCACTCCTTGATCTCCGCCAGCGCGTCGTCGGGGATGGACTGCAGTTTGGCGGCGCGGTTCTCGATGGTGAGGCCCTCGATGTTGCGGAACTCGACCTTGCCGTTGGCGACCTGGTCGGCGAGCAGTTGCTCGAGGACGCGCTGGGACTCGTAGGCGATGGTGGGGCCGATGCCGTCGCCGCCGAGCATTCCGATGACGATGGGGCTTACGCCGGCGTAGTCGACGGGAGGCGGCGCGGACTTGAGGCGCTCCACGCGCTCGAGTTGCTGCTCGACGAGCGCGCCGAAGTGGTCTTTCGCGGCTTGGATGACATTGGCGTCAGGCACGTGCTGGGCTCCTTCCGCTGGGCGCGGACGCAAATGAGGATGGGGGGATTATACGGAGCGCGGGGCGGCGCGGCAAGCGCGCGGGGGGAGGGGGGCGGGAGAGGGTACTGCGGACAGTAGCCGAGAGGTTGTCTCCCATAAGAACCTGATCCTCTCCTCATCTCCCCTCTCCTCCTCCCCCCTCACTCCTCCCAGTCGCGCAGCGCGTCCCATTTCGGCTCCAGCCCCAACCCGGGCGTCTCCGGCATCGCCGTCCAACCCCGCTCCGGGCCGACGCAGCCCTCGAACGCCATCTCTCCGCACTTCCACATTACGTAGTGGTACTCGATCCGCCAGCCGTTCGGTGCCGCCGCCTGCAAGTGCATATTGTGATGCGGCCACCCGCCGCCGTTGGCGATCGGCAGGTTGAACGCTTGCGCCAGCGCCGCGATCTTCATCCCCTCCGTGTAGCCCCCGCAATAGACGACGTTCGGCTGCAGAATATCCACCGCGCCGTTCACGAGCAGTTCCCGCGCCCGAAAGCGATGCCCCTCGTTCTGCCCCGCCGAAATCGGTATGCTCGTCCGCATCCGCAAGTCCCGCAGCAGCGCCGCGTCGTTCCCCCAAACCGGCTCCTCGAACCACTCGACCCCGCAATCCTCAACCGCCTTCGCCAAGTTCAGCGCGTTGTTGAACTGCAGCATATAGTTCGCGTCCATAGACAACTGAACGCCCGGCCCAACCGCCTCCCGAACCGCCCGCACCCGCGCCGCGTCCTCGCGCCAGCCCTGATGGTCGCCCGCAACGCCCACCACCATCTTCAGTTTGTCCTCGCCCCGCGCGGCGAAATCCAGGGCGACCCGAACCAACTGCTCCTCCGTGTACTCCGGCAGCCCGAACGTGACGTAGGCCGGAACCCGCGCCTGCGCCCCGCCCAGCAGACGCCAAACCGGCAATTCCAGCGCCTTCCCCTTGATGTCCCACAGCGCGATGTCCAGCGCGCTGACCGCCGACGACCACGCCCCCGTCTGCGACCGCGGATTGTGCTCGACGTAGCAGGCGTGCCAGACGCGCTCCGTCTCGAACGGATCCATCCCCAGAACGAGCGGCCCCAACTCCGCGTTGAGATGCTCCCGCGCCGCCTTCCGCTGAATAGGCCCCGTGATGCCGTAGCCCGTCACGCCCGCGTCCGTCTCGACCGCGCACAGAACGAACGGGCGCATAACCGGCTCGTCGAGCAGCGGAACGGGAACGGGAACGTTGTAGGTGGTCGCGCGAACGTTGGATATCTTCACTGATGCGCCTCCTTGCCGGGCCTCCGCTATAGCCCCTGCGCGGGCGGAGACCCGCGGATAGGCGCAACATACCCGCCTCGCGCCGAAATCGCAACGCCCGAATCGCGGCGCTTGCCCTTGCGCTCCTGCGGCGCTATGATGATGGGAACGCTTGCGCGCAGCGTTCGCGCCGGCGCCTCGCAACAGGGAGGATAAGCATGTTCCGGGCTAGCAGAACTTTCGCCCTCGCCGCGCTCGGCGCCGCGACGCTCGCGGTCTTCGCCGCCTGCGGAGCCGACCCAACCCCAACCCCCGAACCGACGCCTACCCCTCGGCCCGAACCGACGCCCACCGCGATGATGGGCGACGTCGCGCCCACGCCTACCCCCAGCCGCGGCACGACGTCCGCTCCCGCGACGCCTACGCCCCGCGCGACCCCCACGCCCATCCCGCCCGCGCCCGGCTTCGACGCCGAGGAGTACTTCTCCGGCAAGACGATCAAGATCATCGTCGGCTTCTCTCCCGGCGGCGGCTACGACGCCTACTCCCGCCTCCTCGCCAAAGGCATCGAGCGCCTGATGCCGGGCAACCCCCGCGTCATCGTCTCCAACCTCCCCGGCGGAGGCGGACTCCGCGCCCTGCAGGAAACGATGCGCTCCAGGCCCGACGGCCTCACCACGCACCCGATGGCCAACCGCCACCCGGCCGCCGAAGCGGCGGGCGCCGACCTCGACGACTTCGACCTCAACACCGTCGTTATGATCGGCACGCCGAACCTCATTCAGACGCACGCCGCCCTCTGCATCCGCCGCGACCTCGCCGAGAACTGGGACGAAATGCTCGCGCTTGGCGAGCCCATCAAATTCGGCACCTCCGCGCTCGGCGGCAACGCCATCGGCGGCCAATTCGCCGAGGCGCTCGGCGCTCCCGTCAAAGTCATCCTTGGCTACGAAGGCACCGCCGATGTCCAGCGCGCGATCAACAGCAACGACCTCGACGCCACCGACCGCTGCGACACGTTCTTCATCGACCCGCTCTACCCGCGGTGGTACGAGGAGCGCAAACTGATGCCCCTCTTCTACTGGCGGACGCCCGTCAGCCAGACCTTCCTCGACAAGATGAACACCGGCCTGCGCTCAGAGGACGTTCCCCACCTCTTCGACGTCGTCGACGCCAACGAGCAGCAGAAGGCCGCCTTCCTCCTCGCCCAGAACCTGGAGTCCATGACGCGAATGTTCGTGCTGGCGCCGGGCACGCCCGACGACATCGTGCAGACGTGGCGCCGCGCCTTCAGGCAGATCACGGAGGATCAGGAGTTCATCGACAGCGCCGCCGCCCTCTCCCGCGAGATCAACTACGGCGACCCCTCCATCCTGCGCGCCGACATCGAGAAGGCCAAAGACTTCACGCCCGAGGCGTGCCAACTCTTCGCCGACCTCTACGGCGTCCCGCAGGAGTCGCGCTCCTGCTAGCCAACCGGCGGCGCGGCTGCCGCAACGCTAGCTGTAACGCGCAACCCGACCGCAAAAGGGGCGGGCTCGGAACGAGCCCGCCCCTCGCGCTGTCCGCAACATCGCCCCCCATCAACGGAGCGCAACCTACTGCCCCGCGCCCCAGCCCCGTCTCTAGTCCCCAGCCCCGCGCTATAATGGCGGGGGCCATAGGAGGCTGCGCGTGGCGCTCACGTTTGAGATCGGCGACCCGTCCCAACCCAGAGGGCACGCCATCCTCTACTTCGGCGCGCCCTCGACCGGCCTCCTCGCCACCTACCTCGTCCTCCTGCCCGTCAAGATGGACGTGAGCAAATACCTCCCGCCGATGCTCGCCGCCCAACTCGGAACGCTCGCGGGCGAGATGCTCGCCGAGGGCGGAGGCTACTTCGCCGCGCCCCCCATCCCCGAAGCCGTCGAGACCATAGAGCCTCTGCGCCGCCTCGCCGAGGTCCGCGGCGACGACCTGATCTGGGGCGGCGACGTCGTCCTCGGCGATATGCAGGCCGCGATGCGCCAAACCGCCGAAGCGCTCGGCGAATACGAATCGCTCTACCGCGCCCGCATCGACGCCGTCCCCGTCGCCCCGTCCGCGCCCCCGCAGGTCGAAGGCCCCGCTGACGCCGGCGGCAACGTCCAGCATGTCCTCTACGAACTGATGAACGACCGCGACCGCCTCGCCGAACTCTCCAAACTCGTCGGAACGATGCGGTTCGCGCTGGAGTCGCAGGACGCCGCGCTCGCCGCCGAGACCGACGCCTCCCTCGACGCGCTTGCCCGCGCGCTCCCCAACCACTACTGGGGCGAGCGCGTCCGCAAGGCGGCGGGCGACGCATCGGGGGAGGGCGCCCGCCTCGCCCAACTCTACGTCGAGCGCTGCTACAAACTGCTGGACGAAGAGTTCGCCGAAGTCGCCGCCCTAGAGCGCGCCATAGAGGCTGTCCCCCAAGACCCCGGCGACGCCTCCCCGCCCCGCAACGACCTGCGCGGCTAGCGCCGTCCTCCTAGCGAAGACCCTTGCAACCTAATCGTCGTTCTCGCGTAGGCGGGAATCTGGATTCACATTTGAAGCGTTGCGCTTGCTGCTCGCTCCAGAAGCGCCTCAGCGGGCGCCGGTAGCGCAAGGCGCTCCAGGCGATGGGCATGCGCCGAACACCGCCGAATTCCCCCTCTCCCTAGAAGGGGAGAGGACGCCGTGAACGCGGCGGAGAGGGTACTGCGGTCGGGGCGCGTCGCGCCCCGTCTCCCCTATCCCCCTGACCATCATTCCCGCGAAAGCGGGAATCTCGCCCCATCGGGCGGGTCGCGCAAGCGCCGAATTCCCCCTCTCCCTACAAGGGGAGAGGACGCCGCGAACGCGGCGGGAGAGGGTACTGCGGACGGGGCGCAAGCCCCGTCTCCCCGGTCCCCAGGCGCATCGTCATTCCCGCGAAAGCGGGAACCTACCCCCTCCTCCGTCATTCCCGCGTAGGCGGGATTCCCGCCTCCCCCGGCCCAACCCCAGTGCTCAAACGGCGCTCATTCGGCGCTAAAAAGTGCTCATTCAGCGCTCGTGGAGTGCTCAAACGGCGCTCATAAAGTGCTCACCGCCCCCCGGCCCTCCCTCTGCCCCAAAAAACCCGCCCGTCGAGCCCGCGCCGCGCCGAATTCCGTCCGCCGGAGCAACCCCGTCCCGCGCCTTCCCCAAGCCGTTCCCGTTATTATGACACACGGTCATTGCGTTCCGCTACGCCCTCCGCTATCCTGACCCCAATGGAGCGTTCCGGCCGCCCCCGTCCGAGGAGAGGAGTGAGCGCGAATGAGCGCTTTTGAGCGCTGTTTCGCAAAAACGCCGCCAGGCTCGCCCCGCCGGAGGCGGACCGACAGCGCGAGCGGCGCGCAGGGAGGGACGAAGTGCAAGACGTCGCCGTCGGCGTTGACCTCATCGAGATAGACCGCGTCGCCGCTACGCTGGAGCGGTTCGGCTCCCGCTTCCTCGAGCGCGTCTACACCGACGGCGAAATCGCCTACTGCAGAGGGCGCGCCCCCCAACTCGCCGCCCGATTCGCCGCGAAAGAGGCCGCGATGAAAGCCCTCGGCACGGGGACGCGAGGCGTCGGATGGCGCGAGGTCGAGGTCACGCGCAACCGCTCCGGCGAGCCCGGCATCGCCCTGCACGGACGCGCCGTCGCCCGCGCCAACGCGCTCGGCGTCGACCGCCTCGCCGTCAGCCTCTCCCACTCCCGCGCCTACGCCGTGGCCTCCGTCGTCGCGAGAGTCCGATGAAAGTCGTCACGACGGAAGAGATGCGCCTCCTCGAAGCCCGCGCCGGCGAGGCGGGCGTCTCCCCCGACGCCCTTATGGAAAGCGCCGGCCTCGCCGTCGCGCGCAACGCCGCCCAGCGACTCGACGGCGTCCGCGGCAAGCGCGTCGTCGTCCTCGTCGGCCCCGGCAACAACGGCGGCGACGGCATGGTCGCGGCCCGATACCTCGCCGACTGGGGCGCCGTCGTCACGCTCTATATGGCCGCCGCCCGCCGCAGAGACGACAAGTTCGAGGAGTGCCGCGAGCGCCGATGCCGCGTCGTCGAGGCGTCCGAGGACAGAGACTGCTGGCAACTCGGCAGTTACGTCTCCCTCGCCGACCTCGTGATCGACGCGATCCTCGGCGTCGGAGCGCGCCCCGGCCTCGAGCCCCCCATCCTCTCCGTCGTCGAGGCCGTCGCCCAAATGAAGACGCGCGCCAACCAGCCGCTGTTCGTAGCCGTCGACGTCCCCACCGGCGTCGGCGCCGACGCCGGCGAACTCGCCGAATCCTGCTTCCCCGCCGACGTCACGCTCGCGCTCGGCGCCCCGAAGCGCGGCCTGCTCCAGTTTCCCGGCGCGGCCGCCGTTGGCGAACTCCAAACTCTCCCCATCGGCCTGCCCGACGGCGTCGACGACGGACTGCCCCTTGACCTCGCCGACGCCGCCCTCGTCCGCCCGCTGCTCCCCGCGAGGCCCGGCGACGCCCACAAGGGCAGTTTCGGCGCCGTCCTTGTCGTCGGGGGAAGCCGCGAATTCTCAGGCGCGCCCGTGCTCGCCGCCGCCGCCGCCTACCGCGCGGGCGCGGGAATCGTCCGCGTCGCCGCCCCCGAAAGCGCGAGCCGCGCCGCCGCCGCCCAACTCCTCGAGCCCGTCCACACGCCGCTCGCCGAAACCTCAACCGGCGCCGTCGACCCCGACGCCGCGGCCGCCGCCCGCGAGGCGCTCGACGCCGCGTCCGCCGCCGTCATCGGCCCGGGGCTCGGCGCGGGCGACGCATCCGCCGCCTTCCTGCGCGCGCTCCTCCTCGCGCCGCCGGCGATCACTCCGCCCGTCGCGCTCGACGCTGACGCCCTCAATATCCTCGCGGGCGTCTACGACTGGCCGTCGCGCCTCGCGGCCAACGCCGTGCTCACTCCCCATCCGGGCGAGATGAGCCGCCTGCTCGCGCTCCCAACTTACGAGATTCAGCGCGACCGGACCGCCGCCGCGTCCGCCGCCGCCCGCAGATGGGGGCAAGTCGTCGCGCTCAAGGGAGCGCACACCGTCGTCGCCGCCCCCGACGGACGCGCCGCCATTAGCCCGTTCGCCAACCCCGCGCTCGCCGTCGCGGGCTCCGGCGACGTCCTCGCCGGCGTCATCGGCGGCCTTCTCGCCCAGGGAATGGAGCCTTACGAGGCCGCCGTCGCGGGCGTTCACCTGCACGCCGCCGCCGCCGAGCGCTGGCGCGCCGCCAACGGCTCCGCCGGCATGCTCGCCGGCGACCTCCTCCCCCTCCTCCCCCGCGCCGCCGAAGACGTCCGCGCCGGGTGACAACGAAGCGCCCTCTATTTCCCCTGCCCCGCCCTGCCCGCCCCCCGCGCCATCTGCCCGTCATTCCCGCGTAGGCGGGATTCCCGCCCCCAACGGCGCGCCGAACGCGCTCGCCTATAATGACCGTCATTCCTGCGTAGGCAGGAACCCATTCGGCGCGCAAGCGCCATAGGCAGGGTGCGCAGCGCCCTGTCTCCCTATTCCCCCGGGGGCCCTCGTCATTCCCTCGAAAGCGGTAACCTACTGAATGCGTCCGCCTACGCGGGAATCTCCCCCAAAGGCGAGGCCCCGCGTTTGACAGACGCCCCCTCTACGAAAGAAGATAGACGGACAATCGGTCCCGCTCGAGGAGCGAATGATCCCTGAAGGCTACGCCGTCAACTGGACGGCGGTCCTGCTTGCGTTCGCGGTCGGCGCCGCGGCGATGGGCGCGATGCTCGCGGCGTCGGCGCTGCTGTCCCCGCGCAGGCCGTCGGCGGCGAAGGCCGTCGCCTACGAGTCCGGCATTCTCCCCACGCCCCTGAACTGGACGCAGTTCAACGTCCGCTACTACATCTACGCCATCCTCTTCCTGATCTTCGACGTCGAGGCCGTCTTCCTCTTTCCCTGGGCGCTCGTTTTCGCGGAGTCCGGAATCCCCGGTTACGTGTTCTACGCGATGATGCTCTTCATCGCCGTCCTGCTGCTCGGCGTCGCCTACGCTTGGCGAAAGGGGGCGCTCCGATGGAGATAGAGCGCCGCCCCGAACTCCCCGCGCTCCGCCCCGTCGCGTGGAGCAGGCCGAAGGAGGGCCGGTTCTTCGATTCGCCGGAGGGCGGCGCCGTCTCGTCCGGCAAGGGCAACCGCCCCGCCGCCAACCTCGTCAAGGGCGCGGCGCCCGGCGTCGTGACGGCCAAACTCGACGAACTCGCCGCGCTCGGCAGAAGCAACTCTCTCTGGACGCTCACCTTCGGCCTCGCCTGTTGCGCCATCGAAATGATCTCCACCCACATGGCGCACCACGACCTCGACAGGTTCGGCGTCGTCACGTGGCCGTCCCCCCGGCAGTCCGACGTGATGATCGTCGCGGGCACCGTCGTCAAGAAAATGGCGGAGCCCATCAAACTCCTCTACGAGCAGATGCCCGACCCCAAGTGGGTCATCGCCATGGGCACCTGCGCGACGAGCGGCGGGCCCTACTACCGCTCCTACAGCGTCGTTATGGGCGTCGACCACCTCGTGCCGGTCGACGTGTATGTGCCCGGATGCCCGCCCAGGCCGGAAGCGCTGATGGACGGCATCGTCAAACTGCAGGAGAAGATCAAGCGCGACGCGAAGGAAGGCGAGCGGAGCGCCCCCGTCACGGTCGAGACGCCCCCGCCCGCCGAATCCACGCCCGCGTCCAACGACGAGGCCGCGAATGACTGAGCAGACGCCCGCCGGCGAGCAAGCCGCCCCGCCCCCCGCCGCCCGCCGCGGCCCGCCGGTCGAGACGGCGGAGGAAGTCCTCAATCCCCGCGGCGAGCGCTCGGCGGGCGCCCTCCGCCTCGCGCTCCGCGACCTGATGATCGAGTCCGGCGGACGCGACGACGTGCCGTGGGCGCGCATCGACCGCCGCGACCTCCTCCGCGCCGCGTCCGCCTGCGCCTCCAGCCCCAACCTGGCGATGGATATGCTCCATTGCCTGCTCGCGGTGGACTACGAGGAGCGCATCGAACTCAACTACGTGCTCTTCTCCCTCACGCAAGGCCACAAGGCCATCCTCAAAGTCGACCTCCCGCCCGACGACGCGCGCGCCGACTCCCTCGTCGGCCTGTGGGAGGCGGCGGGCTGGCACGAGCGCGAGACGCACGACCTGTTCGGCGCGCGGTTCGACGGCAACCCCGACCTCTCGCCGCTCCTGCTCTACGAAGGCTTCGAGGGGCGCCCCGGGCTCAAGAGTTTCCCGCTCCACGACTACGAGGAGTGGTAGGCATGGCGGCGCAAACGCAAACGCCTTACGAAACCGTCGATATGATGCTGAATATGGGGCCGCAGCACCCCGCGACCCACGGCGTCTTCCGAATGGTGCTCACCGTGGACGGCGAGCGCGTCGCGGACGTGACGCCCCACATCGGCTACCTCCACCGCGGCTCCGAGAAACTCGCCGAGAACGAGAGTTACGGCCAGGTCGTCACCCTCTTCGACCGCCTGGACTACGTGTCCAACCTCAACAACGAACTGATCTTCTGCCGCGCCGCCGAGCGCCTCATGGCCGTCGAGCCCCCGGAGCGCGCCCAGTACATCCGGACGATCCTCGCCGAACTGAACCGCCTCGCCAGCCACCTCCTCTTCCTCGGAACCTACGCCATAGACCTCGGCGGCATGACCCCGATTATGTACGGCTTCCGCGAGCGCGAGCGCATCCAAAACCTGTTCGAGTCCGTCACCGGCGCCCGAATGATGCACAACTTCATCCGCATCGGCGGCGTCAAGGAAGACGTCCCCCCGGACTTCGCCCCCCGCGTCCGCGCCCTCCTTGACGACGTCGAGCGCGGCGTGGACGAAATCGACCGCCTGCTGACCTTCAACGAGGTGTTCCTCGCCCGCACGCGCGGCGTCGGCGTCATAGACGCTCCAACCGCCGTCTCCTGCGGGCTCACCGGCCCCAGCCTCCGCGCAAGCGGCGTCGCCTACGACGTCCGCAAAGACTACCCCTACGAAGCCTATCCCTACCTCTCCTACAAAGTCCCCATCGGCGAAAACGGCGACTGCTGGGACAGGTACTATATGCGCGTCTTGGAATGCCGCGAGTCGGCCTCGATGGTCAGGCAGTGCCTCGATCAGATGGAGGACGGCCCCGTGACGGCGCAGATACGCCGCATCGCCAGGCCGCCCAAAGGCGAGGTCTACGCGCACGGCGAAAATCCCCGCGGCGACATCGGCGTGTTCCTCGTGAGCGACGGCACGGACAAGCCCTACCGCGTCAAGGTGCGAGCGCCCTCGTTCTGCAATCTCGTCGCGCTCCGCCCGATGATGCGGAACGCCTACATCGCGGACGCCGTCGCCATACTCGGCTCCCTCGACATCGTGCTCGGCGAGGTGGACCGGTGAAGTCGAAGCCCGTCCAGTTGGCCATCGCCCTCGTTATGGCCGGCGCGCTCGCCGGGCTTCTCGCGCTGTTCGCGCTCGCGCTCGCCTTCCTCGGCGAGCCGGAAGGCGCGGTGACGCCGCTCACGGCGGGCAAAATCGCGCTCGCGCTCGTCGCGCTCCTGACGCTCGTCACGACGCTCGGCATATCGCTCGTGTGGCTGGAGCGCAAGCAACTGGGACGGATGCAAGGGCGCGTCGGCCCGACCCGCGTCGGCCCGTTCGGACTCTTACAGCCTGTCGCCGACGCGATCAAACTCGTCACCAAAGAGGACGTCTCCCCGGGCTCCTCGTCCCGGGCGATCTTCTACGCCGCCCCGATTCTCGTGTTCGTCCCCAGTTTCGTCGTCTGGCTGACGATTCCCCTCAGCCCCGACCTCGCGCTGCGAAGCCTCGACTTCGGCGTCTTCTTCTTCATCGCCGTCTCCGTGCTCAGCATCGTCGGCCTCATCCTCGCGGGCTGGTCGTCCAACAGCAAGTACGCCGTGCTCGGCGGGTTCCGCTCCGCCGCCCAACTCGTCAGTTACGAGATCCCCCTCATTCTCGCCGCGCTCAGCGTCGTGATGCTCGCGGGGACGATGCGGTTCACGGAGATCGTGGACGCCCAGGCGAGCATCCCTTACATTGCGTTGGCGCCGCTCGCCTTCGTCGTATTCTTCGTCGCCGGCCTCGCGGAGGTCGGCAGAACGCCGTTCGACATCTACTTCGCCGAATCCGAAGTGGTCGGCGGGCCGTTCGTGGAGTACAGCGGAGCGCACTGGGCGATCTTCTTCCTCGCGGAGTACGTCAACACGTTCGTCGTCGCCGCGCTTGGCGCGCTCCTCTTCCTCGG
The DNA here is from genome assembly GCA_965201135.1 of Dehalococcoidia bacterium. Classification (GTDB taxonomy): domain Bacteria; phylum Chloroflexota; class Dehalococcoidia; order Lucifugimonadales; family Australimonadaceae; genus Bin16. The sequence goes on from OZ241751.1 coordinate 2,198,198, forward strand.
CGGATGGTCGTGGCCTTTCGGCGAGACGCCGCCGCCCGCCGCCGCCGCCATCTTCCTCGGCAAAACCTACCTCCTCGCCGTCGTCATCTTCTGGGTCCGAGCGACCCTCCCGCGCCTGCGGATCGACCAACTGATGAGCGTCGGCTGGAAGGCGCTCATCCCGCTCGGGTTCGTCAGCGTCATCGCCGTCGCCGCGCAGCAGTTCTACGGCTGGCCGGTATGGACGCTCACGCTGACGTCGGTCGCCGCGCTCGCCGCGGCCGGCGCCGTTCAGTTGCGCGCGCAGCGCGGCGACGCCGTCGAGACCGCAGCGCGCTACGCCCGGCGCGCCGTCGCCGTCGAGCCCGCGCCGCGAACGGAGAGGCGGCGGCTATGATCGCGACGATGCGGGGCTTGCTCACGACCTTCCGCTGGCTGCTTAGGCGGCCCGTCACGGCGCACTACCCGGAGCAGCGGCTTCCCGTGCAGGAGCGCTATATGGGCTTCCCCGCGCTCCTCACCGACGACACCGCCGACGAGCCCTTCTGCACCGGCTGCATGGTGTGCGTCCGCGAGTGCCCAACGCAGTGCATGAGCGCTCAAATGCATGACAACCCCAAGTTCGCCGAGGGGTCGAGCCACCGCCGCAAGATCATCGAGGAATTCGAGGTCAACCTGAACCGCTGCATCCTCTGCGGCATCTGCGTGGACGTCTGCTCATTCGACGCCATCGAAATGTCTTACGAGCACGAACTGGCGAGTTACGCCCGCGCGGGCTCCCGCGCCGACCTCCCGCTCTTGCTCCAACTCGGCCGGCGCTATATGGAGACGAGCGGCTGGACGCCCGCCAACCCGGAGAAAAACGCCGCCGGCGCCGCGCTTGCGAAAAAGGCCGCCGCCGCGAGCCCCGGCGAGGCCGCGCCCGATCCCGCATCGGGCGGAGAGGCCGGCGGCGCGTCGTGAACGCCGTTCTCTTCTACGCCGCCGCCGCCTTCGCGCTCTTCGCCGCGTTCGGCGTCGTCACGACGCGCAACATCGTCCACGCCGCCCTCTTCCTCCTCGCCGCGATGGGCGCGGTCGCCGGCGTGTTCGTCCTCCTCTACGCCGAATTCCTCGCGCTCGCCCAACTCCTCATCTACGGCGGCGCCGTCACCATCGTCATCCTCTTCGCCCTTATGCTCACCCGCGCGTCCGAGCATCTCGGCGAGGCGGACGCCCGCCGCCGCCCGTTCGCCGCGCTCGCCGCCGCCGTCCTGTTCGGCGTCATGGCCGCCGCCTTCGTCGCCGACTCCGGCTTCTTCGGATCCGACGTCCGCGCCTCGGTCCCGTTCCAAACGCTCGCCGAAGACCTATTCGTCGTCTGGGCCGTCCCGTTCGAGATCGCCTCGCTCGTGCTCCTCGTCGCGCTCGTCGGCGCGGTCGTGATTGGCCGGGCGGGGCGCGAGGAGGACGAGGCGCCGCCCGCCGACGCGGAGCCGGGCGAGCGGGAGCCCGCCCGGCCTTCCCGGCGCGACCGCCGCCGGAGGCGCGCGTGACGCTCCTGCACTTCCAACTCCTCAGCGCCGGGCTCTTCTGCATCGGCTTGTACGGCGTGCTGGCGAGAAAGAGCGCCGTCCTCGTCCTGATGTCCGTCGAACTGATGCTCAACGCCGTCAACGTCTACGTCGTCGCCGTCGCCGCCTACCGCGGGTTCGAGAGTTCCACCGGACAGGTCATCGCGGTCTTCGTCATCACCGTCGCCGCCGCCGAAGTCGGCCTCGCCCTCGCCATCGTGATGCGTTTGTTCCGAAGCCGGGGCAACGTGAATATGGACGAAATCGACGCGATGAGGGGCTAGGCGATGGAGCAGGCGTGGATCATCCCTGTGTTCGGCTTCGGAGCGTTCGCGCTCCTCGCCCTCTTCCGCCATTTCCTGCCGGCGCAAGGCAAGCACCTCTCCGTGCTCGCCATCGTTCTCGCGTTCGCCGCCTTCTGGCCCGTGCTGGCCGATATGCTGGACAAAGGCGTCGGCGAATACCGCTTCCCGCGCCCGTGGTTCAGCGCGGGGCCCCTGGAGGTCGGCTGGGGCATCATCGTCGACCCCCTGACCATCGTGATGCTCGCCCTCGTCACGTTCGTCTCCGTCGCGGTGCAGGTCTACTCGCTCGGCTATATGCGGCATGGCGGCAAGGACGATCCGCGCGTCGGCTGGTACTTCGCCTCCCACTCGCTGTTCAGCGCAAGCATGCTGATGCTCGTTCTCGCCGACAACCTCCTCCTCCTCTACGTCGCGTGGGAGTTGGTCGGCCTCTGCTCCTATCTGCTGATCGGCTTCTGGTTCGAGCGCAGGTCGGCGGCGGAGGCCGCGAAGAAGGCGTTCGTCACCACGCGCATCGGCGACGTCGGCCTCCTCATCGGCGTCTCCCTGCTCGTCGTCGAGTTCGGCACGTTCGACATCGCCGCGATTATGGGCGCGCTCGACGGCACCGAGGTGAATCAGGCCGTCGTGACCGCGAGCGCGTTCCTCATCTTCTTCGGCGCGATGGGCAAGTCCGCCCAGTTCCCCCTGCACGTCTGGCTGCCCGACGCGATGGAGGGCCCGACGCCCGTCAGCGCCCTTATTCACGCCGCGACAATGGTGACCGCAGGCGTGTTCCTGGTCGCCCGCCTCTTTCCCCTCTACGAAGCGGTCGGGAGCGCGCAACTGGCCGTCGCGTCCGTAGGCATCGTGACCGCGCTGATGGGCGCGGCGATGGCGCTCGTAATGACCGACCTCAAGCGCATCCTCGCCTACTCCACGATGAGCCACCTCGGATTTATGATGCTCGCGCTCGGCGCGGGCGGCTACACCGCCGCGCTCTTTCACTTGCTGATGCACGGCGTCGCCAAGGCGATGCTCTTCCTCGCCGCCGGCTCCGTGATGCACGCCGCGCACGACGAGACCGACATTCGCAAGATGGGCGGCCTTAGGAAGCGAATGCCCGTAACCGCCGCCGCGTTCGTCATCGGCGCGCTCGCGCTCGCGGGCCTGCCGCCGCTCAACGCCTTCTGGAGCAAAGACGAGATCCTCCTCGCCGTCTCCGACGGCCTCAACCCCGTGTTCCTCGTCCTCTTCCTGGCCGCGGTCGTCCTGAGCGCGCTCTATATGGGCCGCGCCGTCCTCGTCGTCTTTTTCGGAAGGCTCAAGCCCGAGAACGAGCGCGTCCGCGAGTCGCCCCCCGCGATGGCCGCCCCGCTCGCGCTGCTCGCCGTCCTCGCCGTCGCAGCCGGCTTCATCGCGCTCCCCATAGGCGAGTACGGCGGCGTAGGGACGTTCGTCTACGACGCCGCGCACGGGCCGCACGCCTTCGTGTTCCGCCCGCTCTGGGCCGCCGGCGGCGGCGCCCTCACGCTCGCCGGCCTCGCAGTCGCCTACGCCCTCTACGGACGCGGCGACCCCTCCCGCGCGAACGCGCTCCGCGAACGTTACGCCCGCGTCCATAAGGTCGTCTCCGAGCGCTTCTACCTCGACCACGCCTATCAATGGATGATCGACCGCCTCGCGCTCCGGCTCGGCGGGTTGCTCGCCTGGTTCGACCGCCGCGTCGTCAACGACGAAGGCGTGAACCGCCCCGGCTTCCTCACGATGAACGCCGGCCGCCGGCTCCGCGCCCACGTCACCGGCCTGTTCGCCGACTACGGCATCGCCATCGCCGCCGGCGCCGCCGCGCTTGCGCTGCTCCTCTGGCTGGGAGCGTAATCCTATGGAGCAGCGCGTCCTCGAATGGCTCATCTACCTGCCGATGCTCACGGCGGGCGTCCTCATCGCCGTCCCCGCGGGGGCGCGAACGCTGGCGCGCGGCGTCGGCGTCGCTTCCGGCGCGCTCCTTATGGCCGGCTCCGCCTGGGTGTTCGTCGCGTTCGACCACTCCGCAGGCGCCCCTACGTTCCAAATGGTCACGGTCCGCCCCTGGCTGGAGTCCGTCGGCATAGACTTCCGGCTGGGCGTTGACGGCGTGGCCGCCCCGATGATCCTCCTCACCGGCATCGTCGCGCTCACCGGCGCGATCATCGCCGCCAACGTCGAGCGCGACGCCAAGGCGTACTACGTTCTCCTCTTCGTTCTCATCGCGGGCGTCTACGGAACGTTCGCCTCGCTGGACCTCTTCTTCTTCTTCTTCTTCTACGAACTCGCCATCGTGCCGATGTACCTCCTCATCGCCGTGTGGGGCTCCAGTTCCACGTTCAAGGACTTCGCCCGGACGAAAGAGTACGGCGCGCTCAAACTCGTGCTGATGATCGTCGCCGCCAGCGTGCTCGTCTGGATCGCCGTCATCGCCATCTACGTCTGGGCGGACGTCGGAACGTTCGACATCACCGCCTTGCGCGACGCCGTTCAGGACGGCGCCCTGTCGTCCGGCTTCCAGCGAACCGTCTTCCCCCTCGTGATGGTCGGCTTCGGCTTGCTAGCCGGCCTCTGGCCGCTGCACACGTGGTCGCCCGACGGCCACGTCGCCGCCCCGACCTCCGTCAGCATGCTCCACGCCGGCGTGCTGATGAAACTCGGCGCGTTCGGCATTATCCGCGTGGGCATGACGCTCCTGCCCGAGGGCATGGACGCTTGGTCGCTCGTTCTCTTCATCCTCGGCACGGTGAACGTCATTTACGGCGCGATAGCCGCGATGGCGCAGACCGACCTCAAGTACGTCGTCGGCTACTCCAGCGTGAGCCATATGGGCTACGTGCTGATGGGCATCGCCACGATGGACAGCGTCGGGCTGACGGGCGCGGCGCTGCAAATGTTCTCGCACGGAGTAATGACCGCTCTCTTCTTCGCCGTCGTCGGCGCAATCTACGAACGCGCCCACACCCGCGACACGCTCCTGCTGAACGGCCTCGCCTCGCGCATGGGCTGGACGGCGGCCTTCTTCGTCATCGCCGGGCTCGCCTCGCTCGGACTCCCCGGCCTCAGCGGCTTCATCGCCGAAGTCCTCGTGTTCATCGGCGCGTTCCGCACGCAGCCCGTTCTCGGCGCGCTCGGCGTGATTGGCGCCGCCATCACCGCCGTGTATATCCTCCGCCTCGTCGCCCGCGTGTTCTTCGGCCAGCGCGACAAGCAATGGGACGCGCTTCCCGATCTTACGCCGCGTGAGACAGCCGCCGCAGGCGCGCTCGCCGCGACCCTCCTCATCGTCGGCGTATGGCCGGCGCCGTTCCTCGACGTGATCAGGCCCGGCGTCGACGCCGCGCTCGGAGGGCTCCCCTAGCGATGCAGGCCGACTTCACGCTCCTCATTCCCGAGTTCATCCTCGCCGGGCTCGGCGCGCTCTTGCTCGTCGCGGACTTCGCGCTCCCCTGGCCGTCCCGAAAGGCGCGCAACGGCTCTCTCGCCGCCATGACGCTGATCGGGTTCGCGGTCGCGCTCGCCGCCGCGCTGATCGGCCGCCGCGACGAGCCCGAAATCCTCTACGAACACCTCATCTACGTCGACGACTACGCGCTCTTCTTCAAGGCGCTCGCGCTCGCCGCCGCCGCCGCCGTCATTCTCATCTCCCTCGACTACGTCCACCGGCGGATTCATCACCCGGGCGAGTTCTACGCGCTCCTCGCCTTCGCCGCGCTCGGCGCGAGCCTCATGGCGGGCGCGGCGGAACTCCTCACCGCCTACATCGCCGTCGAACTCCTTTCGTTCTGCCTCTACGTCCTCGTCGCGCTGGGCAGAGGCGACAACCGCTCCGCCGAGGCCGCGACGAAGTACATCCTGCTCGGCGCCATCTCCTCCGCCGTGATGCTCTTCGGCGTCGCCATGATCTACGGCGCGGTCGGCGAAACGAGTTTCCGCCTCGCCGACGCCCTCATCGGGGGGCTCTTCAGCAGGCCGACCGTCTTGCTCGGCTTCGCAATGTTCGCCGCCGGGCTCGGCTTCAAACTCTCGATGGCGCCCTTCCATCTCTGGGCGCCCGACGTCTACGAAGGCGCGCCGACGCCCGTGACCGCCCTCGTCGCCGTGCTCTCCAAAGCCGCCGCCTTCGCTCTGACGCTGCGCTTTCTCGCGGAGGCCGGCGCGTCGTCGCTCGACGAATGGCGAACGCCGCTCGCCGTGTTCGCCGCGCTCACGATGACCGTCGGAACGCTCACGGCGCTCGCGCAGTCCAACATCAAGCGCCTGCTCGCCTACAGCGGGATCGCGCAAGTGGGCTTCACGCTGGTCGGCGTGATCGCGCTCAACAATTCGGGGGCGAACGCGGCGCTTCTGCATCTCGCCGGCTACGCCTTCGCCAACCTCGCCGCGTTCGCCGTCGTGATCGCGGTCGAGGCGAAAACGGGCAGGGAGGACGTCGAGGGCTACGCGGGGCTCGCCGCGAGGTCGCCGTTCCTGGCGATGACGATGGCCTCCGCGCTGTTCTCGCTCGCGGGGCTGCCCATATTCGCGGGCTTCGTCACCAAGTTCCTGCTTTTCACGGCGGCGGTCGAAGGCGGGCTTACGTGGCTGATGGTCGTCGCCGTCGTCAACAGCCTCGTCTCCCTCTACTACTACCTCCGCGTCATTCGGGAGATGTACGTCGGCGAGCCATCGGAGAGCGCCCGATTGCCGTTGCCGGTCGCCGCCTCCGTCCCCGTGTGGATCCTTCTCGCCGGAACCGTCCTCGTCGGCGTCTACCCCGCGCCCGTCATGGAAGCCGCCGAGGCCGCCGCGCGCGCCTTGGCCCCCTTCTAGCGCGCGGCGGGCCGCTTGATTTCCCCCCCTGCGTGGGCAGAACGACGCGGGCGCCGTACGCCCCCGGCTTGCTTGCGGACGAGGTTAAGGCTCCGCGCTCCCCGTCCGTTGTCCGCTGTCCGTTCGGATTAGGCTTGGGGCTGGGCGTCGCAGGCGAGGCTGACGGCGCCGAGCGCGCCGGCCTCCGCGCCGAGCGCGGGCGGCACGACGGGGGTGAGTTTGCCAACGCCGGCGAACGATTGCTCGCGCATCAGCGCGACGGCCGGGGCGACGTAGGCGTCCCACTCGTTGGACAGCCCGCCGCCGATGATGATCTTGCCGGGGTTCAGCAGGTTGACGAGGCTCGTGAGCCCCGCGCCGAGGTAGACGACGGCGTCGGCGACGACGGACTGGGCGAGCGCGTCGCCGGAGCGTTGGGCGGCGAATACGTCGCGGGCGGTCAAGCCTTCCTGATTGACGTCGCGGAAGGCGCCGCTCATTGAGGAGCGCTCCCCGGCGGCGATGCGCTCGGTTGCGATGCGGGCGAGCGCGGTTCCGGAGCAAAGCGACTCCCACGCGCCGGGCGTCGAACTCGCTCCAAGCGGCCCATGCGCGTCCACGGTGACGTGGCCGACCTCTCCGGCGTAGCCCGCGGAGCCGGTGAAGAGTTTTCCTCCAATGATGATTCCGCCGCCGATGCCGGTGCTGATGGTGAGGAAGAGAAGGTCGGAGACGCCCTTGCCGGCGCCGAAGCGCTGCTCGCCGAGCGCGGCGAGGTTGGCGTCGTTGCCGATGACGACGGGGAGTCCGAGTTGGCGGCTGAGCATCGCGGCGACGGGCGTGTTGGACATCGCGGCGAGGTGCGGAGAATGGACGACGGCGCCCTCGCGGACGTCTATGGCGCCGGCGGCGGCCACGCCGGCGGCGCCGACGTCGGCGCTCGACAGCCCGGCTTCGCGCATCGCGGCGCGGGCGGCGTCGGCCATTGCGGAGATGATGCGCTCCGCGCTCTCTTTCGAGGGCGTTTCAGAGACGGCGGACGCGAGGACGTCGCCGTCGGGGGCGGCGGCGAGCGCGAGAATCTTCGTGCCGCCGAGGTCTATGCCGAGAACCGGTTTGTCCGCGCCCATTGCAATCACCTCATTCGCTCCTGATGCGCGGGGATTCACGCCTCTGATTTTCGGTCCATCGTAGCAGGGCGGGCGATTGCGCGCTCAGACACGTATGAGACTAGCGTGGAGATGAAAGAGGAGCCGTCCTTCAGGCAAATCGCGACCTGAAGGGGCCCCGGGCAGATAGCCACTCTGCCCATCGGCCCACCGATCCGCCGTCGCCCTCGTCCGGAAGGAGGCCCCGGGCAGATAGCCACTCTGCCCATCCAATTCCACCGCGCCGCCGACAACCGCCCGCCGGAGACCACCCAAACCGCCGCGGTCGGCTGAAGTTGTTGGAGCAGCGGCGCGCCATTTGCGCCGAACGAGCGCAAGCGCTGTACGCGCTCAGACACATATGAGACTGGCGTGGAGATGAAAGAGGGGCCATCCTTTAGGCGAATCACACCCGAAGGAGGCCCCATGCAGATAACCGCGCTGTCCAACATAGTCTACCGCGCTGCCGGCAACCGCCCGCTGGAACTCAGCTCTGCCGCCGCCGTCCGGCTGAAGTTGCTGGAGCAGTGGCGCGCCATCCGCGCCGAAGGCGCAACCGCCGCGCGCGCCGCCGACATCCTCCACGTCCCACGCGCCAACCTCTACCGCTGGGAAACCCGCCTCAACGAGCGCGGACTGCGCGGCCTCGAACCCGGCTCCCGCCGCCCCCGCAACAGCCGCAAGTCCCAGCGCGATCCCGCCCTCGTAAAGGCCGTCCTCGACCTCCGAAAGAAGCCGCCCTGCTACGGCAAGGACAAGACCGCCGTCGAGTTGCGCAAGGACGGCTGGGTCGTCTCCGCCTCAATGGCAGGGCGCATACTCTCCGACGCGAAGAGGCGCGGAACCCTCCGCGAGCCCCCGCGACCCGGCGTCGCCCGCCGCAACCCCAAGCCCAAGCGCCCCTACGCCGTCCGCAAGCCCAAAGACTACCGGCCCGCCCGCCCAGGCGACCTCGTCCAAGTCGACACCCTCGACGTCCGCCCGCTCCCCGGCGTGGTCCTCAAGCATTTCACGGCGCGGGACGTCGTCTCCCGCTGCGATGTCTTGCAGGTGGGGACGCAAGCGACCTCCGCGAGCGCCGCGAGGTTCCTCAACGCCATCGTTGCGCGCATGCCCTTCCCGGTCAGGGCTATCCAGGTGGACGGCGGCTCCGAGTTCCAGGGGGCGTTCGAGGAGGCCTGCCGTGAGCGCGGCGTCTTGCTCTTCGTGCTCCCGCCCCATTCGCCGAAGTTGAACGGCTACGCGGGCGCCGGACGCACGTGGAGGAGTTCTACAACTTCTACGACGGGGAGTTGACGATGGGGCCGTTGAACCGGGCGCTGCGGGAATGGGAGGCGTTCTACAACGAGGAGCGTCCCCACCAGTCGCTTGGCTGGCGGACTCCGATGGAGTATCTTGCGGAGCGGCGCTTGGAGGAGGCCTCCTAACCCCCCGCTGTCTCATATGCGCTGAACGAGTACAAGCACTTGAATAACGCGGAGAAAGGCTGTATAGTTCCGCGCCTGCGGAATAGGAACAGATGAACCTTCTCTCGCTTGGCGGCTGCTTCGGCGCGGCCCGTCCGGTGAGCGCAAACCACCGGATGCTTAAGCGGGCAAGCAGAATTCAGCGTTTGGCGGCCCCCGCGCTGCTCGTTGCGTTCTTCCTATTTTTCTTCACGGAACTGGATAGGGAACTCGTCCGCCGCGGCTTTCCCGTTCCCGGCGTTGTCCTGTACGCGGTCTGCATAACGGCTTTCGGGGCTTGTCTGTTGGCGTCGAGCGCCGGGCCGACGGCGAGGGAGGCCGCGGGGCATGCGCTCCGTCTGCTGCGCCGCCAGTGGCCCTTTCTCCTGACGCTCGGGCTGCTCGCGGCTTTGACGTGGCTGCAATGGCCGCGCAACCCCGACGCCCGCTTCCGCGACGGGATTTCGCTCGTCATCGTCTTCGGAATGGCCGCGTCGGCGATGGCGCTGCCGCTGGCGGCGAGCGCGCGGCTGCGGTGGAGACGCTATCTGGGAGCCGCGTTTCTCTTCTATTGCTGCACGGTTTTCATAGACGTTCTCTGGCCGGGCGCGTTCGCGCTGTTCGTCTTCCGCGCGGCGGGGCTGGCGGAGGACCCCAACGTGGGCGCGTATATGGTTCTCATTCTGGCGGCTCCGCTCCTCTCCTACCGACGATTCAGCGCAGCAAGCCTCGCCGTACTGTTCATCGCGGGGTTCGCGGTTTTTATGACGCTCTCTCGCTCCGGCCTTTTGGGATACGCCATTCTGTTCGCGGTCTATTCCGCATGGACGCTTTGGGCGGCGCGAGGGGGGCGCGTCTTCGCCGCCGCCGGTTTCGCCGCCGCGGGCGCGCTCCTCGCCGCAGTCTGCCTGCTCTCCATACAAGCGCTGCCCTATTTCGATCACCCCGCCGCCGTGAAACGGCTCAATCAATTGGCCGGACGCGAACTGTTCACCTACACCATCGAACGAGAGACAGACCGCTCGCTATGGACCGTGGACTCGCGTTTGGAGGAGTTCAAAGAGTACACTAGGGCCGTCGTAGCCGCCGAAGCCGCCGTGGAGCCGCCCGCTCCTGACTCCGCTGAACCTTCCGCCCCCGACGTCAATGCGCCCGTTGTCCCCGCCTCCGTGACCCCCGGCGACCTCGATATTAGAATGGAAGCGGAGATTTTGGGAGACAACATCCGCGTGACCGACGAGGTCATTGAGATAGACGTTCCCCGTCTGGTTCACCTTAAGAATTCGTGGAGGCTGGTCACGCTTTCCCCCGTCTGGGGATACGGGGCGGCGTTCAGCATTCAAAACGGCGTTTCGCCTCACGTAATGTTTCTGCTTGCGTGGGTCGACTTAGGCGTTTTCGGCATGCTGCTGTACACGGCGTTCCTCGCGGCGGGGTTCTGGGTCTTCATCCGCGACCGGTTTTGGCCGGGCGTGTTTTTGATGGGGCTGGTCGCTTACTTCAGTATGTTCAGCCAGACGATTTTGGAGTCGCGTCCGCTGTTCGTTCTGCTGGGGCTGCTGATGGGGCTGCCGCTCGCGCTCCGCCGTTACGGAGACGCCGACCCCGAGTTGCCCGCGACGGAAGAGCGATGAGCGACGGGCTGGATTCTCCGCCGGAGGCGCAAAGGGAAGGCGCCGCGCTCCCGCTCGTCTCGGTCATCATTCCGGCGCGCAACGAGGAGCGGACGCTTCCCGCGACTCTGGACTCCGCGCTGGCGCAAGATTACCCCGGGGAGATCGAGATCATCGTGGCGGACGGCTCGGACGCGCCTGCGCTCGCCGAAATTGTCCGCGAGCGCTATCCGTCCGTCCGTCTCGTTCCCAATCCGCGGCAGTCGACGCCCGTCGGGCTGAACCTGGCGCTGCGGGAGGCTCGCGGAAGCGTGGTCGCCCGGGTCGACGCGCACGCCGTCTTGCCTCAGGGATACGTCGCCCGCGCCGTCGAAACGCTCCGCCGCTCGGGATCGGCGAACGTGGGGGGGCGGCTGATTCCCGTCGGCGAGACGTTTTTCGAGCGGGCGGTGGCCGCCGCGACCTCCACGCCTATGGGGACGGGGGGCGCGCGCTACCGGCAGGGCGGCCCGGCGGGACCGGCGGACACCGTTTATTTGGGCGTGTTTCGGCGCGACGCGCTGGACGCCGCCGGCGGGTTCGACGAGACGCTTCTCCGCAGCCAGGATTCCGAACTGAACCGGCGGCTGCAGCGGCGAGGGGAGACCGTCTGGTTCGACCCGGAACTCGCGGTCGCCTACCGGCCTCGGGGGTCGTTCAGGGCGCTGGCGCGCCAGTACTTCGCCTATGGGCGTTGGAAGGCGGCGATTCTATTGCGCGATCCCACGTCGATCCGCCTGCGGCAGTTGGCGCCTCCGGCGCTGCTGCTCGCGCTCGCGGCCTCGGCGGGGCTCGCCGTCGCGGGAGCGCTGCGGCTGGCCGCCGTCGTTCCGCTGCTCTACGCCTTCGCGCTGATCGCGTCCTCCGCGTGGGTAGGACTGCGCCGCCGTGAGCCCGCCGCGCTCCTCGCGCCGCCGGCGCTGGCCGTGATGCACCTGAGTTGGGGGGCCGGGTTTTTCCTTCCGGCGCGAATAGGGCGGAAGCGGCGGGAATCCGCGTAGAATATGCGGACGGGCTCGCCGCGCCCGCATAAGCCTTCGTCATTGGGGGAACAACCGATTTGGGAGACGCTGACGACATACGCATCGCCGTCATAGGGCTTGGCTATGTCGGGCTGCCGACCGCGCTCGGGCTGGCGGACTTGGGGTGGCCTGTGGTCGGGGTGGAGAGCGACGGGGGGAAGGCGCGGCGGATAGCGAACGGCGAGGCGCCGTTTTACGAGCCCGAACTCGCGGAGCGGCTGCGCCGCGGCCTCGACTCCGGCAATTTTGCCGTGGCGGCCGATGCCGACGCCGCGCTGCAGGCCGCGACCGTGATCGTCATTTGCGTCGGCACGCCCCGGCGCGAGGACGGCGGGGCGGACCTGACGCAGATCGACCTGGCCGGGCAGGCTATCGCGCGCAATCTCAATGGGCGCAAACTCATCGTGCAGAAGAGCACCGCTCCCGTTGGGACGGCGGACCGGCTGCGGGAGGGCGCGCGATTCGCGGCGACGCAACGCTGCGGCGAACCCGATTTCGACGTGGCGGTCAACCCGGAGTTTATGACGGAAGGCGCGGCGTTTCGCTCCTTCTTCAACCCCGACCGGATCGTCATTGGGGCGGACTCCGAGCGGGCGGCGGCGCTGCTGTCGGAGATGCACCGCCCGCTCTTCAAGCGAAACGGCAGAACGCCCGAGGAGACGCTGATGATCACCAGCGCCCGAACCGCCGAGATCATCAAACACGCATCCAACGCCTTCCTCGCGGCGAAGATATCGTTCATCAATATGGTCGCCGACCTGTGCGAGGCGTCGGGCGCGGACGTCGCGGAGGTCGCCCGCGCCATCGGGATGGACCCGCGCATCGCGCCGGCGTTCCTGCGGGCCGGCGTCGGATTCGGCGGCTCGTGCCTGCCGAAAGACCTTAGCGCGTTCATTCGCGTCGGGGAGGAGAACGGCGCGGACTTCTCCTTGCTGCGCGAGGTCGAGCGCGTCAACAGCCGACGCCCGGCCCGGTTCGTTGAGCAACTGACCGGCGCGCTCGGCGGAATCGAGGGAAAGACGGTCGCGGTTTGGGGGCTCGCCTTCAAGCCCGACTCGGACGACGCACGCGACGCGCCGAGCATTCCCATCGCGCGGGCGTTGATCGCGGGCGGCGCGCGCCTGCGGCTGCACGACCCCCAGGCGATGAGCGAGTTCGAGGGCGTCTTCCCCCCGACTCCGCCGACTCTAGTCTACGCCGATTCGCCGGAGTCGGCGGCGGAGGGTGCGGACGCCGTCGTCATTCTCACCGAGTGGGACGCCTACCGCGGCGTCGACTTGCCGGGCCTGCGCCCCCGCATGGCGAATCCGCTCATTCTGGACGGGCGGAACTGCTTAGATCCCGCCGTTGTCCGCCGCGCCGGGTTCGACTACGCCGGCGTTGGGCGGCGGTGAGCATCGCAAGACCAGCGACCCTCCTTCATCGACGTCCTCATCCCTCACCACGCAGGCCGCAACGACAGGCTCGACCGCCTCATCGATTGGCCCAAAGCCGCCGCCATCCTCGACGGCATCCACGCCGATCCCGAAGGTCGGCTTACGCGAACTCAGGCCAGATCTCTTGCTCGAAGCGCTCCCACTGCGCGGCCTGATCCCATGAGGCGAATCGGACGATGACCGCGTCAGCCCCGGCGGAGGCGAACTCCCGGACGCGGGCGGCGATCTCCCCCGGCGCGCCCCACGGCCCCCACGCGCTCCCCCAGTGCGCGACCTTGTAGTAGTTCATCAGAAAGTCATGCGCCTCCGCCTCCGCCGCCCGTTTGTCCGCGCCGACGTTCACCGTGAGGTAGTAGACGCGCTGGAACGCGCCGGCGTCCCTCCCCTCTTCGGCGAGCGCGCCGTTCACCTGCTCGATCATCGCCGCGTACTGCTCAGGCGAGTCCGTAATGCCGATCACGCCGTCGCCGTGCCGGGCGGCGCGCCGAACCTGCGACTCGGAGCCCGTTCGGTGATGCGTCGCCAGCAACAGCGGAACGCCCCCCGGTTGGACGGGCTTCGGATCGAGCGTTACGTCCTCCAGAGTGAAATGCCGCCCCGCGAAACTCACGCCGTCCTCCGTCCACAGGCGCCTCATTACGCGGACGCTCTCCGTGAAGCGCGAGGCCCGCGACTCCGGCGCGACGCCCGCCGCCGTCCAATCGCTCCGCTGATCATCGTTGAACGCGCCGCCCACGCCTGCGCCGATGACGACGCGCCCGCCAGAGACGATGTCCACGGTGGCGACGCTGTGCGCCAACATAACCGGATGGCGCAGCGCGGGCAGGAGAACCGCCGTCCCGACGCGGACGCGCGAGGTTCGGGCGGCGATCGCCGCCATCGCCGCGACCGGCTCGAATCGCGGCTTGGAGACGAGGCTGTCGCCGACCCATACGGAGTCGAGCCCCGCCGCCTCGGCGCGCTCCGCGAGCGCCAGCATCCCCTCGGCGGAGGGCGCGGCCCCCTCGCGCTGGGCGCGCATCACGATCCCGCGCGTGCCGAGCAGCAGTCCGATCTTCGGTTTCGTCATATCCTTATCGCGCCTGATAGGAGCGGGCATCTTTCCGCGTCTTCCTTGGCTTCCCCTCTTCCGCCCACGCCTCAATTCTAGCGTAGCCTGGCCGTTCCAATGCGTCAATCGGCTGTTGTCCGAAGATTAGCCGCAGGCTAAGGCGATGGCTTTCCTCGTGGTTGAGCGGGCGGGGCTTGGGCATGGGGTTAGGGGAAGCCGCGCATGTAGTCGGCGGGGCCGGGGAGGGGGACGCGGGCGGGGCACTTGCAGGTTTTGCCTCGGGGGCCGCGGACTTCGGCGAAGCCGTGGACGATGGTTTCGATGACGCGGCGCTCGTTGGGGATCGCTTTGCGGTCTTTGCAGTCTCGGAGGTAGCGGTCGAGGACGTTGATGGTGAGGAGTGGGACTTCGTCTTTGGCGGCGGCTCCGACGAGTTCGAGCATGTCGGGGAGGGGCTGGCCGAGTTCGCGGGCGTCGATCCAGCGGTCGACGAAGTCTTCGACGATGGGTTCGAGTTTGGCTTGGGCGAGTTGGCAGACGAGGGCGCGTTCGAGGGCTCGGGTTCGGGGGGCATAGGGGGCCTCCTACTTTTGGTTTTTGAGTTGGGCGAGGGCGTTTTCGAGTTGGGCGACGCTGCGGCGGGTTTCGGCTTGGTCTTTGGCTTTGAAGGCGTTGTGGAGGGCGGTGCGGACGGCGTAGTTGCGGACGTTGGGGCTGGGGTCTTCGAGGAGGTCGGCGAGGGCGACGACGCTTTTGAAGGCGAGGCCGCGGATTTCGGCGAGGGCGAGGTCTGCGACTTCTTCGCGGGCGCGCTCAACTTCGGCGCGGAAGCGGGGGTCTTGCATCCATCGGGTGAGGGTGTTGCGTCCGATTTGGGCGGCCTCCGCCGCTTTGGAGAAGGAGGGGGCGGAGACGATGTAGGGGAAGGCGAGCATCTGCTTTGGGGTGAGGGGGACGGGGGCGCGGAGCTCGGGGACGCCGGCGTCGTGGGCGTCGGGCGCGGGAGGGAATTCCGCCGGGTAGGGCGGTCACGGAGCGGTCGAATCGCCGATTCTGGGAGCGCGGAACTTGCCGACCGCGCTGATGCAAGGGTTATGCAAGGTCTCCTAGAATGGGAGAGGACGCCGCGAACGCGGCGGGAGAGGTACTGCGGGCGTAGCGCAAGCCCCGTCATTCCCGCCCCTTGCCGTCATTCCCGCGTAGGCGGGAATCCCGCATTCATAGTCGGGCGAACGGGTAGGTTCCGCTTGCGCCCGCCCCCCTAATTGTCCGAAAACTCGCGGCGGCGGCGCGGCGCCTGGTCGTCCAGTTGCCGGCGCGCGACGCGGAGCAAGTCCAACTCCTCCCACAAGCGGTCGAACGTCGGCTGCTCCAGCAACTTCTGCTGCGCGAGCGGGTTCCCCTGAAATATCTGCGCCACCTGATACGACAGCACGACCGGATCGTCCGGGAACTTGACCTCCCGCACGTATCCGCCGCGAGAGGCGACCAGCCTTCGCACGAACGACGCCGCGTCCCAGCGCACGTTCTCGATCAGCGACGGGTCCGCCATCTCGTGGCTGTCGTCCTCCAGATACTCCACGTCCGCCGCGAGATAGGGGCTGTCGCGCAGGAACGTCCGCGCCCGGAACCGCCGGCCGCCGATCGCGACGACGCTGAGCCGGCCGCCGCCCGCGTCCGTCGCGCTGAGGATGTGCGCCGTCGTGCCGATCTCGAACGGGTCGCTGCGGTTCTCGCCGACCTCCGCCCCCTCGCGCAGCAGCGCGACGCCGAACGGCTCGTCGTTCGCCATGCACTCGTCCGTCAACTGCAGATAGCGCGGCTCGAACACCATCAGCGGCAACTCCATGCCCGGGAAGAGCACCATCGCCTGCAAGGGGAACAGCCGCAGATACTCGACGTCGTCGGGCGGCCTCTGCGTCGCCATACGCCTACTCCTCTTCCTCTTCCTCTTCGTCCGCGGCATCGACGGTGCGGACGTTGATGTCGTTGGGGATGCCTCCCGCGCCGATGCGGGTCGCGCCGAACACGACGACGCGGTCGCCGGGGCTCACGGCGCCGCGGCGTTTCAACTCGGCGAGCGCGCGCACCACCCGCGTCTCCGTCCGCGCCGGCAGGTCGGCCTCTATGGGGCGCACGCCGTACCAGAGCGAAAGGCCGGCGCAGATCGCCGCGCTCGGCGCGAACGCGTAAATGGGCGCCTTCGGGCGCAGGTGCGACAGCGTCTTCGCCGTCAGCCCGGACTGCGTGAACACCACCAGCGCGCGCGCGTCCAAACTCTGCGCGACGAACCGCGCCGCCTGCGCCATAGCGTGAGGCTCGCTCTCCGGATGCCGCGCGTGAAACGGCGTCTCCGCCGTCTCCGCCTGCAGCGCGATGCTCGCCATCGTCCGCGCGGCCTCCGCCGGATACCGCCCGATGGCCGTCTCCTCCGACAGCATCACCGCGTCCGTTCCGTCCAGGATCGCGTTGGCGACGTCGCTCGCCTCCGCCCGCGTCGGCACGGGGCGCTCCACCATAGACTCCAGCATCTGCGTCGCCGTGATCACCGGAATCCCCGCCTCGTTCGCCTTGGCGATGATGTGCTTCTGCAGAAGCGGCACCCGCTCCGGCGACACCTCAACGCCCAAGTCGCCGCGCGCCACCATTATCCCGTCCGACTCCTGCAGAATGCCCGCGAGCCCGGCTATCGCCATCGGCGTCTCGATCTTGGCGATGATCGGCGGCGGCTCGCCCATCGTCCGCAGCAGCGCCCGGCACGAGCGGACGTCCTCTCCGCTCCGAACGAAACTCATCGCCACGTAGTCCACGCCGATGGACGCCCCGAACGCCAGGTCGCTCCGGTCCTTCTCGGTCAGCGACTCCGCCGTGACGTTGGAGTCCGGCAGGTTGACGCCCTTATGCGACGTGACCGCTCCGCCGGTCGTCACCTCGGCGCGGAGCCCCTCGCCGTCCGATTCGACGACGCGCAGCGTGACGTGGCCGTCGGCGATCAGAATGCGGTCGCCCTCCCGGACGTCGGACGTCAGGCGCGGATACGGAATCGAAACGCGGTCGGCGGTCGTGAGCGCGTCCTCCGTCGTGACGCGAACCTCCGTCCCGGCCGCGAGGCGCGCCTCGCCCTCGACCTCTCCGATGCGGAGGCGCGGGCCCTGGATGTCCTGCAGGAGCGCGACGGGGCGGCGCAACTCCGCGCTGATGGCCCGGATGCGGGGCGCGGCGGCGGCCAACTCCTCGTGGGACGCGTGCGAGAAGTTCATGCGGAACACGTCGACCCCGGCGACAATCGCCTCGCGCAAACGCTCCTCGGACGCAAGCGCGGGCCCCAGAGTGGCGACGATCTTGGTGTGGCGCGGAAAGGTTGCCATACGTCCCTAGATGATAGCGCCCCGTCCGCCAGCCCGCCGTCCCGCCGCCTCGCGCCCTCTCGCCCATCAATCCATGCGCCCCCGTGACCGTCATTCCCGCGAAGGCGGGAATCCATTCGACGCGTAAGCGCCACGGACGGGGCGCAACGCGCCCCGTCTCCCCATCGCTCCCTGGCCACGTCATTCCCGCGAAAGCGGGAACCTTCCCCGAAACCCCATGCGACAATCGCCCCTTGCGCCGCTCGCCCCCTCTCCCCCACGCTGTCTCTATGACCCCGCGCTCGAACCCAACGACGGACCGGACGCCCCCTGACGGCGGCGCCTCATTTGGCGTCATTTCCGCCTCAAACAGCCCCAAAAACGCCTCAAAACAGCCTCAAACCGGCCCATCCGCCCGCCGGAGCGCAGGAGTAAATGAGTCAAAATGAGGCCACCCTAAAGCAGCCTCGCCTTGCGCGGCGCGACTTGCCCCGCCGGACGAGCCATCGTTCCCCCGCAGCATAGACTACGGCGCTATGACGCGCTCCATCCCCGGTTGCCCCTCGCCCTTGGCCGCGCTTGACCGCGTTGCGGAGGCCGGGTCGCGTCCGGTCAGCGCGCAGTCCGCCGCGGCGTTCCGCATCGCGTTCGGCGCGCTGGCACTTGCGGCGGTCGTCCGGTTCGCGGCGCGCGGCTGGATCGACGACCTCTACGTCGCGCCGGAGCATCATTTCACTTACGCGGGGCTCTGGTGGGTTCGCCCCTGGCCCGACTGGGGCATGCAGGCGCACTTCGCGCTGATGGGGCTCGCCGCCGCCGGCGTCGCGCTCGGCTATCGCTACCGCCTCTCCGTCGCCGCGTTCTTCCTGCTCTTCACCTACGCGGAGGCGCTGGACAAGACGACCTACCTGAACCACTACTACCTCGTCAGTTTGCTCGGTTTGCTGATGGTCTTTATGCCGTTGCATCGCGCTTGGTCGCTGGACGCGCGGCGCAGGCCGCCGCCGGAGGGCCCGACCGTTCCGGCGTGGGTCGTCTGGACGCTGCGCGCGCAATTGGGCGCCGTCTACCTGTTCGCGGGCGCCGCCAAACTCAACCCCGACTGGCTGTTTCACGCGCAGCCGCTGCGAATATGGCTATCGAACGCCGCCCCGGACGCTCCGCTGATCGGCGCGCTCCTCCGCGAGACGTGGACGGCCTACGCGATGAGTTGGGCGGGCGCCGCGTTCGACCTCGCGATCGTCGGCTGGCTCCTATGGCGGCGCTCCCGGCTACGGGCCTACGCCGTCCTCGCCGCGTTCCACGTCCTGACAGGGCTCCTCTTCCCCGCCATCGGCATGTTCCCCTGGATGATGATCGCCTTCGCCCTCGTCTTCTTCCCCACCGACTGGCCGCGCCTCTTACCGTCATTCCTGCGTAGGCGGGAATCCCGCCCCATTAGAGGCGCGAAGCGCCGCCTGGATCCCCCTCTCCCTACAAGGGGAGAGGACGCCGCGAACGCGGCGGGAGAGGGTACTGGAGTCGGCGCGCAAGAGCCAAATCCCTCTCTCCCTACAAGGGGAGAGGACGCCGCGAACGCGGCGGGAGAGGGTACTGCGGTCGGGGCGCGACCCGCCCCGTCCCCCCTACCCGTCCCCTCCCGGCGGACGCGCGCGGCGGCGGGCGCGCTCGCCCTCTTCGCGCTCGCCCAAATCCTCATTCCCCTCCGCCATTGGGCCTACCCCGGCAACGTCCGATGGAACGAGGACGGCTACCGATTCTCATGGCGCGTGCTGCTCACCGAAAAGCATGGCCACGTCCGTTTCCGCGTCCGCGACCCCGCCACGGGCGAGGAGCGCGTCGTCCTGCCGGAGGAACACCTCACTCCTCTGCAGGCGGAGCGCATGGCGACGCAGCCCGACATGATTCTCGCGGCGGCGCGCATCATCGCCCGCGACTACGAGCGCAAAGGCGCCGCCGGCGCCGAGGTTCGCGCCGACGCGTTCGTCGCGTTCAACGGACGCGAGGCCGCGCGTTTCATCGACCCCAACGCCGACCTCGCCCGGATCGAGCCGGGCCTATGGCCGAAGCGATTCGTCCTCCCCGGCCCGCCGGAGCGCTGACGCGCCCCGCCTAGCGCAGGCTGTCGCCGTCCGTGTCGCTGAAGCCGACCGCGACGCCGAGCAGGCTGACCACCTCCGTCGAGAGCGTCGTCTGCAGCGCCGCCAGCGCCTCGTGGACGGCCAGCGCCTCCGGCGACCGCTCCGCCACTGCGCTCCGCAGCGGCCCGCCGACCGCGTCCAGCGCGGCGAACGACGCGGCGAACCGCTCCCGCACGCGCTCGTCCGCGCCGGCGGAGAGCGGAACGACCAGCGCCGAAACGCCCAGCCCGCCCTCCGCGCCCTGATAGACGGCGCGCATTCCTTCGATCCGGTTGCGGAGGTCGGCAAGCGCGTTCATCGCCGCGCCGCCGGGAATGGCGAACGGGTCCGGCTCGCCCCGGAGCCCCAGCGCTCCCGCGAGCCGCATATCCACAATCGTCCGTATGAGAAAGACCTGCGTCCTGACGAGTTCCGCGACCGAGTCGCTCGCCGAAAGCGCGCCGGAACTCCCGGCGAAAACGTCCTTGTACGCCGCCCACTCGTCTCGAATCGCGGCGGCTTCCGCCGCCGCGGCTCCCGCGACCGCCGAGAGATACGCGCACCGCGCCGAGCCCTGCGTCAGCGTGTCCGCCGCGTCCGGCGCGAACAGCGCGTGCTCGACGCCGCCAAGCCCCCGCTGCGTCGAGGAGATTTCGCTCCTTGCGGCCTCCGCCGTGAGGTCGGGGCGCTCCGCGATCAGCGCCTCTATGCGCTCCGGCTGAACGACGGGCCACGCGATGAGGCCGCCCGACCGCCGCTCCATAACCGGCCCGACGCCGGACGCCTCCGACTGCGCCCACGCCGCGCTCGCGCCCCGCCATGCGTCCCGCGCCGCCCCCAGCGCCACGTCCGACGGCGCCGCGCACAGGCCGGCCACCGCCCCCTCGAGCGCGGCGGTCTCCTCCGCCAGCGCCTCGTAGCGCGGAACGACCACGCCGTCCGCGAGGCTCGCGAGAACGTCGGGCTCGCTCGGCGCGCCGGAGCCGCACGCGGCGGCGACGGCGGCGAGCGCCCCCAGCGCGAGAATCGGGCGGATGAGCAAGAGCGTCACAGCGACTCCAAGAAATGCATCAGCGCGCTGCGTTCGTCGGCGGAGAGCATCGTGAAGGCGTCGCGGGCGGCCCGCGCCTCTCCGCCGTGCCAGAGAATGGCCTCCTCGATGCCGCGCGCCCGCCCGTCGTGCAGCAGCATCATATGATCGTTCACCGCGTCTATCAGGCCAATGCCCCACAGCGGAGCGGTGCGCCACTCGCGTCCGTTGGCCTTGCCCTCCGAGAAGCCGTCGGCCAGCCCGTCTCCCATATCGTGAAGCAGCAGATCCGTGTAGGGGTAGATCGTCTGCTCGCGGAGCGGACGAACGGGGTGGTCGGCGCCCGTGACGTGGCGCGGCGAGTGGCAGGCCGCGCATCCGGCGTCCGCGAAGAGGCGCGCGCCCTCCCGCGTTCGCGGGTCGTCTACGTTCCGCATCGCGGGCACGGCGAGCGTCTGCGAGTAGAACACGACTCTCCCCAGGCGGTCGTCCGGCGCCTCCGGCTCGCCGCCGTTGGGGGCGGCGCGGCAGGCGCGCTGCGCCTCCGGGCAATTCTCGTCGGGGAAGAGGCTCGTGGTCACGCCGATGTCGCCGTGAAACGCGCCCGCCGCCTGCTGCTCCACGCTCGGCTGCCCGGCCTTCCAGCCGAACCGCCCCAGCGCCTCGCGCCCGCGCCGGACGTCCCAAACGATATTGGGGCGCCCCGAAACGCCGTCCCCGTCCGCGTCGTCCGGGTCGGCGAGCGCGAGGACGCGCTCCTCCGGAATCGCCTCCAGCAATCCTATGCCGATGACCGCCGGGGCGATGCGCGGCGAGAGCGCGGCGCCCGGACTCAGCGGGCCGAACGCCAGATCCGCGGCGGCGTAGGTCGGCTTGCGGAGAAAGTAGGGCGTCCCATCCTCGTAATGCGCGTGAATCTCCTCGTAGCGAATGCTGATCCGCCCCTCGGCGGGAACGCCGAGAATCCCGCGGTCTTGCAATTGCCCGCCGTACGCCGGATCCGGCCGCGGACCGTCCGGCCCGGGAACGTTGATTCGCAGCAGCAGCCCGCGCTCCGGGTCGTCGTCGTTGTCGGGAGGCTTCGCCCGCCCGTCGTGGCTATGGCAGGAGGAGCAGGCGAGCGCGTTGAACGTCGGGCCGAGCCCGTCCCGCGCGTCCGTCGAGGCGGGCGCCGTCACCCAGTTCTGCGTGAAGAAACTGTCGCCCACCTCGAACGTCCGGCGCTCCTCGTTCGTCAAGTTGCGGGCCGACAACTCGAAGGCGTTGCGCCCGCTGCTGAACGCCGTCGTGTCGCCGCCCAGCCGCTCGTCGTAGAGCATGCCGAAGTCCTCCTGCGCGCAGCCCGCCAGCGAGGCGGCCAGCAGCGTCAACGCCGCCAGCCGCCTCGCCGCCTTCCTATGGAGCGCCATGCTCCCGCTCCGCGCGCCGCGCCCCCGCCGGAGGCTAACTCACGCTGATCGTAATGCCGATCTGCTGCGCGGCGGACACGATGGTGTCCGTCTGAGACTCCAGCGCTCTGATCGCGCTGAGCACGGACCGGCGCCCCGGAGAGGCGTCGGACACGCCCTCGCGCAGATGTTGGTCGAAGGGCGCCGGAATCGCCTCCGCGAGGCTCACGCTCCGGCGAATCTCATCCTCCAGCCGCGCCGCCAAGTCCGCGTCCTGCGCCGCGATGACGTCGCGGATCCCGGGGCCCGAGACGCTCCCGTAGTCCCCGGTGAACGCCAGTTGAATCCCGCGAGCGTTGGCGATGATGTCCGCGTTCGTGTTGTCCGCGAAGCACGAGTGCTCGTCTTCCTGCGACCGCGCCTCGTAGGCGACGTTCATCCGCTCGCCCGCCAATTCGCCCCGGCTCAACTCGCCCATGCCCGTGATGACCCGCCGAAGCGCCTCGTCGGGGTCGACCGCCAGGAACGATGCGCGGTAGTTCCCGCCGACGCTCGGCGACCAAGCGTTGACCATATCCTGCAGATGGCCGACGAGCACGTCCGACGCCGTGGCGAGATACGTCGCCCGGCGCCGGGCGTTGGAATTCGTCGTGTAGTCCTCGAGAGGGCGGACGCCGGGCCCGTCCTCGTCCAAGTCCTGCCCCCACAGCAGAAACTCGATGGCGTGCCAGCCCGTCGAGACGTTCGCCTCGCCGCCCTCCTCGTTGAGGGAGACGATGAGCGCCGCGTCGATCACCGGAAAGTCGCCCGGGTTGTTGACGATCCCCGCGTTCGCGTTCCCCTCGACGTAGTCAATGTAGGCTTCGTCGAGCGGCCAGGCGTTGATCAGCCCCTCCGGGCCGTCCGCCTCGTTGTCTATGGGCCCGTCGTAGAAGCGGTAGACCTCCGTCGGCCCGTAGTCGTCGCGGGCGAGAAGCCACGCCCGCTTCGCCGCGTCCATCCGCGCCGCCGTCGGAGCCGCGAGGAAGCGGTCTATCGCCGCGTCCATCGCCTGCGCGCTCGCCAGGCTGCGCGAGTACATCGCGTGCGCGCCGTCGGCGTAGTTGCGGACGGCGTCCCGCTTCAGATCGTCGCTCGGCCCGCCGCTTCCGCAAGCCAAGCCGACGCTGCCCGCAACCACTGCGAGCGCCGAGAGAACCAATGCCTTTCGCATAAGGGCATCCTCCAAGAGGGAATACTTAGGAGCCGCGCCGTTCCCATAGCGGCGCGCGCTAAGTATGCAATAATAATTTGCATAAGTCAATACGAATCTCAACGCGCAGCGCCGCCCCTTATCCCGGCGCCGCGAAGCCTGGGCCCCCTCTCCCTAGAAGGGGAGAGGACGCCGCGAACGCGGCGAGGAGAGGGTACTGCGGTCGGGGGAGCGATGCGGGCGCAGAGGGGTAGGCTCCCGCTTTCGCGTAGGCGGGCGCCCTCCAGTAGGTTCCCGCGAAAGCGGGAACCTACCCTAGCAGGCGCGGGCGATGAGGAGGCTGTTGCGCGTCTCGACGCTCGCCGGGTGTATGAGGTCGCGCCGCTCCAAGTGCAGCCGGACCGCGCCTTCCAAGAAGGCGAGCGCCCCCTCCTCGAGGCTGCG
The DNA here is from genome assembly GCA_965201135.1 of Dehalococcoidia bacterium. Lineage (GTDB taxonomy): Bacteria > Chloroflexota > Dehalococcoidia > Lucifugimonadales > Australimonadaceae > Bin16. The sequence continues at coordinate 2,222,107 of OZ241751.1, forward strand.
CTCGGCGGCCTCCCGGACGGCCTCCTGAAAGGGGTACGCCGCCGCTTTCGCCGGATCCAGTTTGTCGGCGATGAGCGTGATCTGCCCCGCCGGCGCGAGGCCGGGGCTTCCCGTCGTGTGCCAGCGCACGGCCTCGATGACTTCCGGGTCGCGGACGTCTCCGTCGAGGCGGAGCCACGCGGCGCCGACGGGCCCGTGCAGCAGAATGGGCGCGGCGCGCTCGACGCCGGACACGCCAACGCCGAGGCGCTCCGCCTCCTCGATCAGGCGGCGTCCGGGCAGATGGCGCGCGACGTCGTGGGCGGCGGCGGCGAGGTCGGCGGTCGCCGGGTCGAGCGCGTGGCGGACGGCGAGGCCGCGCGCGATGGCGCGGACGCGCTCGACGTGGGCGCGAAGGCCGGCAGGGAGGGCGTCGAGACGCGCGGCGAGCGACGGCGGCAGTTCGGCGTTCACGATGCGGAGGTCAGCCCATCGGCCCGAGCGCGCGCCCGCCGAGGATGTGCAGATGGAAGTGCGGAACCTCCTGGCCGGAGTCCGGCCCCTGGTTTGCCGCGAGGCGGTAGCCGGACGCGGCGAGCCCGGCCTCGCGGGCGATCCGCGGGGCGGCCTCGAAGCAGCGCGCGACGGCGGCGAGCGCGTCGGGCGGCGCATCGGCGAGCGCTTCGACGTGCGCGTAAGGGATAACGAGAATGTGCGTGGGCGCCTTGGGGTTGACATCGCGGATGGCGAAGACGCGCCCGTCGTCGAAGAGTTTTTCGGCGGGAATGTCGCCGCGCCCGATCTTGCAGAAAACGCAGTTCTCCTCGGTCATACGCGCACCGTATCACAAGCGAGCCCCTGCATTCCCGCGTAGGCGGGAATCCATTCGGCGCTTCGCGGGAATGGCGGCAAATGGGCGCTTGCGCGCCCTCAAAATGGGGCAAGATTCCCGCCTACGCGGTCAGGGCGATAGGTCTCTCTAGGGAAATGCGCTTTCGGCGCTTGCCCAGGCGGGCGCGCTTAGTATTGACGCATTATAGTTATTAGCATATCCTAATAGCCGCGCTCGGATTGAGCGCATTCTTTCGCAGGAGGCCATTCGCGTTGAGCGACTCTTCTCTTGGAACGGACGGGGCGCGTCCCCGGACACGGGACGGCTACGCGCTCGCGGGGGGCGTCTTTCTGCTGCTCTCCGCAGCCGCGACGGCGGCGATGGTGGCGGCGCGCATCGCGTCGGACACCGACCAGCCGACGCTGGCCGCGTCGCTCCGCGCCGTGGAGGACAGCCGCGCGCTGTACGGCGCGTCGGGGTTCGCCCGCTTCTGCTCGGGCGCGGCCTTGCTGCTGGCGGCGGCGTTTCTGCTGCGAACGTGGATTATCAGAGAGCGCTTCGGGACGCCGCTCGTGCCGCGTCTCTTTATCCTGTCGGGAGCGTTCACTGCGATTTCGGGAGGGTGCGCCGTCTTGATCGCCGTCTATCCCGACCTGGTCGGCGCGGGCGGCGGCGCCTCCGCGTTCGCGGAGGCGGTCTCCGACGTTCGACGGATTGCGGGGAAGATCGGGTTCGCCGCCGCCGGCGCCGCTCTGCTCGCCGCGGCGACGCAGCAGTGGAAGGTCGGCGGCGCGCTGCGGCGGGTCGCGCCCGCGTCGGCGGTCATCGGCGCGGCGATGCAGTTCATCTGGATAGACGCGGCGACATTGATGCACCCCATCGTCGGGACGGCCTTTTTCCTCTGGCTGCTGGGGATCGGGACGATGCTGGCGACGGGGCGGGTGGAGCGGCGCTTCATCGCCGTCTACGGCGCTCGCGCCTAGCGCGCCGTCCGCACCGCCGCCACCGCCTCGTCGAGCGAGACGGGCCCCTGGAACCGCGCGGCGATCCGCCCGTCCGACCCGACGACGAATGTCCACGGCTCGGTCTCCAGCCCCCACTCCGCCATCTCCGCCGACGGGACGAGGCGCCCCTCGTTTCGGGCTATGTTTAGGTTCCACGGCTCGACGTGAATGAACTCGATCGCGCCCTCTAGTTCCTCCCGCGCCTGCGCGAGCGTTTCGGTGACCGGCCCGCAGAGCGCGCTGACGCAGAACTGCGGCGACGCGAAAAACACGACGAACGGCTCGCCCGCGTCCAGCGCCTCGGCGACTGAGACGTTGTGCAACTCGTCGCGCTCGACGGCCCGGGTGGACAGTTCCGCGAAGGCGGCGACGTCGCGGATCGTGGGGTTCGCGGTTCGCGGCGCGGCGCCGCCCGTCCGGGGCGCGCTTCCTTCCGCGGCGACCTCGAACACGGAGCGGCGCGTCGGCGTTCCGTCCGCCGTTGCGAACTCCGCCGTCCATACGCCCGGCTCCGGGAAGGCGGCGTCCGCCGTATAGAACCCCGCGTAATTGAGGCGCAAATGCGTCTCCCCGTCCGCATGGGAATGCGGCGGCGGCGCCGCCATTGAGCGCCACTGCGCGGGGGACTCCGAATGAAAACGCGCCTCGCCGCCGTCCAGTTTGGAGAAGCGAACGGACACGTCCGCGCCCTCTAGGAACGCTCCGTCGCGGTCGGCGAGCGCGAACGGGAAGCGGTCGGCGCCGACCGTGAACTCCGACGCGCCCAACACGCCGCTGTAGACCGCCTGCGGCGTTGGGGGGGGCTCGCTCCCGCACGCGGCGAATAGGGCAAGCGCCGCCAACGCCGCCGGCGCGCTACTCTTCACAGACTGCCACTCCTCTCGGAAACTGACGGTGGCGGATCTCCTGCAACGCGGGTGGAACGCATCCGCTGAGGTCGTTGCCCTCCAGCCTGATCACGCGCAGGCCGGACAGCCCCGCCCACTCAGGTGGAACCGTTCCGGTCAGCCTGTTCCTGTTGAGCCAGAGTTCCTGCAGCGCGGTCAGTTCGCCCCACTCCGGCGGCAGCGGCCCCTTCGCCTGGGCGTCGTGCAGAACCAATTTCGTTAGATTCCGAAGATTTCCCCACTCCGGGGGCAAGGGGCCGCCCAGCGGATTCTCATGGAGGCCCAGGGTTCGGAGCGCCGTCAGCGCCCCGAACTCTGGCGGCAAGACGCCGTCCAGCCCCTTCCCTCTCAGATGGATGTCGGTTACGCGCGCCGGCGTTCCTCTCACCCTCACTCCCTCCCACGTGGAGATTGGCTTGGCGAAACTCCAGTCGAGTCTGACGCTGCCCGCGAACTTGCCTCTCGCGCTCACCAGCGCCTCGCAGTCGCGCAGAAGGCCGGGGTTCGCGTCCGGGTCCGGCGCGGCGACGCCGTTGGAGCACGTCGGCGGCAGCCCGTCCCCCGCCGGCGGCGAGATCAGAAAGACGTCGCTGTCCTCCTGTCCAATGCGCCGATATTCCTCTGCGACGCCTCTGCGCGCATCCTCGACCGCTCCGTCGTACACCGACGGGAACGGGTAGAGGTTCCCAGGCACGCTCGCCGTCCATCCGTTCCACAGCAGCGCCAGCCGGCGCGCCTCCTCGGGCCGCTCCGCGATCAAGTCGCGCGTCTCGCCTGGGTCGCTTGCGAGGTCGTACAGCGCGGCGTCGCCGCCTGGGTCGCCTTTCACCAGTTTCATATCGCCGGAGCGAACCGCGTAGGTGATGACGCTCGCGTCGCGGCTCCACTGCCGCCAGAAGAGCGCCTCGCGCGGCGACCCCTCCAATTCCCCGCGAACGTAAGGCGTCAGATCAACGCCGTCGAGCGGTTGGGCGGGGTTTTGCTCCGCCCCGGCAAGCGCGAGCGCAGTCGCGCCGACATCCAAACTAATGACCGGCTCCTCGTACAGGACGCCTTGCGGCCATCCTCCCGGCCACGACCCGATGAACGGAACGCGGACGCCGCCTTCGTGAAAACTGTTCTTCCCGTCCCGGAACGGGGCGTTGTCCGCCCAGTCCGCCGTAGTGTGCAAGGTTGGGGCGACTCCTCCGTTGTCGCTGAGAAAGAACACAAGCGTGTCCTCTCGCTTTCCGGCCGCCTCGAGCGCGTCCGTCACGCGCCCCACGTTCTGATCCAGGGAGTCGATCATCGCCAGGTACGCGCGCCGGTCCGGATCCTCCACGCGCGAATACTTGCGAACCAGGCTGTCGGGCGCCTGGAGGGGCGTGTGCGGAGCGTTGTAGGCGAGGTAGAGGAAGAAGGGCGCGCCGCTCTCCGCTTGGATGAAGTCGACCGCCCGGGCGGTGAGCGCGTCGGTGAGATAGCCCTCGAAGTCCGTTTCCGCGAAGCCGTCGCTGAGCGGCGCGAAGTCGCTCCCCGGCCGGCTCTTCGGATCGACGCGGAAATAGTCGTGCGCGCCGCCTAGGAATCCGTAGAAGTAGTCGAAACCCCGGTTGCGCGGATGAAACGCCGGGGCCGCCCCTAGTTGCCACTTCCCCACTAGCCCCGTGCGGTAGCCCGCCGTCTGCAAGCCCTCCGCGAACGTCGGCTCCTCCACCGGCAGCCCGTGGTCCGGGTCCTCCGGGGCGTAGGCGAGGTTGTACTCCATGCCGAAGCGCGCCGGATAGCGCGAGGTCATCAGCCCCGCCCGCGACGGCCCGCAGAACGGATGCGTAACGTAGCCGTTCGAGAAGACCACGCCCTCCGCCGCAAGCCGGTCGATGTTCGGCGTCTGGATATCCGCCGCGCCGTTGTAACTGACGTCGTTGTAGCCGAGGTCGTCAACGAAGATGAGGACGACGTTGGGGCTGTCGGCCGGGGGCTGCGGAGCGTCGGCGCAACCGGAAGCCGCTAGGAGAGCGGCGAAAGCGCAAGCGGAGGCGGCCAGCCGCCGGAGCGCCGCCGGCCCGGCGCGCGTAGGAGACCCTCGGGCCAACCTGCCCTCCGCCTCTAGGTTGCAATGCGTTTGGTGGCGCATACGGGATTCGAACCCGTGATCTCCGCCTTGAGAGGGCGGTGTCCTGGGCCGCTAGACGAATGCGCCACGCGGGGAAACGGCCTAGTGGGAATGATACCCCAACCGGCCGCCAAGCGCCAACCCGTGCACTCCGTTCGCCGCGCAGGGAGACGCCCTCCCTACGCCCCCCCCTCACTCCCCCACAACCACGCTGACCAAGTAGCGCCCCGGGACGAACACGACGCGCTGCACGCTCTTGCCGTCGGCGTGGGCGCGGACGCGGGGGGAGGCGAGCGCGGCGGCTTTGGCGTCCTCCTCGCTAACGTCGGCGGGCACGGCGATGCGGTCGCGCACTTTGCCGTTCACCTGCACGACGAGCGTCGCCTCTTCGACGGCGGCGAGGTCGCGGCTCCACTCCGGGAGAGCGCGCTGATGGACGCTGTAGGGCCGCCCCGTCCGCTCCCAAAGTTCCTCGGCGAGGTGGGGCGCCATCGGCGCGAGGAGGAGGAGGAGCGCCTCGACGGACTCGCGCCATACGCCGACGGAGACGCTTGCGGCGTCGTAGGCGGGCGCCATTTCGTTGGTGAGTTCCATCATCGCGGCGATGGCGGTGTTGAACTTGAAGCGCTCCAAGCCCTCGACGACGGCGCGGATCGTCTGGTGCGCCTTGCGCGTCAGGGCGCGGTCGGCGTCGGCGGCGCCGTCGAGGAGGGCGTCGGCCGGCTTGAGGCAGAGGTCCCAGAGGCGGTTGACCCATCGGGCCACGCCGTTGATGCCGGAGTCGCTCCAGTCGCCGCCGCCCTCCCACGGGCCCATAAACATCAGATAGAGGCGGACGACGTCGGCGCCGAGTTCCTGCACGTAGTCGTCGGGGGCGATGACGTTGCCGCGGCTCTTGCTCATTTTCATGCGGCCGGAGAGCACCGTGCCCTGATTGAAGAGGCGCAGGAACGGCTCGCCGAAGTCGATGAGGCCGAGGTCGCGGATGACTTTGGTGAAGAATCGTGCGTAGAGAAGGTGCATAACGGCGTGCTCGGCGCCGCCGGTGTACTGATCGACGGGGTTCCAGTCGCGGACGCGGGCGGGGTCGAACGGCGCGTCGGCGTCGTTGGGGCTGACGTAGCGGAGGAAGTACCACGAGGAGTCGACGAACGTGTCCATCGTGTCGGTCTCGCGGGTCGCGGGGGCGCCGCACCCGGGGCAGGAGGTATGCAGGAAGCCATCGTGATAGCGCAAGGGGGATTCGCCGGTGGGCTTGAATTCGGCGTCGCCGGGCAGGAGGACGGGGAGGTCGGCGTCGGGGACGGGGACGGCGCCGCAGTCTTCGCAGTAGACGATGGGGATTGGCGTGCCCCAGTAGCGCTGGCGGCTGATGAGCCAGTCGCGCATGCGGTAGCCGACGGCGCGCTCGCCGTAGCCCTGCGCCTCGACGCGGTCGGCGATGGCCTCGTAGCCCTGCGCGTTGGGCATGCCGTCGAACGGGCCGGAGTTGACCTGCGTTCCGCTCTTGTCCGTCCACGCCTCGCGCAGCGGCGCGCCGTCCCATCCCGGTGGCGCGACGACGACGCGGACGTCGAGGCCGTATTTGCGGGCGAACGCGAAGTCGCGCTCGTCGTGCGCGGGCACGCCCATCACGGCGCCCGTTCCGTAGGTGAGCAGCACGTAATCGGCGACCCAGATGGGGACGCGGGAGCCGTCGAGTTGGTTGACGGCGTAGGCGCCGGTGAAGACGCCGGTCTTCTCGCGCTCGGCGGAGAGGCGGTCGATCTCGGACGCCTCGCGGGCGCGGGCGGCGTAGCTCTCCACGTCGGCGCGGCGCTCCGGCGCCGTGAGCCGCTCGACGAGCGGGTGCTCCGGCGCGAGCGCGAGGAACGTTACGCCGTAGATCGTGTCGATGCGCGTCGTGAAGGTTCGGATTTCGCGCTCGGGAAGGCCGTGCTCGGATAGGTCGAACGCGATGTCCACGCCCTCGCTGCGGCCGATCCAGTTCGTCTGCATCGTCTTGATGCGCTCCGGCCAGTCCACGAGGCCGGAGAAGTCGAGCAGTTCGTCGGCGTAGTCCGTGATGCGGAAGAACCACTGGTCCATTTCGCGGCGGGCGACGACGTCGCCGGTGCGCTCGCACTTGCCGTCCACGACCTGCTCGTTGGCGAGGACGGTCTGGCAGGTGAGGCACCAGTTGACGGGGGCGGAGGCGCGGTAGGCGAGGCCCTTTTCGTACATACGGAGAAAGAGCCACTGGTTCCACTTGTAGTAGCCGGGGTCGCAGGTGACGACTTCGCGGCTCCAGTCGTAGACGGCGCCCATAGAGCGCAACTGCTCGCGCATGCGCTCGATGTTCGCCATCGTCCACTCGGCGGGATGGACGCCCCGGCTGATGGCGGCGTTCTCGGCGGGGAGGCCGAAGGCGTCGAATCCCATCGGATGGAGCGTGTTCCAGCCGCGCATCCGCATAAATCGGGCGTGGGCGTCGGAGGGCGCCATGGCGTACCAGTGGCCGACGTGGAGGTCGCCGGAGGGGTAGGGGTACATCGTGAGGGCGTACCACTTCGGGCGCGGGTCGTCGTCGTTGACGGCGTAGAGCGCGTCGTCCTCCCATCGCCGCCGCCACTTGCGGTCGAGTTCGCGGGGGTCGTAGCGCAGATTGGCGGCGCGGGGGCGAGTCGTCGTCATCAGTTCTCCGTCGGCGCGCAATGCGGCGCGCGCAGTTCTTTGGGATAGTTTAACAGAGGGCGCGTCATTCCCGCCTACGCGGGAATGACGGGAGAAGGCTCGGGAATGACGAGAGGAGGCGAGGGAGTGGCGGCAAGGGGCGCGGGAGTGACGGAGGAAGCGCGGATGCGTCCGCGCCTCGCGCTCATTGACAGGGGCGGGGCGGCGTTCGTAGCATTGGCGTTAAGAGCCCTCGCGGTCAGCCGCCGCGCTTCGCGGTCCGCGCCCGCGCCTTGCAGAGGATTGACGCTTTGCCCGATACGCCTTCAGCCCACGCGACCGATACGCCTTCCGCCGCGCCCGACGCCCCTCTCGCCAACGGGGGGGCTACGCCCGTCAGCGGGGACGAGATACGCGCCGCCTATCTGCGCTTTTTCGAGGAGCGCGGCCACCTCGTGATGCCCAGCGCGTCGCTCATTCCCGCAGGCGACCCGACGCTGCTGCTGACGACCGCCGGCATGGCGCCGTTCAAGCCTTATTACGCGGGCGACGAGCAGCCCCCCTGCCCGCGCCTCGCGTCCGCGCAGAAGTGCTTCCGCGCCACCGACATTGACGAGGTGGGCGACTTCACGCACCACACGATGTTCGAGATGCTGGGGAATTTCAGCATCGGCGACTACTTCAAGCGCGAGGCGGTCGCGTGGGCGTGGGAGTTCACGACCGGCGTTCTGCGGCTCGCGCCCGAGCGGATATGGATCACCGTGCATCACACCGACGACGAGGCGCGGGCGATCTGGCGCGACGAGATCGGCGTGCCGAACGAGCGCATCGTGACGCTCGGCGACGCGGACAACTTTTGGGGCCCCGCCGGCGACGAGGGCGCGTGCGGGCCGTGCAGCGAACTGCACTACGACCTCGGCGAGGAGCATGGCCCGGGAACGAAGCCCGGCGACGACACGGGGCGCTACGTCGAAATATGGAACCTCGTCTTTCCGCAGTTCCATCAGGCGCCGGACGGCTCGCGGACGAATCTGCCCGCGCCGGGGATAGACACGGGAATGGGGCTGGAGCGCGTCGCGGCGATTATGCAGGGCGTTCCGTCCGCCTACGAGACCGACCTGCTCGCCCCCGTTCGGGAGCGCGTCGAGCGCCTCGCGGGCAAGACCTACGGCGCGAACGCGGACGACGACGTCGCCATTCGCGTCGTCGCGGAGCACGCCCGGGCCGCGGCGTTCCTCATCGCCGACGGCGTCGTGCCCGCGAACGAGGGGCGCGGCTACGTGCTGCGCCGCGTCATCCGGCGGGGCATCCGCTTCGCCCGCAAGATCGGCATGGAGCCCGGCTTCCTGCCGGAGACCGCGCGCGCCGTCATCGAGCGCTTCGGCGCAACCTACCGCGAACTGCGCGAGCGCGCCCCGTTCGTCCTCAAGACGATGGAGTCGGAGGAGGAGCGCTTCTACGAGGCCATCGCGCTCGGCCTTCCCGTCCTCGAGGAACTCGCGGCGGAGGGCCGGACGATTGGGGGCGCGGACGCCTTCCGCCTGTACGACACGTTCGGGTTTCCGCTTGAACTGACGCAGGAGGTCGCCCGCGAGCGCGGCCTCGAGGTGGACGTCGAGGGGTTCGAGCGCGAGATGGAGGCGCAGCGCGAGCGCGGGCGCGCCTCGGCGCGATTCGGAGCCGGACGCGAGGCCGCCCGCGTCTACGAGGCGCTCGGCGCAGGCGAAACCGCGTTCACGGGCTACGACCGCCTCGAGACCCAATCTGTGATCGTCGGCGTCCTCAAGGACGGCGAGCCGGTCGAGCGGGCGGTCGCGGGCGACCTCGTCGAAATCGTTCTGCGGGAGACGCCGTTCTACCCGGAGGGCGGCGGGCAGGTCGGCGACGCGGGCGTCGTCGCGGCGTCCGGCGGAACCGCCCGCGTGACCGACGCGCGGAAGCCCGCCGGCGGCGTCATCGTCCATTCCTGCGAGATCGCGGACGGCGCGCTCGCCGTCGGGGACGCGGTCCGCGCGTCGGTGGACGCGGAGCGCAGGCTGGACACGGCGCGGAACCACACCGCGACGCACTTGCTGCACGCCGTCCTGCGCGACGTTCTAGGGGCGCATGTCCGGCAGGCCGGGTCGCTCGTCGCGTCCGACCGGCTGCGGTTCGACTTTACGCACGTATCGGGCGTGGAGCGCGGCGAACTGCAGGAGGTCGAGCGGCGCGTCAACGAGGCCGTCCGCGCCGACCACGCGCTCATCAAGAGCGAGGCGTCGTACCGCGACGCGACGGCCCAGGGCGCGCTGGCGTTCTTCGGCGACCGCTACGGCGAGCGCGTCCGCGCCGTCCGAATCGGCGAGGCGGACGCCCCGGTGAGTTTCGAGGTGTGCGGCGGCACGCACTTGGAGCGGACGGGGCAGATCGGCGTCTTTCGCGTCACCGGCGAGAGCAGCGTCGGCGCGGGAGTCCGCCGCATCGAGGCCGTAACCGGGCGCGGCGGAGAGGAGTGGGTCAACGGGCGGCTGAGCCGGCTGGAGGAGGCCGCTGCGCTGCTCCGCGCCGCTCCCGCCGACCTGCCGCAGCGGATCGAGGCGCTGCTGGCGCAGGTCGAGGAGGCGCGGAAGGCGTCCCGGACGGGGCGGCGCGAATCGTCGAGGCAAGAGGCGGACTCGCTGCTCGCGCAGGCCGTGGACGCGGGCGGCGCGAAGGTGGTCGCTGCTCGCATCGACGCGGCGGACGCGGGCGCGCTCCGCGAGATGGGCGACCGCCTGCGCGACAGAATCGGCTCCGGCGTCGTCGCGCTGGGGAGCGCGCTCAACGACCGCCCTGCGCTGCTGGCGATAGTGACGGACGACTTAGTGGAGCGCGGGCTCAGCGCGGGGGAGATCGTGGACGAGGCGGCGCGCGATATGGGCGGGCGCGGCGGCGGGCAGGCGCGGCTGGCGCAAGCCGGCGGCAAAGACGCCTCGCGCCTCGGCGCGGCGCTCGCGGCCGTCCCGGGCATCGTCGCCCGGCGAATGCAAGGGCTCTAGCGAAGCGCGCATCCGCCTCTCCGGTGAAAGGCGTTTACATAACATACCGTCATTCCGGCGTAGGCCGGAATCCAGAGGCGCGCAAGCGCCCCATAGCCGTCATTCCCGCGTAGGCGGGAATCTCGCCCCAATTTGTAGAACGCGCAAGCGCCGCATCCCCCTCTCCCTACAAGGGGAGAGGACGCCGCGAACGCGGCGGGAGAGGGTACTGCAGGCAGGGCGCGTAGCGTTCCGTCATTCCCGCGTAGGCGGGAATCCCCCCCATCCCCCTTGCCGCGCAGCGCCGTCGTGGAGTAGAGTACGCAATCGCAACAGCGTGGATGTCGTCGTCCGCCCCGCCTTGCGCGGTTCGGACGCGAGTCGCACAGCACAGGGGAGGGCTCTGCCCGCCCTCCTGTCGACTCGCGTCGGACAGAAGCGCTGTTGCAAGTACTTTCTCCCGTGCTAGACAGGAGGGTTCCGTTTATGCCCCGCCCGCCCCTAGCCGGCCTCGCCGCCGCCGCAACCATCGCCCTCCTCGCCCTCGCCGCCTGTGCGTCGCCTGCCCCAACCCCAACGCCACAGCCCCCTACGCCAACGCCTCGTCCCACGGCGACTCCGCTTCCTCCGCCTACATGGACGCCGGTTCCGACGTGGACGCCTACGCCGGTCCAACGCCCAGAGCCTACGTGGACGCCCGTCCCCACGTGGACTCCAACGCCGACTCCAGCGCCTACATGGACGCCAATTCCCACCTGGACGCCGGCGCCTACTCCTGAGCCTACTGCGACGCCTACGCCGGATTGGGCGGAGGCGTACTTCTCCGGCAAGACGATCAAAATCATCGTCGGTTCCTCCCCCGGCGGTGGCTACGATACTTACTCGCGCCTGCTCGCCAAGGGCATCCAGCGCCTGATGCCTGGCAACCCGCGCGTCACTGTCTCCCATCGCCCTGGCAGCAGCGGCCTCCACGCCCTCCGAGAGACAATGCGCTCCCGCCCCGACGGTCTCACCACCCACCCGATGGTGAACCGCAACTTCGCCGCTGAAGCCGCAGGCGGAGACCTCCCCAATTTCGACCTCAACAGCGTCATTATGATTGGCGCACTCAACTTCGTTCAGACTCACGGCGCCCTCTGCGTCCGCCGCGACCTCGCCGAAAACTGGAACGAGATGCTTACGCTGGGCAGGCCAATTACCGTCGGCGCATACGCACGCGGCGGCAACGCCATCGGCGGGCAGTTCGCCGAGGCGCTCGGTGCCCCCGTCAAGGTCATGTTCATAGGCGACATCGCTAACATACATGCCTCTATTGACAACGATCAACTCGATGCCACCGTCCGCTGTGATACTTCCACCGTCGACCAGTTGTCCCCCAATTGGTACGAGGAGCGCAAACTGATGCCGCTCTTCTACTGGCGCGCCCCGATCAGCCAAACGTTCCTCGACAAGATGAACACTGGCTTGCGCTCCGAGGACGTTCCCCACCTCTTCGATGTCGTCAACGCCAACGAGCAGCAGAAAGCAGCCTTCCTCCTCGCCCAAAACCTGGGGTCAATGAGGTACATGTTTGTATTGCCGCCAGGCACGCCCGACGAAATCGTGCAGACGTGGCGGCGCGTCTTCCGGCAAATCGCGGAGGACCAGGAGTTCATAGACAGCGCCGCCGCCCTCTCCCGCGAGATCAACTACGGCGACCCTGCCATACTGCGCGCCAACATTGAGAAGGCCAACGACTTCACGCCGGAGGTGTGCCAACTCTTCGTCGCCCTCTACGGTATCGTCGATGTCTACGGCTCTCCGCAGCAGTCGCCCAATTGCGAGCGGTTTGCCTGGCGCGTGGGGGGTTGACAGGGCGGGCTGGGGGCGGTAGGGTTGCGCGTGCGCCCGGAGGGCGTGGGCGAAGGAGGGCCATAGGATGTCTGACCCCGGACGCTATGCGAAGGCTGCGGCAGACTTGAAGGAGAAGATCAAAGCGGTGCGTCGCGCCAACAAGGACTTCCGCAGGTTCTCCTACGATGACATCCAAAAGGCTGTGCAGCAGGCTGCGGGGCTGAACAGTGCGGCAATGCAGGGGCGTGCGGACCAGGGGCGTGTGGACTTGGAGAAGGCGTTGCTGAAGATAGGTGTCCGGACCTATCCGTCCTTGAAAGCAGGCAAAGTCAGAGGGGGGCGGCACTACCTCCTGTTCCACCACGACACGACGGTGGCGAAACTCATAGATGTCATCACGGAACACGGCAAGGAGAACGACGCGAAACTGGCTAAGGTTGCCAAGAGCGTGAAGGGCTGGATGGGCTGATGCATGGCTGCGCCGTTGGAGCGCGTGGGCATGGGATAGAGGCACGCCCCTCGCGCGCATGCGCATGAGCGAGCGCGCGAGGTTTGACAATCGGCAGCGCCTTGTAGTATGATACCCGCACTTGGCCAGCGGGAGCATCCTCTATTTCCTTGCGTCTCCCGTGGGGCAAGTCGGTGGACGCGCAACAAAACAGCCTCCTGATCTAAATTGAGCAGGGGGCTGTTTGCTGCCTACCGGAATTGGGCCTGCCAGCGTCAATCGTGCGATAAAGGGCGGCAAACTACGGGAAGGAGGTAGATAAAGACGGGTTAGAGAAATGAAAATCAAAGGAAGGAGGCAATGCTATGGTAGAAATCGCTATCTCTATCCTCGCGATGGTATATGCGCACGTTATCCAGTCACTCGTCATGAAACTCTTCCGCTAAAGTAGCGGAGGGTGCTGGGCGGTTCGCCGCCGCCGCCCAGCGTTGAGTCAGCGTGCAGGGTTGGGCTCGACGTAGGCATTCCTCGTCGAGCCCAACCCCAAAGAGGCGCCTAATCCGCTAAAGGCTAGCCGACCCTACCCGCAACGCGCCGCCCCTTGCGCCCTCCCCTCCCCGTCGTCGCGCCTGCGGAGAATCCGCGTCTATCCCGCGTTGCTCCGGCGGTCGCGGTGTCGCCAAACGCGCCGAAGCGCCAAACGCGGCTGGCGCAGTAGACGAGCGGGAACACGGGAACAAGGCTGTCGAGTCTGTCGAGCAGCCCGCCATGCCCGGGAATGAGGCGTCCTGAATTCTTGGCGCCCGCCATGCGCTTGAGTTTGGACTCCAGCAAGTCGCCCGCCTGCGCCGCGACGCCAATGGCGAGCCCCAGCGCGAGCGCGGGCCCGACGCGGCTCTCGACGCCGTCGAGCAGGTGAACGAGGCCAACCGCGGCGCCCATCGCGGCGAGCAGCCCGCCGGCGGCGCCCCATCTGCGACAAACGCCCCTTGCGCCCTCCTGCCCCCGCGCCATACAGGGGGTTGACAAAGGTTCCGCGCCCGACGTATATTGGCTTATGAGCCGATAGGGTGCCTTCGCGAACTACCCGCAGGCGGGTTCCCGCCGTCGGCTCCTTTTTTATGTACATCCTCTACTTGGACGAATCAGGAACGCACAACTCCCGCTACTTCATCGTGGGCGGGCTTGCCGTGTTCGAGCGCGAGACGTCCTGTATGGCCAGCGGACTGGATCAGTTGCAGGCGCGCCACTTGCCGGGCGTGTCCGACCCCGCCCAATTCCATGCGTCGGAGTTGCGAACGGAGAAAGGCCGTCCCCCCTTTGACGCGCTCAGTCGCCAGCAGCGGCGTGACCTCATCCACGACGTTTACGGCGTCATTTCCGAATCCCGCGCCCGCATCTTCGCGGTCGCTATGGAAAAGGCCGCTACGGTCGGCGATCCGTACGAGCGCGGCTTTGAAGAGATGGTCAACAGGTTTGACCTCATGCTCTCGCGCCCATCGCAGGAGCGGGACGAGAAGCAGCGAGGGCTTATCGTCGTAGCCGAGTCGGCCTACAAGAACAATTTGAATCTGCTTGCGGGCAAGATCGCCAGAGAAGGGCATCGCTGGGGGCAAATCCGCAACCTCGCGGACATTCCCTATTTCGCCCCAGCCAAGAGCACGCGGCTCCTGCAGTTGGCGGATTTCGTCGTGAACGCGGTCTACGGCTACTATGAGTTTGGTTACGCCAACCAATTCAATCGCATAGCCCCCCGCATAGACCAAGAGCCGGGCAGGATGCACGGACTCGTCCACATCGCCAACAACCTGCAGAACTGTTACTGCCCCGCTTGCGTAACCCGTCGCGCCAACCCGCGAGCGGACAGAGAATACCCTCCGACCCCCTGATAACTGATCCTCTCAGCCCGGGCTACCCCCCTTGCAGTTCCGGATTGGAACCCGGGAATTCCCCACCCGCGACAAACGCCCCTTGCGCCGTCCGCCCCCTCTACCCTAATCTGTCCCTATGATCCTCGCGCTCAGTGCCCTCGCCGCGGACCGGACGCCCCCCGTCGGTGGCTCCATCTGGCCCCATTTCGGCCTCATCCAGCCCCAAATCGGCCTCAAAACGCCCCGTTTCGGCCCCGAATTGGCCTCATCCGCCGCCGGAGCGCAGGAGTAAATGGGGCCAAATGATGCCAAATGGAGCCGCTATTTAACGAAGGCGCGCCCCCGGCTACCCATTGGACAGGGCGCAACGCGCCCCGTCTCCCCTAACCCATCGGCGCCTCGTCATTCCCGCGTAGGCGGGTAGGGCGCTGCGAATACAGGAGCGGACCGGCTTTATGCGCGTTATTGGGCTAGACGTCGGCGCGAGGCGCATCGGCGTCGCGTCCGGCGATACGGAGACGGGCGTCGCCGCGCCGGTTGGCGTCATCGTCGTCGCGGACGAGGCGGCGGCGGTCGCGGAGGCGCTGCGCGAGGCGTCGGAGCGCGGGGCGGAGGTCATCGTCGTCGGAATGCCCTACACAATGGCGGGGCGCGTCGGGCCGCAGGCGGAGGCCGTCGCCGCGTTCGTCCGCCGCCTCGAGGAGGCGGGCGCGGCGGTCGAGACGGTCGACGAGCGCCTCTCCTCGGCGGAGGCGGAGCGCGCCTTGCGGGCGTCCGCGCCCGGCGGCAGAGGCAAGCGCAAAATCGCAAAGGGCGCGGTGGACGCGGCGGCGGCGGCGGTCATCTTGCAGTCGTGGCTCGATGGGCGGCGATAGGAGGGGCTTTGATACGCTTATCGCCGGGTCGCGCCCAAGAGGGCGCAGGGAGGCAGGGCGCGAACGCGCCTCGTCCGCATCGCCTACTCAGGCGGATGGAAGACGCCGAACTCCTCGCGGAGGGCGCCGCATATCTCGCCGAGCGTCGCGTAGGACTCGACGCACTCCAGAATCGGCGGCATCATGTTCTCGCCGGGGGAGCGCGCGGCTTCGGAGAGGCGACGCAGGGACGCGTCGCTCGCGGAGGCGTCGCGCTCGCGCCGAACGCGCTCGAGCCGGGCGATCTGGCGCTCCGCCGCCTCCGGCGGAATCGTCTGCAATGCGATGCGCTGCTCGGCGTCGGACTCGAAAGCGTTGACGCCGACGACGACGCGCTCGCCGCTCTCGACCATTTGGAAGTGGCGGTAGGCGGCCTCTTCGATTTCGCCGCGCTGGAAGCCGGCCTCCACCGCGGCGACGGCGCCCCCCATCGCGTCTATGCGCTCGACGTACTCCCACGCCTGCGCCTCTATCGCGTCGGTCAGATGCTCGACGTAGTAGGAGCCGCCGAGCGGGTCCGCCGTGTCGGCGACGCCGGACTCGTTGGCCAGGACTTGCTGCGTTCGGAGCGCGAGCGCCGCCGACTCCTCAGTGGGAAGCCCCAGCGCCTCGTCTTTCGAGTTGACGTGCAGCGACTGCGTTCCGCCGAGAACCGCCGCGAGCGCTTGAATCGTCGTTCGGACGACGTTCACGTCGGGCTGCTGCGCCTGCAGCGTGACGCCGGCGGTCTGCGTATGGAAGCGCAACATCCACGATCTGGGGTCTTTGGCGCCGAACCGCCGGCGCATAATGGCCGCCCACATTCGCCGCGCCGCGCGGAACTTCGCGGCCTCTTCGAAGAGGTTGTTGTGCGACGCGAAGAAGAACGAGAGGCGCCCGGCGAAAGCGTCGACGTCCAGCCCCGCGTCCACGGCCGCCTGCGCGTAGGCGGCGCCGTTCGCCAGAGTGAACGCGACCTCCTGCGGCGCGGTCGCGCCCGCCTCGCGCATATGGTAGCCGCTGATGCTGATCGTGTTCCATCGCGGAGCCTCCGCCGCGCAGAAGGCGAACATATCGGTCGCCAGGCGCAGCGACGGCGCGGGGGGGAAGACGTGCGTTCCGCGGGATATGTACTCCTTCAGCACGTCGTTCTGCGTCGTGCCCCCGATTTCGGCGAGCGGCGCGCCCTGCTTCCGCGCTACGGCCAGATAGAGCGCGAGCAGCATCGGCGCCGTCGCGTTGATCGTCATCGAGGTGGTGACGTCCGCGAGCGGAATGCCGTCGAAGAGCGCCTCCATATCGGCGAGGCTGGAGACGGGCACGCCGACCTTGCCGATTTCGGCGCGCGCCATCTCGTGATCGGCGTCGTAGCCCGTCTGCGTCGGCAGGTCGAACGCGACGGACAGGCCGGTCTGCCCTTGCGACAGGAGAAAGCGGTATCGGGCGTTGGAGTCCTCCGGCGTGGAGAAGCCGGCGTACTGGCGCATCGTCCAGAGGCGGCCGCGGTGCATCGAGGGATGGACGCCGCGCGTGAACGGATACTCCCCCGGGTAGCCGACGCGCTCCGCGTAGGCGCTTGCGTCGGCATCGGCGGGGCCGTAGAGGGGCGCGATCTCGTCGCCGGACTCCGCGAGGAAGGCGCGCTTGCGCTCCGGCGCGCGCCGGACGGCGGGCTCGTAGGTCTCGCGCTCCCATCGCGCGCGTTCGGCGTCGGTCATAGGGATAGTGTACTAGGGCTCGCCGAAGAGGTCGCGCAGCCAGGCGGTGAAGGCGGGACGTCCTCAACATCCTTGTTCTCGCCGCCGCCCGCCCCCGCGACTAGCGTGCGCTAGTCCAGAATCTCCGCCGTTTCGCGCTCCGCCTCAGGGAAGAGGAGCGATTTGACCACGACCGGAACCACCCGCGCCGGATAGATCATTTCTCCCACGTCGATGTAGTCGAACTCCTGCAGATGCAGGTTGTCTATGGAGATGACCGGGTTGGGGACGCCGAGGTCTTTCGTAATCGTGTCGCCGACGACTTTGGCGAAGTCGCCCGTGAACACGAGCATCAGCGGCGCGCCGTCCGCCAGCGAGCGCGGCGACGCGGCCAACACGCCCTCCGCGATCTTTCGCAGTTGCGCGTAGCGCGGCAGCCCGTCCCACTCGAACGCGAGCGCGACCTGCTGCTCGCCCTCCGTTAGGTCTTGCCGCTCGAACGCCTGCGCGATGAGCGCTTCGACCTCATCCGCCTGAACCTCGCGGTCTTCCGGCAGTTTGGAGAGCAGCACGGGGACGTTCCGGCGCGGCAGCAGCGAGGGGTCGGAGATCGAGAGCGTGTTGCCGCTCAGTTGCACCGTGAATTGCGACGCCCCGATGACGGTGGCGCGGATGCGCTCCGCCGCCGGCTCCACGGGCGCGGGCAGGCCGCTCTCCGCCGTCTTGCGCCGCAGCGCGTCCGCGAGCGGCTTCGCCAAGTCGCCGAATTCGCGCGTCTCGCTCCCGTACACGTACTCGGAGACGCCGCCGGAGAACACGAGCGCGTCGTAGGCCAGGTCTTCCGGCATATCGGGAGTCAGCAGCAATCGCCGGGACAGTTCCGACCGCGGACGCCCCAGCATCACGTCCAGCAGGCAATCCGCGAGCGCGTCGGCGATGGCGTCGCGGTCGGCGCCGGCTAGCGGATCGCCGAGCGAGAGGCGCGCCCCGGCGCCGACGCTCTCCGCCGCCGTGCGCCCCGCGTCCTCAATGCGCGCGACGCGCCCGGCGGCGTCCGTCGCGATGAGCCGCCCGCCGACGTTCAGCGCCGCCGTTCGGACGATCCGCCCTCCCTCTACGAGCGCGAACTTCGTCGTTCCCCCGCCGATGTCCACGTTCAACGCGCGCTGTTTCGGGTTGCGCGAGAGTTTCACCGAGCCGGATCCGTGGGCCGCCAGCGCGGACTCTAAGTTGTGCCCCGCCGACGCGCATACGAACTTTCCCGCCTCGCTTGCGAAAATATCCGCGATGGCGCGCGCGTTCCGCCGCTTGATCGCCTCGCCCGTCAGAATGATCGCCCCGCTGTCCACCTCCTCCGGCCTCGTCCCCGCCTCCGCGTAGGACTCGCTAATGAACGCGCCCAAGCGCTCCGTGTCGATCAGGTTGTCGCTCGTGTACGGCGTCAACAGAATCGGCGACTTGCTCAGCGTTCGCCTGTCGACCACCACGTAGCGGCTGGAGTGCAACTCCTGCACGCGCTGCAGCGTAATGTTGGAGAACATCAAGTGCGACGTGGACGACCCGACGTCGATGCCCACCGTTTTCAGTTCGATGACCTCGTGGTGGTAGAAATCGTGGTCCGGGTTGTTCAACTCCGTGCTGAGTTTGGCCAGCCGCTCCTCGTCGGGGTCGTGGACGTGCGCCCAGGGCTCGTCGTGCATAGGGATGAGGTTCCTTTCGCTAGCGGGTTGGGATCGGGCGCGCTCCGGACCGCCGAAAACGGCGCGCGGCATTACGCGCCTCTGCGGCGTCCGCTTCCCCCCTTACCGCGAATCCTCAATGCGCCGGATGAACGCACGGACGTGGGGAATCATCTCGTCGGCGGCGTTGAAGGCGGAGAGGTGCGTGTGGCCGCCGAGCGCGAGGAGTTGCGCGTTCGGGGCGAGCGACGCGGAGCGCTTGGTGAGTTCGTGGTTGCGCGGCATCGGGTAGTTGTCCTCCGTGCCGGTGTAGACGAGCGCGGGCAGCGTCATATTGCGGATTGCGTCGTCGGGCGCGCCCCAGTGGAGATTGGCGATCTGCTGCGCGGCGTAGGCGTCCTTGTCGTTCGACAGCAGGCGGTCGCGCTGCGCTTGCGGCAGCGGCCCCTGGTCCATCTCCATCGCCGCGACGTAGACGTCCATGCCGAGGCGCATCAGTTTCGCCCGCGCCTCCCAGCGCACGCGGTCTATCTCCGGAACGTCCGGCGACAGCACGGGGTAGGCGCCGAGGATGAGGCCGTGAAAGCGGTGCGGCGCCAGCATGCCGACGGCCCAGCCGATGCTCGCGCCCATCGAGAAGCCCCAGTAGTACGCCTTCTCCACGCCGAGGTCGTCCAGCACTGCGACGACGTCGGACACCTTCTCGGCGCGCCCGTACTGCGCGGGGTCGGCGAGTTTGTCGCTTTGCCCGAAGCCGCGCGAGTCCATCAGCGCGACCTTGAACTCGCCGGAGAGTTTCTCCGGGTAGCCCGCGTTGCGCCAGTCCCGCGTGCTCATCCCCATGCCGTGCACGAAGACGATGACAGGCGACTCGGCGGGTCCGTCCTCGACCTCGTAGTGAATGCGGACGCCGTCGTTGTCCACGAACTTGTCAGCGTAGGTCATAAGGCGCTGCTCCTTCGGCGCGGCTTGCGCGGCGGCAGGGTATCAGACGCGGCGGGCAGCCGGGTTAGAGGGCGAGCATCGCGCCGTTGCGGAGGCGATGGCGGCGGCTTGCCCGGTTGCGCGGAGACAAGAAATAGACGAACGGCTTTGGCTCGCGGTCTATGCGCCCGCCGTCCTTGCAAATCTGGACGGGCAACGAGCCCTTCCTCCGCGCCTCGCGGAACGCCGCCGCCGGCGCCCCCGTCCCCCCGGAGCGCGCCGCAGGCGATGGCATGCGTTGGACGGCGCCGAATTCCCCCTCTCCTAGAAGGGGAGAGGACGCCGCGAACGCGGCGGGAGAGGGTACTGCGGACGGGGCGCGTAGCGTTCCGTCATTCCTGCGTAGGCAGGAATCCATTCGGCGCCCAGCGCCAGAGACGGGGCGAAGCCCCGTCTCTATAGATCCTCGGGGCCACGTCATTCCCGCGAAAGCGGGAACCTACTGGAGGCTATCCCCCCATGTCCAAACTATGACACTTGCCCCTATCGCCATTCCCCCTAGCGTTGTGATAATGTCATCTATGAGTCTCATTCCCGCATTCCTCCGCCGACATCGGTGCCAAGCCTGACGAAGGCCGCGGCGCGGCCTTCATTCCCGCGAAAGCGGGAACCTACCCGGCGGCGACGACGAAGGACGGCGAGCCGCGCAAGCCTCAGCCCAGGGAGAGGGCTAGGCTAGACGCGGCGGGCCTAGTCGCCGACGGCCAAGCACGTCACGGTGCGCGTGATGCCCTCGATGGTGTGAACGCTGCCGGTCACGGCGTCGCCGATGGAGCTGAGGTCTTCGGCTTGCACGACGCAGATGATGTCGTAGGGGCCGGTTACGACGTCGACGGACGCGACTCTCTCAACGCGGTTGAGCGCGGAGACGACGTCTTTCGTCTTGCCAACCGTGGTCTCTATGAGGACGAAGGCTTTGGTGGAGGCCATGCGCTGCGTGCTCCTTCTCGTTCACTTATTCATCCGCCGGCGGCGGCGCAGAGCAATGATACGCGCTCTTGCGGAAGGGGTCAACGCCCTGTACTCGTTCGGCACATATGAGACAGCGAGGGGTTAGGAGGCCTCCTCCAAGCGCCGCTCCGCAAGATACTCCATCGGAGTCCGCCAGCCAAGCGACTGATGCGGACGCTCCTCGTTGTAGAACGCCTCCCACTCCCGCAGCGCGCGGTTCAGCGGCCCCATCGTCAACTCCCCGTCGTAGAAGTTGTAGAACTCCTCGACGTGCGTCCGGTGGGCGCGCTCCACGTAGCCGTTCAACTTCGGCGAATGGGGCGGGAGCACGAACAGCAAGACGCCGCGCTCCCTGCAGGCCTCCTCGAACGCCCCTTGGAACTCGGAGCCGGCGTCCACTTGGATAGCCCTGACCGGGAACGGCATGCGCGCAATGATGGCGTCGAGGAATCGCGCGGCGCTCGCGGAGGTCGCTTGCGTGCCCACCTGCAAGACGTCGCAGCGTGAGACGACGTCCCGCGCCGTGAAATGCTTGAGGACCACGCCGGGGAGCGGGCGGACGTCGAGCGTGTCGACTTGGACGAGGTCGCCTGGGCGGGTAGGCCGGTAGTCTTTGGGCTTTCGGACGGCGTAGGGGCGTTTGGGCTTGGGGTTGCGGCGGCGGACGCCGGGTCGCGGGGGCTCGCGGAGGGTTCCGCGCCTCTTCGCGTCGGAGAGGATGCGCCCGGCCATTGAGGCGGAGAGGGCCCAGCCCGCTTGCGCAACTCGACGGCGATCTTGTCCTTGCCGTAGCAGGGCGGCTTCTTTCGGAGGTCGAGGACGGCCTTGACGAGGGCGGGGTCGCGCGTGGGGCTTGCGGCTGTTGCGCGGGCGGCGGGAGCCGGGTTCGAGTCCGCGCAGTCCGCGCTCGTCCAGCCTCGCCTGCCAGCGGTAGAGGTTGGCGCGGGGGACGTGGAGAATGTCGGCGGCTCGCGCGGCGGTTGCGCCTTCGGCGCGGATGGCGCGCCACTGCTCCAGCAACCTCAGCCGGACGGCGGCGGTAGAGCTGAGTTCCGGCGGGCGGTTGCTGGCGGCGCGGTAGAACGGGATAGGCAGCGCGGTCATCTGCATGGGGCCTCCTTTGGGGTGTGATTCGCCTAAAGGATGGCCCCTCTTTCATCTCCACGCCAGTCTCATATGTGTCTGAGCGCGTACATCCCAACCCTCCTAGCGATGGCGGCGGGGCGGAGGGGTAGGTTCGCGGGAATGACGTGGGCGTGGGGGATCAGGGGAGACGGGGCTTGCGCCCCGTCGTGGCGCTGGGGCGCCGAATGGATTCCTGCCTACGCAGGAATGACGGTTGGGGTAGGGAATGACGGGCGCGTTGCGCCCCCGACTCCAGTACCCTCTCCCGTCGCGTTCGCGGCGTCCTCTCCCCTGATAGGGAGAGGGGGAATGCGACGCTTGCGCGCCGCGAATGGGGGCGAGATTCCCGCCTTCGCGGGAATGACGGTAAGGGGGCGGGAACGACGGCAAGGGGGTAGGTTCCCGCTTTCGCGGGAATGACGTGGGGCGGGGGATCAGGGGAGACGGGGCGCGGTGCGCCCCGTCTGTGGCGCTTGGGGCGCCGAATGGATTCCTGCCTACGCAGGAATGACGGTCATGGGGGGAATGACGGGGCGCGTTGCGCCCCTGCCGCCGCCGGCGCGCTAGCCGGAGCGCGGGCGGGCTTGCCGCCAGCCCGCCGCCGCGAGGAGGACGGCGAACGCGACGAGCACGATGGCGCCTCCGCCGGGGAGGTCGGCGTAGAAGGCGACGATGAGGCCGACGACGGCGCTGCCCATCCCCAGCGCGGCCGCGGCGACGACCGTCCCCCTCAGGCTGCTCGCCAGGCTCTGGGCGGCGAACGCGGGCATCACGATGAGCGCGCCGACGAGCAGCGCCCCCATTACGCGCATCGCCAAGGTGATCGCGGCGGCGGCCAGCAGCGCGACGCCTAAGTTGACCCAGCGGACGGGCACGCCGGAGACGGCAGCCAGGTCTTCGTCGAAGGAGGCTTGCGCCAACTCGACGAAGAAGACGGTGACGGCTGCGAAGACGAATACAGCGAGGGCGCCGAGCATCCATAGGTCGGCGGGAGTTACGGTGAGGATGGAGCCGAAGAGGTAGGAGAGAAGGTCGACGTTGAAGCCGCTGACGATGCTGATGACGCAGACGGCGCCGGCGAGGGATGCGTAGAGGATGACGGCGAGCGCGACGTCGCCGGGGAGTTTGCCCTTGGCGCGGAGCGTCTCGATGGCGAGCGCGCCCGCGGCGACGATGGCGAACGTGACCCCCTGCGGCGCGATGTTGATGGCGAGTCCGACCGCCACGCCGAGCAGCGCCACGTGCGACAGGGAGTCGGCGAGGAGCGAGAAGCGGCGCAGGACGAGGAACGCGCCGAGCACGGGGGCGAGCCCGCCGACGAGGACGCCGCCGATCAGCGCCCGAATCATAAAGTCGTACTGCAGGAAGGCGGGCATACGCTAGCGGCGGCCCCTAGCGATGCTCATGGAAGGCGTCGTGCAGCAGCGCCTCGACGGGGAATCCGTAGAGGCGCGCCAGTTCCTCGCGGGTCAGGGCGTGCGGCGGGCCGTGAAAGACGAGGGAGCAGTTGACGCAGGCGACGGTCTTGGCCTCGCGCATCACGGCGCCGATGTCGTGGGAGACCATCAGCGCCGTGATGCCTTGCGCGTTTAGGTCGCGGAGGACGGCGTACACCTGCTCCTCCCCATGCGCGTCCACGCCCGCGATGGGCTCGTCCAGGACGAGGATGTCGGGTCGCCGGACAAGGGCGCGGGCGATGAGGGCGCGCTGGCGCTGCCCGGCGGAGAGGTCGCCGACGCGCCGCCCGCGCAGATGAGCGACGCCGGCGGCCTCGAGCGCGCGGTCGACGTCCTGTCCCTTGTCGCCGCGCCAGAACGCGAACGGGGAGAAGCCGGCGTAGCGCCCGTGCGCGACGATTTCGCCGACGGTGGAGGGGAACGTCGTATGCGCGTTCGCCACCTGGGGGACGTAGCCCACTCTGCCGCATTCCGTGAACCGCGCCGGGTCCGCGCCGAGCAGCCGGACGCTTCCGCAGCAAGGCCGGAGCAGGCCGAGCGCCAACTTGAGGAGCGTGCTTTTGCCGCTGCCGTTCGGCCCGAGGATGACGGCGAAGTCTCCGCGCTCGACGCGCAGCGTCACGTCTTCCACGACCGGCTCGGCGCCGTAGGCGAAAGACACGCCGTTCATCTCGATGGCGAAAGCGTCAACGCTCAAAACGCGCGCTCCTCCTTGCGGCGCAGCGGCCGCAACCGCGCAGGATACGCTATTCGGCGTCTCCTACGCGCACTCCATGGCGACGCGGAGGCTGGCGAGCGTGTCGCGCATTAGGCCGATGAAGTCGCCGTGCTGCTCGAGTTCGCCGGGCGTGACGGAGCCGATGGCGTGGATCGGCAACTGCCCAATGCCCGCCTCCTGCGCCAGCGCGCTTTCGTTCGCGCCGGAGAGCGCGGGCTCGACCAGCACCACGCTGATGCCGGTCTCCTCGACCAGGTCCGCGAGTTCCCCAAGCCGGCCCGCCGTCGGCTCCGCCTCGGGCGAGAGCCCCGCGATGGCGACTTGCTCGATGTCGTAGCGCGCCGCGAGGTAGCCGTAGGCGGCGTGCGAAGCGATGAATTGCCGGTGGCGGCACGAGGAGAGCCCCGCTTCGAAGTCGGCGTGCAGGGCGCGGAGGTCGTCGGCGAGGGCGGCGAGATTGGCGTTGTAGATGTCCGCGCCCTCCGGGTCCGCCTTGATCAGCGCCCCGGCGATGCGCGTCGCCTGGCCAATCGCGAGCAGCGGGTCGTTCCAGAGGTGCGGGTCGAACTCGCCATGCCCGTGGTCGTCGTGGCCATGCTCGTCCTCATCCTCGTCGTGGCCGTGCTCGTCCTCGTCCCCGTGCTCGTCCTCATCCTCGTCGTGGCCGTGCTCGTCCTCATCCCCGTGTTCGTCCTCGTCCTCGTGGCCGTGCTCGTCCTCATCTTCGTCGTGGCCGTGCTCGTCCTCGTCTCCGTGCTCGTCCTCATCTTCGTGGCCGTGCTCGTCTTCGTCCCCGTGCTCGTCCTCATCTTCGTGGCCGTGCTCGTCCTCGACGTGGGGCATCGCCGCCTCCGCGTCCGCGGCCTCGACGACGATCGCCTGGGCGTCGTCGCCGAGCGCCTCGATCGCGCGCTCCAGCCACGGCTCCATCTCCAGGCCGTTCATGGCGATGACGGACGCCTCGGCGAGCGCGCGCAGGTCGCTGGGCGCGGGCCTAAACGCGTGCGCCTCCACGCCCGGAGGCACGAGGCTAACCAATTGGATGCGCTCGCCTCCGATGCGCTGCGCGAAGTACTGCATCGGATAGATGCTGGCGGCGACGATCAGCGGCTCCGCCGGCGTCGCAGTGGGCGCGGCGGTCGCCGGGGCGGGGGTCGCAGTGGGCGCGGCCGGCTCCGGGGCGGGCGTCGAGGTCGGCTCAGGGGACTGGCTGCATCCCGCGAGGAGTCCGGCCGACGCAATCGCCGCAATACCGAGGTTTATGATACGCAGTCTCATTTTCACGCAACGCTCCTTCTGTTGGTTCTGTTCGTGACGCTTACCCGCCGCTTTCGGCGCAGACGCCGCAGCGGCGGTAGATTTCCAGCCGGTGGCCGACCAACTCGCCCTCTATGTCGGCGCTCATCGCCCGCAGCATCCGCTCGACGGACGGGTGGCGGAACTCGTCGATCCGTCCGCAGTCCGCGCAGACGAGGTGGTGGTGGTGGCGGGCGTTGTCCAGCGAGTAGCGGGGCGAGCCGTTCGGCATCGTCGTTTTGCAGAGCGCGCCCGCGTCCACCAGCAGCCGGAGGGAGCGGTAGACGGTCGCGCGGCCCACGCCGTCCAACTCGGCGGCGAGGTCCTCGGCGCTGAAGGCGTCGCGGCGGCGGGTGAGCGCGGCGGCGAGTTCGCGGCGGGGCTGCGTGATGCGGCAGCCGCGGTCCTCCAGCGCTGCGATGATGTCGTCTTGGGTGGGAGTTGAGGAAACCACGTCTGCTAGTATCAGGCGCCCCCGGGCCGTTGTCAATACTTTGTATCAATAACGGCGCATAATGATACAGGAGGGGGGGCCTAGCGGCGGGCGCGCCGCCCCGCGCCGATTTGAGGTAGCCTAGTCCCGATGCCTTACGAATTCCCTTACGACGATTGGGCGGACATCTACGACGCCGTCTACGCCGATCTGACGCACGACCTCGCGTTCTACGCCGGGCTTGCGCGGGAGAGCGAGGGGCCCGTGTTGGAGTTGGGCTGCGGCACGGGGCGCGTGAGCCTGGCGATGGCGGCGGAAGGCGTCGCCGTGACGGGGGTCGACATATCGCCCCGGATGGTCGCCGCGGCGCAGGCCAAAGCCGCCGAGCGCGGACTCGCGGATCGGTGCGTCTTTCAGACGGGCGATATGGCGTCGCTCCATCTCGCGGAGCGGTTCCCGCTCGTCGTTATGCCGTTCAGATCGTTCCAAAGCATGCTCACGGTCGAGGAGCAGCGGGGCGCCTTGCTGAGCGCGCGGGCGCTGCTGACGCCCGGCGGAACGCTCGCGCTCGACGCGTTCAACCCCGACGTTCGCTCGCTGGCCGACGACGGCGCGGCTTCGCAGTCGCATCATCTGCGCGACGTCGAGCGCGCGGGCGGCGGAACGATCATCGTATGGGGGCAGAACGGCTGGGACCAGGTTACGCAGATCAACGACGTCCGCCTCATCATCGAGGAGGTCAGCGGCGAGGGCGTCGTCGAGCGCCGGCTCGTGCGCGACTTCGAGCAGCGCTACGTCTTCCGCTACGAAATGGAGCACCTGCTGGAGTTGTGCGGCTTCGAATTGCAGGCCGTTCACGGCGATTTCGACGGCGGCCCGGTGACTGCGGACACGGAAGACCTCGTATGGACGGCGCGACGCGCGGAGTAAGGGCGCGGCTATACGGCGCCTCGTCGTGATGCGCAAGACCCGCGCGGGCTACTGCGCAGGCGCCTCGGACGTTCCCGGCTGCATCGCCACGGGCGCTACGCGGTAAGAAAACGGATCGCGCTTCCGCGAGGCGCTCCGCAATCGGAAGGCGCCGATTTCGGCCTATGAGATGGGGTTTCGAGCGAAGCAGATGTTGCAAGCGGCGCAGGGAACGCTTAGCCGTACCACCTGTCGAGGAAGGGCAAGGCGAGAACCGCGCCGACGAGCGTGAGGGTGAGCAGGAACATCATCCACATCAGGCGCGTCATGCCGTCCAACTTCGCCTCGATCACGCTGATCCGCCCATCCTGCCGGGCGATAGCCTCCTTGAGTTCGGCGTGGCGGTGGTCGATGACCTCCTTCAGTTCGGCGTCGCCCTGCGCGATGGCCTCCCTGAGTTCGGCGTCGCCCCGCGCGATGGCTTCCCTGATCTCCCCGTGCTCGCGGGCGTTCGTCCGTTCGAGTTCGCTGTACTTGCGGTCGATGGACTCCTTCAGTTCGGCGTCGCCTCGGGCGATGGCCTCCCTGATCTCCCCGTGCTCGCGGGCGTTGGCCGCATCTCGCAAGGCGATGGCATCCTTCAGTTCGCTGTCGCCCCGTGCGATGGCCTCTTTCAGTTCGGCGTCGCCACGGGCGATGGCCTCCCTGATCTCCCCGTGCTCGCGGGCGTTCGCCCCATCGCCTTGGGCGATGGCCTCTTTGAGTTCCCCATCGCCTTGGGCGATGGCCGCCTTGAGTTCCCCATCGCCCTGCACGATGGCCTCTTTGAGTTCCCCGTGCTCGCGGGCGTTGGTCTCTTTGAAGTCCGCCCATTCCTGATCGGTCGGCATCGCCAGCCTCCTCGCGGACAGAGTATAGCGCATAGTACGAGACGCGCAGGAGGAGGGCGCAAGAGGGCGATGTCGCACGCGACGGCGGCCGGGCGCCGCACGTTCGCTTACACGCTCTGCAGCCCCAACGGAACGAGGATCTCGCGGCCGATCCATTCTATGAGCGCGGGCTGCGGCCAGATGATGAAGAGCACGTTGTCCGCCAAGACGAACTCGAAGATGACGACGAAGCCCATCGCAATCGCCGCGCCCAGCAGCCGCCACGAGAAGAGCCACGCGATGTTTTGCGGCGGCTGCAACCCTCGCAGAGGGCGAATTAACAGGAGCGCCAGCGGCAGCAGCGCAATGGCCATCTGGTACGGCGGCCACGGGTTCCAAATCGCCACGATCAGCACTGCGACGCCGAACGTGACCGCCACGATGAAGAGCGCCATCGGCGTGGTGGGGATGCCGCCTACGCCCTGCGCCTCTATGATGAACGCGACGGCGACGGCGATGGCGACGGACGCGCTCATCACGATAAGTTCCGCCGCGCCTGCGTCGCCAAAGAACGCGGCGGCGGCGCCCGCCAGCGCTCCGGCCGCGACGCCTGCTCCGATCCCCGCTTGCGCTCCCGAACCAACTCGCGCCAAGAGGGCGAACGGGAGATAGCCCGCGAGCGCCACCGTTCCCCAGCGCAACCCTATCGTGCCGGTGAGAATCGTGAACAGCAGAAACGCAAGCGTGATGAGAACCATCGCCTGCTTCGCCCCTGGCAGCGCGACGCCGTGCATGCCAAGGTCCATAATCTCGCCCTGTCTGTTGCTGCTCCTGAGGTGGAAGGCGAATTGAATGAGCGCGAGCAGAATAACGAGAATGGCCATTGATCGGGGCACGTACCAGGATGCGCCCTGATCGAACCCGAGGCTGCCCCAGTACAGCGCAACCGCGCCTGCAATTGCGAGGAAGACGGGGAAGTTGCGGATATGGAACAGCCGCCTCGCCAAGCCGGGCGCCTGCGGGCCCGTGCCGGACGCTCCCGCGATAGTGGGACGGCCAGCCTCTCCTCCGCCAGAGCGAGCGTCCTGATCGGGAAGAGGTCTGTTGCGGGATGCGCGCGCGAAGAAGAAGGCGGTGGTGAACGCAGCGACAATCAAACCCAAGGCTATAGGCCGGGTAACGACTCCCAAGGCTTTACTTAGGTCGCTTGGGTCGTCCGGGGTAGAAAGCGTTATCCATGCAATGTTGTAGACAGGCTCCACGAGAGCCATGCCGTCTAGGAATTCCCGTTCGATGATCTTGCCAAGGATGATGCCCAGGAGTAGGGGAGGGCGCGGCCACTGGAAGAGTTTCATAATAATGCCGATGCCGGCGAATACGAAGATGATTGGGATTGCTAGGTAACTCGTCATATTAATCGTCGCCGCGAGGATGGAAATAGGGATGAATATTCCGCCAATCAGCGGGTACGGGATGCGCGTAAGTTTCGCTAGTTGGCCGGTCATCAGAACGCCGATCATCGTCACGATGAAGTTGCCGACGGCGAGCGTAATGACGAAAAGGATGGTTACGTCCGCGAGGTCGCCGAGCAGTCGCGGGCCGGGCGTCAAATCGAGCGCGATCATTGCGACGAGCACGAGCGCCCAGGCCAAACCGCCGGGAATGCCGAGCGCGAGCGTGGGGAGCGCCTGCCCCGCCTCTTTGGAGTTCTGAGCCGACTCGGCGAAGAGCACGCCGTCCAACGACCCCTTGCCGAACTGGCTCTTGTCTTTCGTCCAGAAGATGCCGAAAGCGTAGGAGAGCCAGTCAATGACCGCCGCGCCGACGCCCGGGATTGCGCCCACCAGCACGCCGAAGACCGATTGGCGAATCATAATGCGCCAGCGCTTCAGGCCGTCGCGCGACCCTCTCCAGACCTCCCGGGTGCTGACCACTGAGCCTGGCGGCGCGACGGGACGGCGCGCAATCGCCAAGTCAATCATTTCAGGGAGAGCGAAGAAGCCGATGGTTACCGCGATGATAGGCAAGCCGACCCAGAGTTGCGGCTGATCGAAAACGAAGCGGAGGGCGCCGGTATTTGCGTTGATGCCGACCGTGCCGAGCAAGATGCCTAAGGCGCCGGCCGTCAGTCCTTTCACCATTGCGCCGGCGCTCAACGCCGCGACCATTGCGATGCCGAAGAACGCGACCGCCGCGACTTCGGCGGGCGTGAAAGCGAGTATGATCGGTTTGCTGACCGGTATGAGCACGGCGAGCACGAGCGCGCCGACGATGCCGCCGAGCGCGGAGACGGCGTAGACGGCGCCGAGCGTGTGCGCTGCTTTGCCTTGACGCGCCAGTTGATGGCCTTCGAGGAACGTGACCTGCGTCGCGGCGGACGGCTGGCCGAAGAGGATAGCGGGTATGGAGTCGAGCGTATTGTTGACACCGGTCATCGAGGCGAGCGCCACCAAACCGATGGCTTTCTGGTCGCGGAAGATCTCCACGATGAACGGAATGGAGAGCGCCATGATCAAGACGCCCGACGCGCCGGGGATCATTCCGGTGAAGGCGGCGACGAACACGGCGGCAAACACCGCGATCCAGTAGATCGGGTCCGCCAAGTAGGTTACCGCCTGCCCCAGTTCCGAGAAGAGTTCCCCCACGGCTCTCTCCTAGCGCGTAACGCGCCATTGCAACAAAGCCGCCCCGGCCCCATAGCGTTAGGGATTCGGGGCGGCGCCTATCTCTTACCGCAAGAGGGCGGGGACGTTGCGCCCCCGCCTCTTGCGTACCTTCCTATCGCACGTACTTCTCGAACACCGACGCGGTGATCTCGTCGATCCGGTCCTTGTTGTCCAAGAACGCGTTGGTCGTGTCGATCAGGTCCTGTTGGGCTTGATCACCGTGGGAGAAGTTGTTCTTGATGCCGGTGAACGCCTGCATATTCGCGGCGAACTCCTCGTTGGCCATCGCATCCGCGAGCGCGTCACGCAGGGCGGCGGTCACGCCTGCGGGAATGCCCGGCGGGCCGACGATGTTCTTCGCGGCGTAGATCTGCGGCCCGCGTATCGCGCGGTAGAGGTCAACCTGCTCGCCTTCCAGATAGGCGTCGGCAACGTTCGGGCAGTGGAAGTCCGCCTCTCCGTTGTCGCCCAAGTCGAACCCGGGCATCGACAGGTCGGCGAAGGGGCGCAGGAAGCCGTCGCGGATCCATCCGGGCCGTGTCCGGGGGAACTGATCCCACAGCGTGCCGGATATCCACGTGCTCACGAGTCCCTGCTCAATAAGCCGGTACTGCTCGGCGGAGCCGGCGGCGGAGAGGTTTTTGATCTCCAGCGGCAGATTGAACTCGTCGGCCAGATAGCCGAGTATGACGTCCGAGCCGAGGTCGGCGGGAGTGGGAGCCGAGGTGGCCATGGAGAGAATCGGGCCGCTGGCGCCGAAGGCGGAGTCCATGCAGTCGTAAGCCTCGGTCAGCGAATGCCGACGGATCCAGAGGCCCTCGCGTCCAGAGGTGACGCCGATCATCGTGGCCTCGCGCATATCGAATTGCGCCTGCGGCGTGACCTGATCGAAGATGCCGGGCGTGGCCTCGACCGCCAACGTGAGGCCGTCGGGCTCCGAATTCCAGACGAAGTTGCGCTCAACGACGACCGGGGTGAGGTTAGTGACAACGATGCGGGGGTTGCCGGGAATGAACTCCGGCCATGCGCGGGACATATAGCGCGCCTGCGCGTCCGTGCCGCCGCCGGGGTTGAAGCCGACCATCAGACGGATCGTCTTGCCGCTGAAGTACGCCTCGGCGTCAAAGCCCGGGTCGACGGGCAGCGGGGTCGCCGTGGGGCGCGGGGTCGCGGTGGGGCGGGCGGGTTCGGCGGTCGCGCCCCCGTCCGTGGCGGGCGCCATCGCCGTCGGCGTGGCCGTCGGCTGCGCCGGGACCGGCGTCGCGGTCGGGCGAGGCGTGTCCGTCGGGTCGGCCCCGCCGCACGCCGCTATCGTCAAGAGAAGCGTCAGGCCCAGCGCGCCGAAGGCGGCGAGCCTCTTGGACACCCTAACCATCTGAACCTCCTGCCGCCTCGTCCGGCGGATACAACCAGCGAGAAACCCGCTGGACTTTGGAACGCAACCCTACCCGCGCAGCCCGCCGTTGTCAATAGCGGCAAGACGCCCGGCCTCGTTGTGAGGAGACCGGGCGCTCTTGCGTAGGGCGAGTCCGTATCGTTAGCGGACGTACTTCTCGAACGCGCGCTCCTGGACGTCGCTAATGAGTTCCTGGTTGTCCAAGAACTGCTGCGTCGTGTCGATCAGTTCCTGCTGAGCGGTCGCGCCGTCAGTGAAGTTGTTCGGGATGCCGGTGAACCGCACCATGCCTTCGGCGAACTCGTCGTCGGCCATCGCGTCAGTGAGCGCGTCGCGCAACGCCTTCAGCGGCCCCGCCGGGATGCCGGGCGGCCCAATGATGTTCTTGGATGCGTAGGTGCGCGGGCCGGTGATGGCGAGCCACTCCGACAGTTGGCGATCGTTCGTGAAGAACGTCTCCGCCTTGGGGCAGTCGTAGGGGCCTTCGTCATTAGGGCCAAGTTCGTAGCCCGGGAAGGACATATCCACGAACGGCCTGATAAAGCCGTCCGCGACCCATCCCGGCCGCGTGATGGGCAACTGGTTCCAGACCGTGGACGACGTCCATGAGTTGATGAGGCCTTGCTCCAGCATGCGGTACTGCTCGGCGGAGCCGGCGGCGGAAAGGTTCTTGATCTCCAGCGGAAGGTTGAATTCGTCCGCCATCCAAGGAATGGAGACGACGGAGCCGAGGTCGGCCGGGGTCGGCGCGCTAGTGCCGATGGTCAGAACCGGGTCGGTCGCGCCAAACGCGGAGTCTATGCAGTCGTAGGGGAGGGTGCCCCTGATCATCCAGAACTGGTCTTTGCCGGACGTCACGCCGATCATCGAGACTTCGCGCATATCGAACTGCGCTTGCGGCGTGACCTGGTCGAAGATGCCCGCCGTCGCCTCGACCGCCAGCGTGAGGCCGTCGGGGTCGGCGTTCCAGACGAAGTTCCGCTCGACGACGACCGGGGTGAGGTTGGTGACGATGATGCGGGGGTTGCCTGGGATGAACTCCGACCAAGCGCGGGACATGTAGCGCGCCTGCGCGTCCGTGCCGCCGCCGGGGTTGAAGCCGACCATCATGCGGATCGTCTTGCCCTCGAAGTACGCCTCGGCGTCGAAGCCCGGGTCGACGGGCAAGGGCGTCGCCGTGGGGCGCGGGGTCGCCGTGGGGCGGGCGGGCTCGGCGGTCGCGCCGCCGTTAGTGGCGGGCGCCATCGCCGTCGGGGTGGCCGTCGGCTGCGCCGGGACGGGCGTCGCGGTCGGGCGCGGCGTGTCGGTGGGGTCGGTTCCGCCGCACGCGACGAGGACGGCGGAGAGCGCGAGGCTCAGCGCGCCGAGGGCTCCTATCTTCTTGATTATCTTCACGGTCATTCCCCCCTAGCCGCGAGCGGCGACGATTAGTCAAGGCAAGCCGAAGAATCTGCGCTTCCTCAGGCAGGGCGCAACTCTACCCTCTGCGCGTCGGGGTTGTCAATAGCAAGCGAATTTGGGGGTGGGGGGCGTCGTTGCGTGACGAGGGCTCGGCGGAGATTCGCCGCATCGCGCTCATCGGCGGCGTGGAGGAGGCTTAGGGCGGGGGAAGTCGCTCCAACCGCACGCGCTGACGGCCTTGCTGTCCGTGCAGGGAGACCTGGTAATGCACCGGCCCTCGGCTGGTCTGGAGAACGGCGAGGTAGTCCTCCAAGACGTAAATAATGGCTCTCAGTTGGTCAACGGCGGACATGCGCCCTTGGGGACGGCGCACCAAAAGCGTGGAGATTCGAGCCGTGAGCATTCCCTGCCGATGCTGCCTCCGCGCGCTGACGTCGGCGTGAATCCACACGCCGCCTTGTTGGCCGAGCCACTCGATGATCTCGGGGTCTTGCGCGCCCTTCCCCAAGGCTTCTTCGACGCTCCGCGCATTGAACCCGACTGCGGAGAGGGCGCGGGCGACGGACGGGATGAGCGACTCGTCTATGAGGAGAAGAGTTGCGTCAGGCAGCGACCTTCTCCTGCCAAGCGATTGCGGCCTCGACCTGACCGGGCGAGACGCGGTAACTTTCGCTGAGGAACCGCTTGGAGTCTCCGCCGCGCCACGCGCTCCACAATGCGGCGGCGGGAATTCGCGTGCCCTCTATGCAAGGCGCGCCGAACTGCACCTCGGGCTGTATGAGGATGGAACTGGCCGGGGTCCACGAGGACGCGACGCCATCTTGGAAGGCGAGGCCGTGAACGGGGATGAGGCGCTCCTCCAGCAGCCGCATAGCGACCTGGCCGCGCTCGCTGGCGGCGACGAGGCGGGAGCGCAAGTCGGCGAAAACGCGGGATTTGTCCGTCCAGAGCGATTCCACGGCGAACGGACGCGGATGGCCCGTCATTTCGCGGAGGTAGGATTCGGCGGCGCGAATGCGCGGGAAACTGATGCTCGCCGCCCGCAGCGAGGCGACGACCCGCAGCGACACCAAGTCCTCGAACGCGATCAGCAGGTCGCGCCCGGGCGTCTCAGTCAAAGCGGCGTCCGCCACTCCTTGCCGTATCCAGCGAATGAGTTTCGCGGAGGAGACGGGGTAGAGGCTGGGCGCTTCTTGGGCGGCGGCGAGGATCCGCGCGGCTTCCGGCGCGTCGTAGATGCCCGCGAACGCCGTCTCTTTCTTTTTGAGCGTGAGCGTCATACGCGCCTCCTAGCCGCCGATGCGGGCGGCGGAGAGCGAGAGTCTCAGCGCGCCGATGGCTCCTACCATTCGCCGCACGCGGCGGCGAAAGTAGTTAAGGCAAGCCGAAGAATCTGCGCTTCCTCAGGCAGGGCGCAACTCTACCCTCTGCGCGTCGGGGTTGTCAATAGCAAGCGAATTTGGGGGGGGGGGGCGCCTCCTCACGCCGCCATGCCGCAACTCGTGGGCGTGAGCGGGCAGGAGGCGCAGCCAGAGGACGCGTGCGCGGCGTGGAGGGCGATGGCCTGCTCATGCGGGGCGTGGAGGGCGGCGGCGCGTTGGGGGGCGGGGGACGCGGCGAGGCGCTCGCGGAAGAGCGGCAGTTCGCTCTGCTTGGCGGAGGCGGGCTTGTGGCCGGGGAAGCGCAGGAAGGGGAGGGCGCGCTTGAGCACGACGCCCATCGCCTGCAACTCCTGCCGCATCGTGATGGAGCGGCGCCGCCGCTGGGCGACGATGCGCTGGGCGGCGAGCGGCCCGACGCCGGGGACGCGCAGGAGGTCGCGCTCGGCGGCGGCGTTCACGTCGACGGGGAAGCGGTCCGCGGCGGCGCCGCCGACGGCGACCATCAGTTTGGGGTCGGCGCGCAGTTCGAGGAAGCCGGCGTCGTCGAAGGCGGGGCGCAACTCCTCCTCCTCGTAGCCGTAGACGCGGGAGAGCCAGTCGAGTTGGTAGAGGCGATGCTCGCGGACGGGAGGCGTCGCGGGGCGCTCTTCGAGGGGCGTGTGGCGGACGGGGCGGAACGCGGAGTAGTAGACGCGCTTGACGCCGAGGTCGCCGTAGAGGGAGCGGACGCGGGAGTAGATGTCCCAGTCGGATTCGTCCGCCGCGCCGACGACGAGTTGCGTGACTTGGCCGACGGCGCCGCCGTAGCGCTCGCGCGTCAGGCCGGCGATGCGCGTCATCGGGGCGAGGATGCCGTCGTCGAAGTCTTTCATCGCGCTGAGGCGGCGGAGGCGGTCGGCGGAGGGCGCCTCCATATTGATGGAGAGGCGCGCGCCGAGGCGCTGGCTGCGCTCGATGAGCGCGTCGTCGCGGACGCCCGGCATCACCTTGAGGTGGACGTAGCCGCGGAAGCCGCGCCGGCGGACGGCCTCGACGACGTCGGCCAGCCGCTCCTGCGTGGCGTCCGGGTCTTTGAAGATACCGGAACTGAGGAAGAGGCCGTCCACCATTCCCCTGCCGTGCATATCGGCGAAGAGGCGGGCGAGTTCGTCCACCTTGAAGCCGTAGCGCCTGCGCGGAACCCAGTGGGAGTTGGGGCAGTAGTAGCAGTCCATAACGCAGTGGTCGGTGAACATCACGCGGAGGAGGGAGACGCGCTTGCCGTTGGGCATCGCGGCGCGGTAGACGCCGGCGTGGGGGGTTACGCCGCCGCGTGGGCCGACGCGCTCCCAGCCGTCGGAGGGGCGGGCCGCGCCGTCGGAGCGTTCGGCGGGCGAGAGGACGTCGTCGGTCGCCATCCCTCCGAGGCGGCGGAGTTTCTCGTAGACGTCGGGCGTGTTCTTGATGAGCATTGGGCGTCGCCTCCGTAAAGAACGAATGTTCCGAACAAATAGCATATATTGGAAGGCGCGTCAACCCCCTTTTTGCAATTTCGCGGGCTCGGCGCGGGAAGAGGCGGCGCTACAATGGGAGGGAGCGTCGAGGCGTAGCGCAGCGGAAGCGCGCCTGCTTTGGGAGCAGGAGGTCGCCAGTTCGATCCTGGCCGCCTCGACCAGGGGTTTATGCGAGCGAGGGCTAGGAAGTCCGCCGCCCTGCATGGGAATTCGGGCGCTCCGTCGCGCCATCCTCGCGCAACATCTGCTTCGCGGCGCTATACTGCGCTCCGTGGCGCGACGACAAGGCTCCCCCCCCAACTCACGGCGTTACTCCGGCAGGCCCCGATCAGGGGCGAGGCGGCGCGGGCAGCGAACGCCGCCCAAGCCCAAGTTCCGGGCCGCGTTCTGCGCGACCTGCCTCGTCGACCAGTTCTACCCGGAGGTCGGCGTCGCCGCCGTCAAGACGCTCCGCCGCGCCGGCGTCGACGTCTCGTTCCCCGAAGAGCAGACGTGCTGCGGGCAGATCGCGTTCAACGGCGGCTTCCGCTCCCACGCCGCCGAGGCCGCCCGCCGTTTCCTCGACGTGTTCGAGGGCGAGGAGCAGGTCGTCGTGCCGTCCGGCTCGTGCGCCAGCATGATCAAGATCTACTACATGGAACTGTTCGAGGACGACCCCGACGCGCTGGAGCGCGCCCGCGCCGTCGGCGAAAAGACGCGCGAGTTCTCCGACTACCTCGTCAACGTCGCGGGCTTTTCGGACGCGGGCGGCGCGTCGGCGCAAGGGCTCGTCACCTATCACGACGCCTGCCACCTGCTGCGCGAGTTGCGGATAGCGGACGCGCCGCGCGCGCTCATCGGCGCGGTTCCCGGCGTCGAGTTGCAGGAAATGGCGGACTCCGACGCCTGCTGCGGGTTCGGCGGCCTCTTCTCCGTGAAGTTCCCCGAAATCTCCGCCGCGATCCTTGACGAGAAGGTGAAGAGCATCGCGGAGTCCGGCGCGAGCGCCGTCGTCGCCAACGACTGCGGCTGCCTGATGCAGATCCGCGGCGCGATGGAGCGGCGCGGCCTGAAGACGCGGGCGATGCACCTCGCGGAACTGCTCGCCGGGGACGGCGCCTAATGGCCGAGGTCAAGAGCGCCGAATTCAAGAGCGCGTCCGTCCGCGCCCTCCGCGACGCCAAACTCCAGCGCTCGCTCGAACACGTAATGGAGCACTTCGTGGACGCGCGCGCCGACGCCATCGAGAGCGACTACGGCGCCGACAACTGGGAGGCGATGCGCTCCCGCGCCGCGGCCATCAAGCAGTCCACCATCGAAAGCCTCGACTACTACCTCGACATGGTCGACAAGAACGTCCGGCGCAACGGCGGCCACGTCCACTTTGCCGACGACGCGGCGCAGGCGAACGCCATCGTGCTGGACATCGCGAGGCGCAACGGCGTCAAATCCGTCATCAAGAGCAAGTCCATGGTCTCGGAGGAGACGGGCGTCAACCACGCTTTGGAGCGCGAAGGGATAGAGGTCGTCGAGACCGACCTCGGCGAGTACATCATCCAACTCGCGGACGAGACGCCGTTCCACATCATCGCCCCCGCGATGCACAAGACGCGGGAGGATGTCTCCGCGCTCTTCCAGCAGTGGCTGAAGACCGCGCCCACGCAGGACATCAAACGCCTCTGCGAGCACGCGCGCTCCGCGCTCCGCGAGAAGTTCGCGTCGGCGGATATGGGCATAAGCGGCGCGAACTTCGTCGTCGCCGAAACCGGCTCCGTCTGCCTCGTCACGAACGAGGGCAACGGACGAATGACCACCTCCGCGCCCCGCGTCCACGTCGCGCTCGCCGGAATGGAGAAGATCATCCCCGCCTGGGAAGACCTCGCCCTCTTCCTGCGCCTGCTTCCCCGCTCCGCGACCGGCCAGCGCATCACCAGTTACAACACGTTCGTCGGCGGCCCCCGCGCCCCCAGCGACGAGGACGGCCCGGAGGAGTTTCACCTCGTCATCGTGGACAACGGACGCCTCAACCTCCTGCGCGACGAGGCGATGCGCGAGGCGCTCCGCTGCATCCGCTGCGGCGCCTGCCTCAACCACTGCCCCGTCTACCGCAAGGTCGGAGGCCACGCCTACGGATGGGTCTACTCCGGCCCCATCGGCGCCGTCGTCACGCCCCCAATGACAAATATGAAGGCCGCCAAAGACCTGCCCTACGCCTCCACCCTCTGCGGAATGTGCCGCGACGTTTGCCCCGTGAAGATAGACATCCCCCGCCTGCTGCTGCATCTGCGCCATAAGGTCGCCGAGGGCGAGGACGGCGAGCGCGGCGCGACGTGGATGGAGCGCCTCTTCGTGGAGCGCTGGAGCAAGGCGATGCGCGACCGCAAGTCTCTGGAGGGGCAGGCGAGGCTCGGCAGGCTGCTGACGAAGCCGCTGACGCGCGGCGGACGAATTCGCAAACTGCCCGCGCCAATGGTCGGCGGCTGGACGGGCTCCCGCGACTTCCCCGCGCCCGCGCCCCGCTCCTTCGCGCAACTCTGGCGAGAGGAACTCGCGGCGGACGGCGCGCAGCCCCCTACCCCGCAGGACCCCGGGGCATAGTCCAGGAAGCAGCCGATGCCCGCGCCGGAAGAAAGCCCGAACAAAGCCGCGTTCCTCAACCGCGTCCGCGAGGCGCTGGGGCACGGCGAGCCCATGCTCCACCCCCCGGACCACCCGCCCCTCAGAGCGAACGCCGTCCGCCAGCAGGAGAAGGTTCGCACCGTCGTCGCGCGCAACAAGGCGAGGCGCGCCCAGACGCTCGACCGCCTCGCCCGGACAGCCGCCGCCGCGTCGTGGAGCGTCCGCCGAGCGCGCGACGCCGAGGAAGCCGCCGAAGCCGTCGCGGGCATCGCTCAGCAAACCGGCGCGAAGAGCGTCGTCCGCTCCTCGGAAGACGTCTTCAAGCGCGTGGACGTCGACTCCGCGCTCCGCTCCGTCGGCGCCGCGCCCGCCATCCTCGCGTCC
The DNA here is from genome assembly GCA_965201135.1 of Dehalococcoidia bacterium. Lineage (GTDB taxonomy): Bacteria > Chloroflexota > Dehalococcoidia > Lucifugimonadales > Australimonadaceae > Bin16. The sequence continues at coordinate 2,261,035 of OZ241751.1, forward strand.
GGCAGGTCGCGGCGCAGAGGCCAACTGCGCGATATGGCGTTCCGCGCCGACCTCGGCGTCGCCGGCGTCGCCTACGCCGTCGCCGAGACCGCCAGTTGCGTCATCGTCCCCCGGCGCGGCGTCGCCCGCCTCGCCTCGCTCGCCCCGCCGTCGCTCGCGCTCATCGTCGAGCCCGAGCAAGTCCTCGAAACGCTGGACGACTTCTTCGCGCTCACCAGGCTCGACCGGATGCAGTCCCGCAGCCGGGGCCCCAACTACGTCAACTTCATCTCCGGCCCCTCGCGCACCGCCGACATCGAGCAAACGCTCACCATCGGCGTTCACGGCCCCGGCGACGTCCACCTGATCATCATCGGCTGACCCGCCTAGCCGCCGCCCGCGCACGCGCCTAACGGCGCCTCCGCGCAACGGCGCCTGCCCGCTCTGCTATACTGGCGCGAATCCTCTCCGCCGAGACGCCGCAATGACGCAACCGCACGCAGATTCCGCTCATCCGTTTCGCTTGCTCTTGGGCGCGGGGCCGTCCAACGTTCACCCGCGCGTGCTGCAAGCGATGACCTCCCCGCTCCTGGGGCACCTCGACCCGCACTTTCTCTCCGTCATGGACGAGACGCGCGCCCTTCTGCGCCGCGTCTATCAGACGGAGAACGCGGTCACGCTCCCCGTCTCCGGCACCGGCACGGCGGGGATGGAAGCCTCGATGGTGAATATCTTGGAGCCGGGCGATGTCTGCGTCGTCGCGGTCAACGGCTATTTCGGGCAGCGGCTGAGCGAGATCGCGGAGCGCAGCGGGGCGAGCGTAACGCAGGTTCCGCACGAAATGGGCAAGCCCGCCGACCCCGACCGCGTGCGGGAAGCCGTCGCCAAGGCCGGCAAGGTCAAGGCGGTCGGCGTCGTGCACGCGGAAACGTCCACCGGAGCGGGGACGCCGCTGAAGGACTTGGCCGACGTCGCGCACGAGGCGGGAGCGCTGCTCGTGGTCGACGCGGTCACCTCGCTGGGCGGAGTGGAGTTGCGCGCGGACGAATGGGGCGTGGACGTTTGCTACTCCTGCACGCAGAAGTGCATCGGCGCGCCGCCCGGGCTCGCCCCGCTCACGCTCAGCCCTCGCGCCGTGGACGCGCTGCGGAGCCGTAAGTCCAAAGTCCGCAGTTTTTACCTCGACCTCACGGAACTGAGCAGTTACTGGGACAGGCGGGCGTATCACCACACCGCGCCGATCTCGATGATTTTCGCGTTGCGCGAGGCGCTGCGCCTGATCGAGGAGGAGGGGCTTGAGGCGCGGTGGGAGCGTCACGAGCGCAACGCGGCGGCGTTCCGCGCCGGCCTCGCCGCGATGGGGCTGGACGTCGTCGCCGATCCCGAGTCCCGCTTGCCGAGCCTGACGGCGATTCTTTCGCCGGACGGCGTGGACGAGGCGCGGGCGCGGCGCCATCTGCTCGAGCGGCACGGCGTCGAGGTGAGCGGCGGGCTGGGGCCGCTCGCGGGCAAGGCGTGGCGCGTGGGGCTGATGGGGCACAACAGCACGAGGGCGAACGTGCTGACGACGCTCGGCGCGTTCGAGGACGCGCTCGCCGAGCAGGGGCACGAGACGCATGCGGGAGCGGGCGTCGCCGCCGCGCAGCGGTCGTACCTCGGCGCGGAGTAGCCGCGGGCGGGCGTAATCGGCGCGCCGCCCAGGTCATTCGCGCCGCCTCCGGGATAAGCGGCCTACGCCGCGGCGTTCGCGCCCGTTCCCAGCGCGACGCTTCGCAGCGACGCTCCGCGCAGCGCCGTCGCCCCGACCGCCGCCACCAGGACGGCGGCGAATCCGGCGACCGCCGTCGGCGCGCCCACGGCCTCGGCCGCGCCGTTCATCATCGCCCCGCCCACCGGCAGCAGCGCCCAGTGAATGCCGTAGAGCGCCATCACACGCCCGCGCAAACTATCGTCCACCAGCGTCTGCAGAATCACTTGCCCGGTCGTGATTTGCGCCGCGCCCGCCGCCCCGACGAAGAAGAGCAGCGCGAGCGCTCCGCCGAACCACGGCGTGAGCGCGAACGCGAATATCCCCGCGGCGAACGCTCCCGCCGATCCGAGCAGCGTCCGCCCCGCGCCGCGCCGCCGCAAGTGGCGCGAGTAGACGTAGAGCCCGAAGACCGCCCCCACGCCGAGCGTGGAGTACATTAGCCCCAGCCCTCGCGCGTCCACGCGCAGAACGTCCGCCTGAAAGACCGGCAGCGTGAGCATATAGCCCTGCCCGAACGCGGAGCCCGCCATCGCCAGCAGAACGAGCGGGCGGAACACCGGATGCCGCCATACGTAGGCCGCGCCCGCCTTCAGGTCGCCCAGCATCGCGCCCCGGCTGCGCGCCGCCTCGCGCGGGCGGACGAGCCGCATCATGGCGATCATCGTCGCGCCTCCCGCCGCCGCCAAGAAGAAGGCGAGGCCGGCGCCGGACGCCGCGATGACGAAGCCCGCGACCGACGGCGCGACGATGCGCGTCCCCGACCACGCCATAGAGGTAAGCGGCGCCGCCAGGGGAATGTGCGACCTGTCGGGCAGCAAGCGCGGGAAGAGCGACGCGCGGCTCGGCTCGTCGAACGATTGGGCGGCGCCCAGGGCCAGGGCCGCGAGCGCGAGATTCCACATCGCCGCGCCGCCGGTCGCCGTCAGCAGCGCGAGCGTCAAGAGCGCGGACACGGACACGACCTGCGCGCCCGTGATGAGCGCACGCGGATCGAACCGGTCGGCGAGCACGCCCCCGGCGAGGTTCACCGCGATGCGCGGCGCCGCGCCCACGAGGTTGACGAAGCCTAGCGCGAGCGGCGAGCCCGTGAGGTGGAACGCGAGCCACCCCAGCGTGACGATGGTCATCTGCTGGCCGGTCACTTGCGCGACCAGCCCTATCCAAAAGAGGCGGAAGTCGCGGAAGCGCAGCGCCGAGAAGAACTCGGCGAGGCCGGACAGCGGCCTCATTCCGCCGCTCCGCGCCGCTAACTGGCCTGGTTGCGCTGGTGCGGGCCGATGTAGCCCATAATCACCTTTTTCATCTCGGTGTCCCAGGCGAACGCCATGCGGATGGAGTACTGGGGGTTGCCGCTCGTGCCCTTCCGCAGGTGCTGCGTGAGTTCGTAGGTCTTCCCGTTGTGCTCCGCCTTGTACCACTCCGGGTACATGCCCATCGTGACGGCGGACTGGTGCGGCACGTAGGCCCAGCCGGAGCACGCCTCGCGCAGCAGAATGTCCAAGTCGGAGTCGTTCCCCGTGGGGTTGGCGCGAATGGGGTGGTAGACGTCGGCGAGCCACGCGAGAGCGTCGTAGACCTCGACGGGGCGCTGGAAGGCGGTGTCGCGGTTGGACTTGGAGTTGAGCGCGAACACCAACTGGTCGGAGTAGCGCGCCTCCGCCGCCGCGACGGCGTCGCGCACGCTGTTGATCGGCGGGAGGTCGTCCTCGTCCTCTCCTCCCTGAACGGCGACGGCGGCGTTGCGCCACGTCTCCTCGCGCTGGCGGCTCTCGAAGAGTTCCTGCTTGAGGTCGCTGATCTCGTCGCTCTGGACTTCCTTCTCGGCGCGCAACTTGTCGTAGGAAACCTGGAGCGAGTCGCGGGCTTGGGCCGCGCGCGCGCCTTCGGCGGCCAAAGCGTCCTTCTCGGCGCGCAGTTTCTCGTAGGTCTGGCGGAGGGCGTCGAGCGCCTGGCTCGCGCGGTCGCGGTCGGCGGCGAGGTCGTTCTTCTCCGACTCCAGCGCGGCGTAGTCCTCGGCGGAAACGCCGCTCTCCTCTTCGTCGTCCTTCGAATCCGGGGCGAGGCCGGGAAGGACCAGCGCGTCGTCCGGCGCGCTCATCAACTCGCCCCACTCCTCAACGAGTTTGAGGATGTCGGCCTCGTATTCCTGGCGCTTTCCGGCGCGCCGCAGTTCCTCGTCGCGGGTCGACGCCTGCGGGCGCACCTCGCTGTATTCGTTGAGCGTGTCGCCTAGCCGCTCGACCAAATTCGCCGCGTCCGCCAGAACGCCCGGCTTGGCCGACGCATCCTCTACCCACGAACTCACGTCGACGCCGAGGTACTGCATTTCGTCCGCGAACGACTCCGACGCCGCGTCGAGGAGTTTGCCGAGGAGCCCCGTGAGGGCCGCGTTCCGGTCCTCGACGGTCTTCCGGGCGATCACGTGGGCGGCGAGGAGGAACTTGGCGGACTCGTCCCATTCGGGGGCGTCGGGGGGAAGGCTCTGCAACTTCTCGAGCCATTCCGTGAAGAGAGAGGACCTGATGCGGGTTTCGGATTCGGGGAATCTGCCGGAGAGGAGGCAGAGCATCAGCGCGGCGTCGTTTCCGTTGAATCCGTCGTCGGGATGCTGCTCCATAAAGGCGTCCCGCTCTTGGAAGCACTGGGACATTGGCCATAGGGATTCGATCGTTTCGCGCTTGGGGTCGTAATCTTCGGCGACGCTCTGCTCTTCGAGGCGCTCGCGGACGGCGGCGGCGAGGTCGGCGTTGTCCTCCGCCCAAACTCTGAGGACGGCCGCGCCAAGTTTGTCGTTCCCGCGGGCGAGCGCGCCGCAGACGGGGCCCACCAACCGCGCGACGGGGGCGATGCTCGCCCGCCTGAAGCCGTCGACGCCGATCCGAGGCTCGTTGTCTATGGCGGCGTTCAGCGCGTCCCGCGAGCCCTTGACGGCCTTCGCCCGCGCCTGCAAGGCGTCGCCGACGATGGTCTCCGTCCACTCGCGGCCGTCGCCGATTACGAAAAATAGCCCGTGCACTGGCGCGCTTCTCTTTGCTGTCGCGGTCGCCGCCATCGCGTTCCTCCTGCTGATCCTCGCGCTCCCGTCTCCGTTGAGAGAGGGGGGCGCGGCTTACGGCTTCACAGCCTTCATCGCTAGTATAGGCCAAAAGAAGCGGACGGAGCCGCCCTCTTCAGGCGTAATTCCGAACGCTTCCTTCGCCGGCGGAGGCGCGTTGGCCAACGCCTCGCCAAGACGGACGGCCTCATCTTCGGGCATTCCCGCCCGCTCCGTCCAGTCAGGGTACGCTAAGTCAACCCGCGAGAGGTCGGTTTGGACGACGCGGAGCCCGACGCGCTGCGCGGCTGCGAGCCAGCCGTCCACGGACAGGTTGCGGATGTGCGAGGGATCGCGCCGCGTCTCTATCTCGTGCATCCACGCGGCGGCCTCCGCGTCGTCCGGCGAGACGGTGTCGATGAGGATCAGTTCGCCGTTCGACGCGAGGACGCGAGCGGTCTCGGCGAGCCACGCGTCCGCGTCCAGGAAATGGTGCGCGGCGGTCCGGCAGACGACGAGGTCAATCGAGCCGTCGAGGAAGGGCAGCGCCTCGGCGGCGGCGAGGACGAGTTCGGTATGGGGGGCGCCGCGCTCGGCCCGGAGCGCCCGCGCCTGCTCCAGCATTTCGGGCGTGACGTCGGTCGCGATCACGCGGTCGCATTGGGCGGCGACGGCGAACGCGGAGAAGCCCGGGCCCGCGCCGACGTCCACCGCGACGCCGTAGCGCCGGTCGCTGAGGAACGCCGCGGCGGAGACGAGCGCGCCGTCGCGGGCGTGCGTTGCGCTGTCGCGGTAGGCGGCGGCGAGGCGTCCGAACTGGCTCCGGGAGGTTCGCGCGGGCTGCGCCGTCGTCATCGCGCGCTCCCTAGAAGGCCAGCCACGCGAGCGCGGCGGTTATCCCCGCGGCGGCGAGCCCGGCCAGCGTCATGGCGGGGCTCTCCAGCGTCACCGGGCCCAGGTAGAGCAACGGAAAACTGACGAGCGTCCCTGCGAGCGCCGCGTGGCGGAGTCGTTGCTTTGTCTTGGCGGAGATCATTGCGCTATCTCGGTTCTCCGATCGCTGGGCGCCCGCGCGGGGACGGATTGGGCGGATTTGGCCGCGATTCCGCAAATTAGCGCTCAAAAGCGCTCATTCGCGCTCAGCGCATTCTGCGGGCGGGGCGCCCAGAACGCTCGATTGGGGTCCATGATAGCAGGGGGCGTAGCGGAACGCAATGGGATTGTGTCATAATGGCGCGAGAGGCTTGGGGAAGGCGGGGAGCGGGAGCAATTGGCAGGCGATTTCAGGCTTTCGCGGGGTTGGGTCGAGGCGCCGGAGGGGTTTGGGGGGCGGCCTGCGCCGTCCGGGGGGCTGTGAGCGCTCATGAGCGCCAATGAGCGCCGAATGAGCGCTTTTTGAGCGCCGTTTGAGCGCTCGGTGAGCACTGAATGAGCGCTTTTTGAGCGCCAATGAGCGCTGGTTTTTGCGCTGGGGGAGAGGGGCGGCGCTTGCGCGGGAAGGGCGCGGCGCCGGGGGGCGGACGGCAAGGGGGTAGGTTCTCGCTTGCGCGGTATGACGGTAAGGGGGCGCGTTGCGCCCTGACCGCAGTACCTCTCCCGCCGCGTTCGCGGCGTCCTCTCCCTTATAGGGAGAGGGGGAGCTGGCGGCGCTGGGGCGCCTCAAAATGGGGCGGGATTCCTGCCTACGCAGGAATGACGGTAAGGGTGGGGAATGACGGAACGCTATGCGCCCCGACCGCAGTACCCTCTCCCGCCGCGTTCGCGGCGTCCTCTCCCCTTATAGGGAGAGGGGGGAATTCTTGAGCGGCTTGTCCGCGCATGCCTAGAGATTCCGCGCGGAAGCGGGGGCGATGTCAATAGGGGCGCGGCGCGGGAGCGCGGGAGCGGACGCGGACGCCGACGGGAAGCGCCATCGCCCCGAGTGCGCCGCCGAGCGCGGCGAAAGGGCCCGCGAGCGTCCATAGGGCGTTGGGGAACCTCGCGGAGAGGAACCGCAGCGAAGGCGTAGACGGGAGCGATGACGAAGACTAAGCCGACCGCAGCGCCGATGAGTTTGCCGGGCGCGGGCGCGGCAAGGCGCCGCCCTGCCGCAATGCCCGTGAGCCAGGGGAAGAACATCACGGCGCACATCCAGAGGAGCGCCGCCCAGTCGCCTAGCCAATCGCGCAGGACGGAGAGCGACGCGACCGAGGCGGCGGCCAGCGCAATCACGGCGAGGGACTTGAGGGCGAGCGTCGTTGCGCGTTGCGTCATCGCGTTTGTCATGGCTTCAAAGATCTTGCGGTGCCTTCCCACGCCGCCGATTCTCGCGGCGGGAATGACGATACAAAAGCGCCGGCAAGGCGGCAAGAGGGCGCGGGGGCAGGTTTCCCGATTTCAGTGGAGGGGGACCGTCATTCCCGCGTAGGCAGGAATCCATTCGGCGCGCCAGCGCCATGACGGGGCGCCACGCGCCCCGTCTCCCGTATCCCCAGGCGCCTCGTCATTCCCGCGAAAGCGGGAACCTACTGGAAGCGCCGCGCCCTGCCGCGTAAGCGGGAACCTACCCACCCCCTGCGGCGCTCCGCCCTCCGATGCGCTAACATAAGCCCCCCTACTCCGCTCCCGCAGGACGGCCAATGCACGACGACGAAGACCACGACCATTTTCACGCGCTCGACCTCATCGACAGCGACGAGGCCGAGGACATCGAGGGCATCGAGAAGTTCACGCTTCACAGCGTGGGCATAGACATCGGATCCTCCACGACGCACACCATCTTCTCCCGCCTCATCCTCCGGCGCGAAGGCGCGGGGCTCTCCGCCAAGTTCGTCGTCACCAACCGCGACGTCCTGCACCGCTCCCCCATTATGCTCACGCCCTACTCGTCCGGCTCCGCCATCGACACCGACGGCGTCCGCCGGTTCATCGAGCGCTCCTACGAAGAGGCGGGCTTCACGCCGGACGACATCGACACCGGCGCGGTCGTCATCACCGGCGAGGCGCTCAAGAAGGAGAACGCCCAGCCCATCCTGGAGCATTTCTCGGAGGAGTCCGGGCGGTTCATCTGCGCGTCGGCGGGCCCGATGCACGAGGCGCTGCTCGCCGCCTACGGCTCCGGCGCCGTCGCCGTCTCCAAAAGCCACGCCAACTCCGTGCTCGACGTGGATATGGGCGGCGGCACGACCAAAATCTCCCTCATTCGCGGCGGAGAGATCGCCCAAATGGTCGCCGTCGAGGTCGGCGCCCGCCTCATCGCCTACGACGACGATATGACCATCACCCGCGTCGAGCAGCCCGCGCGAACCATTATGCGGTCGCTCGGCCAAGAGATCGAGGTCGGCGGCGCGCTCTCCGAATCCCTCCGCGACCTGTTCGCCGAGACGATGGCCGACATCCTCTTCGACGTCATCAACGGCGGCGAGGTCTCGCCTCTCGCGCAGTCGCTGCTGCTCACGGACGGGCTCGACATCGCGTCGCTCAACGAGGTTGACCACGTCGTCTACTCCGGGGGCGTCTCCGAATACGTCTACGAGCGCGCCGACGAATCCTACGGCGACGTCGGCCCGTGGCTCGGGCGCGCCGTCCGCGAGCGCTCCCGAGCCGAGTTCCGCCCCGGCATGCTGATGACCCCCGCCGAGGGCATACGCGCCACCGTCATCGGCGCCGGCGAGTACACCCTGCAGGCGAGCGGCAGCACCTCCTACATCTCCACGCCCGACGTCCTCCCCGTGCGCGGGATTCAAGTCGCGCGCGCCTTCATCAGCAAGGAGCAGTCGCCGGACGAACTGGACGCGGCGCTCGCGGCGGGCGTCGGCAAGTACGACCTCGAGAAACTCCCCTCCAATATGGCGCTCGCGATGTCCATAGACGGCCAGCCGGACTACGCCTACATTCGCCGCCTCGCCGAAGCCGTCGCCCGCGCCGTCGCCGACGAGCCGCCCGAATCTCCCGTCTTTCTCGTCGTCGACGTTGACGTCGCCAAGTCGCTCGGCGGCATCCTGCGCGAGGAAATCGCGCTTCCCCGCGCCGTCATCGCCATAGACGGCATCGAGGTGGGCGACCTCGACTACGTGGACATCGGCAAGCCGATGGGCGCGAGCGAAGTGATCCCCGTCACCGTCAAGTCGCTCGTCTTCTCCATCCGCTCCCAATCCGGCTGACCGCCGCGCCGTATGGCCGCGCCCCCGCATCGCGCCCCCCATGACCGTCATTCCGGCGTAGGCCGGAATCCAGAGGCGCGCAAGCGCCGAATCCCCCTCTCCCTAGAAGGGGAGAGGACAGCGCGAACGCGGCGAGAGAGGGTACTGCGGTCGGGAGGCGCAACGCGCCCGCCATGGCCGTCATTCCCGCGCAGGCGGGAATCCATTCGGCGCGCAAGCGCCCAGCCCCCCTCTCCCTACAGAGACCTTTGCATAACTCAGTTCCAGCCTGCAATTCCTCTTAATGTTAGGAGTAAATTGAGGCGCCCCGGCTCTGTGGCGAGGGGTTATGCAAAGGACTCCTACAAGGGGAGAGGACGCCGCGAACGCGGCGGGAGAGGGTACTGCGGTCGGGAGGCGCAACGCGCCCGCCATGGCCGTCATTCCCGCGTAGGCGGGAATCTCGTATCCTATTCCTCCGCAGAGCCAGCAGAGCGCCGCCGATATGAGTCAACCCGCAGTTCCCCAACCCTACGCCGCCGCCAAGAGCGGCCCCGCCTAACCCGCGATGCGAACCGGAGCGTTCGTCCTCGGGCTCATCGGCGCGGCCTTCGGCCTCCTCGTCGGCGCGCTCGCCTTCCTCTTCGGACTCGCCGCGTTCGCGTTCGGCGGCTCCGGCTCGGCGGCGGGGCGCTCGCTGCTCGCCGTCTTCTTCGCGCTCGCATCCGCGGCGGGAGCGTTCGTCAGCATTCCCCGGCCGATGCTCGGCGCCGTCCTGCTCGCCTCCGCCGCAGTCGGCAGCGTCCTCGCGCTGGGGCTCTTCGGCGCGCCGATGCTCTTCTTTATGGGCATGGCCGCCTGGTTCGCCTTCAAGGGCCGCAAGGAAATCGGCTGACGCAAGCGCGACCGGCCGGGTCTCTCTCTACCCCTATCGCCCCAACCGCGCAGGCGGCAATCCCTATACAATGGCGAGAGGTTACGGCGAACGCCCCATCGAAACAGAGGAGGGAAGATATGGCGCAGGCAACTCTGCATCAGGCGATGAGCGCGGAGACGATCCAAATAACCGGACACAACGGCGACGCGATAGACGCCTACGTCGCCAAACCCTCGGAGGGCGGGCCGTTCGCCGCCGTGCTCGTCGCGCACCACATGCCCGGCTGGGACGAGTGGTGCATCGAGGTAACCCGCCGGTTCGCGCACCACGGCTACTTGGCCGTCTGCCCCAACCTCCACCACCGCCAAGGGCCGGGAACGCCCGCCGAGATGTCCGCCCGCGTCCGCGACGACGGCGGCCAGCGCGACGCCTTCGTCCTCGGCGACCTGCAGGGCGCGCTCGACCACGTCCGCGGCCTGCCCAACGCGACCGGCAAAGTCGGGATCATCGGCTTCTGCTCCGGCGGGCGCGTCGCCTATATGGCCGGCTGCAACCTGGAGTTGGACGCGGCGGTGGATTGCTGGGGCGGCAACGTCATTCCCACGCCCGACCGCATCAACGAGAACCAGCCGACGCCCGTGATCGAGATGACGCCCGGCATGCGCTGCCCGATCCTGGGGCTGTTCGGCAACGACGACGCCAACCCCGACGTCGAGCAGGTGAACGCCATCGAGGCCGAACTGCGGAAGCACGGCAAGGACTACGAATTCCATCGCTACGACGGCGCAGGGCACGCCTTCTTCAACTGGGCCGGAGCGTCGCATCGCCCGCAGCAGGCCGCCGACGGCTGGGAGAAGGTCTTCGACTTCTACCAGCGCCACCTGGGGTAGGACGGCCGGCGCGCCGCAGCCGCCCAACGGGGCGCGGGCGGCTTGACCGCGACGCCTCGCTCCGCTACCCTTATCGCAAACCTGCAGCGCAAGAGAGGAGCGAACTCGCTATGCTCAGCGTCAAGGCCAACCAGGAACTCACGCAAGTCGGCGCCGGAACGCCAATGGGCGAACTGATGCGCCGCTACTGGCACCCCGTCGCCGCGACCGCCGAACTCGACGACCGCCCAACCAAAGCCGTCCGGCTGCTCGGCGAAGACCTCGTCCTCTACAAGGACAAGTCGGGAACGCTCGGCCTCATCGAGCGCTTCTGCCCCCACCGCCGCGTGGATCTCTCCTACGGCATCCCCGAGGAGCGCGGCCTCCGCTGTATGTACCACGGCTGGATGATGGACGAAACCGGCCAGTGCATCGAGCAGCCGTTCGAAGAGACCGTCCATCCCGACGGGCGCTTCAAGGAGAAGGTGAAGGTCGCGGGCTATCCCGTTCAGGAGTTGGGCGGGCTGGCGTTCGCGTACCTCGGCCCCTCGCCCGCGCCGCTGCTGCCCCGCTGGGAGCAACTGACCTGGGACAACGCCGTCCGCGAGGTCTGCATCTCCGAGTTGCCCTGCAACTGGCTGCAGTGCCAGGAGAACTCGCTGGATCCGGTGCACAACGAGTGGCTGCACGCCTACTACACGAACGTGCTCCGCAACGGCGTCCACGCGCTGCCCGAACTGCGGGGAACGCACCAGAAGATCGGATTCGACGTGTTCGAGCACGGCGTCGTCAAGCGCCGCGTCGAGGCGGGCTACACGGAAGAGGACGACGACTGGCGCGAGGGGCACCCCGTCCTGTTCCCCAACATCCTGCTCGTCGGCGACGAGGTGCGCTCCACGTTCCAGTTCCGCGTCCCCGTGGACGACACGCGCACCTATCACGTCTCCTACTACGCGTGGCGCCCCGCGCCGGGAGCGCAAGCGCCGCGCCAGGAGAGCGTCCCCTACCGCTACGTTCCGCTCACGCGCGGCGACGGCCGCTACATCAACGACATCCTCTTCAACCAGGACTACCTCGCGTGGATTACGCAGGGGCCGGTCGCCAAGCGCCACTTGGAGAAACTGGGCGAGTCCGACAAGGGGATAATCCTCTTCCGCAAACTGCTGCGAGAGCAGGCGCAACTGGTCGCGGACGGCGGCGACCCGATGAACACGTTCCGCGACGCCGAACGCAACGACGCGATTGGCCTGCCGCTGGAGCGCGTCAAGTTCGGCAACCGCCGCAGAATGGGCTACACGCTCGTCGAGGCCGGAGAGCCGGACGTGGCCGACGTGGTGAACGAAACGCTGGAGAGTTGGGAGGGCCGGCGCAGCCTGCGCGGCGCCGCGGGCGCCGCCCGAGGCGCGTAGCCGCCCGCCCCGCCCGCAACGGAGAATCCGAATGCAAGAGAGCGAAACCGCCCGAACCAACGACGCCGAGGAGCGCGCCGAAGCCATCGGCTTCTGGGCCAAAACGAAGAACTGGATAACCGGCGCCGACGAAGAGAAAGTCGAACTCGTGGGCTTCTGGGCCAAAGCGAAGTTTGGCCTCGCCGTCGTCCTGCTCATCCTGCTCGCCTTCCTCGCCGTCTGGGACCTCGCGTCCTGGCAACTCGGCTTCCGCTAAGCCGTGCCGAATTCCCCCTCTCCCTAGAAGGGGAGAGGACGCCGCGAACGCTGCGGGAGAGGGTGCTGCGGTCGGGGCGCGTCGCGCCCCGTCATTCCCCCCATGACCGTCATTCCTGCGTAGGCAGGAATCCCGTATCCATTGGCGCGATGGGGTAGGTTCCCGCTTTCGCGGGAATGACGAGGCCCCGGGGGAATAAGGAGACGGGGCGCGCGGCGCCCCGTCTCTTGGGGGCGCATGCGCCTGCTCGCGCTCGCTGTCCATTCCGCGCTCCAGTATCGTCACGCCCGCCTCTTCTCCATCATTCCCCCCTAACCGTCATTCCCGCGAAGGCGGGAACCCCGCCCCCCTGCGGGCGCCCCAGCGCCCGGATCCCCCTCTCCTACAAGGGGAGAGGACGCCGCGAAGCGGCGGGTGAGGGTACTGCGGACAGGAGAATTTATGCAAAGGTCTCCCGGGAGCGGAGCGCCGCCCGGCGGGCGCGTCCGACGCGCGTGGGAGCGCGCCCACTACCCCGTCGTGATGCTCGTGTTCGCGGTCAACGGGTCGCTCGCCGCCTTCCTCGGCCAGCGGCTGCTGAACGACATGATGGGCGTGGACGGCTCGCTCTGGTCGGGGCCTTGGGGATTCCGCCTCGCGTACCTTGCGCTCATCACGCCGCTCTACTCCGCGCTGCTGATGGCGACGGGCGCGCTCTTCGGCAAGGGCGCCTACTTTCGGCGGCGCGTCCGCCGCGTCTGGGGGTTTATCCTTCCGATCCGCCCGCTGCGCGAACGATAAGGAGCCTAACGCCCCCTCCCCTTAGCCTGCGGCCAGGCCTTCCGATAAGAAGCGCTGGCGGGAGGGTTGGCGCGCGGGTTTCGCCGCGCGAGGCGGCGGGAGTTGCGGATAGCGGCGCCGTGTGATAGATATGCGGTCGGCGGGTTATCCGCAGGGAGCAACGATGATGAAAACGCTCCGCGCACGGCTACCGTTCGCAATGGCGGCCTTGCTCATCGGGCTGGCGGCGTGGGCTTGCGGCGCCGACGACGCCCCGACCGCCACGCCCCGGCCGACGGACACGCCCGCCCCGGCGGCGACGGCGACGCCCGTCCCCGCTCCCGCCGCGCCGTCGGCGGGCGCGACGGCGACGCCGGTTCCGCCGACCGCGACTCCGCGCCCCACGGCGACGCCGTCGCTCTCGTTCGACGCTGACGCCTATTTCCGGGGCCAGACGATCCGGATCGTGGTGGGGTTCAATCCGGGCGGCGGCACGGACACGCAGGCGCGGTTCCTCGCGGCCAAATGGCGGCAGTTCATCCCGGGCAATCCGCGCATCGTTATCAGCAACCTCACGCCGTCCATCGCGGCGAGCAACTTCGTTTGGAAGTCGCCGCCGGACGGGACGACGCTGATCTACAACGCGACCGCGCCCATTCAATCGTCAACCGACCCGAACGCCGACTTTACGGCGTCGGAATTCGCGGTGATCGGGGCGCCGGTGGCGCGCAACGCGGTGTGGATGATCAACGGCGAGTCGCTCCCGTACAACGACATCACGGACGCGATAGGGCAGTCCGGGCCCACGCTGATCGCGGCGGGCTCCGCGCCGACGCCGCAGGAGTTGACGGGCGTCGGCGACTTGGGCAACTTCCTCTTGGCGGACTGGCTGAACCTGCCTTACGAGTTCAAGTTGATCGCCTCGACCGGCACGGAGCAGGAACTGCTGATGATCGAGCAGGGGGCGACGAACAACTTCACGGCGGGCAGCGTTTGGTATCAGTTGCCGCAGCGCCGCCCCGGGTGGGTGTCGAGCGGGTTCATCAAGCCGTTCGCCGCGCTGACGGGCCCCGGCGGCGTGGTGCTTCCGAACGACGAGAGCGGCGATTTCGCCGCGTCCAACGCGCGCGACCTGCTCGACGCCGACCAGAAGGACATCTGGGACGGCCTGATGGCGCCCGAGACGTTCGTCGGCAAGAACTTGCTTGCGCCGCCGAACACGCCGACGGACGTCGTGAACACGCTGCGGAAGGCGTGGGACGACGCGCTGGCGGACCCGGAGTTCCGGGAGGACTTCGAGCGCATCCTGGGGCAGCCCATCGAGATCGAGCAGAGCGGGGCGGAACTGCAGGAGATATTCGCGCAGGTCGAGGACTCGTTCCTGCGGAACATCGGACAGTTGCGCGAGGTGCAGGACAGCGTCTACGCGAAGTTCACCAGGTAGCGACGCCGAAAACGGCCTAGCGCCATGGGGACGGCGGACGGTCGCTCCGCCCGCCGTCCCGGGAGCGGAGGGCGGTCGTGAGCGAACTTTTCGAGGGGCTGAGCTACCTGGGCAACGGCGCGTTTTGGGCGGCGTTCGGCGTCGCCGTCTTTATGGCCGTGTTCGTCGGCTTGCTTCCGGGCGTGTCGGCGACGCTGGTGATGGCGCTGTCCATCTCGTTCATCGTGCTCCGGGTAGAGGACCCGCTCATCGGCATCGTGATGCTCGCCACGCTCACGGGGGTCGACAACACGCTGGACTCGATTCCCGCGGTGCTGCTTGGGCAGCCCGGCGCGTCGACGCAGGTGACGTTCCTCGAGGGCAACCAACTCGCGCGGAAGGGGCTGGCGGCGCACACGCTAGGGGCGATCTACGCCGTCTCGGCGATGGGCGGGCTCGTTGGCGCCGCCGTCCTCGCCGTCGTGATTCCGGTCATCAAGCCCTTCATCCTCGCGTTCAGTTTCCCCGAAATCGCGGCGATGGCGCTGTTCGGCGTGGCGATGGTCGCCGCGCTGAGTTCCGGGGCGAGGGTGAAGGGGTTTGCGGCGGCGGCGTTCGGCCTGCTGCTCGGGACCATCGGCATCGACCCGATTTCGGGCTCGCACCGCTTCACGTTCGGCAGTCTGCACTTATGGGAGGGGCTGCCGCTAATCGCGACGTCGATAGGGCTGTTCGCGCTGCCGGAGATGGTGGACTTGACGATGACGAAGAGCCCCGTCGCCGCCCGCGGCGCGGTGGTGAACCAGCGCGAGGTGTTCCGAGGGGCGCGCTACGGGCTTTCCAAGTGGCCCATAGCGATCAGGCACGGACTGTTCGGCGTGTTCCTGGGGGCGGTGCCGGGCATTGGGGGAGCCGTGGTGGACTGG
Source organism: Dehalococcoidia bacterium (assembly GCA_965201135.1). Classification (GTDB taxonomy): domain Bacteria; phylum Chloroflexota; class Dehalococcoidia; order Lucifugimonadales; family Australimonadaceae; genus Bin16. Next base: position 2,276,438 of record OZ241751.1, read on the forward strand.
CTCTCCTACGCGATGGGCATCTTCTTCACGAAAGACAAGACCGGGTTCGGCACCGGCTCGCTGGACGGCGTGCTGTTCGCGGAGTCCGCGCAGAACTCGAAAGAGGCGGGGCAGGCGATACCCACGCTCGCGTTCGGCGTGCCGGGGGGGCGGGCGTGGGCGTTCGTGATCGTGGCGATGTTCGCCTACGGCATCACGCCTGGCGCGCCGATGCTCGGTCGGTTCGCGGACATCACGATTGTGATGGTGTTCAGCCTCGCGCTCGGCAACCTCGCCGTCACCATGATCGGAATGCTCCTCACCGGGCAGTTGGCGAAACTCACGCTCATTCCGTACCCGCTCATCGGGGCGACCATCATTCCGATTTCGTTCCTCTCCGCGTTCCTCTCTATGACGAACTTGCTGGCCGTCTACATCATCGTAGCGGCGGCGATCCTCGGCCTCCTGATGAAGCAGCACAAGTGGCCGCGGCCTCCGCTGCTGCTGGGCTTCATCTTGGGCCGCATCATCGAGTTCAACTTCCAATCGGCGGTCTCCATTTACGGCATTTGGGGGCTGCTGACGCGCCCGCTGACCATCGTTCTGCTCGCGCTGGCGATCGCCATCGCCGTGACGTTCTCGCGGATGGGGAACATCGGAGCGGGAGGGGCGGCGCTCTCCGACGACGAGACGCTTCCGCCGGCGCGGGGCGCGGACCGGCCGGCGCCCGCCGGCGGGTCGGGAGACGAGGCTCCGGCGAGGGCGCGGGGGCTCTCCCTGTCGCCGGCGGCGCTCTTCACGCTTGCGATCATCGGCATGGCGGCGTGGGCGCTGTGGGAGGCGACGACGGCGTTCACGGCGCGCGGCAAGGTGTGGCCCGTAGCGTTGAGCGCGGCGGTCATCGCGCTCGCCGGGGTTCAACTCGTCTTCGATCTGCGGCGGGGCAAGACCGGGGCGATTATGGACATCGGCATGAGGAGTTCGGGCATGGCGGGGGCGCGGCGCACCGGCGCGCTTCTTTTCGGAATAATCGCCGTCTTCGTCGCGCTGATCTTTCTCATCGGCATCAAGTACGCGACGATGATCTTTCCGCTCGGCCCGACGCTCCTTTTCCTCGAGGGGCGGACGCGCTGGATAGGGGCTGCGATAGCGGTCTCGTTCGTCGTCGCGTTCAACCTGATCGTGATGGACTACGTTATGGCGGTCATTTGGCCTGAGCCGCTGATTGGATTCTTCTCGTCGCGTTAGGCGGGGGGTTCCCGCAGGGGCGGGAATCGCGGGCATGGGGGTAGGTTCCCGCTTTCGCGGGAATGACGGGGCGCTTGGGGGTAGGTTCCCGCTTTCGCGGGAATGACGGGGCGCTTGGGGATCAGGGAGACGGGGCGCAGCCCCGTCATGGCGCTTGCGCGCCGAATGGATTCCTGCCTACGCGGGAATGACGGGGCGCGTTGCGCCTCCCGTCCGCAGTGCCTCTCCCGCCGCGTTCGCGGCGTCCTCTCCCCTTATAGGGAGAGGGGGAATTCGGCGCTTGCGACGGCACGGGGCGCGCTTACGCTTGCGCGAGGTCGGGCGCGGGGGCGCCGAGGTTCGGCGAGGAGAGCGCGGTCGCGGCGGGGACGGCGAGGCGGGCGTGCAATTCGTGCTGCTCGGCGTAGAGCCCGCCTAGCGCGATTAGTTCGTCGTGCGTCCCCATTTCGGCGATGCGCCCCTCCTCCATCACGACGATTTTGTCGGCGTTGCGTATGGTCGAGAGGCGATGCGCGATGACGATGGCGGTGCGCCCGCGCAGCATCTCGCCGATGGCTTGCTGAATGAGGCGCTCCGTATGCGTGTCCACGCTGGCGGTCGCCTCGTCCAGCACGATGATGCGCGGGTTGGCGACGAGCGAGCGCGCGAAACTGACCAGTTGCCGCTGGCCGAGGCTCATATTGCCGCCGCGCTCCTCCATCATCGTCGCGTAGCCGTCCGGCAGGCTCGCCACATGGTCGTGGAGTCCGACGGCTTTGGCGGCCTCGCGGACTTGCTCGCCGCTCGCCTCGGGATGGTTGTAGCGGATGTTCTCCTCCACCGTGCCGGAGAATTGGAACGGCTCTTGCAGGACGATGCCCATCTGCCGCGCGAGCGACGTCCGCGTGAGCGAGCGGACGTCGCGGCCGTCCACCGCGACGCGCCCTTCGGAGACGTCGTAAAAGCGCGAGACGAGCGCGGCCATCGTCGTTTTGCCTGCGCCGGTGCGCCCGACGAGCGCGACCGTCATCCCCGGCTCGATGTCCAGGCTCACGTTCCGCAGCACGGGTTTGCCGGGCTCGTACTCGAACGAGACGTTTTCGTAGCGGACGGCGCCGCTGATGAGGGGCGCTTCCCGCGCGTCGGGCGCGTCGACGAGGTCGGGCTGGGTGTCGAGCAGATCGAAGATGCGGGCGCCGGAGGCCATCGCCCGCTGCAACTGCGTGAATTGCATCGTGAGGCTGCGGATGGGGTCGAAGAAGCGCTGAATGTAGAGCGTGAACTGCACGAGTTGCCCGCTTCCCAGCAGGCCGCCCAGCACGAGCCTTCCGCCGAATACGATGGTGGCGGCGAGGCCGAACGACATAAACATTTCGACGACCGGCATCAGCGAGGACGAGAGCCGCTGCGCCCGCAGGTTCGTGTCGAGGTGGCCGCGGTTCAGCCCGTCGAACGCCTCGAGGTTCTTCTCCTGCCGGTTCATGCTTTGGACGACGCGCACGCCGTCCAAGTTTTCGGCGAGCGAGGCGTTGACCCGCGAAATGGCGACGCGCACGCGCAGGAAGGCCGGCCGGGCGCGCTTCTGCCACAGGTAGATGATTGCGATTAGAACGGGCAGCGCGGCGAACGAGAGCGCGGACAATTGCCAGTTGGTGACGAGCATAATCACGATGATGCCCGTGAGGCTCAGCAGGTCGGCGATGCTCAGCACGACGATGTCCAGGAACTCCTGCACCTGATACACGTCGTTCTGCGCCCGCGACATAACGGAGCCGACTTTGTGGCGGTTGTGGAACGACATCGGCAGGCGCTGGAGGTGCGCGAACAACTCGTTGCGGAGGTCGTAGATCACGCGCTGGCTTACGCGGGCCAGGAGCGCCTGATGGACGTAGTTGGCGGCGTAGTGCGCCGCGAGCACGAGCGCGAACAGCATCGCGAGCGTATTCAGCCCGGACAGGTCGCCATTGGAGACGTAGCGGTCGATCCCCACCGCGATGATGGCCGGAATCGCCACCGTCGCGGCGGTGTAGACGAGCACGGCCAGGAGGCTGAGGAGCACGGCGCCTTTGTAGGGCGCGGCGTACCGCAGCAACCGCCCCACCACGCGCTGATCGTAGAGGCGCGTTCCGTCCTCGTCCAAGTCTCCGGAGCGGCCCCGCATCAGCCAGTTGCCGCCCCCGCCGGAGTTCATCATCATAGCGCGCCGCTCCCCGCCGGAACCGCCCGCGCAGGGGCGGGAGCCGCCGTTCCGTTCAGCGCCGTCGCGTACTGCAACTCCGTGACGTGGGCGAAGAGCCCGCCCGACGCGGCCAACTCGTCCGGCGTTCCCATCTCGCCAATTTTGCCGTCGCGCATCACGATGACGAGTTCGGCGCGGCGGATGGACGAGAGGCGGTGCGCGATGATGAACGCCGTGCGCCCGCGAACGACCTCGTCCATCGCCTCCTGAATGCGCGACTCCGTGCCGGCGTCCACGCTCGACGTCGAGTCGTCGAGCACGAGAATCGGCGGATCGAGCGCGAGCGTCCGGGCGATGGAGAGGCGCTGCCGCTGCCCTCCGGAGAGCGACACGCCGCGCTCGCCGATGACGGTGTCGTATCCCTCGGGGAGTTCCATAATCTCGTCGTGGATCTGGGCGGTTTTCGCCGCCGCGACGATCTCCTCGCGGGTCGCGTCCTCGCGTCCGTAGGCGATGTTCTCCGCCACGGTGGCGCTGAACAGGAACACGTCCTGCTGAACCACGCCGATGGCGGCCCGCAGCGACTTCAGCGTGAAATCGCGGGCGTCCGCGCCGTCTATCGTGATGCGTCCGCCGTCGACGTCGTAGAACCGAGCGAGGAGGCTCATCAGCGTCGTTTTGCCGGAGCCGGGCGCGCCCATTAGCGCGATAGCCTGGCCCGGCTTCGCCTCGAACGACACGTTTCGGACGGCCTCGCGCCCGCCGTAGCCGAACGACACGTTTTCGAACCGCACGCGGCCTCGCGCGTTCCGCAGGGGAACCGCGTCCGGCGACTCCCGCACCGGCGACTCCGCGTCGAGCACGGCGAACAGGCGCTCTCCCGCCGACGCCGCCCGGGCGAACGTGTTGACGAGGAAGCCCACCATTCGGATCGGCTGCACCAGCAGGCTGATGTACAGCAGAAACTCCGTCAACTCGCCGGGCGTGATGCGCCCCTCGATCACGGCGCGCCCGCCGAACCAGAGGATCACCCCGGACGATGCCCAGAAGATCGTTTGCATCAGCGAGGTGTTGAACGATTGCGCGAGATGCACGCGGTACGATCTTTCGTACACCTCGCGGTTCTGCGCCTCGAATTTCGCCTCTTCGTGCGCCTCCGCCCCGAACGCCTTGACGACGCGCTGCCCCGCCAGGTTCTCCTGCAGCACGGTCGTCAGTTTGCCCATCTCGATCTGCGTTTGCAGCCACATCCGCCGCATCCGCCTGCTCGCCCAGACCGCCCGAACGCCGATCACGGGCGCGAACAGCAGGCTGATAACCGCCAGCGGAACGTCCGTCAGCAGCATCATCGCCGCCGCGCCCAGCGTGAGCAGCGTGATCTGCCCCGAGCGGATCAGCCCCATGCTCACGAACATCCGCATCATCTCCACGTCTATCGTGGCCTTCGACATCAGATTGCCCGTGTGCTCGCGGTCGTGGAACGCGAAACTCAGCCGTTGGAGTTTGTCGTACAGCATGCCGCGCACGCGGTAGGCGACGCGCTGCGAGACCGCCTCGGCCATATAGAGGTTGACGTAGTTGAAGACGCTGCGCGCCGCGAAGACGGCGATCACGAGCAGCCCCAACGCCGTCAGGTCCCCGGCGTCGGCGCGAGGCCCCGTCCCCGCTCCCAGCGCCGCGTCCACCGACCGCCCGATGATGCGGGGCGCGGCGAGAAACAGCGCCGTCGCCGCCATAAGCGACCCCCACGCGACGGCGAGCCGCCATCGGTCGAGGGCGGCCAACTTCGTTATTCGCCAGAGGATCCTTCTCATAGGAGGGGCGCGCCGCGCCGGCAAGGGGGAGCGTCGCATCGGAGTATAACGCTTAGGCGCGCCCCCATGCGCCGCGAACGCGGCGGGAGAGGGTACTGCGGACACATACAGAGAGGAGCGGCGAGCGAATGACCGCCAACGATGTCAGCCAAAAGGGCGAAGACCTCATCAATGTCAACAACACCGTCATCCTCACCAACCTCCCGGTGGGGCAGCGGGTGAAACTGCGCGACGGCTCCGTCGCGGAGGTCGTCGCCAACCCCCGCGACGGCGGATGGATTCGCGCCCGCTGCGTCGAGCCGGCGGACGGCGCCGCTCCCGCCGGAACCGAGGAGATGGTGTTCGCCACCGACGTCGTGGGCGTCGTGGAGTCGCCGGACGCCGCGCCGTTCGCGGGGACAGGCGCCGCCGCGGACGCCGACTCGCGCCTCGCGCAGCCCGTCGTCATCGCGCCCGCCGAACTCACCGTCGAGCGCCTTCTCTTCGAGCGCGAAATCGAGCGCTTCCTCTACCGCGAGGCCGAACTGCTCGACGACCGCCGGTTCGACGACTGGCTCGCGCTCGTCGCCGACGATATTCACTACCATATGCCCGTGCGCCGCAACGTGAAGTTCGGCGAGCAGCATCGGGAGAACTCCAGCGCCGCGTCCGAAATCTCCTGGTTCGACGAGGGCAAGCGAACGCTCGCCGGGCGCGTCCGCCAGATCAACACCGGCCTGCACTGGGCCGAAGAGCCCTTCTCCCGCGTCCGCCACCTCATCGGCAACGTGCAGGTCGGCGTCGAGCGCGACGGCGAGGTTCCCGTCCGCAGCGCCTTCTTCGTGTGGACGAATCGCCTGCACGACGAGGTCAATGTGTTCGTCGGGACGCGCCACGACGTCCTGCGCCGCGACGCGGAGACGGGCTGGAAGATCGCGCGGCGCCTCATCCTGCTCGACCAGAACGTGCTGCTGTCCAAAGTCATCACGACGCTCTTCTAGGCGCGGCGCCAATGCCCTTCACTGCGGAATGGCGCTCCTTCGGCGAGTTCGACGTCGTGCTCGCGCTCGACGAGCGCGGCGCCGTCCGCGAGGCGATCACGGCGACCCCCGCCATCCTCCACGAGTTCCTCACGGGAATGGACGGCCTGCGCTCCTGGCGCGGCGACCTCCCGGTCGAGGGCGAGCGCCGCGCCCCCGAGCCCTGGGGCGCGCTCGTTATGGCGCGCGCGGAGTCCGGCGAGATCATCGAAATGGACCCGGAGCGCTTTTGGGCGGGCGTCCATATCTGGTTCCGCTCCCGCGGCGTGGACTACGACACGCCCCGAGGGGGTAGGTTCCCGCTTTCGCGGGAATGACATGGAGCCTGAGGATCAGGGGAGACGGGGCTGCGCCCCGTCTGCGGCGCTGGGGCGCAGACGGGATTCCCGCCTACGCAGGAATGACGGTAAGGGTAGGGAATGACGGGGCTTACGCCCCGACCGCAGTACCCTCTCCCGCCGCGTTCGCGGCGTCCTCTCCCCTTGTAGGGAGAGGGGATCTGGCGGCGCTGGGGGAGGTAGGTTCCCGCTTTCGCGGGAATGACGTGGCGGCTGGGGATCAGGGGAGACGGGGCTGCGCCCCGTCTGCGGCGCTGGGGCGCCGAATGGATTCCTGCCTACGCAGGAATGACGGGGCGCGTTGCGCGCCGACTCCAGTACCCTCTCCCGCCGCATTCGCGGCGTCCTCTCCCCTTATAGGAGACCTTTGCATAACCCTCGCATCGCCGCGATCGGCAGTTCCGCGCCCCCGGAACAGGCCATTCGACCGCCCAAGTCCCCCGATAACGGCCTCATCCTCTCCTGCCCGCCCCCAATTTAGGGGCTTCGCAGGGCCTCGTACCGCCAACGGACAGACCACGCCCCTACCCATGCGCCATGCAACCCCCTCTCAATCCGTCCGCCCGCCGCAAGTTGTACGCCAACGCCTTGAACAACGCCTCCGCCTCGTTCCTCATTAGCCCCATGTACCTCACCCGCCAGTATCCGTAGCTGCGCTTCAGCGTCCCTAGCGCTTGCTCCACAGGCGCCCGAACCTTCGACAGCAACCCGTTCCTCTTCCGCTGCCAATGCGGAAGACCCGACTGATGCTTATGCCCACGGTGCATGATCCGATCCTTCACCCCCTGCGCCCGCAGCCGCTCACGCCTCTCCTTCGACTCATACGCCTTGTCCGCGTACACCGCCTCCTCGTCCCCCATGATCAGCGCGTCCGCCACCTCCGTGTCCGCAACGTTCGCAGGCGTGAACTCAACCCCGCGCACCAGCCCTGACCCCGCGTCCATGCCGATGTGCATCTTGTAGCCGAAGTGCGACTTCTTCCCCTTCTTCGTCCACGCGGCGTCAGGGTCCGTTCCGCTCCGCGCTCCCGCCTCCGACTGCGGACGCCGCGCCTGCGCCTCGATGATCGTCGCGTCGATCAGCGTTCCCCTCTTCACCAGCATGCCCTTCGCCTCCAACTGCCGGTAGCGCTTCCGCGAACAGCGCCCGCGCGAGCCCCCGCTCCGTGATCTTCTTCCGAAAGCGGCTGATCGTCGAGTGGTCGGGAACCGCGTCCGTCAGCCTGAGCTCCGCGAACCGGCGGAACGACAGCCGGTCTTGGAGCGCTTCTTCCATGCCGACGTCGGAGGCGTCGTGCCACTGCTGGAGCACGATGATCTTGACCATTGTGATCGGGCGGTAGGCGGGGCGGCCTTCGGGGGCGACGTGGACGTCGTCGAGGATGGCTGCGACTTTGGGCCAAATCGATGAGGCGGTCGATGCGGTCGAGTCTGTCGTTGCGGCCTGCGTTGGGAGTGATGAGGACGTCGATGAAGGTGGGGTCGCTGGCTTCGAGATGCATAGCAGTCTCCTCGCGGTTGCGGGTTGGCGGTCATTGTGCGCGATTGCTGTCGAAGGTTCGGGCGCCTGTGAAGCAAGCGCTAGGGACGCTCAAGCGCTGCTAAGGGTACTGGCGGGTGAGGTGCATGGGGCTAATGAGGAACGAGGCGGAGGCGTTCAAGGCGTTGGAGTGCAACTTTCGGCGGGCGGAAGGATTGAGAGGGTTGCGCGGCGCATGGGTAGGGCGTGGTCTGTCCGTTGGCGGTACGAGGCCCTGCGAAGCCCCTAAATTGGGGGCGAGAAGGGGCGGAGGAGGCCGCATTCGGAGGGACTTAGGCGGGCGAATGGCCTGTTCCGGGGGCGCGGAACTGCCGATCGCGGCGATTTGGGGGTTATGCAAAGGTCTCCTACAAGGGGAGAGGGGGATCTGGGCGCTTCGCGCCCGAATGGGGCGGGATTCCCGCCTACGCGGGAATGACGGCAAAGAGGCGCTACAATCTCCAGCGATGCTACGCTTGATCCTCGTTCGCCATGGCCGCACCGCGTGGAACGTTCAGGGCCGCGTGCAAGGCGGAGGCGGGCTGGACGAGGTGGGCAGGGCGCAGGCCGCCGCGCTCGCCGGACGGCTCGCGGGGGAGCCCCTCGCCGCCGTCTACGCCTCTCCGGCGCGGCGCGCCCTCCAGACGGCCAAGCCCGTCGCCGACGCGCTCGGCCTGCCCGTGCGCCGGCGCAGTTCGCTGCGCGACCTCGACTACGGCCGCTTCGCCGGGGCGTTCGTCGCCGACGTGGAGCGCGAGGATCCGGGACTCCTCGAGCGGTGGCGCAACGCTCCGGAGACCGTGACGTTCGACGGCGGAGAGAATCTCGCGGCGCTCCGCGAGCGCATGGGGCGCTTCATCCGCCAAACGGCGCGGGCGCACCCGGACGGCGCGGCGCTCGCGGCGACGCACGACTCGCCCGTTCGGATGGCCGTCTCCATCGCGCGCGGCCTGCCCGACGCCGCCCATCGGGAGGAGGACATCAAGACGCCCTACGCCTCCGTCACCGTGCTGGAGGTGGAGCGCGAAGGGGCGATGCGCGTCGCGCTCCACAAGGACGTCGCGCACTTGGCGGGCATAGATGAGTAGGACGGCGGCGGCGCTCGCGGCGACGCGCGACTCGCCCGCGCGGATGGCCGTTTCCATCGCGCGCGGCCTGCCCGACGCCGCCCACCGGGAGGAGGACATCAAGACGCCCTACGCCTCCGGCGCCGTGCTGGAGGTGGAGCGCGAGGGGGCGATGCGCGTCGCGCTCCACAAGGACGTCGCGCACTTGGCGGGCATAGATGAGTAGGACGGCGGCGGCGCTCGCGGCCCCGCGCGACTCGCCCGTTCGGATGGCCGTCTCCATCGCTCGGGGCCTGCCCGACGCCGCCCATCGGGAGGAGGACATCAAGACGCCCTACGCCTCCGGCGCCGTGCTGGAGGTGGAGCGCGAGGGGGCGATGCGCGTCGCGCTCCACAAGGACGTCGCGCACTTGGCGGGCATAGATGAGTAGGACGGCGGCGCGAGAGCGAGGAAAGGCGACGGCGGCGCGAGAGCGGAAGGAGCCGGCGGCGCAAGAGCGAGGAAAAGCGGCGGCGGCGCGAGGGCGGGGGAAGGAGCCGCCGCCCCGCGGCGTTCGCGGCGTCGAGCCCTACTCCGCCGACGAGGTCTACGATCTGCTGGCGGAGCGCTACGGGAAGCCGGAGCGGCGCGCCCGGCTCGACGGCGTGTCGGAACTCGTTTGGACGATTCTGTCGCAGCACACGTCCGACCTGAACGCGGAGCGCGCGTTCGCGGCGCTCTCCGACCGCTACCCGACGTGGGAGGCCGCGCTGAGCGCGCCGGAGGCCGACCTGGTCGAGACGATTCGCGGCGGCGGGCTCGCCAGGCAGAAGGCGCCGCGCATTCAGCAGGCGCTGCGCTCCGTCCGCGACCGCGCCGGGGGTTTCGACATCGGGTTCCTGGCGCATCTGCCGCTGGAGGAGGCGAAGGCGTGGCTGCGGGAGATTCCCGGCGTCGGCCCGAAAACGGCGGGCGTGGTGCTTTCGTTCGCAATGGACCAGCCCGCGATGGCGGTGGACACGCACGTCCACCGGGTCGCCAAGCGGCTGGCGCTCATCGGGCCAAAGGTTACGGCGGACGCGGCGCACGACGTTCTGGAGCGCGCCGTCGCGCCGGAGCGGACGCTGCATCTGCACATCTATCTCATTACGCACGGGCGCCGCGTTTGCAAGGCGCGCCGTCCGCTCTGCGCCGCCTGCCCGCTCGCGGAGCGATGCCCGGAGGCGCCGCGCCTCATCAGCGAGGGCGATACGCGCGTCCCGACGGCGTCGCTGAGCCACAAGCCGCTATGAGCGCGGCGGAGCGTCCAACGCAACTTCGTTTGCCCGAGTCGCCGCCCGCGACGCCGGAGGAGACTCGCGAGGCGGCGCGTCTGTTGCTGTTGGAACTCGTCAGGAAGCACCGCATTACGCCGACGCCGCGCTTGGAGTGGTCGGGGCGGATGCGCCGTTTGCTGGGAAGGGCGTACCTCGACCGCAATCTCATCCGCCTTTCGATTTGGCTGGACGGCGAGCAGGCGATGGAGACGCTGCGGCACGAACTGGCGCACATCGCGGCGGGGCGCGTGCGGCAGCCTCACGGCGACAAGTGGAAGCGGTGGGCGGAGCGTTTGGGGGCGAATCCGCGGGCGACGTCGCACCGGGCTCCGGAGTTCGCGCCGCCGCCCTCTCCCGACCGCCGCGCCGTCGGGCTGGAGTGCCCCGGCTGCGGGCTGCGTATCGTCCGCCTCCGCGCGCAGCGGAATCTCTACTGCAGAGCGTGCGGCCCCAAGCGGGGGATGCTGTCTCCGGCGGCGCGGGGCCCGATGGCGTTGGTGCGGGAGTGGGCGGAGGAGAAGAAGGGGTAGGCGAGGTCTGGGCGAGGCGATGATGCATGAGGAACCGACTGACCGGCTGACGGCGCGGGATGCTCCGCAGCGCGCTGACGCTGCGCGGGTCGCGCCGACGCGGCGCGCCCGGGCGGTCAGCGAACGGTTCGTTCTTGACCCGCCGGGTCCGCCGGTGAGCGCCGATCGCACTTGCTGCGGCGCGGGGCCTTACTTGCTGGCGCTGGCCGCGCAGTCGGTGGTTCTCCTGCAGTTCAACGTCCATCCGTCGGTTGGCGGCCCTTCCGGCGCGTTGAGTTCCGCCCTCCAATTCGCCCCTTCTCAAGTATGGCTGGCGGCGCATATCGCGCTGGCGGCGCTGGGAGCCGCGCTCTACGCGCTGCGGGCTTCACGGCGAATGCTCATCGCCTGGTGCGTCGTCATCGCCATCGTCGCTCTTGGCGCTTCGATGGGGCAGGTTGACTTGTATCCTTTGATTCGAACCACGCCTGAACTTGATCCGCCTGAACTTGACCTGTTGGACTTGCGGGCGCTCGCGTTCTTCATCGCGCCCGCGACGGGGGTTATGCTGTTCAACCGAATCAGAGGCCGCGCGCGGACGCTCGCCGGCATCGCCGTAGGCGTCGCCGCGGCGTTCATTGTGATTGGTTGGGCGGCGGGAAGAGTTATTGGCGGGTCGTTCACGGAAGAGGAGCGCCCCTACGTCGAGCGGATCGAGAGCGCATGGGATCAGTATCCTTGCGATTATGGCTTCAGGCCCTCGGCCCGCACTTTGAAGGCGTCCTCCTATGAAGACTTCGCGGCGAGGGTCACCGGCTTGGAGTTGTTGGGCGACGGCGCGCATCGAGCGCGAATACGAGTGAATAATACGTGGGGCATTCCCGCCTACTCCGTACTGCTTTACTTCTCGCAAGGAACGGTTATGGCCGTCCGCCCGGACTACCTCACCGTTTGCCTGGCCGATGGCCCGAAGGGGCGCGCCCTGGAAGTGGGCGCCCGCCTGCTGACTTATATCGCGCCGTGGCGATGGCAGCGCTCCGCCGACGAGGGCGCGTCGTGGGCGGACGTTCCGTATAGTCCGCATCGGGAGTCGGATAAGACGGCGCGCTACACCTTCCGCTACGTTCCGACGCACGCCGACCTCGCGGACGAGCGCATCCGGCTGCGGGCGTGCGTGAACGTTCGCGGCGACGGCGAGGTCTGCTCGGCTGGCGCGAGCCCGAGGCCGTGAGGGGGCGATGATGAATGAGAAACCGACTGACCGGCTGACGGCGCGGGATGATCCGCAGCGCGCTGACGCCGCGCGGGTCGCGCCGACGCAGCGCGCCCGGGTGATCAGCGGACGGTTCGTTCCCGCCCCGCCGGGGCCGCCGTCGAGCGACGAGCCCGAATCCACGGATTCTGAGGCATGCCGCACTTGCTGCGGCGCGGGGCCTTACTTGCTGGCGCTGGCCGCGCAGTCGGTGGTTCTCCTGCAGTTCAACGTCCATCCGTCGGTTGGCGGCCCTTCCGGCGCGTTGAGTTCCGCCCTCCAAATCGCCCCTTCTCAAGTATGGCTGGCGGCGCATATCGCGCTGGCGGCGCTGGGAGTCGCGCTCTACGCGCTGCGGGCTTCACGGCGAATGCTCATCGCCTGGTGCGTTGTCATCGCCATCGTCGCTCTTGGTGCTTCGATGGGCAGGGCGACTGGCATTCCTTTGATTCAAACCACGCTTGGATTTGACTTGTTGGCGACCTCGCGGATATTCGCGTTCTTCATCGCGCCCGCGACGGGGGTTATGCTGTTCAACCGAATCAGAGGCCGTGCGCGGACGCTCGCCGGCATCGCCGTGGGGGTCGCCGCGGCGTTCATTGTGATTGGTTGGGCGGCGGGAAGAGGCGGACCGCTCACGGAAGAGGAGCGCCCCTACGTCGAGCGGATCGAGAGCGCTCAATATCCTTGCTATCACGGCTTCATCCCCTGGGTCCCCTCTTTGAAGGCGTATCCCTCCTACGAAAACTTCGCGGCGAGGGTCACCGACTTGAGGGTCACCAACTTGGAGTTGTTGGGCGGCGGCGCGCATCGAGCGCGAATACGAGTGCATAATACGTGGGGCATTCCCGCCTACTCCGTGTCGCTCCACTTCTCCCAGGAGACGATAATGGCCGTCCGCCCGGACTACCTCGTCGTCTGCCTAACCGATGGCCCTGAGCGGCGCGCCGAGGAGGTCGGAGACGACGGGCTGCCCTATCCCGCGCCGTGGCGATGGCGGCGCTCCGCCGACGGGGGCGCGTCGTGGGCGGACGTTCCGCATAGCCCGCATCATAGTCCGCATCGGGAGTCGGATAAGACGGCGCGCTACACCTTCCGCTACGTTCCGACGCGCGCCGACCTCGCGGACGAGAATGTCCGGCTGCGGGCGTGCGTGAACGTTCGCGGCGGCGGCGAGGTTTGCACGGCGGGCGCGAGCCCGAGGCCGTGAGGGCGATGATGAAGAAGGCGGAAGAGTCCGGAGCCGTTCCGGGCGAAAGGCGGCGCCTCCGTCAGGAATGAGTCCGCCCTGGCTCCATGCGAGTACTACGTTCTGCTGATGCCGCCCAAATCGCGCTGCTCGCTCAGTTTACCGTTCACCGTCGGTTGGCGGGCTTGCGGGAGCGATTAGTTCTCCTTTGTGGGCCGCGCCCGCGTCCGTTCGGTTCGGGATGGCATGGCGCGATGCGTTCGGGGTTATCCCGAGTTTGACGAGATGGACGGCGTTGGGGCGGCGGCAGTCCGCGTCGCGCTCAGCGGGGGCGGGCGGCGCTCTGACGTCCAAGTTGGGGCCAGGCGGCTGGGGCCGACGCTTTCTCCAAGCGATCCGCGACCGGCAGGCGCTCGTCCCACTGCGACGCGATGATTCGCCTGCCGTTCACGCCGTCGGCCTCGCCGGACGCGAGCCATACGGCGGGCGCGCGCATCACGCCGGGCTGAATGAGCGCGGCGCGGTCGTAGGCGCCGTCGGGACGCAGGAAGTTCGTGTTGGTCGCGCCGCCGGGGATGAGCACGTTCACGGTCACGCCCGATCCGTCGAGTTCCTGCGCTATCGCGGCGACGAACGCCTCGTGCGCCGCTTTCGACGCGCCGTAAGGCAGGTTGCGCCCCCGGATCATCGTGTCCAAACTCGTCGTGACGCCGATGATCCGCCCCCAGCCCTGACCGCGCAAATGCTCAACGGCCGCCCGCGCCATAAGGAACGGGCCGCTCACGTTGACGCTGATCACGCGCGCCCACTCGTCCGGCGTAAGTTCCCAGAACGCCCCTTCGCGGGGGCTCGGGACGCCCGCGTTGTTGATGAGAATATGCAAGCCGCCGAGCGCGTCCATCGTCTCGCGGACGGCGCTCTGGGCGTCGTCCCAACTGCTCACGCTGCCGATTATGGCAATCGCCGCGCCGTCGCCGCCGATTTCGCGCGCGTCGTTGACGCTGCGCTCGAGGGCGCCGGGGTCGACGTCCATCATCGCGGCGCGCGCGCCCGCCTCGACGAGCGCGAGCGCCATCTCGCGCCCCATGCCAATGGCGCTCCCCGCGCCGGTCACGAGGGCGACTTTCCCCTCCAGCGGCTTCCGCGTCGTCATTCGCATCCTCCCTTCGGTCGATACGGAGTCGCGCGCAAGCGTATCACGGCACCGGCTCCCCCTCTCTCTAGAAGGGGAGAGGACGCCGCGAACGCGGCGGGAGAGGGTACTGCGGACGGGGCGCGTCGCGCCCCGTCTCCCATGCGGAACCTACCTCATCACGGCGAGGCGGGACGGGTCGCGTGGAGCGCGCCCGGATTATCCGTTGCCCCAGCAAACGGCGGTTCCGTCCTCGCGCAAGGCGCAACTGCGGAAGGTTCCGCTGCTGATGGCAGCGAAGCGCTCGCCCTCCGGGAGAGACGACTGGCCTGGGTAGGCCCGACCGAAGAGACTTTCCGCAGTCGCGCCCCAACAAACCGGCGACCCGTCGCTCCGGAGGGCGCAAGTATGAAAGCCGCCGGCGCTTATCGCGCTGAACGTCTCGCCTTCGGGCGGCGACGCTTGCCCGGATTCGTCGGCTCCCCAACAGACGGGCGAGCCGTCCGCGCGCAGCCCGCAAGTCTGGAATCCGCCGGCGCTGATCGCCGTCAATCTCTCGCCTTCCGGCGGATTGAACGACTGCAAAATCTCTTGCCACTCCTGATCCTGGTCGATATCGTCGAGCGCAATCGCCGACCAGCAAACGGGCGAACCGTCCTCGCGGATGCCGCAGGCATGGAAGTACCCGCTGCTGATTGCCGTGAACCGCTCGCCTGCGGGAACGTCGTTGATTCGGAACGATTCGCCTTCAACTTCAGCCGCTATCCAGCAGTGCGGCGAACCGTCCTTACGGAGGCCGCACGCATGGAAGTAGCCGCTGCTGACCGCCGTGAAACGTTCGCCTTCCGGCTCCGGGGGATCGAGAGGATCGATCGCGCCCAAACCGATCCCATCCAAATCGAGCGTCCAACAGACAGGCGAACCGTCTTGCCGGAGGCCGCAGGTTGCGAGCGTTCCAACGCTGATTGCGACGAAGCGCTCCTTGGACCCGGCGCGTCTAATCGCGTCCACGCCGTTCTCGACGCAGACCGGCGACCCGTCCTCGCGCAAGGCGCAAACGCCGATGAAGCCGACGCTGACGGCCGTGAAGCGCTCATCGGGCGGAAGAGTCGTCTGCAAACGGGAGATTCCGGGCGGCGACGTTTGTCCGTAGTTGTCCGACCCCCAGCACACGGGCGAGCCGTCCTCTATGCGAATAGCGCAGGCGTAGTCGCGTCCGGCGCTGATCGCGCTGAACCGCTCGTCCTCGGGCGGCGACAGCCTCCGGTCCGTGTTGTCTCCCCAGCACAGCGGCGACCCATCCGCGCGGAGAGCGCAGGCGTAGTTGCCGGTGGAGACGCTGATAGCCGTCAGCCCTTTCACAGCCGGGGCTTCTCGTCCATGCAATTCGACGGAGACCGCGGAGCCCCAGCAAACGGGAGCGCCGTCGTCCAAACGAACGCCGCAGACGCTGCCGACGCCGCTGCTGAGGGAAGCAAAGCGTTCATTCTCAGGGAGCGGGACGTCGTTAAGGTCGACTGCGCGGTCTCCCCACTCGCTCCAGCAGACAGCCTCGCCGTCCGCGCGGAGAGCGCAACTTTGGGAGATTCCCGCGGAGACGGAGACGAATCGATCTCCTTCGGCGACGCCTTCCGGCGTAGTCCATCCGTCGATGCTCCAGCAAATCGGAGTTCCGTCAACAGCGCGGAGTCCGCAAGTATTCGCGCCGATGCTGACGTCAGTGAATAGTCCGCCCTCTTCAGGCGCGTGGTTCGGAAGCCCCCAGCAAACAAGCGAGCCGTCTTGGCGCAGACCGCAAGCGTGGTAGACGCCAACGCTGACGTCGGTGAACGTCTCGCCTTCCGGCGGCGTCAGGTCGGGGTCGCCCCAACAGGCCGGCGAGCCGTCGGCGCGGAGGGCGCACGCGGCGTGAACGCCGCTGCTGATGGCGATGAGCCCGGTGAGCGGCTCTTGTCCGGGCGCGGGCGTCGGCGCCTGGGCGGGCGTGGCCGCTGAGATGGGCGTTGGCGCGGGCGTCGCCGTTGGGATGGGCGTCGGCGTCGCGGCCGCCGCGGAGGCGGGCGCCGCCGCAGGATCGGAAGGCCCAGCCTCGTCAGCCGGCGGCGCGGGAGACGCGTCGCCGCCGCTGCAGGCGGACAACGCGACGATAGCGGCGAGAGCGAGCGCGGCGAGTATCATATTCCCCAGCACTTTGGCGAGCCGTCCTCCCGAAGGGCGCAAACGCGATAGAAGCCCGCGCTCACGGCGATGAATCGGACTTCCTCCGGCGGCGTCGGCGGCTCTTGCATAGCGAACGCCCTCGCTTGCGCGAAGTTCGTTCCCCAGCAAGTCAGCGAGCCGTTCTTCCTAATGGCGCACGTGTGCTCGCTGCCGCTGCTTATGGCGGAGAACTCCTCGCCTTCCGGCGGGTCGGTTTGCCCCACGTCGTAGACAGCCCGGTCTTGGCCGCTGTCGTCGTCCGCGAATTCGACCATCGGCCAGCAAACGGCGGTTCCGTCTTCGCGCAAAGCGCAGGCATGCGAAGTTCCGCTGCTGATTGCGGTGAATCGCTCTCCATCGGGCGGCCCGAATTCGGCGGAGTCGTCGACCTCTTCGCCCGACAGAGACGCCCAGCACAGCGGCGAACCGTCCCGCCGGAGTCCGCAGGTGTACCAACTTCCGCTGCTGATGCTTGTGAACGTCTCGCCTGCCGGAGGGCTTACGAGTTCGTACTCCAAGGGGTCATCCTCGATTTCATACGGGAGCCAGCAAACGGGGAAGCCGTCCTCGCGCAACGCGCAGGCATGAACGACGCCTGCGCTAATAGCGGTGAAGGTTTCGCCCTCAGGCCACGAGATGCGGGGGAGGGCGTCTACGACGCCCCAAATCGACGGCCTCGGCTCCGCGTCTCCGTCGCCTAAATTGGCGCTGCTCCAGCAGATTGGGGAACCGTCCATCCGCAAGCCGCAAGTGTAGCCGGCTCCGATGCTGACGGCGATAAGCCTCTCGTTCTTGGGCGGTTGTCCGCCTCCGAAGTCGCCGCTTCCGGCGCAGACGGGCGTTCCGTCGGGCCGGAGCGCGCAAGCGTGGAAGGCGCCCGCGCTAATGGCGGTGAAGGTTTCGTTCTCCGACAACCAGGGTTGCGGACGGTCGCCTCCGGGCGGCGAGGCTTGGCCAAGGTCCCAAGTAGGCTGTCCCGCCCCCCAGCAGAGAGGCGCTCCGTCCGAATCTCGAATCCCGCAAACGTGATAGTCCCCCGCGCTGATAGAGGCGAATCGCTCGTCGGTCGGAGGCAACGTCGCGCCGATGTACATATCGTATCCCCAGCAGGCCGGAGAACCGTCGGCGCGGAGAGCGCAAACGAACTCCAGGTAAGGGCTACTGGAGACGGAGGCGAAACTCTCGCCCTCGGGCGGCGGGTGGCGCTCCAAGATATGCGGGCTGTCCCAGCACACGGGCAAGCCGTCCTCCTTGCGGAGGCCGCACGAAAGCCTTCCGCCCGCGCCGACCGACGCGAATCGTTCGCCGCCGACCTCCCCGGCGCACGTGGCCTCGCCGTCCTCCAAGAGCGCGCAGGGCGCGCCTCGCCCGCTGATCGCCGTGAACCTGCTGCCCTCTCCGTAATCTTCAGGCGACAACGCGACTTCGTAGGAGTTCTCCAGCCCCCAGCAAGCGACGGCGCCATCGCTTTGGCGAATGCCGCACCATCCGCTGATGGCGGAGAACCGCTCGCCCTCCGGGGGAGACGGCGGGGACATGCCGTACACTTCATCGCCCCAGCACTCGACCTCGCCCTCTTCTCGCAACCCGCAGACGACCGTCCACTCGTCTCCGCCGCTCAGCACGCTAACGTCAATGAACGGCCCCTCAGGGGAGTCCCACTCGCCGCTGGCTCCGCCCCAGCACACGGGCGAGCCGTCCGCCCGAAGCGCGCAGGTGGCGGAGCGTCCGCTGCTGATGGCGATGAGCCCGGTGAGCGGCTCTTGTCCGGGCGGAGGCTCCCACGTCGGCGCGGGCGTGGCCGTTGAGATAGGCGTCGGCGTCGCGGCCGCTGCGGAGGCGGGCGCCGCCGCAGGATCGGAAGGCCCAGCCTCGTCAGCCGGCGGCGCGGGAGACGCGTCGCCGCCGCTGCAGGCGGACAACGCGACGACGACGGCGAGGGCGAGCGCGGGGAGCGACACGGATGGGAAGGGGCGCATTGGGGAATGCTAGCACGGCGCGGGGGCGGATTCCCGCTTTCGCGGGAATGCCGTGGCCCCGAGGATGGCTTGGAGACGGGGCGCTGTGCGCCCCGTCGCTTGAGCGCGTCGCCGGCGCTTGCTGGTCTCCATTGTGCCCTCCATTATCGTCACGCCCGCCCTCCTCGACCGTCATTCCTGCGTAGGCAGGAATCCATTCGGCGCGCAAGCGCCATAGACGGGGCGCAGCCCCGTCTCCACGTTCTCCCCGGGGCCGCGTCATTCCCGCGAAGCGGGAACCTACCCCTTGCCGTCATTCCCGCCTATGCGGGAATCTCGTATCCATCGCGTCGTCATCGCTTAGAACCTGATGAAGTGGCGGTCAAGGGGGATGTCCGCCGGGTTTTGGGGCGCGGGCGCCTCGCCCGCGCCTTCTGGATTCCGGCCTACGCCGGAATGACGGTTTATGTCGTCATCGTCGTCCGCGCCGTCGGCGGGCGTCTCCAGCACCCTCTCCCGCCGCGTTCGCGGCGTCCTCTCCCCTTATAGGGAGAGGGGGAATTCGGCGCTGGGGCGCCCGAATGGGGGCGGGATTCCCGCCTACGCGGGAATGGACGGTAGTAGTGGAAGGGTAGGAGGATAGGGGGTAGGTTCCCGCCTACGCGGGAATGACGGTAGTAGTGGAAGGAGTAGGAGGATAGGGGGTAGGTTCCCGCGCAAGCGGAGGCGCGGAGAGCCTGACCTGCCCCCTACGCGTCCGCAGGCTGCAGAGCGCACGCGACCAGCCCAGGCCCCGTGTGCGCGCCGATGGCCGGCGTCAGTTCCATAACGAGCATCTCTTCGACGTCCAGCCTCGCCCGCAGGCGCTCCGCGAGCGACGCCGCGCTCTCCGGCGCGTCCGCGTGCGCGACCGCCGCCCGCGCCGGCCTGCCGGCGAGTCGCTCCCCCGCGATGGCCGCTAGCCGCGCCAGCGCCTTCCCCTCCGTTCGCGGACGCTCCAGCAGCCCGATGCGCCCTTCCGTCAAGTGCAAAACCGGCTTCACGCCCAGCGCGCTTCCCGCCCACGCGACGAGGCGCGGAACCCGCCCGCTGCGGCTCAAGTGACGGAGCGTCGAGAGATACCCCATCAGGAACGTGTCGCGCGTTCGCCGTTCGACGCGCTCCCGCAAGGCGGCGGCCGGCGCCCCCGACGCAGCGAGCCGCGCCGCGTCCAAAACGATGAGCGACTGCGCCGGGCCCGCGCTCCGCGAGTCCGTCAGCGTCACGCGGAAGCCGGGCAGTTCGCGCTCCGCGAGGCGGACGGCCTCGGCGGCGGACGCGCGCGCCGCGCTCAATTCGGCGGAGATCGTGACGCAGACGGCCTCGCTCGCCTCCGCCGACGCGCGCCGAAACGCGTCGAGAAACGCCGCCGGCGTCGGCGCCGAGGTCGTCGGCAATGCCCCGCTCGACCGCAGCGCCGCGTAGAAATCGGCGGGCGCGAGGTCGACGCCGTCCAGGTAAGTCCGTCCGTCGAGGCGGATCTCCAGCGGCGCGAAATAGACCGGCAGCCCGGACGCGGCCTCGCCGGGGAGCGCGGCGCTGGAGTCGGAGACGATGGCGGCGGCCATAACTCGGCGCGGAGCCCTGCGGGCAAGGGCGGCTAGCCGAGGCGGGCGATGAGCCTGGCGAGCACGATCAGAATGACGATCGCCGCAATCGGCGTGAGGTCAAACATTCCGAAGGGCGGAATCACGCGGCGGAGCGGGCGGAACAGCGGATCGAGCGCGCCGTTGATCGTCTGATAGAAGCGAATGACCACGTCGTTCCGCACGCCGGCGGCGATGAGCCACGAGAGAACCGCCTGCATCACGATGATGAGCAGGATGATTTGGATGGTCGTCAGCGCGAGTTCTCTCATGCGCCGCCGCCCAACTCCCTGGCGCGGCGGAACGCGGCGCTCACGGCGTCCGTCACGGCGGTCCTGAAGCCTCCGCGCTCCAGTTCGCGCAGCGCCGCGGCGGTCGTCCCGCCGGGAGAAGTCACGCGCTCGCGCAGAACGGCGGGGGACTCGCCCGATTCGCGGGCCAGCGCGGCCGCGCCCGCCGTCGTCTCCACCGCGAGCGTCCGCGCCGTCTCCCGCGCCATGCCCAGCAGCGCGCCCGCCTCCGTGAGCGCCTCGATGAACGCGAACACATACGCCGGGCCGCTGCCGGAGAGGGCGGTCGCAATGTCTAGGTAGTCCTCGCTCTCGACGCGGATCTCCCGGCCGAGCGTCGCCAACAGCGACGCGGCGCCCTCCAGCGCGTCCTCCGGCGTTTCAGGGGTCGCCGTCCACACGGAGACGCCCGCGCCGATTTGGGCGGGCGTGTTCGGCATCGCGCGAATGATCCGGCTGTGGCCTAGCCTATCGGCGAGCGCGCGCATCGGAATCCCCGCCGCGATGGAGAGAACGGTCTGCTCAGGGCGCAACGCGCCGCGAAGGTCGGCGTAGACGCCCCCGACGTGCTGCGGCTTGACGGCGACGACGACGAACTCCGCGCCCTCGGCGGCTGCGGCGTTGCGCTCGTGGGCGGCCACGCCGTAGCGCGCGGTCAGTTCGCCGCGCCGCGCCTCTATCGGCTCGCCCACGTCGGCGTCTCCGGGCGCGCACAGGCCGGACGCGAGCGCCCCGCCGAGCATCGCCTCCGCCATCACGCCTCCGCCGATGAATCCAACGCGCATATCTAGGGAATCTCTCCTCGCCGCGAACGCCCCGCCCGCCTCCGCGAGGAGCGAGTATAGCAGAGGCGATGCCCCATCCAACGCCGCGATTCTCCCCGCAGGCGTCATCGCCGCCCCCCTGCGCCGCGCCCCCCTCTCTCGCCGCCCGCCTCATTTCCCGTCATCCCCGTCCTCCCTACCGTCATTCCCGCGTAGGCGGG
This sequence comes from Dehalococcoidia bacterium, assembly GCA_965201135.1. GTDB lineage: Bacteria > Chloroflexota > Dehalococcoidia > Lucifugimonadales > Australimonadaceae > Bin16. Next base: position 2,298,014 of record OZ241751.1, read on the forward strand.
AATCCCGCCTCTACGCCGCCTTCCGCCGCCGCATGCGCCGGCGCGCCCAGAGGATGAGCGCCGCGTCGAGCAAAGGCAGGATGATCAGCGCGCTCCACCACGGCAGCGGCGTCGCGACGACTGCCAGCAGCGTGAGCGCAGCCAGCGCGCCCAGCCCGACGAGAAGAATCGCGCCCACTCGCGTCGTCGCGTTCATAGCCCGCGCAGTATAGCCCCGCGCCTCGCGCGGGCGGCGGCGGGGACGCGACAGGCAACGCGCGCTCCGCAATCGCGCGGGGGAGGGCGCGAGGCGCTACAATAGGCGCGCCGCATTCGCGCCGTCCAAACCAAATAAGGAGTCGCCTCTTGCCCGAGCGTTCCCTCGTTCTGCTGAAGCCCGACGCCGTTCAGCGCGGCCTCGTCGGGCGCCTCATCTCCCGCCTCGAGCGGCGCGGCCTCAAGATCGCCGGCCTCAAACTGATGCGCCTCGACTTGCCGCTGGCGCGCCGGCACTACGCCGAGCATGTCGAGAAGCCGTTCTTCGCGGGGCTCGCCGAATTTATGATGTCCAGCCCCATCGTCGCCATGGCGGTCGAGGGCAAGGGCGCGGTGGACGCCGTTCGCGGCGCGATGGGCCCGACCAACCCAATGAGCGCCGCCCCCGGAACGATCCGCGGCGACTTTGGCGTCGACATCGGGCGCAACCTCATCCACGGGTCCGACTCGCCGGAGTCGGCGGAGCGCGAACTCGCCATCTTCTTCGCGGACGGGGAACTCTTCGACTACCCCCGCGACAGCGAGCGCTGGATCACTGAATCCTGACCAGTTCCTTCCCCTCGCGCCACACCTGCTCTAGCCGGTAGAACTCGCGCCGCTCTTCGCTGAACAGGTGAATCACGATGTCGCCGAAGTCCAGCAGCACCCAGCCGGAGTCGGGGGTTCCCTCGCGGTGATGCAGCGCAAGCCCGCCGCGCTCGACGGTCTCCGCGAGGTCGTCCGCGAGCGCGCTCAACTGGCGGACGCTGCCCGCCGTGAGCACGATCATATAGTCGGTGAAAGCGGAGACGCCCCGGACGTCCAGCAGCGTGATGGCGGACGCCTGCTTGTCGGACGCGGCGTCGACCGCCATGCGCGCCGCCGCGCCTGCGTCCGCCGGAATGCGCTCGTCGTTGGCCATGCGAGGGAGATTATAGGCTAGCGGAGCGGGGGCGGGGAGCGCCAGGAACTTCTCCGACCGCGTTCGCGCGGGACTGGAAGCCTCGCCGCGAACAAGGGCGATGCGCTTGCCTTCCACCGCGCCGCCCAGCGCCTGATGCGTTGATAAGCAGGGCGGCGCCCGCTGCCAGCCGGCAGGTACAATGGATGCTATGAGCGATTCGGCGATACAGGGGATGGGGGCGGGCGCGCCGGCGCCGGCGGGCGGGAAGCGCGTCGTGGCCGCGATGTCGGGCGGCGTGGACTCGTCCGTCGCCGCCTATCTGCTGGCGCGCGAGGGCCGCGACGTCATCGGCGTCACGATGCGCCTGTGGGATTCGGAGGCGGACGGCGTCTCGCCGGAGCATCAGGGATGCTGCTCCATTCAGGACATTGAGGACGCACGGCGCGTCTGCCGGACGCTGGGGATTCCGCACTACGTCGTGGACGCGCGGCGCGAGTTCCGGGAGCGCGTCATCGGCTACTTCGTCGGCGAGTACCGGCGCGGGCGGACGCCCCATCCGTGCATCGCCTGCAACGACCGCATCAAGTTCGATTTTCTGCTGCGGCGCGCCGGAATGATGGACGCCGATTGCGTCGCCACCGGCCACTACGCCCGCGTGACGGCGGACGGGGACGGCGGCGCGTGGACGCTGCGGCGCGGCGCGGACGCGGCCAAGGATCAGTCCTACGTTCTGTTCGGGCTGGGGCAGGAGCAGTTGGCGCGGACGCTGCTGCCCGTAGGCTCCTACGCGAAGGCGGAGATACGCGAACTGGCACGCGAGGCTGGCCTGCACCTCGCGGACAAGGCCGACAGCCAGGAGATCTGCTTCATTCCGAGCGGCGACTACCGGCAGTTCCTGCGCGGCGAGGGCGGCGGCGAGCCCGGCGAGATCGTGGACGGGGCGGGGCGCGTCGTCGGGGCGCACGAGGGCGTCGCGTTCTACACCGTGGGGCAGCGCAGAGGAATCGGCGTAACGGCGTCCGCGCTCGGCCTGCCGGAGGGGGAGAAGGTCTACGTTACGGCGGTCGACCCGGCGTCGCGTCGGGTCACCGTGGGGGGAAGCGCGGACTTGCTGCGGCGCGCCGCGCGCGTCGGCGAGACGAGGTACGTCGCGGGGGCGCCGCCGGCGCCGGGGACGCGGGTAGAGGCGAAGATTCGCTACAACGGCCCCGCCGTCGGCGCCGCGCTGCGCCCGGACGGGGCCGGCGGCGCGGAGTTGCTGTTCGACGAGCCGCAGCGCGCCGTGACGCCCGGGCAGGCCGCCGTGTTCTACGACGGCGACCGCGTGCTGGGAGGCGGCTTCATCGCGAGCGGCGCCTCGCCGCCTTCAGAGACTTCATAACCCCGCTACAAAACCGAGGCGCCCTAACTCACTCCTAACAGAGACCTTGCATCACCACCCGAACGACGATGAGGGATGGCTAGGGGAGGCTCAGTTGGGCGGCGAGCGCGGAGGGGTCGGTCGCGGGGAGGCCGCAGACGAACTTGCGGCAGACGTAGGCGGTCGGGACGCTTGCGCTTGCGCGTCCCTCCAGCAAGGGCGTCGGGAACGGGGCGGGCTCGCCGGGAGCGAGGCCGACGAACGCGAATGACTGCAGCCGCCCGCGCAGGGGCGCGAGCAGCGCCCGCGTCTCCTCCGCTTGCGGGTCGCCCACGACGACGATTTCCAGTGGCGGCGCAAGGCGGCGCTCCATCACGCGAAGCCAGTTGCCGAACCCGAGCGGGTAGCGGGCGGCGAGCGGGGCGACGCCTCCGATGAGGCGGTCGGCCTTCTCCTCGAGCGCGGCGTCGCCGGTGAGCGCGGCCACGCGCAGGAGCGCCTCGGCGGCGGCGGAGCCGCCGCTCGGCGTCGCGTTGTCGGTCAGGTCGCGCGGGCGGACGATGAGGCGCTCGTGGTCGGCGCCGACGTCGTAGAAGGCGTCCGCCTCGTCGTCCCAGAAGAGCGCGAGCATCTCGTCCGTGAGCGTTCGCGCCTCGCGGAGCCAGCGGTGGGCGAAGGTCGCGGTATGGAGCGAGAGCAGCCCGTTGACGATGAGCGCGTAGTCTTCGAGATAGGCGAGGTGGCGGGCTTGGCCGTCCTTCCAGGCGCGGAGGAGGCGGCCGGCGGGGCGCAGTTCGCGGAGGAGGAAAGCGGCGCAGCGCTCGGCGGCGTCGCGCAAGTCGGGGCGGTCGAGCGCGAAGGCGGCCTCCGCGAGCGCGCGCAGCGCCAGGCCGTTCCACGCGGCGAGGACCTTGTCGTCGGTGGCGGGCGGGACGCGCTTGGCGCGCTCCTCCAGCAGGGCGCGGCGCATTGGAGCGAGACGGTCGAGCAGTTCGCCGACGTCGACGCCCAAGTCGCGCGCCGCCGCGGCGGGGCTGTCGGGCGCGTGGAGTACGGAGCGCCCCTCGAAGTTGCCGTGAGCCCCGACGCCGTAGCGGCGGCGGAAGAGGCGCGCGTCGTCCGGGCCGAGCGCGGCCTCGATCTCGGCGGGCGTCCATACGTAGAACTTGCCCTCCACGCCTTCGCTGTCCGCGTCTTGCGACGAGAAGAAGCCGCCGTCCGGGTGGCGCAAGTCGCGCAGAAGGTAGGCGAGCGTCTCCTCGGCGGCCTCTCTGCAGCGCGGGTCGCCCGTCGCCTGAAACGCCTTCAGGTAGAGCGGCGCGAGGAGGGCGTTGTCGTAGAGCATCTTCTCGAAGTGCGGAACGAGCCAGTGGTCGTCGGTGGAGTAGCGGGCGAAGCCGCCGCCGAGGTGGTCGTATATCCCGCCGTTATGCATCGCGGCGAGCGACGACTCGACGATCTGCAGGGCGTCCTCTCCGCCGTCGCGGTCGAGGCGGTGGACGAGGAACTCCAGCGCCATCGCCTGCGGGAACTTGGGGGCGCGGCCGAAGCCCCCATGCTCCGCGTCGTGGAGCGCGGCGAGCGCCTCGACCGCGTCCGTCAGCGTTCGCTCGCTCGCCTCGCCGCCGGGCGGAGGAGCGGCGGACGCGCTTCGCAGCGCATCCGTGAGCGCGCTCGCGTTCTCCAGCGCGGCGTCCCGCCGGTTGCGGTAGGCGTCGGCGACCGCCGCGACGACCCGCGTCCACGAGGGCATTCCGGCGCGGTCGGCGGGCGGGAAGTACGTTCCGCCGTAGAAGGGGCGCCCGTCCGGCAGAAGGAACACGTTGAGCGGCCAGCCGCCGTGCCCATGCATTTGCTGGACGGCGCTCATATAGATGCCGTCCACGTCGGGGCGCTCCTCGCGGTCGACCTTGACGCACACCAGCAGGTCGTTCATTAGGCGGGCGGTCTCCGCGTCTTCGAACGACTCGCGCTCCATCACGTGGCACCAGTGGCACGCCGCGTAGCCGATGGAGACGAGCACGACCTTGTCCTCGGCCTGGGCCTGCGCGAAGGCGTCCGCGCCCCAGGGCCGCCAGTCCACGGGGTTATGGGCGTGCTGCAGGAGGTAGGGGGACGTTTCGTTGGCGAGGAGGTTGGGCATAGCGGTCAGCGGACGGCGAACGTCCACGAGTTCGGCCCGCTCTCGATGAGCGTCCGCCCGTGGGCGCGGGCGATGGCTTCGTGAACGCCTTCGCGGGGGGACGGCATATTCGTGAATTGGACGTCGCGTCCGGCCGATGCTCCCTCTAGGCGAACCAGCAACTGGTCGATCGCGGACGGAGACACGGCGCCGAGTCCGGCGAAATCCAGAGCGATGGGGCCGCCGTCATCCACAATAGACTGGGACAGGATCAAGGCGGCGGCGTCAACGGACTCTCGCGCAATCAAGACGCGCTTCCGGGTGATGTTGGCTATTGGGATGGGAATCATCAGGCGCCTTGCGCGGATATTCTCGCCGCCGCGAGCGTGCCGGGGAATCGTACCAAAGTCCGTTGCGACGGACCGTCCGCGCCAAGCATCAGCATGCCTACTCCTGAGTGAATGATCAACCCGCGGTTCGGGAATTTTCGGGTGGCGTCGGCAATGCCGAAAAGCCCTATGCCCCGTGAAGGCGACCCTGTTCCGCTGATGTTCTCATACACTGCGTAGTCAATGGCGGTCTCGTCGTCGGGCAGAGGGGCTATCTTATGGTTCAGGTGAAGCGCGCCGCGTATTCCGATTCCGCCGTCAGCGACCGCGCACGAGAATTGCTTCCCATGCTGAGGGCTGTCGTAGAACTGAACCATCCCGTAGGCGTCTATCGGCGATTCCGCATGCTGCACGGCGTTGATCCCCAGTTCTCCGAACGTATTTGACGCGATGGATCCGAAACCGCCTGAGAAGCCGCGCTCATGGAGACGGCCAATTGTTGCGTCCACTAAGTTTTCAACTTCCGTCGCGGCGGCGAACTGGCTCAACGGCAAGACGACTTGCGACTCGTCCGCCGCGTCTACGCCGCGCTCGTCAACATCGGCGCCCATCTCCGTCAGCGCCGAGAACAAGCCCGCCGCCCTGAGGCGTGAGGCCGCCTCGGGATTCTGAGGGACCAGCAGTTTGCAAGCCATTCCATAGTGACAGACGAGGGCGGCGTACACGACGCACCACAGCGCTGCGGGCGGGTAGACGAAATCGCAACCCCGGAGGTCTATCCGGACGGCGTCCGTGAAATCCGGGTCTCGAGGGTCGAGCAACGCGGATTGGGGAGGCAGGCCGCCCGCGTGGGCGAATATCCTGGGCGCGCGTATCTCCAGCATAGGCGCAGTCTACACGAGGGCGAGGAGGCTCATCGCGGCGGCGGAGGCGATGGGGACGACGAGGTTGTCGTCGAATGGGAGCGGCGCGAGTTCGGCGAGCGCGGCGACTACGGCGCCCGGCGCGATCCACCACGCGAGCGGAACGTCCGGGTGCAGCGCGGCGAGCAGCCCTGCGCCGAGCGCGACGCAGGCGAACGCGAACGTTCCCGCGAGCGACTTGCCGAACACGCGGGCGCGGTGGTCGCGGACGCCGATCAAGGCGGCGGCCGGGTCGCCGACGGCGAGGAAGAGGAGCGCGAGAACGGCGACGTCCTTCTCGAACGCGAACGCGAGCAGCGTGGCGGACAGCCATAGATAGGTCGCGCCCGTCACCTCGCGGCGCTCGGACGCTTTGAAGAAGGGCAGGCGGCGAACCATCCAATCGTTGACGTTCGGGATCAGCCCGCGCAAGACCTCGGCGGCGACGGCGAGGACGCTTCCGCCGATGAGCAGCCAGCGCGCCGCGTCCGCCGGCAGGAAGAGGATGGCGAGCGGGAGGGACGAGCCCGCGAGGAGATGGAATAGGCGGCGCGGCCATATCGCCGGCGCGACGGGGGGCTCGCGCAGAAACTCCTCTACGGGGTCGGGGAGTTTCACGCCCGCCCTCAGCGGCGCTCGGACCCGGCGAGGGCGCGGAGTTTGGGAACGAGGCACGCGAGGGTCTCCACGACGTAGTCCGCCTCCTCCGCCGTGTTCTCCGGCCCGAGCGTGAAGCGGACGCAACTGCGGGCGAGGTCTTCGCCGCGCCCCATAGCAAGCAGCACGTGGGAGGGCTCCAACGACCCCGCGGTGCAGGCGCTGCCGCTGGACGCGGCGATGCCCGCGAGGTCGAGCCCCATCAGCAGCGCCTCCGCCTCGACGCCGTGAAACGACACGTTGACGTTGCCGGGCAGCCTCGCGTCGAGGTCGCCGTTCGCCTCGACGCCTTCGACGCGCTCGAGGATGCCGCTGAGGAGGCGGTCGCGGAGGGCGGCGCAGGCGGCGGCGTTGCGCTCGCGGTCGCGCTCCGCCCGCTCCAGCGCGACGCTCATGCCGACGATGCCCGCGACGTTCTCGGTGCCGGCGCGGCGGTCGCGCTCTTGCGCTCCGCCCGCCTGGGTGGGGACGAACGGGGCGCCGCGCCGCGCGTAGAGCAAGCCGACGCCTTTGGGCCCGCCGAACTTGTGCGCGGAGAGCGAGAGGAAGTCCACGCCCAACTCGTCGACGTCGAGGGGGACGGCGCCTGCGGCCTGCACCGCGTCCGTATGCACGGCGACGGTTCGCCGCTCCTCCCGCGCCCGCTCCTTGACGAGCCGCGCCATTTCCGCGACGGGCTGCAGAACGCCGGTCTCGTTGTTCGCCAGCATCATGCTGACGACCGTCGTATCGGGCGTGACCGCGCCCGCGACGTCCTCCGCGCGGACGACGCCGTTGCGCTGCGGTTTGACGCGCGCGGCCTCCCAGCCGAGGCTCTCCAGCAGCGCGGCGGCGTTGAGCACGGCGTGATGCTCGATGGCGGTGGTCGCCGCGCGGCGCCCCTGCTTCGCCAATGCGATTGCGGGGCCCATCACGCCCGCGTTGTCGGACTCCGTGCCGCCGCTCGTGAAGATGATTTCGCCCGGGCGGGCGCCGATCAGGGCCGCGCAGCGCTCCCGCGCCTCGTCGAGCGCGCGCCGGGCGTCCTGCGCCAGCGCGTAGATCCCGGATGGGTTGCCGTAGCGCTCCGAGAGGAACGGGCGCATCGCCTCGGCGGCCTCCGGCGCGACGGGCGTCGTGGCCGCGTGGTCCATATAGACGAGGCGTTCGGTCGTCATCGGCTTGCGTCCGGCGCGGGGCGCGGCGTCGGGGTCGCTCCGCCCGCTCAGCATACGCCTTTCGGCGGTCGCTGCATAACACTCCTAATATCTAGAGGAATTACGATCTGAACGGAGTCGCGCGAAGTCTCCGCCTAGCGCAGCAGGAGGGAGAGGGCGGCGGCGATTATCACCGCCTCGACGATGTAGACGAACGCCTTGTCGGAGACGCGGTTGACGATGGCGCCGCCGACGTAGGCGCCTACGACCATCACGACGCCAAGCCCCACCGCTAGGACGACGCCGGAGAGGTCGAGCAGCGCGTAGGTTCCGTAGGCGGCGGTCTTGACGAAGTTGATGAACGTCATCGCGGCGGCCATCGTGCCGACAAAGGCGCCGCGCCGCAGGCCGTAGGCGAGGAAGAACGACGCGCCGAACGGCCCCGCGCCGCCGAAAATGGCGGAGAGGAAGCCTTGCCCCGCGCCGACGCCCGCGAACGCGCGGACGCTCATTCGCATGTCGCGCATCAGCGGCGAGCGGCGGTAGGCGACGATGAGCAGGAGAAAGACGCCAAGCCCGCGCTGCAGGAGGTCGGGCGAAAGGTTGGCGAACGCCGTCGCGCCGAGAATGGCGGCGGGCGCCGCGCCAACGACGAACCATTTGACGGCGCCCATGTCCACGACGGCGCGGTTCACCCAGACGCGCGACCAGGTCTGCATCATCACGGCGATGGTCGCGATGGGGATGGCCTCGCGGATGCCGACGGCGAATGTGAGGGCGGGAATCATAATAATGGCGGAGCCGAGCCCCGCGAGCCCGCCGACCACCGCCGCGGCGAACGCCGCGACCGCCAGCCCCGCGACGACAAGCGGGTCCATCGCTTAGCCCGCCGTCGTCGTCGCGGCGAGAGGATGGGGCAGGGGAAGGGAAGGTTGGACGCTAGCGGGCATAAGCCGGAACATCATCGGCGTTGGCGCGCCACATCTCCCGCTCAGCGGCATCGTAGTCCGGGGGGTTGGACGCTAGCCGACATAATGAATAACCCCGCGGGCGAGCGCCCAGTCGCAGCGGCGGCGGTACATGCCGTCTTTGCGGATGCCTTTGTAGGCCGTCATTAGGGCGTCGCGCGTTTCGCTGCGGAAGGCGGACAGCGCGGCGTTCCAATCGGCGATGCGGACGGGGCCGTCCACCGCGATTTTGGTGATGGCGCGGCCCGACGGCTTGACGCGGTAGCCCGCGAGTTCGCGGACGTCGCAGAAGCGGATGGACGCCTCTATCGTGTTGTCGAGGGCTAAGAGCCCCGCGTTGCCGCATGGCTCGTTGAACGCGACTGCGGCTCCGCCGGGGAGCGGCTTGGGGCGCCGCGCCTCCATCTGAGCGAGGTCGCCGACATAGAGGTCGCCCGACCAAACTTGCATGCGGCCGGGGCGGCCAAAGTATCCGTCTAGCGGCGCCAGGCCGGAATAATCGTCGAAGAGCGCGAGGCCGACGGGGTGTCCGGTGTCGGCGAACATATCCGCCGTGAGGGAGACGAAGGCGAAGAGGCGGTCGTGGAAGAGTCCGGCGCGAATGAACGAATCGGGCACGAGCGCGGCGACGAAGGGGCAGTTGTCGAGGCAGCGCTCTAGGGCGACTTTGTAGAGGTCGTCGTAGGGCGAGTCGGGGAAGGCGAGGCCGCGCCACGCGGCGCTGTTGCGCGCCAGCCACGGGGGATTCGTGACGCAGACGTCGTAGCCCGCGGGGAAGTCGGCGAGCGTGTCGCGGCGCTGGACGTCGGGGCTCGCGGGGGCGGCGTCAAACGAGGCGAACGCGCTGCAGAGCCCCATCTCCTGCAAGCGGTGGACGAGGCTGTTGGCGCCTGCGAACGGCTCCAAGACGGTGGCGGAGCGCAGCCGCGCAAGTTCGGCCCATGCGAGGAAAGCGGGATGGTCGAACGGATTGCCTGCGGTGTAGTAGCGCCCGTTCTCGCGCTTGCCGCGCATTTCGGCGGACGGAGCGGAGGGCAGGGAAGTCGGGGACAGGGCGGTCTCCTTTGGGCGAGGGTTGGGGCGTAGTGTACGCTATCCCATCGGCGACGCGGTCGGGGGCGCTTGGGGGGTAGGCGCCCGCGAGGGAGGGCGCTGTTCACGGAGGAGCTCCGGCAGTTGGAGGAACAGGGGATGCCGGCGAGAGGGGGACTCTGATCGACGCGACGACCACTGAGGCGCAAGCGGCGGCACCCGCAGTCGGAGGCGGGAGCGCGGAGCGGGACAGACCCCGACGCGACGTGGAAGATGAAGGGGAAGCGCACGCACTTCGGCTGCAAGACGCCTACGCGTACAACGCGGGAGCGCGACAGAGTCGCGTATACTTGCCGCCGCTATGAACCGCCAAATTACTCTTCACCTGCCGGACCTCCACTGCGAGGGATGCGTCGCGTCCATTCGCAGCGTGCTCGAGAGTTTTCCGGGCGTGCGGGAGGTGAACGGCGACTTGGACGCGTTCACGCTCACCGTTCGGTACGACTTGGCGTCCATCACTCCGCTTGCGATCAAGGCGCAACTTGCGGCCATCGGCTACCCGGCGTCCGAGAGCGAGGAAGGCTAGCCCGCCGCGCTCGCCCCCCAGCGCGAGAGAGCAAAAGAAAGCGCCGGAGCGGCCAATGACCTCTCCGGCGCTGATTTGCGCCCCGCGAGTCGCAGGGCTCGCCCTCCGCTCCGTCGCCGCTCCCGGCGTTCTGTGCCGGATGCGGGCCCCTGCTTATCGCCTTGCAGGTTCCGCCCGCCTCATCTGCGCGGAGCGTCCGGCTTCCGGCTGCCCTCCCTCAGCGGCGGTTAGGCCGCTGCGAGGGCCGAAAGAGGGAAGCGCCACTGGTGAAGCGTTGCGTAGACGGCTCGTATCCGCATGGCAGACCTCCTTCGTTGGTTCCGCCCGGGGCAGAGACGCCTCCCGCCTCATCTCCTAACCGAGCGGTCACTCCCCAGCGTAATCCATCTCCGGCGGGCGCGCAACCCCTGCGGAACCGAATTTCAGACGAATTTTCCGGCGGTTTCCCCTCGCTTCGCCGCCGGAACGCTACGAATCCCCGCCGTCCGCCGCATCCCTCTTCCGTCCGCCTCGATCCGTTCGCTTGGCCGACGCTTTCGCCTTGCTCCGCAATGCCTCGAGGCGCTCGCGGACGGCGGCCTCGAAGCCCTGATCGCTCGGCTCGTAGAAGCGCGTCCCCGCGATTTCGTCGGGGAGGTTGCGCTGGCCGGAGTAATGCCCCTCGTAGTCGTGCGCGTACTCGTAGCCCTTGCCGTAGCCGAGCCCGCGCATCAGGCCGGTCGGCGCGTTGCGGAGATGGAGCGGCACGGGATGCTGCCGCCCCTCCCGAACCTCCGCCATCGCGCGGTTGAGCGCTATGTAGGAGGCGTTGCTCTTCGGCGCGGCGGCGAGGTGGACCGCCGCTTGCGCGAGCGGTATCGCGCCCTCCGGCAGCCCTACGAAACTCACCGCCTGCTGCGCCGCGACCGCCACGGGCAGCGCCTGCGGGTCGGCCATGCCGACGTCCTCCGCCGCGAGGATCACGATGCGCCGCGCGATGAAGAGCGGATCCTCGCCCGCCTCCAGCATCCGCGCCAGCCAGTAGACCGCCGCGTCCGGGTCGGAGCCGCGCACCGACTTGATGAACGCGGAGACCGCGTCGTAGTGAGCGTCGCCCGCCTTGTCGTAGCGGAGCGCGCGGCGCTGGAGCGCCTCCTCCATCAACTGGCGGTCAACGCGCTTCGCGCCGTCCGCGTCCGGCTGCGCGATTTCGGCGGCGAGTTCCAGTCCGTTGAGCGCGACGCGGGCGTCGCCTGACGCGGCGTCCAGCAGGAAGGCGAGCGCGTCCGGCTCCAGCGTCGCGCGCTCGCCGCCCAGACCGCGCTCCTCGTCGGCGAGGGCGCCGCGGACGACGCGGGCGACTTCGTCGTCGGTCAGCGGATGGAGCGTGAGGACGCGGGCGCGGGAGAGGAGGGCGGAGACGATCTCGAACGACGGGTTTTCGGTGGTGGCGCCGATGAACGTCACCGTTCCGTTCTCGACGTGGGGAAGGATGGCGTCCTGCTGCGTCTTGTTGAAGCGGTGGACCTCGTCAATGAAGAGGATGGAGCCGCGGTTCTCGACGGCGCGGAGTTCGCGGGCCTCTTCGACCGCCCTCCGCAAGTCGGCGACGCCGGAGGTGACCGCCGAGACGCCGATGAAGCGCGACTCCGAGACGCCGGCGACGAGTTGGGCGAGCGTCGTCTTCCCGGAACCCGGCGGCCCCCAGAGGATCATCGAGGGGGGCTGGCCGTCGCGGAGGGCGCGGTCGAGAATGCGGCCTTCGCCGAGGAGATGGCGCTGCCCGACGAATTCGGCGAGCGTTCGGGGGCGCATGCGCGCCGCGAGGGGGGCGTTCTCGGACTCGCGGCTTCGCCGCCCGTGCTCGAACAGCGTCTGATCGCTCCGCATCCTCGGGCTCATAGCGCCGCCTCACACCTCGGCGGCGACGCCTTTGCGGACGCCCGCGTCCTCGTCGAACGCCTCGGGGTCGTCCACGCGCCCGGCGTAGGCGCGGACGCGGTACGCCTCGCCCTTATGGACGACCACCGGAATCGTGCCCTCCATCAGATCGACCGCGGCTTGCGTCAGAATCCGGCGCGCCCCCTCGACCGCGCCGTCGTTCGGCCCCAGCGTCTCGTTCGACCGGTCGACGATGGCGCCCATGCTCTCCTGGCACGCGAGCGCCATCTCGAGCGCAGTCTCGAACCGCGAGGCGAAGTCCGGCGGGCGCTCCTCGCCCTCGGGGACATAGCCGTTGTCGCGGTTGCGCTCGCGCCGGTAGGAGCCCTCCGCCAACTTCGGATGCGCCCGCTTGCCCTGCCGGATCTCTCGCAGAAGGCGCTTGCTGAGGGGCTTGCGCGGATCGTAGGTCACCGCGAACGCCATCGCGCGCTCGTCGTCTATCGGCGTCCACGCCGCCGCCTCGTAGACGCCGCGTATGCCGGACGCCGACGTCGTGTAGAACGGCATCAGCCACTGCGTTACGCTGACGTCGGCCCGCCCGGCCTCCGACTCGACCGCCGCGCCGACGAGCAAGCCGTACTCGGTTTCCCGCGCCCGGACGGTGTGGGCGGCCTCCTCGCCCATCGGGTCGCCGGGTCCGAGCGCGCCCGCCCTCGCCAGGGCCGCGACGCGGGAGGCGTCCAGCCCGCCTTCGACCGCCTGCATATAGTTGCAATCTACGAGGAACCGCGAGAGATGGCGCTGGTCGGGCTCGACGCGCGTCCACTCGAATTCGGGGAGGTCGGGCGGGTCGTCCTGCGGCCCGAAGTAGCCCCAGATCAGGCCGCCGTACTCCGCGACGCGGAACGCGGCCGCCCTACCTTCCGTCCACAGCGGGCTGTCCGGCGGCTCCAGCGGCATATCGAGGACGTTGCCGTCGACGTCGAATTTCCAAAAGCAGCGGGCGCAGCGGATGCCGCCCTCCTCCACGAGGCCGAAGGAGAGGTCGGCGCCTCGGTGGGGGCATCGGGCGTCGAGCAAGCCGAGCCTGCCCTGCGTGTCGCGGAAGGCGGCGAAGAATTCGCCGAGCGACTTGACGCGGACGGCGGGCGCGTCCGGATGGGGCAACTCGTCCGCGAGGAGGAGGGGCGTCCAGAATCTGCGGAAGAGCGCGCCCATCGGCGTCTCCGGCCCGACGCGGGTCAGCAGTTCGTTGTCTTCTTTCGAGAGCGCCATCGCTTTGGGATTGTAGCAGCGCGCCCGCCCAGCCGCCCGTGCTAGACTTGGCGACGCTTGACGACCCGGCCCCGCGAAACGCGTAATGCCGCAAACCGACGAATCCCCCCCTCTACTTGACGACCCTCGTCCTCTCGTCGGTCGGCGCGCGCGCCGGTGGCTCGCCGAGGGGATGCCGGCTGCGCTTCGCTCAGGGCGGCGGGCTTCGCTCGGGCGGGCGGCGCTGCTCTACGCCGCGGTCCTGCTCGCCGGCTCCGCGCTCTTCTTCGCGCTCCACTACGTAGGCAACACGATTTCCTATGACGCGGCGTTGGAGAAGGCGACGACGGAGATAGCGTCGGAGCGGCCTGATTTGGGGTATGTCGCGGGCGTCAACGGGAGGAGGTTCGAGTATTGCCAGCGCGTCGCCACCGTGCTGGGAGGGGCGAAGCGGTTCGATGGGGGCAGCGCGCTGGTCGACGCGGTGCTTCTCCCAATGGTCGCCGCGGGGACCGCCGATTACTGCGAGAGAATCCCTCTCCTTCCGGGCAATGAAGACGTGTATAAAGTGTTGCTCAAATTCCGTTACTGGTGGGGAGGCACCGCTATCTACGCCATTGCCCTGAGATATTTATCCGACGCCGATATACGAGAGTGGACCCGCATTCTCACCATTTTCGCTTTGGGGGCGCTGGCCGCAGCGCTATGGTTTCTTTCCCGCAAGGCGTTTCTAGCGGTGGTCCCGCTCGCCGTTTTCGCCAGTTTCTTCTCCGGGCTTCAATACTTTTCCGACGCGGCCAACGGCTTGCCGTTTCTCCTTGCGCCGGTTTCCGGCTCCGCGCTCGCGCTAGCAATGTCCCGGCCCGCGCTGGCGAAGACGGCCCGGTTGTGCTGTTTCGTTACCGGCATGGCGTCGTCCTATCTGTGGCTGCTGGACGGTCATAATGTCCTCGTGCTTGCCTTGATTGCGCTCATAACTTACTTTGGATTGCGCAAGGCGAGCGACGCTCGCCGAATCGGGGAGTCCGTTTTTCGCATCGGACTGTATGCGGCGGGGTTCGCGCTGTGCTACGCAGTGGGTTTGACCGTCAAGGCCGCTTTTCTGCAGTGGGCGGCGGGCGCTCCCCGGGATTCCGCATCCGCTGCCTCCGGGGATTTTCTCGGACAAGTCGCCGTGCGTGTGGGAAGACTGAGCGAAACGCTGATCCAGGCGTTCGCCAACGGTTGGGCGGAGGCCCCGGTCATCCGCGACTTCACGCCTTACTGGATAATGGGGCCCGACCGCGTCGCGTTCGGGCAAGCGGTCACGTTGATCAGCGCGCTCGCCTTCGCAGTCGCCTTGGCATTCGCGGCGGCGCTGTTCGTCAAGGGCGCGAAATCTCTCCTAGCGGATATGTCATTCATCATCGCCCTGATCGCTGTGACCACTCTGCAGTTCATTATGCCCGATGACTTGCCGGATAGAAGTTCGCGCTACCTCTTTATGGCGCACGCGCTTTGCTGGTCTTGCTTTCTTCTCGCAGCGCGGGAGGCGCGCGTTCAATGGCGGGGAGCGAGCGCCGCTGCGGAAGAAGCTGCCGCGGAAGCGGAAGGGGACGGCGCGAGCGAGCGAGCGCCGGGAAACCGCCGGGCGGCGACGCGCATGCGTTCGCCGAACTCCGCAGCGCGCTTCAAGATCGCTTTTCCAAAGCACACCGCCGTTCGCGTCTTTCTGGGGGCCGCCGTCGTCGCCGTCGCCGTCGGCGTTGGGGGCGGATCACTGCTGCTGCGCTCCGACGCCGCGTTCGCCCGTGAGACCATTCGGGGAACGCAGCCTTTGATACACGGCCCGTTCAGCGTCTATTACGCCGAGAACAAATTAGTGTACGGGCGGGCGGAATGCGACGAATACGACACGGCGCCGCTCTTCTTCTTGCATCTCATGCCCGCCAACCCGGAAGACCTTCCGTCGGAGCGCCAAGACTATGCGTTCGACAACCTGCGTTTTTACTTCGCGGAGCGCAAGGTTCCCTACAGCGACGGCTGCGCGGCAGTGGTCAATTTGCCGGACTACGAAATCACGGCGGTCTCCACAGGCCAGTACATCAGCGGCGAGCGGCGATTCTGGCAAGGCGAGTTCAACTCTGATGAACCGCCGAAAGTGAACGCATCTGAGATGACGGCGCTGCTGAACGGCGCGGAACTGCTCGCGCAGTCCGAATTCAACGTCCATCGCAACAGGAATACGCTGCTTTTGACCAGGCTTGCCTGCGACAGCGCAGATGTCCGTCCGCGGTTCTTCCTCCATTTTACTCCCGCGAACGTGGACGACCTCCAGGACGAGCGCAGGCAGTCTGGGTTCGACAATCTCGATTTCAATTTCCTCGATTACGGGGCGTTGCTGTTCCAAGAAGGAATGTGCGTCGCCGCCCGGGAACTCCCTGACTACCCGGTGACTGCCGTGAGCGTCGGGCAGTACACGAACGAAGGCCCCGTTTGGGGCTTGACCATCGATCTCACCCGCCGTCGACCGCCTCCGATAGACGTCGCGTCGGCGACGGCGCTGCTGAACGGCGCGGAACTGCTCGCGCAGTCCGAATTCGACATCCATCGCAATGGAAACACGCTGCTGCTGACCAAGAGCTCCTGCGCCAATGAAGACGTGCTTTCGCGGTTCTTCCTCCACATCATTCCAGTGAGCCAAGCCGACCTCCCGGAAGAGCGGAGAGTCCACGGGTTCGACAATCTCGATTTCAATTTCCTCGATCACGGAGCGCTGCTGCTTCAAGAGAGAAGATGCATCGCGACGCGAGAACTCCCCGGTTACCCGGCGGCGTCTATTCGAACGGGGCAATATGTCCGGGGCGAAGGAGAGATTTGGAGCGAAGCGATCGCCCTCCGATAGCCCCCTTCGCTTCCCGCATCCGCCTAGAAGCCGTAGAAACGCTTCGCGTTGTCGTAGAGGACGGCGCGCTTCTGCGCCTCCGTGAGCGCGTCGGACTCCAGCGTCTCGTCTATCTCATGCAGCGCGCCCGCGAGGTCCACCTCGTGCGGATAGTCGGACGAGTACGCGAACGGCTCGATGCCGATCCGGGACGCGACGTAGGGAAGGCTGACGTCGTTGCCCTCGCATCCGATGAGGACGCTCCCGCTCGTAAGGTATTCGTCGAACGGGCGCTCCGCCACCTGGCCGAAGAACTCGTCGTCGCGGACGGCGCGGTCGAGCACGGGGACGAGCCAGCCCGGCCCGCCCTCCAAAAACGCGAGTTTGAGGCCTGGGAACCTGTCCAGCACGCCCTGATAGACGAACGAGACGAGCGCGTACATCAGCGGAACGGGGTGATGGAGAATGTGCGAGCCGACGAAGTCGGTGAACGTGTCGATGCCGATGCCCCGGTTGGAGCCGCCGTGCAGGGCGAGAACGCATCCGAGGCTGGCCGCCTCCTCGTAGACCGGCCAGTAGTACTCGTGGGCGAGCGCGAGGGGCAAGCCGGTCGTGGGGAGCATCGCGCCCGGCATGCCGAGATCCAGGACGACGCGGCGCAATTCGGCGGCGGCCTCCTGCGGGCTCTGCATCGGAACGAGGCCGACGGGATGGATCCGCCCGTCCACCTTGCGGTAGCGGTCGTGAACGTAGTCGTTGTAGGCGCGGCAGAGGCGGGAGGCGTACTCCGGCGTTTGGATAAAGCCGACGGCGAGGCCGCGCGTGGGGAAGATGACGGTCCGCTCGATGCCGGTCTTGTCGAGGAAGACGGACCAGTCCTCGCCGGAGCCCGCCCGCTCCTCGCTCGCCATTTGGCGGGGGCCGCCGAAGCGTCCGCCCTTGCCCTTGAAGAAGTTGTGGATGCCGTCCAGCGTGGGGAAGGGGCCGTCCTGCGCGGGCACATGCCCGGTGGCCACCGCCTTGATCGAGTCGTCCACATAAGAGCCCAACTCGGCGTTCGACTCGATGAGGTGGCCGTCGGAGTCCATCAGCCTAACCGCAGCGTCCGCCATCGCGTTCCTCCCATACCTAAACCGTCATTCCCGCGTAGGCGGGAATCTCGCCCCATTGGAGGCGCGCAAGCGCCGAATTCCCCCTCTCCCTAGAAGGGGAGAGAACGCCGCGAACGCGACGGGAGAGGGTACTGCAGACGGAATGCTACCACAGCGGACGAGACGCGGGTTGCGCCCCCCTACTCCTCGAGCGATAGCGAGGCGAGCGGGCCGGGGCCGACGATGAAAGACGCGCCCTTGCCGAGCGAGAGCCGCCCTCCGCGCGACGCGAGGCGGCTAGCCTGGGCGATCTTCTCGTGGCCAAGCGTCGCGCCCTCGCCTCGCAGCGAGCGCCACGCGGCCTCCAACACGCGCGCGAATAGCGGCGCGGGCAGCGACCGCAGCGCGCTCTTCGGCCAGCGGACGGACGACGGCGAACGCTCCTCGACGGCGCTCACGGCGTCCCGCGCGAGGCGATCGAGAAGAGCGTCGTCCTGCGCCGCCCGCTCCGCGAATCCGGCGAGCGCGGCGCGAACGTTGGGGTTCACATAGGCGAGTTCCGGCAGAACGCGGAGCCGCGCGCGGTTGCGGGCGTAGCGCAGCGAGCGATTCGTCGCGTCGCGGGCGGGGCGGACGCCTGCCTCCGCGCAGACGGCCTCCGTGTCGGCGCGGGGAACGCTCAGCAGGGGGCGCAGCAGAACGAGCGGCATGCCGTCCGTCTCGCGCTCGGAGCGCTCGCGGATCGCGCCCGCGCCGCGCAGGCCGCTGCCGCGCGCCAGGCGCAGCAGCGCCGTCTCCGCCTGGTCGTCTTGCGTGTGCGCGGTGAGGACGGCGGCCGCGCCGCATCCGGCGGCGGCCTGCGCGAGGAAGCGGTATCGTTCGTCACGGGCGCCGGCTTCGTCGCGGGGCGACTGCCCGGCGCCCGCGACGAACGGAACGCCCAACGATTGGGCGGCGCGGCGGACGGCGGCGCGCTCGCGCCGGTCGGCGGAGGGGCGCAGGCCGTGCGCGAAATGCGCCGCCGTCATCCGCTTCCGCAGGCGTTCGCCGACTTGGGCGCAGGCGAGCAGCATCGCCATGGAGTCCGCGCCGCCGGAAACGGCGAGGAGGAGCGGCCCGCCGCCCAGCCGATCCTCGTGGCGGGCGATTGCGCGGCGCATCGCCATCGCAACGCGGCGGGTCGCGGTCTGGGTCATTCCTCTGGGGAGGCGGGCGAGCGGGTGACGCGCACGCGCCCGATCCGGACGCCCCGCATCTCCAGCACGGAGAAGCGCAGCGCGCCGTAGGAGACCTCCGCTCCCTCTTCGGGAATGCGCCCCAGCCGCTGCAAGAGGAACCCGGCGACCGTCTCGTACTGTCCGGCGGGCAAGCCGAGCGACAGTTGCTCGTTCGCGTCCGTTACGGAGAGGCCGCCGTCAACCTCGGCGGTGGCCTCGTCCATAATCTCGATGTCCTGCTCGACGGCGCGCCCCGCGTCGTCCTCCTCGACCTTGCCGACGATGCCCTCGACGAGGCGCTTGAACGTGACGAGCCCCGCGACGCCGCCGTACTCGTCGACGACCATCGCGATCTGATCGCCGCTGACCCGCATCTCGTTGAAGAGTTCGTCCACGCGCTTCGTTTCGGGGACGAAGCGCGTGGGCCTGGCCTCCGGCGCGGCGGGCTCGCCGGGGTCGGCGCCGTCGGCCAACTGGCGCATCACGCCCTTGACGCCGATCATTCCCGCGACGTTGTCTAGTTCGCCGCGAACGACGGGAAAGCGCGTGTGCGACTTCGCGGCGTAGAGCGCGAGAAACTCGCGGATGGTCGCGCCGTGTCCGACGGAGACGACCTCGGGTCGGGGGGTCATCACCTCGCTCACGCGGCGGTCGCCGAACTCGAGGACGCGGCGGATCATCGCGGCCTCCTCGTGCTCGACCGCGCCGGACTCGCTCCCGACCTCCACCATCGTCTTGATCTCCTCCTCGGTGACGAGGCTGATGGACGCGCTCCCACCGAACAGCCGCGCAATGCCCAGGCTGATCGCTTGGAGCACGAGGGAGACCGGCTTCAGAACCCAGCCCACGGCCTGAATGACCGGGGCGACGAGAATGGCGGCGCGTTCGGCGTGGCGCGCGGCGACCGTCTTGGGGATCGTCTCGCCGAAAACGAGGAGCAGCGCCGTGACCGCGGCGGTCGCGGCGGCGAGCGCGAGGTTTTCGTCGGCGATGAGCGTGATGGCGATGCCCGCGCCCACGGCCGCCGCGCCGGTGTTGACGAGGTTGTTGCCTAAGAGGATGGGCGGGAGGAGGCGCTCCGGGGCTTCGATCATCCGCTCGACGCGCTTCGCGCCCGCCGAGCCCTCGTTGACGAGGCGTCTCAACCGCACGCGCTGAACCGAGAGCAGGGCGGCTTCCGACCCTGAGAAGAACGCGGACAAGACTAGAAAAACCGCCAGCAACGCGATGCTGGCGCCGCTAACGTCGCTCCACATCGTGGAAGCCTCTCTCCGGCGCTGACGCCCCGCCGGCGGGAATGAGTCCTGCGCGAATGATAGCATAAGGACGGCGAGCCCCGCCTCGCCAACCGCTATGCTCGTACTCGGCGTCGAAACATCCTGCGACGAAACCGCCGCCGCCGTCGTCGAAGACGGGCGCCGCGTCTTGTCCGACAAGGTCGCGTCGCAAGTGGCGCTCCACGCCCGCTACGGGGGCGTCGTGCCGGAGGTCGCCTCCCGCCAGCACCTGCTGCAGATCGTTCCCGTCATCGAGGCCGCGCTGAGCGAGGCGGAGGTTGCGATGGACGACCTCGACGCCGTCGCCGTGACTTACGGCCCCGGGCTGGCCGGCGCGCTGATGGTGGGCGTGAACGCGGCGAAGGCGTTCGCGTTCGCACGCGGTCTGCCCCTGGTGGGCGTGCATCACCTGGAAGGGCACATCTACGCCACGTGGCTGGAGTTCGACGACCCGGCCGCCGACCCCGGCTTTCCCCTCGTCGCGCTGATCGCGTCCGGCGCGCACACCGACCTCATTCTGATGCGCGGGCACGGAGACTACGAACTGCTCGGCCGGACGCGCGACGACGCCTCCGGCGAGGCGTTCGACAAGGCGGCGCGCCTGCTGGGGCTCGGCTTCCCGGGCGGCCCCGCCGTGCAGAAGGCGGCGGAGGGCGCCGCGCCGTCGTTCCGCCTCCCCCGCGCATGGCTCAAGGGAACGCTCGACTTCAGTTTCTCCGGCCTCAAGACGGCGCTGCTCCATAAGGCGCAAGAGATGGGCGTCCACCCCGCGCCGGAGGGCGGAGCGGACCCGGAGGCGGTCGCCGAACTCGCGGCGGCGTTTCAGGAGTCGGTCGTGGACGTGATCTCCGCGAAAGCGGCGGACGCCGTCCGCGAGCATGGCGCCATGGGGCTCGTGCTCGGCGGCGGCGTCTCGGCGAACGGTCCGCTGCGGCAAGCGTGCCGGGAGCGCGTCCCCGCTCCCGTGCTCATTCCCGCGCCGCGCCTCTGCACGGACAACGGAGCGATGATCGCGGCGGCGGGCTATCAGCGGCGAGCGGCGGGCGACGCGCATGGCCTCGATCTGGACGTCGCGCCCAGCCTCGCGCTGGCCTAACGGAGCGTTTGGATGTACGTCGGACGCATCGTCGCGGCGGGGAGAACGCGCAGCGGGCGCAACGCCGCGCTCTACCGCGTCTCGAGCCGCTCGTTCCCCAACCGAATGGCGGTTGACAACGGCGGAGTCGTCGCCGTCGTTCCGCGCCCCGGCCACGAGGATGACGTTCGGCGCAACCCCTACGTCTCCTACAACGCGCTCCGCGTCGCGGGGGATTGGGCGGTCGCGTCGAACGGGTCGCACACCGACCCCATCGCCGACAAGGTGAGCGCGGGCGTTCCCGTTCGGGACGCGATGGCGCAGGTTCTGCTCGCGCTGGACTACGAGCGCGACGAGTTGGACACGCCCCGCATAGCGGCGGCGGTTCCGCGCTCCGGCGACAGCGGCTGGCTCGCCGTCGTGCGGCGCGACGCGCTCATCGTCCGCGAGGTTTCGCTGCGCGCGGGCGAGGCGCGCTACGCCGCCACCTACGAAGCGAACGACGTCGGCGACGACCGCCTGAGCGCGTTCGACGCGGCGGACGCGGGCGACGCCGCGCGCTTCGCCGTTCACGGCGGAGCGTTCGCCGCGCTGGAGCGCCCCGTTACGAGCGCCGCCGCGCTCGCGGAAGGGGACGGCTTCGCGCTCGGCGTTCACCTCGTCGAGTGACCTCCCCGCTCTCCCCTGGTCTGGCCGCCGGGGTTCGGGCCGCCCGGACGCGCTTTGCTTAAGGGCTGCATCATTTTGCATCATTTTGACTCATTTACTCCTAGCGCCGGGTTCGCCGTGAGGCGCCGTTGGGTCTGTTTTGGGGCTGTTTTGGAGGCTTTTGAGGCGGAAATGATGCAGAATGAGGCGCCCCCTCTCGCCCGTCTCGTCCTCTTCCCGCTCGGTCGCCTGATCGCGACGGGTCCATCGTAAGGGACAGAGGGGGCGTCGGCGCAAGGGGCGTTTGTCGCAGGGGGTATGGGGAGCGGGGGGGCAGGGGAGACGGGGTGCTACGCGCCCCGTCTGTGACGCTATCGCGCCGAATGGATTCCTGCCTACGCAGGGATGACGGAACGCTGCGCGCCCCGTCCGCAGTACCCTCTCCCGCCGCTTCGCGGCCTCCTCTCCCCTTATAGGGAGAGGGGATATTGGCGCTTGCGCGCCCGGACGGGGCGAGGTTCCCGCCTACGCGGGAATGACGGTAAGGGGCGGGAATGACGGTCATTGGGCGGGAATGACGGCCAGGGGAAATGACGGCAAGAGTGCGACGCGACGCGCTATAATGCGGCCTATGACGACGCGAACGCGCAACCGACCGGCAGGCCCGCAGCGCATCTCCCACACGGCGGAGAACTACCTGCTGTCGCTCGCCATTCTGCGCGAGGACGGGCTGAGGCCGCATATGAGCGAACTAGCCT
The DNA here is from genome assembly GCA_965201135.1 of Dehalococcoidia bacterium. Taxonomy (GTDB): domain Bacteria; phylum Chloroflexota; class Dehalococcoidia; order Lucifugimonadales; family Australimonadaceae; genus Bin16. Next base: position 2,320,290 of record OZ241751.1, read on the forward strand.
CGTATCTGCGCCGCATCCCCGAAGGCGAGGAGATCGGCACGACGCTCGCGTCCGTCTCCGGCATGGTGCAGCGCATGGCGAAAGAGGGGCTGCTGCAGATCACGAAGGAGAAGCGGATAGACCTGACGGCGTCGGGAGAGGCGCGGGCTTGCGACGTGGCGCGCCGGCACCGGCTGTCGGAGCGCCTGCTGGTGGACGCGCTGGGCGTGCCGTTGGAACTCGCGGAGGCGGAGGCGCACAGCCTGGAGCACGGCATTTCGCCCGCGCTGCTCGTCCGCATCGAGGAGAAACTGGGCTACCCGGACACTTGCCCCTACGGCCGCCCCATCTACAAGCGGACCGACAAGGAACTGCAGACGTCCGACCCGGGCGCGATCCGGCTGAGCGACGCGAAAGAGGGGAGCGCCTACGTGGTCACGCGCATCCCCGACGAGGATTTCCCTCTGCTCTCCTACCTCGTGAACAGCAAAATGCTCCCCGGCGAGCGGATTCGCGTCGAGGAGGTCGCGGACTACCGGCGCGTAGTGGACGTGACGTGCGCCGGGGAGCCCGTCTCGCTTGGGATGGACGTCGCGTCGCGCATCCGCGTTCGCGGGGAGTGAGGGGCATGCTATGATTCCTACGCCATAAGCGTTCGCGCAAGGTAGGCAAGGAGAAGTAACTGGTGGAGGTTTGCGTCCTATTGCTGGCTTTCGCTGCGATGGTCGCTCTGTTCATAAAGTGGATGGACAAGCAGGCGAAGGCTTCGTCCCTGCCGCCGCAGCCCAACCCTAAAATGCTGCCCGTCCGCGAAGCGATCAGGCGGGAGTTGGCGCGGGGCATTGACGAGGGCAGCGAAGAGCGCGTGAAGAAAGCGCTTGAGCCCATCAATCTCACACTGGCCGAGTTGGGCGCGGATGACAAATGGAACGCCTACATGCAAGCGTTATGCCTCTACGACTTGGACACGACGGGCACAAGCGAGCGCATGCAAGCGGTTGTTCCGTTCGCTTTTCAGAAGGGCGAGCATCTCGTGTGGGCGTTCGGCGGCGTGAATCTCGTTGAGCACAGAACGGTGCGCCGCATGAGCGGCGGATCGCTCGGCATGTCATTCAGAGTTGCGAAGGGCGTGCGCTTGCGCCCTTCCGTGTTCCGAGGCTCCTTCGAGGACGAAGGAGTACCGAAGTTTATGGGCTTCGGAACGCTCGGAGTCACGCTGCGTCATATCTACTTTCACTCACCGAAGAAATCCTTGCGGATTCCTTTCTCCAAAATCGTGGCGTTCACGCCTCTCGTGCGCGGCGTGTCCGTTCACCGGGATGGGGCGGCGTCTCCCCAAACCTTCGTAGTGGGGGAAGAGAACGCGGACTTTTTCCATACCCTTCTCGCTAAGATTGCCGAGAAGGGGGCTTGAGGGCATTTGTTCCTATGGCGTCCGCCCCCGCAACGCAGCATCCCGTCGTTTCTTGGTTCTGGGCGGCGCGCCCGTTTTCGCTTTCGGCGTCGGTCGCGCCCGTGCTGGTGGGGACGGCGCTGGCGGCGGAGGGCGGCCCGATCAATTGGACGCTGTTCGCGCTGGCGCTCACGGGGTCCGTCGCCATTCAGATCGGAACGAACCTCACGGACGAGTACGCCGACCACCGCAAGCACGGGAGCGCGGGCAAGTTCCTCGCGCCGCACAAGGTCATTCAGCGCGGCCTGCTCTCGGAGCGCGCCGTCGCCGCGGGGATGGCGGCGGCGTTCGGCTACGGAGCCGCGGCGGGGCTCGTCATCGTCGCGCAGACGGGCTGGCCGATTCTCGCGGCGGGGCTGGCGAGCGTCGCGGCGGCGTATCTCTACGCGGGAGGGCCGAAGCCGCTGGGGACGCTCGGACTCGGCGAGCCGGTCGTGTTCGCGTTTATGGGCTTGCTGATGGTGATGGCGTCCTACTACGTCCAGAGGGAGACGCTCACGCTCGCGTCGCTCTACGCCGCGCTGCCCGTGGCGTTCATCGTCACGGCGATTCTGCACGTCAACAATATGCGCGACGTCGAGGAGGATCGGGATGCGGGGAAGCGCAGCCTCGCGCTGGCGGTCGGCGTTCGGGCGTCGCGCAGGGCATACGCGGGGATGCTCGCGGCGGCGTATCTGAGCGTCGCGCTGGCGGTTGGCGTCGGCGAGCTGAGCGCATGGGCGCTGCTCGCGCTCGCGCCGCTGCCGTGGGCGTTCGGGGCTGCGCGGGCGCTGTACGCCTCCGACGACCGCGCGGCGATGAACCGGCTGCTCGTCCGCACGGCCAAACTGCACGGATGGACGGGGCTCGCGCTCGCCGCCGGGCTCTACGCGGGGAGCGTCTGACGGCGGCGGCGTGGGAGGGGCGGCGCTCCGGAGCGGCTGCTGCTATCATTGCCCGTCCGCGCCGCCGCGCGCGCAAGTTCGCAATGACCGCCCGCAACCGCATCTACTTCATCGGCTTCTCCGGCGCAGGCAAAAGCGCCGTCGGACGCAGAGCCGCCCAACTGCTCGGCTGGACGTTCGCCGACGCCGACGAGCGCATCGTCGCCCGCGCCGGCAAGCCCGTCGAGCGCATCTTCGCCGAAGACGGCGAGCCCGCATTCCGCGCCCTCGAGCGCGCCGTCATCGCCGAATTCGCCGCCGAGGAGCGCGTCGTCGTCTCCACGGGCGCGGGCTCCGTGATGCACGACCAGTCGCTCGGCGGCATGCTCGCGTCCGGCTTCGTCGCCGCCCTCGAGGCCCGCCCCGAAACGATCTACCGCCGCCTCTCCCACGCCGCCGAAACCGAAGGCGCCGAGGCGATGACGCGCCCGATGCTCCAAGCCGACGACCCGCTGGGGCGCATCGAGTCGCTCAAGCGGGAGCGCCAGGCCGCCTACGCGCTCGCCCATTGGACGATTCACACGGACGGCCTCACGGTCGAGCAGACGGCGCAGGAGGTCGTCCGCGCTTGGCGGCGCTTCGGCGCCCCGTCCGCGTGGGAGAGCGACCCCTCGCTCGCCGCGACCGTGACCGTCGAGTCCGGCGCCTATCCCGTGTTCGTCGGATGGGGCGCGCTCGAGGCGGAGTTGGGGCGCCGCCTCGCGGACTCCGGCTTCTCCGGACGCGCCTACATCGTCTGCGACGGCAACGTCGTCCATCCCTACGGGCGCGCCGCCCAGCGCTCCCTCCACGCCGTCGGCGTCGAGATGGGGCTGTTCACCTTTCCGGCGGGCGAGGAGAGCAAGACGCTCGCCACCGCGTCCGTCCTCTACGAATGGCTCGCCGAGCGCAGAGTCGAGCGCGGCGACGCAATCGTCGCCGTCGGCGGGGGCGTCGTGGGCGACCTCGCGGGCTACGTCGCGGCGACGTTCCTGCGCGGCGTCCGCCTCGTTCAGGTTCCCACCTCGCTCACGGCGATGGTTGACTCCGCCATCGGCGGCAAGACCGGCGTCGACTTGCCCGCCGCCAAGAATATGGTCGGGGCGTTCCATCATCCGACGATGGTTCTCGCCGACGTCTCCGCCCTGCAAACGCTGCCGGAGCGCGCCGTCCGCGAGGGCTGGGCCGAGGCGATCAAGCACGGCTTCGCGCTCGAGGCCCCGCTGATCGATTTCTACGAGCGCAACGCCGACGCGCTCCTCGCGCTCGATCCGCGGGTGACGACCGAGGCCGTCGCGCGCAACGCCGCCGTCAAGGCGCGCGTCGTCAGCGCCGACGAGCGCGAAACGAGCGGCCTGCGCCGCCTCCTCAACTACGGGCACACCATCGGGCACGGCGTGGAGACGGCGGCGGGCTACGGCGCCTATCTGCACGGCGAGGCCGTCGCCATCGGCATGACCGGCGCGGCGCGGCTTGGCGTAGCGGAAGGCGTGACGCCCGCCGACGTCGCGGAGCGCCAGGCGTCGCTGCTCGCCCGGTTCGGCCTTCCGCAGTCCTACGCCGGCGTCGCGCCGGAGGCGATTCTGGAAGCGATGACCCGCGACAAGAAAACGACGGCCGGGCAAATCTCCTGGGCGCTCCTCGACGGCGCCGGCTCCTCGCGCTCCCATCGGGGCGTTCCGCAGGAGGCGGTCGAGCGCGTCGTGCGCGGGTTGCGGGAGTGAGCGGGGGGAGCGTCCTCGCCTCCCGCCCGCCCGACCGCAGCGCCCTCTCCCGCCGCTTCGCGGCGTCCTTCCCTTCTAGGGAGACCTTTGCATAACCCCCTGCCGCAAGGCCGGCGCGTCCCAATTCACTCCTAGCATTAAGAGGAATTGCGGGCTGCAACTAAGTTATGCAAAGGTCTCTATAGGGAGAGGGGGATCCGGCGCCTTGCGCGGCGTCTATGGCGCTTGCACGCCGAATGGATTCCGGCCTACGCCGGAATGACGGGGCTAGCGCCCCGACCGCAGTGCCCTCTCCCTTTATAGGGAGAGATCCGGCGCCTGCGCGCCTCTGGATTCCGGCCTACGCCGGAATGACGGTATGTTATGCAAAGGTCTCTGTAGGGAGAGGGGGATACGGGATTCTCGCCTACGCGGGAATGACGGGAGGAGGTCGGGGATGACGGCAGGAGGGCGGGAGCGAGACGCGAACATTCGGGGCGAATCCGCGCAGAATGGGCTGGCGGAACGGAGCGCGGCGCCCTACTATGGGGGATACGGCGATAGGCCGTGGAAAGGGGGTGATTCAGTAGTGCATACGTCAAGACCTCGCGCTGCTGCTTCGCCCGCTGCTCGCCGCTAGGGACTGGTTCCGGTCGAGACCGGTCATCCCGAAGGCGGCGCCTCGCGGGGCCTCGTGGCGGGTCCTTGCGGGCGGCGGCAGGGCGCCCTCGCGTCGCTTCGCTCAAGCGGAGCGCCCGAGGGAACAGGACGGGCGCCCCGGCTCGCGCCGAGCCGGGGCGCTTTGTTGTCCACCGCCTTGTCCGCATCCATCCATGGCCGCCATGCCCGCCTCCCCTCTTATCGTGCATTCCCGCATGGGTTAGCGGGCGTCTCTCATCGAGATCCCCGCGCTCCATAGTTCTCCGCCGGGGCCGAACTGCCCTGTCCGGATGCTTGCAATGGAGTAGTCCGGCAGCGGAACGCTTGCCGCGCACTTGCCGTCGAACAGCGCGCCGCGCAGGAAGAAGTCGAAGTCCAAGTTGTCGAAACCGACCTCTCGCCGCTCTTCCGGCAAATCGTCCGGGCGCTCCGGGACGATTTGCAGAAAGAAGCGATCCGCTATGTCGCTCTGACCGCACTGCTCTTTCACGTAGACCAAGGCTTCGTCCATCAGGTAGAGGTCGAACGTCGAGCGCGCCAGAGGCTCGTCCTCGGCGGCGGCGCAGCAATCTGTCCGCCGAGGCGTCAGGTCCAGATAGCGCAGACCCGGGAAGTCCGGCGGGTAGCGGTAGGCGCGGTACACGCCGTCCCTTGGATGCTGCATCTCGTGCGCAAATTCCCAAACCGTCTTGCCGTCCCGCGTCACCTCGAATATCCGCGCCGCCAGCCCGTCGGCGATCAAGGTGTTGCCGTTCGGCAGTCGTTGGGCGTTCGACCGCGCGCGCGAGTAAAACGACTCCGGGGGGTCGGCGGCGTATGTCCACAGCGGCTCGTTGGGCCCGTAGGCGGATCCCGTGTCCAAGCGATAGTTGTATCCGTCCGACGGCGGGACGACCTCATCCACGGACGAGTAGCCACGCTCGAATCCCGGATATTCCCATCCGTTGTTGAAGATGAGTATGTTGCCGGCGCCTGACGCGCCTTCCGGAATCCAGTGCCCGGCGTGGGGCCGGAAGAGGCGTTGGTCGGCGGGCGTTCCGGCGCCGTATGCGCGGGGATTGCCCCAGCGGTAGAGCAGGTCTCCTCCCTTGCCCGCGTTCCCTCCGACGCTCCCAACCGCCTCTTCCTTGCTCGCGCTGCGGTCGATGACCCATATCTCGCTGAAGTATCGGACGGTGATCATAATCTGGTCCAACTCCGCGTTGTAGTCCAGCGCGTTGGCATGCGTCCACGAAACTTGGTCGGAGGCGCAGGGCGCCTCCGCGAGGACGTAGTTGAGGTCGACCCGTTCAGGGTGGTCGGCCACGACGCCGTAGTTGGGCTTCTCCGGGTCGAAGTCCTGGATAAGGTGATCGAAGACCGACCACTCCCAGACGATTTCGGCGCTGTCAGCCCCCGTGGGCCGCGCTTCGACGACCCGCGTTCCCATTATCGAGGAGCAAGCGATGGAATGGACGGAGCCCGGGTTCGCCCCAAGGGCGATAGCCTCCTCGAACGGAAGAAGTTCAGCGGAGAGGATGAGGACGTTCCCGTTGGGCAGTTTGAGGAGGTCGTGATGTTGGGGGTGGCGGTATTTCCAAACGATGTTCCCGTCCGGGTCGATTTCCACGTTGCCGTATATCAGCAGGTTCCCACTATCGAGCAGTTTCGCCAATGGGCTTCCGTGGGACAGCCACGTATGCACGAGATTCCCTGAGTGGTCGATGAGGCGAGCGTAATCTCCGCGCGCTGGGGAGAAGAGCGTGTAGCCCATGAACGACTCAGGCTCGCTCAGTAGCAGCCCCGTCCGAGGGATCGCGGTTGGCGCGAGCGCGGGAACTTGGGTTGGCATAGGCGCAATGGCGGGAGCGACCGTAGGCGCAGGAGTAGGCTCGCCGCCGGAGCAGGCGGCGAGCGGGGCGAGAATGGCGGCGGCCGTTATCCACCGCTGAATACGCAGCGGAATACGAAATACGCAACGGGGGGGGGGGGGGGGTAATGCGATAAGCGTCATTGTAGGTTGATTATTTGTCGTTTTTCGTAACCACAAGCAAAAAGGCGCTTGCAAGCGCGACCATTATAGCGCAATAATTGGGGCGGGATTCCCGCCTTCGCGGGAATGACGGCGATGGCGGCGTGGGGAGGCGGTCAATGGGATGGCGAAAGTTCCTCGCCCAGGGCCTACCCGCCCGCGCCCCTTGTAGAGAGGGGGCGGACGCTGCTAGGATTTGGGGCGCCGCCGACGGCGAGCCCGAGCCCGCGCCCCAATGAGCATCGCGCCCACATCCGACAACGCACCCGCCGACGCATCCGCGCCGGACGCGGACGGCGGCTTGCGCGAGCGGGCGCGCCGCGCCGTCGCGGAGCAGCCGTCGCGGACGGTCACCGTGCTCTCGTCGCTCCTCGCGGCGCACGACGAGTTGGGCTATCTCCCCTACGAGGCGGTGGAGGCGGCGGCGGTCAGCGCGGGCGCGAGCGTCAACGAGGCGTGGAGCGTCGCGTCGTTCTATCCGAATTTCCGGTTCACGCCGCCGCCGCGCCACTCGGTGGAGGTGTGCTGGGGGCCGACGTGCCACGTGCTGGGCGCGCAGCCGATTCTGCAGGGGCTGGCGCGCCACTTGGGGCTCGACGGCGAAGGCGACGCGGAGGACGGGAGCGTTTCGCTCAAGTTCAACACCTGCTTGGGCGTGTGCCCGCACGCGCCGGCGATGAGTTTCGATCACGAACTGGCGGGGCGGATGTCGCTCGACGCGGCGGTCGTCCGGCTGGAGCGCGTCCGCTCCGGGGAGCGCGCGGAGTGACGCGGGCATACGACGCGCTTGCGACGCGGGCGGCGGAGCGCTGGGGCGCGCTGCATGCCAAGCCGTGGATTCGCGTCGGAACGGGGCTGATGGGCGAGGCGGCGGGCGCGAAGGCGGTTCTGGCCGCGCTGCGAAACGCGGTCGCGGAGAGCGGCGTCGACGCGGCGATTTCCGAAGTGGGGACGCGCGGCCTCTGCTACGCCGAGCCGCTCGTCGACGTCGCCGTCCCGGGCGGGCCGCGCGTTCTGTACGGCAACGCCGCGCCGGAGCAGGCCGCCGCCATCGTGGAGCGTCACGTCCGCAGGGGCGAGCCCGCCGTCGAGTTCGCGCTGGCGAGCGTGGACTGCGGCGTTCCCGGCGTTCCCCGCCTGGAGGACTTGCCGATGATGCGCGGCCAGGTTCGCGTCGCGCTGCGGAACGCGGGCGAGATAGACCCGGTCGACCTCGATCAGTACGTCGCGCGCGGCGGATTCGCGGGGCTGAACCGCGCCCTGTCGGAGTTGACGCCGGAGCGAACCCTCGAGGAGATCAAAAACTCCGGCTTGCGCGGACGCGGCGGGGCGGCGTTCTCCACCGGAATGAAGTGGAGTTTCCTCGCGGGCAACCCGTCGCCGGTGAAGTACATCCTCTGCAACTGCGAGGAGGGCGACCCGGGCGCGTTCAACGACAAGACGATCTTGGAGACCGACCCGTTCACGCTGATCGAGGGGTGCGTCATCGCGGGCTACGCGACGGGCGCGTCGAACGGCGTCGTGTTCATCCGGCACGGGCACGACGCGCCGATAGACCGGACGCGCGCCGCCATCGCCGCCTGCTACGAAAACGGCCTGCTCGGAAGCGGCGTCTTGGGGACGGAGTTCTCGTTCGAGATGGAGACGTCGCTGGTCGGGGAGTCCTACGTCGCGGGCGAGGAGACGGCGCTGATGGAGGCGGTGGAGGGCAAGCGCTCGATGCCGCGCTTCCGCCCTCCGTTTCCCGCGGCCTACGGCGTATGGGGGAAGCCGTCCAACATCAACAACATCAAGACGCTCAGTTACGCGCCGGAGATCGTCCGTCGGGGCGCGGAGTGGTTCGCCGGCGTCGGAACGGAGAAGAGCAGCGGAACGGCCATCGCGTGCCTCTCGGGAGACGTTCGCTATCCCGGGCTCGTCGAGGTTCCGTTCGGCGTGACGGTTCGGGAGATCGTCGAGGAGATGGGCGGCGGCGACCCGAACGGCAAGGCGCTGAAGTTCCTGCAGACGGGCGGGCCGCTGGGCGGCGTTCTGCCCGCCGATCAGTTCGATATGACGCTGGACTTCGACGAGATGGCGGCGGCGGGCGCGATGTTCGGCTCCGGCGGGCTCATCGTCTGCAACGAGGATCGGTCGGTCGTGGACTTGACGCGGACGCTGCTGGCGTTCGATCAGATGGAGTCGTGCGGCAAATGCTTCCCGTGCCGGCTGGGGATGAGCCACTTGCTGGAGATTCTCGAGCGCGTCGCCGACGGCTCGGGGCGCGAAGGCGATATGGAGTTAATGGAGCGCGTCGGCCTCAATATGCGCGGCGGCTCGCTGTGCGGACACGGCCAGTTGGGGTACAACCCGGTCGCCAGCGCGGTGCGCTTCTTCGGCGAGGAGTTCCGCGCGCAACTGGAGGGCCGGGGCGCGCTGCCCATCGGCTCGTTCGTCGGGCCGGCGGCGCCCCGGCGCGGCGCGCAAATGTCGGGCGACACGCCGACGGCGTCGGTGAAGCCGGACTTCGTGGCGCGGGTCGAGCCGGCGGGAGCGAGGTAGGCGGCGATGCCGGACGAGATCGCGATCACGATAGACGGGCGGGAGATCAAGACGTCTCCCGGCAAGATGGTCGTGCAGGCGGCGAACGACGCGGGCGTCTATATCCCCTACCTCTGCTACCACCCGGGGATGAAGCCCTACGGCGCGTGCCGGATGTGCGTCGTCGAGATCGAAGGCCAGCGCGGAACCCCCGCGTCCTGCACCTTGCCGGTTCGGGACGGCATGGTCGTCAATACGAAGGCGGAAGAGGCCGTCAAGGTGCGGGACACCACGCTCGACCTCCTGCTTTCCGAGCACCCGCATGGCTGCCTCACCTGCCACCGCGTAGACCTGTGCGGCCCGCAGGACGTCTGCCTGCGCAACGTGGACGTCGTCGACCGGTGCGTGACCTGCCCGAAGAACGAGCGCTGCGAACTGAAGGACACGACGCGATTCCACGCGCAGGAACTCGTCTCGCCCCTGACCTATCAGTACCGCAACTTGCAGGTGGAGACGAAAGACCCGTTCTACGACCGCGACTACAACCTCTGCATCGTGTGCGCGCGCTGCACGCGGGCGTGCGACGAGTTGCGCGGCGACGTCGCCATCGGCATGACGGAGCGCGCCGGGCAGACGCTCGTCGGAACCGTGATGGGCGACTCGCTGCTGGAGTCCGGCTGCGAGTTCTGCGGCGCGTGCATCGACGTCTGCCCCGTCGGCGCGCTCACGGAGTCCGCGCACAAGTGGGAGCGCGCCGCCCGGACGGAGCAGTCCGTTTGCGCGGAGTGCCCGGTCGGCTGCGTGATGACCTACGAGGTGAATCACTGGGAGCGCGTCGTCCGCGCCGTGCCGGAGTTGAACGCTCCGCCGAACCGCGGGCAGGCGTGCTTCAAGGGCAAGTTCGGATTCGACTACGTGAACGACAAGCGGCGCCTCAAGAAGCCGCTCGTCCGTCGCGGCGGCGAGATGGTCGAGGTCTCGTGGGACGAGGCGTTCGCGGCGGCGGCGGAAGGGCTCGCGGCGCGCAAGGGAGCGGCGTTCGCGCTGATGGCGAACCCCCGGAACACGAACGAGGAGTTGTACGCGGCGCAGAAGTTCGCCCGCGCCGCGATGCGCTCCAACAACGTCGACGTCGCGTCCAACGACCGCCCCGGCGTCGTCGAGGGGCTGCAGGACGTTTTCGGCTACTTCGCGGGAACGATGACGGCGTGGGAAATCGAGGAGTCCGCCGCCGTGATGGTCGTCAGCGCGAACCTCACGGAGGAGCAGAACGTGCTGGCCGTTCCGATCAAACGCGCCGTTCGCGCCGGAACGCAGCGCCTCATCGTCGCGGACGCGCGCGAAACGGAGTTGACCCGCTACGCGGACGTCTGGCTCAGGCCGTATCCGGGGACGGATCCGGCGCTGCTGGGCGGACTGCTGCGCGCAATCGTGGACGGCGGCCTCGCCGACGCCGCGTTCGTCGGCGCGCATGCGGAAGGCTGGGACGAACTGACCGCGTCGCTCGCGCCGTTCACGCTCGAGGCGGTCGCCGCCGAGACGGGGGTTCCGGCGGAGCGCATCGCGGAGGCGGCGCGAATCTACGCCCAATCCGGCCCGGCGGCGCTCCTGCTCGGCGGCGACAGTTCCGTCGGCGGAACGCGCCGGACGACCTCCCGCATCGCGGCGGCGCTCGCCGTCGCGACGGGCAACCTCGGCAAGCGCGGCGCCGGCGTTGTTCCCATCCACTACGGCGCGAACGACCAGGGCGCGTGGGATATGGGGCTGTGGCCGTCGTCGCTGCCGGGCCACCGCTTCATCGCGGACGCCGCCGCCCGGGATGAGGTCGGCGCCCTGTGGGGAGCGTCGGTTCCGGCTGAGCAGGGCGCGGGGAACCGCCGCATCTTCGACGAGGCGCGCGCGGGCCGGATCACGGCGATGCTGATGCTCGGCGACCACGTCCACTACGAGGACGGCTCGCTGGGCGACGTTCCCGCCGCGCTCGACGCGCTGGAGTTCCTCGTCGTCAGCGCCGCGTTCGCGTCAGCCGCGACGGAGCGGGCGGACGTCGTCTTCCCGGCGGAGGTTTGGGCGGAGAAGGCGGGCACGTACACGAACATTGAGCGCCGCGTTCAGCCGCTCCGCAAGGTCGTGAAGAACAAGCGGACGGAGGCGCGGAGCGATCTGGAGATCGTCGAGGGAATCGCCCGGGCGATGGGCGCGGACGGCTTCGCGTGGGACGGCCCGGAGGCCGTCCTCGGCGAGATCGGGCGCGTCGTCCCCGAATACGCGGACATCACGACGGAGCGGCTGCTGCGCGAGCGGCTGGACGTTCCGACGCTGCCGAGCGACGAGCCGCAGCCGACGCAGGTCGCGTACACCGGCGACGTCCTGACGGGCTTGCGCTGGCCGGCGCCCCCGGAGGACGCGGCGGAGCCGCCGGACCCGCTCGCGGGCGTCCTTCGCTACGGCAAGGCGCGCTTGCAGCCCGTCGCCTGGCATCCGCGCCCCCAGCGGAGCGCGGAGTTCCCCCTAACGCTCGCGCATGGCCGCGTGCTCATTCAGCCGGGACGCAAGCCCGACGTCGTCGCGGAGGGCAAGCGCAACCGCGTCTCCCGGGAGGAGCGGCTCGTTCTGCATCCGGCGGACGCCGCCGCGGCGGGGCTGCGCGAGGGCGCCGCCGCCGTCGCCGTAACCGAGGCCGGACACGAGCGGCGCGGAACCGTGGAGATTTCGGACGCCGCGCCTGAGGGCGTGATCTCGCTCACTACCTTGTTCGGCGCGCTCGCGGTCGAGGTGGACTCATCCGACCGCCCTGACCCGATGAATCACATTGAGCGGCTGAACGCCGCGCCCGCGCGCATCGCCCGGGCGGAGGCGCCGCCGCCGGAGGGCGCATGACCCAGCAGACCGACCGCCTCGCCAACCTCCCCAAAGCCTACGTCGCCAAGAAGCAGGAGGTCGCCGAAGACCTCTTCCTCCTGTGGATCCGCCCGGAGGAGCAGTTCCGCTTCAAGCCCGGGCAGTACGTCACCATCGGAAAGGGCGGGCTCGAGCGCCCTTACTCCATCGCGTCCGCGCCCTACGAGCCCCTCATCGAGTTGTTCATTGAGTACGTGCTCCCGGAGTACGGGGGCAAACTCACCCCCATCCTGTGGAACCTGCATGTCGGCGACTGGGTCTCGATGCGCCCGCGCGCCAAGGGGCTGTTCGTCTTTCAGCCCCAGTTCCACCACCACCTGATGCTCGGCACCGTCACCGGCGTCGCGCCCTTCGTCAGCATGCTCCGGCAAGCGCAGAAGGACAACATCCGCGGGCACCGCTTCTACGTGATGGAGGGCGCCAGCCACCAGGACGAGTTCGTCTACGACTCCGAACTGAACCGCGCCGCCGAGCGCCTTCCCGACCTCGTCACCTTCATCACCACCGTCAGCCGCCCCCAAGCCGACCGCAACCGCGGCTGGAACGGCCCCGTCGGCAGGGTGAACACGCTCATCGAAGAGTACATCCAGCGCTGGAGCCTCCCCAAGGAGGACACCGCCGTCTACCTCTGCGGCAACCCCGGAATGATTGAGGACGTCAAGTCCCGTCTCGGCGGCGACGGCTGGCATATCTACGAAGAGCGCTTCTGGAAAGAGGACGAGTAACGCCAAGCGCGGGCGGCGCCTAGCGGGGCGATAGGCTAGCGGAACGCAGGGCGCGTTTCGCGCCACGGCTCTGCTAAACTGATAGGCGGACGCGGCAAGCAACTGGCCCATAGATCGGAGCGAGGATCTTGACGGCGCAAGGCGGCATGTCCGGCATCGAGTCCGACGCCCCCCGCGAGGCTTGCGGGGTGATCGGCGCGTATCTGCCCGCAACGGACGATCCCCCGGCGGACGGCGGCGCCCCATCCGCGGCGGACGAGGCCGCGCAAATCGTCTTCTACGGGCTCTTCGCGCTCCAACATCGGGGGCAGGAGAGCGCGGGCATCGCCGCCGCCGACGGGCGGTCCATCCGCAACTACGCCGATCAGGGCCTCGTCTCCAACGTGTTCCGCCAGGAAAACTTGGAGCGCTTGCCCGGGCGCATCGCCATCGGCCACACGCGCTACTCCACCACGGGCTCCAGCAGCCCGCTGAACGCGCAGCCCATCCTGTCCAAAGGCCCCGCCGTCGAACTCGCGCTCGCCCACAACGGCAACGTGATCAACGCGGCGGCGATGCGCCGGCGCCTCCTCGAAGAGTCCGGCGTGGCCTGCGCCACCGGCACCGACTCGGAGGTCATCGCGCACGTCCTCGCCTGGGCGCCGGGGACGTCGTGGGAGCAGCGCGCCGCCCATCTGATGCGAACGCTCGAGGGAGCGTACTCGCTCGTCGTCTGCACGAAAGACACGCTGCTGGGCATCCGCGACCCGCGCGGCGTGCGCCCCCTCTGCATCGGACGATTCGACAACGGCGGATGGGTCGTCGCGTCCGAGAGTTGCGCCCTCGACCACGTCGGCGCCCGCTTCGTCCGCGAGGTCGACCCGGGCGAGACCATCGTCATAGACGAGAGCGGCTTCCGCAGCATCCCGTCGCAGGTTCCGGGGACGCGGAAGGCGCACTGCGTCTTCGAGCACATCTACTTCGCCCGCCCGGACTCCATCCTGGACGGCGCGCTGACGCACTCGGCGCGGACGCGAATGGGCGAGGCGCTCGCCCGGGAGCATCCCGCGGACGCGGACGTCGTCATTCCGGTGCCGGACTCGGCGAACTCCGCCGCCGTCGGCTACGCGCAATCTTCCGGGATTCCGTTCGGCTACGGCCTCATCAAGAACCGCTATATGGGGCGGACGTTCATCGAGCCCGATCAGTGGTTCCGCGAGTTGGGCGTGCGGAACAAGTTCAACCCGCTGCCCGAAACGCTCGCGGGCAAGCGCGTGGTCGTCGTGGACGACAGCATCGTGCGGGGCACGACGACGCCCCGCATCGTCGCGCTGCTGCGCCGGGCCGGCGCGTCGGAGGTGCACGTCCGCGTGTGCGCCCCGCCCATCACCGACCCGTGCTTCTTCGGCGTGGACATGGCCGCCAAAAGCGAGTTCATCGCCTCGGGCCGGACGGTCGACGAAATACGCGAGGCGATAGACGCGGACTCGCTCGGCTACCTGAGCGTCGAGACGCTGCACGAGTCGGTGAGCGGCGACCCGTCCGGCGAGGGCTTCTGCGACGCCTGCTTCACGGGCAAGTATCCCATTCCCGTGCAGTTGCAAATGGACAAACTCGCGCTCGAGCGGTCGCTCGCGGGCGTCGGCGGAGCGGACTCTTCCCTTTGACCGCCGCGCCTCCGACCGCGCCCTCCATCCTGAGTCTGCGGGAGCGGGCGGAGCGTCTCGCGCCCCCGGACGCCGCGATCTTCCGGCGCATCTTCGCCGTTACGGAAAGCGCGGGGCGGATGCGCGTCCCCTCGACGATGGCGGCGTGGGTTGAGCGGACGTTTGGGAGCGTCGCGGCGGTGGAGTCGCAGCGCGTTGTGCGCGTCGGCAACCTCGTCACCGGGGAAGCGGCCATCTTCAACGAACTGCGCGCCCGGCGCCCCGTCCGCGCCGATCCCGTCGCGGACGGCGCCGTAGACGAGGAACTGGCGGACGACCCGTGGGCGCGTCCGGAAGAGGCGACGCCGGAGGATCCGTTCGGGCGCCTCGCCAACGGAGCCGGCGTCACCGCCGCGAACGCCGCCAAGTACGACGCGCATCACAGCATCATCGTGTTCGCCGAGCCGAACCCGCTGCGGTTCACGCGGGCGTCCGCGCGCGGCTGCGTGGACCTCGCCAATCGCTGGTTCGCCGCCGCCCACCAATCCGACCCGGAGGCCGTCTACCCCTTCTTCCTATGGAACTGCCTCTGGCGGGCGGGCGGCTCCATCGTTCACGGGCACGCGCAAACGCAACTGGCGCGGGGGCGCCACTACGCCCGCGTCGAGGCGCTCCGGCGGGCGGCCGAGGCGTACCGGGCCGCATACGGGGCGGACTACTTCGGCGATCTGTTTCGCGCGCACGAGGCGCTCGGCCTCGCGCGTGAGCGGGGAGGCGTCCGCCTCTTGGCGAGCATCACGCCGGTCAAAGAGAAGGAGACGCTCCTCCTCGCGCCGTCGTTCGGCGAGGCCGCCGCCGACGCGCTCTACGAGACGCTCGCCGTCTTCCGTGATACACTAGGAGCGCAATCGTTCAACGCGGCGGCGCAATTGCCCCCTATGAGCGGCGTTCCCGAAGACTGGAGCGGCTTCCCTTGCGTTCTGCGCGTCGTCGACCGCGGCGCGCTGGGGACGCGAACGAGCGACATCGGCGGCATGGAACTCTTCGCGGAGCCCGTCGTGTCGTCCGACCCGTTCGCCGTGTTCGCCGCGCTCGACCGGAGCGATAGGAAAGGAGACTGAGTTACGTGGCCTCCGTCGACGTCGTGATTCCCGTGCTCAACGAAGAGCATTCCCTCGGCCCCTGCATCGAGCGCCTCGGCGTGTTCCTGCGCGAGCGCTTCCCTCACGAGTGGCGGATCGTCGTCGCCGACAACGGCTCGACCGACGGCACGCTCGCCGTCGCGGGGCGTTACGCGGAGGAGCGCCCCGGCGAGGTGCGCGTGATTCACTTGGACCAGCGCGGACGCGGGCGCGCGCTCAAGCGCGCCTGGCTCGAAAGCGAGGCCGACGTCGTCTCCTATATGGACGTCGACCTCTCGACGGGGCTCGACGCCTTCCCGCCCCTCATATCGGCGATTGCGGACGATGGGCGGCACGTCGCGTGGGGGTCGCGCCTCTCCCGCGGCTCCAACACGCGGCGGTCGCTGAAGCGCGAGGTCATCTCGCGCTCCTACGTCTGCCTCATCCGGCTCATCGCGTGGACGCGCCTGCGCGACGCGCAATGCGGATTCAAGGCGATGAGCCGCGCCGCCGCGGACGCGCTGCTCCCTCATCTGAAGGACAACGAGTGGTTCTTCGACACGGAACTGCTCGTCGTCGCCCAAAAGCGCGGCTTCCGCTGCAAAGAGGTTCCCGTGCAGTGGGAGGAGGACACGGACAGCCGCGTGAAGATCGTCAAGACCTCGCTCCAGAGTTTCTTCGGCCTCCTCCGCCTCCGCTTCCGGGGCTTGCCGGACGTGCGCCCTCCGGCGTAGCGCCGCCTAGCGCCGCGGGGAGCGTTTGCGCGGGCGGCGGGCATTGTGATAGGATTCACGCAGCCTCTCAGTGCGAGCGAGAGCCGTCCGTGGCGTATGACAAACCGTCCGTGGTGGGCGTCGGCGGCGCAGTTCATCGGCCTCGGCTGGTACGTCGCCGCGGCGATCGTTCTGCCGACGCTGGGGGGCGCGCGGCTCGACGGCAGGCTGGGGACGTCGCCCCTGTTCCTGCTGGCGGGCGTTCTACTGGGAGCGATCCTCGCCTTCTACGGGGTCTACCGGATGGCGGCGGGGTTCCTGGCCGGCAAGGGAGACGGCGGAGACTGAATCGGAAGTGAAGAAGCGTCTGATATTGCTGGCGGCGGCCGTGCTCGCGGTCGCCGGCTTAGTGCTCGGTCCGGTCGGCCAGGGGGTCGACGGGAGCATACTGCCGACGCCCGAGGTGCACCTCGCGCCGCAGAAGGTGTTCAGCGTCGGCGGGTTCGCCGTGACGAACACGCTCCTCTCCGCGTGGCTCACGACGCTCGTGATCATCCTGCTGTTCGGGCTGGGGACGCGGCGGATGAGCGTCGTGCCGGGGCGGATGCAGGGCTTCCTCGAGTTCTTCATCGAGGCGCTCTACGGCTTCGTCCGCGGCATCGCCGGCGAGCGCTACGCCAAGCCGTTCTTCCCCATCCTGGCCACGATCTTCATCTTCGTCGCGTTCAACGCTTGGATGGCGCTCCTGCCCATCTACCCCAACGTCGGATTTATGGGCGAGACGGAGGCAGGGCGCAGATACGTGGCCACGCACCTCTTCCGCAGCGCGGGAACGGATATCAATATGCCGCTCGCGCTCGCCATTATCTCGTTCGTGTTCTTCGAGGTCTGGGGATTCCGCGCGCACCGGGCGGGCTACCTGCGGGAGTTCTTCCGGTTCGGCAACCCGATCCAGACCTTCATCGGGCTGCTGGAGTTGATCAGCCACTTCATCCGGGTGATCAGTTTCACGTTCCGTCTCTTCGGCAATATGCTCGCCGGAGAGATCGTGCTGTTTATGATGACGTTCCTCACGATCTTCATCACGCCGATCATCTTCTACGGGCTGGAGATCCTCGTGGGCGGAGTGCAGGCGCTGGTCTTTATGGGGCTGACGCTCGTGTTCGCCGTGATGGCGGTCGCCTCGCACGGCGGCCACGGAGAGGAGCATGCGGAGGCAAGGCCGCACTAGAGGCGTCCGCCCGGCGGGCGCGAGCAAGAGGAAGGCAACAAGGAGGTTCTAGGAAATGGAAGCGCTTACCGCCGACGCGGCGAAATTCCTCGCCATCGGACTGGCCGGCCTGAGCCTGGCCGGCGTGGGCATCGGACTGGGCATTCTGGGCAGCGGCGCGATGAACGCGCTCGGCAGGAACCCCGAGGCCCGCGACGCCATCGCGCCGAATATGATTCTCGCGCTCGCCTTCACCGAGGCGATCGGCATCTACGGCTTGGTCATCGCCATCCTGCTCATCTTCGTCGCGTAGCGAGCGGCGGATGAGCGCGGCATCTCAGCAGAGGAGGCGTCCGACGTGCGCGCAGCCCCCTTACTAGCGGAAGAGGCGGCGACCGGCATCGCGGCGCTGGGCATCGACTGGACGAGCCTGCTCGTCTATTTGGTGAACTTCGCCGTCCTGGGCGCCGTCCTCTACTTCTTCGCCTACAAGCGCATCCTGGGAATGCTCGACGCCAGGGCGGCCCGCATCCGCGAAAGCCTCGAGGCCGCGGAGCGCGCCCGCGCCGACGCCCAGGACGAGCGCGAGGCGATGGAGCGCTCGCTCCAAGAAGCCCGCGAGTCCGGGCAGCAGGCGCTCGCCGAGGCCCGCGAGGCCGCCGAGCGCTACCGCGAGCGGCAGGCGGAGCAGGCCCGCGCCGAGGCCGCCCAACTGATCGAGCGCGCCCGCGAAGAGATCCGGCAGGAGCGCGACGCGGCGATGGAGCAAGTGCGCTCCGAATTCGGCGCGCTCGCGGTCACCGCGGCGGAGCGCATCATCAGACGCTCGCTCGACGCCGACGCGCACCGCGACCTGATAGACGAGGCGATCGCCGAACGCGACGCGGGCGCGGGGCGCAACTAGGAGCGGCCGATGGCGAAAGCCCCCATAGCGAAACGCTACGCCAAAGCGCTCTTCTCCCTCGCGGAGGACGAAGGCAAGCAAGAGGCGTGGCTCGACGACCTCGCCGCGATTCGGGAGCAAATGGCGGAGCCGTCCGCCGCGCTGTTCTTCGGCGAGCCCCGCGCGCCGGCGGAGCGCAAGCAGGAAATCGCCGCCCGCGTCGCGGAAGGAGCCGACCCGCTCGTCCGGAACCTCCTCGGCTTGCTCACGCGGCGTCGGGCGACGGGCTTGCTTCCGGACATCGTAAGCGAGTACCGCCGCCTGCTGAACGAGAGCCTCGGGCGCGCGCAAGCGGTCGTCACGACCGCCGCGCCGCTCTCGGCGGAGCAGCGCGGCAGGCTTACGGCCTCGCTGGGGGCGATGCTCGGCAAAGAGGTCGTTCTCGACGCGCGGGAGGACCCCGATGTCATCGGCGGCGTCGTCGTCCGCGTCGGCGACCAAATCATAGACGGGAGCGCGCGCGCGCGCCTGGAGGGCTTGCGGCAAAGCCTCGGGCGGCAGGCGCCCGTCCCGGCTGCACACGAAACGGAGGAGCGGGCATGACGACTCGCGGACAGGACATCGCGGCGGTCCTCAGACGCCAAATCGAGGAGTTCGGCGGCGAGACGACGCTCACCGAGGTGGGAACGGTCGTCGAAGTCGGCGACGGCATCGCCGCGATTCACGGACTCGGCAAGGTGGGATTCGGCGAACTGCTGGAGTTCCCCAGCGGCGTCAGCGGCCTCGCGCTCAACTTGGAGGAAGACCTCGTCGGCGCGGCGGTGATGGGCCCCGGCGCCGGCGTCAAAGAGGGCGACTTGGTCAAGGCGATCGGCGAGGTCGCCCGCGCCCCCGTCGGCGACGCCTTGCTGGGGCGCGTCGTCAATCCGCTCGGCGAGCCGCTGGACGGCAAGGGCGCCGTGATGACGCAAGGCTCCCGCCCCATCGAAATCGTCGCGCCGAACGTGGTCGTCCGCCAAGCCGTGAGCACGCCCGTGCAGACGGGCGTCAAGTCCATAGATGGCATGATTCCGATAGGCCGCGGGCAGCGCGAACTGATCATCGGCGACCGATTCACCGGCAAAACGGCCATCGCCGTGGACACGATCATCAACCAGAAGGGTCAAGACCTCGTCTGCATCTACGTCGCCGTAGGCCAAAAGCAGAGCAAGGTCGCCCAGTTGCAGGCGACGCTCGAGGAGCACGGGGCGATGGAGCACACGATCATCGTCGCGGCCAACGCCTCCGACCCCGCGCCCCTGCAGTACCTCGCGCCCTACTCCGGCTGCGCTATGGGCGAAGAGTTTATGGCGAGCGGGCGCGAGGCCCTGATCATCTACGACGACCTCACGAAGCACGCTTGGGCCTACCGGCAAATGTCGCTGCTGCTGCGCCGCCCTCCCGGACGCGAGGCGTACCCCGGCGACGTGTTCTACCTCCACAGCCGCCTGCTGGAGCGCGCCGCCCGGCTGGACGAGGCGCGAGGCGGCGGCTCGCTCACCGCCCTCCCCATCATCGAAACCCAGGCCGGCGACGTCTCCGCCTACATTCCCACCAACGTGATCTCCATCACGGACGGGCAGATCTACCTGGAGGCCGACCTGTTCAACAGCGGCGTCCGCCCGGCGGTGAACGCGGGCCTCTCCGTGAGCCGCGTGGGGAGTTCGGCGCAGACCCGGGCGATGCGGAAGGTCGCGGGGCGGATGCGCCTGGAACTGGCGCAGTACCGCGCCCTGGCGAGTTTCGCCCAGTTCGGAGCGTCCGACCTCGACGCCGCGACGCGGGCGCAATTGGAGCGCGGGCAGCGCCTCACCGAGTTGCTCAAGCAGCCGCAGTACAAGCCCCAGAGCCTCGCCCAGCAGGTCTGCGCGATGTACGCCGCCGTCAACGGCCATATGGACGACGTGCCCGTGAACCGCATCCGCGAGTTCGAAGAGCGGTTCCTCGCCTACATTGAGACCTCCCGCCCCGAGACGCTGAGCGCCATCCAGGAGAAGAAGGACATCGGCGACGCGGAGGAGGAGGCGCTCAAGGAAGCGATAGCCGCCTTCAAGGCTACGTTCCAGTAAGGAGCCGCCCGTGCCGAGCGTCAGGCAGATACGCGGACGGATACGCAGCGTCCGCAACACCTCCCGGGTGACGCACGCGATGCAGATGGTCGCCGCGTCGAAAATGCGCCGCGCCCAAGAAGCGGTCGTCGCGTCGCGCCCCTACTCCGCGAAATTGCGCGAGGTCTTGGCCGGGCTCGTCGGCCGGACCGAGGACGACCCCGACGCGGTCCATCCGCTGATGCGGCGCAGGCCGGTGGAGAACGCGCTCCTCCTGGCCATATCCCCCGACCGCGGCCTCGCGGGCGGAATGCCCGGGAACCTCACGCGGGCGGCCGGCCGCTTCGCCCAATCGCGGGAGCGCCCGCTCTCGGCGGTGACCGTCGGACGCAAAGCCCGCGACTTTATGGTCCGCGCCGGCGTCCCCTTGCGCGCGTCCTTCACCGACATCGGAGACAGGCCCACGATGGCGGGCACGCTCGCGGTCGCCCGGCTCGTCGAGCGGCTGTACGCCGACGGCGAGATCGACGAAGCGCATATCGCCTACACCCGATTCGTCAACACCGTCGTCCAAGAGCCGGTCGTCGCCCAACTGCTGCCCATCGCGGCGGAGGACGTGGGCGGCGCGAGCGCGGCGGGCGACGTCATCTACGAGCCCGACGCCGCGACCGTGCTCGGCGCGCTGCTCCCGCGCTTCCTGGAGACGCAGGTCTACCAGGCGTTCCTGGAGAACAGCGCGAGCGAGCAGTCGGCGCGGATGGTGGCGATGAAGAACGCGACGGAGGCCGCCGAGGATATGGTCGCCGGGCTGACGCTGGAGTTGAACAAGGCGCGCCAGAACATGATCACCGCCGAACTGCTCGACCTCGTGGGCGGCGCGGCGGCGCTCGAAGGCTAGGGATCGTCAGGAGGATCGGAATGCCCGCGGAAGCCGAAGGAAAAGTCGTGCAGGTCATCGGAACGGTGGTGGACGTCGAGTTCCCTCCCGACCAACTGCCCTCCATCTTCAGCGCCCTGGAGTTGGAGTTGGCCGGAGAGCGCCTCGTCCTCGAGGTCGAGCAGCAAGTCGGCAACAGTTGGGTGCGCTGCCTCGCGCTCGGCCCCACCGAGGGCCTGACCCGCGGCGCCGCCGCCCGCGACACCGGCCAGCCCATCGCCGTCCCCGTCGGCGAGCCCAGCCTCGGCCGACTCTTCAACGTCACCGGCGACCCCCTCGACGACCTCGGCGCCGTCGACGCCAAAGAGCGCTGGCCCATCCACCGCGACCCCCCCGCCTACGAAGAGCAGAGCATGACCACCCAGGTCCTCGAGACCGGCGTGAAGGCGCTCGACCTGATCTGCCCATTCACCAAAGGCGGCAAGGTCGGCGCCTACGGCGGCGCGGGCGTCGGCAAAACCGTCATCATCCAGGAGTTGATCCGCAACATCGCCGAAGAGCACAGCGGCTACTCCGTGTTCGCAGGCGTCGGCGAGCGTTCCCGCGAAGGCAACGACCTCTGGCACGAAATGCAGGAGTCCGGCGTCCTCAAAAACACGGTGCTCGTGTTCGGCCAAATGAACGAGCCCCCCGGCGTCCGCCTCCGCATCGCAATGACCGGCCTCACGATGGCCGAGTACTTCCGCGACACCATGAACCAGGACGTGCTCCTCTTCGTCGACAACCTCTACCGCTACATCCTCGCCGGCATGGAGGTCTCCGCCCTGCTCGGCCGAATGCCCTCGGCCGTCGGCTATCAGCCCACGCTCAGCACCGAAATGGGCGACCTGCAGGAGCGCATCACCTCCACCGGCAAAGGCTCCATCACCTCGTTCCAAGCCATCTACGTCCCCGCCGACGACTACACCGACCCCGGCGTCGCCACGAGTTTCGGCCACCTCGACGCCGTCGTCGCACTCGAGCGCGCCATCGCCGAGCAAGGCATCTTCCCCGCCGTCGACCCCCTCACCTCCTCCTCACGCATTCTCGACCCCCTCATCGTCGGCGAAGACCACTACAACGCCGCGCGAGGCGTGCAGGCCGTCCTCCAGCGCTACAAAGACCTGCAGGACATCATCGCCATCCTGGGCATGGAGGAACTCTCGGAGGAGGACAAGACGACCGTCGGGCGCGCGCGCCGCATCCAGCGGTTCCTCTCCCAGCCCTTCTACGTCGCCGAGCAGTTCACCGGACGCGAAGGCCGCTACGTCCCCATCGCCGAAACCGTGCGCGGCTTCAAGGAGATCCTCGAAGGCAAGCACGACGACGTCGCCGAGCAGGACTTCTACATGGCCGGAACGATAGACGAGGTCGTCGAGCGGGCGCAGGAGCGCGCCGCCGCGGCGGGATAGGCGCGGCGCGACATTTGCCCGCCCCGCCCGGCAAGCGCGGCGCGCAAGGAGCATGCGATGAAACTCATCCTCAGCAGGAAGGGCTTCGACAGCGGGGAGAATTCCGGTGGCTGCGCCAGCCCAATATTCTGCGACGGTTCCATGTTTTCGCTGCCGATACCGGACAATAGCGACTTCTGGATTACCTATGACGACCTGCGCCATCCCCAAGCGGACATCGGGGAGTTGGTGCAGGACCTCACGCACACCTACGCCAAGAAGTTCGTCAAGTCGACGCATGGGGCGCATTTGGACCCGCACATCAACCTCGCGACCTACGCCCCCAGCGTCGAGTCGGCGGAGTGGCGAGGGTTGTTGGGCCAAGCCCAAGCAGCCCAAGGTCACTTGAACAAGCAAGGCGTGGGTGAAGGCGACCTGCTCCTGTTCTTCGGTCTCTACCGCCCCGTTGCGTGGACGGATAACGGTTGGCGTTACACCAATGTCCCTAAGCGACACATCCTGTGGGGTTGGCTCCAAATCGGAGAGGTGCTCAAGGTTGCTCACGCGATGGAGACAGGCGACCACCCGTCTTGGGTGAAATACCACCCGCATTGGCAGGACTACGGGAAGGAGAACCCTAGGAACACCATCTACGTGGCTCGGCGAGAGTTGGACTTGGGCAACGCCGTAGAGGCCCCGGGGTTCGGCGTGTTCCCGCGGTTCGACGAGCGCCTACTGCTGACAGAGCCGGGGCAGTCGGTGTCGCGCTGGAAGTTGCCGCGGTGGTTTGACCCTGCTGGCAGGAAGTCGGCCCTGACGTATCACGACCCCAAGTGCACGAAGCGCGACCGCTGGAAGCGTAGGGAAGGCGACAGCGAGCACATTTACCTCCAGAGCGTGGGGCGCGGCCAAGAGTTCGTCTTGGACTGCGACCACTACCCCGAAGCCATCGGCTGGGCATCCGACTTCATCCGCGATTTCGGCGAACGCTAGGCGCCGAAATGACGCGCAAGCGCATCCTCATCGCCATTGCCGTCCTCGCCGTGCCCGCGCTGGCGCTGGCGTGGTGGCTCGGCTCCCCGCTGTTCATCGACCGCGCGGTGGACGAGGAGTTTCCGCTCACCGCCGACGCGGCGATTCCCGCCGGCATGACGCGGGCGCAGGTCGAGCGGACGATGGAGACGATGGCGATGCTGCCCGGCGAGGCGATGGACGAGGCGATGCCCGCCGGCGCGCCGGACGCGGACGCCGCATCGGACGCGGACGCGGGCGCGCCCGAGGCCGAGGCGCCTGCGTCCGGCGCGCCGGTGACCGTCAAGCGCGGAATGTTCCGCGACGCGGACGGCTTTCATCGCGGCGAGGGGTCGGCGACGCTCTACCGCCTGGCGGACGGCTCGCACACGCTGCGTTTCGAGGACTTTCGCGTGACGAACGGTCCCGACCTGCGCGTGCTGCTCGTCGCGCACCCCGATCCGGGAGGGCGAAGCGACGTGCGGGACAGCGCGAACGTGGAACTCGACCGGCTGAAGGGCAACGTCGGCAACCAGAACTATCCGCTTCCGCCGGACGTCTCGCCGGACGACTACGAATCGGTCGTCATCTACTGCCGTCCGTTCCAGGTCGTCTTCAGCGTCGCGCCGCTGGGCGCGGGGTAGGGCGGGGTAGGGGGCGCCGCCTCCCCCCTCTCCCTACAGAGACATTTGCATAACATACCGTCATTCCGGCGTAGGCCGGAATCCAGCGGCGCGCAAGCGCCGCATTCCCCCTCTCCCTACAAGGGGAGAGGACGCCGCGAACGCGGCGGGAGAGGGTACTGCGGACGAGGCGCCCCTGCCATCGCCCCCCGCGCGAAACCGCGAACCTCCCCAGCCCCCGCCCAATGCGCGATTCGTTCGCAATTCCCGCGATTCGCAGCGCGAATGCGGCGCCAAACCCCGCGCAATCGGCGGTTTCCGTCTCCCCGGCGCGAATCGGAGCGCCAAAGCCCCGAATTGACAACCCCCGCCCGTGCGAGTACCTTACGGGACTGAGCATGCATCCCGCGCCTCGTCGCCCTTGCCCGGACGGCGCGGGCGCTAGGAGACGAAATAGCGCGATGGCCACCCAAACCGAAATCGTCGTCCGATTCGCCGGCGAGGGCGGGCAAGGCGTCGTAACCGCCGCCGAAATGCTCGCGCGAGCGGCCACCGGCGTCGGATTCCACGCCCTCACCTTCGCCACCTTCCCCTCCCAAATCCTCGGAGGCCCCACCTGGACACAAGCCCGCATCGCCCGCGCCCCCGTCCAAAGCCCAGGCGACTCCGTCGACATCCTCGTCGCCTTCAACGACGAGGCGTACAACGAGCACCGCTCCGAAGTCCGCGACGGCGGCGTCATCCTCCTCGACCCCTCCATCGAACCCGACCCCGGCGACGACCACCGCTGCATCGCCGTGCCCTTCGACGAACTCGCCAAGCAGACGGGCGAGTCCCGCGCCGCGAATATGGTCGTGATGGGCGGCCTCTCCAAACTCATCAATATGCCCGTCGCCTACTTCAAAGAGTTCGTCGCCAACCGGTTCGCCGGACGCGACAAGGTCGTCGAGGCGAACCACAAAGCCCTCGACCTCGGCCTCGCCCACCTCGGCGAAGAGCAAGCCATCAGCGACCTCGGCCAGCCCGACCCGCCGGACTACGATCAGGCGTTCATCAAAGGCAACGAGGCCCTGTCCGTCGGCGCGATGCACGCCGGGATCGACTTCTACTTCGGCTACCCCATCTCCCCCGCGACGCCCGTGCTCGTCTATATGGAGCGCAACCTCGTCGGCGCGGGCAAGTTCGCCTATCAGGCCAGTTCCGAAATCGAGGCGATCGCGGGCATCGTCGGCGCGGGATTCGCAGGCAAAAAGGCGATGACCGCCACCTCCGGCCCCGGCTTCACGCTGATGGGCGAGGGCATCGGCCTCGCCTGGATGGCCGAAATCCCCTGCGTCGTCATCGACGTCCAGCGCGGCGGCCCCGCCACCGGCCTCCCCACCAAAACCGAGCAGTCCGACCTCCTCGCCGCGATCAGCCCCGCGCACGGCGACTCCTCCCTCCCCGTCATCGCCGCCGGCACAGTCGAGGAGTGCTTCTACGCCGCGGTTCACGCCTTCAACTGGGCGGAGCGCTACCAGGGGCCCGTCATCGTCCTCAGCGAGCACTCGCTCGCCGAGCGCGCCCAAAACATCCCGCGCCCCAACCTCGCCGCGACGCCCGTCGAAAGCCGCGACGTCTACCGCGGCGACAACGGCTACCTCCGCTACGAATCCGGCGACGTCTCCCCCTTCCCCGTCCCAGGCGGCGCAGGCGCCTACGTCGCCAACGGCTCCGAGCACGACGCCTACGGCGACACCACCCACCTCGCCAAGCACCACGTCCACCTGACCGAGCGGCGCTTCGGCAAACTCCGCCTCCTCGAAGACAGCCATTACGAAAGCGAGAACGCGGGCGCGCCCGTCGCCATCCTCCCCTGGGGCGGCTCCAAAGGCTCCGCCCGCGAGGCTTACGACCTCCTCCGCGAGCGCGGCGAGGACGTCGCGTGGCTCTACACAATGTTCCTCAACCCGATGAACCCCGCCCTGCTCGACGAACTCCGCGCGAAAGACCTCGTGCTCGTGCCGGAGTTGAACTACCAGGGCCAACTCGCCGGTCTCCTCCGGGCGCAAGGCGTCAAGGCCGAGGCCGTCACCCAGTACACCGGGCTCCCCTTCAAGCCCTCCGAACTGAGCGAACGAATAGAAGCCCGCCTGGCCGGAGCCGGGCGGCAGGCGGTGACCGCATGACCGACAAGAAGAACCCCGAGTACGACTTCACCTGGTGCCCCGGATGCGGCGACTTCGGCGTCCGACGCGCCGTCGAATTCGCAATGCGCGACTGGAGCATCGAGCGCGAAACCCCGATGAGCCATAACGTCGTCGTCGCAGGCATCGGCTGCTCAGGCAACCTCGTCCACCTCCTCGAAGGCGAGCAGCCCTACGGCTTCCACGGCATTCACGGGCGCTCCCTCCCCATCGCGCTCGGCGTCAAAATGGCCCGCGAAGACCTCAACGTCATCGTCGTCGCAGGCGACGGCGACTTCCTCAGCATCGGCATGGAGCACATCGCTCCGCAAGCCGCCCGCAACCTCAACGTCTGCGCCGTCGTGATGGACAACGGCGTCTACGGCCTCACCAAAGGCCAATCCTCCCCCACCACCGTCGAAGAGACCGTCACCAGTTCCACCCCCTACGGCAAGATGGAGGCGTCCATCAACCCGCTGGAGCTCTACCTCACGCTCGGCGTCACCTACATCGCCTCCGGCTACTCCTCCAAGCCGCGCGACCTCGCCGGCCTCATCAAGCGCGGCATGGAGCACGACGGCTTCTCCATCGTCCACGTCGCCTCCCCCTGCACCACCTACAACGACACCTACGAGATCCTCAAGGGCAACAAGGCCAAAGGCATCGAGGGCACGGCGTGGGACTTGCCCGACGACCACGACCCGTCGAGCCGCGGCGCCGCGATGGGCGTGATCGAGCAGGGCGGGGTCCCGCTGGGCGTCGTCTACCAGAACGCGGAGCGCCCCTCGCTCGACCGCCGCATCGCCGCCGTCCGCGAGCGCGTGACGCCCAAGTCCCCCGACGCGTTGCTGGACGCCTTCGCGCTGTAGCGGGGCGCTTACGCGCCCAGATCCCCCTCTCCCTATAAGGGGAGAGGGTACTGCGGACGGGAGGCGCAACGCGCCCCCATGACCGTCATTCCCGCGTAAGCGGGACGCAGTGCTCCCCTAACCGTCATTCCCGCGTAGGCGGGAATCCCGCCCCATTGGGGCGCGCCAGCGCCCGAATTCCCCCTCTCCCTAGAAGGGGAGAGGACGCCGCGAACGCGGCGGGAGAGGGTACTGCGGTCGGGAGGCGCAACACGCCCCTCCCCCGTCATTCCCCCCCCTCTACCGTCATTCCGGCGTAGGCCGGAATCCATTCGGCGCGATAGCGCCACAGACGGGGCGCAAGCCCCGTCTCCATCATCCCCACGTCGCCCCGTCATTCCCGCGAACGCGGGAACCCACCCTCTTCGCCTTCCTGACCGGCGCGTCAGCGGCCGTTGGCCGGGCCGGGTTTCCCGCCGGTCAGTTTCACGTCGCTCCGCTTATAGACGTGCGTTCCCGCAAGCCGCTTGGCGGCGGTTCGTAGGCCAAACGTATGGGTTCGCCCGCCTCCGCCCGCTCCCGCCGTGCTCCCCTCGTACTTCCAATCGTCCTTCCGGAGAAAGACCACGTCAACGCGCCAGACGATAACCGGGCGTTTCGGCTCGAACGAGGCCGTGGGGTCAACCAAGTAACGCCAGACGATGTACCAGCCGGGGTGGTCGTAATGCGATTGCAACTCCCAGGGGCGTTTGCTGGCTTTGGACTCGAGGCTGTGCTCCGGCGGCGGAGGATCGGGACTGCCTCTGCGCTTGAGGTCGGGGAACCGCTGCTGCGCCAAGTCGGCGTGGCGGCTCTTCTCGTAGACGCTCACGGAATCGAGCGCTTTCGCTCCGTAGATGCCGACGAGCGCACTGAACACATTGGCCTGCTCGTAGTAGATGTCAACGAGGTCGGCGAGTTCCGTCTCTATGTAGGCGATTGCCCTTCCGACGGCCTGCGCGGTAAGACCGGGAGGCAGCGGAACGCGATGGTCGAAATCCTGGCTGTTCGGCATTGGTCTCCTCTCACACGCGGAGAGCGCTGAGTTCGGGGATGGCCTTCTCCGCCATAGCGAAGAAATCGCTGTTGACTTCCAACCCGACGCTGCTGAGGCCGAGCGCGTCGGCGGCTGCGATGGTCGAGCCCGCGCCCATAAACGGATCGAGGATCACGCCTTCTCCAAGCGGAAGGGCGGCGTGAACGACCTGCCGCATAAAGCGTTGGGGCTTAAGCGACGGATGCGGCGCGATGGCGCGCTCCCGAACAGGCGTGGGCGAAGATTGAATGAGGTCGCGGAAGGGCGATTCGGGAGAGGGCCGACGCAGCGCCCCGGTCTTCCACTTCCGCAAGTTGTCCTGAACGCGCCCTTCAATGGGCTTTCGGAACAGACCCCATGGCTCCCAAGCCGACCGAGGCATCACTGTGACGCCGGCGAACTCGTCCCTCGCGTTCTTTGGCCTGTCGCCCCCTCTGAGCGTCATGACTGCGCGGATGACCTCTCCCCGTTTCTCGAATCCCATCCCGACGAACGGCTCGTAGACGAGGTAGGAGACAAGCGGGTTGGCGGCGATGAAAACGTGGGCCCCGGGAGTCAGGACGCGGAAGAGCGAGCGGGCGAGCCGGTCGAAGAAGCATCGCATGCGCTCCTTGTCGTCGTTCGTCAGCACGGTGAAGCGGGGCACGGGGCGCCGCCGGTATCCGCCCAGCGCAGGCGGCATGCGCCAGACGCCGCCGTTTCCCGACCGCAGTTTCGCCAATTGGCCGTCCGTGTACTCCAAGAGGCCATACGGCGGGTCGGTCACCACCGCGTGAAAGGCGTTCTCCGGCGCGTCATAGAGATAACGGAAGGCGTCGGTTTGGCGAATCACGTGCAGGCCGGAGCAAAACGTTGCCGGCGGGCCGCTTCCGGGCGCGGGCGGCGATTTCAGGAGTTGCGTCATGCCTATACCCTACCCGCCTCGACGACATTCTTACAAGCCCCGCTTGTCCCGCCGCCCCATTGGACGTGGCGCCGGCCCCATCTCCCACAATCCCCACGCCCCCCGTCATTCCCGCGAAAGCGGGAACCTACTGGAGGATCGTCATCCCCACGAAGCGCCCCCATCCCCAACTATGACAAACGCCCCTTGCGCCGACGCCCCCCTTATCCCTACGATGGACCCCGACCGGCCAAGCCGCGCGCCGGGCGACCCGGGTGGGACGCGGACGAGGCAGGCGAGAGAGGGGCGCTCCATTTTGCCCCATTCCCGCCCCAAACAGCCCCATTTCCGCCCCTAAACTGCCCCATAGGCGCCCTATAGCGAACCCGGCGCTAGGAGTAAATGGTGCAAAATGGTGCAGCCCTTAAAGGGCGGTCGCATTCGCCGAATCGGCGGCCTCGCCCTCGAAGGCGTCAGCGCCCAGTCCGAGGAGTCGCGCCGAGCGGCGGAAGATCGAGGGCGCCGCAAGAGATGGCCATAGCCGTTGGCGTGGGGGTCATTGTCGGCGTGGCGGTTGGCGTCGGAACGGGCGCGGGCGTAGCGGTCGGCTCAGGCGTTGGCGTAGGCTCCCCGCGCGCGGCGGCGGAGAGCATTGCGAACAGGCAGGCCGCGAACGCGGCGTTGCGAAGGCGCAGCGGCAGTCTCGCGAGTCCGGTCAACGCAGAACCCCCTTGCGGCATTAGAAGAGGCGCTTGCCGCAGTCGCCTATCCCACGCAGTGCGAGCCGGCAAGGGGGCGCAGAGGCCCCCGCGAATGCCGGAACGCTCGCACCGCCCCCGCAAAGGAAGCGCGCAGCATTGACGACTGTGGCAAGCAAGAGACTACCCGCTGAGCGCGCGGAATGCAAGCGCAACGGGCGACCCTCCCCTCACCCAAGCCCCCGCCCTCCCCGCCCCCTCTACCGTTATTCACAAGTCAGAGTTGCGCCGCTCGATGCTCGCCCACACGGACACGCATATCGCCGCGAGAACCGATGCCGCAGGGCGCTACTGGGACAGGCGCGGGCGCCTGCTGCTGCCGATGAAATTGGCGCTGCCGCTCGCCCGCGTCGGCGCCGTCATCGTCTCCGAGCGAACGGTGGGCTCGCTGTGGACTCCGGCGCACCCGAACGACGAGTTCGGGGAAACGGAAGAGGCGTGGGCGCTCTACCTCAACTCGTCCATCGGCCTGCTCGCGCTGCTGGGCGGACGCGGCTCGCCCACGCCCAGTGGGGAACGCTGCCGCGCCCTGCCCGCGTAGGCCGCCCGTCGGCGCTGTACACCGGGAGCAGCGCCGTCGTAGTATGCCGCGCATGGGCGAGCCTCGCGCAATCCGGCCTACGCGGCAAACGATGAGCGCGCCGCTTAGCATCGCCCTCTACTTCATCTACTTCGAAGGGCTCATAATCCCCATTTCCGCCGCCATGTTGATCTATCCGGTAACCGGGGAGATCAGCGTATTCCTCAAGTTTCTGCCGTTTCCGCTGCTTGCGGTCGCCGCCATCGTTTCGCTGTCGCGCTCTTCCGCAGCGGAAACGAAACGACGAAAACTATTCCTCACGCTGGCCGCCGTCTGCTCCGTTCCCTTAGCGGCGATGGTCGCGTTGACGGCGGATTCCTTCTTGCCCGTCCCAGGGTTCGGGGTCGTCGGACTCTTCCCCGCGGTCGTTCTCTTGGAAGAGGCGCACTGCGCCGAGAGGCGACGGCGGCGAGGCCGCGAGCGAGCGGGGGGCGCGTCGCGCGGACGATTGCGATGAATGACTTCTACCTCACGGCATACGTCGTGGCGTTCGGCGCGTTCTTCGTCCCGGCTGCCATCCTCTATGTCGCTCTGCGCCATTGCTTCGCAGGCGACGCCTCCGGCAATGACGGGCGGGACGGGCGGGACGGCGGCGCCCGATGAGCGATTCCGTCGCTCGGCGGCCAGGCGCAGGGCGCGGGTTCTTCGCCATGCGCGCCGCCGCCGGCGTCACTCCTTCGCGGCGGAGGGCAGCACGCGGGCGCGCAGCCATCGATCCGTGAAGTAGTAGCCGCCGTAGAGCGCGAACCGCGCGAACATCGCCACCGCGATGGCGACCGCGACGCCCAGTTCCGCCAGCGGCGTCCACCGGGAGAGCGCGAACGCCAGCGGTATCTCCAGCAGCCACATACTGAGGAACGTCACCAGCATCGGCGCGAGCGTGTCCCCCGCTACGTTGAACGATTGCTGAAAGACCTGCCCGCCGCCGAGGAACGTTCCCGCCACGGCCTGAATTCGCAGCCATACGACCGCCGCCGCGACGAACGCGGGATCGCCGGAGAAGAGGCCGACGAAGAACGCGGGAAAGGCGATGAGCAGCGCGCCCGCGACGCCGCGCAGCGTGAGCACATAGGCGACCGCCCATTTCACCGTGCTCCGGGCGCGCTCCGGCTGCCCCGCGCCGAGGTTCTGCCCCACCAACACGCCCGACGCCCGCCCCATGCCCTGGCTGCCGATGTTCGTGAGGCGCTCCAGCCGCCGCGTGAGGGCGTAGGCCGCGAGCGCGACGTCGCCGAACGGCGAGACGAGGCGGATGAGCGCCATCTCCGAGAGGCCGCGCTCCATCTGCGTCGCCGTCGCGGGCCCGCCGATGCGGACGATGCGCCCCATCAGCGCGAAGTCTGGGCGGAACCCCCGCAGCGTCAGCCGCAGCCTCGACATCCCGGACGCGAGGACGCGGAGGTTCCACGCGACGCCGACGACCTGCGCCGCGCCGTTCGCCGCCGCCGCGCCCGCGATGCCCATCTCCGGCAGCCCGAGCCAGCCGAATATGAGAAACGGCGTCGCGACGAGGTGCAGCACCCGCGAGGCGATGGTGGACTTCATATGCGTCAGCGAGTCGCCCGACGCCTGCAGCGCCGCGCCCGTCGTCTGCCGGAAACTCTGCGCGCCCGCCGACAGAAACTGATACTGCATATACGAGACCGCGACCGCAGTCGTCGCCTCGCTCACGCCGACGACGCGCAGGAGGAACGGGGCGAACGCGACGCCGGCCGCCGTGAGCGCGAGCGACAGCAGAAGCGTGAGCGTGAACGCCTGCAGCATCGCGTGATTGGCGAGCGCGATGTCGCGCGCTCCGACGGCGCGGGCGATGACGGCCTGCATCCCGACGTCCAGGCCCATCCGCGCCATCATAATCAGTTGGCCATAGGCTTGGGCGACGCCGATGCCGCCGATGGCCCCGAATCCGGCGACGCGCCCCGCCCAGAAGATGTCCGCGACCTGATCCGATGCGTTGAAGAGGCCGGCCACCATTTGCGGCCAAGCGAGGAACCAGAGATTGCGCCGCGTGTCCCCGGTCGTGAGGTCGCGGGTCGCGTAGGCCGACCGTCGCGCTCCGCCGCGCCTCGGGGCGCTCATTGCGCCCGCCCGTCCGGCGAGCGTCCGGCGGAGCGGGCGGCGGGCAACGGGAGAGGCGGCGTCTCTGCGAACGGCGGAATCATAGGCGCGCCGCCCTGTTTATCGCAAAGCGCGCCTCCGCGCAACCGCGAGGGGGGCGGGGGCGGGGGACAGCGGGCGGGAGAGACGCATCTCGAATGCGCCGACCGCCTCGAACGCTTCCTCGCGCGCTCAAGGAGTCGACGCTGATTGGCGAATCGGCATGGCTCGTCTCGTATGACGACCTCTGCTGATCGACCCGGTTCGGCCGCTTGGAGAAATTGGCGGATTGGACGGGCCTCGGCCATGCGTGTAATCAATGCTCCCCTGCTACGATGGACCGAAGTCAGAGGCGCGGATCCCCGCGTCGCATGGGGCGAATGAGCGCTTTTCGCCAATTCCGCCCGGCAATGGGCATGCCGGCAGGAGCGAAGCGGATATGCATAGGTCCATAACGGGAGCGTCCCCTACGCCGCCCCTGCGCCTCCGCGCGGCGGCCGCTCTCCTCGCCGCTTGCGCCCTCGCCGCCGCCTGCGCCGCCCAGCCCGCCCCGACCGCAACCCCGGCGCCCGACTCCGCGCCCTTGTCCGCCGCCGAAACCGCCGACGTCGAAATCATCCTCGCCACCACCGTCCTGCGGACGGGAACGCAGCGCGTCGCCTTCCTGCTCGCCTCCGGAACGGCGCTCGTCCGCGCTCCCCAAGCGACCGTCCGAACGACCTTCCTCGACGGCGACGCCGAAGGCGAAACCGCGACCGCCATGTTCCACGAATGGCCATTCGGCACGCGCGGCTCCTACGTGACACCCCTCGCGTTCCCGCAAGCCGGCGCGTGGCGCCTCGACGTCGAGACGGACGCGGGCGAGGCGCGCCTCGACGTCCAAGTTGACGAGACGTCGGTCGTGCGCGACATCGGCCAAATCGCGCCGTTCAGCGACACCAAGACGCTGCGCTCCGCCGGGGGCAATCTGCCGAGCATCACCTCCCACTATCGCGCCGACCCCGCCCTCTACGAAATCAGCATCGCCGAGTCGCTCTTCAGCGGCAGACCCACGGTTGCCGTGTTCGCCTCCCCCGCCTTCTGCACGACCGCCACCTGCGGCCCGCAGGTCGACACCGTCTCGGAACTGCGCCAAGCCCGCCCCGACGCGGCGGACTACATCCACGTCGAGGTCTACGACAACCCGCAGGAGATCCAAGGCGACCTCTCGCTCGGCGCGCTCTCCCCCCATCTCGCGGAATGGGGCATAGACCAAGTCCCCGACTACCGCAACGAATCGTGGACGTTCGTCATCGGAACGGATGCCCGCGTCGCCGCCCGATTCGAGGGCTACGCCGCGCTCGCGGAGTTGGAGGAGGCTCTGCAAGCGGCGCTGCGCTGAGGAATTGCCGCCGCCTAGCCCGCTTGCGTTCCCGCCCGCCGCCGGCGACGGCGGACGCGCTCCAGATAGCGCGCGGCGGGCGGGGGCGCGGCGTCGCGGGGCAGTTCCTTGTTGGCCTGCTTCAGTAGCCGCAGAAGCAGTTGCGCGTCCGCTCGCGTGCGCTTGATCGCGTCCATCGGCAGCGTGTCTGCGTAGAAGTTGCCATGCAAGTCCTGCACCACGCTGAAGAGCCAGCGCACGCGGTCGTCGCCCATCAGGTCTCCGATGTGGTCGGCGATGACGCGAGCGTCCAAATGCGACTCGTAAGACCAGCCGCGGCGGTCGGCGACGACCTTCAGCGCATGCGCGACCGCTCCCCATATCTTTTCGCACGCCTGCAGCCGGTCGCCGTTCTCGATCATCCCTTTGGAATGCGAGAAGAGCGCGTCCCTATGCCGGGAATGCGCTGTGATCGGTTTCTCCGCGATGACCATTACGCGCCCCCTTTCCGAATCTATGATAGCGCCCGCGACGCCGTTTAGCCCTCCCGGTAGCGGTTGACGATGGGGAGGCGGCGGTCGCGGCCGAAGTTGCGGCGCGTGATTTTGACGCCCGGCGGGGCTTGGCGGCGCTTGTACTCGCTCCGGTCGACGAGCCCAATCGCGAGGTCGACCGCGTCCGCGGGCATGCCGTCCGCGATCATTTGGGCGCGGCTGCGGTCGTTCTCGACGTAGGCCTCGAGGATCGGATCGAGGACGTCGTAAGGGGGCAGGGAATCCTCGTCTGTCTGATCGGGGCGGAGTTCGGCGGTGGGCGGGCGGACGATGATCGCGTCGGGGATGATTTCGCGTCCGGCGGCTTCGTTGACGCGGCGGGCGAGTTGGAAGACGAGCGTCTTAGGGACGTCCTTGATTACGGCGAAGCCCCCGGCCATATCGCCGTAGAGCGTGGCGTAGCCGGTCGCCATTTCGCTCTTGTTGCCCGTCGTGAGGACGATCCAGCCGAACTTGTTGGATGCGGCCATCAGAAGGTTGCCCCGCGCGCGGGCTTGCAGATTCTCCTCGGCGACGCCGGGGTCCGCGCCCGCGAACTCGCCGGCGAGCGCGTCGAAGTAAGCGTCGTAGACGGGGCGTATGGGAATGACGGCGAGGCGGACGCCGAGATTCGCGGCGAGCGCGCGGGCGTCGTCCCCCGACTGCCCGGACGTATATTGCGAGGGCATAAAGTAGGCGGTTACGTTGCCGGAGCCGAGCGCCTCGGCGGCGATGGCGAGCGTGAGCGCGGAGTCAACGCCTCCGGAGAGCCCGACAACGGCGCCGGAGAAGCCGCTCTTGCGAACGTAGTCGCGCGTTCCAGTCACGAGAGCGCGATGAACCTCGGCGAGCGGGTCGAGTTCGGGCGCGACGGCGGGCGGCGCGGGCTCGCGGAGCGGAGCGTCCGCCGGGGCGGCGGAGAGGAAGACGCGGCGCGGCGGGCCGAGCGCGTCGAATCCGGGCTTGGCGCGGAGCGCGTCGGCGTCGGGCTCGCCCGCGGCTTCGGGATCGACGTCGAAAACGAGAAGAGCCTCCTCGAATTGGGGCGCCCGGGCGATGAGTTGGCCGTCGGGATCGAACGCCGCGCTTTGGCCGTCGAAGACGAGTTCGTCCTGCCCGCCGGTCATATTGACGTAGGCGATGAAGCAGCGGTGGTCGCGGGCGCGTTGGGCGAGCATCGCGCGGCGCTCTTCCCCGCGTCCGCGATGGTACGGAGAAGCGTTGATATTGACGACGACCTGCGCGCCCGCGAGCCGTTGGACGGCGGCGGGGCCGGGGTCGCGCCAGATGTCCTCGCAGACGTTCACGCCGACGAGCGCGCCGTTGATCTCGTAGACGGGGCACTCCTCGCCGGGGGCGAAGTAGCGCGCTTCGTCGAACACGCCGTAGTTGGGGAGCATCATCTTGCGGTGGAAGGCGGCGACGCGCCGATTATGCAGCATCGCGGCTGCGTTGTAGACGCGCCCCTGCGCGTTGCCGGGATAGGGGGACGCGCCCGGGTGAAACGGCTCGCCGTCCGTGAATTCGGCTGCGCCGACGATGAGCGTCATGCCGTCGGCGGCCTGCGCGACCTCCTCCAAGAGCGTCCGAGAGTCCGCGAGGAACTGGCGCTTGAAGAGCAGGTCTTCCGGGGGGTAGCCGAGGAGCGCGAGTTCGGGGAAGGCGGCGACGTCGGCGCGGCGCTCTTTGGCCTGGCGCGCGAAGTCAAGGATGAGGTCGGCGTTGGCGCGGAGGTCGCCGACGGTGGGGTTGATCTGCGCGAGGGCTATGCGGATGGGCGTCATCGGGCTTTGCCCTCGCGCCGCTTGCGCCGGGAGGCTAGCCGCCGGAGCGGCGGCGGCGGCGGGCGGAGCGGCGGGCGGCGAGGCGCGCCTTCTCGCCTTTGGAGCGGAAGAACCGGCGGTCTTTGTGCTCCTTGAGGATGCCGTTGCGGGTTACGGCGGCGCGGAACCGCGACACGATGGCCTCGGGCGGCTCGCCGTCTCTGATCTCGACGTATGCCATTGACGCTCCTAAGCGAAATCGCCTTGCGTGGGCGGGAGTATAGCGCCCGCCGCCGCAGGCGGCAAGAGGGCGCGCGTTCGCCGTCCGTTGCGGCGCCTAATCGTCCAACTTCAGGAGGCGGCGGGCGTTGCCCTCGAATATCTTCCGCTTGTCCTCGATGGAGGCGGTGACGCCGTCCATCGCGGCGAGCGTCGAGCGGATGTAGCCGGAGCCCTTCTCCGGGTCGAAAGGAGCGTCGGAGGCGAAGAGAACGCGGTCGGCGCCGAAGAAGGCGAGCCCGCACTCCGTCGCGGGGACGGAGCCGAACGTGGCCGTGTCCGCGTAGAACATGCGGAAGTAGTCGTAGGGGCGCTTGGCGAGGCGGCCAAGCGTTCCCGCCTCGTGCGGGTCGTCGCTCCGCCGCCCCAACTGGTCGAGCCCGGGGCCGACGCGCCCCTCGAAGAAGGGCACCATCCCGCCGAGGTGGTGCGCGATGATCTTGATGTCCGGATGCCTGTCGAAGAGGCCGGACATAACGATGCGCCCCATCGCCACGCTGGTTTCGTAGGGCCAGCCGAACGCCCACCACATATCGTACCAAGAGCGCTCTTCCGCCGCGTAGTCGGGGAACTCGGCGGAGCGCGTCGGGTGCAGCCATATCGGAAGGTCGCGCTCCGCCATCTTGTCGAAGATCGGCGCGAGTTCCGGATCGTCGAGCGGCCGCCCGTTGACGTTGCTGAAGATTTGGACGCCCTTCGCGCCGAGTTCGTTTATCGCGCGGTCGGTCTCCGCGAGCGCGGCCTCGACATTGTTCATCGGGAGGGCGGCGACGAAGCCGGGGAAGCGGTCGGGATGCCGCGCGGCGACCTCGGCCATGCCGTCGTTGGCGATCTGGGCGAGTTCCGGGCTGTCCTCCGGCCCGGCGACGACCTCGACGGGCGGCAGGTTGAGGGAGAAGACCTGCTTGTAGTCCTCGCCGAACTGGTCGATCTTCTCGAACCGCGCCTCGACGTCGTACAGCATCGGAATGGCGGAGACGCGCTTCATCATATAGGCGCCCTCCGCGCTCATCTCGGTCATCTTGTCGAAATAGGGCTTGGGCAGGATGTGGTTGAAAACGTCGATCTTCACGAGGCCTCCGTTCGGGCGGGCCGCGTCGGGGCGGGCGCCGCGCCGCGAGAGTATACGGTCTTTCACCCCCACGCCAGTCTTATGTGTCTGCGCGCGTGCATGGCGACGTTCGCAGCCGGCGCACGCCTCCGGCGCAAGGGCTAAGCGCTCCCCGTCGCGTCCGCTACGACAGCCGGTAGACGAAGAAGAGCCCCGCGACGTAGGCGGGCGGCAGCAGGAACGTCAGATGGCGCAGCGGGGCGAGCGCCGCCGTCTTGAAACTGCGGATGATGAGGAAGCCGGCGGTCATAAGCCCGATGGCGAAGCCCGCCGCGACGAAGTGCGCGTCGGTCATTTCGCGCAGCAGCGGCCCGTCCGCGAAGAAGAGCCCCGCGATGGGAATGACGAACAGGTTGAAGGCGCAACTTCCGTAGATGTTGCCGATGACGAGGCCGTAGGACTTCCGCATCGCCGCCGCGACGGTGACCGACGCCTCGGGCAGCGTGGTTACGATGGAGACGAGCAGCACGCCGACGAAACTGCGCCCCAGCCCCGACGCCTCGGCGATGCCGTCCGCGCTCAGCGCGAGAAAGTAGGCCGCGACGAGCACGACCGCTGCCGCCGCGAAGAAGCCGCCCCAAACTTTCGCGGCGCTTACGCTCCCCCCATCGTCCTCGCCGACGGGGGGAGCCGCCGCGGCTTCCGCCCGCGCCGCGCTCCCCGCGTCGTAGACCAACTTCATGCCGACGATATATCCGACGGCGATGACCAGCGCGCCGACGCTCGTCGGGCCCAGCCCCCAATCGCCGAACCAGCCGAACGCGAACGCGATGATTCCGAGAGCGACGGCGACCAGCACGAGCCGCTGCGTGTCCATCGGCTGGCCGCTGAACAGATTGCGGACGCCGAACACGATGGCGACCATCGAGATCGTGAAGATGTTGATCATATCTGCGCCGAACACGTTGCCTAGCGCGAGCCCGGGGGAGTCGATCCGGACGGCGGTGATGTTCGTCACCAGTTCCGGCAGCGACGTCGCGACGCTCACGAGGATCGTGCCGACCCAGAGGGCGCCCCATCCCGTGACGTCGGCGACCTGATCGCCGAAGCGCGCCAGCATAACGCCCGCGAGCACGACGACGACGGCGCTGATCAGAAAGACGGGAACCGCGACTGCGAGGCTATCCATACGGCGGGGGCTCCTGAAACGACCGAGGCGAGCGCCTGCGGCATAGGCTGTGGGGGATCGTCAGTATATCTTACTTGGCGAACGGGATTTCCCTCGCCTACGCGGCCGGGGCGTCGGCGCAGCGGGTAGGCTCCCTCTTCCGCAAGCAGGGCGAGGCGCGTAGGGAGTAGGTTCTCTCTTTGCGCGCGACGCCGACCGAAATTGCGCTTACGCGAGACTCCGGCGCATCACGCGGCGGCGCGTTCCGGCTTTGCCCGTCTCCTCGAAGCCATGCGCGGCGAACACGGGGACGAATCCGCAGAAACGGTAACTTGGGGAGTCCGCCGCGACTGGGTACGCCTCGACGACCGACGCGCCGTTGGCCCGAGCATGGGAGACGGCCGCGTCGATGAGGCGCTCCATTAGGCCGTTGCGTCGCAGACGCTGCGGCACATAGAAGCACGAGATCGACCAGACGCGAGACTCGTCCTCGCCCGGCGGGCGGACGCCGCCCACCCGGACAAAGGAGGCGTGCGGCGCGACGGAGCACCAAGCGGAGGCCCGGCGCGCAAAGAGGCGAGGATGCCGACGCGCTCGCCTACGGCGACTTTGCGGCGCATCGCCTCTTTGCGCGCCGGGCCTCCGCGCGGGCTTTCGCCGTTCTCGTCGCGCCGCCACACCATGCACCAGCAGTACTTCGGCGCGCCTCGCGCCTCGAACAAGCGCTCGAAGTCGCCCCAGCGAGCGGCGTCGACTTCATGCATTTCGATGTCCGGCATCGCGCTTTCCCATTGCCTTCGCTTCGCCGCATCCCATTGTGGCGCGGAGGGCGCGTCGGCGCTATCGGCGAGCCGCCCATCCGCTTGCCCAAGCGCCCCTTCGCGTCGGCGGTCGTCCCCTCGACCAGCGCCCGAGCCGCTAGCCCACCGCCGTGCCCGCCCCCGAGCCGTCGAGCCACGCGGGGAGCGCGCCCGGGCGCGTTCCATTGACGATGCCGGCCCGCGCTCCCGCCCGCGCCGCCGCGAGGCACGCCTCTAGTTTCGGAATCATTCCGCCCTTGACGACGCCCGACCGCAGCAGGCTTTCGCCCGTCTCTAGCGGAACGCGGCGGATGAGCCGCCCGTCCGCGTTCAGAATGCCGTCGACGTCCGTGAGGAAGACGAGGCGCTCCGCGCCCAGCGCGACGGAGAGCGCGCCCGCTGCGGCGTCGGCGTTGACGTTCAGCAGTTGCCCGGGCTCGTCCGCGCTCAGGGCGATGGGCGCGACGACCGGAACGCAGCCCGCGCCCGCGAGCGTCTCGACGAGGCCAACGTCGGCCTCCAGCGCGCCGGCGACGAATCCCAGTTCCGGGTCCGTGATCGTTCCGCGCAGCAGGCCGCCGTCCGCGCCGGAGACGCCGACGGCGTTCACGCCCGCGTTCCGCAGGTCGGCGACAAGGCGCTTGTTGATGAGGCCGGCGAGCGCGGCGACGGCGACATCCAGGCTTGGCGCGTCCGTCACGCGGAGGCCGCGGACGAACTGGGCGCGGAGGCCGAGTTTCGCCATCCACGCGGTGATCGCCGGGCCGCCGCCGTGCGCGACGACCGGGCGGGCGCCTTCGCGCTGGAGGGCGGCGACGTCGGCGAACGTGGTGTCGTCCGCGCCGAGCGCGCTGCCGCCGATCTTTACGACGACGATAGGGCCTTCGGCTTGCATCGCGCTAGGTCGTGTACGCGCTGTTGAACTGCACGTACTCCTCGGTCAGTTCGCAGCCCCAGGCGACGGCGGCGTGCTCGCCCAAGCCCAGTTTCACGGTGAGCGCGACCTCGTCTCTGCTCATAATGGCGATGACGCTCTCGCGGTGGAAGGGAATGGGAACGCCAGCCTCCATAATCGCGACGTCGTTGATGAAGAAACTCACTTTGCTGACGTCGAGTTCGGCGCCGCTGTATCCGGCGGCGCAGACGACGCGCCCCCAGTTCGGGTCGTTGCCGTGGACGGCGGACTTCACGAGAGAGGACGCGGCGATGGCGCGGGCGGCGAGGCGGGCGTCGCTCCGGCTAAGCGCGCCCTCGACGTGGGCGGAGAATATCTTGGCGGAGCCCTCCGCGTCGCGCACGAGTTCGCGGGAGAGATGCGAGCAGAGGGCGCGGAGCGCGGCGGCGAACGCCTCGGCGTCCGGCGAGCCCTCGCGGATCTCTTCGTTGCCCGCCGCGCCGTTGGCGAGCAGCAGAACCATATCGTTCGTGCTCGTGTCGCCGTCTATCGTCACCATATTGAACGTGTCGTCGCAGCAATCGCGGAGCGCGGCGTCGAGGAGCGCCGGCTCGACGGCGGCGTCCGTCGTGAGGAACGCCAGCATCGTCGCCATATTCGGGTGAATCATCCCGGAGCCCTTGGCGCACCCGCCGATGGTCGCCGTCCCCTCGCCGCAGCGGAACGTCACGGCGGCGGACTTCGGGGCGCGGTCGGTGGTCATAATGGCGCGGGCGAACGCGGCGCCCCCCTCCGCGTCGGCGCTGACGGAGATCGCGGGGACCGCGCCGCGGATGAGCGCCATCGGCAACTCCACGCCGATGACGCCGGTCGTGCCGACGCCGAGTTGGTCCGGCTCGACGCCGGCGCGCTGGGCGGCCAAGTCGAGGCACTCGCGCGCGTCCAGCATGCCCTGCTCGCCCACGCCTGCGTTGGCGATGCCGCTCGTCACGAACGCGCCGCGCGCGCCGCCCTTCGCCATATTCTCCCGCGTGAGCGTGA
Organism: Dehalococcoidia bacterium; assembly: GCA_965201135.1. GTDB lineage: Bacteria > Chloroflexota > Dehalococcoidia > Lucifugimonadales > Australimonadaceae > Bin16. The sequence continues at coordinate 2,362,020 of OZ241751.1, forward strand.
CGGACGGCGAGACGAACTTGTTGGTGGTGTAGACGCCCGCCGCTCTGCAAGGGCGGTCCGCAACGAGGAGTCCGACGTCCATCTTGTCTTGCGCGTAGGTTTTGATGCCCGCGTAGGACGCGCCCGCCGCGAAGCCTTTGGGGCTCGTCACCAGGCCGTCCGCCTGTATCAGGGGAGCGTCGCCGTTCATATCGTGGCCTCGTTGGGGGAAATAAGGCGGCGCGCCTGGCGCCCGCGTCCCCGGGCGAGTGGGCGGCCCCGGGGCGGACGCCAAGCGCGCCTCGCGCTGCGGATTAGTATAGCAGATTGCGCGGGGGCTTGCGGAACGGGGGGTAAGGTTCGCGCTTCGCGTAGGCGCGGACGTCGCCGGTGGGTTCCCGCTTGCGCGGCAGGGCGCATCCGGCAGGTTCCCACTTCGCGTAGGCAGGGCGCGATGGGGTAGGTTCCCGCTTGCGCGGCAAGGCGCATCCGGTAGGTTCCCGCTTGCGCGGGAATGACGAGGCCCCGGGGATGGCTTGGAGACGGGGCGCAACGCGCCCCGTCCCTTGGGCGCCTCCGTTCACGACCGCGCTTGTTGGTCTGCATTGCGTCCTCCATTATCGTCACGCCCGCCTTCTCTCATCGTCATTCATGCGTAGGCAGGAATCTCGTGTCCATCGGCTCTTCCAGTAGGTTCCAGCTTTCGCGGGAATGACGTGGCCCCGGGGATGGCTTGGAGACGGGGCGCTACGCGCCCCGTCCCTTGAGCGTATCGCCGGCGCTCGCTGACCTCTATTCCGCCCTCCGTTATCGTCACGCCCGCCCTCCATGGTCGTCATTCCTTCCCTTCACCGTCATTCCTGAGTAGGCAGGAATCCATTCGGCGCGGTAGCGCCAGAGACGGGGCGCTAGCCCCGTCTCTCTTACCCCCAGGCGCCGCGTCATTCCTGTAGATGTCAAGTAATTCGTTGACAGATCCTGCAGAGCCTGGAGGGGCGTCTTGCCCCCCAATCCCTGATGCGGACGCGCCGTGTCGGAGTACAGCAGGTAGAGCCCCAACTCCTCACGCCAACTCCTCCGCCGTCTCGAACGTCGTCCCCTCCAGCAACTCCTCGTTCAGCGTCCGCCAGAACCGCTCCACTTCCCGTTCGTCCGCCGACGGTACGGCCCCCTGCAGCGATGCTTGATCCCCAACTCCACCAGCAGCCGCTCCATCGGATGCCCCGCCAAGTTCCCCCGCGAGGCCGCCTCCGCCCCGTTGTCCGTCAGCGCCGCCTCGAACCGAATCCCGTACTCCGCGTTCAGCAGGTTGAGGCTCTTGAGCGCCGCGAACATCACGCTCAGACTCTTCAGGTCGTCGCCGCCTCCGCCCAAGCCAGCCGCGCGCGGGCGTCCACCACGGACACGAGGTAGCGGCGGCCCTTGCTCCCCACGATCTGGTCCTTGCCGAGGTAGCGGCAGTCGAGATGGCCCAACTCGCCGGCGCGCGTCTTGATGATCTTGCGCTTGGACTGCTGCATCGGGGGCGTCAAGCGGTTGAGGCCGTGGCGGTGGCGGATGGCGTAGATGGCGGGGGCTTCGGCGTATGGTCGCCCAGTTGGGAAGGAGGATAGCGTAGGTCTCGTAGCGGTTGACGCCCTTGCGGCGCTGGTCGAGGACGAGCTGTTCGATGAAGGGAAGAGTCCGGCGGGACTTCCAACGTGGGCCGCGCTTGGCGGGAAGGAGGGCATCGGCGTCGCCGGACTCGCGGTGGCGGTTGCAGCGCTTGGCGAAGGTCTGGCGGCTGACGCCGTGGAAGGCGTAGAAGTCCTGGACGAAGCGGAACTTGGGGCGCTCTTGGCCTTGACGAGTTGGTATTCGGCGATGAGGAATCGCCGCTTCTGGGTGTAGTTGCGCTTGATGGCGCCGTCGTTGCGGTTGTCCTTCATGGTTCGTCTCCAGATGGCCTGTCGCCTTGGCCAATTCTGTCAACGAATTACCTAACATCTACAATTCCCACGTAGGCAGGAATCCATTCGGGCGCCCAGCGCCCACGACGGGGCGCAAGCCCGTCTCCCCATTCTCCCACGCCCCACGTCATTCCCGCGAAAGCGGGAACCTACCCCTGCTGCGACAACTCCCCCTTGCGCCGTTCGCTCCTTTTCTCCTAAGCTTGTCCCTATGATCCTCGCGCTCAGTGCCTCCGCTGCGGACCACGCGCCCCCTGTCGGCGGCTTCAACTGGCCTCATTTCGGCCTCATCCAGCCCCAAATCGGCCTCAAAACGCCCCGTTTCGGCCTCGAACTGGCCTCATCGCCCGCCGGGGCGCAGGAGTAAATGAGTCAAAATGATGCCAAATGATGCCACCCTTAAAGGGATGAGCCCTCCGGCGCCCTGCCTGCGAAAGCGGGAACCTACTGGATGGCCGCCCTCCCCGCGCAAACGGAACCACCCCCTTGCCTGCCCGCCCCCCCTCCCCCGCGCTGCTAGAATGTCCGTATGTCCAGTGCGCCCGCAGCCCACGCCGCGCCCGCCAAGTTCGGCGAGGTGGTCGAATCCTCCATCGAGCGGCTCATCGGCCAGTGCCACGTCCTCTACGGCGCGCCGCCGCTCGGCGCCCTCGTCCGCGCGGGGGAGGATATCTTCGCCATCGTCTCCGGCGTCAGCGCCGCCGCGCTCGACCCCGGCAGGCGCGTCATCGCCCGCGGCGCCGGCTTCGACTCCGAAGCCGACGTCTACGCGGAGCACCCGCAACTGGAGCGCCTCCTCCGCACCGACGTCACGCTCACCGTCGTCGGGCACCGCGAGGGCGAGCGCCTCTTCCGCCGCCTTCCGCCCGCGCCCCCCCGCGTCCACGCCTTCCTCTACGCCTGCTCTCCGGAGGAGACCGCCGCCTTTATGCATCCCGCCGATTGGACGGCCGTCCTCCTCTCCGGCGCGCTCCCCGCGGCCGACGACGTCATCGCCGCCGCGCTCCGGCAGGCCGCCCCCTGCTTCCCCGAACCGCGCGCCTTTCTGATGAGCGCGTGCCGCGCCGTCGCCGCCCAACTTCCCGCCGACGCCGCCCGCCTCGCCGCCATTATGCGCCGCCTGCCCCTGGACGAAACCGAATGACGACGAGGCCGACGATGGACGAGACCGAATGACGGACGAGGCCGAATGACCGCCGACGGCATGGAATCGGAGACCGGCGCTCCGGAGCGCGTCGGCGCCGTCGTGGGCGGTTCGCTCTCCCGCGGGCTGGACGTCCGCCTCGAGGCCGCCCCCGCCGTCGAAAACGTCAAGGTCGGCGCGTTCGTAACGATGCAAGGACGGATCAACCGCTTCTTCGGCATCGTGACCGACCTCCGACTCGACAGCAGCGACCCGCGCGTCGGGCTCGCCGTCGCATCCGGCGGCCCCGCTCTCGCCGAGGCGCTCTCCGGCGCGACCGCCTACTCCACCGCGTCCGTCAGCCCGATGCTCGCGACGAGCGCGGAGGGCGACGCGCCGCAGCCCGCGCGCTCCCTGCCTCCCCACTTCTCCCCCGCCTTCCGCGCATCCCCCGCCGACGTCGCGGCCGTCTTCGGCGGCGAGGACGACCGCCATATCTGGATCGGAAGTCCGCTGGATATGGAGGAGACCCGCGTCTGCCTCAATCTCGAGGAATTCGTCAAACGCTCCAACGGCGTGTTCGGCAAGAGCGGCTCCGGCAAGAGTTTCCTCACGCGCATCCTGCTCGCCGGCATCCTCCAGCGCGGAACCGCCGTCAACCTCGTGTTCGATATGCACAGCGAGTACGGATGGCAGGGCACGAGCGAGTCCGGCTACGCCCCCAAGGGCCTCAAGCAACTCTTCGGCGCCCGCGTCTCCGTCTTCACGCTCGACCCCGAATCGTCGCGTCGCCGAGGCGCGGCGACCGACGCGGAGGCGCGCATCGGCCTCGACGAGATCGAGCCGGAGGACGTCGCCGTGCTCGCCTCCACGCTCGGCGTCACCGACCTCGGCGTTCAGGCGTGCCATACGCTCAACGAGCGCTGGGGCGGCGGCTGGATCGCCCGGTTTCTCGCCTACGCTCCCGACGAACTGGCCGGGCTCGCCGAAGAACTGGGCGAGAACGCCGCGACGCTCGGCGCGCTCCGCCGCAGGCTCCGCGTCGTCCAGCGGCTCGGCTTCGTTGACGAGAGCGCCCCCGGCAAGGGCGTCGTCAGCGAGATTCTGAGCCACCTCGCCGACAACCGCCACGTCGTCATTGAGTTCGGGCGCCACGGCGACAATCTGACCGCCTATCTCCTCGTCGCCAACCTCATCACGCGCCGCATTCACGAGGAGTACCGCAAGAAGACGGAGCGCGCTCTGGCGCAGGGCGGAGCGCAGCCCGCGCCCCTCGTCATCACGATAGAGGAGGCGCACCGCTTCCTCGACCCCGGCGTGGCGAGCCGCACGATCTTCGGAACGATAGCCCGCGAGATGCGGAAGTACCGCGTGACGCTGCTCGTCGTCGATCAGCGCCCGGCGGGCATAGACGACGAGGTGCTCAGCCAGGTCGGCACGCGCATCGTCTGCCAGTTGGACAACGACCGCGACGTCGAGGCCGTTCTCGCCGGCGCGCCCGGCTCCCGCGAGTTGCGCGGCGTCATCGCCCGCCTCGAGGCGCAGCGGCAGTCGCTGATGTTCGGCCACGCCCTTCCGATGCCCGTCGTCGTCCGGACGCGCTCTTACGACGAGGAGTTTTACTCGTCCGTCGGCGCGGCGGGCGCGCCCCTCTCCCGCGAGGATCTCTTCGGCTGACGCTCCGCTATGCCCGTCATTCGCTTCGTCATCGCGCTCGCATGGAACCCGCGCTTCGTCGTCGGGTTCGGGTTCGCGCTGGGCGCGCTCTTCCTCTATCTCGCCGTGCGCGGCATAGACTGGGCGGAGGTGCGGACGCAACTGGCGGGCGCCGAACTTCCCGCGGCGGCGGGCGCGCTCGCCCTCAGCCTCGCGTCCGCCTTCACCCGCGCCGTCCGCTGGCGCATGCAATGGGTGATGGCGCGCGTCTCCCTCCGGCGCCTCTTCATCGTCGAAATGTCCGCGCTCGGGCTCAACAACGTCTCGCCCGTGCGCCTGCTCGACGAGCCCGCCGTCCTCACGATGCTCACGCTGCGCGACAAGCATCCCGCCCCGATGGTGATGGCGACCATTCTCACCACGCGCGCGCAGGATCTGATGGTGACGATGACGTTCACGTTCTCCGCCATTCTCTTCCTGCCGGGAATCCGCCAGCAGGCCGTCCCCGTCGTCGCGCTCATCATCATCGTCATTCTGATGTTCGGCTTGATCCTGAACCTCGGCAAAATCGCGCGGCGCTTCCCCGCGCTGGGGCGCATTCCCGGCCTGCTCACCTACGAAGAGGCCATTAGCGCGATGTTCCGCCGCAAGCGGCGAATGGGCCTCACTGGACTGCTCACCATCGCCTACTGGCTGATGCTCGGCCCTGCCGCGTGGCTTCTCGCGCGCGGCATGGGGCTCGACCTGCCGATGCATCACGCGCTCATCGTGACGCTCGGATCGCTCTTCTTCGCGACCTCGCTCCCCGGGCTGCCGGGCGCGCTCGGCTCGTTCGAGGCCGCCGCCGAATTCATCCTCTCGGCGCTGGGCTACCCCAACCGCGAACTCAACCTCGGCTTCGCGCTCATCCTGCACCTCATACTCTTCATCCCGCCCATCGTCTTCGCCGTCATCGTCTTGCCCCGCGAGGGCGTCGGCGTTATGCAAAGTTGGCGCCGCATCGCGGGCAGGTAAGGGGAGGAGGGAATCCCTCTTCGCGGGAATGGCGCGGATGAGGGAGGGAGAGGCCGTCTGCGCCGTCCTTGTGGCTGGCTTCGCCGCGCCCGCGCCTACCGCAAGGCGTCGGCGAGGCGCTCCGCCCAGTGGCGCGGCGTCTTGCTCGTGAAGTGGCCAATCTGCTGGCGGCAGGAGACCCCGGAGACGACGACCGGCCACCCGCTCCGCTCCGGCGCGTCCACCGCGGGGAACAGTTTGAGCGACCCCATCGCCTTCGACGTTTCGTAGTGCTCCTTCTCGAAGCCAAACGTTCCGGCCATCCCGCAGCATGCGGAGTCTATGAGTTCGGGCTCGTAGCCCGCGGCGCGGAGCGCGTCCATCGTCGGGCCCATGCCGACGACCGCTTTCTGGTGGCAGTGGCCGTGCACCTGAACGTTCGGCCGTCCCCGGAGGGAGAACGCGGCGCGAACCTCGTCCGGCTCATCCGCCGCGAGTTGGGCGATGAGTTCGTCGAGCATCAGCGCTTTGCCCGCGACGATCCGCGACGATTCGTCGCGCAGCAGTCCCGGGTACTCGTCGCGCAGCGTGAGGAGGCAGGAGGGCTCCACGCCGACGATGAGGGAGCCGCGCCGGGCGTGAGGCGCGAGGACGTCGACGTTGGCGCGCGCCCAGCGCTTCGCTTTTCCCAGTTGCCCCTTCGAGATGAGCGGCCTGCCGCAGCAGCCGCGCCGCGTCTCGATCCGGACGGCGTAGCCCAGCGCCTCCAGCACGCGGACGGCGGCCTGCCCGACCTCCGGGTGCATATACTCCGTGAACGTGTCATGGAAGTAGACGACGTCGCCGCGGGTTCCGGCGCGTTTGCGCGGGCGGTTTGCGAACCACGAGGAGAATCTCCGGCGGGCGAACTTGGGCAGGGGGCGCCGGCGGGAGACGCCGAGCGCGCGCTCCGCGAGCAGTTTCACGGGCGGAAGCGAACTCAGCAGGTTCGTCAGCGGGGCGGCGGCCTGCCCGACGCGGCTGAGCGCCGCGATCTCGCCGAACATTCGGGCGCGGAGCGGCACGCCGCGCTCTTCGTAGTATTTGCTCATCGTCTCGGCCTTGAGTTTGGCCATATCCACGTTGGAGGGGCACTCCGCCTTGCAGGCTTTGCACTCGACGCAGAGGTCCATCGTGTCCTGCAGGCGCTTGCCGGTGAGTTCGGCGGCGGGGAGTTTGCCGCTGAGGATCATCCGCAGCATCGTGGCGCGGGCGCGCGTCGAGTGCTCCTCCTCGCGCGTCGCCATAAACGACGGGCACATTCCGCCGTCCATCTTGCGGCACGCGCCCTGGCTGTTGCACATCTCCACGTGCGCCGCGAATCCGCCGTCCTCGCTGAAGTCCAGATAGGTCGGAACGTCCAGCGCCTTGTAGGCGGGGCCGATGCGGAGGTTCTCGCGGATCCCGGGCGTCTCGATGATCTTTCCCGGATTCATCACGGAGTCCGGGTCGAACGCCTGCTTCAGTTCCTTGAACGCCTGATACAACTCAGAGCCGAACATCTTCTCCGTGAAGACGCCGCGCACGATGCCGTCTCCGTGCTCGCCGGTGAGGCTGCCGCCGAACTCCAGCACGAGGTCGGCGATGTCCTCGGCGATGGAGGCCATCTTCTCGACGCCCTCCTCCTGCTTGACGTTGACGACGGGGCGAATGTGAAGACAGCCGGTGGAGGCGTGGCCGTAGTAGGCGGCCTCCGTTCCGTGCCGCGCGACGACCTCCTCGAATCTGCGGACGTACTCCGGCAACTGCTCCGGGGAGACGGCGGTGTCCTCGACGTAGGGGAGCGGCTTGGCGTCGCCCTTGAGCGCCATCGCCAGGCCCAGCCCGGCCTCGCGGAGCGCGTACCATCGCCGCTGCTCGTCGGGGTCGTTGGTGATCATCGTCGCGTAGCCGTGCCCGCGGCGCTCCATATCCGCCTTCAGGCCGTCGAGTTTCGCCCGCACCTCGCGGGGGGAGTCGCCGTAGAACTCGACGAAGAGCAACTCGCGCGGCTCGCCGATGAAGTAGTCGAGCAGCCGCCGGTAGCCGGGGTTCACCTTGCAGTTGTCAATGATCATATGCCCGACGAGTTCGACCGCCGACGGGCTGTGCTCCAGAATCGGAACGGACGCCTCCATGCAGGCGATGAGGTCGGTGAAGTGGACGACGCCGAGCCCCTTGCAAGCGGGCAGCGGCACGAGGTTCACCCGCGCCTCCGTTACGGCGGCGAGCGTGCCTTCCGATCCGACGACGGCGCGCGTGAGGTTCATCGGGCCGTCGCCGGCGAAGTCGTCGAGGTTGTAGCCCATCACGCGGCGGAGGATGCGGGGGAAGCGGCGGGCGATCTCGTCGGCGTGCTCCCAGGCGAGGCGCCGCGTTTCGCGGTAGACCGCGCCCTCGAGGTCGTTGCGGGCGAACTTGTCCTCCAGCGCCTCGCCGTTGAGGGGGGCGAAATGCGCGCGGCTGCCGTCGGAGAGCACGGCGTTGACGTCGAGGATATGGTCGAGCGTCTTGCCGTAGATGACGGAGTGGGGGCCGCAGGAGTTGTTGCCGATGCCGCCGCCGACGGTGGCGCGGGCGCTGGTCACCGGGTCGGGGCCGTACATCAGCCCGTACTGGCGCACCGCCGCCGAGAGGTGGTTGTTGACGATGCCGGGCTGGACGCGGGCCCACCGCTCCTCCGGCGCGACCTCCAGCACGCTCCGCATAAACTTGGAGAAGTCCATCATGATGGCGTGGTTCGTCGTCTGTCCGGCGAGGGCGGTGCCTCCGCCGCGAGGCGTCACGGGCACGCCGTGCTCCCGCGCCGTCAGGATCGCCGCCTCGACGTCGTCGGCGCTGCGGGGGAGCACGACGCCGACGGGCGTCATCTGATAGATAGACGCGTCGGTGGAGTACATTAGCCGGTCGTAGTAGTCCATTCGGACCTCGCCGGCGATGCGGCCGCGCAACTTCTCGGCGATGGCCCGCGCTTCGGAGTCGGCGATGGTCGCGCCCTTGCGCGTCGTTTCGTGGAGCAGCGGCATAGATTTGCGTTCCTCTTGGGGCTTGCTGGCTGGGGGCGTTCCTAATCTTACGGGATAGCGGGGCCGTTGGTCATCGGGCGCCGAGCGCAATCGCTGAGGCCGAGTCGCTCGCGGGCATCCGGGGACAAGCGACAGCGGGGAATACCCACGGCGAGCGGATTCACTCGTTTGCGCGGGCGAGCAACTGATCGTGAACGCCGCCCGCCTCCTCGATGAGTCCCGCGTCTAGGCCAAGCGCGGCGGCGTCATATCGGTTCGGCGGACGGAAGCGGGGAGCGAACGAGGCCAAGCGCTCCTCGGCGACTCCCGCCTTTGCCGCGAGGCGGCGGAGCCCCGGGTCAGGGTCGGCGCAGAGCGCGTCATAACTTGCGAACACGGCGTTGGGAGGCGCGATTTGGAGCAGATGGGCGAAAGCGGCGCGCCAGTACTGCAGCCAGAATCCCGGCGTTCGCACGGCTTCCGCATCGGGAGGCGGAGCGTTCGGAAAAGCGATAGGCCGCAGGTTCGCGCCGAAGTCAAAATGCCCGGTGTCGCGCATATAGCGGCGTGCGAACGGGTCGAGGGCGTGGATTTCCTCGAATCTGCGGTGCTGGCGCAGCGCGGACGCGGCGTGGTCCACGGGGTTGCGGAACGGAACGATGATGGTCGCGTCGGGGAAGAGGCGGGCAATATAGGGAAGGCGCGCGATATTCGCGTTGTTTTTGGAAACGTATCTCGTCGGCTCCGCCGGGTTGCGGGACGAGACTGCGATGATCTTCCGCAGGTGGTCGCGGAAGAACGGAGCGAACTCGCCGCTCGGGTCGCGGTCGGCGGCGCTCCAGAGGGCGATGCGCCCGCCTGCGTATTTGCCCGGCCAAAACGCGCGCCAGAGCGCATCCTCGAACGCCTCCGGGCTGTCGGCACTAACCGTCATGCCGTCGGCATGGACGCGCTCCATCACGACCCCGGGCTTCCGAAAGGGGCGCGAGAGCGCGTTCCAGAGAAGCGGAGTGAAGAGAAACGGCATATTGCGATAGGAATGGCAGGCGAACGCGCCTGAGGCGGCGAACGCCTCCAGCAGAAGCGTCGTTCCGGCTCGGGGGAGCGACGCGATGAAGACGGGCCGGCCCGCCTCGACAGAGGAGAGCCGCTTTGCGTAGACGCGGCTTTCTATGTCCGCCAGCGCCTTCTGCGCTCCGGCGGAGCAGAACGCGATGCGGTGCAGAAGGCGGTCGAGTCCGCCGTGTCGGCTCTCGAATTGCATTGCGCGGAACGCCTAGCGAATGCGGCCTCGCCTACTCCCGCGCGTCGTCATCGCGGCGCGACCGGCGAAAGCGCAGCAGTTGGCGGACGGGATACCAGACGAGCCCAATGAGCGTCAGAACCCCCGCGCTGACGACGGCGATGAGCGAGCCGATCGCCCCGATGCCCGCTCCCGGGCCGATGTAGGCGGTCGCGGCGGCGATTGCTGTCAAGGCGGCGCGCAACTTATTCCTCATCATCGTCCGACGCGTAGTATACGCCCATCATTCGGAATAGCGCAGCCCGCTCAGTCCCCTCCTCGCCGAACTCTTCGAAGCCGGACACGTCGTGCAAGGATCGAAAGACCGCGAGGACTTCGCCGTCCGCGAGCCGAACCTCTACGGCGACGCCTTCATCGGAGTAGGCGACGGTTGCTCGCCTACGGTCCGGCGATACATCAATGTGGCCGCGGAGTTCCGTGAACAAGTTCCGCAGACGATCGGGAGCGCGCTCGTTCGGGAATATCGTCGTCTCTTGCCCGTCCGCCAAGTCGACCATCAGCAGCCGCGAGACGTTCCCGGCCCCTTGGTTGTCCATCATCAGAAACCGCGCTCCTGATAAATGGCGGACCGCATGCTGCTGCGCGAATCCGCCTCGCTCGAACCGCTTAAGCGAGCCGTCATCGCCGTCAAGGACGGCGAACGCGCTGATGTTTCGCAGCGAAACGACAATGTCGCCGTGAGCGATTCCTTCCGCGCCGCCGGCGTCCGGGCCGAGTTGATGCGCGAAGTTGAGGTGAACAGGGTCGCAAACGTCTGTGGTGTGGAGCAACGAGGATGCGTAAGAGGAATCCAGAAGCGCTTCCAAAACGGGCATTTCCCGCAGGACGCGCCCCTCTCCGTCCAAGATGTTCACAATGTCGAAGTAAGGCCCTTGCCCATTGTTGCAACGCTCCATCCGTTCCAACAACCCGGCGCTCAGGCGCGCCTCGTAGGGGCGCAGGTCTCCGTTGATTCGCAGCGCAGGAACCAGAGCCTCGTCTGAATTGCTCATTACGTAGGGCCAGTGGTGGCTGTAGTCGTTCCTGAACCAGATAGGGTCGCCGCCGCGGTCGACGCGGACGGCGCCGAATGCGTAAGGAAATGCGTTCCATGAATGCAGCGTCGCCAGCAGGTCGCCGTTGGGGTAAGGCGTCAGGCCGCCTACGTGGGTATGCTCCGGCAAGGAGAAGCCGATAGGCGCTTCGCGAGGCTCGGCAATGACGCGCGCCTCCTCGAATTCGCCTGGGCGGAAGGGGTAGGAGTGAACGGGGTGCCCGTCGCGTCCGTACTCCACGGCGATACAGCCGTTGTCAGGGCACAGATCAGCGAACGTCCACCGTCCGCCATGCGCAAGCACGCGGTCGCCAATTGATCCATCCGCGTAGATTTCGATTCTCCGGTCTTGGGCTTCATCCGGGTCGACGTCGGCGAACGCGATGAATCTTGCGGCGGACTCAATTGAAGGAGCGACCCACTGAGCAACGGTTTTGCGGGCGTCCAAGAGCGTTTGCGTTGGGAAGTAGCGCTTGTGCCCCACGAGCACGCCTCCCAAGAAGCCCGTTAGGACGAGCGCGGCGACAAACGCCGCAACCGAGATATGAACGCGAAGCGTCATTTAGTCGCGTCCAGCGGGGACGCTCGGAAGGGGCCGACCTTGCGGCAGGGGGGCATTCTCTTACGCTCCGTGGGCGCGGCTTGCTAGGAATCTAGGGCGGCGCGCATGAGATTCGCATCTCCTCGTCATTGGCGCATAGTATACCCTGCGCAGTCTGAATGGAGCGGCTTGCGCGGTTTGAGCGGAGGGCTGCCGCGCCTTCCGCACCTCGTCCTGCGCGGCGTTGAAGCCGTAGGCCACGCCGTTGCGGAACACTAGCCCCCTCCGAATCTCAACCGACCGCCGGGACGACCTCCCAGTTGTTCGTGGTCGTAGTCGAAAACGTCGAAGCCGAAGGGGACATGCGCATCAAGTCGCCGTCCCCGATGGCGTACAGGTAGCCGTTCTGGTGAGTCAGCGAGTTGACCGCCTGGTTCGTTCGGTAGAGCGTGTCTCCCGAGAGGTTGGGCGACGGCGGGACCGGGAGCGTCGGCGGGGGCGCTAGGCGCCGAGGACGGCGCGGCGCAATAACGCGATAAGGCGGTTACGCGCAGGCTAATCCGCTTCCCCGCGAGTTAGGCGGTTGCCTAAACTCTACGCTGGAAACGCCAAAGTTGCTTGCCTGACCGCTCGGCGGACGCGCCGCGCGCCGGGGCCGGCGCCGGAGGGCGCGTCTTATGAAGATCACCCAAATCGCCGATTACAGCCTCCCCGCGGAGGGAGGGCTTCCGCCCACGCAGAATATGGTGTACGAGGAGTTGCTGCGCCGCCCGGACGAGGTGTTCGAGTACCAGGGCGACGAGTTGATCCGCACCTTTCCGCGAATGAAGCGCTCCGCGCTCAACTGGTCGCTGTGGCTGCTTGCGAAGACGGGACACATCGGCAAATTGCGCGTCCGCGTGGACGGACGGTTGACGACGGTCTACGGCGCCCACGAGGCGATAGGCGCGCTCAAGGAGCGGATGGGGCTAGACAACTAACCCGGCGCGGCGCCCGCGAGCCGCTCGCGATCAGCCGCCCTCGCTCGCGGCGCGGCCACCAAGTTCCCGCAGCAGTTTGTAGGGATAGATTCCCGTCTCGTGGAGGTCGCTGAAAAGCAGGCCGACCGCGTAGCGCCCCATCTCGATGTAGTCCTCCACCGTAACGTCGGAGGGGACGTCGTCGGTTCCGACGCGGCGGACGCGCGTCATTTCGTCCACGCACTGGGCGCAGCCGCAATGCCCGCGCAAGTAGCGGTGCGGCAGCAGCGACTCGACGCCGTCCTTCCAGACGATATGCAGGCCGTCCGGCGCGATGTCTAGCGATTGGGGCTCGTATTGGTCTTCCGCCATCGGCGCGTCTCCCGCGGAACCAGCCTTGCCGTGCGAGTATAGCCCCCGCGCCGCAGGGGTACAATGAGCGCTCCTGATCGCCGGAGCGCAACGCTGTAGGAGGCCGCCAATGAGCGATTACGCCCGAACCGACCTGCTCGTGGAGACGGACTGGCTCGCGGAGCGTTTGGGCGACCCCGGCCTCCGCGTGATCGAGATGGCGCAGGACGGGAGCGCGTTCGAGGCCGGCCATATCCCCGGCGCCGCGCTCTCCCCCACCTGGCAGATCAAGGGCTCCGCCAACCCCAGGCTCGTCGCCCCGCCCGACGAGGCGAAGGCGTGGTTCGAGTCCGTCGGCGTCGGCGACGACGCGCTCGTCGTCGGCTACGACCGGTTCAACAGCCGCGACGCCGCCCGCCTCTGGTGGGTGCTCACGCGCTACGGCCACGCCAACGTCCGCGTGCTCAACGGCGGATGGAGCAAGTGGGCCGCCGAGGGCAGGCCGATCGAGTCCGGCCCGTCGTCCGCGTCCGGCGGCGGCGCGACGTTCACGCCGAAGCCTCCCGACCGCGCCGTCCACTCCGATTTGGAGTCGCTCCGCGCCGCGATAGGCGACCCCGACGCCGTGATCTGGGACGTCCGGTCGCTCGACGAGCACACCGGCGCCAATTCCCGCGGCAACGCCCGCGTCGGCCACGTGCCGGGCGCGCGCCATCTGGAGTGGACGGCGCTCGTAAGCGATGACGGAACGTTCAAGCCCCGCGAGGAGATCGAGGAGATCGCGCGCGGGCTCGGCATAACGCCGGACAAGCGCGTGCACGTCTACTGACAGGGCGGAGTGCGTGCGGCGCACGCCACGCTCGCCCTCGCGCTCATCGGCCATCCGTCCGTCCGTATGTACGACGGCTCGATGGGCGAATGGGCCAACCGCGACGACACCCCGCTGGAGACCTAGCACCGTCCGCCTAGCGAGCCCTCGCCTAGTTCGCCAAGCGCCGACGCCGCCTGCGCGGAGCGCGGAAGAGACGCGCCGCCCCCCTTGCGGTTGTAGTAATCTTGCGCCGACATCGCCCAGAGGGAGGCCCTCCGATGACCACAGCCGTTGCGACGCGGGTGATAGACGCCGATTGCCACGTGATCGAGACGCCCCGTACGTTCGAATACCTGCGCGAGGAGGACGAGAAACTCAAACCCATCGTGCTCGTCCGCGAGGACGGCGCGAACGCGGACAAGTACTGGTTCCTCGAAGGCCGCGCTTGGCGCATGAACCAGAACGTCGGCCCCGAGTTCCCCACGGCGGCGCGCGAGGCGGCGGACATCGAGGCGCGCCTGGCCCATATGGACGAGTTGGGCGTGGATACGCACATCCTCTACCCGACGATGTTCCTGCGCCCCCTCACGCGCCACGCCGACACCGACTACGCCCTCTCGCGCGCCTACAACCGCTGGCTCGCCGACGTCTGGGCGAAAGGCGGCGGACGCCTGCGCTGGGCGGTCATCCCCCCGCTGATGAGCATGGACAAGGCGATAGAGGAGATCAACTTCGGCAAGGAGCATGGCGCCTGCGCCGTCTTCTTCCGCGGCCACGAGCAGGGAATGCTCCTCTCCGACTCCTACTTCCATCCCGTCTACGCCGAGGCGCAGCGCCTCGATATGCCCATCGCCGTCCACGCCGCCACAGGCGACTTCGCCGCGATGGACCTCAACGACCGCAGTTTCGGCCTCCCCACGTTCAAGTTCCCCACCGTGGGCGCGTTCAGCGACCTCGTGCTCCACAAGACGCCGGAGAAGTTCCCCGACCTGCGGTGGGCGTTCATCGAAGTCACCTCCCAGTGGCTTCCCTACGTAATGAACGACCTCGTGCTGCGGAACCGCAAACTCGTCCCCGGCTCCTACCCCCGCGACGCCCAACTGATGGAGGAGTACCGCCTCTACGTCGGCTGCCAGACGATAGACGACCTCGCCTACGTGGTCGACAGAGTGGGCGACGACCACCTCGTGATCGGGACGGACTACGGGCACGCGGACACGACGGCGGAGATGGACGCGCTCAGCAAAGTGCGCGACGAAGGCAAAGCGTCCGAGGCCAGCCTCGCCAAATTCCTCTACGACAACCCGAAGCGCCTCTACGCGCTGTAGCCGAGCGCCGCCCGCCATCCCCGCCTACGGCGGGAACCCCGTATCCCCCTCTCCCCATAAGAGACCTTTGCATAACCCTCGAATCGGCCCGATCAGCAGTTCCGCGCCGCCGGAACAGGCGATTCGACCGCCCAAGTCCGCCAAAAACGGCCTCCTCCTCCCCTGCCCCCCCCGTATCAGCCCCGACCCCGCGTCCATTCCGATGTGCATCTTGTAGCCGAAGCGCCCCCTCTTCCCCTTCCGCGTCCATGCCGCGTCGGGGTCCGTCCCGCTCCGCGCTCCAGCCTCCGACTGCGGGCGCCGCGCCTGCGCCTCGATGATCGTCGCGTCTATCAGCGTTCCCCTCTTCACCAGCATGCCCTTCGCCTCCAACTGCCGGTAGCGCCTCCGCGAACAGCCCCCGCGCAAGCCCCCGCTCCGTGATCTTCTTCCGAACCGGCTGATCGTCGAGTGGTCCGGAACCGCGTCCGTCAGCCTGAGATCCGCGAACCGCCGGAACGACAGCCGGTCTTGGAGCGCCTCCTCCATGCCCGCGTCGGAGGAGTCGTGCCACTGCTGGATCACGATGACCAAGGTCGTCGTGATCGGGGGGGAGGGGTAGGTGGGGTGGGGACGCTGGCTTCGCGGTACATTGCTGTCTCCTCGCGGTTGCGGGTTTGCTGTCATCGCGCGCGATTGCGGGAAGTTATGCAAAGGTCTCCTATAAAGGGAGAGGACGCCGCGAACGCGGCGGGAGAGGGTGCTGCGGACGGGCGCGCGAGGTTTCCGTCTACGCGGGGGTCCCCCTGGCCCGCGCAACCCGAACGCGAGGGGCGGGCTCGTAATGAGCCCGCCCCTTATCGCAACGCGGATGTCGCGGGCGCGGCTAGCGCAGCATGCCCATCCCAGGGTCGAGCGCGCGCTGGCCGGCGTGAATCTCGTTCAGCATCGAGGAGACCCGCTCCTCCAGGCCGGCGAGGCATTCCCGGCTGTAGTCGTCCGCGCCCATGCGCTGGCGCTGCGCCTCCTCCTCGGCGACGTCCACGATGCGCGCGGCTTTGGCGTTCGCCGTCTCGATGACCTCCCGGCCGCGCTCCTGCGCCGCCTTCACCATCTCCGTCTCGTTCACCAGCAGCCGCGCGTCCCCCTCGGCGGTCGTGCGAATGCGCCGCGCGTCCGCCATCGTCTGGCTCACGATCTGCTCGCGCCGCTCCATGATCTCCCGCGCCTCCTGCAGATCGCGCGGCATAGCGACCCGCATCTGGTCTATCAGCCCGAGCAACTCCTCGGCGTCGACCATCGAGCGCTTGCTCATCGGCATCTTCTTGGCCTGAACCGCCATGCTCTCCAGTCTGTCCATCAAGTCCAGAACTTCCATCGTCTCCTCCTTTGCGGGCGATGATTCGGGCGCGGGCGCCCGGCGCGCCTACCGAGCGAAGCGCTCCGCGAGCGCCTCGATAACGTTGTCGGGAACGAGCCCCGTAATGTCTCCGCCCAGCCGCGCCACTTCCTTGAGTAGGCTGGCGCGGACGAACTGATACCGGCCGTCGGTCATCAGGCAAACCACGTCGAGTTCCGGGGCGAGGCGGCGGTTCATCAGCGCCATCTCGAATTCGTACTCGAAGTCCGCGTGCATACGTATCCCGCGCACAATGGCCGCCGCCCCGCGCGCCTTGGCGTAGTCCACCACGAGGCCGCTGAACGCCTGCGCCTCCACGTTCGGAATGGCCCGCGCCGCCTCGCGGATCAAGCGGACGCGCTCCTCGGCGGAGAACGTCGTCCGCGCCTCCGGAGCCTCGAACACGGCGATGATCACCTTGTCGAAAAGCCGCGACGCGCGCTGGAGAATGTCCAAGTGCCCGGCGGTCACCGGGTCGAAGCGGCCGGGGTAGATCGCGGTGGTCATCGCGCCGCCTCTTGCGCGTGGCCGTAGAAGGCGAGCGACGAGTCTCCGTACCGGCGGTCGTCCCGCTTGACGAGGCCGCCGCAGCGGTCGTCGGCGGGAACGCGGGAGGCGTGGCCGCAGACGAGGACGCCGCCCTCCGCGAGGACGCCCGTCTCGCCGATGCGGGCGATGAGCGCGGCGGGAAACGGCTGCGCGTAGGGCGGGTCCATCAGCACGAGGTCGCGCGGGCCGAGGCGGTGGAGGGCGCGCTCGGCGCGCTCCCCGATCACCTCCGCCTTGTCCGCGAATCCCGTGGCTTGCAAGTTCGCCTCTATCACCGCCGTCTGTCTCCGGTCCGCCTCGACGAACGCCGCGCTCGCGGCGCCCCGGCTCAACGCTTCTATCCCTAGCGAGCCCGTCCCCGCGAAGAGGTCGACCGCCCTAGCGCCCTCCGTTCCGCGCCGCGCTAAAATGTTGAACAGCGCGCTCCGGACCCGGTCGGTCGTGGGCCGGACGCCGGGGGCTTTGGGCGATTTGAGAGGAACGCCTCTCGCCGTTCCGCCGGTTACGCGCAGCGCCGCTCCCTTCGCTTGCGGCGAGGCGTCCCGCCGCAGGAGAAACTTGCCGAAATTCTATGCGCCGCGCGCCCGCGCGCCAATGAAACAAGGTTGCGGGTTGCGGGCGCTTCCGCGCCGGGCGGGGGACTGGCGTTCCCGCTTTCGCGGGGCAGACGACCCTCAGTAGGTTCCCGCTTTCGAGGGAATGACGGTTTTAGGGCGGGGTTCCCCGAAGAGGGAACCTCCCCTCGCCCCCCTCCCCCGTCACCGCTGGCGCGCGCCGCCTCCCGTTACGCGCCGCACGACCCTGCGCTGCGCCCGCTCGTCCGCGTCCGGGCGCTCCGCGCCGCCCGACGCCTCAGGCGATTGCCCGTCCGCGCCGGGAAACTGCCCGAATCCGGCTCCGCCTTGCCCCCCGAACGCGCCGCCCCCGAACGCGCCGCCCCCGAATCCCGCGCCGCCGCCGAAGGGCCCGCCGCCGAATCCGCCGCCCGCGTCGCCAATCTCGATGCTCGACGCCAAGAGGCCGCCGTCCGCGCCGCGCTCCACGAACGCCGTGACGCTCGCGCCCTCCGCCAACTCATCCCCGGCGTCCGAGGCCGTCAGCGACGCCATTACGAGCGTCTGATCGCCTATCCCGACGTCCGTAGAACCGTCCTCGCCCGCCACCGTCAGCGTTCCGTCCGCGAACGCCTCGACCGTTCCCGCGATGATCGTGACGAACGCGGCGAGGCCGGGCGCTTGCGCCAACTCGTCGGGAGGAGGGCCGGCGAACACGGCGAGCGCCGACAGCGCCCCCGACGCATCCGTCTGCGCCGCGACCGTCACTTCGGCGCCGTCCGCTAAGTACGCCCCCGCGTCCGCCGGCGACATCGTCACGTTCACTGGCGTGTCCGGGGCGACCGCCAACTCCGCCTCGCCGTCGGCGGTCTCCAGCCGCAGCGTTTCGTCCGCGAACGAGACGACCGTTCCGATCAGCGCCGTCGCGCCGCCTCCGGCGAACCCCGGAGCGCTCCCTCCGCCTCCCGCGCCGCCGCCCGGAGGCCCGAACGCGCCCGGCGGAATCTGCCCGGACTCTATCGCCTCCCGGATCTGCGCGGCCAGTTCGGGGTCTTGCTCCATCGCCTCCCGCACTTCCGGCGGCAGGTCGTCCACGCTGAACGCCTCGCCGCCGCCTTGCGCGCCGTTCGCGGCCCCGCCGTTCCCCGCGCCTCCGCCGACCGGGTCCGGCGCAAGCGCGGACGTCGCCGGGGGCGTCTCCGGCGCGGGAAAGACGAACGTCGCGCCGTATCCCGCGCCTGCTCCCGCCGCCGCGACCGCCAGCAGCGCCAGCGTAAATGCCTTCGCTCCCACCGTTGACCTCCTGCGCCCCGCGAACCGGCGGAGGCGCCGCCGTTGCTACTCGCGCCGCAGCGCCTCTATCGGATGCAGTTGCGCCGCCCGCGCCGCCGGGTAGATGCCGAAGAACAGCCCGATGCCCGCCGAAACGCCCAGCGCCAGCGCCGCGATGTTGCCGCTCACCACCGTCGTCACCGGAATCCCGATCAGCGAGACGCCGTCCAGCAGCCGCGCCGCTCCTATGCCCGCCGCGACCCCCAGCAAACCCCCGCCCAAACTCAGCAGCACCGCCTCCGTCACGAACTGCGCCAAGATGTCGCTCCGATGGGCGCCCAGCGCCTTCCGTATGCCGATCTCGCGCGTCCGCTCCGTCACCGACACCAGCATTATGTTCATCACGCCGATGCCGCCGACGAGCAGCGATATGCCCGCGACCGACCCGAGGAACACCGTCAGCGTGTTCGTCGTCTGCCCGATCAGATCGATGATGGCTTGCGACGTATCTATGGAGAAATCGTCCTCGTCCGTTATCCGGTGGCGCAGGCGCAGCAGCGTCGTTATCTCGCGCTCCGCCTCGTCGACGCGGTCGGGCAGCGCCTGCACGTTGATCGTGTCCACCGTCACGGCGCCCTCTATCGTCCGCCCTCCCGACAGCCGGAAGAACGCCGTCGTCAGCGGAACGAACACGCGGTCGTCCTCGCTGCCGAAAGCGTTTCCGCCTTTGCTCTTGGTCACGCCGATCACGACGAAGCGCTCGCCCTCGATGAAGACCTCGGACCCCACCGGGTCGCGCCCCTCGCCGAACACCAGGCTCGCCGTTTCCGGCGCGAGCACGGCGACGGCGCTGCGATTCAGCACGTGCGCCGGCGATATGAACTCCCCCCGCTCGATCTCGAAGTTCCGCGCGGGCGCGAAATCCGACGTCACGCCCTGAATTTGCGTGAACGCCCCCTCTTCCCGATAGGCGACCGACCCAAAGAGGTTGATCTCCGGCGCGGTGCGGAGCACGTTCGGCGCGTACACCGGATCGACCAGCGCCAGCGCGTCGTCCAGCGTCAAGTCCCCGCCGAACGGACGCGCGTACAGCAGGTCGGAGCCGAGCGACTCGATGCTGCTCGTGATCTCCGCTTGCGCGCCCCGCCCGATGGACATCAGCGATATGACCGCCGCGACCCCGATCACGAGGCCGAGCAGCGTCAGCGCCGTCCGCAGGCGGTTCGCGCCGATGGACGTCCACGCCGTGCCCAGCAGCGCCAGCAGCCTCATGCGCCCTCCGCCTCCGCCGGCTGCGCCCGCCGCGGCGACGCGACGGGCTCGTCCCCGACGATCAACCCGTCGCGCATCGAGATGATCCGGCGCGTGTGCTCCGCGATCTCCCGCTCGTGCGTCACAATGGCCACCGTCAGCCCCTCGTCGCGGTTCAGCCGCTGCAGAATCGCCATAATCTCCACGCTGGAGCGGCTGTCCAGCGCCCCCGTCGGCTCGTCCGCAAGCACGATGGACGGACGCTTGACCAGCGCCCGCGCGATGGCGACCCGCTGCTGCTCTCCGCCCGACAACTCCCGCGGCCGGTGCCGGCTCCGATGGCCGAGCCCGACCGACTCCAGCGCGCGCAGCGACCGCTCGCGGGCGTTCCGCCGGTCGCCGTACAGCAGCGCCAGTTCCACGTTCCCCAGCGCCGTCAGGCGCGGCAGCAGGTTGTAGGTCTGAAACACGAACCCAATCTTCCGGTTCCGCGCGTCCGCGAGCCGCCCGTCGCCCCAGCCGCTCGCCTCCTCTCCCTCCAGCAGATACCCCCCGGACGTCGGCGCGTCCAAGCATCCGATGATGTTCATCAGCGTGGACTTGCCGGAGCCGGACGGCCCGACGATGGAGACCATCTCGCCGCGCTCGACGCTCACGCTCACGCCGTTCAGCGCGGGCACGTCCACCGCCCCCAGGCGGTACACCTTCCGCAAGGCGCGCGTCTCTATGATGCTCATCGCCGCCGCCGCCCCCCGCTAGAAGTCGTCCTCGAACTCCGCCGGCCCGCCTCTGCGCCCTCCGGGAGGCCCGCCGAACGCCCCGAATCCGCCGAACGAATTCGCCGCCGCTGGCTCCGGCATCACGACCTGCTCGCCCTCCTCGAGCCCCTCCAGCGCCACGACCCAGAAGCCGTCCGTCGCCCCGATGCGAACCGCCCGCTCCTCGACGCTCCCCTCGCTCCACACCCGCGCCGTCGGCGCGACGACGCTCCCCCCGACCGCCGCCGTCGGAATCAGCAGCGCGTCGTCGTATTGCGCGATGACGACCCGCGCCGTCGCGCTCAACCCTTCCCGCAAACTCACGTCCGCCGGAACGTCCAACCTCACCTTCACCGGAAACGTCACGACGCCCGACTGCGAGGTCGAAGCCGCGCCGATCTCCGTAATCTCTCCGCGCAGCGTCCGCCCCGCCAGCGCGTTCAGCGTCACTTCCGCCGACACGCCCGTCGACACCTGCAAGACGTCCACCTCGTCCACGGAGCCGCCCACCTCGACAATGGAGAGGTCGGCGACGGTGATGGACGGGCGCGCCGCGCCGTCTCCGCGCCCTTGCGCGAGGTCGCCCGCCTTGATCGAAACGTCCTCCACGAGGCCCGCGATGGGCGCCGTGAGGTCGGCTCCCGCCAGTTCCTCCCGCGCCGTCCGCAGCGCGTGCTCCGCCACCGCCACCTCCGTCCGACGCAGCGCGACGATCAGCGGATCGACCGTCTTCGCGTCCGCGAGCGCATCCTCGGCGTCCGCGACCGCCGCCCGGCGCTGCGCGACGGTCACGGCGTCGACCGTCCGCGCGTCGGCGAGCGCTTGCTCAGCGTCCGCGACCGCCGCCCGGCGCTGCGCGGCGAGCGCCGCGTCGCCCTCTTGCGCGTCCGCGAGCGCGGAGTCGGCGCGCCGCAACGCGGCCTCAGCGTCCGCGACTCCGCGCTCCGCCGCGAGCGTCGCCCCCGCCGTCCGCGCAAGCGTCTTGCCCAAGTCGCCGCGGGCGCTCTCCAGCGCGTCCCAAGCGTCCTTCATCTCCTTGTCGGCGCACCTGCCCATCGTGGGGGGCTCGTCGTTCTCGCACGTCCCCACCACCGGGCCAGGGAAGAAGACCCACGAAAACACGACGAACTCGCTCCACGGCGTCTCCGGGTCTTCCGCCGGCGGCGTCAGCGACTCGCTCCGCTGATACGCCCCGCCGAACTGAACGGGCGCGAACACCGCGTCCAGATCGACGCTCCATCCGGCGAGCAATTCGGCGGGGGTGCGGAGCAAGTCGCCGTCCGACAGCGCGACGCCAAGCCACTGCGCGAACACGTCGCGGTAAGCCTTCTCCGCGTCCGCGAGCGCCTTCCGCCCCGTCGCCGCGTCGTCGGCCTCGCTCTTCCGCGCGACCGCGAGGTCGGCCTGCGCGTTCTCCAGCGCCGTCCGGCTGCGGGCGAGCGCCGCCTCCGCCTCCGCGACCGCATCCGCGTTCGACGCGTCCAGCGCGTCGGCGAGCGCTTTGCGCGCGTCTTGCAACTTCACCTCCGCGTTGGCGACCGCCAGCGCGTCCGGCCGCAGCGCGGACGCGAGCGCTTCCCTAGCGTCGCGCAACTTCGCGTCCGCGTCCGCGACCGCCGTCTCGCCCGGCTCTTCCGCGTCGGCGAGCGCCTTGCGGGCGTCGCGCAACTGCACCTCCGCGTCCGCGACTCCGCGCTCCAGCGACGCCCGCGCCGACGGAACCACCCGCGCCAGCGTCTGCCCCTCCGTCACGACCTCGCCCAGCGACGCGAGCACCTCCGCCACCTCGCCCGACACCTTGAACGTGACGACCTCGCGCTCCGGGAAGACGACCGACCCGCTGGTGGAGACGGCGTTCACGAGCGTCCCGCGCCGCGCCGCGACCAACTGCTCGCTCTCCGCGAGCCCGCCCGCCGTCGCGCCGTCCCCCCGCGTGAGCGCGAACGTCCCTGCGCCTGCCCCTCCGAACACGATGAGCAGAGCGAGCGCCTGCCACAGATAGAGGGGCCCCGCCTTCCAAGTGAACGCTCGCATGCGCCCGCGCCTCCGCAATCCGCAGTATCGCCGGCCGGCGGGGAATTGCGCCGCTCAGTATAACGCGCCCCCGCGCGCGGGGCATTGGGCGGCGCGCGCTCAACGCTCCGCGCCCGGCGCGCCCCGTCCAATGCCCCGCGCGCGCTTCCCCCCGACCAACGTTCCTCAGGAATCTACGAACGAGCGCGCCGCTTGGATTTATTGCGGCGCCGCCCCTTACCCCGCGCTCATGTTCGCCCGCTCGTGCAAGCGGGAACGACGGCAAGGGGCAATGGCGATGCGGACGCCGCAAGCGGTGGAGGCGGAATGGGCGGACGCGCTCCGACGGCGCAAGCGGAAGCGTAGTAGACTGCGCCCCGAAACCTTGACGGGAGGCGCGAGATGCCGGTCATAGACGCGGACACGCACATAGACGAGCCCGAGGAAGCCTGGCGGTTTATGGAGGGTGCCGCCGCCCGCTTTCGCCCCGTGACCATCGCTCCGCCCGAAGGCGTCGTGCCCGGCGGAATGGATCCCTCCGCAAGCCGCTGGTGGCTTGTCGACGGGAGGCTCCGCCAGCGCATGATCCGCGACGACGCGCTCACGGGCACGACGCTCAACTCCCGCGAACTGCTGGACGTGGGCGAGCGCCTCCGCCATATGGACGAGCGCGGCGTCGACGTCCACGTCATCTACCCCACCTTCTTCCTCTCCTACGTCACCGGCAATCCCGCCGCCGAGCGCGCGCTCACGGACAGTTGGAGCCGCTACGTCGCCGGCAAGTGCGCTCCAACGAACGGCAGGCTCCGCTGGGTCGCCGTCCCGCCGCTGCTCGACATAGACGCGTCGGTCTCCTACCTGCGCTGGGCGAAGGAGAACGGCGCGGTCGGCGTGTTCAAGCGCGGCTTGGAGCACGGCAGGCGCGTCAGCGACCCCTACTTCTTCCCCGTCTACGAAGAGGCGCAGGCGCTCGGCCTCCCGATCTGCGTCCACACCGGGACCGGCAACCCCACCGAGGCGCGGCTCGGCCACGGCGACGGGCTCGGCGGCGTGCCGATTATGGACGCCTTCCACGCCCTCGTCCTCTACCAGGTGCCCGACAAGTTTCCCGACCTGCGCTTTGGCTTCATCGAGGCCGGCTCCACATGGATTCCCTACGTGCTCGACCGCCTCGCCGCCGAGAAGAAGCGCCGCTCTTGGATACGCTCCTTCGATATGGGGGCCGACCTCTTCCGCGACAACCGGTTCTTCGTCGCCGTCGACGCCGTCGAGGACGTTTCGTACATCCTGCGCTTCGGCACGGAGGACAGCCTGATGATGGGGACGGACTACTCGCACTTCGACACGTCCGCCGAGCCCGACGCGATAGACGCCGTGCGCCGCTGGGCCGCCGAAGGCCGCATCACGGAGCGCGTCGCCCAAAAGATCCTGGAGGACAACCCGAAGGCGTTCTACGGGATTTAGGGGGAGGCGACCGGCTGCGGCTAGCGCGATGGGGCTGGGACAGGGGCTCGGGCGCCTGTCTGAGGGACACGGCAGGAGACGGCGCGCCATCGCCCTATTGACGCGGCGAGCGGATGGTAGTTAGATAGCCTTATCACGCATGGAGGCTAGGCAAAGACACGGCATGCTCCTACATCCCGCAACGCAAACAGAGGCGCTCGCCCCGCTCGAAACTGAGCGTCGGGGCCGGTCGGGTTTGGAGCCCGGCTTGGACTGCGCCGACTCCGGAGCGGACGAAAGGTCGGCCCCATGGCTTGACCGCATCCTCGTTGGAGACGCGCGCTGTCTGATGGGCGCGATTCCCGAAGCCGCCGTGGACTTGAGTTTCTGGTCCCCTCCGTACTACGTCGGGAAGTCCTACGAGAGCCATCTGGATTTCGACGGATGGAAGGACCTCGTGGGGGGAGTGATCCGTTTGCACGAGCGCGTGATCAAGCCCGGCGGATTTTTGGCGGTCAACATCGGCGACATCCTGTGCTTCCCCGACGAGTCCATCCCTCGCTTTCAGGCCGACAACGTCCGCCGCAAGAAAGTCGCGGTCACGAGAAACGAGATACTGGCGGCCAAAGAACGCCACCCCAACGCCAGCCGTTACGATCTGGCGCGGATGCTCGGCTGCAGCGAGCAGACCATCCAACGCCGTCTCGAAGACAACAACGTCCGGGGAGGCAAATACGACTATTCCACCAAAATTATGCTCACCGGATGCTTGGTCGCCGAATGGGCGGAGGATGCAGGGTTTTTCCTGTACGACCAGCGTATTTGGCGCAAAGACCCTTGCTGGGTTAACAGCCGGTGGCACTCCAATTCGTATCGGGCGGTGGACGAGTTCGAGCACGTCTACGTCTTCTGGAAGCCCGGCATAACCGAATACGACAGGGAGCGCCTCACGGCCAAAGAATGGGCGGATTGGGGATCCCGAGGCGTTTGGGACATACGCTCCGTTCGCCGAAACGCGCGCCACGAAGCGGAGTTCCCCGAAGAATTGGCCGAGCGCGTAATCCGGCTCTTTTCACCGCTGGGCGGTGTGACGCTGGACCCGTTCGTCGGCTCCGGCACTACGACGAGCGTAGCGAAGAGGCTGGGCCGCAGGTGGGTGGGCATCGAAGCGAACCCCGACTACGCCCGGCTCGCCGCGAAGAGAACCAATGACGCCTAACGACATCGAACGGCTGGAAGAGTTTGCCTTCTCGATGGTCGTCCAAGCGCTCACGGATTACCGGGAGCAAGCCGCCGCGATCTTCAGAGAGGAGACCGACCAGCCGCAAGACATCGCCGAAGACGTGACGCGAGAAGCCATCGAAGCGATGGGGTTCTCCGGACGGCAGGAGCGGCTCTACGGCAAAGTGGACTTCAAGCGCGTCGTCTATGTCTTCACGCCGGAAGCCCAAGCCGTCGCTTTGATGGTGGACGCCAAAGCCGAAAAATCGGACGGATACCGCACGGCCACGATCCAGATGTCGCAAACCTCTATGCGCGTGAGAATGAAACGAGCCGGGCGCGATACGGACGAGGCGGGCAAACTGGCCCAAGACATCCAACGGGACGGCCGGACGTTCCACGTCGTTACGGTGGTGGTCAAGTTTGTCTACAGCGAGAGCGGCGGCGGCTACGCCCTTGACGGGATCATCGCCGCTTGCATTCCCAACGGGAAATTGCAGGGCAAGTACAACCCGAACGCCGCCGACACAATCTGGCTCGCCGGGCGCAACGCCCCGACGCTAGGGGAGGACTTCCGCGTCAGGCTCGACTTCAGACGCCTCAAGGCCAAAGCCGATTGGCGCGTGCGGGAGATAGAGGTCACCTAATCCGCTTACTGCCCCCGGCGCCTCCCGCCTTCCTCTTCGAGTCGCCTTACCCAGCCGTCGAAGTGCGGGCATTCCCGACGGATGGCGTCCAGCCCGATGGCGATGGCGGCTTGAACGCCCATCGCCGGCTTCTGGTATCCGGGAATCAGGCGTTCAACTCGCTTTGACGGCGCCGTCTCCGAGGAATCGTTGATCTCTTCCGGATTGGCGAACCCGTCCCTGATGGCTTGGATGCCGCCCGCTAGGTCGGGCCGGCCAACGGACTGCGCGAAGGTCGGAGGGTCGCTGAACAGCAAGCCCTCGTACTCGTGCATCACCACGAACGGAATGAAGCGGTCGGGCCCGTCGCCCAGCGCTGCGGCGATGTCTTCGCGCAATCCGCGCTCCACGACGGCGGCCTTCTCCGCGAACGGTGCCTGCATGGATGCGTCGCGCCCCGGCCACGTGTTGGGCAATCCGTAGTAGTCGACCATCGTCGTCGCAAGCATCTCTCCGTCCGCATGCAAGTGGCGAATGATCTCCTTGCGAACGCTACCCCACGGCCTGATCCCACCTCGCCGCGAGCGCTGGCGGGCGTTGCCAAGCAACCTCGCGCTGACATCTGCGTACCCGAAGCCGCTCACGAGACGCGGGCGAAGGACTCCGTTGACAAACGCCTCCTCCGTCTGTCCTTCGACGTGAACGAGCAGCCTCCGCATTTGCTATTCGCTCCTCGGCCGCCCGCCGATTTCGTTCTTTTCCCAGAGTTGGCCAAGGCTGTAGTCCTCGAGCCACTCTTCGAGTTTCGCTGAATCGAGGCGCCTGAGCTCCGTCGCGCCGTTCACGCGGTCGGCCACCAGCACGTCTTCCGGCTCGAAATGGTCGAGCAGTAGGGAGGACTGCGTGGATACGATGATCTGCGAGGTCGCCGACGCCTGCTTGATCAGCGAAGCGAGCAAAGTGGTGGCGTAGGGATGCATGCCTAGTTCCGGCTCGTCTATCAGAATCACCGTTGGTCGCAATTCCTGCGGCTGCAGCAGCAGCGCGGCCATAGCGATGAAGCGCAGCGTCCCGTCGGAGAACGCCGAAACGTCGAAATAATCGTCCGAGCCTTCGTGCCGCCATTCGAGCCGGATTTTGCTCTCATCAAGCCACGAGGGCTCCAATTGGAAGTCGTTGAAAAACGGAGCGACTTGCCGCACCGCGCCGCGAATGAGGGCGTAAGCGCCGCTATGCCGCTTGCGCAAGTAGTACAGGAACGCAGGCAGATTTGAGCCGTCAGGGCGCAGAAAGCGGTTGTCGTTGACGTAGGCATTCCTCTTGAGCGCGGAATCCGAACCCGTGTCGTGGAAATGATATAGACGCCAACTCGTCAGATGGCGTTGCACGTAGTGAACCTTCCAAGGCATTATCGATGGCATCGCGCTAATTCCAGCCTCTGATCCATGACGAAGCAGTCTGTCGCTATGGGGTTCATTGTATTGTTCTGTGATCCAATAATGTACATGTTCACTGAGGGGGATCAGTTGACCTACATCAGTTGCTTCAAGCGTTACGTCGTATCCGTTCTTTGTTCCGTTGGAATTATTGAACCAGACGGCCAATTCCATTGCAGGAGTAAATTTCGCGCCAAAGCGAAGTATGCGATCAGCCCCTCCCGCCTTCACGACGTAATCCTGAAGCCTACCCTCGCGGATGGCTTGCAGGAACGAGAACACGCTGACGAAGTTCGACTTGCCCGAACCGTTGGGGCCGATGAGCACGTTGATTGCGCCGAGAGCCAAATTCTCGATGGCAGCGATGCTTCGGAAGCCCTTGATGGTGATATTGGCCAGTTCCTGCATAGCGCGAACCCCTGCCTGCGGCGCTTGGCGGCCACCGACGGCATGGGCCTAGCATACCATCGGCGCATGTCCCGCCGCAACCCCGCCCTCGCCCTCCGCCCCTCACCCCGACGCGCGCTCGCGGGCGAGTTGCGCGCGCTGCTCGTGGCGCACGGCGTAGGAGAGCGTCAGCAGCAGCGCGGCGGCGACGATGAACGAGCCCGGTATCCACATTACGACGCCCCCGATCTCCTGATCCTCCAGCGCGGTGAGGCCGTAGAGCGGAGCGGTCGCCGCGTAGTGCGGGTACCAGGCGGAGGGCGCGAAAGTGAGGAACGCGCCCAGCGCGAAGTTCGGCACGATAGTGATGAACACGAACGGCACGCGGGCGAGATAGGAGAGGCTGGCGCGGAGCGGCGCCGGGTCTATGACGTTCCACCACCAGAGATACGCGCCGAAGATGAACGTCGCGTGCTCGATGATATGAATCATCTCGTTGCGGAGCGCGGCCTCGTAGGCGGCGGGAACGTGCCAGCCCAGCAGCAGTCCGACGAACAGCGGCCAGGCGATCAGCGGACGGAAGAGGTTGCGGAGCGCGGCGCGGACGGGCGCGGACTTGAAGAACGGAATGAGAACGCGCTTGCGGACGGAGCGGGGGACGCCCCGCGCCAGCGGAACGACCGGGGCGCCGATCTGGATGGCGGGCACGGCGAAGAACATCAGCAGCATATGCTGCGCCATATGCGCCGCGAAGAGTTCGTCGGCGAGCGCGTCCAGCGGGCTGACGAGCGCGACGAAGAGCGCGGCGAGCCCCAGGTAGAACGCGATGGCGCGAGGTTTGCCGTGGATGCGCCGCCGCTCCAAACTGCGGAGGCCGCGCGCGTAGAGAACGGCGGCGAGCGGAACGCCTATCAGGACGGTCGGGTCCGCGCTCCACGCGAGCCAGAGCGAGCCGGTCACGCCGCGGCTCCGCCGCTCGAAGGACTCATCGGCGGGCGCGTCCCTAGCGCGTGAGGTTGAAGAAGAGGGCCATCAGCACGACGGCGATGCTGATCATAATCACGAACGGGGAGAAGAAGAGCGCGGAGAAGCGGGCGTCGTCGAACTTGAGGTGCATAAAGTAGCCGACCACCAGCATGAACTTGGACGCGGAGAGCGTGAGGATGATCCACGTCATCAGCGCGGGGTCGAGCGACAGGTAGAACACGCCGAACTCGATGAGCGTGATGACGGCGAGGATCGCGCCGATGACGACGTACTGGCGCGGCCCGGGGTGGCTGTGCTCTTCGGCGTGGGAATGCTCGGCGGCCATGCGCGGTCTTCTCCCGTTAGACGAGGCTCGCCATCCGCGCGGCGTGCTCGACGCTCTCCAGCGCGCGGCCCTCGGCTCCGTAGGCGCCGATGAGGTAGACGACGCCGAATATGACGATCCAAACGATGTCGACGAAGTGCCAGTAGAGGCCGGCGATTTCGACCTGCAGCGCGTTGCCCTGGTGAATCTTGCCCTTGTACGAGGCGAAGACGAGCGACCACATCCAGAGGATGCCGACGGTGACGTGGGCGCCGTGGAAGCCCGTCATCACCAAGAACGTGCTGCCGAAGAGGTTGGTTCGCGGCGTGAGGCCGAGGTGGGCGAACTCCGCGAACTCGAACATTTGGAAGCCGATGAAGATGGAGCCGAACACGGCGACGACGACCGTCCAAAGGCGAAAGCCGCCCATATTGCCGCGCTGAATCGCCGCGAGCGCCAGCACCATCGCAAGGCTGCTCATCAGCAAGACGAACGTGCTGACCGTCGTGATGGGAATGCTGAGGATCTCTTCCTGCGGGCCGGAGAGGGAGCGGTTGCGGTAGATGAGGTGCGTGCCGATGAGCGTGCCGAAGAACATCACGTCGGAGCCCAGGAACGCCCACATCAGGAGTTTCCGGTTGTCGAGCCCGGTCGAGGTGCGGTGGTCGTCTATGCCGGTTGCGTATTGCATGCCGCTGGCGAAGTCCTTCCGTGAACGCTAGGCGCGATGCGCCGGGGCGGGCTCTTCTTCCCGCTCCCCATGCCCCGAATGCTCTCCGTGACCCTCCGCGGCGGGCGGCTCGAAGATCCAGCCGTAGACGCCGTGCATGCCGATCCAGCCGGAGAGGGCTATCACGGCGAGGCCGAGCCACGTGTTGGCCTGCCAGATCAGCAGGCCGCCGCCGACCATCGTCACGCCGAACGCGACGACCATCGGCCAGTAGGAGGGGCTCGGCATATGCGGCTCGCCGTGCGCGGGCACAGGCGGGGGCTCCACCGCGTTCGCCTCCTCGTCCCATAGCGGGTGCTGGCTGCGGACGGTGGGGATGACGGCGAAGTTGTAGTGCGGCGGCGGCGAGGGAATCGCCCACTCGAGCGTCGAGGCTCCCCACGGGTTCATTCCGCACTCCTCGCCCTTCCTCGCCGAGCGCAGGAGGTTGACGATCATCAGCAGGATGGAGAGAGCGATGACGAACGCGCCGATGCTCACGAAGAGGTTGAGGCCGGCCCAGTTCTGATCGACGGAGTAGGTGTAGACGCGGCGCGGCATCCCCAGCACGCCGAGCACGTGCATCGGCATAAAGGTCATATTGAAGCCGATGAGCATCAGCCAGAAGTGAATCTTGCCGAGCCGCTCGCTCATCATTCGTCCGGTCATCTTGGGGAACCAGTAGTAGACGCCCGCCGTGAGGCCGAAGATGCTGCCGCCGAAGAGCACGTAGTGGAAGTGGGCGACGATGAAGTAGGTGTCCTGCTGCTGCGTGTCCACCGGGACGGCGGCGTGCATCACGCCGCTGAGTCCGCCGAGCATAAACATGCTGATGAAGCCGAGCGCGAAGAGGAGCGGCGTCTTGAACTGGAGGCTTCCGCCCCAGAGGGTGGCGAGCCAGTTGAATATCTTGACGCCGGTCGGCACGCCGATGGCCATCGTCGCGCCGGCGAATGCGGCGGTCGCCCACGCGCCGAGCCCCGTCGTGAACATATGGTGCGCCCACACGCCGAAGCCGAGGAACGCGATCACCGCGCCCGCGAAGACGACCGTCGTGTAGCCGAAGAGCGGCTTGCGCGAGAACGTCGGCAGTATGTCCGACACAATGCCCATCGCGGGCAGGATGAGGATGTACACCTCGGGGTGCCCGAATATCCAGAAGAGGTGCTGCCACAGCAGAGGGTCGGCTCCCGCGCTCAGCGTGTCGAAGAAGTTCGTGAGGAAGAACCGGTCGAACAGCAGCAGCGTCAGCGCGATGGTGAGCGGGGGGAACGCGAAGATGATGAGGAACGAGACGATGAGCGTCATCCACGCGAACAGCGGCATCCGCATCAGCGTCATTCCGGGCGCGCGCAGGTTCAGAATGGTGATGACGAAGTTGAAGCCCGCCGCCGTCGTCCCGATTCCCATCACCTGCAGCCCCAGCACCCAGTAGTCCGTGCTACTGGAGAGCGTGTAGGGAGCGGTCGTCAGCGGCGCGTAGCCGAACCAGCCGACGTCGGGGAACGCCGCCTTGAAGAAGGAGAAGTTCATCAGGATCGCGCCGAACAGGAAGAGCCAGTAGCTCAGCGCGTTCAGGCGGGGGAACGCCACGTCGCGGGCGCCGATCATCAGCGGGATGAGGAAGTTGAAGAACGCCGCCCCCGCCGGCATCACGACCATGAACACCATCGTCGTGCCGTGCATCGTGAAGAGGGCGTTGAACGTTCCGGCGTCGACGAACGCGCTGTCGGGCTGCGCGAGTTGGACGCGCATCAGCAGCGCCTCGATCCCGCCGACGAGGAAGAAGACGAACGCGGTGACGCCGTAGAGGACGCCGATCCGCTTGTGGTCGACGGTCGTTATCCAGCCCCACGCGCCCGCCGTCGAGACCGGACGCCTCAGAATGCCTATGTTCGCAGCCATCGCCTCGCGCCTTCTCCCTGCTTCCCCTTAAGCCTACCGCAGCCGCAGGCTCTTCAGGTAGGCCGTAACCTGGTCCACCTGCGCCTCCGTGAGAAGGTCGCGGTTCGGGTCGTTCACGTAGAACGTGGGCATCAGGCGCGACACCCCCTCTATCGGCTCCTCGCGCGGCTCGGGAATCGGCTTGAGGTCGCGCACGTTGGAGACCCACGCCTTCACGTTTTCGGTCGCGCTGGGGAGTATGCCCGCGCCGACCGTCGAGCGGTCGCCGAAGAGCGTAAGGTTCGGGCCGTCCAAGCCCTCCGAAACGCCCTGAATCGCGTGGCAGGTGGCGCACTGGGCGCGGAACACGCGCAGCCCCGCCTCCTCCGCGCTTCCGGCGGCCGGAGCGTCCGGCTCCGCGTTCATGCTGGCGACCCACCGGTCGAAGTCCGCGTGCGAGTCCACATGCACGCGGAAACGCATCAGCGCGTGGGCGGCCCCGCAGAACTCCGCGCACTGCCCGTAGAACTCCCCCACCTCGGTCGCGCGGAACTTCTCCAGTTGGTTCACCCGGTTGGGCACCATATCCGTCTTGCCCACGAGGCGCGGAACCCAGAACGAGTGAATGACGTCCTTCGCCTCCAGCGTGATGGCGATCTGCCTGCCCACGGGAATGCGGAGTTCGTTCGCGGTCACCAAGTCGCCGCCGTCCGGGCCGAGGCCGGGATAGCGGAACTCGAACCACCACTGATGGCCGATGGCCGTCACCTCGAGGACATCCTCGTCCGCCGCCTGCGTGGTTCCGGCGACCCAGATGATGGTGGGCACGGCGATGGCGATGAGAATGAGGATGGGAATGACCGTCCACGTGATCTCGAGCGTGTTGTTCCCGTGTATCTGCTGAGCAACGCGCCCGGGCCGCTCGCGGTACTTGACGAGGATGTACGCCATAGCCGCGAGCACGAGGAAGCCGACGATGCTCGCGGCGACGATGACGAAGATGTAGATGGAGTGGACGCGCTGCGCCGCATCCGACCTCGGCTCGAACGTCGTCTGCGGCGTGTCGCACGCGGCCAAGAGCGCGAGGAGCGCGGCGGCGGCGAACGCGAACGCCGCGAGCCGGAGCAAGGCGGGGGCGGCGGCGGCGCGGGTCAAGGCCCGGTCTACGCGGGTCAAAGCCCGGTCTCCGGAGGTCAAAGCGTGGTCGGCGCAAGTCGCGGCGCGTTCTTTGCGAAGGTTCATTGTCACGGCGGGTTCCGCGCCCGCGAAAGGCGCGACTGCTATGAATATCACACAACGGCGGAGAGGGTCAAGCGCCGCCTCCGCCCGCCTAGCAGATTGCACTGCTAACATACGCCCTGCTCTCGCGCCCCAGGCGCCTCGCCCGCGCAAAGCGGGAATCCGGCGCTCCGGCGCAGGGAACATTGAGGAGAACGCCGCGAATGACCCCGCTCACGCTCGACGAATCCCTGCGAATGCTCGAGGCCGCCCGCGCCAAAGCCGCCGAAATCGGCGTCCGCGTCGCCATTGCCGTGCTCGACCCCCGCGGCGACCTCGTCGCGCTCCACCGAATGGACGGCGCCCTCTGGCGCAGCGTTCCCATCTCGCAGGGCAAGGCCGCCGCGTCCGCCGCGTGGGACACCCCCAGCGGCGACCTCGCCGACCGGTGGGACCAGCCCGTCGTCCGCGCCCTCTCGATGATGGAGCAAGGCCGCATCATCCCCTGGCAAGGCGCCCTACCCGTCCGCAGGCCCGACGGCGCGATGATCGGCGCCATAGGAGTCAGCGGCGCCCGCCCCGCGCAGGACGAGGAGGTCGCCGCCGCCGGACTCGCCGCCCTCTGAGGAGCCCGATGACCTCCCGCAGCCCCTTCCACGTGCCCGAAGAGGACGCCGTTCGCGTTCCCGCCGACCCCTTGCGCGACTGCGCGGCTGCCCTCATCGAAGCGCAAGGCGTTCCCGCCGGCGACGCGCGGCTCGCCGCCGACGTCCTCGTGACCGCCGACCTGCGCGGCGTCGACAGCCACGGCGTCTCCAATATGCTCCGCGTCTACCTGGAGCGCTACGCCAACGGCGTCCAAAACCCGACTCCGAACTGGCGCGTCGTCCGCGAGCGCCCCGCCTCCGCCAACATAGACTGCGACCGCGGTCTCGGCGTCGTCGTCGCCCCCCAGGCGATGGAGATCGCTATGCGAAAGGCCCGCAATTGCGGCGTCGGCGTCGTCACGATGTTCAACGGCGGACACGTCGGCATGGCCGCCTACCACGCGATGCTCGCGCTCCCCCGCGATATGATCGGCGTTTGCATGACCGCGACCGGCCCGGACGTCCTTCCAACCTTCGGGCGGATTCCGCGCCTCGGCACCAACCCCCTCGCCATCGCCGCCCCCGCGCTCGAAGAGCCCGCTTGGGTGTTCGATATGGCCACCAGCGTCATCCCCGTCAACAAAGCGCGGAACGCCCGCAGAATGGGCGCGCTGCTTCCTCCCGGCGTCATCGGCGCGCCCGACGGAACCCCCATAATGGAGCCGTCCCCCGTGCCGGACGACTTCAACCTTTTGCCGCTCGGAACCGGCCGCGAGTCCGGATCGCACAAGGGCTACGGCTTGGCGATGGCGGTCGACATCCTCTGCTCCGTCCTCGCCGGCTCCGACTACGGCGTTCGCGCCGGACGTCAAAACTACCGCCACTACGTCGCGGCCTACGACATAGACGCCTTCAGCGACGTCGCCGAATTCAAGGCGCGTATGGACGATTTCATCCGCGACCTCCGCGCGACTCCGCCCGCCGCGGGCCAAGAGCGCGTGCTCGTCGCCGGCGACCCCGAATGGGCGGCGCTCGCCGACAGATCAGAGCGCGGCGTGCCCCTTCACCGCGAGGTCGCCGCCTGGCTCCGCGCCGCCTGCGCCGAATCCGGCGTCGCCTGCGAAATCTAACGAGCGCCTCCGCATTCGAGACCCGCGTCCTGCCTGCCCGCGAAAGCGGGAACCTACCCATCCACGGCGACGGCGCCGCGAACTAACTCGCCGGGCTAGCGGGCGTAGTAGGCGTAGTTGTGACGGGGGTAGTTGGAGTCGTAGGCGTAGCGGGCGTTGTGGGCGTTGTGGGCGTGGTCGCGGCTGTCCTGCGCTCCGCGCGCACCTCGTCCCGCAAGTAGTTGAAGCCGTAGGCCGTCCCGTTGCGGAACGCGAGCCCGCTCCGAATCTCGACCGCCCGCCGAGCGACTGTCCAGTTGTTCGTGGCCGTGGTCGAAAGCGCGGCGGGGGGTATCCGCATCAAGTCGCCGCCGCCAACGCCGCTGCTGATGCCGTAGAGTTGGCCGTCCTTGTAGGTCAGCGAGTCGACCGCCATATTCGTGGGGTAAGTCGCCGCGAGGGGAGAAGACAACGCCGGGTTGTACTTCAGCAGGGCGTGCTTCGTATGGGCGTTCGCCCCCGTCCTCGGCCCCGACGCCGCGACCCATATATGCGTTCCGTCGTAGGCGACCCCTTGGCCGGCGTACTTGCCGCCGCCGGGCGGCGCGGGCAGCGCTTGCGACCAATTCGGCGACGCCGCGGTGGATGAATTCGCCTGCGGCGTCCATCTGTGCAGGTTCGCGGCGCCGCCCGTGACAGCGACCAAGTCCGTCCCCGCGGCCGTCAGCCCCCGGATGGACCCGGCCGGCGGTCTGATGAGGCGCTCGAAGACTCCCGCGTCGGAGAAAATGCCGACCCAGCCATCGCCGCTGTGTCCGGCCACGTGCCACTTGCCCCCTAACCGCGCAAGCGCGCGCGGGGCCATCCTTGGATGCGCGAAGTGCGGCCTGAAGCGGAACAGCATCTCGGGGGACGGCCGCCGCTCCGCGCGCACCTCGTCCTGATCTTCGTTGAAGCCGTAGGCCGTTCCGTTGCGGAACGCGAGCCCGCTCCGAATCTCAACCGCCCGCCGCGCCGCCCTCCAGTAGTTCATCGAAGACCCGAGCCAGCTCACTCTGATGAGCATCAAGTCGACGTCGAGGTTGTCGCGGGCGCTTCTCGATAGGCCGTAGAGATAGCCGTCCTTGTAGGTCAGGGAGTCGACCTGCATGTTCGTGGGGTAGGTCCCCACGAGGGGAGAGGACAACGCCGGGTTGTATTTCAGCAGGGCGTATTTCCTCTTGGCGTTCTTCCCCGTTGGCGTCCAATCCGCCGCGACCCATATATGCGTCCCGTCGTAGGCGGCCCCGTGTCCAACGTACCTGCTGCCGCCGGGCGGCGCGGGCAGCGATTGCGACCAATTCAGCGACGACTTGTCGGAGGAGTCCGGGGTCGTCGGCGCCCACCTGAGCACGCGCGGACTGCCGCCGGTGACGGCGATCAGGTTCGTTCCGTCGTTAGTCAACCCGCGGAGGGTGCTCAGGGGCTCCGGCGGTCTATTGAGGCCCTCGAAGACTCCCGCGTCGGAAAAGACGCCGATCCATAAGTCGTTGCGGATGCCCCCGACGTACCACTTGCTCCCCAGCCGCGTCAGCGCGCGGGGCTGCATGTCGGGGCTCGGCAAGTAGGGCGAGAAGGTGAACAGCGTTTCGGGGGACGGCCGCCGCCCCTGCCGAACCTCGTCCCGATCTTCGTTGAAGCCGTAGGCTACGCCGTTGCGGAACACGAGCCCGCCGCGAATCCCGACCGCCTTCTTCGCCGCCTTCCACGAGTAGTTCATCGGCGGGTCCGCCAAGCCGAGCAGCGCCGCCGACGTGTACGGGGCCAGAGTGGAGCCCGCGCCTATCTTGACCCGCAGCGTATCCCTCTTGCCGGTTATCGAGTTCACCGTCAAGCCGTACAAGTAGCCGTTGCGGTAAGCCATGGAGTCGACGGTCCTGCTCATGCGGTAGATCGCGTCGATGCCCGTGTCGTTCAACTTCAGCAGCGCGTAGCGCTTCTTGGCGTTCTTGCCCGTCGGCGTCCACTCCGCCGCCATCCACGCGTTCGTCCCGTCGTAGGCTATCCCCTTGGCTGCATACGTCCCGCCGCCGACCGGCGTGGTCAACGACGCGATGGAGGCCAGAGGCAGAGCGGTTTCGTTCGCCTGCGGCGCCCACGTGTAGACGCGAGGCTGCCCGCTGCTCGGCGTCGAGACCGCGATGAGATTCGTTCCGTCGGACGCGAGACCTTGGATGTTCCCGCTCATAGAGACGCCCGACGATAGCGTTCCCCGCGCTTTGATGCGCCGCTCGTACGTTCCGGCGTCCGAGAAGACATAGACGTAGCCGGCGCCATTGGACCCGCCCACGTGCCACTTGTTTCCCAGCCGGGTGAGCGCGCGAGGCTCCAAGTTCCCGATATGCGGTTTGAGCGCGAAGGTCGCCACCGTGGAAGTGGCCATCGTCGAGGTCGCCATCGGGGCGGGAGTCGCGGTCGCCGTTCCGGCGGCGGTCGACGTCGAGTCGCCTCCGGTTTGGGCGGCGGCGGGAGCGACGGCGACGCCGATGACGATGACGACCAGCGCGCCGAATGCCGCAAGCATTCCCTTCAGCATACTGCGCCCCCTTCCCGCGAACCCGCGAATCGGAGCTGAGCGATACGCATCCGTCAACAGCGGCAATCATAGCGCATGGCTCCTACTATCCCCCATGCCCCATCGCTATCCTTCCCTTCTCATCTCAGACAGGCGTCCGGTAGCCCGCGCCCTCGCGTATAGTGAAGCGCCACCAACGGAGGCCCCGATGAACGTCCGCATCCTCGGCGCGCGCAAAATAGAGGCCAAAGGCGCGCGACACGCCTGCTTCCTCATTGACGACCGCCTCGCCGTAGACGCGGGCGGCCTTACGAGCGCCCTCGCCCTCGACGAGCAAGACCGACTGCAAGGCGTCCTGATCACCCATCACCACTACGACCACTGCCGCGACCTTCCGACGCTCGGCCTCAACCTGCGCGACGGCGGCGGGTCCGCGCTCGCGCATGGCGAGCCCGCCGCGCTCCGCGTCATCTACGCTCATCTCCTCGACGGGCGGATCTACTCCGATACGACCAGCGTCCGCGAGCCCGGCGCTCCCCCGCCCCTCGCCCTCCGCCCTTTCCATGCGGGCGAGACGCGGACGGTTCTCGGCTACGAGGTCTCGAGCGTCCGCGTCGATCATCCCGTGCCGACGGTGGGCTACATCGTGAGCGCGGACGGCCTGCGCGTCGGATTCTCCGGCGACACCGGCGGCGCGCTCATGCGCTTCTTCGCCCACCAAACGCCCCCCGACGTTCTGTTCGTGGACGTCAGTTGGCCCGACCGGATGCGCGACCAGGCGGAGCAAGCGCGCCATCTAACGCCCGCGATGCTGCGGAGTGAAATTCTCGCCGCGCGAGAGGCCGGGCTGCCCATCCCGCGCCTCGTCGCCGTCCACCGCTCTCTCCGAACGGAAAGCGAACTGCTGCGCGAACTCGCCGCCCTCCAATCGGAACTCCGGATCGATCTAGAGCCCGGCTGGGAGGATACGGTCATCACGTAACGGAGACCTTTGCATAACCCTTCACTATAGAGCCGGGGCGCCCTAATACACTCCTAACATCAAGAGAATTCCGGGCTGAACGGAGAGAGGCTATTGCCTATGAACTCCAGCCGCGCCACAGCGCGAATGACGTCCTGCTTCCGATAAGGAAGGATTAGGCGCAACTCCTAGTCGAACGCCCCGCCGGCCGCGAGCGCGCGGTACGCCGATTCGCTCATACCCAGGATCTCTCGCATAACGTATTCCGTGTGCTCGCCGAGCAGTGGGGCGCGCCGGTAGTCCGGGGCGGTCTCGGAGAGGCGGAAGCAGTTGGCGTCGGAGGCGTAGCGGCCCATCTCCGGATGATCGAGAAAGACGAAGTGGCCGCGATGCGCCGCCTGCGGGTCGGCGAAAAGGTCGCGGCAATCGCGGACCGCGCCCGCGGGGACGCCCGCCGCCTGGCACGCCTCCATCGCCTCGTCCGGCGAGCGCATTAGCGTCCACGCCTCGACCGCGCCGTCGAGTTCCGCCTCCCGCCGCTTGCGCCCCTCCGGCGCCGCGAGTCCCGGGTCGTCGGCGAGGTCGGCGCGCCCTATGAGACGCGCCAGCGCGCGCCACTGCGCGTCCGTCTCGCAGGCGATAGCGCACCAGCGGTCGTCTCCGGCGCAGCGATAGACAGCGTGCGGCGCCATCGCCGGGTCGCGGTTGCCGTCGCGGGTTTGCATGCGCCCGTTCGCCAGATAGTCCAGCACGGGCGGCGCCGCGAAGTAGAGCGCGGCCTCCAACTGCGAGAGGTCGAGATGCCGCCCCTCGCCCGTTCGGCGCTTGTGGTCGAGCGCGGCGCAGACCGCCGCGAACGCGGCGTGCGGAATCAGAAAGTCCGTGTACGCCCCGTAGGGGCTCACCGGCACGCGGTCGGGCCAGCCCGTGAAGTTCGTGTGCCCGGAGAGCGCCGTGAGCACGGGGCCGAATCCCGGCTGCGCGTCGTAAGGCCCGCCGCGCCCCAGCATCGAGGCGCTGAACATCACCAGGCCGGGGTTGCGCTCCCGCAGAGCCTCGTAGCCCAGCCCCCACTTCTCCATCGTGCCGGGCGTGAAATTCTCCGTCACGACGTCCGCCCACTCCGTCGCCAGGCGGAACGCGGCGGCCCGGGCGCGCTCGTCCGCCATATTGAGGCTGAGACCCAGTTTGCCGCTGTTGTAGTTCGCCCAGTACCCGCTGCGGTTCGTCCCCGGCTTGCCCTCCGCGAACGGCAGCCCGTGACGGATCACGTCGGGGCGCAGCGACGACTCGACGCGCAAAACCTCCGCGCCGAAATCGCTGAAGTAGCGCGTGGTCATCGGGCCGATGACCACCCAGCAGAAGTCGAGGACGCGCAGCCCCTCGAACGGCGCCGCCGTCATCGCGCGGCCCCCGCCGCCCGCAACTCCGCGACCTCCTCCGCCGACAGCCCAATCTCCCGCAAAACCTCCTCCGTGTGCTCGCCGAGGCGCGGCGCCCGCCGGAGCGCAAGCGGACTCCCGCTCGACTTCACCCACGGGCCGAGCGTCGTCATCGGGGCGCCGTCCGGCCCCTCGACTTGCCGGAAGAAGCCGCGCGCCGCCAGTTGCGGGTAGGAGCAGACGTCGGCGGGGTCGTTCACGGGAAAGAGCAGCACGCGCCGCCGGATCGCCTCCTCCGAAAGTTCGCGCTTCGATCTGGGGCGAAAGAACGCCGCGAGCGTTTCGCTCATCGCGTCCAGCACGTCGTCGGGCAACTGCCCGAAGCCGTAGGCCGCGAAGTCCGTGCCGCTCAGCAGCGCGTCGCCTTCCCCATGCTCGTCCATCCAAGCGCAGAGCGCCGCCATCGCCCGCCCGCCCGTCTCTCCGCCCGGCTGAATGTAGTTCACGTAGCCGTCGGCGCACTCGTAGTTGACGCGCAGCGCTCGCCCGTTGCCGATGGGGCGGAACGGGCCGGAACGCTCCAATATCACGCCGTTCATATCCCAATACTGCGGAGCGTGCGACAGCGTGCGCGCGAGCGCTTGCTGACAGGAGACGTCCACGCGCTGCCCGCGCCCCGTTCGGACGCGGCTCGCGTGCGCCGCCATCGCGCCCGCCGCGCCCGCCGCTCCCCCCAGCGTCCAGAACTGCGGAACGCTCACTCGCAGCGGCGGACGGTCCGGGTCGCCCGTGAGGTAGGCGAATCCGCTCAACGCCGCGCCCGTGAGGTCGGTCGCCAGGAAGTCGCGGTACGGCCCGTCCTGCCCGAACGGCGTGATGGAGACGTAGACGAGCGCCGGATTGACGCTCCGCAGCGCCTCGTAGCCTAACCCGATCTCGTCGAGCCGCCCGGGACGGAACGACTCGACGAGAAAATCGGCGGACGCGATCAACTTCAGCAGCGCGCCGCGGGCCAGGGGGCTCTCGACGTCCAGCGCGAGGCTTTTCTTGTTCGCCGAGTAGATCTGCCAGTAGAGGCTGTTCTCCACGCCCGGG
Organism: Dehalococcoidia bacterium; assembly: GCA_965201135.1. Taxonomy (GTDB): domain Bacteria; phylum Chloroflexota; class Dehalococcoidia; order Lucifugimonadales; family Australimonadaceae; genus Bin16. The sequence goes on from OZ241751.1 coordinate 2,402,747, forward strand.
TCGTCCCGGTGGAACGGGCCGACGCGGCGCGCCGGATCGCCCGACGGCGGCTCGACCTTGACGACCTCCGCGCCTAAGTCGCCCAGCAAGCGCCCGCAGAAGATCCCCCGGTCGTCGGCGAGGTCAACCACGCGGTACGGCGACAGCACGCGGACTCACTCCCCCTGAAGGCCGAGCGCGGCGGCGAGCCTGCGCCGGTGATGGCGCGGCCCGCCCAAGAAGTGATAGAGCGTCCGCGACATCTTGGTGTGGAGCGTCAGGCCGTACTCGCGCATAATGCCGACGCCGGCGTGGACGTCGTGCGCCGCGTTGCACGCCAGGTAGTAGCCCTCGCTTGCGAGCGCGGCGGCGAGACGGACGCTCGACTCGGCGGGGCGCCCCGTGTCCAATTTCCACAGCGCCTCGTAGGTCGTCCACCGCGCTGCGTCCAAGTGATTCACGATGTCTATCACGTGATCCTGCACGCGCTGAAACCGTCCGATGGGCTGCTGGAACTGGCGGCGCGTCCGGCTGTACTCCAGCGTCATCTGAAAGACGCTCTCCGTTCCGCCGACCTGATAGGCCGACAGAACCGCCGCCGCTTGCAGCGACGCGCGCTCGAACGCCGCCCAGCCGTCCTCCGCGCCTCCCAGCAGCGCGTCCTCTCCGACCTCGACCGCGTTCAGGCGAACTTCGCCCAGTCCCGTCGAGAAGCCGGAGACGCGCCTGCGCGAAAGCCCGGCCGCGTCCGCCGGAACGATGAAGAAGCCGACGCTCGCCGCGCCTGTCCGCGCCGCGACGAGGAAATGCGTCGCCGCGTCCGCGTCGAGGACGTGTAGTTTCACGCCGCTCAGCGCGTAGCCGCCGCCCGTCCGCTCCGCCGCGAGGCGAACGTCGTCCGCATCCCAGCCGTGCTCAGGCTCCGTAATTGCGACGGCGAACGACGCCTCGCCCGACGCTATCGCGGGGAGACGCGCCGCCTGCTGCTCCTCGCTCCCGCCCTCCAGCAGCAGCAAAGCCGCGAGAACGCCCGACGAGAAGTGCGGGCCGGGGACGGGCCCCTTGCCCAGTTCCTCGAACACGACGCCCGCGTCCGCGAACGACCCGCCGACGCCGCCGAGCCGCTCGGGGACGAGGCCGCCCAGCGCGCCGGTGGACGCGAGCGCGCGCCAGCCGTTCGCGGCGTCCGCCCGGCCCGCGTCAATCGCCGTGAGCGTCTCTTTCGGAAAGTCGCGGCGCAGCAAGTCCTGCATCGCGGACTGCAGCATGCGTTGCTGCTCGCTGAGAAGCAGATCCATCGCCTACCGCAGCCTGCCCGGCTCTTCCCGCGCCTCGCGCCCGACGCCGAGCCGCCGCGCGATGATGACGCGCTGAATCTCCGCCGTGCCCCCCGGATGCTGATCCACGATGGCCGCTCGCTGATGCGCCTCTACGTGGCCGTCCGCGACCGCCCACTCGTCCGGCGCCTCCGCGAGCGCCTGCGGCCCGATGACGTCCAACACGGCGCGCGCTTTCGACAACTGGCTGCGCTTCTGATAGAGATACGCCTGCGCGCCCTCGTAGGTCAGACGCCGCCCCTGGCTGCGCCACGCGTAGTTTCGCAGATGCAGCAGCCGCGTCACCTCCGCGTCCGCGTAGAAGTCGACCAGCCGGTCCGCGAGATGCGGGTCGCTGAGCAGCGGCTTGCCGCCCCTCCGCGCGTTGCGGGCGTAGGAGAAAACGCGCTCCGTCAGCGGGTCGCCGCGAACGGCGCTGCGGAGCAGCCCGTGCTCGATCTCCAAGTGCGTCCCCGCGACCTTCCAGCCGTTGTTCTCGCCGCCGATCAGGTTGAACGCCGGAACGCGCGCGTTGTCGAAGTAGACCGTGTTCTTGATGCCGCTCGCCGCCCCGCGCTCGCCGCCCACGAACAGCAAGTCCATCGGCTCCGTCGTCACGCCCGGAATGTCCATCGGCGCCATTAGCCAGCCGAGGTTGGCGTGCCGCTCGCCCTCCGGATCGGTCACGGCGATCATCCACGAGTACTCCGCGCCATGCCCGCTGCCCACGAATATCTTGGTTCCGTTGACCACGTAGTCGTCGCCGTCGCGGATGGCGGTCGTCCGGACGCTGGCGAGGTCGGAGCCCGACTCCGGCTCCGTGAGCAGTTGCCACGTCCGAATCTCGCCGCGCAGAATCATCGGGAGGAAATGCGCCTTCTGCTCCTCCGTTCCCCAGACGAGGATGGCCGCCGCGCCGAGTTTGCCGCCGGTGTCGTAGTACGGGGGCAGCGGCAGGTTGAACCGGTCGAGTTCCTCCTCCAGCGCCATCGCCATTTCCATAGAGAGTCCGCCGCCGCCGTACTCGGCGGGCATCGTGGGGTAGAGCCAGCCCTTCTCGCCGAGTTTGCGTCCGAACTCCCGCTGCAGGCCGTACTCCTCGCGGGTGAGGTTGGCGGGGTCGGCGTGATCGGGCAAGCGGGGCGCGTTGCGCTCGATCCAAGCGCGCGCCTCCTCGCGGAAGGCCTCCTGCTCGGGCGTCCATGCGACCTCGAAGTCCATTGCGCGCTATGGTACGCGGACGCGGCGCGTTCGGCAACGATGGGGGGCGGAGGGCGCGATGCTCTCGCGCTGGGGGTAGGTTCCCGCTTCGCGGGGCGCGGCGAAGAGGGTAGGTTCCCGCTTTCGCGGGAATGACGATGCCCCGGGGAACCTCGGAGACGGGGCGCAACGCGCCCCGTCCAATGGGTAGTCGGGGAGGGCTTCGTTAAATAGTGGCTCCATTTGGCATCATTTGGCCCCATTTACTCCTGCGCTCCGGCGGCGGATGAGGCCAATTCGGGGCCGAAACGGGGCGTTTTGAGGCCGTTTTGGGGCTGGATGAGGCCGAAATGGGGCCAGATGGAGCCACCGACGCGGGGCGTCTGGTCCGCAGCGGAGGCGCTGATCGCGAGGTCATAGGGACAGCTTAGGGGAGAAGGGGCGTGCGGCGCAAGGGGCAGATGTCGCAGTGGGGCGGGGTAGGTTCCCGCTTTCGCGGGAATGACGTGGCCTCGGGGGATCCATGGAGACGGGCGCGTTGCGCATCCAGTACTGCGGTACCCTCTCCCGCCGCGTTCGCGGCGTCCTCTCCCCTTATAGGAGACCTTTGCATAACCTTCCGCAATCGCGCACAATGACCGCAACCCGCAACCGCGAGGAGACTGCTATGCATCTCGAAGCCAGCGACCCCTCCTTCATCGACGCCTTCCTCCCTTTCAACGCAGGCCGCAACGACCGGCTCGACCGCATCGACCGCCTCATCGATTGGCCCAAAGTCGCAGCCCTACTCGACGATGTCCACGCCGCGCCCGAAGGACGGCCCGCCTACCGCCCGATCACGATGGTCAAGATCATCGTCCTCCAGCAGTGGTACGACTCCTCCGACGTCGGCATGGAGGAGGCGCTCCAAGACCGGCTGTCGTTCCGCCGCTTCGCGGAGCTCACGCTGACGGACGCGGTTCCCGACCACTCGACGATCAGCCGGTTTCGGAAGAAGATCACGGAGCGGGGGCTGGCGCGGGCGCTGTTCGCGGAAGTGAATCGGCAGTTGGAGGCGAAGGGCATGCTGGTGAAGCGCGGAACGCTGATCGACGCGACGATCATCGAGGCGCAGGCGCGGCGCCCGCATTCGGAGGCTGGAGCGCGGAGCGGAACGGACCCCGACGCCGCGTGGACGAAGAAGGGGAAGAAGTCGCATTTCGGCTACAAGATGCACATAGGGATGGACGCGGGGTCAGGGCTGGTGCGCGGGGTTGAGTTCACGCCTGCGAACGTTGCGGACACGGATGTTGCGGACGCGCTGATCATGGGGGACGAAGAGGCGGTGTACGCGGACAAGGCGTATGAGTCGAAGGAGCGTCGTGAGCGTCTGCGGGCGCAGGGCGTGAAGGATCGGATCATGCATCGGGGGCATAAGCATCAGACGGAGCTGCCGCATTGGCAGCGGCGGCGGAACGGGCTGCTGTCGAAGGTTCGGGCGCCGGTGGAGCAGGTGTTTGGGACGCTGAAGCGCAGCTATGGGTACTGGCGGGTTCGGTACATGGGGCTAATGAGGAACGAGGCGGAGGCGTTGTTCAAGGCGCTGGCGTACAACCTGCGGCGCGCGGACGGGTTGAGAGAGGGTTGCGCTGTGCATGGGTAGGGGCGTATTGCGCCCGTTGGGGGTACGAGGCCCTGCGAAGCCCCTAAATTGGGGGCGAGCAGGGGAGGTGGAGGCCGTTATCGGGGGATTTGGGCGGTTGAATGGCTGATTCCGGGGGCGCGGAACTGCCGATCGCGCTGATGCGAGGGTTATGCAAAGGACTCCTATAAGGGAAGAAGACGCCGCGAACGCGGCGGGAGAGGGTACTGCGGACGGGGCGCAACGCGCCCCCCGTCATTCCCGCCTACGCGGGAATGACGCCAGGGATGGGGAGTTAGGCGCATGGCCCGAAGCAGGTGTTGCTGCGCAGGAGGCGCTTGTGCGAGTCGCGGATGTCTTTGCGCTCCTTTGTTGAGTAGTTCTTGCCTCGGATTTTGCCGAAGTCGTTCTGCAGGGCCTGGTCGTTGGTGAAGAGCAGGCGAGTTCCGCTCAACCGCGCCAACGCGATGACGTGGAGGTCGTTGGACTCCCAGTCCTGCTCCGGGGCAATGCGCATGATCTCTCGCTCAACGGCGGCATCGTCAACGCGAACGGTGCGGCCGGTTCTCTGTGCTGTCCGAAACCACCGAGTGAACTCGTTGAGCCTGCTCAATTCCCGGAGGTTTTCGCCCCCTACCACGAGTTTGTTGCCTCTCGCAAGCCAGTCAGCAAAAAATTTGCCCGCCTCCGGCCTCTCGCTGCCGCCGAATACCTCATGGCTGACGTTGGCGTCTACGATAACGCACATTGCGCTAAACTCCAATCGACCGGTTGGTTTCTTCGAGGAAGAATCGGCCGTAACTCGGTGGTGCCCCAAGCACGTTTCCCTGCTCGTCTATGCGAAGCGAATGTATCGTAACGTCCGCTCCAGTGCGCTCGAAAAAGAGGATGGAAACGTCCTCAGACTTGAGGTTTGTTTTCTTGTCGCGCACCTCCATCCGCACGCGATCTATGATATAGTCGCTGTGCGTTTCGACGATGAGTTGGCGTTTTGAACGACGGCCAACTCTGCGTCCATTCGAAGCCGCGATGGAAGAGAACAAACTTCCTAAGGCGGCTTGCGCGCTGGGGTGGAGATGGACTTCAGGTTGCTGGAGCAACGAAATAGGCGGCATATCCTCACGAAAAAGGTCGACAATTATCGGCAAAGCCTGACTGACGCCATATCCGACGTCAACAATGTTACGCCACGGTCCCTTTAGCCCTTTATCATGTTTGCGGACTTGCACTTGGAAAGGACTTCCTCCTGTTTGGCCAAATGAATCGATCCTGATCTCATTAAAGAGCCCTGCGTTCTCCCCAAACTCCTCAAGCCTCCTCTTGAACGCTTTCCATGATTCGGGATGGTTGCTCCTGGAAAGATCGGCGAGGTAGGAAGGTGTGTATTCTCCTTCTGGATCTCGCGCAAGCCTAGAAGGGTCATAGGTGCGAAGGGGTTTGGAGCGAACAGGGGCGCTGGCAAAAGGACGAGCTGCATCGAATCCGCGGAACGGAATATGCATTATTGTGCTCAGTAGTCCCTTCATGAACTCGAGGTCTTCCTGCCCTGGCTCATCCCCTTCCATGCGGATCATGGTGCGATTTCCTCGGCTTGGCCATATAGCATCGCTGAGGTAGAAGGCTAAGGGCATTAGGGCAACATCATCGCGCATGGGCCAGTCATCCACAGAGTACACCCATTCTTTCCCGTGAACGTGAACTTTCATTAACCCCTGTCCGCCGACAGGGTCTGAAACCTCGACCCAATCTCCCTCTGCCGCTTGGAAACGGCGTGTAACAGGGTAGGGAGCAGTGTTTTGCTCTTCGAAGCGTACCGTGTGGGCAGCGCCGCCGTCACGAAAGCCGACTTCAAAGAAGTGGGCGTGTCTGGCTCCGCGCCCGTGGGCCACTTCTCGAAATGACCCAAGGGCGTACGGCGTTTCGCGGAAATTCGGCGCCTTTTCACCTATGGCCACCTCCCACATGGCGCGGATGAGGGCGAGGAAGGAGGTCTTGCCTGTGCTGTTCTCGCCCACGAGGAGCGTGAGCGGGGCGAGGCGAGCTTTTTGGGGCTTGCCGAAGGGCGCGCCAAAGCACCGGAAGTTTTCGAGTATGATGCTGTCCATACGCTTATGCTAGCAGAGGGTTGCTGGCGACGCAAGCGCCTAATGTGTACCTCTGACGTGTCTTTATGCACCGCCTTCCGATTTTTGTGGTTGGCTATCCTAGCAGACGGCCAACGCCCAGCGCAGTCCTATCCTACCCTCCTCGCCCTGCCCCGTCAACCCCCAGTCGTCGGAGACGGCGTGGGGCCCCACTCGCCTGCGTTGTACCGACGGAGCGTATAGAGAAGAGAGGCGGCGGACGGGCGCTCGTCGACGCTGATCCACCATGCGCGGCGGCGAGTTGGAAATCCGGAGTGGGCAGGCCGTCCTGCTCGCCGACGCGCCATGTCCTAGGGTCGCAACGATGGCCACGGCGTCGGGGTGGGGGTCGCGATGGGACGAGGCGTTGGCGTGGCGGGCTGGGGCGTTGGTGTCGGCGTAGGGGCGGCGCACGCCGCGACCGTGAGCGCGAAGCCGCGTCGCCAGCGCAACAGGACGAAGCCGTCTTCATGTTGGGAGCATGCGCTTCGTTCGTAAGTTATATGCTGCGGAAGCATCGGCAAGGATAGCAACAAGACGTCTCCATCAGGCGCCTGCATCCTCCTGCATCTGCGCTCTTCAAGGCTCTATCGGCCCAACGGCAAGCCGCTCGCCCTCCGGCGGCGATGCTCGGCCATCCACATTGTATCCCCAACAGACCGGGCTGCCGTCGTTCCGTAACGCGCAGGTATGGGATCCACCGCTGCTGAGCGACGTGAATCTCTCGTTAGGGGGTGGGAATGCAGGATTGTCGTCGTCTTCCCATCTCCTGCTGCCCCAACAGGCCACGCTGCCTGAAGTTCGTAGAGCGCAAGTATGTCCCCCGCCATCGCTGATCAATGCAAATCGATCGCCATCAGGCGGCGACCCTTGCCGGAAAATATTCCCACCCCAGCAAACGACGCTTCCGTTGGCACGTAACGCGCAGGTGTGGGCGAAACCGCTGCTGAGCGATGTGAACTGGTCGCCGTCAGGCGGGGAGGCTTGCCCGTCCTCGTCGTTTCCCCAGCAGGTTGCGCTGCCGTCGAAGCGCAGAGCGCAAGTGTGATCAAAACCGGCCGATATTGAAGCGAATCTTCGGTCAGGAGGCGATGCTTGCCCGTCTTCGTCGTTTCCCCAACAGACCGCTCTGCGGTCGGGGCGCAGGGCGCAGGTGTGCCTCCAGCCGCTGCTAATAGACGCGAATTGGTCGTCAGGCGGGGAGGCCTGTCCGTCCTCGTCGTCTCCCCAGCAGGTTACGCTGCCGTCGAAGCGCAGAGAGCACGTATGGTCTCCGCCGGCTGATATTGAAGCGAATCGTTCAGACGGAGGCGATGCTTTCCCATTGGCGTCATCCCCCCAGCAGACAGGCATGCCGTTTGACTTAAGGGCGCAGGTGTGCCCTGACCCCGCGCTGATAACAGTTGCTAGGCCCAAGTCCACGACTGGCATAGGAGTTGGAGTAGGCGTTGGGATTGCCGTAGGAGTTGGAGTAGGCAGAGGCGTTGGCGTTGCTGTCGGTTCAGGAGTAGGCGTCGCCGTGGGCGCGGGGGTGGGCGTTGGAGTAGGCGTCGGCGTTGGCGTAGGAGTCGCCGTGGCGGTAGACAACGGCGTAGCCGTCGGTTCGGGCGTAGGCGTAGGCGAGGCGCACCCTGCGACGATGATGAGCAGAACGGACAAACCGACGACGGCAAGAGCCTTGCAAGCCATAGAACCCTCCTGTCAGGCACGGAGAAGGTACTTGCAACAGATCTTCTGTCCGACGCGAGTCGACAGGAGGGCGGAGGGCCCTCCTTCGCGCCTGGATGGCTCGCGTCGGCGCGGCAAGCGCGTGAACAGGCGAGGACATCGGATCTGTTGCGGGGCGTACTCTAGCAGGTGCGGCGGGTGATGGCAAGGGGGTGTGGCAAGGCGAGGCGGTCCATAAGAGGCGGTCCATAATAGAATTGCAAAAACCCATGTAGGGATTAGTAATGAATTTTGAACATTTTCGAGAAAAATCGGGTAAACCTGGCAAACGAGTGCGCTTGGGTCGACTTTTTGTTCAGTGGGCGTGCTTGTGGAGCGGCAAATTTGCAAGACAAGAAAGGAGGGGAGTGGTCCCGACTAAAATCTATAGAAAGGAGGTGACTGTGGACATCCTATCAGAATTGCTCGTTGTAACATACGCAGCCGTTCTCGCGTCAATCCTTAATCGTCGCTTTCGATAAGTAGCGGAGACGCCGGGCGGTTTTGCCGCCGTCGTTCGGTGCCCTGTGCAAAGATGTGCGTCGTGTGAAGGTTCGACGGTACGGATGCGGGGCGGGGCGAGGATTTCCTCGCCTCGCCCTTTACTATTGGCAATCCGGTTTTAGTTGCCTGAAATGAGCAGGGCTGGTCAATGCAGTAGCGGAAGCCAGCCCGCGTTGCGCTTTCTCGCGCTACGGCAGCCCGCCGTCGCCGAGCATCGTCGTCGCGCCTGCGGAGAAATCCGTGTCAACGACGTGCCAGGGGCGCCTGCGGGCGATGAACTAGGGCGAGGGCATGGAGAGACGACCCAGACGGGGCCAGTGCCCACCTCCCCCCACCCCCGGCCCCTGCCCTCCCCGCGAAAGCGGGAACCTATCCCCTGTCACCGAGCCCCCCCTTCCCCGTCATTCCCGCGTAGGCGGAAATCTCACCCCATTGGACGGGGCGCCGCCCCGTCTCCCCAATCCCCCGGCGCCCCGTCATTCCCGCGAAAGCGGGAACCTACCCCCTGTCGCCGCGCCCCCCCAGCGCTCAAACGGCGCTCATTTGGCGCTAAAAAGCGCTCATTCAGCGCTCACGGAGCGCTCATTCGGCGCTCATAAAGCGCTCAAACGGCGCTCAAAAAGCGCTCACCGCCCCCCGGATGGCGCTGCGCCGCCCCCCAGCGCCTCCGGCGCCCCCCGACCCAACCCGCGAAGCCGTAGTCCGCGCGCCCGACGCAACCCGTTTCCCCGCCTTCCCCAAGCCTCGCGCGCCATTATGACACAACCCCATTGCGTTCCGCTACTCCCACTGCTATCCTGGACCCAATCGAGCGTCCGGGCCGCCCCGCTCGCAGGAGAGGAGTGAGCGCGAATGAGCGCTTTTGAGCGCTAATTTACCGAAATCGCGGCCAACCCGCCCCAATCGGCCCGCGCCGGGCGTCCCGCGAGGAGAACCGAAATGCCGACGGCCCTACGCCTATCCCCGGTTGCTCGCCACGACCTCCTCGGCGTGGCCGGCCCACGTGTCGAGCACGCTCTGGATGTCGCCCTTGAGGCACTCGCTCTCGCCGGCCTGGGCCGTGAAATAGACGGCGAGGCGCCCGACCTCCTGCAGCGACGGCCAGCGCTCCAGCGGCAGTTCGATGCTGCGGTTGCGCTCAATATTAGCAAAGGGATGGAGGTTGGGGAGCGCAAGGCCCCGGCAGCGCGGCGGCGGCCATAGCGTAGAATGAGCGGATGGAGAGGCCATCACAGGAGGAGAGGGCGCCGCGCCATTACCCCGCGTTCCTCAATATCGCCGGACTGCGGGCGGTCGTCGTCGGCGGGGGAGCCGTCGCGGAGCGCAAGGCGGCGCAGTTGCTCGCCTCCGGCGCCGACGTCACGGTCGTAAGCCCGGACGCGACGCCGGAACTGGAGCGGCTCGCCGTCGAAGGGCGCGCGCGGCTGATTAGGCGCGCCTACGCGCCGGGCGACCTCGCGGGCGCGTGGGTCGCCGTCGCCGCAACGGACGACGTCGAGACGCAGCGCAAGATTCGCGCCGAGGCGGACCGCGAGAAGACGCTGCTGAACGTCGCGGACGCGCCGGAGTTGTGCGGCTTCATCGCGCCGTCCGTCGTGGAGCGCGGGCCGGTCACCGCCGCGATCTCCACCGGCGGGGAGAGCCCCGCGCTTGCGCGGAGACTCCGCGAACTGATGGGCGGCGAGCGGAACCCGCCCCACTACGACCGCGAGGCGTTCTGCCGGTGCCTGGAGTGGGCGGAGGCGGCGGACGCGCTGGCGGCGGTTCGCGCCGAATTGCGCGCGGAGGGCAGGAGCGTCCCGCCGGAGGCGTGGCAGGAGGCGATGGACGAGGAGTTGCTGCATCTCGCGCTCGCGGGCAAAGACGAGGAGGCGCGGCGGCGGCTGCGGGGCGCGCTGCTGCGGAGCGCCGGGGCGTAGGCGATGCGCATCGTGATGACGGGCGTGAGCCGCCGCGCCGCGCCGCTGGAGGTCCGCGAGGAACTGAGCGTGACGAGCGCGGCGCTTCCGGCGGCGCTGGACGCGCTGCGGGAGAGCGCGGGGCGCGGCGTGATCCTCGGCACGTGCGACCGCACGGAGGTCTACACGCTCGCGCCGTCCAAGGAGCGCGGCGCGGCGGCGGTCGAGCGGTTCATCGAGGCGCAATTCCTGACTGACGCGAGCGCCTACCGCCCGCACCTCCGAACGTTGGAGCAAGACGACGCAGTTGAGCATCTGTTTCGCGTGGCGTCGGGGCTGGAGTCGCAAATCATCGGGGAGTCGGAGGTGCTGGGGCAAGTGCGGGACGCCTTCGGCGCGGCGCGGCGTCACGGAATCGCGGGCGGAGCGCTGGCGCATCTGTTCCATAGCGCCCTGCGAACGGGAAAGCGGGCGCGGACGGAGACGGCGATAGGGCGCAACGCGCTTTCGGTAGGCCGGGCGTGCGCGTCTCTAGCGCGGCGGGAGTTGGGGTCGCTTGAGGGGGCGCGAGCGCTGATCGTGGGCGTGGGCGAAGCGTCGCGGCTGGCGGGCGTCGCGCTGCGGGACGCCGGCGCAGGGTCAATCGTCGTCGCCAACCGCTCGCCCGCCAACGCCGCTGACCTGGCGCGGGAACTGGACGCGGAGACCGCGCCGCTGGACGGCCTCGCCGCGCTGCTCGCGGACGCGGACGTCGCGGTGACGGCGACCGCTGCGCCGGACTTCGTCATCGGAAGGGACATCGTCGCCGAGGCCGCGTCGCGTCGCGGGGGCCGCCCGCTCGTGATAATGGACCTCGCCGTTCCGCGAGACGTCGACCCGTCGGCGGGGGAATTGGAGGGCGTTCGCCTGTTCACGCTGGACGACCTTGACGCGCTGACGGAGGCGAACCGGCGCGAGCGGCTGGCGGAGGCGCGGCGCGTTGAGGAGATCGTCGCGGAGGAGACGGCGCGGTTCCGCGAGTGGCGGCGAGCGCGGGCCGTCGCGCCCACCATCGCGGCGATGCGCGGCGACGCCGAGCGGATGCGCGCCGGGGAAGTCTCGCGGACGCTGGGGCGGATGCGCGGCCTCTCCGAAAACGACGCGGAGCGGATCGAGAAGATGACGAAAGCGCTGGTGAAGAAGATGCTGCACCGCCCGACGAGCCGCCTGCGGGAGCGCAACGACGAGTCGCTGACGCAATCCGCCCGCGAACTCTTCGGTCTTGACGGATAGCGCGAGGGGGTTGGCGTGCCCGGCCCGATCGTCATCGGCTCGCGGGGAAGCAAACTCGCGCTCGTTCAGGCGCGGGCGGTCGCCGCCGCGCTCGCCGAGGCGTCGCCCGGCCTCATCGTCCGGGTCGAGGAGGTCGCCTCGGCGGGGGACGAGCAGCCGGACGCGCCGCTGGCGTCGCTAGGCGTAGGCGCGTTCACGTCGGCGCTGGAGCGCGCGCTGCTCGACGGGCGGATCGACCTCGCGGCGCACAGCATGAAAGACCTCCCCACGCGGCAGCCGGAAGGCGTGGCCGCCGTCTGCGTTCTGGAGCGCGAGGACGCGCGCGACGTTCTCGTGAACCGCTGGGGCGCGAGGCTGATCGACCTGCCCGCCGGAGCGCGGATCGGCACGAGCAGCCCGCGCCGCGCCGGACAACTCGCGCATGGGCGGAAAGACATCGCGCTGCTCCCGATCCGCGGCAACGTGGAGACGCGCATCGCAAAGGCGGCGGGGCCCGACTACGACGGCGTCGCGCTGGCGGCGGCGGGCGTCCGCCGGCTGGGCATGACCGACCGCGTGGCGGAGTATCTCTCCCCGCGCATCTGCGCGCCAGCGCCGGGGCAGGGAGCGCTGGCCGTCGAGGCGCGATGGGACGACGCCGAACTCCTCGCGTTGCTGCGGCGAATCGCGCATCCGCCCACGGCGGCGGCGGTCGCGGCGGAGCGAGAGGTTCTGCGCGCCGCCGGAAGCGGCTGCGCCCTCCCCATCGGGGCGTTCGCCGAAACGCATGGCGACGAGATGCGGCTGTTCGCCTGCGCCGCGCCCGCCGACGGCTCCGCGAGTTACCGCGCCGAGGTGACGGGCAGCGTCTCCGACCCAGAGGTCATAGGGCGCGCCGCCTACTATGCGCTGCTCGATCAGGGGGCGTCCGCGATGCTGGAGACGAGGGATTGACCGCGCAAGAGGGCGTCGTCTCCATCATCGGGGCGGGGCCGGGCGACCCCGGCTTGATCACGGCGAAAGGCGCCGACCTCCTTCGGAGAGCCGACGTCGTCGTCTACGACCGGCTCGTCTCGCCCGCGCTGCTGAGCCTGGCGCCGAACGCGAAACTCGTCTACGCCGGCAAGGAGCCGGACGCGCCGCCAGAGTCCCAATCTCTCATCAACGAGCGATTGGTCGAGATGGCGCGGGAGGGAAAGCGCGTCGCGCGGCTCAAGGGCGGCGATCCGTTCGTGTTCGGGCGCGGCGGAGAGGAGGCGATTGCGCTCGCGGAGGCGGGCGTTCGCTTCGAAATCGTTCCCGGCGTAACGTCCGCCGTCGCCGCGCCCGCCTACGCCGGCGTGCCGGTCACGCACCGGGGCGCCGCGTCCGTGTTCACGGTCGTTACGGGGTCGGAAGACCCGTCGAAGCCGGACGCCGCGCTGGATTGGAGCGCGTTCGCCAAAACGCCGGGGACGCTCGTCGCGCTGATGGGCGGACGCAACCTCCCGGCGATCGCGGACGCCTTGCTGCGAGCGGGACGCGATCCGGAGACCCCGGCCTGCGTAACGCAGTGGGGAACGCTGCCGCGCCAGCGGACGGCGAGCGGGACGCTGGGGAGCATCGCGGCGAAAGCGGCGGAGGCGGGGATCGGCGCGCCGTCCGTCATCGTCGTGGGCGAAACCGCCGCGCTGCGCCCCTCCCTCCGCTGGTTCGACACGGGCCCGCTCTTCGGAAAGCGCGTGCTGGTTACGCGCTCGCGGGCGCAGGCGAGCGCGCTCAGCCGCCTGCTCGCCGAGCGCGGAGCGGAGCCCGTGGAACTCCCCGCGATAGACGTTCGCCCCATTGAAGACCCGTCGGCGCTGGACGCGGCGCTCGCCGAATTGGGCGGCTTCGACTGGACGGCGTTCACCAGCGCGAACGGCGTCCAGTCTGTCTTCGACCGGCTTGCGGCGCAAGGGAGAGACGCGCGCGCGTTCGCGTCGGTCAAGGTCGCGGCCATCGGTCCGGCGACGGCGGACGCGCTCCGCGAGCGCGGCATAGCCGCCGACCTCGTCCCGACGGCCTCGACCGGGCAGTCGGTCGCCGACTCGTTCGGCCCGCACGGCGTCCGGGGCGCGCGGATCTTCCTGCCCCGCGCCGACATCGCGCCCCCCGCGCTGCCCGACGGCTTGCGCCGGCTGGGAGCGGACGTAACAGAGGCCGCCGCGTACCGCACCGCCGTCCCCGCCGACGCGGCGGAGCGGGCGCGGGAGACGCTGGCCTCCGGTATGATGGACGCGGTCACTTTCACGAGCGCGTCGGCGGCGCGGAACCTCGTCGCGCTGCTCGGCGGAGACCCGGCGCCGGTGAACGAGAGCGTGGTCGTCTCCATCGGGCCGGCGACGAGCGCGGCGGCGCGAACTCTGGGGATTCGCGTGTCGGCGGAGGCGCGGGAGCATACGGCGCAAGGCGTCGTGGACGCGGCGATGGAGGCGATGAGCGATGGATGACCTCCTAGCCCCCCGGAGCGCCGGCGCCCCAATTGCGCCTTTCCCCCAAACGCGCCTGCGGCGCCTCCGTCGGACGCCCGCCCTCCGCGAGATGATGCGCGAGACGCGGCTCCGTCCCTCCGATTTCGTCTATCCCGTGTTCGTAACGACCGGGCGGAACGTCCGCGTCCCCATCGAACCGATGCCGGGGCAAGCGCAGGTCTCCGTGGACAACCTTGTCCGCGAGGCGAGGGAATCCGCGGCGCTGGGGATTCGCGCCCTGCTGCTGTTCGGCGTTCCGCCGACCAAGGATCCGCTCGGATCCGGCGCATACGCCCCCGACGGCGTCATTCAGGAGGCCGTCGCCGCATTGAAGAGCGCCTTGCCCGACCTCGTCGTAATGACCGACGTCTGCCTCTGCGAGTACACCGACCACGGGCATTGCGGCGTTCTGCGCGAGGACGGCGCCGTCGGCAACGACGAAACGCTGGAACTGCTGGCGCGGACCGCCGTCTCGCACGCCGAGGCCGGCGCGGACGTCGTCGCCCCTTCGGCGATGATGGATGGCCAGGCGGCCGCGCTCCGCGGCGCGCTGGACGCCGCCGGACGCCCTGACGTCGCCGTGATGGCCTACGCATCCAAAATGGCCTCCGCCTTCTACGGGCCGTTCCGCGCCGCCGCCGGCTCCGCGCCCCAATTCGGCGACCGCAAGACGCACCAGATGGATGGCGCGAACGCGCGCGAAGCGATGCGCGAACTCCGGCAAGACGCCGCCGAGGGCGCCGACGTCCTGATGATCAAGCCCGCGCTTCCTTACCTCGACGTCGTCGCCCGCGCCCGCGCCGCCTTCGATCTGCCCATCGCCGCCTACAGCGTCTCAGGGGAGTACGCGATGCTCAAGGCCGCCGCCGCCAACGGCTGGCTGGACGAGCGCGCCGCGATGATGGAGACGCTCACGAGCATCAAGCGCGCCGGCGCCGACGTCGTCATCACCTACTTCGCAAAAGACGCCGCCCGGCTGCTGCGGAAGGGGGAGCCGTATGCCTGAAGACGTCAAACGCCGCGCCGTCGCCGAACTCGCCGAACGGGGCGCCGCCGTCTTCGAGCCCGTAGGCGGCTCGCCGGGCGTCGACCTCGCCGTCCGCGCCGGCGACGGCCAGTACGTCGAGGTCATCGTCAAAGAGCCCGCGTCTCCGGACAAGGGGCGCGCCTTCGCAATGCGGCGGCTCCGCCCGCGCCCGCACCTGTTCATCCTGTGCGTGACGGCGGACGGAGAAGCGTGGCCGCTGCCCTCCCTCGTGTTCGAGCGGTTCGCGGCAGGCGCGCCCGGCGAGCCCGAATGGACGCTCGATCTCGACGCCCCCGCGGACGAGCCCCTGAGCGACAGGCTGGCCGTCTACCGCGAACGCTGGGCACTCATCGCCGACTACAACGCCTATCGCTCCACGCTGGCCGACCCGCTCGCCTTGCAAGTGCGGCTTGCAATGGGGTAGTATGCGGGCGAAATGCGTGAATTCGCCCCGAACGACGCCTTCCTTCAGTACGCGCCCGCCGCAAGCAGCGGCCATCGCGATGTCGCCGCCCGCCACGACGAATACCTGGCGCCGCCTCCCCGTCGCGTGGAGCATGCGGCGGAAGAGTCCGCGCCGCGCTGCGCTATGAGCGACATCAACGAGAACCGGGGGAGCGATGGCTAGCGGCGGCGCCCGCCGCTCGTTCGTCGACGCGTCGGCCTTCTACGCGAGGCTGGACCCAGCGGCCAATGCGGCTCGATAAGTCCGAACGGCTATTCTCGCGGGCGCGGCGCATCATCCCAGGCGGAGTGAACAGCCCCGTCCGGTCGTTCGGCGCGGTCGGGGGAACGCCGCCCTTCATCGTTCGCGGCAGCGGCGCCCGCGTTTGGGACGCGGACGGCAACGAATACGTGGACTTCCTCGGCTCGTGGGGCCCGCTCATCCTCGGCCACGCCCACCCCGCCGTAGTCGAGGCCGCGCAGTCGGCGGCGGCGGACGGAACGAGTTTCGGCGCGCCGACGGAGCGCGAACTGGAGATCGCCGAGGGCATCGCCCGGGCGATGCCCTCGATGGAGATGCTGCGCCTCGTGAACTCCGGCACCGAGGCCGCGATGAGCGCGGTCCGCGCCGCGAGGGCTTACGCGGGGCGCGCCAAAATCGTCAAGTTCAACGGCGCCTACCACGGGCACGCGGACGGCCTGCTCGTGAAAGCCGGGTCGGGAGCGGCGACGCATAGCGTCCCGACGAGCGCGGGAGTCCCAATCGGCTACGCCGCCGAGACGCTCGTCGCCGAGTTCAACGACCTGCAGTCCGTCGAGGCGGCGTTCGACGCGAACGTCAACCAGGTCGCGGCGGTCATCGTCGAGCCCGTCGCCGGGAATATGGGGGTCGTCCCTCCGGTGGACGGCTTCCTGGAGGGGCTGCGGACGCTCTGCGACGACAACGGCGCGCTCCTCATCTTCGACGAGGTGATCACGGGCTTCCGCGTCGCCTACGGCGGGGCGCAGGAGCGCTATCGCGTAACGCCCGATCTAACGTGCCTCGGCAAGATCATCGGCGGCGGGCTGCCCGTGGGCGCCTACGGAGGGCGGGCGGACGTGATGCGGATGATGGCGCCGCTGGGCCCGGCGTATCAGGCGGGCACGCTCTCCGGCAACCCTATCGCCGTCGCCGCCGGAATCGCCTGCCTGCGGGAACTCGCCAAGCCGGGCGTCTACGAAACGTTGGAGTCGCTGGGCGCGCGAGCGGAGGCCGGGCTGCGCGAGGCGGCCGGCGCGGCCGGCGTCCCGCTCGCCGTGAACCGCGTCGGCTCGATGCTTACGGCGTTCTTCACTGAGGGCCCCGTCGCGTCGTGGGACGGCGCGGCCTCTTCGGACACGGAGCGCTGCGCCGCGTTCTTTCACGGCATGCTGCAGCGCGGAGTCTACGGCGCGCCGTCGCAATTCGAGGCGGCGTTCCTGTCGCTCGCGCACGCGCCGGACGACCTCGCGTTCGCGGGCGAGCAGGCGCGGCTTGCGATGGCGGACTTGGGCATAGAGTAGGCGACTGCTATGAAAGACGTCCCCATCGCATCCGTGCTCTCCCGCGCCGGACTGGAGGGCGCGAACGCCGACCTCGGATTCGCCGCGCTCTGCGACGCCGGGCTGACGCGCCACGGCAAGACGCGGATCGCCGAGAGCAAAGTCGCTGCGGCGCAGGACGCGCTGCGCTCCGCCTTCGTCCGCGTTTGCCATAAGCAGGCGTGCCGCGAGAAGGGCCGGGCCGACGCGCGCGCAACGGTCGAGACGGCGCAGGAGCATTGCGACGAGTGCGGCGGCGAGGACAACCGCGCGGCGGTCGAGGAGATGCTGGCGGCGATGCTCCGCGCCCGCCGGACGAAACTGCTCGTGGTCGGCGGCGCCCCCAACTCGCGCGACGAATTGAAGAGCCTGTGCGGGCGGCGCTGCGAACTCCGCTTCCTCACGAAGGACGACAGGCCCGGACGGAGAACGTCGGACAGCCATGTCGCGTGGGCCGACGTTGTCGTGGTCTGGGGCTCCACGCAGATCGACCACAAGATGACGCAAGCGATTCGCGGCCCGCATGTCATCACCTGCGCCCAGCGCGGAGTCGCCGCTCTCGCCCAATCGGTCGCGCTCCACCTCCGCGGCGGGCGATAACGCGCGGCCAGCAGGTTCCCCCCTACGCGGGAATTGCAGACGTTCGGTAATTCGTTGCGCGCCTCTACGCCGCGGCGTTCGCGGACGCGAAGTTGGGGTCGTAGGCGCGAGGGGGGCGTTCGTAGGCGGAGGAGGGCGCCCTTCGCCCGCGTTAGCGCGGCGCGCTCACTCTCGGATGCTCTGCGCGAGGTAATGCTCGACGCCCACCTGCCGGATCGTCTCGATCTGCGTCTCCAGCCAGTCGACATGCTCCTCCTCGTCGCGCGCCATATCCTCCAGCATCTCCCGCGTGCCGACGTCGCCGACGCGCTCGCAGTGGGCGACCGCCTCCGCGAGCATCTCGAGAACCTCCGACTCCGAGGCCAAGTCCAAGTGGAGGTTCTCCTCGACGCTCTCGCCGACTTTGACGGCGCCGAGGCGCTGGAGGTTCGGCAAGCCTTCGAGGTAGAGGACGCGGCGGACGACGGCTTGGGCGTCGCGCATTTCGCCCATGCTGAACTCGCGGAACTGCTCGGCGATGCGGGCGAATCCCCAGTTCCGCGCCATCTCCGCCTGGACGAAGTACTGGTTGATAGCGGTGAGGTCCGCTGTCAGGATCGCGTTCAGCCGTTCGACCACTCCCTCTTTCGCCTTCATTGCGCGCCTCCTCCGGGAATCTACGCGCAACTCTACCACAACCCCGCCCGCGGCGGGCGGTTCCATTCTGTTAGGGAGACCTCTGCATAACTCCTGCGCCCAGTAGGTTCCCGCTTTCGCGGGAATGACGGGGCGACGGGGGTTAAAGGGAGACGGGGCGTGTTGCGCCCCGTCCGCAGTACCCTCTCCCCACCGCGTTCGCGGCGTCCTCTCCCCTTGTAGGGAGAGGGGGGATTTCGGCGCTTGCGCGCGTCGGAATTTCCGGCGGTAGGCAGGGCGGGAGACTGCGCTCGCGGCTAATCGGGCGCCCTCTTGCGCGATACGTATTGACAAGGCAAGGTGTAAGGGTGTACTAACTAGGCTGCGTAGACAAAACAGAGGCGCGCCGATGTACGTATGCGTGTGCAATAGGATAACCGACCGCCAACTCGCCGCCTGCTGGGCCGAGGAGCATCCCGACTTGGCCGCTCTGGTCAAAAGGCTGGGGCTCGACGACGAGCGGGACTGCGGGCGCTGCGCCGAGGACCCCGCCGCGCTGCTCAAGGCGGCGGGCTGCCCGTCGGCGCCGGCGGGCAAGGGCGCCGAACTCGCGGGAGCGGCGCGATGAAACTCCGGAGCAGGCGTTCCGGCGAGCCTCCGGCGGGCGCGGCCCCATCCTGCCCGCACGCGAGCGTTCCCCGGATCCGCAGCAAGCGCTACTGGGTGCGGTCGCGCCTATGGACGGTCAAGGAACTCGTCTGCGCCGACTGCGGCAAGCCCTTGCGCCCGCCCGTCGCGTCCGGCGGCTAGCGCGCCTACCTCGCCGTCTCTCTCCGGCGCCTCGCCCGCCCTCTCTCTCCGGCGCCTCGCCCCGCCCTCGCCGTCATTCCTGCGTAGGCAGAAATCCATTCGGTGCGCAAGCACCACGGACGGGGTGCGAACTGCTCGCGGCGTTCCATCCCGAGTTGGCGGACGGGCGGTAAATGGCGCCGGCGGGCGCGATGGGGGCGCCTCGCCCGCTCGCGCTCGCTGATCTCCACTCCGCACTCCGTTATCGTCACGCCCGGCACTCCATGACCGTCATTCCCGCCTACGCGGGAATGACGTATCTGTCGCCGCCGCCCGCAGGATGTCGCGCCGATGAGGCGCGCCTATCCCCAGACGCGGGCCGCGGTTTCGAGGATCGCCTCCAACTTGCGCCACTGGACGTCCTCGGGCAGCGTCTCCGCCGCGCCGCTTGCGAACCCGCATTGCGGGCTCAGCGCCAGGCGCTCGACGGGGACGTAGCGCGACGCCTCATCGATACGGCGCAGAAGGTCGTCAGGGCGCTCCGCCTCCTCGCTCTTCGTCGTCACGAGGCCGAGCACGACGACCTTGTCTTTCGGCGCGAAGCGCAGCGGCGCGAAATTCCCGGCGCGGTCGCTGTCGTACTCCAACAGCAGGCGCTTGTGGCGCAGCCCGGTGAAGAGTCGCTCGGCGATGGCGTCGTAATGCCCCTCCCTGTGCCACTGCGGAACCATCCGCCCCGTCGCGGGATCAACGGCGCGGGAGTTGCCCCGGCACACATGGATGCCGAACGTGACGCCCTCGACGCCTTCGATAACGCGGTTGTCCGCCTCGATGGAGCGCGAGAGATTCTCCGCCGGGTCTTCGCCCCGCGAGCGCATCGCCGCAAGGGACGGCTCGTCGACGTAGGCGGTGTAGCCCGGGGCGTCTATCTGCACGTAGGGGCAGCCCGCGTCCGCCAACTGCGACATCATCTCGCGCTCGATCTCCGCGACATGGCGCGTGAAGTCGTCCAGCCCGGCGTAGACGCCCTCCGACGCCTGCCAGTCGAATCGCTGCGCGATGCGGTCGGGGCCGATGAGCGTGACCTTATCGGGCGCGGTCGCGACGCCGGCGACGAACCGGCGCTCCTCGAGCGGGAGGTTGCGGCGCAGGGCGAGGCGCTCTCTCGCGGCGCGGCGGGTGACGACGGGCGGCCCCGCGACCTGCGGGCCGGATTCGACGCGCTCCTCGCGCCGCGACCGGGCGCCTTCCTGCCAGCGTTCGTACTCCTCGCGGCTCTCCGGGGCGTCGTAGCCGGAGACCCCCGCGCCGAAACTGTCCTGAAAGTTGCGGCGGCGGAACTCTCCGTCGTTGACGACGGGGAAGCCGATGCCCTCCTGCTTCGCGACGACGTCTCTTATGAGTTCGTCCTCGAGCGCGGTCAACTCCTCCCGCGAGGCGTCTCCGGCGTCGAAGCGCGCGTGCATCTCGAGCAAGGCGCGGGGCCTCGCTAGGCTTCCGACGTGGTCGACGCGGAGCAAGTCCAAATCAGGCATCGGCGTCTCCTTCCATGGCGGGTCGCGGCGTTCGCGCGTTATTCTAGCCGCCCTGCGGCGCGGTGATGCGATGGCGCGCCGCCGTCCACCGGCGAGAAGCGCAAGTCCGCCGGGCTAAGGCGTTGTTGCGCGGCGCGGGAGCGGCGTACTAATATGTAGCCTGCCGGGTTCGCGGGCGATTCCCGAGGAGAAGGTGCGCCAACGTCAATGGGCTGGGTAGACTTCGTTATTCTCGCGCTGCTCGTCGGAGGGGGATTCCTCGGGTTCCGCAACGGCGTGATCAGTTGGGTGCTTGCGCTCGTGGGGCTGGCCGTCGGAGTGTTTCTGGCGGGCAGGTTCTACCAGACGCTCGACGCCCTCGTCCCCGGCGTGGAGAGCGAGGGAATGCGGCAATTGATCGCGTTCGCCGCCGTGCTGGTCGTCTCGCTTATGACCTCGTGGCTCTTGGCTAGGGTCGTCAAGACGACGATGAGCATGCTGATGCTGGGCTGGGCGGACAGGGCCGCGGGGACGGCGGTAGGCTTGCTGGTCGGCGCGCTTGCGGCGTCGGCGTTCGTCGCGGCGGCGGGCGTCGTTCCGTCGGAGTCGCTTCGCGACGCGGTGCGGGAGTCGCGCCTCGCGGAGCAATTGTTAGGGGCGACTTCGTTTTTGCGCGCGCTAATGCCGTCGGACTTCCGGTCGGTGGGGGCGCTGTTCGGGTAGGCGGCGGCGCGTGACGTTTCCATCGCGCCATTGCGCCTTCCCGCCCGGATAAGCCGGGAGCGTCGGCGCGTTAGTCTATGCGCGCTCTAGGAACTCTCGTTCGAAAAACCGCCCGGCGCTTGGAGGCCGCAGGCGTCGGCGACGCCCGCCTCGAGGCCGACCTCATATGGATGACCGCGCTCGGAATGGACCGCGCCGCGCTCTACGCCGCCTTCTCCGAAGCGCCGGCGCCGGAGGCGGCGCGGCGCGCCGAGGCGCTCTACGAACGCCGCCTCAACCGCGAGCCCGCGGCCTACCTGATGGGCGAGCGCGAGTTCTACGGACTCCGCATCGCCGTCGGCCCCGGCGTCCTCATCCCCCGCCCCGAGACGGAGGCCGTCGTGGAGGAGACGCTGCACCTCGTGGAGGGCGTCTCCGCGCCCGCGCTCGCCGACGTCGGCTGCGGCTCCGGCGCCATCGCCGTCGCGCTCGCCGTCGCGCGGCCCGACGCGGTCGTCCACGCGCTGGACGTCGCGCCGCGCGCGCTGGAACTGACCGCCCGCAACGCCGCCGCGAACGGCGTAAGCGAGCGCGTCCGCGTTGTCGAAAGCGACCTGCTCGCCGCGCTCCCCGGCCGCGTCAACGCCGTCGCCGCCAATCTTCCCTACGTCGCGTCCGCCGAGATTCCGCTGCTGGAGCCGGAGGTGTCGCGCTTCGAGCCCCGCGAGGCGCTGGACGGCGGCGAGGACGGCCTCGACCTCGTTCGCCGTCTGCTCGCGGAGGCGGGAGAGCGCCTGCTTCCCGGCGGCGCGCTGATCTTGGAAATAGACCCGCGCCAGTCCGCCGCCGCGCAGGCCGCCGCGAGGGGATGCTTCCCCGCCGCTCGGGTTCGCGTCGAGCGCGACCTCGCAGGCCGCGAGCGCGTTTTGGTCGTGGAGACGTAGATGGACGGGCGGGCGCAACCGGATCGGGCTACTCCGCGACCGCGAACTCCACGCCCCAGAGCTCGCCTGCGGCGTCGAACTGCCCTGTCCGCGCGATTCGCATCGGGTAGTGGGGGAGCGGGACGCGGGCCACGCACTTGCCGTCGAACGCCGCGCCGCGCAGGAAGAAGTCAAAGTCCAAGTTGACGAACCCCGCCTCCCGCCGTTCGATGGGCAAGTCGCTCGCCCGCTCGGGGATGAGGTGCAGGAAGAATCGCGCATCCGCGTCAGCGGCGCCGCAGGGATCTTTGAGGTACGTCAGACCGCCGTCGGCCATGTGGACGTTGAACAAGCCGCGCACAAGCGGCTCGGCTTCCGCTATGGCGGCGTAGGCCGCTCGATACGGCTCGTCATTCAACGAGAGCCCCGCGCTCCACAGGTCGCCTTCGCCCTGCGCCAACTGCCCTGTTCTGAGGGCGATGATAGGATAGTCCGGGAGCTGGACGCGCGCAGCGCACTTTCCATCGAAAACCGCGCCGTTCAAAAAGAAATCGAAATTGAGGTTATCGAAACCCGCCGGGCGCCGATCCGCGGGAAGATCGTCCGCTCGCTCAGCGACGACGTGCAAGAAGAAGCGCGCCTCAGTGTCGCTCTGGTCGCACGGTTCTTTCACGTAGGTCAAATCGCCGTTCGTCAAGTGAACGTCGAACACGCTTCGCACGATGGGCTCGTCTAAGGCGGCGTCGCGATAGACTGCTCGGTAAGGCTCCGTGTTCAATGAGAAACTCGCGCTCCAAGACGTCGTTCCGTCTTCTGTCCGCTGCCCCGTTCTAACGCTGGCGATCGCGTACTCCGGCAGCGGGACTGACGCGACGCATTTCCTGTCGAAAATCGCTCCCTCATTGAGGAAGGAGGCAAACCCCAGATTGTCGAATCCGCTCTCTCGCCTATCTTCCGGCAGGTCGTTCGCGTGGTTGGGAATGACGTGCAAGAAAAAGTCGCTCTCCACGTCTGACGCGGCGCAGGGCTCTTTGGCGTACACCGCCGCGTCGCCGGACACGTAGACGTCAAAGAAGGAGCGCGCCGCCGGCTCTTCGCTCTGGATCCGCGCATAGAGGTCTTGGTATGCGACGTCCGCGCGGAATTCTCCTTCCCATAGGAGATCCCAAGTCTTGCGGGCATGCCGGCTCGTTCCAATAGCGGCGATGGAATAGCGGGGCGCCGGAAGGGATGCGACGCACTTGCCGTCGAACGCTGTCCCATGCCCCGCAAATCCGAAAACAACGCTTTCGAACCCTTTGATCCTGTCCTCTTCAGAAGGTAAATCATCGTTCCGGTGAGGGAAGAAATTTAGGATGAAATGACCGTCCAACGACGCATCATCCTCGCTGCACGGCTCCTTGACGTACACTACAGAGTCTTTGTCGAGATAGACGTTGAAAAGGGATTGGATGCCTGGCTCCTTTGACTCGACGCGCTCGTAGACCTTTCTCAGGTCCGGTCTCATTTGCATGCTCAATAGCGTGTTTCCGTAGACGCTCACATCGCGCGTTGGGAGTTCCGGCTGCGCCCAGAACTTCGCTCTCAGAGTGAAGGAGCCTACGCCTAAGTATCGGGATATGCGCTCCCTTTCGGCGGTTGGCAAAATCTCCGCGTTTTCCTTAACAACTCCTTCCGCCGCTCCTGCCGCCGGAGGTTCGCCGTCCGTGAGAAGATGAGCCTCGTCCGAGAACTGTTCGAGCGCTTGCCGCACCGGATGCGACCAGTAGTCCATTGAATACTGTTTGCGAAGATGCTCGGGCGTAACCCTATCTACAAAAAAATTGAAGAAAACCTGCTGATTCGGATGAATGAGCCCCATTGAAACCACGACGCACGCGAGCCCCGCTCCCGCTCCGATATACACGGGCTTGCGCAAACGAGTTCGCCCAAGCGCCGATATTAGCCGCTGCAACCCATACGCTCCCAATAGGGAGAACGGCGTCCACAGAAAATACAATTGTCTCCATCCAGTATAGACGTTGACATCGAACAGAATCACCGCCGCCACAGGCATTGCGAGGCAACTGATCAGCAGCAAACCGAATCGCGGCGTTGCGCTTCGCAGCGCGGCCAGGGGCGACCTCGCCGCCGCCGCCAATATGAACGCGGCTCCAACCAGCCCCAAGAGCAACGCGAACGGCGGACTTGAGATGGAGATCCACACGGGAACGTAGTCGGCGGGGAAGTCAGTGGTTAGGTACTGCGTTCCCTTGAACGATTGCGTAAAGACGGCAGGGTGAGAGGATAACGTCGTCCACCACTCGATGGAGCGTCCAATCGGGTTGGGCCAAAGGTAGGGCAGCAGAACGTAGGCGGTGAGCGCCGCCGCGAGAGCGAACGCCCCTGTTGAGACGAGAACGCGCTCTTTCTCTATGCGCCCACGCTTCAAGACGGCGTCAAGCGCCTGCAGGGCGAGAATCGCCGTGAGTAGGATGATCCCCATTATGCGTAGGTTGAGGAGAATTCCAACTCCGACGCCGAGCAGAGCGAACGCCGGCGGTCCGCCTCTCCTGAACGCCCGGTGCGTTAGGAATAGCGCGATCATAAACATCGTGAGGAACGGAATATCTTTAGTGTTGAAGAACGAATGCGCGTAGAGGCGAGGATGCAGAAGGAAAAGGAGCATCGCCAACAGGGCGATGGCGCGGTTGCCGAAAAGGCGGCTGGCTAGGAGGTAGGCGAAGAGCCCGCCGATTAGAAAGAACAAGTGCGTCAGCAAATGCCGGGAGAGCCATATGCTCCGTTTATCCTCTATCCCGAAGGTGCGCTCCGCCAGCAGCAGAGGCGTCTCGAACGCAACCCCGTAGAATCTGTTGTGATCGGAAGGCAGGGCGGGCTCGGGCTCCCCCCGGATGTGCGCGAGGGTCGCAGTCGGCAGCCACCGCTGATACGCCTCATCCACCGAAACGCCGTAGTCGTCCAGAACCGCGAGCCCCGCGATCAGGACCAACGCGAGCGCCAGGAGCGCGCCCCAGTGAGACGCGACCGCCACGCACGCCGTCGCTAATCCGCTGTGGGAACGCGCCTCGGCTGATGAGAGAAAACGTGGTTGCCGCATCAGGGATCCATTCCGGCGCCTCTTGCAAATGATACTACGCCTCCGCCCGGGTTCCCGCCGACCCGTCAGCGCGGCGCGCCGGGGATGGCGGCGGCGAGCGCGGCCCGGACGTTCGCGGCGCCGGCGACCTCTATCCCGGGCGGGGGCGCAAGCGTCCGCAACGCCGACTCGGGCGCGACGGCGCGTCGGTAGCCGTGCCGCGCCGCCTCCTCCAACCTGCGCTCCAAATGCGACACGCTGCGCGTTTCGCTGTTCAGCCCGACCTCGCCGATGACGACGGTCGTCGGCTCGATGGGCGCGTCGAGGAAACTGGACGCGATGGCGGTCGCTATGGCGAGGTCGAGCGCGGGCTCGGCGGCGTGGAGGCCGCTGGGAACGTTGACGAGCACGTCCTGATTGCCCACGGCGACGCGGGCGCGGCGCGAAAGGACGGCGGTCAGCATCGCCATGCGGTTGAAGTCGACGCCGGTGGCGGCGCGGCGCGGCGGCGCGAACGCGGACGGATTCGTGAGCGCCTGCACTTCGCAGAGGAGCGGGCGGCTGCCCTGCATCGTGACGGCGACCGCCGAGCCCGGCGCGGACGGGTCGCGCTCGCCGACGAGGAGGGCGGAGGGGTCGCGCACTTCGGCGAGGCCGTCGTTCCGCATTTCGAAGAGCGCGACGCCGTTGGCTGCGCCGAAGCGGTTCTTGGAGCATCGGAGGACGCGGAGCGCGCCGGCGGGCTCGCCCTCCATCGCCAGCACGACGTCGACCATATGCTCCAGCGTGCGCGGCCCCGCGATGGCGCCGTCTTTCGTCACGTGCCCCGTCATTACGAGCGGGACGGCCATGCGCTTGGCCGCGCCGATGAGGATTTGGGCGCATTCCCGCGTTTGGACGACGCTTCCGGCGGCGGACGGCGCGTCGGGGGAGGAGAGCGTTTGGATGGAGTCCACGATCGCCAGCGCGGGGCGGGCGCGCTCCAGCATTGCGGCGGCGGACGGAGCGTCGGTTTCGCCGGAGAAGAGCACGCGCGGGCTGCGGACGCCCAGCCGCTCGGCGCGGAGGCGGACTTGCGCGCCGGACTCCTCGCCGGAGACGTAGAGGACGTCTCTTCCCGATTCCGCGATGAAGCCCGCCGCCTGCATAAGAATGGTGGACTTGCCGACGCCGGGGTCGCCCGCGAGGAGAACGGCGGAGCCCGCGACGGCGCCGCCGCCGAGGAGTCGGTCGGCCTCGGCGATGCCGGTGGAGATTCGGGCGCCGTCGGAGCAGGGCTGCTCAACGAGCGGGGAGGGCCCCGGAGCGGCGTTCGCGCAGGCGCGGATGGCGGGCGCGCGGCGTCCGGCGCGGGTCTTCGGCTCGGCGAACTCCGCGAGCGTGCCCCATGCGCCGCAGGCGGGGCAGCGTCCGTTCCACTTCGGCGAGGAGTAGCCGCAGTCCTGGCAGAGAAAGGCGATTTTGGTCGGCGTGTCGCGCGTCATAGGCGCATCGTCGCCGGGCGCGGGGCGTGGGCGCAAGGGGCATGTGTCGCAGTTGGGAGCAGCCGGAGAACCCGCGCCCGAACGGTTACAGATTATGCATTTTGCTTTTCAGAATGCTGCGCGCCGCGCTCATCAGGAGAACGGCGGTCGCGATGAACGCCGCCAAGTCCCATGCGAAGCCGTGCACGACGATGGCGAGCGCGGTTCCCGCCGCCGGCGGATGCTCCGCGCCCGCGAGCGCCATCAGCAATATCGCGGCGCCCACCGCCGCCGCCGCGTAAGCCCCGAACAGCAGCGATCCCCCCTCCAGAAATCCGCCGCCCGCTATGCCTCCCGCGAACGCCGCGAACGGAGACGCTGCGGCGATGGCTATCGCGTGCCCGCCAATGGCGTGGCGCGGGCCGGCCTGCGTCGAGTGCGGATAGATGAAGAGCACGAACGCGGTCGAGGCCATCGCGCTGATCAGCACGGCGCGCGCGACATCGAGGCCGGGGAGCAGTTCCGCCGCCCACAGCGTGAACATCAGCGCGGAGGCGGCCAGCGCCGTTTGGAAGGCGTAGGCGCGGAGGTACGGACGCCGGCGCTCGGCGGCGCTGACGATCTTGGGGTTGAGAAAACGCCGCCTCGTGAAGCGCAGCGCGGAGACGGAGCGTTTTCGGGCGGCGCGCCTGAGGCGGATCCGGGCCGCCCCTATGCGGGAAAAGCGAATGCGCGCCATTCAGCGGAACAGGTTGAAGAAACGGTCTTGGTACTCGTGGAACAGATCCCACCGCTCTATCTCGCGGTGCGCGTCCCGCGGGTCGCGCTGCCCGTTCCGCGCCTCCTCCAGCATCCGCTCGATCCGCACGCGCGCGTCCATCGGAACGCCCCCGTCCGTCCGCAGCAGCCCGTTCGCCTGCATCTCCGAGGCGTTGGTCCTGACCGACCGGCTCGTGAACTCGTAGATGAACTTCATCAGCGAGACGTCCCACAGGTCGTCCGACCCCGTGATCACGGCCTCCAGCGGCTTGTCCTCTTTGTCCAAACGCTCGATGATCTTGCGGGTCACCTCGTCCACGCCGCCGGACACCACCGACGTCTCCCCGCCCTCGTTCTTGTAGCGGTACATCAGCCCCGGGTGGTCTTGCCCCACCTCTTGCGCGAGCCGCTGCAGGTGCAGATAGCGCTCCGCGTTGTCGCCGAACCCCTCGTTGCGGAGCAGATAGAAAGGCGTCACCACCTGCGGGCGCTCCGCGCGCACGACGCCCTCCCGCACGACGGACTCCTCTTGCCCGCTTTGCGGCACGTCCAGGCTTTGGAACGACGGCTCCGTGACGAGGTAGTAGCGGACGGACGTTGACCCGAACGTCGCCAGCCCCTGCCGCGGCTGCCGCACGACCTGGGTCTTCTCGATCGCTTCCATAAAGCGGGCATCTTGCTCGTCCATGCGGTCCATTATACCCCCTCTCCGCAGAATGCGGCGGCGCGCCCGCATCGCGTTACGCGCCCCGGTGCCCCCCCTAGTTGCCGCCGCCCGATCCTATGCGCTATAATCGCGGCTCGCGGAGGGAGACGCCCTCCGCCATCGTCATCATTGGAGAGACAGGAGCGGCAGTGCGGCAGTACGAATTGGTCTTGCTCGTGCATCCGGACGCGGACGAGGAGCGCCTGGGCGCGGTCGTTGAGCGCGCCCGCCGCGTCGCGGCCGACCACGGCGGCGGCGTGACCGGCGAGGACAACTGGGGCAAGCGCAAGTTGGCCTATAAGATCGGACGCTTCACGGAGGCGAACTACCACCTCGCCAACCTGGAGATGGAGGGCGCGGGCGCGGCGGCCCTCGACAACGCGCTGAAACTCACCGACGACGTGATTCGCCACCTGCTCATCCGGCTGGACGAGGAGTAGGCGGGAGCCGGCGATGCTGAACAGGATTATGGTCATCGGCAACGTCGGGACGGATCCGGAGATGCGGTACACGCCCTCCGGCGCTCCGGTGACGTCGTTCCGCATCGCCACGAGCCGCTCCTACAACGCGCCGGACGGCGAGCGCAAGCAGGAGACGGAGTGGTTCACCGTCGTCGCTTGGCGGAACCTCGCCGAGCAGGTGAACCAGTATCTCGTCAAGGGCCGCAAAGCCTACGTGGAAGGGCGGTTGCACAGCAACTCCTACCAGCGGCAGGACGGCCAGATGAGTTTCCGCAACGAGATCATCGCCGACCGCGTGCTGTTCCTCGACCGCCCGGGCGAGGGCGACGAGTACGGCGGGGGCTTCGGCGGCGGCGCGGCGGCGGGAGGTTACGGCGGCGGCCAGCGGCAAGGCGGCTACGGCGGAGGCGACTACGCTCCCTCCGACGCGCAGTCCCCGGACGACTTGCCCTTCTGAATCGGAAGCGGCGCAAGGCGAACGCGCCTGCGTCAATCAGCGAGGAGAACGTTTTAGATGCAGAGCACGAGACGGCGGCGCCCCGGAGGGCGTAGGTTCTTCCCCCGGCGGAAGGTCTGCTATTTCAGCGCCGAGAAGAAGACGCCGAGTTACAAGGACGTTCCCGTTCTCCGCCGGTTCATTTCGGAGTGGGGGAAGATCGACTCCAGCAGGCGCACGGGCACGCGGGCGCGGCATCAGCGGAAACTGGCGACGGCGATCAAGCGCGCCCGATTCCTCGCGCTGCTGCCGTACACCGGCGGGCACAGCCTCATCGAGTTGACGCGCCCCGACCGGGGCAGGGGCGGCTTCCGGCGCGACCGCGACGGCGGGCGCTCCCGCGACGGGAGGGGGCCCGGCGGCGGGCGGCCCGCTCCTGCGGCGGCGGCTTCTCCCGCCGCAACGGACGCGGCTCCTGCGGCGGCGGCTCCCGCGGCGGCGGACGCTCCCGCCGATGCTGCGCTCACGACTGCGGCGGAGGCCGCTCCTGCAGCGGAGTCCGTCGCTACGGAGGCGCCCGCAACCGAGTCTGTCGCCACGGAGTCCGCCGTCGCGGATGCGCCTGCAACCGAAGCCGTCGCCCCGGAGGCCGAGTCCGCCGCGACGGAGGCGCCCACCGAGCCCGTCGCGGATGCGCCTGCAACCGAAGCCGCCGCTCCGGAGGCCGAGCCCGCCGTCGCGGAGGCGCCCGCCGAGCCCGTTGCGGATGCGCCCGGCGCCGAAGCGTCGGCTGCGGACGCTCCGGCGGCGCCCTCGGAATCCGAAGCGCAGACGAACGGCTAAATGCGACAACGCCGCAGCGCGGAACGCCAGCGCTCGGCGCGCTCGGCTTCGCAGGGAACCACGACCCGCCGGGCGTCCGACCGCAGGGCGCGGATCATCCTCTACGTCGTTATCGCCGTGTCTATGGCGGCGGTGGCCGGGCTGCTCGCCGCCGGCTGGTATCTCAACTCGTACCGCCTTCCGCGCAAGGCCGTCGCGGAAGCGGGCGGCGCGGAGATCCAACTGCGCGAGGTCATCCCGTACACGCTGCTGACGGTCTCGACGACGGGGCAACTCGATTCGTCAACGCCGTATCAGGGGCTGAACACGCTGCTGGGCAACCGCATCATCGAGCGGAGCGAGACGGAGATAGGCGCCGTCGTGGGGCCCGCCGAAATCGAGGCGGAGATCGCGCGGCTCTTCGAGCCGCCGCCCGACGACGAAAACGCGGAGACTCCGATGAGCCTCAGCGAGGAGGGGCGCGACGCCTGGCGGGGGTTCCTCGACTCGTTCCGGGTAACGGAGGACGAGCACCGCGAGTGGGTGGCGGGGCAGTTGCGGTCGGAGGCGGCGCTGGACTACTTCGTGGGCGAAAGCCCCGAATCGGCTGAGCAGATCCGCCTCGAGTGGATCGTGACGGGGACGGCGGAGCAGGCGCGGGATGCGGCGTCGCGCATCGAGGAGGGCGAGGAGTTCGGCGAGGTCGCGTCCGCGCTCAACACGGACGGGAGTCTGTCGGACGCGCAAGGCGTCGTCGGGTGGGTTCCGGCGGGCGCGCTGCCGGACGACGTCGACGCGCTGATTTTCGCGGAAGACCTGCCGCTGGGAGAACTCCAGGGGCCGCACACGACGACGCTGGGCCCGTTGGTGTTCCGCGTGACCGACGGCCTGTCGGAGCAGCCGCTCAGCGAGAATATGCGGACGCTGCTGGCGCAGGACGCTTTGCAGGCGTGGCTGGAGGAGCGGCAGACGGCGCTGGACGCGCGGACCGACTTCACGCCCGGCGACGCGGAGTGGGTGCTGCGGCAGTTGGAAGACCGCTGATGAGCGGCGGGGAAGCCGTCGGAGTCGCGCTGCTTGGCGCGGGCGCCGTCGGCGCGGAGGTCGCCCGGACGTTGACGTCGGAGTCGGCGGCGCTGGAGCGCGCGGCCGGCCGGCCGATCCGCCTCGCCGGCGCGCTCGTCCGCGATACGGCCAAGCCGCGCCCCGGGTTTCCCTCCGTCGTTCCGCTGACGGACGACGCGTCCGCGCTGCTCGGCCGGGGCGACGTCGACGTCGTTGCGGAGGTTATGGGGGGCGAGCAGCCCGCGCTCGCGCATATCGAGGGCGCGCTGCGCTCAGGCCGGAGCGTGGTCACCGCCAACAAAAAAGTAATGGCGCTGCACGGGCCGGAGTTGCTCGCGTTGGCGTCGGCGAACGGCGTTTCCCTCGCGTTCGAGGCGAGCGTCGGGGGCGGCATTCCGATCATCGGCCCGCTGGTGCGCGACTTGGCGGCCAACCGCATCACGGCGGTCAACGCCATCATCAACGGCACGACGAACTACATACTGACGCGCATCGCGCAGGACGGCGCGTCTTACGACGAGGCGCTCGCGGAGGCGCAGCGCAACGGCTACGCGGAGGCCGATCCGTCGGAGGACGTCGACGGAACCGACGCGGCGTACAAACTGGCGGTGCTGAGCGCGCTCGCCTTTCACAGCGCCGTCCGCGAGCCGGACGTCTTCCGCGAGGGGATCCGCGACTTGGACGCGGCGGACTTCCGCTACGCCCGCGAGTTGGGCTACGCGATCAAACTGCTCGCGGCGAGCCGGCTGGAGAACGGCGCCGTCCGCGCCCGCGCGCACCCCGCCTTTCTGCCGGAACGCCACCCGCTGGCCAAGGTGGACGGCGTCTACAACGCGGTCGAGTTGGAGGGCGGACTCGTCGGATGGGCGATGTTTCAGGGGCCGGGCGCGGGCCCGGGCGCGACGGCGTCCGCCGTCATCGGCGACTTGATCGCCATTGCGCGGACGCCGCCCAACGGCGCCGCGCTCGCGTATCCTGAAGTGAGCGGGCGAGCGCGGACGCTGCCTATGGCGGACTTGGAGACGAAGTACTATCTCCGCCTGCGGGCGACGGACATGCCGGGCGTGATGGCGCAGATCACCGGCGCGCTGGGCGATATGGGCGTGAGCCTCGCGTCGGTCATTCAGAAAGAGGCGCCGGAGGACGCGGGCGGCCCGGCGGAGGTCGTCATCGTGACCCACAAGGCGCGGGAGCAAGCGGTGCAGGAGGCCGCTCGCCGTCTGGCGGCGCTGAGCGTCGTATGCGGCCCGCCGAAACTCATCCGCATCGAGGACGGGCTAGGCGCCGGCGGCGCGTGACGGGAGCATGCGTAACCCTAATCGTCATTCCCGCCCTTCCCGTCATTCCGGCCCTTCCCGTCATTCCGGCGTAGGCCGGAATCCAGAGGCGCGCAAGCGCCCAAATCCCCCTCTCCCTAGAAGGGGAGAGGACGCCGCGAACGCGGCGGGAGAGGGTACTGCGGACGGCGCGGCGGGAGAGGGTACTGCGGATAGTATGGAAGAAGTACACATGCCGCTGACGGAGGGAGCGTGCACGAGGGAGTTCTGAAAAGGCATGCCGCGCGCTTGCCGCTCACGGAGGCGACTCCCGCGCTGACCATCGGCGAGGGCGACACGCCGCTCGTCCGCTCCCGCAATCTCGAGCGCGAGTTGGGCGTCGGCGCGCTCTACTTCAAGTTGGAGGGCTGCAACCCCACCGGGTCGTTCAAAGACCGTGGGATGGTCGTCGCGGTGGCGAAAGCGATGGAGGATGGCATGTCCCGTCTGCTTTGCGCCTCGACGGGCAACACGAGCGCGTCCGCCGCGGCCTACGGCGCCGCCGCGGGGCTCGAAACGGTCGTCCTCGTGCCGCAGGGAGGCGTCGCGCCCGGCAAGATGAGCCAGGCCGTCGCCTACGGAGCGCGCGTCGTCGCCATCGAGGGCGCCTTCGACGACGCGCTCCGCGTCGCGCGCGAACTGACCGACTACGCGGAGCGGTTCGCGCTCGTCAACTCCGTGAACCCGCACCGCATCGCCGGACAGAAGACGGCGGCGTTCGAGATCGTCGACGACCTGGGCGACGCTCCCGACTATCTCTTCATTCCCGTCGGCAACGCGGGCAACATTACGGCGTATTGGGCGGGGTTTTGCGAGTACGCGCGGGACGGCGTCGCGAGCCGCCGCCCCCGGATGATGGGCGCCCAGGCCGCCGGCGCCGCCCCCATCGTCAACGGCGCGCCCGTCCCCAACCCGGAGACCGTCGCGTCGGCGATACGGATCGGCGCGCCCGCCAACTGGGCCCGCGCCGTCGCCGCGAGAGACGAGTCCGGCGGCGCGATAGACGCGGTTACGGACGAGGCGATTCTGGAAGCCTACGCGGCGCTTCCGGCGCGGGAGGGGATATTCTGCGAGCCCGCGTCCGCCGCCGGCGTCGCCGCTCTCATTGCGCGGTCGCGGGCGGGGCAGGACTTCTCGTCCGCGTCGGTCGTGTGCGTCATCACCGGCGCGGGGCTGAAGGACGCCCCGGTCGCGGAGCGGCTGGCCGTCCGCCCGCCGGAAACGGCGCCCCCCGATATGGAGGCTGTCGCGCGCCTGATCGAGCGCGGGCAAGGAGCGTAGGTTTGGCCGTCGACCAAGAGCGAGTGAGGCGCGCCGTCCGCGAACTGCTAATCGGGATCGGCGAAGACCCGGAGCGCGAAGGACTGCGCGACACGCCGAGGCGCGTGGCGCAGATGTACGCGGAGGTAACCGCCGGGTTCGACCTGGACGCGGCGGACGTCCTCTCCGTGCAGTTCGACGAGGCGCACCAGGAGATGGTGCTGATGCGCGACGCGCCCTTCTACTCCCTCTGCGAGCATCACCTGCTGCCCTTCTTCGGAACGGCGCGCATCGCCTACATTCCGCGAGGCAAAGTCGTGGGCATCAGCAAACTCGCCCGCGCCGTCGACGTGTTCGCCAAGCGCCCGCAGATCCAGGAGCGCCTCGCGTCCCAGATCGCCGACGCGATTATGGAGACCGTGGAGCCGGAGGGCGCCGCCGTCGTGCTTCGCGCCGAGCACCTCTGCATGGCGATGCGGGGCGTCCGCAAGCCGGGCTCCTCCATCGTGACCTCCGCGCTGCGCGGCGTGTTCGTCTCCAATCCGGCCACCCGCGCCGAGGCGCTGAGCCTCCTGCAGGAGGGTTTGCGTTGACCTGCGTCGCCGAAACAACCTCCTTCGCCCCGGCGCGCGCGCTGTGGGATAGCCTCCTGCCCCGCGCCGCATGGCGCAGCGTCTTCCTCGCGCCCG
Organism: Dehalococcoidia bacterium; assembly: GCA_965201135.1. Lineage (GTDB taxonomy): Bacteria > Chloroflexota > Dehalococcoidia > Lucifugimonadales > Australimonadaceae > Bin16. The sequence continues at coordinate 2,437,068 of OZ241751.1, forward strand.
AGTGGCAAGAGGCGTGGTGGGACGAATTCGGCGGCGAGGGCGAACTGCGCCTCATCGCCGTCGGCCCGCCCGACGCTCCGCTGGGGCTCGCCCCGCTCCGCCTCCGCGCCGGCGACCTCTCCTTCCTGGGCGACTCCGACCTGTTCGACTACCACGACTTCATCGCCGCCGACCCCGCCTTCTACCCCGCGCTCTTCGACTGCCTCGAACGCGAGGACTGGCGAACGATGACGCTGGAGTCGGTCCCGGAGGAGTCGCCGACGCTCCGCCTCCTGCCGGAGGCCGCCGTCGCGCGCGGCTACGGCGTGGAGATCGAAGAGGAGGACGTCGCGCCCGGCGTCGCGCTGCCCGCGTCATGGGACGATTACCTCGCATCGCTCCGCAAGAAAGACCGGCACGAGTTGCGCCGCAAACTGCGGCGGCTCGAGGCGGCGGGAGAAGTCCGCGTGCGCCTCGCCGAGCCCGCGACGATCGATCTCGACTTCGCCGTTTTCAACGAAATGATGGCGGAGAGCCGCGAGGAGAAGCGCGAGTTCCTCAGCCCTGAGCGCGCCGCGTTCTTCCAACGCATGACCCGGCGGATGCAAGAGGCGGGCCATCTGCGCCTGTTCCTGCTGGAGGTGGACGGCGACCCCGCCGCCGCCGTGCTCGCGTTCGACTACGACGGCAAGCGCCTCCTCTACAACAGCGGCTACCGCCGCGCATACGGCGACCTCGCCGCCGGGCTAATGCTCAAGGCGCTCTGCGTCAAAGACGCCATCGCGCAAGGGCTGGCCTACTTCGATCTCCTGCGCGGCGGCGAGCCCTACAAATACCGGCTCGGCGCGGCGGACGCGCGCCTCTTCCGCATACGGACGACGCGCTGAGTCCGGGGAGACGATGAGCGTCCGCCGCGTCGCATACGTCTCCGTGCACGGCTGCCCGCTCGCCTCCCCCGGCGTCGGCGCCGCGGGAGGGATGAGCGTCGTGCTCCGCAACGTCGCCTGCGCGTTGGAGCGCGCCGGCGTCCGGGTGGACGTGTTCACCGGCTTGCACGGGCCTTGCCCCTCCTCTGCAGGAGAGAGCGGATGCGGCGCGCCCGGCGCTCCGCCTCTGCGAATAATGCACATAGACGCGAGCGATCCGGACGGCTTCGCGCGCCGTTTGCTCGCCTGCGCGGAGGCCGGCGGCGCGGAGTACGACGTCGTGCACAGCCACTACTGGCTTTCGGGAGAGCCGGGGCTTCTGCTTGCGCGGCGGCTCGGCGCGCCCCACGTGTTTATGGGGCACACGATAGCCGAGATGAAGGAGCGGGCGGGCGGCGCGCCCGAATCCGCCGTTCGCAAGCAGGCCGAGTCCGCCGCCGTCCGCGAGTCCGCCGCCGTCGTGACCGCCACGGAGGAAGAGGCCGCCGCCGTCAGCGCGCTCTTCGAGTATCCCTCCGACCGCGTTCACGCCGTTCCGCTGGGCGTGGACGCGTCGCTCTTCAGGCCGCTGCCCCGCGTCGAGGCGCGGAGCGCGCTCGGCATCGGCGCCGACGAGAAGGTCGCGCTGTTCGTTGGGCGCACCGAGCCGTTCAAGGGGCCCGACGTTCTCGTGCAGGCGCTCGCGCTGCTCCGCCGGCCCGGGGGCGTCCGCCTGCTCATCGTCGGCGGGGAGCGGGACGGCGCCGGGGCGGAGTGGCTGCGCGACGCGGCGTGGGCGAGCGGCGTGAGCGGGCGGATAGACGTTCGCGGAGCCGCCCCTCACGGCGATCTGCCGCGCTACTACGCCGCCGCCGACGTCTGCGTCGCGCCCTCGCTGCACGAAACGTTCGGGCTCGTCGCCCTCGAGGCGATGGCCTGCGGAACGCCCGTCGCCGCGTCGAGGGCGGGCGGTCTCCGGCAAATCGTCCGCGAGGGCGAGACCGGCGTCCTTTTCGAGCCGGGCGACCCCCGCGCCCTCGCCGCCGCGCTGGACGCCCTTTTGGACGACCCCGCCGGCGCGAGGCGCATGGGCGAAGCGGGCGTGCCGTGGGCGCGAACGTTCACGTGGGAGGCCGCCGCCGCCCGCATGGCCGCCGTCTACGACCGCGCCGCCGCCGCCAACTAACCGACCGCCGCATCAGCCGCGACCGAGCAGGCCGCGCAGCAGGCCGGACGCGACGCGCCCTACGCCTCCTCCACCGCCGACTCGACGCGGCGAATCTCCGCTGGGCCTTCGTCGCGCAGCGACACCGCCACGAGGTCGATGCGCCAGGCGCGCTCCGCCTCTCCGCGCTCTTGCAGATATTCCTGCGCCGCCAGCGTCAGGCGCGCCTGCTTCCGCCGCGTCAGCGACTCCTCCGGCGTTCCAAACGCTCCGCCGCGCCGCGTCCGCACCTCCACGAACACCGTCTCCTCGCCGTCGCGCGCCACGAGGTCTATCTCCCCGAACCGTGTACGGTAGTTCCGCGTCTCCACCGTCATCCCCTCCGCCTCCAAACGCGCCGCCGCGATACGCTCTCCCTGCGCCCCCAGTTTCGATCTTCCGCTAGCCATGCGCGGGCAATAGCGACGCCTTGAACGGCGAGAACGTCAGCCGGTGGACGGGCGACGGCCCCTTCTCCGCGACCGCCGCCAGGTGCCGCGCCGACGCGTAGCCTTTGTGCGCGCCCAACCCGTAGCCCGGATAGCGCCGGTCGAGCCGCCGCATCATCTCGTCGCGGTGAACCTTCGCCACGATGGAGGCCGCCGCAATCGCCGAGCATTTCGCGTCGCCCTTCACGATGGCCGTGCATGGCCTCCGCCGCCAATCCAGCGGGAAAGCGTCCGCGAGCACGTGGTCGGGCGGCTCTCCGAGCCGCTCCAACGCGCGGCGCATCGCAAGCCGCGACGCGGGCGCGATTCCCTCGCGGTCGATCTCCCGGCTGCTCGCAATTCCGACGCCCACCGCGAGCGCGACCTCACGCACGAGCCGGTCGGCGCGCCGCAATTGCGCGGGCGTGAGCGTCTTGCTGTCGCGCAACAGCGCCGCGTCCTCGTGAACGAATCCCTCCAAGTCGGGCAGCACGACCGCTCCCGCCGCCACTGGCCCCGCTATCGGCCCTCGCCCCGCCTCGTCCACTCCCGCGACGCGCCTGCGCCCCTCCGCCCAAAGGCGGCGCTCCTCGCTCTGCGTCGGCATAGGGGTCCCGTTCGTCATTCGCCCGCGCAAGCAGTCCCGGCGCGATGCATCGCCCACGCCGCCTCCGCCGCGGCTCGCCGCTCCGATTCGCAGACGCCTAGCCTAGCCATCGGCAAGAGGATAGCAGGCGCGGGGATGCAAGGATCCTACAAGAGAAGAGGCGCCGTGACAGGGAGCCGCGAGGTTATCAAAGCGCATCGCGCTGTATGCGCTCAGACACATATGAGACTGGCATACGAGCGCTCCTGGTCCGCAGTGCATAAGCGGGCGCCACTCCCCGCCCAGCAATTCCACGAGGCGGCTGCGGCGCGCCCGCTCGTCCACAACGCGGGCGTTGCGCGCGGGGTAGAGAGAACGCCTCCGGCGCGCTCTTCCCGCATGACAACCGCCCCTCGCGCCGCCCCCGTCCGCGTGATACGCTAGCGGCGCGGAGGCTTGGCCTCCGCGCCACGACGCGCCAGGAGAACCGCGAATGCCGCGCACGGCTCACGAGCAGACGATCAACGTCTGCCTCGGCGAAACCCTCAGAATCCTGCGGAAGAGTTGGGCCGAGGTGACGGTCTACGAGGAGGCCGGGCACACTAGCCAAGGCCGCCCCGACGTCATCGTCAAGGACGCCAGCGGCTGGCCCGTCGTCATTGAGGCCGAGCGAACCGACCACCGATCCGCCGAAGCCGACGCGCTGAAGAACTTCCAGCGGACGCTCGACGGCCAGCCCGTCGAGACCGCCATCGCGCTCGTGTATCCGCCGGAGGTTCGGGACGAGCATCACCTCCAAACGATCAAGGACGCGCTCGATGTCACAAAAGGGTTGGAGTACTGCCTGTTCACGCGGAGCGGGGACGGCGCGCCGCCGCGAACGCCGGAGCGCGGGTGGATCCGGGGCGGCGTCCGCGACCTCGCGTTGCTCGTCCATCGGGCGACGACTCCCGCGCCGCGGGTGGAGCGCCTCGCCGCCCGATTCGAGGAGGGCGTCGCCCTCGCCGAGCGGATAATGACGGACGTTCACGGCTACGGCCATCCGATGGGCGTGGAGATGGCGCGCGCGCTGTATCCCTCGGACAACGACGACTTCAGCCGCGATATGACCGCGGACGAATGGGCGCGCGTCGAAAGTTTGGACAATCGGCAAACCCGCAGAATGGGCATGACGGTGCTCGTGAACGCCTTGCTGTTCCATCAGGCGCTCGCCAAGGCGGAGTTGGACGTCGAGGGCGGCGAGGCCGGCGGCGGACGGCGCAAACTGCGCTACGTGGACGATTTGCCTCGCTTGGGCATCGGGGAACTACGCGAGGAGTGGGAGCGCGTCCTCCGCGTCAACTACTGGCCGATCTTCGACTCCGCCATCAAGGTGAGCCGGAGATTCGGCGGGGAGGTCGGCTTCAACATTATTCAGGAGTTGTGGAGAACGGCGCAGGACTTGGTGGACTCGGGCGTCACGCGCTCCAACGACCTCACCGGCAAGATATTCCAGCGCCTGATAGAAGACCGCGAGTACCTCGCGACGCACTACACGCTGCCTCCCGCCGCCGCGCTCCTCGCCGGCATCGCGCTGCCGCTCTCCCAGCCCATAGGAGGCGTGGACTGGGGCGACTCCGAAACGCTCGCCGCCGCCCAAATAGGCGACTTCGCCTGCGGATCGGGAACGCTGCTGTCCGCCGCCTATCAGCGCATCGCATTCTTCCACGAAATGCACGGCGGAGACGCGAAAGCCCTCCACGCCCGAATGATGCAGCACGGGCTGGTCGGCATGGACGTCGTGCACGTCGCCGTGCATCTCACCGCGACGATGCTCGCCGGCGCGCACCCCGACACGACCTTCGAGGGCGAGTGCCTGCTCAAGATGCCCTACGGCGGGGCGGACAAGGAGAACCCTCGCGTCGGCTCGCTGGAGTTGCTCTCCGACGTCGACCAGCCTCCGCTGATAGAGGCGGCGCGGGCGGCGATCAACGCGCAGGCGATGGCGATGCGCGGCATGGAGGGCAAGCGCGAAGAGGTGCGCCAGGTCGTCCAGCGGGTGCGGCATCACCGGTTCGACCTCGTGATTATGAATCCGCCCTTCACGCGCCCGACGAATCACGAGAACAAGCGCGACGCCGCGGGAAGGCTGCGCGAAAAGGAGACGAATCCCGCCTACGCGGGGCTGAGCCTCGGCGCGACGCCGGAGGAGCGCTCCGCGATGCAGCGGGCGATGGGCGACAAGGTGAAGGGATACACGAAGGGCGCGCCGTCCAACGACTACGCGGGGCTTGCCTCCCACTTCGTGGAACTGGCGCGGCGCAAAGTCAGAACGGACGGGACGGTCGCCCTGGTGCTGCCCCTGAGCGCGATGAGCGGCAAAAGTTGGGAGAGCGTCCGGAAGCATTGGCGCCGTGAGTACCAGGACATCGTCGTCGTCACCATCGCGGGCGAAGGCGACTTCGACAAGTCGTTCTCCCAAGACACGGGGATGGCCGATTGCCTGGTGGTCGGGCGGCGCCGCATCCCGCAAGCGTCGGGCTTAAGCAGGGGAAGCGCGCGCGGAACCTTCGTCTCGTTGAACCGCAAGCCGGCCACCTTGCTGGAGGGAGAACTGCTCGCCAACGAGATCGCCCGCTTGCGCGAGGAAGGCGCCCTGCCCGCTCTAGAGGAAGAGGCGTCCCTCGCGCGCATTCGGATCGGCGAAACCGACTACGGCGGCATCTGGACGGCGCCGATTCCCGAGAGCGGCGTATGGCCGTCCGTCGGCGTCGGCGACTCCGACCTCGCCCAGACCGCGGCGCAACTCGCGGAAGGCCGTCTCGCCGACTTCCGCTCAGGGAAGGCGGCGCTCTTCCCCATCGCCCCGTTCGGAAGAGTCGCGCGCATCGGCCCTGTCGACAGGCTCCTCGGCAGTCCGACCTCTATGAGACGCGGGGCGCTCGACGCGCGGCTCTTCCGCGTGGACGAGCACAAAGAGGACCGGAAGCGGCGCGGAAGCGGCGCAGGGTTCGTCGTCAAGCCCGCGAAACGCGTCGGCGAGACGCTGACGCACCCGATCCTGTGGGGGCATCACCACCTCTATGAGCGGATGATGACGCTGCAGCCGGACGCCTACGGCGAACGGCGCGCCGGCGCCCAGATTCCGGCGGGCGCGGAGTCCACCGTCTTCTTCAACCGAGACTTCCATTACAACGCGCAGTCCGTCATGGCGGGCGTGACGGAGCGGCCTTGCCTCGGAGGACGGGCGTGGCCGGCGGTCACGTTCGGCGCCGACACCGACCGAGCCTACGCCTTCGCGCTCTGGTGCAACTCGACGCTCGGCCTGCTGATGCACTGGTGGTTCGCCAACAAAACGCAGGCGGGGCGCGGATCGTTCACGGTGAGCAAGATTCCGTCCTTGCCCGTTTTGGACTTGGGCGCTCTCACGCCGCAACAGCGCGCTGCGGCGAAAGCGGCCTTCGAGGGACTGCGCGAGCGCCCGCTGCTGCCGGTCAATCAGATCGACGAGGACGACGTCCGCGCCGAGATCGACCGGCGCCTCATCGTGGACATCCTGGGAATGGACGCGAGCCTATGCGCTCCGAACGGGCCGATAGACCTTTTGCGGCGCAAACTCGCCGTCGAGCCGCAAATCGCGGGGAAGAAGCGCGAGCGCGTCGTGTTCACGGAAGAGACGCGCGACGGCGCGAACGTCATCGTCGAGCGCGTGACGAGCGCGTAAGCAGCCCGCCGCCGTCCCGCGCAGGCGGAATCCAGGAGCCCGCTTGAAGCCTTCGCCTCCAGCCCCCGGCCCGAAACCTCAGGGGCGCGTCTTCTTCGGCTGGTGGATCGTCGGCGGCAGCGTCTTCACCAACTCCGTCCTCTCCGCCGCCTACTTCCAAGGCCTCAGCGCGTTCATCTTGCCCATAGAGGCGCACTTCGGCTGGCCGCGCTCCGTCATCAGCGGCGCAATGTCGATGCGCCAGTTGGAGTCGGGAATCTTCAGCCCCCTCGTCGGCGTGCTGCTGGACAGAATGAAGCCCCGGACGCTCATCTTCTGGAGCGCGGTCATTACCGGCGTCGGCCTCATCTGGCTGGGGCGCGTCACCGACGCCCTAACGTTCTACGCCGCCATCTTCCTCGTCTCCATCGGAACGTCCGGAATGAGCCACGCCGTCACGTGGCCGGTCGTCATCGCAAGATGGTTCCGTCGCAAACGCGGTCTCGCCACCGGGCTCGCCGTAATGGGGCCGATCTTCGGCTCCCCGTTCGTCATCCTCAACACGACGCTCGAGGAGACCTACGGCTGGCGCGCCATCCTCATCGCCTACGGCGTCATCGTCCTCTCCCTCCTGACGCTCATCAGCGCCGTCGCCAGAGAGCGCCCCGAAGACTACGGGATGCACCCCGACGGCGACCCTCCCGAGGCGGGCGAGGCGCGCGACGCGGCGGGAAGGCTGCGGCGCCCGCCCGAACGCGGCATGCGCGTTCGCCAAGCGGTCCGAACGAAAGAGTTCTGGCTATTCACTGGCTACCTCTCCGGGATGTTTATGGTCAACTCCGCCTTCCAAGTCCACCAAATCCCCTACTTCGTGCAAGACGCGGGGCTGTCGCCGAGAGACGCGGCGGTGACGTTCACGCTCGTCTTCCTGCTGAGCGGCATCGGGCGCATCGGCGCCGGCTCCCTGCTCGATCATATGGACTACCGGATCGTGCTCGCGGCGGTGGCGGCGATGCTCGCCTTCTCGATGCTCTATCTGCAGATCGTGGAAGTGACGTCGGTCTGGCTCTCGATGCCGTTCGTCGCGCTGTTCGGCATCGGATTCGGAAGCGTGATCCCCATGCGCGGAACGCTGGGCAGCATGATGTTCGGAACGCGCGCGCTGGGCTCCATCGTCGGGATACTGCAAGGAGGGTCGGTCGCGGCGGGAGTGGCGGGCCCGCTGGCGCTGGGGCTGATCTTCGACGCCGCCGGCGACTACCGCGTGGGGATATGGGCGCTTGCGGCGGTGGGCGCGCTCATGGCGCCGATGGCGTTCGCAATGGCGTCCCCGCGCCGTCTGGACGCGCGCATCCGCCTCGTCGAGCGCCGGCAGACGGCCCGGCGAGGCGCGTAGCCGATGCCGCTTGCGTGGCTGGGGCTTGGGCATGCGCTCGGGCTGTTCGCGCAAGCAAGCGCGGAAATTCCGTGGGAGGCGGCGACTCTAGCCGCCGCCGCGCTAGGGGCGGTCTTCCTGCGGCTGCGCTTCGCAGGCGTCCGCGTCGGCATGGCGGCGGTCTTTCTCGCGGGCGCGCTGCTCGGTTTGGCCCGGCCTCTGCCCGCACTGGACGCGCCGGACGGCCTGACGCCGCTGCGCGGCTCCGAAGCCAGGCTGCGCGCCGTGGTGTCGGGCGCGCCGGAGGCCGCGGGCGGCTCGCTGCGGCTCATCGTAGACGCGCGCGAGGCGCTCGCGCCGAACGGCTGGGCTCCGGCGGAGGGGCGCGCAATCGTCCGGGCCAAACCGGACGCTCCGCCCGTCGAGGGGCGGGCATATCCCTACCTGCGCCACGGGGACGAGGTCCTCGTCGAAGGGTTCCTGGACGCGCCTGAGAACATCGGCCCGTTCGACTACCGCGAGCATCTCGCGGCCCGGGGCGTCGGCGCGGCGGTTTCGCGGGCGGAGATCATTGAAATCGCGCCCGGCGCGGGCGGAGCCGCCGCAGCATTGCACGAGTCGCGGGCGCGGCTTCGGGACGCGCTCCAACGCTCCGCGCCGGAGCCCGCCGCGTCGCTCGCGTCCGCCGTGCTGCTGGGGCTGCGCGCCGGGCTGCCGCCGGACGCGACGGCGGACTTCCGCCGGGCGGGCCTCGCCCATCTTCTCGCCATCTCCGGGCTGCACGTGGGGATGGTCTTGGGGATTGCGCTGCTGGCGTCGCGGGCGGTCTTCGGAAGCCGCTACGGACTCTATCTCGTCTTGCCTCTGGCGGCGGTCTGGGGCTACGTTCTGCTTGCGGGCGCGCCGCCCTCCGCGATGCGCGCCGCGATAATGGGGTCGGCGTTCCTCCTCGCGCTCGCGGTCGGGCGGCTGCCCGCCGCGGTGAACGCTCTGGGGCTCGCGGCGTTCGTCCTGCTGCTGGCGGAGCCGCGCTCGCTCTGGGACCGCTCGTTTCAGTTGAGTTTCTCTGCGATGGCGGGCGTTCTCCTGCTGGGACTGCCCGCGAGCGCGTGGGCGCGGGAGCGCGCCGCCGGCCTCCGCAGGCGCTTGCCCTACGCGCTCGTCCGAACGCTGCAGGCTGTCGCGGCGAGCCTGGCCGTCTCGCTCGGCGCGTTCGCGGGGTCGCTGCCGCTCACGGCCTACAACTTCGGCGAGGTTCCGTTGCTCGGCGCGCCCGCGACGTTGCTCGCGATGACGCTCATGCCGTTCTTTTTGGTCTGCGCCGCGCTTACGGCCGCCGCCGGCCTCGCCTTGCCGCCGCTCGCCGCCGCGCTCGGCGCCGGGACATGGCTGCTCGGAAGCGCGCTCGCGGCCGTCGCGTCCGCGTTCGCCGCCGTTCCGGGCGCGGTCGTGACGGCGGGCGGGAGCGGCGGCTTCGGCGCCGGGTGGGTATGGGGAGGCTACGCGCTGCTTGCGCTCGCGGTCGCGTGGGGGCTGCGGCTGCGGTGGACGGCGGACGCCGTCGGCTTGGCGCGCGGCCTCCGGCGGGGCCCGGCCTCGCGGACGGAGCGTCTCGCCGTCCTCGGCGCGGCGGGCGCGCTCGCGGCGGCGGTCTGGGTCGCGGCGCTGACGCCGAACGCGGACTTGCTGGAGTTGCACGTTCTCGACGTCGGGCAGGGCGACGCGCTGCTGATCGTAACGCCGGACGGCGCGTCCGCGCTGGTGGACGGCGGCCCCGACCCGCGCCTCGCCGTGAACCGCGTGGACGCCGCGCTGCCGCTCGCCGGAATGCGGATAGACCTCGGCGCGCTGACGCACGGCCACGCCGACCACGCGGCGGGCTTCCTGGAGATGGCGCGGCGCGGGCGGCTCCGAACCGTTCTCGTCCCCCCCCCTGTCCCTGGCGAGGATGAGGAGTGGCGGAGCGAATTGGAGTCGCTCGGCGCGGAGGTCGTCGAGGCGTCGCGGGGAATGGCCGTGACGCTTGGCGAAGAGGCGGCGCTGCTCGCGCTCAATCCTCCGGCGCCGCCGCTGTCCGGCACGGACTCCGACGCGAACAACAACGGCCTCGCGCTGCGCCTGACCTACGGGGAGACCTCCGCGCTCCTGATGGCCGACCTCTTCGCGGAGGCGGAGTGGGCGATGCTGGACGCGGGCGTCGACGTCTCCGCCGATCTGCTGAAGGTCGGCCATCACGGGAGCGCGACGTCGACCTCGCCGGAGTTCCTCGCGGCGGTCGGGCCGTCCGCGGTCGTCGCGTCCGTGGGAGCGGACAACCGGTTCGGGCATCCGTCCGCCGAGGTAATGGAGCGTTTGGAGAGGCGCGTCGGGGCGGCGCGCCTCTTCTCGACCGCGGAGGACGGCTGCGTCCGGTTCGCCAGCGACGGCGCGAGATGGCATGCGTCGACGGGCTGCGATTGACAGAGCGGGGCGCGAATGGCGATAATCGCGCTTTGCGCGCCCGCGCGGGGCGCGCCGGAGACGAGAAACGCATGGCCACTCCAACCGCATACATCAACGGCGAATTCATGCCTCTGGCCGACGCGAAAGTCGGCATTCAGACGCACGCGCTGCACTACGGCACCGCCGTGTTCGAGGGGATCCGGGGCAACTGGAACGCCGAGGACGAGACGACGTACATCTACAAACTGCGGGAGCACTACGAGCGGCTCCTGCAGGGCTGCAAGATGCTGTGGATCGACGTCCCTCACGACGTGGACGAACTTTGCGCCGTCACCGTCGAACTCGTGGAGCGCTGCGGCTACCGCGAGGACTTGTACATTCGCCCGGTGGCCTACAAGGCGCAGGAGATGGTGGCCAACCTCAACCTCCGCGCGCTCGGCGACGGCTTCTTCTGCCTCGCCGTGCCGTTCGGCGACTACATAGACACGGACGGCGCGATCTCGTGCTGCGTCGCGTCCTACCGCCGCATAGACGACACGATGGTTCCCCCGCGCTTCAAGTTGAGCGGCCTCTACCTGAACTCCATCCTCGCCAAGACGGACGCCGTCGCCTCGGGCTTCGAAGAGGCGATTATGCTGAATATGGACGGGCACGTGTGCGAGGGCACCGGGGAAAACATATTCGTCGCGCGGGGCGGCGTCGTGGCGACGCCCACGATAGAGAGCAACGCGCTGCCCGGCATCACCCGCGAGACGGTGCTCGGCCTGCTGCGCGGCGAACTCGGCGTCGCCGTGGAGGAGCGCCCCGTGGACCGCAGCGAACTGTACGTCGCCGACGAGATCTTCCTTTCGGGGACGGCGGCGCACGTGCAGGGCGTGGGGTCGGTGGACCACCGCCCCGTCGGAAACGGCGGAGTGGGGCCCCTGACGCGCCGCCTCCAGGAACTCTACTTCCCCATTACGCGGGGGCGGAATCCCGCTTATCTCGACTCCTGCACGCCCGCGCGCCCCCGCCCCTCCTGACCGCGCCGCCGTCCCGATGCTGACGCTCGAAACCGCATATATGCTCTGGGTGTTCACGGGCGCGCTGGGCGCGGCGCAGTACGCCGCCGTCCACGGTCGGCTTTGGGGCCTCGTCATTCTGCGGCGCTGGCCCGGCGCGGCGAAAGCGACCTCGCTGCTCGTCGTCGCCGCGTCGTTCGTCTGGTTTTTCGCAAGCGGCGACCGCAACCAGCCGGACGTCGGCGAGGGGTTGAACGGCGTCGAGCAGGCGCGCTGGTTCGCCGTGAGCGCGGCGGCGTCCGTCGCCGTCCAACTCGCGGTCTCGTCCGTCGTCAACCACCGCTGGGGCGCGGCGCACGGCTGGGACCCCGCCTCCGGCCGCTGGCCGCCCGCCGGACTCGAGTGGATGGAGCGCGCGACGTTCGCCAGGGCGCTCGCCGCCCTCGTCCGGGCCGCCGTCGGGAGGGCGCGCTGATGGACGCCGCGGCCGTCCGCTTTCTCAACGCGGGCGTCGGCGCGTTTCCGCCGTTCGACCGGCTGATGGAGGCGTTCGCCAGCGACTACCTGGTTCCCGTCGCGGGGAGCCTCGTCCTGCTGGGGCTTTGGCTGGTCGGCCCGCATGCCGAGCGTATGCTCAACCAGATCGCGACGATGTCCGCCGCCGGCGCCATCGGAGCCGCCAACGCCGCGACCTCCATCTTCAACGCGGTCATCGACAGGCCGCGCCCGTTCGCGGAGATCGACGGCCTCGCGCTGCTGTTCTACCGGCCCACCGACCCGTCGTTTCCCTCGAATTCGGCGTCGGTGGGCTTCGCGCTTGCGACGGCGGCGTTTCTGCGCCATCGCAAGTTGGGGGCGGCGCTCTACGCGCTCGCGTTCCTCTGGGCGTTCGCGCGCGTCTACGGGGGCGTGCACTACCCGACGGACGTGCTCGCGGGCGCGGCGATAGGCGCGGCTTCGGGCATTGCGGCGTGGGCGGCGTTTCGCCTATTCGCGTTCGCCGCGCGCGCGGTTCTGCGCGCGATGCGGCGCGTCTACGCCGCGTAGGGGCGCCGCGCGCGCAGAACCCGGGATCCGGGGCGAGGTTAAGCGAGGGGGCTTAGCGGACCTGGAAGGCGGAAGGAAGATGCCCGCTAGCGCCCGCTGACGCTTCGCCGGTAGAGGCGGATGAGCCCGATCTGCTCGCACGCCGTGAGGCGCATCCTCGCCGCCCCCGCGAGGCGCCGCGCCTCTTTCGTGAGCGCGTTCTCCGGCGGCGCGGGGAAGCGCAGATAGACGCCCTCCGCGTCCCCGCTCCCGGCGGCCGCGAGCGCGGGCAGCGCGGCGTTGACCGCGATCTCCCGGGCGCGCCCCGCTCCGATCAGCGCGCCGTCCGCGCCGGCGACCGCGAACAGCGCCTCCAGCGCCGCCGTCCCGTCCGCGCCCGCCCGTTCGCAGGCGGCGAATAGCCCCTCCTCCGAAACGCGCGCCAGCAGCGCCGCCGCGCCGGATATGCGCCGGCGGGGGTGGTTGGCGGGGCGGACGCCCGCCGTCCGCCAGCGAATTTCCGCCCCGCCGTCCGCCAGCGCGCCTTTCTCTCCGCTCAGGACGCGCCCGGCTCCTTCCGCGTCGGGGAGCGGAGGAGCGCGATGAGCGTCGAGCCGCGCCGCGCCGAGGAGCAAACGCTCCAGAGCGGCGGCGCGCTCCGCCTCCGGCGCGGCCAGGGCGGCGCGCCGGAGTTCGGCGGCGGGGGCGTCCCGCGCCAAACGGAGAAAGGGGGCGCGGTTCTCCGCGTAGCCGAGCGCATCGAACATGGCCTCGTGAAGCGCCTGTTCCGGCCCGGCTTCGGCGGCTCGGCGGACGGCGGCCTCGACGCGCTCGCGGAATCTGGCGAGGCCGGAGCGGACGAGCATCTGCCGGAGCGCCGCCGTCCCCTCCCGCGCCGCTTGCTCCAGCAGCGCAGACCCCAACGCCGCGCCGCGCTTCCGGGCGCGCAACTCCACCACGGGCAGATCCGGCCCGCCTTCCTCCGCGCGCGCCACGACGTGCAGAATGACGCCGTCGTAGGCGGGGTCGGCGTCATGGCCGTGGGCGCGCCAGTCCGAGGGCTTGCGGTGCAGTTCCACGCTCCCCGTCCGCCGCTCGCCGTCCAGCAGAACGACCGCGTCCTGAAAGTCCGGCCCGTGGCCGGGAGCCGGGCGTCCGGCGTAGAGCGCCTGCACGCGCCTGCCGTCCGCGGCGCGGAGCGTCCGCCCCTCCCGGGCGCGCCACAACTTGGCGAGCAGACGCTCCGGCAGCAGGGGCGCGGGGCGCTTGCCTCCGCCGCGTGCGCTAGCCGTTCGCGCCGACATCGCCGTCTTCCCACGCGCCGGAACTCGCCTCGTAGGGCGCGCGCTCCTCGGCGAGCATCGAGAGCAGGCGTCGCGACGCGCCTTGCGGCGCGTGCTGCCCCGTCTCCCAGTCGCTCACCGTCTGCTGCCGCACGCCGATCCAACGGGCGAACTCGCCCTGCGACATCCGCAGCCTGCGCCGCAGCCCCAGCACGCGCTCCGACGGCCAGTCCCCGCCGCCGCGTTGGTCTTCGCTCATCCCGCGCCTCCTTTGCGCGGCGCGCATTTTACACGATTTCGCGTAGCGCAAGGGCGCGGGCGGCGCGGGGCTGGCGGGGCTGAGGGTTGCGCGAAGAGGAAATTACTCCGGCAGGAGGGCCGCCTCCGTGATGACGGGAGCGCCGAAGGGGTTGACGCTGAAGCCCTCCACGTAGGGTTTGACGAGGACGTAGTTGGAGGAGTGGCGGAGGGGGATGATCGCGGCGTCCTCGATCAGGATGCGCTCCGCTTGGGCGTAGAGGGCGAGGCGCGCCTCCGGGTCCGGCTCGACGCGGGCGCGCTCCAGCAAGGCGTCGTACTCCGGGTTGGCGTAGCGCCCGACGTTGTTGCTCTCGCTTTCGCTGTGCAGCAGGATGTCGAGGAAGTTCTCGGGGTCGGGGTAGTCGGCGACCCATCCGTAACTGAAGAGGTTTCTGACGCGCTCCTCCAACTGATACGGGTAGGTTTCGGGGTCGAGCAACTCCACCTCGACCTCCACGCCGAGGACTTCGCGCCAGGCGTCCACGGCGAATTGGACGCTGGCGGGCGCACCGACGCCGCCGGGCGCGGTGTAGACGACGGGCGGGAAGTCGTCCGCGTAGCGCGATTGCGCGAGGGCGGCGCGCGCGGCGTCCGGGTCGTAGGGGAAGCCGGCGAGGTCTTCGGAGTAGCCGGGCATCCCGGGCGGAAGCAAACCACTGGCGACTTGGCCGAACCCGCCGTAGACGGACTCGATGAGGCGCTCCTTGTCCAGCGACAGCGCGAAGGCGCGGCGGACGTCGGGATCGTCGAACGGAGGCTCCTGCGCGTTGAAGCCGACGTAGTAGACGTCGAGTTCGGAGTAGACGGAGAGTTGGTCCGCCAGGCCGGAGGCGGGGTCGAGCGCGCGGTCGACGTTGGAGCCGCCGATGAAGGCGACGTCCACGAGGTCGGATTCGTAGAGTTGCATCGAGGGGCCGCGGAGAATGGGGAAGACGGCGAACTCCAGCGCGGCGGGGTCGTGGTAGCCGTCGAAGCGCTCCATCACGAGAACCTCGCCCTCCGTCCACTCGCGCAACTTGTAGGGGCCGGAGCCGTTGACGCCGCCGCGCCACCAGTCGGCGCCCTCTCCCTCGACGCTGCGCCTGTCCACCACGGCGGCGGATGGGTAGGTGAGTTTGGCGAGGAAGTAGGCTTTCGGCGCGTCTATCTCAATCTCCACCGTTCGGTCGTTCAGGACGCGGACGCCGGAGACCTCGTCCGCGTCGCCGTTCAGTTTTTCGCGCACGCCGACGACGTCGCCCAGGTAAGAGGCGGCGGTGTCGCTGTCGGTCGCGGGGTCGGCGGCGCGCTCGATGGAGTACTTGACGTCATCGGCGGTGATGGGCGTTCCGTCGTGAAAAGCGGCGCCCTCGCGGAGCGTGAACGTGTAGACGGTCCCCGAGTCGTCGACGTCCACGCGCTCGGCGAGGTCGGGCTGGACGCGCAGGTCGGCGTCTATTCCCACCAGCCCGCGGAAGAGGAGGCTGACGTAGAAGTGCGACGAGACTTCGCGGCTGACGGCGGGGTCGAGAGTGATCGGGTCGTCCCATTGCATCGTAAGGGATCTGTCGCGGGGGACGCCGTAGGGAGACGGCGAGAAGGTTGCGAAGGAGTCCATCACCGCGTCAATGGCTTCGTCGCGGCGGGGGAAATTCTCGCCGGACGCCCGGGCGGTGAATACGAACGTCCGGAGGTTGCGGGCAGCGACTTGCAAGCGCAAAACGAAGGACTGCCCTTCGATCTGGAAGATGGCGTCCACGCGCTCGGCGCGGCCCCCGCCCTCCAAGTCGACCGTCCGGCGGCGGCCCTCCCGCCACTCGATTTCGCCTAGCCCCGCCTCCAGCAGGTTGTCCAACCGTTCGGCGAGGGAGAGGTCCTCGTCTTCGAAATCGTTGAGCAACTGCATAAACAGTTCGTTGGACGGGTCGAGGAGAAGCGCGGCGTCGTTGTCCGTTTCGATGGACCAGTCGGCCGGGTAGCGGAAGGCGTAGCCGAGCCGCTCGTTAATGTAGTTGCGGTAGCCGTCCGGGGCGGGCGGAATGGGCGGAGGAGTGGGCGTCGGCGTAGGGGTCGGCTTAGGCGTAGGCGTCGGCGCGGGCGTCTCGGTCGGCGAGAGCGTGGGCGTCGCCGTGGCGAGCGTGAGGCGCGGCGTCGGGGTCGGCGTCGGGTTGGGCGCGCCGCCTGAGCAGGCGGCGGCGAGGACGGTCAGCGCGAGGGCGCAGGCGGCGAGAGGCAAGGCGGACGGCTTCAAGCGGTTCTCCTAATGGCGAGCAGCGCGCCGCCCGCGAGAAGCGCGGCGAGCGCGGCGTCGAGTCCTGACGTTTCTCCGCCGCTCGCTGAGCGGCTGCATCCCGCGCCGCCTGATCGCTCCGCAGGAGGCTGCGGCGCGGCGGAGGCGGGGGCGGTCGGCGGCGGCGTTGGCGATGCGATAGGCGCGGGCGTTCGCGTTGGGGGCGTTTGCGCCGCGCCGTCCGGGGTCGGGGATTGGAAGAGCGGCGCGTTGGGGATGGGAATGGGCGTAGGCAGCGCCCGCTCGACGCGCGCAGGGAGGCCGACGCTTTCGCGCCAGCGATTCTCCAAGCCGAGCAGGTCGAGTCCGTAGGCGTCGGCGAGGGCGCGCTCAATGGCGCCGCTCGCCTTGAACGATTGCAGCAAGGCGTTCATTTGGTCGGGGCCGCGCTCGCGGATGAGGTGGTCAACGACGCTCCAACTTTGGGCGTAGGCGAGGATGGCGTCCTCGGGGTCGCTGGGGAACGCTCCGGCGATGCCCTCCAGCGCGAACACGCGGTCGGCGGCGACGGCGGCGTCCAGGGGGCGGCGAAACGCGTCCTCCAGCGGCCCTTCAGTATACATCGCCAGCCCCTCGTCTAGCCACGAGGGGATTCCGGCGCCGCAGCGGAACGCGGCCTGCCCGATCACGACGTGCGAGAGTTCGTGCGCGATGGCGCGCTTGCCCCACGCGAGATTGGCCGGGTCGAGCCCGATGGCGATCAGCCCGTAGGCGGGGTAGGCGACTCCGCCGGTGTACTCGCGGGGAAAGACGAGGGCGCCCTGCAGCGCGTCGGCGCTTTCGTAGAGGCGGATTTCGACGCGGGCGTTCGGGGCGGCGCCGGCGGAGTCGGCGATGCGGCGCAGGCTCGCCTCGGCGGCGTCGAGCGCGACGCGGGCGAACGCCTCCTCGCCCTCGTGCCAGAGGACGTCCACGCCGTCGCCGGAGAGCCGCCGCCATTGGAATCGCGGGTCTTCGTAGACGAGCGTCCGCTCCGGCGTCTCGAACACGCGGCCATCGCCCGCGAGCCGCCAGTTGTAGGAGACGACGGCGCCGGGAGGCAGGCCGCCCGTCCGCCGGAGATTCCACTCGCGCTTGGCGGAGATTTCGCCGCCGCCCGCGTCCGTCAGTTCCCCGTCCACGACTGCGGCGCCTGAGACGCATTGCAGACGGCGGACGCTGTAGCGCAATTCGGCGCGCTCGACGGGGACGGGCGGAGCGGCGCGCAACTCGAAAACGATCTCGTCGGGGAAGCCGGCGGTCGACGCCTCGTCGCTGACAACGGCGAGCGGCTCCTGCGCGGCGGCGCCCCCGCCTGGGTAGGCGAGCGCGGCGAGCAGCGCGAGCGCGAGGACGACGGCGCGGAGGGCGGTCATCATAGCGGCGCGGGGAGGAACCGACAACATAGAAATTAGTATACTCCCTCTTGGCTTTCGCCCTGAGACGTAAGAAGTCTTCCCAACTCAATTGGGCGATTGATCCTGTCTGCGATGAGGTCTTCCACAGGCTCTTCACTTTAGGTCAGGGCCAGTAGTATCTTCCTTCTGATGCTCTTGCACAACTCGATGGGTCTCATCCATAACCCCTCGGGCGCGAGTGATCCCTGCGGCGACAACTACGATAATCACAGCCAATAACGCTCCGACTATCGCTATGCTTGCAGACAAGACCAGCAATTGGAAGGCATCATCCAATTTATTGTCGCTCCAGGGGTTGTCTCTTCTAACGATAGAGACAACCCCGCCAATGCTTGCGATAACCGCTGCTATCAGCGCGACCCGAACGCGCACGGCCTGGAACCATGCGCCGACCGCCGCGACGCCAGCAATCAAACTCGCCATGGCTGCGACATTACCCGCTGCTATGGTAAAGAGGGCATCCCATTGCAACCCGACTCCGTAGTCGTTGAAGGCGTTGTCGACGACCACTGCAACTAAAGGGGTCATCGCAAAGCCAATTATTATGGCGAACGATGCGACGATGGCGGCGGACGTGACTTTGGCCTTCATGCTGAGCCTTCCTGCCGTTGCTCGGCCGTATCCTTCCTCATCCTCCGATGGGGTAGAGTTTGCGGACGTTCTCGTTCACGAGTTTGCGAACGACGCCGGGAGGCAGGTGGCCGAGGTTCTCGGCGAGGACTTTGCGCGAGTTCGGCCACGGCGAGTTCGGGTGCGGGTAGTCCGTCGACCACATGCAGTTGTCGTGCCCCCACCACGAGAGCAACTGCCCGCCGACGTAGTCGTTGAAGAATGTCGCGTAGCAGTTGCGGGCGAAGTACTCGCTGGGGAGCATCGTCATCGGCATGGGGCGGGAGTCCTTGAAGCGTTTGTAGTAGTAGTCCCACTGCTGCAGCACGAAGGGGATCCAGCCGATTTCGCTTTCGACGATGACGACGTTGAGGCGCGGGAAGCGCTCGAACACGCCGGTGAAGATGAGGTCGAACAGCGCGTTGGTCACGCTCTGGAGTTTGAGGTTGACGGAGCCGCGGTGCGCGAGGAGCGCGTCGCTCTGCCGCTGCCCGAAGTTGACGCTCGCGCTGTAGTCGAAGCCCGTGAGGATGTGCAGATGGATGGGAACGCCGAGTTCCTGCGCGGCGGCCCAGAGTTTGTCGTAATGCGCGCCGGTGAAGGGGAGGTCGGGATGCGGAACCTGCCACACGAGGGCGCCGGCGAGCCCGGCCTCGTTCGCGCGATGCAACTCCGCGACGGCCTTGTCGACGTCGTAGGCGGCGACGCACGGAATGCCGACGAGCCTGTCCGGCGCGGCGGCGCAGTACTCGATGAGCCAGTCGTTGTAGATGCGGAAGCAGGCTTCCTGCGCCTCCGGGCTTTCGAGGCTGAAGAGGCGCAGGCCGAGCGTGGGGTAGAGCACTTCCGCCGAGACGCCGTCCGTCTCCATTTCGCGGACGCGCTCGTTGGGGTCGTAGCCGCCGGGGCGCTGGTCGTCCATCGCCGTCCCCGTCTTAGGGCGCGGCGGGAACGGCGGCACGTCGCCCTTGAGCGCGTCGGGCAGCCTGGAATGCCAGAAGTCGGGCTCCTCCATCACGTGCGAGTCGGCGGAGATCAGAACCTCGCCCGCGTCCTCGAGCGTCGTCTTGGCGGGAGCCTCCATCGTCATCGTCATCGCGCGCCTCCTTGCGGCGTCGGCTTGTGCGGAGAGAGGGTACGCCGCCGGGGGCGGCGCGTCAATGCGCGGGGACGCGGCAGTCGGCGGGCGCCTACTCCGGGGCGTAGCGGGAGACGACGGGGGCCGGGAGGATCTTTTCGGGCTGCCAGGAGGATTCGGCGCGGTTGAACCGGACGACGCCGAGGAAGCGTCCGCCTTCGGCGTAGGCGCGGCGGAGTTCGGCGTGCTTGGCGTAGGTCGCCGCCGCGGGCAGCGTGACGGCCTGGCCGTTGCGGACATGGCGCTCGGCGGCCGCGGGCAGCAGCAGCGCGTCCATCCCGCGGAGGGCGGCGTCGGGCGGCTCCAGCGCGGCTTCCCAGCCGCCGTCCGCCTCGAGTTGGTCGAGCGTCACGGCGTCGTCCAGAGTGAAGGGGCCGACGCGGGAGCGGGTCAGCGCGCTGAGGTGCGCGGGGCAGCCGACGGCCTCGCCGAGGTCGTGGGCGAGGCTCCGCATATAGAAGCCTTTGCCGCACTCCACCTCCAGCGTCGCCTTGGGCGGAAGCCATTCGCGGAGGACGACGCTGCGGACGACGACCTCGCGGGGCTCGCGCTCCACCTCGACGCCGGCGCGGGCGAGAGCGTAGAGGCGTTTGCCCTGGTGCTTGACGGCGGAGTACATCGGCGGGCGCTGCATCACGAGGCCGGAGAAAGCGGGGAGTTGCGCCTCGACGCGCTCGCGGGAGAGCGCGGACGGGTCGCCGGAGGCGGTCGCCTCGCCGGCCGCGTCGTAGGTGTCGGTCGCCGTTCCGAATGCGATTTCGCCGAGGTAGGTCTTGCCGCTGTCGACGAGGTAGTCCATAAATCTGGTGGCGCGGCCGAGGCACACGGGAAGCACGCCTTCGGCGATGGGATCGAGCGTTCCGGCGTGGCCGACGCGCTTGACGCGGGTGACGCGCCGGACGGCGCGCACCGCGTCCATCGAGGTGATTTCGCGGGGCTTGTTGACGACGATGACGCCGTCCGCCTCTGGGCGGTCGCTCAAGACTCCTCCTCTTTGATGCTGTCCAGCAGGCCGAGCACGCGGTCGCCGCCCGCGATGGACTCGTCGAGCGTGAAGCGCAGGTCGGGGGCGCGCTTGAGGTCGAGGCGGCGCCCCAGTTCGCGTTTGACGTAGCCGGCGGCGGATCGGAGCCCGCGCAGCGCCTGCTCCGCGTCGTCGTCCGTTCCCTCGACGGTGACGGCGACCGTCGCGAGGGAGAGGTCGTCGCTGACCTGGACGCGGGCGAGCGTGACCATGCGGGAGAGGCGCGGGTCTTTGAGGCGCGCCGCCGCGAGCCATCCGATTTCGCGCCGCAGCAGCCCCGCGACGCGCTCGCTTCTCCGGTTCATGCGCCGCTCCGGGGGCTAGGCGCCCGTCGTCCGCTGCCGGTGCGCCTGAATGACGTCGCCTTCCTGGAAGTCGTTGAAGCCGTCCAGGGAGACGCCGCACTCGTAGCCGGAGGCGACCTCGCGGACGTCGTCTTTGAAGCGGCGCAGGCCGGCGATGGCGCCGTCGAAGATTTCGGCGCCGCCGCGCAGGACGCGCCCCCGCGCTCCGCGCGCGATGCGCCCGTCCGTGACGTAGCAGCCCGCGCTCTTGCGGCTGCGCCCCAGCGAGAACACGGCGCGCACCTCCGCCATGCCTTCGGCGACGTCCTCGACGACGGGCTCCAGCAGGCCGCGCAGCGCTTTCTCGACGTCCTCCGTCAGCCGGTAGATGACGTCGTAGAGGCGGATTTGGACGTTGTCCTGATCGGCGAGGCGCTGCGCGCCCTGGTCGGGGCGGACGTTGAAGCCGATGACGATGGCTTCGGACGCGACGGCGAGGAGGACGTCGGACTCGGTTACGCCGCCCGTTCCGGTGTGGATGAGGCGGACTTCGGCGTGCGCGGCGCTCAATTGCTCCAGCGCGCGCTTGACGGCGGCGACGCTGCCCTGCGCGTCGGTCTTGAGGATGATGCGGAGTTCCTTGGCCTTGCCGGACGATATGCGGGCGCCCATTTCCTCGAGGGTCGCGCCGCGGGAGCGGTTGAGGTCGTCGCGGCGCATACGCTCGGCGACGGCGGCGCGGGCGGCCTTCTCGTCCGCGACGACGACGAGGCGGTCGCCGGCCTCGGGCAGGCCGTTGAGGCCGAGGATCTCGACGGGGGTCGAGGGGCCCGCGCTCTGGACGCGCTTGCCGGCGTCGCTGACGAGGGCTTTGACGCGGCCTCGCGCGGAGCCTGCGACGACGTGGTCGCCCACCTTCAGGGAGCCGGTCTGCACGAGCGCCCGCGCCAGCGCGCCCCGGGCGCGGTCGAGTTCGGCCTCGACGATGACGCCGACGCCGGAGCGGTTCGGGTTCGCCTTCAGTTCCGCTATCTCCGCGACGAGTTCGATGCTCTCGAGCAGCGCGTCTATGCCCTCGCCCTGCTTGGCGGAGACCTCAACGTCGATCACCTCGCCGCCCCACTTCTCGACGACGAACTCGTGCTCGGACAACTGCCTGCGGACGCGCTCCGGGTCGGCGTTCTGGGAGTCCATCTTGTTGATGGCGACGATGATGGGCACGTCGGCGGCTTTGATGTGGTCTATCGCCTCCACGGTTTGGGGCATCACGCCGTCGTCGGCGGCGACGACGAGAACGGCGATGTCGGTGACCTGGGCGCCGCGGGCGCGCATCGCGGTGAACGCCTCGTGCCCCGGGGTGTCTATGAAGGTGATCGGGGCGTCGTTGTGGACCACCTGGTAGGCGCCGATGCGCTGAGTGATGCCGCCCGCCTCCTTCGCCACGACATTCGTGCGGCGCACCGCGTCCAGCAGCGTGGTTTTGCCGTGGTCGACGTGGCCGAGCACGGTCACGACGGGGGGGCGCGTCTCCAAATCGGCGGAGCCGTCCTCGGCGACGCTTCCGGCGGCGCTGGCGGCGTCCTCGACTTTGCGGGCGGCGTAGCCGAACACGCGGGCGACGCCGGCGGCGGTCTCGAAATCGATGATCTGGTTGATGCTGGCGAACACGCCGCCGCGCATCAGTTGTTTGATGACCTGAACGGGCTCCACGCGCATCCGCTCGGCGAGCGCGCCGACGGCGACGGCCTCGCCCAACGGGAGGGCGCGCAGCGTCACTCTCCGCGTCGCGGTCGCGGCGGCTCCCTGCGTCTGTTCGGTCATCGGCCCTCCTCTATCCGTCTATCCGTCAGCCGCCGCCGGACGCATGCTCTGAGCGAACGCGGCGAGGCGCTCGCGGTCGCCGTCCGCGATGTCGCCGCGCAGGGCGCGGGAGAGGCGTGGGGAGCGGAGCGCGCCGCTCCAGCAGCCCGGTCGGCGGCAGACGTAGGCGCCCCGCCCGGCGCGCTTGCCGGTGTCGTCAACGGCGCACTCGCCTTGCGGCGTGAGCACGACGCGGACGAGGTCGCGCTTATCGGCTTTGACGCCGCAACTCACGCAGGAGCGCTGGGGCCGGCGGCGGGTTCGCATATCGTCGCCTCCGGCTAGGGGGAGTCTCCGCCGCGGGCCGCGCTCCCGCCGCGGTCGGCGGGGCCTCCGCGAGGAGCGGGGCGTCCGCCGCCCCGGTTGGGCGGGCCCAAGCGCCGCGCGCCGCCGCCGCGCCGCCGCGCGCCGCCCCTTCGGGCGCCGCCTTGCGGGGAGCCGAGGATGTCCTCCGCGAAGCGGATCGCGGCTCCGCCGCCGACGGGCTCCGCCACCTGCCACACGTCTTCCTCGACGACATCCTCCTCGACCGTCTCTTCGACGATGATCTCTTCGTCCGCTCCGGCGAGGTCGCCCAGCGACTCGAGCGCGAGCAACTCCTCGGGGCTGAGTTCGCCTCTTGGGGCCTGGGGCTCGGCGGCGGCCTCTTCAGCGGCGACTGCGGCGGCTTTCGCGTCGGCGGCGGCCTGCTCCGCCTCCAGTTCCGCCATAATCGCGGCCTCTTCCGCGGCTTCGGCGGCGCGGGCTGCGGCGGCCTCGGGAGCCTCGGCGACGGCGGGCTCCGGCGCCTCGACGGCTTCCGCGGACTCGCGCTCCGCGACGGCGCCTTCGATCTGCACCTTCATCCGCTCGATCTCGATCTCGGTGGAACTCTTGATGTCGATCTTCCAGTTGGTCAGTTTGGCGGCGAGGCGGGCGTTTTGGCCTTCGCGCCCGATGGCGAGCGACAACTGGCGGTCGGGCACGATGACGACGGCGGCCTGGTCGTCGGGGCGCAGGTCGACGCGCAGCGGCTGCGCCGGGCTGAGCGCGTGCGACGCGAACACCGACATATCGCGCGACCACTGGATGACGTCGATCTTCTCGCCCTGCAGTTCGTTGACGATGTTCTGGATGCGGATGCCGCGCAGCCCGACGCACGCGCCGACGGGGTCGACGCCGTCTTGCCGCGCGTGGACGGCGACTTTCGACCGCGAGCCGGGCTCGCGCGCGATGCCGCGTATCTCCACGATGCCGTTGTAGATCTCCGGCACCTCCATCTCGAACAGGCGCCGCAGCAGGTCGGGATGAGTCCGGGAGACGATGATCTCCGGGCCCTTCTGAGTGCGGTTCACCTCGGTGATGATGACCTTCATCTTCATGCCGGGGCGGTAGCGCTCGGTCGGCGACTGCTCCTCGGAGGGGAGGGTGGCCGTCGCGCGGCCATTGAGGTC
Organism: Dehalococcoidia bacterium; assembly: GCA_965201135.1. Lineage (GTDB taxonomy): Bacteria > Chloroflexota > Dehalococcoidia > Lucifugimonadales > Australimonadaceae > Bin16. Next base: position 2,461,293 of record OZ241751.1, read on the forward strand.
GACCGTGAGGGCTCCGAAGCCGCGCTGCACCGTGGCGGTGTAGACCTCGCCGGACTTTTCGGCGAACTCCGCGTAGACGAGTTCGCGCTCGGCCTCGCGCAAGCGCTGAAAGACGACTTGCTTCGCCGTCTGCGCGGCGATGCGCCCCGCCGCGTGCGCGGGCATCGGGAACTCCACGGTCTCGCCGACGCTGAGGGCCGCGCCGTTCGCCATCTTGGCGGCGTCGCGGAGCGCGATTTCGATGAGGTCGTCCTCGACCTCGTCGACGATCGTCTTGATCTCGTAGACCTCGACCTCGCCGGAGCCGGGGTCGAGGCGGACGCGCACGTTAGTCTGCGCCCCGGAGGGGGTGTCCCTGCGGTACGCGGAGGCGAGCGCGGCTTCCACGGCGGAAACCACCATATCCTGCGGCAGGTTCCGCTCGGCCGCGAGTTGTGTAACGGCGATAAGGAATTCGCTCTTCATCGCTGTCTATGCCTCCGCGTCGTTGTTTGTCCGTTGCTCCCGCCTCCCCGGCTCGTTCGTTCCTGCGCCGTCGCTTGCCGGTTCGTAGAAAGCGCGAGAGCGGGCTGGCGCCCACTCTCAACGCTTCTATCCTACCCTATTTCCGGCGCCGCGTCCACTCGCGCCGCGCCTGCGCCGAACCCAATTTTCGTGGAATCGGGGACTCAGGGGGAATTACGACAAGGGCGGGCGGTTGGTCTTCGCCGCGCGCTTGCCTCTATAACGGGCCGGCTGCGGCTTTGCCCTATAATCCCGCCGACATTAGGGGAGGGAGCGCCGATGAACGAGCAGGAGACCCGCGAGCGACGCAACGACCTGACGCGCTACGCCTCCAGGTTTTGGGCGGGCGAGGCGGAAATCGCCCGGACGTTCTTCGGGCGGCCCCGCGCGCCGGAGGAGCACTTGCGCTGGCTCCGCGTGCAGGCGTACAAGGAACTCCAGCCCCGGGACGACGGCATCATCATCCGCAACATCGAAAGCCTGGCGCGCGGCTACCCCGCGCTCGAGCGGAGCGTCTCCCGCGCCGACTTCCTCGCCAACATCCAGTTCCTCGAGGAGGAGTTCCGCCACTACGTCGTCTTCGCCGACGTGATCGACTACATTACGGGCGGGCGCCTCACGACGGAGGAACTCGCCGGATACGACATCCCCGAGGAGCGCGAGTTGCGCGCCGTCCGCAAGCGCTGCTTCGAGGAGCATGGCGAACTGGGCAGGTTCGCCTCGTCGTTCTGCGAGGGGGGCGGCGCGTCCATCTTCTACGAAGGAATGCAAATCGGCGGCGACCCGCTGAGCGACCGCATCGCGGCGGCCTGCGCCAACGTCTACGCCGACGAGGTCGATCACGCGAGGCACGGCGCCGACGGCCTCCGCGCCGCCGCTCAAACGAACGAGGACTGGGCGGCGGCGAAGGCGATGGTCACGGCTATATCCGCGCAGCGTCTGCGGATGCGAAACGAGGAGTTTGGGTTCCCTGTCGCGGAGGCGCGCCTGGCCGAAATCGCCGACGGCCGGATCGAACTGCCGGAGCGGTTCGAGGCGATGCTCGCGTGAAACGAGCGGCTTCCCGCCCCTTACGCTTTGCTCCGCCTGCCTGAGTCAAGCGCAGCGCCCGCCGTCGGCGAAACCTGCTATATTCTCCCCGCCCTAACCCCGCAAGGACAGGAGCAGCGCAATGAACAACCTGAACTTCTACGGAGAGCATGTCCTCCTCGAGGTCAGCCACTGGCACGAGGTCGTCGGCCTGCTCATCGTCGCCGCGATGCTCATCCGCCGCAAAGACCACGTCCTGCGGCTCTTCGGGCAGGCGGTCGCCGGGCTCGCGACGTTCCGGCTCGTCTGGGCCGTCGCATCGTCCATCGGCGTGGAGCGGACCATCTGGTCGGACGACTCGCGCGTTATGTGGGGCTTACTCTTCGCAATCCCCATGAGCGTCGCCATCCTGCTCGCGCTGCGCGTCGGGTCCGACGAGGGGACGCCCCTCGCGCGGGCGCTGATCGTCGCGGGCGGGCTCATCGTCATCGTCATCGCCGCCGCCGTCAGATTCATAGACGGCCCGTTTGAGGGGCAGTTCGGCGCCGCCCACCCCGTCTCGACCATCATCGTCACGTTCCTCTTCGCCTCCTCGTTCATCATCGCCTTGCACACCGTGCTCGCCCACACGAGCGGCGCGGGCTACCGCATCCTCTTCGAGTCCGCGTTCGCCGTGCTCATCATCGGAGTCTCCGTCGAGTTCGTCGTCGTCGCCGCGGGCACGTACCCGTCGGGCGGGCACACCGACTCCTCGGAAGCCCTCCGCGTCGCCGCCGACGTGATCACGAGCGTCACGGCGCTCATTCTCTGGGTGTCCGTCGTCATCCACGAACTCGCCGAGATCGGACGCGAACGCAAGGAGCAAGAGGCCGCGTAAGCCGGCGCCCCGCGGCTCGGGTAAAGGAGACGCCCCAGCGCGACGCCTAGGGAGGCGGGAGAGCGATGACTGCTGAAGAATACGTTCCGCCGAGAGGCGAGCGGCTCGCGGGCAAAGTCGCGGTCGTCACCGGCGCGGGGCGCGGCATCGGAAGGGCGCACGCAATCGCGCTCGCCGCCGAAGGCGCGAGCGTCGTCGTCAACGACGCCGGCGTCGAGCGGACCGGAGCGGGCGGAAGCGCCGCCCCTGCGGACGACGCGGTCGCTTTCATCCGCGAGAACGGCGGCGAGGCCGTCGCCAACTACAACTCCGTCGCCGACTACGCGGAGGCGGGCGAAATCATCCGCGCGGCGGTCGAGTCTTACGGGCGGTTGGACATTCTCGTCAACAACGCGGGCATCGCGCGCGAGGGGCTGTTCCACCAGATCGGGCCGGACGATTTCGCCGCCGTCGTGGAGACGCACCTCAAGGGAACGTTCAATACGTGCCATCACGCGGTTCCGCTAATGACGGCGCAGCGCTGGGGACGCATCATCAACACGGCGTCCAGCCAGTGGCGCAACCCGGAGGGGCGGACGGCCTACGGCGCGGCGAAGGGCGGCGTCGTGAGCCTGACGTGGGACTTGGCGTTCGAGTTGCGCTACCACGGCGTCACGGCGAACGCCATCGCGCCGCTCGCCCAGACGCGGGCGTTCGCGGGCTACCGCCATCCGCAGATGCTGGCGGACGCGGGCATACCCGCCAAGAAGGCGCCGGACGAACTCGCCGCGAACCGTCCGGGCGGAGAGCACGTCTCGCCCATCGTCGTGTGGCTGGCGAGCGACGCGTCGGCGCAGGTCAACGGCTGCGTCTTCCGCGCCGGAAGCGGCAAGTTCGGCTTCTACGCGCACCCGGAGGAGATCCGGACGATCAACAAAGACTGGCGCGTCAAGGGCAAATGGACGGTCGAGGAGTTGAGCAAGGCGCTGCCGAGCAGCCTCCTCTTCGATAGTTCCGCCGCGCCGTTCATTCCCGCCGAGCCGCGCAAGCGAGCCGGATAATCGAGGCGCTGATCCTCGCCCCTTCGCTGTCCGTCATTCCCGCCCATGATCGTCATTCCCGGGTAGGCGGGAATGACGCCCCGTTGGGGGCGCGCAAGCGCCGAATTCCCCCTCTCCCTATAGAGACCTTTGCATAACCCCTTCACTACAGAGCCGGGGCGCCTCAATTTACTCCTAGCATTAAGAGGAATTGCAAGCCGAAACTGAGTTATGCAAAGGTCTCCTATAAGGGGAGAGGACGCCGCGAATGCGGCGGGAGAGGGTACTGCGGTCGGGGCGCGACACGCGCCCCGTCATTCCTTACTCTTACCGTCATTCCTGCGTAGGCAGGAATCCATTCGGGCGCCCCAGCGCCTGGATCTCCCTACAAGGGGAGAGGACGCCGCGAACGCGGCGGGAGAGGGTACTGCGGTCGGGGCGCGACGCGCCCAGTCATTCCCTACCTCCCCTAACCGTCATTCCTGCGTAGGCAGGAATCCATTCGGGCACCCCAGCGCCCACGAGACGGGGCGTTGCCCCGTCTCCAATGATCCCCAGGCACCTCGTCATTCCCGCGAAAGCGGGAACCTACCCCTATGACCCCTTGACCGCGTAGGCGGGAACCTCGCGCCGAAAGCGCCGCCCCCGTCGCCCTGCGCTAGAATCAGCGCGAATGGAGGCGGCGGACGGCGAGCCGCAGGAGATTCGGCAATGGGCCCTAGCAAGATGTTCGCTCTGAACTGCGCGCTCGCTGCGACCATCTTCACTATGATTTGCGGAATAGCCGCTCTTCCCATCAACTCGCTCTACGCTTTTCTTCGGACTGTCCATAGCGGGGTTAGTTCTCGCGCTGCGGAAGGCGGGGAGGCCGGCGCCGGCCGGAGGCGGGGCGGAGACGCCGTTGAGGCGCTTTCTCTTCACGCAAGCGATTGTGACGGCGCTCGCCTTTCAGGTTGCTATGGTGATTACATTCTGGAACGAGGTTTGGGACGATCAAGCCTGGCCCCCTCTGTTCGCCATAGGAGCGACCGCGCTCGCCGTCAACTTCCTGCTGCGTATTGGAAGCGTCGCGCGGCTGCGTTCGCCGCGTCAGACTATGGCGGCGTTGGCCTTCACAGGCGCGGCGGCGGCGGCGCTGCTGTGGGCCGCGCGAGAATACTACTCGTACCTCCTCGTTTACGTTCTTTGGCTAGCGCAACTCGGCATAGGAATAAACCGGCTTGCGTCCGCAGGAAGGCGCCGTTATTTCGCCGCGATGTCCATACTCTTCGCCCTGATGGGACTGTCCGTATTCCTGGCGGTCGTCAATCCGTTCGACATACCGCGTTGGGATCCGTAACGAACGCGCTCTCGCAGGCGAGGCGCCCACGAGACGGGGCGTAGCCCCGTCTCCAATGCTCCCCAGGGGCCTCGTCATTCCCGCGAAAGCGGGAACCTACTGGGGGCGCCTCCCGTCCGCAGTACCCTCTCCTCGCCGCGACGTGTCCGACCGAAGACATGGGTAACGCTAGCCCGGATACATGGGTAACGCCCTGACGGGAGTCTTGATTATACGCATGGCGTAGCCGTCCAACCGCCCAATCTCCAAGTGGCCGAACCGGACCGTCCAAAGCCAGTCGTCATACGGAACGAGCCCCACCGGCTCGCCGATCAGCGCCTCGCTTAGGAACAGGCGCTCTCCCGCCCACTTGATCTCCCCGTTGCTCCGAACGCGGCGGACTTCGACGCCCTCCGGGTATTCGGGGCTTGCGACCTTGTCCGGGTAAGGGCGCGGCGACGGCGCGTAGCGGGAGGCCGGCGGGCGCTGGCCGAGCGCCTCATGTGGACGCTCCTCGTCGGAGACGCGCCGGAAGGCGTCGAACGCCCGCTGCTGATCGGCGAGCGTCGGCGCGGGCGGGCTCATCACGGCCTCTTTGAGTGTCCGGTGGAAGCGTTCGAGGCGCCCGTTCTGCTCGGGATGGCCGGGCGCGATGCGTTCGGGGGTTATGCCCAGTTTGACGAGGTGGACGGCGAAGGCGGAGAGGCCGCCGAGTCCGGCGGAGGCGAACGGCGGGCCGTTGTCGGATCGTATGGCGGCGGGGAGTCCGCGCTCTTGGAAGGCGCGCTCGACGACGGGGAGGACGTAGGCGAGGGTTGGGCGCGGGCAGTCCCTCGCAAGCGATGAGGAAGCGGGAGTCGGCGTCGATGAGCGTGAGCGGGTCGACGCGGGCGCCGTCGCCGGTTCGCGCCCAGCCCTTGAAGTCGATGGCCCAGCAGTCGTTGGGGGCGTTGGCGTCGGCGAAGGGGTCGCCGTAGGGCGGGGCGCGGCGCGAGCGCTTGCGGCGCTTGTTGACGAGTCCCACGCGGTCGAGGATGGCTCCTGCAGTGCTGGGCGCCGGCCAGGGCAAGTCGGGATGGTCGTCGCGGAGGTTGGGAATGATCTTCTTGGGGCCGAGGATGGGATTGTCCTGCTTGGCCTCGACGATCATCGCGGCGAGGTCGGGGTCTGTGGCGCGAGGGTTGCTGTGGGGAGCGCGCGGGAGGTCGTGGAGGCCGGCGTCGCCGAAGAGTTCATAGCGGTTGATGAACTTGTGGGCGGTCTTGCGGGAGACGCGGAAGCGTCGCGCGAGGTCGGCAATGGAGGCGTCGCTAGCGAGGTAAGCGGCGATGAAAGCGCGGCGCGGGTCTAGGGCGGTGGCGTTTATCCAGGGCAACATTGGTCCTCCTCGGTGTGCTGATGTGCATCATCGCTGAGGCGTTACCCATGTATTCGGTTTGCTGTCACCTATCTCTTCGGTCTGTACCCTCGCGGCGTCCTCTCCCTACAAGGGGAGAGGGGATACGAGATTCCCGCCTACGCGGGAATGACGGTCATGGGGCGGGAATGACGGTCATGGAGGCGGCGCGGCGCAGGCGCGGCGCGTGATAAGGTTGCGGGGCGCCTGGATGATGATCGCTCCGCAGCCCCGCATATCGCGCTTTTGGCCGTTTCGCCGCGTGTACTACGGCTGGGCGGTGATGACGGCGAGCATGCTCGCGGCGGCGGCGAGCGTTCCGATGCAGGGGCCGATTATGGGCGTCTTCCTGCGGCCGATTCAGGAGGAGTTGGGCTGGTCGGCGACGTCCATCAGCATAGGATTCGCCATCGGCTCGGGAGTGGGCGGAGTCTGCTCCGTTTGGGTGGGGAGGGCGCTCGACCGGCGGGGCGCGCAAGGCGTGATGGTCGTCTCCGGAATGATCTTGGCAGGATGCATGGCGGGCCTCGCGGCGATGACGCAGGCGTGGCATTTCTGGGGGCTGTTCGGCTTGGCGCGGGGGACGGCGGCGGCGGGCGCGCAACTCGGCACGATGGTCGCGCTCGCCTCGTGGTTCGTCCGCAAACGCGGACGCGTCGTCGGGCTGCTCGGCGTCGGGCAGCGGACGGGGCAGGCGCTGATGCCGATTCCGATTGGCCTGATGATCGCCTACTTTGGGTGGCGCGAGGCGTGGCTGGCGCTCGCGGGCTTCGCCTTTCTCGCCATCGCGCTGCCGAGCGCCGCCTACATTCGCCGCCGCCCGGAGGACTACGGACTGCTGCCGGATGGCCAGCGCCCGGCGGAGGCGGTCCGCGTCGGCGAGACGTCTGAGGCGGCGGGCGAGACGCTGTGGAGTTTGGCGGAGGCGAAGCGCACGCGGACGCTCTGGGCGCTGATCGTCGGGCAGGCGGCGGTCGTGCTGGCGGTCAACGCGACCAATCTGCACATCACGGCGAGTTTTCAGGACAAGGGGCTTTCGCAGGCGGCGGCGGTCGGCGCGCTGACGGTCTATCTCACGGTCGCGGCGCTCTCCGTGTTCGGGTGGGGGCTCGTGATGGAGCGCGTGCACACGCGCTACCTGGCCGTGACCTCCGCCGCGCTGTATTGCGTCTCGATGGGGCTGGCGATTTTCGCGTCGTCGTTTCCGATGGCGGCGCTGTTCAGCGTGACCTTCGGCTCGGCGCTGGGGGTGTGGACGGTGGTGAGCCGGATGCTGTTCGCCAACTATTTCGGCAGGCGGTCGTTCGGGGCGATACGGGGCTTCGCGGCGCCGATTATGTCGGGCGTGAGCATGGCGGGGCCGATCTTCGCCGGACGGATATGGGACGTCACGGGGAGTTACGACGCGGCGTTCGCGGCGTTCGCGGGAGTGTTCGTCTTGGCGTTCGGCGCGTTCGCGCTCGCGGCGCCGGTCCGCAAGCCGGGCGGCGGTGAGCGCTTGGATTTGGCGCGCGACGGGCGGTAAGCGAAGGAGCGAGGATGCGCGTTCGGGAGTAAGCCGCCCTGATTCGGCGAGGACAAGGTCGCCGCCATGCTGCAATGGGCGAGGGCGCTACACTCAGCGCGGAACAGGGGGCGAGAGATTGCAGGAACGCCGCATCGTTCGCGCGATACGATTGCAAAGTTTGGCGTTGGCCCTCGTCGCGGCGGCCCTGGGCGCCGCTTGCGTCGCCCCTACGCCGACGCCGACTCCTACCCTCACGCCTACGCCGGCTCCCACGCCGACGCCGACTTCTACCCTTACCCCTACGCCCACGCCTACCCTCACGCCGACGTCGACTCCTACCCTTACCCCTACGCCCACGCCCACTCCTACGCCGACGCCCACCTTCACCCCCACGCCTAAGCCCACGCCTACCCCTACCCCCACTCCTACTTTCACCCCTACGCCTACCGCTATGCCTGCGCCAGCGGGGCCTTGCGAGGGAGAGGACGTTGACTGCTCGCCGCGCGACGTGAGCGGCTATCAGGTCTATGGCCATCCTCAGGAGACCCGCTCCGCAGTGATTGGCGAGCGAACGAGCGCGCCAACGGTGGAGGAGACCATGGAGAAGGGCTTGCGCTTAGCCGGGGCGTCCCCCGTCCATATTGTCGTCAGGGGATACGGCCTTCCGAACTCGGTCCGTTGCAGTTGGCGCGGGATTGCGCGCACGCCCGAGCAGCGCGAGGACGCCATCCGGTTTTGGCTCGGGCTCGATGCGGACGACGACGTGCCGAGCGCCTCGTACCTAGAAACCCTGTTCACTGCGACGATCGACGCGCTCGACCCTGATCACAGAGAGACGCTGAAATCGAACCTCCTTGCGGTGGCGCGCGGCGGCTTGTCCACCGATTACCTATTCCTAACGTGCTACGTCGAGTACCGCGTAAAGGAGCGTCTGCTCGGAGCCGGCCCGCTCACGATCAACGTCGCCTATGATCAGAAAGGAGAAGCGCGCTCCTACGAGTTGTACAAGCGCGAACACGCCGCCGGCCAGTTCGGAACCGAGGCGTTGATGACCGCGAGTCAACATCAAGCGACGCGAGATCGGATTGCGGCGGACGCGGCGGACGAAATCACCGGAATGTCGGCGTCGCGCGAGAGCGCGCTGTTCCTCGCGCCGATGGGGGCGCACAACGCCATCGCAGTCGAGGCGTGGCAAGTCGTCGATCAGTGGGAGTTGCAGACGCAGACAACCGAGTCGGGGGCGAAGGTGGTCGTCGCGGCGCGCCTCGGCGCATCCCAAGATGATCCAGAGTCCAATTTGCCCTACGCCGACCTCAAGCGGCGCGTGTCGGCGGCGGCGCGAACCGACGCGTTCGCGGGGAAGCGCACCGCCAACGTCAGCGGGCTTACGCGGTACTACCGCGACATCGGCGCCTACGACGACATCACGCCCGGCGACGGCGAGACGACGACGTTCACGCCTGCGGCGCCGCCTCCGCATTGCGGCTTGGCGGTGGGGGCCGTCGCGAATCATGGCCTCGTCCGAGATTGCTTCGCGCTGATGGAGGCGAAGGACGCGCTGCGCGGAACGGGGTCGCTCAACTGGGACTACGGCAGGGCCATCGCAACGTGGGACGGCATCACCGTCAGCGGAACGCCCCCGCGCGTTACGGGACTCGAAGCGCAGGGCGGAAAACTCACGGGGACGATTCCGTCCTCCCTCGGCAAACTCTCCAAACTGACGCGCCTCCACCTCCAAGACAACGCGTTGACCGGGAGCATCCCGCCGGAACTCGGCGACCTCTCCAACCTGATGCGCCTTTACCTCAGCGGCAACGAATTGACGGGCTACGTTCCGTCTGCGCTGCGCGCGGTCGAGAACCACGACCTCAATGACATCGGCCTTCCTTTCTCTACGCCGACGCCTACGCCCACCCCTACGCCGACGCCTACCCCCACTCCCACGCCTACCCCTATGCCGACGCCTACCCCTACCCCCACCTTCACGCCTACTCCTACTCCTACCCCCACGCCGACGCCGAGGCCCACGCCGACGCCCTTTTCGAGGCAATGCCTTTTCGACGTCGCGCCCGTTAACGCTCGGGCGAACCCGGGATTGGCGAAGGATCGCGATACTCTGCTCGCGGCGCGGGACAAACTTGCGGGCGCCACCCGGTTGAACTGGGCGAGAGGCGTCCCGATGAGCGACTGGGAGGGCGTGGACGTGGACGAGACGTCCTGCCGGGTAACCGCGTTGTCTTTGGTATGGAAGGAATTATCAGGAGAGGCGCCGCCTGAGCTGGGGCGTCTCACCGCCTTGATCAATCTAGACCTTAGCGGCAACGCTTTGCAGGGAGAGATACCGCCTGAGTTGGGCGACCTCTCAAACCTGCTGACGCTGAACCTTGCGTACAACGCGCTCACTGGCGGCGTGCCCGCAGAGTTGGGAAGGCTCAGCAGACTGTTGACGCTGAACCTGCAAGACAACGGATTGAGCGGCGAGATACCGCGCGAGTTGGGCAACCTCGTCCGTTTGCGTCTATTGCGGCTCAACGAGAATGGTCTGGTCGGCGAGATACCGCGCGAGTTGGGCAACCTCGTCCGTTTGGAAGGACTGTACTTGAGTCGGAACGGCCTGAGCGGAGAGGCGCCGGCTGAACTAGGCCGCCTCGCCCGTTTGGAGTATTTACACATCAGGGACAACGGGCTTACTGGACGGATACCGCCTGAGTTGGGGCGCCTCGCCCGCTTGAGGTCGTTGAATCTCGCGCAGAACGGATTGAGCGGAAGCATACCGACTGAGTTGGGCCGTCTCTCCGGGCTGGGATTTCTTACTCTGAACGATAATAGTTTGACGGGACGGATACCGGCTGAGTTGGGGCGCCTCGTTCGCCTCGAGGAACTATTCCTTGGAAGTAACTTCTTGACCGGGCCAGTGCCTTCGGAATTAGGCAACCTCGCCAACTTGCGGGTGATGTGGCTCGACAATAATCAACTAAGCGGCGAAGTGCCGGCTGAGTTGGGGCGCCTCGGCAACCTGCGGAGTCTGGCGCTCAATTACAACGCTCTGACAGGCGCAATTCCCGCGGAGTTGACTGATATTCCTTTCTTGAGACAGTTGTATTTAGAAGAGAACGCGCTGACAGGCTGCGTGCCTGCGGCTCTGCGCGCGATTGAGCACTCCTTTGAGCATATGGGGCTCCCTTATTGCTGAATGGAGGGCGGCTTCCCCCTCGCAAGGGCCCGAGGTTGAGGCTATTCAGAGAGGGCGGTTTACGCCGGATTGCCTACTCCGTAGCGACGGCAGGCGCTAGACTCAGCGCAAGTAGGAGAGGGAGGGCGAAGCCTTGCAGGGACGCCGCATCGTTCGCGCGATACGATTGCAGAGTTTGGCGTTGGCCATGGTCGCGGCGGCCCTGGGCTCCGCTTGCGTCGCGCCTACGCCTACTCCCACGCCCACGCCTACCCCTACCCCGACCCCTACGCTTACCCCTACTCCTACTCCTACGCCTACGCCTACCCCCACGCCCACGCCTACCCCCACGCCCGCGCCTACCCCCACGCCCGCGCCTACCCCCACGCCCACGCCTACGCCTACTCCTACCCCCACGCCCACGCCTACTCCTACTCCTACTCCCCCGCCTACCCCCACGCCCACGCCCACGCCTACCCCTACTCCTATTCCCACGCCTACGCCTACTCCTACTCCTACGCCCACGCCTACCCCCACGCCTACCCCTACTCCTACGCCCACGCCTACCCCCACGTCGAGGCCCGTCATTCTCGCTACGCCTACGCCCTTTTCGGGGCAATGTCTTCCCGACATCGCTCCCGTTAACGCTCGGACGAATCAGGGATTGGCGAAAGATCACGATATTTTGCTCGCGGCGCGGGACAAACTTGCAGGCGCAGCCCGGTTGAACTGGGCGAGAGACGTCCCGATGAGCGACTGGGAGGGCGTAGGGGTCGACTGGGCATCCTGCCGGGTGTTCGAGTTGTTTCCGGCACGGAGGGAATTGACGGGAGAGATACCCCCTGAGTTGGGGCGCCTCGATGCCTTGTCCCGGCTGAACCTCAGCGGCAACGCTTTGCATGGGGAAATACCGCCTGAGTTGGGCGACCTCTCAAACCTGCTGACGCTGAACCTTGAGTACAACGGGCTTACGGGCCGCGTGCCCGCCGAGTTGGGAAGGCTCAGCATGCTGTCGACGCTGAACCTGTACGCCAACGGATTGAGCGGCGAGATACCGCGTGAGTTGGGCAACCTCGTCCGTTTGCGTATGCTGCGGCTCTTCGACAATGGCCTGACCGGCGAGATCCCGCGCGAGTTGGGCAACCTTGTCCATTTGGAAAGGCTGCTCTTGAATGGGAACGGCCTGAGCGGAGAGATACCGGCCGAATTAGGCCGCCTCGTTCGTTTGGAGTATTTGTACCTCAGCGGCAACGGGCTGACGGGGCGGATACCGCCTGAGTTGGGGCGCCTCGCCCGCTTGAAGGGGTTGGATCTCGGGCAGAACGGATTGAGCGGGAGCATACCGCCTGAGCTGGGCCGTCTCGCCGGGCTGATATATCTCACTCTGAACAATAATAGTTTGACCGGAGGGATACCGCCTGAGTTGGGGCGTCTCGCCCGGCTAAAAGGTCTGTGGGTTTATGAAAACTTCTTGTCGGGGCCGGTGCCTTCGGAATTGGGCAACCTCGCCAACTTGCAGTCGATGAATTTCTACAATAATCGACTGAGCGGCGAGGTGCCGCCTGAGTTGGGGCGCCTCGGCAACCTGCGGAGTCTGAGTCTCGCCGACAACGCTTTGACCGGCGCAATTCCCGCGGAGTTAGCCGATATTCCTTTCTTGGAACAGTTGCTTTTGGCAGGGAACGCGCTGACGGGCTGCGTTCCTGCGGCTTTACGCGCGGTCGAGCACCACGACTTCGAACGCATGGGGCTCCCCTATTGCTGAGGGGCGCGCGCCGTCCCCTGCTCGTCATTCCCGCCCCTTGGTGTCGTCATTCCCGCGTAGGCGGGAATCTCGCCCCCATTTTGCGCGCAAGCGCCGAATTCCCCCTCTCCCTGTAGAGACCTTTGCATAACATACCGTCATTCCGGCGTAGGACGGAATCCAGAGGCGCGCAAGCGCCGCATCCCCCTCTCCCTATAGAGTCCTTTGCATAACCCTCGCATCAGCGCGATCGGCAGTTCCGCGCCCCCGGAATCAGCCATTCAACCGCCCAAATCCCCCGATAACGGCCTCCACCTCCCCTGCTCGCCCCCAATTTAGGGGCTTCGCAGGGCCTCGTACCCCCAACGGGCGCAATACGCCCCTACCCATGCACAGCGCAACCCTCTCTCAACCCGTCCGCGCGCCGCAGGTTGTACGCCAGCGCCTTGAACAACGCCTCCGCCTCGTTCCTCATTAGCCCCATGTACCGAACCCGCCAGTACCCATAGCTGCGCTTCAGCGTCCCAAACACCTGCTCCACCGGCGCCCGAACCTTCGACAGCAGCCCGTTCCGCCGCCGCTGCCAATGCGGCAGCTCCGTCTGATGCTTATGCCCCCGATGCATGATCCGATCCTTCACGCCCTGCGCCCGCAGACGCTCACGACGCTCCTTCGACTCATACGCCTTGTCCGCGTACACCGCCTCTTCGTCCCCCATGATCAGCGCGTCCGCAACATCCGTGTCCGCAACGTTCGCAGGCGTGAACTCAACCCCGCGCACCAGCCCTGACCCCGCGTCCATCCCTATGTGCATCTTGTAGCCGAAATGCGACTTCTTCCCCTTCTTCGTCCACGCGGCGTCGGGGTCCGTTCCGCTCCGCGCTCCAGCCTCCGAATGCGGGCGCCGCGCCTGCGCCTCGATGATCGTCGCGTCGATCAGCGTTCCGCGCTTCACCAGCATGCCCTTCGCCTCCAACTGCCGATTCACTTCCGCGAACAGCGCCCGCGCCAGCCCCCGCTCCGTGATCTTCTTCCGAAACCGGCTGATCGTCGAGTGGTCGGGAACCGCGTCCGTCAGCGTGAGCTCCGCGAAGCGGCGGAACGACAGCCGGTCTTGGAGCGCCTCCTCCATGCCGACGTCGGAGGAGTCGTACCACTGCTGGAGGACGATGATCTTGACCATCGTGATCGGGCGGTAGGCGGGCCGTCCTTCGGGCGCGGCGTGGACATCGTCGAGTAGGGCTGCGACTTTGGGCCAATCGATGAGGCGGTCGATGCGGTCGAGCCGGTCGTTGCGGCCTGCGTTGAAAGGGAGGAAGGCGTCGATGAAGGAGGGGTCGCTGGCTTCGAGATGCATAGCAGTCTCCTCGCGGTTGCGGGTTGCGGTCATTGTGCGCGATTGCGGAAGGTTATGCAAAGGTCTCTATAGGGAGAGGGGGAATTCGGCGCTGGGGCGCCCCCTACGCCCGGGCGATGCCCACTATGAGCGCGGCGCCGTCGGCCTCGCGCTCCTCGGCGTAGGCGCCGGGAGGCGGGGGCTCGCCGATCCGCAACTCGACGCTCAGCGTCTCCCGTCGGACGTAGTCTTCCTGCGAACGGAGCGCGTCAAGCATAGCGTCCGCGCTCCTGTCAGCGGCGGAGACGTCCGCGCTTCCGCTGGTGGGGGAGGCGTCCGCGCTTCCGTCGGCGTTGGACACGTCCGCGCTGGCGGCGGCGGCGACGTAGGTGATGATGCGGTCTTCGATCTCGAATCCGGCGGCTTTTCGCATATTCTGAACGCCATGCGTGAACTCGCGGGCGGCGCCCTCCGCGCGGAGGGCGGGCGTGAGCGCGACGTCCACGCCGACGATCAGCGCGGCGTCGGCGGCCGAGGCGATCCCGGGCTTGTCCGACGTCTCGATGAGGAGGTCGCCCGGCTCGAAGGCGAATTCGCCGATTTCGACGCGGGCGCCGGACCTCGCCGCGACTGCGACCGCCGACGCGTCCGCGTTGGCTATGGCGCTGCGCGCTTCTCCGACGCGTCCGCCGAGTTTGGGGCCGAGGACGGGCAAGTTGGGCTTGACGGAGAACGCGGCGACGGCGTCGGGGTCAGCGGTCTCCAACGCCTTGACGTTCAACTCGTCGAGGATTTGGGGCGCGACGAGGGGGAGGAGTTCCGCGTCTTCGGGGCGGAGGTGGACGAGGACGCGGGAAAGCGGCTGGCGCACTTTGACGCCGCTCTTGGCGCGGGCGTTCCGCCCCAAACTGGCGACGCGCATCGCGAGGCGCGCCGCCCGGTCGAGTCGGGCGTCTATGAGGGCGGCGTCGGGATCGGGGAAGTCCTCGAGGTGGACGCTGCGCCGCGCGCCGGACGGCGCGAGGTTGCGAAACATTTCGTCGGCGGCGAACGGCGCGAGGGGCGCGACGAGTTTGGCGAGCGTGAGGAGGCAGGAGTAGAGCGCCGCGTAGGCCCACGTCTTGTCGTCGTCGTTCTCCGCTTTCCAGAAGCGGCGCCGGCTGCGCCGGACGTACCAGTTGGAGAGGAGGTTGACGAACTCCTGGATGCGCCGGCCCGCGGCGGTGGGGTTGAGGGCGTCCAGGTCGGCGGCGACTGCGGCGGTCAGCCCGTTCAGTTCCGAGACGATCCAGCGGTCGAGTTCGTTGGGGGGCGCGCCCGCCAGGGAGGGCGAGCCGACGCGCCCGTCCTTCCAGCGGCTCGCGTGCGCGGAGGGGTCGAAGCCGTCTATGTTGGCGTAGGTTACGAAGAACGAGTAGGTGTTCCAGAGGGTGAGGAGGAACTGGCGGAGCGTCTCCTTCACGAGGTCGGAGGAGAAGCGGCGGGCGTCGGCTGCGGGCGCGGCGGTGAAGAGGCACCAGCGGAGCGCGTCCGCGCCGTGCTCGTTCATCACGGCCCACGGATCGACGACGTTGCCGCGCGACTTGGACATCTTCTCGCCCTTGCCGTCGAGGATGAGGCCGAGCACGAGGCAACTTTCGTAGGACGGCTTCCCCGCGACGAGCGTCGAGAGCGCCAGCAGGCTGTAGAACCAGCCGCGCGTCTGATCGACGGCCTCCGTAATGTAGTTGGCGGGGAAGAGCGGGCTGGCGATGAGGTCTTCGACGCCATTGAGCGTCAGTTCCTCGCCGCCGGGGCCCTTGACGGCGACGGGATAGTTCCATTGCGCGAAGGGCATCGCGCCGGAGTCGTACCAGGCGTCCGCCACCTCGGGGACGCGGCGCATCACGCATCCGCAGTCGCAGCGCAACTCCACGCGGTCGACGAACGGCCTATGCAAGTCGAGGCCGTTCAGCAGGGGGCGCGTCTCGTCCGTCGCCCGCTCCGCCAAGTCCGCGGCGGAGCCCGCGACGAAGACGTCCTCCGGCTTCTCGACGCACCGCCAGATGGGGATGGGCGTTCCCCAGTACCGCTCGCGGGAGACCGACCAGTCGACGTTGTTGCGGAGCCACTCGCCGAAGCGCCCCTCTTTGATGTGGCCGGGAACCCAGTTGATCGCGCGGTTGCCCGCGACCATCTCGTCTTTGCGCGCCGTCGTGCGGATGTGCCAGGACGTTTTGGCGTAGTAGAGGAGCGGCGTTCCGCAGCGCCAGCAGAAGGGGTAGGTGTGGCGATAGGGCGAGGCGTCGCGGAAGAGCAGGCCGCGCTCGTCCAGGTCGCGGATGATGTCGCCGTCCGCGTCTTTCACGAACTTCCCCGCTCCGGGGAAGCCGTCCGCGACGACGCCATGCGGGTCGATGGTGTGAACGGTGTCGAAGCCATGCGCCCGGCCGAGTTCCGCGTCCTCCGCGCCGTAGGCGACCGCCGTGTGCACGACGCCCGTGCCGTCGGAGACCGTCACGTAGTCGGCGGGCAGCACGCGGTGCGTATGGCCGCGCAGCGAGGGGCTGACGTAGGGCGCGTCGTACTCGACGCCGTCGAGGTCGCCGCCGGAGAACTCGTCCAGCGTCTTCCAGCCGTCGCCGAGGACGCGCTCCGCGAGCGCGGAAGCGACGACGACGCGCTCGCCGGTCGTCTCGCTCTCCGCGAGGGCGTACCGCTCCGCCGGGCCGACCGCGAGCGCGAGGTTGGCCGTGAGCGTCCAGGGCGTCGTCGTCCACGCGAGGAGCGACGGGCGGGCCGCCGTCCAGCGCGCGCCGTCGAAGCCGAGCCGCGCCAGCGCGCCGGAGTCCGCGCCGTAGCGCAGCGTTTGCGCCTCGCTCATAGGGAAGCGGACGTACACGCTGGGGTCGGGCGTGTCCTCCTGATAGCCCAGCGCGACCTCGTGCGAACTGAGGCTTGTGACGCAGCGCGGGCAGTGCGGCGTCACTTTGTAATCCTCGTACACCAGCCCCTGGTCCCACAGGCGCTTAAACACCCACCACGCCGACTCGATGTAGGAGTTGTCGTAGGTGACGTAGGCGTCGTCCATATCGAGCCAGACGCCGACGCGCTCCGTCATCGCCTCCCAGTCGCCGACGTAGCGGAACACGCTCTCGCGGCACCGCCGGTTGAACTCCTCGATGCCGAACGCCTCGATCTCCTGCTTGCTGGAGATGCCGAGTTCCTTCTCGACCTCCAACTCGACGGGCAGGCCGTGCGTGTCCCATCCGCCGCGACGGAGGGGGCGGAAGCCGCGCATCGTTTTGTAGCGGAGGATGACGTCCTTGAACGAGCGCGAGAGCACGTGATGGATGCCCGGGCTGCCGTTCGCCGTGGGCGGGCCTTCGTAGAACACGAAGAGCGGGGCGGAGGCGCGGACGCGGTCGACCTCTCGCTGCAGCCCCTCGTCGCGCCAGCGCTCCAGCATCGCCGTCTCCAGATCGGGGAAACTCGCTTTGCTGGGGACGGGTTTGTAGCGTTTCTCTTGGGGCATTGATTCACCTTGCGGGGCGCGATGGGCGCGGAGCGGCGTCTCCGTATGTTAGCGCCCCGCAAGGAAAGCGGAGGAGTTTCCCGCTCTCGCGGACAGGACGAGCGCCCCGGGGGAGTAGGAGACGGGGCTGCGCCTCGTCCAATGGGCCCCGCCCGAGGCGCGTCCCCGCGGCTGCGGCGCGCGGAAGAGTATCCTTGCCTCGCCAAACCTAAGGAGGGAGCGATGAGCGAGGAGATCGGACTGTTCGAGGCGATGTACTCCCAGCGGGCGCTGCGCTACCTGAAGCCCGACCCGGTGCCGGACGACCTGATCCGGAAGGTAATCGAGGCGGGGACGCGGGCTCCGAACGGGGGGAACTCGCAGCAGTGGGGGTTCGTCGTCATCAAGGACGAGGCGACGAAGCGGATCATCGCGGAGCATTACCCCGCGACGGCGCGCCCCAATCACGGCGAGGCCGCCACGGCGTCGGAGCGGCGCGCGGCGGAGTCGGCGGACTACCTCGCGCAGCATGCGATGGACGTCCCCGTCTGGATTCTCGCGGTTACGCGCCATCCGGGCACGGACATCCACCACGGCGCGTCCATCTACCCCGCCGTCCAGAATATGCTGCTCGCCGCCCGCGCGCTCGGGCTCGGCAGCGTGCTCACCACCCGCGTCCGCCGGGGATTCGAGCCCCAGATCAGAGAGGCGGTTGGCCTGCCGGACGACTGGGCGACCGCCGCGATGATTCCGCTCGGCTGGCCGCAGGACGGGCATCGCTACGGCCCCACCACGCGACGCGACGCCTCGGAAGTCACGCACTGGGATGCTTGGGGCGCCCACTAGAGCGGGGCGGG
Source organism: Dehalococcoidia bacterium (assembly GCA_965201135.1). Classification (GTDB taxonomy): domain Bacteria; phylum Chloroflexota; class Dehalococcoidia; order Lucifugimonadales; family Australimonadaceae; genus Bin16. The sequence continues at coordinate 2,479,545 of OZ241751.1, forward strand.
AGCGGCTCCGCATACGCCGCGCGAATGCGCTATACTATACGGCAGGTCATCCCGAACGGCCATACCCGGAGGAGGTGGATGATGGCGGACACCGCGACGGCCCTGCCGGCCTGCCAGGCGTGCGACGGAGGCGACCTCGTGCCGCTCTCGGATTTCGGAAGCCAGGGGGCGCCCATCCATTACAAGGCGTGGGTGTGCACCAACCCGGACTGCGGCTTCAACATCAAGATCCGCAACGGCGACGTGTACCTCAACGAGCCCATCAACAGCGGCGTGAACTACACCGGCAGGCGCTAGCCCCGGCCTCTCTCTTCCCCGTATCCGCCGGATGAGCGAGTCTCCGATGGACGCCGCATCGCCAACCGCCGCCCCGAGGCGCGGGCGAGCCGGCTTCATAGCGGGAGCCGCGCTGCTCGCGTGCGGCGCGCTGCTGCTCGCCGCCGCCGCCGCCTACTACGCCTACGGCTACTTCGCGTCCCGCAACCTCGACGGCCTCGCAGCGTCCGCCGGCGAGCGCGTAACCGAGACGCTCCCCGCGCCGGACGCTTCCGCATCTCTCCCCGCGGCGGCCGGGCCCGACCCCGCCGCGCAGCGGCTCTACCCCGGATCGCTTCTGCCCGCCCGCCTGTGGGCCGACCCGCGCGGAACAATCTCGCTCGGCGAGCCCGACCTCGATGGCTTCATTCCCGTCTCCGCCGAGGGCCGCCCCCTCATCGCCGGCGCCGTCGGCAGAGCCGACCGCATCGCCGTCCCCCAACTCGCCATTGACGCCGCCGTCGAGGAACTCAACCTCGTCAACCTCGCGGACAGCCCCGCCTACGAGACGCCCAAGTTCACCGTCGGCCACATCCCCACGACGCCGAACCCCGGCTCCGCGGGCAACGGCTGGTACTTCGGCCACCTCGAAAACCCGGTGCAAGGCGAGGGCAACGTCTTCCTCCGCCTGCCGGAGATAGCCGCGCTGCTCCGCGACGGCGAGGAGACGCACGTCATTCTCACCTCCGGGGAGCGCGACTACCTCTATCTCGTCAGCGCCGCCGACCTCGTTCACGCCGACGACCTCTCCCTCTATCCGGCCGGCGACGCGCGCGTCTCGCTCGTCACCTGCTACCCGCGCCTTCGCTACGACCACCGGCTCATCATAACCGCGAATCTCATCGCCTTCCGCGACGCGCCCGCCGCGCGAATCGGCTAGCATTAGCCCGCGATGCGCGCCGAAACGCGATACGCCGCCCCGACGCCGCGAACGCTCCTCGCGGCGCTCGCCGTCCTCGCCCTCGCCGCCTGCGGCGCGGAGGCGCCCGAGCCGATGGCGACCGTCCCCGACTCCGCGACTCCGACGGCGCAGCCGGACTCCTCCGCGCAAACGCCCGTAGGATGGCGCGCCGACGTCGAGGTCGGCCCGCGCCCCGGCGACCGCGCGGCGGACGCGGAGCTCACGCTCGCCGGCGGATCGTCCGTCACAATAGAGGAGGCCGCCGCGGGCAGGTCCGTCATCCTCTACTTCTTCGCCACGTGGTGACCCAGTTGCCGCGCCGAGTTTCGGACGCTCAGCGGCCTCTACAACGACTACAAGGACGACGTCGAAATCGTCGCCGTCGCCTTCGACGAGGACGCGGAGACGCTCGGACGGTACGCGAGCGGCAACGGCCTCGGCTGGGTGTTCGCGGAGGGCCCCGCCGACTTGGGGCGACGATACGGCGTTCGCGCCCAAACCTCGTGGGCGGGCATCGGCCCGGACGGCGTCATCGTGATGAGCCGCGGTTCTCATCGGCAGGGCGAGGGCTACTGGCGCGGCGTCCTCGACCGGCTCCGCGCCGCGTGAGGGGGCCTTTGCGCGCCTCTCCCAAGAGAGACCTGCATAACATACCGTCATTCCGGCGTAGGCCGGAATCCAGAGGCGCACAAGCGCCGAACGCGGCGGGAGAGGGTACCCTGGGAGGCGGCGGGAGTTACGCAAGGCCCCTGACGAGGCGAAGGCTCATGAGATTCGGCGCGACGAAAACGCGAGGATGGCTAGGCGCAGGAGCGGCGCTCCTGATCGCGCTCGCGCTCGCCGCCTGCAGCCGCGAGCCCGCCCCGCCTACGCCCACCCCTACCGCGACTCTTCCCCCTACGCTCGCGCCCACTGCAACGCTCGCTCCCGCTCCTCCGCCGACGCCAACGCTCGCCCCCACCGCAACTCTGCCGCCTATGCCCGCGCCCACCGCAACCGCTACTCTCGCGCCCCCGCCAACGGCGCGCCCGACTCCGCAGTCCGCGTCCCGCCCAAGCGTCCCAACGCGCCCGAGCGTTCCGGCGCGGCCTGCGCCAACGCCTACTCAAGCCCCGACGCGCCCGCCCCCAACCGCGACCGCGACGCTCGCCCCAACCGCGACCCCTACTCCCGCTCCGCCAACGCCGACGCCTACCGCCGCTCCTACGCATACGCCGACGCCCGCGCCGTCCGCCGTATGGCGCGCCGACCTCCCTGTCGGCTCCCGCCCCGGCGACCGCGCGCCCGACGCGGCGCTCACGCTCGCCAACGGCTCGTCCTCGACGATAGAGGAAGCCGCCGCCGGCAGGTCCGTGCTCCTCTACTTCTTCGCTACGTGGTGACCGAATTGCCGCGCCGAGTATCGGACGCTCAGCGGCCTCTACGACGACTACAAGGACGACGTCGAAATCGTCGCCGTCGCCTTCAGCGATAACGCGGCGACGCTCGGGCGGTACGCGAGCGCCAACAACCTCCGCTGGGTGTTCGCCGAGGCGCCCGCGCTCGCCCGCGCCTACAGCGTCCGCTCGCAATCGTCGTGGACGGCTATCGGCTCGGACGGCGTCATCCTGCGCTCCCGGGGCTACGGACGCGACGGCGCGGGCTATTGGCGCGGCGTCCTCGACCAACTCCGCGCCGGCTAGGCGCGCCTCCTTCCGGCGAGGGCGCGCCAACGCCGTAATCCACTCTCCCTAGAGAGACTTTGTATAACCTACCGTCATTCCCGCGTAGGCGGGAATCTCGCCCCCATCAGGCGACGCGCAAGCGCCAATCCCGCCCTCTCCTGCGGGAATCCGCCCTCGGCGCGACCGCCAACGAGCGCTTGCTATACTCGCACCGAACGCCAAACCGCCGGACGATAGACGCAATCCTTATGACAGCCCCTAAGCCTACGAGAGTTACCCTCTGCGCGCTTCGGCTGGCCGCGACGCTGATCGGCGCCGCCGCGCTCTCGTTGGCGTGCGCTCAGCCAGCCCCGGACCCAACGCTCGCGCCAACGCCGACGCTGCCCCCCGCGCCCGCCGCTACGTCCACTCCTACGCCAACTCCCACGCCAACCGCTACTGCCGCGCCTACGCCAACTGCAATTCCTACCGCTACTGCTACTCCGACGCCTACGTCGACTCCCGCCCCTACGGCTACACCAACGCCAACTGCAATTTCTACTGCTACGCCGACTCAGACGCCGACTCCCGCCCCTACCGCCACGCCAACGCCAACCTCGACTCCCATCTCTATCCCCACCCCGACGCCTACCCCGCGACCGAAAGGGCATATCTATGTGCGTGCTGGTTCAGAAAATTGGGTTGACCTAACTGATCTACTAGAAGCGTATCCTTACGTCACGTTCGAGTTAAATGTTTCTACTCCTGATGGCCTTGGGGGAGGATGGCTATATTTCGATGGGTATGAAATAGATTGGAAATGCTTTGAGGATGGCGAATATGTTGAATCCGCAGATGGTAGAGATTATCCAACAAATGAGTGTCTGGAAAAGCAGAGGGCTTTGTGCGGGCAAAATTATATTGAGGAATTCCTCCCTGGGACGTCAGGCTGCTTGAGCAACGTGGCATCACACGCTTCTTGGAGGGAGGTGGCAAGACCATTCGAGATGTTAGAGGCTTTAGCGAGAAAAGAGCCTGCTGCATCAGCATCATTGGCAGAATTCCCTTGGGTGCGCGACGGGATAAATACGGACGACCTAGATATCCTGTACGAATTAGTTCTCCTCGCATCCAACATTGATTTGCATGGATGGGAATTCCTGGAGCGTGTGGACACGTGGGATATTCATGCCATGGATGCCTTGCAGAGGTTGGCGGAGCACGAAGGTTACTCCCGAGAAATAGCGTCCTACCTAGAACAGCAGGGCGGATTGTCAGATGAACAAGTTCCTATGATTCTCGCCCTGCGGCACGTGTTGTCAAGAGAAGATTTGACCCCTCATCGTTCCAATATAATCGAAATTATGCTTGACCCTGAGCAGACCACGACAATTAGACGAGTAATTGATCTTCCGTTCACGGGTAAATTTACCCTATCAGTGATAGTGCCCTCAAAAACCGATATCCCCTCATTCGCACCATCTATTTTGACGCCTGAAAGCCCAGTAAACGTTATGCAATATCTGGAGGACTCAGTAGTTCTAATGGAGGAATTTATTGGTGTTCATTTCCCTTACAATTATGCATTCGTGCTAGTTGCCGATTTCCTTGCTGGCACGACGCGGTTTGGAGGGTATTATGGCGGAAGTGGATTAATCTATTCGTCCGTCGATGGCAAAGACACTATCGCACATGAAACGGCTCATATCTATTGGAGCTTCCCGTCTGTATGGATCACTGAAGGAGCTGCAATCCTCTTCGAGGCTATATCTGAAAATTCACCATTCCGTGAGTTCCGCAATTATGTGTGCAGCGTCACTGATAATATCACCATCGACAACATTGCTGCCATAGAACAACTGGAGCATGAACTGGGGAGAGACCAGATAATTGCATCGGGATGCTACCGCAGCTTCGGCAGTATACTGTTTACTGAATTGCACCAAAGCCTGGACGAGGCCGCTTTCCGCCGGGGGTTTAGGAATCTCTACCTAGCCTTGCGCGACGAGACTTACGAATCCGTTTGCGCGGGCGAACACAGGACCGACGGGGCGACTCCCGAGCAGTTGGCCGTCATTGACGAGATCGTCGCGCGGAGGTACTACGGGCGCGGGTTGGGCTAGGGAATTGCTAAAGCCTGTTGCAACCTACCTCATCGCACGCTCTATTGCAACCTCGCCTCAAGCCCCTCCCCCACCCGCGACACTTGCCCCTTGCGCGAACGCCCCCTCTATCCCTTACGATGGATCCGTCGCGCGCAGGCGACGCGGGCGGTAAGCGGACGAGGCGGCAAGGGGGCGCTCCATTCTGCCCCATTCCTGCCCCAAACAGCCCCATTTCAGCCCCAAAACAGCCCCATCGGCGCCCTAAAGCGAACCCGGCGCTAGGAGTAAATGGCGCAAAATGGTGCAAAATGATGCAGCCCTATAGCAAGGGCGCGTCCGGGCGGCCCGAACCCGGCGGCCCGGACCAGGTGAAGATCGGGAAGCGCCGCATCGCCAATGCCGTCCTGCAACGGGCGGGCGAGGGCGCTATGCGCCCTTGCCTCCACTACTTCCCGCGCCCCGCGTCATTCCTGCGAAAGCGGGAGCCTACCCTATCGGCGCGCCTCGTCCGCAGCGCCGGCGCCCGCCGCGTTCGAGACGTTCTCCCTCCCGCTATAGGGCGAGGGGGATTGAGCGGTGTCGCGCCGGATGGATTCCGGCCTACGCCGGAATGACGGAGAGGGGCACGGAGGCGCTACGGGCGCGCGTCGGAGTGAGCGGGCAAGCGCCCCGCCGCGCCCGGCGCCGCTTGCCCCGCGCGGCTTGCGCCCGTAGACTCCCGCGTAACGTCCGCCGGAACGGACGCGGCGCCATGCAAGGAGAAGCGCGATGCTGAAAGGCAAGTCGGTTGTCGTAACGGGCGGGGCGAAGGGAATCGGGCGCTACATCGCGCATGGGTTCGCCCGCGAAGGAGCGCGAGTGGCCGTCGCCGACATTGACGAGGCGCGCCTCCAGCGGACGCTCGGCGAGTTGGGCGAATTGGGCGCGGACGCGATGGCCGTCCCGACGGACGTCACGAACGAGGACGCCGTCGCGTCGCTGATGGCGCAAGTCGCCGAGCGGTTCGGCGGAATAGACGTCCTCGTGAACGACGCGGCGGTGGTGCCGCACTTTATGTGGGGCGACAAGCCGCGCTGGCCGAAAGTGCGGGATATGGACGCCTCGTTCTTCTGGGACACGGTGATGGGCGCCGCGCTGCGCGGAACGTTCCTCGCGTCGAAGCATGCCGTTCCCTATATGGAGCGCGGCGGAGGCGGGCACATCGTGAACCTGCACGGCGGCGGGAGCGTGACGCCGCCCGGCGCGCTCGCCTACGCGACGGCGAAAGACTCGCTGGTGACGTTCACCAAGTTCCACGCGGAGGAGACGCGGGACGCGAACATCTGCGTCGTGATCATCTCCCCAGGCGCGGCCATCGCAACCGACGAGGCGCCCCAGGAGGCGCAAGAGCGCATGCCGGGGCCGGAGTACGCGGGGCCGCGTTTCCTGCTGGCCGCCGAGGCGCCGATGGAGTTGTCCGGCCATCTCCTGGACTATCAGGACGGCGAACTCGCGGTTCTGCGGTAGGCGCGATGCTGAGCGTTACGGAATCCGCGAGGGCGGAGTTGCTGCGTATCGCGGCCGCGCGCGCGCTGGAGCCGGGCCGCCTGCTGCGCCTCGCCGTTCCGCCCGTATGGACGGGCGAGGGCGACTGGGGCATCGTCGTTGACCGGCGCGGAGCGTCGGACGTCGCGTTCGCGCATCAGGGAGCGACGGCGCTCGTGGTCGAGCGCGAAGTCGCGGACGCGCTGGCGAACGCGGCGCTGGACTACAAAACCGACGGCGTCCCGAGCCCGCGTTTCACGCTGGACATCTACTAGTCGCAACGGCGGGCGCCGGCGCCGCGCCGCCCGCCTAGCCAGCGGGCAGAATCCCCCTCTCCCTACAAGGGGAGAGGACGCCGCGAACGCGGCGGGAGAGGGTACGGAGGCGCAACGCGCCCCGTCTCCCCTAACCCCCGGCGCATCGTCATTCCCTCGAAAGCGGGAACCTACCCCATGCCCGCGTAACCCCACAATGACCGTCATTCCCGCGTAGGCGGGAATCCCGCCCCATTGAGGCGCGCAAGCGCCGAAATCCCCCTCTCCCTACAAGGGGAGAGGACGCCGCGTTCGCGGCGGGAGAGGGTACTGCGGACGGAGGCGCAACGCGCCCCGTCTCCTTGCCCCCAGGCGCCCGCGTCATTCCCGCGAAGGCGGGACCCTACCCCATAGCCAACTGCGACAAACGCCCCTTGCGCCGCCCGACCCCTTTCCCCTACGCTGTCTCTATGACCCCGCGCGCGAATCCCAAAACGGCGGACCGGACGCCACCGGCGGCAGTGGCTCCATTGTGGCCTCATTTCGCCCCATTTCGGCCTCAAAACGCCCCGTTTCGGCCCGATTTGCCCTCATTCGCCCACCGGACCGCAGGAGTAAATGATGCCAAATGATGCCGCCCTTAAAGGGCAGAGCGCGCCCGAGCCCCGCGCGCCCGAGCCCAAAAGGCGGAGCATGGCGGCTCTCGCGCTCGCGCTGCTGGCCGCGCTCGCGCTCGCCGCGTGCGCCTCGCCCGCGCCGACGCCAACCTTATCCCTCGCCCCTACTCCCGCGCCCGCCGCGTCGCCGACGCTCGCCCCCACGCCGAGGCCGCTTCCAACCGCAACCCCGACGCCCGCGCCGACGCCAACCTTATCCCTCGCCCCGTCCCCTACGCCCACCTCGACCATCGCTCCCGCAGCGACGCTCCCGCCAACTCCAACACGCGCCGCCCCAACGCCTACCTCGCCCCCAACGCCTACGCTTGCCCCGACTATCGCGCCTACGCCCACTCCCGCCCCAACCCCCACGCCCGCCTACGCTCAGGTCGACGTCAGCGTCGCAGGGTTTACGTTCCGGGCCGACGTGGCGGACACCTTCGAACTCCGCGCCCTCGGGCTCGGCGGGCGCGACTCTCTCCCGACGGACAGAGCGATGTGGTTCGTGTTCGACGCCGCCGCGCCCCGGCAATTCTGGATGCGCCGTATGCGCTTCCCCCTCGACATCGTATGGGTGTCGGATGGCTATGTCGTCACCGGCGTCGCCGAGCGCGTCCCCCATCCCGCGCCCGGAACGCCCCTCAGCCAACTCCGCAACTACTCGTCCATCGTCCCCGTCCGCTACGTGCTGGAGATCAACGCCGGACTCGCGGACCAATTGGGCATCGTCCCCGGCTCCCGCGTGAGCGTCGTCCCCCGCTGACCCGCCGCTAGGCTATCCTTTGCCCGGAAGCACAAGGAGTCTGGCCGATGATCTACGAAATGCGAACCTACTAGGCGATGCCCGGCAAACTCCGCGCCCTCGGCGCGGCGATCGGCGAAGCGGCGCTCGAGGAGGGCTTTGGCCTCGTTGGCGGCGGCCCCGGCGGCGCGGCGCTCCTCCGCGGGGAGTTGGGCGACGCCCCGGAGGACGGCGGTGACTTTGCCGGAGCGCCCAAGATATTCGACGCGCCACGATTCGAGGGCGTCGGGGCCGGTCGCGCGCTCCAGCGCTAGGAGGGCGGCGTCGAGGAGGGCGGCGGCGTCTGCGGGGGCGTCGGTCATAGGGGGCAGTATAGCGGATTGCGCCATAGGGGGGTTGACGCGGCGCCGCATAGGATGTATGTTCTATGGACGTTGGCCTTCAGGCTAGGGAGCGCGTAGGCGTGACGATCCATAAGACAATTCAGCGGCGGGTCCACCTGCGGGAGAGCGGGCACAAGCGCCTCGACCGCGTTATGCGCGCGTGCGCCGCGCTCTACAACGCCTCGCTGCAGCACTGGCGGGACGCCTACAAGGCGACGCGCGACAACCCCAAGCCGGACTCCGTGACTACGTTCGGGCAGTTCAGGCTGCTCACGCAGATCCGCAAAGACGATCCCGAAGGGTGGGGCGCGCTCGACAGAACGGTGGGGCGCGGCGTCATCCGCCGGCGCGACATGGCTACAGGGGGTTGACGCGGCGCCGCATAGAATGTATGTTCCTGCACCTACGCGCAGGAGAGCGCAACCTAGGAGCAACCCCATGCCAACGCTAGACGAAATCAGGGCCCACATTGAGGCAGCGTCCCATTGCGAGCATGACTGGGCGAGTAGCATGTCGCCTGTCCGCTCGCGTTCCCACAACCCGAGCGGGCGTTGCATAAAGTGTGGGAAGAGCTGTGTGGAGGTCTTCCCCGGCCGTACTAACGCGTCTTGCGAGGTTTGCCAGTACTTCAAAGACGAGGCGAAGAGGCTTGGGGCACGGGTTAGCAATCTCCTCGAAAAGCACGAGGCAGACCTCGCCGCGCGGCTTGCCTTGGGCTCAGAGGCTCACTCGCAGGCAACACGGATGGCTATCCCGCCTGCGAGCGAGAACATGCCTGTCGAGGTTCGCACTATGTACGAGGACGCCAGGAACGTCAGCCCTCGTTCAGCGAGTGCGCTCTTGCGGGTTGCCTGTGAGGATTTGTGCCGCATGAGGAGAATCCCCAGGGGCAAGGACGGATTTTACGGCACGATACAGAACCTACGAGAGCGCGAGGGCAACTCCCCCTTGTTGGCGGATGCGCTTGACGCTATCCGGATCACGGGCAACGACGCCGTACACGGCAACCCAACAGACTACGACGTCCCCGCGGAGGAACTTTTTCGCCTCGTCAACATCATTGTGGACGAATGGAGCAACATCGATGCTGTGGCCTCCGTCTACGGAGCCCTGCCGGACAGGAAGAAGGCGCGAGGCGTTTCTCCTGGCGGTGGATCCTGCTGATCCCCGCCACATTGGGCATTCAGGACCGGCAAGGGGGTTGCAATAGCATGGCGAGTAGCGTAGACTAGGGTTATGATGACTAGCGCTGCACGCAAGAGCCCTGTCGGCTTGCCTTCGCCGTGGGACGTTCCGAGGCCGATGCGCCTCCGGGCTTGGTCTGATGACGCCCAAGTCGTCGCCTTTCAGTCCAACCACCAGACCGAGCGCATCGTTGCCCGGGCGTATGAGGATGAACTGCGGGATGACCAGAGGCACGCCCTTGAGCTCGCCTCGCAGTGGCGTCTGGACTACCCTGGCCTTGCGCCTCAGATGTCTTTGTCAAGCGAGCGCCGCACGCTGTTTTCCATCGTCGAGAACCTGCTGACCCGCGGAACCTTCACCTACACCACGCCGGAATTGGAGGACTTCATCATTCGGCGATGCGGGAGCGTCACCTTCGCCCCCGAGTCGCTTCCGCTCGCCTTGCAAGCAACCGCCGCCAACCCTACGTGTCCGTACATTCCGACGCGATTCGACAGCGTGTCGGAGAGTCGGTTTGTCGAGATTGCGCGTCAGGAGCCTGTCAGCAGCGGATGGAGCATCATTGAGCAGGTAGGCATTTCGTCCTTGGTCTCTGATTTCGAAGATGGGAATCAGCGAGTCGATTTCTTGCTTACTCATTACACAGGCGAATCCATCGTAGTTGAAATTGACGGACAGCAGCATGCAGAGTCCGCGCAAGCCGACGCCAAGCGTGATCAGCGGCTCGAACAATCGGGAATCAACGTCGTCAGGATACCGGCGAGCGAAGTGGCCATCGGCGACGGGCCTTGTCTCCAATCACTCTGGAAAATTATGATGCTGCAAACGCCTCCTACTGCTATGAAGGACGATGGACTAATTCAGGCGCTACGCCTTGGGAAACTCACGCACCAAGTGCAATTGACTTTGCTGCGGGCATTGCTAGGCGGATGGCTTCAAATTGAAAAACCTTGGGTAATTAAAGTTGCAATTGCCAATGGAACCGATCCTACGCTGACGCTTCAAGCGGTGCGCGAATCCGCTGAGAATTGCGCTTCTTTGATCCGCAAAGTGTTTGACCTCTATGATGAATTTGCTCCGCCTGCGAAGATAACCGTCAAAATGGCAGACAAGAAAAACTCGGCCAACTGCATTATCCTCGCGTTGGGGAGCGAAGCCATCCAAGGTCTTTCGGGCGCGCCCGTATTCGCCATATCCGATATATGCTTCCCTGGGTCAATGGTAATGGAATTTACCAAGGCTGACCCGTTGCAGTCCTCTGCGCCGAACGAGCAAATAATTCAATGGTTCCTGCTCTATCTCTTCAGGAAGAATGGGTTTAGAGAAGGCCAACTGGAGACCATCAACCGGACTCTTAATGGCTTGGATTCCGTTGTCTTGCTGCCTACCGGCGCAGGCAAATCGATCGCGTTTCAATTGAGCGCTTTGTTGAGGCCAGGCCGCTGCATCGTGGTGGATCCCATCATTGCCTTGATAGACGACCAGATCGATAATCTGGCGAAAGTGGGCATTGACCGCTGCCTGGGCATTCACAGCCAAGCAGGAAGAGAACTCTTACGGTCCAAAGAACTCCTTATGACGCGAGGCCACTATCTTTTCACGTATGTTGCGCCTGAACGGTTCCAGATGCGCGAATTTCGCGAAGCCCTAACCACTCTTACCACGGTGGCGCCGATCTCCGCTGTTGCGATTGATGAAGCGCACTGCGTATCGGAATGGGGGCACGACTTCCGAACCGCTTACCTCAACCTTGCTGGAAATGCACGAAGGTTCTGCGCTACGGGAACTGACTACACGCCGCCAATTGTTGCTTTGACTGGAACCGCGAGTAGGATGGTGCTCAAGGATACTCAAAGAGAATTAAGGATTAGCCAGGTAGGAGCGATCATCACTCCACGCAGTTTTGACCGCCCTGAGCTCAGATTCGTAGTCGAACCGATTACGCCAAATTACAAGACAAACCGTTTGCATGGACTAATTGAGCGACTGTCCAGTGAACTTGGCGTCAGTGGCGCAAGTTTGTTTGACTTGCGCGGAAAGGAGACGCAATCAGGGATAGTTTTTAGCATGACAGTCAACGGCCCCGGCGGAGTGGTGGATGTTGCAGAGAAGATACGGCGCCATTTTCGCGTGAATGCAGATTTTTACAGCGGATCTGCCCCCAAGCGGTGGAAGGATTCGCGAACATGGAATCAGCACAAAGCGAAAGTCGCTAATGACTTTAAGCACAACCGAACCTCACTGCTCTCCGCTACGAACGCTTACGGCATGGGAATAGACAAGCCCAATGTTCGTTATACGATACATTTCGGCCTTCCCAAGTCCATCGAATCGTTCTATCAAGAAGCAGGCAGAGCAGGACGAGATGGCCAGCCTGCAATTTGCGGGCTCGTTTTCGCCAATGACGCGCAGGGCCAAATGTCGCGATTACTTGACCCTGATACTCCGATTGAGACGATACAGAACGCTGTTCAAGGATGGTCTAACGACGACGTTCGGTTGGCGTTATGGTTCCATGCCGGGGTTTATCGGGGTATTGCCGAAGACAGACAGGATATCGAACGCGTCCTTCAGAGGATTGGAAGCATTGGCGTCGGCAAAGATGTCGTTATTCCTTTTAACTTAATCTCCGATTCCGATAGCGGCAGAGAGAGAACTGAGAAGGCTTTGCATCGGCTTGTCATTCTAGGCGTAGTTCAGGATTACGAGGTTGCTTATGACAAGAGACAATTTCTTGTGACCACCAGCGTAATAGACCGTCGTGGGATTATTGCGGAAAATTTGCGGAATTACTTTAGTTCATATCAGGTTTCTTACGCGAGTGACGTCTTCACGCGGCTGCAGAATGGCCCTTCCGGCCTTCGGGATTTTACATTAATGGCGGCTGAATTCCTGCTGAATTTCATCTATGATCACGTCGAAAAGGCGCGGCGACGCTCCTTGCAAGAAATGCTTCTTGCAGCGCAGGGCGCGGCAAACGGCCAAGACATACGCAAGCGTATTCTTCGCCATTTGGAACTGTCTAGATTCAGCGACGCACTCGATGAAGTGGCGCAATCTAACCAAGCAGGTCTTGACCGTATCTCTGACGTTTTCGACGAATTAATGACGACTGATGACGCCGCTGACCTCCTCGGATCGGCCGCCAGGCTCTTGGAATCCTACCCTGATCAGCCAGGCTTGTTGCTCTTGCGCGGCGTCGCGGAACTGCTGGTGAGCGACCCTGACTTGGAGATCGCGCATCAGAACATCCATGCCGCTCTCACCGCCGCAGAGAATCAGTATGAGGTGGAGCGCCAGACATTGGAGAATGCCCTGGTCGCGTCTGCCCAGACCTTATTGGGAAGAAACGAGGCAGTGATCGGCTCATTCCTGACGACTATCGCCGAACATAGCTTGACCGACAGAGGCTTGGCGCGGCGTATGCTAGCATTTGCCCCAGACAACGCCGCCGCCCCGCTTGTCGCCTGGTTGTCTCGAAATTTGACGGCTTCGCTGAGGGGCGTCGAGGAGAAGATCCATGGCTAGCGATGAGCATGCCAAGAAATTCCTTGAAATCGAGGAGGCCGCAGCCCAGATCATAGAGACGCTGGGGCGGCTGGATGAGCGGTCGACCGACTACGAGAACGCGCTAGCGTCTCTCCGCAGCCTGTCGGGGGAACTCAGTTCGGCGGCAAGCGAACTGAAGCAGGTTGCCGCCTACGCCGAGTCCGTAGAGAGCGAGGCCAAGCAAGCCTTACGGCAGGCCGCCGAGTCCGTTGCTGCAACCGCGCATCGCCTGGAGTCGGCCATTGCCGACGTCACCTCCAACGCGCAAGACATGCGACGCGAGTCGAGAGAAGCCCTCGCCGAATCCACCGCTAAGATGGAGTCGGCCATTGCCGACGTCACCTCCAACGCGCAAGACATGCGACGCGAGTCGAGAGAAGACCTCGCCGAATCCACCGCCAAGATGGAGTCGGCCACCCAAAGCGCGCAGTCCCAAATGACGCGGGACATCAAGGGACTCAAGCGCGTTGTCATCGCGGGATTCATAATTGTGGGCGCACTCGGAGTTACGGCGTTGGCTGTTGCGCTTGGGGTTGTTTCCCTACCCTAGCCCTCCCACCTGTTAAGCGCCATCACGCAGGAGGGCGGCCTATGGCGGGGGCGCCGAGAGACGCGGGCGGGCAAGCATCTGGCCGCCTTGCGAGAGGAGGGAGCATGACCGGGCGCCGCCCGTTCAGCGAACTGATCAAGGATTGGCCGCCTGAGCGCCGTCGGCGCGTCGAGGAGGGGACGGCTCGCCTGAGCGCGGAAGTCGAGGCGGCTATGGCCGCCGAGCGCGCCGGTAAGCGGGCGTCGCAGGGGCCGAAAGCATCTCGCGCGTCGGCTGAGGCTTGGGAGCGGCGGCAGGGTAAGCCGACGCAGAGCTACCGCTAGGGGCGCGTAGGAGCAAGGCAACAGCAGGAGGATTTGACGGATGGCCAACGAGTACATTGCGCCTGCGCTCGATCTGGAGGCGTTCCATTGCCCGCTCTGCGGCGTGTACGCGCATCAGCAGTGGGAACAGGTTTACTCCAGCGATCAGAGAGACAGCGGTGTCATGGCTGTCCTCGACTGGCGGCTGGCGTCTTGCGTTCACTGCAAGCGCTTTTCGGTTTGGTTTGAGGAACGCCAAGTGTGGCCCATCAGCCATGCCGGGCCTCTCCCTAACGGAGACCTGGGGAAAGAGGTCGTAGCCCTCTACAACGAGGCTCGCTCCGTGGCTTCCTTGTCTCCGCGCAGCGCCGCCGCCCTCTTGCGCCTCTGCACGGAAATGCTCGTTCAGCGCCTGTGCAAGGAGTCGAGCCTTCGCTGTGGGGACTTGAACGAAGGCATAGGTCAACTCGTGAAACAGGGGCTTCCCCAGCAGATACAGCAATCGCTCGACGCGCTCCGCGTCATTGGGAACGGCGCCGTCCACCCTGGGCAGATGGACTTGGCGGATGACCGCGGAACCGTCGAAAGCCTCTTCGACATCCTCAACCTCATCGCCAACGACCGCATTACCCAACCGAAGGCCGTCGAGAGCCTTTACGCGAAGTTGCCTACGGCGCAGCGGCAGAGCATCGAGTCGAGAGACGGCAAAGCGCAGGAATGACGCTAGGGCGGACGCGAGGTAGGCGCCGCGAGGGGCGGCGAACGCCCTGGGGAGGCTGTGCTATACTTGCCTGCGGAGGGACATTGAGCGATGGCCGCGCCATTCATGCCGTTCATACAAAGCATTACGCCGAGGGGGCTCCTCTCGTTCGGGCCGGACACGCCCCCGCTCGAACTGCGCCCGCTCAACGTGCTCATCGGGCCGAACGGCTCCGGCAAGTCCAACTTGCTTGACGTGATCGACTTGGTGAAGAGCCTGCCTGCCCCACGGGAACCCTTTTCGGGCATGGGGGGCGGTGAAAGTTGGGTATGGAACGGCCCTACGCCGAACCTCAACCCTTCGTTGGAACTGACGGTGAAGCAGGTCTCCCGACCGGGGAGTTTTCGTCATCACCTGGTATTTCTAGGAGACGAGATTCGGTTCGAAGAGATTGTTCAGTCTCCTCGCGTTCAAGGCGGACCCTCATCCGGAGAGAAAGTGCTCTATCGAGCGGACAGGCTGAAGCGCGAAGTCAAATTGCTTGCCCGCAATAGCCTCATCGACATCCCGTGGCGCGACTTGGAGATGCCGTATCGGTCAGCATTGGCCCAGTTCCGTTCCTTCAGGGATTACCCGGGGATAACTGGAATGGCCTCTAGATACGGGCGAATCGAGATATACGACGCTTGGGAGTCCGGTAGGGGATCAGATATCCGAACGCCGCAGCCTGCCGATGGACGCGGCGACTTCTTGAAGGATGACTTCTCCAACTTGGGGCTCTTTCTCAATCAGACTTTGGACATGAACCCCGCATCTAAGCGCAAGGTCGTTGAGGGAATGCAGGACTTATATCCACGATTCACCGATTACCATGTTGGCGTCAACGCCAACATGGTGCGGATATTCAGCAGGGAAGGAGATACGCTAATCCCCGCCACGCGCCTCTCGGACGGGACGCTGCGCTACTTGTGCCTGCTGGCGATTCTGTACAACCCGAATCCGCCGCCGCTCGTGTGCTTAGAGGAGCCCGAGTTGGGCCTGCACCCCGACATCGTGGCGGGCTTGGCGAAGCACTTGCGCACGGCCAGCGAGCGCATGCAGTTGATCGTTACGACGCACTCCGACATCCTCATCGACGCGCTGTCGGACACGCCGGAGTCCATCGTCGTGTTCGAGAACAATGACGGCGCGACGCGGATGAAGCGCCTCGACGCGGACGAGTTGAGCGTATGGCTGGAGGATTACCGGCTCGGCGAACTCTGGACGAGCGGCCAAATCGGGGGCGTGCGCTAGTGAGCGTTACGGTGTACGTCGAAGGCGGCGGGAGGGCCGAACTCAACAGGCGGTGCCGCGAGGGTTTCCGAGAGTTGCTGACCAAAGCGGGATTCGACAGGCGGTTGCCGCGCGTCGTTCCGTGCGGTCCGCGTGAGCGCGCTTTCCGGAGTTTCGGAAACGCCCTTCGCGCAGGCGGCGAATATCCTATCCTCCTCGTGGACAGCGAGGACGTCGTGGCGGACGCCAATCAGCCCGATGCGAATCCGTCCGGCGCGTGGACGCATCTCGCGCGGCGCGACCGCTGGGACCGGCCGGCGAGCGCGCAAGACGACCAAGCGCAACTGATGGTTACGACGATGGAGACGTGGCTGCTCGCGGACAGGCAAAAGTTCATCGCTTACTTCCCTGGCATTAATCGCAACACTCTTCCGGCGGACTCCGATTTGGAGAGCCGGAGCAAACAGGATGTCGCCGACGCGCTGCGGAACGCGACGCAGTCGTCGAGCAAGGGGCGTTACCACAAGGGCAACCACTCGTTCTACTTGCTGAGCGAGGTCGACCCAGCCGTACTGCGGCGTAGGCTGCCGCATTTTCTCCGCTTCCTAGAGGCGCTGGAGTCGCGCCTGCCGGCGCCGTAATCCTTCCTAATGAGACTCTTGCGCTAACCTCCCCGCTCCCGACCGCAGTACCCTCTCCCGCCGCGTTCGCGGCGTCCTCTCCCCTTGTAGGGAGAGGGGGAATTCGGCGCTTGCGCGCCTGCGGACGTGGCGCGTAGCGCCACGTCTCCAAGCCATCCCCGGGGCTTCGTCATTCCCGCGAAAGCGGGAACCTACCCCATCGCGTTCCCGTCCGCATCCCGCTCTCGACCGCAGTACCCTCTCCCGCCGCATTCGCGGCGTCCTCTCCCCTTGTAGGGAGAGGGGGAATTGGGCGCTTGCGCGCCTCCAAATGGGGCATCATTCCCCGCCTACGCGGGAATGACGATAGGCTATGGAAACGTCCGCTAATCGAGCCCTGCCGAACGCCCCTACGAATCGCTTCGCAAGTCCTCGGCGAGGGAGGCGCGCATCTCCGGGGGGACGGGGCAGGATTCCTCGTAGCCGCGGTGCGCGACCTCGAACGACGCGGGGGCGTCTCCTTCGGCGAACGATTGCGCTTGCGCCGACGTCATTGGGAAGGTCACGTAGTGCACGGCGCTGACGCGGTCTTCCTTGCTGCGCCCGCCCTCGTACTCCGCCTCGACGCGCTCGCCGCCGATGACGAGGAACGTCGTGCCGCCCTTGTCCACGCCGATGAACCTGTCGAGAATCTCGCGCAGCCGCTCCTGCTCCGTGATCTCGATGAGGAGCGTCGCGCGCAACTCGTTGGGGCCGGGAATGAGTTGGTTGTAGGTGTCCAACTCTTCCTGGATGCGCTCCGGCGCGACGATGCGCTCCGCCCGCATCATCTCCTGCGCCTGAAAGCGAACCGTGTCGCGGTTCTCGAACACGAGCGTCACGAGGTCGCCGACTTGGGCGCGGCGGCGCTTTTTGAGCGCGATGACGCGCTCGCGGAACGCCGGGCGCTCCGCCTCGTATGCGGCGATGTCGACGAGGTCGCTTGGCGCGAGGGGGCGCATCGCCTACAACTCCGCGAGGCCGTAGGCGGCGGCGAGCGCTTGCATCGTATGGACGGGGCGCCTGCCCGTCCCGATTTCGATATGGCGCGCCGCGAGCGGGCAATCCGACACGAGGAGGTCGGGCGCGTTCCTCTGGAGATTCGTGAAGAGTTTCTCGCCGACTTTCAGCGCCATCGGGAAGTATTTCTTGCTGATCCCCCACGTTCCGTCGTGGCCCGAGCAACTCTCGACCGTCTCGACCGTCGTCCCTGGGATGATCCCGAGCAGGCGCGGGGAGTTGACGCCGGCCGCTTGCGCCCGCGTGTGGCAGGCGACGTGAACGGCGACCTTGCCCAGTTCGCGCTCGAAGTCGCGGTTCAGCGTTTTCTCGCGCGCCATGCGAACGAGATAGGCCCCGGCCTCGTAAGTGCGCTCGGCGACCTTTTGGGCGGCGTCCGCGTCTTCGGACATCTTGGGGTATTCGTCGCGCAGCACGAGCGTACAGGTGGGCTGGAGGCTCACGACGTCGTAGCCGTCGTCCACGAGCGCGGAGAGGCGCCGGAGGTTGTAGCCGCGCTTCTTGGCCGCGCCCTTGTAGTCGCCCGCGTCCATCAGCGGCATGCCGCAGCACTGATGCTCCGGGACGACGACCTCGACGTTGTTGCGCTCGAAGACGGCGACGGCGGCGCGGGCGATTTGGACGTCGCTGTAGTCCGACGTGCAGCCGGGGAAGAGCGCGACCTTGCCGGCGGGCGCCTCCGACGGGCGCATCGCATCGCCGTAGCGCTTGCGGAACCACGAGGGGAACGTTTGGGTCCGGTACTCCGGCAGTTTGGCTTTGCGGTGGATGCCGAGCGCGGCCTCCGACACGAGGCGGGCCGGAGGGAACTTGTTGGCGAAGTTGGCGAGCGGCGCGAACGGGCCTCCCGCGAGTTTGGCGAGCCTGTCCTGATCGGCGGTGAGTTTCTTGGCGAGGCCGACGCCATGTTTCTCGGCGCGCTGGAACTTGGCCCTCGCGACGAGGCGCGGCACGTCCAGGTCGTACTCGTGCGGCGCGGTGTAGGGGCACACGACCCAGCACAACTTGCACTGGAAGCAGAGGTCTTCGGTTTGGGCGAACCGCTCCGCGCCGATCTTCTCCATTTCGCCCTCGACGGAGTCCGTGAGGTCGAAGAGGTCGGGAAACATCGGGCAGAGGTTCCAGCAGAGCCTGCAGCCGTGGCAGACGTCGTACTGGCGGCGCTGCTCGGCGAGCAGGTCGGCCTCGTCCCAGTAGCGCGGGTCGGTCGTGTTGGTGACGGGCGAAGGCATAGGCGGCGCTCGGAGTTGTCCGTCGGCGCGCCCTCCGCGTCCGGTTAGGAGAGAAAGGGCGCGCCGACGGCTCGCGGGCTAGAGGGAGAGGGACTCCGCGCCCTTGGTGAAGCGCCCGGCGTGGGAGCGTTCGGCGCGGGCGAGCGTCTCGAACCACTCGGCGAGTTCGTCGAAGCCCTCGTCGCGGGCGGTGCGGGCGAAGCCCGGGTACATTTCGGTGTACTCGTAGGTCTCCCCGGCGACGGCGGACTTGAGGTTCGCCTCGGTGTTGCCGATGGGCTCGCCGGTGGCCGGGTCGCCCGTCTCCTTGAGGAAGTCGAGGTGGCCGAACGCGTGGCCGGTCTCGGCCTCGGAGATGTCGCGGAAGAGGCCGCCGACTTCGGGGTAGCCTTCGATGTCGGCGCGGCGGGCGAAGTAGAGGTAGCGCCGGTTGGCCTGCGACTCTCCGGCGAACGCCGCCTTCAGGTTGCTCTCGCTCTGGGTGCCTTGCAAAGTCGCCATGTCTATCCCTCCCTGCGGGAATTCGCTGTCCTATGGGTTTGCCGCCGCTCCGCGCTCCGTCGCCCGGCGCCGGCGGTCAGGACGCTTGCCCTAATGCTACAGGATAGCGCTTAGGGCGGGGATTGGGGGCGGGCGCTCATCCCGCGGATGGATCCGGGCCGCTGAGGGGGGATTCGCTCCAGTCGACGGCGTTCTCGCCGAGCGTATGGTATCCTGACGCTGAGGCGGCGCTCGCACAGCCCGCCGAAATCCAATAGTGACCCGCGCTGCAGCAACGGTCTTCTCGCAAGACTTGCAGCGCGCAAAGGGGTCGGTGCGAGATGTCCAAGGGACAGGTCACTGACGTTACGTCCGTTTCGCTCGACGCGCCAAGCGTCAACACGACGCGCAGACGGCGTGGACACAAGGCGGCGAAGCCGCAAGCCAAACGGCCGGTCGGCGGGCGCGGCGGCTTGCGCGGGATCCGCAGGCGCATCAGAGAGGCGCGGGAAATCGCGCAGAGCGCGGCGGCCGCGACAGCCGAGATTAGCGTTGCCGTCCTCCCTTACCCTGACCTTGTGCGTTCGGCGGGAGGGAGGGATGTGGCGCGTGTCCTCGTGAACCACTTGAGGCACGCCGCCACGCCGTATGAGAGGCTACTGCGCGAGTACCCCCGCGCCCATGGCGTGCTCAAGCGCAGGACTCTCGACGCCATAGCCGACGCTTACCCTTACTTGCGCGAGGAGTGCGATAGGCAGGCTGAGGAGATTCGCTCCGCAACCTAGCGCGCCGCGCTCCCCCTACGCCCGCTCAGGCTCAGCGTCGGGGTCGAGGTAGAGCGCCTTGATCAGAAAGAGGAGCGTCAGCAGCGTGTCCGCGAGAATCCCCAGCGCGAAGAGCAGCATCACGCCCTGGAAGGTCGGCTCCCACAAGCCCGCCGCGTAGAGCAGAAAGCCGACGAGGTAGACCGTCCCGTTGGTGATCGCCGACTGATAGGCGAGGTACTTTGTGCGCCCGATGCCGTAGAAGACGCTGTCGGTGATGGTGTTGAAGGCGAGCAAGACGTAGGGAACGAAGAGGATGCCGAACGCCGTCACCGCCCACTCGACCGTCGCGGAGTCGTCGTTCAGCGCGGCGGCGGCCCACGGGAAGGCCGGCGCGAAGGCGATCCAGACGACGACGATGCCCGCCGTGATGATCATCGAGGAGCGCCAGAGCGCCCGGACGCGGGGCAAGTCGGCCGACGCGTTGGCGATGAGCGCTTTCGCGGAGTCGCCGAGCGCGAGAACGGGGACGAGCATAAAACTCCAAAGTATCTGGATGGCGAGGTAGTAGCCGCCGATTTCGGTCGCGCCGATGGCGTTGACGACGCGGATGATCATGACGAAATAGGCCGTGTTGCGAATGAGGCTGTCGGCGCCGCTGCCGAAGCCCACGCGCAGGTACTCGCGCATTCCCGCGAACGACGGACGGGCGCGGAGTTCCCGCAGCGGTATGCCCTTGACCCGCAAGAGCAGCAGGAAGCCGAACGCGAACAGCGCGGCGCTCGCGAGGAAGGTCGCCCAGCCGACGCCGACCACGCCCGCGTCCAGCGAGAAGGCGTAGCCCCCGAACAGCAGGCTGTCGAGCGCGAAGCGAATGAGAATGTTGGCGACGGCCATCACGAAGACCAGCCCGCGCAGACTCAAGGACTCGAACAGGACGACGATGGCGGCGGCCAGCAGCGTGAACGGAACGCTGAGGATGCTGACCGCCAGGAAGTCGCCCGTCTCCCGTTGGATCTCCGGGGACGTCCCGATGAGCGTGATGAACGCGTCTCTGAAGAGGAACACGCCCGCCGAGAAGAGCAGCGAGGCCCCGAAGATGAAGGTGAACGCGCTCTTGGCGCGGTCGAACTGCGCCGCCGTCCCGCTGCGTATTTGCGAGCCGAGGAAGAAGAAGATGGCGAGGACGGTCGCCTCCTGAAAGACCTCGACGACCAGCCCGACGAACTGCCACTGGGAGACGACGGCGAGCCCGCTCGGGTCCGGCAACTCGTTGCCGATGAGGCGGACGCGGTAGAGTTGATAGACGCTCGGCAGCCCGAGGAAGAGGAATATGAAGGCGAAGAGACGCCAATCCCATAAGGCGGCGTGCCGGCGTATGCTGTGCAACATTGCGCTGTCTCGTCTGCAGGCTCGTCTGCGCGGGCGGATTCTAGCGCATCGCGGAGCGCATGAGGGGCGGTGGGGTAGGGGGGCGCGTTCGCGCCCGCCTCTGCTCGTTCGTTCGGCGCCGCGCGCCTCGACCGCAGTACCCTCTCCCGCCGCGTTCGCGGCGTCCTCTCCCCATTATAGGGAGAGGGGGATTCGGCGCTTGCGCGTCTCAATGGGGGCGAGATTCCCGCCTTCGCGGGAATGACCGTAGGAGGGCGGAAACGACGGCATGGGGTCGCGTTGCGCCCTGCGCGGGTTCCGCTTCGCGGGAATGACACGGTCCCGGGGGATCCAGGGAGATGGGGCGGCGCTCCCCCGCCGTCCCGCTCCTACCCGCTCCCCAACGCCATCGCCGACGCGCCCGCGACGATCAGCGCAGACGCGCCGATTTTGAGGGCGATGGCGCCCGGCGTCGTCGTTTCGCCAATCGAGCCGCGCCAGATCAGCCCGACCGCCGCGCTGTAGAGGACGAGGAACAGCGCTCGGCTGCTGAACAGCGCGGCGACCGGCCCGGCGGGGCCCAGCGACAGCGCCCATAGGAATAGGAAGAGCCCCGTGTTGGCGATGACGAGGTTGGCCGCCATATACGCGAGCGCCGGGCTGCGCCGCCGCGCAAGCAGCCGGACGTCGGCCCACGGACGCCGCCGCAGATTGAGCGCGAGCAGCGCTCCGCCCAGCGCGAACATTCGCAAGCCGTGCGCGAACAGCGTCGGCAACTCCTCCACCGCCGCCTTGCCCAGCGCGTTCGAACTCCCCTCCACCGCGCTCCCCGCCAGCAGCAGCAGAAACGCCTTGTCCATCGTCAGGATCCGGCCGGACGCGGAAGGGCGGACGGAGAGCATTCCCGCGCCCGCAGCCACCGCGGCGATGGCGATCCACTCCGTCGCCCCTAGCCGCTCGCCCAGAACGAAGAACGCGATGAGCGCGGTGAACACCGGATGCGACTGATAGACGGGCCCCGCTCGGGACACCTCTTGCGTGTAGAGCGACGAAGAGAGCAGGTGCGTCCCCACGCCGTAGAGGCCGCCGGAGACCAGCGCCCAAAAGACGGCCCACGGCGGAGCGGACGCCGGCATCCCCGCCGCCGCGAGCATTGCGACGCCGACGAACGGCTGCGCGAGGCCGATCATCAAGGGAAGCGTGTACGGCGTCCGCGCGTAACGGTGCGCGATGTGTTTGCCGATTAGGTTGATGAACGCGGAGACCGCCGCGCTCATCAGCGCGATTAACGCCCAAGACATGCCGCTACCCGCTCCCCAGCGCTATCGCGGTCACGCCGCCGACGATCAGCGCCGTCGACCCGAGTTTGACGGCGATTGCGCCGAGCGTCGTGGACTCGCCGAGCGCGCCCTGCCATATCAGCGCCAAGATCGTGCTGTACGCGACGATGAACAGCACGCGGACGCTGGAGACCGCCGTGACCTGCGAAGCCGGGCCCAGCGACAGCGCCCATAGCGTCAGCATCAGCCCCGCGCTGGCGATAATGACCTCGTTGGCGAACACGAACCGCAAGGCAGGGCTGCGCCTCCGAACGAAGAGGAGCGCGTCGGCGAGCGGGCGCCGCCGCAGGTTGAACGCGAGGAACACGCCGCCCAGCGCCAGCGAGCGGAGCGCGTGCGTGAACGGCACCGGCAACTCGTCCACCGCCGCCTTCCCGAACACATGCGCGCTGCCGTGTATCGCGCTGCCGACGATCAGCAGCGCGAACGCCTTGTCGAGCGAGAAGCGATGGCCCGCCGCGCCCGTCCGGAGGGAGAGCAGCGCCGCGCCCCCGACGACCGCGACGATGGCCAGCCAGTCGAGCGTTCCCAGCCGCTCGCCCAGAAACAGCGAGGCGTAGAGCGCGGTGAAGATGGGATAACTCTGAAACACGGGCACGGCGCGGGAGACCTCTCGCGTGTAGAGGACGCGCATCAGAAACTGCGCGCTGAGGCCGAACACCGCGCCGGAGACGAGCGCCCACATCACGGGCTCGGCGGTCGCGGACGCGGGAACGCGCGCGACGGCGAGCAGCGCGAGGCCGACGCCCGTCTGCATCACGCCGATCAGCAGGGGCAGCGTGAGGGGCGTCCGGGCGTAGCGATGAATGACGGTCTTGTCGAAAACGCTGACGAGCGCGGAGACCGCCGCGCCCGCCAACGCGACCGCGACCCAAGACAACGCCTAGCCCGCCGCTCCGTTGCGTTGCGCCTCGCTCCACGCGTTCCGAACGACCTGACCCGGGAGCGCTCCCGTGTGCGCGCCGTCCTCCATCAGCGGCTCGCCGTTGACAATCGTGTAGGCGATGCCATGCGTCGTCTGCTTCAGGCGCATCGCTCCGCCGGGCAAGTCGTAAGCCTCCTCGGACGGGTCGAGCCCCAAGCGCTCGTAGTCCAGCGCGAGAACGTCCGCCTTGCTCCCGGGCGTAAGCCGCCCGCGCCCCGGAACGCCGAACACGTCCGCCGGCAGCGACGTCAGCCGCCGGACGCCCTCCTCCAACGGCATAATCCCCTTGTCCCGCACCCAGTCGCTGAGGAAGTGGACGGCGTAGCCGTAGCCTCCCTCCCGCACGACATGCGCCCCGGCGTCCGACAGGCCGATCAGCGTATGCGGATCGTTGAGGATCTCCGCCATCGCCTCGTCGTCGTTGTTCTGCTGGTTGCGCGCGCACCACGTCTTCAGCCGCTCCTCCACCGCGAGGTCGAGGAAGGCGTCCATCGGGGACTGCCCGCGCCGCGCTCCCAGTTCCGCCGCCGTCATTCCCGCGAGCGCCTTGTTCTTCTCCAGCGCGGGCTTGACGATGACGACGTGGTCCCATCTGCCGGAGAAGCCGAGCGCCGTGACGTCGCTGTGGGCGGCGACCTCCTCCGCGAGCCGCGGGCGCAGCGAGGCGTCCGCGAACGCCGCGATTCGCTCCTCGCCGGGGCTGTTCATAATGCGCTTCCACGTCGGCATAAAGTTGAAGAACTCCGCGCTGTCCATTTGGAAGTAGCGCAGCCCGGGGCGCGGGCTGATCTGCGGGTGAATGCGCGCCGCGCCGCGCCCGTTCACTTCGGCGATGTGCGCCAGATGCTCGCGCCACTGCTCCGGGCGCAGCGCGCTCTGCGTGATGGAGAGATACGTCACCGGGCGCCCGCTCTCCTGCGACAGGCGCTCGCAGATCCCCTCGCTCAACTCCAAGTTCATCGGGTCGCCGACCTGAATGACGCCCGTTCCGAGTTCGCGCAGCGCGCCCGCCGCCGCGTACAACTCCTCTATGGACGCGGCGTTGGCGGGCAGCGGGCGCCCGTCCATGCCGACGTGGCGCGGATTGCGGTCGAACGACACGCCCAGCGCGCCCTCCTCCAGCGCCGTCCGGAGGGCGCTGCGAACCGCCTCGATCTCCGCACCCGCCGCCTCGCGCTCCTGCGACTCGTCGCCCATCACCCAGCGGCGGATCGCGGAGTGCCCCGCCATCGCCCCGTAGTTGATCCCCAGCCGCCCCTCCAGCGAGTTCAGGTAGTCGCCGAACGACCGCCATCCCCACGGAACGCCGTTCATCAGCACGTCGTAGGGAATCGCCTCGACTTTCGCCAGCATGCCCGCCAGCGCCGCCTCGTCGCCCTCCCGCGCGGGCGCGAGCGTCAGCGAGCAGTTGCCGCTCACCACCGTCGTCACGCCGTTGTAGCACGAGAACGTGCAGAGCGGGTCGAACGTCACCTGTCCGTCGTAGTGCGTGTGGTGATCAATGAACCCGGGCGTGACGACGCACCCGCCCGCGTCGATTGTCCGCGCCGCCGGAGCGTCGAGCCGCCCGACCGCGGCGACGCGCCCGTCCGCGACGCCGACGTCGGCGATCCGGGGCTCCGCCCCCGTTCCGTCCACGACCAGTCCGCCTTTGATGAGCAGATCGAACGCCATTGCGCGCCTCCCGCCGTCGGATTGGCGCCTATGCTACACCGTGCGGCGGCGCGGCGCCCGCGCCTGCTCGACGGGCCCTCGCGCACGCTCAGCCGGCGACTGGGTAGGTTAACTGCGCCCGACCTCAACCGATTTTCGCGCGGCAGCGCCTGGAGGACGGCCTCCTAACCCCTCGCCGTCTCATATGCGCCGAACGAATACACGCCATTGACGGCGCGGCGCGGCGTTCGTATCCTCTACGCGCCGCCGACCCCGCGCGGGCGGCGAGCCCCTATCCAACGGAGGGCGCCCTTGCGCCGCCCGGATCCACGGCGACCGGGACGGCAACGAGAGGGGCTTCCCTGATGACCGGCTCGCTCACCGATATCCCCGGCATCATCGCCGGACACTACACCGACGCCGCCAACGGCACGGGCTGCACCGTCGCGCTCGCGCTCGACGGCGCGGTGGGCGGCGTGGACGTTCGCGGGGCGTCGCCCGGGACGCGGGAGACGGATCTGCTGCGCTCCGAGAACACGGTCGCGCTCGTGAACGGCGTCGTCCTCAGCGGCGGCAGCGCCTACGGCCTGAGCGCGGCGGACGGCGTGATGCGCTTTTTGGAGGAGCGCGGCGCCGGCCACCGCGTCGGCGAGCACGTCGTGCCCATCGTCCCCGCGGCGATTATTTTCGACTTGGGCGTGGGCGACGGCTCCGTCCGCCCCGGGCCCGCCGAGGGCTACGCGGCGGCATGCGCGGCGACCGCCGGCCCGCCGGCGCAAGGGAGCGTCGGCGCGGGAACGGGCGCGACGGCGGGGAAGGCGCTGGGGCGCGAGCGGGCGATGAAGGGCGGGCTGGGATGCGCGTCGCTCGACCTGGGGGACGGCGCGACGCTCGCCGCGCTCGCCGTCGTCAACGCGGTGGGGAGCGTCCACGACCCGGACTCCGGCGCGTTGCTGGCGGGGCCTCGCGGAGAGGACGGCGCGCCGCTGGAGAGCGCGCCCATCTACGCCGATCACGCCTACGGGAAGGACGGCGGGCGGCGCGGCCCGGAGCATCTGGGCAACACGACGATAGGCGTCGTCGCGACGAATCTCGCGCTGACGAAGGCGCAGGCGAACCGGCTGGCGGCGACGGCGCACGACGGCATCGCGCTCTCGGTGCGTCCCGCGCACACGCCCCGCGACGGCGACGCGATGTTCGCGCTCGCCACTGGCGAGATAGACGCGCCCGAGGAGTTCACGCGCCTCTGCGCGCTGACGCCGACGGTGGTCGCGCGCGCGATTGTGTCCGGCGTCAAGCATGCGGAGAGCCTGCACGGATTTCCGTCGTTCCGCGAGATGAGCGGCGATGGCTGAGCGTCCGTCATTGGCGTTCGTCGGCGCGGGGCGCGTCGCGTCGGTTCTCGCGCCGGAACTTGCGCGGCTGGGATACCCAATCGCGGCGGCGGCGAGCCGTTCGCGGGAGTCGGCGGAGCGCGAGGCGCGCCACGCGCCGGGATGCCGGGCGGCGACGGCGCAGGAAGCGGCGGACGCCGCCGACGTCGTGTTCATCACGACGTCCGACGGCGCAATCGCGGACGCGGCGGCGGGCGTCGCCTGGCGGAGCGGACAGACCGCCCTGCACTGCAGCGGCGCGCTGACGCTGGAGCCGCTGGAGCCTGCGAGGGCGTCGGGCGCGAGCGTCGGGTCGTGGCATCCGTTCCAAACGTTCGGCGGGGGCGAAACGCCGTTGGAGGGCGTCACGTTCGGCGTCGAGGCGGAGGGCGGCGCGCTCGCGTTTCTGGAGCGCCTCTCCGAGGAGGTCGGGGGCTTCGCGCTGCGGGTTCCGGCGCAGGCGCGCGCGCTCTATCACGCGGCGTCGGTGATGAGTTGCGGCTACCTGACGACGCTGCTGCGCGAGGCGCGGACGCTGTGGGTTCGCGCCGGTCTTCCGCCGGAGCAGGGGGAGCGAGCGATAGGCCGCCTCGCTCGGACGACGCTTGCGAACGTCGAAAGCGCGGGCGCGGGCGCCGCGTTGACGGGGCCGGTCTCGCGGGGCGACTTGGGCACGGCGCGGCTGCACCTGAACGCCGTTCGCGCCGCCGCGCCGGAACTGCTGCCGTTGCACCGGGAGATCATTTTGCGCTCGGCGGAACTGGCGCGGGAGGCGGGGCGCCCGGGCGGGTCGGCGGACTGGGCGGCGCTGCTGGCCGAATACGAGGACGGGGAGGCGAGGAGATGAGCGTTCGGACGCGGCGGCTGCAAGAGATGAAGCGCGAGGGCGAGCCCATCGTCTGCGTTACGGCCTACGATTTCCCCGCGGCGCGGCTCGCGGACGAGGCGGGGATTCCCGTCATTCTCGTCGGCGACAGCCTAGGGAACGCCGTGCTGGGATACGACTCGACCGTGCCCGTTACGCTCGCCGACGTCGTCCATCACGCGAGGGCGGTCGCTCACGGGGCGACGAACGCGCTCGTGGTCGCGGATATGCCGTTTATGACGTATCAGCCGAGCGCGGAGGACGCGATGCGGAACGCGGGGCGCCTGATGCAAGAGGGCGGCGCGCAGGCCGTGAAGTTGGAGGGCGGGAGAAGCGTCGCGGCGACCGTCCGGCGGCTGACGGAGGCCGGCGTCCCGGTGATGGGGCACGTCGGGCTGCTCCCGCAGTCGGTGCATCAGACGGGGGGCTACCGCGCGCAGGGGCGGACGGCGGCGGAGGCGCAGGCGCTGCTCGCCGACGCGCTCGCGCTGCAGGAAGCCGGAGCGTTCGCCATCGTAATCGAGTTGGTTCCAGCAGAAGTTGCGGCGGAAGTGACGCGGCGGCTCGCCGTCCCGACGATCGGCATCGGGGCCGGGCCAGGGTGCGACGGGCAGATTCAGGCGCTGCACGACCTTCTGGGGCTGAGCGCGCGGACACCGCGCCACGCCAAGCGGTACGCCGACCTCGACGAAACGGTCCTCGGCGCGCTGCGCGCGTACCGCGCCGACATCGAGGCGGGGCGTTTTCCCGGCGCGGAGCATACGCCGGAGGCGGAGCCCGGAGCGGTCGCCGAGGCGTTCGGCGGGGACGTTTCGTAGGGCATGCGGCGAGTCGAGACGGTCGCGGAGTTGCGGGGCGCGCTGCGCGATGCGCCGCGTCCGCTGGGGCTCGTTCCGACGATGGGCGCGCTCCACGCGGGGCACGCCTCGCTGATCCGCGCGGCGCGGAGCGAGTGCGCGACGGTCGCCGTCTCCATATTCGTCAATCCCTCCCAGTTCGGCCCCGGCGAGGATCTGGGGCGCTACCCGCGCTCGCTCGACGCCGACCTCGCGCTGCTGGAGCGCGAAGGCGCGGACGTCGCGTTCACGCCGTCCGCAGAGGAGATGTACCCGCCGGGATTCGCCGCGTCCGTCCGAATCGAGGGGCCGGCGCTTCCCCTGGAGGGCGCGGCGCGCCCGGGGCACTTCGCCGGGGTCGCCACGGTGGTCGCCAAACTGCTCGCGCAGGCGCAGCCCGACCGGGCGTACTTCGGACGGAAGGACGCCCAGCAAGTCGCGGTGATTCGGCGTCTCGTCAAGGACTTGGACATACCGGCGGAGGTCGCCGCGATGCCCACGATTCGAGAGCCGGACGGCCTCGCGGTGAGCAGCCGCAACGCCTACCTGACGGCGGAGGAGCGGAGCGCGGCGCCGGTCGTCCACCGGGCGCTCGCGGCGGCGCGCGACCGGTTTCGCGCCGGGCGGCAGGACGCGGAGGCGCTGGAGGACGGATGCCGCCGGATGATCGACGCGGAGCCGCTCGCGGCGGCGGAGTACGTCGCGGCGGTTGACCCTGAGACGATGGAGCCCTGGGGCGGGCGCGGCCCATGCCTACTCGCGGCGGCTGTCCGGATCGGGAGCGTCCGCCTGATAGACAACGTTTCGCTGGAGTGAGGGGAGGGGCGAGCGGGCGCTACATCTCTCTCGTGAGGGTGGCGAGGAACTCCTGGTTGCTCTTCGTGCGGCTCATCCGCTCGATGATGCGCTCGGCGGCTTCGGCGGGGTTCATCGCGTCGGTGGAGATCATCGAACTCATCCGGCGCAGGAGGTACACCTGCCGGAGCGTGAGTTCGTCGAGCATCAGTTCCTCGCGGCGGGTTCCGCTGCGCTGAATGTCGATGGACGGGAAGGTGCGGCGCTCCGCCAGCCGCCGGTCGAGGTGGAGTTCCATATTGCCGGTGCCCTTGAACTCCTCGTAGATCACGTCGTCCATGCGGCTGCCGGTCTCGACGAGGCAGGCGGCGAGCACGGTGAGGCTGCCCGCCTCCTCCGTGTTGCGCGCCGCGCCGAAGAACCGCTTGGGGGGGTAGAGCGCCACCGGGTCTATGCCGCCGGAGAGCGTCCGCCCGCTGGTGGGGACGGCGACGTTGTAGGCGCGGGTGAGGCGCGTGATGGAGTCGAGCAGCACCACGACGTCGCGCCCGGCCTCGACGAGGCGCTTGGCGCGCTCCAGGCAGAGTTCCGCGACGCGGCAGTGGTCTTCGACGGGCTCGTCGAACGTCGCGCTGTAGACCTCGCCGTCCACCGACCGCTTGATGTCCGTCACCTCTTCGGGGCGCTCGCCGATGAGCGCGACCATAATGTCGAGGTCGGCGTAGTTCGCGGTGATGCCGGCGGCGACCTGCTTGAGGAGCGTCGTCTTGCCCGCTTTGGGCGCAGCGACGATCAGGCCGCGCTGGCCCCGCCCGACGGGGGAGAGGATGTCGATCATCCGGGTGGAGATTTCGGACGCGCCGGTTTCGAGTTTGATCTGCGTCTCGGGAAAGATGGGCGTGAGGCGCTCGAACGACTTGCGGCGGCGGGCGACCTCGGGGTCGAGCGCGTTGACGGTTTCGATGCGGGTGAGCCCCTGGTAGCGCTCCGTCTCCTTCTGCGGGCGGACGTGGCCGAGCACGAGGTCGCCGGTGCGGAGCCCGTAGCGGCGGACGAGCGTCTGCGAGACGTAGGTGTCGGCGCGCCCGCGCGTCCGCCCGTTGTTGCGAAGGAAGCCGTAGCCGTCCGGGAGAATCTCCAGCACGCCGCTGGCGAGGTTGCGCCCCTCGCCCTCCGCGTAGGAAGAGAGGACGGCGTACAGGAGGCCGTCGCGCGTCCGGGGAGGCGGCTCCTCGCGCTCGGGATCGAGTTCCTTGAGCACCGCGAGGAGTTGCTCGGACGTTTTCGTCTGCAGTTCAGCGATGTTCATCGTGGGGATGTCTCCGTTGAGGTTGGGCGCGGATGCGCCGGCAACGTTGCGCGTATTGGAATAGTTGCGTTGGGAAACGGAATGCTGGCCGGAACGGGCGGGCGGCTTGCGCGCCGGTCAGGGCGCGAGCGTTGGGCTTGTCAATAGGGCGTTCCGAATTGCGAGGCGGCGAAGGCCAATTGAAAGCGTAAAACCGCGACGGGAATATGCTACTCCTTCCGCTGCGCCTTGTCAAGGGGTTGTGCTCGTTCACGACGCGGGATACGGCGGGGGAGTAGAAGGCGCCCGCGCGCTGCTATGATGGGCGCGCTACTCTCGTCCATCGAAACGGCGTCTTCTTCTTGCGCGAAACGAACGACCCCAAGCCCAAGCCTCGCTTCTTCTACGGATGGGTCGTCGTCGCGGTCGCGGGGCTCGGCAGTTTCAGCGCCGCCGTCGAGACGTTTCCCGTCCTCAGCGTTCTCCTCAAGCCGATCACCGAGACGTTCGGCTGGACGCGGTCGGAGTTCACCGGGGCGCTGACCGCCGGCGGGCTGGTCGGGAGCGGCGCGGCGCTCCTCACCGGGCCGATCGTTGACAGATTCGGGCCGCGCTGGGCGCTCACGGCGGCCTACGCCGTCATCGGCGCGTCGTTCCTGCTGCTCTCGCTCATCTCCGAACTGTGGCAGTTCTACGCGCTGCAGATCGCGGCGCGGGGCGTCAACACCGGCGTCCTCGCCGTCGCGTCGGCCGTCATTGTGCCGAACTGGTTCATCGTCCGGCGCGGGAGAGCGATGGGGCTGGCAGGGCTCGGATTTCCGGCGGGCGCGTCGCTGATGCCGCTGCTCATCGCCGCCGTGACGGCGTGGCAGGGCTGGCGCGAGGCGTCCATCGCGGCGGGCGCGCTCGTTTCCGCCGTCTCCGCGTTGCCGACGGCGCTCCTCCTTAGGCGGCGCCCGGAGGACATGGGTCTGCTGCCCGACGGCGCGCGGCCCGAACGGCAAGCCGCCGCGCCCGGGGGCGACCTGCGCGCGGCGGACAGGTCGTTCACGCTGCGCCAAGCGTCGCGCCACCCCTCGCTGTACCTGCTCATCGCCGCGATCTCGCTCTGGTGGTTCGGGCGTACGGGCGTCGCGCTGCACGCCGTTCCCTATATGACCGACGTCGGCATATCGAACGCCGCCGCCGTGGCCGCGCTCGTTACGCACTCCGCCGTGGGCGCGGCGGGCACGCTCGGAGCGGGCTTCCTGCGCGACCGCTTCCACGTGCGCTACGTCATCGCCGCCGACTTTCTGCTGAACGCGCTCGCGTTTCTGCTGCTGCTCGCGGTGGACAGCGCGGCGCTTGCGATGGCGTGGGCCGTGTTCTACGGGCTCGCGCAGGGCGCGTCCGTAACGCTGCAGCGGCTCGCGTTCGCCGACTACTTCGGGCGGCGGCATCTCGGCTCCATCGAGGGAACGGCGCGCGCCGTGACGAATTGGACGCAAGCGGCGGGCCCGCTCGCCGCCGCGCTCGCCTTCGACCTGACGGAGAACTACGTCCTGATCTTCTCCGTGTTCGTCGGGACGAACCTCGCCGCCGCCGCGCTCGCCGCCGCCGCCAAACCCCCGACGAGCGTGGAGATGAAAGAGGGGCCATCCCTTAGGCGAATCGCGCGCTGAAGGATGCCCCTATGCAGCGCGCTGCCCCCCCATTCCACCGACGAGGTTGCATCCGTGGATCCTCACGGGGCCGCGTCATTCCCGCGAAAGCGGGAACCCACCCCCTACCCCCCAGCAATGACATCCGCCCCTTGCGCCGCCCGCCCCCTCTCCCCTACGCTGTCTCTATGACCTCGCCGCTCGAACCCCAACGGCGAACCGGACGCCCCCGGCTGCGGTGGCTTCATTGTGGCCTCATTTCGTCCCAAAACGGCCTCAAAACGCCCCGTTTCGGCCCCGAATTGGCCTCATCGCCCGCCGGAGCGCAGGAGTAAATGAGTCAAAATGATGCCAAATGATGCCACCCTTAAAGGGATGGGCGCGTCCGACGCCCCCGGCGCCCGCGATGTGATAGGGTTGCGCCGCGCCGCTAGGCAGGGACGCGATGCGACCGACCGGCGCGGAGGAAGCGAATGAAGGCTGCCGTTCTCGTGGAACCGAATGAGCCCCTGCGCGTCGAGGATGTCGTGCTCGACCCCCCGAAGGCGCATGAGGTCCGCGTCCGCATCGCCGCGGCCGGCGTCTGCCGCAGCGACCTCCACTATATGCGCGGCCACGCCCTCATCCCCAAGCCCGCCGTGCTCGGCCACGAAGGCTCCGCCGTCGTCGAAGAGATCGGCGAAGGCGTGACCCGCGTCGCCCCCGGCGACCGCGTCATCCTCTCCTTCGTGCCGTACTGCGGCCATTGCGCCGCCTGCCTCGGCGGACGCGCCAACCTCTGCGACGCGCACCTCGCCACAGGCCCCAATATGTTCGACGGCACCCGCCGCCTCCATTGGAACGGACGCGACGTCGCGCATATGGGCAAAGTCGCCTGCTTCGCGGAGCAAGCCGTCGTCCCCGAAACCGGCTGCGTGAAAATCCCGCCCGACTTCCCGCTCCCTCAAGCCGCCCTCATCGGCTGCAGCGTAACCACCGGCCTCGGATCGGCTATGTTCAGCGCGAAAGTCGAGCCCGGCAGTTCCGTCGCCGTCGTCGGATGCGGCGGCGTCGGCCTCAACATCGTGCAGGGCGCCCGCCTCGCCGGAGCCGGACGCATCATCGCCGTCGACGTCAACGACGCCGCCCTCGAATTCGCAACCAAGTTCGGCGCGACCGACGCCGTCAACGCGAAAGACGAAGACCCGCTCAAAGCCGTCCGCGAACTCACCCGCGGCGGCGCCGACTACGCCTTCGAAGCGTTCGGCTCGTCCGAAACCATCACGCTCGCCTTCGATATGGCGCGCAAGGGCGGAACCGCCATCATCGTCGGCCTCGCCCCCGTCGACGACTTCCCGGGCATAGACCCCGTCGCCCTCGTCCGCCAGGAGAAAACGCTCAAAGGCGCCTACTACGGCGCGTCCCGCCCCGCCATCGACTTCCAGCGCATGGTCGACCTCTACGCCGCCGGCAAAATAGACGTGGACAGCCTCGTCACGCGCACGTACGCCCTCGACCAAATCAACGAAGCCTACGAAGAGTTGGAGCGCGGCGGCGTCGGCCGCGGCGTCATCGCCTTCCCATAAGACAGACGACCTCTGCCCCCCCATCGCAAGGCGCCCCGGAACCGTCATTCCCGCGTAGGCGGGAATGACGCCCCACCCCCCACCTCCCGCGACACGCCCCTATTGACATCGCCCACTCTTCAGGCGAATCTTAGGCGCGGAGAGCCAAGCGCTCGCGGAGAAGACCTTGCCGGAGATAGACCTCAACGCCCCCATCCTGCACGGCGTCGAAAACCGCACCATCGTCGTCAACGACAACCTTCCCGCGCTCCGGGCGCTCCCCGACGCCTGCGTCGACCTCATCTACCTCGACCCGCCGTTCAACAGCGGACGCGCCTACCTCAATCCCATCGGGCTGGCCGAGCAGGAGGAGCGCGGACTGCTGCAGGACATCCGCCTGCCCGCGCCTATGGAGCGGCGCGACCCTCAAGTCGTTCAGGAGCGGCTCGTGGGCTTCGTCGACGTGTTCACGATGGAGCCCGGCGACCCGAACTGGAAGGTCGAATGGATCGAGGAGATCGGGCAGGTCATTCCCGCGCTGCCTCCGATATTGGAGGGCGCGGGGCGGGCGCACTCGCCCTCGATGCAGGGCTACCTCACGTTTATGGCGGTCCGCCTCGTGGAGATGCAGCGCATTCTCAAGCCGACCGGCTCGATCTACCTGCACTGCGACCCGACGGCGAGCCACTATCTCAAGAGCATAATGGACTCCGTGTTCGGAGCGGCGAATTTCCGCAACGAAATCGTGTGGCGGCGCACCTCGGCGCACTCCAACGCCAATAGGTGCGGCGCTGTTCACGACACGCTTCTGTACTACTCCAAAACCGACAAGCGCGCTTGGAACGCCAGCGTGCATCAAGCGTACGATTCCTCTTACATTGAGGACTACTACCGCTACACGGACGAAGAAGGGCGGCGTTTCCAGTCGGGGGATTTGACCGTTCCGTCCGCTGCGGCGAACAGGCGATTCGAATGGCTAGGCGCCACGCCGGCGAAGGGGCGCGGGTGGGGGTTGGACCTCGATGGGTTGGAGAAGTTGAGGGCCGAGGACCGCATATTCATTACAAAGAACGGCTTTCCCCGCCTGAAGAGGTATCTTGACGAGGCGAAGGGAATGGCGCTCCAAGACATTTGGGCGGACGTTCAGGCCGTGCGCTCTTGGCACAAAGAGGCGACGAAATACCCCACGCAGAAGCCGCTCGCGCTGCTGGAGCGCATCATCGAGGCGTCCAGCAACCCCGGCGACGTCGTGCTCGATCCCTTCTGCGGATGCGCCACCGCCTGCGTCGCCGCCGAGCGCCTCGAGCGCCGCTGGATCGGCATGGACATGGGCGTCGAGGCGTACCGCCAGGTCGTCAAACGCTTGCGCGGAACCTTCCCGGAAATGGAGGTCGAGGGCGTCACCGCCGGCCTCCCCGACGGCAAGCGCGTTCACCGGGTCAACGAACTGCCCGGCCAGACCGACGAGCCGATTCGCCCCGTTTCGGCGGCGGATGCGGCCGCCGCCGCCTCGCGCCGCCAATGGACGATTGAGGAGAGGCGCGACCTCTACGGCCGGCAGGAAGGCTACTGCCTCGGCTGCGGCGTCCGAACCGACTTCCGCCAGATGCACGTTGACCATGTGATTCCGTGGATCAAGAGCGGCCCTGACGTGATGGCGAACGTGCAACTGCTCTGCGGCCACTGCAACGAGCGGAAGGGCGTAAGGACAATGCCGGAGTTGTGGAAGATGACGCGGGACAAGGGGCTGCTGGTGAATCAGCGGCAGGTGGAGTTGCTCTACCGCGAGCGCGACGCGGAGCGCATGGCGGACGAAAAGCTGTCCAAGCCGGGCTTCCGCGAGTTGTGGCAGTTGCCGGAAGGCTAGACGGCAGGCATCCACTCACGCGAGGCGGGGGCGCTTTCATATCGTCATTCCCGCGGCGGCGCTTGGAGGCGGCGCCCCTAACCCATGTCGTATGCGTCGTATGCGCCGAACGAGCGCGGCTATTTGACAGCCTCCTTCCCCCCGCGCTATGGTTCCGTACTGGAGACAGGAGCGAAGAGGTTATGCAAAGGTCTCTGAGACAGGTGACGCTCGCCGTCAACGGGCGCAGACGGACGGCTGAGGTCGAAGACCGCGACCTCCTCGTCGATCTCCTCCGCGAGAAGTTGCGCCTCACCGGAACGCACGTCGGCTGCGACACCAGCCAGTGCGGCGCCTGCACCGTCCTGCTGAACGGCGCGGCGGTCAAGTCCTGCTCAATGTTCGCGGCGCAGGCCGACGGCGCGAAGGTCACGACGATAGAAGGGCTCGCCAAGCCGGACGGCCCCCTCCATCCCATTCAGCAGGCGTTTCACGAGGAGCACGGCCTGCAGTGCGGTTTCTGCACGCCCGGAATGGTGATGACCCTCCACGAGTTCCTCCGCCGCAACCCCGACCCGACCGACCCCGAGGTCCGCGCCGCGCTCAGCGGCAATATGTGCCGCTGCACCGGCTACCAGAACATCGTCGCGTCCGCCCTCAACGCCGCGCGAAAAATGCGGGGGACGGCGTGATCCCGGCCCCGTTCGCCTACCGCAAGCCCGACTCGCTCCGCGGCGCCGTCCGCCTCCTCCGCGAGCATGAGGGCGAGGCGCGCGTCGTCGCAGGCGGAATGAGCCTGATCCCCGCGATGAAACTCCGCCTCGCCCAGCCCGAAATCCTCGTGGACATCGGCGGACTCCCCGAACTCGGCGGCCTCCGCCGCTCCGACGACGGCGGCCTCGCGCTCGGCGCCTGCGTAACCTACCGCCGCGTCGAAACGTCCCGCAGCGTCCGCGCCGCCGCACCGCTCCTCGCCGAGACGGTCGCTCAAATCGGCGACTTGCAAGTGCGGAACCGCGGCACGATCGGCGGAAGCGCCGCCCACGCCGACCCCGCAGCCGACGCCCCCGCCGCCCTCCTCGCGCTGGACGCGAGCGTCCGCGTCGCCGGCGGAGCGCGCCCGCGCCTCATCCCCGCCTCCCGCTTCTTCTTGGACGCCTACGAAACTGCGCTCGGCCCGACGGAAGTCGTAACCGAAATCCTCATTCCCAAGCAGCCGCCCCGCGCCGGCTCGACCTACCTGAAGTTTGCCAACAAAGCGTCGCGGTTCGCCATCGTCGGAGTCGCCGCGTCGCTCGCGCTCGACCGGCGCGGAGCCTGCGCCCGAGTGCGCGTCGCCGTCACCGGAGCCGGCCCTCGCCCCGTTCGCGCCCGGGCGACCGAGCGCTTTCTGGAGGGGCGAAAGCCCTTCCCGTCCTCCGTCGCGGAGGCCGCGTCCCTCGCCGCCAAAGGCATGGAGTTCATCGAGGACATCCACGGCTCCGAGGAGTACCGCGAGCACCTGACCCGCGTCATCGCGCGCCGCGCCCTCGAAGAAGCCGCCCGCCGCGCCCTTGCCTAGCAATCCCTTCTCCCTAAGAATTATGCGGTTGCCGTGAAACCGCCAGTTCTGACAAGGG
Organism: Dehalococcoidia bacterium; assembly: GCA_965201135.1. GTDB lineage: Bacteria > Chloroflexota > Dehalococcoidia > Lucifugimonadales > Australimonadaceae > Bin16. The sequence continues at coordinate 2,516,876 of OZ241751.1, forward strand.
AGCCCGCGACGCCCTTCGCTACGCCGCCCACGGATTAATGACCTCGACGCCGCAGTCTTGGAAGCCGCCGACGTCGCGCGTGGCGACGCCGGCGGCGTGGGAGCGCGCTATCGCCGCGATCAGGCAGTCGTGCGTGCTGATGGCCCGCCCCGCCGCGCGGCGGCTCGCGGCGAGGAAGCCGTATGCGCGCGACGCCTCGCTGTCGAAGGCAAGGATGCGCTCCGCGAAGGCGACGGCGAAGAGCCGCTCCGCCGCTTCGGCCAGCCCCCGCCGACGCCTTCCTTCGGGCAGCACGGCGATTCCCGCCCGGACTTCCGCTTCGGTGATGGCGGTGGTGAACAGCGTGTTCGCCGGATGCCCGTCCGCCCAAGCGAGAACTTCCGGCTGCGGGCGCTCCCTCATCAACTCCGATACGACGTTCGTGTCGAGGACGATCATCGGCGGCTAGCCGTCGAAGCGGGGCAACTCGCGCATCGGCTCCCGCCGCGGGATGTCCAACTCCACGCCGCCGAACGGCTTGAACAACTCGTGGATGGCCGTCCCGAGCCCCTTCGCGGGAGACTCCTCCCGATGGAGCGCGGACCGCAGGATGCTGCGGACCTCCTCCTCCATCGAGTGGCCGCGCTCGGCGGCCCGGACGCGCAGCCGCAGTTTCAGGTCGTCTTCGATGTTCCGCACGGTGATGGTGGTCACGGCTAACCTCCTCTTTGCGATTGCTTGCGCTGCTTGCATTATAGGCTATCGTTGCAAGCATTGCAAGCCTATTCGGAGGTGTCGCGCAATCTGCGGCGCCTGTGCGCGGGCTGGGTTGCCTCAAGGCGGGCTGGACGATAGAGGGAAATGGGAGGAGTGAGAACGCCGCGCCCGGCTCGACGCTGAGCCGGGCGCGGCGATTTCGCGGTTTCGCGTTGCGGGAAGCCGGAGGCGGCGCGGTCTAGACGGCGGCCTCTCCGCGCTCGCCGGTGCGGACGCGCACGACGTCGGAGACGGGCGTCACGAAGATCTTGCCGTCGCCGATCTCGCCCTTGTCCCCGGTGCGGGCGGCCTCGATGATCGCGGCGACCACCGTCTCCTGCATGTCGTCCGTGATGATGGTGCGGACGAGCGTCTTGGGGACGGAGTGCCGGCTGGCCATCGCGCCGCCGCGCCCGACGAAGACCTCGACGCCGCGCTGCCGGCCCTCGCCCGTGATGTTGCTGTAGTAGAACCCCTGGCAGCCCGCCGACTCCAGCGCCTCCGTGACGTGGTGGATGCGCTCGGGCCGGACGACCGCTTCTATGCTGACCATCGCCATGACGTGCCTCCTGATCTCCGGGGGCGCGGGCGGACCGCCCGCGCCCCCGGGCTGCGCTATGCCTATCTAGTCCGCTCCGTCGCTCACATAGGCGCGTTCGCCGTGCGACGCGACGTCCAAGCCGGAGTCCTCGTCGCGGTCGCTCACTCGCAGCCCCAGCCCCGGAATGAGGTCGAGAACCTTGAGGATGACGAGCGAGACGATGAACGAGTAGGCGATCGTGGCGGCGACGCCGACGATCTGGATGCCGAGTTGCTCCACGCTGCCCTCGACCAGGCCCTTGACGCCCGCGAACACGGACACCGTGAAGATGCCGGTGGCTATGGCGCCCCAGATTCCGCCGATGCCGTGCACCGCGAAGACGTCGAGCGAGTCGTCCAAGCCGATCTTCGGGCGGATGAGGACGGCGGCGTAGCAGAAGATGCCCGCGCCGAACCCAATGGCGAGCGCGCCCATCACGCCGACCGCTCCCGCCGCGGGCGTGATGGCGACGAGTCCGCCGACCGCTCCGGTGGCGACGCCGGCCGCGCTCATCTTCTTGTTCTGTATCTGCGAGAGGATGCCCCACGTGAGGGCGGCGGTCGCGGCGGCGGTGTTGGTGACGAGGAATGCGTTGACCGCCACGCCGTCGGCGGCGAGGCCGGAGCCGGCGTTGAAGCCGAACCATCCGAACCACAGCAGCGCCGCGCCGATCACGACGTAGGGCACGTTGCCGGGCTCGAGGCCGGGGTCGCGCCGCTTGCGGATCAGCATCGCGGCGGCGAGCGCGGCGACGGCGGCGTTAATGTGGACGACCGTGCCGCCCGCGAAGTCCAGCGCGCCCAACTCGAAGAGCCAGCCGTTGGTTTCGTAGGCGTCGCCGCCGGCCCAGACCCAGTGCGCGACGGGGGCGTAGACCACCGTAACCCAGATTACGAGGAAGACGAGGTAGGTCGTGAACTTGAAGCGCTCGACGACCGCGCCCGTGATCAGCGCGGGGGTGATGATGGCGAACATCATCTGAAACACGGCGAACAGCATATCGTCGCCGGGCTCCATTCCCCGAAGGCCAAGCAGAGAGAAGTCGCCGACCAAGGCGTTGCCGTCTCCGAACGCGATGCTGTAGCCCCAGAGGACCCAGACGACGCTCACGACGGCCATGCTCATAAACGAGAGCATTATCGTGCTGATGACGTTCCGGCTGCGGACGAGGCCTCCGTAGAAGAAGGCGAGGCCCGGGGTCATCAGCAAGACCAGGGCCGAAGCGGTCAGCAACCACGCGGTATTTCCACTGTCCATATGCGACATGCTCCTTTCCGCGAACAGGGATTAGGGCGTGTACTTTACTACCGCGCCGCCCCTCGTTCGCGCTTTTCTTATTACGAATCTGTTACGAATTGCCCCTCGCGCCTCGCATTGCTTCCGGCGCCTCTAGTCCGGCCTCTCGCGCAGGTGGATGAACCAGTGCGCGAGCCCCACGATCACGCCTCCGCCGACGATGTTGCCGAGGCTGGCCGCCGCCAAGTTGCGCGCCGCCCCTGCGACATTTAGTGTCTCCGTAGAGACGAGAAACGGGAGCGTCAAGTGCGGCTCGGTCGCGGCGAGGAGCACGCCGATGGGGACGAAGTACATATTGGCGACGCTGTGCTCGAACCCGGCCGCGACGAAAGCGCAGACCGGCAGAAAGAGCCCGGCGAGTTTGTCTATCGCGGAGCGGCCCGCCATCGCCATCCAAACGGCGAGGCACACCAGCATATTGGCGAGAACGCCGCGGACGAACGCCGTTTCGAACGAGAGGTTGACCTTCGCGTCGGCGGTCGCCACGGCGTAGGCGCCGAAGGCGTAGTCGCCTTGCGTCCACCATCCGCCGTAGTAGACCAGCGCGACGATGAGGAGCGACCCGATCAGGTTCCCTGCGTAGACGAGCCCCCAGTTGCGCGCCAGCGAGAGGGCGCCGATGCGTCGCGTGAACAGCCCCATCAGCATCAGGTTGTTGCCCGTGAACAACTCCGCGCCGGTGATGACGACCATAAACAGGCCCATAGCGAGACCGACGCCCATCAGGAGCCTCGTGGGGCCGGCGCCGAGTTCGGAGCCGACGCTGATGGTGCCGGCCAGCATCGCGCCCAGCGCGATGAAGACGCCGGCCATTACGCCCAGCGCCAGCGTCGCGGCCACGCCCGCCCTCGTCTTGGCGACGCCGGCCTCCTCGACCCGGCGCGCGATGTCCGACGGAGAGAACGCCTCCACGATCGGATTCGCCCGTTCCGCGTCGCTCATATCGCGCCTCCTTCGCGCCGCCGCTTCGGACGCGGCGCAATCGCCGCGCCCCGCGTCAGCGGGCGGCGGTCTCCCGCAAGGGCTCGCCGTTGAGCGTGAAGGACGACGAGACCTCCACGTTTTGGATGAGCGATTGCAGCGCGAAGCAACTCGCCTCCGCCATATCCGTCAGGCGGCGGACGCGCTCTGGGGGCTCGTCCGACTGCACGTCAATCGCGGTTTCGAGGCCGACCGGCCCTCCGGTGACCGTCCCGGCGAGCGCGGAGCCGTCGCGGTAAAACCTCGACGTTTGGCGCAAACTCGCCTTCTCGTAGCGGATCTTCGTCATCTCGCTCAACCGAGCAAGTTGCGTCAGCAGTCAGAAGGCGACGCCCGCCGAAAAGTAGGCGAGCGGCGGCGGGGCGGAGTCGTCTCCGCCGAGGTATTGGCCTTCGTCGGAGAGCATCTCGAACGCGCTGCCGCGTCCGGCCTGCACGCGGGCGCGCTTGCGCTGCCGCTCCAGCGTCTCGGCCTCCACGGTGATGACGATCTCGCGGCGGGCGCCGTCCGCTCCGCCCAGCCCGGGCGCGGACTCCACCGCCTCGATCTTCCGAACGATCTCCTCCATAGGGGAATCCTCCCGCCGCGCGCGGCGCCGGAGCATTGGGGGCGAAGTTGGAGGCGACGGGCGGAATCGAACCGCCGAATGAAGGTTTTGCAGACCTCCGCCTTAACCACTTGGCTACGTCGCCCCGCTAAGAGAAAGATTACGCCCAGCCGGGCGTTTCGTCAACGCCGCAGGCATTTCGCTATGGAGGAGGCGGACGCTCCTCGCCGTCGGCAAAGCGTCTATGAGGGCGGGGTGGAGACGAGAGGGCGCTCCTAAGCGCTTCCTGCGTATCCTCCGGGCGCGCCCCCCAACTCCGCCAACGCATGGGGAGCGTCCGCGTATCCCGCGGACCCAACCTCCACCTCCACGAGCGCCGCTTTCGTCTCCGGCGACGGGGGCGGCTGGTCTGCTTCGGCAAGGGCGGCCGCGTGGAAGTCCATCGCCTGCCGGACGGACAAGCGCGGCTCGGGGATAGGGTCGCCGTCCTGCCGGATTCCTTCAATATGGAAGGCGGCGGCGGCGCGGATGTTTCCCCGAACTTCCTTCCGCGTCGCGCCCACGGCGACGCAACCGGGCAGATCCGGCGCGTAGGCGGAGTAGTTGTTGGGCGTCCGCTCGTAGACGACGGCGAAGGTCAACTTCATTGATCCTCCCGGAGCCCTGCCTGCCGGAGGATACTCAGCCAAGTCCCCGGCGCCAGGTCATTCCCGGGTAGGCCGTGAATGGTCCTACACCGGGCTTCACCGGATGCTTGAACTGGCGATGGCTCCCGTGCATTCTCGCCAGCCTCCATCCATCCCGCTCCACTAAGCGAATGGCCTCTCTTACCTTATGCGTCATAAGGCCCCTACCCGCTCACAGCCGCCACGCTCATTGTAGCGCCCTGATTGCGGGCGCAGGCGCGCCAGGCGTGGTGCCGAGGGTGGGACTCGAACCCACACGTCCGCGGACTGCGGATTTTAAGTCCGCCGCGTCTGCCGATTCCGCCACCTCGGCGCTCCCCCGATTATAGGCGCAAGGACCGGACGGCGGCGCGGCGAACGCCGACCCCCTTGCCCCGCTCCCGCCCGCCCCCTAACATACGCGGCGATGAACCCCAACCTCCGCAATCTCCCCAGCGTGAGCGACGCCCTGGCGCAGCCCGCCGTCGCAGCGATGCTCGCCGCCGGCCATCCCCGCGGCCTCGTGACGAACGCCGTCCGACAGCGCATCGCCGAAGCCCGCGCCGCCGGCGCGAACGGCGAGCCCCCGCCCTCCGCCCAAGCCGTCGCCGAGGCCGTCGCGTCCGCCGCCGAGCGCTCCGCCGCCGACTGGCCCGCCCGCGTCATCAACGCAACAGGCGTGATCCTGCACACGAACCTGGGGCGCGCTCCGCTCTCCGCCGAAAGCGCCCGCGCCGCAGCGTCCGCCGCCGAGAGTTACGCCGATCTGGAGTTGGACCTGGCGGACGGGCGGCGCGGCGACCGCTACGCCGCCGTCGCCCAAGCGCTGCGCCAACTCATCAGCGCGGAGGACGCCGTCGCCGTCAACAACAACGCGGGCGCGATGCTGCTCGGGCTCGCCGCCGTCGCCGCCGGGCGCGAAGTCATCGTCTCCCGCGGCGAAGCCAGCGAAATCGGCGGCGGCTTCCGCATTCCGGACGTGCTCGCCCAGAGCGGCGCGAAACTCGTGGAAGTGGGGACGGTCAACCGAACGTACGCCCGCGACTACGAGCGCGCCATCGCCGACCGAACCGCCGCGCTCCTGGTCGTGCATCGCTCCAACTTCCGCGTCGAGGGCTTCACGCATGAGCCCGCGCTGGCCGAAGTGACCGCCGTCGGCGCGGCGCGAGGCGTCCCCGTCCTGCACGACCTCGGCTCCGGCGCGCTCCTCGACACGGCGCAATTCGGGTTAGGCAAGGAGCCGATGCCGCAGGAGAGTTTGGCGGCGGGCGCCGGCCTCGTGTTTTTCTCCGGCGACAAACTGCTCGGCGGCCCGCAGGCCGGAATCGCCGCCGGACGGGCGGAACTCGTCGCGGCCTTGCGAGCGCATCCGCTGGCGCGCGCGCTCCGCGCCGACAAGATGACGCTCGCCGCGCTGCGCCGGACGCTGCTGCACTACGCTCGCGGCGAGGCGCTTGCCAAGATTCCCGTCTGGCGGATGATCGCCGCGCCGCTCGACGAACTGAACGCCCGCGCCGAAGCGATTGCGGAGCGCGTCGGCGAGGCCGCCTCCGTCGTGGACGGCGCATCAAGGCTCGGCGGCGGCAGCCTCCCGACGGACGAATTGCCGACGCGACTCGTGAGCGTGGACGCGGCGAACGCCGGCGGCGCCGGAGAACTGGCGCGCAGGCTCCGCTCGGGCGCGCCGCCCGTCGTCGCCCGCGTCGCGGACGACCGCGTGCTGCTGGATCCCCGCGCGGTTCCGCCGGAGCGCGACGCCGCCCTCGCGGACGCTATCGCCGCCGCGCTTGCGGACGGCCCCGCCCCCTAGTTCGCCGCGAGCGAGCCGCCGTCCACGAGGATGTCCGCCGCAGCGATGAAGTCGGCGCCGGACGAGGCCATGAAGACGCACACCGACGCGATGTCTGGCGGCATGCCCTGCCGCCCCACGAGGTTCGTGACGCCGCGCCCGGCCTCCGGCATCGCGTCGCGCCCGACCGGGGAGCCGATGCGGTTCGGCGTCAGCGAGTTGACGCGCACGCCGAACGGCGCGAACTGAATCGCCAGCGACCGCGTGAGGTTCAGCACGCCGCCCTTCGCCGCCGAGTACGCCGTCGCGTCCGCCCGCCCCCGGTGGCCGGAGGTGGACGCGATGTTGATGATCTTCCCGCCGCGCCCCTGGTCGCGCATTTGGCGCCCGACGTATTTCGCCGTGAGGAACACGCTCTTGAGCGTGACGTTGATCACGTTGTCCCACTCGTCCTCCGGCAAGTCCACGGCGGGCGTGTGATCGGTTACGGCGGCGTTGTTCACGAGGATGTCCACGCCGCCGAACGCGGCGACCGTCTCGGCGACGATGCGCCGGACGTCCGCGCTCGACGACACGTCGGCGGCGACGGCGAGCGCGCAGCCCGGATGCGCCGCGTTGACGGCGTCCGCGACGGACTGCGCCGCGTCGGGGCGCAGATCGACGACGGCGACGCGCGCGCCCTCGTCCGCGAACGAATGCGCGACCGCCTCGCCGATGTTCCGCCCCGCCCCAGTGACGATTGCGACCTGATTCTCCAGCCTCATGCGCTCTCCTTTCCTAGTCGCGCGTATCGCGCTTGATCGAGTCGTTCCCGCGCAAGAAGAATCCCTCTATGGAGAGACGCGCCCAATAAGGCGGGATGCGGATTCGCATTTTGCAGCGCCGGCGCTTGCCGCTTGCTCCAGAATACCCCAATCGCCTGTCGCGCTGACGCGCAAGCGAGAATCTAGAGCGTGCGGGAAGCCGAATTCACCTCTCCATGATATGTCGCCGCGAAGCGGCGAGTGAGGGTACTGCGGGCGAGCATGATGAGCGGTCATTATTCCTGCATCAGGCGCGCAGGCAGGCGGCAAGCGCAAGCGCTACGGCGAAGCGCTACTGTGGGCGTCGCGTCGCGTAGGCGAAGAGTTTGTAGACGAGTTTCGCGGCGGCGTAGGCGCACGCCTCCGGGCCTTCGTCGGGCGCGAGTTCCACGACGTCGAAGCCGACGACGCGCTTGCGCTCGCATACCGCCCGCAGAATGCGGAGCGCCTCCCGCCAGCCCATTCCGCCGGGCTCCGGCGTCCCCACCGCCGCCATAAACGACGGGTCGAAAGCGTCCAAATCGAACGAGACGTAGACGTTCTCGCCGAGCGCGTCGAGGATGGCGTCGACGTCCGTCAGCGGCTCGGGGCCGCAGGGGAAGAGCGCGACGCCGCGCTCCGCCGCGAACGCCGCCTCGTCCCCCGTCATGCTGCGAACGCCGACGATGGCCATGCGCTCCGCGTGGTCGAGCGCGCGGCGGGCGGCGCAGGCGTGGCTATGCGGCGAGCCCTGGTAGACGTCGCGCAGGTCGGCCTGGGCGTCGAAGATCAGAACGCTCAGGGGGCCGGCGCGGGCGGACAGGGCGGCGACGGCGCCGGACGTTATGGAGTGCTCTCCGCCGAGCATGCCCACGAGTTTGCCATGGTCGGCGTAGGAGCCGACCGCCTCGGCGACGCGGGCGGCCATCGCCTCCGGCCCGGCGAGCGCAGGCTCGACGGCTTGCGCCGTGTGCAGGCCGACGGCGCAAGGCTCGCAGCCCAGTTCCGGGTCGTAGTCCTCCATCTCCGCCGACGCGCGGATGGTCGCCGCCGGGCCGCCCGCCGTTCCCTTGCGGTAGGAGGTCGTCGCTTCGTAGGGGACGGGCAGAACGACGCAGCGCGAGCGCTCCAGCGAATGCTCCTCGGGATCGAGCGCGAGGAACGTCGCGGGGACGGAGGGCCAGCGGGTCGAGGGCATCGGGCGCTCCGGCGCGTCAGGCGCGGAGGCGGACGGCCTCGCGCTCCCCTTCCACGGCCGCCTTCGCCGTGGCGGGCTCGAGGTGCTCCAGTCCGCGGTCGAGAACCCAGTTGCTGACGCTCTCCATCGAGAAGAACTCCCGGACTTGCTCCATCGCCTCGTCCGCGTCGAACTCTTTGCAGGAGAACACGTCTATGTTGACGTAGGCGCGGTCGGGGAAGGTGTGGATGCTGATGTGGCTCTCCGCGATGATGACGAAGCCGGAGACGCCCCAATCCTCCGGCGTCGGCCCGTGGTAGGTGTAGACGGCGGGCGGGACGATCTTCGTCATGCGAATGAGGGAGGGAAACTCGTCCAGGAAGCGGCGGGCGCGTTCGGGGTCGGAGAGTTGGGCGTGGTCGCAGCCGCGCCCGTCAATGACCAGGTGCATCGGGGCTCTTCTCCATACGGGCTTAGCCGGTTGCCGGCGGAGCGCCCCGAAAGCGGCGAGGCGCGGAGGAGAGAGTATAGCATACGGAGCCTCGTTCGTATTGACGACTGCGCCGTGCGATTCTAGACTGCGCCCGGCGCACAGATGCATGAGGAGGCGCGATATGCTCAGCGTGGCCGAAAACGAGCAACTGACGCAGGTGAGCGCGGGAACGCCGATGGGCGAACTGATGCGCCGCTACTGGCACCCCATCGCCGCGACCGCCGAACTCGACGACCGTCCAACCAAAGCCGTCCGGCTCTTGGGCGAAGACCTCGTGCTGTACCGCGACAAGTCGGGGACGCTCGGGCTCATCGAGAGGTTCTGCCCCCACCGCCGCGTCGACCTCTCCTACGGCATCCCGGAGGAGAACGGCTTGCGCTGTATGTACCACGGCTGGATGATGGACGAGACGGGGCAGTGCATCGAGCAGCCGTTCGAGGAGACGGTGCATCCGGACGGGCGGTTCAAGGAGAAGGTGAAGGTCGCGGGCTACCCCGTTCAGGAGATGGCGGGCTTGGCGTTCGCGTATCTCGGCCCCGCGCCGGCGCCGCTGCTGCCGCGCTGGGAGCACCTGCTGTGGGACAACGCCGTGCGCGACGTCGCCATTACGGAGATTCCCTGCAACTGGCTGCAGTGCCAGGAGAACTCGCTCGATCCGGTGCACGTCGAGTGGCTGCACGCCTATATGGGCGCGCACCGCAACACCGACCGTATCGCCGTTTCGCAGCAAGGGTCGTCGCGACGGCATCAGCGGATCGGGTTCGACGAGTTCGACTTCGGCATCATCAAGCGGCGCGTGCTGGAGGGGAAGGACGAGACGGACGAGGAGTGGGCGGAGGGGCATCCCGTGCTCTTTCCCAACATTCTGCTCGTGGGCAACGAGGCGCGGGCGACCTTCCAGTTCCGCGTGCCCGTGGACGACGTCAACACGCTGCATGTCTCCGTCTACAACTACCGCGCCGCGCCGGGCGCGCCCGCCCCCAAGCAGGAGCGCGTCCCCTACCGCTACGTCCCGCTGAAGGACGACGCCGGGCAGTACATCCTCGACTGGACGTTCAATCAAGACTATATGGCGTGGGCGACGCAGGGGCCGGTCGCCAAGCGCCACTTGGAGCGCTTGGGGCAGTCCGACGTCGGGGTCATCCTCTTCCGCAAGCAGTTGCAGCGCAACATCGCCGTAATGCAGGACGGCGGCGACCCGATGAACGTGTTCCGCGGCGACCGCGGCCTGCTGCCCGCGCCGGTCGAGAAGGTGAAGTTCGGCATGCGCGCGCAGGCGAGATACATTCCGCCGGAGGCCGGGGAGACGTCGGCGGTCGAGGACATCGAAGAAGTGATGCGCTCGTGGGCGGACTACCTCGGCGCGGACGCGGCGCTGGGGCGGTAGGGCGCAACGGGGCGTGAGCGTCGGTGTCCGCCGCCGTTACGGAGCACGGGTCGAGAGAGGAAGAGAAGATATGCAAACCCAAACGGCGACCCTGGCGGGCGGATGCTTCTGGTGCCTCGAGGCCGTCTACGAGCAGGTGCGCGGCGTCGAGAAGGTCGTCTCGGGCTACACCGGAGGAACGACCCCGAATCCCTCCTACCGCGAAGTGTGCTCGGGGCGCACCGGCCACGCCGAGGCCGTCCAAATCGCGTTCGACCCGGACATCGTCTCCTACCGCCAACTCCTGGAGTTGTTCTTCACGATGCACGACCCCACAACGCTCAACCGCCAGGGGCCCGACGCCGGAACCCAGTACCGCTCCGCCGTCTACCATCACGACGACGAGCAGCGCGACGCCGCGCAAGAGGTCATCGCCGAGTTCGCGGAGCGCAAGGTCTGGCCCGACCCCATCGTCACCGAAATCGCGCCCCTCGGCGACTTCTATGAGGCGGAGGGCTACCACCAGCGGTACTACCGGGAGAACCCCTACGCCGGCTACTGTCAGGTCGTCATCGCCCCCAAAGTCGCCAAACTCCGCAAAGAGCATCTGGACCTCTTGAAGGCGTAGCGGCGCCGCGCCCCGTTGACGGCGCCCGGTTGACCTATGGGCGCCGCGCCCCGATACTTGCATAGGCCGCCGTTGGCGCGGCCCAATCCTGCGGAACCTTGGAAGGAGAACTCAATGGCGATAACCAGATCGGCCCACGTCGTGTGGAACGGCGACTTGATGTCCGGGAGCGGCGCGGTCAGCGCGACGACGTCGGGCGCCTTCGACGGCGTTCCCGTCTCGTGGAAGACGCGGTCGGCGGAGGGCGACGCGAACGCCAGCCCTGAGGAACTCGTCGCGGCCGCGCACGCCTCCTGCTTCGCAATGGCCTTCTCCGCCGCGCTCGGCGGCAGGGGCGCCCCGCCCGGGCACTTGGAGGTCGACGCGACCGTCACGTTCGAGAAGGTCGAGAACGGCTGGAAGGTCGCGTCGAGCGCCTTGAAAGTCGTCGGCCAAGCGGAGGGTATAGACGCCGACGGCTTCCGCGAGGCGGCGGAGGGCGCCAAGAACGGCTGCCCTATCTCCGCGATGATGACGGGCAACGTCGCCCTCAGCGTCGAGGCGACGTTGGCCTAAGCCGCCTGCCCGCCCAAGCGCTTTGCGCGCCGGCCATAGGCGGCGTTCGCTCGTCGCGCTCGCGCTCAAGGCGCCGTCCGCGAAAGGCGGCGCCGCGCTGCGACGCAAGCGGCCTTCGTCGCGCATGCGTAGTACAATGGTGGGGAGCCGCCCGTAGCTCAGCGGATAGAGCATCGGTCTTCGGAACCGAGTGTCGTGGGTTCGATTCCCTCCGGGCGGGCCATCTCCCGGCTTCCCTTCTTCTCCGCAAAGCCCCCCGTCTCGCGTACAATGCCGCGCATGACCGACGCGCCCTACACCGGCAAGTCCATTCTCCGGCACGAGGACGACCGCCTTTTGCGCGGCGCCGGCGAGTTCACCGACGACATCGCGCCCGCCGCCGCCGCGCGCGCCGCCATCGTCCGCAGCCCCCACGCGCACGCGCGAATCGAGCGCGTAGACGCAAACGCGGCGCTCGCGGCGCCCGGCGTTCTCGCCGTCATCACCGGAGAGGACCCAGGCGCGGACGCCGTGCTCGAAAGCGTCGGACGCCCGGGCATGACGATCGAGCCCGGGGGAGCGCATCCCGTCCTCGCGCAAGGGCGGGCGCTCTACGCGGGGCAAGCGGTCGCCGCGGTCGCCGCCGAAACCGCCGCGCAAGCCGCGGACGCCGCCGCGCTGGTCGAGGTCGTCTACGAGCCGCTGGAGGCCGTGAACGACCTGGAAGCCGCCGCGTCAGGGGCGCATCCGCCCTTGCATCCCGAGATGGGATCGAACGTCGGAGCGCGCCAAACGGCGGGGTCGGGCGACGTCGAAGGGGCGTTCGCGCAGGCGCATCGCGTCGTCTCCGGCGCGTTCGTCATTCCGCGCCTCGCGCCTATGCCCATCGAAGGCCGCGCCTGCATCGCGGAGTTCGACGCGGCGTCCGGCGACCTCCTCTTCCGCTCCGCCAACCAGTCGCCTCACGACACGCGCCATCACATCGAAGAGGCGCTGGACTTGTCCGGGCACGCGCGCGTCGTCACGCCGGACGTCGGCGGGGGATTCGGGCACAAGCATCACGTCTACCCGGAGGAGGCCGCCGTCATTCTGCTGGCGCGCCGTTTGGGGCGGCCCGTCAAGTGGACGGAGGGGCGCGGCGAAAACCTGCACTCCGCCCACGCGCGCGGATTGGAGGCGTCGGTCGAGGCCGCCGTCACGGAGGACGGGCGCATTCTGGGGCTGAGGGCGAGGTTCCTCTCCGACCTGGGCGCCTACTGGATCAGCGGGGCGTTCACGTCGCCGGACAACGCGGCGAAGCGCATCACCGGCCCCTATCGCGCGCCGGCCTACGAGGGCGAGCAGTTGTGCGTGATGACCAACCGCCCGCCGATCACGTCGTACCGAGGCGCGGGGCAGCCGGAGGGCACATACTGCATGGAGCGCGTCCTCGACCTCATCGCCGCCGACCTCCATCTCGACCCGGTGGCCGTCCGCCGGCGCAACCTGATTCCGCCCGACGCGTTTCCCTACACGACGCCGTCCGGCACGCCCTACGTGGACGGCGACTACGAGCCCGTGCTGGATCACGCGCTGGCGGCGGCGGGCTACGAGGCGCTCTTGGCGCGGCGCGAGCGCGAGCGCGGCGAGGGGCGGCTGACCGGCGTCGGCGTCGCGCTCTCGACGAAAGGCTCCGGCGGAACGGGAGGCGACGCGGCGCGCTCCAGCGCCGCCGAAATCGCCGTCGGCCTCGACGGGCGCGTCCGCCTCGTCACGGACATCTCGCCGCACGGACAGGGCAACGCGACTACGTTCGCGCAGATCGCCGCCGACGTTTTGGGCGTCGCGCCGGACGACGTAAGCGTTCGTCACGGAGACAGCGACGCCATCGAGCCGTTCGGCCCGGGCGCGGGAACCTACGCCAGCCGCGGGCTGGTCATCGGCGGCCACGCCGTGCATCTCGCCGCTTGCCAAACGCGGGACAAACTGCTGGACGCCGCGTCGCACCTCTTGGAGACGCCGCCGGACGCCATCGCGCTCGCGGACGGCGCCGCGACCGTCCGCTCCGATCCGTCGAGATCGGCGCCGCTTGGCCGGCTCGCCGCGCTCGCGGGAACCTCGGAGGGCGGGCTGCGCCACTACGCGACGTTCACTCTGCCGCCGGGCTCGTTCGCCTTCGCCGCGCACGTCGCCTACGTCGAGATCGACCGCGAGTCGGGCGCCGTTCATGTCCGCGACTTCACCGCCGTGCACGACGTTGGAAACCTGATTAATCCGATGATCGTCGAGGGGCAGATTCACGGGGGCGTCGCGCAGGGATTCGGCGAGGCGCTCACGGAGGCCGTCACCTACGCGGAGGACGGGCGCCCGCGCGAGTGGTCGCTGATGGACTACGGCGTTCCGCTCGCGGAGGACCTGCCGCATTTCGCGGTGGAGACGCGCGCGACGGAGGCGCGGAACGGAGCGCTGGGCGTTCGGGGCATCGGGGAGATGCCGTCGGTGGCGAGCCCGGCGGCGCTGGCCAACGCCGTCCACGACGCCTTGCGGTTCGCAGGCGCGTCGGAGACGGAGGTCGCTATGCCGTTCACGCCCGAGCGCGTCTGGCGCTCGCTGCGGCGGGCGGGGTAGGGCGCCGCGGCGCGTTAAGCGACGCTCAGCGAAGAACGCATGACCTCCCCCGCGACCTGCCACTGGCATCTCGACCGCGAGACCGGCCTGCGATGCGGCTCCTGCGGCAAGCCCATCTGCACGGAGTGCATGCGCCCCCACCCCGTCGGCATCCGCTGCAAGCAGTGCGGCGCGCCCGCCCCGCTGCCGACTCACGCCGTATCGACCTCCTACCTCCTGCGCGGCATCGCCGCGGCGGTCGCCGCCGGCATCGCCGGCAACCTCGCTCTGCTGCTGCTCCCGCAGATCCTTCCCTTCGCCGGCTTCTTCTACTTCTTCCTGATGCTCGGGCTCGGCTACGGCGTCAGCGCATTCGTCGGCGCGGCGGTCAACCGGCGCAGAGGCCCCGCCTACCAGTGGATGGCCGTCGGCGGCGTCCTCATCGCGGCCTTCCCCATCGTCTTCTCCGCGCTCGCGGCGCTGCTCGGCGCCTTCTCCATCAACTCGCTCATCGCTCTCGGCGGCGTAGGCGTGGCCGTCTCCATCGCGTGGACGCGCATGGCGAGGTGAGGGCGCCCCCGAATCGCGTATCCTACCGCCCGATGTCCCGCAACGAAGCCGCAACCCAACCCAAACGGCGCGTCCTCGACAACCGAGCCGCATCCGTCAGCGACTACCTGCGCGAGCGGCTCCCGGACGCCGACGCGTTCCGCCTCGTCTCCGCCTACTTCAGCGTCTACGGCTACGAACTCCTCGCCGACGCCCTCGACTCCGTCCGCGAGACGCGCTTCCTCTTCGGCGACCCCGCCTCCCTCGAAGACCTCGACCCCGCCGAAAAGCCCCCCAAGTCGTTCGACTTCACCGAGCGCGGCCTCGCTCCCAACCTTACGCTCCGACAGAAGGCGGGAATCCCGCCCCGCCCGCCCCATGACCGTCATTCCCGCGTAGGCGGGAATCCGACGACGCGCCAGCGCCACAGACGGGGCGCAAGCCCCGTCTCCTCACATCCCCCGGTGCCCCGTCATTCCCGTGTAGGCGGGAACCTACCCCCAACCGTCATTCCCGCGCATGCGGGAACCTACCCCTATCCTCGCCGCACGCCGCTGTCGCCCTCCATAGCCCCCTCATTCCCGCCCCTTACCGTCATTCCTGTAGATGTCAAGTAATTCGTTGACAGATCCTGCAGGGCCTGGAGGGGCGTCTTGCCCCCCAATCCCTGATGCGGACGCGCCGTGTCGGAGTACAGCAGGTAGAGCCCCAACTCCTCACGCAACTCCTCCGCCGTCTCGAACGTCGTCCCCTCCAGCAACTCCTCGTTCAGCGTCCGCCAGAACCGCTCCACTTCCCGTTCGTCTGCGGCCGGTACGGCCCCCTGCAGCGATGCTTGATCCCCAACTCCACCAGCAGCCGCTCCATCGGATGCCCCGCCAAGTTCCCCCGCGAGGCCGCCTCCGCCCCGTTGTCCGTCAACACGGCCTCGAACCGAATCCCGTACTCCGCGTTCAGCAGGTTGAGGCTCTTGAGCGCCGCGAACATCACGCTCAGACTCTTCAGGTCGTCCACCACCTCCGCCCACGCCAGCCGCGCGCGGGCGTCCACCACGGACACGAGGCGGCGGCGGCTCTTGCTACCAACGATCTGGTCCTTGCCGAGGTAGCGGCAGTCGAGATGGCCCAACTCGCCGGCGCGCGTCTTGATGATCTTGCGCTTGGACTGCTGCATCGGGGGCGTCAAGCGGTTGAGGCCGTGGCGGTGGCGGATGGCGTAGATGGCGGGGGCTTCGGCGTATGGGCGCCCAGTTTGGGGAGGAGGATAGCGTAGGTCTCGTAGCGGTTGACGCCCTTGCGGCGCTGTTCGAGGACGAGCTGTTCGATGAAGGGAGGAGTCCGGCGGGACTTCCAGCGTGGGCCGCGCTTGGCGGGGAGGAGGGCGTTGGCGTCGCCGGACTCGCGGTGGCGGTTGTAGTACTTGGCGAAGGTCTGGCGGCTGACGCCGTGGAAGGCGTGGAAGTCCTGGACGAAGCGGAACTTGGGGCGCTCTTGGCCTTGACGAGTTGGTACTCGGCGATGAGGAATCGCCGCTTCTGGGTGTAGTTGCGCTCGATGGTGCGGTCGTTGCGGTTGTCCTTCATGGTTCGTCTCCAGATGGCCTGTCGCCTCGGCCAATTCTGTCAACGATTACCTAACATCTACAATTCCTGCGTAGGCAGGAATCCATTCGGGCGCCCAGCGCCCACGACGGGGCGCAAGCCCCGTCTCCCCCATTCCCAGGCGCATTGTCATTCCCGCGAAAGCGGGAACCTACCCCCTGCGACAACTGCCCCGTGCGCCGCCCGCCCCTTCTCCCCTAAGCTGTCCCTATGATCCTCGCGATCAGCGCCTCCGCTGCGGACCGGACGCCCCCTGTCGGTGGCTCCATCTGGCCCCATTTCGGCCTCATCCAGCCCCAAATCGGCCTCAAAACGCCCCGTTTCGGCCCCGAATTGGCCTCATCGCCCGCCGGAGCGCAGGAGTAAATGGGGCCAAACGATGCCAAATGGAGCCACTATTTAACGAAGGCGCTCCCCGCCTGCCCCATTGGAACCTCGCATCCCCCTCTCCCTATAGAGACCTTTGCATAACTCAGTTCTAGCCCGCAATTCCTCTTGGTGTTAGGAGTGAATTGGGGTGCCCCGGCTCTGCGGCGGGGGGTTATGCAAAGATCTCCTATAAGGGGAAAGGACGCCGCGAACGCGGCGGGAGAGGGTACTGCGGTCGGGAGGCGCAACGCGCCCCGCCAACCTCCCCTTCCCTAAGTCGCGCTCGTTCGCGTAGAATCGCGGCCAACTCATTCCCCCGCAAGGAGGGACGCGCTATGGGCAGACTCGACGGCAAGGTGGCCTTGATCGTGGGCGGAGGCCGGAACATCGGACGCGCCTCGGCCAAACTCTTCGCATCCGAGGGCGCGAAGATCGCCATATTCGATATGGACGAAGGGCGCGCCGCGAGCGTCACGGAAGAGGTCGCGGAGCAGGGCGGCGAGTGTATGTACACGACCGGCGAAGTCCAGAGCGTCGCCGACATCAAGCGGACGGTCGCCGCCGTGGTGGAGCGCTACGGGCGGATCGACGCCCTCCTCAACTGCGCCGCCATCTCCGACCGCAAGCCGATGCTGGAGTTGGACGACGACGAGTACCGCAAAATCATCGACGTCACGATGAACGGCACGTACTTCACGTGCAAGTACGTCGCGGAGCAGATGGTCAAGCAGGGAACGGGCGGCGCCATCGTCAACTTCTCGTCCGGCTCCGCGTATCAGGGGAACACGCAGCGCGTCGCCTACGATATGGCGAAGGGCGCCATCGTGACGCTCACAATGGACATGGCCGCGCAACTCGCGCAGCACGGGATACGCACGAACGCCATCGCGCCCGGCATCACGGGGTCGCAGGTCGGCGGAATGATCGCGTTCGAAGACCGGCACACGAACAACCTGGTGGGCGGGCGCGCGGGCTACCCGGAGGAGCAGGCGAGCGTCGCCCTCTTCCTCGTCAGCGACGACTCGCGCCACCTCTACGGCCAAACGCTGAGAAACGACGGCGGCGGCTCGGTCGTCTAGGCCGCCGAACGCAGGAGGACGCCGCAATGCCGGAAGGCTACGAAACGGTCGCCGCGCGCGGCGAGGTTCGCCCCAACGAACTGAAGGTCGTGCAGGTGGGCGAGAACCAGGTCATTCTCACCGAACTCGGCGGCGAGGTGATCGCGTTCGACAACATGTGCACGCACGAGGAGTGCGACCTCTACTACGGCGCGGTGGACGAGGACAACGAAATCGAGTGCGACTGCCACGGCGCGCGGTTCAACGTGCTGACCGGCGAGGTCGCGGCTCCTCCCGCCGAGATTCCCCTGCCGGTCTACGACGTGCGCGTCGAGGACGGCCAGGTCGCGGTCGGCCCCCGGAAGAACTAGCGCGGCCTCGTGCGGGAACCGCGGAAGCGCAAGGCGTGGCGGCGCGACCCGTCGCTGATCACAATGGCCGCGCTGCTCGCCGCCGTGTCCGCCGCCGCGTTCGCCCGTGACGGGCTCGACGGCTTGCGCGAGGGGGCGGAGGGGTCGGTCCGGCTCGCGGGGCAGGCGGCGCCCGCGCTCGCGCTGGGCTTCGCGCTCGCGGGAATGCTCACCGTGCTCTTCCCGCCGGGCGTCGTCGGGCGTTGGATGGGCGACGAGGCGGGCGCGAAGGGCTTGCTGATCGGCGCGGCGGCGGGCGTGCTGTCGCCGGGCGGGCCTTACGTGATGTATCCCATCGCGGCGGCGCTGATGCACGGGGGCGCGGGCGTCGCGTCCATCTCCGCGTTCGCGGCGGCGCGCAACATCTTCACCGCCAACCGCTTCCTCGTCTACGAACTGCCGTTCCTCGGCGTTCCGCTCGCGCTCGCCAAGACGCTGTCCACGATATGGCTCATCGTCGCGGGAACGCTGCTGACGCCCGTCGTGTTCCGCCTAATGCCGAAGGGCGCGCAAGAGGCGGCGCGCAAGCGCATCGGCGCGGACGAGCGCGGGGAGGGCGAGTGACGCTCGCGCTGCTCGCAGGCGTCACGGCGCTCGCGGCGGCGCTCGTCTTTCGGAAGGAGGGCGCCGACGGCCTGCGCGAGGGGATGAAGACGAGCGCGTCGCTGCTGCGCTCCGTGGCCCGAATGCTGCTGCTGGGCATGGCGCTCGCGGCGATGACGCAGGTCATTCTCCCCGCCGACCTCATCATCCGATGGATGGGCGACGAGTCCGGCTTCGCCGGCATTCTCATCGGGATGGCGGTGGGCGCGCTGATTCCGGGCGGGCCCTACGTGGTCATTCCGCTCGCGGCGTCCGTCTTCCTGGCGGGCGCCGGCGCGGGGCCGGTGGCGGCGCTCATCACCTCATGGAACACGATTCCGCTCACGCGCACCGTGATGTGGGAGTTGCCGTTTCTCGGCGGGGCGTTCACGACGAGCCGCATCATCGTCAACCTCCCCTTCCCCATCGCCGCCGGCCTGCTCACCCCGCCGGTCTACCGCCTGCTGACGTGACCGGGGAGGCTTGCGCGGGCGCCTGGCAAGGGGGGTGCGCTCGGCGGCAGGGCACGAATGGCGGTCTACGGGGCGGCAGGCGCGGGATTCGCGGCGATGGTCATTTCAACGGCGCTCATCCGTCCGAACGAGGACGTCTACCCCATTGCGTCCATACGAACGGGGCAACGCGCGGGCGGCGTTGGGGAGATATGGAGCGCGGAGTTCGCAGTGGGAAGTAGATAGGCGGCGCCGGGTTGCCGCCTGCTGAATTGCTATAATTCGTCCAATGACCAGAGCCTGGCGGCGTCCGCCGGGACGGCGTTGGAGAGAAGTTGCGATGCGCCAATTTCTCCTCTCATTGGCCGCGTTGACCGCGTTCGGCGGAGCTCTCGCCTTCGGCGGTCTGACGCTCCTCGCCTCCTGGGGGGCGTCGTCCGCCCCTGCGCCGTGGGAAAACGCAACGGCGCAGGAGGCATGGGGCCGAGCCTACGAGCGACTCGACCGGAGCGCCGTCGCGGAATTCCCATGGGAGACGTCCGCGCAAGGCGCCTCCTGCGAGGCCGTGCTCTACTACAGTTCCAACAGCGCGGACAGGTACGTCGCCGACACGAATCTCTGCATTCGCTTCGGCGGAGGCGCGCGAGGCGTGAAGATCGTCTACGGAGAGCGCGAGGACGACAGCGAGCGCAGCGCCCGGCTTTACGACTACTCCGCGCCCGCGACGCCTACGCCCACGGCCTCGCCGCCCAGCATCTCGCCGCCCTCCCCTCTCGCCCCTCCGCCCCGCATGGCGACGTCCACCGTCCCGCGCATGTAACGGCCGGGCGCTTCCGCTCGCGAAAGCGGGAACCCATCCCGCCCCCTAGCGGTGATGCTGCGCGCAGAGGGACTGCCAAACGGAGCCCGTCCGCCGCAGCAAGCGGTCGGCGCCGGCCGGGCCCCACGAGCGCTGCGGGTAGGTCTCGATCTCGTCGTCGGCGTGGCCGTCCCAGTAGCGCAAGAGCGGATCGACGATGCTCCACGCCTCCTCTATCTGGTCGGCGCGCAGGAAGAGGCTCGCGTCGCCCTCCAAGCCGTCCTCGATCAGATGCTCGTAGGCTTCGGGCAGCGCCTCCTCCTCGTGCAACTCGCGGTAGTGAAACTCCATATCCACGACCTGCGTGATGAACCCCGCGTCCACCGCTTTGGTGTCGAACTGGAGATGCACGCCCTCGCCGGGCTGAATGCAGATGGAGAGCACGTTGGGCGCGATGCCGCTCCCCCCGAGCCGGCGAAACATCGAGAGCGGAGGGCTTTTGAATTGCACGACGACCTCCGAGACTTTGGCGGCCATCGCCTTGCCAGAGCGCAGATAGAAGGGCACGCCGTGCCAGCGCCAGTTGTCGACGAACAGTTGCAGCGCGGCGTAGGTGGGCGTTCGAGAGCCGGGCGCGACGCCGTCGTGGCCCCGATAGCCCTCGTACTGGGCGCGGACGGCGTGGCGGTTGAACTCGCTGGGCGCCCAGCGGCGGACGGCGCGCAGCATATCGCTCTTGCGGTCGCGCAGCGAGTGCGCGGTGAGCGACTCCGGCGGCTCCATCCCCGCGAGGCACATCAACTGCATCAGGTGGTTCTGCATCATATCGCGGACGACGCCGGACGAATCGTAGTACCCGGCGCGGCTCCCGACGTCGACGGACTCGGCGACGGTGATCTGGACGTTGTCCACGTAATTGCGGTTCCATATCGGCTCGAAGATGGCGTTGGCGAACCGCAGCACCAGAATGTTTTGCACGGTCTCCTTGCCGAGATAGTGGTCGATGCGGAATATCCGGTCTTCGTCGAAGGAGGCGTGCAGTGCGCGGTTCAGGTCGCGGGCGGACTCTTCGTCGCGGCCGAACGGCTTCTCGATGATGACTCTCCGCCAGCGCTCGTTCTCCTCGACGGAGAGGCCGGCGTTCCGCAGTCCCTGCGCGGCGACGGCGTGGAGGCTCGGCGTGATGGAGAAGTAGAAGAGGCGGTTCGCGCCCTCCAGCCCCTCGAGTTCGGCGAGCCTCGCGCCGAGTTCCTCGAACGCGGCGGGGTCGGCGAGGTCGCCGTGAACGAAATGCAGGGAGGAGGCGAACCGCTCCCAATCCTTGGGCGCGGGGGAGAGGCCGCCGAGTTCGCGGGCGCCCTTGAGCATCAGGTCGCGGTAGGAGCGGTCGTCGTAGTCGGCGCGGGCGAACGCGACGATCTCCGCGTTGCGGCTGAGCCGCCCTTTGCGGCGGAGGTTGTAGAGGGCGGGAATGAGTTTGCGCTGGGCGAGGTCGCCCGTTCCGCCGAAGATGATGATGGACGTTCGCGCCGCGCGGGCCATAACTGCGCGCTCCTCCCGCCTGCCGGTTGCGCGGCTCCGCCGGGCGGCGTAGGGATGCCGCTAGCGAGCCGCTCGCGACGCCCCGCTAATGCGCCGCAGCCAACGCTCCGCAGGAACCGCCGCAGGCGCGGATTATACAACGAATCGAGCCCCCTACCGTCATTCCCGCCTACGTGCAGTCGCTCCCGCGAAGAGGGAACCCACGGGACCGTCACTCCCGCGAAGAGGGAACCCACGGGACCGTCATTCCCGCGAAGAGGGAACCCACGGGACCGTCATTCCCGCGTAGGCGGGAATCTCGCCCCTTTGGACGGGCGCAGCCCCAATCCCCAACTATGCCATCTGCCCCTTGCGCCCCCCGCCCCCTCTCCCCTACGCTATCCCTATGACCCCGCGCTCTAAACCCGCCAGCGAACGGCGCCCCCTTGCGGCGGTGCTCCATTTGGCCCCATTTCGGCCCCATCCAGCCTCGTTTCGGCCTCAAAACGCCCCGTTTCGGCCCCAAATTGGCCTCATCCGAAGCCGGAGCGCAGGAGTAAATGGTGCCAAATAGTGCCAAATGGAGCCACATATTAAAGAAGGCGCGCCCCGTCTCCCCCGTCGTCCACGAGAGGAAGAGGGCGCGGCGGACAGGAGGATTGAGAGGCGATGCGAATGTCCCTGACGCGCCGCGCCGCGCAAGGCGCCGCCTGCGCGATGGCCGCCGCGCTGCTCGCCGCCGCTTGCGCCGCCGACCCTACCCCAACGCCCGCCGCGACGCCCGAGGAAGTCCGCGACCGCGCCGCCGACGCGCTCCGCGCCCTCTCCTCCGCCCGCTTCCGCGTAACCCACGAAGCCGACGCGAGCACCAACATCGGCTTCGCCTCGCTCACGGAGGCCGAAGGCGACGGCCTCTTCCCCGACCGCGCAAGATTTACGCTCCAAGCCGCGACCGCCCTCTTCCCCAACGCCGCGCTCCAAATCGACGTCGTCCAAATCGGCGAGACGACCTACCTGCGCGACGGCATCAGCCGGCAATGGCAAATCCTGCCCGCCGGAACGCTCGGCATCGACTTCTCCGACGTCGCGGGCAGCGTCGCCGACGCGCTCGCCTCGATGCGGAGCCCCGAACTCGCGGACGGCGGCGGAGACGCCCGCCGGCTGAGTGGCGTCGTGGACGCGGCGGCGCTGCGCGGATTCGTCCCCGCCGCGCCGGAAGGCGGAACGCTGCGCGTCGACGTATGGGCCGGGCGCGAGGATTACCTCGCCCGCAGAATCCGCGTAGAGGGAGCCCTCTTCCCCGACGACCCGCCGGACATCGCCCGAACGCTGGAGATCTCGCGCTACGACGAGCCCGTCGTCATCGAGCCGCCGATCTAGAGAGTGCCGAGTCACCCCCTCCTGAGAGAGACCTTCGCATAACACACCGTCATTCCGGCGTAGGCCGGAATCCAGAGGCGCGCAAGCGCCGCATCCCCCTCTCCCTATAAGGGGAGAGGACGCCGCGAACGCGGCGGGAGAGGGTACTGCGGAATCCCGCCCCGACCCCTAACGACGATTAGGAAGCGCGGGCATGGGTAGGTTCCCGCTTTCGCGGGAATGACGAAGCGCCTGGGGGTAAGGAGAGACGGGGCTAGCGCCTCGTCGTGGACGCATCACCGACGCTCGCTGATCTCCATTCCGCCCTCCATTATCGTCACGCCCGCCTCCTCATCGTCATTCCTGCGTAGGCAGGAATCCATTCGGCGCCCCAGCGCCATAGACGGGGCGCTAGCCCCGTCTCCCTCGTCCCCTCGCCCCACGTCATTCCCGCGCAAGCGGGAACCTACTGGATGGAGGTCGTCATTCCTGCGTAGGCAGGAATCCATTCGGCGCGCAAGCGCCATAGACGGGGCGCAAGCCCCGTCTCCCTCGTCCCCCCACCCCATCCATTCCCGCTTACGCGGGAATCCCCCCACCCTCACCCTCCCCGCGACAAACGCCCCTTGCGCCGTCCGCGACGCGGTTGCTACTACTCTTGCATCGCATCGCCGCAAGGGGTAGGCTATGGTCACGCGCAAGAGGCGAACGCCCGCTCGCCAAACAACGCCCGCTCGCCGATCAGGGAAGGGGCGGCAACTCTCGATGAACGGGCTAGCCGCCGCGCGCAGGAGGGAGAGCGCAGTGATCCGCGAGCGTCACGCCCGCCGCCCGCCGGAGACGACGGCCAACGCCGTCATTGAGGGCGACGTGGTCGACGTCCTCCGGTCGCTCCCCGCCGACGCCAAGTTCGACGTCATCATCGCGGACCCGCCCTACAACATCGGCAAGGACTTCGGCAACAACCAGGACGCGATGCCGCTCGCCGCATACGTCGACTGGACGCGGGAGTGGATCGCCGAATGCTTTGAGCGGCTGGCGTCCGACGGCGTGCTCTACGTCTACGGCTTCCCTGAGATACTGGCGCGCGTCGCCGCCGCCTACCCCATTGAAGAGCAGCGCTGGCTCGTGTGGCACTACACGAACAAGACCGTCCCCGGCCTCAAGTTCTGGCAGCGCTCGCACGAGTCAATCCTCTGCCTGCCCCCTCTCTGCGCCGCGACAACCGCCCCTTGCGCCGTCCGCAACACGGTTGCTACTACTCTTGCATCGCATCGCCGCAAGGGTAGGCGTGACGCGCATGCCAACCCCCTATTGACAAATGCGGCTGCGTAGGGAATGCTATGGCGACCATGAATTCCATGGGGAGGCGAGCATGGTGACCGGGACACAGAAGACCCCTTGGGTCTTCGTTGACAAGCACGAGAACCTCGTCGCCTGCGGCGAAGGCATCCAATTCGTCTACCCGTGGGATGTCCCGGAAGCCTACGCTGAGTTCGCGGCGGCAGGGGAGGATCCGGACGAGGACGCGCAGGAGAAGCTCGCTGAGGCCGTGGAGCGGTTCCTCACTCGGTCAATGGGCGGAAGGGCCCCGTAGGGCGGGCGATGAACCGCAACCTCGAAGAACTCATCAGGGCGTATGCCCTCGGATTCAACGCCGAAGCGTGCTTGCTTGGCGTGTCGATGGCTACGCTCAAGTCCATGCTGATAGACCTCCTCGCGATGTACTTCAACGACCTCAACTCCTCTACCTTGCGGGAGATTGTCGTCGCGCTGGTCTCCGGGTACCAGCCCTACACAGCGAAACAGGGGTACAACGGCTACAGGTACGACGCGCTGACAGGGGACACAGAAGACTGTGAGATCAAACCTGTCAACGTGCGGACGGATTCTACCAACACGCGCAGGCTAAACGGGGGAGGGAATTACACGGATTTCACGAATGAGCGGCTTGAAGGGCATAAAGGAAAGAACCCTACGATGCTCGTTGCAGGCTTTGTAGACGGACGCTTGATTTATGTGTGCGAATTCAAGTTCAACGAGCCGACTTTTCTTCAGGCGTTAGAAGAAGATCTGAATAAGCAATTCTCCGAGGGGCGGCGACGCGGCACGTTTAGGCGCAGCACTAGTTTTGACCTAAGGCATTACAAAGACGGCGCCAGTTTCAAAGTTCGGTGTTATGTGTCCAAAGAGCAGCTCACTGGCTACAAGAAGCATCTCTCCCGGGACATGTTCAAATTGCTCATGGGAGTTGCGGAATGATCTCCACGAGCCAGCTCATACTATGCGACACCTTGCTTGCCCTCCGAAGGATAGAGGACGGGGTGGTGGACCTTGGCGTCACTTCGCCTCCCTACAACAAGCAAGAGAAACACAAGGGATGGCTGGTCAAAAACGTCGTGTACGACTCGTACACAGACGCCGTCCCGGAGATAGAGTACCAGGACAACCAGGTGGAGGTGCTGAACGAAATCCACCGGATAACCAAACCGGAAGGCTCCTTCTTCTACAACCACAAGGTGCGTTGGGAACGCGGCGACATGATCCACCCGATGGACTGGCTTCGCCGGACGAAATGGACCATCAAGCAAGAGATTATCTGGGACAGGGTGATAGCAGCCAACATCAGAGGTTGGCGGTTTTGGCAAGTCGAAGAGCGAGTTTACTGGCTTTACAAGCCGGCGAACGGATACAAAATCGGCGCGGAACTGCGCGCTCAAGATGCCAAAATGACCTCAGTTTGGAGGAGCGTGCCCGAAAACAACAACCCTCACCCTGCGCCCTTTCCCCTCTGGTTGCCGGCGCGGGTGATCATATCCGTCTTGGGCACGGAGACGCCAGGGGTTGTCCTTGACCCCTATGTCGGCAGCGGAACTACAGCCGTTGCCGCAAAGCTGCTTGGGCACGAATACATCGGCATCGACCGCAGCGAATCGTACCTTTCTTACGCCCAAGAGCGCCTGAAGAATTCCGTCAAGGAGATGCCTAAAATCCAGGAGGAGTTGCGCCTGCACATCGTAGGAGACACCTTCTCCGATCGTAAAGTGAAGGGCATGAACGTGGGGCGGTTTGGGCCAGAAGGAAGAGAGTTCGCTGGAGCGGAAGTGCGCCTCCTGTAGAGCTTCGTATCCAGCAATCGCGCTCATAAGGAGAAAGGCTTATGACAACCGAACTGCAGGCAACGCCAAACACCCCTTGGGTTCTCGTTGACCACGACAACACCGTGATCACCTGCGGCCCGGGCATACTGTTCGTCTACCCGTCCGACATCGGCGAGGCGTACAATAAGTTCGTGGAAGAGTGCGGAGGCTTCGTCTGTCCGGACGATTTCGACGCGGTCGAGACGCTGCACGAGGCGGTCTCCGAGCATGTGGCCGAGTGGGCGCGGAACAAGCCCGCGCCAGAAGCGTGACCTGCAGAACCGCCCTACCCTATCCCCCCGCGCGGCGGTAATGCTTCCGCAGCGCCGTCGAGCGCTTGCGGTAGCCCGGCCGGTTGCCGGCGCCCTCAGATGAAGGCGAACAGCGCACCGGCCGCCGCGAGCGCGAGGTAGGCCGCGCCGAAGTCAATGGACGCGCGGAACTTGACGCGGAGGCCGCGCCTCGGCTAGCCTGCCCCATCATTCATCGGAGGCACGATATGGCAACCCAACCGAAAAAGCGCGTGTTCCTCAGCTTCGCCTACGAGGACATTGACCAAGTCAACGGCTTGCGCGGCCTCATCCAGAACCCCAACCACGAGTTGGAGGCATACGACGAGTCCGTGCGCAAGGCGATAGAAAGCAAGAACAAGGCGTACATCAAGCAGGTCATCGGAGAGAAGATCAAGCGCTCGTCGGTGACGGTGTGCTTGATCAGCGCGACGACCCACAAGAGCGAGTGGGTTGACTGGGAATTGGAGGAGAGCGACCGGCAGGGCAACGCGATCATCGCAATGGCGTTGAAGGGCGTGAAGGAGGCAGTCCTGCCCGCGCTGATCAAGGCGAAGCGGCTTACGTTTCACCCGTGGGACCCGGATCTCCTGATCGACCTCATAGCTAAGGCTAAGTAGCCGCGAGGGGCGCGGAATGGCGGACGAGCAAGGCTACGCCCGGCTGGAGCATCAGATCGCCTGGTACGACCGCAGGAGCGCGAGCAACAAGCGCTGGCACTACGCGCTCAAGATCATCGTCATCGTCACGGGCGCGCTGATTCCGTTTTTCTCCGGCTTCCTATGGTCGGACGAAGGGTCGGAGATTGGGAGATGGGGCGCCGGCGCCCTGGGCGTCGTGGTGGTGGTCGTTGAGGGTCTGCAGCACCTCTTCCAGTTCCAGCGCGACTGGCTTCGGTACCGGGCGACCGCCGAGTCGTTGAAGCACGAGAAATACCTGTTCCTCGGCAAGGCGGGGCTCTACGCGACGGCGGCGGATCCGACGAAGTTGCTCGTGGAGAGAACGGAGACTCTGCTTTCGCGGGAGCACGGCGCCTGGGTCGCCGAGCATAACCGCAGCGACCGGCGGGAGCAGGCTTAGCCGCCCCCTACCCTACGCCTCCGCCCGGCGGTAATGCTTCCGCAAGTAGGCCGTCGCGCGCTTGCGGTAGTCCGGGTCGGTCGGCGGCTCCGCGTCGGCGGGGATAGCCTTGTCCGCCTCTTTGAGGAACGCGAGCAGGCGGCGCAGGCGCTCCTGCCCGATCCGCAACTCCTCGTCCGACTCGTCGTCGTTATAGAAGTTGCGGTGCATGTTCTCTATCGCGGCGAATATCTCCCCGATGCGCTCGTTCCCCGCGAGCCCGCCGATGTGGTTGGCGATGACGCCGTAGGCGCGGTGCTCGTGGTGCGGCCAGCCGCGCTTGCGGGCGATTGCCTTGACGGCATGCGCCGCCGCCCCCCACGTCTCCTCCGACCCGGCGACTCGCTCGCCCTCTTTCAGCGAGCGCGAGGAGCGGGAGCGCAGCCGGGCGCTATGCGTCGAGTGGGCGGCGCGTGGCGGGTCGCGGTCGAGCCACTCGTCAAAGGGGGGCGCGAAGGGTTTTGCGGGAGTCGCCATTGCATTCGTTCCTCAACGCCACTCTATCACCCTTCCGCCCGCGCCGGCAAGACGGGCGCGTCGCGCCTCGTCCGCAGTACCCTCTCCCGCCGCGTTCGCGGCGTCCTCTCCCCTTATAGGGAGGGGGATGCAGGCGGCGCTTCGCGCCGCAAAATGGGGGCGTCATTCCCGCCTACGCGGGAATGACGGTATAAGGGGCGACACGGGCTATAGGCGGTCAAGCGGTAGTATGCAAGGGCGCTCCGGAGCCCTACCCTGCCCGCCTTAGGCGAATGACGCATTAGGAGACCTATGCATAACCTCTCGGGGCCTGTCCGCAGAAGGCGGGGCGCCGCGTCCGCGCGTCCGCCGCCGCCGTGCTTGCCCCGATCCGCCGCGCTCGCCGCGGTTTGCGCCGGGGTGTTCCTCGCGTCGCTCGACCAAACGTCCGTCGTCACCGCGCTCCCCGCGATGATGGCCGATGTCGGCGTCACGATAGACCGCCTCAATGATATGGCGTGGGTGGTGACGGCGTATCTGCTGGGCTTCACGGCGGCGATGCCTCTGCTGGGGCGGGCGGGCGACGTGTACGGCTACCGGCGCCTGTATCTCGGCGCGCTTGCGCTGTTCGGGGCGGGCTCCGCCGGCGTCGCGCTCGCCGACGGGCTCGGCTGGCTCGTCGCGGCGCGGGCGGCGCAGGCGGTCGGAGGGGGCGCGCTCATTCCGGCGGCGCTCGCGCTCGCGGGCGAGGGGCTGCCGCCCGGGCGCAGGGCTATCGTCTTCGGCGTCGTCGGCGCGGCGGCGGAGGCGGGCGGCGTGATGGGGCCGCTCTACGGCGGCGCGCTCACGGAGTGGCTCGGCTGGCGCTGGATATTCTGGAGCAACCTTCCAATCATCGGCGTGCTCGCGCTCGCGCTCATCGGAACGCGGGAGGCGGGGCGCTCCGGCGGGCGATTGGACGTTATGGGCGGCGCGCTGCTGGCGGCGGGCTTGTCGCTGCTCACGGCGGGGCTCGCGCAGCGCTCGCTGTTCGGCGGCGGATCGCCGCTGCCCTACGCGCTCATCGGCGGCGGAGTCGCGGCGCTGGGCGCGATGGCTATCGTCGAGCGCAAGGCGGCGTCGCCCATCGTGAGCGCGGCGCTGTTTCGGGCGCGGGGGTTCGCCGCCGCGATGGGCGCGCAACTGCCGGCCGGCGCGGCGCTGATGCTCGCGCTCGCCGCCGTTCCGCTGATGACGAACACGGTTTTGGGCGAGAGCGCGCTGGAGGGCGGGCTGCGGCTGATGCGCCTCACCGGGGCGATTCCCGCCGGGGCGCTGCTCGGCGGCTGGGCGGCGTCGCGCGTCGGCGTCCGCCCTCCGGCGCTCGCCGGGCTCGCGCTCGCAGGCGCCTGCTTCCTGCTGCTCACGACGTGGGACGAGACGATTGCGGAGCCGCGCCTCACGCTGCATCTGGTCTTGGGCGGATTCGGATTCGGATTGCTGATCGCGCCGTTCACGTCGGCGGCGGTGGACGCGGCGGACGAGGCGCATCGGGCGACGGCGGCGGCGTGGGCGACGGCGGCGCGGACGCTCGGGATGACGCTGGGGCTCGCGGCGATGGCGGCGGCGGGCGTGGACTACTTCCAAACGCTCGCGGCGGGGCTTCCCGCGCCCATTCAATTGCCGGGGGAGAGCGCCGTTGCGTTCGCAGAGCGCGCCGCCGCCTACGAAGCAGGGCTGTCCGACGCCTCGTTCGCCGTGTTCCGCCTCTTCTTCTGGACCGGCGCCGCCTTGAGCGCCCTAGCGATGGTCCCGGCGCTATGGCTGCGCGGCGGCGGGCGGCGGGGGTGAGGGGGGAGGGGGGAAGGAAAGCGGGGCGCGTCCTGGGCGGGGGGCTACCGGCGCTCGGCGACGGCGCGGCGCAACTCGCCGGCGGCTAGGTCGTGCCAGCGGCCGCTGCGGAGGAAGTCACCGCGCTCCGCCGCCCCCGCCCGCAGACGGCGGTAGAGAGCGGGATCATCGATCAGGCGCAAAATCGCCGACCGCAACTCCTCGGCGGAGCGGGGCGCGACGAGCAGGCCGCTCTTCTCGTGCTCCACGACTTCAGGCGCCGAACTCCACCGCGCGGCGACAACCGGCAGGCCGCACTGCATCGCCTCAATGATGATCCCTGGGTAGCCGTCGCCGCGGTAGTAACTGGGGAAGAGCAGGAGGTCGCGCTCGGCGAGGACGCGGGGAACGTCCTCCGGATCCAGCGCGCCCTCGTAGGAGGCGCACGGGTGCCCGTCGAACAGGGAGAAGTCGGTGTCGGGCATCGCGGGGCCGTACACGCTGAGGCTGCACCCTTCGGGAAGCGAGCGGCACGCCTCCAGCGCCTCGCCGAGCCCTTTCGCCATTCGCAGTTGCGAGATGAACGCCAGCCGGCGCGGGCGCTCCGGCGCGCGCTCGAACGGAGGGCGGACGTCGCGGGAGTTCGCCATCCAGCGGACGTTCGGCCTGTTTCCCAGGTCGGCGCAAAGCCGCTGGGACTCCACGAGGACGACGGCTCGCCCCAGGAATGTCCGGTCGGCTATCCGGCGGCGCAAGCGTCCGTAGCGGGGGTATATTTGGCTCATCGCGCCGCCGAGCAAGCGCAGCGCCATCGGCTTGCGATGCGCCGCCGCGATGAGCCATACCGCCAGCCCCACCGTGAACGCGGAGTAAGCGGAGACGCTGAGCAGAACGGCGTCGGCGCGGCGAATTCGCCAAAGCGCCGCTCCGAAAACGCGGAGCCCCGCAGTTAGTTCGCGGCAAAGGATCTTGCCCCGCGAGAGGTTCGGGCGGGGCCGCGCCGAATTCAGGACATCCACCTCGAAGCCGCGCTCGCGCAGCCCCTCCGCGAGGCGCGCCGTCATCACGCGCGCGCCGCCGATCACCTCGTTCCTCGACTCCGGGCCGGGGGGCATCGGGCCGATGAACAAGAGCCGCAACTTGCCGTCTTCCGTTCCGATTGCCCGGCTCCTCGTCCGCGGATCCGCGCCCGGCGCCGAACGCCTCAGCGCGCGCCCGGGTTTAGTCGCGGACGTCCTGCAAGAAGAGCGACGTCGGCATTTCGTTTCCGAGCCCGCCCTCGCGCGCCTTGTCGTAGACGACTTTGCCGACCGCCGCGAACTGCAGCCCCTGGTTGCCGCTGTTGAGGTAGAGCGTGACGTCGTCCCGCGACTTCCGACCGACCGCCGCGCCGCTCGCCAGGTCGTTGAACGTGGGATGCGCCGACGCTCCGAATTGCTCCATCCGCCGCGCCGAGGGAGGCAGGCGCCGCATCTCCTCGTCGGTTCCCGCGACGAACGCGACGGGGCTGTGGCCGCGCCCGTACTGGACGCGCGGGTCGTCCGCGAGCCTCGCGCCGGCGACGCCTTGCCGGACGGTCGCGGAGGCGCGTTGGAACACGGCCTCGTCGAGTTCGTAGCCGCCGAGGTTCGTCACGTGCATCCCGGGCTCCAGCCACTCGCCGCGCAGCACGGGGCGCATCGAGTCGGTGCAGGTCGACACGATGTCCGCGCCGCGCACCGCCGATTCGGGGTCGTCCACCGGCTCGACCTCAATGTCCAGCAAGTCCATCATCTCGGCGGCGTAGGCTTCGCGGTTGCGCTTCGTGGGGCTGTAGACGCGAACCTTTTCGATGGGGCGCTCGTTGCGGAACGCCCGGAGGTAGGTTCGCGCCATTCCGCCGGAGCCGAGCATTCCCACGACGCGCGCATCGTCCCGCGCCATATAGCGGACGCCGAGCCCCGCGCCCGCGCCGACGCGCATATGCTGCAACTCGCCGTCGTTGATGATCGCCAGCGGCTCGCCGTTCCGCACGCTGAACAGGAAGATCAGCCCGCAGTACGTCCCCGGCTCCACGCAGTGCTTCTCCTCCGTCCAGTTGCCGTTCTCGTCCTCCGGCCACGACACGACGTCGGACTTCATGCGTATGGCGAACACGCCCAGGTCGCGGCTCGCGCCCTCCATCGTTCCCCAGCGGTAGTAGTCGTCCTCCCGTCCGGTGGGCACATACATATCGATGCGGGGGCGGTGAATCGCCCCGCCGTCCGTCAGGCCGCGAAAGGCGGCGTCTTGCGCGTCTATCGCCTCGCCGATGGTCAGCGTCCGCCGCACCGTTTCGTTGTCGATGAAAAGCATTGCGCGCTCCTTGCCGCCGCGGCTCCGGTCAGGACGCCGCCAGCCCGAAGTCGGTCTCGTACAGCCGCTCCAGCCGCTCCAACTGCTCCGCCGAAAAGCCCTCGCGCCCGACGCAGGCGACTGCCTCGTCTATCTGCGCCATCTCCGAGAAGCCCACCAGCACGGTCGAGACGCCGCGGTTCATCAGCGCGAAGCGCACGGCGACCTGGGCGAGCGTCTCGTCCGCGTCGCGCTTCAGAAACTCCAGCGCTCGCGCACGCTCCGCGTTGCGGGCGTACTCCGCGTCGTTCCCGGGCCCGCCGCGGTTCATTTCGTGGGGCGTCGCGCTGCCGGAGAGCGCTCCCGCCTCGAGAACGCGCAGAATCACCGTGCCGACGCCGCGCTCCGCCGCCGTCCCCATAATTTGGCCGTAGTCGTGCTGCCCGAACCCCGCCGGCATCGTCCGGTCGGACGTCGGGTTGAGGATGTTGTAGAACACGAGGATCGACTCGAACGCGCCTTTCTCCGCGACCTCGCGGTAGGCCGCCGGGTCGCCCCCAAACGCGCAGTAGCCGAAATGCCGGACCTTTCCCTCGCGCCGCAGCGCCTCGAACGTCTCCTGCACGCCGCCCTCGCCCAGCATTTGCTCCACGTTGAGCAGCGCGCCGATGGCGAGCGTCTTGCCCGGCTCGCGCCGCGCCGTCACGCGGTTGTGCAGATGGACGATGTCCAAGCGCTCCAGCCCGAGCCGCCGCAGGCTGCGCTCCACCGACTTCCGGATGTTCCCCGGAATGTCGGCCAGTTCCTCCTCCTGCAGCGCGACTTTGGAGCCGACGAGCGGGCGCTCCGGCAACTGCGCGAGCACGGGCCCCAGGTTCTCCTCCGACTTGCCGTCTCCGTAGGTCGCCGCGGTGTCGAAGTAGTTGACGCCCAACTCCATCGCATGGGCGGCGGCGCGGACGCGGTCGGCCTCGCTACCCCAGATCATCAGGCCGGCGGTGTTGCCGCATCCGAATCCGATCTCCGAGATATCGAGGTCGGTTCCGCCGAACTTGCGGTACAGCATTACGCGCTCCTTAGTTCTCTTCGCGCGGCGCCGCGAGCGTCGCGGCGGCGGACGCGACGGCGCCGACGGCCGCGATGACGGCGAGCGCCGCTCCTATCGCCGCGATGGTCGAGGCGCCCCCGCCGCCTATCTCCAACGAGAGGCCCAGCGCGTTGGCGACGCCGCTGATCAGGTTCGCCACGAAACTTGCGACTCCGATGGCGGCGGCGGCGATGAGGGAGACCCACAGCGCAGAGACCGCGATCATCGCGGCGGCGGCGCTCCCCACCGCGCGGCGCATCCCCGCGGCCGCGCTCCCGGAGCGCCCTTGCGCCAGGAACGTGAACACGCCGAACGCGATCACGGCGACCGGCGCGACGAGCACGGCGGCGACGCCAATCGCGGAGAGGATTCCCGCTCCGTTGACGATCAGCAGAACCGCCGCCACGAGGACGGCTAGGGCGGCGAGGCCGTAAGTTGCGCTCGCGGCTCTGCTCGCGGCGTCGTTCATTCGCTGCTCCTTCCTGCTGCGCGCGGGCAGAATGTTACACCGCAAGCGGCGAGGGCGTCACTCCCGCACGGGCGGGTCAGGGAGGGGGGCGCGTTGCGCCTCCCGACCGCAGTACCCTCTCCCGCCGCGTTCGCGGCGTCCTCTCCCCTTGTAGGGAGAGGGGGATTTCGGCGCTTGCGCGCCGTCCGATGGGGGCGTCATTCCCGCCTACGCGGGAATGACGATTCTCCAGTAGGTTCCCGCTTTCGCGGGAATGACGTGGGGCGTGGGGGGTTAGGGGAGACGGGGTTTGCGCCCCGTCGTGGCGCTGGGGCGCCGAATGGATTCCTGCCTACGCAGGAATGACGGTAAGAGGGCGCTGCGCGCCCCCGACTCCAGTACCCTCACCCGCCGCGTTCGCGGCGTCCTCTCCCCTTGTAGGGAGAGGGGGATGTGGGCGCTTGCGCGCCTCCAATGGGGCGAGATTCCCGCCTACGCGGGAATGACGGTAGGCTTGACCTGGCGCGGCGTTTGCGCGACCCTTGCGCCGGCGCATTGGCGCGAGGAGGCGCAGAGATGACCGAGCGCGTTTGGGACAAATTCCTTTCGGAGGCCGACCGCGAGCACGTCGCCGTCAGCGGGCACAACCCGCGAGGGTTCGGCTCGCGCCCCGCCCTGCTGATGATCGACCTCTATCGCTGGGTGTTCGGCGACCGCCCGCAGCCGCTGATGGAGGCGATAGAGGAGTGGCCCGGCAGTTGCGGGCTCGCCGCCTGGGAGGCGCTGCCGCACATTCAGCGGCTGCTCGCCGCCGCCCGCGAGGCCGGCGTTCCCGTCGTGCACGTCACCGGCCTGCCGGAGAGCGAGTCGGGCGTCGCCGGGTGGGCGTCGTCCGGGCGCAAGGACTCCGGGCGCGCGGGCTATATGGGCGGCGGCTCCAAGCGCGAGGGCATGTACGACATCGTGCCCGAGGCGGCGCCTATCGCGGGCGAGGCGTTCATCCGCAAGACCTCGCCGTCCGCCTTCTGGGGCACGCCCGTCGCCGGGCACCTCACCGCGCTCGGCGCCGACACGATCATCGTCGCGGGGGAGAGCACCAGCGGCTGCGTCCGCGCCTCCGTGGTGGACGGCTGCACGCACCGCTACCGCATGGTCGTCGCCGAGGAGTGCGTGTTCGACCGGCAGGAGGCGCCGCACGCGATCAACCTCTTCGATATGCATCAGAAGTACGCCGACGTCCTGCCGCTCGACGAGATCATCGAGTGGATCGGCGCGTGGCGCGCGCCCGAAGGCTACGCCGTCCCCGAACCCAACTAGCGAGAGCGGGCGCGCGGGCGCCCTCGAGTCTCCTATGGCGCCCCGCGCCGCCCCTACGCGCCCGCCCCAAACACCTCGCGGACGGGGCAGGAGAAGCCGGGCAAGACGTCCTGCCCGTCGAGCGCGTCGCTTTCCGTGAGCGCGGCGACGGCATGGCCGTCGCGGTGGACGTCGACGCGCCGCTCGTCGGGGCGGACGACCCATACGAGGCGAACGCCGTAGCGCAGCCACATCAGCGCCTTGTCGTTCACGGCGGGAAGCCGGTCGGACGGCGACACGATCTCGACGGCCAAGTCGGGCGCGACCTGCGCGTAGCCGGTCACGCGCTCGTCCGGCGGGCTCTTCTCCGCCGAGAAGAACGCGACGTCGGGCTCGCGCACCGTATCCGGGTCATGCTCGAGCCAGACGCCGGAGTCCGAGGTCGTGTAGACGCCCAACCCGCGGGACTCGATGAAACTCCCCAAGCGCACCGTCAGTCTCCCTGCGATTTGGCCGTGTTCGCGTCCGGTGGGCATCGTCTCGATCAGAACTCCTCGAATCAACTCGCCGCGAACGCCGTCGGAGGAGAGGCGCAGCAAGTCGTCCGCCGTGATCAGGCCGCTCGCCGTCTTGGTCGCCGTCGCCGTCGTCATATCCGCGCCTCGCCGTTTGCGTTGGGGAGAGTATAGCGCCCGCGTTGCACTTGGCAGTGCATGGGCAAACGCGGCGACTGAGTAGGTTCCCGCCTGCGAGGAATGGCAGTCAATGGGAGCCGGGGTAACGGCGTAGCGGACGGCCTAGCGGACTCTCCCCTCGTCGGCGATGCGCGCGAAGGCGGCGGCGCAGGTGCTTACGGGACGCTCGCCTCTTGGTGATCTTGGGCCCACGTCTTCCCCGCGTCCCCAGCCCTACTAAGCGTCCGCGAACATCTCGACTTCGCGCTGGATGGGGCCGTAGCCCTCCCAGTAGGCGCCGGACTCGGCGTCGTAGCGGCCCTGCAGGAAGTCGCCCGACTTCTCGCTGCGGATGATGACGGCGACCGTCTGCTCGCCGAGGCTGCGCTCGGCGTGGATCTCGTAGGGGCGCACGAGGTCGACGGAGCCGGGCTCCACGCGGAAGTTCCCCACCTGCTCAATGGGGACGCAGTCCGGGCGGCGCTCCGCGCCCTCGACCGGGCGGTAGCGCTCGATCATCTCGTGGCCGACGAGCACGCCGTAGAGCGTGTAGATGTGCGCGTGGTCGTGGATCCCGCGCCAGTTCGGGTACTTCGGGTGGACGGCGGGCTTGGCCTTCGCCTCGCGCTTGAGCGCGTTGACCACGAAGCCGTAGTCGGGGTCTTCGTAGAAGAGGAGGTTCTCGGCGCGGTCGGTGAACTCATTGGCGGGCCAGCGGCGCGACGCCTCCTGCACGGCGGGGTCGGCGAGGAACTCCGTCAGGATCGGCGTCAGCGCGATCCAGCGCCTCTCGAGGTCGGGCTCTTCGGCGAAGAGCGCCCTCGTCTTGGCGACGAACGCGTCGAGCGCGGTCTCGGTTTTGGTCAAGGTGGTCATCGCTGCAACTCTCCTCTCCGCCGGCTCCGGTCTTCGCGGATTCGGCGCTAAGCGCTTGCGGGAACGCCCGCGAGGTCGTAGAGGCTCGCGCAATTGTCCCAGAGGATCTTCTTCTTGTCGCTCTCCGGCACGCCGAGTTCGAGGAAACTCGACACCGCTTCGGGGTACTTCGAGTCGCCGTGGGGGTAGTCGGTCGAGAAGACCATCTTGTCGCCGCCCACCCAATCTATGGCGTACTTGGCGGGCTCCTCGTCGGGCTCGACGGAGATCCAGCACTGGCGCTTGAAGTATTCGGTGGGGGCCATCGCCAGTTCGGGGACGAACACGTCGGCCTCGCGCTCGTAGGCTTCGTCGAGGCGCCACAGGAGCCACGGCGCCCAGGCGCAGTTCGCCTCGAGGAACGCGGCGCGGAGGTTGGGGTGGCGCTCCAGCACGCCGCCGCCGCAGAAACTGGCGAGCGCCATCATCTGCTCAACGGGCTGCGCGAACACGCGGCGCAGCATAAAGTTCGGCTCGAAGTGCTCGCCGACCTGCCGCGCCCCGGACGACGACGATTCGTGAAACCCGATGGCGACGCCCCGCTCCTCCAGCGCGCTCCACAGCGGGTCGTAGAACGGGTCGTGCCACGGCTTGTCCGTCATCTGGTTGGAGCGCATAAAGACGGCGCGGAAGCCGAGTTCCCCGACGGCGCGCTCGACCTCGGCGACGGCGTCGTCCATATCGAACGGCGAGATCATCGCGGCGCCGACGAGCCTGTCCGGCGCGGGCGCGCAGAAGTCGTAGAGCCAGTCGTTGTAGGCCCGGGCGAGGGCGGCGGCGAGGCCCGGCTCCATGCCCGGCTCCGCGAGCGTGTGCAGGCCGCGCGTCGGGAAGAGCACGGCGACGTCCAGCCCCTCGACGTCCATCGCCTCCAACTGCACCTCGGTCGACCACCCGCGCTCGGCGTGGCCGGCGTAGAGGCGCTGGTTGCGCTCGTAGTTCTTCCCGCCGGGGCGGTTCGGGTTGCCGCCGCCCGCGGCGCGGACGGCCTGCGACGTCGAGCCCCACGGCTTGCCGTCCGGGTGCGTGGTGCGGAGGTCGCGCACGTTGTCGGACGTGATCCCCACCTGCGCCTGGCCCCGGTACCTCTTGTCGGTGTACCGCTGCCAGAGGTCGGGCGGCTCCATCACGTGCATGTCGCTGTCTATGATCTTGTATCCGCCTTTGGCCATCGCCCGTTCTCCTTGCTCCCGGCCTGCGCCTACGCCCCGCCGTTGGGCAGTATAACCGCAACCATCGCCTCGAGCCGCTCGTGCGCCGCGAAGCCTTCGTTGACGTCCTCCAAATCGTAGCGATGCGTGATCAGATCCTCGACCGGCCTGTCCACCATCGTCCGCATCGCCTGCAGCGAGCGGATGATGTGCCTCGGCCCCGCCGAAAAGACGCCCTGAACGCGAATGACTTTGCGCGTGAGCAGCGCGGGATTCGCGGAGAGCGGCCCGTAGTCCGTCCACTGCCCGACCACGAGATAGCGCCCGCCGAAGCGGGTCATCTCCAAGCCCTCCTGGAACGCGGTCAGCCCGCCCGACGCCTCTATCGTCAAGTCCGCGCCGCGCCCGCCGGTCAACTCCATCACGCGCTCGACGCGCGCCTCGGGCGTCGGATAGTCCGCGATGTCCACCGTCGCCTCCGCGCCGAGCGACCGGGCGAGCGCGAGCCTGCTCTCCGGCGCGCCGACGACGATGACGCGCCCCGCTCCGCCGAGCAGCGCCTGATTCAGCGCGCCCATGCCGATGGGGCCGGAGCCTTGCACGACGACTACGTCGGCGAGATTCACCCCGCCGATGCGCTCGATCCCGTTCAGCAGCGTGTGGTTGCCGATGACGCTCAGCAGCGCGCGCTCGTCGGACACGTCGTCGGGGACGCGCAGCAGCCAGGGCGTCGCGCTCAGCAGGATGCGCTGGCCGAATCCGCCGCGCAGGCCCGGGGGCTCGTCGGAGCGCATCATCCCGTAGGAGCGCGTCCGCTCGCACGATTCGCCGAGCGCGCAGCGGAAGCAGCGTCCGCAAGGCGCGTCGCGGAAGATCACGCGGTCGCCCGGGCGCAGCGGCTGCCCCAGAACGTCGGCCTCGATCTCCGGCGAGACCTCCTCTAAGACGCCGACGTTCTCGTGGCCGAAGATCATCGGGGCGGGCGTCGCGTCCAAACGCCAAGCGTGCACGTCCGTTCCGCAGATCGCGGCCATCCGCATCCGGACGAGCGCGCCGCCGGGCTCCGCCGGAGGCACGGGGAACTCCTGAATCTCCAGCGGCTCGTTCGCGCCGACGAAAACGGCGGCCTTGCACGTGTCCATCGCCTACTCCCGCCTCAACTCCAGCCGCTCCGTCCATTCCGCCCAGTCGCGCGCGGCCTTCTCCGGATCGTACAGCGGCTCGTAGCCCAATTCGCGCCGGGCGCGGCTGATGTCTAGCGCATAATACCCTCTTGGCCCGAGTCCGCGCGGGTCGAGCCCGGGGCCGACCTCGATCTGAGCGCCCGGAATCGCGGCGCGCACGCCGTCCGCGAAATCGCGCAGCGTGTAGGTGCGCCCGCTTCCAATGTGAAACACGCTGCTTTCGAAATCGTCCGCGAGGCAGGCGAGCGTCACGCTCCGGGCGACGTCCCGCGCGTAGGTCAGGTCGAGCCGCTGATCCCCGCCCTGCGGAACGACGGTCGGGCGTCCGGCGATGGCGTTCTCGATCATCTCCGTCCAGATTACGTTGTGGCTTCCGTGCCGCTCCGCGCCCTTCCCCAAGCCGTAAATCGCGGCGAACCGCAGCGCGGCGAACTTGATCCCGTAGAGCCGCTGATATTGAATGCCCATCAGTTCCGACGCCGCCTTCGCCGCGCCGTAGACGCCGCCGGTGGGGTAGGCGGGGAACGTCTCGTCAACGGGCTTCATTTCCGGCTCCAGATGCTCGTCCGTCATTGGGGAGAGCGCGCCGATGGAACTCGTGAACACGACGCGGTCGACGCCCGCCTTGCGCGCCGCCTCGAGGACGTGGACGGTGGCGAGCGCGTTGACGGCGAAGCCGTGCGCGGGGTCGGCGTCGGCGGCGTCCGGGTAGACGGCGGCGAGGTGGCAGACGCGCTCGACGCGGCGCCCCTCGCATGCGGCGGCCAGTTGCTCGGCGGACGTTACGTCGCCCTCGACGAACGCGAACTCGCCCGTCAGATCGCGCAGCAGCGTGAAGTCGGGGCGGACGTCGAAGACGACGGGCTCGTGGCCCATCTCGAGCAGGTCGCGGACGACCCAGCAGCCGTTCACCCCCAGCCCGCCCGTCACCAGAATCCGCATGCCGCGCCCCCTGCCGCTTGCGCCTGCGCGAATCCTAGCACAGCGCACAGCGCGCCGGCGGAGTTGGGTCTTCGTGCGCCGCCCAGCGGAGTCCCGCGCAGCCTGGACTCCGCTGGGTGCTCTTGCTCATACGCGGCCTACTCCGGCGCGGCGAGCGAGCGGGCAGACGTTTGGGGAACGCGGCGCCGCAGACCTTGCGGAACGGCGTCGGCAAGAGCGTGGAATGGGCGGAGGCGGCAGAGGGTTAGAGGTTGCCCCACGCTTGCTCCGAAATGCCGGCTTGCTGGATGATTCGCCTGATAACCGGCTCGGGAATGTCGCGGGCGTGGACCGCAACCGTCACATTGCGTCCGCGCCCGTCGCTGAAGCGGATATGGCTGCCTCGTTGCCGTACTTGAACGAATCCGGCTCGGCGCAGCCTGTGGATCGCTTC
Source organism: Dehalococcoidia bacterium (assembly GCA_965201135.1). Lineage (GTDB taxonomy): Bacteria > Chloroflexota > Dehalococcoidia > Lucifugimonadales > Australimonadaceae > Bin16. Next base: position 2,556,991 of record OZ241751.1, read on the forward strand.
TCTGGGCGGCAGCGGCTTAAGCGGCACGGGACGGGCGGCGAACTCTGATGAACACGCCCTCGCTTCCGTCCGTCTCCACGGGCGCGGGAGCCCCCTCTTCGAAGAGGCACTCGAGGTGGAAGGCGACCATTTCCCGCAGGCTCTCGAAAGCCGACGCTGCGTCGAGAGCGTAGTCGCTGATCCCGAGCGCGGGAATATCCGCGACCACCTGTTTGGTCTCGGCATCCCACTGCAAACAGACTTTGTAGTCGGCGCACTTCATACCCATCGTTATCATTCCCTCCGAGCCCCATTATACGCTGTCCCTCTCCTGCGCCTCCTACGCCGCCGGCAGGCACTCGAACCGCCGGGCGCGAGGCAGCACCCAGCACCCCCTACTCTCCCTCGGAGAGGGAGACGTGCGTGCCTCGCGCTTTCGTTGCATCACGCAATTGCTCCAGCGTCATTATTCGGGCGTTCTTGACGCTGTTGCAGGACGAGCAGAGGAGTTGCAGGTTGGCGTCGACGTCGGGGCCTTCCTCAGACCTCGGATGGATGTGATCTATCGTGAGCGCGTGAACCGGCATGCGCCATTCGCAGCCGTTGCACTTGCCCTCCTGCGCGGCGTAAAGCGCGGCCCTGACGTTGGGAGAGCGGCGCTCCCCGGCGGGCGCGGGCGGCAGGTCCGTGCGCTTCGGCGCGTCCATCCGCCGCGTCACATTGCCGACGAACCCGGAGAACGGCCGCCTCGCGCCGCGCAAGTCGTCCGAAGAGACCTGCACCTCTTTGGCGAGGCGCTCGACGACGAGATCGTATGCCTTCTCCGAGAGGTCGATGCCGATCCACTCGCGCCCCAACTTCTCCGCCGCGACGCAGGTCGTGGCGCAGCCGCAGAAGGGATCGAGCACGACGTCGCCTTCGTTGGACGACGCCTTGACGATGCGCTCCAGCAGCGCGATTGGCTTTTGCGTCGGGTAGCCGGTGCGCTCTTTCGACCACGCGTGCACGGGCTTGATGTCGCTCCATATCGCGGTGGGGACCTGTCCCGCGCTGGAGGCAAGGTAGCGTTTGAGTTGCGGGACGCCGCCGGATTTCTGGGGCCACGCGATGAGCCCCGCCGCGTCCAGCGCGTCCAGCCTCGCCATCACGCCCTTGATATCCAAGTAATCGGGAATGACGTTTTCGTCTATCCATTCGGCGTAGTCGCCGCGGGGCGGCCTCCAGTGGTTCCCGTTCACCCCCGGGTCGACGCCCCGCCACGGCTGGCCGCTTTCGCCTCCGGTCGAGCCGGCTGCGGTCAAGTCGCCCACGCGGTAGACTCCGCGCTCGTCCTCGTGCCGGTAGAACCCGCGCTCGTATCCTTCGTCGAGCGACGAGCGAACCGCGTCCGCGTTGATGTCTCTCCCGCCGTAGAAGAGAATCATGTCCGCGACGCGCCCGAACCTACGGGAGGCGGTGTGCGCGCTCGTCCGCTTCCAAGTGATCATATTGCGGAAGTTGTGCGCGCCGAACACGGAGTCCATCACGACGTTCAGATAGCGGCCCGCCGTGTCGTCGCAGTGGAGGTAGACGCTGCCCTCCGGCTTGAGGACGCGGCGCATCTCAATGAGGCGCACGGCCATATAGGTGAGGTAGCCCTGCATTGCCCGGCCGGACGAGAACCCTGCGGTTCTGATCGCGTAGTGGAGGGCGGGATTGCGCTCCTCGATTTCGTCCACCCACTCTTCTTTGACGTCGTCGAGCGTCCAGGCGTCCTTGAAGGCGGCGCCCGCCGCGACGGAGCCGACGGGGGCTCTGTACGCCCTGCCGGAGTTGAAGGGCGGGTCGAGGTAGATGAGGTCGACGGTCGCGCTGTTCATTCCGCGCAGGACGTCGAGGTTGTCGGCGATGAAGAGGGTGCGGTTGGCTATCGTGTTCTCGGCCATAGGGCGCCGCTCCGTTGGGATGCGTCGCGGCTATTGTGCGCGAGGCGCTGGGCGGGGCGCAAGCGCCCGCTGTCCGATGGGGGGTAGGTTCCCGCTTTCGCGGGAATGACGGTATGTTTATGCAAAGGTCTCCTATTGGGAGAGGGGGACACGGGATTCCCGCCTACGCCCGAATGACGGGCGCCAGGCGGGGGCGCGGCGCGCCGCGCTTATACTATGCGCTATGACCGACGCCGCCGAACGCATCCGCGAGTTGCGCGAGCAGTTGCGCCTCCACAACTACCGCTATCACGTTCTCGACGCTCCGCTCATCGCCGACGCGGAGTACGACGCGCTCTTCCGCGAACTGCTGACGCTGGAGGCCGCGCGCCCCGACCTCGCCGACCCGCACTCGCCGACGCAGCGCGTCGGGGCGGAGCCGGCGCCGCAGTTCGCGGAGGTCGTCCATCCGCGCCCGATGCTGAGTTTGGGGAACGCCTTCAATCAGGGCGAACTCGCCGCGTGGCGCAGCCGCGCCGCCGGGCTGCTGGAGCGCGAGGACTTCGCAATGGCGTGCGAGCCGAAGATAGACGGCCTCGCCATCGCGCTGACCTACGAGGACGGACGCTTGACGCGGGCGGCGACGCGGGGCGACGGCGCGCGCGGCGAGGACGTGACGCTGAACGTCCGGACGATCAAGTCGGCACCGCTCGTCCTGCAGGGGCCGGAGTCCGCGCCGCCGCGCATGGAGGTTCGCGGAGAGGTCTATTTTCCTCGCGACGCCTTCCGCCGTCTGAACGAGGAGCGCGAGGCTGCGGGCGAGGCGCCTTTCGCCAATCCGCGCAACGCCGCCGCCGGGTCGCTGCGCCAGTTGGACCCTCGCGTGACCGCCGGGCGGAGGCTCGCCATCTGGTTCTATCAGTTGGGGTGGGCGGAGGGCGCGGAGACGCCGCCGACGCACTACGAAACGCTGCAGTGGCTGCGCGGGCTCGGCTTCCGCGTCAACCCGGAGACCGCGCGCGTCGAGTCGCTGGAGGGCGTCGCGGCGTACTGCGAGCGGTGGGAGCGCGCCCGGGACGAGCAGAACTATCAGACGGACGGCGTGGTCGTGAAGATCGACCGGCTGGACTACCAGCGGCACCTGGGGTTCGTGGGGCGCGAGCCTCGCTGGGCGGTCGCGTGGAAGTTTCCGGCGGAGCAAGCGGTGACGCGCCTGACCGGCATCGGGATCAACGTCGGGCGCACGGGCGCGCTGAATCCCTACGCCATGCTGGAGCCGGTGCAGGTGAGCGGCGTCACGGTTCGGCAGGCGACGCTCCACAACGAGGACGACATCCGCCGCAAGGACGTCCGCGTCGGCGACTACGTGGTCGTCGAGCGCGCCGGCGAGGTGATTCCGCAGGTCGTGGGGCCGGTCTTGGAGCGGCGGGAGGGAACGGAGGCGCCGTTCGAGATGCCGGGCGTGTGCCCCTCGTGCGGGTCGCCCGTCGCGCGGGACGAGGGTGCGGCGGCGCATCGCTGCGTCAACGTGGCCTGCCCGGCGCAGCGGTACGAGCGCGTCCGGCATTTCGCGTCGCAGGCCGCGATGGACATCGAGGGGCTCGGCGAGAAACTGGTCGCGCAACTGCTGGGCGTCCACTCCGCCTGCGATCTGGAGACGCGGCAGGTCTATCCCCATCCGACGGAGGAACTGGCGGTCGTCCGCGACTTGCCCGACCTGTACGGCCTTACGCCGGAGACGCTCGCGGGGCTGGAGCGCATAGGGGAGAAGTCGGCCGCGAATCTCGCCGCCGCGATAGAGGAGAGCAAGCGCCGCCCCGTTCCCGCCGTCCTCTCCGGGCTCGGCGTTCTGCACGTCGGGGCGGAGACCGCCGATCTGCTGGCGCGCCGGTTTGGGAACGTTCGCAGGCTAATGGACGCGAGCCGGGAGGAACTGGAGGCGATTCCCGGCGTCGGCCCGATCGTCGCCGCGGCCATCGCCGCGCACTTCGCCAACGAGGGCAACCGGGGCATCGTCGAGCGGCTCGCGCAGGCGGGCGTGGAGGCGGTGGACGCGGAGACGCAAGGCGACGCGGGGGCGTCCGGCGTCGAGCAGACGCTCGCAGGCATGCGGTTCGTCGTCACCGGGCGGCTGGAAGGCTTCACGCGCTCGCAGGCCGAGGCGCATATCAAGGAGCGCGGCGGGCAGGTCAGCGGGAGCGTGAGCAAGAAGACGAACTTCGTGGTGGCGGGCGAGGAGGCCGGATCCAAACTCGCCGACGCGGAGCGTCTAGGCGTTCCGATCATCAGCGAGGAGCAGTTGATCGCGTTCGCGGAGAGCGGCGAGGCGCCGGACGTTTCGCCCGGCGGAGCGCTGCTGTGAGCGGCGGGCTCGTTGGCCGGATTCTGCGGCGCAAAGAGGAGCGCGACGCTCCGCTGGTCGTCGTCGGGCTGGGCAACCCCGGGGCGAAGTACGCGAACACGCGGCACAACGTCGGCTTCCGTTGCGTTGACGAACTCGCCGCTAGGCATGGCGCGACGCTGAACGACAAGCGCAAGGCAGCGCTGCTGGGGGAGGGGCGGATCGCCGGCAAGCGCGTCGCGCTCGTCAAGCCGCGCACGTATATGAATTTGTCGGGCGAGGCCGTCCGCTACGCGCTCGACAGATTCCGCGTTCCCGTCGGCGCCGCGCTGATCGTTCTCGACGACCTCGACCTTCCGCTGGGGAAGGCGCGCCTGCGCGAGCGCGGGGGCTCCGGCGGGCACAACGGGCTCAACTCCATCAACGCCGTTCTCGGAACGAGCGACTACGCCCGCCTGCGCGTCGGCATCGGCAGGCCGGACGGCGGGGCCGTCGGCTACGTGCTGGGAGCGTTCGCGCCGGAGGAGGAGACGGCGGCGCGGGAGGCGGTGAGCCGCGCCGCCGACGCGGTCGAGGCGTGGGCCGCGCATGGCGCGCGGTACGCGATGGATCATTACAACTGAACTCGATGCGCCGCCGCCTGCCGCTCGCCGCGCTCGCCGCCGTCAGCCTGGCGCTCGCCGCCTGCGCCGGGGGCGCTCCGGCGCAAGTTCCCGCCGTTTCGCCGACGCCCCCTCCGACGCTCGCCCCCGTCCCGACGCCGACGCCGCTCGCCGCGCTCCCGACGCTCGCCGCGGATGCGCCGGGGCCGCCTATCCCCGACGCTCCGCCCCGCGACGACTACGCGCTCGCCCGCAGGTTCTTCGGCGCGGACGCTGCGCCCGTCCCCGACGAAACGCTTTACGCGAACGAGCGCGTCGGATTCACGCGCCGCTTGCAGGGATTCGATCTGCTCAATGAGCGCGTGTTCGCGTTCGACGCGACCGTCCGCCTCGTCAGCGCCAACGCCGTCTGGTATTTCCCGACGTCCGCGCAAGTGGACGAGCGGGCGCTGACGGACGCCGCCGAGACGTTCGAGCGCGAGATTCTCCCCGGCGTCATCGCGCTCGTCGCCCCGGGTCGGGCGCTCCCTGGGCGGATCGCCATCGCGCACGGCCATTTCCCCGGAGCGTTCGGCTACTTCAGCGCAAGCGACGCGCTGCCGTCCGCCGTCCGCTCGAACAGCAACGAGCGCGTCGGCTTCTATCTCAATCTCGTCGCGCCCGTCGGAGGGCAAGCGTATTTGGGGACGCTCGCGCACGAACTGCAGCATCTCCTGCACTGGCTCGCCGATCCGACGGAGTCCGCGTGGACGCACGAGGGCTTCGCGGAACTGGCCGCGCGCTCGCTGGGCTACGGCGGCGCGCCTGCCGGCGCCTACCGGCGCGACCCGGGCGTCTCGCTGCGCGACTGGCCGCCGCTGTCGGAGGACGTTCTCCCGAACTACGCCGCCGCGTCGCTCTTCTCCTCTTACTTGGCGGAGCGTCTGGGCCCCGGCGCAATCGCGCGGATCGCCGCGAACCCCGGCGACGGCGCGGCGGGCGCGCAGGCCGCGCTGGACGAGGCCGGGAGCGGTCTGCGTTTCGAGGCGCTCTTCGCCGATTGGGCCGCCGCCAACGCCGCCGGCGGCGAGTCGCCGCCCTACGGCTACGCGGACGCGCCGCCGCCTATCCGGCCTCGCCGCATGCTCACGGGGCCCGGAGAGACCGATGGGGAAGTCAATCAGTTCGGCGCGTGGCTGCTCGCCATAGAGCCGGACGAGCCGCTGGACGTGACGTTTACCGGCGCGGCCTCGACGCCCGTTCTGCCCATCGCGCCGTTCAGCGGCGAATCGTGCTGGTGGGGCAACCGCGGCGACTCCATAAACTCGACGCTCACGCGCTCCCTCGACCTCACGGACGCCGTCTCGCCGACGCTGGAGTTCCGCGCTTGGCGGGACATCGAGCCGCTTTGGGACCACGGCTACGTCTCGGTCTCTCTCGACGGCGGCGCGTCATGGGAGATCCTCGCTCCGACGAGCGCGACTGCCCGCGACCCCTACCGCGCCGCCTACGGCCCGGCCTACACGGGCGCGTCGGGCGGCTGGCGGCTGGAGCGCGCCGACCTATCTCCGTTCGCCGGGCGCCGCGTTCTGCTTAGGTTCGACTACGTGACCGACGACGCGATCAACCGCCCGGGGTGGGCCATCGACGACGTCGCCGTTCCGGAGGCGGGCTTCTTCGACGACGCCGAAAGCGACGGCGATTGGACGGCGGACGGATTCGTCCGCGCCTGCGGGCGGAGCGTCGAGCAGCGGTTCGCGCTCCGCCTGGTGGAGGGACGGGGGAGCGAGGCGTCCGTTCGGGCGTTGCGCCTCGCCGGCGGCTCCGCCTCGTTCCGCGCCGACGCCCCGGTCACGCTCGTCGTGACCGCGTTCGCGGACAAGACGTCGGAGCCCGCCGCGTTCCGTGTCCGCGCCGCGCGCGCCGCGCCGTAAGGCGGTCGCGCGGGCGCTATACTCTCTCCAACGCAACGAGCGAGGCGCGGATATGACGACGGCGACGGCGACCAAAACGGCGAGCGGACTGATCACGGCGGACGACTTGCTGCGCCTCTCCTCCGACGGCGGCGGCGCGAACGCCTACGTCGTCGTCCATCCGGGCACGGAGCGCGAGGAGCGCTACCCCGGCATCGCCTCCAACATCGGCCTCGCCCCGGGCGAGTCGTTTAGCATCGAGACGGGCGGCGGCGGCGGCGTCCTCCCCCCGGCGGAGCGCGACCGCGAACTCGTGAAGGGCGACCTGCAAGACGGCCTCGTGACGCCCCGCAAGGCCCGCGAGGTCTACGGCCTCACGGAGGAGGAGGTCGCGGCGGCGCTGGCGGGGTAGGGGGCGGCACGAGGAACGGCTCGAGGATGCGGCTTATCTCAGCGTATCTCAAGTGAATCAGGGTGAATGTGGCTAGTCTTCCGCGACGTAATTGGGTTTGCCCGGATGCGCTCTATAGAGGCATTGAATTCTATCGCGGGATGAGTAGCGAATAGAACCTCACGAATCTGCTTCTCGATTTTTGATAAGGATCCGCTTGACAAGGGGCGCTCCTGCATATTGAGGAGATGATCCGCCAATTTCTTGCCCCATTCCTCTCCTTTTTTTATGCCGGAATGCAAGTCATGTGACGCAAAAACACTATTGAATGTCTTAATCAAATTACCACAATTCGGCTCGCTTTCGTTAGTAAATTTACTAATGATTTCCATCTTGGCGTTTTTCGGGATTTGCATTGATTCTATTGATTCTGAGGCCCATTCGCACATAATATCCACTAGTTGACCCGTCGTGAAATTAGCCAGTTCGAAGTCAGGTTTGTTCAAAGTGTAGTATAGGTTGATACGGTGCTCGCCTTTCAATTTATCGACGTTGCGGCGGATATCGTTCGAGTCATCAAACGTAATCGTCACAAATTGGTGCTGTTTGTAAGCAGCTTCAAGGTTTGATTTCAGCCATTCTGTCGGCTTTTTCATCGTGGCGTCAGTTGTGTGATTCTGAATGATGACGGAATTCGTTATATCGAAATCCATTCCTTCTGTGTAATGACGAATGAACGCTTCTTCGGTTTGTCCTTCAACTAGCCATAGCACGCGAGGCGATGGGTCTAGTCCATACGCACGAACCAATGACTTCATAAAAACAGGATTGCCGAATTGCGGCTCGCATCCATAACGGTGCGTGACCCACTTAGGATCGGGTTCTCCTAGAGGGTCCCATTCCTTAGGCAATAGCCTACCCGACACCTCTTCGATGTAAAGTCGAAGCAGTTCCGCTATCTCATAGAGATCGTAGGCCGTGCGGAGGTTCCCTTTGAATTTATCGCGTTGAGAGAAAGACATAGACCTGAATAGTAAGTAAGATTGTTCTGCAGGGTCATGCCAAAGTGCGTCTCCGAGTATCATCTTACGCAATTCAATAATCTTGTCTACTGACAACGAGTGTCGCCGCAACAAATCGCGGCGATTACGCTTGTTGGTCCTAGTGCCCACTCCCCTGAACACGCCGCGAATCTGAGGCAGATAATATGACTCTAGCCACAGAAGCATCGGCATTAGACGTTCATTGAAATCAATGAGATATTCATTTTGGGGGAATCGCTCAAACCAATCCTTGATTCGTTCTGTTACTTGCAGTTTAACAAATCTCTCCGTAGCCGCAACATCCAATCCATAATGCTGGATGCCGACGCCCAAATCAATTTTCACGTTGTGGAGCAGGTGTGCGATAGGCCAAACTTGGAATGGGTGAAAGCACTGCGCGGCATCGCACAACCTTTCAATTATGCGGGCATTCACGAGGGCATCGATCCCCTTCTCGCCAACATTGATGTCACGCTGACCCAGAAAGGAAGCGAACCGCAGCTTCGTCATCAGAGGGAGCTGCGGGAACGGTATGCTTGCGATTGCGGCTTGGATGAGGCTCATAGGACTCCATCTCCTCTATGATGGCCGATTCTATGTCTTGGGCTCTTGTATTGTCAACCCCCTTGCCATCCTCCGCCCCGCCTGCTAGAGTACGCTCCGCAACAGGTCTGAGGCTCGGCTGCTCGCAGGTTGTGTGCGTGTGGACCGCTTGTCACGGACGGAGGGCAGTGCGCCCTCCTGTCGGTCCACGTCGGGCAGAAGACCTGTTGCAAGCACCTTCGCTCCGTGTCACAGGAGGGTCTCGCATGCTTCGCAAGGCGCTTGCCGTCGTCGGTCTGTCCGCTCTGCTCATCATCGTCGCGGGGTGCGCTTCGCCTACGCCTACGCCCGAACCGACGGCTACGCCGTTGCCTACCCCCACGGTGACTCCTACGCCAACGCCGGAGCCCACGCCTACTCCTACCCCTATGCCGACGGCCACGCCTACGCCTCGTCCTACCGAATACATTACCGGGCTTGGCTCCGCCGACGCGGAAGGGTTGGAGAATGACGACGCGGAGACCTACGCTGAGGCTTTTGTGGATGCGAAAGCGTTGGGGCTCGACAACACAGACGCCCGCGCCTACGCCAGCGGCGTCGTCTACCATTTGGCCATCGGCAGCAGTTTCTACGAAGAGGACGAAGAGGACGTCCAAGCCGCCCTCGCGGACTACGCCGCTGCCTTTGCAAAGGCGGTGGCCGACGATTCGCCTGCGCCGCTGGCGGATGCTCTGGGGCGCGCAAGCGAAGCAGCGCGGCGAAACGGATGGGGGCCGTTCTCAGCCGGAATTGACCCGACGGAGACGGCGTTTGCCGAACTCTACGCCCTCTCCTTCGATCAGACAGACGCGACCGGAGTGGCGGCTCACACCTACGCATCGGTCTACGCCATGAGCTATGTTTATAGTGGACAGACGAATGACGAGGCGGCTGCGTTGGCATCAGCAGCCGCGCGTGGCTATGAACAGGCGGCGGAGGTCAGTGTTCGAATGCGGGTTGATTATTCATGGCGTTATCTGCAGGGCTTCCAGTTCGCTACGTTCACACCAAAGCAAGAAGACACAGCAGAAGTCAATATCGACTCTTGGGCCGAGGCTTACGCTGACGCTTACGCTGATGCTTATGAGGAAGGGTTGGGGCAAGCAATCAACAATGGGTGGGACGACCCGGAAAACGCAGCGCATCAGTATGCTGTCGCCTTCGCTTCGGCGAAGGCGGATGGTCTTTCTGAGCAACGCGCGCATCGCGATGCCGATGCCCTCTTCAGATCATTGCATTACGCTAATGAACGCGGACTCGCAGACGACGCAGAGCTAGTTTACGCCCAGGGGTACTATAGTGCTTACAATAGCAAACAATCCATATGGCCAGAGGCCCGGGCGCACATCTACGCGCTCTCCTACGCCGACGCGAAACTCGCGGGGCGCGAGGATCAGGAGGCGGCGACTTACGCGGCGGCCTACGAGGAAGCGTACACGTCGCAGATCAATGACGGCGCGACGGAGGATGAGGCGCGTCTCTACGCCGCCGCGTTCGCGGACGCGAAGTTGGGGTCGTAGACATGGCGAGCCGCGAAGCGCCATACGTAACCGAACCCTTTTCCGGGGGCTCAAGGGGCTGCTGCTCTCTCTGCCCTCGGAGGAAGAGAAGGCCGAACTTATCGGCGCCCTAATGGAGGCGCAGAAACTCCTCGAGGAACTGCGGGCTCTCGCCGAGGCGACTCCTACCCTGGAGTCGAGCGCGGAACTCTCCGCCGGCTTGTCGCGCTTGACCTTGCTTGCGGACCAGGCGTCTGGCGACCCGAAACTGCGAAGGGTTTTGGGTCTGCGGAGCCCTGCGGCGCCTAAGCCTTCGAGATTCCCCGCAAGCGAAGACGCCGAGGCCAGAGCCGCGGCGTTGGAAGAGGAACTGCAGGCGATGGCGACCGATGACGTCGTCGCTTCGCTGGAGCGCTCGAAAGAATCCGTTGCGGTCTTGGCTGCTCTGGCCCGGCGGCTCGGCATGCGAGTGGGCAGCAAAGGGCGCAAGTCGGACCTTGCCAAGCGGATCGCTACGCGAATCGCCAACCAGCGCAGTTACGACTTCTTGCGGAACAGGACGGCCAGGGCGAGTTAGCCGCAGACCCTAGCCTCTTCCCGCCGCCCTCAGCGGCGCCATTCGCCGATGTTCCAGAGGTCGCTGTCCCAGGCGTTGGAGCGGACGCCGCGCAGCGAGGTCAGACGCGCCGAGACGAGACCGCGATTCACGAGCGGGATCTGCCGGTAGCCCTGAACGATGTGGTCGTTGAGGCGCTTGACGACGCTCTCGCGCTCCGGGCCGGCGGGCGTCTCGGCGAGGCGGGCGTAGAGCGCGTCGTAGGCCGGGTCGCAGAAGCGGGCGACGTTGCCGCCCGTCCAGTTGTTCTCGCGGGTCGGAATATGCCCGCACTGGCCGCCCGCGAGGAACTGCTGCGGGTCGGCCTCGGGGCCGTTGGTGAACATTTGGACGTCGGCGAAGAATCGGCGGTAGGACGCCCCGCCCGCAGTCGCGGGGTCGCCCCCGAAGAAGACGCTCGCCTCGCGTTGGACGAGTTCCGTCTCGACGCCGATGGCGCGCCACCAATCGCGGATGAGTTCCTGCGTCCGCGCTCGGACGGCGTTGTCCGTCGTTTGGAACGTCACGCGCAACGGAACGCCCTCGTATTCGCGGACGCCGTCGCCGTCCGAGTCGAGGACGCCGCTCGCGTCGAGCAGGCGGTTCGCGCCCGCGACGTCTTGCGCGAGGCAGCCGTCGTTGGCGGTCGAGGCGTAGTTGGCGGGCGCGGCGACGACGTTGCATGCGGGCTTGCCCGCGAAGCCGTACAGGGCGGCGACGGCGGCGCGGTCGACCGCAATTGACATCGCCTGCGGAATCGGCGTGAACGTCAGGAACGGGTGCGGATTCGCGCCGCCCAGATATTCGGAGCGGCTCTCGCCCAGCGCGGGGTCGGGGTTCGTCTGATTGACGAACAGGCGCTCGGTGAGCCCCGCGAACGCCGCCGCGACCTCGCCGCGTCCGCCGGCCTCCATCGCCCGCAGCGCGTCCGGCTCGACCTGCAGGTTCCAAGCGTAATCGGCCTCGCCGCGCTCGAGCACGGCCTGCGCCGCCTCAATCGCGGAGCCCCCGCCCTGAATGACCACGCGGTCGAAGTAGGGCGCCGCGCCCCAGTAGAAGGGGTTGCGCTCGTAGACGGCGCGGTCGTCCGGCGAGAACTCGACGACGCGGTAGGGGCCGGTTCCGAGCGGCGCCGCGCTTTGCCCGGCGCAGGCGCTCGCGGGCGCGCCGATGCAGGGAGCGAACTGCGCCTCGCTGATGATCGGGACGGCGGCGCCGACGAACGCCGTGTACGGATACGGCGTGGGATGCGAGAACGCGATGCGGATTGTTCGGTCGTCCGGCGCCTCGACAGACGTCACGCCGTCGAACGCCTCCGTCTTGGCGCAGCCGGTCGCTTCGTCCGCGCAGTAGCGCCAGGCGAACACGGCGTCGGACGCCGTCATCGGGCTGCCGTCCGACCAGCGCAACCCTTCGCGGAGCGTCCACGTCACGGAGCGCAAGTCGGACGCGACGCCGCCGTTCGCCAGGGTGGGGATTGCGACGGCCAGCCTGGGGACGAGCCCGCCGTCCGGCGCGTAGTTGGCGAGCGGCTCGAGGACGACCGCGCCCGCGTCCTCGTCTTTGTCGCCGGCGGAGAGGTACGGATTCAGCGTCGAGGGCGCCTGCCAGTAGCGGATGCGGAGCGTCTGCGGCTCCGGGGCGGGGGTTGGCGTCGGCGCGGCGCACGCGCCTAACGCGAGCGCGGCGGCGAGCGCCAGCGCGCCGCATCCGCCTCTCCTTATAGGGATCTTATGCATAACCCACTCCCCCGACCGCAGTACCCTCTCCCGCCGCGTTTGCGGCGTCCTCTCCACTTATAGGGAGGGGGATCCGGCGCGTTGCGCGGCGTCTATGGCGCTATCGCGCCGAATGGATTCCGGCCTACGCCGGAATGACGGTATGTTATGCAAAGGTCTCATAAGGGAGAGGCGGATGCATGACGTCAGAACCCGCGCCAGCCGGGGATGGCCGCCGCTTGCCGGACCCACGCCTCCATCCGCTCCTCGTCGAGTTCGCCCTCGTAGAGGTCGATCCAGCGCGCGTCCTTGTCCTTGCCCGCGCCGGGCGGAACGGGCCGCAGCGACGCGCCTTGCAGGAACGTAACTTTCACGTAGCGCGCGAAGACGTGGTAACTCAGGAACCAACCTTCGCCCTCGATGCCGTACCAGGGCGAGTTCCAGCGCACGGCCTTGCGGACGCCGGGGGCGGCGCGAACGATGAGGGCGTCCAGCCGCCGGCCAAGATCGCTCTTCCAGCCGGGCATAGCCGCGATGTAAGCCTGCACGGGAGCGTCGCCGTCCGCCTTGGCGATCTGAGGGTTGCCGCCCGACAGCAGAACGACCGGCTTCGCGGCGCCCCCCTCCGCGCCCGGCTTCGCCTCGGCCTTCCTCGCCTTCTCGGACGTCTTGCCCGCCATCGCCTTCACTCTATCCGCCGTCGCTCCCCACGCATGCGGGAATCCAGCGGCGCAACAGCGCTCGCCGCTCTCCTCGGTCCGGGCCGCCGGCGCGCCTTGCCTTTTAAGGGGCGCTCCATTCAGCGCCATTTTGCGCCATTTACTCCTAGCGCCGGGTTCGCTATAGGGCGCCTATGGAGCAGTTTTGGGGCGGAAATGGGGGCGTTTGGGGCAGGAATGGGGCAGAATGGAGCGCCCCCCGTCCGCTTCCCGCCTGCGTCGTCCCCGCGCGCGGCTTGTGCCGATTGGGGTCGTCATCGTAAGGGAGAGAGACGCGTCCGCGCAAGGGGCGTTTGTCGCAGGGGGGATTCGCCGGGCGGCTGGTGGACCTGGGGGGATTCGAACCCCCGACCTCCTCAATGCCATTGAGGCGCGCTCCCAACTGCGCCACAGGCCCACGCTCGCGGGGGGCGAAGCCTCTCGCCGCCCGTAACGCGACAGGATACCACAACGCCGGGGCGGGGCGCCGCTACGCTTGCGCTAGCGGAACTCGAGCGCGCAGCGGATGGCGTCGGCGATGTTGGCCTCGAGTTCGTCCAGCGTTTCGCCCTGCGAGACGCACCCGGGCATCCCCCGAACCTTCGCCCAGAAGCCGCCCTCCTCCGCGTCGTGGACGATCAAGCGGTATTCCACGCCGTCCACCTCGATTGCGGATGCGCTGTAATTCGCTTTTCGCGTGATCACCATAGCCTTGCCCTCACAGCACAGCGATGAACTGCTCGCGAGTGATGCCTGCGGACTTGAGCAGGTCGCTGAGCAGCCCGATCTTGAGTGCGCCTTGCGGAACCACGAGGAGGCGCTGATTAGGCATTCGCACCGCCCTGTGGCTCCCTTTGCCTCTCCTTCGCAACTCTCTGCCTCCGAGTCGAACAAAGGCTCTGATGGCCTCTTCCTGCCTGATGTTGTTCACAATAGCCCTTGCGAACGGTTGCGCCCGCGATTTTGCTTGCTCCTGGCTGCGCCAATATCATACAGGGTCGCCGCCGCCGCTACTCATGCGCGGCGCACCGCCCACGCGATGCCGCTACGGCCTCAACAGCCAAGCGAGTTCGTCCGCATGGGGCTGGAAACTGAAAACCGTCAACTGAGACTTGATAGGAGGGAGGTCGTTCTCGGACGCCGTCCGGATCCAATCCACGGGTCTGCGATGCGGCCTCGGATGCCCCGGCTTGAATTCGTATGCGCCTCTGACCAGCCCTATTCTGACCAGCCCTATGCGGACGTTACGGGTGCGCTTGTGAGGGGTCAACAAGCAATCGCCCTCTTCGATCTTGTTGACGAACCGCCAGAGCTGGCCGGCGGCGGTCCAGTAGTAACGGGCCTTCCGGTCGGGGCGCGCCCCCTCGACCAGCGGGCGAATTTCTCTCCGCGAGAGACCAGAGAGGTCTCCCAACTCGTCGCCTCCGAATCCGATCCCGATGAAGGCGTCGCGCTCAACGATGTCTTGTATGTCCCAGCCTGCCCGCACGACCCAGTACTTAGTCATCGCCTTGCGCTCCCGCAGTTGCCTTGCCTCGCGCACTATACCATCTGTCGCCCGTCTATGCAATACGCTAACGCAGCCTCCAGCAACGGGGACTACCACCCGCGCGATCTCACCGGCGTTGGTGTTGCGCCGGCAAGGAGAGCCTCCGCCTCCGCCGCAAGCCCCGAGCACTCCTCAATACCCCGGACAAACTGCAGCGCAGGCCAAGGCTGCCGGCCTGCGGCAGTTGCGGTCTCGCGGGCACAATCCATTAAGGCTCCGTGTAGATACCTGCCGCCAACGCCTGTGCTGTTTAGGCTGTCAATTAGCCCCGCGTAGCGGTGGTGCTCTCGGCAAACCGCCCTATGGCCGCCCCGCCCGGCGAGGTGGGGGTCGAGGAAGTAGATGGTCTCGCAGGGGTCGTTAGGGTCGGGTGTTGGAGTAGGTATTGGCGCAGCAGTAGGAACTGCCGTCGGGGTTGCGGTGGGCGGCAAGGCACAGCCTATGCTGGCGACGACGCACGTCAGCGCAATGATAACCGCACCGAGCACGCGACCCCGGATCGCGTAATCCTTCACGCTACACATCCTCGCCGTTGACTTATACAGGGCTTGCGCCGCAACAAGAATAGCAGCGCTCACGCGAGACGCTAAGCGGGGACGGGGACGTCCGCGGCGACGTAGAGGATTTCGGATATGCGCTTCGGGGGCGGCTCGCCGCGCAGCCGGAGACTTTCGAGGCGCCAGGCGATGATTTCGCGAATGAGCGCCTCCGCCCGTTCGGGAGTGTCGGCTGCGGCGAGGACGTTCTCGATATCCTGCGGCTCCGCCCGGTAGCCGTTGTCGGTTTCCTCTATGACGACGTTGTAGCCGTCAACCTCGACCGCTTGGGCGCGGGGTTCGGGAAGGGGATCTCTATCGAGGTGGAGCGCCAGCGCCTCGCGGAAGAGCGATTCCGTTTCCTCCCGCGTCGCGCCCGTGGCGACGCAGCCGGGAACATCCGGGGCGCCCGCGCAATAGCCCGTGCCGGTCTTGTGCATCACGACAAGGTACCGCATAGCCGCTCCCGATCAGTCCTTGAGTCCCGCTTGGCGCATAACGCTGTTCCATCTCCAAATAGGCATATCATCGCCAAGTTTCCCGATATGGTCACTTTGCCCTGTTTCACCGGATGCTTGAACTGGCGGTGACTCCCCCGAGTGTAGACGTACCGCCAGCCGTCTTGCTCCACTATGCGAACCGCTTCCCTTACCTTATAGCCCATCGCCTAACCTTCGGAGCGCCTGACATCTTGCGGAGCCATAGCATAACCGCCTCGCGCCTACTCCGCGCGGCGCGCCGTCCATACGAGGTCTTCCGTGTCCGCAGTCACCGGGCCGCCGCCGCAAGCGCCGGCGAGCGCCGCCAACAGCAAGGCGGTTGCGGCGGCGAGCCTCACGTTGCCCTATCCTAAGCGGAAGTACTTGAACGATTCGGCGTAGGGAATGCCCTTCGCCGCGCCGCGCTCCTTGAGCCAGCCGGATATGCGCTCGTCGAACTCGCGCTCCTCCTGCATCGGGCCGCCGTCCTCCGATTGGACGAATCGCATCTGGCTGGCGTGCGTTTTCAGGGCGCGCAGTTTCGTCTCGACGGTCGCCGTTACGTCGAAAAAGACGTCCGCCGCGTCGTCGCGGGCGCCGAGATACAGATGCTCGACGATATGCGCGTCCAGCCCCTCGTCGCGGGCGAGGTCCGGGAACATATGCATGTCGCGCGCCGACGGAAACACCGCGTCCAGCGTCGCGTCGCCCGTGTTGCGGTGGTCGGGATGGTTGATGTAATGCCCCGACCAGCGCACCGTGGGGTTCTGCGTGACGACGGCGCTCGGCTTGTGCCTGCGGATGAGCCGTGTGACGTCTTTCCGCAACTCCAGCGTGTTCCGCACCATGCCGTCCTCGTAGCGCAGAAACTCGATCTCATGGACGCCGAGGATGCGGCAGACCTCGCGCTGCTCGCCCTCTCGTATCTTGGCGAGGTCGGCGGGCGCGATGCTTGGGTCGGGCGTGCCCTTGTCGCCGGAGGTGACGAGCGCGTAGACGACCTCGCGCCCCTCCGACGTCCATCTGGCGACGCTCCCCGCGCACATAAACTCCGCGTCGTCCGGGTGCGCGACGACCACCATGATCTTCGGCCCCGGCCCCTCGTGATCTTCAGGCCAATCCGTCATTACAGCGCCAGCCCTCCGTCTATGCTGATCGTCTGCCCCGTGATGTACGCGCCGTCGTCGCCGCACAGGAACGCGACGCAGCCCGCGACGTCGTCCGGCGCGCCGAAGCGGCCAAGCGGGATGCGCTCGAGGATTCGCGTCCGCAGATCGTCCGGGATGGACTCGATCATCTGCGTTTCGATGAATCCAGGCGCGAGAGCGTTGACGGTGACGCCGCGAGAGGCGACCTCACGGGCGACCGTCCGCGTGAAGCCGATCAGCCCGGCCTTCGCCGCCGCGTAGTTCGCCTGACCGGGGTTGCCCGTGAGCGCCACGACCGACGACATATTGACGATGCGCCCGAATCGCTGGCGCAGCATTGGGCGAATCGCCGCCTTCGCGCAGAGAAACGCCCCCTTGAGGTTCGTGTTCAGCGCCGCGTCCCAATCGTCCTCGGAGAGGCGCATCAGCAGGTTGTCGCGCGTCGCGCCGGCGTTGTTGACGAGAATGTCCAGCCCGCCCAGCGCCGCCTCCGCCGCGCCGACGAGCGCGTCCGCCTCCGCCGCGACCGAAACGTCGCCCTGCAAGACGGCGGCGCTCCCGCCCGACGCCGCGATCTCGGCGGCGACGGCCTCCGCCTCCTCCCGTCCGGCGCGGTAATTGAGCGCGACGCTCGCGCCCTCCGACGCGAGCCGGAGCGCGACCGCCCGTCCGATGCCGCGGCTCGCGCCCGTAACCAGCGCCCGCTTGCCGCTCAGCCGGCTCATTCGCCCGCCTCGGCACGGGAGAGCGCGGACGCGAGGTCGTCGCGCATCGTCCCGACCAGGTTGCGGTCGAGCGCCTGGCGGGCGAGGGCGACGGAGCGCGCGATGCTCGCCGCGCCGGAGCGCCCGTGCCCGGCGATGACGACGCCGTTCACGCCGAAGAGCGGCCCGCCGCCGCCTTCCGCCGCCGCCGCGAGCCCGGATATCGCCTGCGCCGCCGGATTGTCCGCCCCCAGCCGCGAGGCCAAATGACGGCCCGCCGCCGCCGCGAGCCCCTCCGTGTACTTCAGCAGCACGTTCCCAACGAACCCGTCGCACACCACGACGTCCGCCTTCCCCTCGAAGATCTCGTGCCCCTCGACGTTCCCCACGAAGTTGAGGCCGCTCGATTGGAACAGCGGAAACGCCTCTTTCACCTGCCGGCTCCCCTTCCCGTCCTCCGACCCGACGCTGAGCAGCCCCACGCGGGGCGACTCCTTGCCGCGGTAGAACCGCTCAAAGGACGCGCCGAGCGCGCCGAAACTGAGCAACTGCGACGGCTTGCAGTCCACGTTCGCGCCGAGGTCGATGATCGTCGTCTCCGGCGCGAGGCCGATGAACGGCCCGCCGAGCGTCGGGCGCTCCAGCCCCGGGAACAGCCCCAGCGCGAGCGCCGACGCCGCCATCGTCGCGCCCGTCGAGCCCATGCTGACGGCGGCTTGCGCCTTCCCCGCCCGCGCCAGCCCGACCGCGACCGCGATGGAGGCGCGCGGCTTGCTCCGCAGCGCGAGCGCCGGCGCCTCCGTCTCCGATATGACGTCGTCCGACGGCGCGACGCTGATCGGCAGTCCGTCCGCGTTATGCTTGGCCAGTTCCGCCGAAACCGCCGCCTCGTCGCCGACGAGAATGATCGCCGCGCCGCCCTCGCGGGCCGCGGCGACGGCGCCCTCGACCGGCGCGGCCGGGGCGAAGTCGCCCCCCATCGCGTCCACCGCAATCGTATGCTCAGGCACGCAAACCCTCCCGCGCTCAGCCCCTCAGCGGAACCGACGCCTCGCCCGTGATCACGCTCGCCCCGTCCTGATTCTCGACCGCCGTCTCGTACACGGCGACCCCTCCCTCCGCGCTTTTCAGCGTCCCCGTCGCTCGAACCGCGTCGCCGGGAAAAACCGGAGCGCGGAAGCGCGCCCGAAGCCGTCCGCCCCGCAGCCACGCTCCGCCGAACGCCGCCGTCATCATCTCCGACAGCAGCGAGAGGACGAGCATCCCGTGGACGACCCGCCTGCCGTAAGGCGTGCCTTGCGCGAACGCCTCGTCCAGATGCAGCGGATTGCGGTCGCCGCTGGCGTCCGCGTAATTTACCACTTGCGCCTGCGTTATCCGTCGCTCCGCCAGCCGCAGCGTCTCGGGCGCGCCGCTCATTCGTCTCCCTCCACTTGCGCCTGCGTTATCCGTCGCTCCGCCAGCCGCAGCGTCTCGGGCGCGCCGCTCATCCGTCTCCCTCGGGAATCGCAAGCGACGTCCGCCCCTCGATCGCGGGCTCGCCGTCCAGATCGACGCGCAGGTCGAGCGCGAGGAACCGCGTCCCGCGCCGGACGCTGTTGGCGGCGCACCGCGCGGCGACGCTCGCCTCCGCGTTCGGCGTCACGGGGCGCAGAAACGCGAACTCTTGCCCCGTGTGCACCGCGCCTGCCGGCAGGCTGACCGCCGCCATCGCCTCGGCGAGCGCGAGCGCCGCGACCGCCATCGGCGGAACGACGCCCTCTTCGGCGTAGAGCGCGCAGACGTCGCCCGTCGCCGCAGCGTAGGCCGCCGCCCGCTCCGCCGTGACCGCGACGCGCCGCTCCATCAGCAATTGTCCGGGCTCCAATTCGCTCAAGTCCATAACGCCGCGCCTCCGGCTCGCTCCGCGCCGCCGCCGCCGATGCGCATGATACTCCCTCGCCGGGGCGCGGCGCCATCGTCGCGCTCGCGCCGCCATCGTCGTCGTCTCCCTTCTCCGTCATTCCCGCGCTCCCTTGCCGTCATTCCCGCGCCCCCTTGCCGTCATTCCCGCGCCCCCTTGCCGTCATTCCCGCGTAGGCGGGAATGACGCCCCCGCTCGCGGCGCACAAGCGCCGAATCCCCCTCTCCCTATAGAGACCTTTGCATAACTTCCGCAATCGCGCACAATGACCGCAACCCGCAACCGCGAGGAGACAGCTATGCATCTCGAAGCCAGCGACCCCTCCTTCATCGACGCCTTCCTCCCTTTCAACGCAGGCCGCAACGACAGACTCGACCGCATCGACCGCCTCATCGATTGGCCCAAAGTCGCAGCCCTACTCGACGATGTCCACGCCGCGCCCGAAGGACGGCCCGCCTACCGCCCGATCACGATGGTCAAGATCATCGTCCTCCAGCAGTGGTACGACTCCTCCGACGTCGGCATGGAGGAGGCGCTCCAAGACCGGCTGTCGTTCCGGCGCTTCGCGGAGCTCAGGCTGACGGACGCGGTTCCGGACCACTCGACGATCAGCCGGTTTCGGAAGAAGATCACGGAGCGGGGGCTCGCGCGGGCGCTGTTCGCGGAAGTGAATCGGCAGTTGGAGGCGAAGGGCATGCTGGTGAAGCGCGGAACGCTGATCGACGCGACGATCATCGAGGCGCAGGCGCGGCGCCCGCATTCGGAGGCTGGAGCGCGGAGCGGAACGGACCCCGACGCCGCGTGGACGAAGAAGGGGAAGAAGTCGCATTTCGGCTACAAGATGCACATAGGGATGGACGCGGGGTCAGGGCTGGTGCGCGGGGTTGAGTTCACGCCTGCGAACGTTGCGGACACGGATGTTGCGGACGCGCTGATCATGGGGGACGAAGAGGCGGTGTACGCGGACAAGGCGTATGAGTCGAAGGAGCGTCGTGAGCGTCTGCGGGCGCAGGGCGTGAAGGATCGGATCATGCATCGGGGGCATAAGCATCAGACGGAGCTGCCGCATTGGCAGCGGCGGCGGAACGGGCTGCTGTCGAAGGTTCGGGCGCCGGTGGAGCAGGTGTTTGGGACGCTGAAGCGCAGCTATGGGTACTGGCGGGTTCGGTACATGGGGCTAATGAGGAACGAGGCGGAGGCGTTGTTCAAGGCGCTGGCGTACAACCTGCGGCGCGCGGACGGGTTGAGAGAGGGTTGCGCTGTGCATGGGTAGGGGCGTATTGCGCCCGTTGGGGGTACGAGGCCCTGCGAAGCCCCTAAATTGGGGGCGAGCAGGGGAGGAGGAGGCCGTTATCGGGGGATTTGGGCGGTTGAATGGCTGATTCCGGGGGCGCGGAACTGCCGATCACGCTGATGCGAGGGTTATGCAAAGGACTCCTATAAGGGGAGAGGGTTAGGGAGAGGGTACTGCGGTCGGGGCGCATCGCGCCCCGTCATTCCCTACCCTCACTGTCATTCCTGCGCTCCTACCGTCATTCCTGCGTAGGCAGGAATCCATTCGGCGACACAGCGCCACAGACGGGGCGCAACGCGCCCCGTCTCCCCACATCCTCGGACCCCGCGTCATTCCCGCGAAAGCGGGAACCTACCCCCCCGCCCCCCTTGCCCCCAAGCCCCGCCCTGTGCTACCCTCCCGCCTATGATCGCCCCCGCCGCCATCCCCCAAGACGATGCCCCCGCCGCTGAGCCCCTCCCGCAGCAGGAGGCCGTCTTCCGGCCAGCCGTCCGATTCGGCGTCGCCCCCGTTCCGTGCGCTCCGCTTGGTTGGAACGAGCGCAACCCGGGCTTCCGCGACATCTATTATCCCATCGTCAACCTCCCCACCCAGATCACGGAGCGCGTCCGGTTCGGCGCCCCCGACCTCGAGCCGAGCCGCCTCATCTGGGGCGACTGCCTCCACGTGATGCGCCAAATTCCTAGCGCGAGCGTCGACCTCGTCTACATCGACCCGCCCTTCTTCTCCAACCGCGTCTACAACGTCATCTGGGGCGACCAGAACGAGGAGCGCTCCTTCTCCGACATCTGGAAGGGCGGGTTGGACGGCTACCTCATCTGGCTCAACGCCCGCCTCTACGAAATGAGGCGCATCCTCAAGCCCACCGGCTCCATCTACGTCCACTGCGACTGGCACGCCAGCCACTACATCAAAGCCGAAATGGACAAAATCTATGGGTATGACAACTTCCGAAATGAGGTTGTGTGGCACTACAAGAGTGGCGCGTTGACTTCTGCGACAAAAATCTACCCGCGGAAGCACGACATCCTTTTGTTGTACTCCAAGGAAAGCCAATACAGGTTCAACACGCCCAGAGAGAACGAAATATCAGATCAGATGCAGCGACGTTGGGGGAAGTATTTCGAGTCTGATGGCAAGACGGTGTTGTATGGGTCAATACGGCACGAAGCATCTGAAGAAGCGCGGAGCAGGCGGAGAATTCACGCTGCTTTTGGACGCGAACCCCGCGATTCTGATGTCGCGTTTGTAGTGGAACCCTCATTAGTGCGTTCAGTGTGGACGGATATCCCAGAAGTACGCAACAATCCGCGCTATTCAGAAACGATCGGCTACCCCACGCAGAAGCCGGAGGCGTTGCTGGAGCGCATCATCAAAGCGTCGTCCAACGAGGGCGACGTCGTCGCGGACTTCTTCATCGGGGGCGGGACGACCGTCGCCGTCGCGCAGCGGCTCGGCAGCCCGTCGGCGGCAAGCCCGCCCGCCCCGACAGCGAAGTTCCCAAGAGCGTCCCGCACGGGCGCTGGGGCAGGCCCCGCGACCAGGCCCAAGCCGTCCTCTTCCTCGTCTCCGACAACGCCGACTTCATCACCGGCGCCGACCTCCCCGTCGACGGCGGCAACCTGGCGATGCGCCTCTCCGGCTGAGGGAACGCGATGACGACGCACCACCGCGACGATCCGACGATGCTCCGCTGGGGGCATTCCTGGAAAGAGGAGGACCGCGTCTCCGACTACGTCGAGCGCATGGACGCCCGCGAGGCGGAGCGGCGAGACGTTCTCCGCCTCCTTACGCTGCTCGTTCCGGCGGAGCCCGGCGCGCCGCTGCGAATCCTCGACGTCGGCAGCGGCTACGGGCCCGTCGCGGCGGTCTGCCTCGACGCCTTCCCTAACGCGACCGCCGTCGGCCTCGACGTCTCGGAGGCGATGATGGAGACCGGCCGGCCGCGAATGGCGCGCTTCGGCGAACGCTTCGCCTATCTCCACGGCGACTTCGCCGAGGGCGTCCTTCCCCCGCAAGCGGTCGATGCGGGGCCGTTCGACCTCGTCGTCTCCTCTCGCGCCATTCACCACCTGCCGGCGAATCTGATGGCGAGCCTCTACGCCTCCGTCTACGCGGCGCTCGAGCCCGGCGGCGCCTTCTTCAACCTCGACACCGCCTCGCCGGAGACCGACTTTCTGCATGAGACGATGCGCCGCGTCAGCCGCGCCGAGCGCGAGCCGCGTCACGAGCATGCGGAGCGCTCGCCGGAGCAGCGCGCCCACGACGCCTTGCACCATCACCGCGACGCCACGCTCGCCCGCCACATAGAGTGGCTGAAAGCCGCCGGCTTCGCGCACGCCGACTGCTTCTGGAAGCGCCTCTCCGCCGCCCTCGTCGGCGGCTACAAGGCGCAGTAGCGAGCGGGCGTCGCCGCCCACAAGCGCCCCATTGACCGTCATTCCCGCGTAGGCGGGAATCCAGAGGCGCGCAAGCGCCGCCCCTCGCCGCCCGCAAGCGCCCCATAACCGTCATTCCCGCGTAGGCGGGAATCTCGTATCCGTCTCTCCGTAAAGACGAGGCGGCGCGAACGCGATGGCCGGGGGCGCTACACTTGGCGAGACGAGCGAGAGGAGAGCCCAATGCCCCCGACGCAATGCGCCATAGACGATTTGCGCGACGGACGCCTCCGCGTCGTCGAGCCCACCGCCCGAGTTGCGCTTCGCGCTGGCCCCGACCTCCAGGTCGTCCGCGCAACGCTGACCCGCAAGATCCGGATGGCTGACGCGTGACGGCGATGTGGAGGGGCGAGCGCCTGCGCTTGGCGATGCTGCTCCTGTCCGCGCTGCTCGCGGCCTGCGTAGGGTGCGCGCAAACGGAGCCTGGGCCGCTTCCCGCGTCCGCCGCGCCGACGGAGACGGCGATTGCGCCAACTCCAACTGCTACGCCTACGCCCTTCCTTACCCCTACCCCTATGCCTACGGCTACGCCTACGCCGCAACCGACGGCGACGCCCACCGCAACGCCCCCTCCCACTGCGACCCCGACGCCCCAGCCAACGGCTACCCCTACGGCGACGCCGCACCCCACCGCGACGCCCCAGCCAACGGCTACCCCTACGCCCACGCCTTTACCTACGCCAACCCCGACGCCCAACCCAAATGAGACTGCGGAGCAACAATGGCTCCGTAAGGAATTCGAAGTGCGAGGGATGGATTATTCAGTGGACTCGTTCGAGTGGGCGGATTCTGTTGACGCTTGGGAATTGTTGCAACTTGCGGAGAAAACGCCGACGGCATTCCAAGTTTTTGTTGAGTGGGTCAGCAGTGATGTTGCTCGGAACGAAGAGGCATCGAGGATCTTGCCGCCGTACAGTTATTTGGCGCGTATTGATCGAGAGAAGGAGCAAATCGCAATCGCGTCGCTGGAATGGGCGAAATCTGGTGGAATGTGGTTATTGCTGGATATCGCGAGCAATGCGCCGTCCGCTTTCGATGCTTTTGTCGAATGGAGCCGCGACAAAACTCACAAGCCGGAAATCTACAATGCGTTGGATTTTTACAGCGCTATAGCGTTGGAGAATGAAGAAAACGCAATTAATATAATACAGATGCCATTTTTGGATAAAGTTAGACATATCGATTTGTTGGCACTAGGTTCATTGAAAGATTTAATGTATCTGATGAACGCGCCAGATGGAGGAAACTACCTCGATTGGACGCTTTCTCATCCTACCATAGAGGGCGGCATAACGGACAGCAACGCAGTTCTAGTCGCTTACCTGTTCGGCATGACTGACCTCCAGCGGTCTATGGCGGAAATCTTGTTGGACCCTCTGCAAACCACAGTGGAAAAGCGCCTAATCAATCTACCGCATACAGGCGCAGTGGAGTTGTTCGTTATCCGCCACGGCGCATATTTATCTCATAATGGAGACTCGTTGGCTATGAAGTACTTGGAGCATTCGGTGCGCGCGCAAGAAGAATTTATGCGCGCACCTTTCCCACATCCCCACGCTGCGCTGCTCCTTACTGATGCGCATCCTAGTGGAGGGACAGCAGGGCCTGACGCAAAGATTATTACACCTCATGAAAATCTTGGCGTCATCGCGCATGCAGTAGCCTACACGTACTGGTCGGATGTGCTCACTCCGGTTTTATGGATAGAACTAGGAGGCGCGAATTTGCTGCAGCAGATCTCAATACGCACCTACCTGGGTGCCTCGCCGCTGCCGCCCCAAGGAGGAAATGTATGCGATTTTCCTGCAAACCTCGATGAAAGGGGAGAGCCAATTTACAGGTCAATCTGTGCATACACGGATGAGGAGGGTATCTTTCAAGACCTGTATGCCCGCTTGGGCGACGAGGTATTCCGCCGCGGGTTCAGAAATCTCTACTACGCAGTCAATTTGTACTTCTATTTCAAGATACATGAATATGACGCTATCCGGGCTGTCCGCGATGAAGCCTGCCCGGGCGAAGACAACAGCGCTTGCCACGTGCGCTTGGCGTTCATCGCTGACGCTACGCCAGAGCAAGTCGCCATCGTGGATGAAATCCTTGCGCGCCATGGCGTAACGCCGTGAGGCTGTGCGATTGATGACGCGCCGCTCGCCGGCCTTGAGCGCCCCACGCCCCCCTAGCGCTATACTCCCCTCGCTGAGAGCGAACCATGGGGCGAAGGAGGCGCAAGCCTATGAACCGCGCGGGGTTTCGGGCGATAGACGGCGACGGGCACGTCCGCGAGCGCGACGCCGAGATATGGCGGCATCTGGACGCGCCCTACGGCGACTCCGAAATCACGCTCAACTACCCGTTCTTCCCCACGCTCGACGGCTTCCAGCGCGGCGCGACCGGCGCGAAGGCGCCCTCCTAAAAAGCGTCCGCCATCGCCGCGACGACGCGGTCGTAGAGCGCGTCAGGGTCGAGCCCGGCGGCCTGCAAGTGGCGGCGCGTCATCCGGTGAACGAACGAGAACGCCGCCTGCATCACCAGCATTCCCTTGCCGTTGAGCGTCTTGCGCCCGGAGAGGCGCGCCTGCCGCAGCAGAACAGTCTCCTCCGGCGAGTACACCGCGTCCACGAACGCCGCGTCCGCCTTGCACGACGCGACCGCCTCCGCCGACCTCGCGTTGTTTTCGGCGATAGCGCTCGCCGATTGCGCGAACCACTCGCGCCAAAACGCAGGGCTGCCCGAGTCGTCGCGGACGATTGCGGGCGACGCCGGCGCGAGGGAGGAAAACGCCTCGAGCGACGTCGCATCGCCCCCGCCAAGCCGCCGAACGCCCGACTGCCCCGCCGTCGAGGCGTTGACGATCACGTCCATCCTCGCGGCGGCGGCGAGCGCCTCTTCCTGCCCGGCGGCGGAGACGCTCGCGCCCGTCGCGGCCGCCGCCTGCGCCGCCAGTTCCGCCGCCCGCTCCGGCGAGCGGTTCGTCAGCAGCAAAGACCCGCCCCCGATCTCGCGGGCGACGCCGAACGCCGCCGCGCGCCCCGCGCCTCCCGCCCCCAGCAGCAGAACGCTCCGCCCCGCGAGCGACGGCAGAAACGGCTCCGCCTTGCCGGGCAGGGGGCGCAGCATGCTCGCGATCAGCCCGTCGGCGTCCGTGTTGAATCCGACGAGCCGCCCGTCCTCGGCGCGCAGAAACGTGTTGACGGCGCCGATCTCCTGCGCGACGGGATCTATCTCGTCCAGCAGCGCCATTACCGCCAACTTATGCGGCACGGTGACGTTCGACCCCATAAAGCCCGGAATCTCCCGCGCCGCCTCGACGAACCCCGCGAGATGCTCCGGGCGAACGTCGAAAGGCGCGTGAAAGGCGTCGAGGCCGACGTCGCGGAAGGCCGCGTTCCACATCGCGGGGCTGCGCGAGTACTTCGACGGCGACTCCCCCATCGAGCCGGACAGCAGCGCGTGCTCAGCCGCCTCCGCCGGCAGCGGATTGTCCATCCAGCGTTGCAGGTCGTCGAGAGTCGCCATAGCGGGCGGCAGTGTAGCAGAGGTCGCGCCCCCCTCCTGATGCGGCGCTTGTGCGCCGAATGGATTCCCGCCTACGCGGGAATGACGGTAATGGGACGGGAAGGACGATGCTGGGCAAGGGGGCGGAACGGACAGCGCCGCCTAGCGGTCGCGGACGGCGGCGACGGCGTGGCGGAACGCCTCGATGGTCTGCGCGACGTCGTCGTCCGTATGGCAGGCGCCGACGTAGATTTTGCCCGGGGGCTTGAACACGCCCCGCTCGAGGAGGGCGGCGTCGAAAACGCGGTTAGGCTCCTTGTCCACGAGCGCGGAGCGATAGTCCACGACGGGCTGATCGGTGAAGTAGACGTCGAACATCACGTCCACGCCGCTGACCTGCGCGGGGAGTTCGGCCTCGTCGCAGAGGCGCTGGAGGGCGTCGCGGAGCGTCGCGGCGCGGCGGTGGTAGTCCGCGTAGACGCCGGGGCGGCGCAGGATTTCGAGCGTGGCGAGCCCGGCGGCGCAGGAGACCGGGTTGCCGCTGAGCGTGCCGATCTGCGGAACGCGGTCTTCGGGCGCCGCGTCCGGGCGGTAGGCGTCCATAATCTCGCGGCGCGCGGCGACGGCGGCGAGCGGGAAGCCCCCGCCGACGACCTTCCCCAGCGCGGCGACGTCGGGCGTCACGCCGTAGTATTCCTGCGCGCCGCCGTAAGCGAGGCGGAAGCCGGTGACCACCTCGTCGAACACGAGCAGAACGCCGTAGCGGTCGGCGAGGGCGCGCAGCCCTTGCAGGAAGCCGGGCTGCGGCGCGATGACGCGCTGAACGGGCTCGGCGATGATGGCGGCGACCTCGTTGTGATGGCGGTCGAGCAACGATTCGACGGCGTCGAGGTCGTTGAACGGCGCGACGAGCACGGTCTCCCGCATAGCCTCCGGGACGCCCGCCGAACTGGGCTCCGGCTGCGGGAACGGCGTGGTTCCCGACGGCGCGAGGCTCATCAGCGAGTAGTCGTGCATCCCGTGAAAGCCGCCCTCGAACTTGATGGTCTTGTCGCGTTTGGCGAAGGCGCGGGCGATCTTGAGGGCGTTGTAGGTCGCCTCGGAGCCCGTGCTGACGAAGCGGACCTGCTCCGCGCACGGGACGGCCTCGACGATGCGCTCCGCCAGTTCGACGGCGTAGGCGTTCTGCGTGAAGAACGTCGTGCCCTTGGCCATCGCCGCGCCCGCCGCCTCTATGACCTCGGGATGGGCGTGGCCGAGCACCATCGGGCCGGAGCCGAGCAGGTAGTCTATGTACTCGCGCCCGCTGAGGTCGCGGATGCGCGAGCCCGCGCCGTCGCGGACGACGAAGGCGCGGTCGTCGTCGAGGCGCAGGTTGCCGAGCGTTCCGCCCGGAAGGACGGCGGCGGCGCGGTCGAGGACGGCTTGCTCTTCGGCGGAGCGTTGCGGATTCGGCATAGGCGGATTGTAGCGGTTCCGGCGCTCCGGAGGGAACCCGGGCGGCGTTCCGTGATAGGATAGCGGCGGCCTGCGGGGAAGCGCCTCGCCGGGCACATCAGCAGCGCTGGAGGGAAGCGTATGGCGGTCAGCAAGGACATTGCGGAAGTGAGCGTAGGCGGGAGCGCGATGGCGATTCACACGGCGCGGCCGGACGACGGCGGCAAGCATGCCGCGGTCATCGTCATCCAGGAGATCTTCGGCGTGAACAACGACGTCAAAAGCATCGCCGAGCGGTTCGCGGGCGAGGGCTACTTCGCGGCGGCGCCCGAAATGTTCCACCGCTCCGGCGCGGGGCTGGACATCCCGTTCTCCGATATGCCGCGCGCATCCGGCGAGCGCGGCAAGTTGAGCGAGGCGGACATCCGCGCCGACGTGCAGGCGACGATTGACTATCTGCGGAGCAACCCGGATGTGGACGCCGACCGCATCGGCATCGTCGGGTTCTGCTTCGGCGGGATGGTGTCGTACTTGGGCTCGACGATGGCCGGCGTGAAGGCGTCGGCGGTCTACTACGGCGGGGGGATTCTCCCGCGCCCGGACGCGCCCGCCGACGCTCCGCGCTTGCTGGACGCGACGGCGGACTCCGTGCAGGCGCCGATCATCGGGTTCTGGGGCGATCAGGACGGCGGCATTCCCGTCGCCAACGTCGAGGAGATCGAGGAGACGCTGAAGGCGAAGGGCAAGTCCATCGAGAATCACGTGTACGAGGGCGCCGGGCATGGCTTCTTCTGCGCGGAGCGCGCCAGTTACAACGAGGCGGCGTCCAACGACGCGTGGCCGAAGACGCTGGCCTTCTTCGAGGCGCACTTGGGCTAGGCGCGGCGGACGCAGGGCTGGGAGTTAGGGAGACGGGGCGCGACGCGCCCCGTCCGCAGTACCCTCTCCCGCCGCGTTCGCGGCGTCCTCTCCCCTTGTAGGAGACCTTTGCATAACTCAGTTTCAGCCTGCAATTCCTCTTAATGCTAGGAGTGAATTAAGGCGCCCCGGCTCTGCGGCAGGGGGTTATGCAAAGGTCTCTGTAGGGAGAGGGGGAATGCGGCGCTTGCGCGCCTCAAATGGGGCGTCATTCCCGCCTACGCGGGAATGACGGTCATGGGGTCGGGGGCGAGGCGCAATGGGGGTAGGTTCCCGCTTTCGCGGGAATGACGTGGGCCTGGGGATTAGGGGAGACGGGGCGCGACGCGCCCCGACCGCAGTACCCTCTCCCGCCGCGTTCGCGGCGTCCTCTCCCCTTATAGGGAGAGGGGGATGCGGCGCTTGCGCGCCCCGCGCCTATTCGACGTAGGCGGTCGCCTCAATCTCTAGGATGAACTCCGGGCGGGCGAGGCGGGAGACGACGAGGAGCGTGCTCGTGGGCGGCTTGGCGGGGCGGTGGGCAGCCCGGGCGGCGCGAACCGCCTCGAGGTTCTCCTCGCCCACGACGTAGACCGTCGTCTTGACGATGTCGTCGAACGTCCCGCCGACCGACTCGACGGCGAGGCGCAGGTTCCTCATCACCTGATCGACCTGCGCGGCGGGGTCGCCGACTCCTACGACGTCGCCGTTCTCGTCGGAGGCCGTCTGCCCCGCGATGAAGACCCACGGCCCGACCTTCACGACGTGGGTGTAGCGGCCGCCGTTCGGGGACATGCCCTCCGGCTGCAAATGCTCGACGCTCGCCATACGCGCCCTCCTCTCGCTGTCAGAGTTCGTTGCGTATGTTAAGCGATTCGTGGTCGGAATTGGCGGGGGAGCAGGCTGAGTTTGGAGGCGAATACGCGGGGGAGGGGGGCATTCTCATCCCTGACGCCTCCTACTCCTGCCTACTACGCCGATGCCTCTCCCGCCCGCTCCGGTGGGCGACGCCTACGCGGGCAAGCGTAATCCTCGCGCCCGCTGCCCTAGATGCTGTTCGCATCTCCGCCGCGAAAATACGGGGGTTGACACGGGGATTGATATCCGCTATGGTCTGTCAAACGCCCTGAATCATCCGGTACGGCAGAGGTGCGCGAGTATGGTGGTGCCCAACAGCCCCGAGCCCAACAACGCTAGCATTGCGAGCTTGAACAGCCTCTTCTCCCCCGGATTCCCGATAAGCTACAGGATCCCTCAGTTCCAACGCGCCTACGCTTGGAAGCTGAAGCCCCAATGGGAACCGCTGTGGGGCGACCTGTCCGACATCCTCGAACGGCGAATTCACGACCGGGACGAAGTGCGGCCGCACTTCATGGGCGCGATCGTCTTGCAGAAGCAGGACGCTCCCTCATTGGAGGACCCGATGACGCGGTTCCTGGTGGTGGACGGCCAGCAGCGCCTCACGACGCTGCAGTTGCTGATCAAGGCAACGCACGACGTCCTCATCAGCTACAACGACCTCCCTCGGGCCAGCGCCTTGGAACAAATGATCGTCAACCGCACGGCGGACTCCCAAATCGCCGAATCCGAACACACGAAGATACGCCAATCCAACGGGAACGACCAGATGGTTTTCCATAGGGTGATGACCAACCCGCAAGGGAGCGTCACGCTCTCGCCGATAGACCAGGCGTATGACTTCTTCAAGGGAACAGTGAGCGCTTGGCTCAGCGACGATTCCGCTCCGCGTGGAACCAAGTCTGATGCGCTTGTGGCGACTCTGAGGACAGGTATCCAAGTCGCTGCGGTTGTGCTGAGTAAAGATGAGAAGGCGCACGTCATCTTCGAGACGCTTAACGAGCGCGGGGAACCGCTCACCCAGTCGGACAGGATTAAGAACACCATAATGTACGAGGCCCATGTTACTGATGACGAACAGCGAGCCTTTCGGCTCTGGGGAATGTTCGAGGACGAATGGTGGCGTGAGAACACCAGAGAAGGCAGGTTATTCAGGATACACAACGACCGCTTCTTGAACTACTGGGTTGTTATGAAAACGCGTCGATCTGTCGCATCCGATCGCGTTGCCGCTGACTTCCGTGCCTACATTAGGAAGGAAGCCAAAGACAACCCGTCGCGAGTCGAGGCGATTGCCGAAGAGATCAAATCGACGGGGCTGTTCTACAGGGCGGTGGAAACGGATTCGTTCCGACGCAACCGTATGTACTTCAACCGCCTCAAGGCGATGGACATCGGAGTTGTCACTCCATTGCTCTTGTATCTGTACAACACTCCTGGCGTGTCAGAAGAATCCGTGGGGAGAAGCCACGCCATCCTGGATAGTTACTTAGTTCGCCGGATGCTCTGTGGACTTAGCTCGATGGGCTTGAACAATTTGTTTATGGAACTATTGTCTAAGTTAAGCGAGAAAGACACAGACACCCTCATATTGAGGCACCTTGGAGAGCAAACACTGGAAGCCCGGGTCTGGCCCAATGACCGTATGGTGCACGAAGCCTTGACGAGTAGGCGGATAGGAGGAACCGTCGCGCGACGGAAGATGGTGTTGGAGGCTATAGAGCAGCACTACAGAGGCGATAAGTCGGAGCCTCTTGGCGACACAGGAAACCTCCAAATTGAGCATGTTATGCCGCAAAATTGGGAGCAGCACTGGCCTGTGGTCGACACTGATGAAGCAAAAGAGAGGCGAAACGAAGCCGTTAGCAGGATCGGCAATTTGACTTTAGTGACAGGAAAACTTAATGCCAGCATGTCTAACGCCCCGTGGGAAGAAAAGCGCGACACGCTGGCCAAACACAGCACCTTGCTCCTCAATAGTATGCTCTTGGCATCCGCCCGGGAGACGTGGGACGAAGATTCTATCGACTCGCGTAGCGAGAAGATGATCGAGGCCATTTGCGAAATCTGGCCGCATGCGGATAATATGTAAGCCGTTGTCCATCGCTGGAAGGCATGCGGTTTGCAGGGAGGGCGAGAACGTGGTCGCGCATTACTGGAGCCCCATAACTCCGTTGTCAGGGGAAGAGCGGGCCATTGACCTGTCGTTGCGGCCTTTGTACGAGGCGTGGCACGCATCCCAGGCGGGGTTGCGCGAGTCGCGGGGAGACAACCTCAAGGCGTCCGACGAGCGGCTCATCCGACGGATGAGCGTCGAGACCGGCATTATCGAGCGCCTGTACGACGTGGACAGGGGCGCGACGGAGACCATCGTCGAGAAGGGATTCGACGTGGATCTCGTGCCGCGGTCGAGCACGGACACCGAGCCTGCGCGCCTCATTCAGATACTGAAGTCGCACGAAGCCGCGCACGGTCTGCTCGCGGATTGCGTGAGCGGCGAGCGGGAATTGACCGTCGGTTTCATTCGCGAAATCCACCACGCTTTCACGTTGCATCAAGACACAATTATCGCCCCCGATATGTTTGGCGTGATGCGCGAAATTCCTCTCCTCAAGGGCGAATACAAAAAGTGGCCGAATAACCCAAGCCGTCCGGATGGCCTGATTCATCAGTATTGCCCTCCGGAGCACGTCGCGTCCGAAATGGAGAATCTGCTCGGTTACTTGGCGGAGCACAACGACCTCGATCCTGTGTTGGCCTCCGCATGGCTGCACCATCGCTTTACGCAGATACATCCTTTCCAAGACGGCAATGGACGAGTCGCCCGCGCGCTCGTTGCATTGCTGCTGATGAAGGCGAACCTCCGCCCAATCGTCATCGACCGGGATATGCGGTCGGCGTACCTCGACGCGCTCGAGAAGGCGGACGCCGGCGATTTGAGCGCGCTAGCCGACCTTTTCGCAGATCAGGAACGGCGGCTGATCATAGAGGCGCTCAGCCTCGAAGTCGAGGGCGGCGTTGAGCGGAAGCCGTCCGTCGCTTCGGCGGTTATCGCGGACATCGGGGAACGGCTGCGGAGAAGGCGGGAGGAGAGGACGGCGGCGTTCGCGCAGGTCAATCAGGTCGCCTTGCGCCTTCGAGAGAACGCGCGAGCGGCGATTGACGAAACGCTGTCCAATTTGCGGCGAAACGTGGTCGAATCCGCCCAAGGCATGCACGTGGAACCCGTCTACGTTGCGTCAGGCGGAACCGAAGAGGGCAACGCCCACTGGTACAGGCAGGACGTCATCAAATCGGCGCGGGACAGCAATACGTTCGTCAACTTCAACCAGCCGCACTACTTCGTCAAAGGCGCGTTGCGGGCGGGGCGCGAGCGGTTCGTGTTCGTCGCGTCGTTCCATCACGTGGGGCGCGAATTGTCGGGCGTGATGGAGGCGACGGCGTTCGCGCAGTTCGAATCTTTCGAGACGTCCGAGGATCCGCAGAGCAAGAGCGTGGATTTCGCGCTGTGCTCGAGGGCGCCGTTCGTGTTTGCCTACGAAACGCGGGCGGATGACGTCGCCGGTTACTTCGCGGAGTGGCTCGACCGCACACTTGCGGTTGCGATTGGAGATTGGGGGAGGCGGCTGTAGCGCCTGGGAGCGCTCCGCGCCCCCGACGACGGGTTAGGCTAGCCGTCGGCGTAATGGGCGGCGCGACTCCGCTGGAGGGTGTGCTATCCTGCGCTGCGTGCCTCCACGCGGGCGCGACATCCAGCCCTTGCTCCGCCCCGTATCGCCTCTACAATGGAGGGCGTGGTAGCATGCACGCCAAGCGCTATGACCGAAACGCCCACAGCCGCCAGTGTCACGGGGACGCCCCGATGGGAGTCCGCAAGGGAGACCGTCGCGCAACTGCGCGAGATGCCTCTGCAGGCGGCGGAAGCGGAGGCGGAGGTCCGGCTCTACACGCTGCTGGGGCATCTGTTCCCGGCGCTCCGCTATCCGGAGATCGCGACGCAATACCCGTCCGGCGACGGGCCCATCGACGTCTATTGCCGCAACGTCGTGTTCGAGACCAAGCGGGAAGGCAAGAAGGCCGACGCCCGCCTCAAAGCGGACGGCTCGGTCGAGACCCCCGAGGAGCAGGCCGTCCGCTACTTGGACGCGCTGACCGCGAGGCCGAATCTGTTCTCCACCGCCGTCAACGGCTGGCGCGCGTGCATCACGGACGGCAAGGAGTGGACGTTCTATTCCTACGCGTCCGACCGCGCCGTTCCGCCGGAGCGCCGCCTAACGCCGGTTCGGGAGATCCGGCTGAGCGAGCCCGCCGACGACGAGGCGCTGCTGGCCTATCTTCACCGATTCGTCAACCGCGCGGCGAAGTCGATTCCGCCCGCCGACGACGAGATGTGGGCAAGGGGCTTGGCGCAGCCGTTCATTGACTTGGCGGCGGACTGCGAAAGCAATCCCGGCTACGACGTGAAGCGGATGCTCTGGCGCGACGTGCTGCGGGGCGCGTACATCACGCCGCCGGCGGAGAAGACCGCCGAGGAGCGCGTCCTGTTCGCGCAGCACACGATGCTGGTCGTCGTGGCCCGCGCCGTCGCGGAGACGATCCGGCCTCCGAATCAGCGGGCGGCGGGTCGCGGCGAACTCAGGCGGCTCCTGACGGAAGGCTTCGCGGCATGGCTTATGGACGCGGCGGGCGGCGAGGGCTTGCGGCAGGTGGACGCGACGATGCAGGAGGTCGACCGCTACGAGTGGCGCGCCCCGAACCGCGACATCCTCAAGAATCTGTACCACGCGGTCATTCCCCGCAATCTCCGCCATGACTTCGGCGAGTACTACACGCCGGACTGGCTCGCCCGCGCCGTCTGCGAGGAGGCTCTCGACGCGGACTGGCGCAAGGAGACGATCGCCAAGGCCGCGGCGGGCGAATTCACGGGCCACGCCGCGCTCGACCCCGCCTGCGGTTCGGGGACGTTCCTGTTTCACGCGACGCAACTGCTGATGGAGGACGCGCGCCGGCACCTGGCCTTGCAAGGCAGCCCGGAGGCGCAGGTCGAGGTCGTCAACGGCCTCGTCGCCGGCATGGACTTGCATCCGGTGGCGGTCGAACTGGCCAAGACCACCAAGATGCTCGCGCTCGCGGAAGCGATGCAGGACGGGGCTTCCGCAGGCCCGAACATTCCCTCCGACCTCCGCGTCTACCTCGGCGACAGCCTGCAATGGGAGACGCGCCGCAATCAAGCGCTGCTGGAAACGGGCAACCTGATCGACATTCCCACCGACGACCCCGACGCGCCGCTCTCTTTGCCCCGATCCCTCATCATTTCGGGAGAATTCACGGAGCAGTTCGACCTGCTGTTCTCCTACGCCGAACAACCGGAGGACGACGAAACCGAGCGGCGACTGACGAACGCGCTTGGACTGCGCTCGCGCGACGAGCGCGAGCCGGTCATCGCCGCCTACCGCAGGTTCCGCTCCTACATCTCCGACAAGCGCAACCACGTTTGGAACTGGTACGTCAACCAGCGGGCGCAGCCCATCCGCCTCGCGCAGCGGCCCGTCTCCCGCCTCGTGGGGAATCCGCCGTGGGTGGTCTATAACGCGATGGCGACCGACCGGCAAGACGAGTTTCGGGCGCACGCGATGGACAGGAACGTGTGGGCCGGAAGCCACCTCGCCACGCAGAACGACCTCGCGGCGACGTTCGTCGCCACCTGCGTCGACTACTACCTGGCGACGGGCGGCGCGTTCGCGTTCGTGCTGCCCTACGCCGCCTTGCGCGCCCGCCATTGGGCGCCCTTCCGCGCGGGCGATTGGACGTCCACGCAGAACCAAGCGCGGGGCACGCACGTCGACCTAAGCCAGGACGCTTGGGATATGTCGCGCGTCAACGCGCCGCCGTTCCCGCAAGCGCACTCGTCGGTCGTGTTCGGCAAGAAAGCGTCGGTCGAGAGCAAGCCCAACGGCAACATCAAGCCTTTGAGCGGCGTGATCGAGGCGTCCGGCTCCGGCATCTCCGGCGGCATGGCGTGGGAAGACGCGAAGCCTTTGCTGCGCTGGGAGCGGCGGACGGAGCGCGCCGTCGCCCCGAGCCCGGCCTACGCCGACGCTTTTCGGAACGGGGCAGCGCTCTTCCCGCAGCCGCTGGCCGTTTTCGATCAGCCCAAATCCCAAGCGCGAGGCGTCGTCTACTTCCGCACCAACAAGGGCAAAGGGGACTGGAGCGGCTACGAAAGAGACGGCGACGTCGAGGAGCAGTTCGTCAAGCCCGCGCTCTTCTCGCGGCTGCTGCTGCCGTTCGGAACGCTTGGCTACTCCAACGTCATCGCGCCGTTCGCAAAAGACGGGCGCAGTTTGCTCGCCAGGTTGCCGCAGGGCCCGGGAGCCGGTCGGTTCCGCCGCTTCTGGGACTGGGCTGACCGGGCTTGGCGCGAAAACAGCAGCGGACGCCCGCCGGTTACGCTGATTGACCGGATTGACTACCAAAACAAACTGTCCACCCAGTTGGGCGTCGGACAGGCGCGCCGAGTCGCTTATCAGAGGTCGGGGAGTTGGGTCAGCGCTTGCGTCGTGCGTTCCGGCGTTATCTTGGACGGAACGCTCAACTGGTTCGCCAGCGGAAATGTCGACGAGTTGCGCTATCTGGCGGCGATCCTCAACGCGCAGGCGCTAGCGGATTTCTTCAAGAATGAGTGCAGATACTCCGACCGTCATTTCCAAATGTTGCCGGTGGAGAATCTCCCCATCCCCGCTTATGACCCGGACGACGAGCATCACGCGAACTTGGCGCGGCAGTCGCGGCGGGCGCATGAGCGCGTGGCGGCGCTCATCGCGGAGCGGCGGGAGATGCGCCTCAGAATTGCCCGCGACGACGCGCTGCGCGACCCCGCGATGCAGCCGATCCTCGCCGCCATAGACGAGTCGGCGCGGGCGATCCTGCCGGACTATTGCGCCTGAGGCGCGGTCGAGGGTACGCCGTGACGAACTTCGGCCTCGGCGCCTGTGACCTCCCGATGACGGGTTAGGCTAGCCCTCGGCGGGGTGGGCGGCGTCCCGGGCCAGTTGCGCCTCGAGGTCGGCGATGGACATGCCCTCGCCCCGGGCGAGTTGGCGTTCGCTCTCGCGGATCTGCGCCATTATCTCGGGGTCGGTCGCGACGTTGAGCGTGGCGAGGACGTCCACCAGGCGCTCGCGCTCTTGCTTATGCATCATCGGTCTGCTCCGTCGTTGTTGCCGCTAGGCTCCGCCGCGCCTCATTGTACGCCTGCGCCCACGCTACCCCTCCGCGACCCC
This sequence comes from Dehalococcoidia bacterium, assembly GCA_965201135.1. Taxonomy (GTDB): domain Bacteria; phylum Chloroflexota; class Dehalococcoidia; order Lucifugimonadales; family Australimonadaceae; genus Bin16. The sequence continues at coordinate 2,594,259 of OZ241751.1, forward strand.
CAACTCGCGGAGGGCGGCGCGGGCGTTGGCGTCGAGGGCGAGGCCGTCTTTCGCGCCGGCGGCGCAGGCGGCGCTCAGCGCGGCGAGGAGGTCGTCGGGGGGGCGCTCGCCCTCGGGGCGACGGGCGGCGGATTCGGCGAGCGTCTCGTAGGAGCGGTCGAGGCTCCAATAGAACGACAGGAGGCGGGCGGCCTCCCACTCCGATCTGGGCGGGGGGACGTCGTTGAGGTTGACGAGCGCGTTGCGGACTTTGGTGTAGCGCATAATGCCGGTGCGCTCGTTCTCCGGCGAGCCGTAGTAGCGGCGGCGGCGCAGGAGGTTGATGCGCCGGACGTACTCGTCCTCGCCGTAGACATTTCGGGGCAGCCACTCCTCGCGGAGGTCGAGCGCCTCGTTGCCCGCCGCGTCGACGACGGCGACCGCGACGGACGACCCGATGTGCGGGTCGTACTCGAATTTGGCGGCGTCGCGGAGGACGGCCTCTTGGAGGGCGAGCGTTATCTCGCGCGGGATTTTGCGGTAGAGCCTGCCTTCCGCCGCGTCGTTGGCGTCGGCGCCGAGCCCGCCGGTGTTGAAGCGTAGAACTCCTGGCGCGCGCCGTCGGCCTCCATCCGCCGGAGGATGTCGTGGAGGATATTGGCGTTGTCGTCCTCCAGGCCGATGATGAAGGGGTCGGAGAAGTACTCGACGTAGGGCCTGCCGATGGCGCCCGCCGCCGCGCCCATTTGGACGGCCTCGCCGTACATTAGGACGCGCAGGTACTGCTCCAAGTTGAGTTTGCGGAGCGGCGGCACGACGGTGTTTTCGCGCATCACGGCCTGCCACACGATGCGGTCCATTCGCTCCAGCGGAACGTGGGCGGCCTCCGCGAGCGCGCCGCCGGTGACCTTGCCGATCACGTCCTCGACGCCCTTGCGCCGCAGCAGCCTGCGCCGCGAGAGGACCATTCGCATATTGCGCGTGGGGTTGCGCGAGAAGTCCGGCTCCCCGGTCTGCGGATCGACGACGACGTTCTCGAGCGTCTCCTGCGGGTTGGGCTCGCCGGGGGCGCCGCGCGCGACGTCGTAGGTCACGGGGTCGTCCTCGCGCGTTAGGCCGGAGGGGACGGCGTAGAAGTTGTTCTCCGTGCCGTCTATGCCGTAGGCGTAGGAGACGCGCCGCCCGTCCGCCTCTCCCGCCGCCGACTCGGCGAGCCGCTGCAGGAGGATAATGTCGTCGTTCATCGGGTAGACGCCCTCCTCCGGGTCAGTCGGAAGGGAGAGGCGCCGCGCGAGGTCGCTGCCCGCCAACTCGATCATAATCGTCAGCGTGCTTTTCCCGTGCAACGACGGCCCGGTGGTGACGACCGCCGCGTTGCGGAGCGTTCCGTCCAGCGAGCGGACGCGGGCGACGCTGAGCGCGGCCTGCAGCGCGAGCCCGCCGTTCGTTTTCGTCTGATGCATTGCGATGCTGAGCGGCCCCATCTTGTGCTCGCCCACGTAGTCGAATCCGAGGTGCAGGGACAGACCCCGCGTCGGCGCCTTGAACACGAGCCGCGTGAGCCCCTCGGCGACCGCCTGCTCGCGGGCGTCCGCAGGAAGGTCGAGCGTCTCCAGCCACTCCGGGATGGAGAGTTCGACGATGTCCGGCGGGTTGGCGCGCTCCGATTCGGGAAGGTCGAACGTGAGTTGGCGCCAAAAGTAAGGCAACTGCGGATAGCGCGCCCCAACGATCAACTGGCGCGCGTGAAACGAGCGGCCCGGCGCGTCGCAGATCCGCCGGTCGGACTGCACGACGACCTCGCCGGCGTCGAGCCACTTCGTCAGGCTCGCGGTAATGACGGGCAGGATGCGCGTGAAGAGTCGCTGATCGGCGTGGCCGAACTCGAGCGAGTCGCGGTTGGGGGGGAAGCCGTCCATCAGGTAGCGGGTGAGGGCGGGCTGGCGGGCGACGCCGCGCTGGCTGTAGAAGGCGAGGCCGCCGGAGTTGAGGCGCGCGACGACCTCCGGCCCCGCCCGCTCCGCCGCTTTGCCCTCGGCGTTGGCCGTCGCGCCCTCGGCGTCAATCTTGCGCCACTCGTCGAGGACGGCGGCGCGCTCGTCGTCCGGCAGAGCGCCGAACTCGCGCATGCGCTCGACGAGCCATGCGTCCGGGGGATTGCAGAGCGCGCTGCCGGGGGAGTGGCCGCGCTTGGCGGTCGCGATGAGTTCGTCGAGCGCCGCGCTGAACTCGGGCAAGACCTGGGGCGTGGGCTGATGGCTATGGCTGTCGGTCACGCTACTCTCCGGCGCGGCGGGCGCGGGGCTATTCTACGCCAACGCGAGCCGGAGCGCGGGCGGGGGGCTAGCCGTCCAGTTCTCCGGCGATGCGGCGGCTCGACTAACGCAACGGCAAGCGGCGGCGCTCACGAGCCGGGGCGCGCCAGGGATTCGGCGGCCGCGGCGACGCGCTCGGCGGTGACGCCGTACTCTTCGAAGATGCGCTTGTAGGGCGCGGACGCGCCGAACGAGTCCACGCCGATTGCGATTCCCCGCGCTCCGACGTAGCGCTCCCATCCGAGCGTTCGCCCCGCCTCGACGGAGACGCGGGCGGTCACGTCCGGCGGCAGCGTCGCGTCGCGGTATTCCCGCGGCTGCGCGTCGAAGAGTTCCCAAGAGGGCATGGAGACGACGCGGGCGGCTATCCCCCGTTCGGCGAGCATCCGGGCGGCGTCGAGCGCGACCTGCGTCTCGGAGCCCGTTCCGATGATGATCGCTTCCGGGCGCTCGGACGCTTGCCAGAGCGTGTAGGCGCCGCGCAGAACGCCGTCCGCCGGCGGATGGACGCTCCGGTCGATCACGGGCTGCGCCTGCCGCGTGAGCGCGAGCGCGGTGGGGCCGTCCGTTCGCTCGACGGCGGCGCGCCACGCCATCGCCGTCTCCGTAGCGTCGGCGGGGCGTATGACGTTGAGGTTGGGAACGCTTCGCAGGCCGATGAGTTGCTCGACGGCCTGGTGCGTTGGCCCGTCCTCGCCGAGCCCGATGGAGTCGTGCGTGAAGACGTAGACGACGCGGAGGCCCATCAGCGCGGCGAGGCGCATCGGCGGGCGCATATAGTCGGAGAAGATGAGGAAGGTCGCCGTGTAGGGAATGACGCCGCCGTGCAGCGCCATGCCGCCTGCGATCGCGCCCATCGCGTGCTCGCGGACGCCGAATTGCATATTGCGGGAGGGCGCGTAGGCGTCCGGCTCCGCCGGCTCGCGCAGGAGCGTCTTGGTCGAGGGGGCGAGGTCGGCGGCGCCGCCCGTGAGGGCGCGGACGCGCTCGGCGATGGCGTTCATCGCGCGGTTTCCGGCGTCGCGCGTGGCCACCGGCTTCGCGTCCGGCGCGAAGAGGCCGTCGAGGCCGTCCGCCCAGCCGTCGGGCAATTCGCCGGCGAGGTCGGACTCCAATTGGGCGGCCTCTTCGGGATAGGCGGCGCGGTGCGCCTCTATGCGGCGCTCCCAATCGGCCTGCGCTTGCGCGCCGCGCTCGAGAGCGAGGCGCATATGGGCGTAGGCTTCCTGCGGAACGACGAACGGCTCGTAGGGCCAGCCGAGTTCCTTGCGCGTGAGGGCGACCTCGTCCGCGCCGAGCGGCTCGCCGTGAACGCCGCCGGTGTTCGCCTTGTTGGGGCTGCCGTAACCGATGACCGTGCGGGCGACGACGAGGCTGGGGCGGTCGCGCTCCGCCTGCGCCTCGCGAAGCGCGGCCTCGACCTCGCCGGCGTCCATGCCGTCAATCGGCCCGGCGACGCGCCAGCCGTAGGCGCGGAAGCGCGCGGCGACGTCCTCCGTGAACGTCGCGTCCGTGTCGCCCTCTATGGAGATGCCGTTGTCGTCGTAGAGATAGATCAGGTTGCCGAGCCCGAGCGTTCCGGCGAGGGATGCGGCCTCCGCCGCGACGCCCTCCATCAGGTCGCCGTCCGAGACGATTCCGTAGACGCGGTGGTTGACGATCTCGTGTCCGGGGCGGTTGAAGCGTTGGGCGAGCAGGCGCTCCGCGACGGCCATGCCCACCCCGTGCGCGAAGCCTTGCCCCAGCGGGCCGGTGGTGACCTCCACGCCCGGGGCGAGGCCGTGCTCCGGGTGGCCGGGCGTCTTGCTTCCCCACTGGCGGAACTCGCGGATATCGTCGAGGGAGAGGGCGTAGCCGGTGAGGTGCAGGAGGGAGTAGAGGAGCATCGAGGCGTGTCCGGCGGAGAGGACGAAGCGGTCGCGGTCGGGCCATGAGGGGTCGGCGGGGTTATGCTTGAGGAGTTTGTCCCAGAGGGCGTAGGCCATCGGCGCGGCGCCCATCGGCGCGCCCGGGTGGCCGCTGTTCGCCTTCTGCACGGCGTCGATGGAGAGGAACCGGATGGAGTTGACGCAGAGTTGGTCGAGGCTCTCGCTGGTTGGGGCTGGCAAAGCCGCGCCTCCGCCGGGACAGGATGCGTGGGCTATTCTAGCGGAGCGCGGGCGGGTAGGGTAGGGCGGCGCGATTAACGAAAAAGGCGCCCTCCGCGCGGCGGGGCGGAAGGGCGCCGCCTCCCGTTTACCACGCCATTTCGAGGCGCGGTGGTCGAGGCGCCCCCATTATAGCGCTGCCCCCGCCGCGCCGCGCAACCCTGTGTACTCGTTCGGCGCATATGAGACAGTAGGGGGTTAGGAGGCCTCCTCCAAGCGCCGACTCATCGGAGTCCGCCAGCCAAGCGACTGATGCGGACGCTCCTCGTTGTAGAACGCCTCCCATTCCCGCAGCGCGCGGTTCAGCGGCCCCATCGTCAACTCCCCATCGTAGAAGTTGTAGAACTCCTCCACATGCGTCCGGTGGGCGCGCTCCACATAGCCGTTCAACTTCGGCGAATGCGGCGGCAGGACGAACAGCAAGACGTCCACGCCAGTCTCATATGTGTCTGAGCGCGTACAGGGGGCGCGACGCGCCAAGACGGGGCGCATTGCGCCCCGTCTACATCCCCCGCGTCAGGTCATTCCTCCCCGTCCCCTTACCCCTCCGCGTAGGCCATCGCCGCCCAATTCGCTCCCGTCTTGACGTCGATCCGCAGCGGAACGCTCAACTCCACCGCGTTCTTCACCGCGTTCGGCATCACATCCCGCAGCATCGCGCTCAACGCCTCCTCCTCCTTGACGGGCAACTCGAAAAGGAGTTCGTCGTGCACCTGCAGCAGCATCCGGCTGCGGAAGCCGTCCGCGTCCAAACGGCGCTGGACGCCGATCATCGCCTCGTTGATGATGTCGGCGGACGCCCCCTGCACGGGCATATTCAGCGCGATGCGCTCCCCCGCCTGCCGGACCGGGTAGTGCGGCGAGCGCAATTCCGGAATGTACCGCCGGCGCCCCAGCATCGTCTCCGCGTAGCCGTCCGCTTTCGCCCGCTCGACCACGTCGTCGAGAAACGCCTTGACCGTGGGGTACGTGCCGAAGTACGACTCGATGAACGCCGCGCCCTCCTCCCGCGTCAGTTCCGTCTGCTGCGATATGCCGAACGCGCTGAGCCCGTAGGCCACGCCGAAGTTCATCACCTTCGCCAGCCGGCGCATATCCCGCGTCACCTCGTCGAGCGGAACGCCGTAGATGAGCGACGCCGTCGAGGCGTGGATGTCCTCGTCGCGCTCGAACGCCGCCAGCAGCGCCGGGTCTTGCGAGAGATGCGCCAGCGCCCGCAAGTCGATCTGCGAGTAGTCCGCGCTCAGCAGCGTCCACGCCGGGCGCTCCTGCGCGACGAACGCCTCCCGCACCCGCAGGCCCAGCGCCGTGCGGACGGGAATGTTCTGCAGGTTGGGGTCGGAACTCGCCAGCCGGCCCGTCGCCGACCCCGCCTGGTTGTACGTCGTGTGAACGCGCCCCGTCCGCGGATTCACCTGCTGCGGCAGCGTCTCGACGTAGGTCGACTTCAACTTGGCCAGTTCGCGGTAGCGCAACACGCGCCCGACGACCGGGTGGTGGTCGCGCAAATTCTCCAAGATGGAGGCGTCGGTCGAGTATCCGGTCTGCGTCCGGCGCCCGGACGGCAACTTGAGGTCTTTGAACAGCAGGTCGCCGAGTTGCTGGGGCGAGTTGATGTTGAACTCGTGGCCGACGGCGTCGTAGGCGGCGCGCTCCTCCGCTGCGGCATCCTCCGCGATCTCCGCGCCCAGCGCGGCCAGCGCGCCGCTGTCTATGGCGATCCCATGCGTCTGCATCGCGGCGAGCACGGGAACGAGCGGCATCGCGCGCGCGTCGTGGTACTCCGCGAGGCCGTCGCGCTCCATATCCTCCCGCAGCGCGGAGACGAGGCGCAGCGCCGCGCCCGCCGCCGCCCCCGCGTAAGCCGCCGCGTCCGCAATCGGCGCGTCCCCGAACGAAATCTGCTTCCGCCCCGTCCCCGTGACGTCGGAAAGCGCCGGAATCTCCAGATTCAGCCGGTTGAACGCCAGCGCCTTGAGGCCGAGCGCCTTCTCTCCAGTCAAGTGCGCCGCGATCATCGCGTCGAACTCGACGCGGACCGACATCGGCGCGAGGCGGTGGTTGGACAGCAGCGTGAGCGTGTAGTTGAGGTTGTGGCCGGAGAGCGGTTTCTCCCGAAGCAACGGCAGCAGCGCGGCGAGCGCCTCGTCCCGCGCCAACCGCGCTCCTTCCGTATGCCCCAGCGGAACATACCAAGCCTCGCCCGGCTCCGTTGCGAACGCGAGCCCGACGAGGTCGTCCTCCATCGCCCGCCGCCAAGAGCCGTGCGCCTCAACGACGAGCGTCTCCGCCGCCCGCAAGCGCTCCGCGAGCGCGTCCAACTCGCCGGGCGAGTCCACGATCTCGACGCGGACCGCGGCGCCTGCGTCGGGCGGCGCCTCCGCGAGGCCGGGCCCCGCGGCGTCCGCCTCCCCCGGCGGCGACGGAATGCGCGCCACCAAACTGCTGAACTCCAACTCGCGGAAGACCTCCAGCGCGTCGTCGCGGGAGAACCCGCCGAACCGCGCCGCCTCCAAGTCCCACTCGACGGGCGCGTCCGTCGCGATCGTCACCAGCCGCTTGCTCACGGCGATCTGATCCGCGTGCTCCCGAATCAGGTTTTGGATGCGCGGGGGCTTCACCTCGTCCGCCCGGCGAATCAACTCCTCGACGCTCCCGAACTCGCCGATCAGTTTCACCGCCGTCTTCTGCCCAATCCCGGGCACGCCCGGCACGTTGTCCGACGCGTCGCCGGTCAACGCCTTGACGTCGCGCTGCCGGACGGGCTCGAGGCCGCCGTACCGCTCGCGCACCGCCTGCTCGTCGTAGACCTTCGTCTCGCCGAAGCCCGTCGTCAGCAGAACGCGCACGCGCGGCGAGACGAGTTGCAGCGTGTCCGTGTCCCCCGTTGCGATGAGCGTGTCCGCGCCTTGCTCCGCCGCCCGCGCCGCAATCGCCCCCAGCGCGTCGTCCGCCTCGTAGCCCGGCGTCTCGATGATGGGAACGCGAAACGCCCGCATCACCTGCTTGACGCGCTCGACATTGCGGATCAGTTCCGGCGGCATAGGCGGGCGCGTCGCCTTGTACTCCTCGAACTCCTCGTGCCGGAACGTCGGCCCCGGCGGGTCGAACGCGATGGCGGCGTGCGTCGGGTTGTGGTCGGCGAGCGTCTTGAAGAAGGTCGTCGTGAAGGAGTAGACGCCGCAGACGTCCTCCCCGGTGGCGCGGATGGTCAGCGGGCGCGCCTGCTGCAGCGCGAACCAAGCGCGGTACACCATCGCGTGCCCGTCCATCAGCAGCAACAGGGGCGCGCCGCCCCCTTTGCCGTCATTCCCGCGTAGGCGGGAATCCCGCCCCTCGTCCGCCCCGCTTGCGTAGGCGGGAATCCCGCCCCCAGGCGCGCCCTCCGCCTGAATGTCGGGCAGAGGCAACAGCGGCGCGCCGCTTCCGGGCGTGAACTTACCTGACGTCATCGCCGTCCGCTCCCCTTGCCGTCATTCCTGCTCCCCTTGCCCGTCCCCGCGCAAGGCGGGGGGCCATCACCGGCGCGCAAGCGCCGCATTCCCCCTCTCCCTACAAGGGGAGAGGACGCCGCAACGCGGCGGGAGAGGGTACTGCGGGACGGGGCGCAACACGCCCCGTCTCCCTTGTCCCCCATGCGCCGCGTCATTCCCGCGAAAGCGGGAACCTATCCCCCAGGCCGCCCGCTCCCCAGCGGCTTGAAGAAACTGTGCAAAAAGTTCCGCTGATGCGCCCAGCGGTGCGTCCGCCGGACCGCCTCGTCGGACAGGACGCCCTCCGACGTCGTGACCTTGATCGCCTTGTAGCCTTTCGCCGGAAGCAGCGGCGCGGCGTCCGACACGCTGACCGCATAGCCCTGCGCGACGAGCCAGTCGCGGAGCGGCTCGTAGCCTTTCGCCTTGCGGTTCGGCGTGACGTAGATGTAGAAATCCTGCGAGCCCGCGACCTCGTGAAAGTGGTCGTCGGCGACCTCGCTCCCCTTGCCGGAGCCTTCCCGCAACTTGGCGCGGCTCATGCCCTGCCGGTAGACCATGCGCGGATTGTAGCAGGCGCGGCGCCCTGCGGAAGCCTCGCGTCGCCATCGCATCGCCGCCGCCTTGCCGCCATTCCCGCAATAGGCGGGAACCTACCCCGTGCGGCCCCTACGCCGCCCCCTCACCCCCCCGCGCGCAGCGCCGCCCCCGCGATCAGCAGCGCCGCTCCGCCGAACGACACCAGAACCCCCAGCACGACCCCCAGCGTGATCCGCTCCAGCGATCTGTTGACCAGATAGGAGAGGATGAGCGTGAACACGCCGACCGTCCGCATCAGCGGGTTGACGATGCTGACGTCGGCGAAGGAGAGCGCGAAGAAGCGGAAGAGTTGCGCGAGAAAGACGGAGAGCCCCGCGCCGCCGAAAAGCCGCATATAGCGGAAATTGATCGCGTGAACGAGTTCCCTCTGCGCCGGCAGCGCGAGCGCGGCGATGAGCACCGCCGACGCTGCGGCGTAGGATACGAGCGTCCCGATGGCGGCGGTCGCGGTCGCGTCCTCCACGGCGGCGCGAATCAGTATCGGGCTCGTGCCGTAGGCGAGCGCGGCGAGCAGCGAGAAGACGTAGCCCTCCAACTGGCGAATCTCCACGCCGGGGGCGCCGCCGCTTCCGTCCGCAGGCGCGTCGGCGGGGCGTTTCGGGCGCCGCTCGATCATCAGCGAAGGGCCGATCAGTATCAGCGCGATGGCGGCGTACATCAACAGGCTGGGACGCTCGTCCAGCAAAACCACGGCCATCAGAATGCTGTAGGGAACCGCGACCGCCTGCACGGTGACGGCGCGCGCGGCGCCGATGGCCGCGATGCCCCGGTAGTTGCAGTATCTGCCTATGCCGTAGTGAACAATGCCCGCCCCCGAAAGATACAGGTAGCCGTCGAGCGGAATGAGGCCGAAGTTGAGGATCTGGCCGGTGAGCAAGACCGCGATGAGACCGAAGGGGACGCCGAGCAGCACCGTGATGAACGCGCCCTGCGCCGCCGTCGCCCCCGCGTCCGCGAAGCCCCGCCGCACCAGGATGGAGTTGACGCTGAACGAGAAAGAGGAGGCGAGGGCGAGGAGCGCGCCGGCGATCACGACGCCGCCCCGTCGCTGCGGAGGGCGGCGATGTCGTCGGGCGAAAGGCCGGCTTCGGCGAGAATCTCGTCGGTGTGCTCGCCGAGCCGCGGCGGAACGCGGGACGGGCCCGAGGGCGTCCGCGAGAGTTTGATCGGGTTGCCCGTGAACGTGACGGGGCCGAGCGCCGGGTGCGGCAGTTCGACGAACATATCGCGGTGATTGACCTGCGGGTCGGCGGCGACCTGCGCGATGTTCTGCACCGGGCCCGCAGGAACGCCCATCTCGTTGAGCGTCTCCACCCACTCGGCGGTCGTCTTCGTCAGCATCGCCTCCTCGATGATGGGAATGAGCGCGTCGTAGTTTTGCGTGCGCGACCAGCCGGTGGCGTAGCGCTCGTCGTCCATCAACTCCACGTGATCGATCGCGGCGCAGAAGAGAGGCCACTGATCGGTCGAGCCCCCCATAATGGCGACGACGACGTGCCCGTCGGCGGTGCGGAACGCTTGGAACGGCGTGGACGACGGGTGCCGCGTGCCGAGCGGCTGCGGAATCTGCCCCAGCGCGAAATAGCGCGTAAAGGCGTTCTCCATAATGGCGACTTGGCAGTCCAGCATGCCAATGTCGATGAACTGCCCCTCGCCGGAGCGCTCGCGCTCGATCAGCGCGCTCTGAACGGCGACCGTCGCGAAGAGCGCGGCGGTGATGTCGCCGATGCTCGCGCCCGGGCGGACGGGCCCGCCGCCCGGCTCGCCCGTGATGCTGAGCATTCCGCCCATGCCCTGCACAATCACGTCGAGCGCGGGGCGCTGCGCGTAGGGGCCCGTCTGCCCGAAGCCGGAGACGGAGCACATAACGATGCGCGGGTTGCGGGCGCGGACCGCCTCGTAGTCCAGCCCGAGCCGCGCCATCGCGCCCGGCCGGAAGTTCTCCATCAGAACGTCGGCGGTCTCGACGAGGCGCAGCAGCGCCTCCCGGCCTTTCGGGTTGGCGAGGTCGAGCGCGATGCTGCGCTTGCCCCGGTTGATGCTCATAAAGTAGGAACTGAACTCCTGCTCGTTCGTCTCGCCGCCGCTGGGCGACAGGAACGGGCCGTTGCCGCGGGCGGGATCGCCGGTTCCCGGCTGCTCCGCCTTGATCACGTCCGCGCCGAGGTCGGCCATCAGCATCGAGGCGAACGGCCCCGCGAGAATGCGGGTGAGGTCTATGACGCGGACGCCGTCGAGAGGGCCAGGCATAAGCGAGGGCTGCTCCTTTGCGGGAAAGACGAATCGGGCGCGCCGATTCTACCCGACGGGCGCTCTGCGTACCTATCGCGTGCTTGTTCGGCGTATATGAGATGAGATGGGAGGACGCCTTCTAACCCTTGCTGTCTCATATGCGCCGAACGAGCACACCCCGTTGACGCCTACGGGCGGGCAATGTATGCTCGCGCCCGCTGGCGCGGGGTTCGCCGCGGCAAACGCGGCTTCCCTATAATGCGGAGCCGAGGTCCGGCGCGGGGCGCTTGCCGCGGACGGCGCGCTTCGGCGCGTCCTCGCGCCTATGCTACGGAGGGGAGAGCGCATGGCAGAGCAGGAGGTCGAACTGAAGCGCGGGCTTCGGGACGTCTACTTCGAGTCCACGGAGTCTAGCCTCGTCATCGGCTCCGTCGGACGCCTCATCTACCGGGGATACGACATCCACGACCTCGCGGAGCAGGCGACGTTCGAAGAGGTCGTCCACCTGATGCTGGAGAAGCGTCTTCCGACCCGCGCGGAACTCGACGCCTTCAGCGCGACGCTCCGGCAATGCCGGGAGATCCCGCCGGAAGTCGCTCAGATCATCGAGCGAATCAAGGGCGGCCACCCGATGGACGTCCTCCGCACGGCGGTCTCCGCGCTCGCGGCGTTCGAGCCCGACGTCGACGCCGTTTCCCCGGAGGCGACGCTACGGAAGGGCGTCAAGATCACGGCGCAGACGCCGACCATCGTCGCGGCGCACCACCGCATCCGCAGCGGCCAGCCCCCGATTCCGCCCGACCCGTCCCTTCCCCACGCGGCCAACTTCCTCTATATGCTCTTCGGCGAGCGCCCGGACGACGAGACCGCCCGCCTCATCGACAAAGACCTCATCGTGCACCTCGATCACGGCTCCAACGCCTCGTCGTTCGCGGCGCGGGTTACGGCGAGCACGCTCGCCGACGCGCACGGGGCGGTCGTCACGGGGCTCTCGACGCTCAAGGGCCCCTTGCACGGCGGCGCGGCGGAGGGCGTGATGAAAATGGCGCTGGAGATCGGCGAGGTCGACAACGTGGAGGCGTACCTCGCCGCCAAGCGCGAGCGCCGCGAGCGCATTATGGGATTCGGGCACGCCGTCTACCGCGCCGAAGACCCCCGCGCCCGCCACCTCCGCGAGGGCTCTCGCCGCCTCGCCGAAAAGAAGGGCGACCCCAAGTGGTTCCAAATTCTCAGCAAGGTCGAAGAGCGCATGCAGCCCTACGCCGAGCGCGGCATCTGCGTCAACGTCGACTTCTGGGCGGGCTCCGTCTACTATCTGCTCGGCGTGCCGGAAGACCTGTTCATTCCCATCTTCGCGGTCGCCCGCGTCCCCGGCTACGTCGCCCAAATTCTGGAGCAGCAAGACAAGAATATGCTCATCCGCCCGCAAATGCGGTACGATGGCCCCATGGACGTCGAATTCGTCCCCATAGAGCGGCGCGGATAACAGGCCCGATGACCGCGGAAGGAACCGACGCTATGCCCGCAGCCCAAGAGCAAACCGCCGACCTCGCGGAAGCTGCGGAGTCCAGCTGCGCGCACCATTGGGCCATCGAAAGCCCCAACGGGCCCACGAGCGTCGGTTCCTGCAAGCGCTGCGGCGAGACCAAAGAGTTCAAGAACTCCGTCAGAATCACCAGTTGGGAATCGGAAGGCTCGCACGCCCACCGCAACCCCCGCTAGCCGCATTCCTCACTGCGGCTACCCCCCCTTCCTCACTGCGACTTTCGCAACGCATAGGCTGGACGGCGTCCCCGCAACCCGCGCTCCGGTTGACAATTCGGCGCGATGCTGCTATCCATTGCGCCCGTTCGCGCCCTTTGCTCCGGCCCGGGGCGCGGACGCATACGCATAGAGGAACAGAGGGAGGATTCAATGCGACTGGGACTGATTCGCTCCAGACTTCCGCTGGCGTTCGCGGCCATTGCGAGCGCGGCGCTCGCCGCTGCGGCGTGCGGCGCCAACCCCACGGCCACGCCGCGCCCCACGGCGACGCCCGTCCCCGACGCGCCCGCCACGTCCGCGCCCGCAATGTCGCCGACCGCCGCGCCGACGGCGGAGCCGCAAACGCTCAAACTCGGCTTCACCGTCCCCCTCTCCGGCAGTTACGCCCGATGGGGAAGGCTCGTCTCCGCGATGGATTGCGCGATTAAGGAAGTGCACGCCAGCGGCGAACTCGGAAACGTCAGCATCGAACTCCTCCCCGAAGACTCCAAAGCCGACCAGGCCGAGGGCGTCTCCGGCCTCCGCAAACTGGCGACCGTCGACGACGCCCCGGTCGTTATGACCATCTTCACCGGCATCGGCCTCGCGCAGAAGCCGGTCGCGTCCGAACTCGGCGTCGTGCTCTTCTCCTCCGGCATCCAAAACCCGCGGTTCGCGTTCGACAACGAGTGGGTCTTCCGCAACGCGCTGAACACCACTTGGAACGCCGACGCGCTCGTCCGCTATCTAGAGGATCACGGCAACGAAGACCTCGACGGCCTGCGCTACGCCTACATCAAGGAAGAGGGCAACGACTCCATCGACCTGCAGGTCACGCGGCTGAAGCGCCTCGCCGAAGAGTTCGGCATGGAGATCGTCGCCGAGGAGACGTTCCAGAAGGACGATGTCTCGTTCGACACGCAGGTGACGAAGATCAAGGCCGCCAACCCCGACGTCGTGCAGGTGATGTCGCTCGGCAGAGAGATGGGCATCATCATCAACACGATGGAGCAGCAGCGGCTGCGGCCTCGCTACCGCCTCTCCGGCGGCGGCGCCGAGGGCAACACGGAGTTGATCCGCGTCTCCGGCGAGGCGGCCAACGGCATCATCTACTCCGCCCCGGGCAGCGCGGACGCCAGCGCCGACCCCCGCGCCCAGCGCTTCACGGAGTGCTACTCCGCCCAGCAAGGCGGCAACACGCCTGACACCTACGACGCGTCCTTCTACGACGGCACGCTCGCCATCGCGGAGGCGCTCAAGATGGGCGCCGACCCGACCGACCCGATCTCGATGCGCGACACGCTCTCGCAAGTGCGCGAGGTCGACGGCGTCTCCGGCGTCTGGAGTTACGACGAGGGCGGCGACGCCTGGGCGCCCGTCTCCATCGGTCAGGTGCAGAACGGCAAGTTCGTCAAGATCGTCCAGCAGATCGAGCCGTACACCGGGGTGGAATAGCCGCAGCATTCACGCCCATCTCTCCCCCTCTCCCGCGCTAGGCGGGAGAGGGGGAATTCCCGCTTGCGCGGGCCCTGGGATTAGGGGAGACGAGGCTGCCGCCCCGTCCGCAGTACCCTCTCCCGCCGCGTTCGCGGCGTCCTCTCCCCTTATAGGGAGAGGGGGATACGAGATTCCCGCCTACGCGGGAATGACGGACTGGCGCAGGCGCGGGAATGACGGGCTGGCGCAGGCGCGCGCAGGGGCGGGAATGGCGGCTTGGGGATAGACTCTCGCCCGGCCGGGAATGGCGGCTAATGGCGGCTAGAGGTAGTGTTTCGCAGGGCGGGAATGACGGACTGGCGCAGGCGCGCGCAGGGGCGGGAATGACGGCTAGAGGTAGTGTTTCGCAGGGCGGGAATGACGGACTGGCAGGCTCGCGCAGGGCGGGAACGGCGGGCCTAGTCGCAGGCTCCGCCTGCGCGGAATAACGGAGAGGGACCGGGGACGACGTAGAGACGCGATTCAGTGGACACCTTCATCCAAATAACCATCAACGCCCTGTCGCTGGGCGCGATCTACGCTCTTCTCTCGCTGGGGTTCGCCATCATCTACAACACCGTGCGCATCTTCCACGTGCTGCACGGCGCGGCGTTCCTCATCGCGGGCTACGGAACGTGGTGGCTCGCGCAGGAGCAAGGGCTGCCGATCTACCTCGCGGCGTCCATCGCCGTCATCCTCTCCGGCGCGTCCGGCGTGTTTATGGAACTCGCCGTCTACCGCAGGCTGCGCGTTCGCGGCGCCGGCTTCCTCGTCTCGTTCCTCGGCTCTCTCGCGGCGCTCTTCTTCTTCGAGGGATTGCTGCTCACGCTGGCGCGCACCGCGACGCGCCTGCCCCGCCCGGGCGGGCCCCTCCCCACCTTCAACCTGAACAGCGACCTGCTCGGCGTGGACATCTACGTCAAGTGGCACTCCGTCGCCACGATCGCGCTCGTCGCCGTGCTCGTCGTGCTCGTCACGCTCTTCTTCCGCTACACCAAGTGGGGGCGGATGATTCGCGCCATCGCGTCCAACCCCGACCTCGCCGTCGCCGTCGGCATCAACGCGTCCAACGTCTACCTGCTCGTGTTCGTGCTCGGCTCCGCGCTCGCCGGCATCGGCGGCGTGATGCAGACCTACGAGGGCGGCGTGCTCCCCAACGTCGGCATCCGGCTGGCGATAACGGCGGCGGGCGGCGTCATCATCGGCGGCATCGGCAGCATGCCCGGCGCCGTCGTGGGAGGGCTCGCGCTCGGCGCCGCCCAAACCATCGCCAGTTACTACTGGGGCGGCAACTGGGCCATACCCGCCGGCTTTATGCTCCTGCTGCTCGTCATCCTCTTCCGCCCCTACGGGCTCCTCGGCACGCGCGAGCACCGCGAACTTCGGAGGCTGCTGTGACCACCGCCGGCGCCCGCGAACCCGACCCCCAAACCCCCGACGGCGGTCTCGCCGCCGCGCAAGACAACGGCGCGGAGACGGAGCAAGCGTCTGCGCCGCCGCAAGGCTGGCGGGCCGTCCTCGCGCCGCGCCGCGTCTCCGTCGCGTTCGGCGCGTTTCTCCTGTTGACGCTCGCTCCGTTCGGCCTCGGCTGGATAGACGGCGTCGTGCTCACGAGCCTCTACGCCGCCGCGAGCGCCGCCGTCATCGCCGCCGCCGCCCTCCAACGGCGGTTCGGACTCGCCGCGTTCGCCTTCTTCGTTCTCGCGCTGTCGATCCTCTGGCGTTTCGACTTCGTCAGCGACAACTACATGGCGAACCTCATCGTCGTCGCCAGCATCTACGCCATCCTCGCCACGTCGCTCAATATGTCCGTCGGCTACACGGGACTGATGAGCCTCTCGCACGCCGGCTTTATGGGCGTCGGCGCCTACACGTTCGCCATCCTCACGACCGAAACCAGCAACCCGCCGCGCGGCGCCGAAATCTTCAACCTGCCCTACTGGCCGTCCATCATCGCCGCCGGCCTTATCGCGTGCCTCGTCGCGCTCATCGTCTCGCCGATCCTGCGCCTGCGAGGCCACTTCTTCGTCCTCGCCACCGTCACCGTGATGCTCAGCCTCTCCCAACTGATCCTCGCGCTCGGCTGGCTCACGAACGGCTCGCTCGCCATTCGAGACGTCCCGCGCCCCACGCTTTTCGGCTACTCCTTCGACACCGCCGAGAAATACCTCCTGTTCAGCATCCCCATCGCCATCGTCTGCATCCTCGTTATCCGGCAGTTGGTGGAGTCCCCCTACGGGCGCGTGCTGACGGCCATCCGCGCCAACCCCGCCGTCGCCTCCAGCATCGGCAAAAACGTCGGCTTCGTCAGGCTGCGCGTCTACGTCATCACCGCCTTCTTCGCGGGCGTCGCCGGAGCCGTGTTCGTCTCCTACTTCTCCGTCGCCGCCCACTCCAACTATCTCGTCGAGTTCAGCACCTTTCTGCTGATTATGGTCGTGCTCGGCGGATCTGGCCGGTGGCTCGGCTCGGTGCTGGGCGTCATCGCCTACCTCACGGTCTCCGAAGCCGTCCGCTTCCTCCCCGGCGTCACGGAAGCGCTCCACGAAACCCTCTCCTTCCTGCCGGTCATCACCGTCGAGAAGGTCGGCGGCGTCACCACGATGCTCTGGGGCGCGCTCCTCTTCTTCACGATGCTCTTCCGTCCGCAGGGCATCATCGGCAGGTACCGGCTGGAGTAGCGCGCGATGGCCATCTTGGAAGTCGCCGGCGTCAACAAGAGTTTCGGGGGCAACCTCGTGCTCGAAAACGTCGGCATGCAAGCCGAGTTGGGGCAGGTGACCGGCCTCATCGGGCCCAACGGCGCCGGCAAGTCCACCCTTCTCAACATCGTCTCCGGCTTCCTCAAGGCCGACTCCGGCAGCATCCGGATGAACGGACGCGAAATCGCCGGCGCTCCCCCGTTCCAGTGCTTCAAGGCCGGCATCGCCCGCACCTTCCAGGACTCCCAAGTCCTCTACTATATGAACGGGCTCGACAACGTCGTCGTCTCCTCCCCCGGGCAGCGCGGCGAAATGGAGCACAACGCCCTCTTCCGCCCGCTGATGGTCGCCGCCGAGGAGCGCGACCGCCGCGCCGAGGCGATGACCCACCTGACCAGCCTCGACATCCAATCCAAAGCCGCCAGCCTCTCCCAAGCCCTCTCCTACGGCCAGCAGAAACTCCTCGAGTTCGCCCGGATGCTCAACTCGCGCGCGCAGGTCTTCCTGCTCGACGAGCCGATGGCCGGCATCCACCCCGACCTCATCGAGGGCCTCAGCAAAATGATCCGCGCCGCCGCCGCCGAGCACGGCAAAGCCGTCATTCTCGTCGAGCACAACCTCAAGGTCGTGATGGACGTCTCCGACTACGTCGTCGTCGTCTGCGGCGAGATCGTCGTCGAAGGCCCGCCCTCCGTAGTCGAGAAGGACGAGCGCCTCGCCAGCGCCTTCCTGGGATTCGTGTCCAATGCCGCTACTTGAGACCCGCGACCTCCTCGTCTCCTACGGCCCCAAGCAGATCCTCAACGGGGTCAGCCTCGGCGTCGAGGAAGGCAAAGTGACCACCATCATCGGCCACAACGGGGCGGGCAAGTCCACCCTCATCAAAGGCGTCTACGGCATCGCCCGCGTCACCGGCGGCTCCGTCGCCTTCGACGGGCGCGACATCACCAACAACGCCCCCTACGACAACATCAAGGCCGGCGTCGGCTACCTCGCGCAGGGCGGCCAGGTGTTCGCCGACCTCTCCGTCGAGGACAACCTCAAACTCGGCGGCTACGCCCTCCCCAACGACCTCGTGCCGGAGCGCATGGAGCAGGCGTACAAAATGTTTCCCATCCTCGACCGCCGCCGCCGCTCCGACGCCGACACGCTCTCCGGCGGCGAGCGCCAAATGCTCGCGCTCGGCATGACGCTGATGCTCAAGCCCAGGCTCCTGCTGATGGACGAGCCCTCCGGCGCGCTCGCCGGCCCCATCATTCAGCAGATTATGGGAACCATCCGCGGCCTCGTCGAGGAGACGGGCGTCGGCATCCTCCTCGTCGAGCAGAACGTGGACGTCGGCGTGAAGGTCGCCGACGCCGTCCACGTCGTCGAGGCGGGCAAAGTCATCTTCAGCGGCGGCCCTGATGAACTAAGCGACCCTGAGGCGCGCCGGCGCCTGCTCGGGCTCGGCTAACGCGCGGGCGGCCGCTGCCTCTTCGCTGGGGCGAAGGCGGCGGGAGTAGGCGCTGCGGACGGGGCGCGTAGCGTTCTGTCATTCCTGCGTAGGCAGGAATCCATTCGGGCGCGCAAGCGTCGCGAGAGGTTCGGTGAGCAGTCCGCCGCCGCTTTTCCGCCAGACGATGGCGGTGTCGCGGCCCGACGCCGTCGTCATCCCCGTGCGCGAGCAAGCGCGCCTCACTCGAGGCGGACGTTCTTGGCGTAGTCGTAGTTGCGCGAAATGTCGCTTGCGAAGTCCCACACGACGCGGTCCGTCTGCTGGGCGCTGCCGAACGCCGCCTCGAAGAAATCCAGGATCTCCTTCCAAGCGGCGGCGGTCGCGTCCGGGCGGTAACGCCCCGGCATCGTGTCGTTGAACCAGCCGTGCGGTGCGTCCGGGTAGACGCGAATGCGGTAACTCTTGCTCGCCCGCTCGAAGGCGTCGCGGAAGGCGAGGACGCTCTCGACGGAGATGACGTGGTCGGCCTCGCCGAACAGCCCCAGCGCAGGGCAGTCGAGCGCTGCGATCAGGTCGCTCGCGGGCGCGGGCTGCTCCGGCGTCGAGCGCCAGTTGGGGCCGTCCACGCCGCCGTAGAGCGCGACGACCCCCGCCGCGTCGTTGCGCCGCGCCGCGTACAGCATCGGCTGCCGCCCCGTCTGGCAGACGCCGATGATCCCAATCGCGTCGCCCCGAACGCAGTCGAGCCCGCGCAGGAACGCGACCGTCTCGTCCAAGTCGGCGACCGCCTCGTCGTCGCGTATCTCGACGCGCGCCTCGCCCCGGGCGAGCGCGTCGCGGTCGCCGTCGAAGCGATGGAACAGATCGGGGCAGACGCCGACGTAGCCAGCGCCGGCGAGCCGCTCCGCCATCTCCTTCGGATGCCGGACGACGCCGTATCGCTCGTGCAGCCACATCACGGCGGGGCGCGGGCCGTCTGCCTCCGGCCGCGCCAGCCATACGCTCATCCCGCTCTCCATCCGATGCTCTTCCAGCATTGCGCCGCCTCTCACTCTGTCCCGTTATTCGTCGACCGCCGCTTGTCTCCTATCCCTGTCGACATCAGTCGGCGCAAGTCTAGCGCCCGCAAGCGTGTCTACGAGCGTCGGCCTTCCCGCATCCGCGCCGCAGGTTGAGGCGGCGCGCAGCATTCGAGAAGGGCGTTGAGCTCGCAGCGGACGAATTTCACACGGCGACGCCCCTACGGGGTCATCGGGAGGGAGGTTGCGCGCATCCTCGGTCAACAACGATGCGTCGGGGCAGACGCGACGGTGGCGATGACGGCGCTGACGAATTCCCTGATCTTTCACGAGCGTCATTCCCGCGAAAGCGGGAACCTACCCCTTCCTATATCCTCAGGGTCGAGTCGCTCCGGGCCAGTTCCGTCGCTACGCCATCCGCCACGGCCTGCGCGTCGTCCGTAGATTCCGGGTCGCCGCCGGCCGCCGCGGTTTCGATGAGTTTCCCCACGCCTGCAAGCGCTTCGCTCCAAGTGAGGGCGTAGAGCCGCGACGCGGCGGCGTAGGCGTCGCGCTTCGCCGCGCGGGAGCGCAGCGGCTGCGCCACCACTTGTCCGAACGTGTGAATCCGCAACTGCCCTTCCGTGTCGGGAAACGCCCACCCCGCCAGCGCGTACACTCCGGCGAGCGCAGGCAGCCCCCCCAGCAGCACGGAGAGAACCTGCACGCCTAAGATGACCCAACTGCCGCCCCCAAGCGCAAGCCCGACCGCAAGCAGCAGAACGCCCTGCCCCAGGCGGTCCAGCGACCGCCCCGAGTCGAACACTTCGACGGCGGAGACATTGTAGAGCGGGAGAAGAGTCAGAACCCGCGACCCCTGCCCCGCCCCCGAGCGTGCGACGCGGCGGTTCGTTACGATCAGAGCGTCGCTCCCGGGCGCGGGCGCGTCCAGCAATCCCCTGCGGCCGTCCAAAACGAACTCTACGCGCTCGTCCGGCAGGCTGGGGACGTCATCGCAAATGTCGGGGGGAGAAGGGGCGATCATCGGGGCTAGGATACGACGCGGCGGGAGCGCGGTCAACGGGTTGGCGCTCGTTCACCACATAGAGACTTGCATAACCTAATCATCATTCCCGCGCAGGCGGGAATCCAAGACGGCGCGCAAGCGCCGACCCCCTCTCCCTACAGAGACTTTTGCATAACCTATCGCCCCGACATAGGCAGGAATCCAGTCGGCGCGCCCAGCGCCGGATCCACCCTCTCCCTAGAAGGGGAGAGGACGCCGCGAACGCGGCGGGAGAGGGCGCCGTCGTGTCCGACCGAAGACATGGGTAACGCTAGCCCGGATACATGGGTAACGCCCTGACGGGAGTCTTGATTATACGCAGGGCGTAGCCGTCCAACCGCCCAATCTCCAAATGGCCGAACCGGACCGTCCACAGCCGGTCGTCGTACCGGACAAGCCCAACCGGCTCGCCGATCAACGCTTCGCTGACGAACACGCGCTCTCCCGCCCACTTGATCTCCCCGTTGCTCCGAACGCGCCTCACCTCGACGCCCTCCGCGTATTCGGGGCTTGCGACCTTGTCCGGGTAGGGGCGCGGCGACGGCGCGTAGCGGGACGCGGGCGGGCGCTGGCCGAGCGCCTCGTGCGGGCGCTCCTCGTTGTAGACGCGCCGGAAGACGTCGAACGCCCGCTGCTGGTCGGCGAGCGTCGGCGCAGGCGGGCTCATCGCGGCCTCTTTGAGCGTCCGGTGGAAGCGTTCGAGGCGCCCGTTCTGTTCCGGATGGCCGGGCGCGATGCGTTCGGGCGTTATGCCGAGTTTGACGAGATGGACGGCGAAGGCGGAGAGGCCGCCGAGTCCGGCGGACGCGAACGGCGGGCCGTTGTCGGATCGTATGGCGTTGGGGAGTCCGCGCTCACGGAAGGCGCGCTCCACGACGGGCAGGACGTAGGCGAGCGTAGGGCGCGGGAGTCCCTCGCAAGCGATGAGGAAGCGGGAGTCGGCGTCAATGAGCGTAAGGGGGTCGACGCGGACGCCGTCGCCGGTTCGGGCCCAGCCCTTGAAGTCGATGGCCCAGCAGTCGTTGGGGGCGTTGGCGTCGGCGAAGGGGTCGCCGTAGGGCGGCGCGCGGCGCGAGCGCTTGCGGCGCTTGACGAGACCCTCGCGGTCGAGGATGGCTCCTGCAGTGCTGGGCGCCGGCCAGGGCAAGTCGGGATGGTCGTCGCGGAGGTTGGGAATGATCTTCTTGGGGCCGAGGATGGGGTTGTCCTGCTTGGCCTCGACGATCATCGCGGCGATTGCGGGGTCTGTGGCGCGGGGGTTGTGGTGGGGAGCGCGGGGGAGGTCGTGGAGGCCAGCGTCGCCGAAGAGTTCGTAGCGGTTGATGAACTTGTGGGCGGTCTTGCGGGAGACGCGGAAGCGCTTTGCGAGGTCGGCGATGGAGTCGTCGCTAGCGAGGTAAGCGGCGATGAAGGCGCGGCGCTGGTCTAGGGCGGTGGCGTTTATCCAGGGCAACATTGGTCCTCCTCGGTGTGCTGGCATGCATCATCGCTGAGGCGTTACCCATGTATTCGGTTTGCTGTCACCTATCTCTTTGGTCTGTACCTCGCGGCGTCCTCTCCCCTTATAGGGAGAGGGGGATGGCGGCGCTCCGCTCTATGGCGCGGCGGGCGCAGGGGAACGGGGCGCGGCGCTCCCCTGCGCTATGGCGCGCGCTAGCGCAGGCGGGCGGCCCGCGCCGCGAGGTCGGCGAACTCGGCGACGTCGGCGTCGAAGGGAATGAGCCGCTGCACGCGGTTCGCCTCGTAGGCCGTCCGCTCGAGGCTGCCGTCCTGCGCCCAGTAACTCCCACGCAGCAGTTCGGCGTACTCCGCCGCGACCGCGCTCAGTTGGAAGCGAGGCGAGGCGTCGGCGAAGCGTCCGGCGAGGTCGGTCGTGCTCAGCAAGCGGCTCGTCTCGATGACCCTGCCGCTGTCCGGATCCTCATGCCGGAGGTAGACCGCGGCGATGGGGCCGGTGGCGTTGTCGAGGAACTTGAGTTCGTAAAGGGCGGTTACGCTGTGGCCGGCGCCCACCTCTCCCGCGTCCACCGCGTCGTTGCGGAAATCCTGGTCGTCCACGCGGCGGTTCTCGTAGCCGAGCAGCCGGTATCTGCTGACCACGTTGGGGTTGAAGTCCACCTGGACTTTGGCGTCTTTGGCGACGGTTTGGAGCGTGCCGACGAGATTCTCGACGAACACGCGCCTCGCCTCGGCCAGCGTGTCCACGTAGTGGTGCGTTCCGTCGCCGTCGTTGGCCAGTTGCTCCATCAGAACGTCGTTGTAGTTGCCCATGCCGAACCCGATGGTCGTGAGGCTCACGCCCGCGTTCACTTGACGCCTGACGCTTTCGAGGATGGAGTCCGCGCTCGTGGCGCCGACGTTGCCGACGCCGTCGGAGAGGAGCAGGACGCGCGTTATGCGTCCGGGGCGAACGGAGCGCGCCGCCATCTCGTATGCGAGGCGCAGCCCCTCCTCCGCGTAGGTCGAGCCGCCGGGCTGGAGCGAGTCCACCGCCCGCATAATCGCGTCGCGCTCCCCTCCGTCCGCGGGGTTCAGCAGAACTTGGCCCCGGTCGCCGTAGATGACGATGCCGACCTCGTCTCGGGGGCGCAGTTCGTTCACGAGCAGGCGCAGGCTGCGCTTCACCAGGCCCAGCCTGTCCTCTCTGCCCATCGAGCCCGACACGTCTATGGCGAACACCAGCGTCGCGTCCTTGCGCTCCTGCGCGCTGACCTCCTTCGCCTGCAGCCCGACGCGCATCAGCCAGTGGCTGGCGCCGCCGAACGGCGAGGGCGAGCCCTCCAAGTGAATGGCGAACGTCCCGCTCCGCGGCGGCTCGTAGCCCTGGTCAAAGAAGTTGACGTACTCCTCGACGCGCGCGGAGGCGGGATCGGGCAGGTTGCCGTCCCGCACGAAGCGGCGCATCACGGTGTAAGAGGCGGTGTCGACGTCCACCGCGAACGTGGAGAATCTATCGTCCTCCGTGTCGATGAAGGGATTGACGCCGTAGTGCTTGAAGAAGGTGAGGTCGTAAGGCGCGTCGTTGACGGTCGCGGAGCCTCCTATGGCGTTGAAGCCTTCGCCGGGCGCGGGCGTGGCCGCCGGCATCGCCCTCGCCGTGGGCGTTGGCCTCGGAGTCGCTCCGGGCTCCGTTGTCCACGGCGCGGGCGCGGTCCACACGGCCCGGGGCTCGTAGGCGTCCTCCGGCGTCTGGACGGGCGCGCTCGGCGTCCAGCGCGGCGCGGGCGTGGGCGTGGGGTCGCTCGGCCCGCACGCCGCGAGCGCCGCCGCTGTCGCGGCCATCGCGATGGCGTAAGTTATGGTCCTGACCCTGCTCGTCATTTCGCGGCCTCCTTGCCTGCGTTGTCCGAAGCGGCGGGTTGTCCGCGCCGCCGGCGGGGTCAGCATCGCTTGCGGGGTTGTACACTCCCAACAACAAAACTGCGGCGTTCGGCCCGCAGGATGCATCAGAGTTGTATCAAATGCGCTCGTTCGGCGAATTGCTAACCGAATACGCGGCGCGCGCGGGCATCGGAGACTCCGAACTGGCGCGGCGCATCCAGGTGAACCGCCTCACGCTGATTCGCTGGAAGGAAGGCGTCACCGCGCGGCCACGCTACCGCGAGGACATCCTCCGCTGCGCCGAGGTTCTGCGCCTCGCGGACGACGAGCGGGACTTGCTCCTCGCCGCCGGCGGGTTCGCTCCCGAATCGCCGCCCGTTCCCGGAGAGGCGGAGGACGCGGGCGCCCGGCCGAGTGCGGCGAACGCTACGCCCCGCCGAGCGTTCGCGCTCCGGCGGCGGGCGGCGCTCGTCATCGCGGCGGCGGCGATTGCGGTCGCCGGAGGCGCGGCGGCGGTCGCGCTCGCGCGGGACGCGGAAACGCCGCCGCCTGCGGCGGAGACTACGGGATCGCTGGTCGCGCTCGCGCCGTTCGTCAACTACACGTCGGGCGATCAAGGGTACAACGTGCGGGGGAGGATCAAGGATGCGCTGGACGCGGAGATACGGGAGGCGGGGCTCGCCGACGCGCGGACGATGGAGTGGCCCGACGAGATCGGCAGCGAGGCGGAGGCCGAGGAGGCGGCGCGGCGCTCCGGCGCGGAGATCGTGATCTGGGGAGAGTACGACAGCGGCCGCGTCATCGCGCGGTTCACCGCGCCCCGGGAGCAAGCCGGCGCGCGGGAGGGCCGGATGGTGGACATCGCGTCGTCGCCGGCCAGCCTCCCGGTGACGATCAACGCGGACTTCCCGTCGGAGGCGCGCTACGTCGCTTTGGTCACGCTGGGGCGGATCTACTTGGAGCGCGGGGAGCACGACCTTGCGAAAGCGGCGCTGATTCAGGCGGCGACGAGGCCGCCGTCGGAGCCGGACGCGCTGGCGAATCTGCGGTTTCTGATGGGGCGCGCCTACCGCGGCGGCGGCTTGGCGGACTTCGACGAGGCGATATGGCTCTTCACGCAAGCCATCGCGGCGAGGCCAACGCTTATGGAGGCGTACCTCAACCGGGGCCTCTCCTACCTTGACAGGGGCAGAGAGGGAGACGCGGATCAGGCCGTATTGGACCTCACGCAGGCGTTGGCGTTCGACAGGGATAGCGCGGCGGCCTACCGGAGCCGCGCAGCCGCCTACGTCGAGCGCGGAGCGCCGGGCGACGCGGAGCGCGCCGACGCCGACCTAGCGGAGGCGGAGCGCCTCGATCCAAACGCGGAGGGATAGCGGGCGGCGCCCGCTAGTCGCGGGGGCGCGCGGCGAGCACGGCGGGAAGTAGCCGCCAAGCGGCCCCTCTGCGCGCGCACCTCACCGTCATTCCCGCGTAGGCGGGAATCTCGCGTTGGGAGAGGGGGATTTTGGGGCGCTGTCGCGCCGAATGGATTCCGGCCTACGCCGGAATGACGGCGGAGGCTGGAACGATGAAGAGGATGAGGCGGCCCGCTAATCGCGGGGGCGGGCGCCAGTGCGCCATCGCCCTCTTGACTTTCCCCGTGGTGGTGGGTAATGTTCTGCCTAGCCGGTAAGAGCGGAGGTCTAGCGTGGGGCGCATGAAGGCGATCAGTTTGTTTTCGGGCGCAGGCGGCCTCGATCTGGGGTTGGCCGAAGTCGGCATCGAAACCCTCGCGTGCGTCGAAATCGACCGGCATTGCGTGAGCACCCTGCAGAAAAACACAAAAGCGCTTGCGCTTGCGGCTGACGCTCGGAGCCTCGACCCGCATGCGGTTATGCATTCCGCTGGCGTGTCGAAGATCGACATTCTGCATGGCGGGCCGCCCTGCCAGCCGTTCTCGCAGATCGGAAAACGCAACGGATCCGAGCACAAAGACGGGCTGCTCGTTTTCGAATTCATGCGCTGGGTCAGGGAACTGCAACCCCGCTTCTTCGTCGTGGAGCAAGTGAAAGGCCTGCTGGCGCACTCCGACTTAATGAACGCATTGGCGACGCATTCCGATGCGGCCGGGTACGACATCCAACGCCAAACGGTCAACGCTTTGGATTTCGGAGTTCCCCAGCAGCGGGAGCGCGTCTTGTTCGTCGGGTCTCGTGAGGGCGCGAACATACTGGGCGCACTGAAGCGCACGGCGTTTGTCCGCGCGATAGGCGACGCCATTGAAACGCTGCCTCCGGTGGGAAGCGACGCCATCCCCAATCATATTGACGTAACTCCGGCGCGTGACAGGGAACGCATATCATACGTGAAAGAGGGCGAATGGCTCTCGAAATCCGACGCGCCTCCCGACATTATTCGCAACCTCACTCGAAAAGACACGACAAAATATCGCCGACTGCACAGGAATCAGCCGTCGTTGACCCTTCGCTGCGGGGAAATTTTCTACCACCCCGTAGAGGATCGCTACCTTACGCCGCGCGAGTACATGCGCCTTCACGGTTTCCCTGACTATTACGAACTAGCGGGCCCAATTCGCAGGCGAACCGGGCAAGTCTCAAACCTCGACCAGCACCGACAGGTGGCGAATTCCGTGCCGCCTCCGCTGGCTGCGGCGGTTGGCCAAGCAATACTCGAGGCCGCGTAGACATGGCCGTCATCGCGGAATTGTACGGCCACCCGCTCGGGTCGACTGAAAGCCTCCAAAACATCCCCTCCGCCGCTTGCCCCTTCACGCAGGAGGCTTGCAACGGCGGAGGGAACAGGGACATGGCCGATCTGTTGCTCGCAACCGACCCAGGCTTGCGGGCGAGGTTCGACCAGACAATCATAGCGTCGGGGAAGGCGTCCTGTGCGATATGCTCGGTCAAGTCCGGCGCGGACACGCACATCATCTGCCCCAATCGGCTGTTCTACCTGGGCTCCAACGGGACGGTGAAGCACCAGCAGACCTTGCAGTTGGTCTGCGATAAGGCGGGCTTCCGCGCAGGCGACAAGGTTGCTTATTGGAGAGAAGCGACCATCAACAAACAGGATGCGCGTAAGCGTTCGTTCAACTACCGTTTGGACTATGTTCTGCGAAAAGCATCAGAGGACGGTTCCTACGGTCCTCCTATAATCGTGGAAGTGATGACTTGCTCTACGAGCGGAGGAGATCGCAATAAGGGCACGGACATAAGAACCGCTTTCCATAAGGCTATTCTTGCAAGCGGCGCGGATCCGATTCAAAGCCCCGGCGTCAACATCCGGCAGGTCTGGGCGCGTATGGCGAGCCAATTGATCGTTAAATCGCAGGCCGCCTTGGCATGGAACGGCAGAGCATTCTGGATAATACAAGATACTCTAGCGGACTACATCACAAACAACACTGGTCTGGAACTAGAGAAATTGCGGGCGACCACGCCGGGTGAAGTCAATATCATCGTAAGCACGGAAGACTCGGCAGCCGCGCCCAAATTCTACGCAGGGCCGATAGGTCCGCAAGGCGGGCGTCCAACCTTCTCCGACATTCTGAAGGCGCCATTCTTGCCGAGCCTAGAAGACTTCGTATCTCGTCTGCGTCCTACTCCTGATGGATTCTTTCAATCTTAGCCCAGAAGCAAGGGCTGCGTTCGGCCGTCGCTTGGGCCGCCTCCCTCCCCCTACTCCCGCCCGTAGAAGCGCGACGCCGCCCGATGCAGCACGCCCTCGCGCTGCGCCTCCGTCAGGTCGCTCCGCGTCCTTATGTGGCGCAGCGACTCCGGGTAGTCGGAGTCCCAATGCGGGTAGTCCGACGCGTACATCACGACGTCGTCGCCGATGAGGTCGAGCGTTTGCCCCAGCAGGCGCTCGTTGGGCTCGCAGCCGGCGAACACGTTGCCGCCCTTGCGAACGAACTCGCTGGGCTTGCGCGTCAGCGATGGCGCGTCCACGCTCCCCCGCGCCTCGTGCTCCTCGTCGAGGCGGTCGAGCCACCACGGCAGCCACGTCGCGCCCGCCTCGAGGAACGCGAACCTGACGGACGGGAAGCGCTCGAACACGCCCTCGAACATCATGCTCGTGAACTGCCGGAGAACGCCGTAGGGATGGGCGACGGAGTGCGTCTGTATGAACTTGGGGAACATATCCGCGCCCGGCGCGAGCGACGACCCCGAGGCGTGGACGGCGATGGGCATATCCGCGTCGGCCGCCGCCCGGTAGGCCGCGTCGTATCGCGCGTGCCCCAGCAGGTGGTCGCCGTCGGCGGGGAACATCGCCGCCGCGTGGCCGAGCGCCGCCGCCCGCCCGATCTCGCCCGCCGCCGCGTCCGCGTCCCGCGTGGGAATGAGCGCGACGCCGAGAATCCGCCCGCCGCAATGCGGGTAAAACGTCTCGGCGAGCCAGTCGTTGTAGGCGCGGCAGAGCGCCGCCTGATAGCCCGGATCCTTCACGTAGCCCGCGTACAGCCCCAGCGTCGGGTACACCGCCGACCACTCCAGCGGGCCGCGGTCGAGCGCCGCGAGCCAGTCCTCCGGGCTGTGCGCCCTCCCGCGAAACAGCCGCGTTCCCAGGTTGCGGTCCATCCCGTCCAGCGGCGTGAGCGGCTCGACCGGAACGAAGTCGTCGGAGAGGTCGCTGGGCGCGCGGAACTCGCGGTACGGCTCGTCCAGCATCCGCGCGATCCGCTTCGCGTCCTCCATCACGTGGCCGTCGCCGTCAACCGCTCGCGCCGCTCCTGTCGTCGTCATCGCCTACGTCTCCTGCGGTCGCCCCGCGTCCGCGTCCTCAAACGGTCAGATGAAGTCGCTTCCGCCGCCGGCCGCCGCGCTCGACGCCGACGCGCCGCCGACCAACTCGTCGACGAGTTCGTTCAACTTCTCTTCGTTGATCACGCCGCTCCACTTGCGCGCCACGCTCCCGTCCGCCCGGATGAAGATCGTCGTCGGCATGCCCAAAATCTCGAAATCGCGCGCGACGGTCTCGTTGTACGTCGTGCCGGCGGCGTAGGTGACGCCCAAGTCCCGCAGGAGCGCGCGCCCTTCCTCCCGCGTGCCGAGGAACTGCTGCGGCCCGATGTCCACGCCGAGAATCGTCACCTCGCCGCCGCGCCGCTCGTGCACGCGCTGAAACTCCGGCATCTCGGCGCGGCACGGCGGACAGAGCGCCGCCCAAAAATTCAGCACGACGGGCTTGCCGTGCGCCAGCGCGTCCGAGAGCGCCGCCGACTCGCCCCCCAATGTCTCCTGCCCCTGATAGACGCTGATCTCCAAGTCCGGCGTCTCGAGGCTGACGGCGGCGCCGCCTGCGCCTGCGTCCGGGGATTGCGAGGCGGGCGGCGCGGCGGGCGTTCCGCAAGCGGCGAGCGCAAGCGCCGCCGCGATTGCGGCGACGGCGAGCAGCGCACGCGTTGCGGCGGCGGTCATCGGCTCCTCTCCCCGGCGTTTCCTCTATATCCGCGTATATCCGCGCCCCGGCGCGGCCGGGCGCTTCGCGTTCGCCTCAATGATAGCCGACACGCCCCGTCTTCGCCATTCCCGCGGAACGCGGCCTGCCTGCCTTGCTCGACGCCTATCCCGGGATGCTCTCGCCTCGAATCTGCTCTTCCGTCTCCTGCGTCATAAACGAGCGCGGCGTGTACGCGCTCAGACACATATGAGACTGGCGTGGAGATGAAAGAGGGGCCATCCTTTAGGCGAATCACACCCCAAAGGAGGCCCCATGCAGATGACCGCGCTGCCTATCCCGTTCTACCGCGCCGCCAGCAACCGCCCGCCGGAACTCAGCTCTACCGCCGCCGTCCGGCTGAGGTTGCTGGAGCAGTGGCGCGCCATCCGCGCCGAAGGCGCAACCGCCGCGCGAGCCGCCGACATTCTCCACGTCCCCCGCGCCAACCTCTACCGCTGGCAGGCGAGGCTGGACGAGCGCGGACTGCGCGGACTCGAACCCGGCTCCCGCCGCCCGCGCAACAGCCGCAAGCCCCACGCGCGACCCCGCCCTCGTCAAGGCCGTCCTCGACCTCCGAAAGAAGCCGCCCTGCTACGGCAAGGACAAGATCGCCGTCGAGTTGCGCAAGCGGGCTGGGCCCTCTCCGCCTCAATGGCCGGGCGCATCCTCTCCGACGCGAAGAGGCGCGGAACCCTCCGCGAGCCCCCGCGACCCGGCGTCCGCCGCCGCAACCCCAAGCCCAAACGCCCCTACGCCGTCCGAAAGCCCAAAGACTACCGGCCTACCCGCCCAGGCGACCTCGTCCAAGTCGACACCTCGACGTCCGCCCGCTCCCCGGCGTGGTCCTCAAGCATTTCACGGCGCGGGACGTCGTCTCCCGCTGCGACGTCTTGCAGGTGGGCACGCAAGCGACCTCCGCGAGCGCCGCGCGATTCCTCGACGCCATCATTGCGCGCATGCCCTTCCCGGTCAGGGCTATCCAAGTGGACGCCGGCTCCGAGTTCCAAGGGGCGTTCGAGGAGGCCTGCAGGGAGCGCGGCGTCTTGCTGTTCGTGCTCCCGCCCCATTCGCCGAAGTTGAAGGCTACGCGGGCGCCGGACGCGCGTCGAGGAGTTCTACAACTTCTACGACGGGGAGTTGACGATGGGGCCGTTGAACCGCGCGCTGCGGGAGTGGGAGGCGTTCTACAACGAGGAGCGTCCGCATCAGTCGCTTGGCTGGCGGACTCCGATGGAGTATCTTGCGGAGCGGCGCTTGGAGGAGGCCTCCTAACCCCTCGCTGTCTCATATGTGCCGAACGAGTACACCCCCTTGCGCGCGCGTAGCCGCCTTGAGGTATAATGCGAACCGCCAACATCGGCGGGAGGAGCAACGCGATGACGACGATGAGCATAAGCAGCCGAACGAGAACGCTGGACGCGACGGCGGCGGCGCGGGCCGCGGCGCTGACGACGGCCCTGATCGGCCTCGCTATGCACGCGGTCGCCGGATTCGCCGCGATGACGTTCCTCTCGACGGCCGCGCTCGTCCCGCTCATCGCCGGCGGCGTCCTGGCGGCGGGCGCGCACTGGCTGCACGTCCGCGGACGCCGGGGCCTCGCCCCTAGCGCCGCCGAGCGCGGAGACAGGCTGACGAGCGCCGCATCCGCCGTCGGATCGCCCGCCTTGACGGTCGCCCTGCTCGGCCTGTCCGCGCACGCCGTCGCCGGACTCGCGGGCGTCACGGCGGTCACCGTCGGCGCGCTCGCCCCCATTATCGTCGGCGGCGTTGTCGCCGCGTGCGCCTATGGCCTGCGCTTCGGCGTCAGCCGGATGAGCCGCTCGCGGGCGTAATCCGCCTCCGCCCCGCCCGGACCCCGCGAAGATTGGCGCGGCCCCGCGACGCGAACGCCGATGCGAACCCTCGGACTGCGGGGCGCCACCACCGCCGACGCCAACACCCCGGAGGCCATCCTCGCCGCCACCGAGGAACTCTTGCGCGAACTCGCGTCCGCGAACGGCGTTGCCGAAGACGACGTCGGCGCGGTATTCTTTACGACGACCGCCGACCTCGACGCGGAGTTCCCCGCGAAAGCGGCGCGCCTCAGGCTCGGCTGGACGCGCACCGCGCTGATGGACGGGCGCGAAATACCCGTGCCCGGCGCGGCGAACTCCGTCATCCGAGCGCTGATGCTCATCGAGACGGACAAGAGGAAAGAGGAATTGCGCCACGTCTACCTCAAAGGCGCCCGCAACCTGCGCGCGCCGGACAGCGGAGCGACCCCGTGAGCGCCGCGCCGCGCTCGACGCCCCCGGCGGGCCCTCGCGTCTCCGCCGCGCTTCCCTTCGGCGGAGGCGGACGGCGCCGCCTGCTGACGCGCCGCGGATGCGCCCGCGCCGCCTATCCCCGCTAGCCTCGCCCCGTCCTTCCGCCCCGCGAAACCGCGCGAAAGAAAGGGGATTGCGTTTATGGCGCGCTCCGTTAGCGACTTGCATATTCGGGAGATCGAAGCGCTGGCTCCCCCAGAGGAACTCCAGCGCCGACTCCCCCTCACGCCCGCGATGCTCAACGCCGTGGCCGACGCCCGCGCCGAAGTCCAGCGCGTCCTCGACGGCGACGACCCCCGCCTCCTCCTCATCGTCGGCCCCTGCTCCATCCACGACGAGAAAGCCGCCCTCGAGTACGCCGGGCGCCTCGCCGAGTCCGCCGCGAAAACCCGCGACCGCTTCCTCACCGTGATGCGCGTCTACTTCGAAAAGCCCCGCACCAGCCTCGGCTGGAAGGGCCTCGTCAACGACCCCAACCTCGACGGAACGTTCGACATCGCCAGCGGCCTCTACCGCGCCCGCAAACTCCTGATGACGCTCGCCGAGGCCGGCATGCCCGCCGCCACCGAGTTCCTCGACCCCATCACCCCCCAGTACTTCGGCGACCTCGTGACCTGGGCCGCCATCGGCGCCCGCACCACCGAAAGCCAAACCCACCGCGAAATGGCCAGCGGCCTCAGTATGCCCGTCGGCTTCAAAAACGGCACCGACGGCAACTCCCAAATCGCCATCGACGCGATGCGAACCGCCCGCGCCCCCCACTCCTTCCTCGGCATCGACCGGCAAGGGCGCACCTGCGTCGTCCACACCACCGGCAACCCGCACGGCCACCTCATCCTGCGCGGCGGATCCAACGGCCCCAACTACGCCGAGGCCAGCGTCCGCGACGTGCAGGCCAAACTCGAAGCCGCCGGCCTCCCTCCGCGCATTATGGTGGACTGCTCCCACGCCAACTCCGAAAAAGACCACAACCGCCAGCCCGTCGCCTTCCGCGACGTCGTCCGCCAGCGCGCCGAAGGCAACGCCCTCATCGTCGGCCTCATGGTCGAGAGCCACCTCTTCGGCGGACGCCAAGACCTCCGCGACCCCGCCGACCTCCGCTACGGCGTCTCCATCACCGACGCCTGCATGAGTTGGGACGAGACCGCCGCGCTCCTGACCGACGTCTACGAATCGCTCGCGCTCCGGCCCGTGGCCTAGCCCCAATGACCGACCTGCGCCAGGAATTGATCGCGAAGCGGCCAAGCAAGCCCGCCGCCGCCGCGCTGGGCGTGTTCGACGGCGTCCACCTCGGCCACCGCCGCCTGTTCGCCGCGCTCGTCGAAGCCGCCGAGAAGCGCGGCCTCTCCCCCGTCGCCCTAACCCTCGCCAATCACCCCCTCTCCGTGCTGCGCCCCGACGCCGAAGTGCGTATGCTCACCTCCTTTCACGAGCGCATGCGCCTCCTCGCCGAGTCCGGCGTCGAGGCCGTCGTCCCCATCACGTTCACCCGCGAAGTCGCGATGCTCACGCCCCGCGAGTTTATGACCGCGCTCCGCGACTGCCTCGGCCTCGCCCACTTCGTCGCAGGGCCCGACGTCGCGCTCGGGCGCAACCGCGAGGGCACGCTCGACGTCATCACGGAACTGGGCGCCGAACTCGGCTACACGTTGGAGAGCGTCGGCCAATTCGCCGTCGACGGCGTTCCCGTCCGCAGCGCCGCCGTCCGCGCCGCGCTCCAGGCCGGCGACGTCGCCCTCGCCGCGCGCCTACTCGGGCGCCCCTTCGTCCTCGACGGCCCCGTCGTGGAGGGCGAGGGCAGAGGCGGCGGCCTCCTCGGCTACCCCACCGCCAACGTCGGCGTCGGCCCCCTCCAAGCGCTCCCCGCCGACGGCGTCTACGCCGCCTGGCTCCTCCGCGCCCCCGACCGATTCCCCCCCGCCGTCAGCCCCCCCCCTGCCGACCGACTGCCCGCCGCCGTCAGCCCCTCCACTGCCGATAGGCTGCCCACCGGCGACCGGCTCCCCCCCGCTGACAGGCTCCCCACCGGCGACCGGCTGCCCGCCGCCGACAGGCCGCCCAGGGGCGATAGACTGCCCGCCGCCGTCAGCATCGGCCACAAGCCCACCTTTCACGCAACCGGCTTCAGCGTCGTCGAGGCGTTCGTCCTCGATTTCGAGGGCGACCTCTACGGCGAGCAAGTCAAGTTGGAGTTCGCCGCCCGCCTCCGCCGCCAGGAAAAGTTCCCCGACGCCGACGCCCTCATCGCCGCAATGCAAGACGACGTCGAGCGCGCCCGCCGCATCCTCGCCTCCCCAGAGCCTCGCGATGCCTAACCAACCCCCCTTTGCCGTCATTCCCGCGAAGGCGGGAATCTCGCCCCCATTGGACGGGCGCAGCCCCGTCCCCCCCTCTCCCTACAAGGGGAGAGGACGCCGCGAACGCGGCGGGAGAGGGTACTGCGGTCGAGGCGCGCAAGCGCCGTCCCCCCCCCCTCTCCCTACAAGGGGAGAGGACGCCGCGAACGCGGCGGGAGAGGGTACTGCGGTCGGAGGCGCCCCAGCGCCGCGCGTCCCCCTCTCCCTACAAGGGGAGAGGACGCCGCGAACGCGGCGGGAGAGGGTACTGCGGTCGAGGCGCGCCGCGCCGCGCGTCCCCTCTCTCCCTACAAGGGGAGAGGACGCCGCGAACGCGCCAGCGCAACCCGCCCCATGAAGGAGCCCCCTAATGCCCGCCCTTGACCCCCAAACCCTCGACCGCGTCACGAAGCGCGGCGTCGCCCAAATCATCCCGGAGGCCGAATTCGTCGCCCGCCTCCGCGAAGGCAAGCCCCTCCGCCTCAAAATGGGCTTCGACCCCAGCAGGCCAGACCTCCACCTCGGCCACGTCGTCGGCCTCCGCAAACTCCGCCAACTCCAAGACCTCGGCCACGAACTCACCCTCATCGTCGGCGACTGGACCGCCCAAATCGGCGACCCCTCCGGCCAGTCCGACACGCGCTCAATGCTCAGCGCCGACGACGTCAAGGCCAACGCCGAAACCTATATGCGCCAGTTCTTCAAGGTCGTCGACCCCGACAAAACCCGCGCCGTCTACCAAAGCGAGTGGTTCGGCAAGTTCACGCTCGCCGACGTCATCCGCCTCGCGTCCCGCTTCACAATCAACCAGTTCCTCCACCGCGACGACTTCGCCCAGCGCTACAAAGCCCAGCGCCCCATCGCCGTCACCGAAATGCTCTACCCCCTCCTCCAAGCCTACGACTCCGTCGCCATCCAAGCCGACGTCGAGTTCGGCGGAACCGACCAACTCTTCAACCTCCTCGTCGGGCGCGAGTTGCAGGAAAAGATCGGGCAGCGCCCGCAAATCGTCTTCACTATGCCCATCCTTCCCGGCACCGACGGCGTCCGACGGATGGGCAAGTCGCTCGGCAACTACATCGCCATCGAGGACGCGCCCCGCGATATGTTCGGCAAAATTATGTCGCTCCCCGACAGCGTCATCCCCCTCTACTACGAACTGCTGACCGACGCGCCGAGGGAGCGCGTCGACGAAGTCCGCGCCGCCGAGGGCCCCCGCCGCATGGACGACAAGAAGCGGCTCGGTTATGAGATCGTCGCCGAATTCCACTCCCCCGCCGCCGCCGCCGCCGCCCAAGCCGAATTCGAGCGCGTCTTCCAACGCGGCGAGGAGCCTGAGGAGATCCTGGAATTCCCAATCACCGCCGACACCCGCGGAGTATTAGCCTTGCAGGGCGACTGCGCGAAGGTGGACATGTCGCTGCTATTGGTGGCTATGGGAGCGGCGATAAGCCGCAGCCAGATCAGACGATACATCCGGGCGGATGCGGTGCGCGTAGACGGCGCATTGCTAACCGAAGAAGAAACGCTCATTGACTACGGAAGCATCGCCAGCGTAGGACGTAAGTTCGCTCGGCGGATAGTGCGCGCTGAGGGTGCGTTCCGGTAGGCGATGAGAGAGTAGGGACGCCTACTCCTCGTTGTAAGGGAGAGGCGTAGACAGTATCTCTTGCGCCACGATCTCGCGCCACGACTTGTCCATGCCGGGGATCGCCATGCTGAAGGCGAGTTTCGACGATTCGAGGAGACGGAGAAGCAACGGAGAGTGCTGCTCCGTGCCCAAGTTGTCCGCCTTGAGGAAGCCATTAAGGTCGCCGTTGTGATCGCGGGCAAACGACGCTTCTTGGTGCGCGGATGCCCCTCCCTGAGTCAAGTAACTGTCAATGGCTCCTACGGCTGCGCTGGACAAGAGTTTCCTACCCTCTCCGGCATCTGCGGCGGCAAGCTTAATGACCGAGTCCGTCACGATTCTGCGCGAAATTGGCTGGTTGCCGATGAGGTCAGGGGTTGTCTTGATGATGTCCTGGAGCATGTCAATGATGACGAAATAGAACAGGAATCTGGACTGGCGGCGGCTCGGCTGGCTAGCCTGTCGGCCAAAGCCAACCTCATCGGCCTCGCGCTTGATGGTGTAAGCGGCGTACAGGTCATGGACACCGAAGGGACGTGCGTTGTCCCCCGCGACCATCTCGTTGTACAACGCCCCAGTCGGCAGGAAGGGAGCGTTCTTTCCGAACGCCGTGCCGGGCTTGCGAAGCCATCCGGCCCCATAGACCTTCAGCAGGTCAAAAGCGTACACGTAAGCGTCGAATTTCGGTTGCTCAGGGTGCTGCTTTTCGTATGCCTTGCGCGAGTCTATCCCTCCGCGCTGGATTTCCAAGAATATCCGGTAGGAGTCTTCCATGTCCCTTGCCCAGGATTGGAAGTCGTCTTCGAGGGTGATGAAGTCCTGTTGCCGAACGGCGTTTTGGGAGTTGGTGTAGCGGGTGATGTTTATGCGGTCCGCTTCCTCATGCACGATCTTCGTAACGACCCCGCCTCGGGCTGCGCGCGCCCTCCATTCCTCAACGTCAGGGGCGTTGCCTGTGCCGCCCGCGTTGAGTTTGCCGTTTAGCACCTGCCAAACCGTGCGCGTGGTCTGGCAGCCGTTCACGATGTACGGGTCAGTGAGGGTGACGGTGGCCATGTCATCCGACATGGAACGGCTGGACGCCACGATGGTGATCCCGTTGTTGTACAACCCAAATTTCTCAGGGCTGTTGCGCAGTGTGTCCGCAATCCCCTTGTTTATCCGCTTGAGTCCAAGGTATTTGCGAACGTTCTTATCGTATATCTGGTCGAGGTTGCCGGTTTTGCCCCGGTATTCCTTCAGAAAATCGAACAGGTCAGTCAGCGGCACCACGCCCAAGAGGAAGTCTTGATCCGGAATGAACTTCCCTTTCATCGGGACCGTGAGCCTCTCCGGTTCCAGGTCGCCAAGCATTTCGTAGATCGTCATAAGCGAAACCTCTTCCACGAGGAAAGAGAAGTTCCCGATGAGGCGCCTTGTTCCGCTATCCCTAATCTCGTGCAACGCACCCCGGTCGGACTCAGGGATCGGGTCCTCCGTCGCAAAGACGAGCACCAGCCGGTCGGCTTCCGATGCCCCATCGCGGAACACATTAATCGTATCCCGCAACTCCCTGCTGTCGGAAGACAGTTGGGCGTTCTCGTCAATGAGCGTGTTGAGAACCTTGTTGCCCTCGGTTCGGATGGTGTCGCTGCCTCTGAAGGCCGTGCCGTACTTGCTCTGGATGATGTACCACGTGTCGCCCTCGTCCGCCTCCGCGCGCTCGAGGTAGGCGATGTCCAAGCCGCCGTCGCCGCTTCCGTCGAGGATGATCAAATCCGGGTCTTCGGGGTTGACGTCGAGCCAGTCGCGGATTATCTTCGCGCCAAACCGCCGCCCCTTCTCGAGTGAGGACGGCGAGCCCAGCAGGACATCGGAGAGCCACTGCTCCTTGAACTGCTCATAGGTTGCGCTGCGGACGCTGTTGGCGTTGGTCATTCTATTGCCTCTGTGCCTCTGGCGCATGGCACCTTACACCATAGCCTGGCCCGCTGTCAAGCCCACCAGCCGCAGGTACTTCAGGCGAGCCCGATGCGCTAGCGGTCGCCGCGCCGGAGGCGATACGCATACTGCGGACGGGGCGCGTAGCGTACCGTCATTCCTGCGTAGGCAGGAATCCATTCGGCGCCCCAGCGCCGCAGACGGGGCGCAAGCCCCGTCTCCCTGGGTCCCCTGGCGCCTCGTCATTCCCGCGAAGCGGGAACCTACCCCGCCCTCTGCATGGCGCCCACGCCCCTTTGCCGTCATTCCTGCGTAGGCAGGAATCCATTCGGCGCGCAAGCGCCATAGACGGGGGCAGCCCCGTCTCCCTTGATCCCCCGCCCCCACGTCATTCCCGCGAAAGCGGGAACCTAACCCCCGCGCCACGCGCAGCCCACCCCCTCGTCATTCCGGCGTAGGCCGGAATCCATTCGGCGCGATAGCGCCACAGACGGGGCGCAAAGCCCCGTCTCCACGTTCTCCCCGGGGCCACGTCATTCCCGCGAAAGCGGGAACCTACCCCCGCGCCATGCGCAGCCCGCCCCCATGACCGTCATTCCCGCGAAGCGGGAACTTACCCCTTGCGAGGTCTCCTATAAGGGGACGGGACACCGCGAACGCGGCGGGAGATGGCGCTGCGCCCCGGCGCCCTACGCCCCGTCCGACCTCGCCGTCCCGTTCACGTCGCCCGCCCGGCGCGACGGCGGAGGCTCATCGAACGACTCCCCGGCCGCCTGCGCCGCCGCCATGCGCTCCAGCCAAGCGTCCCACTCCGCGTTGAGCATGGCCCGCTCTGCCAAGCGGCCTTCCCGCAAGATCCGCGCCTTCCGCTCGTCCAACTTCCGCGCCAACATCGTCGACAGCATCACGGCCTCCGTTATACCCAGCGACATCCCAGCCGAAGCGACCGAAACAGCCGCCTCCGCCATGAACGCCGCCAGCAGCAATTGTACCACGTCCCTGTCCGCGCCCTCGCCGAACAGCGTGTCCCAGCCCACGAGCGTGGAGCCTGCGCCCATCAGCAGCAGGAAGAACGTGAAGTAGAGCCACCGCCACGGCTCGCCGACGCTCCAGATCGACTCTCTGCGGTCGCCGCGCCCGCCTCGGCTCTCTATGAGCCTAGTCGTCGCTGCGGACTCATAGGCGTCTCGGTCGTTCGCTCCTTTGGCGTTCTCGCCTCGGTCGTTCGCGTTATCGGGCGGCATTAGGCCTCCTTGTGCGCGCATGAGATTCTCCATCGCGCTGCTCGGATTGCGCGGCGCATGGCCGCAGCGACCCAGTCTCACAAGGAAGAGCGCCATCGCGCAATGCCCGTTTGTCACACCTACCCTCCGGGCAGCCCCTTTGTACCGTCATCCCCCTAACCGTCATTCCGGCGTAGGCCGGAATCCATTCGGCTCCCCAGCGCCATAGACGGGGCGTAGCCCCGTCTCCCCTGATCCCCCGCCCCCACGTCACTCCCGCGAAAGCGGGAACCTACTGGAGGCCGCCTTGACCGCGGAAGAGGGAACCCCTCCCCTCCCCAATGTCCAAACTATGACACTTGCCCCTATCGCCATCCCCTCTAGCGTTGTGATAATGTCATCTATGAGTCTCATTCCCGCAATCCTCCGCCGAAACCGCGCCAAGCCTGACGAAGGCCGCGACGCCCGCCGCGACGCCCACAACCGTCATTCCCGCGTAGGCGGGAATCCCGCCCCCCTCGCCCAATTCCGCGACGACCCCGCCGCCTTCATCGCCCACGCCCTCCCCAACGCCGGAGCGCCATACCCCAAGCAACTCGAAATGCTCAACCTCGTCGCGCACGAGCGCAGAGTCTCCGTCGTCGGCTGCAACGGCGCCGGCAAAGACTGGGTCGCCGCCCGCGTCATCCTCTGGTGGCTCGAAACGCGCCCCGCCGCCAAAGTCGTCGTCATTTCCCCGACGCAGCGCCAAATCGAGCACATCCTCTGGCCCGAACTCGCCACCGCCATCGCCAACGCCGACGTTCCCCTCTCCGGCAAACTCACCCAATCGCGCTACACCATCGCCCCCGACAGATTCGCCATCGCCTTCTCCACCAACAAGCCCGACCGCATTCAGGGCTTCCACTCGCCCGAACTCCTGCTCATCGTAGACGAGGCGCACGGCGTCGAGCAGCCCTATATGGACGCGGCCATGCGCCTCAACCCCTCCAAGACCCTGATGATCGGCAACGCCCTCCCCAAGCCCGGCGAGTTCTTCGACTCCCACCATTCCAAGCAGGCCGCCTACAAACGCCTCAAGATCGCCGCCGCCGACACCCCTAACATCCAAGAGGGCGCCGAGCGCGTCCCCGGCCTCATCACGCCCGAAGACATCGTCGAGAAGACCGAGTTGTGGGGCGAAGACCACCCGCTCTTCCGCTCCGCCGTCTACGCCGAGTTCCCCGACGCGGAGGACAACTCGCTCGTAGGCCGCAAGGCGGTAGAGGACGCGATGGCCGACGACGCGCCGTCCGGCGAGGGCGCCCCAACGGAGTCCGAGGACGAGCGCGAGCCCGTCTACATCGGCGTCGACGTCGCGAGGTTCGGCGCCGACAAGTCCGTCCTGATCGCAAGACGCGGGCAGCGCGTGATCGCGGCGAAAGTCCTCGACCGCGACGCCGACACGATGCGCGTGGCGGGCGAGGCCGCGCTGATGGCCGCCGACCTCGACGCGCAAGCGATATTCGTGGACGAGAACGGCGTCGGCGGCGGAGTCTGCGACCGATTGAAAGAGATCGGCGCGCCCGTCTACGGCGTGCAATTCGGGCGCCGCGCCCCGCACCCCACGCGATTCGCCAACCTGCGCTCCGAGATCTTCTGGGAGTTGCGGCGCCTAATGAACGCCCGCCTCATCGCCTTGCCCAGCGACGAAATCCTGCAAGCGGAACTCCTCTCGCTGCGCTACGACGTCACCAGTTCCGGGCAAGTGAAGTTGGAGAGCAAGCGCGCGATCCGCAAGAAGGGCATGCCCTCTCCCGACCGCGCCGACGCCCTCGCGTTAGCCTTTATGCGCCCGCCCTCGCTCCAAATCTGGACGGGCTACGAGCCCTTCCTTCGCCCGCGCCCCCTCGCCGGCGTCCCCTATTACGCCCCCCTCCCCCCCGACCCTCCCGACGATGGCGGCGATGATGAGGATGACGATGGCGGCGACATAAACCGTCATTCCGGCGTAGGCCGGAATCCAGAAGGCGCGGGCGAGGCGCCCGCGCCCCATAACCGTCATTCCCGCGAAGGCGGGAATCTCGCCCCCAACGGGGCCGTAGGCGCCGGATCCCCCTCTCCCTATAAGGGGAGAGGAGGCCGCGAAGCGGCGGGAGAGGGTACTGGAGACGCCCCGCCCGCCGACGACGCCCACGCCGCCGCCGGCGCCGCCCCCCATAACCGTCATTCCGGCGTAGGCCGGAATCCAGAAGGCGCGGGCGCCTCGCCCGCGCCCCAAAACCCGGCCGACGTCCCCCTCGACCGCCATTTCATCAGGTTCTAGGCGATGGCGATGCGATGGATACGACGATGACGCGAACGCGAGGAGACGGGGCGCCCGCCCCGTCTCCCAT
Organism: Dehalococcoidia bacterium; assembly: GCA_965201135.1. GTDB lineage: Bacteria > Chloroflexota > Dehalococcoidia > Lucifugimonadales > Australimonadaceae > Bin16. The sequence goes on from OZ241751.1 coordinate 2,634,981, forward strand.
GACCACCGGGGACCTCGTCATTCCCGCGAAAGCGGGAACCTACCCTATGCCCGCGCAACCCCATAACCGTCATTCCGGCGTAGGCCGGAATCCAGAAGGCGCGGGCGAGTCGCCCGCGCCCCAAAACCCGGCGGACGTCCCCCTCGACCGCCACTTCATCAGGTTCTAGGCGATGACGATGACGATGGATATGAGATTCCCGCCCACGCGGGAATGACGGCAAGGGGGTAGGTTCCCGCCTACGCGGGAATGACGTGGCCCCGGGGAGAACGTGGAGACGGGGCTTGCGCCCCGTCTATGGCGCTAGCGCGCCGAATGGATTCCTGCCTACGCAGGAATGACGGTAAGGAGAGCGGAATGACGATCATGGAGGGCGGGCGTGACGATGAGGAGAGGGCGGAATGGAGACCAGCGGCGCCGGCGATACGCTCAAGGGACGGGGCGCACAGCGCCCCGTCTCCCTCGTCTCCCCGGGGCCACGTCATTCCCGCGAAATTCCCGCGAAAGCGGGAACCTACTGCATGCGCCCGCTTACGCAAAGCGGGTGCCTACCCCCAACGCGCCTCGCCTACGCGAAAGCGGGAACCTACTGGAGGGCGCCCGCTTACGCAAAGCGGGTGCCTACCCCCAACGCGCCTCGCCTACGCGAAAGCGGGAACCTACCCTATGCCGACGCAACCCCATAATAACCGTCATTCCGGCGTAGTCCGGAATCCAGAAGGCGCGGGCGCCTCGCCCGCGCCCCAAAACCCGGCCGACGCCCCCCTCGACAGGTTCTTCATACGCTTCTAGGCGATGGCAATGATGACGACGACGACGCGAACGCGAGGAAGACGGGGCGCAAGCCCCGCCTATGGCGCTTGCCGCGATTATCGCGGCTATGCGATAATACCGCGTATGCGCCCCCTCGCCGCTCTTCTCCTCGTTGCCGCCGCGCTCTTGGCGCTCGCCGCTTGCCGGTCGGGGGCGACCCCTACTCCCGCAAACGCCGACGGGACGCCGACGCCCGGCCCGGAAGCCTCGCCGGCGCCGACGCTCGCGTCAGGCGCGACGCCATCCTCCGCGACGGATGGGGGAGCGTCTCCGGCGACGGAGTTCGGCCCCGGAACGTGGCGCGTCGGCGAGCAGATCGCGGCGGGCGTCTACGAAGCCGCCAACGTCTCCGGCGAGTGCGAATGGGCGCGCCTAAGCAGGCTCGACGATTCCGGCTCCGACGTTCTCTTCACTGAGACGACCTCCGCCCCCGCCGTCGTCGCCGTCCTTGCCTCCGACGCCGGCTTCCGCGCATCGAAAGAGTGCGGGCGCTGGACGCTCCGCCCCGCGCCCGGCTCGACGCCGACGCCCTACGACTACGCCGCCCCCGAGCGGCATGCGACCATCAGCGCCGGCGGCGAGCACGCCTGCGCCCTCAAGCCCGACGGCTCGCCCGCGTGCTGGGGGAAGGACGAGTTCGACCAAGCGACGCCGCCGGAGGGGCAGCGATTCGTGTCCGTGAGCGGCGGCGGGGCGCATACCTGCGCGCTCCAGTCCGACGGCTCGCCTGTTTGCTGGGGAGACGACGCGTCAGGGCAGGCGTCGCCGCCGGAAGGCGAGCAATTCGCCGCTATCAGCAGCGGGCTGTTCCACTCCTGCGGACTCCGGCGCAACGGCGTCCCCGTGTGTTGGGGAGCGGACCACGACGGGGAAGCGTCGCCGCCGGAAGGCGAGCAGTTCGCGGCCATCAGCGTCGGCGACTCGCACGCGTGCGCGCTGCGACCCGACGGCGCCCCCGTCTGCTGGGGGCGCTCCGACGAGGCGCAAACGTCGCCCCCGCTGGAGGCGCGATTCGCGTCCGTCAGCGCCGGCGGGCGGCATACCTGCGGGCTGCGCTCCGACGGCTCGCCCGTCTGCTGGGGAAACGACTTTTGGGGGCAAGCGTCGCCGCCGGAGGACGAGCGGCTCGCGTCCATCAGCGCCGGCGGAGCGCATACTTGCGGGCTGCGCCCCGACGGAACCGCCGTCTGCTGGGGAGACGACGCGTTAGGCCAAGCGGCGCCGCCTGAGGGCGAGCGGTTCGCTGTCCTCGTTTGCGGCGGGGCGTACTCCTGCGGACTGCGCTCCGACGGCTCGCCCGTCTGCTGGGGATGGGACGACGCCGAGCAATCGTCGCCGCCCGAGGACGAGCGCTTCGCCGCGGAGCGTGTGAGCGGCGGCTAGCGGAGCGATGATCGAGCGCGGGACATACTGCCCCGCCGAGCGAGCGCCGCATTTAGTATCCGCGCGCTACCCTTCGGTCATCGCCATAGACGGCCCCGCCGCGTCCGGCAAGACGACGGTCGGGCGCGCGGTCGCCAAGCGCTTGGGCTATCTCTTCGTGGACACCGGCGTTTTCTACCGCGCCGCGACGCTCGCCGCGCTCGACTCCGGGACGCCGCTCGACGACGAGCCCGCCCTCTCGCGGCTCGCGGCGGCGGTCAGCATCGCGTTCGCGGACGGCGGGGAGCGCGTTTTGATCGACGGGGCGGACGCCGGGCCGCGCCTGCGCTCCCCGGAGGTTGACGCCGCCGTCTCGCCCGTCTCCGCCGTCGCGGGCGTGCGCGCCGCGCTGCTCGGCCCGCAGCGCGAGGCCGCCGCAGCCGGCTCTGTCGTCATGGCGGGGCGCGACGTCGGAACGGTCGTCCTGCCCGACGCCGCGAAGGTCTATCTCGACGCGTCGCCGGAGGAGCGGACGCGCCGGCGGTTCGCCGAACTCGCTGGGGCGGACAACCCGCGCTCCGAACGCGCCGTCCGCGAAAACCTCGCTCTGCGCGACGAAACGGACTCGCGCCGCGAGCATGCGCCGCTCGCCGCCGCGCCCGACGCCGTCCGCGTCGCAACCGACGGGCTCAGCGTCGCGGAGGCCGTGGAGCGCGTCCTCGACGCGCTCGGCGCGGAGGGCGGCGCGTGACCCGCCCCAGGATCGACTGCCTCTACCGGCTGGGGCGGCTGCTGGCGCGGATATTCATTCCGACGTTCGGGAGCATCCGCGTGACGGGGCGCGAAAACGTCCCTTCGGCGGGGCCGCTCATCATCGCCGCGAATCACCAGAGCAACGCCGACCCGCCGGCGCTCGTCTACGCGGTTCCGCGCCCGCTCAACTTTATGGCCAAGCGCGAGCTGTTCGTCAATCCGCTCGTCGGGTGGTTCCTGCGCGCCTTGCACGTGTATCCGGTCGACCGCGACGGGCGCGACGTCGACGCCCTTCGCTGGGCGCTGCGGATGCTCGGCGCCGGCGAGACGCTGCTGATCTTTCCCGAGGGCACGCGCAGCCCCGGCGCGCTGAGCGAGGCGAGCGACGGCCTCGCCTACCTCGCGCTCTCCTCGGGCGCGCCCGTGCTGCCCGTCGCCATCACCGGCACGGAGCGCATTCGTGGCATGCTCCGCATTCCGTTCCACTTTCAACGGCTGAGCGTCGCCATAGGCGAGCCGTTCACGCCGCCCGCGCCCGCCGGACGCATCGAGCGCGCCGCGCTCAGGGACGCCACGCACGAGATCATGGCGCGGGTCGCCGCATTGCTGCCGCCGTCATACCGGGGCGCCTACGCGGACATTGGGGACGAGAACGCATCCGGAGCGTAGGAGGGATCCCCGCACGGCCTTTCGCCTAACTGCCCTGCGGCGCTTGACGCTCAGGGCGCGCCGATTGATATGATTAACGATTGACGCTCGCCTTGCGCGGGCGCGACGCATCACTCGTCGAGGTGGACTCAACGTTATGCGCACCGCACGAATCGCGCTTCTGCTCATTGGACTCGCTCTGGCCGTCGCCGCGCAGGCGACGGCGGCCCTCGCCCAGCGCGCCAGCGACCTGCGGCTCGACTCCGCCGTCCGCTCCCTCGAAATGGGGCCACGCGAGGTGCGCGCCGACCTCACGGTCGACCTCTACAACGCTACGAGCGAACGCCGCCTCGCGCGGCTCGTTGTCGAGGGCGCGCCGCAGGGATGGGACGTCGCCGTCTGGGACAGGTTCTTCGACTTCAAGATCGGCGAAATCGTCGTCGAGCCCTCCCCCGCCGACGAGTCCGGCCCCAGCCAAAGTTTGCGCCTGCGCGTCGACGTCCCCGACGACCGGCCCCCGGCGGGCGCCTACTCCTTCCGTCTGCGCGTGACCTCTCCCGACGGCGCCGTCGAGTACGACAGCGCCGACTACACCATCGTCGTCCCCGAACCGCCCGCGAGCGCCGACGCCGGCGTCTCCCTCTCCGTGACCTACCCCGTTCTGCGCGGCCCGTCCACCAGCCAGTTCGAGTTCGAAATCGTCATTGACAACGACACGGACGCCGACTCCTCGTTCGACCTCGCGGGCGACGCGGTGGACGCCGCAGGGCTGCCGCTCCTCGGCTGGGAGGTCACGTTCTCCCCGTCGTTCGGCGCCGAGCGGCTCATCTCCAGCATCAGCGTCAACGACGGCCTCACCGAGCGCGTCGACGTCCGCGTCTCGCCGCCGCGCAACGCGCCCCCGGGCGACTACTTCGTCCCCGTGGGCGTCAGCGACGCCGCCGGATTCGAGGCCGCCACGCTGCTCCAGATCACGATTCGCGGGCGCGGCGAGGTCCTCGCGTCCACCGACACCGGCAGGCTCAACGTCGAGGCCACCGCCGGCGAAACGACCTCCGCCAAGATGCGCCTCACCAACTTCGGAACCGCCGACCTTACGGACATCACGCTCCTCGCCGACGCCCCGCAGGGCTGGGAGGTGACGTTCGACCCCTCGACCTCTCCGCCGCTTCCCGTCAACAACCAGATAGACATCCCCGTCTCCATTCTGCCGCCCGCCGACGCCATTCCGGGCGACTACCTCATCACGCTCCGCGCCAACCATCCCGACACGAGCGACAGCGTCGACTTGCGCGTCACCGTCGCCCAATCCACCATTTGGGGCTGGCTCGGCATCGTCCTCGTCGTCCTCGTCATCGGCGGGCTTGGCGCCCTCTTCTGGAGGCTCGGCAGGCGATGAGCGGCGCGCCTCTCCCGCTCATCGAGGCGTCCGGCCTCTCGAAGTCCTACGGCGGCTTCGCCGCGGTGGACGGCGTCGACCTCTCCATCGAGGAGGGCGAGGTCTTCGGCTTTCTCGGCCCCAACGGCTCCGGCAAGAGCACCACCATCCTGATGATGCTCGGCCTCACGGAGCCCACCGCCGGAACCGTCCGCGTCTGCGGCCTCGACCCCGCCCGCGACCCGCTCGCCGTCAAGCGGCAGGTCGGCTACCTCCCGGAGTCCGTCGGCTTCTACGGCGATATGACGGGCGCCGACAACCTCCGCTTCACCGCGCGGCTCAACTCCATTCCGCGCCCCGCCGCCGAGGAGCGCGTCGCCAATCTCCTCGCAACGGTGGAGCTCGACGGCGCCGCCGACCAGCCCGTCGCGCAGTATTCGCGCGGCATGCGGCAGCGCCTCGGCCTCGCCGACGTCCTCATCAAAGAGCCGCGCCTCGTCATCCTCGACGACCCCACGCTCGGCCTCGACCCCTCCGGCGTTGTCTGGCTGCTCGGCCTCATCGAAGAGCTCAGCGCCCAGCGCGGCATCGCCGTGTTTCTCTCGTCGCACCAACTGCACGAGGTCCAGCGCGTCTGCCGGCGCGTCGGCATTATGTCGCACGGCAAAATGGTCTTGCAGGGAACCGTGGCCGACCTCGCCGCCGAAACCGACGCCGGAGGCTTCGGCGCGGCGCTTGCCGTGGACGGCGCGGACGACGCGCTCGAGGCGGCGCTCGCCGCGCTTCCCGGCGCGCGCTCCGTAACACGCTCCGGGCGCGAAATCGTCATTGAAAGCGACGCCGACCTCCGCGCCGAGGCCGCCGCCGCCGTCCACGCACGCGGCGCCAAACTTCTCGCCCTCCGCTCCCGCGACCGCACGCTGGAGGAGATCTATCTGCGGTACTTTCAGGAGGCGGGCGTGGGGGAGGGCGGGGTTATGGGGGCGTAGGGATGGCGAATCTCGTGAACGCTATGGCGACGGAGACCGCGATTGCCGCCGCCAACGCCATTGACGCCGCAATCGCGGCGACGGCGGAGTCCGAGTTCGCGCGGCTAACCGCCGGGCTCGACCGCTCCGCCAAACGGAGCATGGTCGAGCGCGCCGTTGACGAGACGCTCAAACTTCGGGCGGGCAAACAGCCCGCTTATGGAAGCGAATGCGTGCCTCTGCTCTACCTGCTGCAGTACCAAGCCAAGCAGATCAATCTGGTCTACAGCGTCATCAAACGAATGGCGTTCTACCGCAGAACGCTGAATCGGGACGCCTGCGGCCTGATAACGAGCGGACACGGGAGGTTGCGAATCATAGACGTCGGATGCGGCGCGCTCGCAACCCAATTCGCCGCCGCGCTGGCGGCCGCGGACGCGATTGAGGCGGGGGAGCGAATCGCGGCGATTCGCGTCGAGTCACGCGACAACAGCCGCTTGATGCCCACTCTCGGTTGGAAGATGTGGCGAAAATTCAAGTTGACCGTAAGGGACAACCCCGTTCTCGCAAGCCTGCAAGAGGCCGTCCGTCGAATTCGCGCCGTCCGATTCGCTCGCGCATCCGATCCAATTTCCGCGGCCGGAGCGGACGAAGACTGCTGGATTAGCGCAATTCACGCGTTGTACGACGACAACAAGAAAGAGATAGCGGATTCGCTTGCGCGGGCGTTCGCCGCCAACCCGGACCCCGACGCGGCGTTTATGACGACGCACCAAGGCAAGAGAAGCCTTATGCGCGGCTTGGGCCCGTTCGACGCGAAGCGGTGGGTGGAATTCCCTCAGATATATGAGCATGCAGTGCGTATTCCCGACGACTACCCGCTCCGCAGAACGTCTAAATGGTGGGATGACTTGCAAAAGGAATTGGGGTTGCGAGGGGAGCGCGGAGGCGGCGCGGCGTTTCACGGCGCGGGCTACTGGAGTTGGGCGGACGCGGCATGCCGGCTCTACCTCAAGCCAAGAGGGACCGAATGACCGCCGCCCTCACCGCCCAATTCCCCTCGAACGTCGGCGGAGCCGGCGTGACCCGCGCCCAGGCCCGAAGCGTGCTGACGAAGCCGGCGGGCTTTATGAGCGAGTACGACTTCACGCTGAACCCCTACAGCGGCTGCTCGTTCGGATGCTCCTACTGCTACGCCGCCTTCTTCGGCGCGTCGAAGGAAGACCGCGACGCCTGGGGGCAGTGGGTTCGCGTCAAGGAGAACGCGGTCGCCCTGCTCGCCAAGCGCAAGCCCGGCTCGCTGGACGGCAAGCGCATCTATATGAGCAGCGTAACCGACCCCTACCAGCCCGTCGAGCGCGAACTGCGGCTCACGCGGGGACTGCTCGAGATCCTCGCAGGACAGCGCGGGCCCGACTATCCGGCGTTGCTGGACGAGCCGCCCAAGCCGAAACTCGTCGTCCAAACGCGCAGCCCGGACGTCGAGCGCGACTGCGACTTGCTCCGCCGCATCAAAGCGAATGGCGGGCGAACGCAGGTGAATATGACCGTGACCACCGACGACGAAGAGGTGCGGCGCGTATTCGAGCCGTCTTGCCCCTCCAACGCGGCGCGCCTTCGCGCCGTCGCTCGCGTGCAAGCGGAGGGCGTCGCCGCGTGCGTCACAATGACTCCGTTGCTGTGGGTCAGCAACGCGGACGCTTTCGCCGAGCGCCTGCTGGAGACCGGCGTCCGCAAGTTCATCGTCCAGCCGTTTCACTTCCAGCGCGGCAAATTCGTCGCCTCGACCCGCGAGAAAGCCCTCGACCTGATGGCGCGAAAACTCGGCTGCGACCGCGCCGCTTTCCGTGAGCGTTACCTAGCGCATTACGACGAGGTCTACGCCGTTTTGGAAGCGCGCCTAACCGCTGAGGGAGCGGAATTGGGCGTCGGCAAGGACGGCTTTAAGCCGCCTTTCTGATCCCTGCGCCAGCCGCCCTACCCTCCCCCAAAGCCCGGCTGGCGCGACTGCGCGACGTGCCTGTCGTACTCCGCTTGCGCGACGGCGGATGCCCGCGCCAAGTTGACGAGCGGGCCGTAGTTCCTGCCCAAGGCCGTGTTGCGGTCGCGCAGTTCCTGCAGCGTCATCTTGGCCCACTTCTCCAAGTTGCACGGCCCGCACAGAATCGCGCGGTTCGGCAGTTCGTTGGAGCCGAACGACCAGCGAGACTCGCGGTGATCGAGGTGAAAGTAACGCTCGTCGTTCTGAGGCGGGTTGAACCCGCAGCCCCAGCAGTTGTAGCCGAGCGCATCCAGCAGAAACCTCTTCATCGTCAGTTCCGGGATTTTGGAGGCGGGAACCTTGTAGCGGCGCTCCGGAAGCGGCTTGATCTCCTGGGCGGGAACGGGGTCTTCGTCCGTCCGTTCCGGCAAGTCGTTCGGCGAGCGCAAGACGACATCGGCTTCGGCGATGAGCGCAGGGCTCTCGCCTTGCCCTTCGCCGTTGACCGAGTAGCGGAACTTGCCGAACTGACGGCGCAACACGGTGAGCGCGCGCGGGCTGATGTCGCAGGCGATCCATTGCCGCCCGTTGCGCTCGGCGGCGACGGGCACATAGGCGCATCCGGCGAAGCAGTCCAGCACGACGTCGCCCGGATTCGTGCTCGCCTTGACGATGCGCTCCGCGAGGGCGACGGGCTTCTGCGTGGGGTAGCCGGCGCGCTCTTTCGCCTGCGAGTTCAGGTAGGAGATTTCCCACACGTCGCGCATCGCCTTCTCGCGCGTCGCGTCCCCGGTGTAGGTCTGCTCGATCTTGCCTTGCGGCGTGAAGGTCGTGCGCCGACGCTCCTTGTGCTGGGATTTCGCGCTGTACGGCTCGGTGAGTTGATTGAACGTCGTTTGCGCGGCGTCTTTCGCGTAGAAGTAGATCGTGTCGTGCATTCTTTGGAAGCGCTTCGTCGCCCCCGTCCATCGCTGGTACGCCCAAACCACTTCGTTCTGCATATTGAAGCGCCCGAATATGGCGTCGAGCATTATGCGGACGTAGGAGTTGACCGCGTAGTCGCAATGCAAGTAGAGGCTGCCCGTCGGCTTCAAAACGCGGTGGATCTCGATGAGCCTGATGGACATATAGGCGAGGTAGGCCGCGTGGCCTTCGTCGTGGGCCTCCCTGGTGGCCTCTATCGCCTTGGACAGGGCGGGCCAGTCGGAGTTCATCTTGGCGATCCAGTCCTCGTGGACGTCCTTGTCCCACCGCCAAATGTCGCTGTATTGGGAGTCCGCGCCGTTCGGCCAGACGATGCCGGCCGCCTCCGCTCCAATGGCGTTGCGGATGCCCCAATCCGTCAGCATCGCGCGCTCGGCGTCCAACTCCGCCTTTGTGAGCGGCGGCTTGAGCGCGCCCTTCCACGTCTCGTTCTTGGCGAACGGCGGGTCGATGCACACGAGGTCGACGCTCTCGTTGTCGAGACGGCGCAGCAGCGACAGGTTGTCCGCGATGAAGAGGCTCCTGTTCAGCGGGTGGGGCGCCGCCGTTGCGCTCATGCCGTCTCCTTCGCCAACCACGCGCCATGCGGCAAAGCGCGTCAGCGTTTCGTTGGCGAGCATAGTAGAGCGCTCGGCGGCTGATATGCAACGGGGCTATGTCCCGGCGGGACGACGCCCTGCTCTCCCGCCTACGTCCGGCGGATGGTGACGCGGCGGCGGGGGCCTTGGCCGACGCTGTGCGAGCGCAGTTGCGCTTGCTCGGCGATGCGGTGCTGGACGCGCCGCACGAACGACGATTGCGGGCGCAACTCGATCACGCTCGCCTCGCCGGAGAGGATGCGCTGCACGCCCTCCTCCGCCTCCAGCGCGCCGTGGTGCCGGTGGGCTCCGTCGTCGTCCGCCTCGCCGCTCATCTGCTCCAGGAAGCCGACGATCTGGCCGGGCGTGTTGCGCCGCAAGACGTAGACGGGAACGCCCTGCTCCTCGGCGGCGAGCAGCGCCCCGGCGCGGCGGCGGTAGTGCGCCTTCGTCGTGAGCGCGACGTCGGCCTCGCTCAGGTTGTCCGCGACGTGCACGGGGAGGCCGGCGCCGGCTGCGGACTGCTGGAGCCGCTCGCGGCTCACGCCGAAGGGGTAGACGCGCGTCCGAGGGCGCTCCGGGGGCGCGGGCGCCGCGTCCGCCTCTCCGCCGGGCCGCTCCCAGCGGGCGGGCCGCCGTCCGCCGCCGGCTTGCCCGTACACGAACGGCGCGACTTCGAACTCGGGGGGCGCGGCGGCGGCCTGATAGCGTTTGCGAACGGCGCCGCTCTCGTCCAGTTCCCGCGTCTCCGGGGGGACGGACCTGCCTCGCAGCGCCGCGTCCACCGTCTTGGCGACGTCCGCGTGCACGGCGACGCTGTTCCAACTTTGGATCTCGACGAGGACGTCGAAGGTGGGAGGCGCCTTCCGCTCCAGTATCGTCTTTTGCGTGCGGCGTCGGCGCGCCTCCTCGTCGCCGAGCGTCACGGTTTGGACGCCGCCGACGAGGTCGGAGAGGGTGGGGTTCACGAGCAGGTTTTCGAGCGTGTTGCCGTGGGCGGTGGCGATCAGTTGCACGCCGCGCTCGGCGATGGTTCGCGCCGCGAACGCCTCTAACTCCGCGCTCATCTCGTCCACGACGATGACTTCGGGCATATGGTTCTCGACCGCCTCGATCATCACGGCGTGCTGGCGCGACGAGGCCGCGACCTGCATGCGGCGCGCCTTGCCGATGGCGGGATGGGGGATGTCGCCGTCGCCCGCGATCTCGTTGGAGGTGTCGACGATGACGACGCGCTTTCCGGCGTCCGACAGCGCCCGCGCGAGTTCGCGCAGGATGGTGGTCTTGCCGACGCCGGGCCGTCCGACGAGCAGAATGCTCTTGCCGGAGAGGGCGAAGTCCTCTATGACGCGCGCGCTTCCGTGCACGGCGCGCCCCACGCGGCAGGTGACGCCGACCACCTCGCCGCGCCGGTTGCGTATCGCCGAGATGCGGTGGAGCGTCCGCTCGACCCCGGCGCGGTTGTCGTCGCCGAAGTCGCCGACGCGCTGCGTCACGTGGTCGAGGTCGGCGCGGGAGACGACCTCCTCGCTCAGGTCGACGTCGCGTCCCGCGAAGCGGGCTTCGGGCTTTCTGCCGAGGTCGAGCACGATCTCCAGCAGTTCGTCCTGGGGCGCGGCGGCCTCCACGGCCCGCCTAACGGCGGGCGGGAGCGCGGCGTAGAGGGCGCGCCGCTCCTCCTCCGTCTCCGCTCCGGGAACGAACTCCGCGTTCGTCATACGCCTCCTTTACGCCTGCGCGGGCGTCATCGCCGGCTGGCGGGCGTGCCGCGCGACGGGCTTCAGCGACACCGCGTACTCTCCTTGCGTCCGCCATCCGCGTTCGGCGAGCGCTTTCGCCAGATGCGGCTGATGCGTCGGAACGATCCAGCGCGCCTCGGACTCGCGGCCCAGCGCGAGGGATGCGCTATCGATGAGGGATTCGGCGAGGTCGGCCCTGTCGGGGTGGAGCATCGCCTCGACGGTGACGCCGCGCTCGCCCCGGTCGATCCGGACCCAGGCGCTCAGCCCGTGCTCCGTGTCGCAGACGAATTCCCGCGTGACCTCGCCCTCGGCGTCCTCTTTGGATGCGTCCCACTCGCTGAGCGTCAGGCCGATGGCGGGGCGCGCCGCAATGGGGGCGGTCGCCACCTGCAGGCGAAACGCCTCGTTCGCGTCCTCGGGGCGGAACGGACGCAGGATCGTCGTCCGCTCTCCGGCGGGGAGGCGCAGCGTTCCGGCGAGCAGTTCCTCGGAGAAGGCGACGCGGAACCCGGCCCGCTGCGACGGCCCCGCGACCGGGCTCTCCGCCTCGCATCGCAGGAAGAGGCGCTCGACGCCCAACTCGCCAATCGCCGCCGCCGCCGCCGCGAGCAACTCCTCCAACTCGACGTAGCCGAAGGGCGACGCGAAGAGGCCAGCCACCTCCCACGCGGAGACGCCGCGCCGCGCCTGCAGAGCGGCGAGCGCATCCAGCCGCCCGCGCTCGAACGCTCCGAAGGCGCGGCGCATTCGGGCGGAGGGCAGCGCGCAACGCGCCGCCTCCGTCCGCGTCAGCCAGCGCGGCGGGAATCCGAGCGACGCCCGAACCCATGCGAGGTCGCGCGCCTCGAGCCGCCCCGGCAGGAACTGACGCGGCGCGTCGGTGATGCGGTAGGAGCGGATCACGGCGCCGCTCGGCGGGCGTTCCGCTCCGCCCTGTCCGTCTCGGCCATATCCAGGAAGAGGCGGTGCATGCGCGCGTCGCCGGTCAACTCCGGGTGAAACGCGGACGCGAGCATGGGCCCTTGCCGGACGGCGGCGGGCTCGCCGCTCTCCAGCGACGCCAGCGTCTCGACGCCGGGCCCCGTCTCCGTGATCAGCGGGGCGCGGATGAACACGGCGCGAACGGGCGCGCCCTCGACGCCCTCGACGCGCAGGTCCGCCTCGAACGACTCCCCTTGCCTGCCGAATCCGTTGCGCCGCGCCGCAATGTCCATCAAGGCGAGCGGTTGGGGGCGGTCTTCCTCGAGGCGCGACGCCATCAGAATGAGCCCGGCGCAGGTGCCCCAGACGGGCTTGCCGGCGCGGGCGAACGCCTGCAACGGGGCGCGCAAGCCGTAGGCGTCCATCAACTTGGCCATCGAGGTGCTCTCGCCGCCCGGGATGATCAGCGCGTCCGCCTGCTCCAGTTGCGCGGCGGTGCGGACTTCGCAGGCGGACGCGCCCAAACGCCGGAGCGCGGCGCAGTGCTCGCGGAAGTCTCCCTGAAGCGCGAGAACGCCAACCTTCGCCGTCGTGCTCACCTCGCGTTCCCGGGCCTCCTACCAGCCCCGCGACGCCAATTCCTGCCCCGGCGCGAGCGACCGCGCGCTGATCCCGACCATCGGCTCGCCGAGCCCCTTCGACGCCTCCGCGACCGCGTAAGCGTCCTCGTAATGCGTCACCGCCTTCACGATGGCTTTCGCCCGCTCCGCCGGGTCGCCCGACTTGAAGACGCCGGAGCCGACGAACACGCCGTCCGCGCCCAAGTGCATCATCAGCGCGGCGTCGGCGGGCGTCGCCACGCCTCCCGCCGCGAAGTTCACGACGGGCAGGCGCCCCAAACTCCGCGTCTCGCGCAGCGCCTCCAGCGGCGCGCCGATCTCCTTCGCGTAGGCGGTCAGTTCGTCCTCGCCCATGCCTTGAGCGCGGCGGATCTGCTTCATCACCGTCCGCATATGGCGCACGGCCTCGACGACGTCGCCGGTGCCGGCCTCGCCCTTCGTGCGGATCATCGCCGCGCCCTCTCCGACGCGGCGCAGCGCCTCGCCCAAGTCGCGGCAGCCGCACACGAACGGGACGGTGAAGTCGTGCTTCCAAACGTGATGCTCTTCGTCGGCGGGCGTCAGCACCTCGGACTCGTCGATGTAGTCGATGCCGATCGCCTCGAGGATGCGCGCCTCGACGAAGTGGCCGATGCGGACTTTCGCCATCACGGGGATGGTTACGGCGCGCATAATCGCCTCCACCATCGCCGGGTCGGACATCCGGGCGACGCCGCCGTCGGCGCGGATGTCCGCGGGCACGCGCTCCAGCGCCATCACCGAGCATGCGCCCGCGTCCTCGGCGACCCGCGCCTGCTCCGGCGTGACGACGTCCATAATGACGCCGCCCTTGAGCATCTGGGCAAGCCCCGCCTTCACGGGAAACGTCCCGCGCTCCCTGCCGTCGTAAGTCCCGTTCGCGCTCATGGCATCCTCCGTCGCCCTAGTATAGTGCGAACGGGGGCACGGCTACAACGAAGGGCTCATACTGCAGGCGCGGGGATAAGCGGATTCGGCGCTTGCGCGGAGGTCACGCGCGCTCCGTTGGGGGCGCGTTGCGGCGCACCCAGGATTGATGGTCGCGGACGTCGCGGTCGAAGAGGAGGCGGTTGAGGAGGAGGCGCGGGAGGGGGACGCCCTCGCCGCGCTCGTTGCCGAGCAGGCGTTTGACGATGGCGATGGCGAGGAGGCCAAGCATCAGGAGCGCGACGGCGGGAGGGCGGTCGAAGTAGAGGGCGGAGAGGGGCAGAGAGGCGAAGGCGGCGAGCGCCCAGACGGCGGAGGAGTTCGTGAGCCGCCATCCGGCGACGGCGATGACGATGAAGAGCGCGAGTTCGAGCCTGCCGAGCGCGAGGAGCGCGCCGACGGTGGGGGCGACGCCGCGTCCGCCCTTGAATCCGAGGAAGAGCGGCCAGTTGTGGCCGACGACGGCGAGGAGGCCCCCGGCGGCCTGCGCGTCTACGGGAAGGTCAAGCGCGCGGGCGAGGTAGACGGGGGAGAGCCCCTTGACGAAGATGTCGAAAACGCCGACGGGGACGATCCAGAACCGTCCGACGTTGTAGAAGACGTTGGACGCGCCGAGCGTTCCGCTGCCCACGCCGCGGAGGTCCACGCCTTTGACGGCGCGGCCTACGATATAGGCGGAGGGCACGGAGCCGACGAGGTAGGCGTAGGAGAGGACGAGGACGAGCGCGAAGGCGTCCATCGCGGCGCGGCCTACCCTGCGGCGGCGAGCCGCTCGAGGGCGTCGAGCGCGTCGGGCGGGGGGCCGTCGGCGCCCGGGAGGGGCTCGTCGTCTTTGCCGGCGGCGTGATAGTCGCTGCCGCCGCAGGGGACGAGTTCGTGGCGGCGGGCGAGTTCCATAAGCAGGCGCTGCTCGTCCCGGCCGTAGCGGGCGTAGTGGACTTCGAGCCCGGCGACGCCCATCGCCCGGAGGCGCGGAATGATGGCCGCGTGCTCCTCGACGTAGAGCGGGTGCGCGAGGACGGCGACGCCCCCGGCGTCGCGGATGGCGCGGGCCGCGCCCTCTATCGTCAAGCCTTCGCGCCCGACGAACGCCGAGCCGCCGTTGTTGAGGAGCCCGTTGAAGGCGTCCCGATAGTCGGCGATGTAGCCGCGCTCGACCATCGCCTGCGCGACGTGCGGGCGCCCGACGCTCGCGTTTTCGGCGAGAGCGGCGACGCGCTCCCAGTCGAGCGGATAGCCTTGCGCGGCGAGTTTGGCGAGCATGCGCTTGCCGCGCTCCGCGCGCTCGCCGCGCAAGGCGGCGAGCGCGCGCTGGAACGCCGCGTTCCCGCAGTCCATAAAGTAGCCGAGCACGTGGACGTCGGAGTCCGGCTTCGAGGGGTGCGACGCGCTGATCTCGACGCCGGGGATGAGGCGCAGGCCGGGGCGGCCTTCGGCGGCGGCGAACGCCTCGGCGAGCCCCTCGGTGGAGTCGTGGTCGGTGATGGCCGCGGCGGCGACGCCCCGCTCCGCGAACAGGCGGACGAGGTCGGCGGGCGCGAGATGGCCGTCGGAGCGCGTGGTGTGCGTATGCAGGTCTATCGTCATCGCGCTCCGCCGCCTAGCGGGCGACCTCCGTCGCGCGCGTCTCGCGGACGACGGTGACCATAATCTCGCCGGGGTACACGAGGTTCTCCTCGATCTTCTTGACGACCTTGCGGGCGAGCGACGAGGCTTCCGCGTCGTCTATCCGGTCGGGCTCGACGAGGATGCGGACCTCGCGGCCCGCCTGAATCGCGTAGGACTTCTGCACGCCGTCGAAGGAGTTGGCGACGTCCTCCAAGGCCTCGAGGCGCTTGAGGTACAACTCCACGGTGTCGCGCCGGGAGCCGGGGCGCGCGGCGCTGATCGCGTCGGCGGCGGCGACGACGAACGCCTCGACGGAGCCGCGGTCGTCGTCGTGGTGCTCGTTGATCGCGGCGGTGACCGCGGGAGGCAGCGAGTAGCGCCGGGCGACCTCCTCGCCGAGTTCGATGTGCGTGCCCTCGAACTCGTGCGTGAGCGCCTTGCCGATGTCGTGCAGCAGCCCGCCCGCCTTGGATGTCTGGACATCGGCCTCGATCTCCCCCGCGATCATGCCGGCGATGCGGGCGACCTCGACCGAGTGCTGCAAGACGTTCTCCCCGTAACTGTAGCGGTACTGCAGCCGCCCCAGCAGTTTGATCAGTTCGGGGTTGAGGCCGCGCACGCCCGCGTCCAGCACGGCCTGCTCGCCCGACCTGGCGATGTTCTCGTCCACCGCTTTCTTGGCCTTGGCGACGGACTCCTCGATGCGGGCGGGATGGATGCGCCCGTCGGAGACGAGATTGGCGAGCGCGATCTTGGCGACCTCCCGCCGGATGGGGTCGAAGCAGGAGACCGTCACGGCTTCGGGCGTGTCGTCCACGATGAGGTCGACGCCGGTGGCGGCTTCGATGGCGCGGATGTTGCGGCCTTCGCGCCCGATGAGGCGCCCCTTCATCTCGTCGTTGGGCAGCGCGACCTGCGAGGTCGTGGACTCGTTGACGACGTCGGACGCGAGGCGCTGAATGGAGAGCGCGATGGCCTTCTTCGCCTTGTCGTCCACCTCCGAGAGCATCTTGCGCTCCAGGTCGTAGTAGCGCTTGGCGAGGTCGTGCTCCATATCGGCCTCGGCGGCCTGCATAATCTGGGTTTTGGCCTCCTGGACGCTCAGGTTGGCGATTTCCTCCAACTTGGCGGACTGCTCCGCTTTGATCGACTCCGCGTCGCCGACGGCCTGCTCGGCCTCGGCCTCGCGCTCAACGACGCGCTCCTCGCGGAGTTCGACGCTCTGCTGGCGCGCGTCGAGGCTCTCCTCGCGGTTGGCGAGGCGGCTCTCGGCGCGCTGGACTTCGCGGCGGCGGTCGCGCAGTTCGGCGTCCGCCTCCTGTTTGGCTTTGAGGGCGGCTTCCTTCGCCTCCAGCAGCGCCCGCTTCTTCTCCTCTTCGGCGTTCTTCCTGTCCTGCTCCGCGCTTGCGCGAATGAGCGCGGCCTCGTCACGCGCCGCGCGCGCCCGCTTGCCCCGGCTCGTTCCCTGAACGAGCATCATTACGGCGATGCCGACGGCGATCCCCGCGACCGCCGCCGCTCCGATCAACGCTTCCATAAGCGTCTCCTTTCGGGCCGGTCCGCGCTCGCGTCCCCGTCCGAGGGGGACCGGACGGGCCGGCCGTTGCTGTGGGGGACGGCGGCGCTCCGGCTCTTCCGGAGCGGGCCTGCGGCGCGGGCGCTCCTTAGCGCGGAGCGCGCGCGACCGCAAGCCCGCCGTCCTTTTTGGCCGGCGCGGGGCGGCTGGGAGACGAAAGCGGACGGCTCGCGCTAGTTCGCGGCCGCCATCGCGGGCTCGCGCAGTTCGCTCGAGGGGGCGGGGGCGTCGGCGTGGCCGTTCGCCGCGCCGTCGACGCCGCGAACCTTCGCCTCGATCAGCGCCGCGACGTCGGGGTTGGCGTTGAGGAACGCCTTGGCGTTCTCGCGCCCCTGCCCGAGCCGCGTCTCGTCGAAGGAGTAGTTCGCGCCGGACTTCCGAACCGCGCCCATCTCGACGCCGAGGTCGAGGAGGTCGCCCGCTTTGCTGATGCCCACCTTGAACATGATGTCGAACTCGGCCTGCCGGAAGGGAGGGGCGACTTTGTTCTTCACGATCTTCGCCCGCACCCGCGAGCCGACCGGGTCGGCGCCCTGCTTGAGCGTTTCGATGCGGCGCAGGTCTATGCGGACGGAACTGTAGAACTTCAGCGCCCGCCCGCCGGGGGTTACCTCCGGGCTTCCGAAGAAAACGCCGACCTTCTCGCGCAGTTGGTTCACGAAGACGACCGAGGTGTGCGAGAGGTTGGTCGCGGCGGTGAGTTTGCGGAGCGCCTGCGACATCAGCCGCGCCTGCAGGCCGACGTGGGCGTCGCCCATATCGCCTTCGAGTTCGGCGCGCGGGACGAGCGCGGCCACGCTGTCCACGACCACCACGTCGACGGCGCCGCTGCGAACGAGGTACTCGACGATCTCGAGCGCCTGCTCGCCGGAGTCCGGCTGCGAGATCAGCAGCGACTCCACCTGCACGCCGCACGCCTCCGCGTAGACGGGGTCGAGGGCGTGCTCGGCGTCAATGTAGGCCGCCGTCCCGCCCGCGCGCTGCGCCTCCGCCACGATGTGGCTGCACAGCGTGGACTTCCCCGCCGATTCCGTCCCGAAGATCTCGGTGACCCGCCCCCGGGGGATGCCTCCTATGCCCAGGGCCATATCCAGGGAGATGGAGCCGGTGGGAATGGCCTCGACGTGCAACTGCCGCGCCGCTTCCCCCAGCCGCATGATCGCTCCGCGGCCGAACTGCTTCTCGATCTGCCCGAGCGCCAACTCCAACGCTTGCTCTTTGTCCGACATGCTCTTTGGCCTCGTCTCCCGGCCGCCGCCGGCCGGGCAGATGTATGCTACCACACGCGCATCGCGCGAGGGGGCGCGGCATTCCGACTCGCAGTCTCCCACGCGCATAGGGCGACCGCGCAAGGCCCATGTGTCGCATTGGGGAAATTCGCCGGAAATTGAGGGAACGAGGCGGCGGCGCGGGGGCAAAAGCCGCTTGGAGCGCAACCGGGGCGTGGGAAGGCGAGGGCGGGCCAGCGCCGCTAACTGAACCTCTGCCAGTCCTCTTGCATCACGTTGAGCACGTGGACGGGAACGCCCTTGTGCTTGGCGAGGGTGATGGCGTGCTGAGTTCCGTAACTGGCGCCGTCCCACACGGCGTAGACCTCGTCGGAGCAGTCCACGACGGCCTCGTTGCGGTGCAGGAGGAGGCTGGGGTCGCTGCTGTAATCGCCGCCGTAGGACTCGTCGGGGAAGAGCGTTCGGACGGGAAGGCCGCGCTCCTGGGCGAGGCGGACGGTCTCCTCGTCCACGCCCGGCGCGCCGTTCACGATGATCTCGGCGTCGCTCGGAAGCGAGGCGACGAGGTTGGCGAGTTGCGCGCGCCAAGCGGGGCTGTGCAACTCTGAGAACCGGGTGCCGACGATGCCAATGCGCTTGCCCATAACGCTTCCTGCCTCGCTTCGCATTATACCTTATACCGGGACACCGGATACCGGGCGGCGGCTTTGCGCGTCCTCGCTCCGCCCTCGCTATTCGTCCGCTTCTTTGGCGCGCTCCCATAGGGCGACTTTGCGGGAGAGGGGCATTTCGGCGAGCGCGGCGCCCTCTTCGCGGACGGCTTGCTCAACGCGGCGGAAGCGGCCTGCGAAGCGGTCGTTGGCGCCGCGCAAGGCTTGCTCGGCGTCCACGCCCATCGTATGGGCGGCGCCGACGAGCGCGAGGAGGAGGTCGCCGAACTCCTCTTCTCTGCGTTGGGGCGTTTCGGCGGCGCGGATTTCGGCGGCTTCCTCGGCGACTTTGTCGAACGCGGCGTCCGGGGAGTCCCAATCGAAGCCTGCTCTGCGGGCGCGGCTGAGCGCGGCTTGGGCGTAGGCGAGGGCGGGCATCGCGCGGGAGACGCCGGAGAGCATCGAGGCGTCCGCATGGCCTTTTTCGGCGCGCTCCTCGGCCTTGAGGCGCTCCCACTGCCCCTTGACCTCCGCGGATGTCCGGGCCGCGGCTTCGCCGAAGACGTGGGGATGGCGGCGGACGAGTTTGGCGTTGACGCGGGCGACCACGTCGTCAATGGCGAAGGCGCCCTCGTCGGCGCCGATTTGGGCGTGAAAGACGACGTGCAGAAGGAGGTCGCCGAGTTCCTCCGCGAGCGCGTCCGCGTCGCCGGAGGCCATTGCGTCGAGCGCCTCGTAGGTCTCTTCGAGGAGAGCGCCGCGCAGGGAGGCATGCGTCTGCTCCAAGTCCCACGCGCAGCCGGTCTCGGGGTCGCGGAGGCGGCGCATCGTTTGCAGGAGGGCGTCGAAAGCGTCGGACAAGCGGTTCTCCGTTCGTTTGGGGAGTTCGGCGTTTTCGCGCCGCCGGATTCCCGCCTACGCGGGAATGACGGCAGGCGCTCAAGGTCTCCGTTCGTTAGGGAGCGAGGGCGAGACGGGATTATAGCGGGCGGAGCGACGGAGGGGCGGGTAGAATCGGGCGCATGAGGGGAATCGCCGCAAACCCGTGGCGCGTCGTCGGATGGGCCGCGCCCGTCGCGCTGGCGCTGCTGCTGGTGACGTCCGCCGTGCGGTTCACCGCCAACAGCCTGCCGGTTTGGGAGGCGCTGTTCGAGCGCAATCAGGTTTCGGCGCGGACGGGCATCACGGCGGAGGGTTTGGCGGACGTCGGGCGTCAGGTGCAGGCGTATTTCAATAGCCGCGAGGAGCCGCTGCGCGTGACGGCGGAGGCATGGGGCGAGCGGCGCGACCTGTTCAACGCGGACGAGACGGCGCATATGGCGGACGTGAAGGCGCTGTTCCGGCGCGTCTACAGGGCGCAGACGGGGGCGGCGCTGCTGCTTGGCGCGTTGACGCTCATTGGAGCGTGGCGCCTGCGGGGGCGCGTCTACGGAGAGGTTGCGCGGTGGCTGCGCCGGGGCGCGGCGATCACGGCGGCGGCGATCCTCGCGCTGGGGCTTTGGAGCGTCGCGGCGTTCGACTCTCTGTTCACGCTGTTTCACTATATCGGCTTTCCGCAGGGCAACTGGCGCTTCGATCCGAGGACGGACTATCTGGTGCTGGTGTTTCCGTTCGGCTTTTGGCGCGACGTGACGCTGTTCATCGGCGTGCTATCGCTGCTGGGGGCGGCGCTGCTGTGGACGGTCGGCGCCGCCGTCCCCATGCTTACGAGGGGCGTCGGCGGCGCGTCCGCCGGGGGGAGCGTCGAGGGCGGGCTTGCGCGAGCGCGGGGCTATCCGAACGAGGCGGAGGCGCGCATGGCGGAGGGGATGCTTCGGGACGCGGGCATACGGTGCGTCGTTCGCCCGGAGCGCGGGGGCTACGGGCTGTGGGGGCAGGATTCGTTCGGCCCGCACGCGATTTGGACGCTGCGCGAGCAGGCGGAGGAGGCGAACCGCGTGCTGGGGGAGGACGAGTAGGAGGGGGCGGCGCGGCGGGGGGCGTCCAAGCCGGATTTGGGCGCAGTCAGCCCGAGCGGGCGCCCTACGCCCGGATTTCCTCGCGGATGAAGCGGACGTAGGAGGCGGCGAGGAGGGCGGCGGCCATCGCCACGAGGACGACGACGTGCGGCCACACGAGTTGAAGGCTCTGCGCGGCGGAGACGGGCGTGGCGAGCAGCCCCTCGAGGCGGGATTGCTCGACGGCGAAGAGGTTGACGGCGCGCCCTCCGAAGGGGTCGAGCAGGATCGCCGTCGCCTCGGAGAAGAGGCCGGACGGAGAGAGGCGGTTGACCCACGACTCGATCGTCACGCGGCGGACGGCGTCGGCTGCGACGGAGACGTCGGGGACGATGCGCTGGGCGAGCACGCCGCCAAGCAGCGTAACGAGGAATCCAAGCGCGAACCACGCGCCAATGGAGGCGAGCGCGGAGGTCACGGTGTTCCGCAGCAGGACGGACGCGGTGATGGCGAGCGCGAGCCAGAAGGCGAGGTAGGCGGCCGCGACGAGGCCGAGCCCGACGAGGCGGACGACCTCCTCGCCCTGCGGCGCGATGCCCATTCGGAACATCGTGACGCCCACGACGACGAGCATCATCGAGGCGATGACGATTACGAGCGTGAGGAGCGCGGCGAGGAACTTGGCGAGGTACACGCCGTCGCGGTGAAGGGGCTGCGCGAGGAGGCGGGCGAGCGTGCCCTGCGCGCGCTCGGCGTTGATGGCGTCGAAGCCGAGCGCGACGCCGATGACGGGGCCGAAGAAACTGACGAACGAGAGGAGGGAGATGGGGACGCCCGACGCGGAGGTGAAGACGTCGAGGAAGAAGAACTGCCGTCCCTGCCGGGCGAGCGCCGCGAGGTCCACGAACGCGCCCCACAGAAGGCCGAGCGCGACGAGCCCAAGCAGAAGCGCGAAGCGCCGTCGCCCGAAGTGGTCGGCGAGTTCTTTCCAGAAGAGGGCGGTCATCGGATGAGCCTCCCGGCTGCGGCGCGGCGGGCATACGCTCCCGCCTGCGCGGACAAGGCTAGGCCGGGCAATTATCGTAGGGCGCTAGGGCGGGTTGGCGCAAGAGGGCGGGCGCCAGGCCGGGGGCGAGTCGTTAGCATGGTCGGATGCGCCGCAAGCAAGTCTCTCGCCGCGCAAGCGCTAGACTGCCCTGCGGCGCGGACAGACGCGCCGGGAGCGTTATTAGGAGAGGCGCCGACTATGCGAATCGGGTTCATCGGGCTGGGGAATATGGGCGGGCCGATGGCGCGCAACCTGATCAAGGCGGGGCACGCCCTCGTGGTTCACGACCTGGACGAGGCGAAGGCCGCGCCCCACCGCGAGGCCGGGGCGGACTGGGCGGCGTCGCCGGAGGAGGTCGCGCGCGCCGCGTCCGTCGTCCTGACGTCGCTCCCCGGGCCGGACGAGGTCGAGGCGGTCGCGCTCGGCCCGCAAGGGCTGATCAAGGGGCTCGGTCCGGGCTCGGTGTACGCGGACACGTCCACGGGGTCGCCGTCGCGGATTCGCAAGGTGGCGGAGCGCGTGGAGGCGGCGGGAGCGCGGATGCTGGACGCTCCGGTGAGCGGCGGAACGGTCGGCGCGGAGGCGGGCACGCTCGCCGTGATGGTCGGCGGCGACGAAGAGGCGTTCGAGGAGTTGCGCCCCGTGTTCGAGGCTATCGGCGAGGGAATAATCCACGCGGGGCCCATCGGCGCGGGGACGGTCGCCAAACTCGCGCACAACTCCATCTCCCTGACCACGCGAATCGTCGCGCAGGAGGGTATGGCGCTCGCGGTCAAGGCGGGCGTGAAGCCCGACGTGATGCTGCAGGCGCTGCGGGACGCGGCGTTCGGCAAGCAGACGCTGCTGCGGCAAATCCCGCAGGTGGTGTTCGCGCGCGACTTCCAAACGCCCCGTTTCACGCTCAACTTGGCGCGAAAGGACTTGCGTCTGGGGCAGGAACTGGCCGAAGAGGTCGGCGCGCCGATGGAGATGGCGGCGATGGCGCTCCGCGTTCAAGAGGAGGGCGTCCGGCGCGGCTGGGGAGAGTGGGACAACCTCTCGACGTTTATGCTCGCGGAGGAGCGGGCGGGCGTGGAGATGCGCGCGTGACGCGCAGGATGCTCTCGCCCCTGATCCTTGCGGCGCTCGCGCTGGCGCTCGCGACGGTCTCGCTCGGCGCGTTCGTTATGCGGGACGCGAGCGACCGGGCCGCGGCGGAAGCCCGCCAACTGCTGCACCGCTCCTATCTGCTGGCCGACGAACTGCGGCAGAGTTCGGACGACCTCACGCGCATGGCGCGCACCTACGCCGCGACGGGCGACCCCAGGTACGAGGCGCTCTTCCGCGAAATTCTAGACATCCGCAACGGCGCGGCGCCGCGACCGCTCGACTATCACAACGTCTATTGGGATCTAGTCACCGCGACGGGCGAGCGTCCGCGCGGAAGCGGCGAGCCGGCCGCGCTCCGCGCCCTGATGCTGGAGGCCGGCTTCACGGACGAGGAGTTCGCGCTGCTGAATCAATCGGAGGACGAGTCCAACTTCCTCGTCTCGCTGGAGACGCGGGCGATGAACGCCGTCGCCGGGCGGTTCGACGACGGCTCCGGCGAGTACGCGCTGCGGGGCGAGCCCGACCGGGAACTCGCGGTCGCGCTGCTGCACGGCGACGAGTACCACGAAGAGAAGGGGCGCATTATGCGTCCGCTGGAGTGCCTATTCGTCGAGTTGGACGAGCGCATTGGGGCGGAGGCGGACGAGCGGCGCGCGTATTCGCGGGCGTTCGGCGTCGTGCTGTACGCGGCGCTGCCCTTGACGATCCTGCTGCTGGCGGCGTCCGTCCTCTTGACGGCTCGGCGCGGACGGACGGGAGGCGAAGCGTGAACGACCTCGTGAAGATGACGGCGCGGGAGGCGGTCCGGCGGCTGGCGGCGCGGGAAGTGTCGCCGTTGGAGTTGGCGGACGCGGCGGCGGAGCGTATCGCTGAGACGGACGGCGCGCTAAACGCGCTGCCGACGCTGGCGGTCGAGCGGGCGCGGGCGCATGCGGCGCGGCTCGAGGCCGCGGGCCCGCCGTCCGATCCGCCGCCGGGCTACCTGCACGGCCTCCCCGTCGCCGTGAAAGACCTGAAGGACGTGGCGGGCGTGCGCTCGACGCGAGGCTCGCTGATCTACAAGGACTACGTCCCGGAGCGGTCGGACTGCATGGTCGAGAACATCGAAGCGATGGGCGGCGTCGTTTTGGCGAAGTCGAACACGCCGGAGTTCGGCGCGGGCGCCAACACGTTCAACGACGTGTTCGGCAAGACGCGAAACCCGTGGGACACGCGAATGACCTGCGGAGGGTCGTCGGGCGGGGCGGCGGTCGCGCTGGCGGCGGGGCAGGTTTGGCTTGCGACGGGAAGCGACTTGGGCGGGAGTTTGCGGATTCCGGCCAGTTTCTGCTCCGTCGTCGGGCTGCGGCCTACCCCCGGGCGCGTTCCGAACGGGCCGAGGGAGTATCCGTTCGCTAGTTTGTCCGTCGAGGGGCCGATGGGGCGGACGGTGGGCGACGCGGCGCTGTTCCTAGACACGCAGGCGAGCGGCGTTCACCCGGCGGATCCGATCAGCATGCCGCGCCCGGAGCGCCCGTTCACGGAGGCGGCGGACGCGCGGCGGGCGCCGAAGCGCGTGGCGTACTCGCCCGACTTGGGCATCGCGCCGGTCGACGCCGAGGTACAGGAGATTTGCGGTCGCGCCGTCCGCCTGTTCGAGGGAATGGGCGCGGCGGTCGAGGAGGGCGCGCCCGACCTGTCAGACGCGGAGCCCATCTTTTTGACGCTGCGGGCGGCGCAATTCGCCGCGCTCTACGGCAAGCATCTGCCGGAGAGCGGCGACTTGCTGAAGCCGGAGTTGCGAGGGAACATCGAGCACGGGCTGGCGCTGTCTTACCAGGAGGTCGTCGCGGCGGAGGCGGCGCGGGGCGCGCTTTACCGCCGGACGGCGGCCTTCTTCGAGCGCTGCGACCTGCTCGCGTGCCCCGCCGTGCTGGTTCCGCCGTTCGACGTCAACGAGCGGTACGTCGCGGAGGCGGGCGGCGTCCGGTTCTCGACCTACACGGGCTGGCTGATTATGACGTTCGCACTGACGCTGACGGCATGCCCGTCGATCTCCGTGCCGTGCGGATTCACGTCGGCGGGGCTTCCGGTGGGGCTGCAACTCATGGCGCCCCGCGCCGAGGAGTCCGCGCTGCTGTCGGCGGCGGCGGCGTTCGAGGAGGCCGCCGGAATTGCGGGGCGCGTTCCGATAGACCCCACCGTGAGGCATTAGGCGATGCGGCGGCGGCAAGTCATGGGGCGCGTTGCGACAGCCCCGGTTGCGAGGCGTTAGGGCGATGTGGCGGCTGCAGATCGCGGCGGGGCTGGCGTGGGTCGTCATCACGGCGGGAGTCGCGCTGCTGCTGTTTCGCGGAGCGTCGGCGGCGGCGGAGGCGGGGCTGATCGCGGAGCCTGCGAGGGGACAATTGCTGGTCGCGGCGCTGTCCGCGCTCGTGTTCGGGCTGCCCGGGGCCGCGCTTGCGGCGGTCGGATGGCGCCGGCGGCGGGGGTAGCGGCCTGCGCGGCGTTCCCCTGCGCGCGGGAATAAGGGCAAGGCGCGAGAACGCCAGGGGAAGTCTCCGTTAGATGCTCGTAATTGCGTCGCGGATGGTTTCGGCGTCGTCAGCGCTGACGTAGACATCCGGGGGCAGAGAGGCCATCGCGCTTCGCCATCGCTCCCAGGCCGCGTCTGGGACGGCGCGGATCTCTTCCGCCGCGGCCTCGGGGGCGGACGTCGTTAGCGCGAGTCCGATGCCGCGCCTGCGGACGTTTTCGCCGTCCTCCGAGCCTGCGCGGACGATCAGCGGCTTTTGGAACAGGCAGGCGTCGTAGTAGCGGTTCGTCTGCGACCAGCCGTCCGGCGGCTCCGGGGCGCGGCAGGCCATAGTCAGGTCGACGCCGTCGTAGAGCGCGGGCAGCCCCCGGGGGTGGTCGTAGGAACCGAGATAGGAGATGTTCGGGCTGGCGGCTACGCGCTCAGGGAAGTTTTCGAGGCCGATGGGCGTTCCCGCGAGGACGGCGTGGAATCGCTCCGGCGCGGCCTTCGTCAGCGCATCCAGAACGCGCAGCGACCACTCGTCGCGCAGGGCCCCGAACCAGCCGACGCGGAGCGGCCGCCCCGCGAACGGAGCGGCGCGCTCAGGGGGCTGGGGCCTGGCGCGAACCGCCTCCGCGAACCATGCCTCCGCCTTGTTCTCGATCACGAGGCAGGGCGCGGGGACGCGCAGCCAGTCGCGGAAGTAGGGAATGTAGCCATGCGACGTGAGGACGAGGAGTTTGCAAGCGCGGGCGATGCGGCGGTCTAGGGCCCGGGCGGCGCGGCCCCGCGTTCCGCCCGCCGTCTGAGGGGGCATAAGGTCGGACGTTTCCATAACGAGAGGGCGGCGCAGACCGACGCCTGCGATCAGCGCGAGGAGGGCGGAGTCGGAGTTGAAGGCGTAGACGAGGTCGTGCTTGCGCATCGCCGCGCGCGCTTTGGGCGCGGCGCGCGCAATGCGGAGCATTCTGCTGACGTAGCGCCCGTCGGGCATTGCGCCCAGGGAAATGACGGGGCAGTCCGGGGGGCGCCCCAAGTACTGCGGGCGCTCGAATCCGGCTAGGCTGACCTCGAAGCCCGATTGCCGGAGCATCGCGACGCGCTTGGCGATACGAGGCGCCGAGAGAATGGGGGCGATGCATAGTACGCGGCTCCGCGTCCGGTTGTCCTCGCGCCTGTTAGAGGGGGGTTGCGGCGAGTCGCGCTCCATTTCGCTCCTACCTGCATGCTGCCGCTGGATCGGCGTCTCCTATATTAGCGGAGAGTCTTTGGCGGGCTCGGCGGGCGGATCGCCCGCGCCGGGCGGAGGGCGCAAGCGGCGGCTTTCGCGCAGCGCGGAGGCGGCGAACGGCGCGAGGATCAGCAATGAGACGATGACGTGCGCGACGCGGGCGAACGCGGCGCCCTGCGCGCCGTAGGCCGCCGCCAGCCAGAAGTAGGCGGGAACGGAGACGGCGAGCCCCGCCGTCATTGCCCACAATTGGGGGGCGACGCGCCCCGCCGCCAGCGGCAAAGAGACGAACGGCGCAAGGGCGCTGACGGCGAACGCGCCCGGGATCAGAATCAGCAGCAGCGAGGCCGACTCGGAGAAGGCGTCGCCGAGCAAGAGACTCGTGACCGGCTCTCGGAACGCCGCCAGCAGACCGAAGCCTATCGCGGCGAGCGCGGCGGCGAGCAGCGTGAAGCGTCCGACCGATCGGCGCAGTTGGCCTCCTAGCCCGGAGCGCCACTGCCTGCTGTGCTCCGTCTGCGCGGAGAGGCGCATCATAGCGATGGGGCGGCGCGCCGCGTCCACGATCTGCCGCGCCGCTCTGTAGAGTCCGGCGCTCTGGGCTCCCGCCGCCTGCTCGACGAGAACGGCGTCCGCGTTCCAACTCGCCGTTTCGATGGTCGTCCGCCCGAACACGCCGGCTTGGAATCTGCGGACGTCGGCCGGAACGCGGATCGAGAGCGAGCGCAAGAGGCCGGGCATTCCCGCCCGCCGCGCGGAGAGGGCCGCCGCCGCGAACAACCCCGCGCCGTAGACCGCCGCGCCCGCGACGTAGGCGAGCGCGACTTCGATGAGTCCGCCGTCTCCGCGCCAAACGGCGGCGAGCATGACGACTCGCGTCAGCGCGGCCGCGGCGGCGGCGGCGAAGATCAGCGGGGCGCGGTCGGCTAGGCGGAGCGCCGCCTGCGTCTCCGTCTGCGTCGCCATAAACACGCCCACGAGTCCGTAGAGCATCGCGGCTTGGCGATGAGCGGGCGCGATGCCGATGAGTTCGTCCGCCATGAGGAGGGCGGCGGCGATGACCGCGTAGGCGGCGAACGACAGCCCGAGCGACGCGGCGAGCGTGAAGCGCAGGATGTTCGCGGCTTCCCAGGGCTTGCCCTCGGACGCGCTCCGGGTTGCGAACGCCGCCACGGCGTCGCCGCCGGGGGCCGCCGCGAAGCCGTGGACGAGCGCGGCGGCGGCGGCGATGACGGCGAGCGCGCCGAAGCCGTCCGGCCCTAGGATCCGGGCGGCGAGGAACAGTTGGGCGGCGCCGCTGAGAAACTCGACGCCGAGCGCGGCGTTCAGCCAAAGCGTCTGGCGCGCCACGCGCCGCTCCGACGCGGAGAACGTCCGCAGGATGAAGGCTCTCGCGCCGTCGAGGAGCGCCATGCGCCTTGCTATCCGTTCACCGGAGCGTCCGTCGAGTAGCCGCCGAGTTCGTAATCATCGGCGTACCTCGTTCGCAGCGCCGCCTCCGCGCGAGGCGTTAGGCAATCGTTCATCGCCGCTCGCGCCGCCTCGGCCTCCTCCGGCTTCGCCTCCCAGCCGGCCATCGAATTCAGCAGCGGCAACGGCGGAGCGGGCATCCGGAGGCGCTCGGCGACGGCGCCGAAGTCCTCGTCAATGCGCTCGAGCCGTCCGATGAAGTCGGGCAGCCGTCCGCCGGGGAGGCGCAGGTGCTCGCGCTGCGAAAGGAAATGGCGGTCGGCGAAGGCGTCGGATCCGTAGGGCGTACAGAGCCACTCGCAGTATTTCTCGAACGTGTCCGCCTCCTCCAAGCCGTAGTAGGCGCGAAAGAGGAGGCTGCGCTTGCGCTCCTTGCCGAGCCGCTGCGCTCCTTCGTTGACGAGGTGAGCGGAGCGCAACTCCCGGTGAAAGGAGTAGGCGCGCGCCGCCGGATGCCTGACGAAGGCGAACGTAAAGCGCTCCCGCGCCTCGGGGTGCATAGCGTAGACGCGGGCGGCGCTCGCGTCGCGGATAACCTCCGCGTCGGGATCGGCGGCGCGGAGGGCGGCGATGATGCTCCGCGAGGCGACTTTGGGATTGCACAGCCAGAGGAACTTGTATTTGCGGGAGACGATCTTCTCCGCGAAGACGTCGGGGCGGCGCGCCGCCACGCGGGCCATTCGCGCCGCGTCACCGAACCGGCGGCGCGCCAGTGCGCCAGCGACGCCGCCCGTCATCTCCGGATGGCGGAGCAGCGCGGAGGAGGCGCGGAGGATTGCTTTCGATTCGCCTATGAGCATCGTTCGCTCTCCATCGCGGCGCCGGCGCGGGGATGACGGTCAAGGCGCGCCGGTCGGGCGATGGGTTACGCAAAGTCGCCTGTATGCGATGGCCGGATTTCCGCCTGCGCGGTCAGGCGCCAAAGGCGGGACGCGGCCGGGCGGGAGTAGGAGACAGGGGCTCATCATAGCAGGCGCGCTCCGCGCCGCCCGGCTATTGAGGCGTCAGCGGCTGCGGGAGGTCGCCGAGCCCGGCCATCGCGGGATTCCATCCCGGGACGACGACGTCCGCTTGCTCCAAGAACAAGGCATCGGGCGCGTCCCACGTGTGGCCTCCGTCGTGCCGCAGGTGCATAAATCCGGCGTCGCGCGTTCGGTAGACGCGCCCGCCCTTGCGGAGGACGTCGGCGATCAGGAGCGCGTCGACGGAGCGGTGCGCGTTCCGCCAGCCGCCCGCCCGCTCGAGGTCGCGACGCCCGATCAGCATCGCGCCTCCCGCGATATTGAACGTCCGGTAGCCTTCGGCGTCGCGGGCGAATCTGCGAATCGTAAGGTCGGATTCGGCGAGATAGACGAATCCGCCGCTTTTGCCGACCAACTGGGCTTGCGAGTAGACGCGGGCGAGGACGAGGTCCCAGATATGCTCCGGGCCGTAGGCGTCGTCGTCGTCCATTTTGGCGAGCAGCGCGCCGCTCGACGCGGCGACGGCGGCGTTGAGCGCGGCGCCGAGCGTTTCGCTCGCGGGGACGCGGACAATCGCGGCGGGGCAGGGCAGTTCGGCGGCGAGGCGCTCCGCGTCCGCGAACGGCTCGCCGCCGTGGAGCGCGAGCGCGAGTTCCACGCGGGGGTAGGTCTGCCGCGCGACGGCGGCGAGCGCCTGCGGCAGCAATTCGGGTCGCTTCGTCGCCATGAGGACGGAGACGGTCGGCGGGCCGTCGGGGCTTTGGCGCCACGCCCGGGATTGAACGGAATGCTCGCGGAGCGCGGCGCGGCTCATTGCGACGCTGCGGAGTTCGCGCTCCGCCTCGCTCAGGCCGCGGGCATCCGCCGTCATCAGGCTATGCAGTTCGGCGCCCAGCATCTCCCGCACTTGCTCGCCGCCGTCGGCGATATGGACGACCACGCCGGACGCGGCGAGTTTGGCGAGCGTTCCCGCTCTCGCGGCGGCGTTGGGATGAAAGGCTTGCGCGTCCTCCACGCGACGCATCCGGCGCAGACGGAGGACGTCGTCGGGGTGGATGGCCTTATCCGCCTCGACGCCGGGCGGCAGGAGCGCGGGCGGCCCCAACGCGCCGATTTCGGGCCCGGCGCGCGGGCTCCACAGGAACGGGCTCCACTCGCGGGCGTCGAACGGGGGCGTTTCGCCGCCGCCACCGTCCGACGCGCCCGGCTTGCTCCGGCGGAGGCGCCCCAGGCGCGCCCGCGCCCGCCAGCGCAGGCGCCGCCGCGCCGCGTCTCGCCGGTTGCCGGCGCTCCACCGGAGGTCTTGCGCCTTGAGGCCGAGCCGGCGCCCCAGCCAGACGAGGAACGTTCGCGTCAGCGCGAAGGTCACGTTGCGGAAGTGGGATTGCGCCTCCAGCCGCGCCAACGTCTCCGCGAGCGTTTCGGCGGGCGCGAGCCGCTCCTCCGCTCCGCGCTCCGCGACGTCTCCGGCGGAGCCTCGCGGATTCGCCGGCGCTTGCTTGCGTTCGCGCGTCATCGGCTGCGCGTCAGGCGCCGGCGAAAGGAGGACGCCCGCCATTGCGCGCCCGAGGCGGCGCCGCGCAGAAGCGTCAGCGCCTCGCCCGCGCCGCGAACGTCCCGGGCTCTGTCCAGCAGGCGATTCCACGCCGTCGGATGGTCCACCGGATCGGCTAGGGGAGCGGGCGGGCCGTCCGCGGCGCGCGCGCGTCCGATCTTCAGTTTCGCGGGCGGCGCGGTCAGCGCGTCGCCGTAGTCGGCGGGGACGCCTCCGGCGCGGCGCGCCCGATGCAGCGCCCACGTCCGCGTAATGGACGCCTCGCGCCCGTCGGGGAGCGCACAGGTTAGAACCGCGTCCGATCCCAGCCGGCGCCGCATCCGAAGCGCGATGTTCGGGGCGAACGGGACGCTCGCGGGAAGCGAGACGTGAAACGACGCGGTGGGGAATTCGTCGAGCGCGGAGCCCGGCGCGCCAAACTGAACGCGGGGGTCGGCGCCGAACTCGTTGCGGAGACGCTCCGTCATCTCCGCGTCCGCGTCGCCGGCGGGCGTTTCGATCCGGACGACGAGGTCGTGGGCGCGGTCGGCGAGGAGGTCGGCGGTCGCTTTGATGACGCGCTCCGCTGATGCGCCTTCGGTTGCGAGCGTTACGACGAACTGGGGCGTTTGATGGACGCGGCCCAGCCTGCCGCTGCGAAACCAGCGGTGGGCGATCAGTTGCGCCGCCTTCTCGCGCTGGATGAGGTTGTCCCGCTCTTTCGCGGCGCGGTTCTCCTCCCACCGGCCCTGATGCCAGGCGAACGCGCCATGCGCCGGAGCGAGCAGCGCCCCCATCGTGTAGGCGCGGTAGCCGAACTCCATATCCTCCATCCCCCACCGGGTGAACGATTCGTCCATTCCGCCCAGCGACTCGTAGAACGCCTTGCCGACGCCGAACCCCCATCCCTCCACGCCCCAGAACAAGTTGTCGGCCTTGAGCATCAGACGGCTGGTTTGGAGAAAGTCCGGGCGGATGGGCGGGTCGACCGGCGCGCCGCGGAAGAGGTCGCTGATCGGCCCCGTCCTGCGGCGGACGCGCTCCGCGTCGAGTCCGTCAACGGGCGCGTGAGCGCGGAGGCCCATCGTGAGGACGTCGGAGAGGGCGTGATGCCATCGGGCGTGCGCCTCGATCCAATTCGCCTCCGGGAGCATATCGTCATCCAGAAAGAGAAGGATATCGCCGGAGGCGGCGCGCGCTCCGGTGTTGCGGGCGCGGGCGAGGCCGAATCCGCGCCGCTCCTGCCGCTCCAGCCTGACGTTCGGCAGCGTCGTGTAAGGCACGGTCAGCGGCGGATCGGATCCGTCGTCCACGAGCAGCGCCTCGAAGAGGCCGGGGGGGTAGGTCTGCCCTTCGAGCGCGGCGAGCGTCATCTCCAGCGTGGCCGGGGGCGTTTGGTGGCAGGGAATGACGACGCTGACGGGCATCGCGGGGGCGAAAGCGTCCGGCGGGGGCAACTCCGCCTGCCGCCAATCGTTGCGCCTGACGGCGTTAGGGCGAGGATTCACGTAAGGCCTCCGCGTCCCGAGGGGAGCCGGCGAACGCTCGGCGCGAACGGGACGCCAATTATACGCGAGGGCGGGGAGCCGCCCCCCGCTCCTTGACAGAATGCGGCTGCCGCCATACGATTAATTGTTGACCGTCGTAGTCAACAATAGCGTCGGGGGCGCGGCAAGCGCCCGTAAGCAGGGATATGACCACCGCAACGAACCGCGCCGTCCGCGAACTCGCCGAGCAGTCCTATCAGTACGGATGGACGACCGACGTCGAGGAGGAGTCGGCTCCGCCCGGGCTGAGCGAGGATATCGTCCGGTGGATTTCGGCGCGCAAAGGAGAGCCGGAGTGGCTGCTGGAGTGGCGGCTGCAGGCGTACCGGCGCTTCACCAAGTTGCTCGACGAGGCGCGCCTGCCGGAGTGGGCGAACGTCAGCCACCCGCCGATCGACTTCCAGGCGATCCGCTACTACGCCGCGCCGAAGGCGAAGGCCGAACTGAACAGCCTGGAGGAGGTGGACGCCGAGATCCTCCGCACCTACGAGAAACTCGGCATCCCCCTGGAGGAGCAGAAGCGCTTGTCGGGCGTGGCGATAGACGCCATCTTCGACAGCGTGAGCGTGGCGACGACGGCGAAGGAGACGCTCGCCAAGCAGGGGATCATCTTCGCGTCGATGTCGGAGGC
This sequence comes from Dehalococcoidia bacterium, assembly GCA_965201135.1. GTDB lineage: Bacteria > Chloroflexota > Dehalococcoidia > Lucifugimonadales > Australimonadaceae > Bin16. The sequence continues at coordinate 2,667,683 of OZ241751.1, forward strand.
GGTCCGCGAGCACCCCGACCTCGTCCGGAAATACCTGGGCTCGGTGGTGCCGCACTCGGACAACTTCTACGCCGCGCTGAATTCGGCGGTGTTCTCGGACGGCTCGTTCGTCTACATACCGCCGGGCGTCCGCTGCCCGCTGGAGTTGTCCACCTACTTCCGGATCAACGCGCAGGAGTCCGGCCAGTTCGAGCGGACGCTCATCATCGCGGACGAGGGCTCCTACGTAAGTTACCTGGAGGGCTGCTCCGCGCCGATGCGCGACGAGAACCAACTGCACGCCGCCGTCGTCGAACTCGTCGCGCTGGACGACGCGGAGATCAAGTACGCGACGATCCAGAACTGGTATCCCGGCGACGAGAACGGCAAGGGCGGCATCTACAACTTCGTCACGAAGCGCGGCAAGTGCGCGGGGGCGCGCTCCCGCATCTCGTGGACGCAGGTGGAGACGGGCTCCGCCATCACGTGGAAGTACCCCAGCGTCATTCTGCAGGGCGACGGCTCCGTCGGCGAGTTCTACTCCGTCGCGCTCGCCAAGGGGCGGCAGCAGGCCGACACCGGCGCGAAAATGACGCACATCGGCAAGAACACGTCCAGCCGCATCGTCTCCAAGGGCATCTCGGCCGGGCATGGCAACAACACCTACCGGGGCCTCGTGAAAATTATGCCCAACGCCGAGAGCGCCGTGAACTACACGCAGTGCGACTCCCTGCTGATCGGCGATCAGTGCGGCGCGCACACCGTCCCCTACATCGAGGCGCGGAACAAGTCGGCCAGCGTGCAGCACGAGGCGTCCACGACGCGGGTGAGCGAGGATCAGATCTTCTATTGCCGGCAGCGCGGGCTGACGCCCGAGGCCGCGCAATCCGTCATCGTCAACGGCTTCGCGCGCGACGTCGTGAAGCGGCTGCCGCTGGAGTTCCTCGTCGAGGCCGACCGGCTCCTCGAGGCCAATCTGGAAGGAACGGTGGGCTGATGCTGGAGGTTCGCGGGCTGCGCGTCGAGGTGAACGGCGCCGAGATTCTCAAGGGCGTCGACCTGAGCGTCGGGGCGGGAGAGACGCACGCGATACTGGGGCCGAACGGCTCCGGCAAGAGCACGCTCGCCTTCACGCTCGCGGGGCGCCCGGGGTACGAGGCCACGGCGGGAAGCGCCGAGTTCGACGGAGAGGACTTGCTCGCGCTCGAGCCGGAGGAGCGCGCCCGCAAGGGGCTGTTCCTCTCGTTCCAGCACCCCGTCGAGATTCCGGGCGTTCGGATGGACCACTTCCTGCGGGCGGGCTACAACGAGACGCGCAAAAGCCGCGGCGAGGCCGAACTCGACCCTCTGCAGTTCGACCGGATGATTCGCGGCAAGGCGAAGGCGCTCGATATGGACCCCGCGCTCATCAAGCGCGCCGTGAACGAGGGCTTCTCCGGAGGGGAGAAGAAGAGGAACGAGGCGCTGCAGATGGCGGCGCTGGAGCCGCGTCTGCGGATACTGGACGAGATAGATTCCGGCTTGGACATAGACGCGCTGCGCGAAATCGCGGAGGGCGTCGCCGCGATGAGCGGCCCCGACAACGCCACCGTCCTCGTCACGCACTACGAGCGCATCCTCTCCTACATCGAGCCCCACCGCGTCCACGTTCTGATGGACGGCCGCGTCGCCCGCTCCGGCGGACGCGAACTGGCGCGCGAGGTCGAGGAGCGCGGCTACGACTGGCTCGCGGCCGGCGCGGGCGTCTGATCTCCGATGCAGGCGACCTCGAACCCGGCGGCGGCGTGGGCGGAGCAGTTCCTCGCTTTCGAGCGCGACGGCGCGTCCGGCGCCCCCCAGTGGCTCGCGGACTTGCGGCGCGGCGCGTTCGCCGCCTTCGAAAGCGCCGGATTCCCCACCGCCCGCAGAGGCAACGAGCCGTGGAAGTACACGAATGTCCGCCCCATCGCCGAATCCGTCTTCGAGATCGCGGAGCCGGACGCCGCCGACACCGACGTCGGACTCGCGCCCTACGAGTTGCCTTGCCCCCGCGAGCGCAGGCTGACGTTCGTGGACGGGCGCTACTCCGCCCGTCTCTCGACGGAGCCCGCGAGCGAGGCGGAGATTCGCGGCGCGGCGCTCCCTCGCGGAGGCGACGGCCCCGTCGTCGGGCGGATCGCGGACGCCATCGAGCGCCGCGTCCCGCTCGCGCAAGAGCGTCTGGGAAGCCTCGCGTCCGCCGGAGACGACGCGTTCACGGCGCTCAACACCGCCTTCCTGCGCGATGGCGCGTTCGTCCATTTGCCCGCGGGCGCGGCGGTTCACGAGCCGATTCACCTCCTGTTCATCTCCACCGGGCGCGACGGGGCGGCGACGCATCCCCGCGTCCTCATTTCGGCGGAGGCCGGCAGCAGCGCGACCGTTATGCAGAGTTTCGAGAGCCTCGGCGGCGGCGCCTATTTCACCAACGCCGTCACGGAGGCCGTCGCCGGCCCGGGCGCGAATCTGCGCCTCTGCGCGCTGCAGAGGGAGAGCGCGGGCGCGTTCCATATCGCCGCAACGCGAATCCGGCAGGCGCGCGGCAGCCGCGTCTCGTCCGTCGTCGTCGATCTGGGCGGGCGGCTGACGCGGCGGGAAGTGTCCGCCGCGCTCGAGGAGCCCGGCGCGGAGGTCAGGCTGTGCGGCCTGTACTACGGCGACGGAACCCGGCACGTGGAGAACCGCGCCTTCGTCGATCACGCCGCGCCCGAAGCGTCGTCCAACCAAATCTACAAAGGCGCGCTCGCCGGCGCGTCGCGGGGCGTGTTCACCGGCGGCGCCCGCGCGCGGCCCGGCGCCCGAAAGACGAGCGCGCATCAGGTCAACAAGAGCCTGCTGCTCTCCGACGGCGCGGAGGCGGACTCGCAGCCCAAACTAGAGATATTCGCCGACGACGTCTCCTGCACGCACGGCTCCGCCGTCGGCCAGCCGGACGCGGACGCGCTCTTCTATATGAAGAGCCGCGGCATCGGGGGAGACGCCGCGCTCCGGCTCTTCGTGCGCGGATTCGTGAGCGAGGTGATCGCCGAAATAGAGGACGGCGCGGCGCGCCAACGCGTCGAGGACGCGGTCGACGCCCGGCTCGGAGGAGGCGCGTAGCGATGCTCGACGTTCCCCGGATCCGCCGCGACTTCCCCATCCTCAGCCGCGAGGTCAACGGCGTCCCGCTGGTCTACCTGGACAACGCCGCGACGTCGCAGAAGCCCGCGCCCGTCATCGCCGCGCTCGTGGACTACTACGAGCGCCGCAACGCGAACGTGCACCGCGGCGCCCACGCTCTCGCCGTCGAGGCGACGACGGCCTACGAGGAGGCGCGCGCGAAAATCGCCGCGTTCATCAACGCCCCGTCCCCCGACAACGTGATCTTCGTCCGCAACACGACGGAGGCGATCAATCTCGTCGCCCGCGCTTGGGCGGCGGAGCGCGTAAAGCCCGGCGACCGCATCGTCGCCACGGAGATCGAGCATCACTCCAACCTCGTGCCCTGGCAGCATGCGGCGCGGGAGAACGGCGCGGAACTCCATCTGCTGGGGATGGCGCCCGACTACACGCTCGATCTGTCCGACCTGGACGAATTGCTGAGCGCGAACGCGAGGCTCGTCGCGCTGACGCACTCGTCCAACGTGCTGGGAACGATCACGCCGGTGAAGGAAATCGCGGCGGCGGCGCATCGGGCGGGCGCCCGCGTGCTCGTGGACGGCGCGCAAAGCGTCCCGCACCTCCCGGTGGACGTGCAGGACCTCGGCTGCGACTTCCTCGCGTTCTCCGGCCACAAAATGCTGGGGCCGATGGGCATCGGCGCGCTCTACGCCGCCCCCGACGCGCTCGAGGAGATGGAGCCGTTTCTGCGCGGCGGCGAAATGGTGCTGGAGGTCACTTACGAGGACGCGAATTGGGCGCCCCCGCCGATGAAGTTCGAGGCGGGCACCCCGAACGTCGCGGACGCCATCGCGCTCGGCGCGGCGGCGGACTACCTCGCCGCGCTGGGAATGGCGAACGTCCGCGAGCACGAAATCGCGCTCACCGCCTACGCGCTGGAGCGGTTCCGCGAGATCGAGGACGCGGAGACCTACGGCCCGAGCGATCCGTCCGTTCGCGGGGGCGTCGTCTCCTTCTCGCTGGGCGGCGTCCATCCGCACGACATTAGCCAAACGCTCGACGCGCGCGGCGTGGCGATTCGCGCCGGACACCACTGCGCGATGCCCCTCGTCCGCAGCAGGCTCAATGTCCCCGCGACGGCGCGCGCGAGTTTCTACCTCTACAACGCGGAGGCGGAGGTTGACGCGCTCATCTCCGCCCTCAAGTGGACGCTGGAGTACTTTGGCGATGCAGACGCCCGAAGCCCTCGATGACCTCTATCAGGCGGTGATCCTCGATCACTACCGCCGCCCGCGCAACCAGGGCCTTCTTCCGAACCCCCACCTGCAGTCCGAGGGGTTCAACCCGTTCTGCGGCGACCAGGTGATGCTCACGCTGACGCTCGACGTCGACGGCCGCATCGACGCCGTGGGCTTCGAGGGCGAGGGCTGCTCCATCAGCCAGGCGTCGGCGTCGATGCTCTCCGTCCACGTTGGAGGCCGAACGCTCGACGAGGCCGAGTCGCTCGTCCGAACGTTCAAGGGCGTGATGCAGGGCGAGGAGATCGACCCTGACGAAGAGGAGCGGCTGGGCGAAATCGCCGCGCTGCAAGGCGTGCGGGAGTTCCCCATCCGCGTCAAGTGCGCCCTCCTCGGCTGGACGACGCTCCAAGACGCCATCGCCGACTACCGCAAGCGCTAGCGCACGGGCGTCATTCCCGCCTCCCGCCGCGTTCGCGGCGTCCTCTCCCCTTCTAGGGAGAGAGGATCCGGGCGCTTTCGCGCCGAAGGGGTGGGTTCCCGCTTTCGCGGGAATGACGGAACGCTACGCGCCCCGACCGCAGTACCCTCTCCCGCCGCGTTCGCGGCGTCCTCTCCCCTTTATAGGAGACCTTTGCATAACTCAGTTTGCGGTCCGCAATTCCTCTTAACGCTAGGAGTGAATTGGGGCGCCCCGGCTCCGTTGCGATGGGTTATGCAAAGGTCTCCCTTATAGGGAGAGGGGGAATTCGTCGCTTGCGCGCCGTCTAGTGAGGCGGGATTCCCGCGCAAGCGGGAATGACGGGGCTAGGGGGATTCGCGCGCCATTATGGTTCCGAGGTCTTTGTCGCCGCGGCCGCTCATGCAGACGAGCGCCGTCTTGCCTTCGCCGAGGGCGGGGGCGAGCGCGTTCACCGCGTAGGCGACGGCGTGCGACGACTCCAGCGCGGGGATGATTCCCTCGAGTTCGCAGGTCAGGCGGAAGGCGGCGACGGCCTCGTCGTCGGTTACGCTGACGTACTCGGCGCGTCCGCTGTCGCGCAGCCACGCGTGCTCCGGGCCGACGCCGGGGTAGTCGAGTCCGGCGGACACGCTGTGCGTCTCTTCGATTTGGCCGTCGGCGTCTTGCACGACGTAAGACATTGAGCCGTGGAGCACGCCGACGCTTCCGCCGCCGATGGAGGCGGCGTGGCGCCCTGTCTCGACGCCGTCGCCCGCGGCCTCGACGCCGATGAGCCGGACGCCTTCGTCGGGGATGAAGGCGTGGAACTGGCCGATGGCGTTGGAGCCTCCGCCGACGCAGGCGGCGACGGCGTCGGGAAGGCGCCCGGTGCGCTCGAGCATTTGCTCGCGGGACTCGCGCCCGATGACCGATTGCAGGTCGCGCACCATCATCGGGTAGGGGTGCGGCCCGACGGCGCTGCCGATGACGTAGTGGGTGTCGCGGACGTTGGTTACCCAGTCGCGTATCGTTTCGCTGATGGCCTCTTTGAGGGTGCGGGCGCCGGCGGCGACGGGGCGGACTTCGGCGCCGAGCATCCGCATTCTGTAGACGTTGGGGGCTTGGCGGCGCATATCCTCTTCGCCCATATAGACGACGCACTGGACGTCGAGGAGGGCGCAGACGGTCGCGGCGGCGACTCCGTGCTGGCCGGCGCCGGTCTCGGCGACGACGCGGCTTTTGCCCATACGCTTGGCGAGGAGCCCTTGCCCTAGTGCGTTGTTGATCTTGTGGGCGCCGGTGTGGGCGAGGTCTTCGCGCTTCAGGTAGATTTCGGCGCCGCCGGCGCGCTCCGTGAGGCGCTTCGCGTGATGGAGGGGGGTGGGCCGCCCGGCGTAGTCGCGGAGGAGCGCGCCCAACTCGGATTGGAACGCCTCGTCATGGCGCGCCTCTTCCCACGCGGCGGTCAACTCTTGGAGGGCGGGCATCAGCGTCTCGGGGACGTAGCGCCCGCCGTAGGGGCCGAACCGCCCCGCGTTGTCCGGGAACGCGGGCATATCAGGCTCTTCCGAGCAAGCGGGCGAGGAGTCCGGGGGGCTTTTGGGCGTCGGCGGAGCGGACCGCGGCGACGAACGCGCGGATCTTGGCGGGGTCTTGCTCGCCGTCGGTTTCGACGCCGCTCGAGACGTCCACGCCCCAGGGCTTAACGCGGTCGACCGCCTCGCCGACGCTCTCCGGGGAGAGGCCGCCCGCGAGCGTCATCGGGAACGCTTCGGCGAGGCCGGCGGCGACGTCCCAGTCGAAGCGCCGTCCGGCGCCGCCGTACTCGCCCGGCGGGGCGGCGTCCACGACGATGCGGTGGCCGGCGAGCGCGTGTCGCTGCTGCAAGACGAGGATGCGGGGCATCTGCGCGGCGATGGGGACATCGGGGTCGACGCTGACGGCTTTGTAGACGATGGGGGCGCCGATTTCGCGCGCATGCTCCACGCCTTCGCTTCCGCAGAGTTGGACGGCGTCCAGGCTCAGCGCGGCGACGGTTTCCCGCGCCTCGTCCGCCGTCTGATCGGCGAAGAGGCCGACGACCTCCGGCATTGCGGGGAAGGCCGCGCGGGCCTCGTCCAGCAGTGCGCGGGCATGGGGGAGTGAGACGCGGCGGCGCGCCGAGGGGACGAACACGAGGCCGACGGCGTCGGCTCCGGCGTCTATCGCGGCGAGGAGGGGCTCGGCGGAGCGGACTCCGCATATCTTGACGCGGGTCATTGCGCCCCCGCGAGTTCGCGCGTTTTGGCGGCGGCGTCGGGCGCGGTCATCAGCGCTTCGCCGACGAGGACGCCGTTCACGCCTGCGCGTTGGAGCGCCGCGACGTCGTCCCGGGAGGACACGCCGCTTTCGGCGACGACCATGCGGCCCGGGGGAACGAGGGGGCGGAGCCGCGCCGCGAGCGTCGTATCCACTTCGAACGTTCGGAGGTCGCGCTGATTGACGCCGACGATTTCGGCGCCGGCGTCAAGGGCGGCCTCCACTTCGCGCTCGTCGTGGGCCTCGACGAGGCACTGCAGCCATATTTCCCGCGCGGCGTCCAGCATCTCGCGCAACTGCCCGCGCTCGAGGATGGCGACGATGAGGAGGGCGGCGTCCGCTCCGTTCGCCCGGGCCTCCGACAACTGGTAAGGGTCGAAGAGGAAGTCTTTGCGGAGGACGGACAAGCCTTCGGGCCCGACCGCCGCCTTCACCGCCGCGAGGTGGGCGAGGCTTCCCCGGAAGTGGGCGCTTTCGGTGAGCACGGAGACGGCGGCGGCGCCGTTCGCGGCGTAGACGGCGGCGAGGGCGGCGGGGTCGTACTCTCCTTGCGCGAGCAGCCCTTTGGAGGGCGACGCCTTCTTGGTTTCGGCGATGAGGCGGGGGCGCTCGCCCCAGAGGGCGCCGGAGAGGTTGAGGGGGAAGGGCGCCTCGCGGACGAGCGCGTCCAGTTCGGAGAGGGGCGCCTCTTTCTTGCGGCGGGCGAGGTCTGCCCGTTTGGCCTCCACTATCTGATCGAGGATTGCGGCGGGCATCGGGATTACGCTACGCAAGGGTTTGGCTGAGCGCGGCGAGTTCGCGCAACTTGCCGGCCGCCTCGCCGGAGTCAATGGCTTCGCGCGCCATGCCCGCGCCGGCGGGGAGGTCGGGGGCGGCGCCGCGCACGACCAGGGCCGCGGCGGCGTTCAGCAGGACGATGTCTTTCTCCGGCGACGGCTCGGGGGAGAGGGCGCGCGCGAACTTCGCTTGCGTGTCGTCCGGGCTCGCGGCTTGCAGGTCGGCGAGGGCGGCGCGGGGCAGGCCGGCGTCTTCCGGGTCGAGCGTGAAATGGCGGGCGCCGGCGCCGGAGACTTCCCAGACATGCGACTCGGCGGTGGTAGTCAGTTCGTCGAGGCCGTCGTCGCCGCGAACGACCCAGGAGCGTTCGGTTCCGAGCGAGGCGAGGGCTTCGGCGACCATCTCGGCGGCGTCGTAATCGGCGTCTTGGGGCTGGGCGACGCCGAGCAATTGATAGCGCGCGCCCGCCGGGTTGGTGAGCGGCCCTAGGATGTTGAACACGGTGCGGATTCCCAACTCGCGGCGTGGCGGGCCGGCGAAGCGCATCGCGGGGTGAAACGCCTGCGCGAACATAAAGCCGACGCCGGTTTCGTCGATGCAGAGCTTGACGGATTCGGGGCTCAACTCCAATTTCACGCCGTTCGCTTCCAGGATGTCGGCGGCGCCGACGCTGCCGGAGGCGGCGCGGTTGCCGTGCTTGGCGACTTTGGCGCCCGCGGCCGCGACCGCGAGGGCCGCCGCTGTGGAGACGTTGAACGTATGGAGGCCGTCGCCGCCCGTGCCGACCACGTCCACGAGATCGCCGTCGGTGGGGACTTGGAGGGCGCGTTCGCGCATCGCCCGCGCCATGCCCGCGACGACCTCGACGGTTTCGCCGGCGACGCGGAGGGCGGCGAGGAACGCCCCGATCTGGGCGGGGGTCGCCTCGCCGGACATAATGTCGGCGGCGGCGGCGGCGGCCTCTTCCTCCGAGAGGGGGCGCCGCGCCGCGAGGCGCCGAATGGCCTCTTGGATCAACGCTTCTCCCCGCGCTTGTCTTTGCTTTCGGACGCGCGCAAGTCTTCGAGGAGCGCGCCGCCGTCGGGCTTTTCCTGGGGCGCGGACGGGGCGGGAGCGGACGCGGCGTCGGGGATGAGGGCGCCTTTGGCCAGAACGCGGCAGCCGCCGTCGGGCATCGGGGAGATGGTGACCTCCATCAACTTGCGGCGGCGGCGGGCGGGCTCGCGCAGGCGGTTCATGCCCATGCCGCCGAGGATCACCGTCGCGAGCAGGAGCACGGGGACGACCGTTCGCTCGCCGCCGAAGCCTTGCGCCATCATCATAAGGAGGACGAACGTGACGCCGACGGCGGCCGCGAGCATCAGTTTGCCGTTCGTCCGCTTGGCGGCGTCAATCGTTTGGTCGAGGCTCGCCAGCATCGTGTAGACGCCGTCGGTCTCTTTGACGGGCTCGAGGAGGCGGTAGCCCCTCGACTTGAGGCTGTCCTGGGCGAAGCCGCATCCGACCTTCGCCTCGACGTCCATCGTCCACTCGTCCCAGACCGGATTCGTAGTGAAATCCGCAGCTTTCACGCTTACGCCTCCAAGAAGTTCCGCAGCAAGTCTTTGCCGCTCTCCGTCATTATGGACTCGGGGTGGAACTGGACGCCCTCGACGGGGAAGCCCGTGCGCCTCGCGCCCATAATCACGCCGCTTTCGCTCCGCGCCGTAATCTCCAGTTCGTCCGGCACGGAATCGGGTTGAATCGCAAGGGAATGATACCTGATTGCGCGCAGGGGGTTCGGCAATCCCTTGAACACGCCTTTGCCGTCGTGCGTCACGGCGCTCGCCTTGCCGTGGACGATCTCTCCCGCGCCGGTCACGGACGCGCCGTAGGCCGCTCCGATGCACTGATGGCCGAGGCAGACGCCGAGGATGGGGACGCGCTCTCCGAACTGGCGGACGGCCTCGACGGACACGCCGGCCTCGGCGGGCGCGCCGGGCCCTGGGGAGATGACGATGCGCTCCGGCGCCATGCGCTCGAGGTCGTCGGGCGTCGCGGCGTCGTTGCGGACGACTTCGGTCTCCGCGCCCAGTTCGCGGAGGAACTGGTAGAGGTTGTAGGTGAAACTGTCGTAGTTGTCGATCAGCAGCAGCATCTTCCGGCTCTCCTTTCGCGCGCGCCCGCGCTGCCCTCTCCTTTAGGGAGGCGGATACGAGATTCCCGCCTACGCGGGAATGACGGTCAGGGGGCGCTTTGCGCGCCTCAATGGGGCGAGATTCCCGCCTGCGCGGGAATGACGGTCAGGGGGCGCTTGCGCGCCTCAATGGGGCGAGATTCCCGCCTACGCGGGAATGACGGTCAGGGGCGCTTGCGCGCCTCAATGGGGCGAGATTCCCGCCTACGCGGGAATGACGGGGCTGGGCACTTTGCGCGCCTCAATGGGGCGAGATTCCCGCCTACGCGGGAATGACGGGGCTGGGCGCTTTGCGCGCCTCAAACGGGGCGAGATTCCCGCCTGCGCGGGAATGACGGTCCCGGGCGCTTTGCGCGGCTACTTCTCCTTTCTGCGGTCATGGGGCGCCGGCGGCCTCCGCTAGGGCGATGGCGCGGAGGAGCGCGTTCATTTTGTGGAACGACTCCATGCGCTCGGCTTCGGGGTCCGAGTCGAAGACGACGCCGCCGCCCGCTTGCAGATAAGCCTTGCCGTCCTTCACGACCATTGTTCGGATGGCGATTGCGGCGTCCATATTGCCGGAGTAACTGAAGTAGCCAACCGCGCCGGCGTAGACGCCCCGCCGCTCGCCCTCCAACTCCGCGATGATCTGCATCGCGCGAATCTTCGGCGCTCCGGACACCGTTCCGGCGGGGAAGCACGCCCGAAGCGCGTCGAACGCGGACTTGTCCTCGCGCAGTTCGCCGGTGACGTGGGAGACGATGTGCATCACGTGCGAGTAGCGCTCCACCTCCAGCATTTGCGTCACGCGCACCGTGCCGGGCTTGCTGACGCGCCCGACGTCGTTGCGCCCCAAGTCGAGCAGCATTACGTGCTCGGCGCGCTCCTTCTCGTCGGCCAGCAGTTCGCGCTCTAGGGCGGCGTCCTCCTCGGCGTCGCGTCCGCGCCTGCGCGTTCCCGCGATGGGGTGCGTCTCGACCAGACCGTCCTCCGTCCGCGCGAGCATCTCCGGGGACGCGCCGACGATGGCGAAGCCGTCCAGTTGCAGCAGGTACATATAGGGCGAGGGGTTGACCTCTCTGAGCGATCTGTAGAGATCGAACGGGCTCGAGGTCACGGGAATCTCGACGCGCTGGGAGGGCACCGCTTGGATGATGTCGCCGGCGACGATGCGCTCTTTGGCGAGGCTGACCATGCGGTGGTACTCGCCGGGGGTTTTGTTGGAGAATTCCAATTGCGCTATGGCGGAGGCGTCGGCCTGTTGCGGGGGCTCCGCGCCGGCGCGGGGGCGCGGCTGCGGAGGCAGCGGGCGCTCCAGCCGCTCCGCGAGTTCGTCCACGCGCTGGACGGCGCGCTCATACGCCTCGCCGGCCGGGCCGTCGACGCGGGCGGTGGCGATGACTTGGATGCGCCGGCGGACGTGATCGAACACGAGTAGGGAGTCCGTGAACAGGAAGACGGACTCCGGCAGTTCCGGCTCGCCCGGGGCGGTGGGAACGCTGGGCTCGAAGCGGCGCGCCGCCTCGTAGGCGAGGTAGCCGACGGCGCCTCCGACGAACCGAGGGAGGCCCTCGACGCGGGCGGGGCGGAAGCGGGCCAACTCCGCCTCGACGGCCAGGAGGGGGTCGCCGTCGCCGTCGGGCTCGCCGGGGCCCGTTTGCAGTATGCGGTAGGGCTCCGTTCCCATGAAACTGTATCGGGCGACGCGCTCGCCGCCTTCGACGCTCTCCAAGAGGAAGGACGGCCCCGGCTCGCCGCCTGCGATCTTCAGGTAGGCGGAGACGGGCGTCTCGAAGTCCGCCGCGACCTCCTTGTAGACGGGGATGAGGTTGCAGCCCTCGCTAGCGAGGCGCTCGAATTCTTCTTTTGTCGGAACGCAGGGGCTCATCTCGTTCTCTTCCGTTCGCGGGACGCGAAAAAGCCCCGCCTCTTGCAAGGGGCGGGGCTCCGCGGTGCCACCCTTATTCTCCCTCTCTCTACGCGAGAGGGACTTTGTCGGCGCGCCTGCGCTGGCAGGGTTGCGCCGTCCGCCTGTAACGGGGCGGGCCCGTCGGCGCCTACCTCCCGCGTCGGGCGCGGGCGTTCGGGCCGAGGCTCGGGGGTCCATTCAGCCGCCGCGCAGGCGCCGGATTTCAGCGTTCCCGGCTCTCTGCTGCCCCGCCAAGCGGCCTACTCCTCCCCGTCGCAGCCTGTGAGGGGATTATCGCGCATAAGGGGGATGGCTGTCAAGGGGGTGTACTCGTTCGGCACATATGAGACAGCGAGGGGTTAGGAGGCCTCCTCCAAGCGCCGCTCCGCAAGATACTCCATCGGAGTCCGCCAGCCAAGCGACTGATGCGGACGCTCCTCGTTGTAGAACGCCTCCCACTCCCGCAGCGCGCGGTTCAGCGGCCCCATCGTCAACTCCCCGTCGTAGAAGTTGTAGAACTCCTCGACGTGCGTCCGGTGGGCGCGCTCCACGTAGCCGTTCAACTTCGGCGAATGGGGCGGGAGCACGAACAGCAAGACGCCGCGCTCCCTGCAGGCCTCCTCGAACGCCCCTTGGAACTCGGAGCCGGCGTCCACTTGGATAGCCCTGACCGGGAACGGCATGCGCGCAATGATGGCGTCGAGGAATCGCGCGGCGCTCGCGGAGGTCGCTTGCGTGCCCACCTGCAAGACGTCGCAGCGGGAGACGACGTCCCGCGCCGTGAAATGCTTGAGGACCACGCCGGGGAGCGGGCGGACGTCGAGCGTGTCGACTTGGACGAGGTCGCCTGGGCGGGTAGGCCGGTAGTCTTTGGGCTTTCGGACGGCGTAGGGGCGTTTGGGCTTGGGGTTGCGGCGGCGGACGCCGGGTCGCGGGGGCTCGCGGAGGGTTCCGCGCCTCTTCGCGTCGGAGAGGATGCGCCCGGCCATTGAGGCGGAGAGGGCCCAGCCCGCTTGCGCAACTCGACGGCGATCTTGTCCTTGCCGTAGCAGGGCGGCTTCTTTCGGAGGTCGAGGACGGCCTTGACGAGGGCGGGGTCGCGCGTGGGGCTTGCGGCTGTTGCGCGGGCGGCGGGAGCCGGGTTCGAGTCCGCGCAGTCCGCGCTCGTCCAGACTCGCCTGCCAGCGGTAGAGGTTGGCGCGGGGGACGTGGAGAATGTCGGCGGCTCGCGCGGCGGTTGCGCCTTCGGCGCGGATGGCGCGCCACTGCTCCAGCAACCTCAGCCGGACGGCGGCGGTAGAGCTGAGTTCCGGCGGGCGGTTGCTGGCGGCGCGGTAGAACGGGATAGGCAGCGCGGTCATCTGCATGGGGCCTCCTTTGGGGTGTGATTCGCCTAAAGGATGGCCCCTCTTTCATCTCCACGCCAGTCTCATATGTGTCTGAGCGCGTACAGCGGGCTGCGGGGGCCTCTCCAGGCGGCGCGCGACGGGGTGGGGGGGGCGCTTTCGCGGGCAAGGGGCGCGGCGCATGGGGTTGGTGGGCGGGCGAGCGGCGCAAGAGGGCGGGCATCCGGGCATGGGGGGCGTTGACATAGTGGATATGCCGTATTTGTAAGATATGCTTGTGGTAAGATGTTCGCATCAGGAGGCGAGCGCCTATGGTTACCGCAACGGTCGAGGAACGCCTGAGCCGGATAGAAGGCGCTTACGAGCACCTGGCCACCAAGGCGGATGTCTCTAACTCGGAGGCGCGGATGATCCGCTGGATGGTCGGGCTCGTCCTCGGCGGACTCGGCGTCGGCATAGGGCTCACGACGTTCTTGGTCAGGGCGCTGCAGTAGCGCGGCGGGCATGCGCGGGACTGGACGCGGCGAACGCGGCGCTGGACGACGGCCTGCCTCCGCCGCGCGGCCCGGCGTTCCGCTCCTACGAGCGCAGGCACAGCCTCGCTCCGAACCCGCCGTACTCGGCTGATGAGTGGGCGGAAGCATTGCCGCCGTCAGGACCGGCTCGCCGAGCGGGCGAAGGCCCGCCTACGCGGGAATGACGGCGCGGAGCGCCGTCGCGTCGCCCCCCTAGCCCCTGCGCTCCGGCGCTTGCTTCGCTTCGAGCCAGCGTTCGAGCGACTGCGGCCCCTCGCGGGACGGGCGGCCCGACAGCAACCCCTCAATGCTGACGTCTTCGTCCAGATCGGGCCAGTGCACGCCGAGCCCGTCTCCGATGAGCCGCCAGTTGCGCCGTTCGTCGGCGTCGGCATGCAGGAGCCGGGGCTTGCGCCCCGTCATGGCGCTTGCGCGCCGAATGGATTCCTGCCTACGCAGGAATGACGGAACGCTACGCGCCCCGTCCGCAGTACCCTCTCCCGCCGCGTTCGCGGCGTCCTCTCCCCTTGTAGAGAGAGGGGATCCGAGGGCGCTTGCGCGCCTCAATGGGGCGGGATTCCCGCCTACGCGGGAATGACGGTCATGGGGGCGTTGCGCGCTCGCCGATACGAGATTCCCGCCTGCGCGGGAATGACGGCAAGGGGGTAGGTTCCCGCTTGCGCTCGCAAGGCGCGGGCGGCACCCCTATAGGGTACAATCCCGCTTGCGCCGACCCGGCGTGAAGGAGGCCGCGCGAATGCCCGTCGTCATGCGTCTGCTTTCGGTCTACCTGATCCTCACGGGAATCGCCGTCGCCGTTCACTTCGTCGCCGTGCCCTGGTATCACCCCGGCGGGAGCGAGCCGTACCCGATCTGGGAGGCGCTCGACTGGCTGATGGCAGTCGCCATTCTCATCGCGCTCGCGGGGCTGTTCGTCGCCAAGCGGCGCTTCGCCGGACAGGACGCTCCTCTGCGCGAGTATCTCTCCGTCAACATCCTCTTCTACGCCACGCTCATCATCGGGCTCCTCTTCTATTGGAACTGGTCCAACGTCCTGCGGGGCGACCCCGACGTCGACTGGCTGATCTGGAACTTCCTGGACGTCGCCATCCCGCTCGTATTGGTTGGGGCCGGAGCGCGGATGCGGCGCGCCGCCGCCGGATCGTAGGAGAACGCCGATGCCTATGCTGATGCGACTGCTCGCCGCCTACACGATGCTCACGGCCTTGCTCGTGGCGGTCAAGTTCATCTTCGACATCCCGCAGCCGAGTTGGGACGTCGTGGACTGGCTGATGGCCGCCGCCATCCTCATCGTCCTTATGGCGGCTTTCCACGCCAAGCGCCGGGCCGACGCCGCGGGCTACGAGGAGGGCGAGGGCGGCGTCCGGCGCTTACTCGACGCCAACGTTCCGTTCTACGCCGCCGCCGCGCTGCTCATCGCCTTCGCGTTTCAGTGGTCGGACAAGATCGCAGGGCACGAGCAACTCGTCGTGGGCGGCGAGGAATTGCCCTACTCGTCGCTGTGGGCGTACATCAACCCGGTCTTCGTCGCTCTGGCGGGGGCGATGAGCGCGCGTATGTGGAAGGCGGCGGACCGGGCGCCGCGGGACGGCTAGGCTTCGCGGTCGCCGAGGCGCCGCTCCTCGCCGCGCAGCAGACGGGCGATGTTGTCGCGGTGCATGGCGATGACGAGCGGGCCGCAGGCGAGCGCGAACCAGAGGTGCGGCAGGGGCTGACCGAACGCGGCGGCCGCGACGAACGCCCCCATCGCCGCGAGGACTCCAAGCATAGAGCCGAGCGAGACGTAGCGCGTGAGCAGGACGGCGGGCGCGAACGCGGCGATTCCGGCGACCCCGGCCCAGGGCAGCAGCGCCGCCGCCGCGCCCACTCCCGGCGCGACGCCGCGCCCGCCCCGGAATCCGGCGAACGCGGGGAAGACGTGGCCCAGCAATACGGCGGCGGCGGCGGCGGCCTCGATCCATGGGTCGCCCCACAGCGTCCGCGCCAGCAACGGCGGCAGCGCGCCCTTCGCCAGGTCGAGCGCGAGCACGACGGCGGCGGCCCGCTTGCCTGCGGCGCGAAGCACGTTCGTCATGCCCGTCTTTCCGCTGCCGAGCCCGCGCACGTCGCGGCCTTGCGTCAGCCTCACGATCAGGAGGCCGGGCTGGACGCTGCCCAGCAGGTAGGCGGGAACGAGCGCCCACCACTCCACGGCTAACGCCGCTCCCCCGCGCCAGGGCGCGTCCGCTTGCCGGAGGCGCGCCGCGCCCGCGCCGCCGCCTTCGAGCGGTTGTCGCCGATGACGTGGACGCCGCCCTTGCCTCGGAACTCGATCTTCAGGGGCGCGCCGTCGAAGCCGAACTCCTCGCGGATGGTGTTCGCCATATAGCGCTCGTAGGAGAAGTGGACGCGCCCCGTGTTGTTGACGAAGAACGTGAAGGCCGGGGGGCGGACGCCTTCCTGTTTCACGCGGTAGAGTTTGAGGCTGCCCTTCGCCGACCCGGCGGGCGGGAGGTGGCGCGCGACGGCGTCCATCACCGCCCGGTTTAGGCGCGCGGCGTCCACCCACCGCATACGCTTCTCGTGCAGGGCGAACGCGGCGCGGAGCATCGCCGGCACGCCCTCGCCGTCGAGCGCGGAGGTGAAAACGACGGGAACGCCGGGGATGAACCGCATCCGCGAGCGGACGCCGTGGACGAACCGCCGCTGCTCCCGCCGCGGATCGTCTTTCTCTACGAGGTCCCACTTATTGACCACGACGAGGACGGACTTGAAAGCGTCCGCCGCCTGCCCCGCGATATGCAGGTCTTGGTCGGTGGCGGGCTGCAGCGCGTCCATAACGAGGAGCGCGACGTCGGAGCGGTGAATCGCGGCGGCGGCGCGGAGGGCGCTGAACTTCTCGACGCCCGGCTTGACGGCGCCGCGCCTCCGAACGCCGGCGGTGTCTATCAGCACGGCGGGCGCGCCCTCGAACGCGAACGGCGTGTCCAGCGCGTCGCGCGTCGTTCCGGCGGCGGCGCTCACGATTGACCGCTCTTCCCCCAGCGCGGCGTTGGCGAGCGCGGACTTCCCCACGTTCGGCCTGCCGATGATGGCGATGCGCGGGGCGTCCGCCGGAGCGCCGTCCGTCTCTCCGTCCAGCGGCGCGCGCGCGATGAGCGCGTCCATTAGTTCGCCAAGCCCGCGACGGTGCAGCGCGCTCACGGGCGTCGGCTCCCCAAGCCCAAGCGACGCCGCGTCGAACGCGAGGATTTCCTGCGCGGGGTTGTCGGCTTTGTTGACGGCGACGGCGACGGGCTTGCCGGCTTGGCGGAGGCGCTGCGCGACGTACTCGTCGGCGTAGGCGGGGCCGGTGCGGGCGTCGGTCACGAGGATTACGGCGTCCGCGCTTTCGACGGCGGCGTCGGCCTGGGCGGCGATATGCGCCTCGACGTCCGATTCCGGCTGAGGGACGAGGCCGCCGGTGTCGGCGAGCAGGAAGCGATGGCCTTCGAATTCGGCGGGCGCGATGACGCGGTCGCGCGTCGTGCCGGACTCCTCGGCGACGATGGCGGAGCGTTTGCCGAGGAGCGCGTTGAACAGGCTGGACTTGCCGACGTTGGGGCGCCCGACGATGGCGACGAGCGGGGCGGCGGCGGGCGGCGCGCTTCCCAGTTGCGCCGGGGCGCCCGTCATGGCGCTACTCGCCGGCGGCGAGCAGGCGCAGGATCGCCTTCTGCGCGTGCAGGCGGTTCTCGGCCTGGTCGAAGGCGGCGGACTGCGGATGCAGCAGCATGCCGGGGGGCATCTCCTCGCCGTAGTGGACGGGCATCGGATGCATCACGAGCGCGCCCGGGTTGGCGAGCGCGACGAGGTTCTCGTTGACCTGAAACCCCCGGAAGGCTCGCCTGCGCTCGGCGGCCTCCGCCTCTTGCCCCATGCTCGTCCAGACGTCGGTGTAGACCGCGTCGGCGGCGTCCACCGCCTCGTGGGGATCGTCAGTCAGCGTGAGGGCGCCGCCGTTTGCGGCCTCGCGCAGGCGCTCCGCGTCCGCGCCGGCGAAGGCGTAGCCGTCGGGCGACGCGGCGGCGAAGTCCGCGCCCAGCGCGAGCGCCCCCAGTCCGAGGCTGCGCGCGCAGTTGTTCGCGTCGCCGACGTAGGCGATCTTGAGCCCCTCGATCGGCCCCTTGCGCTGCCGGATAGTCAGCAGGTCGGCGGCGGCCTGGCAGGGGTGCTCCGCGTCGGAGAGCGCGTTGACGACGGGAATCGAGGCGGCGTCCGCGAGGCGCTCCAGCGTCGAGTGCGACTTCACGCGGGCGACGATGGCGCAAGTCCAACGCTCCAGCGCGCGGGCCGCGTCCTCGACCGGCTCGCGCGCGTCAAGCCCCACCTCCTCGCCGCCGAGGTAGACGGCGCGTCCGCCCAATTCGTAGACGGCGACGTCGAACGACACCTTCGTGCGGAGCGACGGCTTCTCGAAGAGCATCGCCACGGCGCGTCCGCGCAGCGGCTGCGGCCCGCCGCCGCGCCTCGCGGCGTAGGCGCTGCCCGTCTCTATCAGCCAGGCCAATTCGGATGGCTCGACGTCGGCGATGGAGAGGAAGTCGGCGGGCACGGCCTACTCCCGCCTGGGCCCGTTCAGATCGGAGATCGTCTCCACGTAGGCGTCCCACGCCTCGGCGGCGAGCGACGAGGTGGCCTCGATCTCCGCGGGATCGACGCCTCTCCTGACGGCCTCGTGGCGCAGCAGGGAGAGGTCGTACCAGCGCAGGTAGCGGCGTTCGCGCTCCGTATCGGGGACTATAGTCGTCATAGGCATAGGATACCCGATTCGCGGGAGCGCGGCGGGCGGGAGAGCGCAGGCAATGCGCCCATACCGCGCACGCGAAACGGGAGCGCCTGCGCCGCGCGGTTCGCTACGATTAACGGCGGCTATGCGCCTGCGCGTCTCCATAAAACCCCTCGTCTTGGGCGGGCTGACGCTGCTCGCCCTCTTGCTGGCGGCGGCGTGCAGCGGCGCGGGGGCCGCGAACACGCCCACTACGCCGCCAACGCCCACGCCTATGCCGACGGCGGCGCCCACCGCAACGCCTACTCCTTCGCCCGTTCCTACGCCCACGCCCACCGCGACGCCTACTGCTACGCCCGTTCCCACGCCTACGCCTACCCCCTCTCCTATCCCGACGCCTACGCCTACGCCCATTCCCACGCCTACCGCGACGCCGACGCTTACGCCGACCCCAACGGCGACTCCCACGCCAACGCTTACGCCTACGCCAACGGCGACGCCCACGATTACGCCCACGCCAACCCCAACGGCGACTCCCACGATCACGCCGACGCCTACGCCGGCGGGGTCGCCGACGCCCCTTCCCTTCGCTTATTTCGCCTACATAGACGGCGGGGACACGCACTCGTGCGGGCTGCGTCCAAGTGGCGTCGTGCTGTGCTGGGGGCGCGGCGAATACGGGCAGGCCGCTCCGCCTCCCAATATCCGGCTCGCCCAAATGAGCAGCGGACGCGGGCACGTCTGCGGCCTGAAAGAGAACGGCGAGCCTCTCTGCTGGGGCGATGACTCGGAAGGCCAGTCGACGCCTCCGGAGTGGGTCGGCTTCACCGCGATCAGCAGCGGCTACGACCACACTTGCGCGCTTCTGCCGGACGGCTCGCCCGTGTGCTGGGGGAACGACGCCTCAGGCCAATCGTCTCCGCCGCTGGACATTACGGGGCTGACCGCGCTGGCGTCGGGCTACCGCTTCTCCTGCGGGCTGCAAGCGGACGGGTCGCCCGTTTGCTGGGGCGACGACCGCTACGGGAAGGCATCGCCTCCATCGGGCGCGTCGCTGGTCGCGGTCAGCGTCGGGGCGTTTCACGCCTGCGGGCTGCAAGCGGACGGCGCGCCCGTCTGCTGGGGGCGCGGCAACTACGAGCAGACGAAGCCGCCGAAAGGCGACCGATTCTCCGCGATTTCGGCGGGCGACCTTCACACGTGCGCCATCCGGCGCGACGGGGCTCCCGCGTGCTGGGGAGGCGACAAACGCTGGGGCGAGGCGGCGCCCCCGCGCGACGAACTCCTCTCTTTCATCAGCAGCGCCGTTCGGCACACCTGCGCCCTCCGCATCGACAACACCGCCGTCTGCTGGGGAGACAACCGCGAGGATCAGATATGGCCTCCGTTCTCCGCGCCGCTGCCGACGCCGACGCCCGCGGCGGTGAGCGTCGGGGGCCGCGGCGCCGGCTCGGAGCGCGTCCACCTGCCCCGCGGCTACTGGGACGTCCGCATCCTCTTGCGCGGCAACCGCAATGTCTCCGACCGTTCGGAGGCCGATTTCGCGCTCACCATAGAGAGCGGCAGACCGACGCCGTGGGAATTCACGCGAACCGCGGAGGCCAACCTCGATCACCGCGTCCGCGTGCTCGTCAGCGGCCTGGACGCCGCCGACGCGGATCCGGGGACGCAGACCGTCCGCGTCTCGGCATCCATTGAGGGCGATTGGGACATCATCTTCTCGTACCAGGGCCCGGAGCCAACGCCCACGCCGACGCCGACGCTCACGCCGACCCCGACGCCCACTCCGCGCAACTAGGGCCAGGGGCGGGCAGCGGCGACTCCTTCCGAGCCGGCTGATCGTCGAGTGGGCCGGAATCGCGTCCGGCAGCAGCGCGCGGAGGCTGCGCCCTCACCCTTCGGATCTCCGTGGCGGGCGAACGGCGCGGGTAACGCGCTCCCTTACGCGCTATCGGGCGTCGGCGGGCGGGGGATATAATCCCAGGCGATGCAGTCCGTCGCCCAGCAATCCGACCGGCAAGCCGCCGATCAAGACGCCGCCGAACGCGAGCCCCTCGTCGCCGAGTACGAGCGCAATCTGCGCTCCACGCGGGCGCTGTCGGACGCGACGGTCCGCAACTACGTCGCCGACGCCGCGCCGTTCGTTCAGTATCTCGCGGAGCAAGACATCCGGCTCGGCGCGGACGCCGCCGCCCTCGCCGCGTTCGTTCGGCGGGGAGGAGAGGCGGGCGCCGCCCGCGAATACCGCGGGCTTGCGCGGGACTACGTGGCATGGCTGCTGGAGCGCCGCCCCGTCGAGAGCGGGCGCGCCGCCGGAAGCCGGGGCCACTCCCGGGCGAGCGTTCACCGGATGCTGGCGTCGCTCCGCTCGTTTATGCGCTATCTCATCGAGCGCGGACTGCTGCCCGACGCCCCCATCTGGCGGCCCAACTCCACGCTGATGGCGAGGCTCGCGCCAAAGCAAGAGCGCAAACTTCCCGATCTCGTCTCCGTTCCCGAGGCGGCGCGGCTAGTCGAGGCTCCCGCCGGGCGCGGGGAGGACGAGCCCCACGCGCTCCGCGACGCCGCGCTGCTGGAGTTGCTCTACGGCTGCGGCCTCCGGGTAAGCGAGGCGTCCGGCCTCGACCGCGAGAACGTCGACTTGAACGAGCGGACCGTTCGCGTGTGGGGGAAGGGCGCGAAGGAGCGTCAGGCGCCCCTCGGAGGGAAGGCGCGCGACGCGCTCCGCGCCTATCTCGCCGGCGAGGACGCGCCCCGGCAAGGCGCGTCGGCGTTGTTCCGCAACGCGCGGGGAGGCAGGCTGAGCGCGCGCTCCATTCAGCGCATCGTGGGGCGCTACGCGAAGCGGAGCGGCCTGCGCGAGGACGTCCATCCGCACACGCTCCGCCACAGTTACGCGACGCATCTGCTGGACGGCGGGGCGGACTTGCGGATCGTCCAGGAGTTGCTGGGGCACGCGACGCCGAGCGCGACGCAGGTGTACACTCACGTTAGCCGCAACGAGGCGCGCCGCGCGTACATGGCGGCGCACCCGCTGGCGCATCCCTCGGCGGTCGCCGCCGCCGAGCCCGAAGAGACTGACGCATGACCATCCTCGTCGTGAACGGCCCCAACCTCAACGCGCTTGGGCGGCGCGAGCCCGGCGTGTACGGGAGCGCGACGCTCGCCGACGTGGAGCGCGCCGTCCGGGAGAGGGCGCGGGAACTGGGGGCGGACGTGGAGTTCTTCCAATCCAACTCGGAGGGGGCGATCTTGGACTATTTGCACGCCAACGCTCCGGGCGCGTCCGGGGTGATTCTGAACGGGGGCGGCCTCACGCACACGAGCGTGGCTCTGCGCGACTGCATCGCGTCGTTCGACGCGCCGGTGATCGAAACGCACATCACGAACATTCACGCGAGGGAGGAGTTTCGGCGCGTCTCGCTCACGGCGCCCGCCGCGCGTGGAATCATCAGCGGGCTCGGCGTTCGCGGCTACGTGCTCGCGCTGGAGTATCTCGCCGCGGAGGAGAACGCCCGATGAGCGCCGCCGCCCGCCTTTCCCGTCTCCGCGCCCGCATGAGCGAGGACGGCCTCGACGCGATGCTGATTCTGAACACGGAGCGCTGCCCGAGCCGGAACGTCGCGTATGTTTCGGGGTTTCGCGGCACGCACGGCTTTCTCTGGATCACGGCGGACGACGCGCTGCTCGCCACGGATTCGCGCTACACGCAGCAGGCGGAGGAGCAGGCGCCGGACTTTCGCGTCGTCCGGCTCGCGGGCGAGGACACGTGGTTCGAGGACGCGGCGGCCGGGGCGGGAGCGCGGCGGATCGGCTTCGAGGACGACGCGGTGTCCGTCGCGCTGTGGGGCAACTTTTGCAAGCGCATCGAGGGCCTCGATCCGCGGCCCGAACTCGTTCCCGCGGGCGGCGCCGCCGACCGGCTGCGCGCCGTCAAGGACCCGGACGAGATAGCGGTTCTCGAAAAGGCGGTCGCCATCGCCGACGAGGCCGTCGAAACCGTGGGCGCGTCGCTCCGTCCGGGGATGACCGAGCGGCAGGTCGCTATGGACATCGAGCGCGCGATGCGCGAGTGCGGCGCGGACGGCCTCTCGTTTCCGACCATCGTCGCGTCCGGCCCCAACGGGGCGAAGGCGCATCACAGCCCGACCGACCGCGAACTGCGGCGCGGCGACGGCGTGTACATCGACACCGGAGCGCTCTACGAAGGCTATTGCAGCGACGTCACCCGCGCTTTCGTTTTGGGCGAGCCGAGCGCGCGATTCCGTGAGGTCTACGACGTCGCGCTGGCCGCGCAGGAGGCGGCGGAGGCGGAAGCGCGGGCGGGCATGACCGGGGCGGAGGTGGACGCGGTCGCGCGGGGAATCATCGCGGAGGCGGGCTACGGCGACGACTTCGGCCACAGCCTCGGTCACGGCATCGGCGTCGCCGTCCACGAATTGCCCCGCGTCGGCCCGCTGTCCGACGATACGATAGAGGACGGGATGGTGTTCAGCGTCGAGCCCGGGATCTACCTCGCCGGATGGGGGGGCGTCCGCATCGAGGACCTCGTCGTGATGGAGAACGGACGCGCCCGCGTGCTGACCAAAGCCCACAAGCGGGACGTCGTTCCCGTTTAGCAAGGAGTTCCTATGGTTATGGAGTTCGGAGACCTCCGCAGAGGCGCGACCATCGAGATGGACGGGGCGCCGTACAAGGTGGAGGAGTACTACCAGCAGAAGATGCAGCAGCGCGCCCCCGTCTACCACATCAAGATGCGGAACCTGCTGACCGGCCAGTTGCTCGACAAGTCGTTCTCCGGCTACGGGATCAAACTGAGCAAGGCGCCCGTGGAGAACCGGGACTGCACGTTCCTCTACGAGGCCGAGGGCGTCTACACCTTTATGGACGCCGCCTCCTACGATCAGTACGAGGTGGGGAAGGACGTGGTCGGCGACGCGGCGGACTACCTGGTGGACCAGACGAACTGCGAACTCGTCTTCTACCGCGACAAGCCGATCCTGGTGGAGATGCCGACCACGGTCGACCTCGTGGTGAGCGAGACGCCGCCGGGCTACAAGGGCGACACCGCGTCCGGCGGCGGGAAGCCCGCGACGCTCGAGACGGGCATTCGCGTCACGGTGCCGATGTTCGTGGACCCGGGCGACAAAGTGCGCGTGGACACGCGCTCCGGCGAGTACGTGACCCGCGTGAGCGGGTAGTCGTCCCTGAGCCGCTCGATGCAGATCTACAGCGTGGGCCAACTCGCCGAGCGCGTCCGGGCGGCGCTCGACCGCGACCGAACCCTCAGCGACGTCTGGGTTACGGGCGAGGTGTCCAACCTGTTCGCGTCCGCCGTAGGGCACCGCTACTTCACGCTCAAGGACGCGGAGCATCAGATCAAGGCCGTGCTCTTTAGCGACCGGCAGGGCGGGGAGCACGCCGCGAACGGCGCGCAGGTGACCGCCCACGGGCGCGTCGCCTTCTACGCGGCCAGAGGCGATACGCAACTCTACGCCGATTCGCTGTTCCCCTCCGGGGCGGGCGCGCTCGCCGCCGAGTTCGAGCGCCTCAGGGCGGCGCTGGAGGCCGAGGGGCTGTTCGACCCTAGCCGCAAGCGGCCATTGCCCCCGTTCCCTCGCGCCGTCGGCGTCGTCACCTCCGCGCACGGCGCGGTCATACACGACATCGTCACCGTCCTCCGGGCGCGCTACCCGCTGGGGCGCGTCGTTCTGTGCGACGCGAGCGTGCAAGGCGCCGAGGCGCCGTCCGAAATCGCGGGAGCGGTGCGCGCGCTCAACGCAGTCCCGGGCGTCGACGCGATCATCGTCGCGCGCGGGGGCGGCTCGCTCGAAGACCTGTGGGCGTTCAACACCGAAATCGTCGCCCGCGCCATCCACGCGAGCCGCGTCCCCGTCGTCAGCGCCGTCGGGCACGAGAGCGACTACACCATCGCGGACTACGCCGCCGACCTCCGCGCTCCGACGCCTTCCGCCGCCGCCGTGTTCGTCGCGCCCGACGTTCGCGCCCTCGCCGCCGAGGCGGCCTCGCTCGCCGACCGCGCGCGGGCCGCCGCCTCGCGCTACGCCGCCCTGCGCCGGGCCGACGTGGAGAGCCTGATCGACCGCATGCGCCGCGCCGTCCCCGACGCGGACGCGCACCGGCAGCGCGTGGACGAACTCCTCGAGCGCGCCCGCGCCGCCGCCGGCTCGTCCATTCGCTTCCGGCGGGAGCAAGTCGCCGCCCTCCGCAAAACGCTCGACGCGCTCAATCCCGCCTCCGTCTTGGAGCGCGGCTACGCCGTCGTCGCGCGGGCGGACGGCAAGCCGCTCGCGTCCGTCCGCGATGCCGCGCCCGGCGACCGCGTTCGCGCTACCCTGCGCGACGGCGACCTCGAGGCCGTCGTAACATCCGCGCTATGACCACCCCTATGGAGCAGCAGCCCGCGCCGCGCCACGAACCGAAACTCACGTTCGAGCAGGCCATCGCCCAACTCCGCGAGACCGTCCAAACGCTGGAGGAGGGCGACATCCCGCTGGCGGACGCGACCCGGCTGCTGGCGAACGGCGTCCGCCTCGCGCAGACCTGCAACGAATTGCTGGCGCAGGCGGAACTGCAAGTGAGCGAGATCCAGCGCAACTACGCGCCGCAGGCGAGCGCGCCCGCCGACGCGCCGCCCCCGGATCCGGACGGCGGCTATCCCTACGGAGCGCCGCGATGACGCTCCGCGGCGACTTCCATATGCACACGCGCTACTCCTACGATTGCCTCGTCTCCCCGGAAGCGCTGGCGCGCCGCTGCGCCGAGGTCGGCCTCAACTGCATCGCCGTGACCGACCACAACGCCATCGAGGGAGCGCGCGCCGCGCAGGCCGCCGCGCCGTTCACCGTCATCGTCGGCGAGGAGATCAAGTCGACGGCGGGCGAGATCACCGGCCTCTTCCTGCAAGAGGAGATTCCCCCCGGCCTTAGTCCGGTTGAAACGGCCCGCCGCATCAAGGAGCAAGGCGCGCTCGTCTCCATTCCGCATCCGTTCACGGGAATGGGGCGCTCCGCGCTCGACCGGGAGACGGCGTCGGCGCTGCTGCCCTACGTCGACATCGTGGAGGGCTTCAACGCGCGGACGATGCGCTCCGCCGACAACGCCGCCGCCAAGCGTTTCGCCGAGGAGCGCGGGCTGCCCGTCACCGCCGTCAGCGACGCCCATACGTTGGGCGAGTTGGGGCGGACGTACACCGAATTTCCCGAATTCGACGGCTCGCCGGAGGGCTTCAAGGCCGCGCTCGCCGAGGCCGCGCTCGTCGAATCCCCCGCGAGGGCGTTCGTCCACGCCTACACGACGGTCAACAAGTTGGTCCGCCCGCTCGTGAAGCCGCGCCGGAGCGCACGGTAGCGCCGCAAGAGGCCATAGCCCCGTTGCGCTCGCGCGGCTGCAGAGGAGTATCAGCGAGAATCGCCCGCCTTCTCGCCTACATCTCCATGCAGTCATCCCCCAGACCCCAGCCCCAGCGCTGCAAACGGCGCTCATTCAGCGCTAAAAAGCGGCTCATTCGGCGCTCAAAAAGCGCTCACTGCCCTAGCCCTGTCCCCCCGCCCCTCGCCGCCTCTGAACCCTGCCCGGAGGCTCTCGCTGTGCGACGGGATTTTGCGCCCGGCGCGAACCCATTCTGCGCCCTGCCCAAGCCGTTTCTCTTTAGTATGACACAAGCCCGTTGCCTTCTGCAGCCCGGTCTCTGCTATCCTGACTCCAATGCAAGTCCGGCGACTTGCAGTTAAGGCGGGAATGAGCGCTTTTAGCGCTAAATTCACGAAACGCCCCGCGAGGAGCCCCAGCCAGTGGGAGATCCGATGACAACCCTAACCCCGCAGCGCAACGAGATCGCCAACAGGACGGCCCCCCTCTTCGGCGAACCGCCGCCCGCGGCTTCGCTGAGGTGCGCCGACCTGTTCTGCGGCATCGGCGGGTTCCATCAGGCGGCGCGCAACCTCGGGCACGAGGTCGTGTTCGCCTGCGACATAGACGCGGAGGCGCGCCGCGCCTACCACGCCAACTACGGAATCGAGCCCGCCGGAGACATCGCCGCCGTCGCGCCCGAGGACGTTCCCGACCACGACCTGCTGTTCGCGGGCTTCCCCTGTCAGCCCTTCTCGATCATCGGCCAGCGGCAAGGGCTCGCCGACCCGCGCGGGACGCTCTTCTTCGAGGCGCTGCGCCTCATCCGCGCCAAGCGGCCCCGAGGCGTCGTCTTGGAGAACGTCAAGCAACTCGCGACGGCGCAAGGCGGCGACGTCCTCGCTGCGATACTCGACGGGCTTCGAGAAGCGGGCTACGCGGCGGAGCATCGCGTGCTGAACGCGCTGGACTTCGGCCTTCCCCAGAAGCGCGAGCGCACCATCATCGTCGCCTCCCTCCGTCCGTTCGAGCTCTTCCCCTGGCCCGACGAAAAAGCGCCGATGACGCCGCTCGCCGACCTCCTCGAGAAGCGCCCCGACCCGAAGCACTACGTCTCCGACTACATACGCCGCTCCAAAAATCACCGGCAGACGCTGCCGTCCCCAGCGATATGGCACGAGAACAAAGGCGGCAACATATCCAGTCATCCCTGGTCGTGCGCGCTGCGGGCGGGCGCGTCGCACAACTATCTGCTCATAGACGGGCAGCGCCGCCCCACGCCGCGCGAAATGCTGCGTCTGCAAGGATTCCCCGACAAGTTCCGCATCGTCTCCAACGACGGGCAGACGCGGAAGCAAGCAGGCAACGCCGTCCCCGTCCCCCTCGTGCAAGCCGTCATGGAGCGGCTATCGGGTATCCTCTGAGCGTTAGCGCGAGCCGGCGGAAATCGCGCCGCCGGACGGGAGGCGCGCATGGCTCCCGACACCGTCTCCCCGGAGGAGCGCAGCCGTATAATGCGGCAAGTGCGCTCGCGGGACACGAAGCCCGAGTTGCGCGTGCGGCGCGCCCTCCATAAGGCCGGGCTCCGCTTCCGCCTCCACGACAAGCGGCTGCCCGGCCATCCCGACCTCGCGCTGCGAAAGCACCAGACGATCGTCTTCGTTCACGGCTGCCTGTGGCACTGGCACGGCTGCTCCCGCTCGCGGATGCCGGCGTCGAACGAGGACTACTGGCGACGGAAGATCGCCCGCAACGTCAAGCGCGACGCGGAGCACGCCGCCGCGCTGCAGCGCCTCGGCTGGCGCGTCGAGGTCGTCTGGGAGTGCGAAATCGCGCCCGCGACGGAGCGCCTCATCGCCCGCCTCACGGGCCGGTGAACGGGGGAGGGGTAGCCAGCACTCCCCCACGCCGTCGGTTGCGCGGCCTGCGCTAAGACGCCGGGGACGGCGCGATGCCCTGCCCGGCGTCGGCGCCGACGGTCGCGGTCGCTCCCTCCGCTCCGTCCGAACCGACCGCCGCAATCTGAACCCAATATCTCTTCGCGGAGTCCAGATTGTTGAGCGTTTTCGTAGTGATGGCGGGGTCCGTGTGGCTGATGGGCGTCGAGTCCGAGCTGCCTGTCTCGCCGTAGGAAATGCGGTAACTCGCCGCGCCCGCAACCGCGTCCCAGAGAAGGGTGATGGAACTGGGCGCCGAACCGTCCGGCATGGCGCTGAAGTTGGCGGGGGCGGCGAGGCCCGCGCCCGGAGCAGGGGAGGCCCCGCTTCCGCCGGAGCCGTCGGACGCTGCGTCAGCGCCATCGCCGTTCGCGGCGCCGTCGCCCGAGCCGGCGGATGCGTCGTCCGCGCCATTCGCGGAGTCGTCGCCGTCATCGGCGGCAGGCGTCGCGGGCGGGGTGGACTGCCCGTTGCTGTCGCTGCCCCAGCAGACGACGGAGCCGTCGGCCTTGAGGCCGCACGAGTGCGCGCCGCCGCAGGCGATGGCCGTGAACATGCCCTCAGGGACGGTCGCTCTGTTGTCCGTGTTGTCGCCCCAGCAGACCGCCGTCCCGTCGGCCTTGAGGCCGCACGAGTGCGCTTGCCCGCTCGCGATTGCCGTGAGCGCCTCGTCGGGGACATCCATCGTCGCGGCGCCGGTTCCCCAGCATTGCGGCTTGCCGTCGTCCTCCTTGAGCGCGCATGTGTGCGTTCCGCCGCTGGCGACGGCGCTGAACGTTCCCTCATCCGGCGCGGTCGCCGCGTCCCCGGTTCCCCAGCAGACCGCAGTTCCGTCCGTCTTGAGCGCGCAGGTGTGCGCCGCGCCGCTGCTTATCGCCTTGAGCGCGCCGACGTCATCCGGCGGGCTGGCCTGGGCGGCGTCGGCGACGCCGCTCCAGCAGACGGGCGAGCCGGCCGGCGTGAGCGCGCAGGTATGGCTGCCTCCCCCGCTAACCGCCTCGAACGGCGACGCGAGTTCCTCGGGGGGCGAGCCGGCCGTATCGGCGCCCCAGCAGGACGGCAAGCCGTCCGTCAATCCGCCGCCTCCAAAAAGGGCGCAGACATGCGCGCCGCCCGCGCTGATCGTCGAGAATTCGAAAGCGGACAAGCCCGCCGCGAGGCTTACGACGCCCTGCGTGTCGTCGCCCCAGCACGACGCTTTGCCGTCCGCGTCCAAGAGGCAGGTGTGCAGCGCGCCCGCCGTGAGGCGCGTCGGGGGTTGCGTGACGACCGATGGGACGGGCGTCGGAGTTGGGGTAGGCGTCGGCGTCGGAGAGGGCGTCGCGGTGGGCGTGGGCGTCGTGACGGGCGTCGGAGAGGGCGTCGCGGTGGGCGTGGGCGCCGGGCCGGACGGCGTGGGCGTGGGGCGCGCCTCCTTCACGACGACGCGGGGCTCGCCTTCGCCGCAGGCCGCGAGCGCGGCGAGAAGGATCAGCGCGCCGGCGAGCGCGGGCAGCAGGCGGACGCGAACGATGGGGAGTATGCTCATAAGCGGCGTGGTCTCCAATGCGCGGCGCGTTGGCCGTTGCGGGACTATACCACACGCGAGGGGCGCGTCCGCCCCGTTACGGGCGCAGGCTTCCGCGTTTATGATGAGCGTATGACTGAACCGCCCGCAGGCCATCGCAGCGGATTCGCGGCCATCGTCGGCAGGGCGAACGTCGGCAAGTCCACCCTGCTCAACGCCCTCGTCGGACAAAAACTGTCCATTGTGAGCGCGAAGCCGCACACGACGCGCCAGCGCCTGCTCGGGGCGCTGCAGGGGGGCGATTTTCAGATCGGCCTGCTGGACACGCCAGGGTTCCTACGGAAAGGGCGCGACGCGCTGGACGCGGCGATGGCGCGGGAACTCGCCTCCGCGCTCGCCGACGCCGACGCCGCGCTCCTCGCCGCCGAGCCGCGGCTCCCGGGGGACGTCGAGCGGACGCTCATGCGCCAAATCGCGCGGGCGGGAACCCCCGCCGTCCTCGCCCTCACGAAGACCGACGCCGTCCCCAAGAAACGCCTGCTGCCCGTCATCGCCCAATACGCCGAGGAGCATCCGTTCGCGGAGATCGTCCCCGTGAGCGCCCGCGAGAACGACGGCCTCGACCGGCTCGTCAACGCCTTGCGCGCCTGCCTGCCGGAGCGCGAGCCGCTCTTCCCCCCCGATATGCTGACGAACCGTCCGGCGCGCTTCCTCGTCGGCGAACTCGTGCGCGAAAAAGTGTTCGAGCGCTACGCCGACGAGATTCCCTACGACGCGGCGGTCGAGATCGACGCCTTCGAGGAGCGCGAGGGCGGCGCGCCGGACTACATTCGCGCCGTCGTCTACGTGGACAAGCCGTCGCAGAAGCGTCTGCTCATCGGCAAGGGAGGCGCGGCGCTCAAGGAGGTCGGAACGCTCGCCCGCCCGGAGATCGAGGCGCTCACGGGCCGCCCCGCCTACCTGGAGTTGTGGGTGAAGGTCAACGCCAAGTGGCGGCGCAAGGCCGGCTTCATCCACCGCGCCTAACGCCCCGCCCGCGAAAGCGGGAGCGAGAATGGGCGCAAACGCTTGACAGGCGCCTGGGGGCATGGTTATACTAGGCAAATCGCCTTTGGCCGGGAGCGGCCTGAGGGGGCGGCTGGGCGCGGAGCGCCGCCGCTTTGCACGTTAACAAGGGAATATCGAGCGAGTACGAGCCAAGGTAAGGTAAGGGCTCGCCTTCGGGCGAGCCGCGTGAGGTCAAGTTACTAAGGGCCCACGGGGGATGCCTTGGCGTCAAGGGCCGATGAAGGGCGTAGCACGGCTGCGATAAGCCTCGGTTAGCCGCCAAGCAGGCTTAGCCGGGGATTCCCGAATCGGGGAACCGGTCTCGGTGAAACCGGGACATCCTCAACTAAACACATAGGTTGAGGGGGGTAAGCAGGGGAACTGAAACATCTCATTACCCTGAGGAAAAGAAAGCAACCGCGATTCCCTGAGTAGTGGTGAGCGAAACGGGAAGAGCCCAAACCGTTGGGGTTGAGTGGCCTGGGGGCCTATATCCTAGCGGGGTTGTACGGCGCATTGGCAGGAGCCCCAGCGACTGCGCGAAGTGAGCAATCCGCCTTCTAGCCGAAGGAGCCTGGAAAGGACCGCCATAGGGGGTGACAGCCCCGTAGGCGAAAGGGGGCGGACTTCGGATGCGTTCGTGAGTACCACGGGACACGTGGAATCCCGTGGGAATCCGGGGGGACCACCCTCCAAGGCTAAATACCCTTGACGACCGATAGCGCACAAGTACCGTGAGGGAAAGGTGAAAAGAACCCCTGAAGGGGAGTGAAATAGACCTGAAACCGTGGGCCTACAAGCGGTCGGAGTCCGCCTGTTATGGGCGGATGACGGCGTGCCTATTGAAGAATGAGCCGGCGAGTTACTCCTGCGTGGCGAGGTTAAGGGATTGAGACGTCCCGGAGCCGCAGCGAAAGCGAGTCTGAATAGGGCGAACGAGTCGCGCGGGGTAGACCCGAAACCGGGTGAGCTACCCATGGCCAGGGTGAAGCCTCGATAGTCTCGAGGTGGAGGCCCGAACCCGTATACGTTGCAAAGTGTTGGGATGAGCTGTGGGTAGAGGTGAAATGCCAACCGAACCCGGAGATAGCTGGTTCTCCCCGAAATGCATTGAGGTGCAGCCTTCAGGAAGAGGGACGGAGGTAGGGCTCTGAATGGGCTAGGGGGTGTGAGCCTACCAAACCCAATCAAACTGCGAATGCCGTTCCATCCATGCCTGGGGAGTGAGACCGTGGGGGATAAGCTCCATGGTCGAGAGGGAAACAGCCCAGACCGCCGACTAAGGCCCCCAAGTGCAGGCTCAGTGTCAAAGGAAGTTCGGTCGCCCAGACAACCAGGAGGTTGGCTTAGAAGCAGCCACCCTTTAAAGAGTGCGTAATAGCTCACTGGTCAAGGGACCGTGCGCCGACAATTCATCGGGGCTTAAGCCTGCCGCCGAAGTCGCGGCTTCCGCCGAAAGGCGGAGGGGTAGGGGAGCGTTCTCTGGGCGCCGAAGCCGTTCCGTAAGGAGCGGTGGAGCGCAGAGAAGTGCGAATGCCGGCATGAGTAGCGTAAAGATGCGTGAGAACCGCATCCGCCGAAAGTCCAAGGTTTCCTGCGCAACGTCGTTCGTCGCAGGGTTAGCCGGACCTAAGTCGAGGCCGAAAGGCGTAGACGATGGACAGCTGGTCAACATTCCAGCGCCGCCTATGAATCGTTTTAAGGCTAAGGAGGGACACGGGAAGCTAGGCGAAGCGCGCCCACTGGACATGGCGCGTCTGACCTTGTAGGCGATCTCGGGATAGGCAAATCCGTCCCGGGGCTTGAGCTGAGGAGGGAAGCGACTTCAGGGCATCGCCCTGGGGGAGTCCGCTGAGGCTACACCGGCTAGAAAAACTTCGTAGCTAGAGGCATAGGCGTCCGTACCGCAAACCGACACTGGTGGACTGGTATAAGCGTACCGAGGCGGACGAGAGAACCATCCCTAAGGAACTCGGCAATCTGGCTCCGTAACTTCGGGAGAAGGAGCGCCATGGGAGGTGAAGCCCCAAGCGGGCGGAGCGTCCCGTGGCCGCAGCGAAGAGGCCCTGGTGACTGTTTAACAAAAACACAGGTCCCTGCTCAAGTCGCAAGACGACGTATAGGGGCTGACGCCTGCCCAGTGCCGGAAGGTCAAGAGGAGCGGTGCAAGCTGCGAATCGAAGCCCCGGTGAACGGCGGCCGTAACTATAACGGTCCTAAGGTACCGAAATCCCTTGTCAGGTAAGTTCTGACCCGCAGGAAAGGCGTAACAACTGGGGCGCTGTCTCAGGGATGGTCTCGGTGAAATTGAAGTACGAGTGAAGATGCTCGTTACCCGCAGCAGGACAAAAAGACCCCGTGGAGCTTTACTGCAACCTGACATTGATCCGAGGGCACGGTTGTGTAGGATAGGTGGGAGGCTTTGAAGCCGGGACGCCAGTTCCGGTGGAGCCGCCGTTGAAATACCACCCTTCCCTGTTTTTGGATCTAACCCCTGAACAAGCAGGGGAACAGTGTCTGGCGGGCAGTTTGACTGGGGCGGTCGCCTCCTAAACAGTAACGGAGGCGCGCAATGGTCCCCTCAGGGCGGATGGAAATCGCCCGCAGAGCGCATTGGTAGAAGGGGGCTTGACTGCGAGGCCAACAAGCCAAGCAGGGACGAAAGTCGGCCAAAGTGATCCTACGGTCCCGTGTGGAAGGGCCGTGGCTTATCGGACAAAAGCTACCCCGGGGATAACAGGCTTATCTTGCCCAAGAGTTCATATCGACGGCAAGGTTTGGCACCTCGATGTCGGCTCGTCGCATCCTGGGGCTGAAGAAGGTCCCAAGGGTCCGGCTGTTCGCCGGTTAAAGCGGCACGTGAGCTGGGTTCAGACCGTCGTGAGACAGGTCGGTCTCTATCCGCTGTGGGCGCAGGAAGTTTGAGGGAACCTTTCCCTAGTACGAGAGGACCGGGAAGGACGCACCTCTGGTGTTCCGGTCGTCACGCCAGTGGCGCCGCCGGGTAGCTATGTGCGGAACGGATAAGCGCTGAAAGCATCTAAGTGCGAAGCCGGCCCCAAGATGAGACTTCCCACCCTGAAAAGGGGTAAGGCCGCAGAGAGACTATCTGCTCGATAGGCCGCAGGTGTAAGCGCAGCAATGCGTTCAGCCAAGCGGTACTAATCGGCCGAGGACTTGACCATAACTACCCTCCCCCTGCGCTCCCTCGCTCGAGTTCCCTTGTTAGCGCGCAAAGCGCCCGCCTCCTCCGTCCGCCGGACGACGGGGCGCAAGCCGCCCGGTTCGCCGTTCCCGCGCTGGGCGAGGGTAGTCAGCGTTGCGGGGTGGAGCAGTGGCAGCTCGTCGGGCTCATAACCCGAAGGTCCCAGGTTCGAGTCCTGGCCCCGCTACCAACCCTTCCCGCCCTGCATCCCGCCGCAAGCCGGGCGGCGTCAGCCCGAAATCCCGCATCCATCGCCATCGTCGCCGTCCCCCAAGCCGTCATTCCCGCGTAGGCGGGATCTCGCGTGAAAGGCTAGCGCAATGCCCAACGACCTCCACAACCGCATCATCGACAAATTCCTCGAAAGGTACAACGAACCCCTGATCGATAATGTCGACCGGGGCGCATACGTGGAGTGCATGATCGCGCTCGCGCTCGGCGATGCGTGGCGGTTGCCGAAGGGAGCGTGGAACGCTTACGACTTGGAGCATTCCGCGACCGGAGCGTGGATGGAGGTGAAGAACTCGGCGGCTCGGCAGGTGGCGCTGCCGGGGTACGACGGAGAGACTGCGCAGCCTTCGTTCAGCATTCGCTCCAAGTCGCTCTACTACAAGCCAACGGATGCGGGAAAGGGGACGCCCTTGAAGCCGCCTCGCCGCACCGCCGACCTCTACGTCTGCGCTCTGCACCCGATTGCCGGCGAGGAGGCCGACCACCGCCGCGCCGACCAGTGGCGCTTCTATGTCGTCCGCGAATCTGATCTCCCAAACCAAAAGAGCATCTCCCTGAACCCGCTCGAGAAACTCGCGCAAGCCGTGACCTACGACGAACTCGCCGGCGCGGTCGAAGCGGCGCGGGCCGGGCTCACGAGCCTCAAGAAGGACACGCTCGGCGGCCAGTAGGTTCCGACGGGGACGGGATTCTCGCCTACGCGGGAAATGACGGTAAGGGGGAATGGCGCGGCGATTGGGGTAGGTTCCCGCTTGCGCGGGAATCTCGCGGCGCATGGAGGTAAGGGGAGACGGGGCGCAGCCCCGTCTATGGCGCTTGCGCGCCGAATGGATTCCTGCCTACGCAGGAATGACGGGGCGCAACGCACGCCCCGTCCGCAGTACCCTCTCCCGCCGCGCTCGCGGCGTCCTCTCCCCTTATAGGAGACCTTTGCATAACTTAGTTGCAGCCCGCAATTCCTCCTAACGCTAGGAGTGAATTGAGACGCCCCGGCTCTGTAGCGGGGGGTTATGCAAAGGTCTCTAAGGGGAAAGGACGCTGCGAACGCGGCGGGAGAGGGTACTGCGGACGGCGCGCAACGCCCCCTCCTCCGTCATTCCCGCGTAGGCGGAAATCCATTCGACGCCCCAGCGCCATGACGGGGCGCAAGCCCCGTCTCCCCGGTCCCCATGCCCCACGTCATTCCCGCGCAAGCGGGAACCTCGCCTCCCCCGGCCCAACCCCAGCGCTCAAACGGCGCTCATTCGGTGCTAAAAAGCGCTCATTCAGCGCTCATGGAGCGCTCAAACGGCGCTCACAAAGCGCTCAAACGGTGCTCATGGAGCGCTCATTGCCTCCCGGACGGCGCAGGCCGCCCTGGACCCTCCGGCGCCCGCGCCCAACCCCGCGAAAGCCGCCGACCGACCGCCTCGCCGCAATCCCGCCCCGCGCCTTCCCCAAGCCGTTCCATCTATTATGACACACGGTCATTGCGCCCTGCTCCGCCCCCTGCTATCCTGACCCCAATGGAGCGTTCCGCCCGCCCCGTCTGGGGAGAGGAGTGAGCGCGAATGAGCGCTTTTGAGCGCTAATTCAGCGAAATCGCCCGCCCGGAGCGCCGCAACCCCCGAGCGAGGCGCGGCGGCGGAGCGGAAGCGATATTGCGGAAGAGGAGAGCCCGGTGAGCGAAAAGACAATCGGCCTAGCCGTGATGGGCGGCGATAGCAACGCCGTGCTCTCGCGCATAGAGGACGCGGAGGAGCGCGGCCTCCACGCCGCGTGGCTCACCGTCGGAAGCGCGAATTTGGACGGCGTCACGCTGATGGCCGCCGCCGCCGCGCGAACGGAGCGCATCCTCCTCGGCACCTGCATCATTCCCATCTGGGGGCGTCATCCCGTCGCGGCCGCCCAGCAGACGCAAGTCGCGGCGCAACTCTCCGGCAACCGCTTCCGGCTCGGCGTCGGCCCCAGCCACGTCCGCGCCATGGGAACCGTGTTTGGCGCCGACTACCGAACGCCGCTCACCGCGCTCCGCGAATACGTGACCATCGCCAAGACGCTGCTGGAGACCGGCGCAATCGAGTTCGAGGGCGGCGTCTACCGCGCCAACGTCGCGCTGCCCGCGCCCGTCCCGGGCGTCCCCGTGATGGCGTCCGCGCTCCGCCCCAAATCCTACGAACTCTGCGGCGAGGTCGCCGACGGCGCGATCAGTTGGGTGTCGCCCGGCGAGTACCTGCGCGACGCCGCGCTTCCCGCGATGCGGCGCGGCGCGGAGAAGGCCGGCCGCCCCTGCCCGCCGCTCGTCGCCCACGCCCCAGTCTGCGTCCACGACGACCCCGAAGAGGCGCGCGCCGCCGCCCGCGAGCAACTCGCCCACTACCCGCGAATGCCCTTCTATCAGGCGATGTTCGCCGAGGCCGGCTTCCCCGAAGCCGCCCAAACCGAAGGCTGGAGCGACCGCATGCTCGACGCCGTCGTATGCTCCGGCGATGAGGAAGCCGTCGCGGCGCGGATAAACGAACTCTTCGCGTTCGGCGCCGGCGAAATCATCGCGCATGTCGTCCCGGCCGGGTCGGATCCCGCCGCCTCCCGCGAGCGCTCCGTCGAGTTGCTGAGCCGGCTCGCGCGCGGCGAGGACTGACGCGGGGCTGCTGCGCCGCAAGCGCCGGGGCGGTAGAATAGCCGCCCGCCCGCCCCGCAGCGGAGACCTATGCATAACATACCGTCATTCCGGCGTAGGCCGGAATCCAGAGGCGCGCAAGCGCCCGCATCCCCCTCTCCCTACAAGGGGAGAGGACGCCGCGAATGCGGCGGGAGAGGGTACTGCGGTCGGGGCGCGCAAGCGCCGACCCCCCTCTCCCTACAAGGGGAGAGGACGCCGCGAACGCGGCGGGAGAAGGCGCTGCGGACCGGGCGGCGGAGTTATGCAAGGTCGCGGCGCGGGGGCAACCGCGCCGCGGAGGCCCGATGAAGTTCTACGTCGCCGGAAAATACGAGGACAAGGAGCGCGTTCGCCGCGCCCAGCGATGCGTCGTCGCCGCAGGGCACGAGGTCACCCACGACTGGACGAACGCCCCGGCCGAGGGAGGCCGCAAGGAAGCCGTCGAGGATATGGAAGGCGTCGTCGCGGCGGACGCGCTGCTCTTCGTCAACGTCGACCCCGACCTCCGCTACGCCGGATCGCTCGTCGAAATGGGCATCGCCGTCGCGCTCGAAAAGAAGGTCTACTTCCTCAACCGCGCTCATATGGAGCGCAACGTGTTCTACCACCTCCCGTGCGTCGAGAGCGCGGAGGACGCCCCGACCGCCCTCGCGCAGGCGCTCGCCCGCGAGTTCGGCGAGACGCTGAACGGCGCCGCGGGCCATCAGTAGCCCGGAGCGCACCCCGATGAGCCTCGCGCCGGGGACGCTCTCCAACGCCGCCCGCCGGCTCGCCCGCCTCCGCCCCGGCCCCCTCGCCGCGCTCATCGTCGCCGCCGCGCTCTTAGGCGCCGCGCTCGCCCTCGCCCGCCAGATTCCTCACGGCCCCGCGATCCTAGGAGACTCCGTAAGTTACGTCTTCGCCGCCCGCAACTTTCTCGAAGGAATCAAATTCGAGGCCCTGACGGTCGACGGGCTAACCGAGCCGCGTCCGTTGACCCTGTGGCCGCCGCTCTACCCGGTAGCGCTCGCGGCGGCCAGCCTCGGCGCGCTCGATCCCTACGCGGTCGCCGGGCCGTTCAACGCCGCGGCCTTCGGGCTGACGATCCTCGCGGCAGGGCTCTGGATGCGGCGTCATCTGCAATCCCGATTCATCGCCGCGTGGGGCAGCCTCGCGCTCGCCCTTTCGATCCCGCTGGGCTGGCTGGCCGGCTCCGCATCGTCCGAGCCGTTGTTCACCCTGCTCGTCACGCTCGCGCTCATCCAATTCCACACCCGCCTGCGCGACGGGCGATGGACGTCGCTCTTTTGGGCGGCCGCGCTCACGGCCTTCGCTATGGAAGTCAAATACATCGGGGTCGCTTTGCTGCCGGCTATGACCGCGCTTCTCATCCTGCAGCCGGGGGTCGCGCCGCGGAAAAAGGCCCTGAGCGTCGCGGCGTTCGCGCTGATTTCCTCCGCGCCTGTAGGAGCCTGGTGCGCGCGCAACCTTCTGTTGGTCGGACTATCCCCTAGAATCCAAGAGCCAGGCCTAGTGGTCGACTTGCCCGGCCTGCTAGCCGAAATGTTCGGACTGCTCGGCGGATGGCTGTTCGTTGCTCCTGGAAGCTCCGGCCCGCCGATCGCTTCTGGGCTGGCGCTCGTCTTGCTGCTGGCGCTGGCGGCGGGGGCCGCCTGGACGTTTCTGCGCGAGGCGCGAGGCGATAGACGCGGCGAGTGGGCTCCGCTCTACGTGTTCGGCGGATTCGCGCTCTCGTTCATCGTTTTACACCTATCCGCAGTGCTGTTGGGGTACACCAACTACGCCGAAGACGGACTCGATGAAAGACATTTCGCGCCGCTGTGCGTCCCGTTCTTGTTCGCGGCGGCGTTCACCCTGGACAGGTTCCTTATCTACGCGCGGGAGCGGCGGTTGCTTGGAACGGTCCGCCGGCCGTTCTCCATGGCGCTCGCCGGAGGGAGCGCGTTGAGCCTCGCGGCGCTCCTCTTGGAGGCGGGGCTTCTCGCTTGGCTCGCGCTGTCCGCCGCAGGAACGGCCGCCGAAGTTCGTCAGGCCGGCCTCGGATGGATTCGCCACGACAAGGACGACGTCGAAGGATCCGACGTCGCCGTCCGCCTCGCGGAGAACCCCTTGCCCGGCAGGACGTTCACGAATTGGGCGACGCTGCTCATTCTGCGGACGAGCCCCCCGGCGACAATGCGACGCTGGGGCGGACAGGTTACGCTGAGCGCCGTCCGCGAATGGATTCCGCAAGCCCGCGACGACGACCGCATTGTCTGGTTCTACGAGAATTACCAACGCGCCCCGCGTGATTTCGGCCCAAGCGACCTGCGCGGACTCCCAGGACTGGAGACGGTCGACGAACTGCGCGACGGCGTCATCTTCCGCGTGAACCCGGACGCCCCGCACCACTTCGAGTCGGCCTACGCCTCCGTCACGGCGCGGGAACCGGACGTCCGCTCCGTCTTCGACCTCTACCTGGATGGGCGAACGCTCGCCTACGTCAAGGCGGAATGCGACCGGGAAGACTTGGCCGCCCCTTTCTTCCTGCGTGTTTTCCCCGATGACGCAGCCGACCTGCCGCCGAAACGCCGGCTGGAAGGATTCGACGACCTGGGCTTCTCCTTCGACCGGCATGGCGTTCGCTCCGACGGCAAGTGCGTCGCGCGGCGCGCCCTCCCGAACTACGGCGTGGAGTCCGTTCAAACCGGGCAATCGGCGCAGGGAGAGGGAATCCTCTGGACTGCGGCGTTGTCCATCTCGCCTGCAGACCGCGTAAACGGGAATCCAAAATAAGAGGCCATTTAACTAACAGGTTTCCGTTCCGCAGTCCCTCTGAACGAGATGCGCGAGGCGGTAGGCGTTCCCGCTTCGCGGGATGGAGACGTCCGCTCGCTCGCCGCGCCGCAGTAGGCGGAGCGCCCCCTCCCCGCAATATGACAGCGGGCGCTTGCGCCGCCCCTAGCGCATCGCGCAGCCTGTATGAGAGGGCAATCCGCAGCGCAAGCCTAGTGCGCCGCCGCATGTCCATGCGCATAATCAAAGCCATGAGCGATAACTCCAAAATCGAGTGGACGGAAGCGACGTGGAACCCGGTCACGGGCTGCTCGAAGGTGTCGCCCGGCTGCGCCCACTGCTACGCCGAGCGGTTCGCGGAACGCTTCCGCGGCGTGAGCGGCCACCCGTTCGAGCGCGGGTTCGACGTGCAAGTCCGCGCGGAGCGCCTGCGCCAGCCGCTGGGCTGGAAGAGGCCGCGCCGCATCTTCGTCAACTCCATGTCCGACCTCTTTCACGAGGCCGTGCCCGACGAGTTCGTCGCGCAAGTGTTCGGCGTCATCGCCGAAGCCGAGCGCCACGCCTTTCAGTTGCTCACGAAGCGGCCGGAGCGCGCCTTGCGCCTCGCGCCGGAACTCCCCTGGCCGGACAACCTCTGGCTCGGCGTCTCCGTCGAAAACCGGATGTGGACGCATCGCGTTGATGTCCTGCGCGAGATTCCCGCCGCCCTGCGTTTCCTCTCGTGCGAGCCGCTCCTCGGTCCGCTCGACGCGCTCGACCTCTCGGGCGTCCACTGGGTGATAGCGGGCGGCGAAAGCGGCCCCGGCGCGAGGCGGCCAAAGCCGGAGTGGTTTCGCTCGCTCCGCGACCAGTGCGCGGCGGCGCGAACCCCCTTCTTCTTCAAGCAATGGGGCGCGTTCAACGAGGACGGAAAGCGCGTAGGAAAGAAAGCCGCAGGCCGGGAACTGGACGGCGAGGCGTGGAACGGAATGCCTGCCTAAATCAATCCTTGTGTCGGCGCAAATCGCAGCATCATCGTATGGTTTCGATAGGTCCCTCTCCGTCGGTCAGGCGTAGGATTAATCACCTCGAGACCCCCGGCCTGCTCAATTCCTTTGAGGACTTTCTTGTAATGCGTCTCTCGAAACGCTGTCTTTTCGATAACAAAGTCTTCAATTTCCTGTATGCTTGCCTCTTTCCCCTGAAAATAGCCTACGATTTGGGTCTGGAGAATGTCCAATTGAGGCTCCTTTATGAAAAGAACGAACTGATTTGGGTTGGTTGCATCAGAGAACATGAATTCTCCGGTCGGGTCTACTTTCCACATTGCTTCCTTCATTTTCTTGAGCCCTAACAGGCTATTGGTTGCGTAAAACAAATAGTAGTCAGTCACATTTCGGGTATTCTGCATCTCGAACGACCGAACGTACTTTGCGTATGCCGAAGTCTGCAATTGGCGTATGTAGAGGTCGCGAAATCTCCGGTTTCTTTCAGCAGGATCAGAGATTACGTCGACTTCTCTCCAGTCTGTTGCGCCGAAGAATGTGTCAAAGTTATCCGCTTGTCTTTGTATGCCGACGAACCGATTGATCTCTTCATACATAAAAGTCACAAGCACTTCGCAGTGCGGAGAGGTAAGTATCCTGCATATCGAACTGAACGGAATTCCCGTCCATCCGAACGGATCTATGAACGCGAAGGTTGGAATGTCCCTCGACTGGCTGTCGATGAACCTCGTCAGTTCTTCATCAAAAGTCGATCCACCGATGATTTTCACATCGAATTGTCGCGGGATTTCCATCTCCTGAACGATGCTGTCGAGCATGTCCGCTCTGTCCTGGCTCTGTTCCACGAACAGGAACGACAATTGGGGCCTTATCCGGTCCCGGTATTTCAACGCGGCCTTGAGGGCTATGATAGGAGACCCATCCTCTCCACCCGAATATCTGCCAGGCCCCGCGAACCCATCAATGTACGCGACATGCGGGAAAGCGCTCTGCCCCAGAATGGGGAACCACGCGAGCAGATAACGCATTAGCACGTCGTGCTTCGCTCGCGTGTGGGGCTCCATGGCCCATTTGGTTGTCTTTGGCGCCGCCATCCTGTACCGCTCAAACCTCCGGGTAACCTAATACTTGGGGTAATCTAACCACAGCGATTCTCCGGGCGCAAGCCCTTTGCGTCTACTTCCGCCTGAGAAGACCGGCCTCAGGGACAAGAGGGCGCAAGCCCCTCTCCCGCCACGCGACGGAGCCCTCCATACTGTTAGACTATTCGCGAGGCCAGCCGATGACAACGCTCACTAATCCCGACTCTACGCCGCCCATAGACGCGCATGCTGTCCATCAGGCCGCGTTCCTCTCGCACGCGAAGGCGATGGCGAACGCGCGCGACCGCCTCCAAGCGTCGGAGAAGATATGGGGCGCCGCCGCTCACGCCCTCATAGGCTTCGCCAAGAAGCGCGGTTGGCCCATCACGACGCACGCCGACATCCGCGACGTCGCTCGGTTCATCCAGAGAACGCTGGGCGACACGCGGGAGATTACGCGCCTCTTCGCGGTCGTCGAGGGCTACCACGTCAACTTTTACCACGACACGCGCACCCTCAGCGATATCCGAGAAGGGATAGAA
Source organism: Dehalococcoidia bacterium (assembly GCA_965201135.1). GTDB lineage: Bacteria > Chloroflexota > Dehalococcoidia > Lucifugimonadales > Australimonadaceae > Bin16. The sequence continues at coordinate 2,709,551 of OZ241751.1, forward strand.
GAGGCGGAAGCCTTCGTGTCGCTCATCGCCGACGCGGACGAGAGGATTCCGCTCGACGCCCTGCCCCCGTGCGGGAAAGACTTCGCCCGCTACGTGAAGAGACACGAAGGGGCCGGGCCCTAAGCGCAAGCCGGGCGTTCGCGGCCAGGCGCCATACTCCCTGCCCGCCCCCTAGCCGCCGCCGACGGGCGCGCGATCTCGATGCGGTCGCCGTCCTCCAGCGCGACGTCGGCGAAAGCGGCGCGGTCAATCGCCTCCCCTCCATCCCCCCGCGGGACGCGATATGCTAAGGCCGCGCGCTCAATTAGGAGAGCCGAATGCCGTCCCTCGAAGGCCCATTCCGAACGCCGCTCGCGGGCGGCACGCCCAATGCTCTCGTCGTTCTTCTGCACGGCATTGGGGCGAACGGCGACGACCTCATCGGCGTCGCGGACGCGCTCGCGCCCCGCTTGCCGCAGGCGGCGTTTCACGCGCCGAACGCTCCGCAGCCCTACGCGGAGGCCGGCTTCGGCTATCAGTGGTTCCCCCGCGAGCCCGAGGCGGCGAGGCGCGAGGGCGTCCGGGAAGCGGGGCTCGCCGCCGGCGCCTACGTCGGCGAACTGCTGGACGCCTACGGCATGGAGGCGCGCCGTTGCGTTCTCATCGGCTTCTCGCAGGGCTGCATGACCGCGCTTTACGCCGCGCCGAGGATGGAGCGCGAGATCGCGGGCGTCGTCGGGTTCAGCGGCGCGCTGCTCTACCCGGAAACGCTGGAGAGCGAGGCGCGCGGCAAGCCTCCGTTTCTCCTCGCGCACGGCGACGCCGACCCCGTCGTCCCTCCGGACGCGACTGCCGAGGCCGCGCAGACGCTCGCCAGTCTCGGCTTCGCGGTCGAGGCGCATATCTTCCCCGGGCTCGCCCATAGCATCGATCAGCGCGGGCTGGAGGCCGCAGCGCAGTTTATGGAGCGCGTTCTGGGGTAGGCGTTAGGGCGCCGCGCGAGCGCCATAGATGGGGCGCAAGCCGTCTCCCTTACGCCTAGCGCCGCGTCATTCCCGCGAAAGCGCGAACCTACCCCGCCCAATCCAGGCACGCTTGTCAATTCCGCGTCCGTCGCGCGCGCCTAGCCCGCCCCGGCGAACTCCCGCAGCGACGGCGAGACGATGAGCCGGGCGTCCGTCGCGGCCTGAACGTCCTCCGGCGCGTAGCCCGGCGCAATCTCCTCGAGGACGAATCCCCCCGGGCCGACGCGGAACAGCCCCAGGTTCGTGACGACGAGTTTGACGACGCCGCGAGCCGTGACGGGCAGCGAGCGCCGCTCCACGAGCCGCGGCTTGCCGTCTTTCGTTAGGTGCTCCATCAGCAGAAACACGTTCTTCGCGCCGACCGCCAAGTCCATCGCGCCGCCGATGCCCCCGCCTCGCGCGCCCGCCACCTTCCAATTGGCAAAGTCGCCGTTCGCCGCCGCCTCGTAAGCGCCCAGCACGGTGACGTCCACGTACCCCCCGCGTATCAGCGCGAACGAGTCCGCGTGGTCCAGCGTCGCCATGCCCGCCATCTCGACGACGTACTGCCCGCCCGCGTTCACGAGATTCGGGTCCTCCTCGCCCGCCGCCGCGAGCGGACCGTAGTTCACCAGCCCGTTCTCCGACTGATAGATAACCCGCCGGTCGGGATGGACGAAGTTGGAGCAGAGCGTCGGAATGCCGATGCCGAGATTGACCACCCAGCCGTCCTCGAACTCCATCGCGGCGCGGTTGGCCATCGTCTGCCGGTCGAGCGGGCGCTTGTCCGTCATCTGTCGGGGGGCTCCTCGCGTATGCCGTCCGGGGGAACGACGACGATGCGGTCGACGAACAGCCCCGGCGTATGCACGTGATCCGGGTCTATCGCCCCCTCCTCCGCGACGGGCTCGTCCACCTCCACGATCGTCACTTTCGCGGCGCGCGCCATAACCGGGCCGAAGTTCCGCTGCGTCCGGTGGTACTGCAGATTGCCCAGCCGGTCGGCGCGGCGGGCGCGGATGAGCGCGTAGTCGGCGCGCAGCGCGGTCTCCATTACGTGCTCCTTGCCGTCGAAGACGCGCGTCTCCTTGCCCTCCGCCATTTCCGTGCCCGCGCCGGCGGGGGTGTAGAACGCGGGAACGCCGGCGCCGGCGGCGCGGATGCGCTCCGCGAGCGTGCCCTGCGGCATCAACTCCGCATCGATCTCGCCGGCCTCGTAGCGCTCCGTGAACGGCGAGCGCGCCGACGGATGCGGCGACGCGGTGAACGCCGCGCGCACCATCGCCACGCGCCCATGCTCGATCAGCGCGCCGCCGTCTATGCGGCCGTCGCCCCAGCGCCCCGGCGTGTTGGCGATGATCTCGAGGCGCGACGCGCCCTGCCGCAGCAGCGCCGCGATCAGATTCCGCGCCGTCCCGGGCCCCGCGAAACCGGAGAGCATCACCGACGCCCCGTCCGGCACGTCGGCCACCGCGGCGTCGAAGGTGGGATAGACCTTGTTTCGCATCAGGCGCGCCCTTAGTAGCCGCGCTCCCAGTCCACTTCGTTGATCAGCGGCTCGCCGGCGACGAAGCGCGCGATGTTCCGCGTCAGAACGTCGAGCGCGAACGAGGACGCGACGTCGACGTGGCCGGAGTTGTGGGGTGTCATCAGGACATTTGGGTTGGCCAGCAGTTCCGGGTCGGGCGGACGGAACCACTCGTCCTCGTAGACGTCGAGGTAGGCGCCCGCGAGTTTGCCGGAGCGCAGCGCGTCTTTCAGCGCGACCTCGTCGATAAGTTCGCCGCGCCCGACGTTGAGGACAACGGCGCCGTCCTTCATCGCGGCGAAGGCGTCCGCGCCGATGAGATGACGCGTGTCGGGCGTGAGCGAGGCGGCGAGCGCGAGGTAGTCGCATTCGGCGAGCATTTCGCGGAGCGCGGAGGGCGGATAGAGCGTTTCGACGGCGCCCTCGCCGGGCCGGACGCGCTCGACGGAGCGGCGCGAGGCGACGACGCGCATGCCGAGCGCGGCGGCGAGACGGGCGACCTCCGCGCCGATGCCGCCGAGCCCGACGACGCCCATCGTTCGTCCGGCGAGGAGGCGCAGGCTATAGGGCGCGGCGTCGAGTTCGCCCGCGAGCCCCTGCGCGACGGCGATGCGGAGGTTCTTGGCGAAGTGGAGGGCGGCGGCGATGACCATTTCGGCGATGGGCGTCGCGTCCACGTAGCCGCGCGCGGAGGTCAGGCGGACGCGGGAGCCCCAGAGGTCGGAGCGTTGGAGATCGGAGACGCCCGCCCAGAGGTACTGCGCCCACAGGAGGTTCGGCATGCGCGGGAGCAGGCGCTTCGGGTAGGGGAGCGTCAAAACGAGAATATGGGCGTTGGCGAGAACGCGGTCGCGCTCGGCGGGCGAGAGGCTCGAACTCCACGGCTTGGGCTTCCAGAGGCCGGTCGTCGCGGGGAGCATTCCCTCTCCGTCGTCGAACCCCTGTGCGGGGACGGCGGTCGCGCGAATGCGTCCGGGCGCGGCGGCCTCGATTTCGGCGATAGGGGCGCGCTCCGGGTCCATAAACAGGAGGAGGTCAAGCGTTTGCGGGAGGTCTGCGGGCATCGCGGCGCCATTATAGCCGGGCGGGGGCGCGCGACTCGTTCTAAAGTTGCGCCTTCATATTCCACAACGCAGTTGCGCCCATCAGCAGCCCTCTTTCTCCCGTCCCCAAAAACCTTGACCTGCGGCGGCGGCGGGCGTACCCTTGCGCCAAAAGCGGAGCGCGGACGCTCCGCTCGCATAAAGGAGCGCAGCGCATGGCGGAGAAAGCGGTCGCCGCAGCGAAGATCGGCCCCAACCAGACGGAGCGCATGGAGTTCGAACTCCCGGAGATTCCGGTCGACGGCGCGCTCCTGAAGGTCGAGGCCGCAGGAGTGTGCGGGAGCGACGTCGGAGGCTACGAGCGCGCCTTGTCCGGCGGCCCCCTGATTATGGGCCACGAGAACGTCGGCTATCTGGAGAAGGTCGGCCGCGTGTTCGCCGACCGCTGGGGCGTCAAAGAGGGCGATATGGTCGCCCTCGAGGAGTACCTCCCCTGCGGGCGGTGCGAGTTCTGCCGCGTCGGAGAGTACCGCCACTGCTTCGCCACCGACGCCTCCGCGAACCCCGCCGCCATCCGCTACGGCTCCACGTCCGTCGACGTCGCGCCCGCGCTCTGGGGCGGCTACGCTCAGTATCTCTACGTGCCGCCGAACGCCCCGCTCCACCGGATTCCCCCCGGCGTCTCCGCCGAAGAGGCCGCGATGGCGCTCCCGATGGGCAACGGCATCCAGTGGGCGCTCTTCGAAGGGCAGGTCGGCTACGGCAAGAGCGTGCTGATCCAGGGCCCCGGGCAGCAGGGGCTCGCGTGCGTCGTCGCGTCCAAGCAGGCCGGCGCGGACTGCATCATCGTGACGGGGCGGGGCGCGAAGGACGCGCGCCGGCTGGAGGTGGCGCGGAAGTTGGGCGCCGACGTCGCCATAGACGTCGCGGAGGAGGAGCCCCTCCCCCGAATCAAAGAGGTCACCGGAGGCGGGCCGGACGCGGGCGTCGACGTCGTGGTGGACTGCACGTCGCACGCGGGCTCCGCGCCGACGCTGCTGGCGATTGAGGCCACGAAGCGCAAGGGCGGGCGAATGGTCGCCCAGGCCGAGAGCCCGACCTTCCCCGACTTCCCCATCGGCAGGCTCACGCGCAAGTACATGACGCTCGCCAGCGCGCGCGGCCACTCGTTCGAGGCCGTCGAACTCGCGCTGCGCCAGATCGCCTCGCATCGCTTCCCCTTGGAACTGATGCGGACCCATACCTACGGACTGGTCGACGTGCATACCGCCATACGCGCGGTCGCGGGCGAGGGCGTGGACGACGCGATTCACGTGTCCGTCCTCCCCTGGCGGTAGCCGCGAGCCGCGCAAGGCGCTCCGAAGAACGGAGGTAGAGCAATGCTGTCCATACAAGAGAACGAGAAACTCGCGCGAGTCGGCCCGGGCTCCCCGATGGGCGAGTACATCCGCCGCTTCTGGATCCCCTTCCGCCTCTCCGACGACGTCCCGGAGGCCGACGGCGAGCCCGTCCGCGTGCGCCTGATGGGCGAGGAACTCCTCGCCTTCCGCGCAACCGACGGCCAGGTCGCCCTCGTCCAGCGCAACTGCCCCCACCGCTGGGCCGACCTCTTCTACGGGCGCAACGAGGAGAACGGCATCCGCTGCGCGTACCACGGCTGGAAGTTCGACGCCAACGGCTCCTGCGTGGATATGCCCACCGAGACGGACGAGAGCACGTACAAGGACAAGATCCGCATCGTCGCCTACCCCGTGCGCGAGTCCGCCGGCATCCTCTGGACCTATATGGGCCCGAAGGAACTGCGGCCGGAGATGCCGGACTTCGAGTACCTCCGGATGCCGGAGACGCACCGCTTCGTCTCGTGGAACTGGCAGCAGACGAACTACGCGCAGGCGATAGAGGGCGGCATAGACTCCGCGCACTCCAACTACCTGCACGCCACGCTCGACGCCTACCATATGACCGACGCATGGCGCGCCCAGTGGGAGCGCTCCCAAAACCTGCGCGACAAGTACCACGCCCGCGACCAGCACCCCAAGTTCTTCGCGGAAGACACCGACTACGGCGTCATCACCGGCGCGCGGCGCGACACCGGCGAAGGCCAGTTCTACTGGCGCTACAACCTCTTCCTGCTCCCCTTCTACACGATGCCCCCCTCCGCCCCAACCCAGAAATTCTTCCACGCCTTCGTCCCCATAGACGACAACCACAACATGCGCTGGACGTTCGTCTGGAACCTGAGGAACGCCCTTCCCTCCGCGTCCATCGAGGAGTGGCGCAACGGCTCCGGCCTCCACGCCGCCTCGCTCCCGGGCTACTTCCGCATCGGCTCGTCCGACGAATCCACCCCCCTCTTCGCGGAGCACTTCCCCCTCCGCAACAAGGAGAACGACTACCTTGTCAGCCGCGACTACCAGAAGCGGCTTACCTTCACCGGCATCACCGGCACCGGCGAGCAAGACCTGTCGGTTCAGGAGGGAATGGGGCACATCACCCCGCGCAACAAGGAGCACCTGGGCACGACGGACATCGGCATCATCAAGTCGCGTCGCCGCCTGCTCAAGGAGGCCGCGGCCCTGCAGGACGGCGAAGAGCCCTACGCCGCGTCCCGCGGAAACGTCTACTACGTCCGCTCCGGCGACACCCTCCTTGACCCCGAGGAGAACTGGGTGAGCGGCGAGAAGATCAGGGCGCTGCAGACCGCCGCCTGGTAGCGCGCCTAGAACGCGGAACGCAAGGACTACGATGACGACGACGGCCGTTGACCTCGAAACGATCATTGACGCGGACGGGCACCTCTTCGAGGACCCGGAGGCGATCAGCGCGCTGATGCCCGCCGGCTACCGCGAGCGCGGGCCGTTCGACCTCCTGAAGTTGTTCCCCCCGCTCGATCACTTGCACTCGGCGGCGATGATCCAATTGCCGCCAGGGTCGTTCGAGCGGTCGGGGACGGAGGGCTGGAAGCGCTTTATGGGCGCCGCCGGCATCAGCGCCGCCGTGCTCTATCCCACGCAAGCGCTCGCCTACGGCAAGATCGTCTCCATAGATTGGGCGGTCGCCGTCTGCCGCGCCTACAACGAGTGGCTCCACGAGGCGTATCTCCGCGACGACCCGCGCTTCAAGGGAATGGCGCTGATTCCGATGCAAGACCCCGCTGCGGCGGTCGCGGAGTTGCGGCGCGCCGTCGAGGATTTGGGCATGGTCGGCGCGATGCTGCCCTCCACCGGGCTCAAGGCGCACGTGGGCTCGCCGGAGTACTGGCCGGTGTACGAGGAGGCCGAGCGGCTGGGCTGCTGCCTCGCGGTGCACGGCGGCTGCCACAGCGGGCTCGGTCTCGACAATATGAACATCTACCCCGCCGTGCACGGGCTTGGTCACCCGTTCGGTATAATGGCGTCGTTCGCGGGCATTCTGATGAACGGCATCTACGATAAGTTCCCCGGCGTCCGCGTCGGATTCCTGGAGGGCGGCGTCTCCTGGTTCCTCCTCTGCCTGGAGCGGCTCGACGAATCCTGGGCGACGCACATCCCCTACGACCCGGACGCGAAGTACATCCGCCTGCTCGACGGCGAGTCCGTCTTCGACTACACGCTCCGCCAGGCGAAGGAGGGGCGCGTCTACGTGGGCTGCGAGGGCGGCGAGTTCGCGCTGCCCTACGCCGTGAAAGTCGCGGGCGCAGAGCCCTTTATGTACTCGTCCGACTTCCCTCACGAAGTGAACCGCGAGAGCGTGCGCCACGAGATCGAGGAAGTCTTGGAGTGCGATATGACCGCTGCGGAGAAGGCGATGACGCTCCACGAAAACGCGGAGCGCTTCTACGGCTTCCGCGCCTAACCGGGGGCGCCGCGAACGGCGGCGCTGGGCTTGAGCCCGGAGAAGCGGGAGGCGGGGCTGGTGGAACGCCGCGAGGTAGCCTGCGCCACCCGGCCAATAGGTAGCGCAGGCGCCTCGTCAATTATCTCGAGGGGTTCGTGGATGAATCGGCGGGCGGCGTGGTTCCGGCGGGGTTTGCGGAAGAGTCGGCGGGCGAGGTGGTTCCTGGGGCCGGAGCGGCGGACGGCGCAGGAGCGGTTGCGATCGTGGGGTTGCCGCGCTCCGCGCGCACTTCGTCTTGCGCCGCGTTGAAGCCGTAGGCTGTCCCGTTGCGGAACGCTAGGCCGCCGGCTAGGCCGGAGTCCCGCTTGACCACCTCCCAGTTGTTCACCCACGTCGCCGGCGACGTCTTCAGGTGAGAGGCTATGGCTATCACGATGTTCCCGCCGGACAAGCCGTATAGATTGCCGTTCTGGTGAGTCAGGCCCGCGACGGACGCGTTCATTCGGTAGGTTCCGATATGCGCGCCGGTTGCGCCGTTCAGTTTCACGAGAATGTTGCGGGCGGGAGAGTCGAGGGCAACCCAGATATGGGTTCCGTCGTGGGCGACGCCGTTGGGGGGTGTAGCCGAGCGCGTTGGGGATGCAGAAGGGCGTCGCCGATACGGATGTGGTCGCGGGCGTGGCCGTTGCCGTAGGAGTCGCGGTGGCGGCGGTTGTCGCCGTCGAGTCGCCGCCGGTTTTGGGCGACGGCGGGACTGGGGGCGACGGCGGCGGCGAAGCCGATAACGGCGAGCGCCGCGAAGACTGCGAGCATTCTGGTCAGCATACGTTCAAGCCTCCTGGGCTAAAGGGTTGCGGAGAGGCGTCTCCGTCGAGCCGCGCGCTATGCGCCTGTCCTCGATGCGGCGGCGCGGCCCGGTTCGCGGCGGCGTATACTAAACTACGCAGGCGCGGCGCAGCGGCGCGGCCAAGGAGGCGCACACGATGAGGACGACGATCGAGTTCAGCCCCAGTTACACGATGCTCACGGCGGAGTTGTCGCCGGGCGAGGCGCTCAAGGCGGAGCCGGGCGCGATGGCGGCGCAGCAGGGCGTGGATATGAAGACGGGCATGGGCGGCGGCGGCGGGCTGTTCGGCGGGTTCAAGCGGATGCTGGGCGGCGAGTCGTTCTTCCTCAACACGTTCACGGCGGGGCCGAGCGGCGGCTGGGTGAGCGTCGCGCCGCCCACGCCGGGCGACATCCTCTCGCGGGAGTTGACGCCGGGCGAGGACTTCTTCATTCAGGGCAGTTCGTTCCTCGCCTGCACGGAGAATGTGCACACGGACGCGAAGTTCCAGGGCTTCCGCGGGATGTTCAGCGGAGAGAAGATCTTCTTCCTGCGCGCCTACGCGGAGGGCGGGCCCGGCACGGTGCACTTCAACTCGTTCGGCGCGATCAAAGAGGTCGGCATCGAGCCGGGAAGCGAACTGACGGTGGACACGGGGCACGTGGTGGCGTTCACGGAGAACGTCGAGTACTCGATAGGCAAGGTCGGCGGGCTGGGGTCGCTCGTCGCGGGCGGCGAGGGGCTGGTGATGAAGTTCGTGGGAAGCGGGCGCGTGTGGATTCAGACGCGGACGCTCTCCTCGCTGATGGACAAACTCGCGCCGTTCCTGCCCTCGACGAAGAACTAGCGCGCGGAGGCGGGAATGAGCGTCCGCGTCCGCTACGCGCCGAGCCCGACGGGCGACCCGCATATCGGGAACATCCGGTCGGCGCTCTTCAACTGGCTGTACGCCCGTCACGAGGGCGGGGCGTTCATCGTCCGCATTGAGGACACGGACCAGACGCGGTACGTTCCGGGGGCCGTCGAGACGATCCTGGAGGCGCTCGCCTGGCTGGGGCTGGATTGGGACGAGGGGCCGGGGTCGCAGACGCGATACGGGCCTTACGTTCAGTCGGAGCGGCTGGGGCTCTACCGCGAGCACGCGGACCGGCTGCTTGCGGACGGCGCGGCGTATCTCTGCTATTGCCCGACGGAGCGCCTCGACGCGCTGAAGCGGGCGGCGCAGGCGGAGCGCAGGGCCGGGGGGTACGACCGCAGGTGCCGCGACCCGCGCGAGGCGGAGAAGGCGCGCGCGGAGAATCCGTCGCCGGTCATCCGGTTCAAGACGCCGCTCGAGGGGGCGATCACGGCGTTGGACGTCGTTCGCGGGGAGATCGCGTTCGACTTGTCGCTGCTGGACGACTTCGTGCTGCTGAAGTCGGACGGCTTCCCGACGTATCACTTGGCGAACGTGGTGGACGACCACCTAATGGAGATTTCGCGCGTGATGCGTGGGGAGGAGTGGATTTCGAGCGCGCCGCGCCACCGTTTGCTGTACGAGGCGTTCGGCTACGAGACGCCGGAATTCGTTCACCTGCCGCTGATTCACGGGCCCGACCACGCCAAGTTGAGCAAGCGTCACGGGGCGGCCTCCGTGCTGGAGTTTCGGAACGAGGGGTATTTGCCGGAGGCGCTGCTCAACTTTATGGCGCTGCTGGGATGGTCGCTGGACGAGACGAGCGAATTGTTCGCGAAAGAGGAACTCGTCCGCTGCTTCGCGCCGGAGCGGATCGGGACGAGCGCGGCGGTGTTCAACCGCGAAAAGTTGGACTGGTTCAACGGCGTCTACATCCGTCGGATGGGCGACGCCGAACTCGCGGAGCGGCTGACGCCCTGGTTGGAGGACGCGGAGCGCGGACTGCCCGCCGGCGTTCCGCGCCCCATCGACCGCGTTTATCTCGAGGCTATCGTTCCGCTGGAGCGCGAGCGTTTGCGGAAGTTGTCGGACGCGCCGGAGATGCTGTCGTTCTTCTTCGAGGAGCCGCAGTGCGATCCGGCGCTGCTCGTTCCGAAGGGACTGGACGCGGCTGGGGCGCGCGACGCGCTCGAGGCCGCGCTCGCGGGAGCGGAGAAGGCGGACGACTGGAGCGCGCCGGCGCTTGAGACCTCTTACAGAGCGTTGGCGGAGGGGCTGGGGCTTCGGACGGGGCAACTCTTCGGGGCGATGCGGGTCGCGGTTACGGGGCGGACGGCGGCGCCGCCGCTGTTCGACACGATGGCGGCGCTGGGGAAGGAGCACTGCGTTTCGCGGCTGCGGCGGGCGGGGCGCGGCCTATGATGACCGTCATTCCCGCGCAGGCGGGAATCTCGCCCCCTTCCGCCTACGCCCCCAACTTCGCGTCCGCGAACGCGGCGGCGTAGAGGCGGGGGACACAGCCCCGTTGCGCCGTCCGCAGAGTCGCGTATAAGGGCAGGCTGCTCTTCACGGAGAGCGGGTAGCGGAGCGACATTTGCCGATAGCCCCAACCGAAGGAGGCATAGTAGGATGGGGCTATGATCGATCCGTCGGGATTCGGCTTGCGGGAGCGAGTGGTCGCGTTCGCCAAAGTGCTCCTCCATTTCGCGTTCTCCGCTTGCATTCTCGTGGCGGGGGAATTGCTGCGCCGTCTCATAGGGTGGACGTTGACTGGCATTCCCAACAGAGCGTTGGCGGATACGGTTGTGGATTCCGTTACGCTTGCGGCTGCGGCGCTCACGGCGCTCGGCATTGCGTCCATGTCGATATTGGTGTTCGTGGACGACCTCTACACAGAGGTGAAACTCCATATGCGGTATAATGCCGCCGCGCGTTCAGGGGAAACGTTGGGCGGAGGCGAGGCTAACGAGCGGAAGGGAGGACAAGGATGAATCGCGGGGTGCTGGCCTACGGAGTTCTCCTAGGCTCGGCAATTGCCGGGGCGCAGGCTGGGCTCGGCGGCCTCACGGAGGGCGAGGCCATAGCGTTGGGCATCGCCTGGGGAGTGGCTTTTTTCGTCGGCTACCCCTTGGGCAGAGCCGGCGCGCGCCTCCTGGTCGCGGGCGAGTTGCGATTGCTCAATTCCAACATCCGCAGGGCTTCCGAACTCGCCGCCGAGCATGGGATACCCCTGCCGACGGATGAGGAGATACGAGGGGAGAAGCCGCCGCTGTCCGCTTGGATTGCGGTTGTGGGCATCGGCGTTGGGGCGGCGGCCGCGCCCATTTTCGCCATCCTCGCGGCGGTGAGCGTGATTCTCGCCGCGTCGGGGCTCCCTTTCGGCGACTACACCATGCTCGCCGCCGCTGGCGGCGTGGGCGCGCTTGGATTCGCTCTGGCCGCCGGCATCACGCTCTGCTACCGCAGCCAAGTCGAGTGGGCCGCGTTTCAGTTGGGGGTGGCGCGCGGCGCAGGGAGGCTCCGCGAGGGAGGCCGCTCCGTCGAGCGCGCTCTTCGCATCGGAGGCCCCGCAACTCCGCGAATGGCGGACTGTCCTTGAGCGCTATGAAACGCGCATACGCGCCGCTCGCGCTAGGGATAATGGCTCTCGTCCTATCGCTGGTCGGGTGTGCGCGGGATGCGGGCATGCCGCCCCGCGAGTCTGATCCTCCGGCCCCATCTGATCCTCCGGCTCCGCAGGAAGAGTACTCGCCGATGGAGTACGTATTGGGAGACGACTGGGGCAGAGCGGACGGGAACACTTCCAACCTGCGATTCCAAACTTCCGATGGGCAGGTTACGTTCAGTTATGGGTTGAACATGTTGATTGAGAGTACTGCGGACTCATCCCAAACGACCTTGCAGGTCAGATGGCAGTTGGTCAACGCTGTCCGACTCGAATTGCACACGGCAACGAAGGGAGAAGTGCAGCCCGGCGATCTTGTCAAAGTGACAGTTGAAGGGCAGTTCCCCGGTTCGCCCCTTGAGGCTGCGGGCGTGTTCAACGGACTCATAGATTCCAAACATAATTACCAAGTCAACAACCCCGCCCGCGAGTACCTAGAGGATTTTTTCTCCCGCTGGGGGAATGTCCCCCTGTTCACCGTTACAGAGCGCGAACGCTCGTAGGGGCGAGAGGGACTCGGCGCAGCGACATGGCAGCGCTCGCCCCGAGCCGGGAACTGCTATACTGCAAGCCGAGCGTGTTCTCGCGCCGCCCTGCTGGGGATTCGGCTAGTGATAGGCAGTTGATGATTGCGAAACTCGCGTCGCTCCTTTTCGCCGGCGTCATAGGAGGAGCGATGTTGCAAGGATGCGGCCCCGCCGCCACGCCTACTCCTTCGCCCGCTGCGCCGCCCGCGCCCGCCGCAACGCCGCCGCCCGCTGCGCCCCCCTCGCCCACGGCAACCCCGGGGGCGGCCCCCACGACTGAGCCCGCGCCGTGGGCGAGGGAGTACGTCGAGCGCGGCCCGTATCAGGTCGGCTCGCGGGCGCTCTACTTCCACGACCCGGAGAGGCCGTTCGACGGATGGAACGCGCGGCACGCCTCGGACGGATACCAAGCGATGCTGGCGGAGGTCAACGCGGCGGGAGAGCGGCAGATCGTCGCGGCCCACGTCTGGCACCCGGTCGAGGCGGGAGCGTCGGGGCGCGCGACGACGGTGGACGATTTCGGGCAGAGCCGAAGCGCCGTCTTCCGCAACGCCTACGCGCAGGGGGCGCTGGGCTTCTTGGGCGGCCTCGCGAGCGAGGACGGAACGCCTCCGAGTTTCGCGGACCGCGCCGCAATCGCCGCCGAGACGGAGAAGCGCGTCGTCAACTCGCTGCATGCGGCGCCTATCGCGGAGGGGCGGTTTCCGATCATCATCGCGGCGCACGGGCTCGGCGGCAATTCGCTGATGTGGGCGGCATTCGCCGAATATTTGGCGAGCCGGGGCTACGTCGTGGTCGCCCCGAACTTTATCTCGGACGGGGCGCATCCCAACGCGCTCGACAGCCCGGACTCGCGGTACGCGGCGTCGGCGGATCAGGCGTCGCTCGACCGCGTCTACCAGACGATCTTGGGCGAGTCCAAGGTCATCCCAGGCTTCTACAAATACTTCTTCGACTATGACGGCGCGTCGGGAGCGGGGCGCATCGAGGCGGTTCCGGGCGGCGGGCGGCGCGTCGGGGAGATGATGGGCGAGTTCTTCACGCAGCGCGTGGACGACGTCGAGACGATCATTGACGGGCTGATCAGCCTAGACAAAGGCGGAGACGCCTGCGCGGCGGAGTACGCGGAGCGCGGGCAGCCCGTGCACGGCGCGGACGTGTGCGGACTGTTCGGCGGCGCGCTGGACGTGGACCGCATCGGGATTCTCGGCCACTCGCTCGGCTCGATGACGGCGCAGTTCAGCGTCGCGCGGATAGGCCGCGTGGCCGCGGCCGTTGGGTACAACAACGGGCCGCCGCGCTACTGGGAGCCGCCGGGGATATTCGGCGAGGGGACGGCGGCGGACGGGCAGCCCGCAGGCAGCCCCAAGCCCGTTATGCAGATGCACGGATCGGAGGACGCTTTCGTGCAGGGCGTGTTCCGCGGGCTGATGTGGAACACATTGAGCGCGGCGGGCGGCGACCCCGAAGAGATATGGGTTTTGGAGCAGGAGCGCGTTTTGCCGACGGACGAGAATCCGCAGCCCGTCGCGCGCAACGCCTACAACCGCGCCACGGGCGACAAGGCGATCATCTCCGTCAAAGACGCCGACCACGGTTCGCTGCTGGACGATTTCGCCGCCGTCGCCTCGGAGCGGAACCCCATCGCCGCCGGCGGCAAGCGATACTGGGCCGCCTCGCGCCCCGCTCCTCGGAAGGCGGTGGGGCGGGACGCGCTCGACCCCGCGTTTCAGGGCGAGCCGTACGCGCCGCTCGGCTGGGGCGCCGTTGACGGCTACGAGGTCCACCTGCCGACGTTCATTCGCAACTACTACACGCGCAACTGGTTCGACTACTACCTCAAGGGCGACGAGGGCGGGCTGCGCTTCACGGAGAACCCCATCGCGGAGCAAGGCGTCTTGGACGTCCGCGTCGAGTTGGCGGGAAGATAGCGCAGGGGGTAGCAAGGCTGCGCTTGCCATGCGCCATGGTCTGCTATACTACAAGCCGCGCAAGGTTTCGCGCAGCGCTCGCTGGGGATTCGGCTAGCGGTAGGCCGCCTGACTCTGGATCAGGTAACGATGGTTCGAATCCATCATCCCCAGCCAATCTCTTCGTCTTCTCCTCTGATCCGCGCTCTACCCTGCGGTTCGCAGAGAGTGCCCAGTCCCCCTCTATAACCTACGCCATACTGTGGGCGCAAGTCGCCGGACGGCCAAATCTTGCGTAATCTCCGCGTTGCCGTCCGGGGCGGCGTCCGTATAATGCGGGCTCATTCCCTAGACGGATAGGAGCCCCGCCGCTTGCCTCCCTTCGCTCACCTGCACGTTCACTCCGAGTACAGCCTGCTGGACGGCCTCAGCCGCATTCCCGCGCTCGCCAGCCGCGCCAAAGAGATGGGCATGACGGCGCTGGGCCTCACGGACCACGGCTCGATGTACGGCGTCGTCGACTTCTACCTCGCTTGCAAGGAGGCGGGGATCAAGCCGGTGGTCGGGTGCGAGTTGTACGTGGCGCCTGGCAAGATGAGCGACCGGGGCCCGGCGGACAAGAACTACACGCACCTCACCGTCCTCGCCCAGAACAACACGGGCTACCGCAACTTGATGCAGTTGTCCTCCAAGGCGCACCTGGAGGGCTTCTACTACAAGCCCCGCGTCGACCGCGAACTCTTGGAGCGGCACGCCGACGGCCTCATCGTGCTGTCCGGCTGCCCCAGTTCCAAGATCTCGACCTTGCTGATCGACGACGAGTACACGAAGGCGCGGGAGGTCATCCGCTGGTGCAAGGACACGTTCCCCTCCTTCTATATGGAGATTCAGCGCCACAAGAATTTGGACTTCCTCGAACGCCTCAACCGGGGCATCCTCACGCTCGCCGACGAGATGAAGATTCCCATCGTGGCCACGAACGACCTCCACTACGTGGATCAGAGCGACGCGAGCCTCCACGACACGCTGCTGTGCATCGGCACCAACGCGACCATCCACGACGAGAACCGGTTCCGCTTCTCCGCCGACTCCTTCTACCTGAAGAGCCCGACGGAGATGGCCGACCTGTTCCACGACCTCCCCGAGGCGATCGAGGCGACGCAGAAGATCGCGGACTCGACGAACGTGGAGTTGGACTTCTCGACGCTGCACTTGCCGCAGTACGACGCGCCGGACGGCGAGGACGCGGACTCCTACCTCCGCAAGCGCTGCTGGCAAGGGTTCGAGGAGCGCTACCCGGAGGGCGCGCCGCAGGAGAAGAGGGAGCGGCTCGAGTACGAGTTGGACGTCATCGCCGAGACGCAGTACCCGAACTACTTCCTCGTCGTGCTGGACATCGCGGAGTTCGCCCGGCGGAACGACATCGTCTTCGGCGTGCGCGGGAGCGCGGCGTCGTCTCTGGCGCTCTACTGCCTGGGCGTGACGGAGATAGACCCTCTGGACTACGACCTCGTGTTCGAGCGGTTCCTGAACGTCGAGCGCAAAGAGATGCCCGACATAGACATGGACTTTCAGGACGACCGGCGCGAGGAGGCGATTCAGCACGTCACGGAGAAGTACGGGCGCGACCACGTGGCGCAGATCATCACGTTCGGGACGCTGGGGGCGAAGGCGGCCATCCGCGATTCGGGGCGCGCGCTGGGGATGTCTTACGCGGACGTCGACCGCATCGCGCGGCTCGTTCCGGCCCGGCTGGGGATGACCATAGACGCGGCCTTCGAGCAGTCGCCGGAGATGAAGGAAGCCTACGAGCAGGACGAGCAACTGCGGAAACTCATCGACACGGCGAAAGGGCTGGAGGGCGTCACGCGCCACGCGAGCACGCACGCCGCCGGAGTCGTGATCTCCCAGGATCCGCTGATGGAGCACGTGCCTTTGCAGCGGGCGTCCAAAGGCGGCGAGTCCAGCATGGCGATGACGCAGTACGCGATGGATCCCGTCGCCAAACTCGGCCTCCTCAAGATGGACTTTCTGGGCCTGATCAACTACTCCGTACTGAGCAAGACGATCCGGCTCGTGGAGCGCCTGCGGGGGGAGCGCGTCCGCCTGCCGGAGATTCCGTTCGACGACCCGGCGACCTACGAGTTGCTGGCGAGCGCGGAGACGACCGCCGTGTTCCAGTTGGAAAGCCCGGGCATGCGGCGCTACATCAAGGAACTGCGCCCCGGAACGCTGGGCGAACTCGCGGCGATGATCGCGCTCTACCGCCCGGGCCCGATGGAGCACATCGGGCGGTTCATCGACGCGAAGCACGGGCGGGCGCCCATCTCCTACCCGCACTCCGACTTGGAGGAGATCCTGCGCGAGACCTACGGAGTCATCGTCTACCAGGATCAGGTGCTCCACATTATGCGGAAGTTCGCGGGCTACTCGCTTGGCGCGGCGGACATCGTGCGGAAGGCGATGGGGAAGAAGATCGCGGCGCTGATGGAGGAGGAGCGGGAGAACTTCGTCGCGGGCGCGCGTCAATTGGGCTACGCGGAGCCGGACGCGAAAGCGGTGTTCGATCTGATCGAGCCGTTCGCGGGGTACGCCTTCAACAAGGCGCACAGCGTGAGTTACGCGGTCGTCGCTTACTGGACGGCGTATTTCAAGGCGAACTACACGGTCGAGTTTATGACGTGCGTGCTCAACGCCTATCAAGGGAACGACCGGATCGGCGCGGCGGTCGCGGAGTGCTTGCGGCTGGGCATCGCGGCGCTGCCGCCCGACGTCAACCGCAGCGGGGTGGAGTTCGGCGTGGACAAGAGTCCGGACGGGAAGCCGGCCGTCCGCTTCGG
This sequence comes from Dehalococcoidia bacterium, assembly GCA_965201135.1. Classification (GTDB taxonomy): domain Bacteria; phylum Chloroflexota; class Dehalococcoidia; order Lucifugimonadales; family Australimonadaceae; genus Bin16. The sequence continues at coordinate 2,726,584 of OZ241751.1, forward strand.
GCTCGCGTCGATCAAGAACGTGGGCGAGTCGGCGGTCGAGGCGCTAGTGGCGGAGCGGGAGGAGGGCGGGCCGTTCACGTCGCTCGAGGATTTCTGCAAGCGGGCGGGGGAGGACGCGGCGAACAAGCGCGTCATCGAGAGCCTCGTGAAGGCGGGCGCGCTCGACGCCTTCGGCCCGCGGGGGCGGCTCGCCGCGAGCGTGGACAATCTCGTTCGCTTGATGCAGCGCGAGGCGCGCCTGCGCGATAGCGGCCAATCCACGATGTTCGACATCTTCGGCGCGGAGACGCCCACGCCGCTCGGCGACATCGAGTTGCTGGACGCCCCGGAGCCATCGCTCAGGGAACTCGTCTCGTGGGAGCGCGAACTGCTTGGCGTCGCGCTCGGACGCCGCGTTCTCGACTCGCGCCGCGCTCCTGCGGGGGCCATTCTCTCCCGCGAGGAGTTGGAGGCGCGCGCCGACGGCGAGAAAGCGCTCATCGTCGGAGAAGTCGCGTCAGTCCGCTTCACGACGGACAAGCAAGGCCGCCAGATCTGCTTCGCGGGAGTCGAGATATTCGACGGCTACGTGGCGGACGTCGCGGTGTGGAGCCGCGTCTTGGAGCAGACGAGCGGGCTGTGGACGGAGGGCGCGCTGGTGGAGTTGCGGGGGACGCTGCGCCGCCGCGGCGACGAGGCGTCGCTGCACTGCGACGAGGCGGCGGAGTACGCGGCTCCCGAGCCCGCCGGCGATCCCGCTCCGATAGCGGACGCGCAGGCGACGCCCAAAGTCCATGAGTGGACGCCCCCGTCGGAAACGCCGGCGCAGCCCTCCGCGCCGCCCTCCAACGGAGCGGCGCCTGCGAACGGAGCGCGTTCCGGCGGCGCGAACGGGGCGCCTTCCCCCGCGCCCAGCGCTCCGGCGGCGAACGGCGAGTCTTCCGCGAACGGGGCGGGACACGCGCCCGCGCCTGCGGAGTCCGAGTCGTTGGAGGAGCGCCGCAAACTGCTGATCAAGATGTCGGAGACGGACAAGCCGTCCGAAGATCAGGTGCTGCTCAAGCGCGTGCTGGCGACGCTGCTGGAGTACCCGGGCCCGGACGAGGTGAGCCTGCTCGTGCAGAGCGAGGGGCGGTACTGGCGCATCGAGATGCCGCTGATCCGCACGAACTACTGCGGGGAACTGCAAACCCAATTGAGCGATATGCTTCCGCCCGGCGCGGCGGTGTCCGTCGAGAGCGCCGCCGCGTAAGGCTAGGACGGCGGACGCGGGCGGACGGACACCTGCCTATTGCGCGGTCGCGCCCTTCCTTGTGAGACTGGATTCACTGCGGCCATGCGCCGCGCAAATCCGAACGCGCAAGGAGACCCCGATGCAGCCCGACAACGCGAACGCCCGACACGCCCACGAGCCCGCCGAGCGCGCCGACCGCAGAGAGTCGATCTGGAGCGTCGGCGAGCCGTGGCGGCGGCTCTACTTCACGTTCTTCCTGTTGCTGATGGGCGCAGGCTCCTCGCTCGTGGGCTGGGACACGCTGTTCGGCGAAGGCGGGAACGAGGGCATGGTGCAATTGTTGCTGGCGGCGTTCATGGCGGAGGCGGCTGTGTCGGTCGCTTCGGATGGGATGTCGTTGGGGATAACGGAGGTCGTGATGCTGTCGACGATGTTGGCCCGGAAGTTGGACGAGCGGAAGGCGCGCATCCTGTGGGAAGGCCGGCAGGATGGCCTGCGCGAGGGCCGGCAAGAGGGCCGCTTGGAAGGCCGACAGGAGGGCCGCTTGGCGGAGCGCGCCGAGTGGGACGCTTGGCTGGAGCGCATGGCGGCGGCGCAGGCCGCCGGGGAGTCGTTCGACGAGCCTCCGCCGTCGCGCCGCGCGGGCGACGTGAACGGGACGGCCGGGGGCAACGGGGCGTAGCTCCCTCTGCGTCGGCGAGCCGTGGAGGAAGGACCACCACCGCGCCAACGCGGGAGAGCCTGGGGTGTTAGGAGACGGGGCGCTGCTCCAGAAATCCGCGGAAATCAGATTCAGGTAGGCCAGTTATAGGCAATATAGGCAGTTTTTGGATAATATAGGGCGTAGCGCGTAGGCGCGCCCCATCCGTGAGGGCGACGCTATGCTCGGCCTCTAGAGGGCGCTGAACCTTCGCTCGTCGCGCCCTGCCTGGGTAGTCTGTGGTTGGTGAGGCCGGAAGGGTGCAGTAGAGGGGTGATGTTGGCTGTGCATACAAACGGGACTCTCCTCGCCGGAGGGTACGATGGGAGGCGCCTGCCTCCTTCGTCTTTGCCGTGGTACGCCGTCAATGGCAAGGACCCCATGGACAAACTCTACACGAACAGGAGCGTCGCGGCGCACTGCTACGACGTTTTCCTGGGAGTCGCCCAGGACAACGGGTACGACCTCTCGACCTACGTGTTCGTCGAGCCGTCCGCCGGGGAGGGGTGCTTCACCGACTTGTTGCCGGAAAACCGCATCGCCCTGGACATAGACCCTCAGGCGGACGGCATCGAGGAGGCGGACTTCCTCTTCTGGTTCCCGCCGGAGGCCGGTCGCTACGCGGTTATCGGCAACCCCCCGTTCGGCGTGCGCGGGGCAATTGCGCTGGAGTTCCTCAACCGCGCGGGGCAATTCGCCGACATAGTGGGGTTCATCCTCCCTATGACTTTTGCGAGCGACGGGAAGGGCGGCGCGATGACCCGCGTCAGGGGACTGAAATTGCTCCACAGCGAAGAGTTGGGCTCCGACTCGTTCTACGCCAAAGACGGCGAGGACAGAGCGATCAACACCCTCTTCCAGGTGTGGGCTCGCGGGGTTTCCGAGCCTGTCCAATACACTTGCGACCAGTTCGTCGAAATACGAACGGTCTGCACCGCTCCGAGCCGCCGATGCGGCACGCATCGGATGGCGGAGTACCACGGTTTCGTCTCCGGCACTTTCTACGACAACAGGCCGCCAACGCTTGTGCCTTCCTTCGACCTCGTCAACTACGGGTCTGGCTATGGAATCATCGTGAAGGCCCCCTCGCTCAAAGAGCCTATCCTCGCCGCGCTCGCTCATGCTGACTGGCTAGAGCATTCGTCGAGGTCAACCAACCATTGCCGCCACATAAGAATGCGGCACATACGCGACGTTCTCGTCGAGGCAGGCTACGTCGATCGGAGGCTCACGATATGAACCCGGTGGCGTACTTGAAAAAATTGATAGCAGGCTCCGCCTCGCCTCAGAAGTGGGCGAGAGGTCCGTTCATCGGCATCAAAGTGTTGTCCCCCACGGAAAAGGGGAACATCGCCGAAGCCTTCGTGGTGCGGCTCGCTCAGCGCTACAACTTGAAGGCGGCTCCGCACGAGAGCAAGCGCGGCGAGTACGACGTGATGGTCGCCGGCAAGAAGTTGGAAGTCAAAATGGCGTCCGAAGATGTCAAAGGGAAATTCCAGTTCAACGGGATACGCTACGACACGAAGTACGACATGCTTTGCGTGATCGGTATCTCGCCCGATGACGTTCGTTTTAACATCTACCCGAAATCGGAAGTTACAACCAACTTGACTCTGGTTGCTATGCAAAAGAACACGAACGCAACCTACAAACTGACTCGGAAGAAGGCGGAACTGTTGGACTTGGCAGAATTCCCTAAGTTCTTCAAGTAGCGGGCATTACGCCGACGGCGGCGGCGCCCCGCCCGCCCAAGCCTTCCGCGATTACCTGCGGTCGCGCCTTGATTCCCCCGCCCCCATCGGATCCAAGATGCGTTAGCGGGCTTCTCGCCTTACGCTTCCCGCGCGGCGCGGAGGACATGCCAGGCGCGCTGCGCCATCGTGAGCGCTCCAAGCGCGGCTATGACGCCCAAGCCGTAGAGCGGGTAGCCCAGCAGCAGCGCGGCGCCTAAGACGACGACGCGCTCGGGCCTGCCCATCAGGCCGACGTCGCTCCGCCCCATCGCCAGGCCCTCGGCTCGCGCGCGCATATAACTGACCATCATTGACGCAACTAGCGCGCCGAACGCGAGGTAGACGCCCCATTGGTCGCCGGCGCGGGCGTAGAAGGCGGCGATCCCGAACAGCACGACGGCCTCGCCGAGCCGGTCCATCACGGAGTCCAGAAACGCGCCGAAGGCGGACGCCTTGCCGGAGAGCCGGGCGACGGAGCCGTCGAGCATATCCATAGCGGCGCCCGCGAGCATAACCGCGCCTCCGGCGAGCAGGCGGCCGTCGGCGAGCAGCCACGCCGCGCCCGCGGCGACGGCGAATCCCGCGAGCGTCAGCGCGTTCGGATGGACGCGGAGCGCGATGAGGACGCGGGCGATAGGGTGAGCGACGAACCGCTCGGCGGCGGCGCGGAGGCTGAGGCGCGGGGCTTGCGCTTTCATTACGCGGCCTCTCGCGCCTCGCGGCGCCACAGGAGCGCGCGGTAGTGCTCCAGCACGCGGTCCGCGACGGTCTCCCAGCGGTATTGCTCGGCGGTGACGCGGCCGCGTGCGCCCATATCGCGGCGCAGGGCGGCGTCGGCGACGAGGCGGTCGAGCGCGTCCGCGAGGTCGGCGTCGCGCTTGGGGGGGACGAGAAGCCCTTCGACGCCGTGCGAGAGCACGCGGCTGAATCCGTCAATGCGCGAGGCGGCGATGGGCTTTCCGGCGGCCATCGCCTCGAGGAGCACGATGCCGAAACTCTCGCGTCCGGTGTTGGGCGCGCAGTAGACGTGGGCGGACTGGTAGTAGCGGGGGACGTCCTCCGCCGAAACGGATCCCGCGAACTCGACGTCTTGCAGGTTGCGCTCGCTCACGAGGGCGAGGATGTCCTTGCCGGGATTTCCGCCGCCGACGATGATGAGCCGGGTGTTGGGGCGGCGCCACTTGAGGCGGCTGTAGGCCATTACGAGGTACTTTAGCCCTTTGCGCTGCTCCATCCGCCCGAGGAAGAGGATGTTCACTTTGCCGTCGGCGTAGCGCTCGATGGGCTTGGCGTTGGCGAATCGCTCGACGTCGACGCCGTTGGGAATGATTTCGTAGGAGCCGGGGTAGAACTTGCTGACGAAGTCCATCGCGGGCTTGGAGACGGCGATGCGCCCATCGAGTTTGCGGAACCAGCGCTGGCTCAGTTTTCCCCACTGGCGGTAGAAGCGCGAGCCCTTGAACGTGTGGAAGGTGCCGACGTTGACCGATTTCGAGTTGTGGAGGAAGACGAGGGGGAGGGCGGGGGTCATCGGCTCGTGGAGGTGGACGACGTCGAATTGCTCGCGGCGGAGGAGTTGGCGGGCGCGGGGCTCCAGCCAGATGGAGAAGGAGATGCGGGCGACGGCGCCGCCGCTGGGGACGGGGACGGGCCTGCCCATAGGGATGAAGCCGGGCTCGAGGACGCGCTCTTTGGCGTTGGCGAGGGGCGCGATGATGGTGACGGCGTGGCCTTTGGCGCGGAGTTCGCGGGCGAGGTTGGCGACGTGGTCGTTCACGCCGCCGGGCGCGCCGTAGTCGTAGGGGGAGACGAGCGCGACCTTCAGCGCGCGGAGGCCGCCGCCGCTCCGCGGCTCTAGGGCGGTCGCCGCCGCGGGCGTCAACTGCCCGCCGCAGTCGCCTCGCCCGCAGCCCCCGTGGGCGCGCCGTCCGCGATAAACGCCTCCACCAGGTCGCGGGCGACGTCGTCGGGATGCTGATGCGCGGGCGACTTCATAAAGTACGCGCTTGGGCCGTCCAACTGCCCGCTCTCGCCGCGGTCGAGCGCGATCTTGGCGCAGCGCACGGCGTCCACCACGACCCCGGCGGAGTTCGGGCTGTCCCAGACCTCCAACTTCAACTCCAAGTTGAGGGGCACGTCGCCGAAAGTCTGCCCTTCGATGCGGATGTGGCACCACTTGCGGTCTTCGAGCCAGGGCACGTAGTCGCTGGGGCCGACGTGGACGTTCGCGTCGCCCAAGTCGTAGGGGAGTTGGGAGGTGACGGCGTTGGTTTTGGACTCCTTCTTGGACTCGAGGCGCTCGCGCTCCAGCATATTCATAAAGTCGGTGTTGCCGCCGAAGTTGAGTTGGTAGGTGCGGAGCACCTTGACGCCGCGGTCGCGGAAGAGGTTGGTGAGGACGCGGTGGGTGATGGTGGCGCCGACCTGGGACTTGATGTCGTCGCCGACGATGGGGACGCCTGCGTCGCGGAAGCGCTTCTGCCAGTAGGGCTCGCGGGCGATGAAGACGGGGATGCAGTTGACGACGCCGACCTGGGCTTGGAGCGCCTGCTCGACATACCACTTCGTCGCCTCTTCGGAGCCGACGGGGAGGTAGTTGACAAGGACGTCGACCTCGCGTTCGCGGAGGATGTTGACGATGTCGGCGGTGGGCCCGTCGGCCTTTCTGACGACGCCGGCGAGGTACTTGCCGATGCCGTCGTGGGTCATGCCGCGCTCGACCTTGACGCCTGCCTTGGGGACGTCGGCGAACTTCACGGTGTTGTTTTGGCCTGCGAAGATCGCGTCGGAGAGGTCTTTGCCGACCTTGGCGCGGTCGACGTCGAACGCCGCGACGACCTCGATGTCGCCGATGTGGTATCCGCCCATATCGGCGTGCATCAGCCCTGGGACGAACTCGTCGGTGGGGGCTTCGCGGTATTTCTGGAGGCCCTGCACGAACGACGAGGCGCAGTTGCCCACGCCTACGATAGCGACGTTGATCTTGCCCATTCAGACTCCTCGGTTGGCGTCGCCGCCCGCCTGTGTTCGGCGGGAAGGCGGGAGCATAATACGCCGCCGCCCGCCGGACGCGCAAGCGCGGGACGCGGCGGCTGGGTCGGGGGTTGCGGCGGACGGGGGCCGCGTTTTCGCGGAAAAGCGCTAAAAAGCGCTCATTCGAGATCATTTCCTCCTGCGGGCGGGGCGGCCGGGACGCTCAATTGGGGTACAGGATAGCAGGAGGCGTAGCGGAACGCAATAGGGTTGTGTCATAATGACGGGAGCGGCTTGGGGAAGGCGGGGAGCAGGTTCGCTCTGGGAGGGCGAATCAGGCTTTCGGGGTTGGGTCGAGAGGCGCCGGAGGGCTTGGGGGGGCGGCAATGCGCCGTCCGGGGGCGGTGAGCGCTTTTTGAGCGCCGTTTGAGCGCTTTTTGAGCACCGAATGAGCGCTCCGTGAGCACTGAATGAGCGCTTTTTAGCGCCAAATGAGCGCCGTTTGAGCGCTGGGGGAGGGGGGCGTCATTCCCGCGTAGGCGGGAATGACGGTCAGGGGGGAATGACGGCAATGGGGTAGGTTCCCGCTTTCGCGGGAATGGCGAGGCCCCGGGGGTGTGGGGAGACGGGGCTGCGCCCCGTCCGCAGTACCCTCTCCCGCCGCGTTCGCGGCGTCCTCTCCCCTTCTAGGGAGCGGGGGATCGGCGCTTGCGCGCCGTCTAATGGGGCGGGATTCCCGCCTGCGCGGGAATGACGGGTCATAGAGGGCGGATGACGGCAATGGGGTAGGTTCCCGCTTTCGCGGGAATGACGTGGGGGCGGGGGATCAGGGGAGACGGGGCGCAAGCCCCGTCTGCGGCGCTTACGCGCCGAATGGATTCCTGCCTACGCAGGAATGACGGTAAGGGTAGGGAATGACGGGGGGCGTTGCGCCTCCCGACCGCAGTACCCTCTCCCGCCGCGTTCGCGGCGTCCTCTCCCCTTCTAGGGAGAGGGGGATCTGGGCGCTTGCGCGCCGTCTAATAAGGCGGGATTCCCGCCTACGGGAATGACTGGACGGGGGGGTGCCTGCACGGAGCTGAGGGGAGCGGCGATGCGATGGCGCGGCGCCCGCAGGCGGCGAAATGGGCACAACCGGTAGTGGGACGCTTGCGGCGGGGAAATAGGCGCAATCGGTAGTGGGGCGGGCTCCGCGCAGGCGCAGTTTGTGGTAGAATGACCGCGCTTCTCGGCATTCGTCCGCATTCGTCCGTCCATAGGAGTCAACAAGCGCATGGTCGTTCAGGAAGCGTCCCAGTACACGGCAAGCGACATTCAGGTGCTCGAAGGGCTGGAGGCGGTGCGCCGCCGGCCGGGCATGTACATCGGCAGCACGGATCAGCGGGGGCTGCACCATCTCGTCTACGAGATCGTGGACAACGCGATAGACGAGGCGATGGCGGGCTACTGCGACCGCGCGCTCGTGACGCTGCACGCGGACAACGCGGTGTCGGTGCGGGACAACGGGCGCGGGATTCCGATAGACACGCACGCGACGACGGGTAGGCCGGCGCTCGAGACGATCATGACGACGCTGCACGCGGGCGGGAAGTTCGGCGGCGGGGCGTACAAAGTCTCCGGCGGGCTGCACGGCGTGGGCGCGTCGGTGGTGAACGCGCTTTCGGAGCGGATGCGCGTCGAGGTGCGGCGCGACGGGCGGATCTATTCGCAGGAGTACACGCGGGGCGTTCCCGACGGCGATGTCGAGGACGAGGGGCCCGTTCCCGAGGGCGACGCCTTCACGGAGGGGACGCAGGTTCGCTTTATGGCGGACGGGGAGATATTCGGGCCGCCCAACTACGACCGCGACACGCTGACGCAGCGCTTCCGCGAGATGGCCTATCTCAACAAGGGGATATGGCTCGCGTTCGCGTCGGAGGCGCACCCGGACGCCGACCGCGCGTTCTATTTCGAGGGCGGCATCGCCAGTTTCGTGAAGCAACTGAATCAGAGCCGCGAGACGCTGCAGGACGAGCCGTTCTACTACGAGCAGAAGACCGACCACGCGATGGTGGAGGTCGCGCTGCAGTACAACACGGGCTTCTACGAGTCCACGCTGGCGTTCGCCAACTGCATCAACACGGCGGACGGCGGGACGCATCTCGTGGGGTTCCGCGCCGGCCTGACGCGCGCCATCAACAACTACGCCAAGAAGAGCAAACTGGTCAAAGACGACGTCGGCAACTTCAGCGGCGAGGACGTGCGCGAGGGGCTGACGGCGATCGTGAGCGTCCGCCTCGAGGAGCCGCAGTTCGAGGGGCAGACGAAGGGCAAACTGGGGAACGCGGAGACGAAGACCGCCGTCGAGCAGACGCTCGTCCAGCACTTGGAGTTCTACCTGGAGGAGCATCCGCACGAGGGGCGGCGCATCGTCGAGAAGTGCCTCACGTCGCAGAAGGCGCGGGAGGCGGCGCGGAAGGCGCGCGACCTCGTGATTCGCAAGAACGCGATGGACGGCGGCTCGCTCCCGGGCAAACTCGCCGACTGCTCCGAGCGCAACCCCGAACTCTGCGAGTTGTACGTGGTGGAGGGCGACTCCGCCGGGGGCTCGGCGAAAGGCGGGCGCGACCGCCGCACGCAGGCGATACTCCCGCTGCGCGGCAAGATCCTCAACGTCGAGAAGGCGCGCCCCGACAAGATGCTCGCGCACGAGGAGATCCGCGCGCTCATCACCGCGCTCGGCGCGGGATTGGGCGAGGACTTCAACCTCCCCAAACTCCGCTACCACAAGGTCATCATTATGACCGACGCGGACGTTGACGGGGCGCACATCCGCACGCTGCTGCTCACCTTCTTCTTCCGCAATATGCGGGAGTTGATAGACCAGGGGCACCTCTACATCGCGCAGCCGCCGCTCTACCGCGCGTCGCGGGGCAGGTCCGTCCAGTACCAGTACTCGGAGGCCGAGAAGGACGGCTGGCTCGCCAAGCAACTCTACGGCCGGCTCGCGGTCAAGACGCAGGAGGGCGAGGCGCTGCTCTCCGGCGCGAAGATTCAGGGGCTGGTGGAGCGGCTCAAGGAGTTCCAGAACTGGACGCGCCCGCTCTCCAACTTGGGGCTCGCGCCGGAACTGGTGGGGCCGTTTATGCAGGGCGCGGAGAAGGGCGTGTACCGCCTCGCGTTCGAGGGCGAGGGGTCGGTGGACGCCGTCGCCGGGTGGCTGACGGCGCAGGGCTTCGAGTGCAAAAAGGCCGGCGACCCGGAGAAGGGCGAGAACTTCATCGAGGTCGCGGGCTACGGGACGATCAACGTCCCGCGCGTGCTGGAGTCGGCGATGGTCCACCGGGCGCAGCAACTGTTCCCGCCGATGGCGGACTGGGTGAACGGTCACGTCTACGCGGTGTCGCGGCGCGACAACGAGGTCGCCAGCGGGGTGCCGTGGCACGAACTCGCGGGAACGCTGGAGCGCAACTCGGAGCGGCAGGGCATCGGCCTGCAGCGCTACAAGGGGCTCGGCGAGATGAACCCGGAGCAACTCTGGGAGACGACGATGGACCCGTCGGCGCGGACGCTGCTGCAGGTGTCCGTCGAGGACGCCGCAGACGCTGACCGGGCGTTCACGGAACTGATGGGCGACCTGGTGCAGCCGCGCAAGGAGTGGATCCAAGCGCACGCCCGCCAGGTGAAGAACCTCGACATTTAGGGCGGCGGCGAACAGCAAGAGAGCAGCGGTCACCGCCATAGCGATCCTGCGGTGGCAGTCGGCGCAGTGGCTCGGAGAGACTCCGATGCCTCGAGAGCCTCCCCTTCATTCATATACGCTATGACTTTTTCTGGCGAAGCGTCTATCTTAGGAGTTCCCGTCAATTGAATTTCAACGGCGGCAACCGCAGTCTTTAAGACCTTCCAACGGGCATTGTCTAGGGCTTCGAAATCATTGTGATCAACCCTCATCCGCTCATAAGAAGCCCGTAGGCGCTTGCCGATCAACAGGTTGCGTTTGGCGGAAAAAGCTACTCTGGCTAAGTAAGATTCTCTCCCGCCTGACTCAGCGAGGAATTCGTTCACTTCGCTCTTCGCAACCGGATCGCTCAGCGCTAAGTCCAAATTGGCGCTTTGCTCCTTCATAAATGCTGCCACCTCATCGTCTGAAACTGTGTGCCCCGCGCGGATCGCAGCCGCCATTAGCGCGTATTCGTAGACCAGTTCAGCGAAAGCGACTGAATCGTTTCCGTAACGCTTCAGTATCGCTATTCTCGGCGGCCACTGTTCAAGCAGAGTGGGATAGAATTCCCGGTCTATATCGGAATTCGGGTTTGGGAACACGTCCCGAACATCGCGCTCCATGCTCGCCACGCTTTCCTCGACCATCGCTCTCCTTTCGAGGAACTCAGCGTGCGTCAGGGCGTGCCCTCCTATGTACGCGACGATGCTTACGGCAGGCGTTGGGGTTGCGTTCTGCTGCGGCATCGGCTCTCCTGATGTCGGCGTCGGCAACGCGCTCCCGCACCCGGCGAGCGCGAGCGCGACGGCCAGCGCTATGGCGATGCAGGCGAATGTCGTCTGCTTGCTCATCGCGACGGAAGTATACGCTCCCCCGCCTACTGCCCGCTCACCGGGCCGGGCGGAGGGGCGGGCGTCGGCGTTGGGGTGGGCGTGGGTGTGGTGGTCGGCGTGGAGGTTGGAGTTGGCGTGGGCGCATCGACAGGAGTGGGCGTGGGCGTCGGTGTCCCTGTCAGGGGTGCATGGACGTATTCCACATCGTTACCTCATCAGCCTGCTATCCGCCACGAATGGAAATAGGATAGACGCAATAGAACTTAAGTAAGCGAGTAGGAACGGAACTAAGTGAATATACCGTGGAATTACAGGCGCGCGCAAGTTCAATAGGCTGCGCGACGCTTCCTGATTCGAAAGGATCACATACGCCGCCGATGCAATCCATACAAGGAAGAGAGCAACGCACATCTCAATTCCCGCGCCAATTGCCGCCATGAGAATCGCCATGCCCACCGGCCCAAGAAACCAGTAACAATATAATGCAACATAGGCTGCAATTACGGTTCCACGTGGTATAGTTCCGCCTCGAAGTCGCGCCAGCAAGTAGATCGCAGGCACGAAAAACATTACTGAATACGCGCCGCCCATAAGCGCGTAACGCCGGGGGTTCAAGCCGTTCTGTCGCGCCGAACGTCTGCAGTAAATCGCGGCGACAGGCGCGAAGAGCAGCCCCAGCGCCGCGAAGAGCGCACCGATCCACAGCGCCACAAACGGTACGGCAAGCAGCCCTATCATGTCACCGCCTCCTCGTAGATGCTAGGTTGGAGCCTGAGTATAGGGGAACCGGAACGCAGCAACCATACCACTCTCACAACATTCCGGCAAGGCGCGAACAGCAAGAGAGCGGCGATCATCGCCATAGCGATCCTGCGGTAATAAGGTTATAGAACAACTGGATATACAGCCCAATGCTCATATAGAAAAACGGCGCCAAATGCGTATATCTCAAATAGGCAATTCCTGATGAACTCCGCGTGTAAGGAGAAACGCAGTGGAACTGTACGATGGAAACAATCAGCAATGTTGCATGCAGCAGCGCAAGGAATCCATTTGGTCCGGGTGCGTCTATGGCTACATAAAAGGCTCTGTTGAACAATATCGCAAACCAACAGACATAGAGAGCAACGTATCCGGCGACTATGCAGGAAGTGGGGATTTGTCGCCCGGACATTCGGATTGCAAAATACGCCCATGGGAAAAACAGAAGCATAGAGTAGACTAGCCCCCGGATGGCGTTAGGCGCGACCGGAACGCCCTTCGACTTGGCGATCCGAGCGTAGACCAAAGCGCCGAGCGGCGCCCAAAGCAAGCCGAAGGCGGCCACGAGCGCGAATAACAAGTTCAGCACGTAAGCGTAAGATATCAGCAGGAGCACCATTATCTGACCCTCTTCGGCCACCAAATTTCATCAAATGGGGAGTATGTGTAGAAGAATAGATGGAAGAAAATAACACCCACCAATGCAATGATGAATGGGGTTATCTGAGCGACTAGGCTGATTAAGTGCACAGGAAGCCATGCAATGCGTTGCAAATGCCGCTTCCAAATAGCAATTGTTGCGAGAAAAGCGCCAGAGATCAATAGCGCAACGAGCATTGCATAGGCGAAATCAGCCATAGCCTCACTTGGAGAGTTCTCTTCTTCCAGCACTATGAACAGTATCAGAATAATCCCTATATGTCCAATCATAATAGAGGAATATAGAAGGCCGTAACCAACTACAGCAACGAATACGGGGATCGACTTATTGAATAAGCGGAGGACGAAGTACATCCAAGGAATGAAGAGCAGCGCGGACAATGCGGCTCCGCTAATCGCGTAACGCAGGGGGCTGAGTCCTCTTGATCGCGCGATGCACCCGCTGATTAAGGCGGCGAACGGCATAAAGATCAACCCCAGCCACGCCATGAGCCTGAGTCCGGCTTCCACCACGAACGGAACAGATATGATGATCATTGTATTCTCTCCCACAAAGTCTCTCCATATTTTTCATCTCCATATTCTATGTCCTTTGCCGCGGTGTAAAGCGATACGGATTCGCCTACACTAAAAGATGATGTGCTGTAGGAACACCTTGTCTGTTCGTTGCTAGTGGAGCATAAATTCCTTAGCCTGTTTGGATCTAATGGTTGATACATTCCCGAAGTAGACCACTTGAAAACCACGTCGTTTAGGCCGACAACACACCCGGCAGAGAAGTCCCACGTCATAGTGAGCACTCTCCCTGTCCTGGTAAGGCGTAGATTTCTTATCGCAGGAATTTGCGGAGAAGAACATTCACTAAATCGCGGGTTGTAAATTGCATCAAGGCCGTGATCTGCATGCTCTATGTCCTGTTTTGTAATTGGCCATTTCTTGCTATTAAATACTGCTACGCCCCAGTGGTATACACTAGCCATTGTCTTTTTATCGAGAGTGCACAGCGTTTCTTCGGCAAGTTTGCTAGGGCTCTCACATCCGTGCTGCTCTATGTCCCGATAAAATTTGGAATCTGCCAGATATTTATTCACCGGATTCCACACAGCATCTAATTCATCCGAATCAGTCCCTCCAACAAAGTAACGCAGGCTCGCATACGCCACATCATGTTTACGACAAGACGGTATCGGACCATCAGGAGAGAATGTGCACTTATCCCCTGGTCCATACTGAAGAAAACTGTACTGAGGGTAGGTTGATGGTGGTTCTATACGCCGTTTCAACTCAAGAACGTTTGCAACCCACCAACTGTGCGGAGTATCAAACACTAAACAGTTTAATGCCTCTAACTTCCGAGACAAAGATAACGGAGTAATGGATGGGACGCAGTCGAAGCCCGTCGTCGACGCTTGCCCGGACACCCCCCCGCTCCCGCTTTGCGCAATATAGCCCGCGTACCGCTTCACGATCTCCGGCGAACTCACGGAATTGAGGAACTCGCGTCCCAAATCGGTGGAGAGCAGCAGATCGTACTCGGAACTCGTCCGCCGCATGGTCGCCAATTCCTGCTTGGACAGCCGCTGATACGTTGCGAACATCGTCGTCCTGGCGAGCGCGGGCAAGTCTCCGCTGCGCGGCGCCCCGCTCGATTCGCACGCGTCCACCGCCGTCTTCGTCCTGCCCGCGTAGCGGTCGAGCGCCGCGTCGAACGACGCGAGGCGCGTTCCCGTCCGTCGCTGCACGCAGTTCAGAAACGCCGTCTGCGCCGTCGTGTAGGCGGACAACGCGCCGACGCGACGCTCCATCGCCGACAGCATATCCACCACGATCTTCGTCGCGTCCCACGTCGGCATCAGCGCCTCCGACGTCGCGGTCGTGGAGCCGTAGGTTGCGCGAACGCGGAAGACACGCGTTCCTCGCGTCGAGTACGACCGCGAGAGCGTGGCCGACGTCGCGCCGCTGATGTTCGCCCAAGTCGCGCCCGACTTCTGCTGCCATTGATACGTGTACCTTGCGCCGCTCGGCCCGTCCGCGCTCGCCGAGAGCGTGACCGAATCTCCCGACGATGGGAAGGGGTCGCTGACGCTCGCCTCGACGCTGATCGTCGTCGTTGCAGGCGTGGGGGTGGGCGTGGGCGTCGCCGTGGGCGTGGGCGTCGCCGTGGGCGTAGGAGTCGCCGTAGGAGTAGGCGTAGGGGTCGCCGTAGGAATTGGCGTCGGCGTGGGCGTGTCGGTAGGCGGGGAGCCCCAAGTGATCGTGATCTCCCGCGAGGTCGCGCTCGCGCCGCCGGGCAACGTCGCGACGAGGCGGAACGTTTGGACGCTCGCGCTGAAGTAGGTGATGCTCAGCCACGGGAGGCGCGTGATGTCCACCCATCGGGCGCCGGCTTTCCGCTGCCATCTATAGGAGGCGCGCAGGCCGGCGGGCGAGGTGTCGACCCGCGCGGTGACGACGAGCGGGCTTCTAGGGGCGGGCGTCGTCGTGTTCGGTGAGAGCGTGATGGAGGTGATGGCGCTTGCCGGCGTGGGGGTGGGGGTTGGCGTCGGCGTAGGCGTGTCTGTGGGCTCGGGGTTCGCGGCGCGCGCGGGCGTCGGGGTTGGGGTTAATGCGAGCGCGAGCGCGACGGCCAGCGCTATGGCGACAAGGGCGAATGCTGCGCGCTTGCTCATCGTTGGGGGAGTATATGCCAGCACTCGCAGTTATGGGCTGGCGATGCCATAGAATATGCCCCACATTACGGGGAACATCAGAATCCAGTAGGCGAAGAACGCGAACGGCAACGCTTCCCGCCAATCGGGAACGCGCGCCCGCTGCTCGGCGCTGACCGCGCGCCTTTCGCCGCCGTGCCGGCAGAGCAAGCGCCACACGGCGAAAACAATCGCAAGCGTTGTCATATAGTCGAAAAATCCCGTGCTGAATAACAGCGGGATCCACAGCGCGCCCACGGCGTAGGGCAGCGCGTCGCGGCTCGTGGGAACGAGCATTTGTTTGATCTTATTTCCGCCTTCTCCAAACGATGAAAACCGCTCGAAAATCAAGCCTAACAGCGAGTAAATTAGCGTGACGGAGCAAGTGATAATTGTTGCGGCAAACGCGATGGTTGTTCGCATGCCGGCGCCTTCTCCATCGGCCCTGCGTTCCTCATAAGCATAGTTATATTCTATTGCGTTGAACGCCCAGAAAATGTACAAACCGATCATGCCAACCCATAGGATATACAACGCGGCGTAGAGCGCAACCGTAACTCTGCGCGGAATTTGGTCGCCGGTTATTCGCGCCAGGAGGTAGAACCAAGGCACGAACAAGGCTCCCCAGTACGCGGCTCCAACGCAGAGGCTGATACGCATTCCCTTTGATCGCGCAACCCGGTAAGATATGTAAGCGGGAAGCGGCGTTGTCAGGTAGCCAATCAGCGCAACGAAGATGAACAGGAAGACCAAGTCCCATAGGGCGTCAATGCCGCTAGTTTCCACGTGTTTACTCCTAGTGCCTAAGGTTGACCTTACGCCTTATTATATGTTGTCTTTACCATGGATTGAAGGCGTAGGCAAGGCCCCAGAGAAAAAGGACTATGTATATGCCCACAAAGATTGTTCCAACATCCATAACGAGCCAGAGAAAGATTGGTTTCAGATAGTACATGTCATTGCTAGGGAATGACCGCATAGGCTTCGTATGAATTATAGATTTCCGTCGCAACATGCCTCTGATTGATCGAAATAGCATACACCAGTTCAACCCAAGAAGAATGACCATAGAAACAATGAGTCCAACCTCTAACCTCCATCCCCAGCTTACTGGGGATATGTCTAAAAGGGCAATCACTCCAACATAGAGTCCAACCCAAGCCGGTGAGAAGAACCAGCGGATGTACATCGCAGCGTAACCGCATTGCACCAGCCGCGACGGAATCGGCCTGCCTATCCAGTAGGCGAATAGGTAAATCCAAGGGAAAACCATCAGGGCGGAGTGCAACGCCGTCATGATGATGAAGCGCTCAGTGGTCGGTTCGTCAGGGAGTTTCGCTTGCCTCCGCCGGCGAGTGACGATCAAGCCGATGACGACGGCGAACGGAGCCCAAGCCACGCCGACCGCCAGCATTATCGGCGCGGCCAAAGCGTAGAATTGGGCGAGATATTCCATGTCGTAGCCCTTATGTCCTGAATAGTAGCATAACCAAGCCTATGTCACCAAGAGCGACATAGAGGAATGGCGATAATTGCGCGCGATTCAGCAAGCAACGCTGTCCTTCTTTGGGGTTCCGGTAGAGTAGGTGTATGTTCTTGAGAAATGCGTATAATTCGGCGCTTGCAATGACGGCGAGCAAGAGCATGGCAACGCAAAAGTATCCGTACATCGAACTGATGCGCGCTCCTTCATGCGCGGTGATAATAAACAGGCCGTATGACGAAGCCGTTAGTATAAGAAACACTAATCCACAGAGGGCATAGGCTGCGATAATCTGACTGCGGTGAATCGCATTGCCGCGCAAACGCAGCAACAAATACAAACCCGGCAAGACGAGTAGTATCGAATATGCCGCCCCTGCGACGGCGTAAGGCCATCCGGTCAAGGTGCGCTTTTTCGCCGCTTTGAAGCAAAGCAAGGCGTTGAATGGCGCCCACAGCAACCCCGCCGCCAACGCCAGATGCAGGAATTGCGTCAAGAGGAGAGAAGTGGTGAATATCGCGAAGATCACAATATCCTCCCTCCGGTAATAAGGTTATAGAACAACTGGATATACAGCCCAATGCTCATATAGAAAAACGGCGCCAAATGCGTATACCTCAAATAGGCAATTCCTGATGAACTCCGCGTGTAAGGAGAAACGCAGTGGAACTGTACGATGGAAACAATGAGCAGCGCTGCATGCAGCAGCGCAAGGAATCCGTTTGGTCCGGGTACGTCTATGGCTACATAAAAGGCTCTGTTGAACAAGATTGCAAACCAACAGACATAGAGAGCAACGTATCCGGCGACTATGCAGGAAGTGGGGATTTGTCGCCCGGTCATTCGGATTGCAAAATACGCCCATGGGAAAAACAGAAGCATAGAGTAGACTAGCCCACGGATGGCGTTAGGCGCGACCGGAACGCCCTTCGACTTGGCGATCCGAGCGTAGACCAAAGCGCCGAACGGCGCCCAAAGCAAGCCGAAGGCGGCCACGAGCGCGAATAACAAGTTCAGCACGAAAGCGTAAGATATCAGCAGGAGCACCATTATCTGACCCTCTTCGGCCACCAAATTTCATCAAATGGGGAGTATGTGTAGAAGAATAGATGGAAGAAAATAACACCCACCAATGCAATGATGAATGGGGTTATCTGAGCGACTAGGCTGATTAAGTGCACAGGAAGCCATGCAATGCGTTGCAAATGCCGCTTCCAAATAGCAATTGTTGCGAGAAAAGCGCCAGAGATCAATAGCGCAACGAGCATTGCATAGGCGAAATCAGCCATAGCCTCACTTGGAGAGTTCTCTTCTTCCAGCACTATGAACAGTATCAGAATAATCCCTATATGTCCAATCATAATAGAGGAATATAGAAGGCCGTAACCAACTACAGCAACGAATACGGGGATCGACTTATTGAATAAGCGGAGGACGAAGTACATCCAAGGAATGAAGAGCAGCGCGGACAATGCGGCTCCGCTAATCGCGTAACGCAGGGGGCTGAGTCCTCTTGATCGCGCGATGCACCCGCTGATTAAGGCGGCGAACGGCATAAAGATCAACCCCAGCCACGCCATGAGCCTGAGTCCGGCTTCCACCACGAACGGAACAAAGATGATCATTATACCCATCCCGCAATTGAGAACACAATGGAAACTACTGAACTCAAGTACGCCAGCGCAAATGGAGTTATGTAAGCGTAACTCATAATAGACAAAGGGACAACCTGCGCTTCTTGATTCCGGTTATTCGCGCGAACTATAGACGCAACCCATATAACGAACAACACGAACCACAATAGGCTTCCTCCTCCGACCAAGTCTAGCATCAATGGGAGGCCTACCGGTCCAATTGCCCAATAAGAATACAAGACAATATATGTTCGATTGATGGCGTTTCTCGACACTTCTTTACCTCGAATTTCCTTCGATAGAAAGACCGCTGGAACGAAGAACAAGCAGGAATACACGCCACCCATAAGCGCGTAACGCCGGGGGTTCAAGCCGTTCTGCCGCGCCGAATGTCTGCAGTAAATCGCGGCGACAGGCGCGAAGAGCAGCCCCAGCGCCGCAAAGAGCGCGCCGATCCACAGCGCCAAGAACGGCAGTGCGATGAGAATTTCCATCACCGCCTCCTCACTCGTCTCTGATCACGTAAAGGATCCAGAGAACATGGCCAATCGAAATGTACACGAAAGGCATCAAGTAAGCAATATGCGTTAGTATCCTGCTGGAAGTTTTGGGAAAGGCTCGTGAAATCTGATTATGAACAAGAATATGCGTCAACGAGAGAATAAACATAGCAAACATTATCCAAAAGAGACCCGTATAAGGCCTTTCTATTTCAAAGCTTGCCAAAATCCCGAACGTGCATATCTGTCCGAACAACCAGCAGCAATACAGCAACACATAACCTAAAATAATGCAAGAGCGTTTGGGCGCCCTGTCGAAAAGGCGGGTCATCATATACAACCATAGAAAGATGCTCAAGGTCGAGTAGAATGCGCCTAACGCCCCGTATCCCCAGGCGTTCAGCCCCTTTGCTCGCGCCGCCAGCCCCATCCCTAACCCTGCGAACGGCGCCAGCAGCAGCCCAACCGCTGCTGCGTAGAGCAGGAGTATTTCCAACATGAACGGAATGAACGGGATCGAGGATATCATAGCACACCTACTTCTAAATGGTTCCGATAGATGACAGGGCCATATTCATGATACTTCGGAGCGAGGTAAACGGCAACATAGCCTCCCTTGTTTGGAGACGAATATGTGTATGAACATGTGGTTCTCATTGCCAAAGTAGTGCACGAAGGAGTCACTGTTTGAGTTACACTCCCCCTGGATAGATTAAAGTTAGCGTGGGCGATTTTCACCGTGCACCCTGCATGGAACCGCCATGTTAAAGTCACTGTTTCATTTGAACGGCTGGACATCAAGTCAGAAATTCTCGGCAATACTGGAGTTGTGCATCCGACAAAAGAAGGATTATAGAACTCATCGAGCCTGTAATTCGCGTGTTCCATGTCCTGCATTGTGATAGGCCACCCTTTATTATTGATTATCGCTACCCCAAAATGATATACGCTTGCGGTGGCTCTTTTCCAGAGTAAGCAGTATGAGATTCTAGCGGCAAAACTCGGGTCTTCACAGTCGTGCGTGTCTATGTCGCGGAAGAATTTAGAATCAGCGAGGTACTTATTAACTGGATTCCATGTTTCGTCTAATTCATTCCCATCGCTCGTGCCTTTGAACTCCTGCAGGCTTGCGTATGCTACGTCGTGCTTTACGCAAGACGGCACCGGACCATCTCCAGTGGTGTCGGGGCCTATGCCGAAGAAAGGTCTGATGCCCGTGCATCTGTCGGCTGCCGTATCTAGAAACGCATACCGTGGCCAAGTTGTTGGGTTTTTTATGCGATTTTCCAACGCGACTCCATTCGTCCTCCACCAACTATGCGGCGTGTCGAATATCAGACAATCCAACACCTCCATGCAGTTAAAGCCGGTCGTCGACGCTTGGCCGGACACGCCCCCGCTCCCGCTCCCGCTTTGCGCAATGTAGCCCGCGTACCGCTTCACGATTTTCGGCGAACTCACGTAGCCTAGGAACTCACGCCCGGGTTCGGTCGACAGGAACAGGTCGTACTCGGAACTCGTCCGCCGCATCGCCGCCAGTTCCTGCTTGGACAGCCGCTGATACGTTGCGAACATCGTCGTCCTGGCGAGCGCGGGCGAGTCTCCGCTGCGCGGCGCCCCGCTCGATTCGCAAGCGTCCACCGCCGTCTTCGTTCCGCCTGCGTAGCGGTCGAGCGCCGCGTCGAACGACGCCAGCCGCGTCCCCGTCCGCCGCTGCACGCAGTTCAGAAACGCCGTCTGCGCCGTCGTGTAGGCGGACAGCGCGCCGACGCGCCGCTCCATCGCCGACAGCATATCCACCACGATCTTCGTCGCGTCCCACGTCGGCATGACGGCCTCCGACGTCGCGGTCGTGGAGCCGTAGGTTGCGCGAACGCGGAAGACGCGCGTGCCCCGCGCGCTGTATGTCCGCGAGAGCGTGGCCGACGTCGCGCCGCTGATGTTCGCCCAAGTCGCGCCCGACTTCTGCTGCCATTGATACGTGTACCTTGCGCCGCTCGGCCCGTCCGCGCTCGCCGTGAGCGTGACCGAATCTCCCGACGATGGGAAGGGGTCGTTGACGCTCGCCTCGACGCTGACCGTCGTTGTCGCAGGCGTCGGGGTGGGCGTTGGCGTTGGCGTGGGCGTCGGCGTAGGGGTCGGCGTGGGCGTCGCCGTGGGCGTGGGCCCGGGGTTCGCGGCGCGGGCGGGGGTTGGGGTTGGGGTTGACGCGAGCGCAAGCGCGACGGCCAGCGCTATGGCGATGCAGGCGAATGTCGTCCGCTTGCTCATCGTGGGGGAGTATATGCTTGCCTATTGACCGCTCACGGGGCCGGGCGGAGGGGCGGGCGCCACGGTTGGGGTTGGCGTTGCAGTTGGGGTTGGCGTCGGCGTTGCGGTGGGAGTTGCGGTCGCTGTTGGCGTCGGCGCCGTCGTCGCGGCGGCGTTGCGGATGCGGAGCATTAGTTGGTCGCCGGCGCTCCATGGCGCGGCGGCGCTGGACCACGTCACCGTTCCGGCCGCAGTGTCCGTTTTCGCGGCGCTGGCCGGAAGAGTGAGCGCAACCGTCCCGTCGAGCGCGATGAAGTCTAGCGCAAGCCCGCTGAGTGAAGAGTTTGGACTGAGCGCGAGCGTGATTATCCCGCTATTACGCCACTGGAGGCTTTGGAGCATAGTAGACGTTCCGTTGACGGTGAACGTCGCCGGCTTCAGCGCTCCGTTCGCCCCGTCGGCGCCGATTGCGGAACCGATGGCTACCGGGTCGAAGAACGCCTCGTGAATGGTGCCTTCAGGGGCGGTTACAATTAATCTCCTGAGGAAACGCGAACCCGAATCGTAGTTGCAAGGTATGTCGATATAATGGACGAAATTGACGGCTACTTGGTACTCGCCTGCAGGCAGTGGTCGGGCGGTCCTCTGATAGTAGAACCATCCATTCGCTGGATCCTGATCGTCATCCAACACGCCTGCGGCAAAGTGCGCCTTGTCTGCCCCTTCCACCCAGAAGCGGCTATACCGGGGGCTTTGAGCATAAGTGTTTTTCTCAGGCTGAGATGAAATCGATTCGCCTGCGGCCAGACCTGACGCAATGCGATGCTCAAATAATAAGTTCTTTAAAGCAGTTCCTGTCTTCGCTAGATACTCGCGCTTGTATGTTTCCTGCGCCAGTTGATGGGCTATGCAATCTCTGTATCCTTCTATGCCTGATCCTTTGTCCAACAGCGCGTCCATCGCTGTGATTTGGGAGCGCAAGTCAGCAAGCGACACTGATGTCGCTTCTGCGCTGCCTGATATACCGATGACCTGAGATTCACCTGCGCTCGTTAGGTACCGGATATCGGCGTCCGACTGCCCTCCCGCGCCGGGTGCGCTCGTGGAGGGAAGCCATGTCCTGGCAATCGTGTCTATCGTGTATTCCAAAGGGGAACTCGTGGCGAGCCAAACGAAATTGAACGTTGTAGTCGACGCGGACGAGGCCCCGGAAACTCCTGTGGTCTTGAGGAAGAGCGCCCCCTCCCGGTCATCCCAAACGCTGTTGCGCGACGCCAACTGAGCCTCGGCGGCGCGTTGCGCCTCCTCCCGCGTGCCGTAAGTCGCTTCGTATGCAGGCGGGGAGACCTGCACGGTGAATTCCGCCGCTCCTGTCCCTTTCAAGTGCTCGATTGCCCGGAAGCGCAGGTTGTTCACTGGCTGAAAGGCCGCCCCTGCCCCTTCCACTGCGGCGGCGGCGGACAGCAGCGATGCGCGGACAATGACGTCAGCGCTGAAGATGTACTGGTCTAACGTATCCGGGGTCAGGCGAGGGGGAGGGATCAATAATGTGTTGGTTGTCGGTTGGTTGGATGAAGAAGCGGTTGAAAGGAGGTTCGGCGTAGGCGTGGCAATCAACTCAGACGAGGCAGTGAGGGTTGGCTCCAGGGTGGGGGTAGGGATAGGAGAACCGGGCGGAGCGGCAGCGCGGCCGGAATTGGACGCGAGGTCGTCAATCCGACCGCGGTCCAACTCGGCGGACGGCTCGCACGCCGCAATAAGCCCTAGCAAAGCGGCCAACGCTATGGCGATGAAGGCGAATGCGGTCCGCTTGCTCATCGTTGGGAGTATACGCTCGCTTGCCTACTGCCCGCTCACCGGGCCGGGCGGAGGGGCGGGCGCAGCAGTAGGAGTCACCGTCGGCGTGGGGGTAGGAGCAGGCGTAGGAGTAGGAGTAGGCGTGGGGGTAGGAGTTGGCGTAGGGTCTCTTCTGTTAGCTAAGGCCTCAAGCCGAGCGTACAGAGTTTTCCCATCCAAATGGTAGTAATCTCCCCCTGACCCTGATACGGCTGCAGCGTCAAACGGGTATGGCCAATTCCACCTAGGAACGCTTCCTATAGCCACTATGTTGAACCGCCGCACGGCCGGGTCCGATCCGAGATTCCGCAGATTTGACTCGCTTCCGTACACTTCAATTGCGTAAACGTGTGGATCCCCGGCCGCTGTTCGATCTCGAGCAAACGATAAGCGGTCATTGCTGGCGAGCAATTCCACGCCTTGAACTCGAGCGTCCGAGTTATCCTGCATTTCTTGCGCGGAATGATCAGCAATGAGGAATTGAGCCATACTCCCAATTGAGCCTGAAAGAGCGCCGCTGAAATCGCTCACTCTGTTCGCGCGGAGTTCTCGCAAGAAGACAGCAGAGTCGAAAACTGAAGCGTGTTCAGTGCGGTCTAATCCTGCTAATGTTTCGAGGTTCACCGGCCCTCTGAGTCCCGATGACCCGCCGAATCCGCCAATGTCCGTGTACGCTCTCCAAATCATTGCGTTGTGTCGCCTTACCAGAGTCAAAATAGACGCGTCGCTGATCGGGCGGCCAAATTCCGCCAAAGCATGGTGAGTGGCGACAGGCGTAGCGGTCGGCGTTTGCGTCGGGGTGGCCGTAGAAGCGGGCGCGGAAATTTCGCCGGGAGCGGCAGGGTTCACGGCAGGCAACTCGACACCGCACCCGGCGAGCGCGAGCGCGACGGCCAACGCTATGGCAACGCGAATCACGGTCATGGAGTCACCGTTGGTGTAGGCGTGGCGGTGGACAGCGTAGGAGCAGTGATAATGTTGGGCTCCCCAACGCCTGATATTGTCGATTGAATGTCAACCTGAAACGCAGCGTAGTCAGGAGTTGCTGCGTAGTCCGCAACGAGCGCCGTCTGCACCAGTTGACCATTCGAATCCACCCATATGTCCCAGGTTCTATCCACTACATCCGCTGTGGATGGAGCGCCTCCAGTATTGGCTACCGGCCCGACGCTTGATCCCTCAGTTAGCCTGAAATGATCAACGGAGATATCATTCAATAATTCTGGCCCAACCTTCGTTAGCGGCCCGATTTTCAGATCCGGGCACACAACGAATTCGCCTTCTATTGGATGTGGGGAATGGAATGCAGATAACGGAAAGTATTGGCCAAGTCTTCCCCATTGACCTTCAGTGTACACATAATTGACTCCGCTTACCCCCATAAATTCATTGACCGCGCCACCTTGTTCGAGCATAGTCACCCTAATGTGGTAATCTTCTCCTGAGACCCGAATATCGTAGACCCAATGGTAGTGAGGAGCAGTCGCCACGGATGCGACATCGTATGAATTCGCCATTGGATGACCGCAATCCATCTTTATCTCCACGTCGCCCGGGGAAGGCAAGGTTTGCTGATTGGCGGCAGGGGTGGAAGTTGGCGTTGGGGTGGGAGTTGACGCGAGGGAGGGGATCTGTCCTGGCGCCGCGGAAGGAGGGGCAACGGTCGGTTCGGCCGTAGGCGTCGGCAACATGCCTCCACACGCGGCAAGCGCAAGCAGAAGCGTAGAGGCAGCCAAGAAAGTCACGGCTGTCTTGATGCTGGCCAGAACGACGCTCTTCATGTATCCCTCCTTAGCTATCGCCTTATCAAGGCGACTATCTCGTCCGTCAGGTCACTGATTATCTCTGACAACAGCGCACTGAGCAAATCACCGATGCTCGTCGGTACTTTCGACGGAACGATCCAGGACGCCTCCGTCTGCATGGCTCCCACCCATCCTTGAACAGCGAATTCGTGATGCCCGAACGCATGGAATATGTGGTGCTTCAGTAGTCGTCTTTCGGTGAATATGCGCGTATTGTGGAGCGTTCCTCCCTGGCAAGAGGAGCAAGTGTGATTGACGCTCTCTGCGGGCGTATCCGACCGGCTAGGATCGGACACTTGGAAGAATTTTGCCAGTTTTCCGAAATTAAGCGTGCGCACTGCTGACACGAATTCCGTGATATTGAGATTGACGAACGCCAATTCGCCTTGATGTATGCCGCCATTCCAAGAACTTCGGGTCGCCCCGGAGGTTGAACTGCTCACATAGCGGCCTTCCACGCACCACGTATTGGCCCTGCTAGCCATCCCTGCCCACACTTCAGCACGCGCCACATGCGATGATCCACTAGGAGACTGCAGGGATGTCTCATTTCTAGCATACCGGCTTGAGACATTTGGAAAGCACAGAGCCGTTATAGCAGCACGTTCGAAGGAATTCCCAGGACTCGGAATGCTCACCGGCGCTGCGTAGGTCGTAGGCGTAGTCGGAGCCGTTCCTCCCCAAGTGATGGCGATTTCAGGCGAGGTTATGCTGGAGCCCGAACTGGGGCTTGCGATGACTCTGAACAGCGTTGCGCCTCCCGTGCTGGACTGGACGCTGATCCGCGACCCTGTCGAGGTTAGATTGCTCCACGCGCTGCCGACCTTCTTTTGCCATTTGTAAGTCGCCGCGCTGTTGGCGGGATCCGTGACCACGCTCGCCGCGAGGGTCGTAGACGCGCCGACCGCCGGCGGCGTGGAGCCCGCCGTTACCGAGACCGCTTTAATCGTGACAGTCGTCGTTGTCGCAGGCGTGGGGGTTGGGGTAGGCGTGGGCGTGGGGGTAGGCGTCGCCGTCGGGGTCGGGGTAGGCGTCGCCGTCGGGGTCGCGGTTGGGGTAGGCGTAGGCGTATCGGTGGGGCTCACGGCGGGCGTGGGCGTAGGCGTGTCGGTAGGCGGGGAGCCCCAAGTGATTGTGATCTCCCGCGAGGTCGCGCTCGCGCCGCCGGGCAACGTCGCGACGAGGCGGAACGTTTGGACGCTCGCGCTGAAGTAGGTGATGCTCAGCCACGGGAGGCGCGTAATGTCCACCCATCGGGCGCCGGCTTTCCGCTGCCATCGATAGGAGGCGCGCAGGCCGGCGGGCGAGGTGTCGACGCGGGCGGTGACGACGAGCGGGCTTCTAGGGGCGGGCGTCGTCGTGTTGGGGGAGAGCGTGATGGAGGTGATGGCGCTTGCCGGCGTAGGGGTAGGCGTCGGCGTCGGGGTTGGCGTGTCGGTGGGCTCGGGGTTCGCGGCGCGCGCGGGCGTCGGGGTTGGAGTAGGCGTGGGAGTGGGCGTGGGAGTGGGGGTTGGCGTCGCAGTGGGAGTAGGCGTAGGGGTGGGGGTAGGCGTAGGGGTTGCTGTAGGCGTCGGCGTCGCGGTGGGAGTGGGGGTTGCTGTAGGGGTAGGGGTATGAGTGGGAGTTGGGGTCGCCGTTGGGTCGGTGGATGCGCGGGCTTGGCGCACGGCCTCCCCGCGCTGGCCCACCAGCCCGTAGGCCGTCCCGTTGCGGAATACGAGCCCATGCCGAATGCCCGCCGAACTGCGGCGCATCGCCCAATTGTTCGTTCCCGTCGTCGACAAATTGGACGGAGAGACGCGAACTAGGTCGCCCCAGTTCACCAGCGCATAGAGGTAGCCGCCATGGTGGGTCAGCGCGGAGGCGCGCTTGCTCATCCGGTAGGTCGCAACGACCGCGCCTGTCGCCGCGTTCGCCTTGAGGATGGCGCTGTTGGCCCAGGCGTTCGCTCCGGTGGTCGGCCAAGCGACCGCGATCCACAGGCTCGTTCCGTCGTAGGCGACGCCGTTGGCGAAGTAGCGCCCGCCTCCCGGCGGCGCGGGGAGCGCGGCGTTCAGCGCGGTGGACGCCGCGGCCGTTTCGTTGGCTTGGGGCGTCCACTTTTGGACGCGGGCGTGGCCGCAGCAACTGCCTGAGACGGCGAAGACGTTGGTTCCGTCCGTGGCGAGGCCGCGGACAGCGTGGTTAGGCGTCTTGATGCGGCGTTCGTAAGTTCCTGTATTGGAGAAGATGTAGAGGCGGCCGGTGTCGTAGCCCGCGAGCCACTTGGAGCCGATGCGCGTGAGCGCCCGCGCCTGCAAGGTCCGCCCGCCGGCCATGAGCGTGAAGAGCGGCTTGGACGACGACGTTGGCGTTGGGGTCGCGGTGGGGGTAGGCGTTGGGGTGGGGCTGCCGGTGGGCGTGGGAGTAGGAGTTGGGGTTGGCGTGGGCGTGGGGGTAGGCGTTGCGGTGGGGGTAGGCGTCGGTGTAGGCGTGGGCGTCGGGGTAGGCGTGGGCGTCGCCGTGGGCGTGGGGGTTGGAGTCGGCGTTGGGCTGCCGGTAGGGGTCGGCGTGTAGGTCGGCGTCGGGGTCGCCACGCGGACGGTATGCCGGGCGATGGCGTAGAGGCGCTCGCCCTCCTCTCCGTCCTCCGGGTACTCGATCTCGTAGAGGCGCGCGACGAGCGTCCCGATGCCGCCATAGCAGGCGTCGAGCGTGAGCGGCCAGTCCTTCGCCTTGGCCGTCGCCGTGAACCGTATCCCCTGAAAGCCCGTTCCGCACGCGTGGCTGCTGAGGCCGACCGGCCCCGGCTGACTCTCCTCCTCGTCGTCTTGCTGATCACCTTCCGCTTGCCCTGAGACGCCGCCCTGGCCGGAGACGCCGCCGCCTGCGGAGTTGAAGCCGAGGTTGCGCGCCGACGTCACAACGGAGAGGCGGTAGAGCGCCTGAATAATCAAGTTGGTCGCCCGGACGGTGAAGTCGTCCTGATCGCCCGGATTCATCGCGGAGACGAGCCCGACGAACCCAACGCTCGGATCCGCCCTTCGCGTTGGGGTAGGCGTCGGCGTAGGCGTGGGGGTCGAGGTGGGCGTCGGCGTAGGAGTGGAGGTTGGCGTCGGCGTAGGCGTGGGGGTCGAGGTGGGCGTCGGGGTTCGCGTCGGCGTGGGGGTGGGGGTGTCGGTGGGGTTCGCGGCGGGCGGCGCGGGCGCAGGGGTCGGCGTCGCGGTGGGGGTTGGCGTGGGGGTTGCCGTAGGCGTGGGGGTCGAGGTGGGGGTGGGCGTGTCGGTGGGCTCGATAGTCGTGAAACTCACGGAGTCGAAATCGCGGTCTTGATGGTCCGACGCCCGCACCGTCACGCTGCCTGGACTATTTACGCGCACCTGCACGGTCGCCCGGCGTATCCGCGCAAGATTGGGGCGCCCTAGGTCCCGGCTGACGACGACCACATCCCCGGTAACGCTCACGCTCCAACTAATGTTGTAGCCCGTGTCGTTCTCGATGTCGCAGGCGACGGTCTGCAGCGAGCCTGCGGGAACGGAGCCTCCGCCGGAGCAGTCGACCGTTACGTCGTCCTGCCCCTCGACGCCACCCTCCTCGACTTGCCCCCCGACGCCGCCCTCGGCATGCCCGCCAACGCCGCCGCCGTCCTGCGCCCGCGCGAGGTCGACGCCAGCAAAGAGCGCCGCGCCCATAAGGGCGAGCCCCGCGCACAGCGCCGCGAGCCCCGCGATTTCAGCGATGCGCCTCCGCGCCGTCCGCGACATCATTCGCGCAGTCTACACGCCCGCCGCATAGCGGACGGCCCAACTCCTACGCCGCCGCCCCTCTCCTACATCGCCTCAGGCGCGGACATGCCCATCAGCCCCAGAGCGCGGGCGAGCGCGGCGCGGGCCGCGTCCACCAGCAGCAGGCGCGCCTTCGTCAGCGGCTCGTCCGCCGGGTCGGACGACAGCACGCGGCAGTGATCGTAAAACCAGTGAAACGCCGTCGCGAGTTCGACGGCGTAGTGCGGCAGCGCGTGCGGCGCGAGCGTCACGGCGATGGAGTCCACCAACTCCGGCAGTTGCAGCATCTTGCGGATCAGCGCCAGTTCCGCGTCGTCCGTCAGCAGCGCGGGGTCGCCGTCCCCCCACGTAACGCCGCGCTCGGCGGCCTGCCGGAGAATCCCAGCGATGCGCGCGTGCGCGTACTGCACGTAGTAGACCGGGTTGTCGGCGGACTGCTTCTTGGCGAGTTCCAGGTCGAACTCCATCTGGCTCTCGGCGGCGCGAGAGAGAAAGAAGAACCGGCAGGCGTCCGCGCCCACCTCGTCCACGAGGTCGCCCAGCGTCACGACGCGCCCCGTCCGTTTGGACGCCCGGGCGACGTCGCCCCCGCTCTTGAGCGTGACCAACTGCGCGATGAGAATCGTCAGCCGGTCGGGGTCGAGCCCGAGCGCGCGCATCACCGCCTTCATGCGCGGAACGTGCCCCTGATGATCGGCGCCCCACACATTGATCACGCGGTCGAAGCCGCGCCGCCCGAACTTGTCGCGGTGATAGGCGATGTCGGACGCGAAGTAGGTGGGCGCGCCGTTGCTGCGGACGATTACGTTGTCCTTCTCGTCGCCCAGCGCGGACGACGCGAACCACTCCGCGCCGTCGCGGACGACGGCGTGGCCGCGCTCGCGCAGAAACGCCATCGCCTCCTCGAAGCGCCCGTCCGCGTACAGGTCGCGCTCGCGGAACCAGACGTCGAACTCGACGCCGACGCGCTCGAGGTCGGCGCGAATGACGTCCAGCATGCGCTCCAGCGCCTCCTCGCCGAGCGCGGCGACCGCCTCCTCCTCGTCCGCCTCCAGATAGCGCGCGCCGTGCCGCTCCGCGAGTTCCGCGCCGACTTCCGCGAGATACGCCCCTTGATAGCCGTCTTGCGGGAGCGGCCTGTCTTCGCCGAGCGCCTGCGCGTATCTTGCGAACACGGAGCGATAAAACAAGTCCATCTGCGCGCCCGCGTCGTTCACGTAGTACTCCCGCGCGACCTCGAATCCGGCGGCGGCGAGCGTTCGGGCGAGCGCGCTCCCCAGCACGGCGCCCCGCGCATGCCCGACGTGCACGGGGCCGGTCGGGTTGACGCTTACGAACTCGACTTGGACGCGCTTGCCCGCGCCCGCGTCGACATCGCCGAACGACGCTCCGGCCTTGCGTATGGCTCGCGTCTGCTCGCGGAGCCAGGCGGAGCTCAGCCGGAAGTTGACGAACCCGGGGGGCGCGGCGTAGACCTCGCCGATGGGCCCGGCGTCGCCGTCCGTCGGGATAGCGTCGGCGAGCAGCGACGCGATCTCCATCGGCGGGCGGCGGGCGGCCTTCGCCGCGCGCAACGGCAGGCCGGACGCGAAGTCGCCGCGCTCCGCCTTCTGCGGGCGCTCGACGAGGCCGGAGGCGGGCAGATCGAACGGCGGCAGCGTCCCGCCGCGCTGCGTCTGAGCGGCGGCCTCGCGCAAGCGTTCGGCTATCAAGTCGCGGACGAGCATCGCCGACGCATCATAGCAGAGGGGCGGCGCCTAACTGCCCTGCCTCCACAGGGCGGGAGGGCAGTGGATGACATGACAGGGTGGGCGGAGTGAATTGGGCGACCCCGCCTGCGGGTGAATGACGATAGAGCGCAGCGGGGCGACATAGGGTAGGATTCCCCTACGAGGACAGGCGGCGGAGATGGGAACGGCAGCGGAAGGAGCGAGCGATGGGCATCATAGACGCGGACGCTCACGTCATAGAGATCGACCAAACGTGGGAGTATATGGACCCGTCCGAGCGGCAGTACAAGCCCGGGACGGCCTACCAGACGCTGGAGAGCGGCGAGATTCTGAAGTACTGGGTCATCGGCGGTCGCGCGATCAAGACGGCGTGGCCAGGCGGCGGCCCGCGCGGCGAGTTCGGCGTCTTCGTCGGCAACGTCGCCTTGCCGACGGACTCCAAGTTTATGCTGGACGTTCAGGCGCGGGTCGCCCATATGGACGAACTCGGAACGGACCTGCAGGTGCTCTATCCCTCAATGTGGACGGGACCCATCACGACCAACCCCGCCGAGGAGGCCGCGCTCTGCCGCAGTTACAACCGCTGGATGGCCGACGTCCACGCGGAGGGCAAGGGCCGCTTCCGCTGGGCCGCCGTCGTTCCCGCGCTCGCGCTCGACGAGGCGGAGGGGCAGTTGCGCTTCGCCAAAGACAACGGCGCGGTCGCCGTCAATCTGCGCGGCGTCGAGGTCGGCGGCCGGCTCATCAACGACCCCTACTTCCATCCGCTCTACGAGTGGGCCGGGGAGTTGGATATGCCGATCTGCCCGCACTCCGGCACGGGCAGTTTCGAACTGGACGCGATATTCGGAAGCCCCCTGACGGCGTTCGAGCGCAACAAGTTCAGCGGCCTCTCGGCCTTCCACACGCTCTTCACCTCCGGCCTCCCCCGGCTCTTCCCCAACACGAAGTGGGGCATCATCGAGTTCAGCGCGGACTGGATTCCCTATATGCTCAACGACCTCGCCCGCCGGCTGGAGCGCAGAGGCGACGGCCTCAGCGAAAACCCTCTCGCGGACAACAACATCTGGGTGACCGTGCAAATGAACGACGACCTCGCCCAGATTCACAGATACGTCGGGGGCGACCGCCTCGTCATCGGCACGGACTACGGCCACGCCGACTCCGCGACGGAGATTCACGCGCTCACGGCGTTCCAGAGCGACGAGCGCATGCCGGCGGAGAGCCGCGCCCGCATTCTGTGGGACAACCCGAAGGAGTTGTACGGCCTCTAGCGCGTCCGCAAGCGTCGGCTGCGAGCGTCGGCTTTCGCCGTTGCGTGCCACTCGCCCCTAGCGGGCGCGTCCGTCTCGTTGTGTAGACTCTTCCGTATGCCCGGCCCCACTCATGAGCAGACCCTGAACGCCGCGCTCGGCGAGGCGCTGGACGGCTTGCGCCGCTCTTGGAGCGCTCGCGCCGAGCAGACCGGCAATGTCCTAGAAGGCGGCGGTCGCCCCGACGTTCTCGTCGAGGACGCCAGCGGCTGGCCCGTCGTCATAGAGGCGGAGCGCGCCGACCACGCGAGCGCCGAGCGCGACGCCATAGCGCGGCTGGGGCGCGTCGTCGCGGGCAGGCGATTCGCCATCGAGACGGCCATCGCGCTCGTCTACCCGGACACCCTCACCTATCTCGACGGGGCGCGGCTGCGGGAGGCGCTG
The DNA here is from genome assembly GCA_965201135.1 of Dehalococcoidia bacterium. Classification (GTDB taxonomy): domain Bacteria; phylum Chloroflexota; class Dehalococcoidia; order Lucifugimonadales; family Australimonadaceae; genus Bin16. Next base: position 2,758,547 of record OZ241751.1, read on the forward strand.
GACAGGACGGACGAGTTGGAGTACGCGCTCTATACGCGGCGCGTGGGGGAGGCGCCTGAGCGTCTGCCGGAGGACGGCTGGGTTCGGGGGGGCGTCCGCGACTTGGCGATGCTCACGCATCGCGCCGCCGCGCCCGCGCCGCGGGTCGAGGCGTTGGCGCAGGCGTTCGAGATGGGGGTGGAGCGGGCTGCGGACGAATTCACGCGGCGGCATCGCTATGGCGTCGAGATCGGACGAGAGGTCGCGCGCATCCTAGGGCAGTACGACGATATGGCGGGGCAGACGCGGCGTATGGCGATGACCGTGCTCGTGAACGCGCTCATTTTTCACGAGACGCTCGCCCAATCGGGATTTGGGGTTGTGGATGCGCGGGACGGCTCCACGCGAGGCGTTCGGTCGCCGGCATTGTTCCGCGCGCCGCCCGAGGCGTTCGCGCCGGACGAACTCGCCGATGAGTGGGAGCGCATCCTCGCGATCAACTACTGGCCGATCTTTTGGACGGCGAAGGAGACGCTGGGGCGGATGCCGGTGGAGACGGCGGGCGCGGCGCTCGGCGCGCTATGGGACACGGCGCGCTCCCTCATAACCGGCGGCGTCACGCGCTCGCATGACCTGACGGGCATCGTGTTTCAGCGGCTCATCGCCGACCGCAATTTCCTCGCTACGTTCTACACGCGCCCTGAGGCCGCCGCGCTGCTGGCCGGGCTCGCGCTGCCCGCCGCCCGCGCGCCCGGCGGCGCGGAGTGGGGCGACGCGGAGACGCTGGCGAGCCTGCAGATCGGCGACTTCGCCTGCGGGACAGGCACGCTCCTCTCCGCCGCCTATCAGCGGCTATCGCTGCTCCACGAATTGCACGGGGGCGACCCGGCCGCGCTGCACGCGCCGATGATGAAGCACGGGCTCGTGGGGCTGGACGTGCTGAACATCAACGTCCACCTCACGGCCGCGATGCTCGCGGGGAGTCACCCGGACACGCCGTTCGAGGGCGAGTGCCTTCTCACGATGCCTTACGGCGAGCGCTATCTGAGGACGAACGGCAATGGCAAAGGGAACGGGAAGAACGGCAACGGCAAGCCGAAAGAGGCGGTGACCGTCGGCTCGCTGGATCTGCTCGCGGAGAGCGCGCAGCCTGGGCTGCTAGGGCATGCGGCGGCGGTGACGTCGGGCGGGCGCAAGCCGGAGGAAGTGCGCGACCTCGTGTCGCGGGTGGAGCACGGGAAGTTCGACCTCGTGATTATGAATCCGCCGTTCACGCGCTCCACCGGAATGGAAGGGGAGAAGATCGGAACGGGAAATCCCGCGTTCGCGGCGTTCAACACGAGCCGCGACACGCAGCGGAAGATGCAGGAGTCGCTCGTCGCGCTTCGCGGCGGAGAGCCGGTCGCAACGGGGAACACGGGATTGGCGGCGGACTTTCTCGACCTCGCGCTGAGGAAGGCGCGCCCGGACGGAACGATCGCGCTCGTGCTCCCGCTCAGCGCCGTGAGCGGCGTCGAGTGGGAAGAGGCGCGTCAACTCGTGAGGAGAACGTGCGCGGACATCACGGTGGTGACGATAGCCGGAGCGGGGAACTACGACTCATCGTTCTCCGCCGACACGGGCATGGCGGAGTGCCTGCTAGTGGCGCGTCGCGGGTCGGCTTCGGGGGAGCGGCGGGCGGCGTTCGTCACGCTGCGTCGGCAAGTGCGTTCGGCGCCTGAGGCGGAGTTGCTCTCCGCCGAAATCGCGCGCATCCGCGAATCCGGGGCGTCGCCTAAGGTGGAAACGCTTGGCGGCCAACCCGCAATTATCATCGGAAAGCAATCTTACGGCATGATGCTAGACGCCCCCCTGCCCGAATCGGGCCCCTGGCCGCTGGTGGGAATGACCGACGAGGACCTGGCGCGAGCCACTTGGAACTTGGAGCGAGGCGAATTCCTCCGGTTGGGCTTTCCGAACCTCGCGAACATACCGATTCCCATCGCGCCGATTCGCCGGATGGCGGACAGAGGCCCCTACCACGCCGACATCTACTGGGATTACGCCGACGGCTCTCCCCGCGGCCCGTTTCTATTGAACCGGCCGCCGCGCAACCCCGTTCCCACCTATCCCATCCTGTGGGCGCACGATGCGAAACGCGAACGCCGGCTGATCGTCGAGCCGGACGCGGAGGGCATCATTAAGCCCGGCCAGCAAGAGAAAGCGGGGCGCATCCAGGCGACGGCGACCCGCGTCCACTACAACCGCGACTTGCACTTCAACGCGCAATCGCTCATCGCCGCGATGACGGAGCACCCCTGCATCGGCGGGCATGCGTGGCCGTCGATCATCTTCGAAAACACCGACCACGAGTACGCCTTCGCGCTCTGGTGCAACTCGACGCTCGGCCTGCTCATGCACTGGTGGATGGCCAACAAAACGCAATCGGGGCGCGGACGCATGACCGTAACCGGCATTCCCAACATTCCGTCGCTGGATACGCGGGCGCTATCGGCGGAGCGACATGCCGCCGCCAAAGACGCCTTCGACGCGATGCGCGACTTGCGGTTCCTGCCGTTCGATCAGATCGACGAGGACCCGGCGCGGGCGGAACTCGACCGCCGACTGCTGATCGACGTCTTGGGCTTGCCGGAGTCGCTCTGCGCGGAGAACGGCCCGCTGGACTTGCTGCGGCGCAAACTGGCGCGGGAGCCGCAGATCCACGGGGGCAAGAAGAGTCGCGTCGTGTTCGACGAGACGCGCGACGCGCATGGCGCCCTCATCGTCACGGAGCGCAAAGAGCGCCGCAACGACCGCTAGGAGGGGCCCCTCTACTGCGGCTTGCTCCGCAGATGCTCGACGTAGGCGGCGATGCCCGCGCCTAGTTGCCGAGGCAGTCTTCGCACTCGCGCAGCCTGCTCTCGGCCACCGAGTTGCGCGCGTCCTCTTCTTCGAAGCGTTGCCACTTCGGCGGACGCGCCCATTTTCGAACGTGTTCGCAATCGCCCCTGTGCAGTCTGTCCACTCCCGTGGGAGGGTCAAAATTGATCCAATACTCCATAACCCCCCCCCCCCCTACAGACCCGCGACGAAGTCGGAGAGGCGGTCGATCTGGTCGAGGTCGGCGAGGCCGGGCTCGAGGATGAGTTCGTCGCAGCCGATCTCCTCGTAGGCGCGGAGGGCGTCGCGCAGCGCCTGCGGCGTGGACGGGACTTGAACGTCCATCGTTCGCGCCGCGTCGCCTCGGAAGGCGTAGTAGGCGCGGATGGACTCGGCGGTCCGCGCCGCGCCGTAGGCTCCCCACGCGCACGTGAGCCCGGCGACGAGCCTCGGCCTTCCCGGCTTGCCCGCCTCCTTCCACGCCTCCTCGACGACGCGGTAGTAGCCCAGCGTCTCTTGCGCCTGATTGGAGACCGCGCTGCCGGCGCTGCCCGCGATGTAGCCGTCGCCCAGCCTGCCGGAGCGGCGCAGCGCCGCCTCCGAGCGTCCGCCGATCAGCAACGGCGGTCCTTCCCTGCGCGAGGGCGCGGGGCCGATGGGCCCGACGCCGTCCCCTAGCGGCTCGCCCGCCCAGACGCGGCGCATCGCGGCGATCTGCTCCTCGAATCGCTTGCCGCGCCCTTGCATCGGCGCGCCGGCGGCGGCGAAGTCGTCCGGGCGGGAGCCGACGCCCAGCCCGAGGACGAGGCGCCCGCCGGACACGGCGTCCACGCTGGCGGCCTGCTTGGCGAGCAGCGCGGCGTTGCGGAGCGGCGCGACCAGCACGGTCGGCGTGAGGCGGACGCGCTCGGTGACGGCGGCGGCCGCAGCCATAGCGATGAGCACGTCGGCGTTGCCGTAGACGAGCCGGTCTATCTGCGCGAGCGACGCGAACGGGCCCGCGTCCGCCCGGACCGCCCACTCGACGAGCAGGCGTCCGTTGTTCGCCGGCATCAGTTTGGGGAAGGCGACGCCTATCTCCACCGGCGCGCTCTTTAGTCCGGTTTTTCGCGCACGACGAGCACGGGGCCGGGGCTGTGGCGGATCACCTTGTCGGTTACGCTGCCCATCAGCCAGCGGCCGACGCCGGAGAGGCCGCGCGTGGCCATCACGACCAACTCGTCGCCCTCGTCGCCGACCTCGTCGAGGATGGCGTTGCCCGGCTGGCTGTCGGCGACGCGCCCGTTGACGTCCTCGACGCCGAGCGCCTTGATCTCGCGGATCTTCTCGTCGACATAGCCTTGCGCCTCGGCCTTCACCTCGTCGTTGAAATGCTGGGAGTAGGCGGAGGGGGCGAACTCCGCGAACGTCTCGCCGTAACTGGACGGGGGGACGGCGCGGAGCACGGTGATGCCGACGCCGAGCGCCTTCGCCATCGCCACGGCGTGCGGCTCGGCGGACTCGGAGACGGACGAGCCGTCGACGGTGATCACGACGCGGTTGAGCGGGAGCACCTCGGTCGGGCGGTCTTCGTGGGCGCGAATGACGAGCGTGGGGTTCTCTCCGGCGCGGACGATGCGGTCGGTCACGCTGCCCATCAGCCAGCGCCCCACGCCGGAGCGTCCGTGCGTCGCCATCGCGACGAGCGTGCCGGAGTCTTTGGACGCCTCGTTCATAATCACGTCTTCGGGCGAGCCCTCCCGCAAGGCGGTCTCCACCTTCAGCCCCTCGGACTCGACGGACGCGGCCAATTCGCCCAGGTAGTCGTCGGCGCCCGCGTTGATCTTGTCCCGCACCTCGTCCCACTCTTCGGAGGAGGGCATGCCGCCGTCGTCGCGGCGGTAGGCGGCGAGGCCGGGCTGCACCAACTCGCGCGGATAGGAGTTGACGGCGCGGAGCAGCAGCAAGGTCGCGCCGGTGGACTTGGCGACCATCCGCGCGTAGGGGAGCGCCTGCGCCGACAAGGGCGAGCCGTCCAACGGAACCAGCACACACGAATACATTTCGTCGTCCTCCTTCAACCGCCCCCGCGAGTTGGGTTTTCCGCGGAGGCCGAGGCTAACTCTGCCCCACCAGCCTGCGGCGCTCGGAGGCGTCCTCGCCGCCTTTCACGCCGCGCCGGTTCAGGATGGGGCTGTACTTGCTCGCCATGCCCTGGCGCTCGTAGACGCTTCCGCCGGTTCCCGTCCCGCCGAGGTCGTTCGGGTTGATCTTGGCGGCGAGTTCCTTCGGGTACTCCGTAACCATCCCGTGGTAGACGTTTTGCTCCGGCGTTCGGAACGTGTTCATCGGGTCGCCGCCGTCCTCCACGATCTTGATGTTGTCCTCCAGCATTTGGCGGAACATAATGACGCCCTTGTCGGAGCGGCCGAGGTGTTCGCCGGTGCGGTCGGCGATGGGGCCCTGCGTGACCCACGCGGCGAGGTCTTGCGCCGAGTTGCTGTCGAGGATGAGGTACTGCGGCTGGCCGTCGCCGTCGAGTTCGATGACGGGCGGCTGGAAGAAGGGAATGGCCTCGGGCGCCTGCGCGGGCGCGCCCTCCTCCGCAGGGTGGCACATCACCCACCAGTGCGCGGTATGCGTGTCGTCGATCGGCACGCGAATCTGAACGGCGGGGCCGGTGAGCCCCCACTTGGAGCGGTCGAAGCCGTCGCCGCCCTGCCGCAGGTAGTAGGGGAAGATGATGGGGTGCCCCTCGCGCCACGACGTGTCCTCTTCGGATCCGCCCTCCATCACCCTGCGCTTGTAGATGCCGTATTCGTACTCCGTGAACGCGATCTTCTCGTGCCGGCGAATCGTCCGCCGCCGCTCCGGCTCGTTCCGCATTTCGGAGATGAAGTTCGACCAGTAGCCGTGCAGCCACTCCAAGTGCACCGGGTCGAGCGAGTTCTCCTGGCACTGCAGCCAGTTGCAGGGCAAGACGGCGACGCCGATGTCGCGGATCACGCCGTCTATGGCGAAGACGTCCCAGTTCGGCACGAGCGGCGCGGGCGCGGGCCCGAGGTAGGCGAACAGCAACCCCGCCTTCGACTCCACCGGATACGCGCGCATCTTCACCTTGTCCTTGAACCGCGCCTCCGGGTCCTCCGTCTCTTCGTACGGCTGCTCCACGCACTGCCCCGTCTCGTCGAACAGCCACCCGTGGTACGGGCAGCGGATGCCGTGCTCCTCCGGGATGCCGTAGATCAGGTTCATGCGGCGGTGGGCGCAGTGGGGCTCGATGAGGCCGAAGCCGCCGGAGCGGTCTTTGTAGAGGATGAGGTCTTCGCCGAGGAGGCGGACTTTCATCGTCCACTTGTCGTTCATTTGGGAGACGGCGGCGACGGGGTGCCAGTAGCGGCGCATGAGTTCGCCCGTCGGCGCGCCGGGGCCGACTCTCGTGTAGCGGTCGTTCGCTTCCTGCGTCAGCATGGCTCTCCTCCTATTGGACTCTCGCGGCCAAGCGGCGGCGCGCTTCAGCGCAATACGCGGCGCATTATAGCAAGGCGCCCGGCGTCAAGAGGCGCGCGCGGGGGATGGCGGCTGGGTCGCGGCTGCGCGGGAATGTTCCCCGCTCTTCTGGTCGGGCCGCCCGACGCGCCTTGCTATAGGGGCGCCTCATTTTGCATCATTTTGACTCATTTACTCCTAACGCCGGGTTCGCCGTGAGGCGCCGTTTGGGGCTGTTTTGAGGCTGTTTTGGATGCTTTTGAGTCAGGAATGAGGCTGAATGAGGCGCCCCTTGCCATCCTCGTCCTCTTCCGCTCGCGTCGCCTGCCGCGCGACTTGCATCCATCGTAAGGGGTAGAGGGGGCGTCCTCGCAAGGGGCGGATGTCGCGGGGGCGAGATTCCCGCTACGCGGGAATGACGGGGCGTAAGTGGGGCGAATACGCTGCCGCGATCGTCTGCTAGCATTCGTTTATGAGCGCAGGGGTCATTAGGCGTAGGGCCGTCCGCAGCCGGGCGGATGCGGATGCGGCGCGGCGGAGCGTGGGCGCGCAGGCGCGGCGGAGCGGCGGAGCGGATCGAGGGCGCGGCGGAGCGGGGGCGCGTGACGCCTGAGGTCGTCGGCGTGCTTTTCGCCGTCGGGACGTCGGTCGCGTTCGGCGTGGGGTCGCCCATCGCGCGGCTGGGGCTCGTCGGGACGCCGGTCGTGACGGGGACGGTCATCTCGATGCTGGCGGGGGCCGCGCTGCTGCTCGCCGTCGCCGCGCCGCGCTATCCGTCGGAACTGGGCGCGATAGGGCCGTCCGGCTGGGCGCTCGTCGCGTTCACGGCGGCGCTCAACTACCCGATTGGGCGGCTGATGCTTTTCAACGCGATGCGGCGCATCGGAGTCGCGCGCGGCAACACCATCGTCTCCGCCAATCCCGTCGTGGCGAGCGTTCTCGCCATTCTTTGGCTTGGGGAGAGCCTCGGCTTGCAGACGGCCGCGGGCATGGCCGCGTGCGTCGGCGGAGCGGCGCTCGTCGCGTGGACGGCGGGGCGAGGGCCTTCGGCGGACGCGTCCGCGCTCGCCGCGGACCCGCGCATCGCGGAGACGACGACCGGCGTCGCGTCGGCGGCCGGGGCGATGGTCGCCTACGGAACGGTCGGCGTGTTCATCAAGAAGATCGTTTCCGACGTGACGGAGCCGCTGATCGCGGCGTCGCTGGTGTTCTCGACCGGGGCGGGCATGCTGACGCTGATGGCGCTTCCGCGTTTGCGGCGGGAACTGCGGCAGATTTCGTTCCGGCGGGGATGGCAACTCGCGGTGGGCGGGTCGGGGATGTCGCTGGGGATATTGCTGTTCTACAACGCCTTGAGCCGCGCGCCGATCACCTCCATCGCGCCGGTGGTGGCGCTGGCGCCGCTCTTCGCCATTCTCGTCTCGCAGGTCATCGCGCGGCGGTTCGAGGTCGTGGACGGGCGGATATGGGCGGGCGCAATTGCGGTAGTATCGGGCGTGGCGCTGATAACGGCCGCCCTCTGAGCGCGGCCCGGCGCCAACGATAGACAGGAGGAATACGCGATGACCAGCCTCATCACCGGAGCGGGACTCGTGGGCGCGGCCTACGCCAAAGAAGCGATCGCGGAGGGCGAGCGCGTCGTCTTTTTCGACGCGCGCCCGGACGCGGACTACCTGCGCGTCAAACTCGGCGACGCGCCGTTCGAGACGATACAGGGCGACTTGCGCGACCTCCCCGCGCTGGTCGGCGCGATGCAGGCCCACGCGCCGGACGTCGTCGTTCACACCGCCGGGCTCATCGGCAACAGCGTGCAGAGCCCCGTGTACACGGGAATGCAGATCAACGTGCAGGGGACGATCAACGCGCTGGAGGCGGCGCGGCTGACGGGCGTCAAGCGCTTCGTACACGTGAGCACCTACGGCGTGTACGACCGGCGGGCGGAGGCCGCGAGCGCGATCACGGAGGACTATCCGCGAGCGGGCGAGGGCGTTCCGTACTCCGCGTCCAAAGTCGCCAACGAGCACATCGCCGAAGCCTACGCGGCCTACTACGGCTTCGAACTCGTCCTCATCCGCCCGTCCAACGTCTTCGGGCACGGCCACTTCCGGGGCGGCTCCGGCGGAGGCATGACCGTTCACAGCCTCGTCGAGGCCGGGCTCTCCGGCAAGCCGCTCGTCCTGCCCGCGATTCGCGCCCGCGCCTTCGAGTACGTCTACGGCAAAGACCTCGGACGCCTCATCCGGCGCGCCTCGACGGTTCCCGTCTCCGGCGTGACGGCGTTCAACGCCGGCAACGGCTACGTCACGCCGTTCGAGGAACTGGCGGACGCCGTCCGCGCCTCGCTGCCCGCCCTCGACGTGACCGTCGCGCCTCCCGAGTGGCCTTTGCCGTCGCCGACGACGCCGCTCGACATCTCCCGCGCCAAGGCGCTGCTCGACTGGACGCCGGAATACTCCATCGCGGAGGCGTTCGCCGACTACATCGCGGAGACGCGCGCCGCGCAGGGAGGGTAGGGGGGCGTTTGCGGCGCGTAGCATTGGACGCGAACGAAGAAGAAGACAGCGGCGCTACCCGCGCGACGCCCGGCGGCTGGGCTAGCGCTAGTCCGCCGCCCTACCCTATCCCACATCGATCACGATGCGGCAATGGTTGCTCGGCCCCCACTCGTCCGGAGCGTTCAGGGCCCGGACGCTCACGCTCTCGTGGAAGCCGCGTGACGCGAACACGTAGTCGAGTTGGTTCTTGGCGGTTTCCGGCGTTTGGCGATTCGTGTAGTAGGTCGGAACGTTGCAAGTGTCCGGCGGCACGTCGTCGTAAGGCGTAGGGGCCGCCCGCCTGCCTCCGTGAGGCCACTGCGGACCAGCGAACTCCATGCCGATGGCGGACATCCGGTCGTAGACCGTCTGCGCCCGGATAGGCGTCTCGAGTTCGCTCCCCTCAGCCGCGCCGTAAATCGTATTGAGGTCGCCCGCCGCGATGATGCGGGGCACCTTCGGCCATCCGCCGATGAACGTAGTCAAGTCGGAGATAATGCGGTGGACGGAGGCGTCGGAATACTTGTACTTGTTGTCGGCCAGAGGGTGAGGACAGTACCAGCGCGCGTACATCGAGACGACGATGAACGGTTCGATGGAATCTTCGGTTTGCGGCAACGGCGTTACGCACGCCGCCGCAAGCGTGGGGAGATCGCTGACCGCGATTTGGTTCTTCTTCTCCTCCTTCGCCATAAGAGATATGGGGCGAAACCACCTGACCTTGACGCGGTCGGACAGTTTGAGGACTGCCGGCCAGCGGTCGTGCGTCTCCCAATCCCAATGCGCGTTGCCGCCAAGCGCACCCTCCATCTGCGCCGCTGCGCCCCGACCCACTTCTTGGAGCAGGGCGATGTCCGCGCCTTCTTCGTCGCGCATCCGCAGCAACTCGTTCCACGGCGTTTGGTCTCCCTCACAGCGCATGTCTATGTTCCAGCAGACGATTTTGACCATGTGCGACTCCTAGCGCCCTACGAGGCGAAGTCGAGCGTGTCCATGCGGACGGAGTCGGCGGGCTTGGCGCCGCTGCGAACGAGCAAGCGCGTCCGCTCCGTCGTCTCGCGGGTGAAGACGGGCTCTCCGCAACGGGCGCACGCGGTCGAGGGAATCCCCCGAACCAGAACGTACCGCCCGTCAACGTGGAAGACCTTCTCCACGTTGTCCTCGCGGCTCTTCTCGTGGCGGCAGACCGCGCATCGGAACATCATCTTCTCCTTACCGCACTCATCGTTCGCAGATTGTACCCGCCTACGGACGGTCTTGCGTACCCCCCGAACTGCCTAGACAGGAATCTGGTAGGCGGCGCTCGCGCCGCTCCATCCGCCGTTCGGGGCCTCGTCATTCCCGCGAAAGCGGGAACCTACCGGAGCGCGATGTCCTAGCCGTTTTGGGCCTCGCCCTGACCGCGAAAGCGGGAACCTACTGGAGCGCAATGCCCCCTACATGCTTGGCCGGAAGCGGCCCCAGACTTCCCACAGCGCATGCGTGATCTGGCCGACGGTGGCGTGCTCGACCGCTTCGATCAGCGCGTCGAACACGTTGGCGTCGCGGGAGAGCGCGGCGGTTTGCAAGCGGGCGAGCGCCGGCTTGGCGCCGCGGGCGCAGGCGCGCTTGAACACGCGAGTCCGGGCCGCCTGCGCGCGCTTCTCCTTCATCGGAACGCGGACGAGTTCGCCGCGCGGCCTCTCGGCGCCGGGATTGGCCAGATAGTTGACGCCGACGATCTTGCGCCGCCCCTCGCGCATCGCCTTCCGCTCGCGCATCGCCTCTTCCTGTATGGCCGCGCGGAAGTATTCGTTCTCGATTGCGGGAAGGACGCCGCCCTGCCGGTCGATCTCGAGGAAGATGCGGCGAACCTCGCGCTCGACGGCGGCCTCGAGGTACGAGAGGCCGTAGGCGCCCTGATGGAGATTCTCCGTATAGAGGAAGTCGCCGGTCTCGACGAGGGGTATCTGCTGGCTGCCCATCGCCAGCAGAACGTCGTCCTCCTGCGGCGTGGTGTACGTCTCTTTGTAGGAGTTCGTGTGCAGCGAGTTCGCGTTGTTGTGGAGCGCGCGCTCCGCCTGCAGCGCGACGCGGGTGAGGTTGTGCAGCGGCTCGGAATCCTGCAGCGACCGCCCGGACGTTTGGCTGTGAAACCGCAGCGCGAGCCCCGGCCCCTCGACGCCGTAGCGCCGCTTGAGCCCGACCGCCCAGACGCGCCGGGCGACTCTGCCGAGAACGTTGAACTCCAACTCAGAGCCGGAGGTGAAGAAGAACGACAGCCGACGAGCGAACTCTTCGATGGGAAGCCCGTGCGCGCGCAGCGTTTCGACGTAGGTGAAGCCGTTGGCGAGCGTGAACGCGAGTTCCTGCACGGGATTCGCGCCCGCCTCCCCAATGTGATAGCCGGATATCGAGAGCGGATGCCAGCCTGGCACCTCGCGCATCAGCGTCTCCGTCATATCACCGATGAGCCGGAGCGACGGCTCCAGGGGGAAGAGCGCCTCGTTCTGCGCCTGCGCCTCTTTCAGAATGTCGGCCTGCACGGTGCCGCGCAGCGACGCCCACGCGAAACCCCTGCGGCGCGCGGCGGCGAGATACATCGCCATCAGCGCCGGCGCCGGGCCGTTGATCGTCATCGAGACGGACGTCCGCCCCAAGTCGAAGCCGTCGTAGAGGCGCAGCATATCGTCCAGCGTGTCCACCGCGACGCCGCCCTCGCCCACCTTGGCGAGCGCGCCCGGCTCGTCGGAGTCGAGGCCGTAGAGCGTGAGCGAGTCGAACGCGGTGGAGAGGCGCGGCGCGCCGTGCCCGGCGGCGAGAAGGTGAAATCTGGCGTTCGTCGTCTCCGGCAGGCCGAGCCCGGCGAACATGCGGATGGGGTCTTCGTCGCGGCGGCGATGGCGGTGCGCTCCCTCCGTGTAGGGGAACGCCCCGGGCAGGTTCTGCGTGTACAGATAGCGGACGATCTGCTTCGGGCCGGAGTCGCGGTCGGGCAGCGCGAGCGCGGGCGCCCATATCCCCGTAGTCGTCTCCCGGGCGACGGGAACGCGGCCCTCCGTCGTTTCGCGGTAGGCCGCGCCGTCCTCGACGTCCAAGTCCGAGAGGTCGCCGTCGAAGCCGTGGACGCGCCAGATGCGGTCGAACTCGCCCTGATAGTCGCGTTCGGCGCGCCCCTCCGCCGCGAGCGCGGCTTCGGCCTCCGCCTCCGCGTAGTACGCTTCCTGCGCCTCCACGACCTCGCCGAGATAGCCCCGGCGCGAGAACGGAAGCGGCGGCGGAACGTCCGGCGGCGTCAGCGCCTGCGGGCGCAAGCGGAGGCCGGAGCGGCGCGCGATCTCCTCGAACAGCGCCGTCGCGCCCGGGTCGCCGAACCGCTTGGCCTCCGTCAGGAAGAGCGCCTGCCCATCCGAGGCGAACCGGCGGACGCGGGCGGCGCGGGCGTCCGCCTGCGGAAAGTCGCGCTTGTTCATCACGACGATGTCGGCGCGGCTCAGCAGCGCCTCTTTCTCCAACTGGACGTCGCTCCCGTATTCCGGCGTCATGCAGAAGACGGAGGCGTCCGCGACGGGCGCGACCCCCAAGTCGTTTTGCCCCAAGCCGACCGACTCGACGAGGATGAGCGCGAATCCGGCGGCGCGCAGTTCCGCGACGAGCGGCGCCGCTTTCGCCTCCGTCGACTCGCCGGGGCGGACCGAGACGGAGCGCAGGAACACGCGCGGGGAGTAGCAGTGCGTCATCCGCAGGCGGTCGCCGAGCGTCGGGTCCATCGCGAGCACGGCGGCGTTCCCCTTCACGGAGCGCAGGAAGCGCAGCAGCAACTCGTCTATGAGCGTGCTCTTTCCCGCGCCGCCGCGCCCGCCAATCCCCCAAACCATCGGCCCGCCGCCCGGCGGCGCCGCGGCAGGCTCCGCGCCCTTCCATTCGATGGCCGTGAGCCGCCGCGCAAGGGCCCGGAACGCTCCGCCGTCCTCGCCTATTCCCCCGTAGGCGGGAATCTCCCCCGTGCCTGCGCTCCCCTTCTCCGTCATTCCCGCGTAGGCGGGAACCCCGCCTGCGCGCCTCGCACACGCCTTCTCGACCGCGACGGCGGTCATATCGCGCACGGCGTCGGCCAGGTCGAGCGGCGGACGGTACACCTTGGCGACGCCCATCCGCATGAGCGGGGCGACCTCGCGCTCCAGAATCACGCCGCCGCCGCCTGCGAACAGCGGAACGCGCCCGACGCCATGCTTGGCCTGTTGCGCCAGCGTCTCGCGCAGGAACGACATATGGCCGCCGTTGTACGCGCTCACGGCCACGCCGTCGGCGTCCTCTTCGGACGCGGCTTTGGCGATCTGCTCCGCGCTCTTGTTGAAGCCGAGGTAGACCGCCTCCGCGCCCTGCGCCCGCAGCGTCCGCGTGACGGCGGCCGCGGCCACGTCGTGGCCGTCGCAGATCGGAGTGGCGATGACGAATCGCGCAGGGCGCCCCATAACAGGGAGTATATCCCCGCCGGCGGGCGTTGCGCGGGGCGCAGTCCAAAGCCAATGGCGAATTGGCGGAGAAAGGGCTTGCATTGCGGGAGGAGCGCGCGTATGATGTAGTCACGAAGGAGCGGATTGGGGTGACTACCTTCGGATGCGGCCTGAGTCGCAGCGGCGGACGGCGAGGTAAGATAGCCCCAACGAAAGGAGGCCCGCAATGGTCACCACCTACGGAGTGCGGGAGTTCAAAGCGAAGGTCAGCGGGATCCTCGACGACCTGTCGGACGGCGAGGAAATCGTCATCACCAAGCGGGGCAAGCCTTGCGGGAAACTGACGCCGGTGGAGGACGCCGTAGGCAAACTCCCCCTCAACGCCTTGCGGGATTTGCTGCCCTTGCCGGACGCGACCTACGAGGAATTCCTCGAGGCGAAGAAGATCTGGGAACCCCGGATTCCGGACGACCTGTAGGCGCGTCCGATGCAGGATAGCCCGCTGTTCGTCGTGGACGCGCACGCCTTGTGGTGGTACATCGGCGCGCCGGAGCGCCTTTCGCCTCCGGCCGCCGCTGTCTTCCGGCTCGCCGAAACGGGCAATGCGAGGCTCGTCGTGCCCGCCATTGCGCTGGCCGAGTTGTACTACGTCGCGGTCAAACTCAGGCAGCCCTACACGCCCTCCGACCTGATCAACAAGTTGGAGGCGATTGACGGCGTGCGCGTGTCCGACCTCGGCAAAGCCCAACTCGAGTTGCTCGACCGTCTCTCCGCGATCCCGGAGATGCACGACAGGCTCATCGCCGCCGAAGGCGTCGCGCTCGGCGCGCCGGTGATCACGCGGGACAAGGCCATCGCGGACACTCCGCTAGTTCAGGTCGTCTGGTAGCGCGAGGCCGGACGCCCCGGCGGCGCCCGCGTCCCGCCGCCTACCCTACCCTACCTGCCCGCGATTGGCGTATACTCCCGCCTATGCCGCCGCTCCTCGAAGCCCGCAATCTCACCAAGCGCTACGGAAGCACGGTCGCGCTCGACGGCGTCACCTTCGACGTGCAAGAGGGCGTAACCGGCTTGCTCGGGCCGAACGGCGCGGGCAAGAGCACCGCGATGAAACTCTTCCTCGGTCTCATCCGCCCCACTTCAGGCGCGGCCTCCATCCTCGGCGAAGAGCCCTACCGCTCCATCGGCGTCCGCTCCCGCATCGGCTATATGCCGGAGAACGAGTCGCTTCCCAAGAGCGTCCCCGCGTCCGAATTTCTGATGCATATGGCGCAGGTCAGCGGCCTTCCGCCCGCGCACGCCCGAACCCGCGCCGCCGACGTCCTCCGCCACGTCGGGCTTCACGAGGAGCGTTACCGGCCAATAGGCGAATACTCCACGGGGATGAAGCAGCGCGTGAAACTCGCGCAGGCCATCGTCCACGACCCCGTTCTCGTGCTGCTGGACGAGCCGACGGCGGGCCTGGACCCGGACGGCCGGCAGGAGATGCTGCGCCTCATCCGCCGCACCGCCGGAGCGTTCGGCATCAGCGTGATGCTCTCCACCCACCTGATGGGCGACGTCGAGCGCGCCGCCGACGCCGTCATCGTGCTGGAGGCCGGCGTCCTCTCCCATCAGGACGCCGTCGCCAAACTCACGGAGGAGACCGAAACGCTGCTGGTGGAGGTCGCCGACCGGCGGGCCGAATTCGCCGCCGCGCTCGCCGCCAAGGGCGTGGACGCCCAGGACGACGGCCAGTCGTTCGTGCTCGAGAACGCCGGCGAGGAGGACTACGACCGCATCCGCGACGCCGCCGTCGAATCCGGCGCGCGCATCCGCCGGCTCTCCCCCGAGCGGCGCGCGCTCACGGACATCTTCAGGAGCGCTCCGCGATGACGACGAACGGCGCGCAAGTCTACGACCTCCGGTATCAGCGCTACTCCGGCCCCCGCGAGGGACGGAACAGGTCGCGCCGCGCCCTCCTCGAGAACGGCCTCCGATCCATCCTCGGCATCGGGCGCGGAGGCCGCGCCAAGATCCTGCCCGCCTTGCTCTTCGGCAGCGCGATGGCGCCCGCCGCCGTCTTCGTCGCCATCCTGTCATTCACGGGAGACGCCGCCTCCGACTTCCTCCCCGACGCGAGCGACTACTACTCCATCGTCAGCGTCATCCTCATCCTCTTCGCAGCGGTTATGGCCCCGGAACTGCTCGTTCCCGACCGGCGCGAGAATCTGCTGCCCCTCTACTTCACGCGCCCGCTCACCTCGACGGACTACGTGGCGATGCGGCTCCTCGCGTTCTTCCTCGTAACGCTCGCGCTCGTCTACTCCGGCCAGATCGTTCTCCAAGCCGGGCTCATTCTTACGTCCGAAGCCCCGCTCGACTACATCCGCGGCAACTGGACGGACGGCCTCCGCATCCTGCTCGTCGGGGCGGCGATCGCGCTCTTCACCTCCGTCGCGCCGCTGGCCGCCGCCGCTTTCACCACGCGCCGCGCCTACGCCGCAGTCTTCGTCATCGCCGCGTGGTGGCTGCTGACCGCCGCAACCAGCATCGCAGTCGGTTCCGACAATGTCCCCGATCAGGTCGCTCTTCTGGACGCCGGACGCGTCACTCAGAACATCAACGACCTCGTGTTCGACCAGGATATGGGAGGGACGACCGGGGCAGCCGTCGGCCGGCTGCACGCCGCATGGCCGGTCGTTTCCTACCTCCTCTGGACCGGCGTTCCCGGCCTGCTGCTGTGGGCCCGCTACCGGAGGCTGCGGCTATGAGCGGGGCGCCCGCTTTCAGCATCGAGGCGCAGGGCGTCTCCAAGTGGTACGGCAGCGTCGTCGCCGTCAACGACGTTTCGTTCGGCGTGGAGCCCGGCGTCACCGGCATCCTCGGGCCGAACGGCGCGGGCAAGACGACGCTCCTCGGCATGATGTGCGGGCTCATTCGCCCCTCGCGGGGCAGCATGCGCGTGCTCGGCGAGGAGACGCTGGGCAACACGCGCCTCTACAGCCGCATCGGCGTGATGCCGGAGCACGACGCCCTCTACTCGTTTATGACCGGGCGCGAGTTCACGCGGATGGCCGCCCGCTTGCAGGGCGTCCGCGACGAGAGCGCCGTCGACAAGGCCATCGCCGCCGTGAACCTCGCGGACGCGCAGGATAGGCGGACGGGGACGTACTCGCGGGGAATGCGCCAGCGCATCCGCCTCGCCGCGACGCTCGTCCACGAGCCCGAGGTTCTCCTCCTCGACGAGCCGCTGAACGGAACCGACCCGCGTCAGCGCGTCGAATTCGCCGACCTCGTCGCCCGCCTCAAGGCCGAGGGCAAGACGATCCTCATCTCTTCCCACATCCTTGAGGAGGTCGAGACGCTCGCCGACCGCATCCTGCTCGTGGTGAGCGGCAAACTCGCCGCGTCCGGCGGATACCGCGCCATCCGCGAGAGCCTCGACGAGCGTCCGTTCAAGGTTCGCATCGCCGCCTCCAAGCAGCGCGAAATGGCGTCCGCGCTCATCGCGCTCGACTCCGTCATCTCCGTCTCTCTGGACGACGACGGCATCGAAGCGCTCACGAGCAACCTCGCCGACTTGCAGCGAATGACCCCGAAAATCGCGCAGAGCGTCGGAAGCCGCCTCTACCGCGTCGAGCCCCTGGACGACTCGCTGGAGAGCGTCTTCACCTACGTGGTGGGCCGATGATCGCCGCGCTGTTCAATCTCGCGCTCCGCCAAGCCCTCACGCGGCGGAAACTCGCGCTCATCGCCATCCTCGCGCTCATCCCCCTGGGATTCGCCGCGCTGCAGCGCAACCTCGACCCGTCCGGCGGCTCCGAGAGCGTGCTCAACGACGTGTTCAACAACGTGCTGCTGAGCATCGCGCTCCCGCTCATCGTTATGACGCTTGCGACCGGCGCGTTCGGCAACGAGATCGAAGACCGCACGCTGAGCCTGATCGCCGCCAAGCCCGTGCCTCGCGCCGCCATCGTGCTCGCCAAACTCGCCGCGACCATCGCCGTCGCCGGGCCGCTCACGGCCGCCGTGGCCGCCCTCGTCGTCCTCATGGCGTTGGACGGCGGGGCCGCGAAGGGCGCGGCGGTCGCCGCCGCGAGCGCGCTCATCGGAGTCGCCGCCTACGCCGCGGTCTTCACTTGGGCCGGCCTGGTGACTTCGCGCGCGCTCGCGTTCGGCCTCGTCTACGCGCTGATCTGGGAAGGTCTGCTCGCGTCGCAATTGGAGGGACTGCGCTACCTCAGCGTCCGCGCCTATATGATCGGCTCGCTCGCCGGACTGGACGACGCCGCGTTCGCCCCCTTCTCCTCCAACGCCATCGAACTTCCCGCCGCGCTCGGCGGCGCCGCGCTTATGACCGCGCTCTTCTTCCTCCTCGCGCTCCGCCGCCTCATCCGCATGGACATCCCCTGAGCGCGAGGTAACCTTGGCTAGCAGCGTTGTCGCCGCCTGCCATCGCCGCTGAAAGGAGTTCGCTATGTTCAACAGCGTCAAAGTCATAGACGTTCACGGGCACCACTCGACGCCCGCGCAGTTCCGCGCTTACGCCTACAACCTCATCGCGCTCCGCGCCCCGGCGGGCGGCTCGCTCGCCATACCGGAGAAGGCGATGGAGGAGGCGCAGGCGCGCCACCTCGGCATGATGGACGAGCGCAACGTCGACGTTCAGTTCATCTCCCCTCGCCCCGTGGCGATGATGCACTGGGAGATGCCGCGCATCGTCGAGCATTGGACGCGAACCACCAACGACGTCATCCGCCAAACCTGCGAAATGCATCCCGACAGGTTCGTCGGCGTCGCCCAACTCCCCCAGGTCGGCGTGGACTACGCGAGCGATACGAGCGGCTGCGTCGCCGAATTCGAGCGCGCCGTGGGCGAACTCGGGTTCGTCGCCGCCACCGTCAATCCCGACCCCGGCGGCGACCGCCGCGCCCCCGGAATGAACGACGCCTACTGGTTCCCCCTCTACCGCAAATCCGTCGAACTCCGCGCCCCGCTCATCGTCCACGCCTCCATATCGCGCGACCCCCGCCTCGCCGTCATCAGCCACAGTTACCAGTACAACTTTATGACCGAGCAGGCGCTGGCGACCCAACTCCTCGAGCAGAGCGACGTCTTCGACAAGTTCCCCGCCCTCAAGATCCTCGTCTGCCATTGCGGGGGCGCGCTCAGCCGGTTCGTGCCCCGCGCGCAATCGTCCGGCGTCGCGGGCGGCGGGCAGGTCGGCATCAGCCACCGCGGAACGCCCGCTCACGAGAACGAGCAGCGAACCTGGCCCGACAACCTCTTCTTCGACACCTGCGCCTACGACAAGGACTACCTCGCCACGGCGATCAAGCACAAGGGCGTGGATCAGATGTGCTTCGGCACCGAGTCGCCCGGCAGCGGCACCGGCGTCCTCAACCCGGACACCGGCCGCCCCTCCGACGATATGCTCCCCGTGATGGACTCCATCGAGTTCCTCTCCGACGACGACAAGCGCAAACTCGTCCACGACAACGCCCTCCGCGTCTTCCCCCTGTTCGCGGGATAGCCCCGCCCTCCCTTCCGCGCTCAGGCGTTCGCCTCCTACCCCCTGCCCACGGCGCGACGGGCGAGGCGGGGGGGGGAGGGCGAGGCGGACGGGAGCGAAGCGGTTATGCAAAGGTCTCCGACAAGAGGTAAGACACCCTAATGCGCCTCCTGCACCTCGCGGACATTCACGTCGGAGTCGAGACCTACGGGCGCCCCGCGTCGCAGGCCGACCTCGACGCGCTGCCCGATTACTTCGCGCCCGGCGACGACCGCAAGCGACTCCTCGGTGCCAACACGCGCCTCCTCGACTTCCTCGCCGCGCTGGACTACGCCGTGGACTACGCCCTCACGCGCGAGGTCGACCTCGTGCTCTTCGCGGGCGACGCCTACAAGGCGCGCAACCCCACCCAAACCCACCAGCGCGAGTTCGCCCGTCGCGTCGCCCGCCTCTCCGCCGCCGGCGTTCCGGTGTTCCTCACCGTCGGCAACCACGACCTCCCGCACGTCGTCAACCGCGCCAGCGCCCTCGACATCTTCCCCACGCTCAATGTCGCCAACGTCACGGTCGGAGACTCCCTCGCGGGGCATCGCATCTCCACGAAATCGGGCGACGCGCAGGTCGTCGCCCTCCCGTGGATTCGCATCGGCCAATATATGGCGCGGGACGAAACGCGGGGCAAAACGCTCGACGAGATCAAGCGCGACGTGGAGGTCTCCCTGACCACGGCGCTGCAAGAGGAAGCCGCCAAACTCGACCCCGCCGCGCCCGCCGTCCTCTGCGCGCACGTCAACGTCGCGGGCGCGAAAGCCGCCTCCGAGCAGTCGATGCTGCTCGGCAACGACCATGTCGTCAGCCTCGGCGCCGTCGCCGTTCCGCAGTTCGACTATGTCGCGCTGGGCAATATCCACAAGCATCAGACGCTCACGGAGCGCCCGCCCGTCGTCTATTCCGGCAGCATCGAGCGCGTCGACTTCAGCGAGGAGCGCGAAGAGAAGGGATTCGTCGCCGTCGACCTCGACCCCGCCCGCCCGCAAGGAGAGCGGCTCGTCCGGTGGGAGTTCGTCCCGGTTCCGGCCCGCCCGATGCTGACGATACCCGCCGACGCGCGACAATCCGCCGATCCGACCGCCGCCGCGCTCGCCGCCGTCGCCAAGCGCGGGGACGAACTGCCCGGCGCCATTGTCCGTCTGCGCGTCGAGATGCGGGGCGAGCAAGAGCCGCTGTTCCGCGAGCCCGAGGTCCGGCAAGCGCTCGCGCCCGCGTTCTCCGTCGCCGGCATTGAGCGCCGCGTCGAGCGCGAGCGCCGGGCGCGACTCCCCATCGGCGACGCGGAGCGCATCGAGCCGCTCGACGCCCTCCGACGCTACTTCCAATCCAAAGGCACGCCGGAGGCCCGCGAGCGAGCGCTGCTGCAATACGCCGAGTCTCTTCTGCAAGAGGAGATGGCCGAGCGCGAAGGCTAATCGCGGCGCGGCGCTCCCCTAACCGTCATTCCTGCGTAGGCAGGAATCCATTCGGCGCGCAAGCGCCATGACGGGGCGCAAGCCCTGTCTCCATAGATCCCCCGGGCCCCGTCATTCCCGCGAAAGCGGGAACCTACCCCTATGACCCTCATTCCCGCGTAGGCGGGAATCCCGCCCCTGCCCCGATGCGTCATGCGCCCCTTGCGCGAACCGCCCCGTCCTCTTACGATAAGCCCATCACGAATCAGCGGCGCGCGCCGCGCAAGCGCGGCGACGGCGGCAAGGAGACAACCCTATGACCAGCAAGCGAACGCTCGGCGTGGCGATGGCAGGCATCGGCGTCGGAGGCACGGAAATGCTCCCCGCCTTCGAGCAGATGGCCGAGATCGACCTCATCGCCGGCGCCGACGTCAACCCCCTCACCCGCGAGCGCTTCCAAGCCCGCTACGAGGCCAAAGCCTACGCCTCCATCGAGGAGCTCTGCGCCGACCCCGAAGTCGAGGCCGTCTGGATCTCCACCCCCAACAAGTTCCACGCCCCTATGACGATCTACGCCCTCGAGCACGGCAAGCACGTCGTCGTCGAAAAGCCGATGGCGCTCGACCTCGGCGAGGCGCAGGCGATGTGCGACGCCGCCAAGCGCACGGGCAACGTCCTCATCGCAGGCCACACCCGCTCCTTCATTCCCCCCTTCCGCAAGATGCGCAGCATCATCGAGTCCGGCCAACTCGGCGCCGTCAAAGCCATCAACTTTATGGCCTACACCGACTGGCTCCTCCGCCCCCGCGTCGCCGAGGAACTCGACCTCGCGCAAGGCGGCGGCCTCGTCTACCGGCAAGGCCCCCACCAGATCGACACCGTCCGGCTGCTCGGCGGCGGCCTCGTCAAAAACGTCCGGGGCGTCGTCGGCCAGTGGATGCCGGAGCGCCCCATTCCCGGCTACTACTCCGCCCTCTTCGAGTTCGAAAACGGCGCCGTCTCCACCATCGTCCACAACGCGCACGGCTACTTTATGGGCGCCCAACTCGTCCCATGGGGGCACGACCGCCAGCGCTACGACGAGGCCGAGCGCATCAAAGTCCGCGACGGCATGATCGGCGGAACGCGCGACGAAGAGTCCGACAAGCAGGCGATTCGCATCGGCGGCGAGCGCGAAGTCGAAATCTTCAAGCGCGAAGGCCAAAACCGCGAAACCGGCGGCGAGCCCTGGGTTCCCGGCGAGCCCGGCTTCGTCGTCGTCTCCTGCGAGCGCGGCGACATTACCCGCTCCCCCTACGGCGTAACCGTCTACGACAACGACGGCCATCACACGATAGACCTCAAGCCGCCGGCGGGCTGGGCGATGAACCGCCGCGCCGAACTCAAGGAACTCTACGACGCCGTCGTCAACGGCGCGCCCGTCTACCACACGCCCGAATGGGGCATGGCGACGCTCGAGGCCACCCTCGCTGTCATAGAATCCGCCAAAACCGGCAAGATGATCGACCTCCACCGCCAGGTCCCCGTCCACCCGGAGTACGGCAACGCCAAGATCTTCGACCAAACCCCTGCGGAGGCCGGCGTCCTCGTGGCGTAGGGATGACGCGAAAGCGCGGGAACCACCCCCCTCTACCGTCATTCCGGCGTAGGCCGGAATCCAGAGGCGCGCAAGCGCCGAACCCCCCTCTCCCCTTATAGGAGACCTTTGCATAACCCTCGCATCGCCACGATCGGCAGTTCCGCGCTCCCGGAATCGGCGATTCGCCCGCCTAAGTCCCTCCGAATGCGGCCTCCTCCTCCCCTGCTCGCCCCCAATTTAGGGGCTTCGCAGGGCCTCGTACCCCCAACGGGCGCAATACGCCCCTACCCATGCGCCAAGCAACCCTCTCTCAACCCGTCGCGCGCCGCAAGTTGTACGCCAGCGCTTTGAACAACGCCTCCGCCTCGTTCCTCATTAGCCCCATGTACCTCACCCGCCAGTACCCATAGCTGCGCTTCAGCGTCCCAAACACCTGCTCCACCGGCGCCCGAACCTTCGACAGCAGCCCGTTCCGCCGCCGCTGCCAATGCGGCAGCTCCGTCTGATGCTTATGCCCCCGATGCATGATCCGATCATTCACCCCCTGCGCGCGCAGACGCTCACGCCTCTCCTTCGACTCATACGCCTTGTCCGCGTAGACCGCCTCTTCGTCCCCCATGATCAGCGCGTCCGCCACCTCCGTGTCCGCAACGTTCGCAGGCGTGAACTCAACTCCGCGCACCAGCCCTGAGCCCGCGTCCATGCCGATGCGCACCCTGCAGCCGAAATGCGCCTTCTTTCCCTTCTTCGTCCACGCGGCGTCAGGGTCCGTTCCGCTCCGCGCTCCAGCCTCCGATTGCGGGCGCCGCGCCTGCGCCTCGATGATCGTCGCGTCTATCAGCGTTCCGCGCTTCACCAGCATGCCCTTCGCCTCCAACTGCCGGTAGCGCTTCCGCGAACAGCGCCCGCGCCAGCCCCCGCTCCGCAGGGAGGAGGGGGGCGCTTTCGCGCCCCGACTCCAGTACCCTCTCCCGCCGCGTTCGCGGCGTCCTCTCCCCTTATTAGGGAGAGGGGGATATGGGCGCTTGCGCGCCGTCTTGAGGCGGGATTCCCGCCTACGCGGGAATGACGACCTCCAGTAGGTTCCCGCTTTCGCGGGAATGACACGGCCCTGGGGATGCGTGGAGGGGCTGGGCGCCAACGCGCCCCGCCCCTCCACATTCGCCCGCCTCGACCGCAGTACCCTCTCCCCTTATAGGGAGAGGGGGATATGGGCGCTTGCGCGCCGTCTTGAGGCGGGATTCCCGCCTACGCGGGAATGACGGATGTTATGCAAAGGTCTCTATAGGGAGAGGGGGATTGCAGCGCTTGCGGGCCGTCTTGAGGCGAGATTCCCGCCTACGCGGGAATGACGGATGTAGGCTGCAGTAATGACGCCAGGTTATGCAAGGGTCTCTCTAGGGAGAGG
This sequence comes from Dehalococcoidia bacterium, assembly GCA_965201135.1. Lineage (GTDB taxonomy): Bacteria > Chloroflexota > Dehalococcoidia > Lucifugimonadales > Australimonadaceae > Bin16. The sequence goes on from OZ241751.1 coordinate 2,781,749, forward strand.
CGACTCGGCGGTTGCGCGCCTCTGGATTCCGGCCCTGGGCGGGCAGGGCGTAGAAGGGTAGGGGCGTAGAAGGACAAAGCGCGGGGCCGGCTCGTCATAAGAAGCGGAGGAACGCCTCGTTGCCGAGGAGCCTGCCGCGTTCGGTGAGGCGCAGCGCGCCGTTCGCCCACTCCGTGAGACCTAAGTCGGCGCACTCGGCGACGGGGCCGGGGAAGGCATCGGCGACGCCCTCGTCGAATCGGGCGCGGAACGCCGCGTCGCTCACGCCTTCGTTGAGGCGCAGGCCCATCATCATCGTCTCGGCCATCGCGTCGCGCTTGCTCACCGGGCCGCAAGCGTCCACGGCGGCGGCGGACGCGACGGAGGGCGGGGCGAGCGGGCCGGCGGCGGTCCACGCGTTGACGCGCCGGATATAGGAGCGGGGCGGGTTGGCGTTTGCGAATCGGACGCCGAAGGGGCCGAGTCCGCCCGCGCCGTAGCCGTAGAGGTAACTGTGCGCGCCCGGGCCTGCGCCGAGGTAGGGCAGGCAGCGCCAGTAGGCGAGGTTGTGCGCGCTCTCCCGGCCCGGGCGCGCCCAGTTGGAGATTTCGTACTGGAGGAAGCCCGCGTCCGCGAGCGCCGCTTGGGCGAGGAGGTGCATCTCCGCCGCGAGGTCGGCGTCGGGCTCCGGCGTCTCGCCCGACCGGACGGCGGCGGCGAGCGGCGTTCCGGGCTCCAGCGTGAGGGCGTAGGCGGAGACGTGTTCGGGCTCGAGGTCGACGGCCCGCCGGAGGGAGCGGCGCCAGGTCGAGAGGCGCTGATTGGGGAGGCCGAACATCAGATCCAGGCTAACGTTGTCGAATCCGGCTTGACGGGCGGCGCGGACGGCTTGGGCGGCGAGGTCGGCGGAGTGGCGGCGTCCGAGCATCCGCAACTCGGCGTCGTCGAACGACTGCGCGCCGATGGATATCCGGTTGAACCCCGCGCGGCGCATCGCCTGCAAGCGTTCGGGGGAGCAGTCGCCGGGGTTCGCCTCGATAGCGGCCTCCGCATCTTCGGGGAGGCGAAACGCCGTCCGAACCGCGCGCATCAGGCGGCGGACGCCGCTCGCCGGAAGGTAGGAGGGCGTTCCGCCTCCGAAGAAGACGCTTGCGAGCGCGGGCGCGCCGAGCCACGCGCCCCACTGCTCGATCTCGCGGGCGAGGGCGGCGGCGTAGGAGGGCATCAGCGGCTCGATGCCGGCGTAGGTGTTGAAATCGCAGTAGGGGCACTTGGACTCGCAGAACGGAACGTGGACGTAGAGCGCGAGGCCGGGGCCGGGGGTCGCGTCCGCGCCGCTCACGCTTCCCCCTACACGTTGAAGAGGAAGTTGACGACGTCGCCGTCCCGCATCGCGTAGGTCTTGCCCTCGGAGCGGAGGAACGCCTGCTTTCGGGCCTCCGCCACGCTTCGCACGCGGACGAGGTCGTCGTAGGCGACGACCTCGGCGCGAATGAATCCCCGGCGGATGTCGGAGTGAATCTTGCCCGCCGCCTCGACCGCGCTCGTTCCCTTGCGAATCGTCCACGCCCGCGTCTCGTCGTCGCCCGTCGTGAGGAACGAGATCAGCCCCAGCAGTTCGTAGGAGAGTTCGATCATGCGGTCGAGGCCGGGCTCGCCCGCGCCGAGCGACTCGCGGAACTCCGCCTCGTCCTCCGGGCTCATTCGGGCGAGTTCCGCCTCCAACTTTCCGCAGAGGGCCGCCGCGCCGACGCCGGGGCGCGCCAGCCGTTCGCGCATCTCTTGCTCTATGGCGTCCGCCTCGCCGAGCGCGTCCTCTCCGATGTTGAACACGACGATGAGCGGCTTGGCGGTGAGCAGTTGGAAGTTGTCGAGCGCGGGCTTCGCGTCCGGAGGCAGTTCCTGCTCGCGGACGGGGATATCGTTCTCTAGGCCGGCGCGGACGGCGGCGAGCGCGTCTTGCTCGCGGGTTAGGGCGTCGCGCTCCGCCTGACGCGCCGAGCGCAACTGCGCGGCGATGCGCTCCCGCCGACGCTCCAGAATCGCCAGGTCGGAGAAGACCAACTCCAACTGCAGCGTTTCGGCGTCCCGGTAGGGATCGATCGTCTCCTGCGGATGCGGCACGGCGGGGTCGTCGAACGCTCTGGCGGCGAGGAGGAGCGCGTCGCAGCGCTGCAGGAGATTCAGATGCTCGCCCGCGACGCCTTGCGTCTTGCCGAATCCTTCCGGCGCGGCGGGGACGTCGACGTACTCGACCTCCGCGTGGACGATCTTTTTCGGCTTGGAGATTTCGGCGAGGACGGCGAGGCGCGGGTCGGGAACTTTCGCCACGCCGACGTTGGGCTGAGCGGCGCCGCCGCGGAAGGACGCGGCCTCGCCCCGCCCGCGCGTGACCGCGTTGAAGATGGCGGTCTTTCCCGAAAGCGGCAGTCCGAAAACGCCAATCGCCAAAGAAGAGCCTCGCTACGTAATAGTCGCCGCCGGGCGTTGACGCGCACAGGCGCAGCGGCGCCGCATCCCGGCGGCAGGGGGTTGCGGCCCGCGTCGGATTAGGGCGGCCGCCGACTCTAGAATATCTCATCCGCAGGCTGCGGCGCGGCTTGGGGAATCGCGTACAATGCTTCCGCGCAATCGCGCTTGCGGGAGGCTCCTATGCCTGATTTCTTCGACGTCGTTCGCAGCCAGCGGGGCATCGCCCACTACAAGCCGGACCCGTTGCCGGACGGAGCGGTCGAGCGGATGATCGAGGCCGCGACGCGGGCGCCGAGCGGGAGCAACCGCCAGCCGTGGCGGTTCATCGTTGTGCGCGACGCGGAGGTTAAGCGGCGGCTCGGCGAGTTGTACGTCGAGGGGCAGCGGCGCTCGCGCGGGAGCGCTCCTCCGCCGCGTCCGGCGGACGAGCCGCCGCACTTCAGCGAGGCGATGGCGGACGTGCCCGTGGTCGTGATGCTCTGCGTCGAGCGCTGGCCTATCGCCGGAGGGGAGGCGTACCGGGGCGCGTCGATCTATCCCGCCGCGCAGAACCTGATGCTGGCCGCCGCCGCGATGGGCGTCGGCACGCGCCTCACGACGATCTGGCAGCACTGCTACGCGGAGGTCGCGGAACTGCTCGGCGTCCCGGACGAGTGGGAGATGATGGCGCTCATTCCGATGGGCTATCCGCAGGCTCCCGACCATCTGGGCGGCAGCCGCCGCAAGCCGGTCGCGGAGGTTACGCACTACGACAGGTGGGGCGGCGCGGGATAGCGCAGGGGCTACGAGGCGCCGTCGGTCTTCGCGGCCTGAATGAACGCGCTGCTCGTCGTCCGGTCGTCTTCCCATAGGGGATGAAGTCGTGGGACTTGAAGTCCACCGCGCGCGAGACGTAACCCGACGGCTTGATCCACAGGCTCATCGCGGCGTAGGCATCCGGCAAGTGGTCAACGTGCTCCAACGCGGCCTGCGAATAGATCATATCCACGCTGTTCCGCTCAATGGCGGCGCGGTCCGACCACGCCGCCATTCCCGCGCAGGCGGGAATCCAGCGGCGCGCAAGCGACGAATCCGCCTCACTGCGCCGCGATGGTCTGGCCGCCGTCCACCACGAGCGCGTGCCCGGTGACGTAGGACGACTCCTCGCAAGCGAGGAAGAGCGCGCAGTAGGCGACCTCCTCGGCGAGCCCTATGCGATGGAGCCCGGCGACGCGCCGTCCGCTCGCCTCGCGCTGCTCCGAGTCCAGAGGGCGCGGGCGCGGCGGATACTCGCGGATGCGGTTCGTCTCTATCGGCCCGGGGCAAACGCAGTTGACCCGCACCTCCGGCCCGTAGTCCAGCGCCAGTTGGCGCGTCAGATTGATGAGCGCGGCTTTCGTCGCGCTGTACGCCGGATAGCGCGGGCTCGCCAGCACTCCGAGGCTGGACGCCGTAATGACGACGTTGCCGCTTCCGCACTCCATAAAATGAGGCAAGGCGGCGCGGACGCCGTGATAGACGCTGTAGAGATTCAACTGCACGACGTGGTCCCACTCTTCGTCGCTCATTTCGTGAATCTTCCGCCGGACGCCCGTGCCCGCGTTCAGGAAGAGGACGTCCAGCCCGCCGAACTCCGCGATAGCCGTCCCGACGACCTCCTCGCACACGGCTTTGCGCGAGACGTCGCCGAGCGTGAACCGCGCCTCGCCGCCCTCCGCCGCGATGAGCCGGTCAACGCGAGTCTCGCCGCGCTCCGCGACGTCGGCGCAGACGACGCTCGCGCCCTCGCGGGCGAAGAGGCGCGCCGCGGCCCTGCCGATGCCGCTGTCGGCGGCCGTGACCGCCGCGACCTTGCCCTCGAGCCTGCCGCGCCCTGCGGTCATTCGCGGATGCTCGTCGTTGCGCTCGGCCATCGCGCTCCCTCCCACGCGCCGGATTTGCGCGCGCAAGTCTAGCGCGTCGGCGGGGGAGGGGGAACGCGCTAAGGTAGACGCAGTTGCGTCCAACCGCGCGCGTTCTGATACAATCGCCCGCACACGGAGCGGAAGGAGCGCAATTATGCCCGCCGATGTCACCGTCGAGGAAGTCACCACGGCCTTGAAGGACGTCTACGACCCGGAGATTCCGCTCAACGTCGTCGACCTGGGCCTGATCTACGGCGTCGAGGTGGACGTCAACAGCAACGTCCACGTGGATATGACGCTCACCGCCGCAGGATGCAGCATGGGCCCGTTCATCGCCCAGCAGGCGGAGTGGGCCATCGCGGACTTGGACGGCGTGAAGGACGTGAACGTCGAGATCACGTTCGATCCCCCGTGGTCGCCCGACCGCATTACGGAGGACGGGCGCAAACTGCTCGGCCTCGACGACTAGCCTTCCGATGACGATGAACGAAGAGCAGCGGCAGGCGCGCCTCGCCCAGATCAAGCGTCAGTGGGAGCAGCGCCGCGCCATCAGCCGCTCGCTCGGCAAGATCAAGACGAAGATCGGCGTCTACAGCGCCAAGGGCGGGGTCGGCAAGACGACCGTCGCCGTCAATCTCGCCGCGCATCTGGCCCGCGAGGGCTACGCCGTCGGCCTTTTGGACGCGGACATAGACACGCCCAACGCTCCGGAAGTCTTGGGCGCGGGCGCGCCGCCGGACAGCGCGGACGGGCGCATCGTTCCCGCCGAGGCGTTCGGCGTGAAGGCCGTCTCGATGTCCTACTTTCAGCAGAACCCGGAGGAGGCGATCATCTGGCGCGGGCCGATGATCCACAACGCGATCAACCAGTTTCTGCAAATGACCGACTGGGGCGAACTAGACTTCCTCGTGGTGGATATGCCCCCCGGCACGTCGGACGCTCCGCTCACCGTGATGCAGGTGCTTGCGATGGACGGCTTCGTCGTGGTCACGACGCCGCAGAGCCTCGCCGCGCTCGACGCCAAGCGCTCCATCAATATGATCCGCAAACTCAACGTCGAGGTCCTCGGGGTCGTCGAGAATTACACGGGCGACGTCTTCGGCTCCGGCGCGGGGCGCGAACTCGCGGACTCTATGGAATTGCCCTATCTGGGGGAGGTCGCGCTGCGGCCCGACTACCGCGACGACTCGCAGCCGACCGCGCTCGCCTCGCCGGAAGTCGCCGCCGAATACGACGCGATATGGGAGGGCTTGCGCGCCCGCCTCTCCGCCCTCGAGGCGATGCCGGAGCAGGAGACGTCCGTCGGCGCGTAGGCGCGCGGCGCGGGCGGGGGCGGCGGTCAGCGCGCAATCACTCCTGCGGCTCCAACTCCAGCGGACGGAACGAGAGTCCCCACTTCTCCATCGCCCGTCGGACGTCCGGCGAATCGAGTTGTATAAGGTCGTTGAAGAAGCCCGCGATGGCGTGGGCGTGCAGTTGCTCCGGCTCCGCCACCCAACTCGCCTCCGACGGAACTGCGTAGAGCATTCCCGCCTGATTCCGCGCCCGAATCTCCACCCGCGTCCCGCCGCTCCCCTGCTTCACCGTGATGCCGTTCTCCACGGATAGCCTCCCGTCTTGCCGCCAACCATCTATCGCCAAAGCGGCCTGCGCGCGACTGCGCCGTCAGCCGCCTGCTCGTAACTGCGGAGCGGACGGCGCGCCGGAGCCCGGCGGCCAACCCGATTATACCGGCGCCTCGAACGCTCTATAATCTCTCTGATGACGCGGGACGAGATACGCCTTACGACGCTGGCGTCGTGCGCGGGCTGAGCGGGCAAATTCGCCTTGGAGGACCTCGGCGAGGTTCTGAGCCATTTGCCCCGCGCGCAAGACCCGAATCTGCTCGTGGGCGCCGCGACCGGCGACGACGCGGCGGTCTACCGCCTCGCCGACGGCGTCCTCTCCGTTCACACGGTGGACTTCTTCCCGCCCATCGTTGACGACGCCTACGACTTCGGCGCGATCGCGGCGGTCAACGCGATGAGCGACGTCTACGCGATGGGCGGCAGGCCGCTGCTCGCGCTGAGCGTCGCCTGCTTCCCCGAAGACTTGCCCCGCGAGACGCTGGGGCGCATCCTGCGGGGAGCGTCGGACGCGGCGCGGGAGGCGGGCGTCGTCATCGGCGGCGGCCACACCGTGAAAGACCCCGAATTGAAGTTCGGCCTCGCCGTCGCCGGCGTCGTCGAAGAGGCGTCGTTGCTGACGAACGCCGCCGCCCGCCCCGGCGACGCGCTCGTTCTCACGAAGCCCATCGGAACGGGCATCGTCACGACGGCGGCGAAGGCCCAGGAGTGCGGCGCGGAGACGCTTGCGGAGGCGGCGCGGACGATGCGCCGGCTCAACCGCGCCGCGTCCGAGGCCGCAGTCGCGGCGGGAGCGCGCGCCGCCACCGACGTCACCGGCTTCGGCCTCGTCGGGCATCTCGCGGGCATGATGCGGGCGAGCGGAGCGTCCGCGCAGGCGGAGTTGAGCCGCGTTCCGCTGCTGCCCGGCGCGCACGATTTGCTGGAGCGCGGATTCGCGCCCGGCGGCACCCGCGCCAACCTCGACGCAGCGAACGCGACCACCGACTGGGACGCCGCCCTCAGCGAGAACGACCGCCTGCTGCTCTGCGACGCGCAGACGTCCGGCGGCTTGCTGATCGCCGTCCCGCAGGAACGCCTGAGCGCGCTGGAGGCGGAACTCGCCTCGCGGGGCGAGCCTTGCGCCGTCATCGGCGCCGTCGCGCCGCGCCGCGCCGGCGGCGTCCTCGTCGCGGCGGCGCCGTAGGCGGCGCGATGGAGAAGAGCGAGCGATGAAAATCCCGGCTGACGTCCGCGACGCGATGATCGCGCACGCGCTCGAAGAGGACCCCAACGAATGCTGCGGCCTGCTCGCCGGCGCGGACGGCGCCGCGCTGAAACTCTTCCGCGTAACGAACGCGGAGCGCAGCCCCTACAGGTACAGCATGGACGGGCGCGAACTGAACCTCGCGCTCCGCGAGATCGACGACAACGGCTGGGAGTTGCAAGTCATCTACCATTCGCACACGCACAGCCCCGCCTATCCCTCGGACACGGACATCCGCCTCGCCGCGAACTGGCCCGACCCGTACTACCTGCTGATTTCGCTGCTCGACAAAGCGTCGCCCGACGTTCGCCTCTTCGCCATCGTCGACGGCGAGGTCACGGAGGAGCCGGTGGAGATTGCGTAGGGGCGTTCATGGGGGTGTCGCCAAGCGCGAGGCGACGGCGCCTCGCGGCCGGAGGAAATTATGCGACCCTTGCCCGCCGCAGGGCTTCGGCAATTGGAATCGCCTCGAATCCCCAATCGCCGCTTGCCGCGTCAGCACTCCCGGGTCCTCGGGGACGAGCGTCGCGCCTGTGGCGATGGCGAGGTAGGCGAGGTAGCGGTCGTCGTCGGGGAAGTCGGGGGGCAAGGGCGTTTCGGGGGGATCGGGCATATGGACAACGCGGTTGGAGCCTTGCCATAGGCCCAAAATGAGCTATGCGCAAGGTCTCTGCTAGGCGTCGCTCGCAGGGGTGAGGCGGCGCAAGCCGCGCGGGAGAGGGGCGCCTTGGGGAACGGAGGCGTCCGCATCGTCCAGCAGCGCGATCAGTTTCTTGGCGTCGGCGAGCCCGTCCTCCAACTGCCACCGCTCGTACTGGTCGTCGTAGAAGTTCGCGTGGAGGGAGTCGGCGCTGCGGAACAGGGTTCCCAGTTCCGGGTTGTGGGTTTCGTGGCGCAAGTACCCCACGAGCGCGTTATACGCGCCGCGCTTCCGCCACGACCAGCCGCGCTTCGTCGCGATTTCTTCCAACTTGCGCGTGACCGCTCCCCATATCTTTTCGGAGGCTTGCAAGCGGTCGCCTTTGTCGATCATCTCTTGGGCGTGCGCGAGCAACGCGGCGGAATGCTCGTCGTGGTCAGCGCTTGGCGGCGGGGGCGTTATCATCCGTTTCGCGCGGCGCGGCGGGCTTGACGCTCGACCCGCCTGCGGTACTCGCGGTCGTCGGGCATAGGCGTATCGGATGGCATCGTGTCGTGGGCGCTGCGCAGGAGGGCGACGAGGCGTTTCGCGCGCTCCAAACGCCGACGGATTCGCGGCAAGGAGTAGGTATCCTCGTAGAAGTTCCTATGCAAGTTCTCTATGGAGTCGAAGAGCGGCGCCATCTCCGCGTCGTCCACGCGCTCGGCGATGTAGTCGACGATGACTCCGCCGTCCGCGTGATGGCTGTATGGCCAGCCGCGCTCCTCGGCGACGGCTTTTCACTGCGTGGGCGACAGCTCCCCATATCTTCTCGGACGCCTGCAGGCGGTCGCCGCGCTCGATCATCTCTTGAGCATGGGCTAGCATGTGGTCGCGGTGGATGGCATGACTTTCGATGGGCGGGGGCGACACGGAAACCATTGCGATTTCTCCGGGGGCAACGTCAGGCCGCAGTATAGCATTCGCCTCTATTGGGTTGACCCCGCGCCACATACGTGGCGATGATTGCGGCATACCCGCCGGGGCGGGGCGCCCCGGCGCACGGGGGCGCTAGGCGCCGCGGGAACGCGAGCGGCGCGCGGGTCTTGGGATGAGGCGCCGAACGCCGTACGGCAAATCGTCGGTTTCGGGAACGGAGGCGTCCGCATCGTCCAGCAGCGCGATCAGTTTCGTGGCGTCGGCGAGCCCGTCCGCCAAGTCCTGATCCTGCAGTTCGTCGTTGTAGAAGTTGACGTGGATGTCGTTGGCGCTGCGGAGCAGCGTGCCCAACTCGTGGTTGCGGGTCTGGTTGCGGAAGAAGGTCACAACGTGGCGGACGCCGTCGTGGTCGTTCCAACCCCAGCCGCGCCTGCGCGCGATGCCCTTCACTTTGTGAGCGACGGCGCCCCAGATCTTTTCGGAGGCTTGCAAGCGGTCGCCCTTGTCGATCATCTCTTGGGCGTGGGCCAGCAACGCGGCGGAATGCTCGTCGTGAGAGGTTCTGGGAGGGGCAAGGGTTATCGTTTCCACTGAGCAGGCTCCTCAAATCCGCTTGCGTCTAATGTACTCCGCCGCATTGGCGTCGTCAAGCCGAATGGAATCACAGGGCGAATGCAAGGCGGCCGTTCGCACGCCCGCTCATGCGCCATTGTACAAGAGGGAGGCCCTCCTCCCCCGCCCCGCCCGCGCTGCGACGACCGCCCCGGCCGCGCCGAGCGCCGCGCCGACGAGGAGGTAGCGGCTATCAAGGCCGCCGGGCGGGGCGCCCCCGACGCGCAGCACGCGGCCGGCGAACTCCTCGCTGACGTAGACGCCGCCGTCCGCGCTCACGGCGACGGCGGTCGGCGAGTCTAGGCCGTCCGCCACGACTTCCACGACGGCGGTCGGCGAGTCTAGGCCGTCCGCCACGACTTCCACGGGCTCGCCGCCGTCCCTCCAACGGACAAGCCGCCCGGGGAAGTCCGCCGAGCGCTCGTAGCCGTACTCGTCGACTAGGCGGCGGAGGTCGTTGCTGAACTCCGTCGCCAGTAATGATCCGTCCGGATCGAACGCAATGTCGGTGATCGTAGTGAATCCCGACGCGTAGATTGTCGTTTCGCCTGCGTCCATCGCGTCGCCGTCGCCGCTGAGGTCTTCCATCCGCCGGACGGAGGCCGCGCCGTTGGGATAGGGGTAGCCGGTCAGGGTTCCGACGTACAGCGCGCCGTCAGGTCCGCGCGCGATTCCCGTAGGCACGGAGTCTATGCCCGGAGGGTCGACGCCGGCCGGAGATGCGATCTCAGCGTATTTCCGCAAGGCTCCGTCGGGGCTCACGCGCAGGACGGCGTTGATCCCGGCGTCGCTGATCAGCAGCGAGCCGTCTGAGTCGACGGCCAAATCGTAGGGATTTGTGAGCAAGTTCGGTGGCTGGAGTCCGGTTGGGTCTTGGCCGGTCAATCGTTCGGGGATGCCTCCGGGGATATAGCGGTACGCTTCGCGGAATCCTTTGTCGCGAAATTCGCCCACGACAAAGTAGTATGCGCCGTCATATAACGCGACGGCGGAGGGGCCTGCGACATATTCTCCGCCTTCCAAATGGCCTCGCGCCGACGGCAATGAGTCAATGATGACCCGCAACTCGCCGTCGGACGCAAGTTCCGAGATGCGCCCGCCTCCTTCCGCGATGAGCAGGCCTCCGTTCGGAAGAGGATGGAGGCCGCGCGGCGCGTCCAGTCCGTCCGCTGCGACGGCGTAGGAGCCGCCAAAGCCGGCGACCGCCCAAGCGAGCGCCAAACCGACCGCTCCGCCCGCCAATGCGCCGAGAAACGCCGTTAGCCCTAAAGCGAACGAGATGCGTCGCGCGGATGAAGCGGCCACGACGGCTAATTCGGTGATGCCCGAACGGGGAGGGCGCCGCCCTCCCCGTTCGATGCGCTAGCCCTTGCTAACCGCTAGAGGGCGGCAAGCACTTTGTCGGCGGTCCCGGAAGAGACCCATCTCTTCCAGTCCTCGGTGTTCTGGAGGAACCAGTCGGCGACGACGGCGTAGTCCTCTCCGGACTCTTCCAGGTATCCCTCGGCGGCGAGTTGGTTGCCGGCGGTGAAGCTCCAGTTCCTCAGGAACTCGACCACGTCGGGAGCGGACTCTTTGAGTTCGGAGCGGACGGCGATGAGCACCTCGGCGAGTTTGTAGGCGCAGGCCTTGCCGGTCTCCCAGCACTCGTCGGTGTACTCCGGCTCCTCGAGGATGTAGAAGCCGCCGTACTCGTTGTCCAACTTGTAACTCAGCGTCGTCGGGCCCCAGTAGTAGAAGAGCACGGGCTCTTCTCTCTGGAAGTTCGCCTCGATCTCCGCCGCGAGCGCGGCGCCGGAGCCCGGGTTGATGGGCTCGACGTATTCGCCCAGGTCGTAGGTCTCCATCTTCTCGAGGTTGACGTTCTCGCACTCCCAGCCGGGGATGCAGTTGAGCAGGCGCGCCTTCCCGTTGCTGTCCGGAGTGACGAACAGGCTCCAGTACTCCTCTTTCCTCAGGTCTTCGACCGACCTCAGCCCGGGGTTGGCGTCGGCGACGTATTGCGGAATGATGAACGTGGCCTGCCAGTTGTCTTCGAGGCTCTTCCCTACCGCCTCGACCCCGCCGTTCGCCACCGCCTCGTCCCAGGCTTCCTGCTGGTTGGGGATCCAAATCTCCATCGTGACGTTGGTGTCGCCGTTGACCAGCGCCTGCATCAGCGGAACCGTGCTGCCGAAGATGGCGTCGGTCTCGTACTCGTAGCCGAGTTCGATGATCCTGCGCGCGATGGCGTTTTGGATCTGCGCGGAAGTCCAGTCCAAGTCCGAGAAGATGATGGTGGGCTTGTCCCGCGCCGGCTCCGGGGTCGGGGTGGGGGTCGCCGCAGGCGCCGTTGTCCCTGCGGGCGCGGACGTGGCCGTGGGAACGGGAGTCGCGGTCGGGTCCGCGCCGCAGGCGGCCAGCGCCATCGTGAGCGCGGCGATAAGCCCGGTGAGCATTCCTATCGTTTTCATTGTGGTCCTCTTCATGCAGTTACCTCCTGCGTTCTGCGTCTGAGTCCGCCGGATGGATTTGATTGCCGGCGGCCTCTGCATGACCTTAGTTAGTGGCCGCCCGTGAGCGCCTTCTGCCGTTCCTTCGCCGCCGCCTGCGTCAAGCGGTCAATGATGATGGCGAGTATGACGATGCCGATGCCGCCGTTCAGCGCCTTGCCGGGCTGGAACTGGCTCAGCGCGCGGTTCACGTCGTCGCCAAGCCCGCCGGCGCCGACGAGGGAGGCGATGACGACCATCGCCAGGGCCATCATCGTGGTTTGGTTAATGCCGGCCATAATCGTTGGCACCGCCATCGGCACCTGCACCTTCCAGAGCAATTGGCGGTTCGAAGTTCCGAAAGAGCGCGCCGCCTCCACGATGTTCGGGGAGACTTGCCGGATGCCCAAGTTGGTGAGCCTTATTGCGGGAGGCACGGCGTAAATGACCGTCGCCAGCACCCCGGCCTGGTCGCCCAGTCCGAAGAACATAATTGCGGGAACGAGATACACGAACGCCGGCATCGTTTGCATCGCGTCCAGAATCGGGCGAAGCAGCGCGTCGAGCGTGTTGTTCCGCGCCGCGAGGATGCCCACGGGGATGGCGATTACGATGGAAGTGATCACTGAGACGATGATCAGCGACAACGTCTCCATCGCGCTTTCCCACAGCCCGAATCCGCCTAGCAGCAGCAGCGACGCCAACGAGAATATCCCGACGGCCCGGCCGGCCGCCTTGTACCCCATCGCCGTTACGCCAATGATCAAAATCGGCCACGGAATCCACTTGAGGAAGTCCTCGAGCGTGACCAAGAACCTCAGGATGGCGTTGGAGATGGGATCCAGTATGAAGTTCAGGTTGACCGTGATCCAGTCGATCACGTCGTCCACCCACCTGGCGAGGTCTCTCCCGAACTCCACAGGGAAGCCTATCCCGTCCCGCCAGATGAAGGTGATGATGAGCGACAAGACGAGGAACACGGCCAGGCCGCCGAGGTACACAACCCTGTCGGGGAGGGCCTTGAAGCGCTCGCCGATGCTTGCGGGTTCGGTTCCGCCGGTTGGGGCTTGCGTCGCCATATCGCGCCTTCTCCTGTCCTAAGCGTCCGCGCCTACGGCCATCGTGCTCTCGGTCTCCTCCGCCTCCTCCGCGCTCTCACGCTCCATCATTTCGACGACGGCGGCCGGCCTGATCTGGCCTGCGAGGCCGCCCGCGCCGTCGAGCAGCGGAAGAGAGCCGGTGAAGTGGCGCACGAGGGGGAGCGCGGCGGAGATGGACATATCCGCCGAGAGCGGGGGCACGTCGTCCACGAACGCTTTCTTGATGTTGCGGTCGCCGCGCTGATTCGCCTCCGCGAGAGAGGAGAAACTGACGGCGCCGACATAGGCTTCCTGCCGGTTGGTGACGAAGCCGGCGACCTCGCCCTCGGCGCCGATGGCGTCCATCGCGGCCTTCGGCGACATATCGTCGTGGAGGTGGGCGGCGGGGGGCTGCATCAGCGTGCGGAGGGTTACGACGGACGACTTGCGGACGTCGCGGACGAACTCCTCGACGTAGGGGTCGGCGGGGTGGCCGAGGATCTCCTCGCTGGTGCCGTTTTGGACGACGGCGCCGTCGCGCATAATGATGATGTGGTCGCCGAGTTTGAGCGCCTCGTTGAGGTCGTGGGTGATGAAGATGATGGTGCGGCGCTCCTGCTCCTGCAGGCGGATGAGTTCGTTCTGCATATCGCGGCGGATGAGGGGGTCGAGGCCGCTGAAGGGCTCGTCCATAAGGAGGACTTCGGGCTCGACGGCCATTGCGCGGGCGAGGCCGACGCGCTGCTGCATGCCGCCGCTGAGGGTGTTGGGGCGGCTCAGTTCCCAGCCTTTCAGCCCCACGACTTCCAGGGCGGCGCGCGCCCGGTCGAGCCGCTCCTCTTTGGCGACGCCCTTGACCTCCAGCCCCCAAGCGGCGTTCTCCAGCACGTTGCGGTGCGGGAGCAGGCCGAAGTGCTGAAAGACCATCGCGGTCTTGTTCTGGCGGTAGTGGATCAGTTGCGTCTCGTCGAAGCGGACGATGTCCTCGCCGTCGACCTCGATGGAGCCGAAGGAGGGCTCGATGAGGCGCAGGAGCGTGCGGACGAGGGTGGACTTGCCGCTGCCGGAGAGGCCCATCACGACGAACGTCTCGCCGGGCTGGACGTCGAAGTTGACGTCGCGGAGGCCGACGACGAGGCCGAAGCGCTCGCGGAGGTCGGACTTGCTCTCCTCGAGCAGTTCGGGCGTGAGTTCGGCGGGAACGCTGGCGCCGAAGACCTTCCAGAGGCCCCGAACGCTGACCTTTGGCCGCGCGCTCTGTTCCGTCGTCTCCGTCGTCATCGCAACTCCTCCGTCGCTCGCCTCCCCTGCGGCGCGCAATGCATGCAACGATTGCGCATGCTCTAAAGGGGAAGGCGGGGAAGGGAAGAAGGACGCGCGGGACTATGCGCCGCGTGGGGGGCCTTTATGAGGGCTAATGGCTATGAACTCGCGGGGGTGCGCCAAAGGATGCGAGCGCCCTCTTGCCTGAGAACGCGCCTACCTTAAGCCCTTCGCGCGCAAGCGTCAATACGCGGATAACGACGCGTGAGCGGCGCAATTCGGCGAAATGCGCCGCGCCGACGCTGCGAACGACGGGCCGGCCGCGCGCTACGGGCTATCGCGCCTGCGCTAGGCGGATATGGGCGGCGCGCCCAATAGGGCGGCGCAGGCGGCGCGTATGCGGAACGCGGCGGCGAAGCCTCCCGATTTCGTCTCTGATAGCGCATTCGGCGCCTGATTCCGCGCAAATTGGCGCCTCCGCTCAGAATTACGCGGGATTTTTTGGGGGCAGTGGAGACGGGGCTGCGCCCCGTCCAATGGGGCGAGATTCCCGCGAAGGCGGGAATGACGGTCATAGGGTCGTGGGGGGGGCGAGGGGTAGGTTCCCGCTTCGCGGGAATGACGTGGCGCTAGGGGGACAAGGGAGACGGGGCTCCTCGGCGCCGAGGGGCATGAAGCGCCGGCAGGCGGCCCGGCGAGGCGCGTAGCCCTGTGCTCAAACGGCGCTCATTTGGCGCTAAAAAGCGCTCATTCAGCGCTCACGGAGCGCTCATTCGGCGCTCACAAAGCGCTCAAATGGCGCTCATTGAGCGCTCACTGCCCTGGACCGCGCAGGCCGCTCCCCAGTTCCCCCTCGGCGACCCCGACCCAACCCGCGAAAGCCGAATTCCGCCCGCCCGGGCGCGAGCCCGTCTCTCCCTTCCCCAAGCCGCCCCTACTATTATGACACACGCCTATTGCGCTTCGCTACACGTCCTGCTATCCTGACCCCAATGCGGCGCCAGGAGGCCCAGCGCGACCGGAGCGAATGAGCGCAAATGAGCGCTTTTCCGGCCTAATCCGCCGCGAGGAGGCTAATTTCTCCTGCCCCGCGCATTGTTGACCGCCGCGCTGGACTTTGCGCCCCCAAGCGCGGTACAATAGCGGGACAGGCGTCGGCGCGGAGAGCGAGGGCAAGACGGCGATGCGAATCCCAATGAAGGTCGACTACGGAGTCCGCGCCCTCGTGGACCTCGCCCAGCGCGCCGCCGAAGGCCGCCCCGTCAGCGCCGCCGACATCGCCGAGCGGCAAGGCGTGCCGGAGGCCTACCTCGACCAGGTGCTGACGTCGCTGAGCAAGTTCGGCTTCATCGCCAGCCGGCGGGGGCCGCAAGGAGGGCACGGCCTAGCCCGCGACCCGGGCTCCATCACGCTCGACGAGGTCGTCGGCGCGCTCGACGGGAGCAACCCCCCGTTGGAGTGCATAGACGACGCGACGGGCTGCGCGCTCTCCGGATGCTGCGCCCAGCGCGACATCTGGCGCGACGTGGAGGACGCCATCCATCGCGTCCTCACCACCACGACCATCGCGGACTTGGCCAGCCGCCAGCAGGAGCGGGCGGCCCGCCCGCAAGGAACATAACCTCCCCCCTCTCCCTACAAGGGGAGAGGGACGCCGCGAACGCGGCGGGAGAGGGTACTGCAGACGGGGCGCAACGCGCCCCGTCATTCCGGCGTAGGCGGGAACCTACTTGAGGAACCCTACCCCCTGCGACAAGCGCCCCTTGCGCCTCACGCCCCCGCTGCCCTACGATTCCCCCGTCCCCGTCAGCCTTCCATCACGGAGAGAGCAATGCCCGCAACCATGAGCGTCCCCGACGGCGTCGACTTCGACGGCCCCCTCTACGTCACGGATGCCGGGCCTGTGATGAACCGAACCCTCGTCATCAGCGACAACCTCCCCGCCCTCCGCGCGATGCCCGACGATTGCGTCGACCTCATCTACCTCGACCCGCCCTTCAACTCCGGCGCCGACTACCTCAATCCCATCGGCCTCTCCGCCGCCGAGGCGCGGGGGCTGCAGCGCGACCTCAGGCTCCCCGTCCCCGGCGCCAACGAGCCCTACCAGACCGGCTTCCGCGACCACTTCCATATGAACGAATTCAACAAAGACGGAACCCCCAACGACAATTGGAAGCCCGAGTGGGTGCGCGAAATCAGCCGCGTCATCCCCTCTCTTCCTCCCATCATTGCCGCCGCCGGCCACTCCCACTCCTCTTCGATGCAGGGCTACGTCACCTTTATGGCCATCCGCCTCGTCGAAATGCGCCGCATCCTCAAGCCGACCGGCTCTATCTACCTCCACTGCGACGACACCGCCTGCCACTACCTCAGGGCGACGATGGACGCCATATTCGGCGCCGAACGCTTCATCGACCAGGTCACGTGGAAGCGGTCGGTCGCCCACAACGACAAGAAGGGGTTCGGCCGCATCTCCGACTACATACTCCTCTACGCCAACGGCGCCGACTACACGTGGAATTTCGAGTCCGCCCTCGCAACGAAGACGCGAGCGGAGATCAGGGCGGCCTATCCCGAAACGGACGAGGTAGGCTGGTATCGCAGCGAGAACGTCACCGGCATGGGCGCGAAGGGCGGAGAGTCCATCATCCCGTGGAGGGGCTACGACGTCGCGGCGCGCGGCAGGCACTGGGCGCCGCCCCTCCGCGACGGCACTTACGCCGACTACATCGAGTGGCATTTCATCCCGGAGTACAAGGAAATCGCAGGCGTCCGCGAACGCCTCGACGCGCTTGACGAGGCGGGGCTGATCCACCATCCGAGGGAGGGCGGCGTTTGGCCCGGCCTCAAGCGCTACGCCGACGCCGACCGCGGCTCCCCGCTGCAAAACATCATCGTCAGTCCCACCGGCTTCACCAACTACAACTCGCGCCGGGGCAGAGGCGGCGAGTACGTCGGCTACAAGACGCAGAAGCCCCTCAAACTGATCGAAATCTTCATCAAGGCGTCCAGCAATCCCGGCGACATCGTGCTCGACCCCTTCTGCGGATGCGCCACGACCCCCATCGCCGCCGAAGGTCTCAAGCGCCGCTGGATCGGCATGGACAGAGGCATCGAAGCCTACCGCCAAGTCGTCAACCGCATCCGCAAAACCTTCCCCGACATGGCCACCGAGGGCGAGTTCGCGCTCATCGAAAACCGCAGGTTCTACCGCCTGGACGCGCTCCCCGGGCAAGACGACGACGCCCCCATCGCCGTCCCGATGGAGGAGGGAGAGCCGCCGAAGCCCAGGTTGGAGTTGACCAAAGAGCAGCGGCGCGACCTGCTCGGCAAGCAGGAGGGCTTCTGCCTGGGCTGCGGCAACAAGCCCGACTTGGAACTAATGGAGGGCGACCACGTCGTCCCGAAGGGCGTAGGGCCGGAGGATATGGTGAACTTCCAACTCCTCTGCGGCTATTGCAACAAGCGCAAGAGCGCCAAGCGGATGCGCGACCTCTGGGATGCGAACGAGCGGGACGGCTATCTCGTCTTCCGCCGCCGCATGGAGAACCTCTACAACGAGCGCGAAGACGAGCGCCTCGCCGACCCTCGTATGGCCGCCTTCCGCGACTTCTGGGAAGCCTCTCCGCCCAACGGCAACGGCCGGCGCAAACCCTAAGCGCCGCAGGAATCCAGTCGGCGCGCAAGCGCCAAGACGGGGCGCTTCGCGCCCCGTCTCCCCATCGACCCCGGGGCCTCGTCATTCCCGCGAAAGCGGGAACCTACTGGAGGATCCCCCGCGACACTTGCCCTCGCGCCCTCCCGCCCCCGCGCCCTACGATGGACCCCGTCGCGCGCAGGCGACCCGAGCGGGAAGCGGACGAGGCATGCGACGGCGGGCGACGACCTTGCACAGCCCTTGCCGCTCCTTGGTGACGGCCAGCAACTCCGGCAGGACCGACGCGCTGAAGACAGGCGGGTCCCCGGCTTGGCCGTTAGCGACGGGGCGGCGAGCACCGGGCGGGACGCAAGCCACGCCGTCCGCATCGCCGTAAGGCGGGCGCGGAGCAACGGGAGGTCAAGCGGGCGGGAGAGCGGGGCTTCCTGATTGAGGCGCTGACCGGCGAGCCCGTGGGGCTTGCGCCGTATGACGACCGGCTTTGACGATCCGGTTTCAGACAATTTGGAGATTGGCCTGTTGGACGGCCACGATATGCGTATAATCAAGACTCCCGTCAGGGTGCTCCCGCGTATCCGGGTTAGCGTTACAATGTCTTCGGTCGGACGCGAACGCGGCGGGAGAGGGCGCTGCGGACGGCGGGGGCAATGAGCGCTCGACGGCGACGGATGAGCGAACGAAGGAAGGAGCGAAGAGCGCGATGACCACAGGATCGCCGGCGCAACTGACGCCGGAACAGGTGAAGCGGTACAGCCGCCACATCATTATGCAGCAGATCGGCGGACGCGGACAGCGCAAGTTGATGGACGCCAAAGTCCTCGTTGTCGGCGCCGGAGGGCTCGGCGGGCCCGCAGCCCTCTACCTCGCGCTCGCAGGCGTCGGAACCATCGGCATCGTCGACTTCGACGTCGTCGACCTCAGCAACCTCCAGCGCCAGGTGCTCCACAACAGCGAAACCGTCGGCGTCCCCAAAGTCCAATCCGCCATCCAAACCCTCAACCGCTACAACCCCGAATCCCGCGTCGTCCCCCACGAGTTCCCCATCAACTCCGAGAACGCGACGGACCTCATCGCCCAGTACGACCTCGTCGTCAACGGCGCCGACAACTTCGCCACCCGCTACCTCGTGAACGACGCCGCCTACCTCGGCGGCAAGCCCGTCGTGGACGGCAGCATCCTCATCTTCGACGGGCAGGTGTCCGTCTACGAGCCCGGCAAGGGCTGCTACCGCTGCGTTTTCCCCGAGCCGCCCCCGCCCGGCCTCGTCCCCAACTGCGCCGAAGCCGGCGTGCTTGGCGCCCTCACCGGAATGATCGGCAGCATCCAAGCCACCGAGGCCGCCAAACTCATTCTCGGCATCGGCGAAACGCTCGCCGGCCGCCTCCTCCTCGTAGACGCCCTCAGCATGGAGTTCCGCGTCGTCCGCGCCCGCCGCAACCCCGCCTGCCCCCTCTGCGGCGACGAGCCCACCGTCACCGAACTCATAGACTACGAGGCGTTCTGCGGCCTCGCGCCCCCGCCCGACCTCCAGGAGGGCGCCGCGGCCTAGCAGGCCGTCCCCTCTATGCGAAGCCGCAACCTCATCGAGGCGATCGGCGACACGCCCCTCGTCGAACTGCCCGCGCTCAGCCCGTCGCCCTCCGTCCGCATCTTCGCCAAACTCGAGGGGAACAACCCCACGGGCTCCGTGAAGGACAGAATCGCCAGGGCGATGGTTCAAGCCGCCCTCGACGACGGCGCCCTCTCCCCCGACCGGACGATCCTCGAGCCCACCAGCGGCAACACCGGCATATCCCTCGCGATGGTCGCCCAGCGGCTCGGCTACCGCTTCGCCGCCGTGATGCCCGACAACGTCAGCCCCGAGCGCGGATGGCTCCTCTCCGCCTACGGCGCCGAAATCGTCTACTCCCCAGGCGAAAAAGGCTCCAACGGCTCCATTGAGGCCGCCCAGGAAATGGCCGCCCGCGACGACCGCTACTTGATGCTCTATCAGTACGGCAACGCCGCCAACCCCCAAGCCCACTACGAAACGACCGCCCCCGAGATCATCCGCGACCTCCCAGAGATAACCCACTTCGTCGCCGGCCTCGGCACCGGCGGCACCCTCATGGGAACAGGCCGCCGCCTCCGCGAATTCAACCCCGCCGTCCAAATCATCGCCGCCGCCCCGGAGCCCGACGACCGAATCCAGGGGCTCCGCAGCCTCGAAGAGGGATTCGTCCCCCCCATTCTCGACCTCTCCCAACTCGACGGGCGAATTATGGTGAGCGGCGAGGAGAGTTTCCGCAAAACCGCCGAACTGCTCCGCAAAGAGGGCGTTTTCGCAGGCGTCTCCTCCGGCGCCGCGCTCGCCGCCGCCCAGCGCGTCGCCGCCCGCGTCAGCGAAGCCAACATCGTCTGCCTCTTCGCCGACGGCGGATGGAAATACCTCAGCGCAGGCATCTGGACCGACGCCAACGCCGACGCCTTGCGCGAAAAGGCCAAGGGCGGAGTCTGGTGGTAGAAGCCGCCCCGCTCCCCGGCGACTCCGCCGCCGCTTGGCGCGCCGAATTCTCCGTCGCCCTCGTCCACGACGCGCCAACCCCCAACGCCGAACTCCTCAATTGCCTCCGACGCGAGGGCGTCCAATTCGCCCGCGCCGACGACGGCGAACCCAGCGCCGTCGTCCTCGACCTCGTCGAGTCCGACCGCGTCCGCGCCGAATCCCTCGCCCGCGCCAACGCCGACGCCGATTGCCCCGTCATCGCCGCCCTCTCCCCCGGCCTCCTCCTAGCCCCCGACCTCAATATCCCCGCCGGCGACTTCATCGCCGTCCCCTGGCCCGCCGGCGAACTCGCCCTCCGGATCCGCAGGCGCGCCGAGCGCGCCGCCCCGCCCGACGAGCCCGGCGTCATCCGCGCCGGCGACCTCGTGATCAACCCCGCCCGCTACGACGTCCACCTCGCCGGCAAGCCCGTCATCCTCGCCTTCAAAGAGTACGAACTCCTCAAAACGCTCGCCGCGAGCCCCGGCCGCGTCTTCACCCGCGAAACGCTCCTCGAGCAGGTCTGGGGCTACAAGTACTTCGGCGGAACCCGCACCGTCGACGTCCACGTCCGCCGCCTCCGCAGCAAAATCGAGGACGCCGCCCACGCCTTCATCGAAACCGTCTGGAACGTCGGCTACCGCTTCAAAGGCTAACCCGCTCCCCGCTTTCGCGGGGAATGACGCGGCGCTTGGGAGGTGGGAGGGAGACGGGGCGCGTCGCGCGGCCGGCAACTGGACCCCAAGCCCCGCGCCGCCGCGGCGAGTTTTCGGACAACTAGGGCGTGCGCGACAACGCGGGGGGCGATAACGCAAGGCGACCCCACCCCGTTCGCGCCCCATGACCGTCATTCCTGCGTAGGCGGGAATCTCGCCGGTCGGGAATCCCACGGGGCGCACGGGATGCCCTAGCCCTTCCT
Organism: Dehalococcoidia bacterium; assembly: GCA_965201135.1. Taxonomy (GTDB): domain Bacteria; phylum Chloroflexota; class Dehalococcoidia; order Lucifugimonadales; family Australimonadaceae; genus Bin16. The sequence goes on from OZ241751.1 coordinate 2,803,038, forward strand.
GCCGCTCCTCGTTGGCGGCGTAACTTCAAGCCCCGTCGGACCCGTTATCGCCGCGCGGCGGGAAATGCAACATTTATGCTCCACAGTTCGCCGCCGGGGCCCAACTGCCCCGTTCTGATGCTTGCGACGGCGTAATCCGGCAGCGGAACGCGCGCCGCGCACTTCCCGTCGAACAGGGCGCCGCGCAGGAAGAAGTCGAAGTCCAAGTTGTCGAAACCGGACCGCCGTCGCGCGTCCGGCAAGTCCTCCGCCCGCTCCGGAACGATATGCAGAAAGAAGCGATCCGCTATGTCGCTCTGATCGCACCGCTTCTTGACGTAGACCAACGCGCCGTCCGCTGCGTAAAGGTTGAAGGTCGAGCGCGCCAGCGGCTCGCCTTCGACCGCCTCTACGTAAGCCGTCCGATAAGGCTCTGGGTTCAGCCGCAATTGCGCCGTCCACAAGGGACGCTCGTCAGTCTCCCGCTGTCCCGTACGGATGGCGGCGATAGGATAGTCCGGCAGGGGAACGCTCGCCGCGCACTTGCCGTCGAACAACGCGCCGCGCAGCAGGAAATCGAAATCCAAGTTGTCGAAGCCGGCCTGCCGCCGCTCTTCCGGCAAGTCGTCCGTTCGCTCCGGGATGATATGCAGGTAGAAAGGATGCTCTAGGTCGTCTTGTTCGCACTGCTCTTTGGCGTAGATCAAAGCGCCGTCCGTCGCGTAGATGTCGAACGCCGAGCGCGCCAATGGACTGTCCATGAGGGCGTCATGGTAAGCCGTCCGGTAAGTCTCCGGGTTCAGCGAAAGCCGCGCGCTCCACAAGACGCTCCCGTCCAGGGCCTGCTGCCCCGTTTTGATGCTTGCGACGGAGTAGTCCGGCAGGGGAATGCGCGCCGCGCACTCGCCGTCGAACAGCGCGCCGCGCAGCAAGAAGTCGAAAGCCAGGCTGTCGAAGCCGTGTCGCCGCCGCGACTCGGGCAGGTCGTCCACGCTCTCCGGGATGATATGCAGATAGAAGAGATGCTCGAGGTCATCTTGTTCACACTGCTCTTTGGCGTAGACCAAGTAGCCGTCCGCCGCGTAGAGGTCGAACGCCGCGCGCGCAAGCGGCTCGCCGGCGCGAGCGTCCCGGTAGGTTGTTCGGTGCGGCGTCAAGTCTAGTCCTTGAAAGGCCGGGTGGTGCGGCGGGTATCGGTACGCGCGATACAGCGGGCCTAGTTCCGGCGCGGGCGTCTCAAAATCCCACACGGTCTTGCCCTCCCGCGTCACTTCGAATATCCGCCTTGCGGGACCGTCGGTGATCAGCGTGTTGCCGTTCGGCAGCCGTTGCGCGCTCGATTCGCTCTGAACGTAGAAAGCGCCCGGCGGATCGTCGACATAAGCCCAAATAGCCTCGGCAGGCTGGTAGGCTCCGCGCGCGTCTCGGCGATAGTTGGGGCCGTTTGCGGGGAGGGCGACCTCGTCCACGGACGAGTAGCCGCGCTCGAATCCCGGATATTCGACGCCGTTGTTGAAGATGAGGACATTGCCCGCTCCCGGCGAGCCTTCCGGAATCCAGTGCCCGCTGTGGGGGAAGAAGAGGCGTTGGTCGGCGGGCGTTCCAGCGCGGTATGCGCGGGGGTTGCCCCAGCGATAGAGCAGGTCCCCTCCCTTGCCCGCGTTCCCTCCGGCGCTCCCGCCCGCCTCTTCTTTGCTCACGCTGCGGTCGATGATCCAAATTTCGCTGAAGTGCCGGACGGTGATCATAATCTGGTCCAATTCCGCGTTGTAGTCCAATGCGTTGGCGTGATGCCAGTCCGCGCTTTTAGGCACGCATGCCGCGTCGGCGAGCGCGAAGTTGAGGTCGATGCGTTCGGGGTGATCGGCGACGACGCCGTAGTTGGGCTTCTCCGGGTCGAAGTCCTGAATGAGGTGGTCGAAGACCGACCACTCCCAGACGATTTCGGCGCTCTCAGGCCCCGTGGGCCGCGCTTCCACGACGCGCGTTCCCCTCACGCCGACGGAACAAGAGAGAGAGTCGGGGTTCGCTCCGAGGGCGACAGCCTCCTCGTTCGTGACAGTTGCGCGCGACAGAATGAGGACGTTCCCGTTCGGCAGTTTGAGGAGGTCGTGATGCTGAGGGAAGCGGAATTCCCAAACAACGTTTCCGTCCGAGTCAAACTCCGTGTTGTCCTCCGTTAGAATGTTCCCGTTGTCGAGCAGTTTCGCCAGGGTTTTCTTTGCCCCATATATATGCGCGGTCTGTCCTTGGTTGTCGATCAGGTAGGCGCGCCCCACCGCGCGCTGCGTGACGAGCGTGTATCCCTCGAACGCCTCAGGCTCGTTCAGCAGAACCCCTGGCCCCAAGGCTGCGGTTGGCGTAGGCTCGCCGCCGGAGCAGGCCGCGAGCAGCGCAAGCGCGGCCGCAGCCGGCATCCGTCGCCAAATTCGCATTAGAATACGAAATGCGTAACGGGGGGGGGGGGGGGGTAATGCGGATAATCGTCATCACAAGCGGTATTTCGTCGTTTTTCGTAGCCATGAAAGGCGTTGCGAGCGCCAACCAGCGCCGACTATTGTAGCATATAAGGGGGCGGCAACGCAGCGGCCTTCCTCCCGCCTGCGCCTCTGCTATCATGCGGGGCGCGGGGGCCCTCCCGCCGCGTTGGGCCGTTGGGAGGCAGCACGTGCGCGTTAGCCGCTACGGGTTCGTCAAGGCTCTGATTCCTCTGGCTCTGGCGTTCTACCTGTTTATGATTCTGCTGCATTGGGCGGCGGATTTCAGGCAGACGGAGATATACCCGTTCTTCAGGTGGTCGCTCTTCTCGCTCACGCCCGGGTGGGAGCGGACCGATCACGCGGTCATTCTGCACGCGGTCGACGGAGAGCCGGCGAGCGGCGTCCGCTACCTGATTCCGAACGACTCCATCCGCGACCGCAAGGTTCTCGAACTGACGCTGGACGCCTGCGCTAGCCCGGACGCTTGCGACGCGGCAGCGGAGAGCTTGCTCTTCCCCGTCGTAAGACGTCTTGCGGGAAGCGGGAGCGCGGAGTTCAGCATCGTCGAGGCGCGGGTGGACTTGCGGGCGGCGCGGCGGGAGATTCAACGTCTCGCGGACGGAGAGGCGCGGGAGACGGACTTCTTTCGCCCGGAGGCGGAGGTAGGCCGTTGGACGATGAGCGAATGAGGACGCGGCGCGTCTTACCCGCCGCAAGGAATGCGCGGCGGCTCTTCCTGCAAGCGGATTACGGCGCGTTGCGGTCGCCGGCGGACTTTTCGCGGGCGGCGGTCGGCGTCTCCTGGCTAGTCCGGTTCGCCTATCTGTTCACGGCGTACTGGATGGCGACGCGCTTGAGTTACGAGCGGGCGTACAGCGGCCCGCCGACGGACCCGCTGTGGCCGGTCAGCGTCGTGGTCAACGCGGTAGGCGCGGAGTGGCTGGCCTACGAAATGCCGTGGGCCGCCGCGGGCGCGGGCGCGGGCTTGCTCGCCGTTCTCTTTCCCGGGATGCTCGTCTTCCGGCTGGGCGTGTTCCTCTGCCTGCTGTTCACTGCGGCGCTGGCGAACTCTTACGGCTCGATCAACAACGACGGCCACCTTGCGCTGTACATCAGTTTCGCGCTGCTGTTTCTCCCCTCCTCGATCGACTCGCCGAAGCGTATGGAGCGAAAAGACGCGATGGCCGCCGTCGCGGTCTTCTGGTTCGCGCAGAGCCTCCTGTTGCTCCCTTACACGCTGTCGGGCTTGTTCAAGATTTACGGGAGCCGGCTGGAACTCTTCTCTTCGGACGGCTTCGTTCGGATTATGCTGTCGCGGGCGCTGGAGGACACGATTGAGATTCCGTGGCTGCTGCCGTTCTTCGCGTCGCAGCCGCTCTTGGCGCAATTTCTTTTCTTGGGCGCCGTCTACGTACAGGTCTTCGCGCTCCTCGCGCTGTTCAGGCCGCACTTGCACCGTCCGCTAGGGGTCGCGCTGATCGCGTTTCACTTCGGAACCGATTACACGCTCAACATCCTCTTTCACAACTTCGTCTACTTGGGGATATTCCTGGTGTTCTCTCCGTTCGCTCAGGGCAGGTTCTCCTGGACGGGGCTGATCAAGTCACTGCCCGTGTTCGGCGTTCCGCTCCGGATCGCCGGCGCCTATCGGCGAACGAAGCAGGGGGCAAGCCATGCGTGGCTGGTGTACGACGGCGAGTGCTATTTCTGCCGGAACTACGCGCGCCTGCTGAGCGTTCGAGAGGCGGTAGGCGAGTTGACGCTTGTGAACGCCCGGGACGGGGGGCCGCTGGTCGAGGAGGTTCGCGCGCTGCAGTACGACCTTGACGACGGCATGGCGCTGAAGATAGGCGGGCGTTGGCGTTTCGGCAGCGACGCGCTCAACACGCTGGCGCTGCTCTCGGAAAGGCGGGGCGTCTTCGGAATGGCGAATCGTCTGCTCTTCAGTTCGCCCGGCGCGGCGCGGGTCACCTATCCGTTCCTCAATTGCGGGCGGCGTGCGCTGCTGAGCCTGCGGCGCGTTCCGCCGCTAACGCGGTAGCGCGGCGGAACGCCGCAGCGCAACCGCAGGCGCAATCTATGGAAGGCGGCGCCGCGTTCTGGTATCCTGCGGGCAGGCGCGGAGGGATCGCATAGTGGCCTAGTGCGCCCGCCTGCTAAGCGGGTTGGGGGTGATGAGCTCCCTCGCGGGTTCGAATCCCGCTCCCTCCGCCACGACTCGCCGCCGCGCGTGAATCAAATGGGAACCTTCAGCGTCCGCGTGACCCTATCGGGCCCGCAAGGGCAATTGGACTGCGACGCCTTGGTGGACACGGGCGCGACCTACTCGGTCGTCCCGGGGCAGGCGCTTCGCTCCATCGGCGTCCAGCCTTCGGGACGACGCGGCTTCAGGCTGGCCGACGAATCGCGGATCGAATACGACGTCGGGCCCGTCACGCTCCGCTATGAAGGAGAAGACGTCCCCGTCCTGGTCGTGTTCGGGGACGACTCGGCGTCTCCGTTGCTGGGGGCGACGGCTTTGGAGAGCCTCAGCCTCGCCGTGGACACGCCGAACGAGCGGCTTACGCCGGTGGACGCGCTGCTGAAGGGCGCGGCGAGAGCATGGGAATGTTCGCCGTAAGCATACGGGTCATCGGCGCGAACGGCCTCGCGGAGGATGTCGACGCTCTCGTGGACACGGGCGCGAACCGAACCGCGCTGCCCGCCGGCATGCTCCGAAGGCTGGGCGTCGTTCCGCAGGAGTCCAGCCTGTTCAGGACGGCGACGGAGGAACTCGTGGAATTGGAAACGGGCGAGGCGCTGGTGGAGTTCGAAGGGCGCAGGAAGACCGTCCCCGTCGTGTTCAACGCCGACGACGCCCGCCCGCTGCTCGGCGTGACGATGCTCGAGATCTTTCATCTGGCGGTCGACCCCGTCCGGAAGCGGCTCGACGCCGTCCACGGGCAGTTGCGGTAGAACGGAGCGCGCGCTATGCCCACCTATCACGTCTGGACCGTCGGGTGCCAAATGAACAAGGCCGACTCCGAGCGCATGGGCGCGGGCTTGGAGCGCTTGGGCCTCGATTGGACGGACAACCCCAAGCAGGCGGACGTCATTGTGCTCAACAGTTGCGTCGTCCGCCAGCAGGCGGAAGACCGCGTGACGGGGATGCTCACCTCGCTCAAGCCGTGGAAGCAGCGGTTCCCGGACAAGACGCTCGCGCTGATGGGCTGCATGGTCGGCCCCAAGCAGGACGACCTCCGCAAGCGCCACCCCTACGTCGACGTCTTTATGCGGCCGCAGCAGTTCGAGCCGCTCATTGAGGCCGTCGGCGACAAGTTCGGGATCGATCCCGACGGCTGCGCCGGGCCGTTCGTTCCGGGGCATCCGGCGGTGACGACGCACGTGCCCGTGATTCACGGGTGCGACAAGTTCTGCTCGTTCTGCATCATTCCGCACCGTCGCGGGCGCGAGGTTTCCCGCCCCCTCGAGGAGATTGTCGAGGAGTGCCGGATGCTCGCCGCGCGCGGCGTCCGGGAGACGACGCTGCTCGGCCAAAACGTGGACTCCTACGGCCGCGACCTCCCCGGCTCGACCGACCTCGCCGACCTCCTCGAGGCCGTCCACGACGGCGTTCCCGAACTCGCGCGCATCCGCTTTCTCACCTCGCACCCCAACGATATGAGCGACCGCATCATAGCCGCCGTCGCCGGACTTCCCCGCGTGATGGAGAACGTCAACCTGCCCTTCCAGGCGGGCAACGACGAAGTCCTGGCCAATATGCGGCGCGGCTACACGAACGCGGAGTACCGCGAACTCGTCGCGCGCGTCCGCGAGGCCGTCCCCGGCGCGGCGATGACGACCGACCTCATCGTCGGCTTCCCCGGCGAAACGGAGGCGCAGTTTCAGGACACGCTCGATATGGTGACCGACCTGCGCTTCGACAAAGTCCATCCCGCGATGTACTCCGTCCGCCCGAACACCTACGCCGCGCGCAAACTCGACGACGACGTTCCGCAGGAGGAGAAGCGCCGCCGCCTCAAGGCGGTCGAGGCCGCGCAGGAGGCCATACTCTCCGAGATCAACGCCGGCTATTTCGGCTCCGCGCAGGAAGTCCTCGTGGACGGCCACAACAAAGGCCGCTGGCAAGGGCGGACGCGAACCGACAAACTCGTCTTCTTCGACGACGCCCCGTCGTCGCCCGCCGTGCTCGGCGATCTGGCGCGCGTCCGCATCACGAAGACGACGGCGTGGTCGCTGCAGGGGCGGGCCGTGGCGTAAGCGGGGGGGGGCGGAACGCCACGCGGGTCATCCGCCCTCAAGCCGCATCGCGCATGAGCGAAGACGCCGTCGCGCTTCTGCCGCGGCGCTCCGCGTTACTCCGGGGCGGGGGCGGCGGGGGTTAGCAGGTGGCCCAGCCGCTCCTGCTTGACGCGGAGGTAGGAGGCGTTCTCCTCGTTGCTGGGCGCGACGATGGGGACGCGCTCGGCGATGGAGAGGCCGTAACTATCGAGCCCGACGATCTTGCGGGGGTTGTTGGTCATAAGCCGCATTTCGCGGACGCCGAGGTCGACGAGGATCTGGGCGCCGACGCCGTAGTGCCGGAGGTCGGGCGGGAAGCCGAGTTGCCGGTTCGCCTCCACGGTGTCGGCGCCGTCGTCCTGCAGGGCGTAGGCTTTGATCTTGTTGTGGAGGCCGATGCCGCGCCCCTCCTGACGCATATAGAGGAACACGCCGCGCCCCTCTTCGGCGATGGCCTGAATCGCCATTTCGCGCTGGGTTCCGCAGTCGCATCGCAAACTGCCGAAGACGTCGCCGGTGAGGCACTCGCTGTGGACGCGCACGAGCGTCGGCTCATCGGGGCTGACGGCGCCGAACACGAGGGCGACGTGCTCGGCGGCGTCGACGGCGGAGCGGTACGCGATTGCGCGGGCGAGGCCGTAGCGCGTGGGGAGGCGGGCGTCGGCGACGCGCTCGACGAGGGCGTCGCGCTCCAGCCGGTAGGCGATGAGGTCGGCGACGGCGACGATGCTCACGCCTAGTTCTTCGGACACTTTCTCGAGTTGGGGCATCCGGGCCATCGTGCCGTCTTCGTTCATAATTTCGCAGACGACGGCGGCGGGGAGGAGGCCGGCCATTCTCGCGAGGTCGACGCTCGCCTCGGTCTGCCCCGCGCGGACGAGCACCCCGCCCTCCTGCGCGCGGAGGGGGAACATATGGCCGGGCCTCGCGAGGTCGGCGGGCTTCGTCGCGGGGTCTATGAGGGCGCGAACCGTCGCGGCGCGGTCGTGGGCGGAGATGCCGGTGCCGCCGTTGTTCACGTCGACGGAGACGGTGAAGGCGGTGGAGTGCTTGGACGTGTTGCGCGCGACCATCAGGTCGAGGTTGAGTTCGGCGAGGCGCTCGCCCGTCATTGGAACGCAGATGAGGCCGCGCCCGCGGGCCGCCATCAGATTGATGACTTCCGGCGTCGCCCACTCGGCGGCGACGGCGAAGTCGCCCTCGTTCTCGCGGTCTTCGTCGTCAACGATGATGAGGAGTTTCCCGTCGCGGGTCTCCCGTATCGCCTGCTCCGCCGTGATGCGCGGCATAGTCGTCTCCGGTCAGGCGCGTCCGGCGAGGCGCTCCGCGTACTTCGCGAGGACGTCGGCCTCGATGTTCACGCGGTCGCCCGGCTTGCGCTCTTTGAGCGCGGTATGCGCCTCCGTGTAGGGTATCACGGCGACGGAGAATTCCGCGCCGTCTTGCGCCGCGACCGTGAGGCTGACGCCGTCGACGGCGACGAATCCCTTATGGACGACGTAGCGGGCGATCTCGGGCGGAACGCGCACGCGGAGCGTCCTGTTTTCGGGCGGGCCGGCGAGCGCGGCGATCTCGCCGACGCCGTCGACGTGGCCTTGCACGATATGCCCGCCCATCCGCGACGATGGGGCGAGCGCGCGCTCCAGGTTGACGAGCGCGCCCGGCGCTTGGCCGCCGAGGTTCGTTCGCGCCAGCGTCTCGTCCGAGAGATCGACGTCGAACGCCTCGGCGCCGCGCTCGGTCACGGTGAGGCAGACGCCGTTGACGGCGATGGAGTCGCCTACGGCGAGGTCGTCCATCACGGCGGCGCCCGCGATGCGCAGCCCATGCGAACGCGCCTCGACGACTTTCCCCGTTTCCTCGACGATGCCGGTGAACATTAGCGATGCTCCTTATGCGGGTAGGTTCTCGCTTCGCGGTCAGGCGGAGCGCTCCGGATCAGGAGGCGTCAGGTCCGCTTGGAGCGCGTCCAGCAGATCGGATGCGACGAACAGTTTGCGCTTTCCGGCGGGCTTTTCGCGGAGGATGCCCGCCTTCACGAGCCGGTTGACGACGCTGCGCGCTCCTGGGTTGGTTATGCCGAGCAACGCCGCCACGCGGGGGTATGTCGTAACCGGCTGGCGGAAGAGTTCGTCCAGCAACTTGAAGTCGTTGCTCGTCGCCCTGCGCCCGCGCTGCTGGAGGAGGTTGACGTATTCGTCTTGCAGGCCGCGCAATCGGCGGCCCCGCTCCAGCGTATCGCGCGCCTGCGACCGCGCACCCTCCAGGAAGTACCTCAGCCACCGCTCCCAGTCGCCGGTCGCGCTCATATCGTAGAGGCTGTCGTAGTAGCGCCCTCCAAGTCGCGCAGCAGACGCGCCGGAGGCGGGACGATCGGCTGCAGGTCGCCGGAGGGACTGTCGCGCAGCGCAAGCACGGAAGGGGAAGGCATTGCTGTAACTCCAGTTTGCGTTTGGCGGCCAATTTAAACGGATCGGCCAAAAAGTTTCAATAGCGGCGGAACGATAACTCTGGTTAGTGTTTGGGCGCAAAGTTAAACGAATCGCCCGAAAACTTACACTTCTACGGAAAAGAGTAACTAGCGTTTGCTTTCGTTGGACTCCGGCTCGCGCTTGCGCGCCTCTTGCGCCTCATCCGGCGAGGGCGGCGGAGGCGATGCGCGAGTAGACCGGCCCCTCCGGGCGCAGGTCGCTCCGGTAGACGCCAATCTCCTCGACGGCGAGCGCGACCGGCGCGACGCTGACCGACGCGGCGGCCTCGCGGAGTTCCTGCGCCTCCTGGCGCGGCAGATGAACGCGAACGCGCCCCACCGTGAAGTGCGGCCTGAAGAAGGCGGGCGTCGGCTCCGTCGGAACGCCCAGCGCGTCGATCTCCTCCGACGCCTTGCGCTGCAGCGCCTCGAGCGCGGCGGTCGCGCCCGCGACGCCGACCCAGAGCACGCGGGGGGCGCCGCGCTCCGGGAAGACGCCCGCGCCCGCGAGCGTCAACTCGAACGGCGCGGCGGATGCGGCTGCGCGGGCGGCGGCCTCGCCTACGGCGTCCGCGTCGCCGGGGGACGTCGCGCCGATGAAGCGAAGCGTGAGGTGCGCGCCGTCCGCGTCCACCCAGCGGGTGTCGCTCGGCGCGAACGCGCGCATCGCCTCGCCGACGCGCCGCAGTTCGTCCCGGGCGGCGTCGCCCGCCCCTAGCGCGACGAACAAGCGCAGTTTGCGTTCCGCGTCAGCCAACGGCGGCCTCGCTGAAGAGCGCGAGCGCGTCGCGCTGGTCTTCCGTAAGCGGGAAGGCGGGGGTTGAGCGCGGGTATATCTCCGCCTCGCGCCACAACTCTTGGCGAACGCTGGTCGCCGCCCCGATTTTCGCGGTCAGTTTCGCAACGAGCGCGGGCGCGTCGAACAAGTAAGCGGACTCTATAACCCACGGGCGGGTCGCGCCGCGAGAGGCGGCGGGTTCCTTACGCGGGCCCGTGAGCGCCAAGTAGAAGTCCGGCTGGTCTCCCGTTTTCATATCCAGCATGCCCTCGTTCTTCGGATAGTACTTGATTTCCACGTTCTTGCCCGCCAACGGCCCGTCGGAAAATCTGCCGTCGCTGCCCTTTCGCGCGGCGGAGTCGTGCAGCGCGACGCCGAACACGCCTGCGGCGACGTATTCGCCGAAATGCCCCTGAAGCGCGGGGCGGCCAATGACCTCCGCTATCTCTCTGTCCGCGTCGTTCTTCCTCTTCACCAACGCGGCGAGGCTTTTCATTCGCTCCATGTCGCTCACACCGCTTCCGCGCCTCATGGGTTCCCGCCTACCCGGGAATGACTGGATTATAGGCGCCCTCATCATACAACCCCAGCAGGCGCGCCGCGTTGCGCCCGAGGACGGCCTCCGCCGTTGGCGGGGCGAGCGCATCCCGCGCCTGCGCGATGACGCGCGACGCCCGCAGCAGCGGATAGTCCGATCCGAAGAGAACGCGCTCCGCTCCGGCGGCGCGGACTGCGACGTCGAACACGCAGGCGTCGTAGAGAAACGGCGAAGCGGCGCTGTCGAACCAGACGTTGGCGAGCGCGGCGCCGACCTCCGGCATCAGCGCGTAGAAGGGCAAGCCGCCGCCCCAGTGCGCGAATATCCATTTGACGCTTGGGAAGCGCCGCGCCGCCGCGAGGAGTCGCTCCGGCATCGTCGTTCCCTTGCCAGGATAGGCGTGTCCGACGGGCTCCGAGCCGTGAACGGCGATGGGCAGCCCGCGCTCCGCGGCGAACTCGGCCAGCGCCGCCATTCCCGCGTCCGACGCGAGGTCGACGCCTTGCGAAGTCGGATGCAACTCGCCGACGCCGGCTGCTCCCGCGTCGGCGCAGCGCTCGGCCTCGCGAAGGGCGTCCTCGCCCCAGCCGGGGTGAACGGCGCAGAAGGCGGCGATGCGCTTCGGATAGCGCGCGGCGGCGTCCAGCAGGCAATCGTTCGCCTCGCGCGCCATGCCGGGGTCGCTCCATCCGTAGCCCATCGCAACGGAGACGTCCACGCCGTCCTCGTCCATCGCCGCGACCAGGTCGTCCGCGCTCGCCATGCGGCCGCCGCCCCCGAAGAGCGCCGCGAAAGTCGGGTCGCGCCGAGCGAGATCGGCGCTTCGCTCGCGGAACGACGCGGGCAGCAGGTGGACGTGGGAGTCGATGATCACGCTTTGGGCGCTCATCGCCGCCGCGCCGCCCCTAATTCTCCGACCCCGGCTCCCCCTCGTCGTCTTCGGCGAACGAACTGTTGGAGAAGACGCCGACCTCCCGCCCCTGGTGCACGTGCACGATGAAGTCGTCGCGGTCGAGGCCGATGGCGTCCAGCAGTTCGTCGTCCAGGTCGGCGATGAGGTCTTGGATCTCGTCGTTCGTGTAGCGCTCGGAAACGCAGAGGGTGGCGTGGATCATGCGCCCGTAGAAGTGGACGTCGAAGCGGCCTTGCGGCTGCGGCTGGTCGTCCTCGTAGAGGGTGTAGACCTCGGAGAAGGGCGTTCGGCATTCGCGTTCGTATCGGATCATCGTAGCTCCCTTCGCGGCGCGGTTGCGGGGCTAGGCGGGCGTCTGCCCGTCGCCGAGCGCGACCCACTTGTAACTAGTGAGTTCGCGCAGCCCCATCGGGCCTCGGGCGTGGAGTTTGTTGGTGCTGATGGCCACTTCCGCGCCGAGCCCGAGCCGCGCGCCGTCGTTGTACCGCGTGCTGGCGTTCACGAGCACGAGCGAAGCGTCCGCCTCGTCCGCGAACCGCGTCGCGGCGGAGTAGTCCTCCGTGACGATGGCCTCCGTGTGGCCGGAGCCGTGCTCCTCGATGTGCAGCAGCGCCTCGTCCATCGAGTCCACCACTTTGACGGACATCGCAAGCGCGAGGAACTCCTGCCCGAAATCGTCCGGGGCGGCGGCGCGGACGAGCGGCTCCGGCGCGGGCCCGATGAGCGAGAGGGCGCGCTGGTCGCAGCGCATCTCGACCCCCGCCGCCGTGAGGCGCTCCGCCATGCCCGGCAGGAACGACGGCGCGGCGGCGGAGTGCACGAGCAGCGTGTCGAGCGCGTTGCAGACGTCCGGGCGCTGCGTTTTGGCGTTGAACACGATCTCGGACGCCTTCCGCTCGTCCGCCGAAGCGTCGACGTAGACATGGACGACGCCGACGCCGCCGGTGATCGCGGGGACGGTCGCGTTGTCGCGCACGTAGCGGATGAGCGCCTCGCCGCCGCGCGGGATGAACATATCGAAGTAGTCGTTGAGCCGGATCATCTGATCCACGACGGCGCGGTCAATGTCCGTCACGAATTGAACCGCGTCGGGCGCGGCGTCGGCCTCCTCCAGCGCCTTGCGAACGAGCGCGACGACGGCGGCGTTGGAGTGGACGGCCTCCTTGCCGCCGCGCAGCACGACCGCGTTGCCCGACTTGAGGCAGAGGGCGGCGATGTCCGTCGTTACGTTCGGGCGGCTCTCGTAGACGCAGCCGATGACGCCGAGAGGGACGCGCCGGCGCTCGACGCGGACGCCGCTGGGGAGCGTCCGGGCGTCGAAGCGCTCGCCGATGGGGTCGGGCAGCAGCGCGACGCTCCGCAGGTCGTTCGCCATCGCCTGAACGCGCCGCTCGTCGAGCATCAGCCGCCCCAGCAGCGCCTCGTTCAGGCCGGCCTCGCGCCCCGCCCGCATATCGCGGGCGTTCGCCTCGAGCAGCGCGGGCATATTGGCCTCGAGTGCGTCGGCGACGGCGCGGAGGCCGGCGTTCTTCCGCTCCGTCGAGAGCGTCCGCAGGCGCTTGGAGGCGGCGCGGGCCGCCTGCGCCTTCTCGATCAGTTCCGGGGACGGGGTCGTGGCGGTCATTCCTCTCGCTCCGTTCGCGTTCACGACGCCGCGACGAGGTTGTTGCGGTGAACCGCCTCGTCGCCGTGATGATGGCCAAGCAATTCCATAATGCGCTCCGACCGCTCTCCGGCGATCTTCCGCAATTCGGACGAATCGTAGTTCGCTATGCCGTAGGCGAGGCGCGAGCCGACCTCCGAGACGACCTCCACCACGTCGCCGCGCAGGAAGCGCCCGCGCACCTCGCGCACGCCCGCGGGGAGCAGGCTTCGCGCGTGCCCGGCGAGCGCGCGCTCGGCTCCGCCGTCAACGACGAGCGCGGCGTCCTTCTTGGTTATGCCGCTCAGCAGCCAGCGCTTTCTGCTCTCGGCGGCCGACGCGGTGGGCGGGAAGCGCGTGCCGTCGCGGAGCGTTCCGCAGGCGGCCTCGCGCGCGACGGTCGGGCTGTCTCCGCGCCCGAACATCACGGTCACGCCGATGGACGCCGCCTGCCGCGCCGCGCGCAGTTTCGACGCCATCCCTCCTCTGCCGGGGCCGCCCGCGTGCCGCTCCGCGAGCGCCATCACCTCGTCGTCTATGCGCTCGACCTCCGGCACGAGGCGCGCCGAGGGGTCGCGGTTCGGATCCGCGGTGAACAGGCCGCCGGTGTCCGTGAGAATGAGCAGCAGGTCGGCGTCCACCATATTGGCCGTCATCGCGGAGAGCGTGTCGTTGTCGCCGAAGCGCGGGCTCGTGATCTCCTGCGTGTCCACGACGTCGTTTTCATTGACGATGGGGACGACGCCGCGCTCCATCAGCCCCTTGAGCGTGTTCCGCGCGTTGAGGTAGCCGACGCGGTCTTCGACGTCCCTCGCCGTGAGGAGCGCCTGGGCGGCGACGAGGCCGTGCTCCGCGAAGAGTTCGTCGTAGACGCGCATAAGGCGGCTTTGGCCGATGGCGGCGAGCATCTGGCTCGCCGGAACGCCCTTGCCCTTGGCGACGGCGGGCGCGGCCTCCCGCCCCGCCGCTATGGCGCCCGACGTCACCAGGGCGACCTGCGCGCCCATGCGGACGACGCCGGCGGTCTGCTCGGCGATGGAGGCCAGCGCGTCGCGGTCGAGATGGGCGGTCTTGCGCGTGAGCACGTTCGTTCCCGCCTTCACGACGATCCGGCGGTAGCGGAGGGGGGCGCCGTTCCGCGCCGCGTCGTCGGGGGTTGCCGTGGGGAGCGCCATGCCGTGCCTCGCCGCCCCGGGCGCCGGGGCCTCGCCGCATGCCGCGAGGGACGCGGGCGGCGCGCTCCATTGTAGCGCATACGCGGCGGCGCGCCTCGTTCGGGTTCCGCCCGCGCCGAATTGGAGGGATTCGATGGATGCGAAAGAGGCCGACAGCGTAGTCGGCCTCTTTTGTCCGGCGCCTTAGCCGGTGAATAGTGGAAGGAAAGACTTGGCGGCGCCCCGCCCTCCGGGGAGGGGATGAGGCCGCTTGCGCCGGAACGAGGGAGCGAAGACTCGACCGATCGTCCGGGTGGGCGGCGCTCCGAGGGCGCACCGACCTGGGTTATCCCTAATTGGGACTCCCTAGAAAGGAGGTGATCCAGCCGCACCTTCCGGTACAGCTACCTTGTTACGACTTAGTCCCAGTCACCAGTCCCGCCCTAGGCGCAGGCCTCCTTGCGGTTGGCTGTGCGACTTCAGGCGTTACCGGCTTCCATGACTTGACGGGCGGTGTGTACAAGGCCCGGGAACGTATTCACCGCAGGATGGCTGATCTGCGGTTACTAGCAACTCCGCGTTCATGCAGGCGAGTTGCAGCCTGCAATCCCAACTGGGGGCAGGTTTAAGGGATTAGCTCCGCCTCGCGGCGTGGCTGCCCGTTGTCCTGTCCATTGTAGCGTGTGTGTCGCCCAGGGCGTAAGAGCCATGATGACTTGACGTCATCCCCACCTTCCTCCTCGAATTACGAGGCGGTCTCGTTAGAGAGTGCAACTAACGACGAGGGTTGCGCTCGTTGCGGGACTTAACCCAACACCTCACGGCACGAGCTGACGACAGCCATGCAGCATCTGTGACGGCTCCCCGAAGGGTCTCCCGGCCTTTCGGCTAAGATACCACCGACATGTCAAGCCCTGGTAAGGTTCTTCGCTTTGCATCGAATTAAACCACACGCTCCGCTGCTTGTGCGGGCCCCCGTCAATTCCTTTGAGTTTTAGCCTTGCGGCCGTAGTTCCCAGGCGGAGCGCTTAACGCGTGAGCTTCGGCACGGAGGGGGTCGATACCCCCCATACCCAGCGCTCATAGTTTAGGGCGTGGACTACCCGGGTATCTAATCCGGTTCGCTCCCCACGCTTTCGAGCCTGAGCGTCAGGATCGGCCCAGAGCGCCGCTTTCGCCACGGGTGTTCCTCCTGATATCTACGCATTTCACCACTACACCAGGAATTCCGCGCTCCTCTACCGTCCTCAAGCCAAGCAGTATCCGCAGACCTCTCCAGGTTGAGCCTGGAGCTTGCACCACGGACTTACCCAGCCGCCTGCGCTCCCTTTACGCCCAGTGAATCCGGACAACGCTCGCATCCTACGTATTACCGCGGCTGCTGGCACGTAGTTAGCCGATGCTTATTCCTGAGGTACCGTCATTATCTTCCCCCAGAAAAGAGGTTTACGACCCGCAGGCCTTCTTCCCTCACGCGGCGTCGCTGCGTCAGGCTTTCGCCCATTGCGCAAGATTCCCTGCTGCTGCCTCCCGTAGGAGTGGGGGCCGTGTCTCAGTCCCCCTCTGGCCGGTCGTGCTCTCACACCGGCTACCCGTCATAGGCTTGGCGAGCCGTTACCTCGCCAACTACCTGATGGGACGCAAGCCCATCCGCCGGCGGCCGAAGCCTTTCGTTGCCTGCCATCAGCAGGCAACCGTATGCGGTATTAGCCCGAATTTCTCCGGGTTGTCCCCCGCCGGTGGGTAGGTTGCTTACGCGTTACTCAGCCGTCCGCCACTAACTCGCCCCCGAAGGGGTCCGTCCGTTCGACTTGCATGCATTAGGCGCGCCGCCAGCGTTCGTCCTGAGCCAGGATCAAACTCTCAATCAGGTTCTTAGGCCTCGAAAGACCCAATTCGCCTAGACTGACAGGGTTGCGCGTCCCCGCCGAAACGGAGCCGCGCAGGCGCTTTCCTTCCACTATTCACTTGTTAAGGCGCCGGCGCCGAGAGCCCCGCAGGGCTTCCCCGGCTCCCCCCGCAACGAGGGGATTTGCGTATAGTACGCGCCCGCGCAGCGCTTGTCAACCCCCCTTGCGCCCGTTCTAGGCGCCCGTGGACAGCAGATCCCCTCTACCCCGCCAGCGCCGCCGCGATCTCCTCCTCCGTGAGGCCGTAGACCTCGCGGGCTTTGCGGGGCGAGACGAGGCCGTCCTGCAGGTCGCCCTTGACGAGTTCGCGGTCGCGCTCCGCCGGAGGGAGGACGCCGCCGCCGCCGCCCGTCTCGATGCTGAACGACTCGCCTGGGGCGAGGCCGATGTTGGACGCGATGCCGGGGTAGCGCTCCTCGCGCTCCGTGCCGGGATGGACGACGACGTAGGCGTTCGCGCCGCCGCCGCCGCCGTCCATCCCCGCCGCCTCGCGCTTCGCCGCGCCCCCGGAGAGGCGGCTGGCGGAGCGCACTTTGTACTCGCGGACGTAGCCCGGGCCGCCGCGCGACTTCCCGTCGCCGCCGGTGTCGGGCAGTGTCTCGAATCGCGTGACGTCGACGGGGAACTCCGACTCGATGATCTCGACGCTGGTGAATCTGCCGCCGCTGGCGCGGGCGCCGACGCCGCTGAAACCGTCGCCGCCGTCCCACGCGCGCGCTCCGGCGTACATCAACTCGTACTGCACGTACTGGCGGTCGCCGCCGCCCTGATAGCCGATCACGATGGAACTCTGCGTCGAGCCGTGCGCGAGCGTCGGCTGCCCGGCGGCCTTCGCCACGGCGGTCATAATGACGCTTTCGGCGATGGCCATCGTCTTGGAGTAGAAGCCGACCGGCCCGGGGAACTCCGGGGCGATGACGCTGCCCTTGCGGAATCGGCACTCCACCGCGTTCGCAAGCCCGTGGTTGATCGGCATATACGGGTCGGTCATGCAGATGACGCCGTTGTAGACGAGCCCGCGAATGAAGGGCTCGCGCACGTTGATGGGCGCGGCGGCCTGATCGCCCGTCGCGGTGAAGTCGAGAACGAGGCGGTCGCCCTCTTTGATGGCGGCGGCGTGCAGGCGGATGGGCTTGCCCGGGTTCGAGGGGTCGTCGACCCACGTCTCCGACTCGCTCACGCCGTCGCGCCAGCGGGATATGTAGCCGCGCGCCTGCCGCTCCGTGCGCTCGCCGAGGTCTTCGAACATTTGGAGAAGCGTGTCGGCGCCGTAGACGCGGATGGCGTCCTTGACGCGCTGCTCGCCGATGGAGAAGCAGACGCCCGCCTTCGCGGAGAGGTCGCCGATCATCATTTCCGGGACGCGGCTGTTGGCGCGGACGAACGACGCGGTGTCTTGCGCGAGTTCGTAGTTCCGCATATAGCGGACGGGCATAATCTGGAGCCCCTCGCCGAAGAGGTCGCGCGCCGTCGCGTTGCGGCTGCCCGCCGCGACTCCGCCAATGTCCGGGGTGTGCCCCATGCTCGCGGCGAACGCGATGACATGCCCCTGATGGAAGATAGGCGTCATCACGACCATGTCGTTGGCGTGGGGGCAGCCGCTGTAGTAGGGGTGGTTGGCGAGGAAGGCGTCGCCCTCCGCCATGTCGTCCAGGCTGTAGAGTTGCAGCAGTCCCTTGACGGACTCCGGGTAGGCGGCCATGTGCCCGGGATGGAACGACTGCCCGACGAGCCGCCCCTGCCGGTCGAGCACGCCGCAACTGAAGTCGTGGGACTCCCGGACGATGGTGGAGTAGCCCGTGCGGAAGACGGCCTTCTCCATTTCGCGGACGATGCCGTCCAGCCGCGCCCGGAGGACTTCGTAGGTGATCGGGTCAACGCGAGGCATTCGTTATCCTCCTATGGGGCTTTCTCCGTCCCGCGGACGATGCCGTCCAGCCGCGCCCGGAGCGCTTTGCAGGCGCTAGGGTCAACGCGAGGC
The DNA here is from genome assembly GCA_965201135.1 of Dehalococcoidia bacterium. Lineage (GTDB taxonomy): Bacteria > Chloroflexota > Dehalococcoidia > Lucifugimonadales > Australimonadaceae > Bin16. Next base: position 2,821,164 of record OZ241751.1, read on the forward strand.
GCCGCTAGCCTCCCGGCGACGCGTCTATGACGATGTTGAGGTAGTCGTCGACCTGGGCGCGCTGGCCGGGGTAGACGACGGTGGTCGAGTCCAACTGATCGACGATGGCGGGGCCGTCGAAGCGATGGCCGGGGGCGAGGCGGGCGCGGTCGTAGACGGGGCAGGGGACGAGCCCTTTGGCGCTGTCGAAGCAGGCGAGGCGCTGGCCGACGCGGGCGGCGTGCGCGCCGCTCGTCGCCTCCGCCTGCCGCTTGAGCGACGCCTTCGGAACGACGGCGGAGGCGCGCAAGCGGTAGTTCACGGCCTCGGCCTCCTCGTCCGGCGCGGCGTGCCCGAACGCCTTCTCGTGCGCCTCGTCGAAGCGCGCCCGGGCCGCCGCGACCTCCTCCTGCGAGACCTCGCTCTCCGCTCCGAGCGCGATGGTGAGTTCGTACCCCTGCCCGAGGTAGCGGACGTCAATGGCGAACTCCATGCGCAACTGGCTGAGCGCGTAGCCTTCCTCCGTGAACTCGCGCTCCGCCTGCGCCCGGAGGTCGGCGAGCGTCGCGCTCAACTCGGCGGCGTCCAACTCCGACATCAGGCGGAGGCGGGAGCGCACGTAGTCGCGGCGCGGGTCGGCCATCAGCAAGCCGAGCGCGGAGGTTACGCCCGGGGCGGGCGGCACGATGATCTTGGCCATTTTGAGGTCGGCGGCGAGCCTGCCCGACTGCACGGGCCCGGCGCCGCCGAAGGCGACGAGCGCGAACTCGCGGAGGTCGTAGCCCTGCTCGGTGGAGACGGCGCGGATGCCCTCCTCCATCTTGGCGTTGACGATCCGGATGATGCCCTCCGCCGTCTGCAGCGTGGTCAGGCCCAATTGCCTCCCCATCTCTTCGACGGCGCGCTCCGCCCCCTCGCGGTCGAGGCTCACGCGGCCCGCGAGTTTCGAGTCGGGGTTGAGGAAGCCGAGGACGAGGTTGGCGTCGGTGACGGTGGGCTGGGTTCCGCCCTTGCCGTAGGCGACGGGGCCGGGGTCGGCGCCCGCGCTCTCGGGCCCGACGCGGAGTCCGCCGCCGGACTCGACGACGGCGATGGTTCCGCCGCCGGCGCCGATGGTGTTGATCATCAGCATCGGCACGGCGAGTTCCCAGTCGCCGATGCGGCCGGTCGTCGTTTCGAGGACGCGCCCTTGCTGGCCGAGCGCGATGTCCGTGCTGGTGCCGCCCATATCGAGGGAGACGGCGTTGTCGTAGCCGGCGGTGGAGGCGACGGCCATCGCGGCGAGCGCGCCCGCGCACGGGCCCGAGAGGACGGTCGTGATGGGCGTGACGGCGCCGATGCGGGCGACTCCGCCGTTGCTCTGCATCACGTAGAGAGCGTCGCTCGTCACGCGCTCCTCGCGGACGCGCTGCTCCAGCGTGGCGAGGTAGGCGCCCATTTTCGGGGCGATGTAGGCGTTCGCCACCGTCGTGCTCAGGCGCGGAAACTCCCGCATCTGCGGCAGCACCTTCGAGGAAAGCGACACGGACGCGCCGGGCAGTTCGCGCTCGATGATCCGTCCGACGCGCTCCTCGTGGGCGGGATTCAGAAACGAGAAGAGGAGGACGACGGCGACGGACTCGACGCCTCTGCGCCCCAGCGAGCGGACGGCTTCGGCGGCGGCCTCCTCGTCCAGGAGTTTGACGGCCTCGCCTTTGTAGTTGACGCGCTCCTTCGCCTCGCGGCGCAAGCGGGGCGGGACGGGCGGCTTCTTCTCGACGTAGACGCTCGTGGCGCGGCTGGAGTCCTCGCTGGGGGCGAGGTGCCAAACGTCGTTGATCGCGCCGAAGCCTTCCGTCACGAACAGCCCGACCTTCGCGCCGGAGCCGGTCAGGAGCGCGTTGGTGCCGACGGTGGTGCCGTGCGAAAGCGAGAGGACGTCGGAGGGGGCGACGCCCTCGCCGAACGCCTCGCGGATGCCGTCAATGATCGCTCTGCCGGGGTCGTCGGGCGTCGAGGGGAGTTTGAGCACGGAGAGCGCGCCAGTCTGCTGGTCCAGCGCGACCATATCCGTAAAGGTGCCTCCAGTGTCTACCGCGATAGCCTTCATTCCGCTCCTGGGGGTGTTCGTTGGGGTTTGCGCGGGCGCAAGCCTAGCACAAGCGGGCGCGGCGCTCTACGGGATTCGGCGCCGGGCGGGGCGCGAAATCCCCCGCTGGTCGTCATAAGGATTGGGAAGACGTGGATGGGAGGACAAGCGCGGACAGGAGAGGCGCCTTGCTGCGCCAGGCGCCGGCGCGGAGCCGCCACGCTAAACCGCACCGGTAAGAGCCCGTCCGCCGCGTGAGTGGTGGGCGAAGCAGGAGTCGAACCTGCGGCCTCCTGTGTGTAAAACAGGCGCTCTAACCACTGAGCTACTCGCCCGGCGCCTACGAGTCTAGCGCCCGCGCAAGGCGCGGGCGTGTTAGCCTTGCCCCTTGCCTCTTCGCCTCGCTTGGGAGTCCCCGCCGCCTATGTCGCGCAAGTTCTGGAGCGCCGCGCTCCTCATCTACGCCCCTTCGCTCTTGATGATGGGCGGGCAGGGGATGATCATTCCCGCTTTGCCTATCATCGGAGATTCTTACGGCGTGTCGGGAGCCCTCGCGGCGCAGGCGATCACGGCTCAGCAGGCAGGGAAGTTCGCCGGCTTCATCCCCACGGGCGCGATAGTCGACCGGCGAGGCCCCAAACCGCCTATGGTCGCGGGCGCCTTGATCGCCTCCCTATGCCTGTTCGCCTCCGCCTACGCTCCGTCGTTCGCGCTCCTCCTCCTGCTGCAATTCGTATGGGGATTCGGTCAGAATATGTGGCTGTTCGGACGCGAGATCGCGGCGGCGGAGATGGCCCGGGCCGAGCAGCGCGGACGCGCCCTCAGCGCGCTAATGGGCGTCAGCGGCGCGGGCATGGCGTTCGGCCCGGCCATCGGAGGCTTCCTCGCCGAGCCCGTCGGCGCGCGAGGCATCTTCCTCATTTACGGCGCGGCGAGCGCCGGCGTCCTGCTGCTCGCGCTGCTGCACAAGGTCCCCGACGCGGAGCGCCCAAAGAGCGCCCGCCCGCTGTTCGATCCGACGGCGTTCAAAGAGATTCACCCCTACTACCGGCTCACCTATTTCATCCTCTTCATCGCCACGTTCGGCGTTCTGGCCCGAACGCAAGTCACCAACACGATGCTGCCGCTCTTCTCGCAGGAGCAGTTGGGGCATTCGCCGGCGGTCACCGGCCTGCTGTTCTCCGTGCTGGGCGCGGCGACGTTCGCCGTCATTCTCCCCGCGGGATTCGTCTCCGACAAAATGGGGCGCAAGTGGGTCGCCGCGCCCTCCGCGCTCATCGCGGGGCTGACGTTCCTCATCCTGCCGTTCGCGGAGAGCGTGATCGCGCTCGGCGCCGCGCTCGTCTTTATGGGATTCGCCAGCGGCATGGCTATGGGATCGATGACGACCTACACGTTCGACATCGCCCCCGTTCACGTTCGGGGACGGCTGCAGGCGCTGCGGCGTTCGTTCGGGGAGATAGGCGGCGTCATCGGGCCGCTCGCCGCGGGAGGCGTGGCGAACGTGGCGAGCCCGTCGGCGGCGTTCTTCGTGTTCGCTCCCCTGCTGCTGATCGCAGGGCTCGCGCTCGTGTTCGCCGCCAGGGAAGGGCTGCCCGCCAAGCGCGCGCCGGACGCCCCCCTCGCCGCGTAGAGGCAAGGAGGCGGCGCGCGCGCGGCTAGGCGCGCTCCGCCAGCCTGATACTATGGCGGGCGGCGGCGCTTCGCCGCAGCCCCCTCGGAACGGAGACTTGCCTCGTGCGCGCTCGAACGCCGCCGCTCGCGTCAGCGGCGCTCTTCATCTATCTCCCCTCGATGCTGATGAGCCTGGGGCAGGGCATGATCATTCCCGCCCTTCCCAGCATCGCCAAGGCGTTCAGCGTGTCGGAGGCGCTCGCGGTGCAGGCGGTCACCGCCCAACTGATCGGGCGCGCCGCCGCGATGCTGCCGTCCGGGGCCGTCGCCGACCGGCTGGGCGTGAAGCCGCTGATGATCGGAGGCGCGGCGCTTGCGGCGTCGAGCGGGCTCGCCGCCGCGCTCGCCCCCGAGTTCGCGGTGATCGTCGTCACGCAACTTCTCTGGGGCGCGGGAATGAGCGCGTGGATGTTCGGGCGCGAGATCGCCGCGTTCGATATGGTGCGCCGCGAGCAGCGCGGGCGGCAGATGAGCGCGCTTATGGGCATCGGCAGCACGGGAATGGCGCTCGGCCCGGCCGTCGGCGGCCTGCTGACCGACCTCGCGGGCGTGCGCGGCCTGTTCGCCGTCTACGCCGGAACGTCGGCGGTCGTGCTCGTCATCGCGCTCCTGCACAAGGAGGTCTCCCGCCCGCAGCGCCGCGCCGAGAAGAGGCCGCTCTTCGATCTGCGCGCCGCCCGCGACATCCATCCCTACTTCCGCGCGACCTACGCGATTCTCTTCTTCGCCACCTTTATGCAGTTCACCCGAGCGCAGGTGACGAACACAATGCTGCCGCTCTACGCGCAGGGCGAACTGCAATACTCCGCGTCGCTCACGGGCGCGGTCTTCACCATCGCGGGCGTCGCGACCTTCGCAATGATCGCGCCCACGGGCATCATCTCCGACAAGTTGGGGAGGAAGTGGGCCGCCGGGCCTGCCGCCGCGCTCTCCGCCGTCGCGTTCGTTCTGCTGCCGATGGCGTCCAACTTCGCGCAACTCGCGGCGGCCGCCGTGGTGGTCGGCGTGGCGAACGGCCTGGCGATGGGCGCGATGACGATCTACACCTACGACATCGCGCCGACGCACGCGCGGGGGCAGTTGCAGGCGCTGCGGCGCGCCATAGGCGAGTTGGGAGCGCTCGCCTCCCCGCCGCTCGCCGCGCTCGCCGCCAGCGCGTACTCGCCGGGGGCGGCGTTCTGGTTCTTCGCGCCGCTGCACGCGCTCTCCGCGCTGCTCATCTTCGGCGTCGGGCGCGAGAGCCTGCAAGGCAAGCGCCGGGCGGACGCGCCCTCGACGCAGGAGATAGACGCCGGCGCGCCCCGCAGTTCGGCGAAGTGAGCGTCAGGCGCCGTTAGCCTTTGCGCCAGAGGCGCAGCCCCGTCGCGACCGTCAATGAGCGTCAGCCGCCGTTAGCCCTTGCGCCAGAGGCGCAGCCCCGTCGCGACCGTCGCGGGCCCGTAGACGGGGTGAAAGGCCGCCCATATCTGCACGTGGCCCTCCGCCGCCCACTCGCCCTCGCTGCCCGGATTGAATCCCCACAGCCAGTTCCAGAAGAACGAAATGGCGAGCCCGGCCACGACGTAGAACAGGACGTTCGTCTCCAAGTAGCGCCGGGTCACCGGGCCGTCGGAGTCGCCCAAGCCGCGTTGCATCGCCATTTTGTCGCGCAGCGTGAACGCGATCATCGGAACGAAGGCGGCGGCCATAACCCAGTTCCACGCCGCCCAGATGGGGTACTCCGGCGAGCCGTCGTGGTAGATGACGGTGGCGATGAAGTGGAGGCTGGTCAGCGCTCCGACGGCGACGATGAAGACGGCGATGACGCGGCTAATGCTCATTGGCGCTTCTCCTGTGGGGATGGTGTTGCGTAAAGGCGGAAGTTGGTGGCAACGACAGGATTCGAACCTGTGGCCTAGCGCTTATGAAGCGCCCGCTCTGCCGCTGAGCTACGTTGCCCCCGGCGCGCGGGGAGCCAGCCGCTCCACCCGCCGCGCAGTCTCTATAGAATACGCGCTCGCCGCCTTGTCGTCAAACGCGCTCGCGCTCGCTGCGCGGAGCCCCCCACCCTACCCCGCGAAACGATCCGCGAGCGCGAGCGCCGCGTCCACCCACGACGCGTCGAACGTTAGGAGATAGTCCGCGTCCTCCGTAGCGGCGTAGTAGGCCGAGCCGTCCGGCAGGCGCGCGCCTATCGCGTAGACCGCCCCCTCAAGCAACTGGCCGTCCCCCTGCGGCAATCCGCCGTCTCCTTGCGAGGCGCGCTCGTAACTCACGCGGACGATCAGCGCCGGGTCGCGCAACCCCGTCTCCGCGGCGTCCGCCGCGTCCGGCGCGAGCGCCTGCAGGTCGTTCGGCCCGCCGGCCAGCGCGAGCGCCGCCGCCCGCTCCGCGTCGCTGAGGTCTCGCGCCGCGCCGTCCGCGTGGACGCGGGCCGACGGCTCGCCGTCCGTCTCGCTCAGCCCCAGCAGAAACGTCGCCGTCCGCCCGCCGCGCTCCAACTCGAACACGCGGACGAGATCGGGATCGACGGCGTAGAACCACGACGGCCAGGGCGGGTCCGACGCGAGGCGCGCCGCCGCCTCGCCCCACGGAGCGTTGACGAGCGCGACCTCGTCACGCCCCTCGACCTGCGCGTAGAAGTTTCGCCCGTCCGGCGTTTTGCGCCCTAGACGAACGACGACCGCGCCGCCGTCCGCGAGCCCGACCCGCGCGACGGCGGACGGCGCGTCCAGCCCGAACTCGCCCGGATCGGACGGCGCGTCCAGCGCGCGCTCGACCTCCGGGCCGGTGAGCAAGAGCGTGACGCCTCCCCATCGGTCGGGATTCACGGGCAGCGGCGGCTCCATATCGAACGTCCACGCTCCGTCCGCGCCCCGGCGAAACGACGCCTCGCCGTCCGGCGTCCGCACCGCGACGCTCGTGATCGCGTCCTGCGGGACGGCGTAGAGCCGCTCGCGCCGCGCGGCGGGCTCGCGCTCCGCGTCGCCTTCCCTAAAGAGCGTCCACCACGCGCCTCCCAAGACGAGCGCGGCGAGCGCGAGGAGCCCCAGACGGATGGCCGCGTTCCGCATCGCCCGCCCGCTACCGCCTCATCCGCCAAGCCCAGAGGCCGGCCGCCGCCACCGCCGCCGGCAGCAGGAACCAACTCACGTAGCGAACGAGGTTGAACTCCGGCGCGGTGAGCGCGAGCGGACGGAACACCTCTTGCTTGGGGCGGACGGCGATCAGCGCCTCGTCGCGCAGCAGGTAGTTCGCCGCGTTGAGGAACAGATCGGCGTTGCTCGCCTCGCCGTAGTAGCGGTTGCTTGCGAAGTCCGCGTCCCCGAACACGGCGATGGACGCGAGCGGCGCCGCAGGGTCGAACGCCTCCTCCGCGTCCAGATCGAACGGCGCGGACGCTTGCAGAAGCAGGTGGAGCGTAAGCGTCCCCCGCGCGCCGTCTCCGCCGTCCGTTCGCGCCGACGGCGACGTGACGACGAGCGGCTCGAACCGCATAGGCAGCGGCGCGCCCCGCTCGATGCGGGCGGCGGCCGCCGGCGACGGGCGGAACGCCGCCGCCCAGGGAAACAGCGTCGGGCCCAGCGGCGCGGCGATCACGCTCCCGCCAATGACGCCCGACCCTGAGGCGTATTGCTCCCGCCGCGCCGTCAGCGTCCGCGAGTCGCCCGGCGCCGAGCGGTCCGGATCGACGACCGCCCCGGGCAGCGCCTCGACGCCCCACCGCGCCAGCAGACCGCGCGTCGCGTCGCGCGACTCCGCCGACGGCTCCGTCATCACAATCGCCTGCCCTCCGCCGTCCAGCCACTCCGCAATCGCCCGCTCCTCCTCCGGCGGAATGGGCGCGGCGGGCGCGGCGATTACGAGCAGCGAGGCGTCGGCCGGCACGCCCTCGCTCCGCGCCAGGTCGAGCGTCTCTACGCGGTGGCCGTCGTTCCGCAGTCCGGCGGCGGCGAATCCGAATCCCGCACCGTCCGCCCGCAAGTCGTTCGCCGCCCGCTCGCCGTGCCCCGCGAGAAAATAGACCGCGTGCCGCCGCGACCTCGAAACGCGCAGAATCGCCGTCAGCAAATCCTGCTCCGACACGACGGACGCCCCCGCGCCGCCGAGCGCGACCGGCGACTCCAACGCGGGCGACGCGAAGATCAGCGCCGGCGACTCCGCGACCCCTAGCGAAAGCGCCGCCGACGGGCGCGCCTCGGGATCGACGAACTCGTAGCGCAATCGCCCTCCCGCCGCCTGCGCGAACCGCCGCAGATAGCCCTCCGCGACCGCCCGATAGCGCAACTCGCTCTCGTCCGACTCGACCGCGAAGCCCGTTACGGCGACGTCCTCCTCGAGCGCGGCGAGCGCCTGCCGCGTTTGCGGCGCCAGTTCGAACTGCCGCGTCGCCGTGAAATCCCACGACAAGCCCGACGCGCCCGCAAGCGCGTTGACGGCGGCGACCGCTCCTATCGCCGCGACCGCGCTCGCGAGGCTCACGCCGGAAAGCCGGAAGCGCCGCCCGCGTATGGCGTCCGCCGCGCCGACGAGCGACGCCGCGCCCGCAAGCGCCAGCAGCAGCGCGGAGACGGCGAGCGTCGGAACGGCGAATCCCCGCAACTCCGGCGCCAGCGCCGCAAGCAGCAGTCCGCCCGCCGCGCCGATGACGCCCAGCCCCGCCAGCGGCGCCGCCCAGCCGCGCAGACGCTCGCGCCTCATCGCCACCGCCGCGCTTCCAAACTCAGCGTCGTGAGAAAAACGAACAGCGCCGCGAACGTGACGAAATACGCCGCGTCCCGCAACTCGACGACGCCCTCCACGAACGACGTGTAATGCGCCGGCAGGGCGACCCAGTTCAGCAGCGCCGCCGGCGCGCCCCCCACGAGGTCGGCGGCCTGCCCCGCGAGCGTGAGAAACAGCAGCGCCACCGCCGACGTCAATCCCGCCGCGATCTGGTTGCTCGTGAGCGACGACGCGAACAGCCCCAGCGACGACGCGGCTAGTCCGTAGAGAAAGAGGCCCAGATAGCCCGTGACGAGCGGCCCGGCGTCCGGCTCCGCGTAGCGGAAGAGCAGCGCGGCGTAGACGAGCGTCGGCAGGAGCGCGCCGAGGAGCATCGCCCCCAGCGCCGCGAACTTGCCGAGCGCGATTTCCCAGTCCCGCAAGGGCGCCGTGAGCAGCAATTCGAGCGTGCCCAGCCGCTGCTCCTCCGCCAGCGTCCGCATGCTCACGATGGGCGCCCACAGCGCAAGCGCGAATGTGACCGGCGTGAACATCCCCCGCAGCGACGCCTCCGGGAGCGGCGCCGTGATGCTCGCCACGAAGAAGTGGCCGCAGATGACGAGAAACGCCGCGCTGATCACGTAGGCCGTCGGCGAGGAGAACCAGACGCGCGTCTCTTTCGACGCCAGCGCCGCCGCGTTACGCAACGCTCCGCTCCTCTCCGCCCCGCGCAAGCGCGAGAAACGCCTCCTGCAAGGTGGCCGCGCCCGCACTCCTCGCCACATCCCGCGGCGTCCCCTCCGCCGCGACCGTTCCGCCGCGACGCGCGACGACCACGTGGGCCGTCGGCGAAGAGAACCAGACGCGCGTCTCCTTCGACGCCAGCGCCGCCGCGTTACGCAACGCTTCGCTCCTCTCTGCCCCGCGCAAGCGCGAGAAACGCCTCCTGCAGAGTGGCCGAGCCCGCGCTCCTCGCGACCTCCTGCGGCGTCCCCTCCGCCGCGACCTTTCCGCCGCGCAGCACGACGACGCGGTCGCACAGGCTCTCCGCCTCCTCCAACTGATGCGTGCTCAGCAGCACGGTATGGCGCCCGCGCAAACTCCGAATCAGCGCCCGCGCCTCCGCCGCCTGAACCGGATCGATGCTCGCCGTCGGCTCGTCCAGAACGAGGATGTCCGGCTCGTGCAGCACGGCGAGCGCGAATCCGGCCCGCTGCCGGTAGCCCTTCGAGAGTTTGCCGATGAGCGCGTTCCGGTAGGGCGTCAGCCCGAACGCCGCCAGCGTTTCGTCCACCCGCGCCGCGAGGCGCTCCTTCCCCATCCGGCGGAGGCCGCCGAAGAAGCGCAGCATTCCGCTCACGGTCATATCGGCGTAGAGCGGCGCCGCCTCCGGCAGATAGCCGATGCTCCGCCGCGCGCCTAGCGAGTCCGTCGCGAGGTCGCGCCCCGCCACGCGGGCCGTCCCCGACGTCGCGGGCGTCGCGCCCGTGAGAATCCGCATCGTCGTCGTCTTGCCGGAGCCGTTCGCCCCTAGTAGCCCCAGCGTCTCGCCCCGCGCGGCGGAGAAACTCACGCCCGAAACGGCGAGCGTCTCCCCGTAGACTTTCGTAAGGCCGACCGCCTCGACCATCGGTTCGCTCATCGCCCGCGCCCGCCTAAAAACTCCGCGCCCGCCCAGCCTAAACTCCGCGCCCACCGGCAACGCGGCCATGGACGGTAAGCATACCAGCCCCAATAACCGTCATTCCCGCGAAGGCGGGAATCGCGCCCCAACAGCGCGCCGTCCGGCGCGGACGATGATAGTGCGCCCACGGACGCGCCCGCGCCCTCGGACCCGGCCAACATCCCCCTCGATAGGTTCTTCATTCGGTTCTAGGCAATGGCGATGCGATGGATACGGACGGATACGAGATTCCCGCCTACGCGGGAATGACGGAGAAGGGCAGGAATGACGGCAAGGGGGTAGGTTCCCGCCTTTCGCGGGAATGACGCGGCTCCTGGGGGTAAGAGAGACGGGGCTTGCGCCTCGTCTCTGGCGCTAGCGCGCCGAATGGATTCCTGCCTACGCAGGAATGACGGGGCGCGACGCGCCCCGTCCGCAGTACCCTCTCCCGCCGCGTTCGCGGCGTCCTCTCCCCTTATAGGAGACCTTTGCATAACTTCCTGCCGCAGGGCCGGGGCACCCCCAATTCACTCCTAACATCAGGAGGAATTGCGGGCTAGAACTGAGTTATGCAAAGGTCTCTATAGGGGAGAGGGGATTCGGCGCTTGCGCGCCGCAAGGGGCGGGATTCCCGCGAAGCCCTCTTACGCCGTAGGGGCGACGGCGCGCCAAGCCGCACACGGACGGGGAGGCCGGGGCGCCGCCCCGGCCTCTCTTTGCGTTGGGCGGCGCGGGGGCGGGCGGGGCGTTGATATGTCGTGGGGACCCTGATCTTGCCCCCGCAAGCCCTACGAACGCTGGCCCATTCCTTGCGAGGAGCCGCCGGACTGGCGCATGCGGGCGGCCATCTCCTCGTCGACGCCGCGCCGCCACTCGCGCTTCGCCGGGTCCTCCACGCTGACGCGGAGCGTTCCGACGCCGCCGACGGCGAACTCGAGGCGGTCGCCGTCCTGCAGCGCGCCAAGCCCCTGATGGTTCGTGCCGGTGCTGATGACGTCGCCCGCCCGCAAGTGGGCGATGCGAGAGATGAACTCGATGCACTCCGGGATATTGTGCGCCATGTCGTCGGTGTTGAACGCTTGGCGATCCTCGCCGTTGTTCGTGATGTGGAGACTCACGTCGTGGGGGTCGGGGATCTCGTCTTTCGTCACGATGAACGGGCCCATCGGGCCGAAGGTCGGCCACGACTTGACCTGGAAGAAACTCGTCCGTCCGCCGGGCTCGAATCCTCGAGCGGACACGTCGATGAATCCGGTGTAGCCGAACACCTTGTCCATCGCCTCGTCCTGCGAGACGTTTTTGGCTTCGGCGCCCATCACGACGGCGAGTTCGGCCTCGTGATGGAAGATCGTCGCATGGCAGTCGGGGTCGAGGCGGATGACGTCGCCGTCGCCGATGACGCAATCGGAGGATTTCTGGAAGGCGTCTATCTCCGGCATCGGGCGCTGCCCGAACTCGAGGTAGTTGACGGCCATGCAGAAGATCTGGTCGGGGCGGGGGATGGGCGGGCGGATGCGGACTTCGCTCAGCGGGACGCCCTCCGACACGTCGGCGAGTTTGCGGAAGGGCTCGCGCACCTGCTCGAAATGGGAGATGACGAGTTTGACGAGTTCCTGCGGGCCGTGGGCGTGAACGCCCTCGAGCGCCTCGGACACGTCCACGATATGCGCGTCGTCCTTCACGACGCCGAGCGTCCAGTCGTTGAAGAAGCCGATTTTCATTCGCGTTCTCCTCTATGCGATACGGTTCGATGCGATGCGCGCGGCGGCCTCGCTACCGCAGAATGATGGGGCGCACGACGATGCTCTCCCCGCGACGGGGGCCGGTGGAGATGAGGTCTATCGGGCAGCCGATGATGTCTTCGATGCGCCTGACGTAGGCGGCGGCTTCGGGGGGCAGTTGCTTAACGTCGGCGATGCCGGCGGTGGGGGCGCTCCATCCGGGCATTTCCTCCCAGACGGGGGCGGCGCGCTCCAACTGGCCGGGGCTGCTGGGGAAGCGGTGGGTTCGCTCGCCGTCGGCGTCGTAAGCGATGCATATTTTGACGGGGTCTATGCCGTCGAGGACGTCGAGGCGGGTGAGGACGGCGGAGGTGAAGCCGTTGATCGTGGCGGAGTAGCGCGCCGCGAGCCCGTCGAACCAGCCGACGCGCCGGGGGCGGCCGGTCGTCGTGCCGTACTCCCATGCGCGCTCGCGGATGCCCTGTCCGACGGCGTCGTCCAGTTCGGTGGGCATTGGCCCTGCGCCGACGCGGGTGGAATACGCCTTGAACACGCCGATGATGCCGACGATCTCGCGGGGCGGAACGCCGAGAACGGTGCAGGCGCCGCCGATGGAGACGGAGGAGGACGTCACGTAGGGGTAGGTGCCGTGGTCGAGGTCGAGCATCGCGCCTTGCGCGCCCTCCAGCACGACGCGGGCGCCGCGGGCGAGCGCGTCCAAGATGCGCTGCTCGACGGAGGCGATGTGCGGGCGGAGCGCCTCTCCCCAGCCCCGCGCCTGCGCGTAGAGGGCGTCGAAGTCCACGGGGGGCGCGTCGAACGCCTTCGTGAGGATGCGGTTTTTCTGGGCGACGACGCCTTCCAAGCGGGACGCGAGGTACGCCTCGTCCAGCAGGTCGCCGAAGCGGATGCCGACGCGCGCGACTTTGTCGACGTAGGCGGGGCCGATGCCGCGCCCGGTGGTGCCGATCGCCTTTCTCCCGCGCGCCTCCTCCTCGAGCCTGTCGAGCGTGACGTGGTAGGGCATCACGACGTGGGCGTGGTCGCTGACGATGAGGCGGCGCGTGTCCACGCCCTTCTCGCGGAGATTGCCCAGTTCCTCGAGGAGCGCTTCGGGGTCGACGACGACGCCCGGGCCGATGACGGCGTCCACGTGCGGGCGGAATATGCCCGACGGCACGAGGTGGAGGGCGAACTCGCCCTTCTCGTTGATGACGGTGTGGCCGGCGTTGCTTCCCCCGGAATAGCGGACGACGATGTCCGCGTCGTCCGCTAGGAAGTCGACGACTTTTCCTTTGCCCTCGTCGCCCCATTGGGCGCCGACGATGCCGTATGCGGGCATCCCGCGCTCTCCTTTGCGCCGCCCGGCCTCGACGCCCGACGTCGCCCGTCTAAACTCGGATAGACGCGCCATTTGGCCTGCGACCGCAACCGGCCGCAGGCCGATGCGGAAGTATAGCAGACTCGCGGCTAGGCGGGCGGCGCGGCGCGGGCGTTTGCTAGAATCCGTCGGCGGGATTGCGCATGGAGGAGCCGGCGGCAATGGAGTCGCGTCAAGGGAACAGGTCGCTGGTCACCGGAGGAGCGGGGTTCTTGGGGTCGCATCTCTGCGAGCGGCTGCTTGCGGAGGGGGACGAAGTCCTCTGCGTCGACAACTACTTCACCGGGTCGCGCGACAACGTCGCCGCGATGCTCCCGCAACCGGGATTCGAGGCGCTCCGGCACGACGTCACCTTCCCCCTCTACGTCGAAACCGACCGGATCTACAACCTCGCCTGCCCCGCGTCGCCCGTGCATTATCAGTTCGACCCGGTGCAGACGACCAAGGTCAGCGTCCACGGCGCGATCAATATGCTGGGGCTGGCGAAGCGCGTGCGCGCGCCGATTCTCCAAGCCTCCACGAGCGAGGTCTACGGCGACCCGGACGTCCATCCGCAGAGGGAGGACTACTGGGGCAACGTGAACCCCATCGGGCCGCGCGCCTGCTACGACGAGGGCAAGCGCTGCGCCGAGACGCTGTTCTTCGACTACCGCCGCCAGCATGGCCTGCCGATCAAGGTCGCCCGGATATTCAACACCTACGGCCCGCGTATGCGCCCCGACGACGGGCGGGTCGTCTCCGGCTTCATCGTAAGCGCGCTCCGGGGAGAGGCGATCACGGTGTTTGGGGACGGGAAGCAGACGCGCTCCTTCTGCTACGTTGACGACCTCGTGGACGGCCTGATCAGGCTGATGAATACGCCCGGCGAGGTTACGGGGCCGGTCAACTTGGGCGGCGTGGACGAAATCTCGATACGCGAACTCGCGGACCTCGTGATTCGGATGACGGGCTCCAAGTCCCCCGTCGTTCACGCGGACGCGCCTGAGGACGACCCGCGGCGGCGCCAGCCGGACATCGCCATGGCCGGAAATGTACTCGGGTGGGCGCCGGCGACGCCGCTCGAAGCCGGCCTCGCGAAGACGATCAGTTATTTCGAGCGGTTGCTCGCAGCGTAGGCTGATCTTGGAGCGCCGCCGCGCAGAGAGGGGGCGCCCCATCGGGGGCGCCCCCTTTGCTACGTCCGGCTAACGCACGACGCGCCCTACTGCTCGACGCCCGCCAGGATGATGAATCCCTCGCGCAGCACGGGGTCTTGCAGCGCGCGCTTGCCGTTCTCCAACGCGGCGAGCAGGTCGTCGGGGCCGGCGTAGCCGACCTCGCGGCCCAGCAGCGACGCCGCCTCGATGAACTCTGGGTCGGCGGCGGTCTTGCGGAACGCCTCGACCCAGATCTGGTAGATGTGCTCCGGCGTGTCCGGGTGCATCACGAACAGCCGGTTCATCCGGTCGTTGATGGACTCCGTCAGGTCGAACAGCGCCTTCTGGTCGTCGGTGAGGCTGATGATGTCGAACAGGTGCGGCGGAATTTCCGCGCCGAGGTCGTTGGTGACGTAGGAGAAGAATTCCTGGTCGTCGGCCGGGTCGGCGCCCCAGTGGAAGAGCGGCGTGATCTGCCTGCGCTCGATCCAATCGGGGAAGAGGCTTCGCGCCGTGTCCGGGCCGCCCCGGTCGGATATATCGAGTTCAGTCCTCTTGTCGAACGCGGCGGCGATGATGGACGTGCCGTCGTATCCGTAGATGACCCTGATGGGGACGCCGACGAGTTCCATGAAGGCCGCGGCGATGCCGCCCGCGTCTCCGGGAGCGGTCGCGCCGTAGCGGGGCGCATCGTCCTTCGCCGCAACGTCGTCCCAAGTCTGCGCGTAGTCCTTGAAGGCGTACATCGCGCTTGTGAGGGAGACGGCGGAGGCCGTGCCCAGAATCCTCACCGTGTCGAGGTCGAAGTCGGGGACGTCGTCGCCGACGAGTTCGCGCTTAATGAATCTGGGGTGCACGACGGCGACTGCGAAGCCTTCGGGGTCGGTCTCGACGAGCGTCTCGCGGAAGACGCGGGCGCCGCCGCCGCCGGTGATGTTCCGCACGACGAACGACTGATCGCCGGGCAGGTGCTTCGGCAAGTAGCGGGCGGCGAGGCGGGCGTAGGTGTCGTAGCCGCCGCCGGGCGCGTAGCCGACATTGACGACGATGCGCCTGTTGCCGAAGTACTCCTCGGCGTCGAAGCCGGGGATGGGCGTGGCCGTGGGGCGGGGCGGGGGCGTCGCGGTCGCCGGGGCTCGGGTCGCGCCGGGCGCCGCCGTGGGCGTGGCTGTGGGCTGCGGGGCGGGCTCTGCGGCGGGGGCGGCCGTGGCGGGCTGCGGGACGGGCGTGGCCGTCGGGTCGGGGTCGCCGCTTCCGCATGCGGCGGCGAGAAGCGCGGCGCAGGCCAGCGCGGCGGTCAGGCTAACGAGTCGCGTCGTTCGCATCGGGTTCCTCCTGCGCCGCGAGCGATCTCGCGGGGCGCGGGCGCAACGATAACAGGCGCAAGCCGTCGGCGCCATACCCTGCGGCGCGAGGGCGGGGCAGGGTTGCCCAACTCCTCGGCCGCGATTGGCGGCAGGCGCAGGCACTGTTGGGGTTGGAATTGCGCTCAAAAGCGCTCAATTGCGCTCATTTGCCTCCGTTCGGTTGGTGGTTGGCGGCGCCGCCAAGTGGGTTGAGGGAGCGCACTGGATCATCGTAGCAGGGATGCGTGGCGTTACGCAATGGGCATATGTCATACTAGTAGGAGCGGCGCGGGCAAGGGGGAGAGACGGGTTCGCTGCGGGGCCGGGCAGGCTCTCGATTTTCGGAGTTGGGCAGCGGATCCGAGGAGGGCTGGGGACGGCCTGCGCCGTCCGGGGGCAGTGAGCGCTGCATGAGCGCCGAATGAGCGCTTTATGAGCGCCGTTTGAGCGCTCCGTGAGCGCTGAATGAGCGCTTTTTAGCGCACAAATGAGCGCCGTTTGAGCGCTGGGGGGTAGGGCCCGCTTGCGCGGGAATGACGGTAAGGGGGCGCTATGGGGCGGCTCATGGGGTAGGTTCCCGCTTTCGCGGGAATGACGGGGCGCCTGGGGAGAAGGGAGACGGGGCGCTGCGCGCCCCCGACTCCAGTACCCTCTCCCGCCGCGTTCGCGGCGTCCTCTCCCCTTATAGGAGTCCTTTGCATAACCCTCGCATCAGCGCGATCGGCAGTTCCGCGCCCCCGGAATCAGCCATTCAACCGCCCAAATCCCCCGATAACGGCCTCCACCTCCCCTGCTCGCCCCCAATTTAGGGGCTTCGCAGGGCCTCGTACCCCCAACGGGCGCAATACGCCCCTACCCATGCACAGCGCAACCCTCTCTCAACCCGTCCGCGCGCCGCAGGTTGTACGCCAGCGCCTTGAACAACGCCTCCGCCTCGTTCCT
Organism: Dehalococcoidia bacterium; assembly: GCA_965201135.1. GTDB lineage: Bacteria > Chloroflexota > Dehalococcoidia > Lucifugimonadales > Australimonadaceae > Bin16. The sequence goes on from OZ241751.1 coordinate 2,837,757, forward strand.
CATTAGCCCCATGTACCGAACCCGCCAGTACCCATAGCTGCGCTTCAGCGTCCCAAACACCTGCTCCACCGGCGCCCGAACCTTCGACAGCAGCCCGTTCCGCCGCCGCTGCCAATGCGGCAGCTCCGTCTGATGCTTATGCCCCCGATGCATGATCCGATCCTTCACGCCCTGCGCCCGCAGACGCTCACGACGCTCCTTCGACTCATACGCCTTGTCCGCGTACACCGCCTCTTCGTCCCCCATGATCAGCGCGTCCGCAACATCCGTGTCCGCAACGTTCGCAGGCGTGAACTCAACCCCGCGCACCAGCCCTGACCCCGCGTCCATCCCTATGTGCATCTTGTAGCCGAAATGCGACTTCTTCCCCTTCTTCGTCCACGCGGCGTCGGGGTCCGTTCCGCTCCGCGCTCCAGCCTCCGAATGCGGGCGCCGCGCCTGCGCCTCGATGATCGTCGCGTCGATCAGCGTTCCGCGCTTCACCAGCATGCCCTTCGCCTCCAACTGCCGATTCACTTCCGCGAACAGCGCCCGCGCCAGCCCCCGCTCCGTGATCTTCTTCCGAAACCGGCTGATCGTCGAGTGGTCGGGAACCGCGTCCGTCAGCGTGAGCTCCGCGAAGCGGCGGAACGACAGCCGGTCTTGGAGCGCCTCCTCCATGCCGACGTCGGAGGAGTCGTACCACTGCTGGAGGACGATGATCTTGACCATCGTGATCGGGCGGTAGGCGGGCCGTCCTTCGGGCGCGGCGTGGACATCGTCGAGTAGGGCTGCGACTTTGGGCCAATCGATGAGGCGGTCGATGCGGTCGAGTCTGTCGTTGCGGCCTGCGTTGAAAGGGAGGAAGGCGTCGATGAAGGAGGGGTCGCTGGCTTCGAGATGCATAGCAGTCTCCTCGCGGTTGCGGGTTGCGGTCATTGTGCGCGATTGCGGAAGGTTATGCAAAGGTCTCTATAGGGAGAGGGGGATTTCGGCGCTTGCGCGCCCGAATGAGGGCGAGATTCCCGCCTACGCGGGAATGACGGTAAGGGGGCGTACATAGGGTTCGAGCTGGCGCCTGAGTACTATGTCAATGAAATATGGAGCGCGCACGAGCAAACCAAAGCGGCTCGCGCAGACCGATGGGCCGAAGAGAATCAGTCGACGGCGTCCAAGTACAACCTCTATATGGACAACACGAAACAGACGTTGAACTACGCCGTATTCCGGTGGGGCGTTCCGCTCATCGCTTCCTACCTCGGCAAGTTGACCGGGAGCAAAGACATTCCCAGGCTGTTCAGCCACATTGAGGGGCTGCACCAGAGTTTCTACGCGGGACTCGTTCTCGCTGCAGGAGATCGAGGAGCGACTGTCGGACGCGGACGAGTTCTTGCGGCTTCTCGACGCCGCCGACCGCAGCGTCCCGGAGGGCGCGCCGGGCGCCGGACGATCCGCAGTACATCCGCCGCCATGCGGGGCAGGCGCAGGACTAGGCGGCCGGGCGCAGGGCGGGAGACGGGGCGCGATGCGCCCCGTCTGGTGGGGGCGAGATTCCCGCCTACGCGGGAATGACGGCAAGAGGGCAGGAATGACCGTAGTCGAGGCAGGGCAGTCCTGAGGTAAGCGCCGTTGTGGTACAATGCGTTTGCCTGCAGGATGGCACGCCTATGGTTATCTCGGAAACGCCCATTGAAAGCCACGCGGTTCACCGCGACCGCCTGATCGAGCACGCGCGGCGGATGCTCCGCGACGGCGACAGGCTGCAGGCTTGCGAGAAGATCTGGGGCGCGGCGGCCCACGGCCTGAAAGTCGTCGCGGACCGCCGTGACTGGCCGTACACCTTGCACTCGGACGGCAGGGTCATCGCTTCCTACCTCGGCAAGTTGACCAGGAGCAAGGACCTCTCCAGGCTGTTCAGCCACCTGGAGGGGCTGCGCCGGAGTTTCTACGCGGACTCGTTCTCCCTGCAGGAGATCGAGGAGCGGCTGCCGGACGCGGACGAGTTTCTGCGGCTCATTGAGGCCGCCGACCGCAGCGTTTCGGAGGACGCGCCCGCGCCGGACGACCCGCAGTACATACGCCGCCATGCGCGGCAGGCGCAGGGCTAGGCGTCCGGGCGCGGCGGGCAGGGTTCCCGCTTCGCGGGCAGGGCGCGGCGCAGGGGGAATATAGGAGACGGGCGGCGTCCGTCTAGTAAGGGCGTCATTCCCGCCTACGCGGGAATGACGGGGAGATCTCACGACGCGGCGGGCGCATCCCGCCCCAGGCAGGCGATATGGCGTATCAGGTCTACTTCGCAAACCTTTCCGAGGAGAACAAGGCGCTCACGCTCGCGCTCCTCCGGCTCAAAGAGGAGGCGGGCGGCATAGAGCCGGACGAGGCGCGGCTGCTCGAGGAGTTGCGCGGCTCTCCCACTCCGTGGCCGCAGGCGCCCGACGAGCCCGCGCCGCGCCACTTTGGGCGCAACAACCGCAACCGCGGCCCTCGCCGCGGCCCCCAAAACGGGCGCGCTCACCGGCTCGAGGCGTAGGAGAGCGGCGCATGGTTCAGACAGCCGAACTCGCCTACACCGCAGGGTGGACGGCGCGCTTCCGCCCAATACGCGCGGCTTGGAACGAGCGGCGGTAGGGGTAAAAAAGGGACGGTCATGGGGGCGGGATTCCCGCCTACGCGGAAATGACGGCGCAGCGCCCCAGCACTCGCCCTAGCCGCCGCCCGACGCGCCCTCGACGACGCCGGGCGCCGTCATGCGCGCGGGGTCGAGCAGTTCGTCAAGGCGGTCGTCGGTCAGCCCGGCCTCGCTCTTGGCGAGTTCCCTGATCGTCGCGCCTTGCGCGGCGGCGGCTTTGGCGATGGCCGTCGCCTTGTCGTATCCGATGGCGGGCGTGAGGCCGGTCGCCATCATCAGCCCCTGCTCCACCATATCGGGCCCTTTGGAGGTCGCTTTGATTCCCCGCAGGCACTGCGCGTCGAAGTTGTTCGTCGCCGCCGCGAGGAGCGTGACGGCCTGATGCAGGTTGTAGGCGGCGACGGGCCAGTAGGTGTTGAGTTCCAGGTAGCCGCCCTGCGCCGCCGCCGCGACCGCCGCGTCGTTCCCGATCACCTGGCAGACGACCTGCGCGACCGACTCCGGGATCACGGGGTTCACCTTGCCGGGCATAATGGAGGAGCCGGGCTGGACGGCGGGGAGTTCCAGTTCGGCGATGCCGGCGCGGGGGCCGGACGAGAGCCAGCGCAAGTCGTTGGCGATTTTCTGGAGCGCGACCGCCGCGCCGCGGACGGCGCCGCTCGCCGCGAGCATCGCGTCCTGCGCTCCCTGCGCCTGAAAGTGGTGCGCCGTCTCCCGAACGGGAAGGCCCATCTCCTCCGCGAGGATGGCGCACGTTCGCGCCGCGAACTCCTCGTGCGCGTTGATGCCCGTGCCGACCGCGGTGCCGCCGAGCGCGACCTCGCACAGCGCCTCGACGTGCGGGCGCAGGCGCTCCGCGCTCAACTGCAACTGGCTCGCGTACCCCGCGAACTCCTGACCGAGGCGGATCGGCGTAGCGTCCTGCAGGTGCGTGCGCCCCGTCTTGATGACGCCCCAGAACTCGCGGGACTTCGCCTCAAGCGTGGTCTGCGCCCGGGCGAGCGCGGGCAGCAGGTCGCTCCGGAGCGCTGCGGCGGCGGCGAGGTGGCTCGCGGTGGGGATGACGTCGTTGGACGACTGCGCCATGTTGACGTGGTCGTTGGGGTGGACGCCGAGGCCGGGCGCGATTTCGCGGGCGCGTCGCGCGATGACCTCGTTCGCGTTCGTGTTCGTGGACGTGCCGGAGCCCGTCTGGAACAGATCGACGACGAAGTGGGTGTCCCACCGCCCCTCGACGACCTCCGCGGCGGCGGACGCGACGGCGTCGGCGACCGCCTCGTCGAGCAGGCCGAGCCCTGCGTTGGCGCGGGCGGCGGCGCGCTTGACGCGTCCGAGCGCGTGAATGAAGGCGGGCGGATAGCGCAGGTCGCTGATGGGGAAGTTCAGCACGGCGCGCTGGGTGGACGCGCCCCAATACGCGCTCGCGGGCACCTCCATCTCGCCCATCGTGTCTTTCTCGATGCGGGTCGCTGTCTCCATAGGTTCAGCCATTGCGGGGGCGGACTCCTTCGCGGCGGGCGGCGCCGCCTCAGTTTGCGGACGCCTATGTTACCCCGGCGCGGCGCGGGGCGCTAGGCGCCGGGGGAGCGCCGCCGCCCCTCCGCCCCCTCCTACGCCGCCAGCAGGCGCTCGAAGCGCCGGGCGGAGCGGTAGGGGCCGACGACGGACAGCCGGTAGGCGCCCGCGCCGAGGTAGCGCCGCGCCGCCTCGCCGACCTCCTCCGCCGTGACGCCGCGTATCCGCGCCACGACCTCGTCGGGCGAGCGGACTTCGTTCCGCAGCAGTTCCTGCCCGCCCATCCAGCCCATCACGGCGCGGGTGTCCTCCAAGCGCAACTCCAAGCGCCCAATGGCGTACTCCCGCGCCCGCGCCAGTTCCTCCTCCGGGATCCCTTCCTGCGCCTTGACGAACTCGCCGCGGACGGCGCGGACGCTCTCGTCGGCTTTGGAGGTGTCCACGCCGCATCCGACGACGAGCGCGCCGCAGTCGCGGTAGTGCATCGCGCTGCTGTGGACGTCGTAGGCGAGCCCGCGCCGCTCCCGCAATTCCAGGAAGAGGCGGCTCGTCATGCCCTCGCCCAGAGCGGCGTTCAGCATATCCACCGCGTAGCGGTCTTCCGCTTCGGCGGACGAAGCGTTCACCGCTATGCAAATGTGCGCCTGATCCGTCTTGCGGCTGCTCGTCTCCACGCGGACGCCGCCCTCCGGGACGCTCGCGGGGTGCATCGGCAGCGCCTCGCCGGAGCGCTCGCCGCCCAGCAACGCGCCGACCTTCTCGACGACCTCCTCGTGGGAGGCGGCGCCGGCGACCGCGACGACCGTATTGGACGGAACGTACTGGCGCGCGTGGTAGTCCGCGATCTGCTCTCGCGTCAGCGCGCCGACGGACTCCCGCGTGCCGCCGACGTCGCGCCCCATCGGCTGGTCGGGCCACAGCGCGCGGTCGATCAGCAAGTCGGCGAGCGCGTCCGGCTGGTCGTAGGTCATCGCCAACTCTTCGAGGATGACGCCGCGCTCGCGCTCGACCTCGTCATTTGCGAGGAGCGGCGCCGCGTACATATCCGCGAGGACGTCCAGGGCGACGTCGAAGTGGTCGCGGGCGACTTTCGTGTAGTAGAGCGTCGCCTCGCGGTCGGTTGAGGCGTTGATCACGCCGCCGACGGACTCTATCGCGCCGGAGATCATCGGCGGCTCGGGGCGCTTGGCCGTGCCCTTGAACAGCATATGCTCCAGGAAGTGCGACGCCCCGGCGAGGGCGTCGTCTTCGTAGCGCGAGCCCGCGCCCACGAATATGCCTGTGGACACGGAGCGGACGTGCGGCATCGCGCCGGAGAGCACGCGAAGCCCATTCGGCAGGACGGTGCGTTGGTGCAAGTTCGGTTCCTCCTGATGCGCCGGGTTGGCCCAGCCAACGTAATGTTACGCAATGCGCCGGCGGAATTGGCCGAGGCGACAGGCCAAAGGCGCAGGAGGGCCGGAGATGAAGACGCCGGGCAGACGGCGGGCGGCTCAATCGGAGCAAAGAAAGAGTCCTGAGCGACCGGGGCGCCCGAGCTCGCCGTTGGATCCGGCCCCCCAGTCCCCCGGGGCCGCCTCGTCCCGCAGCTCGCTCAACCACGGTCACTCAGGACAGGCGCAAGTATAGCCAAGCGCTCCTCAGCGTTGTCAAGCGTTTTCAAGCGAATCTGAGCGCGAGTTTTTTGGAGGGGCGGGGCCTCCGGATTCTCGCATGCCCGGCCCGGAAGGCCGGTTATCGGGGACGGACGTCATGCGAATCGCACCGGGGTCTGCTCTTCGAGCCCTTGCATCACGAACGGCGGGCGCGGCTCAGCGCTGACGGAGACGCCGGGGTCGCCGAGGTCGAGGCCGAGGAAGGCGAGGTCGCGGGAGGCGATATGCTCGGCGGCGCCGCTCTCGAGGATGCGGAAGGGGCGGTCGTGCCCGGGGTAGATGATTTCGGCCTCGCCGAGCACGCGCTCAATGCTGCGTCGCGAGTCGTCCTCGCTCCAGAAGGTGTTGGCGTTGATCTTGGTCACGGCGGCTCGCGCGCTCGCAATGCCGTCGCCGGTCACCGCGACGGGCCCCTCGTCCGTGTCCACGATGAGCGCCATTGTTCCGGCGGAGTGGCCGGGCGTATGGATGACGCGGACGCCGCGCTCGATCTCGTAGCCGTCCCGCACCTCGCGCAAGTTGGGAATCGCGTCCAGCATCGCCGTCGTCCAGCGGGGGGTCGCCCAATCGTTGGGGTGCGGGTTGCGGGCGTACTTGCGCTCCCACTCGTGGATGAGGACTTCGGCGTGGGGAAAGACGTCGTAGTTTTGGGCGTGATCCCAGTGGGCGTGCGTCATCGCCGCGACCTGGATGTCGGAGGGCGCGAGGCCGCGCTCAGCGAGGGCGGCGAGGAGGGCGCGGCGCCTCCCGACGTGGCCGGTGTCGACGACAATGTTCAGATCGCCGCGGACGAGCAGCGTGCTGCAGTAGCCGATGGAGCCGTAGTTGGTGGAGATGGACTCGCCGTGCAGCAAAGCCTCCACGCTGGGCATAGGCGCCTCCTTTCGGCAGGACGAAAATCGCCCGTTCGCGTCGTCGCCGTCGCTTCCTCATCGTAGAGCGGCGGAGCGGTTCCCGCAAGGGGAACTCTCTCTACTCCACATGCTCCACGTCACTCTTGCGTAGGCAGGAACCCATTCGGCGCCCTAGCGCCAGATCCCCCTCTCCCTAGAAGGGGAGAGAGGACGCCGCGAACGCGGCGGGAGAGGGTGCTGCGGACGAGCGCGATGAGCGGTCGTCATTCCCGCCCCATGACCGTCATTCCCGCGTAGGTGGGAATCCCGCCCCATTGAGGCGCGCAAGCGCCCGCATCCCCCTCTCCCTATAAGGGGAGAGGACGCCGCGAACGCGGCGGGAGAGGGTACTGCGGTCGGGGCGGCAACGCGCCCCGTCATTCCCGCCCTCTTGCCGTCATTCCCGCGAAGGCGGGAATCTCGCCCCCTATGACGAGGCGCATAGCGCCGCCATCCCCCCTCTCCCTATAAGGAGAGAGGACGCCGCGAACGTGGCGGGAGAGGGTACTGGAGTCGGGGCGCGTTGCGCCCGTCTCCCCATAACCCCCGGCGCCTCGTCATTCCCGCGAAAGCGGGAATGTGGATCCACATTCGAAGCGCAACACCTGCTGTTCGTTCCAGAATACCTCAACGGGCGTCCGGTAGCCCAACACCGCGCGCGGCGTGTTGTTGGAGCGCAACGCGCACAGCGTCAACTCCTCGTCCGACACCCCGTCCAAGTCCGTCTTCCGAGGCAACTCCCGCCGAAGCCGGCCTATCGCGTTCTCCACTCCCCCTTTCTGCCATGGCGACCTCACGTCGCAGAAGAACGTCTCCGTCCCTATCGCGTGCAACTCGTAATGCCGCGCGAACTCCGTCCCGTTGTCGAACGTCACGCTCCGCCGCATCTCCAACGGCAGAGCCCCCAGCGTCGCCACCATCGCTCGCGCGACCGGCTCCGCCCCCTTGCTCTCAGGCCGCAACACGAGCGACAGCCGCGACGCGCGCTCGTGCAGGATCAGCAGCGCCTGCTTCCGAACGCCGAACAGCATCGTGTCGGCCTCCCAGTGCCCGAACTCCAACCGGCCGGCGGCCTCCGGGGGCCGCTCCGCCAGCGGGCGGCGCTCACGGATGAACACGGCGGAACTGCGCCCCTTGCGGGAGCGCCGCCCCCGCTTCGCCTTCGCCTGCGGCAGGTAATGCCGCCAGTTATAGTCCTTCTTCCTCTTCACCTGGCCGTAGATGAACCGGTAGATCGTCTCGTCCGAAATCACCGGCCTGCCCATCTCCAACGCCAAGCGCCCGGCGACTTGCTCAGGCGACGCGCCCCACGCGAGCCGCCACAGCACGGCCTCCCGCAGCAAGTCGTCGCGGTCGAGGCGCGGCCCGCGCCACCGCCGCGCCTGCGCCCGCTCGTTCGCCGGCACGGGCCTGTACTCGCCTGAGGTCAACCGGTTGCGGTTGATCTCGCGAGAGATTGCCGATGGCGAGCGATCCAGACTTGCAGCGATTTGCCTGATCGCGGTCCCCGCTTTGAGTAGGCGGGCAATCTCACACCGCTCTTCGATCCCGATATGGCTGTATCCCATGGCGCCACCTTACTCTGGTGTTGCGCTTCGTTTGGGAATCCAGTGAACCTACCCCGGAGGCGCCAGCGCGGGCGCGTCGAGCATCAGCGACTCCAGCGCGAGCCGCATATTCGCGTTCCGCTCCAACGCCTCTATCGACCGCGTTATCCCGCGCATCCAGCGAACGGCCTCGCCCGGCCGCAGCCCCTCCGCGTGCCGCCCCAGCGCATCCTTCCACGACAAATTGACGACGCGCTCCCCATGCCCCTGCTGAATCAGCATCACGTCGCGCAGCCAGCGCAGCCACAGCAGCAATTCGTCGCGCCCCGCCCCGCGGTCGCGCTCGGCGCGCCGCGCAAGTTCCGCGGCGTAGGCGAACCGCGCCTCCAACCCTCCCTCTATCGCGTCCACGATCTGCTCCACCCGCTGATGAACCGCCGCGTACAGCGTCTCGTCCTGAGCGGCGGCGAGCGCCCACCCGACGCATCCCCGCGACAGGCGCGCCAGCGTCTCCGCCTGCTCCTCCCCAACGCCGCGCTCCTCCCGCAGAATCCGCGCCACGTCGGACGCCGGCAGCGGACGAAACGCCAGCGTCTGACAGCGCGACCGAACGGTGGGGAGCACGCTGTCCGGCGCGCTCGTCAGCAGAATGAGCGCGACGTCGTCCGGCGGCTCCTCCAGAACTTTCAGCAGCGCGTTCGCCGCCTCCGTGCTCAGCAGATGCGCGTCCGCGATGACGAACACGCGCGTCTTGCCCTCGTAAGGGCGCAAGTGCGCCGCGTTGATAATGTCGCGCACCGCCCCGATGCCGATGAGCGTGCGCGGCCCCTCCGCCGCCTCGGGGTCGACCCCAATCACGCGGACGTCGGCGTGTGTTCCCGCCGCGATGCGCGAGCAGGCCGCGCATGCCTCGCAAGGCGGATCGTCGCCCGCGCAATTGAGCGCCTGAGCGAGTTGCAGCGCGAGCGTCGTCTTCCCCAAGTGCGCGGGGCCGGCGAACAGATAGGCGTGATGCACCCGCCCCTCGCCGAGCGCCCGCTCCAGCGTCCGAACCGCCAGTTCCTGGCCGTGAAGCCGCAGCATCGCTCAGATCACGTCCTGCGCGATCAAGTCCTCGTAGGACTCCCGCCGCCGGATGAGCGACGCCTCGCCCTCCGACGCCATTACGATGGCGGGGCGCCCGTTCATGTTGTAGACGCTCGCCATTGCGGGCGCGTAGGCGCCCGACGCGGGAACCGCGATGACGTCCCCCGCCTCGACCGGCGCGATCCGCGCGTCCCAAACGAGCGCGTCGCCCGACTCGCAATACTTCCCCGCGATGGTCGCCGTCTCGGTCGCGGGCGCGGTCGGACGGCCGGCGGCGACCGCGACGTAGCGCGACCCGTAGAGCGCCGGGCGGATGTTGTCCCCCATGCCTCCGTCCACCGATACGTAGGTTCGGACGCCCGGCACGCGCTTGATCGCCCCGACCGTGTAGAGCGCGACCCCCGCCGGGCCCGTGATGGAGCGACCCGGCTCGACCGTCAGTTCCGGCTCGGGGAGGCCGTTGGCCGCGCACCCCTCGCGCAGCGCGCCCGCGATAGCATCGGCGTAGGCCGCGATGGACGGCGGCTCGTCGTCCTCCGTGTACGCGATGGCGAACCCCCCGCCGGGGCTGAACCGCCGGAAGTCCATTCCGTATTCGCCCATCCGCGCCGCGAACCGCAGAACCCGCTCCGTCGCCTCCGTGTACGGCTCCAACTCGAAAATGGGCGAGCCCAAGTGAAAGTGCAGCCCCTGCAAGTCGAGATGCGGCGCGGCCATCGCCTGCCGGACCGCCTCCTCCGCGTCCCCCGTCTCGATGGGAAAGCCGAACTTGCTGTCCAGTACACCCGTCGTTGTCAGCCGGTGCGTGTGCGGGTCTATGGAGGGCGAGACGCGGACGAGAACGGGCTGAGCGCGCCCCGCCGCTCCCGCCGCCTCGTCCAGCAGCCGCAGTTCGTGGAAACTGTCGATCACGAAATGCCCGACGCCCCACTCGACCGCCTGCGCGATCTCCTGCGGCGTCTTGTTGTTCCCGTGGAAGTCCGCCGCGGCCAGGTCGACCCCGGCGGCGCGCAGAACCGCCGCCTCCCCGCCCGACACGACGTCGAAGCCGAGCCCCAGCCCCGCCAAATAACGCGCCAGCGGAACGTTGATGAACGCCTTGCAAGCGTAGACCACCCGGCTGTTCGCGTAGCGCGACCGGAACTCGCGCAGAAACCCCTCCGCCTGCCCCCGAAGCGTCGCCTCGTCGAACACGTACAGCGGCGTGCCGAACTCCCGGGCCAGATCCGCGAGGTCGCATCCGCCGATCTCGAGCCGCCCGGCGTCGTTGACCGCCGTAGTGAAGGGAAACGCTTTCGAGGAGAACGGAACGGACATCGGCGGCCTCCGCGAGCCCCGCGCCGGGCCCTGCAAGCCCCGCGCCAAACCCGGCGCAACGAGAATTCGCCGTCGAGGATACCCCACCCCGCCGCCCCGCGCCCGCAATGCCGCCCGCCTCGCCTACAATGAGTCTCGCGCAAAATCGTCGCCTCGCCGCCCTGCCCGCGCCTGCAAGTTCGTCATTCCTGCGGAAACGCCGTCTCCGCCAGTTGTGCTATACTGAATCCCGCTGCGTGGGCCACTAGCTCAGTCGGTTAGAGCGCAGTCCTGATAAGACTGAGGTCCCTGGTTCGATTCCAGGGTGGCCCACCAAATCCTGATATGCGCGCCCTCCTCCCCGTTGCGCGCCCCAAGCAATGCAAGAGAAACTTCGCGACAAAAGCAGAGACAGCCTGACGGACGCGCTGAACGCGCTGGGCGTTCGCGCCCAGATGGCGGAGCGCGGACGCTCCGAGGAGCGCGTCGGGGCGTCGTGGGCGCAATCGCTGGGCGTGATCGACATTGAGGAGAGCCCCGTTCGCTGGGTCAATGTCGTGCGGCAGAGCAACCAGTACGGCTCGCGCTGGTGGCTGGTGTTCGGCGCGCCGGAAGACTCCGCCGACCTGCGCGGGCGCCGCAAGGAGATCAAACTCAACACCCTCCGGACAAAGTCGTTCCCCTTGATCGGGAGAGTCACGAACATCGCGTGGACGGACAACGGGAACGCGGGCAGGCTTCGGACGGCCCTGACCAACGACCGGGCGGTCAAGGCGTTCGTTCGCAAGAACGGCGACGTGGAGATCCGGAACAACGACGAGCATTTCCTGGGGTGGACGCTGCGGATAGGCAAGCGCCTCAAGCCGTCGAAGCAGGACTGGGAGGGAATCTGCGCGATGGCGGAGCATCTCCTCGCCTCCGACGAGCGCTAGGCGGTTCATGGCGGGCTGAGGCGGAGCGGAAGCGAGGGCAGGCCATTGACGAGAGCGCGTAATCGCGCTGGCAAGCGGCGCGACGCTGACGGCGCGTAAGAATTGGCGATGGAGCGTAAGAGTATCCCCCCTTCGCTGGGGCCGTTGGAGGCCCGGTTGATGGACGCCGCCTGGTCCGCCGAGCGCCCGCTGTCCGTCCAGGAAGTCGCGGACGGGATCGGCGGCGGCAACTACAAAACCGTGATGACGGTGCTCAACCGCCTCGTCGAGAAGGACTTGCTCGCCCGCGAAATGAGCGGGCGAGCCTATCGCTACCGCCCCGCGATGCTCCGCGCCTCCTTCCTCCGCGCCGCCGCCGACGGACTCGTGCGCGACTATCTCGCCTCCTTTGGGCAGGACGCCGCGAGCCACCTCGCCGAGGCCGCCGGGGCGTCCGCGCCTCAGACGCCCGCCGTCCCCCAGGTCCCGCCCCCTCCGCCCGTCTACCACATCCACCAGCCTCCCCCGCCCCGCCAGCGCTCGCTCACGCTTCCGCTCCTCGCCGCCGCGCTCGCGGCGGGGCTCGTCGTTCTCGCCCGGCGGCGCCCCCGCTAGCTCCCGCGCCGCCGTCAATGGACTGGGACGAACTCCGCGAGGCCGCCGAGGCGATTGGCGCGCCCCTCGCTCCAGATCAGACGGCGCTCCTCGAGCGGATGGAGGCGCTCCTGCGCTCCGCCAACGCAAAGGCGGCGCTGATCTCCAAAGCGGGGCTCGCCGACTTCCTCCGCTCGCACGTCTTCGACGCGCTCACCCTGATTCCGTTCCTGCGAAAGGCGAGTCTTACGGAGAGTCGGGTAGTGGACGTCGGGACGGGCGCAGGCTTGCCTGGCCTCGTTCTCAAGATCGCGGAGCCCGGCTTGCGCGTCACGCTGCTGGACGCGACGCGCAAGAAGACGGCCTACGCGGCAGAGGCGGCGGCGGCGCTGGGGCTCGACGCGGACGTACGGACCGCCCGCGCCGAGGAAGCCGCCCGCGACCCCGGCCTGCGCGAGGCGTTCGACGCGGCCGTCTGCCGCGCGCTCGCCCCCTGGCCCGTCGCGTTGGAGTTGACGCTGCCCTTTTGCCGCGTCGGGGGCTTGCTGCTCGCGCAGCGCGGAGCGGATGCGCCCCGCGAGGCCGCCGCGCATGCCCGGACGGCGGCGCTGCTCGGCGGACGCGTCGACCGCGTGGAGCGCGTCGGCGCGGAGGCCGGGCTGAACGCCCGCCATATCGTCGCAGTCGGGAAGGCCGCGCCCACGCCTGCCCGTTATCCGCGTCCGATTGGGATACCCGCCAAGCGTCCGTTGGGGTAGCCTTAACCGCGCCGTGGCAGACGCCCCCCGCCCCGACGAAGTCAATCCGCTGAAGCGCAGGCTCTTCTCTAAGCGCGCCGCGCTGTCGCTCATCGCGCTCGCCCTTGTGGGCGCGGTCCTCGTCGCGCAGGTCGACATCGGCTGGAGCGAAACGTGGCGCGCCATCAGAACGCTCAACCCTTGGTGGTACGCGGCGGCCATGACGATGAACTACGTCGCCTTCGCGGCGAAGGGCGCGCGCTGGCGCGTGCTCATCGCCAACGCGCAGCGCGGCTTGGACATCCCCCCTCCTACGCTGCTCTACGCGACCCGAATCATTCTCATTAGTTGGTTCATCAACTCCGTGACGTGGTTCAGGATCGGCGACGCCTACCGCGCCTACGCCTACGCCTCGGACAGCAAGACGAGTTTCTCCCGAAGCGCGGGCGTCGTCATCGCCGACCGCGCAGTGGAGGTGTCGGTGGTCGCGCTCCTCGTCGGCGTCGGCGTGGCCCTGCTGTTAATCCAAGGCGAGGTCCGCCCGCCGTTGCTGCTCGTGGCCGGGGTCGCCGGCGTCCTCGCCGTAATGGTCGCGGGCATTTTGGCGATGGTCGCGGCGCGGCGTTGGATGATGCGCCATCTGCCGCCGCGCGTTCAGGGCATATACGCCCGCCTCTACTCAGGGACGATGGGCAGTTACGGGCGCCCGCCGCTCGTGTTCGCGCTCGCCGTCGCAGGATGGGCCTGCGAGACGGCACGGCTGTTCTTCGTCGTCTTGGCGCTCGGAACCCCCGTCGCCTTGGGTCTCGTGATTCTCGCCCCTATGGCGCACGGCCTGCTCGCCGCCATACCCTTCACCCCCGGCGGACTTGGCGTCGCGGAGGCCGGCATCACCGGGCTGCTGCAACTCGACCTGCCTGTCGAGGCCGCGCTCGCCGTCGCCCTCGTCGACAGAAGCATCACCTTCCTCAGCACGCTCGTCACCGGCGGCGCCGCCTTCGCCGTTCGCCAAATCCGGCAAGCGCGTCGGACGGCGAAGGCCTAGCGCCGCGCCTTCAATCCTCGTTGAGGGGCGGCGGGGGCGCGCCGGGGAGGACGGGGCGCCGGAGGCGGCGGTACCAAGGCGACGCGAACCATAGCCATAGGAGCGAGAAGACGCCGCCCGCGACGCCGCTCCAAAAGAGCAGCGCGGGCCCGTAGCCGCCGGGCGCCGTCGCGCCGAACCACGTCCGCGACGGGTCGGCGGAGTCGTAGAAGAGGAACACCTCGTCCCCGTTGGCGTAGTAGGCGACGCATGCCCGGCTCGGAGGCTTTTCGTAGAACTTGCAGGGGTCGGACTGCGGAACGCTCGCGGATTCGCCCCCATCGGTCGTGAAGAGCAGCGCGCCGTCCTGGTAGACGGCCAGCGCTTGGACGCCGCGGTCGTCGAGCGCCTCGACGCGCGTCAGCCACGCCCACCCGGCGGATGCGGCGAGCGCCGCGATCAAGAGACCTGCGAAAGCCGTCCGCATGCTCATGCGCAAGCCTCTTTTCGCGTCACTTTTCGGGGAAGAACTTCTCTCCGGCGTCGGACCACATCGGGACGATTTTCAGCAAGGCGACGAACAGGCCGACGAACAGGCCGACGACGACGACGACGACGATCGCGGCGCCGAGCCGCCCCCATTCGCCCTCCATCAGCGGAGTGAGCCACCTGATGATCCAGTACGTCCCCACGAGCGTGACGAGCGACAGCGCGAGCGCGCCGCCGATGTTCCACGCCGCCCGGCTAATGCTCATATCGCCGGTCCTCGGAACCACAGAATCTCACGGGCCTGCAGCCAGTCGAGGAGGAAGGGCGGCGGCCAGATAATAGCCACGAGGAAGTCGAAGAAGATCATCACGAGGACAAGGATGATGGCGCCGGAGATGACGCCGCCGATGACGCCCGTCCGGTTCTGCATCATCACCATCGGGCCGAGCGTGGCGATGAACACCGAGCCCCACTTGAGCCCTTCCTCGAAGAAGCCGGCGATGAGAAGCATCGCGGCGAGCATCACGATGAAGATGAGCCCGGCGGAGCGCGCCCCGGCCATTCCTCTGCTGCGGATGCCGATGTCCATAATCTCGCCGGTCTTGGAGCCGATGCCCTCGCGGAAGAACTGGATGACGACGAGCGGCAGGGCGATCCACGCGAGCGTCACGGGGAACCAGCGCCCGCTGCTGGAGAACCCGCCCTCGCCTATCGGGAATCCGGGCAGGAATCCGAGCAGCGAGAACCTCGACGCCTCCCAGACGGCGTACCCCAGCGCCGCGATGATGACGATGGAGAACCATTGGTCCTCGATCCAGCGCCATCGCCAGGCGCTCATACGGGCCGTTAGGGAGCGCCTCTCCTTCGGCGGCTTGTCGCCGGAGCCGCCGGCCGGCGGCGGCGCCCCGTCGGGGAGCGGCTCCATCGCTTGGGGCGCGCTCATAAACTTGGTGAAAAGCGCCGCCACGATGATGGAGACGACCACGAGCACGATGAAGATCGGGCGCGTGAATGTGCCGACCCAGCCGTAGAACGACGCGGAGTCGCGCAGGTTCGTCTCGATGATCGGGCCGAGGATGAAGCCGATGAGCATCGGCGGGCGCGGCCACCGGTAGCGCTTCATAAACATGCCGAGCGCCGCGCCAGCCAGCACGATGGTGATCGCGCTGAGGTTCACCAGTTGCAGGTAGGCGGCGAGGATGGAGACGGCGACGACGAGGAAGCCGAGCACGGGATAGGGAATGAGCGTGAGCCGCGCCATTTGCCGCGTGAAGAGCAAGCCGAGCATCGTGACGAACAGGTTCCCCAGCCCGAGGCTGAGGACGATCATAATCGTGATGTCGCCGCGCTCGGCGAGCATGCGCGGGCCCGGGGCGATGCCGTAGGCGGCGAGCGCGATGATGATGAACGCCCATGCGCGCCCGCCCGGAATGCCAAGCGCCAGCGTCGGGACGGCCTGCCCCGCCTCTTTGGAGTTCTGCGCCGATTCCGCGAACAGCACGCCGTCCAGCGAGCCCTTGCCGAACTGGCTCTTGTCTTTCGTCCAGAAGATGCCGAAGGCGTAGGACATCCAGTCAACGACGCCGCTGCCGATGCCGGGCACCGCGCCGAGGAAGACGCCGAAGATGGACTGCCGGATGGCGACCGGCCACCTCGCGAAGCCGTATCTCGCGCCCCGGAATATCTCGTTGTAACTGATCCTGGCGTCCTTCGGAGCGAGCGGCTTGCGCGTCATCGTAAGGTCGATGATCTCCGGCAGCGCGAACACGCCGATGCTCACCGCGATCAGGTCGAGGCGCGTGAATTGCAGCCACTCCTGTCCGAACGAGTAGCGGATGTCGAGCCCGGTGGGGCCTATCGCGCTCATCAGCAGGCCAAGCAGCGCCGCGACGAATCCCTTGATGAGCGCGCCGCCGCTGAGCGCCGCGACCATCGCGACGCCGAAGATCGCCATCGCCGCCTTCTCCGCGAACTCGAAGGCGAGCACGAACGGCGCGATCACGGGAACAATGACGGCGAGCGCAATGGCGCCGACCACCCCGCCTATGGCGGAAACGGCGTAGACGGCGCCCAGCGTATGCGCCGCCTGCCCGCGCTGCGCCAACTGGTTCCCTTCCAGGAACGTCACCTGCGTCGCGCCGCCCGGTATGCCGAGAAGAATGGAGGGAATGGAGTCGAGCGTGTTGTCGATGCCCGTGAGCGTCGCCAGCATCACGATGCCGACGACAGGGTCGTCCACCGAAATGACGATGAACGGAATCATCACCGCCATCACGAGCGTGGCCGAGATGCCCGGCAGCAGCGCGATGGGCACCGTGATGAAGATGGCGAGCAGGAACGCCGCCCAGTAGCTGAACGATCCGAGGTAGGACAGGCCGGCGCCGAAGTCGGTGAGGATTTCCCCTATGACGTCCAAGCGGCCCGCTCCATGCTATTCGCTCGCTCCATCCGTCTCTCCCCCTCTCCCTACAAGGGGAGAGGGAATTGAGGCGCTTGCGCACCTCGTCATTCCCGCGTAGGCGGGAATCTCGCGTCCCCCATCAGCGGCGCGCAAAGCGCCCCGTATCCCCCCTCTCCCTACAAGGGGAGAGGACGCCGCGAATGCGGCGGGTGAGGGTACTGCGGAGATTCGTCGTCCCCCCGCCTGCGCGGGAATCCCCAGTACCCTCTCCCTAGCCCTCTCCCCTTGTAGGGAGAGGGAATTGAGGCGGCATGCCGCCTGGTTTCGGCTGGGGCGGAGCGCGATGCTCCGCCCCAGCCAGCGGATCCGAGCGGGAGGCTAGCCGCTGACGTACTGCGGGAAGTACTTGGCGACCAGCCGGGCGGCCTGCTCTTCGATGACGGCTTGCGAGCCCTCGTAGAGGTTCTCGTTCTCGAGCGTCGAGACCTGCAGTTCCGCGCGGCCAATCCAGCCGGGCGACTCGCCCGCGACGTTGGCGTACTTCGTGATGAGTTCGTCGTCCGTCGTGAGCGCCGTCTCGAACGCCGCCGTGAGCGCGTCCGCGATGTGGTCCGGCGTGCCCGGCGGCAGCCAGAGCGACTTGGACGCGTAGTTCGTCGGCCCCATCATCGAGTTGAAGACGAACTTCTGGTCGTCGTTGAACTGGTCGCGGACGTCGCCGCAGTGCGGCGGGCCCCACGTGTTCGGCTTCAGTTGCCCGGGGCCCATTCCGGCCATCACGCGCATAAAGCCGGTCGGCAGCCAGTCCGGGTTCTCGATCGGGAACCGGTACCAGAGGCTGGAGCGCACCGTGCTGTTGATGATGCCTTGCGCCCACATCGTCCGAACGGCGTTCGTGTCCACCGTCTCGAAGGCGTAGTAGTCGAACGGCACGTCCAACTGCTCGGCGGCGTAGACGTTCCCCAGGAACGTCGGGTTGCCCTCGCGCACGTCGCTGATCTCGTCGGCGAGGCGGAACTCGCCGTGCTCTCCGCCGCCCGTGCTGCTCATGCCGGCGTAGTCCCAGAGGCAGGAGTCCGCCGCGCTGGGGCCGAGGTTGCCGACCGGGTCGTAGAGATACCAGCCCCGCGTCGAGTCAATCGTGGAGCCGATGGCCTGGAACGTGCTGCGCTTGATGAACTGCGTGCTCTCGTTGAACCCGAAGTCCAGTTGCGGCGTGCTGTTCCAAGAGATGTAGGTGCCGTCCTTCGGCGCCCGCGTCGCGGCGAAGAGGTACTCCAGCGGCTTGTTGGGCTGGTTGGTGAACACGACGCGCGGGTTGCCGGGGATGTACCGCTGCATAAACGCGGCCATCACGCGGCCCTGCGTGTCCGTGCCGCCCCCCGGCGAGGAGTTCGCCACGATGCGGATCGTCTTGCCCCCGAAGTACTCCGCGGCGTCGAAGCCGGCCGGGGCCGGGGGCGCCGTCGCGGCGGGCCTGGGCGTCGGGGTGGCGGTGGCGCGGGCCACCGGCCTCGGCGTGGGCGTCGCCTCCATCATCGCCGCCGGCGTAGGCGTGGGGCTCTCCGCCATCGCGGTCGGGACCGGCGTCGCGGTGGGGCGCGGCGTCGCGGTGGGGTCTTCGGCGCCGCACGCGGCGAGCGCCGCCGGGACCGCCGCCGTCAGACATGCGGCGGCCAGCCATCGGGTCAGTCGAGTGCGCATTGCATCCTCCCTATCTCTCTACGTTTCGCGCTCGGCGGCGCGAACGCCGCGCAGAGGCGCGTACAGCGTTTGCGGCGGGGCCGCTGCGGACTTGGGGCGTATTTATCACGCGCCGGGGAGCGATTATCGCAATTGCATTGCAAATCGCAAGGCGAAAGATTGTAATATGATTTGGCGATGGGCGGGCGGGAGCGTTGCGCGCGAACGCAAGGGTGTAGTCATTCCCGCCCTCTGCCGCCATTCCCCCTGACCGTCATTCCCCCTGACCGTCATTCCCGCGAAAGCGGGAACCTACCCCCATAGGAGACCTTTGCATAACATCCGTCATTCCCGCGTAGGCGGGAATCCCGCCTCAAGACGGCGCGCAAGCGCCCATATCCCCCTCTCCCTATAGAGACCTTTGCATAACTTCCGCAATCGCGCACAATGACCGCAACCCGCAACCGCGAGGAGACAGCTATGCATCTCGAAGCCAGCGACCCCTCCTTCATCGACGCCTTCCTCCCTTTCAACGCAGGCCGCAACGACAGACTCGACCGCATCGACCGCCTCATCGATTGGCCCAAAGTCGCAGCCCTACTCGACGATGTCCACGCCGCGCCCGAAGGACGGCCCGCCTACCGCCCGATCACGATGGTCAAGATCATCGTCCTCCAGCAGTGGTACGACTCCTCCGACGTCGGCATGGAGGAGGCGCTCCAAGACCGGCTGTCGTTCCGGCGCTTCGCGGAGCTCAGGCTGACGGACGCGGTTCCGGACCACTCGACGATCAGCCGGTTTCGGAAGAAGATCACGGAGCGGGGGCTCGCGCGGGCGCTGTTCGCGGAAGTGAACCGGCAGTTGGAGGCGAAGGGCATGCTGGTGAAGAGGGGAACGCTGATCGACGCGACGATCATTGAGGCGCAGGCGCGGCGCCCGCATTCGGAGGCTGGAGCGCGGAGCGGAACGGACCCCGACGCCGCGTGGACGAAGAAGGGGAAGAAGTCGCATTTCGGCTACAAAATGCACATCGGCATGGACGCGGGCTCAGGGTTGGTGCGCGGGGTTGAGTTCACGCCTGCGAACGTAGCGGACACGGATGTTGCGGACGCGCTGATCATGGGGGACGAAGAGGCGGTGTACGCGGACAAGGCGTATGAGTCGAAGGAGCGTCGTGAGCGTCTGCGGGCGCAGGGCGTGAAGGATCGGATCATGCATCGGGGGCATAAGCATCAGACGGAGCTGCCGCATTGGCAGCGGCGGCGGAACGGGCTGCTGTCGAAGGTTCGGGCGCCGGTGGAGCAGGTGTTTGGGACGCTGAAGCGCAGCTATGGGTACTGGCGGGTTCGGTACATGGGGCTAATGAGGAACGAGGCGGAGGCGTTGTTCAAGGCGCTGGCGTACAACCTGCGGCGCGCGGACGGGTTGAGAGAGGGTTGCGCTGTGCATGGGTAGGGGCGTATTGCGCCCGTTGGGGGTACGAGGCCCTGCGAAGCCCCTAAATTGGGGGCGAGCAGGGGAGGAGGAGGCCGTTATCGGGGGATTTGGGCGGTTGAATGGCTGATTCCGGGGGCGCGGAACTGCCGATCACGCTGATGCGAGGGTTATGCAAAGGACTCCTATAAGGGGAGAGGGTACTCGAGGTACAGACCGAAGAGATAGGTGACAGCAAACCGAATACATGGGCAACGCCTCAGCGATGATGCATACCAGCACACCGAGGAGGACCAATGTTGCCCTGGATAAACGCCACCGCCCTAGACCAACGCCGCGCCTTCATCGCCGCTTACCTCGCTAGCGACGACTCCATCGCCGACCTCGCGCGACGCTTCCGCGTCTCCCGCAAGACCGCCCACAAGTTCATCAACCGCTACGAACTCTTCGGCGACGCCGGCCTCCACGACCTCCCCCGCGCTCCCCACAGCAACCCCCGCGCCACAGACCCCGCAATCGCCGCGATGATCGTCGAGGCCAAGCAGGACAACCCGATCCTCGGCCCCAAGAAGATCATTCCCAACCTCCGCGACGACCATCCCGACTTGCCCTGGCCGGCGCCTAGCACGGCAAGCGCCATCCTCGACCGCGAGGGTCTCGTCAAGCGCCGCAAGCGCTCGCGCCGCGCCCCGCCCTTCGGCGACCCCTTCGCCGACGCCAACGCTCCCAACGACTGCTGGGCCATCGACTTCAAGGGCTGGGCGCGAACGGGCGACGGCGTCCGCGTCGACCCCCGCGCGCTCATTGACGCCGACTCCCGCTTCCTCATCGCTTGCGAGGGACTTCCCCGCCCCACGCTCGCCTACGTCCTCCCCGTCGTCGAGCGCGCCTTCCAAGAGCGCGGACTCCCCAACGCCATACGATCCGACAACGGCCCGCCGTTCGCATCCGCTGGACTCGGCGGCCTCTCCGCCTTCGCCGTCCATCTCGTCAAACTGGGCATCACGCCCGAACGCATCGCGCCGGGACGCCCCGAGCAGAACGGACGCCTCGAACGCTTCCACCGGACGCTCAAGGAGGCCGTGATGAGCCCGCCCGCGCCGACGCTCGCGGATCAGCAGCGGGCGTTCGAGGCCTTCCGGCGCGTCTACAACGAAGAGCGTCCGCATGAGGCGCTTGGCCAGCGCCCGCCCGCCTCCCGCTACGCGCCGTCGCCGCGCCCTTACCCGGACAAGGTCGCAAGCCCCGAATACCCGGCGGGCGTCGAGGTGAGGCGCGTTCGGAGCAACGGAGAGATCAAGTGGGCGGGGGAGCGCGTGTTCGTCAGCGAGGCGTTGATTGGCGAGCCGGTGGGGCTCGTTCGGTACGACGATCGGCTGTGGACGGTCCGGTTCGGCCATTTGGAGATTGGGCGGTTGGACGGCTACGCTCTGCGTATAATCAAGACTCCCGTCAGGGCGTTACCCATGTATCCGGGCTAGCGTTACCCATGTCTTCGGTCGGACACGGCGCTTCGCGCCGCCGCTCATTCCCGCTAATCCGCGCTCTTACGCGGAGGCGTTCCCTTCGCCGCTCTGTTATGATTGCAGCGCTATCCGAGCCGCAAGGGGGCCGCAACCTATGGACTACGCCAGCCGCTGGGCGCGATTCTTCGCCGCCGTCATTGACTTCATCGTCCTTGTCGTTCTCTGGGTCATCCTCGGCGCGGTCGGCATTCTCGGCGCCGAGCGGGACATGTCGGAGTCTGCCGAGTCGCTCTCCACGCTGTCGAGGGACACCATGGTCGTCGTGGCCACAGCGGCGCTCTACTACATCGCGCTGACCGTCGCTTTCGGCGCGACGCTCGGCAAGATGGCGCTCGGCATGCGCGTCGTTGGGGCGGACGGAGAGAGGGCCGGATCAGGCGCCGTCGTCGCCCGCGAGGTCGTCGGCAGGGCGGGCAACTACATCGTCCAAATCGTTCTCTTCATCGTCTTGCGCGCGGCGATGGGCGACGGTTCGGCGTCGGTCATTGCGGGACTCATCGGGGCCCTCGTCTTTCTGATCATCTTTCTCCGCATCCTGGTCGACGACCACCGGCAGGGGTGGCACGACAAGATCGGCGGGACGTTCGTCGTGAAGGCGCGGTAGCGGGCCGCCGCCGGGCGGATTCGCCGTTAGCGGGGAAGGGCCGGAACCTATGGACTACGCCAGCCGCTTGTTGCGATTCTTCGCCGCCGTCATTGACTTCGTCGTTCTCGCCGTCGTCATGGCGCTGCTCGGCGCGGTCGGAGTCGTCGACGCGATCCCCGACGGGCGGGCGGGGGAGGGCTCCCCGGTTGGCGAGATCGCGCGGGCGATCGTCGTGTTCGGGTACTACGTCGCGCTGACCTCCGCGTTCGGCGCGACGCTGGGCAAGATGGCGCTCGGCATGCGCGTAACGGACGCGGACGGGAACCGGCCCGGCTTCGGCGCCGTCGTGATGCGCGAGGTCGTCGGCAAGATCGTCTCCGCGCTCGTCATTCTGATCGGCTTCTTCTGGATCTTGGTCGACGACCGGCGGCAAGGCTGGCACGACAAGATCGGCGGCACGTTCGTCGTGAAGGCGAAGTAAGCGCGGCTCTCCCCGCATCGCACGAAAGGGGGCGCCCTCTATTGAAGGGCTCCCCCTTTGCGCACCCTCGCGCGGGCGGCGCATTGCTATCATACCCTGCGCCGCAGCATCCACAGAAGGAGCGACGCATGCCTCTCGTCTACGACGGCCCGCACCTCGTCTTCAAGACGGCCGGAATGGGCCCCTACGACAACAACGGCTACGTCATCGCCGACCCGGCCACGAAAGAGGCGTACCTCGTGGACGCGCCCGCCGACGTCGAGCGGCTCATCGCCGAGGCGGACGGCTTCGACGTGAAGGGCGTGGTCGTGACGCACACGCACCCCGACCACATTGCGGGCTACGCCGACCTCAAGCGGCTGACCGGCCTGCCCGTCGCGGTTCACGAGAGCGACGCGCGCGGGCTGCCCGGCGAGCCGGACGCGCTGCTCGCGCACGGCGACGAGTTGCGCGTCGGCGCGTCGCGCATCCGCGTTCTGCATACGCCGGGCCACACGCCGGGCGCACTCTGCCTCCACCTCGACGGCGCGCTCATCTCCGGCGACACGCTCTTCCCGGGCGGTCCGGGGCGCACCAATACGCCGGACGACCTGCGGCGGATCGTAAGCAGTATCGCGGAGCGCCTGCTGACGCTGCCGGGCGAGTCGCTCGTGCTCCCCGGACACGGCGGGGACACGACCATCGCCGCCTCGCAGGAGGAGTACGCCGTCTTCGAGCGCAGGCCGCGCCCCTCCGACCTCTACGGCCACGTCTCATGGCTAGGGTAGGAAGGCCGGGCGCGACAGAAGGCGGTTGACCGCGAGAGGGCGCGGCGGACGGGGCGCTATCGCGTCCGGGGAATTACCGATCTCCCCGTTCGACCCGCCCAGCGACGCCGCGCAGCCCGCATCGGCGCGCTTACGCTTGAGGCCCGGTTCAGAGCGCCGCAGCGATATTGGGCATCGCGCTAGACCCAGCGGCGCATGTGTCCGTCCGCCTGTACGAGCGCCGCCGACCGACTGGCGTCCCCGTCGCCAAGCCGCCAACATCCCCTTGCGGGCGGCGCGTGGGGGCGCCTCGCAACTGCGGTCTCAATATGCGCCGAACGGGCGCTTGGCGGTTGCAATAGGCTTGAGGTTATGTAGAATAGGCGGGCGGCGCTCGGGTTGGGCGCGGCGAATCATCGTCAATGGAGAGGACGCCAATGGAAGTCAACGCCACACGAGAGGGGGCCAACCTGTTCGTCGCGGTGGACGGGCGCGTGGACGGCACGAACGCCGGGGAGTTCCAGGAGGCTCTGGAGGGCGTGATCGAGCAGGACGACAAACTGGTGGTGCTGGACTTGGGGGGGCTGTCCTACGTGAGCAGCGCGGGGCTGCGCGTGGTGCTGCTGGTGGCGAAGGAGTTGCAGCGGCAGAGCGCGAAGTTGTCCGTGTGCTCGCTGTCGGACACGGTGAAAGAGGTGTTCACGATCAGCGGGTTCGACAAGATCATCCCGGTGCACGGCACGCGCCAGGAGGCGGTCGAGTCCTCGTAAGGAGGGCGCGGAGCGAGGGCGGCGCGCCGGGCGAGGCGAAAGCAAGAGGAGCATCGGGACCAATGGCGGAGAAGTACAAGATACTCGTCGTGGACGACGAGGCGGACGTCGAGCCGCTGGTGCTGCAGCGCATGCGCCGGCAGATCCGGGACGGGCGCTACGAGTTCGTGTTCGCGCGGAACGGGGTCGAGGCGCTGCGGGTGCTGGGGGAGGACCCGGGCATCGACATGGTCGTCTCGGACATCAACATGCCGCAGATGGACGGGCTGACGCTGCTGGAGCAGATTCCGAAGGTGGACCCGAACATTCGCTCGGTGATCATCTCGGCCTACGGGGACATGAAGAACATCCGCACGGCGATGAACCGGGGGGCGTTCGACTTCGTGACGAAGCCGCTGGACTTCGAGGATCTGCAACTGACGATAGACCGGACGCTGGAGAATATGGAGGCGTGGAAGGAGGCGCTGACCTCGCGGGACACGCTCGTCTCGATCCAGAAGGAACTGGACGTGGCGAGT
Source organism: Dehalococcoidia bacterium (assembly GCA_965201135.1). GTDB lineage: Bacteria > Chloroflexota > Dehalococcoidia > Lucifugimonadales > Australimonadaceae > Bin16. The sequence goes on from OZ241751.1 coordinate 2,862,257, forward strand.
TCGATGCAGCAGTCCATCCTTCCGACGCAGTTCCCGAGCACGGAGCAGTACGAGACGTACGGGAGCATGGAGCCGGCGCGGAACGTGGGGGGCGACTTCTTCGACGTGGTGAGGTTGGGGAACGGGCTGATCGGCTTGGCGGCGGCGGACGTTTCGGACAAGGGGGTTCCGGCGGCGCTGTTTATGATGTCGAGCCGGACGCTGCTGAAGGGGACGGCGCTGGGGCTGGGGCAGCCGGGCGCGGTGCTGGGCGAGGTCAACGAGGTGCTGGTTCAGGACAACACGACGGCGATGTTCGTGACGCTGGTCTACTCGCTGTACGACCCGGACACTGGCAATTTGACGTACGCGAACGGGGGTCACAATCCGCCGCTGCTGGTGCATCCTGACGGGAGTTCGGAGTATCTGCAGACGACGGGGGGCATCGCGCTTGGGGTGGCGCCTGGGATGTCTTATGAGGAGCGGACGGCGAAACTGGCCCCGGGGGACACCGTGATTATGTACACGGACGGGGTGACGGAGGCGATGAACGGGGCGAACGAGGAGTTCGGCGAGGACCGCTTGAAGGCGGTGTTTCGGGACGCGCCTCCGCAGGATCCGCAGTCGGCGGCGCGGGCGGTGTTCGAGGCGGTGCACGCCTTCGCGGGAGGGGTGAAGCAGTCGGACGACATTACGTGCCTCGTGCTGCGGCGCAAAGGATAGGCATGCAAAGGGCAGGCAACTTGAGCGCGCGGCTGAGCATCACGGTTGAGACGCGGGAGGAGGAACTCCAACGTCTGGCGGAAGCCGTCGAGCGCTTCGCGGAGGAGAACGCGTGGCCGGACGGCCTGACGTTCAAGGTCAATCTGATCTTGGAGGAGTTGACGCTGAACGTTATCCGATACGGGCACGACGGGGGGCTGCACGAGGTGGACGTGAGCATCGTTTCGGGGGCGGAGGGGTTGACGATCGAGATGGCCGACGACGGGCGTCCGTTCGATCCGCTGACGGACGCGACGGCGCCTGATTTGGACGCGTCGGTGGAGGATCGCCGCATCGGGGGGCTGGGCGTTCACCTGACGCGCTCGATGACGTCGGATATGCGGTACCGGCGCGAGGACGGGAAGAATTGCCTGACGCTCGCGCTGGCGAGGGATGGATGAGCGTGGGCGCGGCGGGTTGGCTGCGCCGCGCCGCGCCGGGGCTTCTCGCCGCGCTCGCCGCGGCCGGGTGCGCGGGCGGCTCCGCGCCCTCTCCGACGGCGGAGCCCGCGGCTTCCCCTACGCCCTCTCCGACGGCGGAGCCTCGTGACTTGGGCGTGAGCGGAGACCGGATCGTCATTGGACAGTCCGCCGCGTTCTCAGGCCCCGCGGAGGAGTTGGGCGTCAACGTTCGTATGGGGATCGAGGCGGCGTTCTTCGAGGCGAACGAGTCGGGGGGAGTTCACGGGCGCGCGTTGGAACTGCGCGCTTTGGACGATTCCTACGAGCCGGAACTCGCGATAGCGAACACGCGGACGCTGATCGAGGAGGAGGGGGTCTTTATGCTGCTGGGCGCGGTGGGGACGCCGACGTCGCGGTCGGCGGCGCCGGTGGCGCAGGCGGCGGGCGTGCCGTACATCGCGCCGCTCACGGGCGCCGGGTTTCTGCGCGACTCCGCCGAGTTGTCGAGCGTGATCAATCTGCGCGCGTCGTACAGGCAAGAGACGGAGGAGATGGTCGCGCGGCTCACGGAGGACTTGGGCATTCAGCGCATCGCGGTTGTGTATCAGGACGACTCGTTCGGGCGGGCGGGATACGAGGGGGCGCTGGCGGCGATGGAGTTGCGGCGGCTGGAGCCGGTGGCGGTGGGGCTGTATCCGCGCAACACGACGGCGGTGAAGGTCGCGCTGCTGGACATTCAGCGGGTCGAGCCCCAGGCGGTGATTATGATCGGCGCTTACGGGCCGCTTTCGACGATGATTCTGTGGGCGCGGCGTCTAGGGCTGGACACGCAATTCGTCAACATTTCGTTCGTGGGGAGCAACGCGCTGGCGGAGGAGTTGGGATCGGACGGCGGAGGCGTGTTCGTGACGCAGGTGGTGCCCTTCCCGTGGGACCGCTCGCAGGACGTGGTGGCGTCGTACCGGCGGGCGCTTTCGGCGTATGACACGAGCGCGACCGCCGGGTTCGTGTCGTTCGAGGGATATTTGGCGGGGCGGCTCGCCATAGCGGGGCTGGAGACCTGCGGGCCCGACCTTTCGCGCCGCTGCTTCCTGGAGAGTCTGCGGGACTCCGAAATGGTGGACTTGGACGGGTTCGAGTTGCGGTACGGAGAGGGGGACAATCAAGGGTCGGACAATGTGTTTCTGACGGTGATCGGTTCGGACGGCCGGTACTATCCGATAGAGCGGATGGGGGACTGGCATCCATGATCAAGCGTATGTGCAATCTCGTCTCGCGGATGTCGACGCAGTTCCAGGTGGTGATCGGCGGGGCGGTCGCGCTGACGATGGCGGCGGGCCTGGTGGGGTGGCTCTCCATCGGGGGGGTGAACGACGCTCAGCGGCGGGTGAACGAGGGGAGTTTGCCGGAGATCACGGCGGCGTTCCTGGTTACGGAGTACGCGGGAGGGCTCGTCGCGGCGGCGCCGCGCTTGACGACGGCGACGACGGCGTGGGATTTGGGCCGCGTCGCGGCCGACATCGACCGGCAATATCAGGCGTTCGAGACGCAATTGGAGGTTCTGGAGGAAGCGGGCGAGGAGGGCAACGCGGAGCGCGTGAACCGCATTCGCGGCTACGGCGAAACGCTGATATCGGGCATCGAAAGCATCGAGAGGGCGATGCCGGCGACGTTCGACTTGGCGGCGCAGGAGGAGGCGCTGCGGGTCGAACTGGCCGCCGCGCAGGACGCCGTGGACCTGGCGCTGGTTCCGTCCATCGACGATCAGTTCTTCTATCTGAGCACGGGATACCGCAGTTTGATCAAGGCGCCGGACGAGCGGGAAGAGTACTTCACTGGAGAGCAGTTGGACCACTACCGTCATTTGGCGGACTTGCACGCGGACGCGGCGCAGGCGGGGCAGGTGCTGGCGAGCGCGTTCACGGTGTCGGACGCAGCGCAAGTGGAGCCGCTGCGGGAGCGCTTCGAGGCGGCGACGGGGCGGATTCAGAACACGTTCGCGGTCTATCAAGACCCTGCGGTGCAGTTCCAACTCGCGCCGGTCGTGGAGAGTCTTTTGCAGTTGGGTTCGGGCGAGGGCAACGCGTTCGACGTCGCGGAGCGGCAACTGACGATGGAGGCGGATCAGCGGGAATTGCTGGGGCGAAACAACGAGTTGGCGCTGCAGTTGACGGCGGAGGTGGACGCGCTGGTGAGCGCGGCGAACGCGCGGGCGGCGGACGCGACGCTGGCGTCGGATCAGGCGGTGCGCTCCGGGCGGACGTGGCTGCTCGTCATCGGGTCGCTGAGCATCGGGGGCGCGCTGCTGGTGGACTGGCTCTTCGTCTATCAGGTGCTGCTGCGGCGCTTGGCCGCCCTGTCCGACCGTATGCGGCGCATGGCGGGCGGGGACTTGGAGGAAGAGGTGGAGGTGAAGGGGCGCGACGAGATCGCGGATATGGCGACGGCGCTGGAGCAGTTCCGGCAGAACGCGCTGGAGGTGCAGCGGCTCAACCTCGTGGAGATGATGGCGAAGGAACTCGAGGAGAAGAACGCGACGTTGGACAAGCAGAACGACGCGCTGGAGGAGGCGCTCGCCGAACTGGGGAAGGCGCAGGATCAGATCGTGATGCGGGAGAAACTGGCGGAGTTGGGCTCGCTGACGGCGGGCGTCGCGCACGAGATCCGCAACCCGCTCAACTTCGTCAAGAACTTCTCGGAGTCGTCCGCCGAGTTGCTGGAGGAGTTGAACGAGGTGCTGCAGGAGGGCGCCGAGCAGTTGACGGAGAAGCAGCGGAAGGACATTGAGGACATCTCGCAAGACCTCGTGGGGAACCTCGAGCGGATCCGGTCGCACGGCGACAGGGCGAACCGCATCGTGCAGGATATGCTGATGATGGGGCGGGGCGGGGGCGAGGCGCGTTCGATCGTCATCAACGATTTGCTGCACGAGCACGCGCTGCTCGCCTATCACAGCGCGCGGGCGCTCGACCCGGACTTTCAGTTGGACTTGCACGAGGAGTTGGACCCGGACGCGGGGGAGATCGTGGTGGTGCCGGAGGATATGGGGCGCGTGTTCCTCAACATGGTGTCGAACGCCTGCTACGCGACGGATCAGAAGCGGCGCGAGCGGAGAGGGGCGGCGCCGCCGGGCGAGGAGCCGTATATGCCGACGCTGACGCTGCTGACCAAGCGCGGCGAGGAAGACGTGGAGGTTCGCATCCGCGACAACGGCGGCGGAATCCCGGACGAGATCAAAGAGAAGATCTTCAACCCCTTCTTCACGACGAAGCCCACCGACCAGGGCACAGGATTGGGGCTCGCGCTCTCCAACGACATCGTGCGGAAGCACGGGGGGACAATTGGTGTAGAATCCGATCCGGGCGTGGGAGCGGAGATGATCGTAACGCTGCCGTTCTCGCCGCCGGAGCGGTTGGCGGACGAGGAGGACGCGCCGGCGGAAGCCGCGGAGACGGAAGAGCCGGCGGACGCGGACGGCGAGGAGTAACACGCGGAAGGGCTAAGCGTTGGAATTCGACGGCTACAACCTGGACTTCTACGACGAGATGCTGCTGCCGGACGGCTCGCCCCGGGAGCATTGCCGCGCCCTGCACGACGCGCTGCGCGAACTGTCGCCGGAGCGGATAGGGGCCATACAGGAGGGAGTGTCGCGCTCGTTCCTGCACGAGGGCATCTTCTTTATGGTCTACGGCGACGAGGTGTCGCAGGAGCGGATTATGCCGGTCGACTGCGTGCCCCGGATCGTTCCCGCCGCCGAATGGAGCCTCATCGAGCGGGGGCTGACGCAGCGGCTGAACGCGCTCAACAAGTTCCTGCACGACGTCTACGGCGAGGCGCGGATCATCGCGGACGGCGTGATTCCCGCCGACCTCGTGTACGAATGCCCGCAGTTCCGCCCGGAGATGCAGGGCTACGCCGGGCCCGAGGGGTCTTGGGCGACGCTGTGCGGAACGGACATCGTGCGGACGGCGGAGGGGTTCCGCGTGCTGGAGGACAACCTCCGCTCGCCGTCCGGGATGTCGTATATGGTGGCGACGCGGAACGCGGTGAAGGCGGGCTTCCGCCGGCTCTACCGCGCCTCCCGCGTGCGGGAAGCGGCGGACTGCGGGCGGCTGCTCCGGGCGACGTTCCGCGAACTCGATCCGCAAGGCCGCGCCGACCCCACGATCGCGCTGCTGACGCCCGGGGTCTACAACGCCGCGTTCTACGAGCACGTGTTCCTGGCGCGGGAAATCGGCGCGGAACTCGTCGAAGGGCGCGACCTGCTGACGCGCGGCGGATTCCTCCATATGCGGACGACGCAGGGGCTGCGCCGCGTGGACGTGCTCTACCGCCGCATAGACGATATGTTCCTCGATCCGGACGTCTTTCATCCCGATTCGGCGCTGGGCGTCCCCGGCCTGATGGACGTCTGCAAGCGCGGCAACGTGACGCTGATCAACACGCCCGGGTCGGGCGTCGCCGACGACAAGAGCGTCTACCCCTACGCGCCGGATATGATCCGCTACTACCTGAGCGAGGAGCCGATACTGGCGAACGTCGAGACGCGCCTCTGCCGCCGCCAGGAAGACTTGGAGTACACGCTGGACAACCTGGACAAACTCGTCGTGAAGAAGGTGGGAGAGTCCGGGGGCTACGGGATGCTCGTCGGGCCGCACGCGACGCCGGAGGAGCGCGAGGACTACGGGAGGCAGGTGCGCCTGAATCCGGCGGACTTCATATCGCAGCCCGTGCTGGCGTTCTCCCGCGCCCCGTGCCTCGTCGAGGGAGCGATGGAGCCGCGGCACGTGGACTTGCGCCCGTTCGCAATGCAGGGGCGCGAGACGCGGGTCGTCGCGGGGGCGTTCTCCCGCGTCGCGCTGCGGCGGGGCAGCCTCGTCGTCAACTCCAGCCAGGGCGGAGGCGGCAAAGACGTCTGGGTTCTGGAGGAGTAGGCGGCTATGCTCTCGCGCAGCGCGGAAGGCTTGTACTGGATGGGCCGCTACTTGGAGCGGACGGGCTTCGTCTGCCGCCTCTTGCAACTGCAGGCGGAGGCGCTGATGGACAGGCCGCCGCGGGACATTCACGCCGGATGGCGAAGGCTCTACGACGGCGTCGGTCGGGAGCCTCCCGGCGGGCTCGGCGACGTCGAGAGCGACGAGTTCACGCTGGCCGACTCCTATACGCTCGCGGGCGACCTCACGTTCGAGCGGACGAACCCGGACTCCGTTTGGAACTGCTTCGCGCAAGGGCGGGAGAACGCGCGGCAGGTCCGCCACTGCGTAAGCGCGGAGATGTGGCAGCGCATCAACCTCGCCTACCTGCGGATCCGGGATATGGACGAGCCGGACATTTGGGCGGAGTCGCCGGAGAAGTTCTACGCGGGGATGACGGCGGAGGTGGCGGCGATAGAGGGCGCGGCGTCGGCCACGATGCACCGCGGCGAGGGCTGGCGCTTCCTCGTTCTGGGGCGCTCGCTGGAGCGGGCGCAAGCCTCGTGCGCGCTGCTGCTGGCGCAGACGACGCTCGACGCCGACGAGGCGTCGGCCCCCGACGCGGACGCGGACTGGGGAAGCCTCCTGAAGGCGCTGCACGCGCTGGAGCCGTACCAGTTGCGCTACGGCGTCGCCGTCGAGCCCGGCGCGGCGCTCGATCTCATCGTGACGGACCCGCTGCTGCCCGGCTCGCTGGCGCGGCTCTTCGACGCGCTCGCGGAGGAGACCGAGGCGCTCGGCGGGGGCCCCGGCGCGGACGCGGGGGGCGCCGCGAGGCGCGCCGCCGGGCGGCTGAGCGCGCTCGTCAAGCATCACTGGCCGGACAGCGGCGACCGCCTCGCGCTGCTGCGCGACGCCCACGAGCAATCGCTCGGCCTGCACGGGCTAGTCGCCTCCGCCTACTTCGCCTACGACGCTTAGGGGTTAGGTTCCCGCGTAGGTGGTCACATTCGCGGCGGGCATGGCGGGGCGCGCCATCTTTCGGACCGCAAGGGCAGTGCTTGCGTTCTTACGCCTGCTTATGTCCGCCGCGCCGGGTAGGTCGTGATCATCAGGTCGCCGTCCATTTCGGCGTAGGTTGCGCGCGTCAGGCGCAAGGCGTCGGCCACTCGCTCCGCGCCCGCGCCGCCGACAGGCCCCGGCGCGCCGTCGCCGCCGATGACGATGGGCGCGACGAACGCGATCACTTTGTCCACGATGCCGGCTGCGAACAGCGCGCCGTGCAGCGTCGCGCCGCCCTCTACGAGCAGCGACATCACGTCGCGAGCGCCCAATTCGGCGAGCAGCCGCGGCAGGTCGACGCGCCCGTCCGCGCCAGGGGCGACGACGGCCTCCGCGCTGCGCTCCTCGACCGCGCGCGCCGCTTCCGGCGACGCGACCGCGACGAGCGTCCGCCCCTCCTCCGCGAGCATCGCCGCTCCTGTGGGGAGCCGTCCGGCGCTGTCCGCGACGACGCGCAAAGGCTGGGCGCGAGCGCCGAGCGGAACGTCGCGGACGGTGAGGCGCGGGTCGTCGGCGAGCGCGGTCCCGACGCCGATCATCACGGCGTCGGCCTCGGCCCGGAGGCGGTGGGCTTCGCGGCGCGACGTTTCGTTGGATATCCAGCGCGAGTCGCCGGAGCGGGAGGCGATTTTGCCGTCGAGACTCATTGCGAACTTGGCCGTTACGAAGGGCAACCCCGTGGCGACGTGCTTGGCGAACGCCTCCGTCAACTGCAGCGCCTCCGCCGGGCCGTCGTCCACGATGACCGGGACGCCGGCGCTCCGCAGCCGCTCGACGCCGCGCCCGTTGGCGTGGGGCGCGGGGTCCGTCGCGGCGACGCGAACGGACGCGACGCCCGCCGCGATGAGCGCGTCGACGCAAGGGGGAGTGCGTCCGTGATGGGCGCACGGCTCCAGCGTGACGTAGAGGTCGGCGCCGCGCGCCTCAGGCCCCGCATCGCGCAGCGCCTCGGCCTCCGCGTGCGGGCCGCCTGGCGGCTGCGTCCGCCCCTCGCCGACGACGCGCCCGCCCTTTACGAGGACGGCGCCGACGGGCGGATTGGGGCTCGTCGCCCCGACGGAGAGGCGGGCGAGTTCAATCGCCCTCTGCATAGGATTCGTTGCGGTCATTTGCGGCGTCCCCAGCCCGTCGCGGGTCTTACGAAGGCTTGCCCGCAAGTATAAGAGGGCGCGCCTCAATCAGAGGCGGCAGGCGGAGGTTGCGTTGTTGGCGTAGGCGCCTATAAGGATCGGGTGCGCTAGGAGAGCGTGTCCAAGCGGACGATTTCGGCCTGGATCTGCGTCAGCAGCGCGAGGCTCTCCTTGACGCGCCTCTCGTGCTCCCGCAGCGACACCCACAACTCGTCCGACCGCCGCTCGTGCGCCGCTATCCGCTCGTCATAGGCGCGGAATTCTTGGGCGACCGCCCTGAAATGCCTTTCGTGCGCCTCGAACTGCGCGCGGATCTCCGACTCCCGCCGCAGGGACTCGGATTCGCGTTTCCGAGACTCTCTCTCCCGCTCAATGGATTGCCGCTCGAACTGCGCGAGCGAGTCCAAGAACGCCTTGAACTGCGTCTCGTTCGCTTGGAACAACTGCTCGTGCGCCTTCCGCGCCTGCTCGTGCGCGCGTATCCGCTCCTCGTGCTCCTGCGCCAGCGCGCCGAGCGCCTGCCAGTGGGCGTCCGACTCCTCCGTCGACTGGATGAGGGCTTGTATGGCGCGCCCCAACTGCTCAACGCTTTCCGAACTCATTCGGCGACCTCCTCCTTGATGGGCAAGAGTATAGCAAACGGCGAGAGGCGCGAACGCGCGCTCCTCGCCGGCGGCGGGAGGGGCTAGAATAGCGGCATGGCTCAGGAGATAAGCGGAAGTCTGGACGCGCAAGGGCTGCGGATCGGCATCATCGCGGCGCAGTTCAACGAGGCGGTCACGGCGCGGCTCCTGCGCGGCGCCCGCGAGGCCGCCGTCCGGCGCGGCGCGGCGGAGGACGCGCTCACCATCGTCCGCGTGCCGGGCGCGTTCGAACTGCCGCAGGCGGCGGAGCGCATGGCGCGCAGCGGCGCGTGGGACGCGCTCGTCGCGCTCGGCTGCGTCATTCGCGGCGAAACGGCGCACTTCGACTTCGTCGCGGCGGAGGCCGCCCGAGGCGTCGCGCAGGTCGCCCGCGAGACCGGCGTGCCCGTCGCGTTCGGCGTGCTCACGACGGAGACGACGGAGCAGGCGATGGCGCGGTCGGGCGGAGCGCAAGGCAACCGCGGATTCGACGCGATGGAGTCGGCGATCAAAATGGCGAGCGTCCACCGGCGACTGGCCGCGGCGGCGGCCGGGCGCAGCGCCTAGCGAGGAGCGAGATGTCCATTGCGGAGCGGTTGGCGGAAGACCTGAAGAGCGCGATGAAGGCGCGGGACGAGATGGAGAAGGGCGCGATCCGCCTGATGCGGGCGGCGCTCCAGAACGCGGAGATCGCGAAGGGCGGCGCGCTGGACGAGGCGGCCGAATTGGACGCGCTGACCCGAATGGCGAAGCAGCGCCGCGAGAGCATCGAGGCGTACCGGATGCACGGGCGCGACGACCGGGCGGCGCAGGAAGAGGCGGAACTCGCCGTTATCTCCCGCTACCTTCCCGCGCAGGCGGACGAGGAGGAGATTCGCGCCCTCGCCCGGCAGGCGATGAGCGAGTTGGGCGCGTCCGGCCCCGGCGACCGCGGCAAGGTGATGGGCAAACTCATGCCGCAACTCAAGGGCAAAGCCGACGGCAACGCGGTCAGCCGGATCGTCGGCGAACTGCTGGAGCAAGGCGCGTGACCGCCCCGCGCTACGGCGTGCTCGTCTTCCCCGGCACGTGGTCGGACGCCGACTGGCTGCATGCGCTTGGGGACGCGGTGGGCGCGAGCGCGGAGCCCGTCTTTCACAAAGAGACCGACGTCTCGCGTTTCGACTGCCTCGTCGTCCCGGGCGGATTCTCCTACGGCGACTACCTCCGGCCGGGCGCCATCGCGCGATTCTCGCCGGTGATGGGGGCGGTCGCGGCGTTCGCGCAGGCGGGCGGGCCGGTCATCGGAAGTTGCAACGGCTTTCAGGTTCTGTGCGAGTCCGGGCTGCTCCCCGGCGCGCTGATGCGAAACGCGAGCCTCGAGTTCCGGTGCCAGCCGCAGCGCCTGCGCGTGGAGCGCGCCGCTCCGCCCTTCACGGACGCGACCAGCGAGGGCGAGACGCTCTCCGTTCCCATATCCCACGGCGACGGCGCCTATTACGCGGACGCGGACACGCTGGCGCGGATGGAGGCGAACGGGCAAATCGCCTTCCGTTATTGCGGCGCGGACGGCGACGCGACGCCGGAGGCGAACCCGAACGGCTCGCTGAGCAATATCGCGGGCGTCGTGAACGAGGCGGGCAACGTGCTGGGGCTGATGCCGCACCCGGAGCGCGCCGTCGAGGCCGCGCTTGGCGGAACGGACGGCCTGCGCCTCCTGCGCTCGCTCGACGCCGCGCTGCGCGGGAGGGCGGGAGCGTAATGGCGTATCTTGGACACATGGGCATTGCGCGATAGGCTACGGGCGTAGTAAATCTGCGATGCAGGTCGGCCAGGAACGGCTTCTGCTAGAATGACTTGCCGCAAGCATTGGCGCAGCGGCGAAGAGGGACGGCGACGATGAAACTGGGCGGAAAGACGAGGCTGCGGATACCGGCCGGCAAACCGATAGAGCCGCATAGCCGCCACCGCGACCGCCTCCTGCGGCACGCCGACGAAATGCTGGAGAAGGGCGACCGGCTGCAAGCGTCGGAAAAGATATGGGGCGCGGTCGCTCACGGGGTGAAGCAGATCGCCCGGCGGCGCAAGTGGCCTAACCACGCTCACGAGGACTTGCAGGACATCGCCCGCTACCTCAGCGAGAAAGAGAAAGCCCCCCACCTCTACACGCTGTTCAAGGCGGTGGAGCACTACCACAGGAACTTCTACGCCGACACGCGGCGAATTCCCGACATCCGCACGGGGAAGCGCGAGGCCGCCGAGTTGGTGGAACTCCTGAAGCGCATAGACCGGACGATGCCCCTCAACCTCGCCCCTCCCCACGGGCGGGACTACCTGGACTACCAGAAGAGGCATCGGCGCGCGGCCTAACGCCGCCCGCCGCCGCCCCTCCCTATCGCGGTCTGGCCGACCGGAGGATACGCGCAAGCGCTTGGAGGAATGATCACTACTGACGCTGAAATGGAGAGCCTGCGCCCCGCGCGGCTCGCCGATTGCATAGGCCAAAAGCGGGTTCGGGAGAACCTGCGGGTGGACATCGACGCTGCCTTGGTCGGTGAGCGCGCCGTGAAGCACCTCCTGTTCCACGGACCGCCTGGCCTGGGCAAGACGACGCTGTCACGCATCGTCGCCGCCGAGATGGAGTCCGACTGCGCCGAGTTCGCCGCGCCGACGTTGGAGGACCCTAGCGAGCTTACGAAGACCCTAGCGAACCTGCGCGAGTGCGACGTGCTCTTCGTCGACGAGATTCACCGCTTGTCGCCGAAAGCGCAAGAGACGCTTTACCCCGCGCTTGAGGATGGGATTCTCCCCAACTCCAAGTATGAGTTGGACCCGTTCACCTTCATCGGCGCGACGACGCGGCTCGATCTCGTCGCGGCGCCGCTCCGCGACCGCTTCGGCGAGTTGTACCGCATGCGGTTTTACGAGCAGGACGAGATGGAGCAGGTCGTCGCGCGGACGGCGAGGCTGATTGAGCTCGTCATAGACGGCGACGGCGTTGCGGAGATCGCCCGCCGCGCGTGCGGCACCCCGCGCATCGCCAACAGGTTGACAATGAACGTGAGAGACTACGCCGTCGTGCAAGCAAGCGGAAGGGGGGTGACCGACGCAGACGTCGAGGACGTGATGCGCGCTCGAGGCATTGACGGCCTGGGCCTTACGGACGACGACCGCGAGTTGCTGCAGGCGTTGTACAATGCCGGCGGCAAGCCTATGGGCATCGAGACGCTCGCGGCGGTCATCTCGGCGGAGCCGTCGGAGGTGCAGCGGGTCAATGAGCCGTTCCTGCTGCGCGCGGGGCTGATCGAACGGACGAGCAAGGGCAGGATGATAACCCACGAAGGCCGCCTGCACATAGCGTTGGGCGACTAGGAGGAGAGACATGCCGAGGGAGAGAGACAAGCGGTGGTTCATATTGATTCAGGGAACGAGGTCTGACGAGACCGGAGAGGTTTCTAAGTTGGAGCCCATCTACCCGGGGATAGATTCCTTGAATGTCCATACGATATTGAACGCGGCCAAGAAAGGATTCTCGCCAATAATAGAGGGGTGGGACAGAGTCGATAAGGTCATCAAATCCCTGCCGGCGGGTAGTGCGAAGACCTTCGTGGAAGTCAGGGAAATTGGCCCTCCGCTGCGGAGGCTGACGTACGAGATGATGGTGAACGACGCCGATCTCAGGGAGAGTGGCGATGAGCAAGGGCAGGAGCAGGAAACTGCGGAGCCATCCTAGGGGAAGGGCTCCCGCTCCGCCCGCCGCCCCCGCGTAGCGCAATGCCCGTCTCGCAGGAAACGCTGGACGAGATCGCCCTCAGCCGCGAGGAATACGACCTCATCGCCGCTAAGTTGGGGCGCGAGCCGAACGGCCTCGAGTTGGGAATGTTCGGCGCGCTGTGGAGCGAGCACTGCGGCTATAAGCACTCCAAGCCGCTGCTGCGCGAGTTCCCCTCCGGCGGCGCGGCGCTCACGCAGGCGGGAGAGGAGAACGCGGGCGCCGTCGACGTCGGCGGCGGGATGGCCGTCGTTTTCAAGATCGAGTCGCACAACCATCCGTCGGCGGTCGAGCCGCATCAGGGAGCGGCGACCGGCGTCGGCGGCATCGTGCGCGACATCCTGGCGATGGGCGCGCGCCCCGTCGCGCTGCTCAACTCGCTGCGGTTCGGCCCGCCTGACGATCCGCGAAATCGCTATCTGTTCGAAGGCGTCGTCGCCGGCATCTCCGCCTACGGCAACTGCATCGGCGTGCCCGACGTCGGCGGGGAGGTCGCGTTCGCGCCGTCCTACGCAGGCAACCCGCTCGTGAACGCGATGTGCGCTGGGCTGGCGCCGTCCGGCGCGCTGACGCGGGCAATCGCCGAGACGCCGGGCTCTCTGCTGCTGCTCGCGGGCTCCGCGACGGGGCGGGACGGCATCCACGGCGCGTCCGGGCTCGCCTCGCGGACATTCGAGGACGACCGCGAAATGCGCCCGACCGTGCAGGTCGGCGATCCGTTCACGGAGAAGGTTCTGATCGAGGCGTGCATGGAGGCCGCCGCGAGCGGGTTGCTGGAGGGCATGCAAGACCTCGGCGCGGCGGGGCTCTCTAGTTCCGTAATGGAGTGCGCGGCGCGGGGCGGAACCGGCGTCCGCCTCGACGTCTCCCGCGTCCCGCGCCACGAGCCCGGGATGTCGCCTTACGAGGTCATGCTCTCGGAGTCGCAGGAGCGCATGCTGCTGATCGTCAAGCCCGACGACGTCGCGGGCGTCCGCCGCGTGTTCGAGCGGTGGGACTTGCCCGTCGCGGAGATAGGCGAGGTTACGGCGGACGGCGTCGCGCGCGTAAGCGACGGGGGCGAAATCGCCGCCGAGGTTCCGGTCGCCGCGCTCGTGGACGCGCCGCAATACCGCCCGCCCGCCCGCCGCCCCGCCTACCTCGACGAGTTGCAAGGAGCGCCTATGCCGCCCGCGCCGCCGCTCTCCGAGGCGGGGCGCCTTCTGCGCGCCCTGCTCGCCGCGCCGAACGTCGCGAGCAAGCGCGCCGTCTACCGCAGATACGATCACGAGGTGCAGACGCGGACGGTCGTGAAGCCGGGCGCGGGCGGCGCGGCGGTCCTCCGCATCAGGGAGACGGGCAAAGGGCTTGCGATGGCGGCGGACGGCCCCGGGCGCATGGCCTATCTCGACCCGTACACGGGCGGCGCGATGGCGGTCGCGGAGGCGTGCCGCAACGTCGCCGCCGCAGGCGCCGCGCCGCTGGCCGTGACGGACTGCCTCAACTTCGGCGACCCGCGCAAGCCCGAGGTCTATTACCAGTTGCGGGAGTGCGTTCGCGGCATGGCCGACGCCTGCCGCGCGCTCGGCGTCCCCGTCGTCAGCGGCAATGTCTCGCTCTACAACGAGACGCAAGGCGAGGCGATTTACCCCACGCCCGTCGTCGGGGCGGTCGGACTGATGGACGACGCCCGCGCCGCGCTAGGCGCGGCGTTCGACGCTCCCGGCCTCGTTGTGTTGCTGCTAGGCGGCGCGCCCGCCGACGCCGGAGAAGGCGCCACGCTCGCGGGCAGCGAGTACCTGGCGACCGCGCACGGCATAGTCGCGGGCAAGCCGGCGATTGACCTGGACGCGGAGGCGCGGTTGCAGCGGCTGCTCGTCGCGCTGGCGCGGGAGCATCTGCTCCGCTCGGCGCACGATTGCGCCGACGGCGGGCTGGGCGTCGCGCTCGCGGAGAGCGCCGTGCTGGGCGGCGTCGGCTTCGCGGGCGGCGCCGGCTGGCCGTCGGCGGGGAGATGGGACGCCGCGCTGTTCGGCGAATCGCCGTCGCGGGCGGTCGTCAGTTGCGCCGAGGCGGACGCGGAACGAATCGAGTCCGCCGCGCGCGACGAAGGCGTCCCCTGCGTTAGGCTAGGCGCGACGGGCGGCGACCGGTTCGCCGTCCCCGGCCTCGTGGACGAGCCGCTCGCGGATCTGGGCGCCGCCTATTTCGGCGGCCTCGAGGCTGCGCTGGGGAAGTAGGCGCGGCGGCGTTGGCGGTCAGGCCGACGAGAGGGGCTGCGCTAGCACGCCGACTCTTGCAGCGCCTGAATGAGTTGCAGGAGAGCGGCGGTTACGGCGCGGTTGCGGACGAGCGGGCGGCGCGAAGGGAATTCGTGCCGCGTCACCGTCGATCCGGACGGCGCGGCGACGCCGATGAACACCGTGCCCGCCTTCACGCCGTTCTGATCGTCCGGCCCCGCGACGCCGGTGACGCTGACGCCGTAGTCGGCGCCGAACGTTCGGCGGGCGGCCTCCGCCATTTCGCGGGCGGCCTCCTCGCTGACGGCGCCGTTCGCCTGCAGCGCTTGGTCGGGGACGCCGGCTTGCGCCTTCATCGCGTTCGAGTAGGTGATTGCGCCGCCGAGGAAGTAGTCGGACGAGCCGGAGATTTCGGTGATGGCCGCGCCGACCATCCCGCCGGTGCAGGACTCCATCACGGCGAGCGTGTAGCCTCTGCGCCGCAGGAGTTCGCCGGCGCGCTCCGGCGGATACTCCTCGTCCGTGCCCCAGATGTAGGGGCCGAGCGCGTCGCGGACCATCGTCTCGGCGCGGAGAAGCGTGGTCAGCGCCTCCGCCTCCGTGTCCGCCTTCGCTATGGCGCGGAGGTAGATGCCGTCCGGCTTGGCGTAGACGCCGAAGTCCATGCCGGGAACGTCGTAGACGTCGCGCGCCATTTCGTCGACCGCCGCCTCGCTGAGGCCGATCGTCTTGAACGTGCGCGACATAATTTTTTTGCCGGGCAGCCGCTCTTTGAGGCGGGGGGCGATCTCGGTCGTCCACATATTGGCGAGTTCGCGGGGCGGGCCGGGCAGCGTGATCAGGAGTCTGCCGTCGCGCTCGATCCACCAACTGGGGGCGGTGCCCATCGCGTTGCGTATGGCGACCGCCGAGGGGATGAGGCCCGCCTGCCGGAGGTTTTGCTTCGGCATCGGGCGGACGTTGCGGCGGGCGAAGTTCTCCTCCAGCCAAACTTTGAGTTCCGGGTCGGTCGTCAGGGGCTCGCCGAGCATTTTGGCGATGGCGTCCCGGGTGAGGTCGTCGAGCGTCGGGCCGAGTCCGCCCATAGCGATGACGACGTCCGCCCTGCGCCAGGCGCGGTCGAGCGTCTCCGTGAGGCGCGTGAGGTCATCGCCGACGATGGCGGCGTACTCGAGTTCGAGGCCGAACTCCGGCAGACGCTGCCCGATCCACGAGGTGTTCGTGTCCTGCGTCTCGCCCATTAGGAGTTCGGTGCCGACGGCGATTATTTCAGCGTTCATAGGGGCGCTCCGTCCGCCCTCGCGCGGGCGCGGGGCGAGTATAGCCCACGAGCGCGCTACGCCGAAAACGTCCGGCGGAAGCGCGCGAGGTTCTCTTCGACGAGCACGCTGGGGCGGACGCGCGGCTCGCCCGTCTCCTCGATTTCGGCGTGGATGAACCACGGGCCGGGCTCGCGGAGCGCGCGGTCGAGCGCGGCCTCGAATTCCGGGAGATCCGCGGCCTTCGCGACGTTGCGAATCCCGGCGGCGAGCGCGATTCCCGCGAGGTCGGTTCCCGTCGCGGTGTGCGTCGGCTGTCCGCCGGTCTCGTACCACATCTTGTTGTCCCAAACGATATGGACGAGGTTGGGGGGCGATTGGCGGGCGATGGTGGCGAGCGATCCGAGGTTCATCAGGAGCGAGCCGTCGCCGTCGGTCACGATGACTTTGCGGTCGGGGGCGGCGAGCGCGACGCCGAGCCCGATGGACGACGCGAGGCCCATCGCGCCCCACGTGTAGAGGTTGGCGTCGCGGTCGCCCGCCGCGTGGAGGTCGAAGGTGGCGGGACCGAGGTTGGCGACGACGGGCTCGTTCGTCAGGCGGAGGAGGAGGGCGGCTATGGCGTCACGGCGCAGCACGTTTGGCTCCCACGAGTTGCGCTCGCCAGAGGATTGCGACGGGCATGCGGCTGGCGTAGCAGAGTTCGACGGCGCCGTCGACGAACTTGCGGACCTCGTCCTCGCGCTGGGGGGCGTAATGCTGGATCCCCAGCGCGTCGAGGATGGCGGGAATGGGGCGCGCCGACGGAACCTGCACTTCGTTGAACTCGCCGAGCCCGCCGCGCATGCCGATGAAGAGGGGGACGGGGATGCGGTAGGCGGTCAGGAGTTGCGCGAGCGCGTTGACGGCGTTGCCGAAGCCGCTGCTCTGCATAAAGACGGCGGCGCGCCCGCCGCCCGCGTAGACTCCGGCGGCGACGCCGACTGCCTCCTCCTCCCGCGTCGCGGGGACGACGGCGAAGGCGGGGTCGGCCTCCAACTTGGCGAGAACGCTCCAGTTGATCGCGTCGGGCACGTAGGCGGCATGCCAGACTTCGTGGGCGCGCAGGCTTTCGACGACTTCGTCCGACCAGGCCATAGCGGGGCGCATTATAGCGCAAGGGGGCGGGATGGCGACGCGGGATTGGCGGGCTGACAAGCGACGCTGCGGCCTCCGCAAAGCGTCGCAGTCGCGCCTGAGCCGCCGCTTGCGGTATAATCCCCCTATGGAAGAGTTGCGCCAGCGCCTCGCCAACCTCGCCGAGCATGTCGCCGGCATTATGGTGCGGCTTTGACCTCCCCGCGCAGGAACGAGAGGCGGAGCGCCTAGAAGCGCTCGCCGCCGCCCCCGGCTTCTGGGACGACCCCCAACGCGCGCAGTCGCTGATGCGGCGGCTCGCCCGCTTGCGGAGCGCCGCCGACGGCTGGCGCGGATTCGAGGCCCGCGTCCGCTCCGCCGTCGAACTGCTGGATATGGCCATCGAAGACGGCGACGCCTCTATGGAGGCCGACCTCGCCGCCGAAGGCGACGCGCTCTTCGCCGAGGCGGAGGAGCGCGAACTGCAACTCGTCCTCTCCGGCGAATACGACGACCGCGGCGCGATTCTCGCCATCCACGCCCGCGAGGGCGGAACGGACGCGCAAGACTGGGCGGAGATGCTGCTGCGAATGTACACGCGATGGGCGGCGCAACGCGGATTCGAGGCGCGAGCACTCGACCTCTCCCCAGGCGAAGAGGCGGGCGTCAAGAGCGTAACGCTGGAGATCGCCGGCGAGAACGCCTACGGCTACGCGAAGGCGGAGCGCGGCGTGCACCGCCTCGTCCGCGTCTCCCCGTTCGACGCCTCCCGCGCGCGCCACACCTCGTTCGCGCTCGTCGAGGCGCTCCCCGAAGCCGACGACGCGGGCGACGTCGCCGTCAACCCCGACGACCTGGAGATGGACGTGTTCAAGGCGAGCGGCGCGGGCGGGCAGCACGTGCAGAAGAACTCGACCGCCGTCCGCATCCGCCACGTCCCGTCGGGCGTCGTCGTCTCATGCCAGAACGAGCGGTCGCAGTTGCAGAACAAGGAATCTGCGATGCGGATTCTGCGCGCCCGGCTGACGGAGATCGAAATGCGGAAGCGGGCGGAGGAGCGCGCCGCGCTCAAGGGCGAGCACGTCTCCGCCGGATGGGGCAGCCAGATCAGAAGTTACGTCCTCCATCCCTACAAGATGGTCAAAGACCACCGGACGGGCTACGAATCCACCAACCCCGACCTCATCCTCGACGGCGGACTCGACGGCCTTATGCGCGCCTACCTCCTCTCGAACGTCGAGGGAGAGTAGGAGGAGGGGACGGAGGGCGGTCTCCGAGGCTGTGTAGACGTCGCTGGTTGATCGGAGAGAGACGGGCGCGCCAAGCCGGGGCTAAGAAGGGAGGCGGGCGTCGGCGAAGGCGGGGCGGCCCCGGAGGAAGTCGGCGGCGGGCATCTCCGCGCCGCCTTCGGGCTTCACGCGCAGGAGGCGGAGCGCGCCTTCGCCCGCGCCGACGAGAACGCCGTCCCCGTCGCGCCGCGTCCGGCCGGGGACGAGGCCGCCGGGGTCAGGCTCGACGCTCGCGGCGGTCACGGCGAGACGCCGCCCTTCCCAGCGCGTCGCCGTCCCGGGCCACGGGTCGTAGGCGCGCGTCTTTCGCTCGATCAGGACGGCGGGCTCCGTCCATACGATTTCGCCGTCGGCTTTCGTCATTCGCGGGGCGTAGCCCGCGGCGGTCTCGTCCTGCGGATGGGGGGCGACCTCCCCGGCGACATAACGGGGGAGCGTCTCCCGCAGCATCTCCGCGCCGAGCGCGAACAGGCGCTCCGTTAGTTGAGGCGTTCTTTCGCCGCCGTCGAGCGCGACGCGCCGCTGGGCGAGCACGGGCCCGGCGTCGAGCCGCTCGGTCATCGTCATCAGCGTCGTTCCGGTCTCCGCGTCGCCGGCGAGGATCGCCGCCGCGACGGGCGAGGCCCCGCGGTGACGCGGCAGCAGCGACGGGTGGACGTTCACGGCGCCGAGCCGCGGCTCGTAGAGGAACGGGGGAGGCAGCAGGAGGCCGTAGGCGGCGAGCACGACGAGGCCAGGGCGCATCTCGCGGAAGCGAGCGGCCTCATCGGGCTCCGTCAACTTGGCGGGGGTGAGCACCGGCAGCCCGAGGTCTTCGGCCCGGCGGCGAACGGGAGACGGCGCCGGGCGGCGGCCGCGGCCTGCGGGCTTGTCGGGGGCGGCGTAGACGGCGGCCATCTCCCAGCCGTTCTCCTCGGCGACGGCGGCGACGGCGGACAGCAAGGCGGCGGCGGGCTCAGGCGAGCCCATAAAGACGATGCGAAGAGGCTCCACGTCCCTATCGTAGCAGCCCTCGCCGATAGGCCGCCGCGCCCTTCCGATCGAGAGGGTAGGCCATTATGGGGGCGGCGCGCGCCCGGGGATTTTGCAAGCGGGATTAAGGCGAATTTACAGGCAATTGGGGAGCGGCGCACGCCCGGGCCGACCCGCTACGATAGGAACGCCCTACCGGCAAGGGCATCCCTGCGGAGTCTGGCGCCCCTCTCCGACGTTCCCCGCCGCCGGGCTCATTTCGCCTCGAGGATGCACTGCCCCTTGCCTTCCAACGATTCCGCGCGCCGCATTTGGGAAGCCGCCCTCGGCCGCCTGCAACTGCAGACGCCGAAGACCGCGTTTGACACGTGGCTTTCGGGGACGACGGGCGAGCGCGTCGAAGGCGGCGCGTTGACCGTCTCCGCGCCGACGTCGTTCGGCGTGGCCTGGCTGGAGCGGCGGATGCCGCAAGCGGCGGCGGATGCCGCAAGCGCGGCGGCCGGGCACGCGCTCAAGGTCGCGTTCGAACTGCGCGGGGAGCGCGCCGCGCCGAAGCCTGCGCCGCCCGCCGAGGCCCGCGCCCCGGAGGCGAGCGGGATCTCCGCAGGAGCGTCGTTCTCGTCGTTCGTGCAGACGCCGGAGAATCGCCTCGCGCACGCGGCGGCGCTGGCGGCGGCAAGGTCCCCGGGCGCGGCCTACAACCCGCTCTTCATCTACGGAGGGGTCGGGCTCGGCAAGACGCACCTGCTGCAGGCCATCGGGCGGCACGCCGCCGCCGCCGGGCTCTCCGTTCTGTACACGACGACGGAAGACCTAACCTCCGCGTACCTGAAAGCGATGCGCGAGAAGCGCACCGGCGCGTTCCGCGAGCGGTTCTGGGGCCCCGACGTCTTCCTCCTCGACGACGCGCACGCGCTCGCCGAGAAGAGCCTGCGGGTACAGGAGGGAACGCTTCACGGGCTCGACGCGCTGCGGCGGAAGGGAAGCCAGATCGTCGCCGCGAGCGACCGCCCCGCGCTCTCGCTCCCTATGGAGGAACGGCTGCGGTCGCGGCTCGCGGGAGGGCTGCAGGCGGACCTCTCCGCTCCGGGGCCGGAGTCGCGGCTGATTCTGCTCACGGCGTTCGCGGACGAGGCGGACGCCGCAATCAGCGAGGACGTGCTGGAGTTCCTCGCGGAGCATGTCCCAGGCGACGTCCAAGTCATCAAGGGCTGCCTCACACGTCTGCGCGCCCTGGCGGACCTCACGGGGCAAGCGGTCACCCACGACTTGGCCCGCCAGGCACTCGGCTCCCAGTTCTCAACGGATTCTCCGCAAGTTTCCCCGGCGGCGATCATTGAAGCGGTCGCCCGGCGCCACGGCATCCCTCTCTCCGCGCTCGAAGGCCCCCGACGGGACAAGGCGACATCGGGGGCGCGGCAGGAGGCAATGCACTTGCTGCATACGATGCTCGGACTCTCCGCGGAAGAGATCGGCGCGACGCTCGGTGGGAGAGACCGCGCGACTATTCTCTACGGACTGCGGAGAACCGCCGAACGCCTGCGGCAAGACGCCGACGCCGCCAACGCGCTGTCGGAGATACGCGCCGCGCTGACCGAAGAGCCTTTCTCCCAGCGACTTTCAACATCGGCCTAGCCCACCGGCATGGGAACTCCGTCGGTTCTCCGCGCAGTTATCCCGCCATACGCCGCTTTCACTGCTTCCGCTAATTCCTCTATACTGAGATCCATTATGTTGGATAGAAAAGAATTGATCGTAACAGGCGGACGCGGGGGAAACGGAGCGGTCTCGTTTCTCCGCGAGAAGTTCCATCCGAACGGGGGCCCGGACGGGGGCGACGGTGGATCGGGGGGCCCCGTCGTATGCAGAGCGTCGGCGGGCATCCGGACGCTCGGCCATTTGGAGGGCGTCCGCCGGGTGGACGGCGCGCCGGGCAAGCCCGGGCGAGGCAAGCGCCGCATTGGGGCGAACGGGAGGCGGGAGGTCGCGCACGTTCCCGTGGGGACCGTCGTCTGGGAGATTGAGGACGGGGAGCGTCGGTTTCTCACGGAGTTGACGTTTGACGGCGCGGAGGCCGTCGTCGCCTACGGGGGAGAGGGCGGCTCGGGGAACGTTCATTTCGCGGCCTCGTGGAACCGTACGCCGCGCCTAGCCGTCGCCGGGGAGCGGGGAGAGGAGCGGGCAATTGAGTTGGAGGTGAAGTCGCTCGCCGACGTCGCGCTGGTGGGCGCGCCGAACGCGGGCAAGTCCACGCTGCTTGGCGCGATCTCGCGGGCGACGCCGAAGATTGGCGATTATCCTTTCACGACGATTGATCCGAACTTCGGAGTCGCAGAGGCCGGGGATAGGCGGCTCGTTGTTCTCGACGCGCCGGGGCTGATAGAGGGCGCGAGCGAGGGGAAAGGGCTGGGGCTGGAGTTTCTGCGGCATTGCGAACGCGCATACGCGCTCGCGCACTTAGTGGACGGCGCGGCTGAGGACTTGGCGGCGGAGCGCCGCAGGGTGCGGAGAGAGATCGAGGCCTACGGGAACGGGCTGGAGGAGAAGCCGACGCTCGTTGTAGTGACGAAGATGGACTTGCCTGAGGCGCGGCGGCGTTACGGAGAGCAGCGCAAGCGGCTGGCGGCCTCGTCGGGCGCGTCAGTGACGGCGGTCTCGGCGGCGACGGGCGAGGGAGTCGCCGGGCTCTTGGAGCGGCTCGCTGCGCTCGCGCCCGCTCCGGAGAGCGCGGTTCAAGTCCCGCCTCCGGTTCCGCGTAAGCCTAAGCCCCCCCGGGGGCCAATCGTGCGGCGCGACGGCAGGGAGTTCATCGTATCCTGTCCCCTTGCGGAGCGGATGTTCGACGCTACGGACGTAGCGAACTGGCGCGGACGGACGCAGATGCACACTCAGTTGGTCCGCATGGGAGTCATTGACGCGCTGGAGCAAGCCGGGGCGGGGATCGGCGACGCGGTCTACGTCGGTCGGCATGAGATGGTGTGGCATTAGACGATGAGGCGCGGCATTCTCGGCGGGACATTCGATCCCGTGCACACCGGGCACCTGATCCTCGCGCAGGAGGCGCTTTGGCGGCTTGGGCTGGACGAGGTGTGGTTCATTCCGACGGGAAGCCCGTGGATGAAGCGCGGCGAGCCGGTGACCGACCGTGCGCATCGGCGGGAGATGGTCGAACTGGCGATAGCGGGCAATCCGGCGTTCCGCCTCTCGTCCATCGAACTCGACCGGCCGGGGGAAACGTACACGGCGGATACGCTGGCCGCTCTGCGCGCCGGGGAGATGGCGGGCGACGAACTGCTCTTCATTATGGGCGTGGACGCGCTCCGGACGATGCACCTTTGGAAGTCGCCCAGGCGCATACTGGAGTTGGCGCGGGTGGTCGTCGCGCTGCGCCCTGGACACGGGGAGCCTGATCTGAGCGCGTTGACGGCGATAGACTCCGCCGCGCCCGAGCGCGTGATGACCTTCCGCGCTCCGCTCATTGAGATCAGCGGAACGGAACTGCGCCGGCGGCTGAGCGCCGGCGAGCCCGTTCGCTATCTGGCGCCGGACGCGGTCGCCGCGTACATTGCGAAGCATAACTTGTACCGGGACGCGCCTCAGGCGCGCTCCGGCGGCGGGGAGTAGGCGAAATGGCGGGAGCAGGCGCGGACAACGCGGACGGAGAGACGGGCGCGGAGATTCTCGCGCTCGCCGAGGGATTGGGCGCGCTGACGTTCGGCGAGTTCGTCTTGGCGTCCGGGCAGACGAGTTCCTACTACTTCGACGGTCGTCTGCTGACGCTTTCGCCGCGGGGCGCGAATCTCGCCGCGAAGGCGCTGCTGCCCGTCATCCGCGAGGCGGGCGCGGAGGCCGTCGGCGGGCCCGCGGTGGGGGCGGTGCCGCTCGTAACCGCGATCGCCGCCCGCAGCGGACAGGACGGCGGCGCGCCGGTCCCGGGCTTCTTCGTCCGCAAAGAGGCGAAGGATCACGGCGCGGGCAAGGCGTTGGAGGGTCCGCTGCCGCCGGGCGCGCGGGTGGCGGTCGTGGACGACGTCTGCTCGACGGCGGGGTCGCTCTATATGGCGATAGAGGCCGCCGAGGCCGCCGGGCACGAGGTCGTGCTCGCCGCCTGCATCCTCGACCGGGCGCAGGGCGGGGGCGACCGCCTGCGGGCGGACGGCTACCGCTTTCACGCGGTTCTCGCCGCCGACGCGCAGGGAAGGATCAGGGTCTCTTAGCCCGTCCGCCCTGCTATCCTGCGCGGCGTGGCTCAGGCAATCCCCGCGCGAACCGTCCCGTGGAAGGCGAATCTCATTGCGCTGTGGGTCGCGCAGGTCGGGACGACGCTGGGGTTCTCGTTCACGTTTCCGTTCTACCCGCTGTTCTTCGAGGAGTTGGGCGGGCTGACGGAGGAGCGGGCGGCGTTTTGGGCGGGCGCGGCGGGCTGGGTCTTCGGTTTGGGAATGGGGCTCTCCAGCCCGATTTGGGGCGTGCTGGGCGACCGCTACGGGCGAAAGTTGAACGTCGTGCGGGCGATGGGGCTCGGCGGCCTGTTCCTCGCGCTCTCCGGCTTCGCCGAGACGCCGATGCAGTTGCTCGCCTCGCGCTTCGTCATCGGCGCGACGAGCGGCGTGCTGCCGACGATTATGGCGCTCGTCGCGGCGCACACGCCCCGGGAGCGAATGACGTTCGCGGCGGGAATGATCCAGTCGGGGCTGTTCTTCGGCATCGCGCTGGGGCCCCTCTTCGGCGGGCTGATCTACGACGCGTTCGGCATCCGGGCGGCGTTCCTAGCGACGGGCGGTGCGCTGTGGGCGTCGGGGGTCATCGTCATTCTGCTCGTGCGCGAGAACTTCCGACGGCCGTTGGAGGGGGGAGGCGCGGCGCGTCCGTTCGCCATGCTCTGGCAATTGGGCACGGCGCGCGACCTGCTGCCGCTCTACGGCGTGGTCTTTCTCGCGCTTGCGGCGACGCTGCTCGTCCAGCCCGCCGTGCCGGGGCTGGTCGAGCGCGTCGAGGGCGGCTCCGGAACGGGCACCGCGTCCGGCGTCGTGTTCGCGGGAATGGGCGTCGCGTCGGCGGCCTCGTCGGTGGTTACGGGCTGGGCCGCGGGGAGGCTGGGGGCGCAGCGCGTGCTCGCCGTCTCCGCCGCGCTCTCCGCGTTCGCCGCGCTCATTCCCTACTTCGCGCCGGACTACCTGACGCTGGCGCTTGGGCTCGCGGCCATCTCTCTGTTCGCCGGAGGGCTGTCGGGCTTAGTGAACGGCATGATCGCGCTCCGCGCTCCGCCGGGGCATCACGGGGCGGCGTTCGGCACGGCGCAACTCGCGCACGCCTTCGGGGTCGCCTTGGGCCCGCTCGCGGGCGGCGCGGCGGTCATTGGGTGGGGGCTTCGCAGCGTATTTCTGCTGGACGTCGCCGCGTTCGCGCTCGTGCTGCTCGTCGTCGCGGCGCTGCTGGGAAGGGGGCGCGGTTAGCGGGGGGCGGCGCGCAGCCGGAGCCCCAACGCCGTCACGACTTTGAGCACGGCGGCAACTCCGGGTTGCCGTCCGGGGACAGCGCTTTGTAGAGGCTCTCCCGGCCGAGTCACGGACGCGCGCGCGACCGCCGCCAATCCCTTTCGCCCGCGCGATGTCCCCAAGTACGGCGGCGGCGAGCCCCGGAGTCGGGGCTTCCTGCGCGGCGTTGGGGCGAGATTCCCGCCTACGCGGGAATGACGACCATGGGGCGCCGACGGAGCCGCGCGGGGCGGGGGGTATAATCGCCCGTATGCTGCTCGCGGTGGACATCGGCAACACGAACGTCGCCATCGGGGCGTTCGAGGGGGGCGACCTCGCGGCGACGTGGCGCCTCTCGACGGACGCCCGCCGCCTCGCCGACGAGCACGCCTTGCTGCTGCGCGGGCTGCTTCCGCTCAAGGGCGTGGCCGTCGAGGATATCGATGCCGTGGCGTTGTGCAGCGTCGTGCCCCAGTTGACCGGCGTGTTCGAGGACGCCTGCGGCGCGCTCTTTCCCTGCGAGCCGCTGGTGGTCGGGGCGGGGACGCGGACGGGCGTGCGCGTGCTCTATCAGAGTCCGCGCGACGTCGGGGCCGACCGCGTGGTGGACGCCGCCGCCGCGCTCCACTACTACGGAGGCCCCGCCATCGTAGCGGACTTGGGGACTGCGACGGTGCTCGACGCGGTGGCGGCGGACGGCGCGTATCTCGGCGGGGCGATCTCCGTCGGCGTGGGGCTGGCGGGCGACGCGCTCGCGGCGAACGCGTCTCTGCTGCGCCCCGTCGAACTCGCTCCGCCGGAGCGCGCCATCGGCAAGAACACCGCCGACTCCATCAACTCCGGCCTCGTATTCGGCTTCGCGGGGCTGGTCGAGGCGATGGCGCGCCGCTTCCGCGACGAGATGGGCGAGCCGCGCGCGAAAGTCGTCGGAACCGGCGGGCTCGTGTCGCTCATCGCCCCTCACACGGACGTCTTCGACGTGGTCGACCCCGACCTGACGCTGCGCGGGCTGCGGCGCATCTTCGATCTGAACCGGGAGCCGGCCGTCGCGGGAGGCGCGGCGTGAGCGGCCCGTTTCACGGCAAGCGCGTCCTGCTCGGCGTGAGCGGCAGCATCGCGGCGTACAAGGCGGTCGAACTCGCCAGCAGGCTGACGCAGCGCGGCGCGCGCGTGGACACGCTGATGACGCCCTCCGCGGCGCGATTCGTCACGCCGCTCACGTTTCGCAGCGTCACGGGCCGGCCGGCGCTGACCGACCTCTTCGACGCGGACTCGCCGGAGGCGGTGGAGCACGTCGCGCTGGCGCAGGCCGCCGACCTGCTCGCCGTCGCGCCCGCCACCGCCCACGTGATGGCGAAACTCGCGCTCGGCCTCGCGGACGACCCCGTCAGCCTGGTCGCGCTGGCGACCGCCGCGCCGCTGCTCGTCGCGCCCGCGATGGACGCTCATATGTGGGAGCATCCCGCCGTTCAACGGAACGCCCAAACGCTGCGGGAGCGCGGCGCGGTCGTCGTCGGGCCGGACGAGGGGCGGCTCGCCTCCGGCCTCACGGGATGGGGGCGCCTCGCCGATACGGACGAATTGCTGGGGCGCATGGCGCAGACGCTCGGCGCGAACGGCGACCTGCGGGGCCGCGCCGTCGTCGTGAGCGCGGGGGGCACGCGGGAGCCGCTCGATCCCGTTCGCGTTCTCACGAACCGCTCGTCGGGCAAGATGGGCTACGCCGTCGCGGAGGCC
This sequence comes from Dehalococcoidia bacterium, assembly GCA_965201135.1. Taxonomy (GTDB): domain Bacteria; phylum Chloroflexota; class Dehalococcoidia; order Lucifugimonadales; family Australimonadaceae; genus Bin16. The sequence continues at coordinate 2,888,947 of OZ241751.1, forward strand.
GCCCGCGACCGGGGCGCCGCAGTGACGCTGGTCACGTCCGCCGACCTTCCTCCCCCGGCGGGCGTCCGCGCCGTTCGCGTGGAGACGGCGGAGGAGATGGGGCGCGCCGTTCGGGAGGCCGCCGCGTCCGCCGACGCGCTCGTGATGGCGGCCGCCGTCGCCGACTACCGCCCCGCCGCGCCGAGCGAGCGCAAGATCAAGAAGGCGGACGGCGGCGCGGGCCTCTCCGTCGCGTTGGAGCGGACGGACGACATCATCGCGGGCGTCTCCGACGGCGTCGTCAAGGTCGCGTTCGCCGCCGAGAGCGAGGATCTGCTGGCGAACGCCCGCGCCAAACTGCGGAGCAAGCGCGTTGATTTGGTCGCGGCCAACGACGTCACGCTGCCGGGCGCCGGATTCGGGGCGGACGCGAACAAGGTGTGGATCGTGGATGCGGACGGCGAGACGGAGGCGCCGCTGCTGCCGAAGTACGACGCGGCGGCGGCGATTCTCGACCGCGTCGCTCCGCTTATCGCGGCGCGGCGGGCGCATGGGAGCGCGTGCTGATGGAGACGCTCTTCCTCGCTCTAGGCGTCCTCATCGTCGCGGGCGCGGCGGTTCTCTACCGGCGGGCGTATCTGGAGGCGCGGGAGTGGACGGAGGTGCACGCCGTCTGGGGGGCGGCGAACAAGGCGCGGGCCGAGGAGATCTACGCGGAACTGACGCGGCTCGGCATTCGGGCGCGCATCAAGACGCTCTCCGCGTTCGACATTACGAGGTCCATTCCGCAGAACTACGCCTCCATTCGCGTCCACCGCGACGACTTCGCCCGCGCCGCGCAGATCGTGCAATCGCTCAAGGGCGGGTAGGGCGGGGGGATGAACGGGCTTGCCTACAGGATTCCAAACTTCTATCATTCGGTGAAAGGGTGATAGGTGAAAGTCCTATTCCGCTCGCGCAGGCTGTTGAGATGCTACGAGGAATCGGCGCAGGCCGCCAAAGAATGGGGACCGGCGGTTGGCCGCGCCTACATCAAGCGCGTCGCGGTTCTGCGCTCAATGGAGGCGTTCTCGGAGATATTCGCTCAGCCCTCTTGGCGCGCGCATCCGCTGAGGGGGCGGCGGGCGGGGCAACACGCAATCACGCTGAATGACCGATGGAGGCTCATCGTCCGGGAGGGGGAGGATGGGGGCGCGGTGACCGTAGAGGAGGTTACGAATCACTATGGCGATTAGGCTGGACGAGAAAACCTTATCGGACCTGCCTATCCCTCCCGGCGAGGTTCTCGGGGAGGAGATCGAAGCGCTGGGGATGAGCCAGAAGCAGTTGGCCGCCGCTCTTGGTCGGCCAGTGCATGCCGTGAACGAGATCATTCGCGGCAAGAAGGCGATCACGGAGGAGACCGCGCTGGGGCTGGAGCGCGTCTTGGGAATCGGGGCGCACGTGTGGGTCGGGTTGGAGGCCGCTTATCGGATGACGCTCGCCCGCAACCGCGAACGGGAACGGATGGAAGCCCCGCGGCGTTCGCAAGCGAGGTCGGCGTCGCGCCGTGAATCGTCGCCGCGCGTCTGAACAAAGAGGCCTTGCGCCGTACTCCGCGCTCGCTAGCCTCAGCGGCGATTCGCTTGGAGCGAGGCCACGTCAGCGTAAGGCGAGTCGCGCCTCGCAGATCGTGCAATCGCTCAAGGGCGGGTAGGGGCGCGGCGGGACTAGTCAAGCGGGGGGCGGCGCTCGTGCCAGTCGGTTCGGCGCTGGTAGGCGGAGCCGACGCGGAAGAGCGCGTTTTCGGCGAAGGGGCGGGCGGCGAGTTGGGCGCTGAGCGGGAGGCCGCCCTCCGTGAAGCCGCAGGGGACGGCCATCGCGGGGACGCCGGAGAGGTTGAACGGGCTGCGGTGGGAGCGAGCGCCGAAGAATTGGGCCATCACCGCCTCTTTGGACGTGAGGCCTGTCTCCGTTGGGATGGGGGGCGCGCCGCCGGGTTGGGCGGGGGTTGCGAGGACGTCGAACGTTTCGAGTTCGCGCATCACGTGGCGGCGCATCAGGGCGCGGAAGCGGAGGAGTTTGGCGTAGACGGCGCCGGGGACGAGGCTGGCGGCCATGAGCCGGCGGCGGGTTGCGAAGTCGTAGTCGGCGGGGCGCTCGCGGAGCCACTTGCGGTGCGTGTGGGCGGCCTCGACGTCGGAGAGCGTGTTGGCGATGAGGCCGCCGCGCTCGAAGAGGGGCAGGGAGGCGTCGCCGACGCTCGCGCCCGCGTCGGCTAGGACGGTCATCGCGGCGTCGAGGGCGGCGGCGGCCTCGGGGCTCGCCATGCCGTCGTCAACGCTTTCGCGGACGACGCCGATCCGGATGCCGCGGAGGTCGTCGTTGGGCTCGAACGGGACGACGGGGCGTTTGGAGGAGTAGGGGTCTTTGGGGTCGTGGCCGGCGATGATTTGGTGGAGCATGGCGGCGTCGGCGACGGTTTTGGTCATTGGGCCGATCGTGTCCATAAACCAGGCCATAGGGAAGGCGCCGCGCCTGCTGACGGCGCCCCAGGTGGGGCGGAGGCCGACGATGCCGCACCATCCGGCGGGGCCGCGAATGGAGCCCGCCGTGTCGCCGCCGAGCGAGGCGGCGCAGAGGGACGCGGCGACGGCGACGCCTGATCCGCTGCTGGACTGCCCGGCCTGGCGGGTTTCGTCCCAGGGGTTGCGGGGGACGCCGAAGGGGTGCTGGACGTTGCCGCCGAGCGCGTACTCGCTGAGGTTGAGTTTGCCGAGGATGACGGCGCCGGCTTGGCGGAGGCGGGCGACGGCGGTCGCGTCCTCGTCGGCTACGTAGTCGACGATGTTGCCGCCGAGCGTTGTTCGCGCGCCTTTGGCGTCGAACTGGTCTTTGACGGCGACGGGGAGTCCGTGCGCGGGGCTCCGGCGGTCGCCGCGGGCGAGTTCGGCTTCGGCGTCGCGGGCGGCTTGGAGGGCGCCTTCCTCGTCGAGCGTGATGTAGGCGTTGAGGCGTGAGAAGCGCTTGGCGCGGGCGAGGAACGCCTGCGTCAACTCAGCGGGGGAGACGGCGCGGGATGCGAGCAGGTCGGCGAGGTCGGTCGCGGAGCGGAGCGCGAGGTCATCGGGCATCGCCGTACTCCTCGCCTTCCGCCGCGAGCCAGAAGACGGGAATGGGCTCTATGGCGTCGGCTTCGGGGTCTTCGAGGTCGGCGGCGGCCTCGTTGATCGCGTTCAGGCGGTGGGCGATCTCGCGGAGGTCGACGTCGTCGAGGGGAGTTAGGCCAATGGCGCGGAGGAGGGAGCGCGTTTCGTCGGCGTTCAGGTCGGGCATAGGGGCCTCCTGGCGGGCATTGTAGCGCGTCTCGATGGGGTAGGTTCCCGCTTTCGCGGGAATGACGCGGGGCCTGGGGTGTTGGGGGAGACGGGGCTTGCGCCCCGTCCGCAGTACCCTCTCCCGCCGCGTTCGCGGCGTCCTCTCCCCTTGTAGGGAGAGGGGGAATTAGGGCGCTGCGCGCCCGAATGGGGGGGATTCCCGCCTACGCGGGAATGACGGTGAGGGGGCCCGTCCGCAGTACCCTCTCCCGCCGCGTTCGCGGCGTCCTCTCCCCTTGTAGGGAGAGGGGGATGCGGGCGCTTGACGCGCCCGCAAGGGGGCGGGATTCCCGCCTACGCGGGAATGACGGTAAGGGGGGCGCGGGCAGGCGGGAAGGAGGCTGGGCTCACGCTTCTCGGCCTTTGCGGTAGTCAGAGGGAGGTTTGGATGAGGGGTTTGCGGGCCGGGCAGGGGCAGGTTCCGAAGACGAAGTTCTCTTCGGCGAAGCCGTGGACGATGGACATGATGATGCGCTTGGGGTCGGGGAGGCGGTAGTCGTCGGCGCACTGGTAGAGGTAGTACCAGAGGGGGCCGGGCGTGAGGATGGGGATGCCTTCGGCCTCGGCGTCGGCGATGAGTTCGTTGGGGGTGGTGACGGGGGCGTGGCGGAGCATGCAGCGTCGCCAGCGCTCGACGTAGTCGTCGACGATGGGTTCGAGGGCGGCTTGGGCGATGAGGCAGGCGAGGGAGTTTTCGAGGCCCGTGACGGAGTCTCTCACCGGTTCCCCCTGAGCATAGCGAAGGCGCGGTTGAGGTGGGCGATGCGCTTGCGGATGTCTTGGTCGCGTTCGAGGCCGATGGCGACGTCGAGGGCGATGCGGGTGGCGCGGAGGCGGATGGCGTCGTTGTCGGAGTTGAGGAATTCGTCGAGGTTGGCGGCGCTTTTGAGGGCGAGTTCTTGGAGTTTGGCGCGCATCAGGGCGGAGGCGGCCTCTTTGACGCGCTCGAGTTCGGCGCGGAAGTCGGCGTCGTCCATCCAGCGGCGGAGGGTGGCGTAGGAGACGCCGGCGTTGCGGGCGGCCTGCTTGAGGGTGGGGGCGACGGCGACGTGGGGGAGGGCGTCGGCCTTGCGTCTGGAGAGGGGGTAGATCAGGCGCAGGCTGCTGTTGGGGTTGGAATTGCGCTCAATTGTGCTCATTCGCGCTCATTTGCCTCCGTTCGGTTGGTGGTTGGCGGCGCCGCCGAGGGGGTTGAGGGGGGCGCACTGGAATCATCGTAGCAGGACGTGTAGCGTTACGCAATGGGCATATGTCATACTAGTAGGAGCGGCGCGGTCAAGGCGGAGAGACGGGTTCGCGGCGAGGCCGGGCAGGCTCTCGATTTCGGAGCCGGGCAGCGGATCCGAGGGGGGCTGGGGACGGCCTGCGCCGTCCGGGGGCAGTGAGCGCTGCATGAGCGCCGAATGAGCACTTTATGAGCGCTGAATGAGCGCTTTTTAGCGCCAAATGAGCGCCGTTTGAGCGCTGGGGGCGGGATTCCCGCCTACGCGGGAATGACGGGGCAGGGGTAGGTTCCCGCTTTCGCGGGAATGACGATGCGCCTGGGGAGAAGGGGAGACGGGGCTACGCCCCGTCTGCGGCGCTGGGGCGCCGACTGGATTCCCGCCTACGCGGGAATGACGGTAAGGGGGGCTATGGGGGCTATGCGGCGCTTGCGCGCCTTTCGCGGGGGAATTTCGCTTCCCGTATAATGAGGCTGTCCGCATCGTCCGGCGTTCTGGCCGGGAAGGTCTTCGCGGGAGGGGAAGCATGCCGCTTTACGAATACGCCTGCGACGCCTGCGGCTCGCGCTTCGAGCGTCTGCAGCCGATGTCCGCCGCCCGCGAGTCGGCCTGTCCGGGGTGCGGCTTGGGGGCCAAGCGCGTCCTCTCCGTCTTCGCCGCTTCGGTCGCCGTCGGCGCGGGCGCGGGGCCTTCGCCCGTGGGGCCTGTCTCCGGGGGCGCGTGCTGCGGCGGAGGGTGCGGCTGCGGGTAGCGCGCGCCTATTCGGAGCCGCGCGGGGCGCCTTCTCCCGCTGAGGGGAGGTTCCCGCGTTCGCGGGAAGGCGCCTCCAGTAGGTTCCCGCGTTCGCGGGAATGACGTGGCCCCGGGGGATATATGGAGACGGGGCTACGCCCCGTCTGCGGCGCTGGAGCGCCGAATGGATTGCTGCCTACGCAGGAATGACGAAAGAATGCACAAGCGCGACGATGAGGCCAGAGAGCGCGAGCGGGCGCGATGCCCAAGATGGGGCGCGCCGCGCCCCGTCTCCCTCATACCACCGGGGCCGCGTCATTCTCGCGAAAGCGGGAACCTACTCCATCGCGCCGCGCCTGCTACGCCTCCCGACCGCAGTACCCTCTCCCGCCGCGTTCGCGGCGTCCTCTCCCCTCATAGGGAGAGGGGGATGCCGGCGCTTTCACGCCTCGGGATTCCCGCCTACGCGGGAACGACGGTAAGGTTATGCAAAGGGTCTCTATAGGGAGAGGTGAATTCTGTTGACGCGGCCCCCGCCCTTACCGCAGCGCGGACTCCGGGACGGGGAAGTCTTTGATGAACGACTTGGCGTAAGACATCCAGTCGCCTTGGTAGGGGCGGCTCGTCCGCCCGATGAAGAACTCCATATCGGGCGAGTTCAACGCGTCGAGCAAGCGGTCCGCGTCCACGTTGGGGAACGGCTTCACGCAGTAGCCCGAATAGAACGTCGCGCTCGGATCGGGGCATCGCTGGAAGTTGGGCCGCAGGTTCATTCCCGCCGTGAGGATCTTGTCGCCGAACCCCGACGTGATGGAGACATGCCTTCCGAAGGCGTGCCACCGCCGCGGGTCGAAGCCGCCCTTGTCGCGCGCGAGCAGCCGCGCCTTGTTTCGCAAGAGCCAGGCGTAGGCGCGAGGCGCGTCCTCTCGAACGCGCTCCTCCGGCAGCAGCGCCCCCGACTCGTCGTAAGGGAAGATCGCGGCGCGGGGCGTCGGATCGCGCCCGTTCTTCATCACGGACGCCTTGACGACGCGGCGCAATATCCAGCGCTCCAGGCGCAGCGTCTCCCCGTCGGCGCGGCAAAGCGCGTAGTCCGACGCTCCGTAAGAATCATCGGACGCGCCGTAAGACTCCTCGTCGGCCAGAGGGAGGATGAAAACGCCGTCCGCGAGCGTCTGAATGCCCACGTGAATCGCCGCGACCTCTCCCAACTTCGGCCCGCGCTTGGCCAGTTTCCGCAGGCGCGCCCTGTCCGACGGGATCGACGGAATCCACGGAGCGCGGGGATTGGCGGCGTCCACCGCGATGCGCCCCGCCTTGCGGAACGCCGCGCCGTCGTATTTCTCGACCGGCACCTCCTTCGTTCGCCCGCCCTTCCGGATCACGGCTATCGCCGTGTACGTCGTGACGTCGGCGAACGCCTGATGCGCGCCGAAGTCCAGAATCCGCAGCGCCGTGTGCGACGCCGCGATACGCTCGCGGAGCGCCGATCCGGAGTCGGAGCGCAGCCAACTGGACGGCGCGATGTAGGCGAGCGTTCCGCCCTCCGCGAGCAACTCCAGCCCCAACTCATAGAACACGAGATACGAGTCGGTCGCGCCGCGCAGCGTCTCCCACTGCCCTGCGAGGCGGCGGCGGCGCGGCGCCTCGAGATGCTGGACGCGGATGTACGGCGGATTGCCTACCACATGCGTGAAGCGCCCGCGGTCGCGCCGGAACGCCGCCCGGTCGAAGGCGTCCCGCCGCTCCACGCGCCACTCGACTCGCTCGCCCGGGTAGCGGGCCTCTACGGCGGCGGCGAGCCGCGCCCGGCAGCGGGCGACCGCCTCGCCGTCAACATCGTAGCCCGCCATTCGCCGAAGCGCGCCAAGCGCCTCTTCGCGCCCCAGCGACGCGAGCAGGCGCTGCGTCGCCGGAACGAGGAACGCTCCGTCGCCGCACGCCGGGTCGCAGATCGCCGCCGCCGCGAGCGCGGCCGGATCGGACGGCAACGCGCCGTCTAGGATCAGCGACGCGATCCAATCGGGCGTGTAGACCACGCCGTTCCGCTTGCGAATGGACGCCGTCATGGGCTGCGATGCCTCAACTCGATGCGCCGGCTGATGTTCGTGAAGAAGTGGCCTATGCTCAACTCGTTGGCGAGCGCCCGCCGGCTGCCGTCGCTGACGTCTAGCGTCTGCGGATCGGCGAGGCCGACGATCCTCTTCCCGTCAACGTCGAGGCTCACAACGCCTATCGCCATCTCCTGCGGCGCGTGGATGTGCTCGTGGTCGGCGCGGAGTTTCGCGTAGCGTTGGATGTCGTGGTCGCGGAGCCGCTCCAGCCGCGCGACCTCTCCCGACCGCTTGAGGTAAGGGATGGGGTCGGTGACGCAGAAGAGGTTGCCGTAGACGATGTTCCGCCTGCGGAGGTTGGCGGTCTCGCCGACCTGCTGCTCGAAGTAGTTGACGGAGTTTTGCCAGTAGTTCGTGATGACGAACTTGACGCTGACGACGCCCAACTCCTGCCCGTCCCGGGAGACGAGCACGTCGACGTTCTTGCCGTAGTACATGCCCTCGACGCTGGCCTCGCTCGCGCTGACCGGAGACTGTCCGGTGAGCGCGTAGGCGTCGCCCAGTTCGCGCCGCAGTTCTTCCTGCGCCCAGCCGTGAAGGACCTTGGTCTTCTCCGGAGACCGCGGCCCGCGCGCCTGGACCATCCGGTAGGACTCCCGCATCGCGGCAAGGAACCGTTCTTCCAACGCCGTCGGCATTTCTCCCTCGCGGAGCGTTAGCAAGAGTAGGCGGGAGTCTACCAAATCCCTACGTCCCATCGCGCAACCCCCTGATGTCTTGGCGAAGTTGGCGTTATGGAAGGCTCCGCCTCGCGGGGAGGGCGATGGGGCGCGTTGCCCTGCTCGCGCGGGAGGGAATAGACTCGCGGGGAACGGCGCAGCGCGCCTAAGGAGAAGCCGATGAACATGAGACTGCCCTTCCGCCGCAAGAGCGTCGGGGAGCACGGGCGAGCGATCTACCGCGAGAACGCGCGCCCGCCCGTCTACCCGCAAGAGACGGGCAAGGTCGTTGCGATAGACGTCCGCACAGGCGACTACGAGATAAGCGCCGACCAATGGGACGAGGTTGCGGCGATGGACCGCCTCAAGGAACGCCGTCCAGAAGCCGTCGTCTGGAGGGAGCGCATCGGCTATAAGGCCGTGAGCGCGTTCGGCGGCATGCTGCCCCCCGATGACGACTAGGGGCGTGGTGCGCGGGGTAGGGTAGGTTCCCGCTTTCGCGGGAATGACGCGGCGCCTGGGATGGGGGGAGACGGGGCGCATAGCGCCCCGTCCGCAGTACCCTCTCCCGCCGCGTTCGCGGCGTCCTCTCCCCTTGTAGGGAGAGGGGGATGCGGCGCTTGCGCGCCGCGAATGGGGCGGGATTCCCGCCTACGCGGGAATGACGGTTCCTGGTGGCTTGCGCGCCGCGAATGGGGCGGGATTCCCGCCTACGCGGGAATGACGGTTCCTGGTGGCTTGCGCGCCGCGAATGGGGCGGGATTCCCGCCTACGCGGGAATGACGGTTCCTGGTGGCTTGCGCGCCGCGAATGGGGGCGGGATTCCCGCCTACGCGGGAATGACGGTTCCTGGTGGCTTGCGCGCCGCGAATGGGGGCGGGATTCCCGCCTACGCGGGAATGACGATAAGGGGCGGGGCAGGGCGATAGGGTATGCGAAGGTCTACGAGGGGGTGAGCGGCCCGCAAAATGGACAATCGGCCTGCGAAAACGGCCTCGCGCTCCGGCTACGGGCTGGAGTTGCGAGGGGTCTCCAAGTCTTACGGCGCGTCGCCGGCGCTGCGGTCGGTCGATCTGACGGCGGCGTGGGGGAGCGCGCTTGCGCTATTCGGGCCCAACGGGGCGGGCAAGAGCACGCTGCTTCGCGTCGCCGCCGGCCTCGTCCGCCCCGACGCGGGAGAGGCGCTCGCGGGGGGATTCGCGCAGCCGTCGCGGAGCGCAAGGGCGGCGACGGGGCACGTCGGGCACCGGGATATGCTCTATCCGGATCTGACGGCGGAGGAGAATCTGCGCTTTTTCGCGCGTCTGCACGGGATAGCGGACGGCGGGGAGCGGGTCGCCGAGGCGCTGCGCGACGCAGGGGCGGAGCGGTGGGCGAACCGCCGCGTCCGGACGCTCTCGAACGGAATGCGGAAGCGGGCGGCGGTCGCGCGGGCGCTGCTGCACCGTCCGGCGCTGCTGCTGCTGGACGAGCCGGACGCGGGGCTGGACGCGGAGGGGAAGGCGTTCGTCGAGCGCGTCGTCCGGGCGGTCGCGGATGGCGGAGGCGCGGTCGTTTTCGCAACGCACGACGTTGAGCGCGGGCTGGCCTGCGCCGACCGCTACGCCGCGCTGCGGGGCGGGCGCGTCGTCGAAAGCGGGGAGGCGCGTGGGACGGACGCGGCGGCGCTCGCGGCGCCGGGGAGCGGCTCGTGATGGGAGCGGGGCTTCGGGCGGCGCTCGCCGTGTACGCGAAGGACGTTCTGATCGAGGCGCGGACGCGGGAGACGCTCGGGGCGACGCTGGCGTTCGCGTTCGTCGCGGCGTTCATCTTCACGTTCGCGTTCGAGCCGTCGCCGCGGACGCTGGCCGCCGTGGGGCCTGGCATCGTGTGGACGGCCTACGTTTTCACCGCCGCGCTTGGCATGAACCGGACGTTTCTGCTGGAGCGCGAGCAGGGGACGCTGGACGGGCTGCGGCTCGCGCCCGCGCCGCCGGATGCGATCTACTTCGGCAAGTTTTTCGGCCTGCTCACGCTGCTGATCGTAGTCGAGGCGCTGCTGGCGCCCGCCTTTCTCGCGCTGCACGGCCTCTCGCTGCTGAACGTTTGGTTCGCGGCGGTGGCGGTGGCGGCGACGGTCGGGATCGCGGCGGTCGGGACGCTGCTGTCGGCGATTGCGGCCCACGCGCGGGCGCGGGAGATGATGCTGCCTCTGCTGTTCGTGCCGCTGTCGCTGCCGCTGCTGATCGGGGCGGTGTCGGGGACGGCGGCGGCGCTGGACGGCGAGGGCTGGAGCGGGGCGGGGCGCTGGCTGCAACTAATCGCCGCGTTCGACGCCGTGCTCATCGTGGTATCATCCTGGGCATTCGAGTTCGCGCTGGAGGAGTGATGGCGAAGGCGTCGGCGCCCGCGTCGGCGGGGACGGGCGCGTGGAGGCAATGGCTGCTGCTCCTCGCGGGAGCGCTCACGCTCATCGATCTCTACCTGATCTTCCAGTACGCGCCGACGGAGCGGGTGATGGGCGTCGTCCAGCGCTTGTTCTACTTCCACGTGCCGGTCATCCTCACGAGTTTCCTCGCGTTCGTATTGGCCGCCGGCGCGAGCATCGCCTATCTGGTGCGGCGCTCGCGCAGGTGGGACAGGCTCGCCTACGCTTCGACGGAGGTCGGCGTCGTGTTCTTCACGACGGCGATTCTCACGGGGGCGGTCTGGGCGAGGCCGGTATGGGGCGTCTGGTGGGTGTGGGACGCGAACGGAACGCTCACGTTCACGCTGTGGCTGATCTTCATCGGCTGCCTGATGACGCGCGCCTACGCTCCCGACGCGGAGCGCGGGCGGCGCTGGGCCGCGGTGATCGCCGTGATCGGCGCGGCCACGACGCCGTTTCTCTATATGGCGGCGGACTGGTGGGGCGGGCTGCATCCCGAACGGGTGACCGGCCCCGGCGCGAGCGGCTCGCTGGAGCGGGAGATGCTGCTGACGCTCCTTTTCTCCTTCGTCACGTTCATCGTTCTCTTCGCCGCGCTGACGGCGGAGCGGGCCGCGCTGCGCCGCGACGAGGACGCCATAGAGGAGTTGCGCCTCGCCGCCGCCTAAGCCTCCGGCCCGCCTAGCCTGACCTCAAGGGAAACGTTATGCCTCGAATGATCCGTCTCGCGTCCGCCCTGATCGCCGCCGCCGCGCTGATCGCGCTCGCCGCGCCCGCAGCCCTGGCCGCCGTGTCCGCGCAAAGCGCGGGCGAGAGCAACCTCGGCTACCTGCTCGCGGGGACGCTGCTCACGTGGGCGGGCTTCTTCGCCTACGCGGTCTACGTCGCGCGCAAGAACAGCGCGCTGCGGCGCGAGGTCGAGGAGTTGCGCGCCGCGCTGGCGGAGCGCAACGACGGGGAGTAGTGCAGCCTAGCCGACTGGCGGGGAGGCTTCGCGCCCTTCTTGCGCTCGCCGGAGCCTGCCATTCGCTTATGGACAAGCGCGGCGCGGCGCGTGCCGCCGCCCCGGCCGGGGCGCCTAACCGCCGCCGGGTCCGGCCGGGGCCTCTTCGCCTCCCTGCGCCGCTTCGCTCTGAGACTCCGCCCCCTTTTCGTCCCCCGGGCTATAGCAGTGGAGTCCGTACACCCGCACCCGGCGCGATAGCCATGTTCGCTCGTCGCAGACCTCGACGACGCGGCTGATGAAATGCGCGCGGCCGCGGTCCCCGATGAGGGCGATGCGGCCATCCGGCATACGCGCGAGGTCGCGGATGCGGTAGCCGACTTCTATGCGCTCGACGTACTGAACGTTGGTTCCGTCGCGACGGATGCGAAAGAGCGAATGCCCCGCCAATGACCCGGCCAACAGGTCGTCTTTCCACAAGGGAAACTGGCGCTCGTCGTTGACGATGAGAGCGGAGACGGCGACGGAGGGAACCCACGCGAAGCGCGGCTTGGCGAATCCCTTGTGGTCGCCCTCATCTCCTTCGTCGTCTTGGATCGCGTAGCCCCCGTACTCGACGCCGTAACTCACTGAAGGCCATCCGTAGTCGCGGCCGGGTTCGAGGAGATTGAGTTCGTCGCCCCCTTGCGGCCCGTGCTCCGCCGACCAGAGGGCTCCGTCCGCGTCCCGCGTGAAGCCCTGCGGGTTGCGGAGACCGGACGCCAGGATTTCCGCCTCGCCGGACTCGATGGCCACGCGGACGAGTTTGCCGAAGTGGGACGCGGGGTCTTGCGGAAAGCCATTCTCCCCATGGTAGCCGATGACGATAAGCAAGTGTTCCGGCCCGTCAGCGACCATTCCGCCGCCGGCTTCGTGTCCACCCCGGAGCGTCCGATGCAAACAAGGCTCCGCGTCGAACACGGTCCTCCAAGACGGCGACACGGAGACGCTCCCGCCGTCCATGAGAATTTCTGCGGCGGACAAGCGGAATCGGATGCATTCCCCCGTGAAATAATGATGCGTTGCGAACAGTTCCCATGTCTCCCGCGTCCGTTGCCTTAGCAGGATGTCGGCGACGCGGAAACGGTCAGATGAAAAATTCGCGCTGTCCGGATGCGACCGCAAGCCCGCTATGTTCATCGGAACCTCCCCCTCGATCCGCTCCACTCTTCCGTCCGAGCGCGCGAGGGCCATCCTGCCCCAGGGCGTCACGACGAGCAGGTCGTTGCACAACGGCTCGATCGCGCCGCCTCTCGCCTCGTCCCAGGCGACTTTAACCGATTTCGACTCTACATAGTGCAAATGGGTGGCGAGGCCCCCCCCCCCCGTGAATCTGTCCTCTCCTGAAGGCGGGGCCGCGTCCTCGCACCCGTCAGGGAGCGACGTTGGGAGTCGGGGACGCGGCGCATCTTCCGGGCTGACCACTCCTACGTCAGCCAGCGCGGTGTAGGAATAGCCGTCCTTATCGTAGTCCGCTTGGACGTGCACGCGCTTCCCTCGCGCCTCTTCAGGAACCGCGCTTTCGTAGCTTCGATTTGCGCTAATAGGGAGCAATTCGCAACCCGACCCGTCCATTTCGCATACGGACCAAACGAAAGTCGACCGGCGCGTGAACGGCCGCTGGCCGTCGAGACCCGCCCGCATGGAGTCTCCCGCCGCGTACGGACTCCCCGGGTAAACGTGAATCGCGTCGGCGGGAGCGACGCGAAGTTCCGGAGCAGTCACCGTGACTGCGGACGACCAATCGGACCGCCCGTCGGCGTTCATCGCGGCGGCCCGAACTTCATACTCCAGGCCGCTCATTGCCGCCCAAGAGTCCGTGATGACGTAAGGGGGCGCGCCAGCGTCGTATTCGCTCCACTCAAACGGTTCGACGCCGTTCGCGAGCCGGGCCGCCACGATGTAACTCGTCGCGCTGGCGACGGGACTCCACGAGACGATGAGATTCCTGCCGACTGCGTCCGCCGCGACGTCGCCGGGCGCGGCGAGCGACGCGATGACCCTCGGCGTAGGCGTCGAAGCAGGGGCGGGAGTGGGCGTTGCGGTGGGCGCGGGCATAGGAGTCGGCGTAGGCGCAATGGCGGGCGTTGCGGTAGGCGGCGGCGCGGGCGCGGAAGTTGGCGTCGCGGCGGGCGTGGGGCTGGCTGTTGGGATTGGCGTCGGCGCTGCGGTGGGCGCGGGGATAGGAGCAGGAGTAGGCGTTGCGGTCGGCGGGGGCGTGGGAGTTGGGCGGGCGACCATAGCGGCGGGCGCAGCCGGGTTGGACTGGCAAGCCGCCAACGCGAAGAGCGCGAGCGCTCCGACGAGAAGCCGAGGCCAGGCGGCGCGAATCGTCCGCATACGAAGAACCCCCTGTCCGGCGCAAAGACAGGATTTGCGGTCACCCAACCGGCGCGTGAACGACAAGGGGGCGAGGGGCCCCTCTTGCGCCCGAAGACGCGCCGCGCCGTTGTTCGCTTCGGCATGGCTTGGACGATTCGCGCCGCGATGATACCACGCGGCGGCTAGGGCGGCGTGGGGTTAGGGGTCGGGCGGGTCGTCGCCGAGCGACTCGTCCGCTTCCTCCAAGAGGCGAATGAGCCGCCTCGCTTCCCGCAGGCCGTCAGGCAGAGCATCGTCGTCCATGTGGTCGTCGTAGAAGTTGGCGTGGAACTGCTCCATGCTCCGCGCGAGCGTCGCGATGTCCGGGTTGCCCGTTTGCTTGCGGAGGTATTGGGCGTAGCGGTCGTAGCCCCTGTGAGTTGTCCAAACCCAACCGCGCTTCCGGGCAAGATCGCGCATCTTGCGCGCGACCGCGCCCCATATCTTCTCGGACGCTTGCAGGCGGTCGCCCTTGTCGATCATCTCTTGGGCGTGACGCAGCAACGCGTTCGAGTGAACGCTGTGCGCCGACCTCGGCGCGACCTGTCCCATTTCGTCCATAGCAATACGCGGCCCGATGGCTATCGGGTTCCATCTTACCCCAACCGCGGGGATGGCGTCCAATAGGCTGGGCGGCTAGGAGGGCGCCGGCGCTCCCCCGGCATCAGAAAGCCAAGTCCAACTCGACCCCTGCGCCGGCGGCGGCGTAGGAAACGGTGGTTGTTCGCGTTCGGCCCTCCATCCAAAACTCCACCGTCCCGCCGCCGTACCCTCCGGACGCCGACACAGGGAAATAGTGCCTTCCGTCCCTGACCCTGGTTACCCACGTATCCCAGACGTGGGGCAGCCCTTCCTTGCTTATTTTGGCGTATAAGCGCGTTCCGACGGGAGCGGGCGAACCGTCGACCGTTAGGGCGCCGTGATAGAGAATCGGGAAAGTCGGAGGCGCGCTCGGGTCAGAAAGTTGGGCCGGGGGGACGTAACCCGCAGGCGGCGCAAGCGCCGGAGTCGGCGTAGGCGTGGGCGTAGGCGTAGCCGTCGCGCCGGGGGCGAAGGGAGGCAGGGTCGGCGGGCCGGACGGAATCGTTGGGGGCGGCGTGGGCGTAGGGGTAGGAGAGGCGGGCGTCGCGTCGGGAATGTAAGGAGGCGGAATGAGTTGATCGAACGGAATCGTCACGGGCGGCGTCGGAGTGGGCGTAGGCGTAGAGGCGCCGGGCGTCGCGTCGGGAATGAAGGGCGGCGGGAGCAATTGGTCGAACGGGATCGTCACGGGCGGCGTCGGAGTGGGCGTAGGCGTAGAGGCCGTCGTTGGCACCGGGGCTGCCGTCGGCGCCGGAGAGGGAGCGGGCGCTTGCGAGCCGGCGGACCCGCCCTGCTGCGCGGAGGGAGCCTCGGCGGCGGGCGCAGTCGCCGGAGTAGGCGTAGGAGTAGCCGTCGGCGCAGGCGCGGGGGTGGGCGTTGGGGTTGGGACGGGCGTTGCGGTGGGCGCGGGCATAGGAGTCGGCGTAGGCGCAATGGCGGGCGTTGCGGTAGGCGGCGGCGCGGGCGCGGAAGTTGGCGTCGCAGTCGCAGTAGGCGTCGCCGTGGGGGTTTGCGTCGGCGTTGCGGTCGGCGCGGGGATAGGGGCAGGAGTAGGCGTTGCGGTCGGCGGCGGCGTGGGAGTTGGGCGGGCGACCATAGCGACGGGCGTCGCCGGGTCGGACTGGCAAGCCGCCAATACGAAGAGCGCGAGCGCTCCGACGAGAAGCCGAGGCCAGGCGGCGCGAATCGTCCGCATACGAAGAACCCCCTTGTCCGGCGCAAGACAGGATTTTGCGATCACCCAACCGGCGCGTGAACGACAAGGGGGCGAGGGGCCCCTCTTGCGCCCGAAGACGCGCCGCGCCGTTGTTCGCTTCGGCATGGCTTGGGTGATCGCAGCGCGATGATACCACGAGCGGGGACAGGAGCAGGGTTAGGGGTAGGGCGCGCCGGGTTCCGCGCAGGCGCGGAATATAGGACGCGGGCGGGGCCGACGCTCCCGAAACGAGTATCCTCGCGCTGCGCCGAATGTCTCGCCGACCGCGCGGAGGACGCGCTATGCCCAACGCCCCGCTCGACGTGATCACGTTCGAGGTGATGAGCGCCCGACTGGACGGCATCGTCCGGGAGATGGAGAACGCCGTCTTTCGCACGGGCTTCTCCACCATCGTCCGCGAGTCGCACGACTTCAGTTGCGGCGTCCTCGACGCGTCGGGGCGGCTCGTCGCCCGCGGGTCGCATCCGGGGCATATGGGCGGGCTTCCCGCGTGCGTCGAGGGGCTGTTCGCCTTTCATCCGCCCGACGCGATGCGGGAGGGCGACGCCTATCTCGCTAGCCATCCGTACTACAGCGGCTGTCCGCACGCCAACGATATGGTCGTGATGACGCCCGTTTTCGCGGGCGGCGCGCTCGCCGCGTTCGCGGCCAGCATCGGCCATACGCCGGACATCGGGGGCGTCGCGGCGGGGTCGCGCAACGCGACGGCGCGCGACCTCTTCGGCGAGGGCTTGCAGATTCCGCCCGTCCGCTTTATGCGCGACTACCGCATCGAGCAGGACGCGGCGACGTTCGTCCGCGCCAACAGCCGCGTTCCCGAAATGATGATCGGCGACCTTGCGGCGAAGGCCGGCGTCTGCCACGTCATCGGCGAGGCGCGGCTGCGCGACCTCGCCCGCGCCTACGGGGCGGACGCGCTGCAGACGCAGTTCGCGCAGGCGGCGGAGCGTTCGGCGCGTCGCCTCCGCGAGCGGATCGCCGCGTGGCCGGACGGCGTTTCGGAAGCGGATGCATTGTGCGACGATCCCAGCGCGGATGAGCCTATCCGCGTTCACGCGGCGGCCGTCAAGGAGGGCGACCGCCTCGTCTTGGACTTCACGGGCACGGGCGATCAGGCGTTCGCGCCGATCAATCTGCGCCCGCCGTTCGTAGAGGGGCTCGCCCGCAATATGGCCATACGCCTCACGGATCGCCACATTCCGCTGAACTACGGGATAGCGGAGGCGGTGGAATGCAGGTTCCGCCGCGGCAGCCTCTTGGATCCGGTCTTCCCCGGCCCGGTGGGCTTCTACTCCAAGACGCTCGCGCTCGCCGAAAGCGTCATCGGAGCCGTGATGGCGAAAGCGTCCGGCAACCCCGCGCTCGCGCATATCGCAACGCAGAGTTCCATCGTGGTCGGCTACGCGGGCGGCGGCAAGCGGCAATACGTGCAGTACGAACTGATGTACGCGGGCGCGCCCGGGTGGGAGGGCGGCGACGGCTTCTCCGGGGTCGGCTCCCGCGCAAGTTACGGCGCGAGATTCACGCCCGTCGAGATCATCGAGTCGGAGTTTCCGGTCGAGATGACGCGCTTCGAGGTTCTGCCCGACTCCGGGGGCGACGGCGCGTTTCGGGGAGGGCCGGGGTACGTCCGCGAGTACCGGGTCCGCGCTCCGGCGCGGCTCTCCGGCGGGGCGGCGCGGCGCGAGGCGGCGGGCGTCGACGGCGGAGGCGGAGGCCGCAACCCCTATGTCGTCGTCCATCCCGACGAGGAGCGCGAGGAGCGCTATCCGGGCATCGTCTCCAACGTCGGCCTCGATCCCGGCGACGTCTTCCGCATCGAGACGGGGGGCGGCGGGGGCGTCTTGCCTCCCGCCGGACGCGACCCCGTCCGCGTCCGCGCCGACCTCGACGACGGCGTGGTCACGCCCGCGAAAGCCCGGGAGACTTACGGCGCGGGGTAGAGGGGCGCAGCGCCCGCGCTAGGGCAGGTTCCCGCTTCGCGGGAATGACGATGATGGGGTAGGTTCCCGCTTTCGCGGGAATGACGCGGTGCCGGGGGTGGGGGAGACGGGGCGTAGCCCCGTCTATGGCGCTGTGGCACCGAATGGATTCTTGCCTACGCAGGAATGACGGAACGCTACGCGCCCCGGCTGCGGTCCCTCTCCCGCCGCGTTCGCGGCGTCCTCTCCCCTTCTAGGGAGAGGGGGATCCGGGCGTTTCGCGCCGTCCAATGGGGGCGGGATTCCCGCCTACGCGGGAATGACGAGGCGCGTTGCGCCCCCGACTGCAGTACCCTCTCCCGCCGCGTTCGCGGCGTCCTCTCCCCTTATAGGGAGAGGGGGGATCCGGGCGCTTGTTGTAGGGAGAGGGGGATGCGGCGCTTGCGCGCCGCGAATGGGGGGCGAGGTTCCCGCTTTCGCGGGAATGACATGGCCCCGGGGGGAGAGGGGGGACGGGGCGTAGCCCCGTCTATGGCGCTAGCGCACCGAATGGATTCCTGCCTACGCAGGAATGACGGTACGCTACGCGCCCCGACCGCAGTACCCTCTCCCGCCGCGTTCGCGGCGCCCTCTCCCCTTGTAGGGAGAGGGGGATCCAGGCGGCGAATGCGCTTGCGCTCACTCTCCCGCGTCGATCCGGGCGATGTCCGCCTGCATCTCCGTCAGCGTTCGGATGATGGCGCGAATCTCCCCCATCGAGGCGCGCATCCGCTCCGTATGCATCCGCATCCACGCGTTGATCTCGCTCAACTGCGCGTCGTTCTCCCGCAGGCGGGCGTCACTCTCTGCGATGCGCGCATTGCTGGCCCTTATCAGGTTCTCGTACGCCTGAATCCGCGCCTCGCTCTCCAGGATGCGCGCTTCCGACTCGCGGATGCGTATCTCGTGCGCCCGCGCCCGCGCCTCGTTCTGCATCAGCCACTCCCGATCCTGCTCCTCCTGCTCCTCCAAGCGGCGCGCGATCTCCGCGAGTTCATTCATCCGCTGCTCCATCATCGCTATCCGGTCCGGCGACATCATCGGCGTTCCTCCTGCGCGTCCGCGTCAATTATAGCGCGGCGCCCTCTCCCTCAAGCCTAGCGCAAGAGCGGGCGATGCCCGCAAGGGCGGCCGTCGCGGCGGGGGAGCCCCGCAGTGTCCGCTTGCAGCCGGATCGACGAGCGTTCCGTAAAATTGCGCTCAAAAGCGCTCATTCGCGCTCATTTCCTCTCCTCCGGGGGCGGCCGGAACGCTTCATTGGGGTCAGGATAGCAGGGGGCGTAGCGAAGCGCAATGGCCTTGTGTCATAATAACTGGAACGGCTTGGAGAAGGCGCGGGACGGGTTCGCGGCGAGGCGGTCGGTGGGCGGCTTTCGCGGAGTTGGGCGCGGGCGCCGGAGGGTCCGGGGGCGGCCTGCGCCGTCCGGGGGCAGTGAGCACTTTTTGAGCGCCGTTTGAGCGCTTTTTGAGCGCCGAATGAGCGCTCCATGAGCACTGAATGAGCGCTTTTTGAGCGCAAACGAGCGCCGTTTGAGCACTGGGGGAAGGGCTGCCGCGCTGACGGGGGCGAGATTCCCGCCTACGCGGGAATGACGACCCTGGGGGCACTACGCGGGGGGGTAGGTTCCCGCCACGCAGGCTGGCGGTTTCGTAGTCTGGGCGTGCTTTGCGGGCGGGGGCGTTGGGGTAGGTTCCCGCTTTCGCGGGAATGACGAGGCGCCGGGGGAGGAGGGGAGACGGGGCGTAGCCCCGTCTGCGGCGCTTGCGCGCCGAATGGATTCCTGCCTACCCAGGAATGACGGTCATCATAGGCGGGCGCGCTTAGCAGGCGAGGTCGATGGGTAGGTTCCCGCTTTTGCGGGAATGACGGGGCCCCTGGGGAAGAGGGGAGACGGACTTAGCGCCGTCTGTGGCGCTTGCGCACCGAATGGATTCCTGCCTACGCAGGAATGACGGCCATAGGGGGCGCTTCGCGCCTCCAATGGGGCGGGGTTCCCGCCTACGCGGGAATGACGGACATGGGGGGTAGGTTCCCGCCTTCGGGGAATGGCGGTTAGGGGGTGGGGCGGCGGCGGGCGCGGGGCTGTTCCGAATAGTCGGGAGCGGGCGGCGCCAGCCCGATTAGCCGGTCGGCGCCGGCGAGCCGCGGCAGCAATTCGGCGACGCTCTCGAGCCCCATCCGCAAGGCCGCCTCGCCCTTCCAGTCCTCGTAGTAGTTGCGATGGAGCATTTCGGCGGTCTGGTAGAGCGGGAAGATGCGCTCGTCGCCGCTGAGTTTAGCGAGGTGGACGGCGATGACCTCGTTATGCGTATGCGCGCGGTTCCGCCAGCCCCTCCGCGCGGCGATGTCTTTCAGGGCGTGCGCGACCGCGCCCCACGCTTTCTCCGACGCCTGCAGGCGGTCGCCCTGCTCCAGTCGCTCCCAGGCATGGCGAATGAGGCGGTCGCTGTGGACTGCGTGGCCTTCTATTGGCTTCGGCTGCGCGTTGACCATAACGGAGACTCCCATCTTCCCAAGTCTACCACGCACGCCTGTCCGCCGTTCACGCGCAGGCGGGGGCGTTCCTTCAAGGACACTAGACGCTACCGCATCATCGGGTAGGCGGGGTCACTAACTCGTCCGCCGCTCGGCAGCCGACGCCATGATGTCGTCCACCGCTTGCCGGTAGCCTTGCTCGTAGGCGCAGTAGGGACACTTGTGCCTGCCCGCGCCCGATTGGTTGGCGGGCAGCCGCGCTATGCGGTCGTCCAGCGGTTGGCGGGCGGCGGCGTTCCCGTGCCCGGCGTGCAAGGGGCAGTCGGACGCCGCGAAGCGCTCCGCCGAGCGCGGGCTGGCTTTCAAGCCCGCGATGTACTCAACGAACTCTTTTTTCGCGTAGAAGGCGCGCGACTTGCTCCCGCCTCCCGGGCCCTTCGTCCGCGCCTGCACATACACGCCAATGCGTCCCGTGAGCGCGTCAAAGCCCTCCGTCCGCAGCACGCGGCGTATGTTCTCGTAATCATCTTTGACTTGCCCGAAAAGCGCCGTCTCCTCTAGGTCGAACGCATGGACGCTCTTGCAGACGGAGCGCGACTCCGCGTCCTCGCGCGTCCGCGCCACGGCGATGATCTTGCGGAGTTTCGTGAACAGGTGGCTCTCCTCGAACGGCTTCGCCAAGACCTCTTCGGGGTCGAGCATCGTAATCGCCATCGTCTCCTTCACGGCGCAACCGCCGTCCGGCGACGCCGTGAGCGGGACGACCTTCAGTTCCCACGAGCCCAGGTTGGGGCTCTGGGACGAATTGAGCGGCAGCCCCAGGTAGCGCTCCACCGCGTGGCCTGCCCAGCCTTTGTTCATCTTGTCGCCGCTCCATACGGTCACGCCGCGATCTTCGGCGATTTCGCGGAGGTCGCGCCCCACCAAGCCCTGCAGTTTCTCGAGCGCGATGCCCTTATCCATGGCTAGCCGCCCGCCGGCCCGCGCCGCGCCGCGATGGGAAAGATCGGGGGGGGGGGGGGGGGGGGGGGGGGGTAAGAGAGCGCGGCATCTTCGAGGCGGCGCCGCGCCATCTCGACGTAATCAGGCTGAGATTCGACTCCGACGAACCGGCGGCCTTCCCGCAACGCCGCGACTCCCGCGCTGCCCGATCCCGCGAACGGGTCGAGCACGACCTCGCCCGGGCGGGTGCTGGCGCGAATGCATCGCGCAATCAACGCGACCGGCTTCTGCGTCGGGTGCTTGCCCAAGCGTTTCTCGTCGCGGCTAGGGGGCGCGACCCGCCAGACGGTTCGCATTTGCTTGCCGCCGTTCTCTCGCCGCATCGCGTCGTAATTGAAGGTGTACTTGTGCGGCTCGCCCTTTTGCGCTCTGCTCGCCCACAGCACGACCTCGGTGGAGTGCGTGAACGTGCGGCGTCCGAGGTTCGGAGGCGGGTTCGGCTTCTCCCAGACGATGTCGTTGAGCAGGCGGAAGCCGTTCTGCAGGAGGGCCATGCCAACGCTGGGGTAGAGGTGCAGCGTGCCGGAGACCCAAATTGTCCCCGTAGGCCTCAGCACGCGGCGGCAGGCGGCGACCCAGTCCAAGTTGAACTGGTGGTCGAGTTCGAGGCCGTCGCTCTTGTCCCAATCTCCTTTGTCCACGCTGACCATGCGCCCGGCCACGCAGGTAATGCCGCCATTCGACAACTTGTAGGGCGGGTCCGTCCATACGCAATCCACGGACGCCTCCGGCATCTCCCCCAGCACGCGCAGCATATCGCCCGCGTAGAGCGCGGCGGCGCCGTTCGCCGACGCCCATGTCGGCGTCCGCCCGATTGCGCGAGGAATCCCCATAGCATTGATCGTTGATCGGATCGGGGGGCGGTTGTCAACTAGGGGCTGGCGCAATCCCGGCGAACGCCCGGCCCGATTCCCCAAGCGTCCCTCGCGGGCGCTACACTAACGCGCAATGGAGACGGAGCGCATATTCCCCGGCGTGTGGGAGTTTCGGACGACTTACGGGCGCGACGCCGCCGAACTGTTCACGGACGGCCCTATGCCTCACGCGGCGTGGCTCGTCGAGGGCGACCGCCCGGCCATCCTCGATCCGGGGCCGACCTCCATCGCGGAGGAACTGCTCGACGCTATCCGCAAAGTCGGGCAGGACACGGACGCCATCGAGTGGGTGGTTCCGTCGCACATTCACGTCGACCACGCGGGGGGCAGCGGCTGGCTCGTTCGGGAGTTGCCCCGCGCCAAGTCGGTCTTTCACGCACGCGGCGCGCCGTTTATGCGCGACCCGGCCCGCCTCATCGCGGGCACGGCGGAGGTGTTCGGGGACGACTGGCGAGACGTGTTCGGCGACATTCTTCCCGTGCCGGACGAGCGCGTCGCCGTGGTCGAGGACGGCGACGAGATGGACTTCGGCGCGGGCGGCGCCTATCGGGTCGTATTCACCCCCGGGCACTCGCTCGACCATATCGCGCTGCACGACGAGGAGCGGGGCGCGCTCTACTGCGGCCACGCGCTGGGCAACTACAAGCCCCCGCGTTTCCTGCCCGATCCGCCGATGACGCTGCCGTACTTCGACGTGGACGCGAGCGTCGCGTCCATTCGCAAGGCGCGGGAACTCGCCCCGAAGTATCTGCTGCCCGTCCATTCGGGGTTTCTCGCGTCCAATCCCGCGCTCGCCATAGACGCCGTCGAGCGCGTGACCATCGAGGTGGGCGAGATCGTCAAGGACGGCATGGCGGCGGGCAAGAGCGAGGCGGAGATGGAGGAGGACGTTCGGGCGCATCTGTTCGCCGACCCCGCGAAAGCCGACCGCTCCTACCGGCCGGTGGTCGTCTCGTATCTGCGCTACTATGAGCGGCAAGCCCGCAAGGCCGCGAACGCGGGAGCGGCGGAGCGAACGCAAGGAGGAGGATAGGCATGCCGTCGTTCGACGTCGTGTCGCGGATCGATCTCGCGGAGGTGGACAACGCCGTCAACGGGGTAAAGCGCGAAACGCAGCAGCGGTTCGATCTCAAGGGGACGCGGGCGGGCGTGGAGCGCTCCGGCTCCGCCCTGACCGTCACCGCCGACAACGACTTGCAACTGCGGCAGGTTCACGATCTGCTGCACGCGCACTTCGCCCGGCGGGGCGTGGACAGCCGCGCGCTTTCGTTCGAGACGCCGCAGAAGGCGGCGGGGGACAGCCTGCGGCAGCAGGTCGTCGTCAAGCAAGGGCTGGACGCCGATCTCCAGCGGCGCATCGTCAAGGCGCTGAAGGGCTCGAAACTTCGCGTGCAGACGGCGATGCAGGGCGAGGAGTTGCGCGTCTCCGGCAAGAAGCGCGACGATCTGCAGCAGGCCATCGCCTTCATCAAGGAGATGGACATCGATCAGCCGCTGCAGCACGTCAACTTCCGGGACTGACCGCGCCCGTCCCCTCGCTGCGCCGCGACGGCTGGCCGCCGTCCGCACCGGCGCACGCCCGGCGACATAGGGCGACTTCTCGCAGGCCATGAAGAGCGCGCAGTAGTCGACCTCCTCGGCGAGCCCTATGCGACGGAGCCCCGCGACGCGCGAGCATCAATGAATGGTTCCCGTCGTCCCCCACGTCTCGCCGAACTCGATCTTTCGCAGGATCCGGCCGGTCAGCGCCATGGGGGGCTGCGCGAGCATCCAGAGGAACGACGGCTCCACCGTCTCCACGCCTTCCGTCGCGCCGGGCCCGCTCATATCCGTGCGGACATAGCCGGGCGTCCATACGTTGACCTCAACGCGCTGGCCGCGAACCTCCTCCGCGAGCGCGAGGGAGAAGACGTCGAGCGCGGCCTTCGACGCGCTGTAGGCGACGCGCCCCGGCCTGCGCCGCAGCGCCATCTCGCTGGAGACGTTGACGATGCGCCCCCCGCCTTGCCGCTCCATCAGGGGAATCGCGGCGCGCGCGAGGTAGAACGGCGCGTTCAGGTTCACGTCCATCGCGCCGCGCCATTCTTCGACGGGCATCTCCGCAATGCGGGCGTCCGGGTAGACGCCGGCGTTGTTGACGAGGACGTCCAGCCGCCCGGCGCGGGCGGCGGCCTCTTCGACGAGCGCGGCGGCCTGCGCGGGATCAGTGACCGCGGCGGGAATGGCGACGGCTTTGCCGCCCGCCTCCTCAATGGCCTCCGCCGTTCCGCGCAGCGTGCCGCCTTCGCCGGGGGAAGAGTCCATGGAGCGCGCGGTCACCGCGACCGTCGCGCCGCACCGCGCCATTGCGACCGCGAGGCAACGTCCGATGCCCCGGCTCGCGCCCGTGATCAGAACCGCCTTGCCGCTGAGATCGGGGATCGTCGCCATAGCCTTGCAAGATACTCCTTCAGCGTCCGCCGCGCCAGCGTTGAACGCTGCGAACGAGCAGCGCTGAAGACAAAAAGTCCCCCGCCGAATTTCGGCGGGGGACTCTCTTCTCCGGCGCTTGCGGGCGTGGCGCTTGCGGACTAGAAGTCCATGTGGTCGCCGTGGGGCATCGCCGGGGTTTGGGCGGGGGGCTCGGGGACGTCGGTGACGACGGATTCGGTGGTGAGGACCATCGCTGCGACGCTGGACGAGTTCTCGACCGCCGCGCGCGTGACCTTCGCCGGGTCGACGATGCCGCGCTCGATCATCGGGCCCCAGACGCCGGCGTCGGCGTCGAAGCCCCAGTCGTTCTGCGAGGTGCGCGCCTCCGCGACAATGACGTCGCCGGAGTGGCCGGAGTTCATGGCGATGGTGCGGACCGGCTCCTCCAGCGCGCGCCGGACGATGCGCGCGCCGGTGAGTTCGTCGCCGTCCAACTTGAGGCCGTCCACGGCCTCGGTCGCGCGCACGAGCACGGTGCCGCCGCCGGGGACGATGCCCTCCTCGACCGCCGCGCGGGTGGCCGAGAGCGCGTCCTCGACGCGCGCCTTCTTCTCCTTCAGTTCGATCTCCGTCGCCGCGCCGACCTTGATGATGGCGACGCCGCCAGAGAGTTTGGCGAGGCGCTCCTGCAACTTCTCGCGGTCGAAGTCGCTCGTCGTCTCCTCGATGCGCGCCTTGATCTGCGCGATGCGGTCTTGGATGGCCTGCTCGGAGCCGTGCCCCTCGACGAAGGTGGACTCGTCTTTGGTGGAGACGACGCGCCGGGCGCGCCCGCAGTCCTCCACCGTTGCGGAGTCGAGTTTCCGCCCGACCTCCTCGCTGAGCACGGTGCCGCCGGTGAGGATGGCGATGTCCTGCAGCATCTCCTTGCGGCGGTCGCCGAAGCCGGGCGCCTTGACCGCCAGGCAGCTCAGCGTGCCGCGCAGTTTGTTGACCACGAGGGTGGCGAGCGCCTCGCCCTCGACGTCCTCCGCGATCACGACGAGGTTCTTCGTGACCTGCAGTATCTTCTCCAGCGCGGGCAGCACGTCGTTGACCGCGGAGATCTTCTTGTCCGTGATGAGGATGCGGGGGTCGTCAATCGCCGCCTCCATCCGCTGGGAGTCCGTGAGGAAGTAGGGGGAGACGTAGCCCCGGTCGATCTGCATGCCCTCGACGTACTCCGTCTCGTAGCCGAGGCTCTTGCCCTCTTCGACGGTGATGACGCCGTCCTTGCCGACCTTCTCCATCACCTCGGCGATGAGGTTGCCCATCTCGTTGTCGTGGGCGGAGAGGGACGCGACCTGCGCGATCTGCTCCTTGCCGCTGACCTCTTTCGCCTGCGACGAGATGCTGTCGCGGACGGACGAGACCGCGGACTCGATGCCGCGCTTGACCGCCATGGGGTCGGCGCCGGCGGCGATGTTGCGGAAGCCTTCGGCGATCATCGCCTGCGCGAGCACCGTGGCGGTGGTGGTGCCGTCGCCCGCGACGTCGTTCGTCTTGGTGGCGGCCTCCTTCAGGAGTTGGGCTCCCATGTTCTCGTAGTGGTCCGCCAACTCGATCTCCTTGGCGATGGTGACGCCGTCGGAGCAGACGTTGGGGGGGCCGAACTTCTTGTCGAGGATGACGTTGCGCCCGCGCGGGCCGAGCGTCACCTTGACGGTGTCGGCCAGCTTGTCCATGCCGGACTTGAGCGACTTGCGGGCCTCGTCGCTGAACAGAATCTGCTTCGCCATGTGATGGCTCCTCCTGGTGTGATGGGCGCTCACGCGAGCGCCGGCTTTGCTCGGGCCGCCTAGCCGACTTTGGCCAGAACGTCCGTCTCCTTCATGATCAGGTACTCTTCGCCGTCCTCCTCGAACTCCGTTCCCGCGAACTTCGAGTAGATGACGGAGTCGCCCACGGCCACGTCCATCGTCAGGCGCGTCCCGTCGTCGTTCAGCCGGCCCGGCCCCACGGCGATGACGTTGCCCTCCTGCGGGCGCTCCTTGGCGCTGTCCGGAATGTAAATCCCGCTCTTGGTCTGGGACTCCTGCTCCACCGCCTTCACGACGATGCGGTCACCCAACGGATGCAGTTTCCGAGCCACGTTTGCCTCCTTGCTCTTTGGCTTCCGCGAGCGCCTCAATTTAGCGCTCGCCGACGTAGTCTGTTAGCAGTCGCGCGCCGCGACTGCTAATCCGCCGCGCATAGTACGGGCGCCGGGCGCGGCTTGTCAAGCGCCGCCTGCCGACGCCCCGCCGGCCCCGCCTCTCTCGAGTGACACTTGCCCCTTCCGCAATAGCGGCGCTCTTCTCTACGCTCTTCCGCGCCCGCCGTTGGAATCCGATCCCAACGAGCGAGGGCGAACGAAGACAAGCCGAACGAAGGAGGCGAACGATGCTAACGAAGGTCAAGACGTGCGCGCTGACGGGGCTCGACGGAGCGATCATCGAGGTGGAGGTGGACGTCGCGCCCGGGCTGCCCCACTTCGTCGTCGTCGGGCTGCCCGACGCGGCGGTGCAGGAAGCCCGGGAGCGCGTCCGCGCGGCGGTCCGGAACTCGGGCTTCGAATTCCCGATGCGCCGCATCACGGTCAGCCTCGCACCCGCCGACCTCCGCAAGGAAGGGCCCTCCTACGACCTCCCCATCGCCGTCGGCATCCTCGCGAGCAGCGGACAGATCGATATGATGCTCGGCGAGACCGTGCTCATCGGCGAACTCTCGCTGGAAGGCCATCTCCGCCGCACCGACGGCGTGCTCCCGATGATCGGGCTCGCGCGCGACAGGGGAATGCGGACGGCCGTCGTGCCCGCCTCGAACGCCGACGAGGCCGCGCTCGTGGACGGCGTCGACGTGCTCGGCGCGCGCACGCTGCGCGAACTCGTGGAGCACATCCGCGGCGACGCCCCGATCCTCACGCATTCCCCCGTCGTCGAGTTGCAGGCCGTCGCCCCGGAGGAACTCACGGTGGATATGGCGGACATACGCGGGCAGGATCAGGCGAAGCGCGCGATGGAGATCGCCGCCGCCGGAGGCCACAATCTCCTGATGACCGGCCCGCCCGGAAGCGGCAAGACGCTCCTCGCTCGCGCCATGGCCTCCATTCTCCCCCCGCTCACCTCCGGCGAGGCGCTGGAGACGACCAAAGTCTACAGCGTCGCCGGAATGCTCCACTCCGGCGCGCCGCTCGTCGCCACCCGCCCCTTCCGCGCCCCGCACCACACCATCTCCCACGCTGGACTCGTCGGCGGCGGGAGAATCCCCAAGCCGGGGGAGGTCTCCCTCAGCCATCGCGGCGTGCTGTTCCTCGACGAACTGCCGGAGTTCGGCCACAGCGTCCTCGAGGTGCTCCGCCAGCCCCTAGAGGACAAAATGGTCACCATCAGCCGCGCCAACGGCTCCGTCACCTATCCCGCCAACTTTATGCTCGTCGGCGCGATGAACCCCTGCTTCTGCGGCAACCTCGGCGACCCCAAGAAGCCGTGCTCCTGCTCCTCGCAACTCCTCAGCCGCTACCAAAAGCGCATATCCGGCCCGCTCCTCGACCGCATGGACATCTTCATCGACGTGCCGCGCGTCGAGTACGAGAAACTCACCGGCGACGCCACCGGCGAGCCGTCCTCCGACATCAGGGAGCGCGTTTGCGGCGCCCGCCAAGCGCAGCAGGCGAGGTTCGACGATTCCTGCGCCCAAGCGAACGCCGATATGGGGCCGTCCGACGTCTGGAGGCACTGCCGGTTGGACGCCGCCGCCGAGGAGTTCGCCCGCGCCGTGATGGAGCGCCTCCACTTCTCCGCCCGCGCCTTTCACCGCACGCTCAAACTCGCCCGCACCGTCGCCGACCTCGCGGGGGCCGCCGTCATCGGGATGCCTCACCTCGCGGAGGCCGTGCAGTACAGGCAGAGGGGCGCGCTGGAATGAGCGCCGCGCCCAGACGGGCGGAGCCGCGCGCGCCTATCGCCCTGACCAACGTGGGGCGGGTATCCGCGCGCAAGCGCCCTCAGACGGGGCGCGCAACGCGCCCCGTCTCCCATAATCCCCGGGCCACGTCATTCCCGCGAAAGCGGGAACCTACCCTATGCCGTCATTCCCGCATAGGCGGGAATCGCGCCCCATTCGAGGCGCGCAAGCGCCGCATCCCTCCTCTCCCTATAAGGGGAGAGGACGCCGCGAACGCGGCGGGAGAGGGTACTGCGGACGGGGGCGGGAGGGGGCGCTGCCTACAGGAGCGGAGACGCGCGCCTAGCCGACGCTCCAGCCCCCGTCCACCAGGAGGTGATGGCCGGTGACCGCGCCCGCCTCGCGGCTCGCCAGGAACACGATGGCGCCCGCGACCTCATCCGGCTGCAGCCGCCTTCCGATGGGCGAGCGCTTCAAGAACGCCGCCTCGTCGCGGTTCGGGTCGCCGCCGCGCGTCATCGGCGTGTCCACCGGCCCGGGCCCGACCGCGTTGACGGTGACGCCCTGCTCCGCCCACTCCAGCGCCAGCGACTTCGTGAGCGCGACGACGCCTCCCTTCGCCGCGACGTAGACGGACCGGTTCGGCGCGGCGGTGACCGCCAGTTGCGACGCGATGTTGACGATGCGCCCGTAGCCCGCCGGAACCATCCGCCGCCCGGCGGCCTGCGCCGCGAAAAACACGCCCTTCAGATTCACGTCCAGGACGGCGTCCCAGCCATCCTCGTCGATATCCAGCGCGCTGTCCCGCGACGACACTCCCGCGTTGTTCACGAGAATATGCGGCCCGCCCAAGTCGGCGGCGACTGCGGCGAACACGCGCTCGAGGCTCGGAACGTCGGTCACGTCCAGATCGTACCCTCGCGCCGTACCGCCCTCCGCCTCGATCTCCCGAACGAAAGCATCGACGTCCGCGCGCTTTTCGGGAAGATTCGCAACCGCGACGGCGGCGCCCGCCTGCGCCAGCGCAACGCTCGCCGCCCCGCCAATGCCCTGGCTGCCGCCGGTCACAACGGCGACCTGCCCGTCCAGCCTAAAAGCCGGCGCCGAAGCCATCACTGCGCTCAATCGCCCCGGAGACGCGCCGCCGCGCTAGACGACCGCGAGCCATGCCGGGAGGAAGGCGTGCCCCTCGCCGTGGCTCTTCTCTTTCGGAACGGGATTCCGCAACTCTTCGCGCGTCACGTAGTTGTAGGAGATGTACCCGATGACCGACCCCGCCGCCGCCGCCGCCAGCGCCCCCAAAATGATGAGCGCGACGTACACGGCGCGGGCGTTGGGCGGCGCGGCGCTGATGACGGACATACGTTGGCGGCCTCCGGGAGAGATGAGTTGCGGACGCGCCTATCCTACCGCAGACGCGCCCCGCTCCGCAAGGCTTTGCGAGCGTTCGCTCCATACGAGCCGGCCGCGAGGGTCGCCCATCCATTTGCGCAATTTTTCACAATCGCCTCTTGCGCCGCCGTAGAATTTCCCCATCACCTATGCGCGGAGGGCGCGGCGATGCTTCACCACTGGCACGGAACGCTCAAACTGATCCGCATGGCGCTCGCCGAAGACGAGGCCGCCTACGACCCCACCTCCTCGCTCTTGCCCGACGATCTGGCGAGCGAGGCGCTGATGACGCCGAAGGCGGACGG
The DNA here is from genome assembly GCA_965201135.1 of Dehalococcoidia bacterium. GTDB lineage: Bacteria > Chloroflexota > Dehalococcoidia > Lucifugimonadales > Australimonadaceae > Bin16. Next base: position 2,918,905 of record OZ241751.1, read on the forward strand.
CGTCCTCGCGGGTGTGGACGTGGCGCTCGCCGTCTTCCGCGAAATCGATCCGTCCATCGAGGCGGAGCGCCTCGTCGCCGACGGCTCGCCCGTCGAGCGGGGAATGTATGTCGCGGCGATTCGCGGGCGGATGTCCAGCATTCTCCGCGCCGAGCGCGTCGCGCTCAACTTCGCGCAGCGGATGAGCGGCGTCGCGACCGCCGTCCGCGAGTACGTCCGCGCCGTGGATGGGCTTCCCTCGCAAGTGATAGACACGCGCAAGACGCTCCCCGGCTGGCGGCTGCTGGACAAGTACGCCGTGCGGATGGGCGGCGGCCATAATCACCGGATGAGCACGGGCGACGGCATTCTCATCAAGGACAACCACATCGCGGCGATGGCGGCGCGGGGCGAGACGATGACCGGCCTGATCCAACGCGCCAAGCGCGAGGCGGCGCACACGATTCGCATCGAGGTGGAGTGCGACACGCTCGATCAGGTGAGGGAGGCGGTCGAGGCGGGCGCGGACATCGTGCTGTTCGACAATATGACGCCCAATCAGATGCGCGAGGGCGTGGGGATCTGCAAGGGCCGCGCGCTCACGGAGGCGTCGGGCGGCATCACGCTCGCCAATGTCCGCGCCGTCGCCGAGACGGGGGTCGACTTGCTCTCCACGGGCTCCGTCACCCACTCGGCGCAGGCGCTCGACATCAGTTTGGAGATGCGCCTGGCGTAGACGCTCCTTTGGGGCATCGAGGCTGCCGCCAACGAGGGCGTCGGGCGTGGATTGGCCGCCGTCGCAAGACGCTCGCCGGCTTCACGCTGTCTTGCCGGGGCGTCCAATTAGCGCCGGCGTCTTGCGCCCCCGCCCCGAATCCGCTTAGCATTCTCTTATGCCTTCCCCTCAGCCCTCGTCTCCCCCCGCAAGCGCCGCTTACGAAGACGCGCTCCGCCGACTGCTGAGCCTCGCCGACTTCGAGCGGATGGCCGGCCTCGCCGCGTCCACTCCCAAGAGCGGCTTGGAGCGGATGCGCGAACTCGCGGAGCGCATGGGGCTGCCGGACGGCGGCGCGCCCATCATTCACGTCGCGGGCACGAAAGGCAAAGGCAGCGTCGCGGCGATGACGGAGAGCGCGCTGCGGGCGCAGGGGCTCCGAACGGGGCTGTACACCTCGCCGCACTTGCACTCGTTCCGCGAGCGCGTCCGCATCGACGGCGAGCCCCTGAGCGGCGAGGCGTTCGCCGCGGCGGTCGACCGCGTATGGCCGAGCGTGGAGGCGATGGCGCGGAGCGACCGGGGCGCGCCGTCCACCTTCGAGGCGCTCACGGCGATGGCGCTGGACGTGTTCCGCCAGGAGCGCGTCGAGGCGGTCGCGCTGGAGGTCGGGCTCGGCGGGCGGTTGGACGCGACGAACGTCGCGGAGTCGAGCGTCGCGGTCATCACGTCCATCAGCCTCGATCACACGGCGATTCTGGGCTCCACGCTCGCGGAGATCGCCGGGGAGAAAGCCGGCGTCATCAAAGGGCGGGGGCCGGTCGTCTCCGCGCCCCAAGCGCCTGAGGCGGCGGAAGTGATCGCGGCGCGGGCGGCGGCGATGGGCGCGCCGCTCACGATGGTCGGGCGCGGCGTCTCCTACGAGCGCGAGGCGGGCGGCCTTTGCGGTCAGCGCGTGACGGTGACGACGGAGCGCGGCGCATACGGCTTGCGCCTGCCGCTGCTGGGAGCGCACCAGGCGGAGAACGCCGCCGTCGCAATCGCCGCGCTGGAGGCGTCGCCGCTGAGCGTCTCGCGGAGCGCGGCGGAGGCCGGGCTGGCAAGCGCGCGCTGGGACGGGCGGTTCCAATTGCTCCGCGAGTCGCCTCACCTAGTCGTGGACGGCGCGCACAATCCCTACTCCATGGCGCGGCTGGGCGAGACGGTCCGGGAGCATCTGCCGGGAGCGCGGACGGTCCTCGTGTTCGGCGCCTCGGCGGACAAGCGGATAGACGCGCTCGTGGACGAGGCCGCCGCGTTCGCCGACGAGGCGTGGACGGCGGCGTCCCGCCATCCACGCGCCGCCGACCCCGACGCTCTCGCGGCGCTCTTCGCGGAGCGCGGAACGCCGGCGCGGAGCGCGGGGAGCGTCGCGGAGGCGCTCGAGCGCGCCCTGGACGCGGCGGGCGAAGGCGGCCTCGCGCTCGCCACCGGCTCGCTGTTCGTCGTCGCCGAAGCCCTGCAGAGCCACTTCGGCATCGCGGCGGAGCATTACCCGGAGTTCGATCCGCAGGCGTTCGCGCTTGGGAGAGTCGGATGAGCGAGGCCGTTCGGTCTAGCGATGGGCGCAGGCGCGTCGTCGTCACCGGAATCGGCGCCGTCACGCCGCTGGGCGAGAGCGCGGCGGCGTTCTGGGAAGGGCTGACGGCGGGGCGCTCCGGCGTCGGGCCAATGACGCTCGCCGACCCGACCGCCTATCCCTGCCGCATAGCAGGGGAGGTCACCGGCTTCGACCCCGAGCGCTATGTCGAGAAGCGCGAGGCGCGGCGGCTCGCCCGCTTCTCGCAACTGGCCATCGCCGCGACCGCCGAGGCGATGGCCGGGGCCGGCCTCTCCGCCGCGAACGTCGACGCGGAGCGAATGGGGGTCTATCTCGGCAACGGCAACGGCGGCTTCCCGACGATAGACGAAAGCATGCGCACGCTGGTGGAGCGGGGCGGAATGCGGATGTCCCCGTTCTTCTTTCCGATGATCCTGCCCAATATGGCGGCGGCGAACGTGAGCCGCCATTTCGGGGCGCTCGGGCCCAGCAGCACGATCACGACCGCGTGCGCGGCGTCCACGCAGTCCGTCGGCGACGCGGCGGAGGTCATCCGCAGAGGCGCCGCCGACGTGATGATCACCGGCGGAGCCGAGGCCGGCATCAGCCAGTTGGGGCTAGCCGGGTTCTGCGTGATGCGCGCCCTCAGTACGCGCAACGACGACCCGGAAGGCGCCAGCCGCCCCTTCGACGCCGACCGCGACGGCTTCGTGCCCGCCGAGGGCGCGGGGATTCTGATCGTAGAGGCGCTGGAGCACGCGCTGCGGCGGGGCGCGCCGATTTTGGCGGAGGTCGTGGGCTACGGGGCGTCGTCGGACGCGAGCCATCAGTTCCAGCCGGACGAGGACGGCGCGGGAGCGGCGCGGGCGATTCGCTGGGCGCTGGACGACGCCGGCGTTATGCCGAACGAAGTGGGCTACATTAACGCGCACGGCACCTCCACGCCGCTGAACGACGCCTCGGAGACGCTTGCGATCAAGCGGGCGTTCGGCGACGCGGCCTACGCCGTTCCGATCAGTTCCACCAAGTCGATGATCGGGCACGCGCTCGGCGGAGCGGGCGGAATGGAGGCCGTCGCCTGCGTCCAAACGTTGCTGACCGGCGTGATACACCCCACCATCAACTACGCGACGCCCGACCCCGCGTGCGACCTCGACTACGTTCCGAACGAGGCGCGACGGGCGGACGTCCGCGTCGCGCTCTCCAACAGTTTCGGATTCGGCGGGCAAAACGCCTGCCTCGTCTTCCGCCGCTGGGAGGAGTAAGCGGGCGGGAGAAAGCGCGCCGCGTCTGCGGCGCCTCTATCTCCTCCGCCGCCGGCGCGGGGCGGGGCGCCCTCCCCGACGGCTCTCCGCGCGCTCCGGCGCGGCGGGGCTGACCGGCGGCGCGTCTTGCGCTAGGCCGGACGCCTCGTCCTCCTCCGGGGCGGGCTCGTCCTCCTGCGTGGGCTCGCGCGATCCGGCGCGCCCGTCCCGCGCCGCGCTCACCGCCCGCCGCAGCGCGTTCGCCACCACCTCCACGTACCGCTTGTCCCTCGACGCCAGCACGTAGACCGGCCCCTTCCGCGTCACGATGCGGACGCCGTATCTCGGGCGCTTCCGCCCCAAGTTCAGCGATCCGGAGAGGATGGCGACCGCCCCGATCAGCATCGCCGTCGTCTGATCGATGACGAATCCCGCCCCCAGCGCGGCGAACCCGATGAACAGCATCATATAGCCCGGCCAGCGTCGGCCTTTGTCCTCGACCGGCTCGACCGCCGAGATGTTGCGCGTCGCGTAGGCATGCTCTCCGAACTCCGCCCGCCGCGCCGAGATGCGGACGCCGTTCGCGTCGATGTGAAACACTTCCGTCGCCATAAGTCCGCGCCCCGCGCTACTTGTCCAGCAGCGCGTACTCCAGGCTGTCGGCGAGCGCCTGCCACGAAGCCTCGATGATGTTCGTGGACGCCCCCACCGTCGTCCAGACGCGCTCGCCGTCGGTCGACTCCACCAGCACGCGCACCACCGCGCCCGTGCCCCCCGGCCCCTGCGGAACGACGCGCACCTTGTAGTCCGTGAGTTCCACGTCGGCCAGGCGCGGGTAGAACTCCAGCAGACCCTTGCGGATCGCCAAGTCGAGCGCATTCACGGGGCCGTTCCCCTCGGCGGCGGTGTGGCGCACCTCTCCGTTCACCGCGATCTTCACCGTCGCCTCCGACAGCGCGTCGCCCCCGCTCCACTTGCCCGGCCTGCGCCCGTGCTCCATCACCACCATAAAGTCCACTAGGTCGAACGGCGCGCGGTAGCGGGGGAGCAGCCGCTCGACGAGCAGCCGGAACGACGCCTCCGCGCTCTCGTACTGATACCCCTCGTTCTCCCGCGCCTTGATCAGTTGCAGCAGGCCGGGCAAGCGGCTTGACGGCGTCTCGTCGGACAGCCCCGCTTCCCGCAGTTTCGCCGCGATGTTGCTCCGCCCCGCCAGTTCCGAAATCACGACGTGCTTGGCGTTCCCCACCGCCTCCGGGTTGACGTGCTGGTAACTCTCCTCCGTTTTGGCCATCCCCGATACGTGCAGGCCGCCTTTGTGCGCGAACGCGCTCTCCCCGACGTAGGGCTGATAGCGGTTGCGCGGCATATTCGCCAGTTCGGCGGCGAAGCCGTGCAACTCGGTGAGGCGGCTCATCTGCTCGTCGGTCACGACGTCGATGCCGAGTTTCAGTTTCAGGTTCGGAATGACGGAGAGCAGGTTCGCGTTGCCGCAGCGCTCGCCGTAGCCGTTGATCGTCCCCTGCACGTGCGTCGCGCCCGCCTGCACCGCGGCGATCGTGTTCGCCACCGCGACGTCCGCGTCGTTGTGGCAGTGAATCCCCACCTCGCAGTCCAGCGCTCCGGCGGCGGCGCTCACCGCCGCGAACACGTCCACCGGCAGCGTCCCCCCGTTCGTGTCGCACAGCACGACGCACTCCGCGCCCGCGTCCGCCGCCGCCCGAACGCATTGCAGCGCGTACTCCGGGTTCGCCGCGTAGCCGTCGAAGAAATGCTCCGCGTCGAAGAACACGCGCCGCCCCTGCGCCCGCAGATAGGCGACCGAGTCGCGGATCATCGCCAGGTTCTCCTCGAGGGGAACCTCCAGCACCTCCGACGCCTGCATCTCCGACGCCTTCCCCACAAGCGTGACGACGGGCGCGCCGCTCTCCAGCAGCGCGCGCAGATTCGCGTCGTCCTCCGCCGAGCCGTTGGCGCGCCGCGTGCTCCCGAACGCCGTCAGCGTCGCGTTGGCCAGCGGCAGACTCTTCGCCTGCGCGAAGAACTCCTCGTCCTTCGGGTTGGAGCCGGGCCACCCGCCCTCGATGTACCGGACGCCGATGCCGTCCAGCCGCTCCGCGATCCGCAACTTATCGTGCACGGAGAGGCTCATGCCCTCCATCTGCGCCCCGTCGCGCAGCGTCGTGTCGTACAGCGTAACCTCAGCCATCATCTTTCTCCGCTCTTCCGTGCCCGTCTCTCCGTCCCGCATCCTCTTCCTGCCGTCATTCCCGCGCCCTTGCCGTCATTCCCGCATAGGCGGGAACCGCCCCCTGTCTCCGCCTGCCTGCGCCTCTCGCCGTCATCCCGCGTCTTCCTACCGTCATTCCCGCGTAGGCGGGAATCCCGCCCCTGTCTCCGCCTGCCCGCGCAAGTCGGTAATCCGGCGGCGGCTCCGCCCAACAAAAAATCCCGTCCCACAAGGGACGGGATTGCCCGCGGTGCCACCCTACTTCCCTACGCCGGTCAAGGCGCAAGGCGCTCTGCGGAGCGCGAGAAGCGCGCTCCCGCCGTCGCTAACGGGCGGCGAACCCGGCCAGGCCTACTTCCCCGCCGCACGTTTCGGCGCGGAGTTTCGGCTGGCGGCTCGGGAGGGATATTCGCCCGGGGCGGCGCGCCGACCTTCCACCGACGCCGGCTCGCTGCGCCGCCGCTGCCCAGGCTACTCGTCTCCGTCGAGGCCGTTGCCCTTAGCATACCACGCCTCGCGCTTCGCCGTCAGCGGGTTGCGCCGGAGAGGATTCGGCGAATAGCGGACTCCCTCGCGGAAGGACGCGCGCCGCCTGCGGACGGGTTTTGCGCGGACGGCTACGCCCGTCCGGGGATGAACTCATGCATACGGGACTTGAGGCCGCGCTTGCCCAGTTCCGTCTCGAACAGGTCGTGAATGCGCGGGTCTTCGTCCTCGTACTCGATCTGCATGCCCCCCGCCTTCTCCGACTTGTCCATGTTCTCGTAGTTCCACATTTTGGACTCGAGAACGGGGTAGCGCGCGCCGCCGAAGTCGAACACGAGGTAGCGCGACTGCCCGGGGGAGACATTGAAGTGCTGGTGGTAGGTCGGGCCGTCCGGGGGCGCGTAGAGCGTGCCCGGCTTCCAGTCCACCCGCGTAGTGTCCACCGGGTTCTCGCCCTCCTTCCAGAGGAGCGAGTAGCCCTCGCCGGTTACGCAAAAGATGTGCGCGCCGGCGTTGTGGGCGTGCGCCTTCTTGTACGTCCCCTCGAAGAACTGCGAGATGTGGCAGTGCATCGAGGAGTCGCCGAGCAGGAACTGGATGTTGTTGCCCGCGGCGCCCCGCGCGACCCACGGCGGCAACTCGAAGTTCACCAGTTCCGGCACGAAGTTCGTCTCCCACTGGTGGCGACCGGGCTTCACCTGCCGGAACTCGCCCTCGCCCTCGAAGTATTTCTCGGCGGCCATGCGCTCCGGGAACTGGAACGAGTTGTCGTAGATGAAGTCCGCGTTGCGGAACACGTTGAAGATGATGGGCAGGTCGGTGACCGCCGCGAGGCGGGCGGGCTCGGTTCCCGACCCGTTGAAGATCTGGTGCTTCGCGTTCAGCGGAATGGCGAAGATCGCGCTCGGCCCCCACTCGAACGAGTACTTCCGCCCGTCCGGGCGCTCGATGACCGTCGACCCGCGTCCGGATATGACGTGGATCAACTCGTCGTGCATATGCCGCTCGGGCTTGAGTTCGCCGCCCGGGGGGATCTCCGCGACGTAGGCCGAGAGGTAGTCGCTCTTCCCCGCGACATGGACGTACGTCCCGAGGCCGCCCATGCGTTCCCACGGCTCCACCGGCACGCTATGGCAATCCACCGCGTAGCCCTCGAAGACGGGAATCCCCTCCTCTTTGAGGAAGTCGCGGTAGGGAAAAACCCCGTAATACGGGTTGAACTCGACATCGTCGCCCATAGCACATCTCCGCAAGGGTCGGAATGACGAGAGTATAGCGCCTGCCGGCGGCGGAGCGCTAGCATAGGCGGAGGGAGCGCCGCGTGCAGAGGAGTCGTTGAGGGTAGGCATAGCATTTCTGGGGCCGGGCGTTGCGCTCGCGTTGCTTGCGGCGGGCATCGCCGTTGGGGAATTCTCCGGCGCCGCGTCAGCCCTAAACCCAACTCCTACGCCCACCGCGACAGCGACGCCTGCCCCAACTCCTACGCCCGCCGCGCCGCCGACGCCTACCCTAACGCCGACGCCCACCGCGACAGCGACGCCTACCCTAACGCCGACGCCCACTGCGACAGCGACGCCTACCCCAACGCCCACGCCCTCCGCGACAGCGACGCCCACCCTAACGCCCACGCCCACCGCGACGGAGTCGGGGACTCCATCCCCAACGCCTGATCTGATGGTCATCGCGTCGCTCGCGGCGCCCTCCGAAGTTACGGCGGACGCCGCCGATAGAAATCTCACCGTCTCGTGGAGCCCCGTCGCCGGCGCGGCGAGTTACATAGTCGCGGTCAGATTCGCAAACGGCGTCGAGCCCCTCCCGTGGAGCGAGTACGCCGCCCCGGCTTCTCCCTATGTCATCACGGACAACTGGGCGGCGATGAGCGGGCTGGAGTACGAAGCCCGGGTCTCCTCCGTGAACGCCGACGGGCGGTCCGAATGGTCGCCCGCCGCAACAGCGACCGCTCCCGAACTCGCCCCCGCCCCCGCTGGCGCAATTGGCGTTGTGACCGACGGCCCTTACGCGGTGGGCGATTGGATGGAGGTCGACTTAGTCAGCCAGCGTCCGTTCACGCGAAGGGCCCCGTTCGTATGGTCCTTATGTGACGCGGACGGGACTCGCTGCAAGTTGCTGCCTATCTTCAGGCCGGCGACGCACAGTTACCTCATTTCCGAATCTGCGCGAGGGAAACTCGCGCGGGTTCAAGTGGATTACGACAAGGATGGAGCGTCCTACGCCGCGACGGCGACGCTGGGGGTCGTCAGCGCGGACGCGCCGGGGCCCGCGGTCACTCGCCCGACGCTCCCTCCGGGGTGCGAGGAAGCCGCGCCCCCTTCCGCTGCGGAGGGATTGACGCGGGGCGCCGACCTCCCCACTCACTTGCATCTCTTGGAATCCCGGTCGGTTCAACTCGAGTGGGACAGCGTTTCAGGCGGGGCGGTCGAGCCCTTGTGCAACGACCTGCTCGTGGCGACTCCGCGAGGCCGAATCGCGCTGATAGACCCCGGCGGGCGGATCGAGCGCCTCGACGGGAACGTTCCGATGAATTTGGAAGGACTGCGGAGGCGGTTGGGCAGTGAGAATTCTCGCCACGCGCAATTCCGCGTCGCCGACGTCCTGTTGATGCAGCGGACCGAAGCGGTGTGGGAACTGTTCGTCACGCACCATTACTTCACCGGCGAGTGCGTCCTGTTTCGCTTGTCGTCGACGACGGTCGTTCGAGACGGGGCGTCCTTTTCCGTGTCGCCCGCATGGAGAACGATATTTGACGCCGAGCCCTGTCTCCGGATCGGCGCGCACAACGGGAGAAGCGCAGGCGGGAAGATGTTGACGGACGGGCCGGACCGCTTGCTGATCGTGATAGGCGACCACGCTAGGCAGGATTTCCCTCAGTCCCCGGACTCGCATCTAGGCAAACTTGTTCGCGTCGCTATTGCAACCGGGGAGGCGGAAACCTTGGCTCTGGGCTTTCGCAATCCTCAAGGATTCGCGCGGGACGCCGACGGCAACCTATGGGAAACGGAGCACGGACCGAGGGGCGGCGACGAACTGAATCTGCTCAACCCCGGCGCGAACTACGGCTGGCCCTCCGTTAGTTACGGCATTCCGCGCACCGGAAACGTCACAGCAAGGGAAAATGAAGATGTCGGCGCTCACGAAGGCCACGCCAGGCCGCGCTACGCTTGGACGCCCTCCATTGGCGTCTCCGCCCTGATCGTGAACGATGAGCGATGGTTCCCTTTGTGGAAAGACGACCTGCTGGTCGCTTCGCTGACCGGTTCGGCGTCCAACGGCCTCGCGCTCTTTCGCGTCCGCCGCGCAGGGACGGACATTCAGTATGTCGAGCGCATCGAGGTCGGCTACCGCATACGCGACCTCGCGATGATGCCGGACGGCCGCATCGCCCTCCTCGCCGACGGCGGCCGCGTCCACTTTTTGAGCCGCTCATCGGACGGATGCGACGCGCGCGCGGACGAGTTGGCGCGGCGGCGAGGAGAGCCCCGCCCGATCTATCAAGTAGGCTGCGGAGCCTTCGCGGACAACGCGGACAGAGGCCCCCTAGCCGCCGAAGGCGAAGAGACGCCCGCCGAGAGCGGCGCGGCGACCCCGCTCAGCGCCTCGCAACTGTACGGGGCCCACTGCGCCGCCTGCCACAGCCTCAGCGTTGAGGAGCATGGCATCGGCCCCCACCTCGCCGGGCTCATCGGGCGCCCCATCGGAGAGGTCGAGGGATGGAGCGCCTCGCAATCCCTGCGCTCGCTCGACGGCGTATGGACGGCGGAGCGCCTCGCGCAGTTTCTCGCCGACCCGCAGGCGTTCGCCCCGGGAGCCGCGATGGGGACGACGGGAATTACGGAAGCCGAGGCCCGCGCCATCGCGGACTACGTCGCCGGCCTGCGCGGCGAATAGCCCCATTCCCTGGCCTCGCCGCCGCCGCTCGCGCCGCTAAACCTCCAAACGGCGGTAGCGCGGAGCAAGGGCGCTGACGGCGGCGATGAGCGCCAGCCCCGCTATGCCTCCGATGAGAAAGGCGTTGTCCACCCCGTAGGCGCGGGAGAGCGCTCCCGCGATGAATCCGCCGAACGGCATCATTCCTATCTCCATCTGATAGACGCCGACCACGCGCCCGCGCATCTCGTCCGGCGTGATCGTGTGCACAATCGTCATATTCGTCGTCATCACGACCTGAACGAACATCTGCTGCAGGAGCAGCGCGCCGAAGGCGAGCCAGAGCGACGCTATCTGCGAGAGCGCGATCAAACTCACGGCGGCGAGCGCGAACGCCGCCGACGCCAGCAGACCCTTCCGCCGCGCCGACGAGAACGCCGCGAGCAGCGCCGTCCCCACGAACCCGCCGATTCCCATCCCCATCAGCAGCAGCCCTAGATAGGTTCCCTCCTCGTTCCGCAGAATCTCGGCGGCGTACACCGGCAGTTGGTTGAACACCATCGCCAGCATCGTGAACGACAGCCCGAACGTCATCCCCGCCGTCAGCAGCGTGACCGGCTCGTTGATCACGTAGCGAAAGCCGTCGGCGAGATTCCGCAGCGGCGAATTCTCCCTCGCTCTTGCGCGGTCGCCGGCGTAGTACGGCGTCCGCAGGCGCGTCAGCATCCCCAGCGCCGCGAGGAAGAGCGCGCCCTGAATGAAAAAGTTGACGTCCGGCCCGAACCGGGCGATGACCAGCCCGCCGACGGCCGGGCCGAGCGCGCGCATCAGATTGAACGCCATCGAGATCATCGCAGTCGCGTTCATTAGCGCCTCGCGCGGCACCGTGTTCGCCGTCAGAACCTGCCGCACCGGGTTGTTCGCCGCCCACAGCAGCCCGAACGTCAGCGCGAAGGCGTAGAGATGCCAAACCCGCTGCAGATCGAGCCGGAGCAGCAGCGCGAACCCGAACACCAGCAGCGTCACCAGCGCCTGATCCGCGAGCAGCAACTTCCGCCGGTCCACCCGGTCGGCGATGACGCCGGTCACCGGCGAGAGCAGCAGCGGCAGCGTCCGAATCCCCACGACGCCCGCGACGTGCAGCGGGTCCCGCGTAAGGTCGTAGGCGAGCCAGCCCAGCGTCACCTGCTGAAACCAGACGCCTCCGGCGACGAGCCCCGTCGTGATCCACAGAATGCGGAAGTCGGGATAGCGGAGCGCCTGGGAAGACGGAGGGCGCTCCTTATGCTGGGGGGCTGTCGTGTCCATACGCGGCGGGCGAGCGGACTCCACTATACGCCGCGCGGAGGCTGCAATAACGCTCCGCCGCCGAACGGCGCCGCATCCGTACGAGGGATCCGCTTGCACTGGCCGCTCCGCCGGCGCAGCCTCGTCCCTGCGCTCTACTCGAGGTCAAAGCGGTCATCCTCCACAGCGTGGAGTCTTGCAAACGGCGTAGGACGAAACGCTTTGACCACGCCAGGAGCGAATCCCCCTCAGCGGCCCGGATCCATCCGCGGAATGAGGTCGGCGCGCCAGTCCGCGCCGGCGGGAAGCGTCGTTTCGGCGGCGCGCAGCCCGTAGTACGTCGGCGCGACGCCCGGCGGGTCGCCGCCGTCCTGCACGGCGCGGACCGCCTCCTCCAGCAGTTTGCGCGCCGCGATGATCGCCCTGTCCGCCGGACCCAAATGCTCTCGCGTCCGATCGACGATCGGCCCCATCATCTCCTGCGCCGCCCTATCCTGCGTATTGATGCCCACGATGCCCGTGAACGTCTCTGTCCGCTGCGCCTCGCGGTCGATCATCCAGTTGTTGGAGCGGTTGCGGACGGAGCGGAAGCCGTTCTCGACATCCACGTCGACGCCGAACACGTTGCCCGTCTCCTCCGGCCCCGCCTCGCCCTTGCTCAGCGAATCGTCCTCGGCGTAGTACCAGTTCCACACGAGGCAATGGCGGTCGTCTATCGGCGTCCAGTGATGGCCGTGCGTCCGGTTTTGGACGCCCCGCCCCGCCGGGCGCAACTGCGTCCACGGCATAACGAAGTGATAGCCCCGCGCGTACTGCTCGCCGCTTCCGAGCGCCCGGACGCCGAAATAGCGGTAGCCGTAGTCCGTGACGTCCACCTCCAGCGTCGGCGCGGAGCCTTGCACGAAGACGTCCGTCGGCGGAATGCCAGGCTGCGACGCGTTCGGGCGCAGCGTCCGGTGCATAATCGGCGCGTGGGAGGTGTCTATCCCGCCCTCGAGCGCCTGCAGCCAGTTGCACTCCTCGACCACTTTGGTGACGACGCGGCGGTCTTCCGGCGCTCGCGTCCACGCGAAGTCGGGCGGCGGCGGCCGCTTCTCCGGCGGGCCCATATACGCCCACAGAACGCCTCCGGCCTCCGCGACCGGATAGGACGCCGTCCGGATCTTGGACGCGAACGGGCGCGGCTCGTTCATCTGATCCACGCACTGGCCCGTCACGTCGAACTTCCAGCCGTGGTAGACGCAGCGCAGGCCGTTCTCCTCGTTGCGCCCCAGCCAGAGCGACGTCAGGCGGTGCGGGCAGCGCTCGTCCAGAACGCCGACGCGCCCGCTCGTGTCGCGGAACGCGACCAAGTCCTCGCCGAGGAGGCGCAGGCGCAACGGCGGGCAATCGGGCGCGGGGAGTTCCCAGTCGAGGAGCGCCGGAATCCAATAGCGACGCAGCGTCTCGCCCATCGGCGTCCCCGGCCCGACTCGCGTAAGAAGTTCGTTCTGCTCCCGCGTCAGCATCGCCCCGCGCTCCTTTCCGCGAACATATTACGCCATATCCCGCCGGCGGCCTCGCCGCCGAGCGACGGGGCTTGGCCAATCGGCTCCATCGTAAGGGATGGAGGGGGCGTTCGCGCAAGGGGCGTTTGTCGCAGGGATGCTTGCGCGGAGAGGCGCGTTTTGCGCGTGGGGGCGGGGCGAGGGTCCTCGTTCCTTGCGGCTTGCATTCCGCCCATAAGCGGTTAGTCTCTGCCCCAGTCGTCCGGCGCCGCGTGGAATCCGCCTACGATGTCGCGCAGGAGAAGAGTCGGCGGCACGGAGCCCTAGTGGCCCCGTGGAGCGCGCTGCTATGCGGCCCCTCGTCGGCGCGTTGCGCCAAACGTCCGTTGACAAGCGTTCCGAGTCGTGTAGGCTAACGGCAGCCCTATCCATCGCCAAGCGGCAAGGAGCGCGACGCGAGCAATGACCTACTCCGACGGACCGGACTTGGAGCGCGACGGCGCCGCTCTTCTCCGCGCCGCCCTCGAGCGGAGAATCGCCGGCGTCCCCGGCTGCGTCGTGTCCCTCCGAGACGGCCGCCCCGCTTACGACGAGAGAATCCGCAAGGGACGGGCGACCGACCCATCCGCCTCCGAGGAGGCGGTCAGAGCGCTTTTCGTCATCCACCTCGCGCACGACCTCGGCTACAAGCCGGAATCCGTCTCCCCCTCGATGACGGCGTCCGCCCGACGCGCTTCGCAACGTGATCCTCGACGCCCGGCGAACCGACGTCCGCCTGCTCGACATACTGCAGGAAGCTCCGCAAGAGAGCGCATAGCCACCTCTTCCTCCGCCTGCGCATTGGGATATAGACGGACGCGACGCCGGTTCTTGCAGCGGCTCGAACGGCGGAGCGTTCTCTTCCGCCCTGCCCCGCGTCACCGCCCCGCTGGGCGCGGGGGGTTCGGCGGGGTGATGCGGGGAGGGCGCAGGTAGCGGGGGACGGGCCCCGCGCCCGTTTCGCCCGCGTCGAGCAGCGCGGCGCCTAGCGACGCGAGGCCGCCAAGCCGCGCGAGCGGCGCCGTCTCTTCGATGAGGCGGATGTCCGCTCCGAACCGTTGCCGCAGCGCGTCCGCGGCCTCCGGCAGCCCCTCGCCGCAGAAGAGTTCCGCCCCCGACTGCGCGGCGGCGAACTCGTCGGCGTCCGACACTTGCTCCGCGCCGAGCGCGCCCCACGCTCCGCCGGTCGTTCCGTAGACGGCCCATGCGACGGCGCCGCGTCCCGCCGGAAGAGCGGCGCAGACGAGTTCCGCCACGTTGCGGAAAGGGCGGGCGGTCGCCTCGAGTGCGCTCACGCCCGCGACGGGGATGCCTCGCGCGACTGCCAGCCCTTGCGCGACGCCGATGCCCGTCCGCAGTGCGCTGAATCCGCCGGGTCCGACGGCGACGGCGACGCCGCTCAGGCCGGACGGCGCGACGCCCTCGTCGGAGGTCAGCCGCTGGACGGCGGGCATCAACTCCGCCGTGTGGTTGTTGCGGGAGCGCCAGAGGGCCGCCCGCGCCAGGCCTCCGCCGCGCCAGAGGCCGACGGCGCCGCAGCGCGTCGTGGTGTCTATTACGAGGTAGGCGGTCATTTACCCTCTCGATGGGACGCTTCGCGCATCCTTCGTCTCGCTCGCAGCGCCGCCGGCAGTGCCCTCACCCGCCGCGTTCGCGGCGTCCTCTCCACTTCTAGGGAGAGGGGGATGCGGCGTCACGTGCCCTCCTGTTGGAGGGCGGCGGCGAGGCGGGCGTAGCGCTCGCCATGCGGCTCGAGCGTCAGCGCGCGGGCGTCGGGCGCGTCGCCGAAGGCGATGGTCACGGCGAGATGCTCGTCGGGGAAGACGGCCTCCGCCTTCTCCGGCCACTCCACGACGCACGCGCCGGTCTCCAGCATTTCGCCGAAGCCGAGGTCGTCGGCCTCCAAGTCGCCGCCGTCAACGCGGAAGAGGTCGACGTGGTGGATGGGGATGCGCCCCTGGTATTCGTGCACGAGCACGAACGTCGGGCTGTGGGCGTAGCCGGTCGCGCCCGCGCCCCACGCGACGCCTTGCGTGAGCGTCGTCTTGCCCGCGCCCAGCGGCCCGCGCAGGAGGTAGAGGTCGCCCGGCTGCGCGAGCGCGCCGAGCCGCCGCCCCAGCGCCTGCGTCTCCTCCGTGCTCGCCGTGTCGAACCGCGCCGCGCTCAACGCGGACGCTCCCAGCCGGCGTTGAGCGCGGCGGCGACAAGAGCGGGAACGAGGATGCGGCGCATAAGGAGAGTGTAGCGCTTGGGCGAACTGTGGTCAGGGAAGCCGGGCTAGGGGCGGTTCCCGCTAGAGACTTTTGCGCAACCGCCGTCGTTCCCCGCGTAGGAACTGGGAGCGCCCCCGAATGCCGCAATGCAGGCGCTAGAGCCTCGGCAGGATGGTTGCGGCGAGGCCGACGATCCCTCCGAACTGCGCGACGGCGGCCCCGATGAAGGCGGCGGTCAGCAGATTGAGCCGGCTGCTCTGCTCCGCGAACCGCGCGCTCATCATCGCGTTCTGCTCCGCGAACCTCTGGTTCGTCTCGGCGCGTATGCTTTCCCCGAGCGCCGTTATCGTCGCGTTCTGCTCCGCGAACCGCTGATTCGTCTCGTCCCGCTGCGCCTTCATCTCCGCAGCCACCTCGAGGCGCAACGCTTCGATCTGGGCCGCCTGCGCCTCGAACTTCCGGTCTATCTCAACGCGCAACGCTTCGATCTGGGCCGCCTGCGCCTCTAACTTCCGGTCCACCTCGACGCGCAGCGCCTTCATCTCCGACGCCATCTCGACGCGCAACTCTTCCATCTGCGCCGTCATCCGCGTCATCTGCGTCGTGAGGTCGCGCAGCCGCTCGCTCACCTGCTCGCTCGACCCCTCCAACCGGCTCACGCGCTCCGCGATCCGCGCCGGGGCCTCCGTCATTTCGACTGCTTGCATGGTCATCGTTTCGCCTCCATTAGCCAGCGTAGCGCATTATAGCGCTAGGCCCACCATAGAAAGCGGCGCCGCGACCGCGCAATAGGCGAATGTCAGCGGCGCGTCGGCGCCCCTGACCGCGTCGGCGGGAACCTACTGGGAGCGCCCCGAATGCCGCAGTGCAGGCGCTACGATAGTGACGGACACGCCATCGGAGCGCAGCCGCTCCGTAGCGGGCTGCCGTTGCGCGCCGGGTCAGGCGCGGGCTAGGAGGTCGTCCGCCCTCTTTCGCGTTTCCGCATCCACATTGCGGGATTTGGCGATGATGGCCAACGCGTCTTTGCCGCGCCCATGCAGGATGACGATGCTGCGTATGCCGCTTGCGCGCTGTTGATACGTCGTGTAGCCATCAGCGTCACGTATCCGCTGATCCAGGGATGGGTCGCCGGCATGCTCATAGTACTTGACGAAGCACGCCATGCCCACAGCGCGAAGCGTTGTCAGCAACTGCTGGTCGTTCATCGCCGACGCTTCCCTCCTGCGCTTGGGCGCGGGCGTTATCCTATGCCTTCGGCGGCCGTTGATGCAATCGTTGCCGGCAAGGTCGCGGACATGCTCAGATCCATAGGGGGAAGGTCTCATGCCCACCGACAGACAGACCGCCGTCGCCCACCTGCAGATGCTGCAGGCCATCATCGCTCGCATGGCCGATAGCAGCCGCCACGTCAAGACGTGGACGATCACGCTGTTCGCCGCCGTCGCGGTCACCTCGCTGGAGTTCCAAAACGCGGCCTACACCGTCGGAGCCGGAATAGTGGTCGTCGGGTTCATCATCGACGCCTACTACGTGGCCATGGAGAGGGCGTATCGGGCCAAGTTCAATTGCCACGCCAGTCGTCTCCGCAAGGATATCCCGCTCGGCGATGCTCTCTTCGATCTGTCTCCTGGCAACGCCTCTCGGTTCTTCCCGGGCGCGCTCGTCTCGCCGGGCACGTGGCCGGTCTACGCCTTGCTGGCGGTTGCGGCGCTTGCCCTAGCGCTGCGCCCCTTCTAACCTTAGCCCGCGCAACCCCATAATGACCGTCGTTCCCGCTTACGCGGGAACTCCCCCCATTAGAGGCGCGCAAGCGCCCCAGGCGCCGCGCCACGTTCTATGGCCATGCAACGCTTGCTTCAGTGGGCTGCCCCAGACGGCGCCGTCTTCTCCCCCGCGCGTTTGCTCCTGTTGGGGTTGATCGCCGTCGCCTTCAACCTGACCGCCGCTTGCTCCTCGCCTTCCGGGGGCAACCGGACAGCCGCGCCGATGCCCGTTCAGACAACCATAGGAACGCTGCTGGACAGATACGAATCCAACAAACTTGCCGCCGACAAACGCTTCAAATACAGCGAAAACGGAGGCCGTCCGGTGCAAGTGACCAGGGGCATAGTAGCCGAAGTGGAGAATGATTACACGGTGATAGCCGAGTCGTCGCGCGTATTCGGCTTCGGTCGGCAAGTCCGGTGCTACTATGCGGACGAAACCCAGGCGTTGAATATCTATACTGGACAGGAAGTCGTGATTACCGGGGAGGGCGACGGCGTCACCGTTATCTTCGACATTCCTACTCTGCGGGACTGTCGGATTGCCGCCCCCACGCCAACGCCTGCCCCTACGTCCACGCGAATTCCGACGGCGACTCCCGTCCCCACCTCTACGCCCTCGCCTACTCCCATGCCCCCTTCGCCTCTAGCGCTAAGGCCAACGGCGACTCTCGTCCCTACGCCTACGCCCTACTACGGAACCCACGCCTACGGCGACTCCCGCGCCGCCGAATTCCGTTCGCCACGGCGGCTTCGAGGTGTTCGTAACCGGGCTGCCCGAGCGAATCGAGCCTACCGACGCTTGCCCATTCCAAGGCTGGAGCGTTGCGCTGGAAATTCGCAATGCAAGCAGGCAAGACGCGCAATTTCCCAATTGGCACATACAGGGAGTCGTAGGACCCGAGATAACAGACCCCCAGTGGATGCCTCCGCAGTGCGGAGCGTATCAAGACATACAAAAAATTCCCGGACTCATAGCGGGAGGTCGATGGCATGGGCACGCCTTCTTCAATTCCTTCCCCGTCGCCCTGCGCGTCGGCGATCCGTTCTATCCTGCAAGGCGGTGGCAAGTCGTATTCCCTGCGTCTTATGACTTAGCGGACATTCGATACGTTCCTCCGGGCGAGACGCCTGCGCCCGGACTGCTCCCTACGCCGCCGGCGCCGCCGGATAAGGACAGCGACGCTTGGCGCGCTTGGACGACTGTGAACTGCATGGATACCCGTCAGCGCGTGCTTGAGGAAGAGAGCATCGAGCCTGTTGAAATCGTCGATTGCAAAGTGCGGGGCGGTCTTTGGATAGACCCGTGGACAGGGGAAGAGATTACGGATTCGCGCATCCTGCAAATTGACCACCACGTGCCCGTCTCAAACGCGCTCAATTCAGGAGCGTCGCAATGGGACTACCACCAGCGCAAAGCCTTTTACAACGATACGCGCAACCTCAACGCCGTCGCATTAGACACGAACGCCGCCAAAGGAAGCAAAACTCCCGACGAATGGATGCCGGAACGCAACGCATGCCAGTACGCAACGCAGTGGATAACCGTGAAACTGGCTTGGAATCTGACGCAAACGGAAGACGAAGCGAATGCGCTTGCCGCCGCGTGCGCCGAACCGACGGGCGCCGGCGGTTCGCCTAATGCTTCCGATGGCGGACCCTATGAAACCTGCGAAGACGCGGAGCGCGCGGGAGAAGTCCGCGTGCGCGGGAGCAGCGGAACTGGACGAGGCTTTCCCGCGCTTCTCGTGCCATCACAAGGCGACAGAGACAAGGACGGCGTGGTCTGCGAAAGATAATTGACCGGGCGCCGATCTGTCGCAACCTCTCCTCCGCCCTCCCTCGCCGGGGAGCCGGGCTAGGCGCGGTTCCCCGCTAGGTAGTCGCGGAAGGCTTGGGCATGCGGGCGGAGGGCGTCCGCGTGCTCCGGCTTCCGCGCGATGAGGTCTTCGACCCAGGCCAGCAGGCTCTTCGCGTTGGCGCAGTGATAGGATTTCCCCCACTGCGAGCAGACGTAGAATTCGCCGTAGCGGTCGGTGTAGTACCTATTCCGCCCGTCGTTGCCTGTTGTACCCAACTCTATCCTGCGGATGAGACTGAAATTGCCGATCCGAAGCCCTAGCCCGCGCTTGCAGTATTCGTTGTTCTGCAGGTTGCTCTTCTCCGCGTCGCTGAGCAGCATGGGGCGGGCTACGAGGAGCGTCCGCATCAAGTCTTCGACGAGCGGCTGGATTCTGCCCTTAGGTTGGCCGATAGGCGGGGGCGGACCGTTAGGCAGGGTAGGGCCGTTAGGAGTAGTCCATGGCGGTATGAGGCGGTAGCCTGCCGTTTCCAGCAGTTTGACGGAGCGCAGGAACAACTCGGACGAGTCGTCGACGTCGCTCGCGTTCTCCAGCGTGGGCTTGACGACGGACTCGGTGAAATCGGCGTTGGTCAGGAGGCTCCATGCGATATGCGGATATTCCTGGCGCAAGGCGGCGAACTTCTCCTCCAGCGGCCGCTGGACGGCGGGGTTCACCTTTGGCGAGAGGAAGTAGATATAGAGCGGCGTCTGGGGCGGGTGGTAGGCGCGCAGGATGAAGAGGGTTCGGAGCATCTTCTTGAGGACGCGGTTGACAGTCTCCGCCTTGCTGCCGTAGTTCAGCCCGGCCTCGTGGAAGGCGACCTCCATTGCGTGGACGCCGCCCTGCTGGTCGATGCCGACGATGTCTATCTCGCCCTGCTTGAGGAACTGCGCGGCGTTCTTCGTCTGCTTGAACACGGCGCCGTTGGGGTCGAAGAGGCTCTTCATCTGCTCAAAGAGATCCTCGAGTTCGGCGTCCGTTAGGCGCCGCCCCCAATGCTCGGGCGCCTTCCAGTTGGCCTGCACGAGCCAGCAGCGCTCGACGTGGCGCAGGTAGGAGCAAGCGAGGGATTCGCCGATTTCGATTTTCACGCGTCAGACCCCTTTAATCCCGAGGAATCTAGCGAAGCCAATGGCGACGCCGACGATGGCGACGGCGGCAACCAGAACTATAGCAACGATTCTGGCGGTTGATTCCTCCACGCCGACAAGTAAGGCAACGAGCGGAGTTATCACAATGATGCCGCCGTAGACCAGGGCGGCGATGAGGATCAGGCAGGCAACTATGACCACTAACGCGAGGACCAGGAGGAACAACGCGAGGAACAAGTGGCTGGCTCTGGTTATCTTCATCAGCGCATTTTCCGCGTAAGCGGCGCCTAACGACGCGCCCGGAGTCCTAGGCCCCGTTGCCCCCGGCCGTCCCGTTCACGTCGTCCGCGCGGCGCGAAGGCGGAGGCTCGTCGAACGACTCCCCGGCGGCCTGCGCCGCCGCCATGCGCTCCAGCCACGCGTCCCACTCCGCGTCGCGAACGGCCCGCTCGGCCAAACGGCCTTCCCTGAGGCCCTCTTGCCGGCCTTCGCGCAGGCCATCCTGCCGGCCTTCGCGCAGGCCATCCTGCCGCCCTTCACGCAGGATGCGCGCCTTCCGCTCGTCCAACTTCCGCGCCAACATCGTCGACAGCATCACGACCTCCGTTATCCCCAGCGACATCCCAGCGGACAGGGGCGACGTGGTTAGGAGGAGGCTACGCCCCGTTGCGCCCCGCCGTCCCGTTCACGTCGTCCGCGCGGCGCGACGGCGGAGGCTCGTCGAACGCCTCCCCGGCGGCCTGCGCCGCCGCCATGCGCTCCAGCCAAGCGTCCCACTCCGCGTCGCGAACGGCCCGCTCGGCCAAACGGCCCTCCCTGAGGCCCTCTTGCCGGCCTTCCCTGAGGCCATCCTGCCGGCCCTCTTGCCGGCCTTCGCGCAGGATCCGCGCCTTCCGCTCGTCCAACTTCCGCGCCAACATCGTCGACAGCATCACGACCTCCGTTATCCCCAGCGACATCCCAGCAGAGGCCACCGAAACCGCAGCCTGCGCCATGAACGCCGCCAGCAACAATTGTACCATGCCCCTGTCCGCGCCCTCTCCGAACAGCGTGTCCCAGCCGACGAGCGAGGAGCCCGCGCCCATCAGCAGCAAGAAGAACGTGAAGTAAAGCCACCGCCACGGCTCGCCGACGCTCCAGATCGACTCTCTGCGGTCGGCGCGCTCGCCGGGGCCTTGGATGTGTTGCGTGTTCGCGTTGTCGGGCGGCATCGGGGTCTCCTTGCGCGTTCGGATTTGCGCGGCGCATGGCCGCAGTGAATCCAGTCTCACAAGGAAGAGCGCGACCGCGCAATAGGCAAATGTCCGTCCGGCTGCGCGAGCGCGCCGCGCCGCCGCTCCAGCGCCTGCGTCTCATTCGCCCTCGCCGTCTCGAACCGCAGTGCGCTCACCGCAGATGCTCCCAGCCGGCGGCGTCCCATGCGATGGGCGCGCCATGAGCGTCAAGGAACGCGGCGGCGCCCGGCTCTCCCTCTGCGAGGGCGCCGATGACCGCGCTGCCGGGGAGCGCGGCGACGGCGGCCTCCGCGACTTCCGGGGGGGCGGCGAACAGCAACTCGTAATCCTCGCCGCCTTCGACGGCCAGACGGAGCGCGTCGGCGCCGAACTCCTGCGTGAGCGCGGGCGCGGCGGGAACGCGCTCCGTCTCTATGCGCGCCGCGAGGCCGCTCGCCCGCGCCAGTTTGCGAATGTCCGCCGCGAGGCCGTCGGACACGTCCATCGCGCATCGGACGCCCAGCCGCCGGAGGGCGAGGCCGGCGTCCACGCGGGCGGACGGCCTGCGGTGGGCTTGGATCAGCGCTTGCCGCGCCTCGTTGTCCGGCGCCGCGCCGCGCTCCAGCAGGAGCAGGCCGCCCCGCGATGCGCCTAGCGGCCCCGTAACGCCGAGCGCGTCGCCCGCCCGCCCCGCTGCCCGCGCGAGCGGAGCGCCGCCGGGCGCGTCGGGCATCGTCCCCGTCATCGTCACGGACACGAACGCCGTCGGGGAGGCCGTCACGTCGCCGCCGATCAGGGCCGTCCCGTAGGCCGCGCAGGCTTCGAGCATGCCGTCGTAGAGCGCGTCGAGGGCGTCGAGCGGAAGCGACGGCGGCAGTCCGAGCGCGACGAGCCCCGCGACAGGCTCCGCGCCCATCGCCGCGACATCGCTCACGTTGGAGACCCACGCCTTCCAGCCGACATCCGCCCAGGAGGAGGTCGAGGGGCGGAAGTGGACGTCCTCGACCATCGCGTCGGTCGTGACGACTTGCAGACCGCTCACGCGCCACGCCGCCGCGTCGTCGCCGATTCCGATGACGTCGGATCCGCCGGCCGGGCGCTCCGCTCCGGCGGCGCGGACGCGCTCGGCGAGGCGCTCAATCAGCGCGGCCTCGCCTAGTCCTTTAAGTGTGGCCTCATTTGGCCTCATTTGGCCTCATTTACTCCTGCGCTCCGGCGGGCGAACGGGCCGGTTTGGGGCTGTTTTGGGGCGTTTCGAGGCCGAATTGGGGCGAAATGAGGCCGGAATGAGGCCACGCCGTCAGAGGGCATCGGTCGGTCGTTGGGGTTCGAGCGCGGAGTCATAGGGACAGCGTAGAGGAGAGGGGGCGGGCGGCGCAAGGGGCGGATGGCAGTGGGGGGAGGGGATGGCCCCGCCTGCATCGGCGGGCTAGTGGCGCTCGCGGAGGTAGCGGAGGATCTCCATGAGGGCTTTGCAGTCCACCTCGTTGTAGGCGCGGATTTCGCCCATCAACTCCGTGTCGGCGAGGCGGACGCCCCGCTCGGCGGCCTCGGCGCCGCTCCGCCACGCGCCGACCATCGCGCCCATGCCGTCCACTTTGGAGTCGCCCCACGACGACTGGATTAGGCCGTGCGAATGCAAGGCGCGGGCGACTGTCTTGAGGCCGAACCCCATCGCGCCTCGGACGACGACCGGCTCCGCCCGGACGACCTTGCGGAGGAGGTCGAACCAGTTGACCTCCGGCCAGTCCTTCTCCGGATGCCGCTTGCGCGCCGAGTTCCATGCCGTCTCGTAGTTCGTCTCCTCGGCGGGCGCCCAGTGAAAGACGTTCGCCTCCGCTCCGCCGCCTAGCCGCTGTTCGGTCTCCCGCATATGGGCGAGCCAGTCGTCTATTGCGCGCGCCTCGCTCTCCGGGTCGAGCCGGTCGGCGATGAAGCAGCGGAACGCCCACTCGCCGTTTTCGACGTGCCCGCAGCCGATCATAAAGATGACGGGGTCGGCGTCGGACTCCGGGAACTTGGAGAAGTCGTCGTCGAGCGCGGAGACGTACTCGAAGTCGACGAAGAACTCGACGGGGGGCTCCGCTCCCCATTCGTCGCGGGCGGCGTTGACGCGCTCGGGGCGGACGACGGGCCCGCCGTCGCGGTGCGCGTCCAGGATCTGCTGCAGGACGCGGCGGTAGACGAAGCCGTTGACGCCGAGCGACTCCGGCGTCGCCCGCGGGTCTTTCCACGACGTGATGCCCGCCCGGACGGCTGCGTCGCGCTTCTCCTGCCCGACTTGCCAGAGTTGGATGGGGTCTTCCAAGCGCTCGATGATCCGGCTTACGGCGGCGGCCCAGGGCCAGTCCGCGCTCGTCGGGCGGAGTTCGGGGACGGAGGGGGAGGGGAAGACGCTCCAATGCATGCCTTCCGTCCGCAGTCTGCGCGTCCACTCCGCCGCCGCGACGACCTGCGCGCGCAAATCCGCGGTCATCCTGACGGGGCCGAGCCGCTCCATCGCGTTGTTTCCGAATCCGCGCCCGCTCTGAGTCCAGCGGCGGCCCAGCAGGAACGCTCTGGGGGGAGCGTAGCCCTGAATGCGCGCCAGGGCGTCGTTGTAGACGTACAACTGCGCCTTGTAGGCGGGGGCGGAGCCAGAGGAGCCGATCTCGCCGGCGGAGTCGAGGCGGACCGTCGTGTACTTCGCGTCGATGACGACGTAGTGCCAGGGGGCGTCGATGCCCGGGGCGGGGCGCGACGCCTCTCCCGGCGGGAGGTGGCCCGGGAACAACTCGTCGAACACGTCGGAGCGGGCGAGGAAGTCGGCGACGCCATAGGTGCGCGTTTCGGCGTTCCAGAGCACGGCCTGATGCAGAATCGGGCGGCCGGCGGCCATGGCGTCGACGGTCCGGCGCGCCGCCGCCAAGTCGCGCACGTCGTGCCTGTCCTGGGAGATCGCCTCGATCTCGTGGAACGTTTGGACATGCTTGACGACGGCCTCTTCGAACTGCCCGCCCTTTTGCATAATGAAGATGGGGAACTGCAGGCGCTCGTCGTAGCCGGGCAAGTCCGTGTCGCGGACGAATCCCTTCTCCAAGCCGTAGGCTTCGAGCCAGTCGGAGAGCGTCGCCTTGAGGAGGTAGCCGCGCAGCCGCGTGGCGGAGACCCAATCGTCCCAAGCGTCGGAGTCGGGCGCGGCGGGCGCGGCGAGGTTTCCCGCGTCGTCGCGCGTGAGCGGGTCGGGCTTCACGAGTTCGCTTACCAATCCGGGAGCGTGGCGGGCGCGCCCGCCGTCAGCCTTCGCTGCCCTTGCCCGTCGGACCCCATCACGAACAGACCGGTGTCGCCCTCCGGGCCCGAGG